>OZ245001.1:0-3730000 GCA_965223495.1 Nitrospirales bacterium | reverse complement strand
GGGGCCATTCTGAAGGATGTCGATGGGAATACCTTTATTGATTATGTCTTATCTTGGGGCCCCATGATACTTGGGCATGCCCATCCGAGGGTGGAAAAGGCGATCAAGAAAGCGACCCGCTTAGGGACGAGTTATGGGGCTCCATGTCCCGACGAGGTGGAGTTGGCCAAACTCATCGTTAAATTAGTCCCGTCCATTGAACAGGTTCGCCTGGTCAATTCTGGAACGGAAGCCGTCATGAGCGCCATCCGTCTGGCGCGGGCCTTTACCAAACGGGACGCCATTTTGAAATTCGAAGGGTGTTACCATGGACACGCCGATCATCTCTTGGTCAAGGCGGGTTCTGGAGTGGCGACACTAGGAATACCGGATAGCCCTGGTGTGCCGGCTTCCTTTGCCCGCCATACGGTTACGGCCCCCTACAATGACATAACCGCTACCGAAAAACTCATTCGCCAACATGCCAAGAATCTTGCTGCGGTTATTGTTGAGCCCGTCGCAGGAAACATGGGGGTGGTCCCTCCAACCAAAGAATTTTTGCCATGGCTAAGAAAAATAACAAAGAAATTTGGGATCGTTCTTATTTTTGACGAAGTCATCACCGGATTTCGGGTAGGTCTGGGAGGGGCGCAAGCCAGGTATAACGTGTTACCGGATCTCACCTGTTTGGGGAAAATTATTGGAGGGGGATTGCCGATTGGAGCTTATGGGGGGAAAAAGGATTTAATGCGGATGATTGCCCCCTCAGGACCGGTGTATCAGGCCGGCACCCTTTCGGGGAATCCCGTGGCCGTTGCTGCGGGTTTGGAAACTCTCCGATGTTTAAGCAAACCTGGGGTATATAAACAGGTGGAAAAAAAGTCTCAAAAGATTGCCGAAGGCTTAGGGCAGGCCGCGAACGAGGCCAAAATTCCCTTCTATCAAACCCGGGTGGGGGCCATGCTAGGGGGATTTTTCACCAAAGGCCCGGTCAGGGATTTCGCCAGTGCAAAGTCTGCCGATACTCAACGGTATGCCAAATTTTTTCATGGCATGTTAGAGAAGGGAATATACCTGGCTCCATCCCAATTTGAGGCAATGCTGGTCTCAACCGTCCACACCCCTTCCCAAATTAAGAAAACTATTCATGCCGCACACGAAGTGTTTCATTCGCTTCGGTGACACGAGTAGAGTTGGGTGAAAGAAGGAGGGGGTCTAAGAAAAAAATCCTCCTAGTTGGGAATTGGGAGGGAGAGTAGAATCCGAATCTGGGTTTAAATGGGAAGAAGAATGTCTTCCCCGACCAGTTCGCAACGACAATTTGCAGGATATTTCTAAGGCGTAATCGTAAACGCCATCGTCCCTACGACATTTGCGGCGTGCAGCTCTTGTCCGGGTGAGCCATAAAAAATATTGACCTGATAGGCTCCAGGCCTCCAGCCTTCATCTGGTTGGTAAATTTCAAAATATCCAAAGCGTTGATTCATTTCTAGTTCGATTACGTCTTTTCCTATCGGATCGGGTGATGTCACGCTTCCGTCTTGAACTTTAAACCACGCCGCCGCAAATTGACCAGGAGCATCCAGGGGTTGTCCCTCAAAAACGATATAAAAAATTTCCGTGTCTGTTGAAAATTCGGAAATTCCTGGGTCAATGGGTTTCACATAGGCATCCTCAATCGTCATCCAACCGGGACGACTGATCGAATCCCATGGAGTTTCATATCCCCGTGCCATGGTAATCCACGAGAAAACGCCTTGTGGCCGTTTCCAATTCACCTGATCAAAGGCCATATTAGTGAGGGAATGGTTATTGTTCGGCCGAGAAGGTGCGGACTTTCCAAAGGGATCCCCTCCCCAGGTGGTGGAAGGAATCGTGATGAGGATAAATAGAAGACCCCAATAAGAAAGGTGTCGAAAACCGAAAGAGTGAACAAAAGATTTGGGAGAAAAATTGAGGGTTTTCATAATCATACCTTAGGAAAGGAAGCCTTCCGACCCAAAGAAACTGTTCTCTTTTTACCTTACTTGAGCCTGAGGGTCTTGTGCAACGAGGGGCCAATTTCGATTGAAAGGTTGGACAAACTGTTAGGAGGCATCCGAGGCTAGGGCAAAGGGCCAGGGACTCGGACCCCTTCAACTCCCTGACGGCGGCGGTCCACGATGGCGTCCGCCACCTCGGTAATATGCTTTTCTAAAATCAGGCGCAGGTGACTGCCGGACCGATAGTCGGCGGGTGCCATGAAATGCACTCGATTGGCATGAAAAGTTAACTGATAGCATTTTTCAAATGAGCGGCGGGTCTGGTCCTCGGGGTTATACACGGCCAAAGCAAACCCCCCGTTTTTTTTCATGACGGTAAAACAGGGTACATCCGTGGGGCCGTCCCCCACATAAATCATTTGGCGGAAAGGAACCCGTCGGGCTTCTTCCGGCATGTGGTCATTGACATCATCCTTTAAGTCCGTCAGGCCCTTATTCACTCTGAACAGAAATTGCGTCTTTTGCGTATGACTAATTGTCCGTTTGGGAAAACTAATATGCCCATCGGTTTCATCGAATTCACAACCAAAAATGGCTCTGACCTGGCTTGCCACTACACTCCCTTCCAGAATGGCCTTTAGGCCCGAACTCACTACATAATGTTCGAGGCGAATGGGTACCTCTTCATATTGAGGTTTTTTCACAAGGCCATTAAGTTCTTCGAAAAATTCAGGCACTCCGGGAAAAAAGGCCAATTGCTTCCCCATATTGTGAAGATCCTGATTGGAAAGGTCACGGATACGGGGTTCCTCCAGCATTCGTTTCATGTAAGCCAATTCCTGATCATAATCTCGAGATTCAATAAGGGCCGTGCAGCTTTGCCAAAACGTGGCAGGGTCCAATTCCGCATGACGCAAAATGGTATGGTCCTGCATGTAATGGGGGCTCAACGTATGATCGAAGTCATAGACGATGGCGATGATATTTTGGGGCTGACTCATAGGGTGGAGAACTTAAGAGAGAAACAGTGAAAAGAGAAAATAGCGGGTTCGGAAACGCCCAACAAATCCACATGAGAAGGATAACCGGACCGGCAAGTGGAAACTCCTCTAGAGAGGAATGGTTTGAACCACGGCTCGAAATTCTTGAAGACGGAAATGAAACAGCTCCAAATGGGACCCACGAAGGGTGGGGTTACTTTTGAACTCCCAAAGACGGTGAAAAATTGTCTTAAGTTCCTTATTGAGAGTCACGGCTTGTTCATAGGCAGGGGTTTCCCGTTGCGGGTCGGAGAAATCACAGAAGGTTCTATGTGTCGCATGAAATTGGTTATGCAAGACATCTAAGGCATTTGAGAAATCTGTTTGGGATTGAGCCTGTTGCACACTGGTTTCCATCATATCCAGGAGAGCGAGCAAGGTCTGGGTGGGGGATTCCCCTTTGGCCTGGTTGTAGAACGTTTCGGCTTGGGGATGATGCCAACTCGAACAACCAGAAAGGATCAACAAAGTACCAAGAAGACAAAGCAGGATCCCGTTTTTCATGAGCACGCCTCGAATATGGCTGAAGGTACATTCATTGGCCGAAACACCCAGCATGGCATCCTACCTAAAAAATGGCCTTGATAAGATCTTGAATGCTGCGTTGCATATCCGAATCATCGGTTATGGGACGCGTGATAGCCGCATCACAGGCTTGATCAGGTGCCACCCCCTGTTGAATCAAGGTGCCGGCATAAATGAGGAGCCGTGTACTGACTCCCTCCTCTAAGCCATGGCTTCGTAAGTTTCGGACCTTTTCACCCAATTTTACCAAGCGGTTGGCTATATCTGAGGAAACCTGGGCTTCATGTTGGACGATTTGGACTTCGATATTTTTGGGAGGATACCCAAACTCGATGGCCATAAATCGCTGTTTGGTACTCTGTTTGAGCTCTTTCAGGACACTTTGATAGCCGGGGTTGTAAGAAATCACGAGTAAAAAATCATCGACGGCCTGAATCAGTTGTCCTTTTTTTTCGATTGGGAGAAATCGACGATCATCGCTCAAGGGATGAATCAGGACAGTTGTATCTTTTCGGGCTTCTACGACTTCATCCAAATACACGATCGCGCCATGTTTCACTCCCAGTGTGAGGGGGCCATCAACCCAAACGGTTTCTTCGCCTTTGAGAAGGTACCGACCGATCAGATCGGAAGCCGTCAAGTCTTCATGACAGGCCACCGTAATCAGAGGGCGGTTCAGTTTATGGGCCATAAATTGAACAAAACGAGTCTTCCCGCACCCGGTCGGTCCTTTCAGCATGACGGGGATGTGTTTCGCCGCCCCGACGGAAAAGAGTCCGATTTCCCCATTCACTTCCTGATAGAAGGGGGCCTCGGATACGCGAAATTGTTCAATCCCGAATTCTTGACCTTTCATCGATAACCTTTGCTCAATGGGAAAAAGGGCAGGATGGATTTCTTGGAGTGTATTATACTGGGGTCATTTCCGAGAGGACAACTCTCAGAAACGCAGGAGAATTGGGAAGGGAGATTAGGCAGGCTGGGCGATGAAATTTGGAACAAATTGGCAGGGGCGGTAGGCTCGCTTGGCCCGGCCTAAGCTCGGTAACCCCGAGTCGTCCATCGTATTCATATAGGGGTATTGCTGGAACTCTCGACAAAATTCTCGAAAAAGATAGTGGGAAAGCCCATAGACTGATCGATCAGCCACTTCCAGTAACACACAAAACACTTGAGGAGATCGGGGATATCCGAACGTATATCCTTTGATGCTCCCATCCACCCATAACACCCGGCCGGCGATCCCCAACTCACGATATTCGTTCAATGCCACCTGATGGGCTTTGACGGCATCGCGCAGCATAAGGCGAGCCACCTCTTCATGAGGCAGGTTCCGGGAAAGGGGGACATCGTCTTTTTGGTGGATCCATCGGTCTAACAGGGCCAAGCAAGTGTCACGATCCCGCAATCGATAGGGGCATTGGCGCATACGATGGGAACGAAGAAACCGGTTGTACGCGGCACGTTGGCTCTTGTAGGGGTTCCCCTTCAAGGCCACCAAATCTTCAGTGCGGTACAGATAATCGGCATCTTTGGAGGTCAAGGCATAACCCAAAGATACCATGTCCTCTTTAAGTTCGAGAGGAATATTTTCGATTCTTGTGACCTTCGATCCCCGATTATAACTATCCATCAAATCCATGACTCGGGCCAACACGGTATGGAGTGGACGAAATTTAGAGGAACTCGGGAGAAAGCGGGGCCCAAGGGGGGGGAGGGGCATAAACACGCCATCGGGGTAAGTGGCAAACATACACCACCATCCATCAATATCCGCCCAACCCAGGTTCAACAAATCTTTCCAAACATAGTGGGCCGGTAGGGACCAACTGGCCAGTGGTGTGTTTCCACCCCGGCCCATGGAGGCCACAGCTTGATTCAGACGAAATTGGTCCTTGACGGTAAGGGGGGTCAGATGTAAGGCCATTCTCCTCTTATACGCCATCCTAGGGAACGTATGAAAGGGATAAGGAAAAGAATTGATTGAGGGAACGAATTTCAGGAACGCAGAGCGTTAGTGAGTAGGGGTAAGGGTTGCAAGATAACCACTTCGGGTTGAAAGGGGAGGATGAGACTCGGTGAAACCGTAAGGAACGCCAGGAAGGGGGAAGTTTCTAAAGACCGGGCCACCGTTTGGGCCTGGTCCATCAAGGAAGGAGGCAAAACCTGGGAATGTTCCGGTAGGCTCGAGCCGGGAGTAGGGGCCTCCCCGGTGACATGTTCGAAGAGAAAGGGACAAAGGGGGTCCCAGGCGAAAAGTACCGTATCGTGGGGTTCATTCCACATGATCGTAAAAGGGTAAATCTGACAGTCAAAAGGGCGATGTTCATAAATCCCGCAATGCTGGGTGACCGGGTCAAAGGCTGGGCAGATATACCCTTCCGAGGTGGGATGGGGGACTACCGCGATTTGTCCCCCCTTGGGATTGGGAAAAGCCTTCGAATCGATTCCTCGGGCTATGGCCTGCTTAATTTCCTCTTCGGTAAAAAACGGACGGAGAGCACTATCAGACTCCGGGAATCGGCAGCAGACCTCGCATTGGCAGCACACCTTGGACGGAACCACCTGGGGGTCGGGGATCAGGGGAAGAGAAGTGCGCATAGGTCAGAGGTCTCTGGGTGTGCTGGCTTTGTCCACTGAGTGGAGCATTCCTGTCGTCTTGTTTGATTTAAAGAGGCCATGCTACGATCTCTGGTACGCGTCGCAAATCCACGGACCTAACAATCTTGCATATCATTGCTCCATTTGGCCCTTTGGGCCCCCCTCACTGTTTATCGTCACTTCGCATTCGGTGAAAGAATCAAGGGTGGCACGTTTGGCGTCTTCGCCTCCATCGGCATCGGGGAAACTGGAACGACGGGAGGCTTCTGAACTCCCAGGCCCAATTTCCCCAGGTCATCAACGCTCGTCCTCCTATCGCAGCATTAAAGAATCCCTCATTCGTGATGGGCTGTTCGATTCAGAATCCAGCAACAAATGGCGGGTGGGGTGCCAACCGTTTCCCCTTCCCAAAAAATATATCCCGATGTTGGAGGAGCTCGGGCAACACCTTCTGCAATTTTATCAAAGCCTAAACACTCTTTACTATGAGAGCGTGAAAGGGCGAGCTCCGGGATGGGTCCATGAATACTTGGATTTGGGAAAACCGAAGGACCTCCTTCAGTTTGCTCATATGAAACGATTTCGAGATCATATTCCGGGGGTGATTCGTCCAGATCTGATTTTGACGGAAACGGGATTGGCCTTAACGGAATTAGATGCCGTCCCCGGGGGAATAGGTCTCACGGGAAGCCTCAGTCAGGCCTATCATGAAGAGGGATTTGAGATATGGCCTCATCCTCAGGGATTGGTCCATGGGTTTTCGGACATGTTGGCCCACGTGGGGCAAGGAGAACTCGCCTCTCTGGCGATTGTCGTTTCGGATGAAGCCGAGGAGTATCGAGCGGAGATGCAATGGTTAGCGGATCGATTGAACCAAGAGGGCTGGAAGGCCTGGTGCGTTCATCCCCGGGAAATTCGATTTACGGAAGAAGGGTTACGCATTCAAGATTCGCAAGGTCTGGTTCATCCCATATCCCTTCTGTACCGGTTTTTTGAATTATTTGACTTAAAAAACATTCCCAAGTCGGAATTGATGATGTACAGCGCGAAAAAAGGGAAAATCCAAATTTCTCCCCCCTTTAAGCCCTGGCTCGAAGAGAAACTCGCTCTCGCGTTGTTTCATCATCCCCGGGTACAGGGATATTGGGAAAAGGTTCTTCCTATCGATACCCAAGAAGTTTTACGAGGAATCATCCCGGAAACTTGGATTTTGGACCCTCGACCCGTCCCCCCTTCCGCCATCATTCCCGGATTGCAGCATGAGGGCCAAGCGGTCTCTGACTGGACATGGTTGGGGGAGGCGACACAAAAAGAGAGGGAGTTTGTCGTGAAAGTGTCAGGGTTTTCCCCTCAAGCTTGGGGATCGCGGGGCGTTTCAATCGGCCATGATATGGCCCAAGGGAAGTGGAAGGAGGTTCTGAATCAAGCACTGGGTCATTTTGAAGACTCCCCGTCTATCCTGCAAAAATTTCACAAAGGCCGCGTGGTTGTGGTTGAATATCATGATTCCGTGACCGGGGTGGGAAGAACGATGGAAGGGCGGGTTCGCCTGTCTCCGTATTATTTTGTCAGGAAAGGGCGTGCTGAGTTAGGGGGTGTGCTCGCCACGATCTGTCCAAAAGACAAAAAAATCATTCATGGGATGCAAGATGCGGTCATGGTCCCCTGTACCGTAGAATAACTCAGTATAGCAGGCCGTAACACATTGAGGTTGGTTAAGACTCTGTTAGGGGCAATAGGAGTGATGAAATTCTATCATACCGAGTGGTGCCCGGAATGTGCTCTCGTCCGGGATAAGCTGGAGGAGCTTGATATCCCTTATGAAGACGAAATAGTGCCAGATGTCCGCCCCTTCCGAAAGAAGGTCTATGAAGTATCAGGCCAATATTATGTGCCGGTCTTAGTGGATGGTGACCAAGTTTTGACTGAAACCGCAGAGATCTTATCCTATTTAAATGACCAACACGGGGGGATTCAGGACGTCGATCCCTCTCCTACCACCAAGGTCAACCCTGACGAAAGGAACGGCTAGATTATGGAGGATTGGAAAAAAGTCCTCGCTCGAAGCATCACGAAGCCCAAAGATTTAGCAAAGGCTCTGGGGGTTGATCCCAAGGAAGTGGAAGAGGTGGTTGGTCCCTACCCCATGCGCATCACACCGACTGTGCTAGAAACGATCAAGGAAAAGGGAGATGCCATATGGAGGCAAGTTGTTCCTGAGTCGATCGAATTGGACGATATTGAAGCCCCAGACGATCCTTTAGAAGAGGATACGGATAGTCCCGTTCCGCATTTGGTCCACCGATATCCCGACCGGGTGCTCCTGATGGTCACGAACCAGTGTCCCATTTATTGCCGTTTTTGCACCAGAAAACGATTAGTCGGAAAGCCCGGCTTCCTGAAAAAGGGAGAATTGGACCAAGCCGTCGCCTATCTCCAGGAACATTCAGAGGTGCGCGATGTCATCCTCTCCGGTGGAGATCCGTTACTGTTGCCGGATCATTTAATCATTCGAATATTAAAGGCCTTACGGTCTATCCCCCATCTCGAATTGATTCGATTCGGCACTCGTGTACCGGGGACATTGCCCCAAAGGATTACCCCTGAACTGTGTGATATCGTGAGACAGTATCATCCCATCTACATGAATTTACATTTCAACCATCCGGATGAATTAACGCCCGAAGTGAAGGCCGCCTGTGGACGGTTAGCGGATGCGGGGGTGCCTCTCGGGGCCCAAACCGTGTTATTGAAAGATGTGAATGACGATCCTGAGGTCATGAAACGGCTCATGCATGAATTATTATTGGCCCGAGTGAAACCCTACTACCTGTATATGGCGGACCTAACAAAGGGAACCAATCATTTTAGGACGACGATCGAAACGGGGTTTCGAATCATGCAGGCCCTTCAAGGGCATACCAGTGGGATGGCAGTTCCGCACTTTGTGATCGATGCGCCCGGTGGGGGTGGGAAAATTCCCATCTTACCCGGTGAGTATCTGTTACATTTGGATGAAGACGGAGCGGTATTAAAAAATTACGAGAATAAAACCTACCATTATCCCCAGCCCTCGGGAGCCCATTCTCGGGAGCTTCCGATGGTCGAGACCCCAATGGCACGCGATATGTGCAGTGCCGGGGCCATGGATGATCATTAAATGCCTGGTCCCCGCAAGCAGGGCATTCTGCCCGATTCCGAACTCAAACAACTGATCAAAGATGGATCGATATGTGCGGACCCACCCATTGAAGATGGCCAGGTTCAACCCGCAAGTCTGGATTTACGATTAGGGAACAAAGCCTATCGCCTCCTGAGCAGCTTTCACCCCGAACGATCAGAAATTACCACACGGTTGAATGTGCTGGATCTCTATAAATCCGACCTGGTGATGTACGAAATGGATTTACGCGAAGGGGCGATCCTGGAGAAGGGCCATGTGTATCTCGTGCCATTGTTGGAAGGGCTCAAGCTTCCCAAGAACATTCGGGGGCGAGCCAATCCTAAAAGTTCTACCGGGCGCCTGGATATCTTCACTCGAATGATTACCGACTTGAATGTCGGGTTCGATGAGGTGCGGCCTGGATACCATGGGCCCCTGTATCTGGAAATTGTCCCGCTCTCGTTTACGGTGAACGTTCAAACAGGGTTAGCGTTAAATCAACTGCGTTTGATAACCGGACGTCCCACTGTTTCGGATACCCAGCTTCGCAAGCTCCATAACGAAGAACATTTGCTGTATCACAACGATGACCCGCCTAAGGGCAATGCCCCGCTAACGCCAGGAGAGATCCGAATAGATAGGGGACTCTTTTTGCGAATCGATCTTCATGGGGGTTCGGAGTCGGACCCTGTGATTGGCTATCGCGCCAAAAAGAATAGCCATGTCATCGATCTCTCAAAGATTGGCAATTACGCGGCCTTAGATTTCTGGGAACCGATTAAACGGCACGTGAATGACACGCTTATTCTTGAACCACAGGAATTTTATATCCTTGCTTCCAAGGAACGAATAAAAGTTCCAGCAGGGTATGCGACCGAGATGGTGGCGTATGAGGCGGCATGCGGGGAGCTGCGCACGCACTACGCCGGATTCTTTGATCCAGGTTTTGGCGCTGGCACGAACCCCAAAAAAGGTACTCAAGTCGTGTTAGAAGTTCGACCTCATGACGTACCGTTTCTGATTCATGATGGGCAAACGTTTTTTAAGGTCATGTATGAGCAAATGCAGGACGTTCCCGCGCAGTTATATGGATCGTCGATCGGGTCATCCTATTATCAGCAAGGGTTGACGCTCAGCAAACATTTCAAGTGGTAATGATGGGAATCGAGCCGGAACCATCACCTCCCGATCAGTCGGTGGAGCCCAAAATGCCTCCTCAGACCCCCATGCGGGAAGAGGATCAGGAAGACCAAGAAAATCGTCAGATGATGGTGGCCATCAAAATGGTGGGATCGGCCATGGTCTTTATCGGGTTTTTACAAGTGTTTCTTTCGGCCAGTACAGGCGCGGAAATCAGCATTTTCCCGATGATCATTTACTTTTCGGGAATGGCGATGTGGGCCTACTCGTCTGTCGAAATTCCTATGGTGCGGTACACCGTCATTGCCCTATCACTCCTGTGTGCCATGGCCTTCATGCATTTCGGGGAAGTGTTGTTCTGGCATAAATACGTCATCTATTGGGGCACCATAGCCATGGTGGTGTTTTTTATGTTCAAAAGTCCCAAAAAGCCCGCCCCCTAAACGGGTTCCTCCCGATTGGCTACGCTGTTTCCTGTCGGGAATTCACAGCCGGCCTATCACGGTCTTCATGTCTATCGCCGTCATCATCCCGGTATTGAATGAACAAACCATTCTGCCCCGGACATTGAAAACCCTGATCACCATGCCATGGGATCAAATTATTGTGGTGGATGGAGGCAGTCAGGACGAAACAATGGACAGGGCGCGGGCGGTATTGAGTATGGGGTCGGCCGGAAGATTTGATCTGAGCATCGGGTCTCCAGGGCGTGCTCGGCAAATGAATACGGGCGCCGCCCGTGCTGATTCCGAGATTTTAGTGTTTCTCCATGCCGACACGGAATTGCCTAATCAAGCCCCCCAACTTATTCAAGCGGCCCTCCAGGATGCAGCCGTGGTTGGGGGCCGCTTCGATGTCCAGTTTCCGAACGACCGAGGGTGGGCATGGGTCATCAGTCGGATGATGAATCTTCGCTCCCGGTGGTCGGGAGTGAGTACAGGCGATCAGGCCATCTTCGTCCGTCGTCAGGTATTCGATCAGATGGGGGGGTTCTCAGATATTCCGTTAATGGAAGATATTGAATTTTCTATCAGACTCAAAAAAAAAGGGAGAATTGTGGCCCTTCCGCAAAAGGTCACGACCTCATTTCGTCGATGGGAGAAGCACGGTCCTCTCCGCACGATCCTTCGAATGTGGATCTTGCGGTTATGGTATTGGCTAGGGGGAAGTCCTGCCACACTAAAACACTACTATGATGCGGTCCGGTAAGAGGAAGTCGAATCACAGGGACAAAGGCAAACGGCCAACCCGGCCAAGAGGCAAGCGGTACATGGCTCCTTGCACGCAGGCCGTCGCGGTCTTTGCGAAGGCTCCTGTCCCCGGGCAGGTCAAAACACGACTCAGTCCGGCGGTAACTCCGGACGAGGCGGCGAGTCTCCACGGCAGTTTGGTCATGGACATGCTGGAGCGTTGCCAATCCTTAAAAGGGTGTGATCGCATCTTGGTGGGTGCACCGTCGAGGGAGCATCCCTTTTTTCGCGCGATGGAAGCTCGATATAAGGTAAAGCTCTGGGAGCAAAAGGGAAAAGATCTGGGGGCGCGCATGCAGTATGCGGTCGAAGAAGGAGTGGCGAGGGGATATGAATCCATCGTGATTGTCGGGACCGATATCCCGGAAGTATCCGCCGATATATTAATCCAAGCCCTGCAGGCCGTGAAAAATCATGATGTTGTCCTGGGACCAACATTCGATGGCGGTTACTATCTCATCGCACTTCGGAAAGCTATCCCCGAATTGTTTGCCGGTATACCGTGGTCCACGGACCAGGTCTTTCCATTGACGATGGACAAAGCCAAAGCAGGGGGATATGCGGTTCACACCCTCCCCTGTCTGCGTGATGTAGATACGATTGAAGATCTTCACCATATCATTCAAAAAACCAAAAGTCCCAATCAACGCCTATGCTCGGCTCGGACAAAAAATGTCCTACAAGAACTCGGTACACGCTTGGGAAAACGACAATAATACTCTCTCCAGGAATTTTGTGAGCTGTCATCAATATCTCAAGGTAGCCGTACCGCTCGACTTCTCTTGGGCTCCTTGTCATTCCCAAACAGAGTGTGATGACCCGCGTTGATCTGGAGAAATTTTACAGACAGGCGGCGTTTTTTAAAGTAGAACTGGAAAGGATATGATGGAGCCGGACTGGAAGAAGAGATCCGTGCCTTGTTTAAGGGGAACAAAAAAATCATCAGCCCTTCTTTGGTTAAGGAGGGAAAAATCGAGACATTTTTCCTTCACCGGTTCCAGACGCGTGGTGGTCAGGATTTCACCGGGGGCCCTACCCGCATGAGACGAAGGGGATCTACAGAAATATTATACGATCAGAAACAGTGAAAGGGAGAAAGGAGAGGAAGATATGGCAGATCGAGTAGCCCTCATTAGCGGAGGTGCACGTGGGATTGGGCGAGGCGTAGCGCTGGATTTGGCCAAGGAGGGCTGGGGCGTAGCCATCGCATATCGGACAAGCCAGCAAGAGGCCGGGGACCTTCAACAGACGATTGAAGCCCAAGGGGGGCACGCGCTGGCACTTCAATCGGACGTGTCCAAACCTGAATCGGTGAACAACCTCATTCAAACCGTGGAGGGCAAGTGGGGTCGAATCGATGCCCTGATCAATGGGGCCGGACCGTATCACCGAGTCCCACTCATGGAAGAAACTCCGGAGGGGTGGTCCGAAATGTTGACCAATAATTTGGATCCTGTTTTTTTTCTGGCCAAGGCCGTCGCACCTGGGATGAAAAAGAGAAAATTTGGGCGCATCATTTCCTTTGGAATGGCCAATGCGGATAAGATGGAAGCCCAGCCTCATGTCACGGCTCATTATATCGCTAAAGCCGGAGTTCTGATTCTGACGCGGACACTCGCCAAAATTTTGGCCCCAGATGGCATCACCGTCAACGCGATTTCACCGGGGTTTATCGATTCTGGCAGTGCCCCCCCGGATGAACTGGCTGGAATGGCCAAAAAAATTCCTGCGGGCTATATCGGAAGTGTGAACGATGCCGTGCAGGCCGTGCGGTACTTCTTGTCAGAAGAGGCGAGGTATGTGACCGGAGCCAATCTTCATCTCAGCGGCGGTTGGGGCATGTAAAAGAAATATAAGGGGAACGGGCATTTGGGATTAACACCTAGGAAAGATAGGCATCAACAAATTTTCTGGGAGTGAGGATTTGAATGCCTTTGTAGCCAGAAACGTTGAGGAGTGCCTAGTCACCACTAACGAGCAAATGGCATTTTCCTGCGATGGCACAAGCCAAAAACTTGTCATCGTCTGGATCCTGACAGACCTGTTGGTCCAAGGGAGTCGACGATACGAACCGAGCATGGGTCATGAGGACATGTAAGATTGGTGTGATGTCGATACCTCGAAATTGATTGGCTAATTGAATTCCCACCCGTCGATATTCTTCAAGGATTGAAGCGGAAAGAGTGAGCCTGATTTCACCCTGTCTCCATGCTTTGAGAATTCGATTCGGTGGGCCCGTGAAAAAGATGCCAGAAATGAATACGTTAGTATCAAGAACAATGTTCACTTTCCTGCTCGGACTTTTTTAATGGCCCTCTTAATAGCCTGAGGTTTTAGACCAACTTTTCTAGCCAGACTTTTGGCTTCCATAAGGAGATCATCGAACTCATCCATTGACGGGAGGGTGATCTCTTTGAGGATGACCGTTCCCTTGTCTCCGACCACCACGAATTTTGAACCGGGTTTGAGCTTCAATTTTTTCCGAATTTCCTCGGGAATGACGACTTGTCCCTTGGATGAAAGTTGTGTGGTTGCGAGATCTGGCATTCTAGGCCTCCTTTGCTTGAATCTTACTAGTAAGATAGTAAATCGTTGTCTTCCTGTCAAGAAAAGAAGAACCGCAAAGGAGTTGGTGGCCAATAGGTAGGGGATGTGCCTAATCAGGATCCTTTACCCACTGAATCCCAAAGGTTTTGGCGAAGTTTCTCGCGATTGCCACCCTCACGCGATTGGAATCAACATTGAGTCCCAAGATTCTCCTCATGGACGTCATGACACAGTTGTCGATGCCGCAAGGGGACAGCAAAGAAAATGGGTGAAGATCGACATGCACGTTGAGAGCAAACCCGTGTAAGGTGACTCCCCGAGCGATACGCACGCCGATCGAGGCGATTTTTTCAAAAGACCCCCTTCCCGTCTTCACCCAAACCCCCCGGAAGGATTCATGCCGACAACCGGAAATGCCCCACTCCCCTATCGTACGGATCAACACGTCTTCCAACTGATGCACATATATTTTTGGTCCTGGACAGAAGTTTCGCAGGTAGAGAATGGGATATCCCACAACTTGGCCGGGACCATGATAGGTGACAGATCCTCCGCGATTGGTTTCATACAGGGTAAGCCCCTGGCTTTTCAGGTTTTCCCATTGGGATTGCCAATGTTCCGGTTTGGTCGTCCGACCCAGCGTCAGGACCGGTTCGTGTTCGACTAAAAGAAGGGTGTCCCGGTGAGGTGGGGTGTGCCGTTCCTGGGCCAAGGTCTGTTGCAAGGCCCAGGATTCGGCATAGGAAAGATAAGGAACATTAAGCAAACGGCCCCATGTGGCCTTGTCCGTCGTTAGCAATTGTGGAAGATTCCATACTCCATCTGTGCCCCACCGATGAAGCTATTGAGGGAATTGAGTGGGGGCTTCGACGTGCCACCCTTCGCCATTTAACGAGTGTAAAAAGTTGACCAAATCATTTTTTTCTTGATCGGTCAGCTTTAACGGTTGAATAAGGGGGTCCAGATGGGGATTCGCCACTCCCCCCCGATCATAAAATTCCACGACCTGTCTCAGGGTGGCAAACCGGCCATCATGCATGTAGGGGGCGGTACGCGAAATCTCACGGAGCGTCGGAGTTTTAAACGCACCGATATCCATGGGCTGTTTGGTCACGAGGTAACGTCCCAGGTCCACATGGTCCGAATCCCAATCGACACCTAAGTTGTGGAATTTTTCATCCGTAAAATTAAACCCCGAATGGCAGGTAAAACAGAGTCCCTTCCCACGAAATACTTGCAAGCCTCGTTTCGCGCTGTCAGAAAGAGCTGCCGACTCATTTCCCGAGGTGTGTCGGTCATAAGGACTATTGCCCGACACCAGAGTGCGCTGAAAACTGGCAATCGCTTGGCCAATCCGGGCGGTGGTCACGGGTCCCCCGAATACCTCCTGAAACAAAGGCCCGTAACCTTTGATGGAATTCAGTTTGGCGACCAATTCATCATGATTGGCAAACCCATGTTCGACCGGACTCACGAAGGGCCCGACGGATTGATCTTCGAGGGTCGCGGCCCGACCATCCCAAAACTGCGCCGCACTAAAAAGCCGATTGATGGCCGTGGGGGCACTCCGCCCGCCTTGTTGACGATGAATTCCCGTCGAGACCGGTTGTCCATCGGTGAAAGCCAAGGCCGGCATATGGCAGGTGGCACAGGCAATCGTATGATTCTTTGACAGGCGCGTGTCAAAGAAGAGCAATTTCCCCAAGGCCACTTTGGAAGTCGTGAGGGGATTATCTTTGGGAATGACGGAGGCTTCCTTGACCAATCCCAAGGGAAGGGTGAGGGAGTAGTCTTCTGCCGCATGACTTGGAGGGGCGGTCAGTAGCAGAAAACCTAAAAGACCCAATACGCCCCATCTCAATCGCTCTACGGTCTTGGCTCGGTTGCAGTTCGGGCGTGGGCGGTTGTCGTCGTTTCGCATTATCTCCTCCTCCTTGAATGGGTCTCAGTTACGCGATCTTGATCCATAAAATAGTCTCATTAAACAGCCAAATATTTCAAATCCTGTTTAGGCCCTGAATCTGATTGAGGTACGCGCCGCTCAGAAAATGTACGATCCTTTCCTCTAGGAGGCTTGAATGGGAAGAGCTAGGGCTTCCAAAATGCCTGGAGGGATCCGTTTGAGCTTGCCGGTCGAATCGACGGCAACCAGGGTAGCTGATCCTTCGACGACCACGCGTCGAGTCGTCTGTTCACGAATGATATGGGAAAAGGTGAGGGAAATCCGACGATCAGCCTCCACGGTGGTCTCAATGTGGAGAGTCTCACCGTACACACAGGCCGAGCGATACCGGAGTTCGGCTTGGGTCACTCGAAATTCCGTGCCCTCTTTTAATAAGGCACTCACGAACAGTCCGTGGTCCTCTAGGTACTGCGTCCGGGCCCGTTCGAAGTATTTGAGGTAGTTGGCATAATAGACCACGCCACCGCAATCCGTGTCTTCATAATAAATGCGGATGTTCATGGAAACTTGGGGGCCCGGTTACAAGTGTAAAGATGGGAAGAAGGGCAGGTCTTTGGGGGAGATCCCCGTGACTTTAAGGACAAAATCATAGAGTTGGCTGAATCGTTCAGGTTTAATGGACTCAAAACCGGTCCCGAGAACCGCACGATCGGCGGCATCGAAGAGAGATTTCACCTTAGGCCAATCGGTCACATACCGTTTCCCCATCTCATCGTTGAAGCCAGCAAGCGTGTGAAATTGCGCCTGAAGAGGGAGACGGTATTTACCGTCCACGTCATTGAGGTAACGTGTTTGATAAGGCTCTTGAAGGTCGGGAGGGAGTTTGTTGATGGGGATATCCCAACTCTTAAGCTGGTGATGCGTGAACAATTGCGTTTGGGCAAAAGCTTCCAAGCTCCGTAATAAGGCCCGGACAGCTTCTTCAAGGTGGTGGCCGCGATCAGCATGCCGTTTGGCCCAGGCTAATAAATCCAGCGCGACTCCGGGTTTCACCTCTTTGACATCCAAGACGATGTGTTCCAGGAAACGCAGGTTCGTTTTTAACGTCTGAATGACCTTATCCATCCCGGCCGGTCCACCCCATACGGAAGCCAATTCCAAGGCTTTAATGCCCCCTTTCAGTTTTTCCCAAGCGGGTCGGTAGACCAATTCATCCCAGAGCCCGTACGCTTTCGAAATGTCCCCCAGGGCTCGATACAGGGGTTTGGTCCCCCCGCTGACGCGATGCTCAAGCAGAAAAAAAGTTCGGGCTGCGGCTTCAAAGGAACCCTGATTAAAATGAACACAGGCTTCCCCTCGTATCCGGGGCGCCTCTTCATCCCAGGGATTTTCGGTAGTGTCGGCGGAGGCGGCCTTGTGAGGAGAGGAAGAATCGGTAGAAGTAGAGGCCGATTGATGAATCACTTTGGTGGTGAAGGGAAATCCGACCAAGGTCATGGCCGACGCCATGGCCGGAGTGGCATTGGTCAGGTCAATGTCCAGTTCCCCAGGGGCGACCTTCCATGTGGTTAATAACGGACCGAGTTCCCGGGCCAGGGTTTTGTGACAAACTGGAAAGGACTGAGGATCGGGAGTGAGAATCCAGTCCCACCGTTTAGGCATCTGCGATAGGGCGGGATGCACTTGTGTTTCGACGATGGGCTTATGGTCCTCAGCCAAGAAAAAGCACACCATTTCAGGTGTCAGTTCCTGCAACAGAGCAATCGCTTGTGAAGGATCGGCTTGAATGGAGAGGAGGAGTGCTTTGGTGGGTGTATGGGCACTCACAATGAGGGGACTATATCATTGGTCATCTGGCCCGGCAAGAATAACGCTCAAGCCCCCTTGCAGAAAACATTCAGAGGGAGGTTGGGGAACAAACATGAAATTTTGAATGGACCTTGCTACAATCCAACTTCATGGAAATAGATGCGATCATCCAAGCCTTTGAAACGAGCGCGGATGTAAAAAATGCCTTCATTCGCACCCATGCGGACAAGGTGGTGGAGGTCGGCCAATTACTCATCCGGACCTTTCGTGAAGGGCGGAAGGTCCTACTGTTTGGCAATGGAGGAAGTGCCACGGATGCCTCTCACATCGCGGCCGAATTTGTGGGGCGGTACCGACGCGACCGCGAGCCTCTCCCCGCACTGGCCTTGGCTACCGATATGGCGGCCATCACCTGTATTGCCAACGACTATGATTATCCAGACATTTTCTCTCGACAGGTGATGGCCCATGGGCGTAAGGGCGATGTGGCCATTGCGATTAGCACGAGTGGCACATCCCTGAATGTCATCCGGGGTGTGGAAACGGCCTCCAAGAATGGTCTGACCACCATAGGCTGGACGGGGGCGAGTGGAGGAAAGCTGATCGATTTGGTCGATCATTGTTTCTGCGTTCCCTCGTCGGTGACGGCTCGCATTCAAGAATGTCATATCACTTTAGGGCACGTGTTGTGCGAATTTATTGAAGAGCGACTCTTTGGCGACTAAGTCTCCATCTTCTTCCTCGATGGCTGTTCCCAAAATCAATTTGGAACGGCTTCGGACCTATCCTCTCAAAACACGCCAATCCAAAGTCCAATTGGAGGATGAGGGGACTCCCTGGCGCCCTCGTGGCTCCTTTCACCAATTCCTCAAGACTTTGCCGGATATTTTGGCCGGGAAAACGTTTCGAGCGGTCGTGGCCGCCATCGTGAAGGCCCGACGCGCGGGGCGTCCCGTGATTCTGGGAATGGGAGCCCATCCCACAAAAGTCGGGTTGAATCCGATCCTCGTCGATCTCATGCGAAAAGACGTCATTACCGCGGTAGCCATGAACGGCGCGGTCATTGTTCATGACTTTGAACTGGCCTATCAAGGACACACCTCGGAGGAAGTGGACGCCGAAATTGATTCCGGACGGTTTGGCATGGCAGAGGACACGGGGCGCCTCCTCAACGAAGCGATCAACCAAGGATGGGAAAGGGGGCAAGGCATCGGTGAAGCGGTGGGTCGGTATATGCTCAAGCACCCCAAACTGTTTCCGAATCGTCGCGGCAGTCTGTTGGCCACGGGTGTGAAAGTGGGCCTGCCGGTCACCGTCCATGTTGCGGTGGGTACGGACATCATTCATATGCATCCGAGTGCGAATGGAGAAGCGCTAGGTGCCGGGTCTTTGGAAGATTTCCGGAAATTGGCGGCCGTCGTCTCCCACATGGAAGGGGGAGTGTATATCAACCTAGGATCCGCGGTCTTCCTGCCCGAAATCTTTTTAAAAACGGTGACGCTGGGCAGAAATTTGGGCAAACCCTTAAAACGGATTACTACCGTCAACATGGACTTTCTCCCGCATTATCGGCCGATCACCAACGTGGTCAAGCGTCCGACCCAAAAAGGGGGGCAGGGATTTGCCCTCACCGGACATCATGAAATCATGGTGCCGCTCTTGGCGGCGGCAGTCCTGGAGGCCCTTCACCGGAAATAAAGCAGGAAATTCTACCCAGGAACACGGCTCAGACCTCAGAACCTGTGGCTCAACAAAGGGACATGCCATGAAGCGAAAAATTCTCATCGTCGACGATCATCCGGATATTGTGTTGATGCTGGCGGATCGGTTGCAAGCCTTAGGGTACGACACGATAACGGCCGAGAATGGGAAGGAAGCCATAGAGCAGTTAGAGCAGCAACTACCGCATCTTATTCTATTGGACCTGGAAATGCCCTATGTCACGGGAATGGATGTGCTGGCACAATTGGCGAAATGGGGTCCGAAAAAAAACGAGAAGGAAGAACCGCATGGGTTTGGTGGAGGAGAAAGTTTACCTTTGCCGGTGGTCGTGATGACGGCACATGGCACCATCTCCAAAGCGGTGGAAGCCATGAAGGCCGGAGCCTATGATTTTTTAACCAAACCCATCGAATTGGACCATTTGGCTCTGGTGTTAAAAAAAGTGTTCGCGCGGGAGGCCTTGGATCGTCAGGTAGCATCCCTGCGCACCGAAGTCGAGGGGCGATACAACCGAATCGTGGGAACCAGTGCCGGAGTCAAGTCGATGGTCGACATGGCCCATCGGGCGGCCGAGGCCGACGCCACCGTCCTCCTGTTGGGGGAAAGTGGAACGGGAAAGGAACTCTTTGCGCGATCGATTCACCGCTGGAGTGATCGGAGAGATATGCCCTTTAGCGTCATCAATTGTGTGGCCCTCAACGAATCCCTCCTCGAAAATGAACTGTTCGGCCATGAAAAGGGAGCCTTTACCGGGGCAGATACTCTTCAAAAAGGAAAACTGGAAGCCGCCGACGGCGGAACGGTCTTTTTGGATGAAATCGGAGATATGCCCATCGGTCTCCAAGCCAAGCTCCTGCGCGTCCTCCAGGATCATGAATTCCCGCGGGTGGGGGGCACCCGACTGATCAGGGTGAATATCCGCGTCATCGCGGCGACCAATAAAGACCTCAAACAGGCGGTCAAAAGCGGCACCTTCCGTGAAGACTTGTATTTTCGATTGAACGTCGTGAACCTCTCTTTGCCCCCGCTGCGCGAACGCCCGGAAGATATTCTCCCCTTAGCGGAATATTTTTTAGATCGCCATGTTCGCGAAATGAAAAAACCGAAGCGCAAATTTTCCAAGCCGTCACTGGAAATGATGCGGTGCCACGTATGGCCGGGCAATATTCGCGAACTGGACAATGTCATCGCCCGGGCCGTGGTATTGGGCGTGGACGAAGAACTCACGCCCGATTTACTTGGGTTGGGGGGAAGCAAAGAAGACTTGGATGAACTCGATAACCTCCCCTACCGTGAAGCCCTCGACCGTTTTAGCACGCGAGTCTTGGAAAAGGCCCTGCGCCGCAGCAATGGCAGTCAAACCAAAGCGGCCGAACTCTTAGGCCTCCAACGGACCTACCTGTCCCGCCTCCTCAAACAAAAAGGCATTCACCAAGGTTCGGAATAAGGGAGAGGGGCTAGGTTTGGTCATTCCCCCCCTTTTGGGGACAAGCTATTAAGGTAAACATTTGGGGAGTTTTTCCTCCATCGTTTTTGAGGAAAAGCATTCCGTCCTCTTCCGCTAAGCGCATAAACGACTTTGGAAAATGGCGGAATGGGGCGGAACCGACAAAGAGAAGCTAACTCGGTATATCTCAAAAGTGCCAATCCAAAAAAATGGCTTTCCTAGCTTTGAAAGATCCCAGGGTGGAGAGGGTTGTGTGAAGTTAAGGGAGCAGTTAGAGAAGCAACTGTTGTTGAAAAGATCTCTTTTTGTTTTTAAAGGATTCCGCTCTGGCCATCCTCTTGGGCTTCTCGTATACTGAAGAGTAACCGTGGCCCCTTGGATCGGAACAACGCGCGGGGGAGTCCTCCACGGCCCTTCAAAGGATCTGCAAGATGCGATGGACAAAAGAGGAAATCTTGAATGTCTTGGAACGAGAAAAAGACAACATTCGACAATATGGAGTACGAAGGTTGGGATTATTCGGATCGTACGCTCGAGGAGAGGCCACCGAAGGAAGTGACTTAGACTTTGTCGTGGAGTTTGAACGGAAAACATTCGATGGATACATGGATCTTCGGGAATTTTTGGAAAGCACGTTTCATTGCCCTATCGATTTAGTCATGGCCGATGCGGTAAAACCAGCCTTGCGCCAACCCATTGTGAATGAAGCCATCTATGCCTCGGGATTATAGAATTTATTTGAACGATCTTCTGGAGGCCATCGGCAAGATTGAACTCTATACAAAGGGGCAATTCTATTCACAATTTGGGGATGATACCAAAACGATTAATGCCTTCCTTAGAAATTTCGAAATTATCGGAGAAGCCATTAAACATATCCCCCATTCAGTCCGGACAATAAGACCCGATGTAGAGTGGAAAAAGATATCCGAATTGAGAGATCTGTTAATCCACGCATACTTTGGGGTTGATCTGGAGATCGTGTGGAATGTCCTGGTCCACAAACTTCCCATATT
Source organism: Nitrospirales bacterium (assembly GCA_965223495.1). Classification (GTDB taxonomy): domain Bacteria; phylum Nitrospirota; class Nitrospiria; order Nitrospirales; family UBA8639; genus Nitrospira_E. The sequence continues at coordinate 3,707,876 of OZ245001.1, read as the reverse complement.
AAAAAACCAAATTCAGGAAATGTCGGTGGAATGCTAGGAACCGTCAGAACCAGGAAACATTATTATGGCTGCTTGGATCATGGCTGTTTTGAGATATGGCGTTGCACGTCCATTTTTTCACCAAGGACCCGAATTATATGAACCTTGGAAGAAGTAAGGCGGTAGAACACAACATGGTGGTTGATATGATAGGAACGATATCCTTGGCGGAGATCCTCACGAGCAACTCCGATCTTGGGATTGTCAGCAATAACATTCATGCCCAGGATAAGTTCGTCATAGTAAATATCGGCTTGGCGGTATCCCCAATTCGCGAATGAGTAGAGCCAAATGTGTTTCAAATCCTGGTGAGCACGCCGTTGGATATGAATGCTAGGCATGCGGCGACGTCAATCCGGCCTCTTGTTTAGCTTCCCGCCTGATTTGCTCCATATCGAGTTCACCGGCATCTTCACTGTCTTCTCCTTCGATCAAGGCTTGTCGGAGAGCCTGTAACATCAGTTCCTGATAATCCTTGGCTGATAGGATCACCCCAGCGGCTTTGCCATTCCGGGTAATCGTGACAGGCTCACCCTGTGCTTGCATCAAAAGTTCCCCAAAATGGCTTTGGGCATCGGTCGCGGTCACCGTTTTCATGAATATCCCTCCAATGTTTTATATTTTACATATTTTACCCATTTTCTGTATTTTCGACAAGAAATACTCTGTGCCTTTATGGATTTCCGGTGAAAAATAAGTTTTTATCCTTAATGTATGGTTTTGAGAAGCATGATATTCTTTGAAATTCACACGAGAATTGACAATTCTGGCTGAAGAACGCCCCAACCAATGAGTAAACACAACAAAAAATATTTCCTATGGTGATGAGCAAGACGAAACATGAGGGGTTCGATTAACCCTGGATGTTTCGGTCGAAGCAGGGGTTGGTAAGTGGAACCCCAAAAAGGATCTTCCTGACCTTAGACAATAAAAACACATATACCACTTCCCTATATACGTTTACGGAGGACTGTATGAAGGCGAAATTAACGGTAACCATTGATGAGGAGTTGGTCCCCAATGCCAAACAGTTTGCGCGTGCCCATGGGTTGTCTCTCTCCCAGCTAATAGAAAGCGCTCTCCGTGATTTAAGCAATGAAGCAGGCCCTTCATTTGCCACACGTTGGAGGGGGCAGTTTCAGGCGTTGGGGAAAAAGGAAGTCCGCTATCAGCAGTTAGCGAAAAAATACTTATGAAAATTCTGGTAGATACGGATGTGTTAATTGACGTCGCATTGGACCTGGCCCCTCATGCCGAATCGGCCGTGAAATTGCTCGATGCCTTAGAACAACGTAAAGGAAAAGGGTATGTCGCCTGGCATTCCCTCGCAAATTTTTATTATCTGGTGGCCCCGGCAAAGGGGTCGAGCCCAGCACGGGAATTTATCGCAGACCTCATGGTCTTTATAGACCTGGCTCCGTCAATGAAGGAAGGGGTGCAATATGCGTGTCAATCCTCCATAAAAGATTTTGAAGATGCCCTGCAAGTGGCTGCAGCCATGGCCAGTGGGGTAACGGTCATCGCCACTCGAAATATCAAGGACTATGTGAACTCGCCCATAAGGGCGGCCCTTCCCTCCAGCGTGTGTAAGGAACTCCAAAAAGGGTAACCGAATATTCCCTTCATCCAGTTGTCCTCCGGTTTTTTTCCGAAAGTCTCCTAGAAATTGGCAGCCGAGCTCATTGGGAGCCGAAAGAAAGCGGCCGATCTGTTAGGCCTCCAACGGACCTACTTATCCCATTTCCTTAAACAAAAAGGCATTCACCATGAGCGAGAATAAATGCCTGATCGGCTGTTTACTTACCCACTTCCTAAATATCCCTAAAAATAGAGAAGAGAAAGGACGAGGAGGCCTTTAGGTCAAGAGAAGTTTCGAACTATCCATCCACACATTCCAAGAACTGGGGTCAAGGGTTTATCCTGGAAAAAAAGGGAGGTTGCGTAAAAAAGGCAGACTGGGGGCAAAAAAATATTCTCCTCCCTTTAAAGTGACGAACCCCCTGAAATCAAAGGGTTTGGTTTTTCCCCCGTCGTCCGCCCAATCCGAAGGCCAATGCTGTTTTGAAGGTTTTGTTTTCCCGGTCTGGCCAATAATAGGATCAAGGCCGCCTAAATTTCTCGTTGTGGTGTTAGCCCTTACCTGTAAATGTTCAAATTGGTTGGCGATATTGGCTTGAAAACACATGAAAAGGAGCCCAACACCGGTCTCTGGTTGGTCGCTTAAATCTCTTTTTCGCTTCCCGTAGGTGATTCCCCGCCTTGTAATACGATGTTTTCGTTCCTTTATCCGTTCTTTGGCGGTCACACTTCGCGGGTTAACTTTACGAATATGTCCTTGTATGGGGCATTTCGATCCTTTTTTGTCGTTTTCGTAGTTGAAATTATTAAAAATGGGCTGGTGCATCCCCCCTCCATGTTGGAGCGTTACGGGGGTGCCATCTTCAAATCGTCCGACGACCAGGGCCCCAGCTCGTTCCTCATCATCTAAATTAAGCGCTTTGGCTAGTTGTTCTTCTCGCTCTTTAAAACCCTTGACGTTTTGTTCAAGTTTCCTGAAAACCAAATAACTGCCAAAGGTCCTGTCTCTCTTACCCCCATTGGGCTCCTGGACTAAGACGACATCGAGAGGTGTAGAAGGATCATATTGGGCAATACCTTCGCGCCTTTTTTGGGATTCCACGTCTTTCTTGAGGAAAAGAGGTTGGCTGCGGCCGTCAATATACCCAAAATGTTCGACGACATCGTTGTGGTCATTCTGAAGAACCCGACCTAGCTCAGTCGTCAGTTCAATAAATGCTCCACGAGTATGTTGTATAAACTCCCGTACCTTGAGAAGCTCCGTTTGTAAGGTCAAGCCGTCTTGGTGAGCAATCACTATCATGGCATGGCAATTTTCTTGATAAGGGGCTTCCCACTTATCCCTGGAGGGATCTTTCAGATCACGACCGGACGCTTCCATACCCTGCCGGAATTTGGAATCCCCAGGAATGCCCCCCTTTGGAATCTCCAATGCCTCATATCCCTTGGCCGACAGAACAAACGTAAAAAACGTTCTTTCTTTCCAGGGCATTCCTAATTCCATGGCCTTTCGCCGAGCTAATGATTCTTTTCGCTGGGCCAATGCCGATGTAATGTTTGCGGAAAACTTCTTCACCCATTTTCTGGCTTGGATAGGGACGGGTCCGAATTGAATAAACATATGAGCGGCATAGTGCCGACCATGCCCCTTCAAAATATTACCTTGTAGATCTTTGAGGAGCTTTCTGCCTTCAGGAGAATCTTGGTCAAAGGGAATCACTTTTGTAGAATCGGACCGATTGAAATTTTTCAGGTTTAAGCTCATGGAGGTGCCTCCTTATGGCTATCCCAATGGGACGGTGGGTCCACTTTTTGGTTTCGTGCTTTGAATCGATGGGCTTTCCACCGATCGCAAGCCTGTATATCGTCGAAAGGGTGATGTCATCCAAATCCAGATATTCATCTCTCTCAGGGTCAAAATTCCCGACCATGTTTACACAGCCAAATCCAAGAGCATTGGCGAAAAGGTTAAGGTTTTAGGCGACATGGCCGGCCTCCAATAACATAAACCGGTACCCTTGCTCTCCATATTTGAAAATGTATCGGTCGAAAATGGTGGTAAGAAAAAAAATTAAGGAGGCTCCCTGAGCTAATTCTGGTTGCACCGAACTCAACGATATTTGTTAGGTTAGTTCCCCCGCTTTTAGATGGCGTAAACTATGTTCGGCAGCGTTATTTTGGTATACAACGGATAGCTGTCCTTCGAGGCGAGCCGCGTGAAAAATTAATTTTAAGAGGTACAAGGCCCCACCGGAAGGTACGACACGCACGGGTCGTGGAAAAGCAGGGTCGGTATTTTCCCGGGTGACATCATAGGTGGAGAAAAAACGTGGAGAGATTGTTCCCATCACCCCGAGTTCGATGTGACCAGTGGTCCCACTGGTGTGCTGCCGATCCACCAGTGGCTGATTGGCCCCGTAAATAATTTTTCTCCATACACCTCAAGACATTTACCTATCAGCCTAGGAGACATCATAATGTTAGGAACGCTGGTCTTCAGCTTCAGGTGAGAGAAAAGCCACTCCAGGAACCGTGAACAATTCCTCACGGAATCTCTTGGCCAGAGACAAATCCTCTCGGTAGTCCTTGATCCATGACCACAATTTGTCATGAGAACCAAGTTCGGCTTGTAGCGCTTCCCAGCTCCCAAAACCGTGAACATTGGCGATCTCGCCATCGGCAAGAAATCGGTGCTCCGCGCTCGGTTCCCACGACCGCGCACGCGCCTCCGCAGCCGCATGGGTCAATGCCCGAAATCGGTAAATTATGGCGTCTAATTCCCCAGAAATTACAAGTTCTCCCCATAGGGCATCTACAATGAGGTGCTCATGTTCAACCAAGTCCTTGCAAAGGTGTACCAAATCCCTCTGGCGAGCAAGGGAACGAGCTAAATCCTCAGGCTTGACGGCACGACGCTCTAGCCAGCGATTTCGATCCATACCAGTTTTGCCAACCAGGAAGTTATCTACGATCGAGTTGTCGAGCACAGAGCCGCCAGATCTATCCCCCTCCCAGGACGGGAGCAGACTGAGCAAGGGCAATATATGGCAACGATATCGGCCACTCGCTATTAGCCAGCGCCAGATCTTTTTCTTGAGCGCATTTGGTTCGTCACAACCGATTGGATCATGTGGCGGTTCGCGGGTATACTGCTGAGCAACAAACGGGCTCGCTGCAGCCCGGGGACGCTGTAATAGCTCGGGGTCCTTTTGAATCATTGACCTAGCCGTCCGCAGAGCCCGATTGGCGTCAATCCTTTTCAGGTCATGGGTTCGCAAAAATGTGACAAGGCTGCCATCTTCGTCGGGTATCCCAGCTCCTTGCAGGATTGCCCCCCAAACCCGCTCTGCATAGAATAACTCTTCAGCAACGGTGAGTACGCGGTCGGCCTGAGTCTTGGCCAACTTCCGTTCGCGTATGGCATGTGACAATGCATAGCGCACATTAATGAGTGGAACGGAGGCAGTTAAAAGAGGAGATTCCGGGTTGAAGGCCACGGCGACTTCGTCATCCGACATCAAGGATCCTCGGCGAAATAATCGATAGATTGATCCAACTCCCTGCATGCCGGCCGGCCAGCACTCGGCAGCCCGGAGCGCCCCCATGCTGGAAGCCCCAAGCACGACTCCACCATCTTGAAGCACATCAAGGATCTCCCGTGGGGAAACGGCCAACTCGTTGAAGAAGACACCATCGATAATGAGGAAAAAAGAAAATCCTAGCATCCGGGCGCGATACAGATCGCTCCGCTGTATTGGTGGAAGGATCTCGGCATCCGGCAACCACCTTTGAATCTCTTCTGGAGGCAGGCTGGGACCAGCAAATACAATTGGAAGGGCAACCATCATGCTTACAGAAGATAGCGAAGACAGCGCCAACCGATTCGACGACGGTTGAACGCAAAGGAAGTCAGGCCAGGTATTCGCACTCTGACGACAGGAATACCGAACTCGGCCCGGGTCAGATTAAAAACAAGCGCCCGTACAAACCCAGCTTGCCTGAGGCGATCGAGCAAAAATTCGAGATCCTCGAGCAGGTCACTCGCCTCGAATGTCGGGACGGTCGCAAATGACGCCCACTGATGCGTTTGAAAATCATTCAGATGGGCCGTCGAGGTCGAACGCCTCCAGGGACTGGATATCACATTAAACGAGTCGCGCGCACCCTGGACAACTCCGACACGTCCCTGGATTGCCTCCGTGATGGATCGTAGGACTGCTACTTCTGCCGACGGACCTCCTCCAAAACCAGGGAATTTCCGGACCTTGAAGCTCCCTCCGGATGGGTAGACATGATCAATGAGCACGCTCCTAAACACAGCGACTCCGATATCGGTCGTAATATCTTCAATCTCTAAGCGCTGGCCAGTGGCAGTAATTCGCTCAATCCACCTGCGGCTTTCTTCCGGGATGGACTGCGGGGCAATCCGGCGCCCTTCATGGAAATTGTTTTCACCGTCTCCAAACATTGACCCGAACAAATGAACCCCAATCGCGTCACGTTCGATGACCTCGCACAGACCATGTACCACCGCCTCGAGCAGAGTATTTCCGGACGCCAGCCCATTTGTGTCTACCTGCGGGAGAACCCCTTCTCGCGGAGGACTGACTGCAAAATCAAGTGGGACCCAAACGCTTTCGTTACATAGTAAATCCCACCCTTCGACCCATGAGATAGGAAGATCCACACGGAAACACGAATCAAAGGGAAGGTCGAAACTTCTGGGATCGACCACGCGACGCCCAGCTGCCTTTAACTCTTCAAAACTGGTGGACGTGGTCGGCCGTGATGTCTCCTCAGCAGACACTCGCTCGATCGCCTCCATTAACGCACTGACTCGAGCACTCTCTGCATCAATCCCTTTGCCCATATGGGTGGTCAGATCGCGGGCAAGTGGAGTAATGGCACTGAAAACCGGCAAACGTAGCGGGTCAAGGGGTGTCAGGTCCGCAATTCGTGTGATGGGAACACGATTCTTACACAGCCGAACTCGCACTTCCGTTTCGTGTGGAGGCACGGTCCGGTGGGAGAGGCGACTGATCTTAGGACTGGACGAGAATGTCCACTCTTGCCGAGCTGTCTCGTAAACCGTTGAGTTCACCTGGCTGACCTTGGCAGATGCTGACTTCTGGTTCTGGCTTCCATGGATTTGACACGGTGACGCTGTGTCCAGCTATTCACATGTACCTGTCGGGCTATCGCTGAACCAAAAGGTCCCTCGCCAATGATAAGGAAGTGAAATCCCCAAGAGTCCCCGTGGTGACTGTCCTCCGGGTGACCGTGCATTGCTTCGTCTAGGCCATTATAAGTAAAGCAGCCAAGCCAATCATGCGGAAAGTCGGTATGTTGGGGTATGGGAGATGTTTTCATTTGATGGCTCCATATGAACGGACTCACACATCTCGATTCAGGTGTGACAAACCAGAAGTGAGCATGATCAATCACAAGTGAGCAGGCTACTTTACAGAAACCAGGGGGATAATTGGCATTGCTCCGACAACACAACTTAATTGAGCTTGAAGAATGCAGTCCGGTCCACATCTACGTGTAAATTCCGGGGCCCAACATTCAATCCTGTCCCTTTACGGTTCCCTTGGCAGTCATAAAACGTGTTTGCAATTGCAATTATGAAGAATCGGCGCCCTCATGAACGCTATCACTCTTCTTCCCGATGGCCATCATGTAGATGGTGGAGTGGGTGACTCCGTCTATTCCCAAAAAGTCGTCGATCTCTCGGTCATAGAATCCACCAATATTTACTGTCCCAAAGCCCAGCGCTTTAGAGACCAGATTGAGATTTTGTGCAACATGCCCACTCTCAATAAGGGCATAGCGATACCCCCGGTCACCGTACTTGAAGACGGAACGCTCAAACACAGCGGTGATAAAAACAACCAGTGAAGCTCCCAATGCCAATTCAGGTTGAACTAGCGCTTTCGAAATTTGTTGGCTCGCATCGCCCGCCTCAAGGCGACGCAGACAATGTTGGGAGGCATTGTAATGATATAGACCTGGGGAATGTCCTTTGATATGTGCACTGTGGAAATAAAGCTCCAACGGATACAGTGCACCACCCGATGGAACCACGCGAAACGGTCTGGGGAAAACAGTACCCTTATTATCACGAGAGACACCATAAGCCGAGTAAAGAAGTGTCGAGATTTGTGCGAGGTTCAATACCCAGGGGATAAGATCCCGATCAGACGTACGAGCCCTTATGGCACGCTCCAGTGAGAAGTCTGGTGCCAATCCGGCGTCCGGCAAGTCAACGACAGGATATCCTTCATATGTGAGGGATTCTTGAACCACTTGCATTCTGCTTAGAACTTCCTCTCGCGATACCACCAAATATGACCGACCCATTTTAGAGTTCTCATGGAACAGTTCCCATAAGTGGTCCTCGTCCCCAGGAGGGAGGAGTGCATCGTCCCACAGTGTTTTTTTTTCAATCATGGGAGCCCTTTCCCATTCAGGGATATGGATGTGGGGCTGGATTGTCGCCGGTGGCTCTGGAAAGGCCTTGGTACCCTAATCTTTGTGGGACTTCCCAAAGGCGGACCCCGCCGAGGGCACGACTCGCATGGCCCATAAACAGGGGATGAAAGCCCGGAATCAGTGCTCGAACGACAAACAATCCTACTTCCCTGACATCGGGAGTTGTCAGATCCACCACAAGAACACGGTGACCAAGCTTGTCCACTTTTTTAAGGATTGTCGTTAGATCAGTCTCCGGATCTCCCGTCGCGGAATTTTCTATTTCATCAAATCCAATTCGTTGGTCCGATTCAAAAATAAAATTGGCCATATGAGTATTGCCATGATCACAATAGAGTTGAACATGAATATCCTGGTTTATAACGTTTTCAAAATTTGCGTTCGGAACATAGGGAGGAAGTTCGGTCTTGAGAAGTTGAGCCAGACGCCGGGTATGCGCCAACTCCTCAAGGCTTTTCCTGACAGCTTCCTCAGGATCCAAATCCGCTGATGCAGCGAAAACCAGGGCAGGGGCGTCGGGAACCTGACTCCGTAGAACAGAAAGAACTGTCGGTACACCAACATCCATGGTGAGGTTAAGAAGAGTAACGGCACTTTCTATTCGTTCCAAGCGCTTTACGAGATCACGATTAAAGGCGCTTAATGTTTCCACTCTGATGTGAGGTCTACCTAGGCATGCCTGCCAAGTAATGGTAAAGGCATCACGTTCGATGACCTCGCAGATCGCCGATATCGTGGCTTTCGTTCTTCCATTATGACAGGCCAATCCCGTCGTGATCGACTGGGTAATATGGCGCTCTCCTTTCTCCCGGTCAGCAAAATAGGGAGTGAACGTCATTTCGGCTGGGACGTAGCATGCCCCCCCTTTCATCAGGTCGGATGCTTGGGCCCATCGAATAGATGTGTCGATACCGAATGGAGAAAAAGGAAAGGTAGTTTTGGAGTACTGCTCTTGGCTAAAAAGCGCAAAGTCGCTAGGTGATACGCAAGGGAAAGAGGCCTTGGAAAAAGAGGCAAGAGGAAGCTCCTCTTTCTTATACATCGCCGAACAATACCGTTCCACGGCTTCGCCGAGAGCCTTGGCCATCGCGATTGCCCTGTCCGTTGAAGCCCCACCAGCGTTTGAAAAATTTTGTTGTTCGCAAAAAGCAAGGGTATTACAGGTTTTGGCGGCATAATGAAAAAATGCCGGTGCTCCGGGTCGTCGTGGAGCTTGAGAAACACCACGGACAATCCCCACAGATCGGTCTACAAGATTTTCAACCATGTGAGAAATTTGTTCCAAGTCCGGCGTGAAAGGAATCATTTGATCCCCCCACCCCGTGGAACAAAATTTGGTTTGTTCGTGGTCGTAAAGGGCCGAGTCGTTAGAGGACTACAGACGGCACATCGTGGAACTTTAAACACCTTTCTTTTCGTCATCTTGTATCTCAATAAATCAACTTCGATTTGACTTCCCAAAATGGGCGAAGGAAGGTTATTGCTGACCAGTTTGGTTAACTCAAAAGCCGCAATATCCCCCAAAATTGAGGCGATGGAAGGATGAAAGGGGACCGCTTTGTAAGCGGATGGTGAAATTTTCGATGGCCGCTCGACTTCTGGCTCATCCAGGTTGGCGTTGTGGCGCCGCCGGAGACATTCATAGCAGGCTGTTTCACCTGGGACCACCAATGGCCCAACATACCCTATTAATTTTTGGATAATGACAGGAAGAAAATGCCAGCGGTTCTGGACACAGTACTTATTCCAATCCTCTATTCCCTGATGGGTCCCCCAATCAGAGGAAGCAATTAGACAATTCACCGAGTTGGGATCTGTTTGATTTTTCCATACACTGAAGTTCACGGGTTTGGTGGAGTTAGGGCCCCACCTTGTTTCCTGCAAATTTCCCTTATCATCGAACAAATCAGGATTCCGCATACAGGGGTCGTCTATCAATTGGACATTTTCTATCTTTAATTCGGCAAGGCAGGAAACGAGACGTCGGGAAATACTGTTCACCCCAACGATGACAAGTGTTTGCTTGTTGAATTGTTCGGATCGCGGATCAGCAGAAAACCCGAAAGGCCACAATAAGTAATTAATTTCGGGTTGAGTTTCGTGAAAATTGAGGGAGGGTTCACTTTGCTCGCCAGGCACTAACAAGTGCCTGGCGAGCAACTGTTCGATGAGATCTTCAGCAGTATCACGCTCATCAGAGCTGAACTGCTGGGAGATCTCTTCACGAGTGGCACCGTCCTTCGATGCAACGGTCAGGACACGCACAACAATGCCCTTGGCGCTATCTCCCGTGACCTTGAGCTCTGTCGACCCTCGCTTGAGGAGAACACCGTCCTTTAGCTCAATAATTTGGACCGGTAAGGCCTTCCAAATCATTACCAGCACGAGCAACAGGCTTCGCAGGCATATTGATTCTCATCATAATCATAACTGTGCATATAGCTCATTCCTGTATGAAGCTCAAGTGCCTTCACCACACTTGCAAGTTGATCTGTTGTTAGCGTTTTTGTCACCGAGGTACCGCTTGATCCGTCTCGTTCATGAAACCCCGCTAACCTCATCAAATCTCTTTTGGTAATAAGTTGCAGGGCCGGGGCCTGCCAAGTCGTACCATCGTGCACGCCCGCTTCAATACAGTGTTGGCTTGATACAATACCATCTGCATTGCCTGGGCCTATAAATGCCTTTTGGTCTCTGTCAGCTTTTGATGACATAGCGAATCCTCCTTTGTGATTAAATTACGCCCATTAACAAATCCCTCAGAATGATGATCTATGAAGAAAATATCATTGAATACTTTGATGTAACAGAATATATGGGTTGGAGGTTCGTCACTCCTCAACATACTCATTCTCATGGCAACCTGATGGTCAGCCAGCCTAAGAACCGGCTTTGGATTTTCTCTCCGAGTGGGTGCTCCCTGTGTTCACCTCCCAGGGCATTAAACACAGAAAGCGCTAGTTCGGCCTTATCCTCCCAGAACCGATAGCCGCCGCGAACGTTGAGTAGGGTGTAACTCCCGACCCGCTCGTCCGGCGCAGGCATTCCCCCGGGGAATGTTGAGACTAAATCGAAGGTCGTGCCAACGGGGTAATCGGCTGACCCGACATAATGAATCACGGTCTCTCCGTTAAAGCCATTTTCCCAATCCGCCCGCAGGCCGCCATTGACTTTCCATTGTGCCCCCCCACGCCTGACTATTCCTACCAGGCTTTGACTGATGTCCTGGTACGAAACATTGGCGAAACCGGTCAGCCAGGGTGTCACGAGAAACTCCGCTCCCCCTTCCACTCCTTGAATGGTGGCTTCCCCGGACGCATTATCAAAGGTGCGTTCTGGCCCGGCTCCGGCCTGTACTTGCGAGATCAAATTCTTCAGGTTATTGAGAAAGACGGCGGCTCGGGTTCTCAATCGATGCTTGAAAAACCACCCCTGATAGGCCAACTCATACGAGGTAATTTTTTCCGGTTTAAGATTTTCCGATCCCGTCAAGGAACTTGTGAAGGTGGCAGGGGGAACGAAGGGGGGGAAGCCAGGGAAAGTGAGATCCCCTCGGGCGTCCGTATGCGTCTCAAAAATCGTAGGGGTGCGATAGGCAATCGCAAACGTGAACCGAAGCGAATGGTTTTCAGCCGGTTTGAAAATAAGAGCGGCCCGTGGACTGTAAGTCGGATTGATATAGGAATTCATATCAAAACGCAGCCCCCCCACTGCGGTAAACTCGTCAGTAGGCTTCCATTCATCCTGCGCGAACAATCCCACCCGGTTTTCATGGCGGGAGCCTGTGAGAAAGTTGCTACTGGTGGTGTTGTATCGATAGTTAAACCCGTAGGTCAGCTGATTCCTTGCCGGAATCTCAAGGCTGTGTTGACCTTCCAGGTTATAACTGTTCCAATCCAATTTTTGGCGAGTACTCCCATCTTGTGGGTTGAAAAATGTCACAAAGGGTGAAAGGTGGGGCGAAAAGGAATCAATATCCCCTGACTGAGAAAAGTTGGTCCACCATCCCCGGAGAAAATAGTTGGCTCCCTCAAACGCCGCGTTGACATACCCTTGATCCGGTTCTTGATCCAAATGGACCGATTCAACGATGGGCCCATCATACCGACTCGAAGTCATAAACCCCCCGGAGAGTCTTATGGCAGTTTCCCCCGTGAGCGCATACTTGGTGTCAATGTTGAATTTGTTTGACCCAAAAGCCTTTTCGTCGCGGTCGTCCCATTCGTCTGTCTGATCATAGCCATAAGAGATACGATAGGAGAGATCTTCAAGCCGTCCTCCATTCACCGCTGACAGCATGAGGGTGGAAAATTCGCCTCCACCGGCCTGCACGGTGAGTCCGTTCATCTCTTCTGCACTTTTCGTGATGATATTAATCACCCCATCATAGGCATTGAATCCATAGATGGCCGAAGCAGGTCCTTTGAGTACTTCGATTTGTTTGATTTCTGGCAAGGTGATGGGGAGGGTTTTCCATAGCATTTCCCCTTGCACGTCTATGTAAATGGAACGTCCATCCACCAAAACTAAGAGTTTATTTGATCTGGATTGATTGTCCCCCCTCATACTGACGTCGAAATGAGCGCCCGTCATTTGTATGATCTCTAGTCCCGGAATACGCCGAAGAATTGTTGGCAGATCAATGGCACCCGACTGCTGGATATCCTCCGCTGTGACGACGTAGACATTCGAAGGGGCTCTAGAAATGGGCTGTTCATGTGCGGCAGCAATACTCACCGTTTCTTCTTTCAAGAATTCTAATTCTTCTTGAATGAGTTCCAGATCGGCTGCGGCCGGATGTGTATCGGAGAGATCTCCTTCCGCGGCTACCAGACTCGTTGGAGCTAGACTCAACATGACCATGATGACTAATGAAACCGATACCCTAGGAATACTCCCGAATACAGAAGCCAACATACTTTCTTACCTCAATCGCGTTAAAGGGATATGTGAAAGAGAGACGAGCGGTGAGACGTGAGCATGGGCTTTTGGCCCATACCACAGATGTCGGGACCCTGGTTTCTCCCAACCCTTCCGACCCGGTTGGAGAGTGGAGCCCTGGAGCACGATTCGACAGATTCGGTGTTTTAACTTTCCCATGAAACCATCTTTCTCATGCTTATCCCCGTCGGGATAAACCTGAAAAAGGCCTTCTTCGAAAGTTAAAAGACAATGGGGGAGAATCTGATTTGGCGATGATTTCAGATTAACGAATCAAAAAAAATCTTCCCCTATATATCCTTTCTGTGTGACCCTATCTTCCTGGGTCGATCGATGTCCCCTGCACTTTCCCACTCTTGGCGACGTCATCCTTTCTCTACCGACCTTCTCCTTTCAATTCGGGTTTCCTTTTCCCTTTGCGGCGGTTGAAGAGGGTTGACTCTAACAAGTTGACTGTTTCCTTATGGGCTCCCTGCCGTATCATTCCAGGATACGGCAGGCCCCATGGCCGCCATGAATAGGTGCGTGAAGGGGGTAAGACCTTCCATGGGCGGGCATTGTAATTCTTTCCACGACCTCCATCAATACATTTTGTTAAGCGGCAATAATGATGCCCAAAAAAAAATGATTTGTTGGACCCCGAAAATGATGAAGCCGTCCTCCATGGTCTCTTATGTTTTTTCGGCCGCGCGGTGAACAGCATTTTTTGGCGCTGAACCCCATGAGATTCGTACTTTGGAGAGTGCCCCCTTTTGCCACCACTCCTGTCCGTGGCTGCTGAATATTGTGGTCTAGTGTGGTTCATAGGGGGATATGGGGTGAATCCGTCTTTAGCCCTGCTGTGCCTCGATTTCGTTGGTTTTCTGAAAGGGCTTTGTGATGGCGCACGTATATTCTTGCCCGTGAAAATCCAGGAGGTACACCGCAATTTCTAGTTGAATGTCCTCTCCCTGCTTGGTGCGGTGGGTCGTGAAATAGGAGAGCGATTTGCCTTGTCGTAATTCTTTAAGATGGTCCTGGTAGCGTTGATTGTCATGGTGGGGAGCGATATCGGGAATGCGCAGGCTTTCCAACTCTTCTTTCGTATATCCCAGAGAATGGCAAGCCGCTTGATTGGCATACTGAAACCGCTTGTTGGTGTCGGCTATGAGTATGGCGTCGGTCACGCGGTCGAACGCAAACTGCATGAGTTGCACGTACTTCGCTAACTTTTGGTACTCGTCTAACGGGAGCTGGTAATGAGGGCCGGATCTCCTCCCTTCCTCCGATTGACTGGGTTGGAGGATTGCAGGAAAGGGATGGCCCGATTCCACCGCCCCCGGGGGAGTTTTCTCTCCAACCGGCGTGCCCGTGCTGGTGCCTCTGGGGTGAATGATCGAACGTTTGAGCACTTCTTTGACTTCTTCCCGCACGTAGGGTTTGGTTAAATACGCGAAGGCCTTGTTGAGGGTGTCAGGATGGGTGGTTTTCCGCAAGGAAGTAAACGCCGTCAATAACACGATTGGGAGGTGCGGCTTGTGTTCGGCCAGTTCTCTCAACACCTCGATCCCATCTCGGTCGGGGAGCCCCACATCTAATAACACCACGTCATAGGATCGTGTGGTCCCTTTGAGTAGGGTTTCATTCCCAGTTTCCACCACTTCCACGTCGTACCCTTCTTGGGTTAGGTAGTCCGACAACGCCAAACGGATGTCCGGATCGTCATCCGCGAGCAACACGCGAGGCCTGGGAGACATGCAATCTTTTTCCCATATTACGAGTGTGTAGCCTGGCGACGAAGTCCCATCTATTGGTGCGATGCGTTGGCCTGGCCATAGGTACAGACCTTCTTTCGGGGTCCTTGACCCTTCGTGCCACAGGAGACTGCAATTTCCGGACTTTTTAAATGTGTTGTTTGGCAAGGAAGTTGAGAAGGGGGAGTCAGGAAAGTGTATCTGATTAGATAACTCGTGTATCCAAACAGATACCTTTTTTGAGGCCCGGGGGTGGGCTATTTCTTTTGGGATTTAGAGGATGGTTGGATTTCCACTGGGAGGGTGAACCAAAACTGGCTGCCCTCTCCTAACGTGCTTTCCACCCAAATCCTTCCCCCGTGCATTTCCACCAAACTTTTGGTGATGGCTAGTCCGAGCCCGGCCCCTTGGTTTTTCAGATCGGCCGATTGGCTCCGGTAGAAACGTTCAAATATGCTTCGTTGTTCGTCAGGGTGTATTCCATACCCCGTATCCGTGACACACACATAGATCATTCCATCTGGATGGTAGTTCACTTCGACCCCAACTGTTCCCGCTGGGGGAGTGAATTTAATCGCGTTGTTCATGAGGTTGGTAAATATCTGGATGAGCTTGTCCCGGTCCCCCTGGATGAGAGGAAGGGAGTCTTGGATGGTGGTTCGCAGTGTCAGGGCATGTTGTTGGGCCAGGGGTTGAAGGAGCTCGACCACTTCCCTGGCAATACTGCCAATGTGGACCCCTTGCCGGTGCAATTCCATTCGACCCGCTTCGATACGGGAGAGGTCGAGCAAGTCATTGATCATCCGGGTCAGACGGTCGATGTTGTGTTGGACTCTCGCCAAATAGAAGGTTTGCCTCGTGGTTAAGGTGCCGGTTAATCCATCCATCATATTTTCTACGAGCCCTTTTATGGAGGTCATCGGCGTCCGTAATTCATGCGACACGATCGAGACGAAGGCTGACTTGAGCGTGTCCAATTCCTGTAACCGTTCATTGGCCGACTGGAGATCATGGGTCCGTTCTTCTACCCGCTGTTCCAGGGTCTGTGCCAGTGCTTCGAGGTCTTGGTAGGTCCTAGCGTTGTCAATCGCCACCGCCACGTGGCTGGCGATGGTCTTCAACAATTCCACATCTTCGGCGGTGCAGAGTTCAGCCCCTTTTTCGGCCCCTAGGTATCCCAAAATCCGTTGATGACTAATCAAAGGCGCACCCACGAAGGATTGGAAGTCTAACTCTCGAGCCGCAGAAAGGAGGAGTGGGTTCATACGATCGACCACGACCTCTTTTGTGGGTGCCAAAACGGGTTCACCTTGAACCAACAGGGTTTCATCGAGGGTTCCAGGAATAATGGAGAAGGTTTGTCCCATCAATTGGCCTTCAATTTCCGTCGGTACCCCGGCCACTTGGGAAATGATGCCCTGTTGGTCTGACGGACTCAGGAGGACCAACACCATCCTTTGGAATCCGAGGTTTTCCTGAAGGAGCTTAAGGACGATGGCAAAGAGCTTTTGAACATCCAATGTGGCCGTAATGACCGCGCCCGTTTGATGGAGTGTGTTGAGTTGAGTCACTTGCTTGGTGATGGTGCTCATGTTAAGAGCAATGTCTTGTTCTCGTTGTTGCAGGGCCTTCACCATTTGATCGATGCTGGTCGTGAGTTGTCCCACTTCATCCTGACTGTCCGATTGAACCTGGACCCGTAAATTGCCCCCGGCTATTTTTTGTGTGGCCCGGACCAAGCCCTGTAACGGATTCACGATCCGATTGGCCAACCACAGGGTCAGGACGATCCCTAGCAGAATCATGCCCCCGGTCAGGATGCCGATATCCCACACCGTTTGCGCGAGGGATTGTTGCATGGTGGTCGTCGTGAGGCCGACCTGTAAGACTCCAATAATGCGAGGAGTCGCATTGGATGGATCCACCGATTCCTCCAGTGTCTCTGAGGACAGGAGTTCTAACGCCGATGAGCGCTTCGCTGGACGATAGATCGGTAAGGCAAAGTCGTACAGTGTCTCGAAGGTTCGGATGCGGTCCCCTGAGGACTGTTCCCTCTGCTTACTTTTCGGGCTGGATCGTCGGGGCAAGTCCGACGTGTGCCATACGGTAATGACCGGTTGGGCCATGCGTTGGGGATGTTGCTCTTCCCATAACTCGTTGGTCAGGGTCCTGTCTGGGAAAATGGGTCTATCGGCTTTTCGTTGATTCTGCCTTCCTTCCTCTAATTCCCCCTTTGATTTTTGAACCAGTACGTGACCTTGGTGGTCGCGCACGAGGGCATACACCACCTCCGGTGACGATAAGGCGCCCTCTAACACGGTTTCTAAATAGGCAAGATCCTGTATGACGACACGGTTCGTACTGACTTTTTTGAGCGTTTTCACCAAGATGGTTCCTGTGTTGACCAAAGCCCCTTTCATCACCGCGGCTTCCTGTTGGATGAGGAACGCGCTGAGCCCCGTGCAGACCACGATGATGATCAAACTGACGAACAACGTCAGTTTTGTCCGGAGACTCCAAAACCCAGGTGGACTCTCGTCGGGCTTCTTGGGAGGAGGTGGATTTGGGTGTGGATCAATACTGTTCATCGAAATGCCCCATGATGGTTGAGTTAAGAGGAACCGATAGGTACGTCGCGGTCTTACGATTGATGGATCGATGGATGCGTTCAGGCGGCACCATCGCGCCTGTTATTGGCGTGGCCGATGGGCTCAGTGTTTGTTGCGCTATCTTGGCGGCTTGTTTCCCAATGTCGGCATAATCCAAATGCACCCCGACCAGAGCGCCGCTCTGTACCAGTCCTTTTGAAAATCCGATGACGGGAATATTGGCTTCCAGGGTGGAACTGATCAGGAAGTCCAGGGTGTTTTCCGTAAGGACGGTACTATCCGGGAGCAGCCATAGGGCGTCGATGCGGTTTTCGAGCGTTTTCAGTTCCCGAGCCACATCTTGTTCTGAGGTGACGGCCTTGGCAATTATCGTCAGTCCTTTGGCTTTAGCGTCTTTTTCCAGTTGGTCCCGGAGGCCTTGCGTTTTTTGTGGGTCGAACAAGACGCCCAATGTCGAGGCGTCCGGGATCAGGGTCTGAAACGTTTTCAGGTTGGTTTCAAAAGGGATGTCTAAGGAAATGCCCACCATGTTCGAGGTGGGTAGGCCATACTTTTGGGGGTTCAGGACTAATCCGAAGATGATCGGGATATCCAGAATTTCTAATTTCGCGGCGAGGGCGGCTTTGAGTCCCACCGCAAAGACGACCTGGGCATCGGAGGCCCGAATGCGTTTGGCCAGACTTCGCCCTTTGGCCAGATCTCCCTGGAGGTTGTATTCCAGGGTAACCGAGGCTGAGGGAGGGAGGGCCGCTTTAAAGGCTTGAATGGCCTCGGAATACGCCCCGATCTCAGCCGATTGGAGAATGGCGATCTCTTCGGCCCAAGACAACGAAGGGAAGCACAGGAACAGTGAAAGGAACAGGCTGGAGCACGTCCCTCCAAGGACCTTAATCGCCCATTTCCTCATTGTTCCCCTGAAGTTCATGGGTATTCGGTTCATTCGAGGGAGTCGTGTAACGGTCTCAAGACCTTTCCTTTCAAAAAGGAAAGATGCGTAGTGGACGGGACCATCGACTCTCCACACGCACGTTTCCCCTTTTGGGAAAAGTCCCTATTCGGAGAGTGAAGCAAGGATAGTACCTGGTGATCTTACTTGGAGGAAAACGAGTCAATCGGAGGGCCGGATCGGAATAAAAAGTGGGTAATGTTACCCGACAACCGTCCTAGGAGGGTTCAAATTTTGGGTTCGACCAACCCAAGGGGATCAAATGGGTAGGGTGGCGACGGGGTGCTCGATGATTTGAGAAGACTGTCCGTCGGTGAAGAAGAAGCTGGGCAGCTACCCAAAAGGCGAGGAAATCGGGAAATCGGACCGATGGTCCCCCAGAGGGATGTTAAGACTCTATTCGGTCTGAATGAGTTCCAAACCGAATTGGTTGACCAGCGCCCTAAGGTTTCGGGCCTCTTCGGTTTCCGAAATAATGGGAGCAGTGTGTTGGGATAGCCAACCGCAATTCAAACAACGGTCGACGGTTTCTAATGTCAGCCCTTGGTAGTCTTTGGACAGCAGCCCTTGGCATTTGGGACATTGGAAGCATGACTCGGCCTTGACCAAAAGTGGAAGGGGTCGAAGTGATTCCAGATGCATTCGAGTATGCCGCCGTCTTCGTTTTTGACCGGTGTTCCCGTTGGTGGGGAGGGATGATTTTCTAGTAGGAGAAGGGGTTTTTTTCATGGCAATTTATTCTCTCCTTGTGCAAGGGTGGTCTTTTGGTTCTTGCATCTCTCTACCGGATTTCTCTCCGAGAAATCGGTCTTCTTCTTTCATACTAAGCAAGACAAATGCCTGTGTGTGTCGGGAAAGACCTTTCTAGGCTGGGAGGAGTTTTTTGGCCCGATGGAATGGGGTGGATAGGACTGGAGCCACCAAACAGGCCCTCATTACGGTCATTGTGGAGGTGGGGAATTTGTTATCTAAACGGATACAGCGCTGTATCCGTTTAGATAACGCTAATTGAGACAGCCTTTGGTGGCCGGAGGCGATAAACGTTTAACTTCAGGGACTCTTTTTGAGGTGACCCGGTAATGGAGACGAGGATGGAGGGATCCCCGAAAACTTCATTTCTCCGAGCACGAAGTGCGAAAGAGTTGGCGATCGTCAAGCCGAATGGCGGCGAGGTTTCGCCCCCAAACACATCCCCCGTCCAATCCCAGGAGATGGGGTTCGGTCAGAATCCCCAATGCGGACCAATGTCCAAAAATGATGGTGTCTTGCTCCGTGAACCGTTTGGGGACTCGAAACCAGGGGAGATACCCCAAAGGGGCTTCTTCGGGCGGGCCCTTAAACGAAAAGTCTGGGGTGCCTTGTTCGGTACAGACTCGGAGCCGGGTTAAGACATTCGTGGTCAGCCCCAACCGTTCTTTGGGATGCAGATGGGGATATGGGAGATGGGTTTTCCGAAAATAGATGGAGGGAAGGACGTCCTTGAAGGCATCACTCTGTAAGGCCTCCTGTACTTCACTCGCCAGAGTGAGCACCTGTGGGATGGACCAGGTAGGCAAGAGGCCGGCATGTACCATGAGGTACCCGTTCTCGGCATGGACCAATGGGCGAAACCGGAGCCAATGCAACAAGTCCTCGGCATCCGGTGCGTCTAAGACCGGTTGGAGCGTGTCTTTCCGGCCGGGTTGGGTAATGCCGGTCCATAGGGCCAGCAGGTGGAGGTCATGATTCCCGAGGACGGTTACTGCGGCATCTCCCAGCTGTTTGATCAAACGAAGCACACCCAGAGAATCCGGTCCCCGATTCACTAAGTCGCCGACAAACCACATTCGATCCTGTGCCGGATTGAACTGAATGAGTTTCAGGAGACGTTCCAAGGCTCCCAGGCATCCTTGAATATCTCCAACAGCATACGTAGCCATCTCTTAATCCTTTTAACAAAAACGTTAGGCCATTGAACGTCCTCTAGACTGTAGCCTTCGTTTTGCCTTTTGTGAAGACCTGAATTCGGGTAGTGATGCGATTTCTCATGAGTCAGGTACGTAAAGAATACCATTCAAGGGAATGGGAAGGCGGGAGACGGGGTGTGACTCAACCATCCCTGAATTTCTTTTCCCATAGTTTGAGGTGGACTGAAGGAAGGATTTACGTTTTTTCAAAGGACGATTCCCGAATCTTTTCCCGACGTTCGTCCTGTTCCTACACCCGAGACCCCATAATCTTGGTAAGATGGTCCGATGTTTGAGAATGCCTTCATTTATCAACCCTCACCCTGGGAAGATCGACCGTGGCGCCAGCTAAGTGGGTTGCCTCTCGAAGAGGTGTGGGTGTCGGTGGATGACCACGTGACCGTGTTCGGGTGGTTTGTGGATGCTGGGCCCGAGAAGCCGGTAGTGTTTTGGTGTCATGGGAATGCTGGGAACGTCAGTCATCGGTTACTCAATATGGGTGAGCTCTTTCTCTTGGGCGTATCGATGATGATTTTTGACTATCGGGGCTATGGGCAAAGCACGGGAACTCCCTCGGAAAAGGGAATGTATGCGGACGCTTTAGCTTGTTACGACTACCTGCACGAGCAGCGCCATGTTTCCTCCGACCGAATTATCCTATTCGGGCGATCGTTAGGCGGGGGTGTGGCGGCGGAGGTGGCCCTCCAGCGTCAAGCGGCTGGATTAATCCTCGAAGGGGCGTTTCCCTCTATTCAGTCCATGGCCGATCATCATTACTTTGGGGTGCCGGCTCGGTGGTTTGTCAACGCGGAGTTTCCTCTGGCTCAGAAAATTTCCCAGGTGACCAAGCCCGTCCTCGTGATTCATGGAGAGCGGGATTCGGTGGTTCCACCGGACCTCGGTCGTCAAGTGTTTGATTCCGCTCGTGAACCGAAACGCTGGTACCTCGTGCCAGGTGCCGATCATAATGATGTCCCTTTCACGGGAGGGAAGGCCTATTATCAGGAGTTGCTGAAATTTATGCGCGGCATTTATCCTGAGGGCTTTTAATCCCTTTCCTGGTGGGAACGTGTTTACTTGACCCGTCATTTGGGGTCTGGCTACCATCTCGGGTGAGTCGTGTCTCCGCTGATACGTGATCGATGAAAGCCATTCCGTACCTTTACCAGATCAATGCGTCTCCCGGTGGCTTGCCGAAATTACCGGTGCATGAGGGGTGGGTCTCCTTTGAAGGATTGGAGGGGGACAAACACCGCAATCGAGTCTTACATGGAGGGCCCGACCGAGCCCTTTGTCTCTTCTCGGCGGAACTTCTTGAAGCTTTGCAAGCCGAAGGTCATCAAATACATCCAGGCGCGGCGGGAGAAAATTTAACGGTGGCCGGACTGGATTGGTCGTATGTTCAGCCTGGCGATCAATTGACCATTGGGGAGATGGTTCGCATCGAGGTGACGACTTATTGTGAGCCGTGTCGCCATAACGCCCAATGGTTTCTGGAAGGCAACTTTCATCGTATCTCTCAGCAACACCATCCGGGATGGAGTCGGCTGTACGCCCGTGTCCTGGCCGAAGGGCCGGTACGGCAAGGGGATCGCGTGGTGGTCGTGGAATCCTCCAATGGAAGGCCAATCTAATGGAACGGACGTTGGAACGGGAAATCATGGATGATCCGGCACAAGTCGTCGCCTACGCCCAGGCCGATTTCGAAGAAGAAAACCAGGGTTTTGTGGATCGATTCCTCGAGCTCTATCCTGACCTTGAGGCGGCCCACATCGTGGACTTGGGGTGTGGACCCGGTGATATTCCCATCCGTTTGGCCAAACAACTACCTCAGTGCAACATTTCTGCTTGCGACGCTTCCGGGCCCATGATTGCCCATGCCCGGGAAGCTGTACGCGCGGCGGGTTTGGAAAATCGAGTTCAACTGTTGGAACAATCGTTTCAGGATCTCACCTTAGCCGAACCGGCAGATGGCCTAATCTCCAATAGCTTGGTTCATCACATTCCCAATCCCCTTCGGTTTTGGTATGCCGTCAAAACGTTGGTGAAACCGGGAGGATCGGTGCTGGTCATGGATTTGTTACGCCCGGAAAGTCCCGAACAGGCTCAAGCTATCGTGGAGGAATACGCGGCCGAGGAATCGGGGCAACTCCGAGAAGATTTTCTCAACTCGCTGCATGCGGCCTTCACCGAGGATGAGGTGGCCGCGCACTTGGCCGAACTCAATCTGAGTCGCCTGATGGTGGATGTGCCCGATGATCGTCATTGGATGGTGTACGGGCGAGTGTTCTGATATCGACAGATCTTGACGGCTTACCGGCCGACGAATTACAGTGCAGCCTCGGTTGGGGGATCGTCTAGGGGCAAGACATCAGATTTTGGTTCTGAGAACCGAGGTTCGATTCCTCGTCCCCCAGCCACTCTTTTTCTTCCATAGTTTCAAAGACTTCTTCCTTTCCTTCTGCTTCACTTTTTTCCCCGCGACCTGACACACTCCCGGTTTTACTCCCGGTTTCAACTAAACTTCCTCGATTTACAGCCTCTTGTAAGTAATCAGGTGAGAGATGGGCATAGCGCATGGTGGTTTGAATATCTCGGTGTCCTAAAACTTCTTTTACTGCATACAGATCAACGCCAGCCATGACTCGTCGAGATGCGGCTGTGTGTCTCAGATCATGCCACCGTAAATCTACAATACCTGCCCTTGCCATTGCTGGCTTGAAAATTCCTTTTATAAAGGAAACAGGGTTGAGGGGTTGTAACGGATCTTTTGGACTTGGGAAAACCCAAGGAGATATTAAAAGAGAGTTCAGAGAGCGAAGAATTTCCTTAGCATTGTTACTCAAGGGGACATGGCGAGTTTTGCCGCCCTTATCAAAAGGGATAACAAGGGTTGATGTCTCAAAGGAAACTTGTCCCCATTTCAGTCCAAATTGTTCAGCCCGTCTTAGGCCAGTTTCAATGGCGAAGGCGATCAGGTTCCAATCTTGGATATTCAGATGTTGCTTGAGTCTTTCTAATTCAGTATCTGATAGGTACCGGGAACGTTTTTCTTCAGGGAAGAATTTAAGCCCAGAAACAGGATTTCGTGTTAGATGATCATTCTTGATTGCTAGGTTGAGAATATGACGTAAAAAAGAAAAACGACGATTTATTGTAGCTGGTTTAATTTTCCCCCTTGCTTGGAGTTTAGCTTGAATGCGTCGACAGTCATCATGGGTAATTTGATTTAAAAGTTTCCTCCCAAAAAGTAATTTCCAGAACCGTCCATAGTGTCGTTCGTTTGCTATCCCTCGATTTGTGCACCCCTCTAAATACCTTTCAATCCATGCTCTAAGAGTTATAGATTTTGTTTGGTTCTCTTTTTTAGGAAAATATGTTCCTTCTCGTATATCCGCTTTCAATCGGCCATAAAGGACCTTTGCTTGGGTTTTGTTATCTGCCTTTTTCCAAAGTTCCCTTCCATTCACATATAGCCGTGCCCACCATTTTCCTTCTTTGAAAACAACTCCTCTGTCTTTTCCCCCTTTTCGTGCCATGTACTTTTCTTTTGTTTCACGAGTTTGATGAAACCCCAGAGCCAGATATTTGAGGGGATAGGGTTTGACTATGCGAATGTTTCTTTTGTTTATGTTTTCGAACTTTGAAACTGTTTCCACATTGAGGGGAACAGAAACGTCTTTGGGGAGTAGGGGCCAAGAAAAACTTATCACACCACGGACAGTTGAGAATTTTCCCTGGTCCTAAAAAATCCAACATCATCATTAACCACAAGATTCCTAATAAGGTATGAGAATTCCACACTAAAACTGGATGCGCTTGCTGAATATCCCATTTTACATTGGGGTGAACCGAGGCTTTGTGTAATTGTCGATTGATAAGGGCCATCTTGTAACCTCTTTTAATTTGTTCCGTGGCCCACTCCTGATCCTGAAAGGGGTATGTAGCACTCTGAAGTTCAGCCTGGGCTTGCCAGAAATCTTCTATCTTTAGGGGTGTACAAACTGCTTTTGGATCTAACCACATATTCTCTATTTCTATTTGTGACAAAACCTCTTGAGCCATCTGCCGCTTCTTATGGTCTTTGAGAGCTAGCCCATTTAAACGCTTACTAACCTGTGTGGTGAGAGGGCCATCCTCAAAAGCTATCGTATAAGAAATATTTCCGTCCTCATTTATGTGAACTTCATTTGGGTTGGGAATTATCTCACCTAGACGATCTTGGGGGGCCATATAAAAAAAATCCTTATCGCCTAGGATTCCAAACCGTTCACAGAACTCGATGATGGCATTTGTGTCGTTTGGGTCTACATTTAGAAAGTCTAAATAGAGTGATTGCCTCCCACCTTTGTCTGATTTGGATGAAAAATAGAAGTCAAAAGGATTGTAGGGTTCAAACTCCCCTTCCGGAATGATGTGGGTTCCTTCCAGCCTTACGTTACTCCGATACCAGACGGCTTGGTAGAAAAAATTCACTGGGCCTTCTCCTTAAAAAATTCTTTAATTTACTATGTTTTAACCATTGAGTGACTAAAATAACTATGTTAATTGATTTAATAGTTAATAGAGTAATTTATGCTTATATCACATTTGCGCACAGAAAAAAAGCAAAGAGATGTCAAAGTCACAATAAAAAAGGGGGCGATAATGAAAAAAAGAAAACCTCAGGTAGTGCTTCCGTTAGAAGAATGCGAACGTAGAACGGGGAGAAAAATTTCAACTTGGAGGAGGGAGATTGCCGATAGAAAAATTCCGTACGTAAAGATCGGACGTTCTGTGCGTATTCCAGAGGAGTTTATTGAGGATCTTATTCAAAAAGGTTGGCGGGATCCTGCGAAAACCCCTGAGGTGTAAGCTGAGAAAACAAGGGATTGGGAAAGAACATGAAGCGGCGGGCGGTAGAAAACCACCCTCAAGAGTTTCCGGAAACAGTCAATGGTGGGCATGAAGATTCTAGGTCAATCTCCCAAGCCCCTTCGCCAATTTCAAAAAGGAATAGAGAAAAGCCGCACAAACAGGAGGCGGGCCCTCATCAGGATTTAGAATTTGACTGTGAATATGACAACCTCCCACTCATACCCCAAGGAAAATATGAAGTGATTTTTTTGTCGGCCGAGAAAAGGCCGCTCTGGGGAGGGCAAAAGGTATTTTTACACTTTCAAATTGTAACCCCAGGGGAATTTCATGGAGAGAAACTGTATATGGCCTGTAATGCTCCTCCAAAACGCAATAACGGAAAAAAACCGGAATCCAACAAATATTTACAAGCCTGGGAACTGGCCGCAGGAAGAAAGCCAGATCGAATTGATCGAGCGAGCACAAAGGTTTTTCGGGGTAAGGTGTTTTTAGCCAATGTTCGGACCGTAATTAAAAATTCCAAAAATCTGCCTCGCCCACCCGCGTCTCAATATTCGATTATTGAGAATTTGCTTGAACGACGCACTGACTCTGAAAAGGAATAAGAATGTCTTATCTAGACTTCTACCCTTACCAGCACTCTTATCCATACCCGTACCTGTACCCATACCAATACCACCTAAGGCATAGAGAGAATGCAGGCTGGGAAAGGGGTTTCGGGGATGAGTTGGCAGAAAAAAATGAAGGAATGCAAGAAAAGGTGCTTCAAAGATTTTGTGGCCCATTATGGCGGGTCACAAGCCCCTCATTCATCCTGAGGGGAACAACCGCCTGGACACCAAGCACCACCCCGATTCAGTCATGTATGACTGGGTCGGGGGCCAGGCATCATAGAACAGGACAAGGGGGAATTTTATCTCGAAACCAAATTGAACACAAATGAATTCATAGGTAACCCCATGGAGGGGGGCAACCCTATGAAAGACAGATAATGTTTCAGATACCGGATAGCTGGATGAGGTTTTGGTCCATACGAGGAGGAAATGTAAAAGTTGTCTAAAAGTATACGGAAAGTTTTCCTTTTGTATCCAATACCAATAAGTTAACTTAAAAAAAAGTTAAGGGCATCATTCCATGAAAGATCAAGATACCAAAAACAAATTTGTAGAACTTCGGGCAAAAAATTGGAGTTTTGACCGGATTTCCAAAGAAATAAATGTCAGCAAGCCAGTTCTCATAAATTGGAGTCAAGAGTTAAGCCTTGAAGTTGCGAATGCTAAATCCCTTGAACTCGACCTATTGCAAGAAAAATTTTCATTGTCAGTCCAGCATCGTCTCAAATTACATGGGAAAATGTTGGAGAAATTAACTGTGGAAATGGAGAAACGCGATTTTGCTGATTTAGAGACCAGCAAACTTATTGAGACAACCCTCAAAATTTCCGCTTCAATTTCCAAGGAGTTTTTACCTATGCACCTTCAAAAAGAGGATACTGAAACTATTTTAGACGACAGTGAATTGTTCAAGGGTCGGAAGGTGATTAAGTCGTGGGAGGCTTAATCACGGTGGTGGCTAGGAGGATTACCCAGATGGGCAAGAGAGAATGGGCTTTATAAAAAAAGCCAACCCTATGAAAGACGGTGAATTTCAAAATAAAAAATGAAACAGCATTTTGTTTCTCAATACTTAACGGACACTTAAAAAGTAGGACTTTATTGTAAAAAATGACTATACTTGTATCATTATATTCCCAAAAAATTTAGGAAAGAATTAAGAAAAAAGAATGGAAGACAACCCGTTAATCTTAGGGGTCACAGGATCATTTGGAAGTGGTTGCTCCACTCTAGCCAATGCTCTCAAGAATCAGCATGGCTACAAAATAGTTCGCCTCACCGACAAGATAAAAGAAACTTTTAAACAAAAACACCCAGAGGGAAGTTATGACCTCACCAAAAGAAGAACTTTACTTCAGGATATTGGAAATAATTTAAGAAAAGAAAATGGTCTAGAATATCTTGCTAAAGACGCTGCCTCTAGTGTTAATGAAGAGAATGGGCCTATTGTGTTTGATGGAATTCGAAATAATAATGAAGTTGATTTTTTGAGGAAAAAATATCCTAGGTTTTATTTGGTTTCAATATATGCACCTAGTCCTCTTCGGTGGGAGAGGGTAGCTAAGGATTATAACCACAACCAAAGTGAATTTAATGAAAACGATAAAAGAGATAGCGGCGAAGATTTTGATTATGGGCAAAAGGTTCAACTCTGTGTGGATCAAGCTGACGTAGCAATCACAAACTCTGAAAACAGTAGCCTACTTACCTCAGGGATAACCCTTCTAAAAAGATTTGACCAATATTTAAAACTTCTTACAGGGGAGGAGTTAAGATCTCCAACGCAAGATGAAACGAATATGGCATCAGCTTATACTTTTGCTCTCAATTCCCTATGCCTTAAACGCCAAGTTGGAGCGGCAATTATTGACCAACGGGGAAAACTTGTAGCTACTGGTTACAATGAAAACCCTGAACCTCTAGCCCCATGCATAAAAAAATTTGAATTTTGCTATAAGGATCAATGGTTAGTTGAACACGTAAAAAGTATGGTTGATAAAAAAATGGAATGTGTGTATTGTCGCGCTGAAATTAGATCAGAAACCCTAAAAGAAAATACGAAATGTCCGAAATGCAACCAAAACCTGGCGAAGGCTTATGCACCTGATAGAGGAATGTCCAGGTGCACTGCTATTCATGCTGAGCAAATGGCCATATTAAATGCAACAGGGCGAAATATAGAAAATGGAACTTTATATACAACCACTTTTCCCTGTTTACAATGTGCTAAACAGATTGTGTATACAGGAATTAAAAAAGTGGTATATATAGAACATTATCCTGATGAAGATTCGGAAAAATTTCTCAAGGATTTTTCCCAAATTGAGGTGAAAATGTTCGAAGGAATTAAAGCGCGAGCATTCGAGCGCGTTTTTAGTGATTTGCGTATGCGGAACGAAAAACTTTTTCCACTCCAAACAAATTTAAACTAGGAGGTATTCAAATGGCAGAATGTCCAAGTTGTCATAGAAACAGCCTAGAGTACAGCTATGGAAGAAGAGTTGCGTGGTGTTTATACGTAAAGGGATGTGGCTTTGAAGAAGCGGTTGAAACCTATCAAGAATTTCATGAAAAATTTATAAAAAGCGAATCCTCTTTAATAGAACCGAAAAACAGCTACCAATCTTGATCCTAAGAGCAACACCCTTCAAAAAAACCTACGGTGTTCCAAACGTATTCTTTTCTAGCCCTCCTTTCCATTTTTGATACAATTCAACTTGTGTTTTTGGAACCCGTTAAGGCCTGAGCTTTTTATCCGTTTCCGTGAAAACCCTGATCCCGGTTTTACTCCCGGTTCCAGTCCATCACAATCACACTCCCTGGTTTGTTAACACCCACACCCACCAACCTAAAGCAAGGTAAAAATAGCCTTTTGAGAGAACATTTTGGCTAGGGGGCATAAACAGGCCCATCAGTCGACCAGCCTGCCTCAAGCAAGTTAATAAGACAAAATCATTTTCTCATCCCCTGAAATTGTGTTAGCCTAAACTACGGATTCAATGGAACCGATCAGAAAGTGAGGGGAAATTTTCATGAAGCGGTGGGCTAAGACAATCCTTCGGGTCTGGCTTATTTCATGGGTGATGACCCTTCCACTGGTTCACGCCCACCCAGAAGCGGATCATTCCCACGGCATACCCGGGCATGCTCATGGAGGTGCCTACCATACAGTGGTGGCCTGTGGGTGGTTCTGTGACGGCCACGACCAACAGCCCCTTTCACACCATCAATCGGAACATCACCATGCTCAGTACTATGAGGAGTTCCTCCTCACCGGAAAATTTTCTGAACATTCTCATTCTCCCCCGCAAGTACCACATGATTTTGAACATACGACGTTTGAATTTTCCGCACTCAAATCATGGGCCGATGAGGATTCGGAAGGTCCTACCATTTCGTTTGCTGGTCTGGTCCCCTCTCACCAAATCAAATTGGGCCTTCATCCGGCTTCAAGCACTGATGCGTTCTCTCTCCAAAAATTCTTTGCCCTTCTTTGGCACGTCCGTTCCCCACGTGCGCCTCCTCTCTTAAATATCTAACATCAAAAAGTTCCTGAATTCACTGCCTGGTCGCCAGGGAGATGAATGCCTCCAACTTCGTTGGGACGACTACATCCGTCAGCGTGTGTAGTCCTTTCCCCTCAGAGACAACTTTTTCCTTGGGTGAATTATGAAAAGGGTGATGATACTCCCACATTGTATTCTATTCCTGCTTTCTCTCTTTCTGTTCCTACCAGCCTGTTCTGACTCGCCGGAGCAGGATTCGGAAGTGGGATCAACGGATCTAAAGGATCCTGACTTTTCAGGGGTTCCGATTAACAAAATTCCCGTAGCCATTCGGAGTCGCATTACAACCGAACCTGTTCATGAACGAAAGTTCTCAAAAGTCATTCAGGCTCCCGGTGGGGTAGCCGTCGATCTTTCCAAGATGGCCAAGGTCTCCTCACGAATCGAAGGTCAAGTCGAAAAACTGTTCGTGCATTTAGGAGAATCCGTGAAAAAGGGGGATCCCTTACTGGCTATTGGAAGCCTCAAGTTAGATGAATTGGTGGAGGAATTTTTGGTGTCCGATGCCCAAGTCGATCTCCGAAAAGCCAACTTCCTAAGGACCAAAAAACTTCATGCGGAACAAATCGTTTCCGAGCGTCGCCTTCTGGAAGACCAAGCGCAGTTTTTAGAAGCCCAAGCTGTCAATCAACACATGACGGAAAAACTGCAGAACATGGGGTTATCTCAGCAAGAACTGAATGATCTCCTTGAGCGTCATACCATTGAGGGCCACCATTACATTATTAAGGCTCCCTTAACGGGAACGATTTCTGAGCAATCCGTCGTGTTGGGGCAAGGCATCAGATCGGGTGACCACCTGTTTCAGATCGTGGACACCCGAAAGGTCTGGGTCTTCGCCAATCTTCCTGTTGAACAGGCCCAGCGATTTCATCTCGGTGACCAAGGCACGATCGTTCCCAAAGGACGGGAGCCCATTCACGCTCCATTGACCTATATCGCGCCGGTCGCCGACAAAGCGACGCTGACTGTTCAACTCCGCTTTGATGTTCCCAACCCTGAGGGGGTCCTCAAACCCAACGAATATGTCGACGTCCACTTGCAGGAAGGCGTGATCCCCACGCTGGCCATACCAGTAGCCGCCTTCACGCTTGTGGAGGGGATTCGTGGAGTATTCGTAAAACGCCGTGAGATTTTTCGTTTCGTGGAAGTCCAGGTAGGAAAAGAAAGTGGGGGTTGGACCGAAGTGGTTGCGGGGTTGAAAGTTGGTGATGAGGTGGTCATTGAAGGGGTGTTTGACTTGAAAAATTCGCTCATGAAAAGCTCTATCGAGGGAGAGGGCTAATAGATTTCATGGATCGGTTGTTAACCCTGTCCCTTCGGTATCGTTTTTTTACCCTGATCTCTCTTCTCTTAGTGATGGGGATTGGGCTCTATTCCCTACGGGAACTACCCATCGATGCGGTTCCCGATTTGACTCCGGTTCAAGTACAAATTCTGACTCGAGCCCCGGCGCTCGGTCCGATTGAAGTCGAGCAGTTCGTCACCTTCCCCATTGAAACGAACCTGGCTGGACTGCCTGGATTGACCGAGATTCGGTCACTTTCCCGATATGGGATTTCCGTGGTGACGGCAATTTTTGAAGACCATGTGGATCTGTATCTTGCACGACAACTGGTGAACGAACGATTAGCGCTCGCCGTCGATCAGATTCCCTCCGAATATGCGCGACCGATGATGGGGCCCCTTACCACCGGGTTGGGGGAAGTCTACCAGTTTACCCTCAGCGGTGAAGGCTATAGCCCGATGGAGCTTCGTACCCTGCTCGAATGGGATATTGGTCGCCGACTTCAAGCCATTCCAGGGGTCGTGGAGGTGAATATTTGGGGGGGAGAGGAAAAACAATTTCAGGTCATGGTGGACCCCAAAAAACTCCTAGCCTTTCAGCTTTCCCTGAAAGATGTGTACGACGCGTTAGAGCGAAACAATGCGCTGGCCGGAGGAGGGTACATCGTCCATGAGCGAGAGTTGTACCTGATTCGAGGAGAGGCGATGGCCAAGGGTGTGGCCGACCTCCGAAAAATCCTGGTTCACCATGCCGACCAGGGCATACCCATTTACATCCAAGATGTGGCGACGGTCCGGGAAGGGGCCAATCTTCGGATTGGCGCCGCGACAAGAATGGGTGAGGGGGAGACCGTCATCGGGATGGTACAAATGCTCGCTGGAGCCAATGCCCAACAACTGGTCGAGCAGGTCAAAGCACGAGTAAAAGAAATTCAACCCTCTTTGCCGGAAGGGGTGGTGATTGAACCCTATTACGATCGTTCCATCTTTGTGTCCCGCGTCATTCATACGGTGCGGAACAATCTTGTGGAAGGGGGTCTCCTGGTCATTGGGATTTTATTTCTGTTCTTGGGAAATTTTCGATCTGGATTGATCGTGGCCTTGGCCATTCCCTTGTCTATGTTGATCGCGTTTACGGGCATGCTCAAAACAGGGCTGACGGGAAATTTGATGAGTCTTGGGGCCATCGATTTCGGTTTGTTGGTCGATGGGTCGGTTGTGATGATCGATAATATTCTTCGGAAGTTATCTACTCTCAAAGACCGATCACCGCACGCTCGGGCACAAGGTATTGAGGAGGCTGCCAGAGAGGTCCTGCGTCCTATCGTTTTTGCCATCGGGATTATCATTCTTGTGTATCTTCCTATCCTGGCTCTCACAGGATTGGAAGGGAAGATGTTTCGTCCGATGGCGCTCACCGTCATTTTTGCGTTGGCGGGCTCTCTCCTCTTTGCGGTCGCGGCCGTGCCGACTTTAGCCTTTTGGTTTGCCAAAGACTCACCGACTCAA
Organism: Nitrospirales bacterium; assembly: GCA_965223495.1. Classification (GTDB taxonomy): domain Bacteria; phylum Nitrospirota; class Nitrospiria; order Nitrospirales; family UBA8639; genus Nitrospira_E. The sequence continues at coordinate 3,675,756 of OZ245001.1, read as the reverse complement.
GCAGAGCCCTGGTTGCCTCGAGCACTTCGCCGCCTGTATGCCCCCTGTCTCCGCTTTTCACTGAACAGTCCTTGGGGTGTGGGAAGCGTGGCTGTCTTGGTGCTAGTTGTGAGCCTGTTCGTGGGCACTTCTTTGGGCGTGGTGTTCATGCCGAAGTTGGATGAAGGAGACCTGGCCATTCAGGTATGGCGGTTACCGAGTGTCTCCCTTGCCGAATCAGTGGAAACTGCTCTTCAGGTCGAACGAAGTCTCAGAAAATTTCCTGAGGTCATCAAAGTAGTATCGAGGACCGGAAGTCCGGAAGTAGCGACGGATCCGATGGGGATCGAGCTGTCTGATGTATTCGCGGTGCTGAAGCCGAAGGAACTGTGGGTCAGCGCCAAAACCAAAGATGAACTTATCGACAAAATGCAACGGGCGATCTTGGAGGCCGTGCATGGAGTGGGACTAGGATTTACCCAACCCATTGAGATGCGGTTTAACGAACTGATCGCGGGAACCCGATCCGATGTGGCGGTGAAAATTTTCGGTGAGGACCTTCGAATGTTACGTCAGCAGGCTGAACACGTGGCCAAACTCTTACGAGGGATTTCAGGAGCCACGGATGTCAAAGTTGAACAGGTCGCCGGAGTTCCACGGATTCGAATCATTGTCGATCGTGAGCAAATTGCTCGCTATGGGATTACGGCCGATGATGTCCTCACATACGTCCAAACTGCTCGTGCCGGGAAACATGTCGGGACAATTTTCGAGGGTGAACGGCGGTTTGCTTTAGTCGTGCGTTTGTCTGAACAGACTTCGGCGAGTCCAGCCTCCCTTCGGCATCTCCTGGTGCCCACTCCTCACGGTGAATTGGTGCCGTTGCCTCGTATTGCCGAGGTGGTAGTAGATGAAGGACCAGCACAAATCAGCCGCGAGAATATTCACAGGCGAATCGTCATCGAAGCCAATATCCGTGGTCGGGACTTGGGTGGGTTTATGCGGGAAGCCCAAAAAGTGGTTCAGGAACACCTCTCTCTCCCCACAGGCTACTATGTTGAATGGGGTGGTCAATTTGAACATTTGGATGAGGCGTTGGAAAGATTGGCTATCATCGTTCCCATTACCCTCCTCCTAATTCTGGGTATGCTCTCTCTCATCTTTGGCAGTCTCCGACCCGCCTTGCTGATTTTTCTCAATGTTCCCTTAGCATTATCCGGCGGAATTCTGGCGTTGGCTCTTCGAGGGCTTCCCTTGAGCATTTCAGCCACGATCGGCTTTATTGCTTTGTTTGGAATTGCGGTACTGAACGGGGTCGTCTTGGTATCCCGTATTCGTCGCTTGGAAGAACGAGGCCTCACTCAGGAAGAAGCGATCATGCAAGGCGCGTTGGATCGATTACGTCCGGTCTTGATGACGGCACTCGTCGCGAGCTTTGGGTTTCTTCCTATGGCATTGGCCACAACGATGGGGGCCGAAGTGCAGCGTCCTCTGGCCACAGTGGTCATTGGGGGCCTCGTGACTTCGACCGCTCTCACGTTATTAGTCATTCCCGCTATGTATCGATATTTTTGTCCGAGGAGTTGATCATGAAACATCGTCGATTTCTTAGATTACTCACCACCGGTGTGGTGATGTTCAGTGTCCTAGGGGTATCCCCGGTTGCACAATCGTCCACTGATGAGCGAGGCAAATCCAGGACTCCTCCGTCTTACACCCTTCCCGAAGTCATTGACCTTTCGTTGACCTATCATCCACTCATGGAAATGGGCCAAGGAATCCTTGATGAAAAAACGGGTGAGGTTCTTACGGCTCAGGCCTATCCCAATCCCATATTCGGGTTTCAGGGTGGTCACGGAGAAGTTCGGGATCCGACCGGTCGCACGTTGTTTGAGCGATATTTTTCACTGAGCCAGTCTATCGAATGGCCCGGCACTCGTGCTGCACGTCAACAAGCTGCGGAGGCCAGTGTGGGAGGGGCTGAGGCGAATTTCGATGAGATCCGCTTGAATATGAAGGCCAGCGTCAAACAAACCTTTTATGAAGTCCTTTTGGCAGAAACCTTAGCGGATCTCGCATCCCGTCTGTTGAAGACCGTGACTGAATTGCAGGGTGCAGTGAAACGACGCGTGGACGCAGGCGAAGCGCCTCCTTTTGAATTGGTCAAGGTCAATGTGGAATGGTTGCAGGCCCAGAAACAGGTGAGTCAACGGAAAGGAAAGGTCAAGACGAGTAAGGCGGCGCTGAATCAACTGACAGCGGATCATCTGGGAGACCAGTTTGGAATAAAGGGGAAATTTCATCCGGGAAACGTCCAGGTGAATGAAAAATGGTTAGTTGATCAGGCTTTTCAACAGCACCCTGAAATCAAAAAATTTCACAAACAGGTTGATGCGGCCACTGCCAGGTATAACCAAGAACAACAGGCCCGAATCCCTAATGTGACCGTTAATGGGGCCTACCAGCGTGATGCGGGTCGGGAGGGGATTGTCGGGGGCATCTCGGTTCCGTTACCCATTTGGCACCAACGGGAGGGACAGATTGCCCAAGCCTTGGGTGTGCGTCGACAAGCGGAGGCCCAACTTCAACAAGCCAAAATCGCATTAAAAAGAGGAATTACAGAGCAGATTCAACGTGTCCGAATCACTTCAGCCCAAATTAAAACCTTTGAACAAGGCCTCCTAAAGCAAGCTCAAGAAGCCGTACGGATTGCACGGACAAGTTTCAAGTTTGGTGAAGCCAGTTTGCTGGAAGTCTTAGACGCTCAACGGACATCCTGGCAGGCGTTTCAAGCCTATGCTGAAGCCCGGTTTAATCTGGCGATGGCAATCACAGAATTGGAACGACTGACGGGTGAGGACTTGTAAGCCATTCGATTGTGTCAAATAAACTCGAAAAAAGTAGACTGGTCGATTGAGGGGCCTATTTTGAAAACCTTGCCACATTTACTCACTCGTTGGATGGGACCCGGCACAAGAGTGGTGTCCCCTCATCGTAGAAACCCTGATCCCGGTTTTACTCCCGGTTCCAGATCCACCGCAATCACACTCCATCACACTCAAAATGTTGGAAATCCCTTTGGTGATCAGTATCTTGTAGCACTCTATCTCACTCAATCATTCTCTATCACAACCCCTTGAATTGGGATTTTGGTTCTGAGAACCCAGGTTCGATTCCTGGTCCCCCAGCCATCTTACTTTTCCCCCTCTCCTCCTTTTATAGATCTCTTCCTCTCCTTTTTTTGGGAATTCATTGGTTGGTTGAGCCACCCTTGAATTCATCTCACTCCAGGCATAGGGTTTCAAAGCAGAGTTTCGAAGCATTTAATTCGAGGCTGACCCCAATTTATGACCCAAAATTTAACATGCAATTTCTATCCATTTGCCGACTATATGCTTAACCCACATTTCAGTATTTACCTTATTCTCCCAAATCAAATCTAGCTGGAAAATGTTGATTTTGAATTTGCCGTTCGGCCGCTTTAACCCCCAATTCCCATAATACTTCCATGTTTTCTGGTCGATCCATTTCTTTGAGGTCTTTGACTTCTTCAGCAGGTCTGTCCTCGTCGAGATTCTCCTTTAACCATGTACTTTCGAGATGCACATTGTAGCGCAAGTATTGGATGAGAGGACGTTCGGCCAGAAGATCTGGCTTGAGGTCATTTAACGCAGCATCAATGTTCCGTGCCGTGGGGCTATCCGATAACCACTGCAATATGGTCTCAACGGATTCCGCGCAGTCGTTCATTAAGGATGTAAGCGACTTAAGCCCATGTGATGCTGCAAACCAACTCTTGGAGACGCCTGGATGTGCGGATCCAGTGCCAACCGATACCAAAAGAAGCTTATCCGGGTCTAAGGACCATCCTGCGCCGAAACCTTTTATTGTGGCGAGCTGAAGGGCCAGTAGGGCTGGGTTATTGTGTGGGCTCGCACCGCCATCCACAAACATTCCGTGGGGTCGCTCTCCTTCATCCGCAATCTCGATGTATTCAGGAGCGAAGTAGGTAGGTGCCGCCGTACTCGCACGAACGACGGTACGCAACGGATAGTCCTCATTGGAAAAGAAGGAGTCGTCCGGTCCAGCTTTAAAGAACCGATTGCCAGGGTTATTGGACATGGGCCATGTGCTGCCGGTATCCAAGCGTTTAGCTACGACCAGAAGTCCCGTCTCTAATGAATGGCTTCCCATCGTGTTGTTTTTAAATTCCTTTTTTAAAATTAGCTTCAATTGTTTGGCGCTATAGCTAGCCCGGAATAGGCCTTTGCGAAAAAATGAGGGACGAAAGACAGATTCTGCAAGATCACTGTAAAGTGTTCGTATATCTTCCACTAACATTCCTTTAACGAGGCATGCCGCGATGATGGCTCCAGTCGAGGTCCCAGCGATTAAATCGAAGTAGTGGCTGAGGCGGAAATTCGGTGCCCCTCCATGTCGCGCACGAAGGATTTCCTCGATACGTTGCAGATAGCCAAGGGTTAAAATACCACGGGTACCCCCTCCATCCAGTGCTAAAATTCGCTTAGGTGTCCCATCTGCAGCCCAGTGTTCGTCTCGGGTTCTAATACGATAGCCTTCTGTCCGTTCAGGGACCTCAACATAGGTGCGGCTAAACTCGACATCCTCGATGGGATAGATCTCCCCGTTTGGGGCGCATACGACCCAGGCATCATAGGAACCACTTTGGGAGCCCCTTACCTCCACATGACCATCTGGCAAGACAGTATCAACCTCAAAAGGGTCACCCGGCTGGTAGGCCCGAACGGTCTCTTTCTTCCGGTATCGATTAGGACGTAAGGAAGGAGAAGGCTCGTAAGTGGCCTCAAAGACATCTGCATCACACCCGTATATGTCTTGGGTGGCTTCCCCTATTTCGGTGAGAGGTATAATGACCCACCCTCCCTTTCGAAGACTCTGTTCTCCCCAGCACTTTTGAAAAAGGATAGGGTCTTTAGAGCAAAAGGCGAGCACCTCTACCCGTTTACGAAACGTGCGGGCGCGTGAATCGTCAAATTGGATTCTTTTTGGCATGATCAACTCAAAACTTTCTTGGATTCAACTCGCTAGTGCAACGATCGGGTTGATGCCAAAACATACTTGATTCGGGGTTTTAAACCCAAGGCTTTTCCTCGGGCGATTATTCAGTTTGTTCATGACCTGCTGAATCTCTTGGTGCGTGATGGTGGCAAAAGGTCGCTGTTTGGGGAAATATTGGCGAATGAGCCCATTCGTGTTTTCATTGAGCCCGCGTTCCCAAGCTGCATAGGGATGGGCAAAGAAGAAGCCCACCTTCAGGGCCTTGGTGATCGTCGCATGCTGGGCGAATTCTCTGCCGTTATCTGAAGTCAGGGTGTGCAAAGGGAGCTGTAGAGGTTTCAATAAGGCAATCACGGCCGTGGCGACCTTGTCGGCACAGCGGCGGGTGACTTTGGCGATGAGGCTCAATCGCGATTTGCGCTCCGTTAACGAGACCAAGGCTTGGTGGTGGCCTTTGCCCACTATTGTATCCAGTTCCCAATCCCCCAGCCGCGTGCGGCGATCGACAACCGAGGGACGGTGTTCGATGGAAATGCGGTTGGGGAGGTGGCCCCGACGACTGTAGGCCCCATAGCGTTTGCGTCGGTGGCGCTGGCACCGCAAATGCCGGAACAGGGTTCCCTGAAAGCGCTTATCGCGATAGACATGTTGGTAGATCCATTCATGACTGACGGAGGGCCCGGGGCCAGTCCGCAACCATCCGCTGATCTGCTCCGGGCTCCACTCTTCCTGGAGCAGGCGGTTGATGCGGTGCCACGTGGCGGCCGGAATGCGGCGGCGGTTTTTGGTGCGTCGCCGAGTCAGGGTGAACCGATGGGCTTGTTGCGGGCGATACCCCCGCAAGCCCTGATTCCGTCGCACTTCACGGCTAATGGTGGATTTGTGGACTCCCACCACGGTAGCGATCTTCTGATAGGGATGGCCCATTTTCAATAAGGCCTGAATCTGATAGCGTTGCTCCAGGGTCAGTTGTGTGTAGTGTCTCATCAGTGCTCCTCTTACTAGCCGGTAAAAGAAGCCAGGATGCTACCGCAACTGACCTCATAAACCGAACTGGTGAGTTGCACTTACAAGTTGAATTCACGTTTTTAATTGTCATCCTTTTAACCACTTACGAACACGGTTCACAGAAATTTCAAATTACTTTTATTGAAAATATTCGAACCAATCATTAATAAAATATTTAAAACAGTATAAATTTTTTTATGTTAATCGACGTAGACCTCCAGTGTTTATTAATAATAAATTAAATGAAACAAAAATTCATTTCCTCTTCGACAGGATCCCCTTCTTCTCCCTCTTCCCTAATGGCGTGCCCCCAGTGATTGTGTCAATGTGCTTGCAGCTCATTCGCATTTGGATGGCAATGCCTCTTGCGCCGGCGGTTTGTAGCCTAAAGCGCTAGGAGGGTGCACCTGATTATAGTTGCAACGACAGGAGCGATATTGGCTATTTAATGTTGTTGAACCAATGAATTGGCTTATTACGTTAAACGGATTGGTTTTCTGTTTGCATTGTACTGAGTGTGGACTGACTCCGGCGTCGCGGCCCAAAGCCAATGTCGATTTTCCTAAAATGCCCACTGTGTTTCAAATTTTTTTAGGCGAAGATTGAGTTGAGGGTGGGTCTGCAATTATTCAAGGCGATGTCTATCCCATGATTCTGGTCGTATAAAATGATGCGGACTGGAGAAACTCTAATCTCTTTCTCAATATGCCCACCGAATTGGGGATAGACCAGAGACAGGGAAAAGCGGAAAATTTATCGGAAGTGGAACTTAAACAGTTAGCGGAGATCCTCGGCAAGCCGGAAACCTATTTCGTCACTCTTAAAGTCAGGGAAATTCCAACCTCGATTAGATGTTCGTAGGTGCACGGATTCCTTATCCCATGATCCTCCCCTCATCATTCGTCGTTCGCAATTTCCACCGTCTGACTCCAACCAAGCACTCCCATCTGTAGGTGCATTGACATAATCCTTATGGTAACAATCCTGTACCCATTCCCAGGCATTTCCACTCATATCATAAAGACCAAAGCCATTAGGTTTTCTTTTCTGGTCTAATGGGAGGTCTACTCCGATTGGTTCCACGCTGTTTTTCGAATTATCGTAAAAGATAGCATATTCTTTTAATTGTTCGGAGTCCGAAGTTCCAGCCCAAGTGTGCCCCAACTTACCCCCACGTGCTGCCCATTCCCATTCCGATTCTGTGGGCAATCGAAACTTCCGCCCAGATACTTCTGACAACCATTGGGTGTATGCTGTAGCCTCCGTCCAAGTGATCATGGTTACTGGCTTTTGATTACCTCCCGGGTTATTTCTCGAACGCAGTTCCATATCCTTTGAAATAAGGTATCGCTCATATTCTTCTGTGGTCACCTCAAATGTCCCCATGAAAAACGGGTTGATAGTCACCTCTCGAATTGGCTGTTCATCTCCCTTGTCCTCATCACCCATCTTTTCAATGTCCCCTTGTCGGAATTTTCCTCCAGGAATCTTTACCATTTCGGGTTCTAAATGAATGCTCATAATTTTTGATCGAGCCCGCAATATTTCGTACTTTGTTATCCATCCTTGTCCCACTAACCAAGTCGCAGTAAATACCAATATTATTGGCAGGAAAATTAAAAATCGGCGAATCCAGGTGGCGCGGCGACTTGCGCGCAGAAACTCTCTGGTTAGGTTGTTTCCGGCAAACCCTACTTTTCCAAAATCTAAATATTCTTTGCCTGTTGCAAGCCCACTAACCCAAGGCCTACCGAGACCATCCCATTTTTTTGCTCGGCTTTCCAACAAGGTCCGATCAATTAGTGTTTTAGTATTAGTTTCTATGTACTCGCTTAAAGAAGGCCAAGTCTTGAAGAGCTTTTCATGAGTAATGGAAATTGTAGAGTCTTCTCCTTCTCCCTCCGTGCGAAGAAGGCGTTCATTCACCAACAGGTCAATTACCGGGTGAAGTGTAGCTGGGAAATCAACTTTCTTGGGACGGTTTCGGGTGGGAACGCTCTCTTCCTTTTGTACTTTAGCCAGGGTCTGAAACAGAGTTGGTAAAACCTCATCCGTTTTGACCCCCAATTTGCTCCGGATAGTATTTTCTACCATTTGCACATGGACGCCTATGGCCCCGGCGATACCCCCAAGTTTGTCGTACACTTTTTCACTTAATTCCTGACCCTCTCGTTCTTGGTAGAGTCGATCCAGCGCAAAGCCGAGAAGCGGAAGGTTTGCAGCATCTACTTCAGTGTCTTGAATGAGCCGCTTGGCAAATGACTCCGTTATCGTCAGTCCTGCGGCTTGTGCGGGTTTTAGTATCATGTCTTTCATCATGTAAGGCTTGACGGGCCCGAGTGCATAGTGGCCTTGGCCGTTTAAGACGTTCACCATGTCCGGGTGGCGGTGGCAATAATGAAGGTGATCGCTTCGAATAGTACTAGCTACCCATAGGGCATCTTCCTGTGTGGCGTGCAGGAGTGCTGTTAAAAATCGGTTGGCCTGACTCCGGTCATGGGAAGTAAACAGTTCTTCCATTTGATCGAGGAATAACAAGAGTTTGTGTTGAAAATCCCAATTTTTTGTGATGTTTTTGATTTGTGTGCCTAGCATGTCTGGGTTCTGAATTAGGACCTCCAGAAGTTTATCGGGTCGGAGGCCTGCCTGGGTGACGAGGGATGCCAGGGTGCCCATCAAGGCTTCCAGAGGCTGCTGTCGTTGGCTGGGTACCATACGCACTGCATGAAAGGTCTGACCATTCAGAAACCCTGGAGTTTCCAGTTTGGGAAGAAGACCGGCATCAACTACCGAAGATTTCCCTATACCCGAATCGCCACTGATGATCATGAATCGACCCTCAGGGGCTCGAAGCCGGTCCAAGATTTCTCCAATCTCTGTATCACGGCCAAAGAAGACTGGGGCGTACTTACGGGTAAAGTGTAAGAGGCCTGGGTATGGTGAGCCATGTTTTTGGATATTCCAGTAAACAGACGCAGCCTTGGTGGACTGTCGAGGGGAGGAAAGCCTGTGGTGTTTTTGATCTTCTAAGTACTTAGTAATAGAAGCTAGAACCAGTGAGGCTAATTGATGGGGAAAGGAAAATAAGCTGGCATGTTTTTCTGTTAACACATACTGTCTCAACTTATTGATTGATTGTCCTTTGTCTTCTGCGGTGTGAGCATCATCATATGAACGGGGCCAGGCAGTGGCTTCGTCCACGACAAAGGTGAGACACGGTTTATGAAGTTCTTCTGCTCGTCGAAATTCCAACTCGGTAATTGATAGCCCCTGGGGATTATGGTGAAGGGCTGGCGGAATATATCCGTAGCGAAAGCCAAATAATCCCACATAAATGTCCGATCGTTCTATATCATTTAGGCATTGATCCACTGGGCGCTGATCGGTGGCTACATAGTCTTCCATCCCGATCACCTCATGCCCACTCTTTCTCAGGATTTCGGACACAGCCCTACGAAAATCTTTCAGATCTTCATAGGTGGAGGATAAATAGATGGTGGCCATTGAGCTGCCAGAAGTTTGGAAATTACAAGGCGCTCTACTTTTCCAAGGATTATTGGGCCAGATTTCGAAAAAAACTGCAACTACTACCGCCTATTTATCGCCTTCTCGCTTGCCATGGTTTGTTTAGTGGGACTACCGAACCCTAGAGGATGATGTGTCCCATTGCCGGAGGCGTTTCATCTAGGAAGGCACAAGGTTCCCATCCTTTCGCCGCCACCGATAATAGGTTTGTTCGCAGATTCCGAGTTTGTGACTAATCTCGCCCCCACTGACACCGTGGTCGGTTTGTCGCAAGGCCACGGAAAATTGGCCCTCAGTGAATTTTGACCGTTTCATGAGTCCAGTCCTCTCTCTTGGTTGTGGGCCAAGTGTTCCGGATTGTTCTCATCAACAATGGTCTTATTTTGAGGGGAGGGAACAGAGAAAAAGAGAAAGGACAATTTTTCGCCTTAAAAACAGCATCATTAATCTTTTTAAAGCCATTTCAAAAATTTTAAATGGGAACCGTTCTTTTAACCCCCTTCCCTTTGCAGTTAGTCGGGCAGTCCTTTCCACCTACCTCCTCTGATCACTGAGGACAAAAGGTAGGATTTAACGAAGAAATCCACCACTAGCCATACCCGCCGATCAGTCCCTATTTTATTTCTCATGTGAAGGTACCCTTTTTGCACTTTATTCGTTGTATGCCCTTTTTAGGGCACCACACAATCAACTTCTTTTAAAGGGCAAGAGGTGAAGATATGACGAACCAACTTTTGGAGCCAGGTTATGAAACAGTAGAACATTCTCCTATCACGGAGATCCCGAGCAATACCGAGTCGCTCGCGATCCCAGAAGAGGAGGTTTTGGAACCCCGGCCTCTCTCATTATCGTTCACCGGCAATGTTGGAGAATACTTCAAAATTTGGATTGTCAATGTTGCCCTCACCGTGTGTACATTGGGCCTGTATTCGGCTTGGGCTAAAGTACGTAAGAAGCGATATCTTTACAGTAACACCATCCTTGATGGCTCCCCCTTTGAATACCACGGAGATCCGATGAAAATTTTTAAGGGTCGCTTAGTCATGGTGGGGGTGTTTCTACTCTACATGGGGGCAGTGTATTTTCTCCCATCTATGGAGATGTTGGCCGGGGTCCTGTTCTTTTTGGCGTTTCCTTGGTTGGTGGTCAAAGCACAAGCCTTTAATGCCAGAAATTCTTCGTACCGCAATATTCGATTTGATTTCAAGCCAGAGTGGAAGGAAGCATTCAAAGTATTTTATGGGTTTGGACTCGTAGGTGCCACCGGGTTGGGCTATCCGTATTTTGACTATCAACAGGCCAAGTTTTTAATCAATAACTTTCGATACGGCACCACCTCATTCGCCCTACAGGGCCAGAACATGATTTCGGTATTTTATGCGATGTACCTTGCGGCCTTCGGGATCATATTGGGTTTGGTTTTGGTAAGCGCGTTTTTTTCCGGTTTCCTTAAAGCATCTATGGATGTTTTTCCACTAGTCCCAACAGTGGTTTCTCAAGGGATCACCATGATTTTGGTGTTGCTCGCCGGGTTGCTTATCTTTCTGGCACCCCGAGCCTTATTAAAGGCGAAACTTACGAACCTCATCTGGTCTAATTGCACCGTTTCCAACCTTCGCTTTCGCAGTTTTCTGAAAACGAGCGAGATGATCTGGCTGTATGTGTCTAATGCTCTCGCTATTATCTTGTCGCTTGGGTTGCTCATCCCCTGGGCTACCATCCGGCTGCTTCGGTACCGCCTGGATCATTTTGAAGTTTCAACAACGGGTGATCTCGACGAATTCGTCAGTGATCAGCAAGAGGATGTTGCGGCCATGGGTGAGGAAGCCAGTGAATTTTTCGATATGGAAGTAAGCGTATGAGAGAAATCTCCGCCATGTATTTTGACGGGAAGACCTCGCACAAAAAAGAGGTTCGGCTGTATTTTGAGGGAATGGAACGGGTGACGATTGTGGGGCTGGGAACGGAAACGGCTTATCCCGTATCCGCCGTCCGAATCACGTCCCGTCTGGCCAATACCCCCCGCAGCCTTTTTTTCCCCGATGGCGGAAAATGTGAAACATTGGATAATGACGCCATTGACGCGATTCTCCAAGACCAGGGAAAAGGGGAATGGCAGTCCATTCTCCATTCGTTGGAGAGTCGCTTGAAATATGTTGCGTTGGCCCTCATCTTGACTGTTCTTGGGGGATGGGGGCTAGTGCAGTACGGTATTCCGGCTTTGGCCACGCAGGTCGCGTTTGCCCTGCCACCTTCGGTAGAGGGCACCTTGGGCAGGGAAGGATTGGAGGTGCTGGACCAAACGCTCTTTTCCCCTTCCACCCTGGAGAAACAACAACAGGAGCGCCTTCACACACAATTGGCTAAAATGACTCAGGGCTTTCCAAATGCACACGTGTTTCAGTTGGAATTTCGAAAGAGCGAACGCGTGGGAGCTAACGCCTTCGCCCTTCCATCAGGAATTATCGTTCTCACCGATGAATTGGTGCTCCTCGCGGAACACCCCAACGAGATTATTGCCGTCCTGGCTCATGAGGTCGGTCACATTCAACACCGACACGCTCTCCGAAGTCTCCTCCAAAACTCGGCGTTGGTGTTGGTCATTGCGAGTGTCACCGGTGACGTCACCTCCATCACTGGGCTTTCGGCAGCCCTTCCGACCATGTTGTTGGAAGCGCAATACTCGCGAATTTTTGAGACAGAGGCAGACCAATTTGCACTGGAATATCTCCAAGAGCAGGGAATCCCCCTTCGACATTTCACGGAGATTTTACAACGGATGGAAAAGGGGAAAGATACACAAAATCAGCTTCCCAATTACCTTGCCTCACATCCCTCGACCGAGGATCGTGTGGCCATATTTCAAGAACCCGATGTCGTAAAATAAGGAAAACAAAACATCTTAGTAATCCCGAGGGGGATAGGCTCGGAACTTTTTTGTGAGGGAGCACCGCATTTGTTCCTCCTAAGAGGACCTCTGAACCTGCAATGATCTATCAATACGGAAAACCCTAGAGGGTTGATCAGTCTCACCTCCCTCGGGGGGGTGGGATTTTTTGTTGTTTCCCACTGGACTATAAATATATTTCCACCATCCTTGTAGGGATTTTTATCCTGGGGTACTCCGGCTCGTTCCTTTTATGGGGTTGACAAAGAAGGCCAAAGGTTTAAGTGTTCCGTGTCAGCCCAAGTGGGACAACTGAGAGGAGCTTTGTAAGGTGATGTTTTGGGCTCATTCTATCTCTGATTAGGAGGGAGGATAAAGCCACAACGAAATACTGGGGTGCCTCCTTTAAACCGCTCCGAGGCCTATGTTACAGGCTGGAGCACATTTCAAAGGAGGGTATCATGGTACGTGTGAAGTACTCGGTTGAAGGGAACACCTCTTGATTCAAAAGGATTAAGGGGCCATGTCCTTCCTGTTCAAATAAATCTAGAATTCAGATTATTTAGGAAAGAAGCTTCATAACTCTATGGCCAAAAGTCTAGAATGTTTTTTGCCCTGTTGCCTAGAGTATGAAATGACCTTGGTCCCAGATTTACTCTCGGTTCCAGATCCACCTTAATCACACTCCATCGCATTTAAAAGTGGAAATCGCTTGTATTGATTGAGGGAGGGTAGCACTCTATCGTGCGTAATCATCCTTGATCATTATGGATTTGATTAGGATTTTGGTTCTGAGAGCCCAGGTTCGATTTCTCGTCCCCCGGCCATCTTACATTTCCCCTCCTCCTCCTATTGTAAAACTCTTCCTCTCCGTTTTTCGGGCTTAAATTTATGTGCTGGTTGAGCCTCGGTAGCATTCGTCTTAGCTCAGGCATGGGGTTCTAAAAAAGAGTTTCTAGGCATTTATTTCGAGTCTGACCCTAATTTGCTCCAATTTACATCTTCCATTTATGCATCCAATGTTGTAGAGTCGTTGAATTCAGTAGAATTGGGGAAATAAGTATCTCAGTGGGTATGTCGAAATATTAATAACCTTTTTCCTTAAGGTAGATCCAGAAATGAAAAGATTCCTCTGGTTGCTCATCGCAACTCTTTTGTTTAGTGCCTGTAGCACCGCTGTCATCCCTGAACCAAAGAAAAATTTTATCCCTTCAGGGATGAGCCAGTCAGAGGTCAAGCAAACCATCTTGAAAGCCATCGCAAGGCTAGCTCCCACGACAACATCTCAAATTGTTTTACATGACATCCTCAGCGTCCACGGTGCCAGCAGCCATTGGTATGTGGAGAAAGTCGAACCGCAAGTCATTAGAGCAGCGACCCGCCCACGGGGCCAACACTATGTCGCAGTGAACGTGCAGTACACGGAAACCCAGTGGTGGGTCACAATTGTCGATGGGGAAAACATTAAGTTTGATGGCAAGCACATTCACGAGAATGCGCTTCCTTGGGTGCAAAAGTTGGAACGAACGCTTCACCAAGCTTTCCTGTCCTACCAGATAGGTGTGGATGAAACACCAAAGCCAGATGGAAATTCCAGCGGCGATGGGGGCTGAAGCGGAGCCAACCTAAAAAAAGAGCTGACAACGATCTAGCGGTAGAAACAGAGAAAATGAAAGACTTCTAACCCGGGGCTACAATGAATTAGGATGAGACTTCCCCGTTCCGCCAAGCCAACCAACACCTCAATCCACCACTGCAAAACGCTATGTATGACCTGTCCGCTTGACAAGGGAATTTACAACCCGACCTAAGGTACCAGATATTCAAAGAAATTGGAGCCTGGGCGTTCAATTCGAAAAGTTCTAATATCGTCCTCTAGCCCCAGCCATCTTACTTTTCCCCCTCCTCTTGTAGGTTTCTTCCTTTTCTTTTCGGGTTGAAATTTATTCGCTGGTTGAGCTGCTCTAGAAATCATCTCGCTCCAGACCTGGGGGTCAAGGGCAGAGTTTCTAACCATTAAATTCGAGCCCGACCCCAATTTCACTGTCTGGTCATCTAGATTTTTCCCTCCACATCAAAATATTCGTCGTCAAAATGCTTTTGGGCTACCCCACTGGCCATTGCGGCTTTTGCCACGGCCTTGGTCACGGCTTTATGAACCGTAAGGTCCAGCGCACTTGGGACCACTTCTCCCTGTGGGGTAGCATCCACGATGGCTTGGACGGCAGCGAATAACATGGAGTCGTTAATTTTCGTCGACCGCGTTTCCAACGCTCCTTTAAAAATGCCGGGATAGGCGAGCAAGTTGTTGACGTAGCGGCCATCCGAGTAAAAAGCGGCTCCAGCCTTCAGGGCCTGTTCCTCGGTGATTTCAGGAATAGGATTGGTCAATGCCAAAATGATTTGTTTGGGTTTCACCATTGAGGGGGTAATTAATCCTTCCACGCCAGTCGTTGAAATGACGACATCACAGCGATTCATGACCTCATCCAATGTCGCGTAATTCTGCCGAAACTCTTCGAGGCGATCGACCGCAGCTGGATTCTTGTCGCAACACCACACCGGACGTTTCGTATAGGCCATGATCAGGTGAGCAATGGCACTCCCTGCCGCTCCCAGTCCAACTTGACCAATCTGGACACTATCCAGACTGCCTTTGACCATTCGACAGGCATTGATGATGGCCCCTAAGCAGACGACCGCGGTCCCATCTTGGTCATCATGCATCACGGGAATATTTAGGTGTTTCACCAAAGCGGATTCGATTTCAAAGCACTCTGGAGCTGAAATGTCCTCCAAATGAATCGCCCCGAATCCTGGTGCCAGCCGGATGGCGGTATCGATGAATTCCTGAGAGTTGGTGGTATTGATGGGAATCGGGATCATATTATAGCCGGTAAACTTTCTAAAGAGAGCGGCCTTGCCTTCCATCACCGGCATCGCGGCTAAGGGACCAATGTTCCCCAACCCTAGGGTTCGGCTCCCATTGGTCAAGAGAGCGACGGTGTGATGCACCCAGGTGTAATTGTAGGCTTCGGTTGGGTCTTTCTGGAGAAGTCGGCACACATCGGCCACACCAGGGGTGTAGCTGGTGCGCATGTCGTTAATGGTCTCGATCGGATGGTTGAGTTCCAGTTTAATTTTTCCCCCTTGATGGCGTTCCAGCACTTCATCGATGATTTGCTCAATATGGGTTTTCTTTAAGGCCCGAATGGCTTTGAGAATTTGAGCAAAGTGCTCTCGATCGTTCGCAATAATGGTCACGTCTCGCCAAATGTAAAATTTCCCCAGCTTGCGCGTAGTGATATCCCCAATACTGCCGCTTTGGCTGGCAATGGCTGACACAAACTCCGATAAAACACCAATTTGGTTTTCGCTCTTGTAGCGGACCATCCGGATGAATTCCGTTTTTCGGTCCAGGGATAAGGGAGGCTTATTGCGTTCCATGGCTTTACATCTCCTTGTATATTCACCGCTTACATCAATACATGGTGCGTCCTGATGACATCACGAGGTGGAGCAGACAATTGGGTTTAGAATGTTGACAACGTTGGATGGGATTACTTGGGAAAAGACGTGGCTACGGTTGGCCTTTTAAAAGAGAAGTTCTCGCAACGTTGGGATAGAAGTACATATGGATATAAAGAGGCAGGCACAACCTACTAGTCTATAAGGGTACCCTGTAAAAAGCAAGAAAAGGAGCTTTGGGAGAAAAGATCAGTTTAAACAATGTGGCCATAAACCGTTGGAACAAAAGGCTCAATCGGAATCCGGCTATTTAACGACCAGAGGAAGCTAATTCCCTGTAGAACCGGAACACTCAACATCCCCTGGTGGGATAGAGAAAAACGTCGTCTTCCGATTTCCAGAAACAGATCTAAAACAAGTTTTATGAAAAAGAGGGCCTTGGCGAGAACGACGTAAGTCGTTGATTTCATTGGTGGGTCGTACAGGGATCGAACCTGTGGCCTGCTGCTGAAGGGTTCGTTGCTCATTTTTTCGGGCTTTGCGGCATACCATTCAACCTTCACTTGGGGAATTAGGTAGAAAGGAAGTCAAAGAATTCGTGACTTGGTAGCTCAGCCCGAATAGTTCTAGAATCGTCCACTAGCTCCAACCACATAATCACAATACGGTTTTGCTTCCCTCCGTTTCTTGCTTTTTTCTTGATTCCCTCACTCCCAAATACTTCTCGGCTTGCCCCCCCTCTAGAGCAACCATATACACACTCAAACAAGAAATATCTTCTATTTTGATCGAGGGCGTGTCCCCCTCCACCCCACCGGATTATCCTTAGCCGTTCTCGGAGAGGTGGGAACTCGGGATCCTAAGACTCACCCTGGAGCAACATGTCGTTGGCCTGTTTCAGAACTTCCCCAGGAAAATCGACCGGTCCTATTTGGCTTGCAATTCTTGTAATTCTTCCTTTCTCTGTTGTCGACTGTGTTCGAGCATTCGATAGGCGACATAGTATTTTTGAATATTCGCGACATACCGGACAGGTTCTCGACCCATATACCGAAGGACGACCCGTTCCATATTGGAAAACCATACATACCGGTTAAGGCCGAGCTTTTTTGCCTTGGCCTGCAGAGAGCGAATTTTCGCCGGTCCCGCATTATAGGCGGCTAATGTGAAGTTGATCTTCTCATTTGAAGCATACTGTTCATGATCAAAATACCGGTTTCGTATGTAATCCAAATATTTGACAGCGGCATGGACGTTTTTTTCAGGGTCATGGATATTTCGAATATTCACCGGGGGGTTCCGGGCTGTTCGGGGCAAGACCTGCATAAGACCAATTGCTCCACGGGGGCTTTTTTTCTTGTGGTCGAATTGTGATTCTTGATAGGCCTGGGCGGCCAGTAACAGCCAATCAAATTGGTATTGCTTTCCATATTTTTTTAAAAGACTCATGTATTGATCGAGTTTTTGTTGTTCTCTTCGCGCCAAGGGGTTGGTAATCCATTGGACGTTTTGATAGTAGCGTTTGAACAAGATATTTCCCAATAACGTACCTTTTTTGTGTTGGCGTAAAAATGTATCGAGACTGTGCTTCAGCTTGGGGTTGTTTTTGCGAAGTGCCCAGGCGATCTCTCCCTTTTTGTGAATTGTGAGTTTGGGATGAAGGCGAATGTTGGGGAGGACCTGGCTCCATAACCTGGCCACATGGTTATCCGCGACCGTTAAATCGATAGCCCCACTGTTGGTCAACTCCAGAAGATCTTCGGTCACGAGGTTGTGCCCCACTCCTTTGGGTATGATCGGGGCCCACCCTTGGCCCTTAAAGTGTTTGTTGATCTCCTGCACATGCGTTGCGTAACTCGTTCCTCGCACGAAAAAAACCTGTCGGTTTTGAAGGTCTTTTAAATGGTTCAACCCTTTCAAGCCCTTCCGAGCAATGATGATTTCTTCCACGTTGGGGACATAGGGAATGGTAAAATCCACCATTTTTCGTCGAGCTGGTGTAATCGTAAGGTTACTGGCGGCAATATCGCCCTTGCCTGCCTGGAGGCTAGACAGGAGTTGGTCGAAGGGAACGGGGATAAAGACCAACCGTGTTTTGAGGTGGCCTCTCTTGGTTTTTCGATTTAACCATTGGGAATAGCTCTGAAGGAGTTCATAGTCAAATCCCCGGGGTTCTCCTTTCACGACAAAAAAATTGGTCTTACTATGAGTGACCAACACTCTGATGACATGCCGATCCTGCATCTCGGGCAAATCCCCAACGAAAGATTGGCGCCATTCCTCGTTCAGGATATCTCCTGCGTCCCCCAAGGCCTCCGAAGAAGGTAAGAAGAGGGCGCATCCAAGAAAACCAGCGAGGGTGAGGGGAAGCACAATTTTCTTGGACTGCATGTACGCTCCAAACCGGAGTAGAAAATTTATACTCAAAGGGTGAGCCAGAGATTCCATGTTTTCCTTTGGCTTAGCTTGAACGTCTGGGTTGTAAGGCGGGGTAGTCGGTCCCATCCCTGCGCTAAATTAAGCAAGGATATGAGATAACGATCCTCACATTATGTCTCGACCTTTTGATTGTATCGTTTTTGTTCCGCGACTCAAAGCCTGCCGGATTCTAAAATGACCCCCGCTGGGGCCATCATTCATGAAGAAATCAACGTTTTCAAAGAATTCCGAAACATTCATACTTCGTCCCCGACCGACAAAATGAATCATTACTCGCCTGGATCTTGACACGCCCACGGCCAATTTTGAGATTGGGAAAAGGGACTGGTACATACCTCAGCCCATTATCTTCCCGAATCCAAATCCATTTCAATCACGCTTGATCGCCCTCCAAACGGGAAAATCTTCTTGGTTGATCAAGGGGTTGTCATACATTAACTCACTATAATTGTTTTCTTTCACAACGAAGTAAATTGAGATTTTGATTCTGAGAACCGAAGTTCGATACCTCGTCCCCCAGCCACTTGTTTTCTCTCCTTCTATTAGCAAAGCAGAGGACCACGGGCTGTGCCCGTGGGTGAATGCCGGCGGCGATATTTTGGTATGCTCGGCGGATGGAAGTTCGATTCTCGGGGCACAGTGCGTATCGCACGCCGTATCACATTGTATGGATTCCCAACTATCGCCGGCGCATCCTGAAGCCTGGGGTAGCCCGTGACTTGCTGAAAGTGTTGAGCAAACAAATGCGGTCGCTCCCGGACGTTGAACGGGTCGAGCAAAATATCCAGACGGATCATCTTCATTTGGTGCTCATCATTGCTCCACGATATGCTGTGGCGGCGATAGGGGGACAGTTAAAACACCAGCCGGCCCAAACCCTCCGGGCCCAGTTCACGTGGCTCGAAGATGTATATGGGCGTGAGCGCGTAGTCTGGTCGCCTGGATATTTTGTCTCGACGGTCGGCATTGATGAAGCAAAGATTCTCGGGTACGTCCGACATCAGGAAGCCCAGGATTCAGGTCAAGCGAAGCTTGATCTTTAAGAAGTGCCACGGGCTCTGCCCGTGGGAATCTACTATTAAAGTCTTTGGCGCCCTTTTTCTTTGACTATCTCCTAATCAGTAAGCCCCAGTGCTGTGAGAGCGCGGGTCTTTGGGCTGGGGGCCATATTTCAGCATGTCCGGACTTTATTGACTTTTTAGGAAACGGAAGATATGAATTTCCGCATCACGAGTTTCTTTGGTACGTTTTTTCCCAGTTATATTCCTCTTTGATTTTCGTACTCCCAACCTCTTCTCTTTCTATTCCCCAAGTGCGGTTTTTGAGAATGAGAGGGAACCGGGTTGGGCCAACTCAGTAAACTATAGTGGAAGCGATAGCCTCACATTTTCCACTTTTTCAGGCCGTCAGGCGGATTGTGCTTGGTTGGGGTGGTCGAACTGATACAAAAGAATGAGATTGAGGAGGAAAACCCATGAGGACCGCCGTGTGGCTGTTGATTGCCTTTTTGACGAGCGCAGTGGGGTTTGCCGATGAAGTGGAAAACGGTGACGGATCTGAGACTTGCGTTCCGAAACAATCTCTGGATTTCGCCGACTGGTAAAGCTGGACCCGAATCAATCCCAAGCCCCATTTTTCCGCAGGCCACTCCAATGTCTGGGTGGAGATTTACGTGAATACGTTAGCCAAGGACATCTACCGCCATGCCGGCGCTCCTTTTCCGCCTTGCGTGAAAATTGTCAAAGTAAGTTACAAGGATCCGGAGTTCAAACAGTTCATCGACTTGATCGCCATGTTCAAGATGCCTGCCGGGTACGATTTCGAAAACCATGATTGGTGGTATGCCACGTTTGACCGGGCCGGAGTGGAGGCAGAGGGAAAAGGCCGACTCGCCAATTGCATTGCCTGCCATGAAAAGGCCGCTCAAACCGATTTTCTGTTTTCCCATGCAGTCATGAAAGCGGTCAGAGAGGTATCCTGAAGAAAAGACCCACTCCCTTTCTTCGATCATTGGGAAGGGGTGCCCAAACAGTCTCTACGCCACATGACGTAGGCCGTGAAGGCCAAGAGGGAGATGAAAAACACCGTACGAATTCGTCCGTATCCAAAGCAGGCGAAGTTGGCGGTGGCATTGAGAAGACCAAACCCGGCATAGACTAGGAAGACCAACAAGGCCCAACGGCGCAGTCTGAGAAAGCCATACCCGATGGCCAGATGAAGCACGGGTGATTGGGCTTTAAACAGGAGACCTGGAAGGCCAGTCGGCTTCGTGCAAAAGACCGTCAGGTGGTATTCCGGGTTCGCCAGAATAATGTACAGGTCTGTGAGGGCGGTGAGCAGAAACAACCCGCCAAGATAGCGAATATCGTGAGCGCGCGTCCAGACACGGCGTAACGTGGCCAATTGGCCGGGTGGAGTGGGGAGATAGGCTTGATAGGTTTGAAGACACCACCACGGCAGGATGATCAACATGGCAAAGAACCAGCCTGCTCCCGGACCCCCGACCGTGCCGAGTGCCCAAGTGCAGACCCCGAGCAGTCCTCCCACCATCAGCACCCCGATCATGTGAATGGGATACCCGCGGATCAGGAGCCCAAGGCCTGGAAGGATCGCTGAGAGGATGCCTCCCAAAGGAGAAGGATTGGAAGAATTAGATCCAGAACAATTGGGGTCAGATGGCATGGGAAGAAAAAGGATAGGAGGATAGGCAAGTGAAGGGCAAGTTGGCCGAAGGAAGCGAGCCCTAAATTTTTGGAGGAGATTGTTGGCGTGATAAAGCGAGGGGGGATAAATCAGCCTCATGAATCCACAATCTTCTTTGAACCCGTCAGGATACCTGGATAGAAGGAAGCCTCATGCCTCGCTTACCTGGCTCCTCCCCACTTTACGAAGAACCCGGCCCAGGGAAAAATTTTTGGAGATGATTTGATTCAAAAAGGACGTCACATTCCTTGTCTTTCAACCCAAATGTAGAGGAAGTCTTGATCTTTTGGCCATTTTCTCTAAAACGAACTTTCTCATCAACATCCAGCTCAGGGAAGAACGATAGAACCCTGTCTCCCTTTTTGTCTTAGAGCTTTTTGAGCAGGAAATTTTGCCTTAGTTTTCCTGCAATGGAGAAAACGGGGGTTTCCGTGGATTTCCATGCTCCTCTGGATCGAAAAACATGTTTCCGGGCTTGTTAAGGGCGCACGTCAATCCAATTAGAGTGATGGATCTTTTTTATTTTTTAGATCCTTCAAAATGGCTCTTTGCCGACTTGCTCGCGGTAGCCGCCACGAAAAATGCCTCGGAAGTAATTGGATTTTCTTCGACGGAGGCTGGCTTTTTCTGGGTTTCTTCCGTTACGACTTCATTTTTTTCAGACGGCGAGTGTGGCTTCAATATTTTCCCGATGTTTTTGGATACCGCTTGTGCGGGAGCCAACTGGCCAATGAATTTGGCCCAAAACGGCGCACCCAACCCGACCAGTAATCCTCCCATCAACAACCAGAATGCGTCCTTGTGACTTTCCGGATACCAAATGTCTATCCCCATCTCCTTTTCAAGCCACTCAACTTTTTTGACCTTGGTCTCCGGCCACCCTATTGGGGCTCCCCCCTGACTGAGTTGGCTGACCTCGACTTTCGCAGTTTCTATATTTGAACTCAGCTCTTTTACAAGTTTGTCTAATTCGTCGCGGGTGAGGGGACTCATCGGTTCCTGAGCTTGAGTTTGGTCCTTCTGTAACTTTTCGGCCTCAGCCATAAGTTTGTTGTATTTCTCTATTCCCTCATTAGCCAGCAAGGCAACTTTTTCTCCTACCTCAGGATTTTTTAGATACGTTTGTATTAAATTGTACGGATGAACGTAGAATACCCACCCAACAATTAACCCCACGATCACGGACATTAACCTTGCCTTACTTTCAAAATGAAGGCTTGATTCCTGGCCGAACATTTCATATTTTTGGGCGATGTCCTTGAGTAAAAGTTTGTTCTCCGTTTCTCTTTTTGAGTCCATGACCGTTGAAAACGTTGATGTTCCCAGACGTTCCATAAATGACTCCGTTGGCAAACCTGAAAGAAGTTTAAAACTCCAGCGAGTCAGCTTTGGGTAATCGGTATCCTCTATATCGGTAGCTTTCACCGGGGCACGAACGACACTCATACTTTTGATAAAATCTTCACGACCAAGTTCGGGGGAATTCTTCTGGAGATGTGATTTAAGCACCCGGTCGTAAAAGTGTTGAAGCATCAGGTTATAACCAATCCTACGGCTGCCTAATGCTCGGTGGATCGTTTCGACCAAAGTGGTTACCACGATTGCGAACAGGAGCATCGTTGTCGCGAATGCTAGAATTGCCGTCAGCCATTGCATGATTATTCCCTCCCTATTGACTTAAAAAATGAATGCATTTTTTTTTAGGGGAAAGCGGACGTTTTTTTACGATAAAAGGGCTGGTTGCCATTCAAAGACGCTAAGATTTATCTAATCAGGTACGTTTTGTATCAAATTGGATAAAAAAGTCCCCTACAACTTTTCTTGTACAAAAAAACTTTATGCAACATTCCCCCTACATTCCTGTTCCGGAAATTGGATTTTATCTTGGTTCGATCGGGGTTTGTCTGCATTTCCCCGATTCCCTTCAACGAAAAAGTGCATAAATTGTTCCTCGTCCTGGGTTGGTCTGCCCCCGGTTTAATGGAAATGGAAATGAGTTGGTAGAATCGAATGGGGATCGGTCAATGTGAATTCAGGTAAATCTCAAGGTCAGGGTTCTTTGGCTATGATAAAAAAGAGGCCGTTTTTCCCTCGTGTTTCCCCCTAGGAGTTCTCAAATCGTCCACGAGTCCAAGCTCATCTTTTTTTATCACACTTTCTGGTCTTGGACGTTCCAACGTAGGGGAATGGGGCAGTAAAGTCTGTGTTGATCATACCCCCCCTCCTTGTAATCTCTTCGTTTTTCACTTTCTTTACATATTGTCTTAATCCGTTTCCGATCAGTATCCTGTGATATGGCTAAGATGATACGAGCGTCGGGGGGCTCATCCTCATGACGAATGATTCCCTCAATACCCTTATCGATGAGTTTGTGAAAAAAACCAAGGCGTTGATGGGGAAAGAGCTATCCGAGCGGGAATGTTGGAATACTGTGGCCACCCAAGATGCTATTCGACATTTTGCCTATGGCATCAGTGACGATAATCCCTTATGGTTGGATCCGGCTTACGCCGCAAAAACTCAGGGTTGTCTGCTCGCCCCCCCAACGTTCCTGGCTTCGGTGCTCTATCCCCACCTTCATGGGGAACCCATGGAGGTGCCCCTCGCGAATCTCATTGGAGACCTCGAATTTCAATGGTATGCTCCTATCTTCCTCGGTGATTCTTTTCGTACCACCGCAACCGTCACGGGAGTGTACGAATCCAAAGATCGAGCGGGCAGGCGGTTGGTCTATGTTCTTTCAGAAATCAATTACCGAAATCAGCAGGATGTGGTCGTGGGCAAGGCCCTGGGGACGATGGTGCGCTATGACCTGGCCGAGAATGACTTGTTGAATAATCGAACGATTTATCAATACACCCCTGAAGAATTACACGAAATTGGTGACGCGCAGACGCAGGAAGCACGAACGGGGAGTCGCCCATGGACCGACGCGGAGCTTTTCGTTGGTCAAGAACTTCCCCCCTTGGTCCGCGGTCCTTTAACGATCGGAGATCTGATTTGTTGGCAGGCGGCCATCGGTCCCTCCTATCGCTCGGGGTCATTGGGCTATGTCGATAGTCTCTCCGCCCCCCACAATGCGGTGAAGAATCCTCTTACTGGATGGCCAGTGAAGTATTCTCAACAACATGAGGATTTTCTGTTGGCCTCACAACGGGGCATGCCCGCCCCGTTCGATAATGGGGTGATGCGGTTAGCCTGGATTGGCCCCTTGTTGACCAATTGGATTGGGGACTCGGGCGCTCTTAGGCGACTGTCTGTTCAAATCATGGAACCCATCCTGTATGGGGATACCAACTGGTATCGGGGCGTGATTGCAGAGAAATCATATAACACCCATGGTGTTTCGCTGAAAATCAATCTGACCGGAACCAATCAATTGAATGTCACCACAACTCAGGGGGTCGCAGAAGTGTTTATACCCTTGAAGGCGGCTTCATTGCCGAGTCAATCTCCACTCCATTCTCAGGAAAGACCTAAGAGCCTGTCTCTGGTGAAAGCCAAAGAGCAAGAGTATATCCATGCCCTATTTGAGGCTCAGGCTCGGAACACTCCCGATCGGTTGGCGGTTTCCTGTGAAGAACAGTCCGTGACATACGCAGAGTTGAACAGGCGGGCCGATCTACTCGCGCAGTCCCTGAAAGAATTGGGGGTGGGCCCCGAACACGTGGTGGGAATATATCTGGATCGATCCATTGAGGCGATTCTTAGCATTCTTGCGGTGTTAAAGGCGGGAGGAGCCTACCTGGTGTTTGATCAGGACTATCCTCAACGTCGAATGCATTTTATGCTGAAGGATGCTTGTGTGCGTGTGTTACTGACCCAAGAGTGGTTGCGAGAGACTTTCTCGGATTTTTCCGGAACGCTTGTGTGTCTGGATCGGGACCAGGAACACATTCGGGCTGTACCCCCTCCGAATTCTCATCCTGTTCTCCATCCGAAAAACCTAGCCTATTGCATGTACACGTCCGGGACGACCGATGAACCGAAACGAGTAGGCGTCTCGCATGTCAGTTTAACGACGTACATTCAGTCCTTAAAACAAACATTCCCTTTATCCTCGGATGATTGGTATTTACAAACAGCTTCAATGGCTTTTTCTGCTTCAACTCGACAAATTTTTCTCCCCCTCTGCTCAGGTGCAACTATCCACATCGCCACGACGGAACAAAGACAAGATCCGTTCATCCTGTATCATTTGATTGGTACTCGACAGATCACCGTTTGGGATACCGTACCGAGTGTATGGAAAAACTGCGGCAACTCCATTTTTGGAAGGGAAAAACCGGAGGCCAAGCCCGACCATAACCCGTCGCTCCGGTTGATTCTCTTGACCGGTGAAGCTTTGGACACAAAAACGGTGAATGGGTGGAAAGCGCATCTTCAGGAATCGGCCAAGATCGTGAATTTGTACTCACAAACGGAATCGGCGGGAACCATCAGTTTTCAGGAACTTGAAGCTGATGAAGGAAACCTGGAGGAGTCGGTCCCCATAGGTCGGGCCTTACCCGACACCAGGTTGTATGTTTTGGATCATCAGATAGGTCCTGCTGAGAATGGGAAATCAGGAAGAATGTTCGTCGGGGGAGAGCGAATGGCACGCGGGTATCTGAATCGGCCAGACCTCACGGCAACCCAATTTATTCCCGACCCCTTCGGGAGCGAGCCTGGTCAACGACTCTTGAGCACTGGCGACTTGGGTTGTCAAGAAACCGATGGTTCGTTCAGATGGACCGGCCGGAGTGATCAGCAAGTGAAAGTCCGGGGGTATCGCGTTGAACTGGGAGAGATTGAAACCCTTTTACGACAACATGATGACATCGCAGAAGTGGTAGTCGTGAAACAGGGAGATTCAATAGACAACTACCAGGTTGTAACTTATGTCGTTCCCCGTCGATTGAGAGAGCTTACCACTGAATCCTTGCAGGCCTACCTGAAATATCGCATTCCGAGTTTCATGCTTCCAACATCCTTTATGTTCTTGGAAGTCCTTCCGCGCACCCTGAATGGGAAGATTGACCATCGAGCGCTTCCTCTTCCAGATCTTTCCGCGGCGAATTTGGGGACGACCTATGAGGCGCCACAGGACCCCTTCCAGGAAATCCTCATCGCGGTTTGGCAAGAGGTGCTTGGGAAAGAGCCTATCGGGGTCAATGATGATTTCTTTGAATTAGGTGGCCAATCCCTGATGGCTACCCAAGTGATCGTCCGGTTACGAGAACGGCACAATATAGACATCCCTCTTAGCACGATTTTCGATCATCCAACTGTCGGCCAACTCGCTGGAACTTTGAGTTCCTCTTAGATGTGGCCTTGGGAATGGTCCCATGAGTAGGGGGGACAGACCTTGAGGGATGAACCATCAACCCCCGGACTGGCTGAAATCCCTCCCCGTTCGGTCACGATTGTCCTTCCTGTTTCGGTTCTTTCGTCCTGGCATTCCCCCATACTTAAAACACCTGACTTTCTTTTTTTCTTGGGATTTTAACCGAACTCTCTTTCATCCACTCATTCTTTCTCCCCCTCGGGTAAATTAGGATTTGGTTTTGGTACATTTCCTTGGTCGGAAATACAAAGCCTCACCCCCTTGCGGAGGTGAGGCCCGGTACGGCAAAAGATGTTATTGCCTAGTTTTTAGGAAATGTTGCGGGGGCGTCCTAGATTGTAGCTTCTGGTCAGTGTCTGGACCCCCATCTTCCACTTCCAGGTGTATTGGTGGAGTTCCTTTTTAAAAGACATCCCCACTTTCACAAGATTGTGTCACCAGGTTCAGAGAAGAGTTGTACGTCAAAGTCCCTTGGACATTGGTGACCGCAAAGCACCACTCCCCTCCTCCGCGAGCTATGTTAGAAGAGATAGTAGCTTGGCCACTACTATTGGTAAGGCCCTGAAAACCGACTTCATTGGTTTTCCCTGAAAAATCCCCGGTCACCGTGACACCTTGTATGGGATTCCCAGCAGTATCGTGGATCGTGATCACAGCCCTCCCTTGTTTATTTCCTCTTCCCAAATTCTGTTTGGTCACCACAATATCGAAGACCAGCATTTCGGTAGGAGTCGGGGCCTGACTCACGGTAACGTACCCCGCTTTCGTGGTGATATCCGACCCGGTCCCATTGGTGGCCGTTAAGGACACGGAATAGGTCCCAGCCGCGGTATAGGTATGTTGAGGGTGTTGCGCTGTGGAAGTACTACCATCGCCAAAGTCCCACAACCAAGAAGTCGGCGTTCCGTTCGACAGATCCGTAAAGGTCACGACCAACGGAGCATTCCCCGCGGTTGGGGTGCCACTAAACTCACTCGTGGGCGCAGGGGCTTGACTGACCGAAATATAATCCATTTTGGTCATGGTATCCGACCCGGCCCCATTGTTAGCGGTTAGTGAGACGGTATAGTTTCCAGGAGCGGTGTAAGTATGTTGAGGATTCTGTGCGGTGGAGGTTCCTCCATCCCCAAAGTTCCAGGCCCAGGAGGTCGGGGTCCCGCTCGACTGGTCCGTAAAGGCTACCGTCAATGGGGCATCGCCCGAGGTCCCGTCACTGGTAAAGTCAGCGGTCGGGGCCTCACTAACCGTCACATAGGCGGTTTTGGTTTCCGTTTTGTCACAATCACTATTAAACACGGTTAGAGATACCGTGTAGGTTCCCGCTGCGGTGTAAGTATGTTGAGGATTCTGGGCGCTGGAGGTATTGTCGTCACCAAAATCCCATGACCAAGAGGTAATCCCGCTTCCCGTAGACAGGTCCGTGAAGGTCACATCCAAAGGGGCGATCCCCGAGGTGGGCGCGGCACTAAAATCGGGTGTGATATCGCAAGCTATCCCGCAACCGGCGGCCGAAAGTGCTAGATCGGCATTGGCAATTCCCGACCCCAGATCCCGGTTGTCAAAATATTGAGTCGTATTCTGCACGATCAGATTGAACTTGTCGGATTGGGTCAGACTGGGATCGCAAGATTCCAGGAGGGCCGCAATCCCACAGGCATGGGGGGCGGACATGGAGGTGCCACTCATCGAGGCGATGTAGTGGGCGTTGGGATCGGAGTCGTCAGGGTTACGGTAGGTGCTGACGATATCAACACCCGGAGCTGCCACATCCACCCATGACCCATAGTTGGTGAAACTCGCCCCATTGCCGTTGACGTCCGTGGCGGCCACGTTCATCACCCCGGCCTTGCTGCCCAAGAAATTCGCACTGCTCGAATTACTGTTGCCGGCGGCAGCAATGACCATCACATCGTGTGCCAATAGATTATCCACGGCCGCACTCAAGCCCCCAGAGTCGGAGGAGCCCCAGGAACAATTGACCGCTGCCACATTGTGCCCTGCATCTACCAGGTCGGCAATGTAGTGCATCGCTTCGGCAGCCCAGTCCATCCGCACGACGCCGGTGATTTGAAAAAAGACTCTGGCGTGATACCCGATGCGTAGCGGTACGACCTTCACACCGTTCCCACTTCCACTGCCTCCGGCAATCCCAGCCACAAAGACATTGTTGTTCGTGATTGCGCCCACCGTCCCACTGGTATGAGTGCCATGACCGTTAAAATCATCTGGATCATTGTCTGCCCCTGAACAGTCTTGGTCGATACAGCTAACCCCAGCGCCCCCGGCGCTGCTGACGAAGTCCCACCCGATGGTGTCATCCACATAGCCATTGCCATCATCATCCGTGCTGTTACCGGGAGTCTCGCCAGGGTTGATAAAAATATTTCCACCCGCAAATGGGGCATCCGGACCCCAGGGTGCACTGTCTCCGCCAAGGTCACGATGAAAATATCGAGTCCCGCTATCCAGAATGCCTACTAGAACAGAAGAGTCCCCAGTTTCTGAATCCCAGGCGGAATCGGCCTCAATGCCATAGGGCCCCCGATAGTGCCATTGATCAAATGGAAAACTCGGATTCGGGGAGTTTTCGTAATAGGGATCGTTCGGAGTCAGATTGAGAGTATGAATGCCGATTTTTTCCACATGATCGACATGGGGATTCCCTTGAAAAGCTTTCAGGGCCACGCCTAGATTTCGTCCCGGTTTCAGTAGAACTTTATAATGCCCAGTGAGGTCCACAAACTTTGAGGTAGCCGTTTGAGCTTTGGCGGTCGGAAATTGTCGGTGAAATCGTTGGACCCCTTGTTGATTCATCAGGGCATCGATCGAAGGAAGATTCACCTGTGGTCTGCCACCTTGCCCTTGCGTGACGGTGACCCTTCTCCTGGCCTCCGTGGACAACACGACAATAAACTCATCCTCCACATACCCTAGAAAACTTGGGAGGGTTTCGTGGGGTCGTTGCACGGTATTTTCGGCAAGAGCCACTGAAGACATCATGATCAAAAGAAGCATCAGGTGGAAGCCACGAAGGGACCAGAGGGGGATCATGTTCATGACAAATTTCCTTTTCGTGAATGTAAAGAAATGTAAACGGATTTCCCAAAAGCACCATATTCGAGTTGTCTATGGTCTATATTTCAAATACTTTTTATCGGCAGAACTCCGTAAAAGATGATTCCTGGTGTTTGAGCTGTTTTTGTCCTTTTGTTGGAAAAATGTTCCTTTTGTCAGCAAATCCGTGAATACAGAGTGCCCTTGCCAGGATTTTCGCAAAATTAAAAGCAGCAAAAATGGAACCTTGTTTAAGCCCCAAAGTATCTTTGGGGCTGATGAATTTTCTAAAGGGTGATTTTGAAAGGTAAAAACCAGGAGAAAAATCAGAGGTGCTGATGTCAACCGCAGGAATTTAGGAATTTCCTGATACGAAAAAGGTCAAATTTTTCTACGTCGTGGTCAGGCTTATCGGACGGAAAATCCTTGCATTCTCCATGAAGGATGATTAATTTTCTATAAGACACCCCAAGGGACTTGTTGGCGTTTCTGACAGTATGGGTTGCAATTCTTTCGTTCCCTATTGAAGGATAAGAAAGAAGCATAGTTTCATGCGAAACTCTGGTCCGGGTCTTCCTTCCGGTTCCAGATCCATCTTCATCACCCTTGAGCATAATCAAAAAGACTGAAATCCCCTTATGGAAAAATGGTTTGTCGTACTCTCTCCCCCTCCACTCATTCATTTTTACAAACCGGTAGGTTAGGATTTGGGTTTTGAGGGGCCCGGTTCGATTCTTGATCCCCTTTTTTCCCTAAAAAGTTTTTCTTTTCGTATACTTATTGTCTGTTTTCCTAGACAAAACATTGGTTTCCGCTTTGCCCCTTAGGGGAGGGAAACGGTACTATTTTACAAGACAATTTTCGAGATGAAATGCCCTGTTTCACGAATCTTGGTTTGCGGGAGTTGTGAGCCATGCCACTTTCCTCGAAACCCAAATCTCCTGCTGTCATTCGCAAATTGCGGATGCTCCCGGGTCTGCCGACCCAGGAAATTGAGCGGCTCCACCCTGTCCTTTCTACCTTTACGTTTCGCGTGCCTCCATATTATTCCCGACTTATCAAATGGGACGATCCCAATGACCCTCTTCGTCGCATTGTGTTGCCTTCTCCAGAGGAATTACGGGGAGGGGAAGGGTTTGATCCTAGTAATGAACTTGAGAACACGAAAGTTCGAGGGGTCCAGCATATAGTATGGACCTACCGCGCTGCTGTTAGTGAGTGATTTTTGTCCCGCTTACTGTCGGTTTTGCTTTCGCAGGCGTTTCACCCTGTCTCCCAGTAAAGCCCATCATTTGTCTTCTCGGGATGATGGTTCTCGTCAGGAACGAGAAACCATCTTCGATATTCAGGAAGGCTTGTCCTACATTGCGGCTCATCCCGAAATTGATAATGTGCTACTCACGGGAGGCGATCCCCTTCTGCTCCCGCCTTCTCCTTTATCGGGCCTCCTTTCGCAACTTCCCGCTCTGGAACATGTGAGGGGCATTCGTATTGGTTCAAAAATCCCCGCGTTTGATCCCCCCAAATTGACTGATGAGTTCCTGGAAATTCTCTTTCGGTATAACCTGGCCAATCGTCCCTTGCAGGTCATGCTTCATTTTAATCATCCCAGAGAAATCACCCCCTTGGCCTGTGATCGCCTCCAGTCTCTTCGAAAAAGTGGGATACCGTTATACAATCAAACCCCGCTTCTTCGGGGCATTAATGACGACCCCTACATGATAAAGGATTTGCTTAACGCACTGGTCCAGGAGGGAGTTCGGCCTTACTATATCTTCCATTGCCGTCCTACCATGGGCAATGATCACTTTCAATTGAGCATTCAGGCCGGATTGCAAATCTTGGAACATACCCGACAAGGTCTGAATGGGATGGCGAAATCATTTCGATATGTGGGTTCTCATACTTTAGGAAAAATTGAAATTGTAGGCCAATTGGAGGAACGTCTGGTTTTTCGTTTTCATGAGGCTCGTTATCTGGATATGGAGGGCCAACTATTTACCTGGCCTTTTGATAGAGAAAGCCTGTGGTTTGATGAAGCAATTCAACAGAGCCGGCTCTCTATCCCCTCTGAACTTTGAGGTTGGGGAATTGGAAATGGAGACGACACAGGGAGGAGTTGTGTGGGTCCCCGGGAGAGAATCAGAGGAGCGCAAGATCAGGTGGGTCGGTCGAGTGTTTCAACTGTTCTGAGGCCTGACTGGTTGGAACCTGATGGCCACAGGGGAAGCCAGGTTTTCTCTGGGGCAACTGGCAATGTTCTTGAATCGTCTTTCTGGGACCACTCAAAATTTTCCCTTTCCTCCTTGGCTCTGTTCTTTTTCAGGAGTCGGAATTGACAGGTGACCCCTTCTATCACAACTTGCTATGATACATTCCTGATCTTACCAAATGGCTGGCGGCTCATGCCTCTATCGATCATGCCCAGATCTAACGTCAAGACTTCCCCTAATTCTTGGGGAATGGTGGTGGATGGAGGGTAAGAGGGGGAAACATGGCAAGAAGTGATTGGTCCCACATTCTGTTGGTTGAAGACCACCCTGGACAACTCCAGGCCCTCATGGAACTGTTAACGGCTGAGGGATACCAAGCCGTCGGGTGTTCCACGGCCTCCCAAGCCATGACTCACGCGAAACGTCAACCCTTCGGAGTCGCGGTGGTAGATGTCCAGCTTCCCGATGATTCAAGTATTCAATTATTTAAAGTCCTCAAATCCAAAAATAGGAGTATTCGAATTATCATCAATACCGCCTTAGCGACCGTCGATGCCGCGAAAGAAGCCATTAATCTGGGGGTCTTCGCCTATTTGGAGCATCCAGGATCCACCACTGAATTACTGAGCCATATTCGACGAGCCTTTCGGGATCAGGTGACCCAGTATACCGAAACCTTAGAGCGCGCGGTGGCCCAACGGACCGCTGAATTAGAAGATAAGAAAGAGCATTTCCAGCAATTAGTGGAACACATTCATGAAGTTTATTGGATTTCTTCTCTGGACCGTCGACAAATCTTTTATGTCAGTCCTCTCTACGAAACGGTTTGGGGGAGAAGTGCGGCTCGATTGATCGATCACCCTGAGGATCTCTGGGAAGCCATTCACCCCGAAGATCAACCACGAGTGTTGGCCGAGGTGCTCCCGGAAAAGGAGAAAGGGTTCCAGGGAGAATTTCGGATCCTGAGGCCAGATTACAGTATTCGATGGGTCCGGGCTCAGACATTTTTTCTTCGAAATTCCGCAGGCGAACCCGTGAGATTAGCCGGGGTGGCCGAAGATATCACTGAACAAAAGAAAGTTGAAGCGGCGTTAGTGAAAACCGAACGACAATTTCGGCAAGCGAGTCGAATGGAAGCGATTGGCACCTTGGCCGGTGGCATAGCCCATGACTTTAATAATATTCTCACGGCTATTTTAGGGTATACCGAATTGGGATTGGCCTCCGTTCAAAAAGGAAGCCGAACGCAGCGCAATCTTCAGGAAGTCTTAACGGCCGGCCATCGGGCAAAACACCTTGTTCTTCAAATCTTGGCCTTCAGTCGCCAATCCGGGCCCGGGAAAAAAACCATTCCCATTCACACGGTAATTCGGGAAGGAGTGAAACTTATTCGGGCCACACTCCCGTCCACCATTACGATTTCCCAGTCTCTCAAAACTGAAGCCACCATATTAGCCGACCCCACCCAAATCCATCAGGTGGTCGTGAATTTATGTACTAACGCTGAGTACGCCATGAGAGAAACCGGAGGTCGCTTAGAAATTCTTTTAGAAGATATGGAGCTCACAGCCACCCACATTCGGGATCTTCCCGGTTTACGAGGGGGACCTCATGTTCGTCTGACCGTTAAGGACAATGGGGCGGGAATGGCTTCAGATATTCTTGAACGTATGTTTGATCCTTTTTTTACCACCAAACCGTACGGTGAAGGCTCTGGGATGGGCTTGGCTGTCGTTCATGGAATCGTGGCCAGCCACGGTGGGAGTGTTGTGGCTGATAGTATTCTTGGCCAGGGAACCAAGGTTGAAGTCTATCTTCCCTCTGTCCCCGCCCCTGCTTGGGAAGGGATATTTGAACAAGGTCCCCTTCCCGTGGGAAAGGAAACGATTCTTTTCGTGGATGATGAAGAAACGATCGTCCATCTTGGGAAGGAACTGTTGACCTATTTGGGCTATACCGTGGAGATTCACACGAATTCTCTTGAAGCTCTGAACCAATTTCGGCAGGATCCCCAACGGTTCGATTTGGTGATAACCGACCAAACGATGCCGGGGATGACAGGGGAGGGGTTGTCTCGGGAATTGTTGCGCATTCGACCCGATCTCCCCATTATTTTATGTACCGGGTTTAGTCATCTTATGTCGGCAGAAAAAGCCAAAGCTTTGGGAATTCAAGCCTATCTTATGAAACCTCTCGTCATTCGAGATTTGGCACCCATCGTCCGACACGTTCTGGATAAAACCTTGGTTCCGTTACCAGAACTCTGAATCCAGGTTCTTCACCTAAGAGAATGAGTTTCGATTATCTGGGAAGTGAGTGGACATGGGAGTGTGGGCTGCGACTGGGTAAACTCTTATCCCTGTCTCTCTTGCACTTCGCCTCAGTTATCTCGATTTTCGCTTTCAGGATGTCTCTCCCAAGGACTGTTTCGCACGGGCTCCGATAATGGCAAGCATTCTTATCATCGATGATGATCCCCAAATAGGGGATCTGTTAAAGCGGTTACTGGAAGATGAGGGCCATCGTGTGGATACCGCCATGAATGGCATCGAAGGAATCAGCCACTACCGAACTCACCAGTCAGACTTAGTGATTCTTGATATTCTCATGCCCGAAAAGGAAGGCCTTGAAACCATCGTCGAGCTCCGGCGTGATTTTCCAGGAGTGAAGATCATCGCCATGTCCGCCGGGAATGCCAGGGCCAAGGTTAACTTATTAGACCTGGCACGACGTCTCGGGGCCCAGCATTCCTTGTTAAAACCCTTTGATTTGCAGACCGTCATTCGACTGGTCGATGAAGCGTTGTCCGGTCCTGAGGTCCAGGGGCCAGAAGA
Organism: Nitrospirales bacterium; assembly: GCA_965223495.1. Classification (GTDB taxonomy): domain Bacteria; phylum Nitrospirota; class Nitrospiria; order Nitrospirales; family UBA8639; genus Nitrospira_E. The sequence goes on along the minus strand of OZ245001.1, from coordinate 3,641,280 downwards.
AGAATAAGAGCCACAGCAAGACGGTCCCAGCCAGCATGGAAAAGCGAGCGGATACTCAAATTCCGATTCATGAGTTGTTAGCCCGGCGCTGGAGCCCACGTGCCTTTGCGGACCACCTCCTGACCCCCGAACAACTCCATCGATTGTTGGAAGCTGCCAGATGGGCACCATCTTGTTTTAATGAACAACCTTGGGCGTTTATCCTTGCCACCAGAGACCAATCAGAGGATTTTGATCGCCTCCTTACTTGCTTGATGGAGGGCAACCGTGTCTGGGCCAAAAGGGCTTCAGTCCTCATCCTGACGTTCGCGAAACGGGTGTTCGGTCATGATCAAACCTCCAATCGGCATGCTTGGCACGATGTCGGCCTGGCCGTGGGAAATCTTGTCGTCCAGGCCACAGCCATGAACCTGTCCGTTCATCAAATGGGAGGAATCCTCCCGGATAAAATTCACGAAATCTTCCCCCACCCCATGGAGTATGAGGCTGTGACGGGTTTAGCGATCGGGTTTCAAGGAGACCCGAATCTGTTGCCCGAGCCTATCCGGAAACGGGAACAGGCCGCTCGTGAGCGCAAACCTTTAGAAGAATGGGTGTTCTCAGGCCAATGGGGGGAAAATCCGAACTTTCTTAAATAATCGAGCGTTCGCCCTCCCTCTCATTCCCCGATTATTTCCTCGTCTGTAAAGGTCCAATGGTTAATGTCTTCATAGGTTCCCTTATTGAATCATCAAGAGGTTGGGATGATTGAGGTTGTTCGCACTAAAAGAAATTGAATTGGGATCTATGCTTTGGGGACACTCCCAATTCGTTTGCAAAACTCCTGTGGACTCTAACCGAAGGAAGGACATGGATATGAACAGGATCTTGAGAGAGGTGGTCATAAGTTGGGTAATAATCTTCCTGTCCTGGTTGCTGGTTCCCTCGATGGCTTATGCCCTGGAGTCTCAAACGAGTCAAGGCCAGCATATTCTCTGGAAGGTTCAGTCGAAAACCAATGCTCTGTATGTCCTGGGCTCCATTCACGTTCTTCAGGAAAAACATTACCCCTTAGACCCCAAAATCTATTCTGCTTTTGCCCAGTGTCAATCGGTCATGTTCGAGGTCGACTTGGGATCTCTCGCCGATCCGCAAATACAAATGCAGATGTTGGCCAAAGGCCTTTTTATGGATGGACAGACCCTCCAGGGGGCCCTGTCCCCTACCAACTATCAAAAAGCCAAAAGGGCCTTTTCGGAGCTGGGATTACACATCGACCAATTTCAGCAAATGGAACCTTGGATGGCCGCCATCTCGGTGACCGCCCTCAAAATACAAGAATTGGGCTTTGAAAGCGCCTATGGCATCGACCAACATTTTTATGATCGGGCAAAAAAAACGGGGAAATCCATCTCTGGCCTTGAGACCGTGGATTTTCAATTGAACCTTTTTGATCGATTATCACCTGAGATGCAGGAATTATTTCTCCTGCAATCTTTGGACGATTTGCAGGATATCGAAGCCCAAGTGCAGGACATGGTGAAGGCTTGGATGGAAGGAAACCTTCAAGCTTTAGAACCCTTGGTGAATGGCATGCAAGAATACCCCGAACTCTACCAAGCATTGGTGGTTGATCGAAATAACGATTGGTTACTTGACCTTGAAGCAGCACTCGAGCAATCGGAACCGGTATGTGTCGTCGTAGGAGCGCTTCACCTTGTGGGAAAAGACGGTCTTATTGCTGATCTCCAGGAGAAGGGCTATGTTGTGGAACGTTTTTAGGTGACAGGGGATATGGTGCCGTCGGGTGAGACTCATCCTCAATTCACGAGTTCATGAAACTCCGGATTGTCTAAAATTCCTCCTCCTCGGTGGACTAGGGCTATCGTCCCATCCCTGTCAATGAGGACAAATGTCGGAAAGGCTCTAATCCGAAAATCGTCCGCTATGGCCTTATTGGCATCATAGGCGGTGGGATATGTAAACGTCGCGGGGTGATTGTTCACGTATTGTTCCACCTGGCCAAGTGGGGCTGAAGTTCCAATAGCAATCATGGTTAATCCAGGAGGTAGTTCTTCAAGATAGAATCGGCTTAGTTTCGGTAATTCCTGTCGACACACTCCACACCATGGAGCCCAGAACATCAATAGGGCTTGTTCTCCCTTAAAATCGTAGTTTGAGAAGTATTCCCCCTCAAAGGATGTCAGGTCAAAGTCAGGAGCCACTTCTACGCCGAACTCTGCCCCCGCGGAGTTCCACAAGGATCCTTCAAGGATCACCATCGACCAAGAGAGAAGGGCCAAAACAGCCACCACGGAAACACGAGAAGAATTTTGTGTGATTGGCCCCATAAGTCATCCTTTCGGTAAGGGACAAAATGAAACGATCTTTGATTGTGATTGAGTATGTCGGCACTGATCGAGCCTGACTCAAGGTGAAAAACGTCCTATTGGAATGTTCAGGAACAGGAGAAATCGCTAAATAGCCGATTTTTTTTGGTGCGGTCTAAGCGAGATCAATAATGTAAAGACACTCAGGGAGACCAGGGGAAACTAGACATTGGCCCGGGTGTGAAGAGCGATTCCGGGTACCTGGATAGGGATGAGAGGACCCTATTCCACCTGGGTATTCACAAAGGGATGGGGTGGAGTTGAAGAAAAACCAAGTCTCTTGACTCGGCCTCAGAAGCCACCCATTTAGAAAATTTTCATCCTCCCTTCATGGTTTGATATACACGTACCCTTCTTTTTGTAAATCCGCGATGCGTTTCACCGCGACCGGGTGGCCTGTAGGTTGAAATCCGGCCACTAATTTTTCCAAGGGTGTCCCGAATAGTTTCATTGAGACCTGGCACATTTCGGCCTGTGCCCCTTTGTCGATAACCACCTTCAATTTATCGCGAAGGGTGGGATCCACGGTTTCTGCCTCAAACAATTTTAAAGCGGGACCATGGACGACCAATACGATATCAATCTTATCTGGTCCCCCTTCAGCCTCAATATGTTTGTTAATGAGGGCCATCGCATATTTAGCCACACCCAGATCATCGCTATCTACGTGGTAGAGCACTTTGGTCTTTTCCGACCCGGCCAGGCTTAATTCCGTGAAGGTAATGAGCACCAATCCAGGTATCAGTAAACACCCAATCCATGCCATCGTCCGAATTCTTGCTTGCGAATGAATCTTCATAAGTGCTTCTCCTTTGCTTGCTTTCACTTTTCCGGAACGTCATCTAACCCAACGCGATTTAGGTACATCATACCCGGGGTTTGGGGTTCTGCGATAGAGTGAGACGGAAGATAAGGGGAATGGTACACTTGACGGGAAAACGTTCATTCGATGCTAATCAGTAGCGTAGGAGACCACCGAATATGATTACGGCCATTGGAGATGTGTTACGACAGTGTTATGAACGGGGGTGGATTACCAGTCGGGACGGGAATTGTAGCCTTCGGCGGGCTAGGAGTGTGTATCTCTATATCACTCCATCAGGATGGCGCAAGACGATCGTTCATCCTGAACACATGGTCAAAATTCGATTTGTGGATGGTCATCTGCAAATCCCTCCTGGAACCAATCCCTCTGGTGAGTTGCACATGCATTATTTGCTTACTCGAGGAATGAGTCGGACTCGGGCCGTGGTGCATGTCCATCCCACCCATGTTGTGGCCGCCATCTATCGGGGGTTTGATCTTCAACACATTTGTCGAGATTTTCCGGAAATCTACCGTTACACCAGAATTGGCCCCACGGTTCCGGCCCTTCCGGCCATCAGCAAAGAATTAGGGGAGGCCACGGCGCAAGCCTTGGGTGTGACAGACAACAATCCTGCTGGGGATTTCGACATCGTCGGTCAGGCCAACCATGGGGTATGTTCTATGGCATCGGACCCATGGTCGGCTTACGAACACATTGAACGGCTCAATCATATCTGCGAAATCGTCCTCAACAGCGGGGTTTCACCAAAAAATTCCTGATACCTATCCCAAATGGCTCTGAAGGCGTTGCCATTCATGGGTTTTGTCCATTTGATCCCCACTTGTTCTTGCTCCCTCATGACGAAAGGACTATCATTTCTTTCGTTTTTCCCCAATTTTCTCTGGTGCAAAGTCCCGAAAACATTTTTTATCTGAGAAAGGGTATGTTATGGCTCCGAAACGATCTAATCGAAAAGTGGCTGTGAGGAAACCTCTCAAATCCTCATCGGCTTCCAAGAAAAAAACTGTCCCCAAAAAAGGGAAGGCAACCACTATTTCTAAATCCTCTTCTTCCAAAAAGAAGAGCAAAACCATCTCGGGAACAAAAAAGACTGGAGCTGCGAAGAAGACCCCTAAAGTAACGAAGGCTACCGCGAAGAAGAAAACACCGACCAAGGCCACGTCCGAGACCAAAAAGGTCATGGCCAAAAAATCTCCTTCAAAGAAATCCCAGGGCACCTCTAAGAAGAAAGTTGGATTATCGGTTTCAAAATTAACAAAGGCAACTACCGGGAAGAAAGTTCCTTCGGTCCGAAAAAAGAAAACGTCCATAGCGGGGAAAAAGGACCAGTCTCAGCAGGTTAAGAAAACTCTCTCAAATCGTCCTCGGTCCCCGGTTGCCCCATCTCCGTCAAAGGGCCAATCCATGGGTCCTCAGCTTTCCTCGATTGAACGCTATAACCTTGGGGGACTTTTTGCCTGTGCGATTGACCGGGTGCTTGATCCGGACTTTTCGCGCTTGCGTGCGGTGCTTCGGCATTTAGATCTTTCTTCGCAGGAAAAAGATAATCTTATCCGTTTGTCAGAGGGGCTCATGATTCCAAAATTATTCGCAGAGGGTCTGGATCCGTCGAAAGTGGAGGGAGTCCTTTTGGACTTAGTAAATTTCGCCAGAACGGAAGGAAACTACGAGAATAACTGGCGTGAGGACATTCGACAAGTTGGGCTATTGCTTGGATGGTTCCCTGAGCAAGTTCAAGAAATCGAACAACGAGGAAAATGATAAAAAGGATTGCCAAATGGGTTTGGGCCTTTTTGCCGAAATAATTGAGACTGTCCTGAGTTCATTCCAACTGTTCTCAACGGGTAGGACCAATCTCTGCAAAGGATCTAAAATCAAAGGGAATATCTAGAAGGGTTCGTCGGACAAACAATTTTAATGGGCATTCCGTCTTTGAAGGAAAAGTATTCCATGCACTGAACAGTATTCTTGGTAATTAGACGTTTCCCAACATCTGCGCCATGTAGAAATTCAGAAATTGAAGTTGAACCATCTTGATTCCAATCCATTTCCTCCCAGTTGTATCCCCGCATCCAACTTCCCCAGGCAATGAGTAACTTTACAAATATTGCCACCACCAATATTCCTGTAAAAGCAAGCGTTATTACCCAACGAATTTTTTTGTACCTGGGGAATAAAATTGACATTGTTCTCACTGTATCGGTCGCTCTACCGGATCCCTGTACCGAATAGCATCTGGCTCGGCCCATTCGGTGTGGCCGAGACGCGGAGCTGAATCCAGAGTCAAGGCGGGCATTGTCTGAGCAATGCGAGTTTGCTCGCCGCTGGATTCAGCGAGCATCGAAGGGTACCCCCACGGGGCCACGCCGAGGGCCAATGGTTTTGGGTCCTTTTGCCGGAACAAAAGGGCCTCGGCCGCCGGGACGAACCCCGGCCATTCTCATTCAAGGCTTTACAGTTAAAAACTTAGAAGAATGAGCTTTAAAGGAAGGGACTCTCTTGGTTACCCAAGGTCGCGGCGCCCTTCGATTGATTTAAGGAGGGTTACTTCGTCCGCATACTCGATATCCATCCCTACGGGAATCCCATAGGCAATGCGAGAGACTTTGATACCGAGTGGTTTTAATCGTTTGGTGAGGTAAATGGCTGTCGCCTCTCCCTCGATAGTGGGGTTCGTGGCCACGATAACTTCTTCGATGTCCCCGTTTTTCACCCGAGTTTCCAGATCATGGGTCCGAATATCGGCGGGTCCGATCCCATCTAAGGGTGAAAGTGCCCCATAGAGAACATGGTACAGACCACGAAAAGCATGACTTTGCTCGATGGCGTGCAAGGTGCTGGGTTCCTCCACGACCAAAATCGTACGGGTGTCCCGTTTGGGATCGAGACAAATCTCGCACAGGGTTCCTTCTGCAATATTCCGGCATTGGTCGCAAAACGAGACTTTTTCTTTCACTTCCCGAATCGCGTCAGCGAGCCTGAGGGCTTCGTCTTTTTCTGCTTTCATGAGATGGAAAGCCAAACGCTGAGCGGTTTTTTGACCTATACCCGGTAGACGCACCAGCTCACGGCTTAGACGAGCTAGTAGCCCTTTGGGTTGTTGGGTTTTTGAAGGGGTAGTTGGGGAAGGCATCGTGTCTGACATTCGAGTCGGCCGGCAAACAAGTTACCCTAAACCTGGGATACCCAATCCGCCGGTAATAGCCTTCATTTCATCGGCCATCATGTCCTTGGCTTTGCGAAGTGCTTCATTGGAGGCGGCTACCAACAGGTCTTGAATCATATCCCGATCTCCGGATTTCATCACTTCTGGGTCGATGGTGATTTTTAAGATTTGCATGGCTCCGTTGGCTTGTACGAGGACCATCCCACCGCCAGCTGAAGCCTCCACTGTTTTTTTTGCGGCTTCCTCTTGAATTTTGCCCATTTTTGCCTGCATCTCTTGGGCTTGTTTCATGATATTACCCATATTCGCAAAAGGGTTTTTCGACATTATGAGGCCTCCTCTTTGTGGGAAATTCGTTGGGCCGATGCCACCTTTCCTCCAAATAATTCTAAGGCTTGCTTTACCAGCGGGTGTGTTTTCACATTTTCGATCAAATCTTGATCATCCGCTAGTTTTTTTTTAGCCCGAGATTCACCAATGGAGGGAGGGTGATCTTGACCGTCTGGTAATTCAATGACTTGAATGGTGATGGGTTGTCCCGTTATTTCTTGGCAAACCTTGGCAATGAGTGCCCGGTTTTCGGGTTTACTGGTTCGCCACCGCGCTATCGAATCTTTTTTGGAATATCCCAACACGATCTGTCCAGAGGCCTGTTTGATCACTATTCCTTTTTCTAAAAAACTTCCAATATTAGGATGATCATCAATCACTCGATCGGCCACCACTTCCCAGTTTAATATGCAGGGCTGAGCTGGTGCTGTGGGAACCGCCTCCGGGGACTGCGGGTTTGCCGGTTGTCCAGCTGTCGGTATTGGGTTGGATTTGTTCGGCTTCTGGGACCGAGACGGTGAAGAAGGAGAAGGTATGGTTTTGGAACGGGCATTCGGTGTCGGGGATGAAGGAGGAGTTTCTTTGGAAGGAGGGATGGGGGGGGGTGCAGAAGAGGGTGATGGGGGTGTCTTGCCTGGGGGTACTCCCCGTTTCGTGCTCTGGGATGGTCCCTGAGACTCTTCTGAGAGGAGGGGCGTTTGTTGAGAGCCCGAAGTCGGTCTTTTATCTGGTTCCGCAGGAGTCTTAGGAAGGAGGGCCGCTCGGACCACGGCGGCTTCTAGAAGAAATCGGGGGTGCGCGCTCCCTCGAAGACTTTCCTCGGTTCGGGAAAAAATCGAGAAAAGATCTTGTAAATAAAGCTCAGGACATTTCTTGGCTTGTTGAATGGTTTGACTCACCTCTTCATCACCCAGTTCCAGAAGACTTTGTACCTGAGCTTGGTTAGGAACCACCGCGGCTACCATGAGGTTTCGCACCCGCTCCAAGATTTCCCGGCAATAGACGCGGATATCGAATCCTTGATCGACTAATTGGCCAACCAGCGAGACGGTCTGTGCGGCTTCCTGAGCCAAAATGGACTCAAGCATCCTTCGCACGAGTTCCTCGGGAACCGACCCAATCAGGGCTTCTAAATCTTCATGTTGTAGCTGTTCCCCACCGAAAGATACCGCTTGATCCAAAAGACTCAGGGCATCCCGCATGCTTCCGTCGCTAGCCCGGGCCAAGGCCGATAAGCTGCGTTCTTCAATGGTCACTCCCGTTTGGGTGACCACATGACGAAGTTGCTCGATGATTTCTAGCCGGGAAATACGCCGAAAGGTAAAGTGCTGGCAGCGGGATAGTATGGTCGCGGGAATTTTGTGGACTTCCGTTGTCGCAAAGATAAAGATCGAATGACTCGGGGGTTCTTCCAAAGTTTTCAGCAAGGCATTGAAGGCGGAATTCGAAAGCATGTGCACTTCATCGATGATGTAGATACGATAGGAGCCGTGGAAGGGTGAAAATTTCACATTCTCCCGGAGTTCCCGGACATCATCTACCCCCGTATTCGATGCCCCGTCGATTTCAATGACATCGACCGAACTTCCGCGAGAAATCTCTATGCAACTGGGGCATTTGCCACAAGGTTGACTTGTCGGGCCTCGATCACAATTGAGAGATTTGGCCAGAATTCTGGCCACGGTAGTTTTCCCAACCCCTCGCATCCCGGAGAACACATACGCATGGGCCACTCGCTGCCGAGTAATGGCATTGGTGAGGGTTTGCACGACGTGGGGCTGGCCGAGGACTTCCTCGAAGGTGGTGGGGCGATACTTCCGAGCCGATACTTGAAATTCCATGATGGGGTTCAATTACTGAATCGGGAGTTTTTCATCCTAGGTCAAGAAACTCAAAAAAGTCGGGGCCAGGTGATCCTGCGGCACACAGACTTGCCCACTTACCGTTGCTTCCTTCCGGACCTGGCGGGGTTCGCAGGATTCTGTTGCACAGGGCCCAGCCCCTAACTCTTCTTCCTATTTCCTGAATGCAGGCCAGGCTGTTGAAGGCCAACGTTGCCATGGTCTTTGATTGGGGTTAGGACCAGATGGCGGAGAGGGTGGGATTCGAACCCACGGTACCGTTGCCGGCACACGTGATTTCCAGTCACGCCGATTCGGCCACTCTCGCACCTCTCCATTATACCTCGACACTCTTTCTACTAGATTAGGGGTTTTGGGACAATATGTTGCGATTTTCAAGGAAAATTCTAGCCGAATTGGGCCATCAGGGGATGATGTTCCCTGAAAAAAGGGTTTATCTTACCACGGGGGGGAAGAGGCGACAAGCAAGAAAGGGGCCTTTGGTCGTTTTCACTGGTCCATGTTTGGGGTCCATCTCCCGATCGTTAGACGCGTGACTGAAAAATCCGTTGTCGACGGGAAGTTCGATGAAGCGCGGCAAATAAGTGCCCCCGAAAAAACAGAATGCACACGATGGCGATCGGGGTTAAGAGGAAGACTAGTAGGAGACTGCCGGTGGAAGAAAACCCCAGCAGGTTGAACCATTCCGAGAGCACCGAAAAGGGGAGGGTCAACAAAGCCCAAAAGTCCAATCCTCCCCTTCGGCCAACCTGATTCGATATTTGGAAGAAAAAGGAAAGGCCGAACGGGGCCAGGATGAGGGCGACCGGAATAAACCATTCCACCCAATGTTCCAGGACAAACTCATAACTTTCTTGGACAATCTCCAAGGGCGAGCCGTGACGTTTTTGATAAATCACTTCCGGAATAGGATTAAGTAAGACGAAAATAAGAAAAAAAATGGCCGTCATGATGAGGGGTTGGTAAGGGTTCGCCTGGAGCCCCATTTCCAGGAATAACAAAGGAAACCACACCAAAAAACCCACTGAAATGACATCCCAGAAATATTGCCCCAGACTGGTAGGGATATCCTGCCAGGTCAATTTTCGTGCCCCCAATACGGCCTGTTCCGTCAGGGCCAGGGTAGATCCGATAATGAGGGCATTGGCGGCCCCCAAGATGAACCCCCCTACCATGCCTAGGGGGGCGATGAGGGCAGCGACCACCATGAACCCGAGGCCAAACCCCATGACCACCAGAATGAGCATCCAACTTCTGGTTAGAGATTGGATCGTCGCAATCAGGGTTTGGTGATATAATCGAATTGTGGCCTGAAAGAAACCCTTCATAGGAGACGAGGGGTTTTTCCGCTACTTAGGATTGGGGAGGTGGTGGAGATTTGACGTTTAGGATCTCTTGTTGCCGTCGATCCCGCTCCGCTCGGATGGTTTTTAATCGGCTGGGGCGATTGAGAGTCCAGGGTTTTAACTTATCCATGAATGTTGGTTCGGGGGGAGTAGCCGACCCAACAGGGGAATGTTGAAATTCGTACCCTTTGTGGGTGTCTTTCTTTTCCAGAAATTTCTGGTAAATATCTTGATAGAGTTGTTGTAAGGTCATATACCCATACCTTACCCCGTCCCTCCTTAAGCGATCAAGGGGGAAACTCCTTTCGAGCTGATTATGAGGAACCGATAGTCGATTGGGGTGGTGGTTGGTTTTTCCAGGCCTGAAAGGGTCCGAAATTTGTGATGGCCTGTACCGGAAAGACCTTTTATAATGGAGACGTTGGGGGGCGTATTCTCTCCCTGGGGTGAGGATGCCTACTCAATCATATCCAGACACTAATAACGGTTTTCGCGAGAGTGGCGGAACTGGCAGACGCGCAAGACTTAGGATCTTGTGGGTAACCGTGGGGGTTCAAGTCCCCCCTCTCGCACCAATTTATCACCTTTCATTCCCATTGGGGTGTTAAGACAAGGATTAGCGGTCTTATGAAACTAGAAATGACAGAATTGGGCCCGGTCAAGCGAGCATTGAAAATCGAGGTTCCTGAAGAAGCGGTGAAAAGTGAGTTTCAAAAGGTGTATGCCGAATTAAAGCGACAGGTTCGCATTCCGGGTTTTCGACCCGGGAAAGCTCCCTTGGAGCTGTTACAGAAGCGGTATGCGGACCTGGTGGGGAAAGACGTGGTTCAACGATTGGTTCCCGATTATTACCAACGGGCCGTCAAAGAATCGGGGGTGGTTCCCGTGGTGGTGGATATTCCCCCGTTAGATCGCATGAAAGTGCAACCCGATGCCGCCTTTACGTTTACGGCTACCGTTGATATTAAACCATCCATTCAATTAGGTGATTATCGTCCCCCCAATCCCATATCTTTGAAGAAGGATTCTCGCACGGTTTCCCAGGAGCAGGTGGATCAAGCTCTTCAGAGCCTTCGTGAGCAACATGCGCAACTTGAAGCCGTTCCCGAGGGGACATCTCTGAGAGAGGGGCTTCATGCGATGCTTTCTGTGCAAGGCTTTGTGGACGGTCAAGTGGTTGAAGGATCCGAGAAAAAATCCCATCTTCATAAGGTTGGGTCCAAAGCCCCGATCCTGGGGGTGGAACTAGATGAACATCTTGTCGGCAAGACTGCAGGGGAGTCATTGGATATTCCTCAACCTTATCCCGACAATCATCCCGATGCTAATTTGGCTGGGAAGACCATGGTTCTGAAAGTGACGATCGAGGCGGTGAAAGAGCAAACTCTGCCCGAGTTAGATGATGAGTTTGCTAAGGATTGTGGGGACTATGAAACGTTAGAACAACTTACCTCCATGATTCAGACCCAATTGGAATCCTATCTTCAGCAAGACATCGAGGGTGCCTATAAGGATCAGGTGATCGAGCGCCTGTTACAAATGCATCATTTTGACATTCCCGAAGTCTTGATTGAACGAGAACTCCAAACTCTGGTTCGCCAAAAAATGATGAAGGAACATCGCCATAGTCATCGGGAAGATGATCTGGAAGAACCGGTGCGCTTGCAAGAAGAGGCCAAAAAGCTTCAGCAGGAGCTTCATCCCGAGGCCAAACGGCGAGTGAAGCTCAGTCTTATCCTGGACACGATTTCGCAAAAGGAAGGTCTTCAGGTGACCGAAGAAGAAGTACAGGAGGAAGTGCAACGATTGGCTACGTCTCTCAAGCTGCCCGTGGCTGAGGTTCAACGCATGGTCGAGGCGGGAGGTGAGGGGGCTCAAGAGGAATTCCGCGACCGGATGAAGGCGGAAAAAGCCTTGCAATTTGTCTATCAAAATGCCGTCATTCAGGGGTAACACTCCGTTCCAGGGCAAGCTGGGCAGAGGGTTGGAAGCCCCTTTCCGAAACTTTTATTAAACCGAGGAGGTCCGAGGGAATGCTCATTCCGATGGTCATTGAACAAACTAACCGTGGAGAACGGTCCTATGATATTTATTCGCGTCTGTTAAAAGATAGAATTATCTTTATCGGAGCTCCCATTGATGATGTCTTTGCCAACTTGGTCATTGCCCAGTTGCTTTTCTTAGAAGCCGAGGATCCGGAAAAAGATATTCATTTGTATGTAAACTCTCCGGGTGGAAGTGTCACGGCCGGCCTAGGCATTTATGATACCATGCAATACGTGAAATCCCCCATTAACACGATTTGTCTGGGGCAGGCGGCCAGTATGGGCGCCCTTTTACTCACGGCTGGAACGAAAGGTAAGCGATTTGCCCTACCCAATGCCAGAGTGATGATTCATCAACCGATGGGAGGGTTTCAGGGGCAAGCCACAGAAATTGATATTCATGCGAGGGAAATCTTAAAAATTCGGGAACGATTGAACCAAATCATGGCCCAACATTCCGGACAGCCGTTGGATCGTATCGCTCAGGATACGGAACGGGATTATTTTATGTCCGGAGAAGAGGCCAAAGAATATGGGTTAATTGATGAAGTCATCATTCGGAGCCAGGAAAAAAGTCAGAAGTCCGATTCGAAATCAGGGGCGAAGGGCAAGGATTAAGCCGTAAGGGGTCTTCCGATGGCCAGACAAACGAAGTCCGATGCCAATCTACGCTGTTCGTTTTGTGGAAAGAACCGAGACCAGGTTCGCAAACTTATTGCGGGACCAACCGTGTATATCTGTGATGAGTGTGTTGGGCTCTGCAACGAGATCATTTCTGAGGATTGGCAAGAGTCCCGTCAGGAAATTTCTGCGAAACTTTGTAAACCGCTCGATATCCATCAACATCTTAATCATTACATCATCGGACAAGATCGGGCTAAGCGAGTCCTTTCCGTGGCTGTCTACAACCACTATAAACGGATTGCTGCCAATGAAATCGGAGATGTTGAATTGCAAAAAGGGAATATTTTGATTGTTGGGCCAACCGGGACCGGGAAAACCCTCTTTGCTCAGACCTTGGCTCAGTATCTTGACGTCCCCTTTACCATCGCTGATGCCACCACGCTAACCGAAGCTGGCTATGTTGGAGAGGATGTCGAGAATATCATTCTGAAACTGCTGCAGGCCGCGGATTACGATGTGGAGCGAGCTGAACGAGGAATCGTCTACATCGATGAAATCGACAAAATTACTCGAAAGGCGGATAGTCCTTCGATTACTCGGGATGTATCTGGAGAGGGCGTGCAACAAGCTCTTCTCAAGCTTATCGAGGGTACTGTCGCCAATGTCCCTCCCCAAGGCGGGCGCAAGCATCCTCATCAAGAGTTTATCCAAGTCAACACGACGAATGTGCTGTTTATTTGTGGAGGAGCATTCGTGGGCTTAGAATCGATTATTGAGCGTCGACTCAATCAAAAACGTATGGGATTCGGCGCCGATGTCTATGCTCGAGGGACTCAACAGGTGGGCGATTTGTTCTCAAAGGTCGAGCCTGAAGATTTGTTGCATTACGGGCTCATCCCCGAATTCATCGGGCGGTTGCCCGTGGTCGCTACTCTGGATGAATTAGATGAACCGGCTTTGATACGGATCCTCACGGAACCGAAAAATGCTCTCGTGAAGCAATATCAAAAATTGTTGGCCTTCGATGACGTAAAATTGAAATTTACGGAGGGGGCTTTGTCGGGTATTGCTCGAAAAGCCTATAAACAAAAGACGGGGGCTAGAGGCCTCCGTGCCATTTTGGAATTGATGATGTTGGATGTGATGTATGATATTCCATCACAACCGGATGTTAAAGAAGTTTTGGTGACCGAAGAGGTCATCGACGGTCGAGGTCAGCCCATAAAGGTATTTGAACATCAAAAAGGGGTTAAGCCGGCTGTGGGGTCGTAGCTTCTACCTCTGTGGGGTTTCTTGCCTCCAGTTCCTCATATCCACATTCCTGGTTATGGCACTGGATTTTCTTCCCGGTTTGTTTCCGCACTTTTTCTACGAGGAAGGGCGCTTGGCACTGAGGACAGGGCCGGTTAATAGGACGATCCCAAATAGCAAAGGTGCAAGTGGGGTAGGTGCTACAGGAATAGAACGTTTTGCCTTTTTTGGTACGTTTTTGGACTAAATCCCCTTGGCACTCAGGGGCCGCGCATTTAATCCCTAACTTTATAGGCTTCGTGGTTTTGCACTCGGGGTATTGAGAGCAAGCCAGAAAGACTCCAAATCGTCCCCGTTTGACCACCATGTCGCTGCCACACTTCTGGCATTTTTCGTCGGTGGTCTCCACTTGGGCTTGGACGATTTGAATATTCCCCGCCTCATCCTTCCGAAATTCTTTCGTGTTCTTACATTCCGGGTACCCCGGGCAGGCTAAGAAATGACCATGGCGCCCCCATTTAATGACCATTTGTTGCCCACATTTTTCGCAGGGCACTTCGGTCGGTTCTTCTTTGCCTTTGAGATCTTCCATGTTCACTTCGGCAGATTCTAAATCCTTCATGAAGGGAAGGTAGAAGTCTTTGACGGCGGTGACCCAATCTTTTTCCCCTTCCTCTATTCCATCAAGTTCATCTTCCATCTTGGCGGTAAAGGCCACGTCGAACACGTGGGGGAAATGACTGACCAACCGGTCATTGACTAACCGCCCTAGTTCGGTCGGTCGCAATCTGGCCTCTTCTTTTTCCACATAATGGCGATCTTGGATGGTGGATATGATGGTGGCATAGGTGGAAGGACGACCGATGCCTTTTTCTTCCATTTCACGGATCAAGAGGGCTTCATTGTAGCGGGGGGGCGGTTGTGTGAAATGTTGTTTAGAAAGAAGCCCCTCTTCGGGACCTTCAAGCAAGGTGAGTGATTCTCCTACCGCGACCTCCGGCAACGTAAGAGAACTATTCTCGGAAGAATCGGAATCGGAGGAAGTTCCTTCGGTGGGTTGTTCGACTTCTTCACGATACACACGACGATACCCGTCAAACTTTTCTACGGTCCCGCTCGCCCGAAAGGTGTAAGTTTTCGCTTGAATATCGACTTGGGTGACCAAGTCCAACCCACGGGTCATTTGAGAAGCCACAAATCGGTTCCAAATCAATTTATATAATTTATACAGGTCGGGTTCTAAATACGGTCGGAGGGATTCCGGATCTCTTTTGGCGGATGTGGGGCGAATGGCTTCATGGGCTTCTTGAGCGGCTTTTTGGGTTTTATAAACATTCGGCTTGTCAGGAAGATATCCGTCCCCAAACGTCTCACCGATATACCCCCGCAACTCCTCAAGGGCTTCGGGGGCAATGCGGGTGGAATCGGTTCGCATGTAGGTGATGAGGCCAACTTGACCCTCGGGCCCAATATCAATTCCTTCATAAAGCCGTTGGGCCAACATCATGGTTTTTTTGGCTGGAAATCGCAATTTTCGGGCACTATCTTGTTGAAGTCGGGACGTCACAAAGGGAGCCGATGGGTTTCGGCGTTTTTCTTTCTGATCGATATGACCAACGGTGAACGAGGCGCCTTGGAGATCCTGAAGAATGCCTTGCGCCTCTTGCTCCGTCCGAACCGTGGCACGGTTACCACCTATTTCGTGCAATTTCGCCTGAAAGGGCGGCGGATTTTGGGCCGACAAGTGAGCTGTGATGGTCCAGAATTCTTCCGATTGAAAAGCTTCTCTCTCCGCCTCTCGCTCGCAAATGACCCGGACAGCTACCGACTGAACTCGCCCAGCACTGAGCCCCCGACGGACTTTTTTCCATAATAGAGGGCTTAACAAATATCCGACTAATCGATCCAAGACCCGGCGAGCTTGTTGGGCATTGACCTTCTTCATGTCAATGACGCTGGGGCTCTTCAGGGCTCGTTTTACCGCTTTTTCCGTTATCTCATTGAGCAGGACGCGATGGACATGTTGGCCATTCCCGTTCAGTTCTTCTGCGATATGCCAGGCAATCGCCTCTCCTTCCCTGTCAGGGTCAGGTGCTAAAAACACTTCTTTGGCTTTTTTAGCACTGGTTTTAATCTCTTTGAGAATTTTGCTTTTACCGCGAATGACGATGTAATGGGGGTCAAAATTATTTTCCAGATCGATGCCAAGTTTACTTTTTGGTAGATCCTTCAAATGTCCCACCGACGCGAGAACCTGGTAATTTCGCCCTAAGTACTTTGCTAGGGTTTTGGCCTTCGTTGGGGACTCTACTATGACCAGTGATTTAGCCATAAAATTTCAAAATACCCTGTCAGTATTGGATGAATGGTCGCTCATGATTGTTCGACGGTTTTTGGTTCTTATCGGATATCAACCCGTACATACTGAAGCCCTGGTAATTGTTTTATAAGGCCTTTAATCTCCAAAGACAAGAGGACACTCATAATTTCCGAGGGGGAAAAGCCAACTTGGGCTAATAGAGCGTCCAAAGATATGGGCTCAAGGGCTATTTCCTTCAGCACTTGCTGTTCTTCGGGCCCTAACGCCACAGTGGAAGATTGGGAAGGGTTGGAGGATTGTTGTTTCTCAACGTGTTCACGAAAGGAGGGTTCTAACATAGGAAGAATTTCTTCCACAACATCGGATGGTTCCTCCACCAGTTTTGCTCCTTGTTTGATTAAGTGGTGGGGCCCGCGACTCAGGGCATTGGAGACATTTCCAGGCACAGCAAAAATTTCTCGATTTTGTTCGGTCGCGAATCGGGCGGTAATGAGAGATCCACTCTGAGAACTCGCCTCCGTTACGATGACTCCCAGAGAGAGTCCGCTAATGAGACGATTTCGCTGGGGAAAATGTGATGGGTGAGGTGGAGTTCCTATAGGAAATTCCGAAAGGATGGCCCCTTGATTTTCAATTTGGCGGCGAAGGGAACGGTGTTCGGGTGGATACAGTTTATCGATGCCACAACCTAACACAGCTACAGTTCTTCCTGATGATGAGAGCGCTCCTTCATGGGCTGCGGAATCAATACCCCTTGCTAAACCGCTGACGATAGTAAAGCCTAAGCTCGCCAGGTTGGCACTTAATCGGCGAGTGAAAGCTTTCCCCTGGTGGGTGGCATTCCTGGATCCCACCAGGGCTAAGGCATGGTGATCACATTCGGCCAACTGGCCGGTTGAATATATGAGCGGAGGAGGATCGGGAATCATTTTTAAGCGACTTGGGTATTCTTGGTCTAAAAGGGAAAAGAGATGAAATTTCCCTTTTTCAAGGGCCATAAGTTCACGCTCAATCTGGTGTTGTGTTTCTGAAGGCAGGGGTTGTTGAATGGCTCTGGCAAATGCAGGCGAAACATCTCCCGCAGCGACTAAGTCCGAAAACGTAGCGGATTGAATGGCTTCGGGCGATCCGAAGTGATTGAAAAGACGGGAAAAGGTAATGGGTCCTAGCCCTTTAACGGACCGGAGTTCCAGCCAGCCTTTCAACCGTGAAAGGTTTGTCATCCCGATCGATCTAGGAGGCCGTGCGAGATTCAGCTCGTTGACTGACTTTGCCGACGACCACGATGTCATATTGTTCCAGGTGAAGGAGGGGGTCGGCTTTAAAAAACACTTCATGTTGAAATTCTTGTTCTAATTGTTCGATCCCCCCGTGTTCCGAATCGAACAAAAGGTCGATGACACGGGGGTGAGCCCCAACGACGATACGTTGAGTCTGTCCCTTCGTATTTCCGATTCGTCGAATATCTCGAAATATTTCGTAGGCCACCGTCATGGAAGATTTGGTGTACCCCCGACCATCACAATCGCTACAGATCTCCGAAAGAGTTCGTAAGAGGTCTTCTCGGACCCGTTCTCTGGAAATTTCGATGAGGCCGAGGTCTGAAATCCGAGAGATCCGTGTTTGGGCTTTATCGTTTGCCATAGAATCGACGATCGCCTGATAGACTTTTTCACGATTTCGTTCTCGCTCCATATCGATGAAATCGATGATGATGATTCCACCGATTCCGCGCAGTTTGATCTGGTAAGCGATTTCTTTGGCAGCCTCTAAATTATTTTTGAGGATCGTTTCTTCCTGATCTCGCTTTCCGACGAAACGTCCAGTATTCACATCGATGACTGTCATGGCTTCCGTATGATCGATGACAATATGGCCGCCAGATTTCAACCACACTTTTCGGCTTAAGGCCCGGGTGATTTCCAACTCGATTCCGAGATGGTCGAACAGTCCTTCCTGTTTCTTGTCATAGAGGTGGACCCGGGAGGCTTGTTCTGGGAGGTATCGTCGAACGAAATCTTTCACCTCTTCATAATCCTTTTTGGCATCAATCAGCAACCGGTCGACTTTTTTGGTGAATAAGTCTCGAACAACCCGAAGGGGGAGTGATAAATCGGTATGTAATAAAGAGGGTGCGGGTTGGCGATCGGCCTCGCTAAGGGTGTCTTCCCACAAGGCCGTGAGAAATTTGGTGTCTGATAACAGATCTTCCTCTGAAACACCTTCACACACGGTTCGCACAATGTACCCATATTCCGGTTTTCGAATACGGCGCATCAGGTTTTTTAATCGGTGGCGTTCCTCTTCGTGAGTTATTCGACGTGACACACCAATGTGATCCACATTGGGCATGAGCACCAAAAAGCGTCCGGGTAAAGAGACATACGTGGTGATGCGAGGCCCTTTCGTTCCAATAGGGCCTTTGGATATTTGTACTAATAATTCTTGTCCTTCAACTAGCAAGCTCTCGATCGGGCGTGCGGTTTGGCGACGAGGTCGTGGCATATCTGCCGTGGCACCATCCTCTTCACTGTCTACCAAAGTGTCACCCGGTTCGGTATCGACAGAAAGATCGGATACATGCATAAAAGCCGCTCGGTCCAAACCGATATCTACGAAAGCCGCTTGCATGCCGGGGAGAACTTTGATCACTTTTCCTTTATAGATATCCCCAACAAAATCTTTTTTTCGGGGCCGATCTACGAATAATTCCGTGACCACTCGATTGTCCAAGACCGCCACCCGAGTTTCTTCTCGGGTCACACTAATAGCAATTTCTACTCCCATGCTCTACCTCCACAAGGAACCCTGGAAAGGCCCATCCCGGTTGGGGAGCAAAAACCTGGGAACTGCAGTTTTTGGTCCACAAAACAATGCATGTCCTTGAAGGCCCTTTTTTCGAAAATCCCAAATCTTGCCTAAACCAATTCCATGGCCTTTGCCCTTATTTGGGGGCCATTCGTGTCAGCGCTCTGAAAGGTTCGGCTGCTCCGGGTGGACAGTTCCTCAATTCCTCTTTGTTGATGATGGGTAAAAGTATCTTAAATTTTGTGCCAAAAAAAAGGCTCGTGAAGGGGGTATAAGCCCTAACCCCCTTCCATGGAAATTTTGGGCTTCAGATTCACCTTTGGTTGTTTTTTTTCAGATTTTCATTCCTTATTGGAAGGAGCGAACTATTGTACGAGTTTCCTGAACGAAAAAAGTTGATTGAAATGGAAAACTGATTTCTTTTCCCATGATGTAAGAAGACCGTGCCCGAGTATCTACAAGAGTGAAAGCCGTCTTCGCTTGACATTCAGGAGGAGTCCCAAGGCGGTGAGATTAACGACCATGGCACTACCGCCGTAACTCATCAAAGGAAGGGGGATACCGACAACAGGGGCCAAACCAGAGGTCATGGCAATATTCACGATCACGCCAAACCCTATCATGGCCACCACACCTACGGCCAAAAGGGCTCCGGACACGTCTTTCGCTTTAAAAGCAATTTCTAGCCCCATTAACAGGACGATAATATATAAGGAGAGTAGGGCGACCGAACCCATAAATCCCCATTCCTCGGCAAAAACTGCGAATACAAAGTCGGTATGGCCTTCAGGAAGAAATTTAAACTGGGTCTGGGTTCCTCCATAGAGGCCCTTCCCCAATAATTGTCCCGAGCCAATGGCAATGCGGGATTGCAAGCCATGGTAACCTTTCCCCCCGGGGTCGAAACTTGGATCCACAAAACTGAGGATCCGATCCTGTTGATAGCCATGGAGTGATCCCCAGACTCCTCCCCAGGCAAAAGGGAAAAGCATGAGAGCCGCTAAAATCACAAAACCAAATGCCTTAGATTTCATGCCCACAGTTAGAATGATGACCAGGAATATGGAAAGAAACCCTAAACTACTCCCTAAATCGGGCTGCTTTAAAATTAAGAGAAATCCGGGGAGGACAATGATACCAGGAAGAATCAATCGTTGAAGCCAACCTGTCCGTTTAGCAGATCCATAATACCAAGCCAATGTGAGCATGAGAGGAATTTTTATAAATTCTGAAGGTTGAAACATCACGGGACCGAGGGGAATCCAGCGTTGAGAACCCCGGCTGGTTTTCCCACTGATGAGCACAATGATGAGTAAGATCAACCCAATGCCGTACAGGACATACGAATAACGGGTGAGTTTATGGTAATCCACTCCGGCCGCTACTACAAACGCCAACATTCCCACGGCCATCCATGTTGTTTGTTTAAGATAAATAGGAAAAGAAATAGTCGTGTCAGTATTCGTGACACTATAAATGGAAAGGATGCCAATAGAAATGATCGCAGCGATCACCCCTAAAAAACATCCATCAAAGGTATCTAATCCCCGGCGATTCACGTTGTCATTCATGAGAGGCATACAGCATTCTATCCCTCAAAAGGGTCCCTTAAAGTTCATGGGTGGGGGTGCTTGAGTCGGTTACATAGGACTCGTTTCTCTGGGCCTATCAAATCCGATAAAGGTTTCAATTAACTTTTTGGCCAGAGGGGCGGCTGCCGATCCACCATGTCCCATATGTTCCGCTATGACAGCCACGGCAATTTGGGGTTCTTCCACCGGGGCAAAGGCGACAAACCAGGCATGATCTTGATGGGCTTTGGGCACTTCGGTTTTGTCACCATCCGGCCTTAAGGCGACCACTTGGGCCGTTCCCGTTTTCCCTGCAATACTGACGATTTCCGATTGGATTCGTTTCGCCGTCCCAGTGGTCACCACCGCGCGTAACCCTTCTTTAATCGTCGTGAAGGTTTTTGGGGTAATGGGAAGTTGGGTGGCCGGGGATTCTGGCCGCTCCTGAATGTCTCCCCCTTGGCGGTGTCGAATGGCTTTTAACAATCGTGGGCGAACAACCTTTCCGTCGGTTGCCACAATAGAGATGGCTTTTGCCATTTGCAATGGGGTGACGGTTAAATACCCTTGGCCAATTGAAATTGAAATCGTTTCTCCTGGGTACCACGGCTCTTTCTTTGTTCGACGTTTCCATTCCTCGGATGGGACCAACCCGCTTCGTTCAGCGGGGAGAAGAATGCCGGATTTTGCCCCCAATCCAAATTGCCGGGCATAGGAGGCAATTTGTTGAATACCCAGTTGGTGGCCAGCTTTGTAAAAATAGACATCACAAGAATGCGCTATGGCTTGGGTTAAATCCACCGGACCGTGGCCCGAACGTTTCCAATCGCGAAACACACGCCTCCCAAACGGAAAAGAACCCTGACATGTCAATGATTCTTTGGGCCCGAAGGTTTGGGTTTCCAGAAGGGCAGCCGCCATGACAATTTTAAACGTCGACCCTGGTGGGTATTGCCCCTGGATGGCGCGGTTAGTCAGCGGATGACGGGAGTCTCCGATCAATTGTTGCCAAGCCTGATTGGAGATTCCGCCAGATAAATCATTGGGGTTAAATCCGGGGCGGCTGGCTAAGGCCAACACATCTCCATTCGTGGGATTCATGGCGACAATAGCGCCCGATTCTTCCCCGAGGAGGTCTTCAGCAAGTTGTTGTAGGCGAATATCGAGGGTTAAATACAGGTCATCCCCTGCTACTGGAGGGGTCACGGATAACGAACGTTTTGGATACCCTAATGCATCGACTTCAATGACTTTTTGGCCTGGTTTACCCAATAAATGCGTATCCAATGTTCGCTCGACACCATATTGCCCTATAACCCTACCCGCATGTAGGCCAAGGAATTCGGGTTCCTTCAATTGGCTTTCTGAAATCTCCCCCACATACCCGATGACATGCGAGGCATAGCTCCCCAGTGGATAATGCCGTTGGTATTCGGGTTGAATGACGACCCCCGGCAACCTGATGCGATTCGATTCAATCAAGGCGGCTTCCTTCATGGTCAGTCCGGTTTTGATTTTTACCCGACCCCGCCGCCGCTTGGTGGAGAGTTTGTCCGAAACAGCCTGTTGGTCGATATCAACAAACTGTGGGAGCTGACTAATCAGAGCCTCTCGATCCCCGACATCCTCCAAAGAGACGTACAATTGAAAACTGGGAATATTGTTCGCCAATAATTCACCGTTTCGGTCATAAAGAAGCCCTCGAGCGGGTTCCAGCACGATCGATCGGGTGCGATTGTCCCGTGCCAGATCTTGGTAATACGTCCCATCCCGAATCTGTAACTGCCACAGGCGAAGTCCTAAAAGGACGAGAATCATGAGAAAGCCGATTTTCACAAAAATTAATCGGTTTTGAATGTCTGCAAGCTCGTTGGCTTGGCGGGTGGTGTCGAACATGGTCCTTGTATGAGTTCGGTAAAGGGGTTAATCCTTCAGCCCGGAGTTACCGGGGTCTTTGTTCAAATTTCCTCACATTCCAGGAATGCCAAGCAGTTTTGTTCAACCAAAAAATCCCAACGGCCAAAACTCCATTATATACACTTTGTGGAAGGAGAACGGCCGAGATCGCCTGAAGAAAGGCCGAACCGTCAAGAACCGGGTAGGCGACCATAAGCGAGGCCAGACCACACCCAAAAGATAAGGCACATGTGACCATTAGCACGACAGGAACCGTGACCGTTGAGATGGTTTGGGTGGTCATTCCCGCTAAGGCGCCTGCGAGTCCTTTCAGGATCATATTGAGTCCGATTCCACCAGGAGCCAGAATATCTTGAAAGAGCCCGACCGTTAATCCCACCATCAAACCCTTGTATTCTTGGGATACGAATCCGACGACGCACGCTAATACCAAACAAAGGTCAGGATACATTCCCTTGGCGGACAACTGTGTACTCAACGTAGCTTGAAGAAGTACCGTAAGAAGACAAAGAAAGAAGTAACGAGCAAAACTCATGTGTTGGTTCAGGGGGTTGATAAGGTACCTTGTTCAAAAGATGGATCCGGTTCAGTGTTTTCAAAATCTGTAATCACGAGGACCCCTTCGAGTTTTGAAAAATTGACGATTGGAATCAGTTCGGCCGATTGAAATAAATCCGTCGCACCTTTGGTGATTTGGTGAATGTGCCCAACCGGAAGGCCTCGAGGAAAATCATTGGTAAGGCCCGAAGTGACCACCATGTCATGTTGTTGAACCGGGGAAAGCGGGGGTAAGTATTTCATCTGAATCGTGCCTTGGGGGGTTCCCTGAATGATGCCTTCGTCACGGCTGGTTTGGATCATCCCTGTGATGGCCACATTGGGATCCGATAAGAGGAGAACCACCGCGGTGGTTCGGTTAACCCGTACGACTCTTCCAACTGTGCCCGCTTCAGTAATGACTCCCATTTCGGCTTGGATTCCGTCTTCGCTGCCTTTGTCAATCACGATAGCCCGGTACCAATTTGAAACATTCCGTCCAATGATTCGAGCCGGGGTGGTCGTCATAGGGGCGGTTTGTTGGTAATTCCATAGTTTTTGAAATTGGGCAACAACAATAGCTTCTTCCTTTAAGCGGTTCTGTTCATGGAGCAACTGCTGAATCTTTTGCTTAAGTTGTTGATTTTCTTCCCAAACATTTTGTAGCTCAAAAAACTGACTCCACGTTTCACTTAACGAGTCCTGGAGTGAAGCGATGGTGTGGAGAGGAACCTCTAGGATCAAAGCGAGAGGCTCACCGAAGAATTTGACCCATTTGTGGGACTTTCCTGGGAGGAATAAAAAGAGGAACAATATGAGGATGACAATCACAACGAGAACCCCGCGTGCACTCGTTCCCATAGGGATCTTATGGTCCGTGTACGGCATAGTAATTGAGCCGAGGGTTAAGTGGTGAGGCTTGAACTCGTAGAGACTTGTCGAAGAAGATCTAACTCTTCCAGAGTTTTTCCCACACCCAAGACGACGGAACTTAATGGATCATCCACGGTGATGATGGGAAGGGCCGTTTCTTCCCTGAGCCGATCCCCTAAGCCGTGCAGAAGAGACCCTCCTCCTGTTAAGACAATTCCTCGATCGATGATATCTCCTGCTAGTTCAGGTGGGGTATTTTCTAGGGCGACTCTTACGGCTCGGGTAATGGTGGCGATACATTCCTGTAAAGCTTCCCGTATCTCCCCGTCTTCAATGAAGATGGTCCTGGGGATTCCAGAAACGAGATCTCGTCCTTTGACGGCCATTTGTTTTTTTTCGGGTAAGGGATAGGCCGATCCGATTTCAATCTTAATTCGTTCCGCCATGTGTTCTCCGATTAACAGACTGTATTCTCGCTTGAGGTGTGCTGAAATGGCTCCATCAATCTGATCCCCCGCGATTCGAACCGATTCACTATAGACAATGCCGCCCAAAGATAAGACGGCCACATCTGAAGTACCACCCCCGATATCAACCACCATATTTCCTGAGGGTTCGATAATTGGCAATCCGGCACCTATGGCTGCGGCTACCGGTTCCTCAATAAGGTAGACTTCCCGTGCACCGGCTAATTCTGCTGATTCTTTCACTGCGCGTTGTTCTACCTGGGTAATGCGAGAAGGCACACCGATAATAATCCGGGGCCGAGAAAACGTCCCGCCTGGATGGGCTTTTTGGATAAAGAACCGGAGCATGCGTTCCGTCATATCGAAGTCTGCGATGACACCTTCACGCATGGGTCGAATTGCCTGGAGGTTTCCGGGAGTGCGCCCCACCATTTTTTTTGCCTCTTCGCCAACAGCCAAAATTTCCTTAGATTGGGTGTCAACGGTCACGACGGAGGGTTCGTTGAGAACAATGCCTTTCCCTTTGAGGTAAATGAGCGTGGAAGCCGTCCCCAGATCGATGGCCATGTCCTGGGAAAAGTAGCCGCGTAAGAAATTAAGCATTGAAAGGCAGGTTTGTTGAGTAAAAGCCTGAACGTACGGTGATTAATCGAATTCCATAGGAAGGTCTATGGAAAATCTCTTGCCCTATGTGGCACAAAAAAAAGTTGAGAGACTCTCGGCTCCTCGAAAGGGAATGTCTCGTTCACACCTGGCCGGAATTCAGTGGATTGGCTCGGAGGGTGGTTGATGAAGAGACCACACCCTGGTTCCCCGTCATGATTGAGGGAGAATGCAAAAGACAAACCAAGGGGCACATTCGTCATGAAAATTATATCAGATGTTTCAATAGACCACAAAAAATTGGAAAACGGAATGGCCAGGCCTATAATTTTTTGTCGACCCCTTGCCAGAGGGGCTGAAATGAAGGTAATTAGAAGTCTGTTCCATTTAAAGAGAGGATGAATCTCATGGCCGGTAAAACATTAATCGAAAAAATTTGGGATCAACATGTTGTTCGAGAGGAGGCCGATGGTACGACCCTTCTCTATATTGACCGACATTTGGTTCATGAGGTGACCTCTCCCCAGGCGTTTGAAGGGCTACGGTTAGCCGGTCGCAGCCCACGTCGGCCTCAGGCTGCCTTAGCGGTCCCCGATCACAATGTGCCTACCACCGATCGAAGTGTGGGTATTTCTGACCCCATGAGCGCCTTACAGGTTTCTACGTTGGAGCAAAATTGTGCAGCATTTGGGATTAAGTATTTTGGGATGGAGGATATCCGTCAGGGAATTGTTCATGTCATCGGTCCCGAACAAGGGTTGACCCTTCCCGGTATGACCATTGTCTGTGGTGATTCCCATACCTCTACCCATGGGGCCTTTGGTGCCTTAGCCTTTGGTATTGGAACCTCCGAGGTTGAACATGTGCTAGCCACACAATGTTTAGTGCAAAAACGACCAAAGACCATGGAAATTCGTGTTGAAGGAGTCCTTCCAGAATATTGTTCTCCAAAGGATGTAATTTTGGCCATCATTGGCCAAATAGGAATTGGGGGAGGAACCGGGCACGTGATTGAATATACCGGTCCGGTTATCCGGTCTTTTTCTATGGAAGGGAGGATGACCTTGTGCAATATGTCGATTGAAGCCGGGGCCCGAGCTGGCTTAGTGTCTCCGGATGAATTAACGGTGGCCTATCTGGAGAACCGTCCTCTTAGCCCCAAGGGTGAATTGTTTGAACAAGCCAAACAAGCATGGCTGAATCTGGGAACCGATCCTGAAGCCAGCTATGATAAGGTTGTCCGGCTTCAAGGGGAAGACATCCCTCCGCAGGTAACCTGGGGGACCAATCCTGGTCAAGTGACAGACGTCAATGGAAAAACACCCAATCTCAACGAAATTCAGGATGAAAAAACCCGACAGGCTACAAAGTTTGCCTTGGAATATATGGGATTGCCTCCGGGTACTCCCATTTGTGACATTCCAATCGATCGAGTCTTTATTGGATCTTGTACCAATTCCCGGATCGAGGATTTGCGAATAGCTGCGCGTATCGTGAGAGGAAAGCAGGTTTCAAAAACCGTGAAAGCTATGGTGGTCCCGGGGTCTGGGTTGGTGAAACAACAGGCAGAGCAGGAAGGGTTGGACGCGATTTTTCGGGAGGCCGGTTTTGAGTGGCGGGAGCCAGGTTGTAGCATGTGTTTAGCGATGAATGCCGACGTGTTGGCCCCTGGGGAACGTTGTGCGTCGACGAGCAACCGGAACTTTGAAGGTCGACAGGGGAAAGCCGGGCGGACACACCTCGTCTCTCCTGCTATGGCCGCGGCCGCGGCTATAGCAGGACATTTTGTTGATATTCGAGAGGCACTTTAACCTAGGGGCGCCAAGGGAAAACACTTGGTCCCCCACGTAGGGACGGGTCAATGGAGAAATGATATGGAAGCTTTTAGGACTTTAACGGGTATTGTAGCGCCGCTCAATCGAGTCAATGTGGACACCGATCAAATTATTCCCAAGCAATACCTAAAAACCATCCATCGTTCGGGACTCAAGGAAGGATTGTTTGCTGATTGGCGAATTCAATCAGATGGAAATCCAGACTCAGAGTTTTTTATGAATCAGCCTCGGTATCAGGCGGCCCCCATTCTCCTTACCGGAGATAATTTTGGGTGTGGGTCATCACGGGAACATGCCCCATGGGCCTTATTGGATTTTGGTATACGATGTATCATTGCCCCTGGATTCGCGGATATTTTCTATAATAATTGTTTTCAAAATGGGATTCTTCCAGTTGTCTTGAGAAGTGACGAGGTTCAAATCTTGTTCGATCGTGTTGCCCAACACCAGCAATATGAGGTGTCCGTGGACCTTCCTCAGCAAGAAGTTCTGACATCGGAAAAAGAAAGATTTTCTTTCACCATTGATCCATTCCGGAAGGATTGTTTGTTAAAAGGATTGGATGGAATTGGCTTAACCCTCCAGCACGAATCAATGATCACCGCCTATGAAAACCGACAGGCCCGGGAGACTCCCTGGTTGTTTCAAGACCTCCCCACCTGAGAAGTGAGGCCTGCGATCCTTAATCCTCCTGGCGATGGGGGAGGAAGGGCTGCCATTTTCGCCGTTTGTCCCATAACAATGCCCCGCGGGTCCTAGCCTTTTTTAGATTTGGGTTGGTCTGTAGACATTACCCCAATTCCAGGGGATGATACTCCCCAGGGGCGATTCCTCACATGTAGGTTATTTCTTTCCTCACCTAGGTTCCAGGTTTTTCATTGGCTGTTGGATGCACGATGGATCAATCAAAGGATGACCTCTATTTCAGATGAGTGAAGTCCACGTCCTTCGAGACGTTCTCATTATCTTTTCCATCTCGGTTTTGGTGGTGTTTGTCTTTCAGAAGCTCCGCCTTCCCGCTGTCGCCGGATTTTTGTTTGCGGGAACCTTGGTAGGTCCTCATGGCTTGAACCTCGTTTCTGATCAGCACCAAGTCGAAGTCCTAGCAGAAATTGGGGTGGTCCTTTTGCTCTTCACCATCGGCTTAGAAACTTCTTTATCTCGGATCCGAGCTTCCAGTCGTTTGTTGTGGGTTGGAGGCCCCTTACAGATTCTCAGCATGCTCAGTGTCATTTTTGTGGGAGGTGTATTATTAGATCGCCCTTTGGGCGAAGCAGTGTTTTGGGGATTGCTCTTGTCTTTAAGTAGTACGGCTATCGTGCTTAAAATTTTGGGTGACCGTGGGGAGATAGACACGGTGCATGGCCAGGCTACCATGGCAATATTGATCTTTCAGGATTTAGCGGTAGTCCCAATGATTCTAATGACCCCTATTTTAGGTGGAGAAGCCCAGAATAACTCCGCGGAAATTTTGGGAACCTTAGTGAAATCCCTTCTTGTTGTGGGATTAATCGTATTGACGGCGCGCGTGCTGGTTCCAAGAGCCCTTCATCATATTGTCGGGACTCGAAGTCGGGAATTATTTTTACTGACCATTATCGTTCTGGGGCTTGGCACGGCATGGTTAACCTCGTTGACCGGATTGTCGTTAGCCTTGGGAGCTTTTATTGCGGGGATCGTGATTTCAGAATCGGAATATAGTCATCAAGCCTTAGCCGAAGTCATCCCATTTCGAGATAGCTTCAATAGTTTGTTTTTTGTGTCCGTGGGGATGTTAATGAATCCTCAAATTATTTTGGAATTTCCTATCTTAGTCCTAGGCCTGACCTTGTTGGTTCTCTTGGGGAAATTTTTGACTGGAACCGGAGCCGTCTTTCTTGCTGGAGGTCCCATTCGTTCTGCTTTATTAACCGGAGTCAGCTTGGCTCAGGTAGGGGAGTTTGCCTTTATTTTGGCTCAGGTGGGGCAACAAGAAGGGCTGTTAAACTCTCAGGCTTATAATATTTTCTTGGCTGTTTCAGTGTTATCTATGACCGTCACACCATTTTTAATTCAATGGGCTCCCCGTTTGGCCAAAAGAGCCGAAGCTCTTGATCGATTGAACCAATGGTTGCCTCAACGCACAACCCTCTCCGCGGGAGGAGAACACATAAAGATGAAAGATCATGTCATCATCGTGGGCTACGGGCTCAATGGAAGAAATTTGGCCCGGGTGTTGGACGATATGGAAATTCCGTATTTGGTGCTCGAAGTGAATACGGAATTGGCCAAAACCTATGGAAACGAGCGGGGTACCATCATGTATGGGGACGCCACAAATTCCCGAGTGCTCAACCATGCCAGGATCTATTTTGCTCGTGTTCTGGTCATTGCGACATCGGATCCTTTTGGGGCTCGGCAGATCGTTCAACAAGCCCGACAACTCAACCCTTCCTTACATATTGTCGTCCGGACTCGATATCTAAAAGAGTTGCAAGATCTCATGGATCTGGGTGCCAGTGATGTGGTACCGGAAGAGTTTGAAACTTCTATTGAAATATTTGCGTTAGTTCTTCGAACCTATGGGACGCCTAAATTTATCATTCAGAAAAAGGTGGAGCAGGTTCGTCGGGAGGGATACCTCTTACTCCGACGAGGGGAATTACCTGAGTTGGCGCATCATTTGCGTGCCGGAACTTTAGCTGATGTTGATGTGGATACCTGTCAAATACGTTCAGACTCCCATGTCATAGGAAAATCGTTGGGGCAATTGCAAATTCATCATCGGACTGGGGCTTCGGTCATTGCTTTGACTCGAAATGGTGTGACCGAAGCAAATCCTTCTTTGGATACGGTCTTGCGTTTAGAGGATATTCTTGTCCTTCTAGGTTCAAGAGATCAAATACGGCAAGCGATGGCCCGACTTGTAGATACCTAAACGTTCCAAAGACCTGGGGATGTTTTTGGGCTCCATAAGAACCTTGTCAGTACATCCAATGGTGAGTTTTCATTCATCCAAAATGAAGAATTTTTTTATTCTTGGCAAGCTTAGGGAGAAGGGAATCTGAATTTCAGGTTAAAATTTTCTTTTTTTCAATATTCTTGTAAATTGTTTATCGATACACCAATTTTTAGGAAGGGTAACCCAATGTGTAGAAACATCTGGTTCGGGATAATGATTGGAATATTGGGACTAGGTAGTAGTGGACTGGGAGAATTCTTCCCTCCATCGATAGGGTGGGCACAGGAAACCGACTTGCCTAATAAAAGGCCATCGTTTCCTTTGGTGCTAGCTCAGAAAGCAGCTGTTACGGCTCTAAATAAGTGTGAAAAAGATGGGTTTCGTGTGAGCGTGGCTCTCGTTGACCGAGGAGGAAATGTAAAAGTGTTGCTTCGAGCGGATGGAGCGGGTCCCCATACTCAGAATAGCAGTGCCAAGAAGGCCTTCACGGCTGCAAGTATTCGACGGTCAACAGAGGAATTAGCCAAATTAATAGTCAAAATGCCTACCCTTCAAGCTCTGCGGGATATGGATGAACGTATTCTCATCTTAGGTGGCGGGTTGCCCGTGGTCCTCGGAGGAGAAGTGGTGGGTGGAATAGGAGTCGGTGGGGCACCTGGCACTCAGTTTGATGAAGCCTGTGCCTTAGCCGGTCTAACGAGCATTGGGGCGACCCCAACCGTCGCAAAACCCAATCATTTCCAGGAAGGGGAATAGAAATGGGTTAACATCATTAGGAGGCCTAAGATAAGAAAAAAATTCCAATAATTTAACGAGTGTTTCCATAACTTCCTAGAAGATTTTTCCGCTTCACACGGTTTTCCTCTGCAGTTAAGCAGCCCTCCCCTAAGGTCTAAAGCATTTTCGGGATCGACCGATACATGCAGGAGAAGATGCGGACCAACAAATGACTCATTTCAATTCGGAGAAAATTATTGCCTGACTGTTTGTGAATATGAAAGTGGTGGCCTCTTTCCGATAAAGGCAAACCCATCGTGAGGTGGGGACGCAAAACCACGGGTCAGAATATCTGATCGCCGGGTTACCGAAGAAGGAGTTGGCGGGAATGGGGCCCCTCTGAAAAAGGAGGATCCCTATGACCCGTGGTCTTAACAGAACCACAATCAAAAAATACGCATTCGGGTGTTTGTTGAGTTGTCTCCTTATTGGGGCTCCCAATACTGTTCTATGGGCCGCGACCAATTCCGCCAATCTACAATGGGCTGCTAACAGTGAATCGGATTTAGCAGGATATCGGGTGTACCATGGAGTGAGTCCTTCTGTATATGACGGTTCAACTAATGTGGGCAAGACCACAACCTATCAATATGTAAATTTACAGTCGAATAAAACTCATTACTTTGCGGTTACCGCTTATGATACCTCAGGCAATGAAAGTTCACCCTCATCTGAAGTATCCAAGACCATTGGGGAAACCTCCGTCAGTTCTCTAGCTGTTTCCGTGACAGGAAGTGGGACAGTCAGTAGCACGCCGGGTGGGCTGTCCTGCTCGAATGGCTCATCCTGTTCAGCTTCATTTACCCAGGGGTCCAGTGTGACCCTCAATGCTGCCCCAATGAATGGATATCTTTTTTCAGGATGGGGTGGGGCCTGTTCGGGCACGTCTCCCTGTTCGATCGTCTTAACGGCTTCCTCGGTGGCAGTTTCAGCCAATTTTGCTCCTTTATCACCAAATTCGACCCAATCTCTCAGTGTCACTGTGGCCGGAAGTGGCGAAGGGAGTGTCACGAGCACACCTTCGGGCCTGTCTTGTTCTGCGGGCACGTGCACCGCTTCCTTTCCCCATGGAACGACGGTCACGCTGACACCAAACCAGTCCAATGGGAGTCAGTTTGAAGGTTGGAATGGGGTGTGTGAAGGAATATTGACATGTTCCCTCACTCTTTCGACCTCTAAAGTCGTGACGGCCACATTTTCTTCTAATGATTCAGAAAACCCAAATCCTCTCCCTTCTCTTCCTATCCGGGTCAATTTTCAGGCTTCTGATGCTATAATTCCCTCCAACTTTCAAAAAGATGATGGTAGTCCGTTTGCGGAAACCCGAGGGTATGGATGGAGTCAAGTCATCGATGGGGTGGAACGTAATTCCACCGCCCACCAAACCTTAGATACTTTTGTGAGTGTTCCCAATCAACATTCGGGAATCTGGAATTTTTCTATACCGAATGGGACCTATTATGTAACTCTAGTAATTGGTGATCCCACGCAAGCCCAGGGTCCCCATTGGATTACGGCGGAGGGTTTGGAGTTGGCGAACCAAGTATTAACGGCCGAGGGTGAATATCTAACGATTGTTGACTACCCGGTGGAAATTTCAGATAACAGTCTTTCCATCAAACTTGGAGGGCCAAGCCAAGGACAGACCGTCTTGAATTATCTCCTCATCAATTCTGCCCCCAATTTACCCTCCACTACTTTTACGCTTACTGAGAGTTTTGGAAGCACCCGTGTTGCCTCGGATTCCAACGCAGGAAGTGCCACAAAGGTTAAGCCAGAGGAACTGGTACAGAAAGAGGAAAAAGACAAGAACAAGAAAATGGTCGCATTGGATTCGGAGGATTCGGATGAGTCTCGCCTAGATAAGATTAAATCCAATATCTCCGGTCGACGGGGGTCCGGTGAATCGGTGACCATTCAAAATCTTCTGAGAGATGAATAACCGAAAAATTTTCAGATCATTGATGAGAGTAACCATAGCGTCATGTCCCAATCTGGCCAAGTGATTGGCCGGATTGGGACACTTGATCATCCACCTCAATCTCCCCGAAATTTTCCCCAAACGTCCCTGTTCAATTCAACTTCGTCTTCTACCCACTCCCGAATGATGTCAATTCAATTTTTCCGGGATTATAATCTCGCGAAAAGAAGGTGGCTCCTATTTCAAGAGGAGGCTAAATGCTGCCTTTGCTTTGATAGGGGGGAAGGGGTATCCGTTTTTTTTAGATCCCGCTGATTCCAGACCATTTCCTCGGGAATGATTGCAGAAGCAAAAGGGGCGTATGGAATTAACCCAGTTGTCCAATAGTGGAAATTTAAGAAATCAGATTCGGTAACTTGTTAAAATAGAAAAGATTCTGTTAGCGAAAGATAGTGAAATTTTTCAGGATTACCAACTAATTCCAGATGGTGACCGAAAACCCCTCAACCACCATAAAGCTGAAGGAAACAAGCCCGTCTTCTAGGGAATCACCCCAGTCTGTAATGAATATGGCCTTGGCGTAGACTATAACTTATCCTAATAAACGGTGGAGTGCTTGAGGTGATATATATGCTGAGAAAGGGAGAATGCCATGAAATCGTTCTGTTTTAAATCAACCCTCTGGTGTGTGACGATCTTGGTGATCGGAGTATTAGGTTTCCCCATTCCCGGGTTTTCTGTGGAATCGGAGACATCCCAGAAGGCTATATTTGCGGGGGGCTGTTTTTGGTGTATGGAGGAAGCCTTTGAAAAAGTGGATGGAGTCATTGCGGTGACCTCTGGGTATATCGGAGGGATGGTTCCCAAACCAACGTATAAACAGGTTTCTGCAGGAGGAACAGGTCATGCCGAAGCCATCGAAATTATATTTGACCCTCAACAGGTCACCTATCAACAGTTATTAAAGGTCTTTTGGAAAAACATTGATCCCACAGTAGAGAACTCTCAATTTTGCGATCATGGGAGTCAGTATAGGGCGGGGATTTTTTACCTTAACCCAACTCAAAAAGAATTGGCCTTAGCCTCCAAAAAAAACATTATGGATACAAAGTCATTCCCTGGTCCCATACATACGGAGGTTACGAAAGCAGAGAAGTTTTATTTGGCGGAGGATTACCATCAGGATTTTTATAAGAAAAACCCGTTTCAATATAAGTTTTATAAATGGAACTGTGGGCGAGCCCAACGCCTTGAACAACTGTGGGGCCAATCTTGACCTTCCGAACTGGAAAAATTTATTCGAGATCACAACATGTAAGGCAAAAGACCTTTCTCCATCCATTTTTACCAACCTCATGTCCTAGCCCATTTGGGATTGGTTCAATTTAGACAGGGTGACGCTCAGGAGGCTTTTCCCGCTTACTTCTTCGATGTCTCCCTTGAGTCGTTAGGTCAGTCTGGGTTTTTCCCAACGGACCTCAGATTTCATAGGTTGGGACCGGAGGTTCCTTCAAGTAAACGTCCTCCAACTTTTACTTTGCCGCCCTATGAGTCAGGCTAAGGGAGAAATGGCTTCCCCGATCGCTTTGGGACCCTTCTCTAGTTCAATCAATTCACGAGTGAGGGTATTTCTCCGTCGACAGGATCTTGAGTCATTATTGAGTAGACATCATTTTCTCCTAAGGCCGTAGACGAACTTCCCCTCCACTTCTGATCAAAAGTCACCCAACAAGAGAAATAGGTTCCGGAATCGAAGATATTCCTCACTCCACGAAAAAGAGTTACAAAAACGCGTGCAATCTGGAAAATCTAACCTATCGGGTGAATTGGGTGAAAACATCTTTTTGGAACCCTCTCCCATTTAAGCCCACTTCCTGATGAACCCGAAGTGTGCCTTCCCGGTCCTCCAGTACCGGTAATTCACTCTTGGTCTTTAGGGAAAAGTTTGGCAGAGGCAAATAGATAATAGGGAACACCCTAGCTATCTAGAAATCTTTTTCGGGTGGAAATTTGGCCATTGATCCCACTGAGAAAAATTTCTCTCTATCATGCCACAAGAATTTTCCAATTATGTGAAAAGGAACTGAGAGGGGAAGTCACCTAGTTAATGAAAATCCAGGACATAGCCATATTGTGTTAGACCTGATTTCCCGGTAAGTTTTCTAGATTGAATGTTCGGGTTTCTAAGTAAGGAGATCCATGTGGAAGACTAACATTGTCCCAAACCTCATTTCTGTGGCTCTATGCCTTTTTTTCACCGCTTGCCACAAAAGTGCGACCCCACCGGAGATCCAGGGGGATTGTGGAATTTTTCAGTCTCAAGTCTCCTGGTCACAGCGAATCAACGTGTTAAACCTATTAAGCGTGGCCTTTATGAAAGGGTGTGATCAGGAAGTGATCGAGTACGGAGCGAAAATTCAGGAAGATTTTCGAGAAAAAACGTATTCCTTTTCCCGTGAATCGGTCAGCATCTTTCTTTCGGATGGTGTGCTCACGGACTATGTGTTGGAATCCTATGAACGAGCCTATCTTAACCTTCTTCGGGCGGCCAGTTTTCTTCGAATGGGTCTGGTGGAGGAGGCCAAGGTGGAATTACGAAAGTTGGACCATGAGCTGTTTGTCCCCCTCTATAACTTTGGAGAAGATCCGGTCAATCTCATTCTCTCTGCGGTGTTATGGGAAGTGTTAAAAGAACCTGTAGAGGCGCGGGTGGATTGGTTCCGATTGGCTGAACCAGGGCAATCAACCGTCCTAAAGGTGGATCCGGCTCTTCAAGTCT
The DNA here is from genome assembly GCA_965223495.1 of Nitrospirales bacterium. Lineage (GTDB taxonomy): Bacteria > Nitrospirota > Nitrospiria > Nitrospirales > UBA8639 > Nitrospira_E. Next base: position 3,606,109 of record OZ245001.1, on the reverse strand, counting down.
TTGCCCAATCCCAGGTCAGACGATTAGATAGTGGGAAGCCACCGCCGATGTCTTGGCGAATTCAGGGGGTAGGACGATTTCCCCGGGTGGATTGGGAGTTGAAATTATTTGGAGCTCAAAACGGGTATTTTTCTATTACTCCCCAGCCATCATTTCCCACGACCTGTGTCTCTGAAACGGGGATCCGGGTTTCTACCGAAAGCTGGTTCAAGAAAATTGCCCGCCGCCATGATCAAGCGTACCATCCCTTGTTAAATATCCAAAGTTGGCTGCGATTACCCGTGGGGGTGGTGTATGGTTTAGTCCCCTTTTCCCTTGGGGCGGGTGTGGCGGTCGGAGGTTGTGCTGGGGCGGCTTCTCTCGGAGGTTCGGGAAGTGGGGATTTATGTGGTTTATCCCTTCTGAGTGGGATTGAACTGATGTCGGTTGCCCCCACGGTCTTTACGAATACTGTTCGACCTGATTTACGTCATTGGGAACTTCTCCCTGCCGCGTTTATTGTGACCCAGGTCTCCAACGTAGAGGAAGAAACGTGTTATCTCCAGAAATCTCACATGCATGCCTTGGTGAGCGGACAAATTTATGAAACACCGTTGCCTTCGGATTAACGGGGGTCCTGGAAAAGAGTGATAAGAGTCCCGCACGATTTCTAGTTCCATCGATTTTCCATGAAAGAGGTGTAAGAGTTTCTTCTGGGTGGGAGAGAGGGATGAGAAAGAGGTCCATGCCAGGCCCCCGAATCATTTCATCCAGGACTCGGAAAATTTTTCGCAGCCCTCAGACGGTAAGTGGCATAGAGCAATAGGGCTAGCGCTACGAGCATTTCTCGATATTCGTTCATTCCCCATAAAAATTCCTGATAGAATGTATCATGGACCTCAACCCAAGGAATATCGATTTCCCGGTACCAAAGGGGGGCAAAGGCCCGATAGGTTCCCTTCAGTTCGCGAAACAGAACGGCTATGGCCAGTGCTGAAATGACCGGACCCTCAGCAATGGCCGGTTGTAAACCTAATGGTAAGTTGAAGTAATTCCGAAATTTCCAGGCAAAGGGTAACAAAAAGAAAACGGCAAAGATGAATAAGGCTGCGAGTTGATGGATGGGAAGCTGCGAATTATGAATGTTGGTTTCTGCCGAAAAATGAGCGTTCCACCAAGATGGCGTTGACCATTGAAGATAGCTTTGTCCCCAACTAATTTCTTCTCCGGCGAAGAAAATTGTGGCCAAGCCAACAACGCCTACGAGGCTTGTTGCCCAATAATTATGTTTTTTCCACAATCGCCAAGCAGCACAACATAATAAATATCCGGCAAGGATTGCAGAAAGAAACGTCAAAATTTCTACTAGCTGAAATTCCCGTTGATTTATCTGAAAAATATAGGTGACAAAAAATATTCGATTCCAAAGGTAGGTCCCTAATAATATGAGAATAACTAATAATGGCCAGGTATAGGCGAGGATTGGTGGAAAGCGGATAAATCGAGGCAACTTGGAATCCGGTTACGTATCAATAGGAATTGGTATGCCTACTCGAGGCAAAAGCATTATTAGAACATAGGGATTTGGGCTGTGGGGGAAATACCTCATCAAGCTCACATTAAAGCAGTTAGAGGGTTGAAGGCTTTGTCCGATTTCCGGTCGAATTACTCCTGGACATTGGGTGGGTGAGATTGAACACACCGGAATCCAACGGTGGCGGAACGATCATTTGGGAAAGCCCCCCCTCGTGTGGCCGTACGTAGCATTTCAGGCCGACTTTTCCAAGATCCTCCCCTGACCACCTTATACCGCCCCATCTTGGGTCCGGGTGGGTTGCGTTCGGGCATGATTGGATAGTAATCGGACCCTAGCCAATCATTCATCCACTCTCCGATATTCCCGGCAAGGTGAAAGACTCCATACACACTTTTCCCCTCTGGGAAACTGTCGACCGTTGCTACTAAAGGAATTTCATGGACATGGTATTGCCCAAAGACGGCTATTTCTGGGGAGGGGTCCATATGGCCCCAAGGAAAAATGCGAGCCTGCTCTCCTCTCGCAGCTTTTTCCCATTCGGCTTCCTGGGGAAGGCGTTTTCCTTTAAAACCACAAAAATCTTTTGCCTCTTCCCAGGTTACGTAGAGTGCAGGCCAAGGAGCTAAGACTTGGTCTGGAACGAAATGGACACTAATTAAATGCCAGATCAAGGCCCGTAATTGCGCCGAAACAGAGCGATTGGTCTCGAGTAAAAAGGAAAGATATTCCCCAAGACTCACTTCGTAACGGTCCATGGAAAATGAAGCAAGCCAAATCCGTCGTCGTGGAAATTCCGTGTCATCGTAGTGCGCTTCAAAACTGTGTCGTATATGATCCTGGCGGTTGGTTCCCATTAAAAACCAACCTTCGGGGATGGTGACGGTGGGAGAGGCCGTGGCAAATTTAGCGATATTGGCAATATGAGAATCGACGATTGGTGGAGGCGGTTCCATGGTTCCCCACGCGGACGAAGCGAAGACGTCGATGAGCCCCAAGACAAGAATGGTGAAGGCAACAGAGGTCATAGGAAATCTATGGTACTCACGGTTCGAAAAAGAGGGGAAGGTGTTCATGTTAGACTCGAGAAAGTTTGGAGCTGTAACTGTGTTGGCACTTTACGGGAAGGGACATAAAGGGGGCAAGTTCGATTGGATTTTTCCTAGCCTCATTAGACATTGAGGTTCGGTAAGAGCCAATCTCATGCCGGGAGTTTTCTAATGAATGGGAGAATGTTGAAGAAATGAATTTCACCGGTAATCAGCGTCTCATTAGCTTAGGGCAATCTGCTATTCGGACCATGACCACAGCCTGTACCAGGGTAAAAGGGATCAATCTCGCTCAAGGAGTATGTGATACAGCCGTTCCGCAGCCTGTCATGAACGGGGCTAAGGAGGCCATGGATTCTGGAACGAACATTTATACTCGATTTGATGGCCTACCTCTTCTCCGTGAGGCCCTGGCTCAGAAATTGAAATTTTATAACACCATGGAAGTGAACTCCGATACACAAATTACGGTGAGTGCGGGAGCTACCGGGGCTTTTCACTGTGCGTGCATGGCCCTGTTGAACCCTGGAGATGAAGTAATCCTCTTTGAACCCTATTACGGGTACCATGTGAGTACTCTTCTGGCTGTCGAGGCCGTACCTCGTGTCGTATCTCTTCGCGTTCCCTCCTGGGATGTTTCAATGGAGGAATTGGAATGCGCTATATCAAAACAAACCAAGGCCATCGTGGTGAATACTCCAGGAAACCCTTCCGGTAAGGTTTTTACTCGAAAGGAATTAGAGGATATTGCCTCCCTAGCGATTCAGAATGATTTGCTGGTCCTGACAGATGAGATCTACGAATACTTTCTCTATGATCAGCGGGAACATGTTAGCCTAGGTTCCTTAGCTGAAATGGCTGAGAGAACCATTACGATATCGGGGTACTCTAAGACCTTTAGTATTACGGGATGGAGGATAGGGTATTCGGTTGCATCACCCCTCTATGCCGAATGGATTGGGGCGATGAACGATTTAGTTTATGTCTGTGCTCCGGCTCCATTGCAAGCCGGAGTGGCAGCAGGAATTCGGGAGTTAGATAGGAGTTTTTATCAAAAAGTCCAAACTACTTTTCAGGCTAAACGGGATCAATTTTGTGGGGTGTTGGAGCGGATTGGATGGAATCCTATTATTCCTCAGGGATCGTATTATGTATTGGCCGATGTATCAAAGGTTCCCGGTACCACCGGAAAAGATCGGGCCATGTGGATTTTGGAAAAAACCGGTGTCGCTGGGGTCCCGGGAGAGGCATTTTTTCAGGGAACGACTGGAGCCCAATATGTCCGATTTAGTTTTGCCAAAAAGGATGGGGAATTACATGAGGCCTGTGAAAGACTGTTAACGCTTCGGTAAGGATTTGAGGAAACATATTCATCGGAATCGACTAATCAAAATAAGGGTCATCCTTCTATTCGTTGAATAAGGTTGAATGTTCAGTGGGGGAAGAAAAGTGGGCATGGTAGGAGAATCCAATTAACCAGGATTCAAGCGGACGAAAGAATAGCCATGTGAGGCTGTGTTTTAGTTGGAGGCTGAAAAGAGGTCGCTTGCGTGTCCCAAATGTTGTAACGCTTTGGGTGTAACCTGGCGACCTCGGGCCGTTCGATCAAGATATCCGGCTTGCATTAAAAAAGGTTCATGGACATCCTCCAGGGTGGATTTTTCTTCCTGTACCGCCGCAGCTAAAGCTTCGATTCCTACGGGTCCACCCTTAAATTTCTCGATGATGGTCAGCAAAATTTTTCGATCCATTTCATCGAATCCTGCCTCGTCTACCCCGAGCCACTGTAAGGCATGTTGTGCCACGGTTTTGGTGATATGTCCTTGAGCTTTAACTTCTGCGAAATCACGTACTCGCTTGATTAATCGGTTGGCGATACGGGGAGTCCCGCGTGCTCGTTTGGCCATCTCGTATGCGGCATCTTCATCTATTTGAACCCGAAGTAGGCGGGCGGATCTGGTGATGATGACTTGTAGTTCCTCTGGCAAGTAAAAATCCAGGCGGTAGACGAGTCCAAAACGTTCTCGAAGCGGGGAGGTTAAGGCTCCGGCTCGGGTGGTCGCCCCAATGAGCGTAAAGGGAGGAAGGTCTAACTTCATGGTGCGTAAAGAGGGGCCTTGACCGATGACCAAATCGATGTGGTAGTCCTCCATCGCCGGGTACAAAGCTTCCTCAGCAGCTGGAGGCAATCGATGGATTTCATCTATGAATAAGACATCGTGGGGTTGAAGATTGGCCAAGATGGCGGCGAGGTCTCCTGCGTGGGTGAGAACCAAACCTGACGTTGACCGGATAGTTCCACCCATTTCTTTTGCGATGATGTGGGCGATGGTGGTTTTCCCCAACCCAGGGGGACCATAAAAAATGGCATGATCCAGAGCTTCTCCACGGCCCAAAGCCGCATCAATACAGACCCGGAGCGACTCCTTCATTTTTTTTTGGCCGGTATAGTCAGCTAGGTGTTGAGGGCGAAGAGTTCCTTCGAGATTGTGGTCTTCTTCAATGACTTGCGTCGTGAGAACTCGATTGTCCATGAACGGGGGTTCCTGGGGTGGTAAAGGAGTACCAGAAGGCGGTGCCCAAGGAATCAGCTAGCCAAACATCTATTGGGAGAGGCTGGACCCATGTGGTGGGGACCCCGGGGGCTTGAAAAAAGAATGAGCCCTAAATTTTAAAATCCAGAATATAAATCAGGGCACCCAAGGCAAAATTCTACGTTTACCTGTCGGTCAAGGTAATTGACCAGGAACCCCTTTTGTTCATAGAGCAGTTTGGCACCCATTAAGGTTTCATTGGGGAAATCTTCTGGGCCAAGAAGATCTCTGATTTCTTTAAGGGAGGAGGCCCCAAGGATATGGCGAAACACTCCCCTGACCTTATGAGCAAAACGGTTGTTGATGAAAATTAAGTCTACCCGGCCATCGGTAATGCGGACTCCTGCCATGGCTCCTGTAGGGTTTTCTTTATCCCACAGCAGAATAAACGTTCCTTCTTGTTCTGCCCGCACGCCGGAAATTCGCTGCTCAACGAGGGATTCCACGGCTTTGGTTTCTGAATCTCCGAGTTTGACTCGAAACAGGGAAATGTCTGCTGCATCAACATCTTTCGGATCTTCTACACTGTTTCGGGTCAGTTCATATTTTTTCCCCCAAGATTCGGGAGCACCGAGAGAGAGGGTCCACAAAATCAGGAGACATGGGGCTATAATCATCGCAGTCAGATTCTTCATGAAATTCCTCTTGGTAAAGGATAAGGGAAATTAATTTTTACGGGGGTATTAGAATATAGAAGAAATTGATTAGTCACCATACTTTTTTAGACCTAGAAGATTGTATCTGACCCTTCCTCTAAGGGTCAATTCTTCTATTCCGCATTGGCTCTCGGGCGTGCCATGCCTATGATATAATTCCCTCCATGTCCCACTCCATTGTGATCAAAGGTGCGCGCCAGCACAATTTACGAAATCTTCATCTGGAGATCCCTCGTGATCGGCTGGTTGTAATAACCGGATTAAGTGGTTCAGGAAAATCGTCCTTAGCGTTCGACACGATCTACGCTGAAGGACAACGACGGTATGTGGAATCCCTGTCTGCCTATGCCCGGCAATTTTTAGAGCAAATGACCAAGCCCGACGTCGATTCCATCGATGGTCTTTCCCCCGCGATCTCGATTGAACAAAAAACGACCAGTCATAATCCGCGGTCAACCGTGGGAACGGTGACCGAAATTTATGACTATTTTCGCCTGTTGTTTTCTCGTATAGGACGGCCCTTTTGTTATGAATGCGGGAACCCCATTTCCGCACAAACCGTCCAACAAATGGTCGATGTCATATTGGCATTTCCCATAGGCTCCAAAATTCAAATCCTCGCGCCTATTGTTAGAGGGAGAAAAGGGGAATATCGAAAAGAGCTCTTGGCGGCTCGTAAGGCTGGTTTTGTTCGGGCACGTGTAGATGGAGTGATTCGAGATTTGGCTGATTCCATCTCCCTTCATAAGCAGAGAAAACATACCATTGAAATCATTATTGATCGTCTGGTGATCAATTCCACTACCGATGGGGCACGACGATTGGCTGATTCAGTAGAAACCGCCATCAAGATGACGAATGGGTTAGTGGGAGTCCTGACCGAAACCGAACGGGTCCACATTTTCAGTGAGCATTTGGCGTGTCTGCAATGTGGCGTGAGCTATTCGGAAATAGCACCACGGATATTTTCCTTTAATAGTCCTCATGGGGCATGCCCCGCGTGCGAGGGCATCGGGTATGTGTCTTCGGGGTGTCCGAAAGATGATGAAGAAATATTCGAACAACCTTGTGAGGTCTGTTTGGGTGGAAGACTCAAAAAGGAAAGCCTTGCCATAAAGATTGGGAACCATTCAATAGCGGAGGTCACTAGGTTATCCGTCCAAAAAACCATGGAGTTTCTGGATTCTCTCGAGTTAACCGACCGGGAACGATTCATCGGGCATCGGGTGATCAAAGAGATTCGGGAGCGATTGGAGTTTTTGCTCAATGTGGGATTGAACTACCTCACCCTTGATCGCCCATCCTCCACCCTTTCCGGAGGAGAAGGGCAGCGCATCCGCCTCGCGACGCAGATTGGTTCTGGGTTGGTAGGGGTCTTGTATATTCTGGATGAGCCGAGTATCGGACTGCATCAGCGTGATCATAAGCGACTCCTCCAGACCTTGTTGCGGTTACGAGATATGGGGAATACGGTCCTCGTCGTCGAGCACGATGCGGAAACCATGCGGGTGGCTGATTATATCGTAGATTTAGGGCCGGGAGCGGGAGTTGAAGGTGGGGCGCTCGTAGCCTATGGCCCCCCTTCCGCTGTGATGGGACAGTCTTCTTCCCTCACGGGCCAGTATTTACGGGGAGACAAGCAGGTCAGCTTACCCCATCGCTCCCGTCAACCAAAAGGATGGTTATCCGTCGTCGAAGCGACCAAACACAATCTCCAAAGGATCACCGTGAATTTCCCTCTTGGTCTCCTGACCTGCGTCACCGGAGTTTCTGGCTCGGGGAAGAGTACGCTCGTCGTGGATGTCTTGTACCGATCCTTGGGGAAAGGGTTTGGCCAGAAAAAACCGACTTTGGAAGGATGTCGAAAGATTCAGGGTCTTCACCACTTAGATAAGCTCATTGATATTGATCAATCACCCATTGGTAGGACCCCCCGTTCTAATCCTGCCACGTATACGGGCCTATTCAGTTTTATCAGAGATTTGTTTTCCCAATTGCCCGAATCCCGTGTCCGTGGGTATAAGCCGGGGCGTTACAGTTTCAATGTCAAGGGTGGTCGGTGCGAAGCCTGCCAGGGGGATGGGATGGTAAAAATTGAAATGCATTTTCTCCCCGATGTGTATGTGACGTGCGATGCTTGCCAAGGACAGCGGTTTAATCGTGAAACTTTGGACGTCGCGTATAAAGGGAAAACGATAGCGGACGTCCTCAACCTGACGGTAGCGGAAGCCTTGGAGTTCTTTAAGAACATTCCTCCTATTAAGAGCCGCCTCCAAACGTTGTCCGATGTCGGGTTGCATTATATTAAACTGGGACAATCGGCCACGACCCTCTCCGGCGGAGAAGCACAACGGGTGAAGCTTTCAAAAGAGCTTTCAAAGCGACCAACGGGTCGGACCCTCTACATCTTGGATGAGCCTACAACGGGTCTCCATTTTGCGGACATTCAACGACTTATTGAAGTATTGGATCGTCTCGTAGAGGGAGGGAATTCGGTATTGGTGATTGAGCATAACCTCGATGTGATTCGGAATGCGGACTGGCTCATTGACCTGGGGCCGGAAGGAGGGGATCAGGGTGGATTACTGGTTGCCGAGGGCTCCCCACAAGATGTGATGAAAGTTCCCCAATCGTACACGGGCCAAGTATTACAAGAAGTCCAAAGAGTTTCCCCCAAGTAAAGATCGTCTGTTTGAAGGGGTTACCCCACAAATCATGGTAACGCTGCAGGAAGTTGTTCATGGCCAATGGGGAAATCCAAATGGAACATAGTCCCTTTTTTAGGTACGCTGGTTACCCGAACATCTCCGGCATATTTATGAATGAGTGAGCGAACGGAATGGAGCCCCAAGCCCGTCCCTTTGCCTGGGGGTTTTGTCGTAAAAAAAGGTTCAAAGATTCTTTCGATGAGTTCGGGGGGAATGCCGGGGCCTGTATCCTCAATAGTAATCCATGCCCTATCTTGGGTAGCCTCAACCTGAAGAGAAAGCGTCCCTTGGCCATTCATGGCCTGTAGGGCATTCATGATTAAATTGACAAAAATTTGGATGATTTCATCCGGCTTGGCCAAAATGTTCACATCCTGAGAATAATTTCGCCTGATGATAATGTTTTCAAGGCCGGAGGCGAATTTGGCCACTTTTAAAGCCTCTTCGAGTTGTTGTTGGACGTTAACGGGTACGCAGGGTTTTGGGGTTCCCTGGCGAGCATACAAGTTCAGTTCCTGGCACATGGTAATGATACGCTTGGTCGCCTGTAAGACTTCCAAAACGGGTTCTCGTATGGAAGGAGGAATCGTTTCGTCCAGGAGTAGCTCCGAAAGTCCCAAGATTACGTATAGGGGGTTATTAATGTCATGAAATATCCCGGACGCCAACGTGCCGATGTTGGCTAATTTTTCGATTTGAGCCATATGGCACTGTGCATTTTGTTCATACTTCACGAGTTTCCAAAAAAGCGTGGCCGAATGATGATTTACGATATCGATATTCTCTGGTGGAGTAGGCTTTTCTGGTGTGGGGGTATTGTTACCCCGAGAAAAATCAAGCAAGACTTGAGGCGAAGCCTGCTGGACCAGATCTTCTAAGGATTCCCACACCCGGCAGGGAGGGTTCCTTAATTCCTTGGCTGGTTGATGGGGACGTTCCGGACACATCATCCCGACAATTTCAATTCCTGGGATTCGCTCCAAATAGGTTAGCAAATCGATACATTTTGCCGTTCCCCCGAGTAAGGCAATCCGAATTGGTTCCTCATGGTTCTGGTAACTCTTTGGTCCAATACATGAACCAGCGGTATCGGAAAGAGAGGGTGAATTCATGGTAATCCTCTAGGGCTGGGCACAGGGGCTGATCTTTTGTTCCCAACCGAGTTTTCTTATAAAGGACAGTTCGGACGCCATGCCTTTCTTAAAGCGTTATCATCTCAATAAACTGTCTGTATCAAAAAAAGGGAGGACCGGAATAAATATTCCGATCAAAACCAATGGACTCGACGTTGTTTAATCGCATTCTCTACGGCCAGGATTAATTTTTCCCGTTCGATTGGTTTGGTTAGGTAATCCGTAATTCCGTGCTTTAACAAACTCGTTGCCATTCCAATATCTGGGAATCCGGTCAGCACGATGAGAGGCACGCTGGGATACTCCCTTTGAAAATAAATCATCGCTTCCAGACCATTTATTCGAGGCATGCGGATATCCGTAATAATGACATCCATGACCATGGGATTTTCACCCTCATTTAAGGTTTTGATGCCTTCTTCCCCATTTTCCGCTTCTACGACATAATAGCCGGCTTTCTCTAACGTGAGGCGAATCAATTTTCGCACATCAGGTTCGTCATCAATGACAAGAACACCTCCGTTCAGGGATTGCCCAGAAAACATGGCTGCCGTGCGCTCCATTCCGACTGTACCTTCGGTGTTGGAATGGGAGGATGAGTTCGAGTTTTTCGTGGCTCCGACTGACATTTTAGAGGGCGGATGAGTCAGCATGGGAAATACCTCCATCTTAGGAAAGGTGAGAAAACATGGGTATCTTCACAACATTTCAAGCTTTATCCGCGGGGTCTTCGTCTACAAACGAACAGTGAAAAAGCATCTCATGAGTCCCAAATCCATATTATTCCAGCGATAATGATCAGGGCCGTTAAGGTTATGGAAAAAAGGATCAACATTATTTATTCCGAAGAATAGGACATTTTTACTTGCCTTCTTGAATAAAAGAACAAAAGAGCAAATTTTATTCCCTTTCGCCATGTAGGAACCTGGAGGACAGGAGCATCTAATGTAAATACTCAATTCCGTTATGGAAGTCTTCGCTCATTCATGCTTCCTAGATAAATGATAAAGCACACCCGCTACAGTAAACGTATCGTTTTGTAAAAAGCTTGTATCCAAATGGATAACTTTTGAGGTGTTCCTCAGGAGGAAATAGCAGTTCTAACGGAGTGCATGACACGCAAGAAAAGGAGGGGAGGGAAAGGCTGAAAAGGAAAGGGTTGAGGAAGACTCGAAGGGGGTGTCAATCCCCCTTTGTTCTTTCAATTTGCTTAGGGTGTGACCTTGGGGATAAATGAGTAGTCGCGCAGAAATAGCCAAGACAATAAAGAGGGGGGCGGAAGTTGCGAAATCCTATTTTTCGAACGTTTGATTTAGGTTTTTTTCTTGTAGATGTTCAAGCCGATTTTTTCATCACGCCCAGGAATAGAGACATTTCCTTCTGTGGAAGCAATGATGGTCGTTTTGCCTGAGGCCGAGGGGCCAAATTCTTTGGATAAATCAACCTTAATGGTCAATAAGGTACCTTCCACCTGAAGTTCCACATTTTTCATGGACTTTTCCTTTCATACGGGGTTGCCGGATGAGTCGTAGCGTGGGGATAAATGATGGTTGTTTAAGGTGAAATGCCGGCCAAGAGCACGAGAGTTCCAAACCCTAGAGCATAAGGAATAATACAGGTCAAAAGAACGGACTCCAGCCCCGATCGTTTCCAGTTGGTAGTGGGGAGGGAGGTTTGTTTGTATATGAATTCATAAGAGAAAATCAGGATGCCACAGGTTAGAACGATGATTCGGCTCGTGCGAGGCCAGGTATAGAGGCCTGTAAGGAGATAACTGGCCAGATGAAACCCACTAAAGGAGGATAAGATGGGGGCCAGGCAAAAGAAGAGAAAGGCAGTGGATAGACGGCTTGCCCCCAAGGATCCTGATAGTGGAAGCCCTCGGGTTTCCATTATTTTATTTCAGGGGTAACGGACGCGGTGGATGAATTCGAGACTGGATGGGTTGAAGGTTGGGATTTCTTCTCCATGCAAGATTGACATACCCGGGGACGTTGTTTGAGGTACGGCACCTTCCCGCTGGCCAAACAAGACCAATGGACAAAGGCTTCACAGAGGCTGCATCGCGACCAGCCGCCTCGAAGCATCGTCAAGTTTCGATAGAGACCTTCCCCACAGACCCCGCAGGTTTCGGGTTCAATTCCTAGTAGTAACGGTTCCCATTCTCCTGCTCGATTTCGAATACTCATAAGGAAAAGTATACTGAGTGGCTTCAATGAAAACAATCGGGAAAATTGTGATTTAAAAGCCCGGGTGCCTTCGTTTGACCTAAAAACTATCTTTTGATAGGCTCCGACACGCCTTTCTGTCCGCTTATCCTGTCTTTTCACCTCTCTGTGGATATTCAACAATACTTAGCCCAACAACGTCGCCGTGTGGACGAGTTTCTGGAGCAATGTGTTCCAGAAGACCGTGTGGAACCTCAAAAGCTGTATGAGGCCATGCGATATAGTTTGCTGGGAGGGGGAAAACGCATCCGGCCTATTTTAACCATATCCGCCGCCCAAGCCCTAGGTTTTGACCATTCATTAATTCTGCCTTTTGCCGCATCGTTAGAATGTGTACATACCTATTCCCTCATTCATGACGACCTTCCCCCCATGGATGATGACGATTATCGACGGGGACGATTAACGAATCATAAGGTCTATGGAGAGGCGCTGGCCATCTTAGCTGGCGATGCTCTCCTTACCCTGGCATTTGAATTATGTACCCAGGAAGAAACTGGTAGGGGCCTCACCGCTTCTCAACGGGTGGCGATTGTCCGGGAATTGGCCATGGGTTCAGGACATCAAGGCATGGTCGGCGGGCAAGTCATGGACATTCAGGCTGAAAATCAGGATATTGAATTAGGGCAACTGCAGGGCATTCATACCAAAAAAACAGGACAGTTGATCAGGGCGGCCGTTCGGATAGGTGGACTGATTGGGGGAGCCACACCCCAGCAACTCCATAGTTTGACCGGGTATGCTGAAGATATTGGATTGGCCTTTCAAATAGCGGACGATGTATTGAATATGGTCGGCACTCGTGAAGAATTGGGTAAAGACGCCGGGACGGATGAAAAGCGAGGAAAGAAAACGTATCCGTCTTTTTATGGTGTTGAAGGGGCTCGACAAGTAGCAGAAGATTGTGTCATGCGAGCCATCAAACACTTAGATAGTTTTAATTCCGATGCCGATCCCTTGCGGGAACTTGCCACATTTATTGTCGCCCGCCGGAATTGAAGACATCCATTACATTCTTATTCTTCCCCAGTAGTCCATTCTCTGTCGAAATGCCACCCAGTCTGAGAGGTTAGCAAGTTTGACTTCTTGCAGCTGAACTTGCTTAGGCTATGAAGGTTCTCATTACAGGTTCTTCCGGTTTTATCGGTGCGGCTGTTACGCGGGCTGTGCTCGCCAGAGGAGACGAGGTTCGCGTCCTCGTGCGATCCTCCAGTAACCAAGAAAACTTAAGAGGGTTGCCGGTAGAAATTTTCCAAGGAGACTTGCAAGATTCCCAATCCCTCGCACAGGCTCTTGCGAATTGCCAAGGGCTGTATCACGTCGCTGCCCACTATGCGCTTTGGGATAGAAATCCCGATGTGTTCTATCGAGTCAATGTGGAGGGGACGGTTAATTTATTGAAGGCGGCAGGAGAAAAGGGGGTGGAGAAGATCGTCTATACCAGTACCATTGGGGCGATTGGCCTCCCAGAGGAGGGTGGATTGGGTCATGAGGGATTATTCCCTGCCCAGCGCCAATTGGCCGGAGATTATAAGCGGTCAAAATTTTTAGCTGAACAGGAGGTGTTGAAATTATACCGCCAAGGCTTACCCGTGGTCATCGTAAACCCGACGGCACCGGTTGGGGAACGGGATATCAAACCCACCCCAACTGGGCAAATTATCGTCGATTTTATGCAAAGACGGATGTTTGCCTACATTGAGACAGGAATGAATTTAATCGATGTGGAAGATGTGGCCCTTGGGCACGTGCTGGCCATGGAACGAGGAACATTAGGTGAACGGTACATTCTGGGGAATCAAAACCTGACACTCAGGGAAATCTTTGAAACTCTTTGCCAGATTACGGAAATCCCCGTCCCTCGTATTCGGTTGCCACGAGGATGTGTCATGCCCATGGCCTATGTCAACCAATGGGTCGCCAACTGGATAACCCATACACCACCCAGAATTCCTTTAGAGGGTGTCAGAATGGCAAAGTATCTGATGCATTATGATTGCAGAAAAGCGAGGGAAGAACTTGATTTGCCCCAAACTCCTGTGAAGGTCGCCTTGAGAAAAGCCGTGGAATGGTTTCGTCAACACGGCTACGCTTAACTCACGATCTAGTGATTGTTTTCTTGCAACCCTTAAATCAACCACGTGGAATTTTTCTTCTTACTTTTTCAAACCGTTGTGCTTCGGCCCTATGTTTTTATCTTTTTAATGATTTCGCTCTACAGCGGACGACAATTACTGGGATGGTCTCGAACCATTCGGTTTTTCGGGATTACCTGGGGTACGGCATTCCTTTGTGAATATTCCTCAACCAGGGTTGGGTTTCCATTTGGAGACTATTATTACACGGGGTCGACTGTTGATCGGGAACTATTTTTGTCCAATATTCCATTTATGGATTCTCTTTCCTTCTCATTTTTATTGTTTGCGAGTTATTGCATGGCCCTATCCCTGGTATTACCCAGCAGGACTTCGGGGGAGCCGCGAGGTTGGGAGTTTGACCCAGATTTTCGGACCTCTTGGGTGGTCATGGGATTGTCCGTCATGTTTTTTACCTTCAGTGATATCGTAATTGATCCGGTGGCCTTGCAAGGGGATCGTTGGTTCCTGGGAAAAATTTATGGTTATAAGGATGAGGGAATATATTTTGGAGTCCCCTTAGCCAATTTTGGGGGGTGGGTCATAGTGGGTTCCCTTTCATTTTTCTTGTATCGGTGGCTTGAACGGGGACGCTTTGCCGATTCTCCAGTTCCCAACCTCATTGTGAGGAAGGAAGTCCTAATAGGAGTGGGGTTGTATTATGTCGTGTTGTTTTTTAATTTGGGCATCACGTTTTGGATTGGGGAAGTGTTCATGGGTTTGGTGGGGTGCTTTATTTTTACCCCTGTAACGGTCGTAGTATTAGTCATTATCCGGGAAAAGCTGAATCGTAGTTTTTCTTCCCATGCTACTTTGGAAGATATGGTGGATTAACTCACCTTCTGAGGTATCATGATGATTTGCTTGAGGCCACTACAATAAGGTCGGTATGATGTTGTTATGAGAGGCTTTGTCATTCGATGCGGGATTACCGGGGTCGCGGTGTTAATCGCCAGTCAGATTGTTCCCGGTATTGAAATTAGAGATCTGATGTCAGGTGTGGTGGCGGTCATCATTTTGTCTTTTCTCAATGCCATTATTCGTCCCATTCTCTATTTGTTGTCGGCACCCTTTATCCTGGTCACGTTTGGATTGTTTATGGTGCTCATAAATGCCTTTCTCTTATATGTGGTTGGAGGACTCGTCAAAGGGTTTCTGGTGACAGGATTTTGGCCGGCAGTGGGGGGAGCTCTCATCATAAGCGTGGTCAGCGGATTGCTCAATATTTTTATCTCCGAAAATGGAAAAATTGAATATGTGACTCGTTCACCATCCGGGCGAAGAATAAAACATATTAATTAAGAGTAGGAAAAGTTGGATCTGTTGAGGTACTCTGAGATCCGGTACTTCGATGGGTGTGAAGGGGAAAGGGTTCTCACCCTCTCCTACCCTTTGACTGACTTTTCTGAATGTTGGTTTGAGAGGAATGGTGGGAATGGCGAATACAAGTGAGTCCTCATTAGCGGCAAAACAGCAGAGCACCTTACAAAAAATTCTCACTTCTGCGGTCAATGAAGTGGGAATGGAGGCGGCCTTAATTGCCATCATGACCCAGGAAGGTGGGCCCCTTATTGAACAAGTATCTCGAGGTTTTTCCGCTCGCGAAATTCGAGCGATACTTCGGGCCCTGTCAATGGAGGAATTAAAGGGTGTCAATGTTCGAGGTTCCACGGGAGGAACGGATTTGGATAGTGTGCTCCGTCTTCGAATGGTGACCCCGGGAAGCAAGGTGGCGCTCGTGCTTCCCCTTAAATTTGGAGGAAGAGTATATGGAACGTTGGTGTTGGGGCGCAGAGAAAATGTGGCGCTAACCAAACGTGAAAAATCCACTCTTTCTAGCAATGTCTCCCATATAACCGGGGAATTAAAAAAAGTCGGCCTTTTTGGGTCCTCTCTGATTTTGGGCAAACCGATTGTGGCGAATGAACCTCTGAATTCAGGGGGAGAGGAAGGTCAGAATTCAGTTGCTCGAACGTATACCAATACTGAGATTCAAGAAAGGATAGCCAATATTCTTGAGGAGGGAGATGGTGAATTGTCCTTCGAGCGAGGATGGGTCAGTATTTATGACCCTCTTGCGGCCTCCTTAGAAGTCCTTGGTGTGTTTGGGACACAAAAACGTGATTTAAGTCCTGGGCAACATCTATCTCTAGATGACTCAGCCTCTGGGTGGTCTGTCCGGCATCGAAAATCCCGGTGTGATAAAAACTTAGCCTCGACCCAGGGTCGGTTTCACGATTATAAACAATTATATAAAGATCGATTTGCTTCAACGATGATCGTTCCTTTTTTTGTCCGGGGACGGGTGGCCGGGACTTTGACCTTGGCTTCCAAAAATCCCAACCAATTTGATTCCAACGGAGGAGATTCTACTAAGCTGGAGGCCCTAACTAGCAAATTGGTGGAATTATTCGAAGATCCCACTTGTCGGCTTTCGGTCCTCGAGTCTCCTCCGGTTTCGACGGATCCCCCGGCTTCCAAGGGGCAAGTGGTTGTGGCTCCCCCGGAGGACCATGTTCGCAAGGAGGAACGCCGAGCCGCCCTCCAGGAAGTGAGTTCTTTCCTTGCCACTGAAATTCGAGAGCCGATTGGATTTATCAGAGCCCAATTAGAGGAAATTACGACTGAGGCGGAGTTAGATTTCGATTCCCAGACTCGGGTCGAAAATGCCATGAGGGATATGATTCGTATGGAATCCGTGCTGAACGAAATTTTAGACTTTGCCAAACCATTAGAACTTGATCGAAAAATGTGTCGGGTTCAAGACCTGTTGGATGAGGCTTTTTCCTTGGTTTCCACCGATCTTCGGGTGAACCGGATTGAAATCGTGAAAAAAGTTCCTGCCCGGTTGGCTCAGGTACGATGGGATGAGGCCAAAATGCAGTATGTCTTTCTCTGCATTTTTAAGAATGCCATTGAAGCCATGTCTCCAGGAGGTCAATTACGAGTGGAGGTTATGTTGACTCGGGCACGGAAACAAGAGTTACAAATCCTTATTAGTAATGATGGCGTCCCCATTCCGGAGGAACTGGTGGATAAAGTCTTTGAACCGTATTTCACGACCAAAAGGTCTGGAACCGGGTTGGGATTGGCCACGGTGAAAAAAGTGGTGGAAGAGCATCAGGGGCAAATAAGTATTTCTAGCGAACCCGAAAAGGGGACAACCGTAAAAATACTCATGCCTCCTCCACGTCCTCGGGCTCCTTATCGTCCTCGGCGTCCCGCGCGGAGAATTCGGGGGAGTGCCTGAGGACAATTCCCTAAATAATAATCAATTTTTTAAAAATGCTTGACAGGGCTGCCTAATCTGCCTAAGATTCCGCCTTTCGGTATGTTGGGTAAAATCAACGGTTAAAAATGTCACTCTGAATATTTCCTATTGTTAACCCGTCATAACCAACAAAGGAGCGGTATTATGAAAGGGATTGGAATTTTTTTGGGAACGGTAGGTGCTAGCTGTTTCGCCCTATCCATGGCGTTTGCCAATCCGGGGATGCTTCCAAAGCACCCAGGCTACCCGGCTTCCGGCAAATCTCCAGTAACGGGTCAATCAACAGCCAATGATCCGGGTCAGGGAAATGCAGTCGGGGATATGACTCTCAAGGCTTCCCAGGATTTTGGGTCCAAGGCCGCTATGAATGATGCTTCCGATGGGAATCGGGCGCGAATTAAAAAGTCTATGGGTGCCGGACGTTTACCAGAAACGGACACAATGAATAAGGTCCCCATTAATCCTGCTGGAGCCACCTCCACCGTCATTAGGTAGGTTTTTTTTTATGGCCCTTTTCAGGGCATAGATTTTTTAAAAGAAAAGGGTGCCACTTGAGGCACCCTTTTCTTGTTTTTGGACGTATCCCATTCTTCCCTGCCTTCACCCCTTTTGGCCCTTTTCCTTCTGTGAGATTTGCAGGGCACCTTGCTCCTGCCTTTAGCCGGATAGCTTTCTTCCCATAATCAGGTTCCTCTTTATTTCGGGGGAACGAAAAAATGTCGTCTTCAAGATTGGGTGTGAATATCAAGAAATTAGGGTAAGTCGCCGCAAATGGACCGAGTAGAGACTCCTTTGGGTCTACAATTAAAAAGTCGGATTCGCTCTGAAGGACCCCTCACCTTTCGAGATTTTATGGCCGCGGCCCTGTATGATGAAAAACTTGGGTTTTATACAGAAGGGCCTCGGATTGGTGAGATTGAGGGCCCATTTGACACCAACGCCAAATTTCCGGCTTTTGGCTATGCCCTGGCTAAGGCAATCTTGCAATCCGAAAAATTATTGGGGTTGGAATTACGAATTTTGGAATTGGGAGGAGGCACGGGGGAACTGGGAGATTTTATAAATTCATTTCTTCCAACTCCAAGAGAATATGTCGTGCTGGAAAGAAGTTGCGGGTTGCGCGGGATACAAGAGAATAAAGGGCTCAGGACCCTGAAAACCCTAAAAAATTTTCCGGCAAAGCCCACATTTGCCTTCGGAAATGAGGTGTTGGACGCCCTGCCCGTTCACCGTGTGATGGGGGGGAGCGAGAACCAGCTTTTTGAGTTCTATGTGGATCTGGATGAAAAGGGAGAATTTTGCGAGCAATTGGGTCCTCTTTCCACGTTGGAGTTAGGGAAAAGGTTGGAAAAAATTGGGGTTTCCCTCGGTCGGGGACAGATTGCCGAGGTGTGTTTAGAATATCGGTCTTTTCTTAAAGATATCCACCACGTGGTGGATTCTGGGTATATCATTTTTGTGGACTATGGTGACATTGCGTCAAATCTTTATTCATACCAGCGTCGTAATGGGAGCTTGCGATCGTATTATTCCCAAAATCAAATTTTTGATCCCTTTTTTTCCGTGGGGCAACAAGATTTAACGGCAGATGTGGATTTCTCAGGGGTGATTTTGGATGCCAAAGAGCTGGGGTGGGAATTTTCTGGGCTGATCGACCAGGGAACTTGGTTGAACAATGTCGGGATCCAAGGTTTTGCGCAGAGTGGAACGGACAGGGACATGAGTGAAAGAGATCTCCAATTTCTTACGGGACCAGCTCGATTGGGGAGTACTTTTGATGTGTTGATATTTCACACGCCTGGGTCCCCCCCTGGCCCAGGCCTTAATCCAAGAAAAAATTAACGCTTATAGTCGCGAAAGAGAGGAATGAAAGTATTTCACATTGATCATATATTCTGTTTCCTATTTTTTCGTTGAAGAATTCAGGAAACACGTGATTTTTGCTTAAAATAGAAGGGTTTTTGATCATAATTTTTTATTGGGGTAGGTAATGTTATAACAGGCCCCTGATGAGAGCATTAAGATGGAATGAAAAATGAGCGGTATGGTATGCCTGGAATAATGTGTCAAAGTTTCAGCAACCCTGCCAAAAACCACCACAGTTTTTATGGAAACATCTTAGCTTTCCACGTCGGTCGAAACAGTCCCTTCTGGTTAAGGTGACCAGAGATGCGTCATGAATTTTGGAGAAAAAATCTCAAATAAAAAAAAATCCACAAAATGTACCTACCCTCTATTTTTTTTCTACTAAATATAGTAGACTCCACCACTATATAGTCATACGTATTGGCTCTCATCGTTAATTCCGCAGTCATACACAATCCATCATTTTATTGGTTTCTTATGACCCCATGTGGCCTGGCACGTGGGATGCACAGACTCACCTATAACAACCCACGGAAAGCAGGAGGCTTTCAAAGGAGGTAGAGTTATGAATTGTGCACGATGTAATGGGCTTATGGTGGTGGATGACTGTTTGGATGTTAAGGGAGGAATGGGCGAACTTTGGATCCGGGCCTATCGTTGCATTATGTGTGGCAATCTAATGGATCCGGTTATTAATCACCATCGAACGGCACCCGTCCAAGCACAAGTGATTCCCTTCAGAAAACGTTTACGAAGGGCTCCTCGTACTCCCGTAGCCCGATTAACGGCCTGACCTTTGAACGAAATGGCTTCTTTGGGTACCCCCCTTTGAGGTTTTGGACCCAACTGGCCATTAATGTATAAACAGATACCGTTTTGAAGAATTTTGGGGAACTTGTCAAAAAATTGATCATCCTTTTGGCTCTTTTGACGTTTTTTAAGCGAGTGCGATAGGCATTTAGGCCTCCGGGCAGAGGATACCCTCCTCAAGCCGGCCCCACTAGTCAAGTTCCCTTCCCCCTTTCTTCCCGCCTGCTTTGTTTGAGTTTGTCTGAGAATCCTGTTTAAATCAGCCTAGGTCCTTCCCTGTAGATGGTAGGGTATGCCTGCACAACCCTGACAGCCCTCAAGAAACCCCCGATTAGGATGAAATGAAATCTTTCTTTTGATGGTGACCCCCGACCAAATTTTTCTTTTCGGATTGCTCGCCCTGTTGATCGTCTTTTTCGTATGGGAACGATGGCGGTATGATTTGGTGGCTCTGGGTGCCTTATTGGTCGCTACCCTTTATGGGTTAGTGTCCCCCAGTGAAGCGTTTCAAGGATTTGGGCATCCCGCCGTCATAACCGTGGGAGCCGTCTTGATCATCAGTCGCGGCTTGGGAAATGCTGGCGCTATAGATATAGTGGCTCGTTCTATTAAGGGGGCCACATCCTCCCCTTCTATACATGTGGCTGTGTTGTCTTCAGTGGGCGGATTCCTTTCTACGATGATGAATAATGTCGGAGCTCTGGCATTGTTGATGCCCGTAGCCATTCAATCATCTCTGGAGGTGAAACGGTCACCGGCTGTAGTGTTAATGCCGTTGGCCTTTGCCAGTATTTTGGGGGGGATGGTGACCCTAATTGGGACACCTCCCAATATCATTGTGGCCAATTATCGTGAGGAAATAACCGGTCATCCCTTTGGAATGTTCGATTTTTCTCCGGTTGGGGGAGTCGTGGCCTTAACGGGAATCGTGTTTGTCGCTTTAGTTGGATGGCATCTCATCCCTAAGGCGAGACGTTCTAAAAATGCACCACAGGATCTCTTTCACCTTCAGGAATACGTCACCGAGGTCAAAGTTTTGGAAGGGTCAAAAGCAATCGGGCAATCCTTATCGGAGCTCGAATCGGCTACGGAAGATTCCGACGCCTTAATCATTGGCCTTATGCGAGGAGATCAATCACTAAGGGGAGCGGCTTGGCGAGAACGAATCCAGGCAGGGGACATTTTGGTCGTTGAGGCCGGTCCGACGGGCATGAATACTCTCGTGTCCAAGCTCGGCTTAGAATTAACCGGTACTCAAACGCAGGAGGAGGTTCCTACAGAGGGAATTAAAAAGCCGGTCCCCAACCAAGAAGAAATCTTACTCGAAGCCGTCATTCCCCCCGATCGATCATGGCTAATTGGACGACTGGCTGGAACCCTTAAGCTCCGCAGTCGATTCGGAATCATACTCCTAGGCGTTTCTCGCCAAGGAACGCCCTATCGGGGACGGTTAAAAGAATTCCGGTTTAAAGCTGGTGATGTCCTTCTCCTTCAAGGAGAAAAAGATCGGGTATTGGAGGTTATGGGTGTCTTAGGGTGTCTCCCACTGGCGGAACGAGGGCTCCATTTGGGAAAACCTCGCCAAATCTGGATGGCTGTAGGCTTTTTTGGAATGGCCCTCTTGGTTGCCATGGCGGGGTTAGTGGCCTTGCCTATTGCCCTCGTGTGTGCGGCCTTGGGAATGGTTTTGGTGTCCATCGTTTCGCCCCGGGATGTGTACCACACGATTGATTGGCCGGTCTTAGTATTATTAGGAGCCATGATTCCCATTGGACAGGCTTTGGAAGAAACTGGGGCTACTAAAGTCTTGGCTGAAGCCTTCCTCTCCGTGACCATGGGTTTGCCGCCCATCATCCTTTTAGGCCTTATAATGGCGTTGACGATGATATTGTCGGACGTCATGAACAATGCGGCTACGGCAGTCGTTATGGCACCCTTTGGGGTAGCTATTGCGCAGAATCTTGGAGTGAACCCCGATTCTTTCCTGATGGCGGTAGCCATCGGAGCTTCCTGTGCGTTTTTGACCCCTATTGGACATCAAAATAATCTATTAGTGATGGGACCGGGAGGTTATCGTTTTGGAGATTATTGGCGAATGGGTTTGCCATTAGAATTCTTAATATTGGGGGTATCAATCCCGGTCTTACTCTTTGTCTGGCCCTTAAGCCCATAGTACTGAAACTGTTTGACAGGGCTGCCTGTTATGGCCTTTCCTTTTAAATCGTCTTCAAGTCCAAAAGCCTCATTGTTTTTGAAGCGGGTCGTCTTTATGCCGGCGGACCTCGATCCGGTCCGGGCACTATTGTTTCGGATTGCGATTGTCTTAGTGCTCTTCGGATTGCTGATTGGAATTTTATGGTTGGACCGGGAGGGGTTGAGAGACCAGAGTGATGAACACACCTCTTTTGTTGACGTCGTGTATTTTACGATGGTGACGGTCACCACCGTCGGGTATGGAGACATTGTGCCGGTCACCACAAGGGCCCGCATGATTGATGCGTTGGTGGTCACCCCCGTTCGCATTTTCATCTGGATTATATTTTTAGGAACGGCCTATCAATTGGCCCTTCGACAATTTACCGAGGTATATCGAATGGCAAAACTACATTCTAATTTAGACCAACATGTGGTCGTTTGCGGGTTTGGACATACTGGTTATTCAGCCGTCAAAGAGCTTCTAGCGAAAGGCACCAATCCAGAACATATCGTCGTGATCGACCCTCGAGATGATCGAGTCCGGACCGCAGTCGAATTGGGGGTCGTCGCACTCAAAGGCGATGCCACCCAGGAAGGCCTGTTACAACATGGCGCCTTTTTGAATGGGGCCAAGGCCGTGATCATTTCTTCAGGGCGGGATGACACGAACGCGTTAATTTTACTCACGGTCAGAAATTTAAATGCCCAATGTCGGGTAATCGTCAGTGCAAAGGAAGAAGAAAACGTCAAGCTTTTCCGCCAAGGTGGTGCACAGACGATAATTTCGCCCGCGACATATGGAGGGTATATGTTAGCTGCCGCCGTTGACCAACAGTACCTGGCCGAATATTTAGAGGATTTTTTAACGGCGGGCGGGCGGGTCAATATCGTGGAACGGCATGTAGAAGATGGAGATATCGGAAAGACAGCCGGAGATTTGCAGCCAGATGTGTTACTCCGAGTCTATCGCCAGGGGTCGGTGTTATCACCCTGGCAGTTTCAAGACGGTCAAAGGCTGGAACGGGGTGATATTATGTTACTGTTCCAGCCTGTTCAGGAATCCTAGCGTCAATCATTTTGATCAACGCGAAATTTAATCGAAAGAATACCGAACTTTCTCAGTTTCATTCTCAATCATCCTGGCGAAACCGAGAAGACAGAAAAGGGGCATGTTGAATAATGAAGATATCAAGGGCCAAATTTCGCCAGGAGGACGTGGGCTATCAGAAGCTTGGGGTCGGTTCAAAAAAGTCGATCCAGCAAGGCCGCAGCTTTGGCTTATGGCGTCCCAACGGGCGCACCTAATGGTGCGGGCGGAGCGTACTGGCTATAGGTGAGCACGGGAAAATGGCGAGAACGCCGCTGCCGGCTTTTTTCAACAGACCAAAAAGAGACTATTAGGCAGTGGGCATCCACGGTGGTTTGACCTTAACTGAAAAGGTGCGATGCGTTTCCCACCACGAGTAAGAGCCCAATCCCTCCAATAAGGAATGCCACGCCTCTTTTGAGATGATGAGGGGCAACCGTTCGCGTTAGTCGTGAACCAAAGACGAGGCCCAGGAGGCTCCCGACGAGAACCATGCCCGTCAGGGGTAGGTTTAAATTCACTACATTTAGATGTCCAATGACCCCTGCTAGTGAAATGAGTGCGATGATGAGAAAAGACGTTCCCATGGCCAGTCGAAGCGGAAACTCCAGAAGGATCATTAGAGCCGGGACAATGAGAAATCCACCGCCAATCCCAAAAAATCCGGTAAGGAAACCCACTCCCCATCCGATGGAAAAGGCCTTTAAGGCACATCGCCAAGAAAATGATTTGGCGCATCCTGAAGGAGAATCGTTTCCGGTCGCATCAGTATCCTGCCAGAAGGTCCAGACGCTGATAAATAGAAGTAAATTTCCGAATAAAAATAGGACAAGGCCTTCTGGTACTAATTGGTGCCCTTGAGCTCCAAGCCAGGCTCCAATCATCCCGGTCACGCTAAAGACTAATGCGGCTATTCCATGAACCTGGTTTTGCCGACTTTCCTGCCATGCCCCGAACAGGGCTGAGTATCCGACTACCACCAGCGACATTGCGGTGGCTTTTTGAACGGGGATTCCGACGACATATACCAAGAGTGGGATGGCCACTAAGGATCCTCCTCCACCCGTTGAACCCAACAAGATTCCGACGAATCCACCAGATATCAGGGCTAGCAGATACTGAAGGTCCATGAAAAAATTTTCGAAATGAGATATTCCGAGAAGGTCGAATGGGGGAAAGGGATGGTGAACAAATTGAAGAAGGACACACTTTGCAACGTACGACTATTCCTTGATTGAAAGTTGTTATTAGGGGAAGAGGAAAGACTCTAACCCAAAATCCCAAGGGGGTAAAGAGGTCTGACAGTTGTGAAATACTCAACATGAGGCGTCTCAAGGAAAAAGAGTTGGCCGCCTAATAGAATTGGGAAAAAATTAGAAAGGCAATCCAATGGATCGAGGAGTAACCCACCGTCACTTGGTGAGCCTATTGAGATAAAGTAGAGAATGGGGGAAGAACCGAATTTTGTTGGAAGAGATAGTTGGCTAACGATGGGATTTGGTCTTCTGGAATAGGACAACCCATCACCTTCATCATCTTTGTGATAATCTCCGCCCATTTTTTTGGGGAATGCTGAGGTTGCATGTAAATATAGTCGGCGGAATGACAAATGAGACAATACGTATTGGCTAGGGACTGACCAGGTCCGGGTTGAAAGGAGTACATGTCTGTAGGAAATGAGTAGGTTTTCTGTAAGGGGGAATCATCATCAGCCCATACTTTCCCTTCCCCAACCCAACTCATCATTCCTACGAGAAGGAAAATACAGAAAAGCTTTCGACTCGACCTTCGAGCTGGTTTATCCGTGGGTAGTGACATCAATCTGTTCCACCGCGTTACGAAGATAGCCGTTAGGATTCCATCTGGGATGAATCTGTTGGGATTCCCCGATGCGATTGATGGCCAATGATTGTAAGGAATAGGATCGGCCTGGGGTGAAAGGCACTCGTATTTCCCACGGACGAAAACTAAAATCTCCGTGGTCGGGTCCCAGAGTGGCGGCCTTCCAATGTTGTCCCCCGTCAATTGAGACCAGGACTTGATCAATCCCGTATCCTTGGTCAAAGGCAATGCCTTTGATGAGGGTGTGGGGGGAAGGGCGAAGGATATCGCCTCCAGATATATTCGTAATAAAGGATCGCACGGGCATGGTGGAAATAGGAATTTTGTGTGTGGCTTTTTCCCCTGGCTCGAGACAGCCACAGGGATTATCTGGAATTCGATAGGCGGGATCCATCCAAAAACTGTGGTCTTCCCTGTTAAGGACTTCAATGTCGAAAAGCATTTTGACCCAATAGGTGGCATACCAACCGGGGACCACCAAGCGCAGTGGATACCCGTTTAGCCAGGGCAGAGGTTCACCATTCATGGCATAGGCGATGAGGGTATGATCCAGTACGCGGTCATCCAGGGAGAGGGACTTTAAAAAATCCGGGGTAGCGTCAGCGACCGGGCGATCCAATCCATCGAATCGAACGACACGTGCATCCTTTTCCAGCCCGACTTTCTCTAGTAAATCTCGAAGTCGAACTCCTTGCCAGATGGCGTTGCCCATAGCTCCATTTCCCCATTGTCCTCCGGCTACCCGTGGATAGGAAAACCCTCTGCCATTGCCGGCACATTGGCAAACAGCCGCAATTTCTACGGGTTCAAATTGGGTTTGAAGTTCTTCCAGGCTCCATGACAAGGCCTGTTTGACCCGGCCTCGAACCCTCAAACGAAACGTGTTGAGGTCGAGGGTTGAGGGAATATTGGCTAAGTGCCAACGCACAAAAAAGGCATCATTCGGTGTGAAGATGTTTTCATTAAAAACAGAAAATGGTGTTTCCAGTTGGGGAGGCCTGGTGGTCATCACCATCAGGGGACGTTTTTCGGGAAAGGCCACCAAAGGACGGTGCCCACGTTGAAAAGGGAGTTCCAATGAGGGCAGAGGGTCTGCTTGAACAAGGGGTTGCCCCATGAGAGCTAATCCTCCGGCAATGGCGCTCGTTTGGAAAAAACGACGACGGGTCAAACCGTTCTCAGATATTGGAAAGTTCTCATTCATTCCTCGTTCTCCCTCAAACAAAGCAATCAGGAAAAATTGAGATTGATTAGGGGGATTCTGAATTGGGTTCTAACCGATCGATCACGGCTGCGCCGACACCATCTCCCCATACATTCACCGCCGTCCGGCAACGGTCCAGGAACCAATCGACGACGAGAATAAGGGAAATCCCTTCAATTGGTAACCCTGCTGCCTTTAAGACAATTACCATAGTAACCAGACCAGCCTCAGGAATGCCAGCGGCTCCGACGGCCGAAAGCGTTGCCGTGATGAGGACAATAATCGTCTCGCCTAATCCCATTTCGATCCCATAGGATTGGGCGATAAACATGGCTGCCACGGCTTCATAGAGCGCCGTCCCATTCATATTTATCGTGGCCCCTAAGGGAATAACGAAACTCACGACCCGTCGGGAAACTTTCGCTTCTTCAATCAGGCTTTCCATCGTAAGAGGTAGCGTGGCGGAACTGGAACTCGTGGAAAAGGCCGTCAGGAGTGGGGTGCTCATGGCTTTCGCGTAGGCAGGAACCGATCGTTTTCCGATGATCAGGAGAATCAAGGGAAGTGTGAGAAGCGCATGGATAGCCAGGGCGAGCAGCACCGTTCCCACGTAAGTCCCCAAGCTGGCGAGTTGCGGCCAAAAACCCGAAAACCCTCCAGCTTCACCCAACCGGCCGGCAATGAGAGCCCCGATGCCGACGGGAGCCACCCACATTAAGAGGTGAACAATCGCCATCATGGCTTCATTAATTCCCTCAAAAAGTCGGATGACTAATGTCCCCTTGTCTCCAATCGTGGTGAGCACACCCCCAAAAACTAAGGAGAACACAATGAGTGGGAGAATTTGAGTCTCAGCCATGGCCGCGAATAAATTTTTAGGAACCAAGCTCGTAAGGATGGTTTTAAAGAGGTCCCCAAGAGTCGTCGGGCGATCCTCCATTCGTGCCGAAACATCCGGACCCGTTCCGTGAGCTTCGACCAACCCCGACTGATCTAAAGGGACACCTGGATGAATGGCAATCACCAAAACCAAGCCGACCGTGACTGCGAGCCCCGTCGTGGTCATGAAAAATACCACGGTACGAAAGCCAATCGACCCCAATTTTCGTACATCCCCCAGGCTGGCAATGCCGACGATCATCGAACTTACGACTAAGGGGACCACAAGGGCAAACAAGGCTTGAAGAAATAGATCGCCGATAAACTCAACACTCAGGCCCAAGGATGGGGCAAACCCACCCAAGAGAATCCCGGAGAGAATACCCAAAATCATACCGATGAGAAGATGATGCGGACTGGAGGTTGTCACCGTAGGGGCTCTTCGCCGTGTGTCGAAACCACACCTGTTAGGGGAATTCTGTAATGTAGAACGGTGTCCTCAAAAGGAATACGTTTCCATTGGGGGGCAGGTACAAACCAAGTGTCGATCTCCATAGGCACTGTCAATTCGAGAAACGGCCGGCCAAAATTTGTGTTGACGTAACCAGGGAACAGGGAAGGCCGCCTGTTCTCGGGAATAAGGATGTGGCCATTCGGATTGAGCAATGACCTCCACCGTATGGGGGGCAAATTTTAAGGGGTTATTATCGCGGGGGAGTTTCCCTTCTTCGATGGCGGCGATTTCCTCGCGAATGATAATAAGAGCTTCGCAATAGCGATCAAGTTCGGCTTTGGATTCACTCTCGGTCGGTTCAACCATCATAGTCCCGGGAACGGGCCAAGAAATGGTTGGAGCATGAAATCCAAAATCCATGAGTCGCTTGGCTATATCTTCGACTTCAATATCGGCAGACTTTTTAAAGGGTCGCAAATCAAGAATGAATTCGTGGGCAGACATCCCATTTTGTCCAGAGTACAACACCGAAAAATGCTTTTCGAGTTTCCTCGCCATGTAGTTGGCATTCAAGATGGCTACCTGTGTGGCTTTTTTGAGGCCTTTTTCACCCATCAACCGAATAAAGGCCCAGGAAATAGGAAGGATATTCGGACTCCCATAAGGTGCGGCCGCGATGGCACCGATTCCCTGGTCTCCTCCTACGGAGGGTAAAAGATGCGTTGGTAAAAATGGAGCTAAATGGGATGCAACACCAATCGGCCCCATTCCAGGGCCACCCCCTCCATGCGGAATACAGAAGGTTTTATGCAAATTTAGGTGACATACATCGGCACCAATTTCGCCGGGACGAACGATTCCCACCATGGCATTCATATTGGCTCCATCCATATAGACTTGTCCGCCATGCCGGTGGACGATCGTGCATACCTCACGAATGGATTCTTCAAACACCCCATGGGTCGAAGGGTACGTGATCATCAAGGCCCCTAAATGTTCTTGATGCCGGGTAGCCTTGGCCTGTAAATCCTTGACATCAATATTACCTTGATGGTCACAAGCCACCGTAATAACCTTCATCCCCGCAATGACGGCGCTGGCTGGGTTCGTCCCATGGGCGGATACTGGAATGAGACAGATATTACGTTGTGGTTCTCCTCGATGGGCATGGTAGGCCCGGATGACCATCAACCCTGCATATTCTCCCTGGGAGCCGGCGTTTGGTTGAAGGGAGATGGCAGAAAATCCGGTAATTTCTGCAAGCCATGATTCCAATTGATTGAATAAAATTTCGTACCCCTTCGCCTGATCGGATGGGGCAAAGGGATGGAGAGCGGAGAACCCTGGCCAGGTGACGGGGATCATTTCTGTTGTGGCATTCAGTTTCATCGTGCAGGATCCCAAGGGGATCATCGAGTGGACCAATGATAGGTCTTGGGATTGGAGCTGATGGATATACCGAAGTAATTCATGCTCAGAATGATAGGTATGAAAAACGGTATGGGTCAGGAAAGGGGTCTGACGCTGCAAGGCGGGGGGAATACCGGTGGGTATCTCGGTGGTCAACTGATCGAGTGTATAGGGAATGGAGTCCTCAACAGCAAATATTCCTAAAAGTACGGTGACATCTTTGGGGGTTGTCACTTCATCCAGAGATATACCGATTGTTTCGTCATCATAATACCGGAGGTTAATGGCAGCCTTTTCTGTCCTAGTTCGAATTTCGTCAAGTGTCAGGTAAGGGCACCTGGCTCGAATGGTATCGAAAAAGGTGGAGGAGCTCAGCTGACACCCTAGTCGTTGAAGTCCTTGTGCCAAAAGACTCGTGAGGTGGTTGACCCGCCTCGCGATTTCCTTGATTCCTTCAGGTCCATGATAGACCGCATACATGCTGGCGATATTTGCGAGCAATACTTGGGCCGTACAGATGTTGCTGGTGGCCCGATCCCGGCGGATATGTTGTTCTCGGGTTTGAAGAGCAAGCCGGTAGGCTTTTCGACCATTCGAGTCTTTTGACACACCCACCACTCGACCGGGAATGGAACGTTTAAATGCTTCCTTAGTGGCTAAAAAGGCGGCGTGGGGTCCTCCATATCCCAGGGGGACTCCAAACCGTTGAGTTGACCCAATGGCAATATCTGCCCCCCATTCCCCTGGAGGTTTAAGGAGTGTCAAGGCCAAAAGGTCAGTGCTCACGGCCACGAGGGAACCGGATTCATGCGCCTGTTTGACGATCGCCTCGTAGGAATGAAGGGTCCCATCAGTACCAGGATAGGAAAGAAGCAAACCAAACAGATCCGGGCTGGGAAAGGATAACGTTCTTGGATCCCCTATTTTTAAGGAAATATTCAGAGGATGAGCTCGAGTCTTGAGGACCGCCACAATTTGTGGATGGCAGTCTTCTGAAACGAAAAATCCTGAACCTGGGGATGAACTGATAGATCGACACATACTCATGGCTTCCGCTGCCGCTGTGGCCTCATCTAATAAGGAAGCATTGGCTAGGGGAAGTCCGGTAAAATCTGCGACCATGGTCTGAAAATTCAATAAGGCTTCTAAGCGTCCTTGAGCGATTTCAGCCTGATACGGAGTATATTGGGTGTACCATGCAGGGTTCTCCAAAATATTTCGAAGGATGACGGGAGGGGTCAAACAATCATAGTAGCCCATGCCGATGAAAGAACGAAAAACTTGGTTCTGGTCGCACAGTTGTTGAAGTTCGGTAAGCACTTCATTCTCAGATGTGGCCGGAGGGAGGGTGAGAGGGTTCGTGACTTGAATATCCGGAGGGACAACCGCTTGGATGAGGTCTTCAAGGGAATTCAGACCTAATGCTCCCAACATTTCAAGGATTTGGTCGGTCCCTGACCCGATATGTCGTTTAGAAAAGGTGGTCACAGTATCCAACCTTCTAGTAAAGAGAAAAGGATGAATTCACGAAATGTATGTTCAGCAAGTGGTGGAAGCCCCTCTCTTCAGAGAAGAGGTTGAAACGCACCCTCGTCCTGCGTGTTGAAATAGATTCGAATGGTCGTGATAGAAACCGATACGGTCAAGGCTCAAGAAGGTACTGACACCTGAAAGTTCATACTCAGACTATCATGATCATCCGGAATCTGTAAAACGAAAAACTCTCAGGGAAAGGAGCAGTGATGTGGGCTTGGAACGAATCGGGCGTCAGGCCGTCACGGGGAAGACCGAGGTGAACGTTTTTTTGGTTTTCCCATCGATTTCGGAGTTGTTGTCGTTTTTCGGGTGGGAGTCGCTTCCATTTCACTCGAAGGTGGTTTTGTCGGTCAGGAGGTAAATTTTTAAACCATCGTCGTTTTTCGCGAATGGTCTGACGTTTATGGAGGAGTAGTTGTCGAAAAGTTTGGAATCGTTGACGGATTCTTTCCTGTTTTTCTTGAGGGAGCCTCTGCCATCGCTCGAATTGCCTTTTCATCCTTGATCGTTCAACGGTAGGCATTTGGGTATATCGTTGGGCCCCTTTTTCTTGGTGATGTTGACGGACGGGGGGGAGAAGTCCCATCCATTGTGAAAGGGAGTAAAAGGCTTTGTTCTTCGGAGGATAGCTGATCCCATGGTATAACGCCTGGACCTTCTTGGGCCCAAACATGTGGTGCAACAACCAAAAGGCATAAGAAAATAAAATCGATCTTTCTATTCATGTTCTTCGGGATCTGAACCATGTGGGCCAGAGATTCCTTATACGGTGATCAAGATAAAGGACACTGGAGGGGAGGGTGTTCCCCTGATGTCTCATCTGGAGAGAGGAGCAATCATTCGGTTCATCCAGAAACTCTAGGGGGCCACCCATGGACCATCCGAAACCCCCCAAGCTCCCAAGAATTCTAAAAATTCTTTTTCTCTTTGATTGGATTGAGATTCTTAGGATAAGGGTTGGGCGATAATTTCTGGGCCTTCTTCCGATACCAAGACAAGGATGACCATTCCCCCACTCCAATTGATCATTTTCTGCCAGCCAAGAATAAAATTCTAGGTCTTCATATCAATCCTAATGATCGGTCCCAGCGAGAATCTCGACATCCTCTAGAGGTTGACTGATTGGAAAATCTTGAGAGGGAGACATATTCAAAAATAAAATTGAAAGAACCAGAAGACAGATAACTGAAAAGGCCTAAGCCGGCTGGACCCATCTGGGTGATAGGGGGAGTGCTCTATGAAGTTTTCCGTATGGATGAGGGGCGAGATCGGGTTTCTGGGGCCAAATGGGCAATCCTTTCGTCCAAGGGCCGTTTGGTCAAGTCTAAGAATTTTTTTTCTTCCTCAAGAATGTTCATGAGCCACATTCTCAAATTTCGTGAGGTGGAATCGTAGGGTATGGATGGCGGGGAATAAATCCGTTTTTATACTCCCTTGAGTGCACCTCATGGCCTGGGCTGTTTATTCACCATTGAATCCTTTCCAAACTCGAAGTAAGAAAGCCTGTCGTTGGCGAAAGGGTTAATATGTCAGGGCAGCATCTAAAGCCTGGTTGGCCCGAGTTTGATCGAGGCATGTTCCTGGGTCTAGTGAGATGAAATCGGGCATACCCTCAATGCCGCTCTCTTCATGGCCATCCCCTTCTTGGTGTGGGGTAGGAATCCATTTTTCGAATCCACCGCCGACGATACCAAATCTTCTATGCAATTATACAGAATTTTATTAAACGAGAGTTTTTATTCCGGTTCTGGCCTTCGGGCATATCGTTGAACTAATTTGAGCATGGTATCTTGGACGATGTTGAAAGCCTCATCTTTGTTGTGTGGGGCTAGCTGAACCATAGGGAAGGCTTGCCGTTCTACGCTAGCCCGGAATTTCTCCAGGGCTTGATGTGAATCCAGATTTTGGGGCCTCCCCAAGGGTCTTGGTAGCGGGGGTCTGTGTCAGGCCTATGCTAGCAAGACGGGATGAATTGAATGTTCTTTGTTGGAGGATTCGTCCAGGGGGTCCGATCCGTTCCATTTTGCTTTGCCCAATCGCACCGATACCGGATCCAATGATCTCCTTTCCGATCTAAATGGCGTTGGATTCGATCACCTTTAATGTCAAGATGATGAGCAGTTTGATCCCCTTTTCTGGCAAGGCGTTGGTTTAGGTGATTCGCATGAGTACTCCCAGCGCGATGATTATGAAAATGGGGGTTTGGAAAAATGTGACCAAAGTGGTCCCACACCGGGTCTAAGCAAAAAAGCAAAAAGTAGAACAGGGTTGAGATTAAGGTTTCAACGGAATAGGTGTTCATACATAGGCTCAAGGCTTTGAGTTAATGGGGAAGTCCGAACTCCTCTCCCGATGTTGCGGGAGGTAACGTAGAAGCCCCGGTTTGGTTGACAAGTTTTTTCTTAATCCTAGGTGTATATACGTGTGAAATAATGATTTTCATAGATATGGCGGTGAAAAACGAACATGGAGGCCCTGAATCAGTATTGCCTCGTTTTAGGTTTTTGGGGTACAGAGATGCCTTAAACCATGAATTGAAATCGTTATACTCGCTTCAAATAAGGAGAATTTTATGATTGTGCTCTCAAATATCGGTCGTTTGTATGATGGGACTTCGGCAACTCCTGAAGCGATTCGTGAAAATGTAGATGTGTGGGTAGAGGAGGGGAAAATCCAAGACGTTGTTCCCCATGCAGAGAGGCAACTCCCCAATTCCCACGTGACACGTATTGATTGTTCCTCGTATACGGTGACTCCCGGTCTCATCGATTGCCATGGTCACGTTACCTTATGGGGAGTTGGAAATGAGAACCTGGATCGTATGAATTCTCCCGAGGCCCCGTTTTGGGCTGAACGGATTTTGTACAAAACGTTGGTCGATGGCGGTGTCACCACGCTGAGGGATGTTGGAGGTGCCACCCATGTGCTGAAACGGCTGGTAGACCAGGGAGTGGTGGTGGGGCCTCGATTGAAGTTAGCCATTTGCATGCTTTCAACAACCGGAGGGCATGCAGATTTCCGAGGTCCCGATCGATGTTGTGGGGCATTATCACGGTTATGGCCCCCGGGTCCTGGGCGTCCTTCCAGCATCGTTGATGGGCCGTGGGAATGTCGGAAACGAGTCCGGGAAATTGCCGCCTGTGGGGGTGACCTGGTGAAAGTCTGTGCGAGCCCAGGCGTCGTATCCCCCACCGATCATTTAGAGCATAGAGATTTTACCCACGAAGAACTCGAGGCCATCTGCGATGAAGCCGCCGGAAGAGGAATGTATGTGGCGGCCCACGCTCATAGTCAAGGTGGAATTCGGTTGGCCATTGAGGCTGGAGTGAAGGATATTCAACATATTTCATTCATGAATGAAGAGCTTGCCGAGTTGGCTTATGTCAAGGGTTGCACCGTGACCCCAACTGCCTGGGTAAGTCAATGCTTGGTCCAGTCAGGCGAATTTAATGAATTTATTCAGCGAAAGGTTGAAAGGGTAGCGGAGAAACATGCCCAGGCCGTCAAAGCCGCCTTTTCGAGTGGCCTTAAGATTTTAGCCGGGACGGATCCCGTTCTCCAACACATGCATGGGCGAAATTTTATGGAATTGGTCGCATTAATTCAGGAAGGTGTTCCACCGTGGCATGCGTGGTTTGGAGCAACCGGGTTAGCCGCCGAGCAAATTGGATTAAGTGATACCGGCCGAATCATTCCCGGTTGTCGGGCTGATTTATTGGTTTGCCAGGGAAACGTGTTAGATAATCCAGGTCTATTAGATAAGGGAGGGATGGTAGAAGTGGTAAAAGATGGTTGGGGCTACCGCAATGGATTGGAAGAGATCCCTCAACGGGGGTTTTCCCATACCGTGGATTGTGCCTTAGAGGGGCCTTAACCCCTCTTAACGATCAGAAACCTCAATACGGGTCGGTCAATGAGAAAATAAAGGCTTAGGGGTGGAGAGAATTGGGAGAAGGAAAACTCTACCTCAACCCAACTATTGAGCGGTGGAATGGGAGGTTCCGCATGGGCGAAGGGCAATGGAAATGGCTTTTTAGGGAAGTTTGAAATATGTTCGTTGGGTAAACCTGCACGAAAGACCAAGGTAAATCTGTGAATATTAAGTTTGGACCTGTGGATTCGGTCCTCGTTCTTCTTCCGTTTCTATGCTTTCTTCCATATCGACCACTAATTCCCCTTTGGGCGAGTAAAAGCCCTGTCCATCGATTTGGACAATCCCGTTACAGTTTTCTTGGAAGAACTCTAATATCCACCCGTTAAAATCATACCCTTCTTCCGTGATGTCCATTTTGGCCAATTGAGTCGTGGCAATAAAGTGGGACTTGGAAATAAATTCTCTCGCAATTTGTGCTTCTACATCATCAAATACCGTCAGGCGATTGGTAAAGGAAGTCTTTTCTCCCTCAAACACATCCTGATACGTTCCTTGATTTCTGATGCAAAACAATCGGATAGGTTTTTTCTCGCGGCTGTACCCCAGAGAAACATGGACCCAATCCCAGTCTTCTAAGGCCTCTTGATCCATTTTTGGAATCAAGGGGATTTGGTTTTTCGACTTGAGGAAGTCTAGCAAAAGCCGCAAGGGAGGTGATTCTTCACGGGTGCAAAAGACTCGGGAATAAATGAATTCTTCTTGCTCAGGCGTATCAGAGGTGGTGGAGGCGAAAACTGGTAATTCTTTACCCATTACGAGACTCCTTTATCTTGTAAAAACCATATTCATGATGGGAATGCCCCTAATCTAGGATGTACTTTACCTTCGTGATTGAAGAGGCAGCAAGGGAAGGGGGAAAATTGTATGAGGTTCCGTTTGCCTGGAATGAATCGCGGATGAGGAAAAAATAAGATTCTCCGCACTAGGCTTGTTTTTTTGTTGACAGTATTTCTTGCTTTCGGTAGACTCATGCGCCGTTAAAGCAGAGGGAACGCATGTTCCCCATGTGCCTAAACCAAAGTCCAAACTAGGCATCCCTTCCTTGGAAATTCGAGAAAATTCTGATGGGGTTCGTTACTAATCATTCACTGTGAGGAGGAGGTCCGTATGGGAAAAGCCATGACAAAGTCGCAGATCGCTGATCATTTGGCTAAGAAAGCGGATATCACCAAGAAAACCGCCACACAAATTCTTGATGATTTTGCCACCTTGGCTTACAAAGAAGCGAAAAATGCCTTCGTGGTTCCTGGAATTGGAAAACTCGTGTTAGCACATCGCAAAGCTCGAATGGGTCGAAATCCCCAAACTGGTGCAGCCATTAAAATTCCCGCCAAAAAGGTGGTCAAGTTCCGGGTAGCGAAAGCTGCCAAGGATGCCATTCTTGGCGTGAAAAAATAGAAAAGTTGGCTTAAGCCTCTTTTTTCAAAATTTCCCCGTTTGTTTCGATTGCCCCTCGCTGTGGTTTTCGTTAATAGCCGATCAGTCTGAAAAGCAGGGTTCGAATTTCGAACCCTGCTTTTGCTCCGAAACCAATAAATCCTTAATACATGTCCGGAGTGAGTCCACTACGTCCCATCCCATTGTGGGCGACGATGTGAACCGCGTCCCCGTCGTAGATTTGCGTATCTTCACTGGCAATGCGTTTATTAACGGTGACCATCACTTTTTTCTCTTTGAATAATTGAAAGATTTCTCTCAACGGTTTGCCTTGTTTTCGAATTAATTGTTTAACGGTAAGGGAATCTTCTACCTCACATCCCAAAGCCCGTTCACCGTCAGCTGTTTGTAATTCTCCCATTAAGGTAATCGTAACCATTGGATTTTCTTCCTACTTAAGGGTAAAAGACCGTAGCATTTGTCGTCCGTCACGTTCACGGAAAATTCCTTATTTTGTCGCCTTTAGGGGTTAAGGGAGGATGGCCATGATCCGAACGGGCCCTCCTGTCCCGCCCTTGATTTTCATCGGCAGGACGGTAATATCCGAACCCTTGGGAGGTAATTTCTCTAAGTGGGCGACGTTTTCGATGGCAAAACGATTCCCTTGCCCCAGGACTTGATGAGCCGGAAAGGTTTTAGATTGACCTGGATCGATGCTCGCTGTATCGATCCCTATTCCTAAGATGGCTCGTTCATTCACCAAGAAAGAAACTGCTTCCTGGGAGAACCCTGGAAAATGCAAGGTTTGAGGATCGTCGGGAGTTGAGCTACCCAAGTATTGAGATGGATCGGGCCAAAATTGGCCCCAGCCGGTCAAAACCAGGACGATGGCGGATTCGGGAATAGGTCCGTATTGTTCTTCCCATCGGGTGATGTCCTCAACCTGTAGCATATAATCTGGGTTCAAACGGGCTTGCGGTCGAATATCAAGAACTATTCCTGGTCCTCGGAGTTGGTCCAACGGAATTTCATCGACACTCCACCCCTTTTCCGCAAAATGAATAGGGGCATCCAGATGGGTTCCTCCATGCTCCGATGCAGAAAAGACCCCCGAAGCATACCAATATCCTTGATGCGTATGACCCCAACTGGATTTTTCCCAATGAAAGGATTCATTATTAGGCCAATATATGGTCTGTTCATCAAAGGGATACGTTAAATCAAGGATGGTGATTGACGGTGAAGCCGAAGGGAGGCACCCTGCCAGCCCGAATAAAAAAAGCCAAACAGAAAATGAGAGTCTCCATGGAAAGGTACACATGCGAAAATCCTATCAGGGCACAGGAGATTTCAGCAAACGAAAAGTCCCCCGTCTGTTTACTGGCCAATTTGCTCCTTGGACCGATGAAGAGAGGGGGGGCGAAGATGGCTCGAAATCCTGTTCGGCCTTCAGTTATGATGACTTTCGAGGGGACGGAAAAGGAACAAGACCATGATTTACAAAATTATCATGATCCTCATTCTGCTGATCATTCTGGTTTATATGGCCAGGCGGGCCGCCCGTGAGTGGATTCAGCCAAGGCCCGAACAGGCCACCCCTGGGAAAGATGTGATGATCCAGGACCCCGTGTGTAAGGTGTATGTCACGGCAGGTACGGCTGTTGTTGAGGAAATAAGCGGGCAACGGTATTACTTTTGTAGTAAAGATTGCGCCCACCATTTCAAACGAGAAGGAAAGGCCTAAATGTTGCCCTTCCTTAGGGGAGGATTTTTATCACCTTCCTTTAAAAAAAATTTTGAAGGATATCTACGTGGGGCATAGTGGGAGAAAATTAGGTCAAAGCCCCGCTACAAGATGAGCCGGACCCTGCAGTACAACCAAAACAATGAGAACCTACGACAATGGGGCGGTGTTCCAGAGTGGAGGCATGAAAATCTTCTATCCTTTTTGGGGATCCATTCCGAATCGGTAAATCCAACATTTGATTAAAGTCACAATCGTATAACCGCCCGTCCCACCCCACGCTGATTAGCGACCGACACATCAGTCCATCGACCGTCTCACGGTTAAAGTTATTGAGTAAAAGTGTGTAGTAGTGTTCCAAGTGTCCAGATTGACGGATATCGTCCAGAAATCGACTGATAGGCATATTGGTTATGGTCAGCAATTGATTGAACACGATCCCATATCGGGTTCGGAGCTCTTCCTTATAGTCTTGTTCTAATTCGTTTTGGGGAGGAGGGAGTGATGGACCGAGAGGGTTATACACCAAATGAAGGGCTAAGCCTGAACCTTCCTTGCCGTACCCCAATTGGTTTAACTCTTGAAGAGCCGCAATACTACGATCGAACACCCCCTTGCCCCGTTGCTCATCCACATTCGACTCCAGATAACAGGGAAGAGAGGCAATGATCTCAACCTGATGGTCAGCTAAAAATTTGGGAAGGTGGGTTTTGCCTTTTACAAAAAAGACCGTCAAATTACACCGATCAATCACGTGGCGTTCTCGGAGACGGCATTGTTCCACCAAGTATTCAAAATGAGGATTCATCTCGGGTGCTCCCCCCGTAATATCCACCGTCAAAATTTGGGGGGTGCGATCCAGGACGCGTAAGATATGGTCCATCGTCGTGAGAGACATACTTTCAGAGCGTTGGGGGCCTGCATCCACATGGCAGTGGTGGCAGGTTTGATTGCAAACTTTTCCCACGTTGACCTGAAGGGTGGAAAGCGATGCTGCGATTAAGGGATTGAGGTGTTCCTGTCGTAATTTTTCTTCAAAGGATGGGGCATGGCCACCGGTAGAAGAAGGAGATAGGGGTGTGATGGTTAAGGGTTTCATAGAAAGGATTGGTTCAGTTGAATTCATTGTGGAATCATTACCTGGTCGTTGGGGTCTCTCAACAACAGTCTACGGTTGTCCCGCAAATAACCGGTTCGGCACTCGGGCTTTCACGAGCCCGATTTATAATGCCAAAGGCTGATTGGTAAGAGGGATGTTCGAGAACCTTGAAGGTTTTCGAACAAATTTCTAGGGGTTCCCCACAGCGATACGTATGATGGTCATCATCCTTGACCGATATAAAGGGGCCGGTGAGGATCGCAAAATGTCCTTCCCACACGCATGGAGTTTCTTCGGGATAGACGGCCAAGGTTTCTGGATTATCTAAGGTAAGGGTATGCGGATGATCAGTCACGATAAAGTGAGGTTTATAGGGGGGGAGGTTGAGTATGTTGGCTGTGTGCCGATCAATTTGCCGAGGAACACCTCGGGAGAACGTGTTGCCCTGTTCATCCACCACGAGGGAAAATGGGCCTGTAAGAGTGGCGAACGTGGGGGAACCGGTTGAAGTGTGGGCTGGAGGTTTATATCCAGTTAAGGTGATGGAAAGGAAATGAATGCCATCGATCACTCGCCAAGGAATGACGGTTACCTGGTGAATCCCTCTAAACCCAGCTGTTCGAAGACCCTCAATATACCCTTGAACCGTGAGGGCTCCAGACAAACAATCTCCCCATTTCATCTTGTCATTGATTAAATAATTGGGAATGGGCTGATCGGCCACAATATCCGAGATGGTAAACCGGCCCGCGGGGCGGGAGACCCGAAACATTTCATGGAATACTTTCGTCTTATCGGGAGCCAGATTGATCACGCAATTGGAAATGATTAAATCAACGGTTTCATCTTCAACCGGCATGGCATCCGCAAACCCCTTCCGAAAATCAACGTTGGAGGTCCCATAGCCAAGGTTTTCGGCCACCGTCGGAGCATGTTCACGGGCGAGAGCCAACATCTCATCGGTCATATCGATTCCTATGACCCGCCCATCCTTTCCCACTTTTCGTGAAGCCTCAAAACAATCGATTCCGCCCCCTGAACCAATGTCCAAAACCGTCTCTCCAGGTTTCACGGTCGTCAGACCAACTGGGGTTCCACAACCGTAGGAAACCTTTAGCACGGCCGGAGGAATAAAGGTTTCCAAATCCTTGAGGTTGTACCCGGTCGGGCAACACATTTGCTCCCCTTGGGTCACCGCTTGGGCATAACGTTGGCTAACGGATTGGGTAATGGCGGCGTTCTGTTCTTCTAGCGTGTCATTGGTCATGGATCCCTCGTGCGCGATGAATTTCTGAAAAAAATATAGGTTTTCAAGTAATTCTACATAGTGGATAGAACGTGAAGAAGCCGTAGTTTCCTACTTGGAGTCTTTTCAAATTATGAATTATTACACAATTTTAACATTTTTGAGCAAGAAGAAGAGGTAGGAAATTATTTTACGCTGTAAAGTCATGATCGTACTTGAGAAGGTGAATTCAAATTAGGGAAAATACCTCCTCCCTAACTCCTGGATTTTAAAAAAAGGATGAGTGACAAGGGACTCAAGGAAAATTTAAGAATAATTACAATGCCTCTTGGACTGTTGGTATTGACGTTGCTTCTATTCAAAGGAGAAGGTACTGTCAATGTCAGGAGGCAAAAGGGGATGAAGCGGTTATGGGTTTGGTGAACTGTCCGGAATGTCAAAAAGAGGTGTCCACTCAAGCCTTAGCCTGTCCTCAATGTGCGTTTCCATACCCAGGGAAACAAGAAGATTCCGAAGGGAAATTAGGGAGTTGCCCCGATTGTGGAGGGATGGTTTCCAAGCAAGCCCAAGTATGTCCCCACTGTGGAAATTCCTTGACCGCCCAGGCAACTACAACCCACAACGATGAAAAAATCAATGAGGAGACATGGCTTTGTCCGCATTGTGGGACACCCTATACTCGTAAAGTCAGGAAAACTTCAGGGGGCTTACCCAGTTATCCCATTCAACCATCTCCCGAACCCATAAGGACTTTGCCTGAAGGGGAGGGAATACCATCCACTCCAGATTTTGATTCAGGTGCTTTCCCTATGGTACGACATCCTTCCCCTCTTTGGCAGGACCCCGGCGTCAATCCAGATACCAATTCAGTTCCCCATTCCAAAAACAAGAAGGTCGCCATTGTTATGGGCCTGTTTGTCTTTGTCCTCGTGGCGGTTTCCCTTGCGTTGGGGGCTTTGTGGCAATT
The DNA here is from genome assembly GCA_965223495.1 of Nitrospirales bacterium. Classification (GTDB taxonomy): domain Bacteria; phylum Nitrospirota; class Nitrospiria; order Nitrospirales; family UBA8639; genus Nitrospira_E. The sequence continues at coordinate 3,565,171 of OZ245001.1, read as the reverse complement.
CAAGGGTATCCATCCGCTTGAACTTCTTCAGGCTTTGCCCTTGTAGGGGCCTATTTTTCTATAGCGTCACAGAGACGAAAGCTTATTTCAGAACAAAGGAATTAGGAAACTTTTCCGATTTTTCTCGAGGCCGTTCTTCTCCCTCCTGGGCCACGTTATCCAGACTCATTCGGATGTCAGCGTTCACACGGCCTTTAAGGTAATAGCTATGTTCCATGAAACCTTTGACAACGTTCGAGCAATTAATTTGAAACACCTGAGGGTGAATCTGGTGGAGATTGGCCACACCATGGGTCCCTAATCGTTCTGGATTTCCTTTGGTAATGTCTGATCCTCGAAGAGCCAAGTCCCCCGAGTTGAAATACACACTGATATTCCGACAAATCTCATGTAAGCGACCCAAGGGTTGACCTGTTTCCAGAACATCATTATCCACGTCGGGTGCGCATAAAAATACATGATCAAGGATTCTGGGCAATCGGCGTGTGTTGGACTGTTCTGTTAGGCGCTGTAGCGCATTTTGTAGGACGTAGTTTCCCATAGAATGACAAATCACATTAATTTTCTGTTGACAAGGTTCCCATTCTTTCCCCTCGGCAATTTCCCGATCTGTTGGGGGTCGTGTGGCCTCCACGAGAAAATCCCGAAGTTTCAAGAAACCCCGCCCCAAGGCAAACCCCGACCCGATAGCCTCGGTGCGATCAGAACGGTAAGCCACAAAGGGAAGAGCGGAACCATCGGAAGGCCAGGTAAACAAAATTACCAGGACTTCCTTTTTGTGTGGTGTTCCGCTTGGTGATCGATTGATCATGGCCTGGAGAGCGAAAGCCGATCCAACGGCTTCCCACCAGGAAACGTTGAACCCATGAATATAAATCAAGACGTCTCGCCCTTGTCTCATCGTTTTTTGAAGTTCAGCAAACATTTCTGCCGAACCAAGCTTGGTATTTCCTTGGGTTTTTTCCGTACGATCGGGATCCGGGATCTTTTCCCGGTAGGCCACAATTTTGGCCTGCTTTTCTGCTCGTTTGGTTAAATAATCCGCAAGAGCGACTCCATCTCCTTGGCCGACCTCGGTGGTACCCTTCAACCACTTGGAAAGAGTATTTCTCCCAGTATCGAGGGTCACCTTCCCTAACCGAAGGTTTTCGATGCCACTGGCGCTAGGATGGATCCCATAACCTGTGGGAGTAAACTGTTTGGGTCCCTGGTGTCCACGATTTGTGACGTAGAAAAGTTTTAATTTCATGGGTCGCTGCCTATTCTTTCAAAGTCTCCTAAGAGAGTACGGGAAATCATGTGATCAAAGAAGGATCTGCATCCCCTAGCTTGGGGGAGAAAATCCTATCTTGGTCACCTCGGTGAAAACGATGGATGCCAATCCGTTGAACATGAATTCTCACAAAGACCGGAGACCGACGATAAAAGAGAATGATAAGTAATTTTGGGAAATATTTCAAAAGGGAGAAGCATCTTTAAGAGGAAGAAGTCCCATTCAAGAATTTGGAGGATGGTGATGGGCCGAGGTTAGGCACGAAGAAGGAAAGAAAGGAACATGCGGCAAGAGGAAACGGGGTATTTGAATTCTGGGTAGTCCAATATCCGAGTGTTTGGAATCCAGAAAGAAGGGTCACCCACCGACCATGGGGGTGATGGCCGCGGTCGGACCGGTGATATTCGAGAACATTAAGGTGGCTTGAACAGCCCAGTCGATAAATGGGCCAGGGAAGATTCCCAATAGCAAAGTCCCCACAACTCCCGTATACACGGCAACCTTTATCGGCATAGAAGCCGTTATGGGAGATGGATCGGATGGCTCGTTGATGTACATCTTTTTGACCACGATGAGGTAATAGTACATGGAAATCACGATATTGATGAGCCCGACGATGAGCAGGGTATAGAGTTCTTCGTTGATCGCGGCGATGAATAGATAAATTTTCCCGATAAATCCGGCCAGCGGAGGTACTCCGGCGAGTGAGAGGAGGAAAAGGAGCATGGCAGCCGCCAGGAAGGGGGAACGACGATTCAGACCATTATAGTCTTCGATTTCGTCACTTTTAATCACTTGGCTGACGGCGATGATGACCGCAAAGGCTCCTAAATTTGCGAAGAGATACGTCAATAAGAAGAACATGATGGCGTCGCTGCCTTGTTTGGTTCCCGCTGCTAATCCAATCATGACATTGCCGATTTGAGCGATCCCAGAATAGGCTAATAACCGTTTAATGTTGGATTGGGCAATGGCGACGATGTTGCCATAAGTCATAGAAAGAATAGAGGCTACGACAAAAAGTAAAACCCACATGGGTTTAAAGGAGACTAAGGCCACATAAAACATCCGAATGAGAATGGCCAGGGCAGCACCTTTGGGAGCAATGGAGAGAAATGCTGTCACCGGGGTAGGCGCACCCTGGTAGGTATCGGGAATCCAAGCGTGAAAGGGAACGGCTCCAATCTTAAATCCCAGCGCGGCGAAGATCATGATGAACCCTATAGCTAGGCCGTAGCTTCCAGGAGTCCCGGACATTTCCGAAAATATTAAGGTCCCGGTTTCTCCATAGACTAAGCTAATCCCATAGGCGAGCAGGCCGGCGGCAAACACCCCCAAGATAAAAAACTTCAATCCGGCTTCAGAAGAACGCTGATCGTCCCGGAGATAGGCGACTAAGACGTAAAAGCCGAAAGTGGAAAATTCCAATGTGACAAAGACCGATAACAGATCACTAGCAGAGGCCATGAACATCATGCCGATGGCGGACATGACGACCATAAAATAATACTCACCCCTGAAAAACCTAAATTCTCGGACGTAATCAATGGAGATAAAAAGGACGATGGCAGTCGCTCCCACGATAATGATCTTGAAGAACGTGGCCAGAGGATCCATCACGAACATGTTTTTAAACAACGCGCCGGTGATTCCACTTTGATCAAAAGCAAACAAAATCAGTCCTGTCACACCTAATCCGGCGATACTCAAATAGGCCAATTGTTGGTGAGTGATGCGTTTCAGGGAGAAATCCAAGGAAAGAACCACGCACAACCAGAGCGTCAGGAATATTTCTGGGAGTAGGAGAAGGAGATCAGCTGCCGTTAATGTCAGATTAAACGTCATGGTCATGAAGCTCTTAGAAGAGGTGTTTCGATCCTATGAGAGGGGCGGCTGTTCGGATGAAATGTTGTGCGCCTCATGGCAAAAGACCTTGGGTATGCTGGGTGACCAGGGGGACTCCTTGGGTGATGCGGTCTACCATGGGTACCACGGTAGATTGGACGACGTCGTAAAAATGCCCTGGGAAAATCCCTAGAATAATGCTACAGGCAATCAGCAGAATCAGGGGCATCCGGTCCACCCAATGTCTGGCATCAGCCGTATTTGCGTAGGCCAGGTCCATCTTCCCATAGAACAATCCCCGCATCATTTTAAATAAGTAGGCCATCGTCAGGACGATCCCCAGCACCGCGATAACGACCTGAAACGGATATTTCTCCCAGCTACCCACGATAATCATGACTTCGGCGATAAAATTCACGGTACCCGGCATACCGATTGAGGCCATGCAGGCCACGATGAACGCCCCGGCGATAAACGGCATCTTTTCTACGAGTCCCCCCAGTGAGGGAATATCGCGGGTATGGGTTTGGTCATACACCCAACCCGCCATGGCGAACAGCATGCTCGTAGCGAGGGCATGAGCAAACATATAAATCACCGCCCCTGAAAGGCTGATATAACTCAGAGCGGCCATGCCCAAAAAGATATAGCCCATGTGACTGGAACTGGAGTACCCGATGACATACTTCGTGTCTTTGGCAAAATAGGACACCAATCCCCCGTAAATAATGCTGAATACACATAACACTGCCGCAATCCAAATGAGATCGCGTGTGGTCTCGGGGAGGATTTCATAGCCGACTCGAATAATGGAAAAATGTCCAAGCTTCATCAAGACACCGGCATGGAGCATGCTGGTGGCCGCGGGAGCGGCAGCATGGCCCACCGGGGACCAGGAATGTAAAGGCCAAATCGGGGCAATGGAGGCAAAACCAAAAAAGATAAGAATCCAAATGATGGTGGCCAAGGTATCTGGAAATTTGGCTTGTTCTCGCAACACTACAATATCGAAGGTATGTAGCCCGGAAAAATGGTAGATGAGCAAAATTCCCATTAACGCCACCACCGCGCCGGCCGATAAAAAGAGCGTCAGTTTCATCGCGGCATATTCTTTACTGTTCGACCCAAAATTCAAGATAAATTTGACCGAGTCACGAAGCTTGAGCCCTTCCTCGTCCGTCATGGAGAGATAGCCTTTGGTGTGGCTACCCCATACTCCCAACAACAAGTACATGGGCAACACCGACATTTCGTAAAAGAAGTACAGGAAGAAGAGATCCAGTGACATGAACACGCCGATGGTGGCGGCCGCAAGAATGAGCAAGAAGATATAGAATTCTTTGGTTCGGTCCTTGATGTGCCAGGACACGAAAATCCCTGCGAATAAGAGAATGGCTGAGGCAAAGACTAGGGGCCCACCAATCCCATCGACCCCTACATAAAAGGCAATCCCTAACTCTTCAGACCACGAAAACCGTTGAACAAATTGGAAACCCCCTTTGGCCGTGTCGTAGGCCATGAAGACGTAAAAAGAAGCGAGCAGCGAGAGCCCTGCCGATGCTGCCGCGGTTATACGAACAATCAGGTCTTCCCGGCGGGGGATAAACACCAATGCGGCAGCGCCAAGGAAAGGGGCGAAAAGTACGACCAGTAAGGAATATTCACCCATCAAATTCAGTCCTTAATGATCCTTGAAGAAAGCGTAAGAGGTTTTTGTTGGGCAGTTGCCATACCTGGGTCCAATCGCTCTACGACCGCTTGCACCGATCCGTTAATCATTCTTAAAAAGGGGGAAGGGTAGAGCCCGATCCAGAAAATCATGACTGACAACGCCACACCAATAGCCCATTCGCGTGTATTTAGGTCCTGTATGGCTTTTGGAATCGATTCTTTAAGAGGACCAAAGATTGCTCGCTCATAAAACCATAAAAAATAGGCCGCGGCGAAGATGACTCCTGTCACCGCAAAGACTGCGATATACCAATTGGCCTGAAATACTCCTAATAAAATCAAGAACTCTCCGATGAACCCATTGGTCCCGGGAAGTCCAATCGAAGCCATGCCAATGATTAAAAAGAAGGTGGCGAGTAATGGCATCTTTTTGGCGAGCCCCGTACATTGGCGAACATCGGTATGCCCCAATCGCTCATACATAAACCCAGCTAAGAAAAACAAGCCGGCTGTGCTAAACCCCAAATTAATCATCGTGAGAAGGCTGCCCTGGATCCCTTGAAAGTTGAGGGCGAATAACCCGATCACCACAAAGCCTAGGTGGCTGATACTGCTAAACACCAGCAACCGGCGAAAGTCGGGCTGAATGATGGCCACGATGGCGCCGTATACGACGGCGACCAACCCAAGGGTCATCAGGATGGCGACCACAGTGCCATGTTGTGAGGCCTCAGGCAATAAGGGGAAGGAAAACCGCAAGAACCCATAGGTGCCCATTTTTATCCCGGCCAGAATGACCGACATGGCGATTGGTCCTTCAACCAAGGCATCTGGAAGCCAGGAGTGAAACGGAAGAATGGGTGTCTTAAAGGCCAAGCCGAGAAAGATAAACCAAAAGATAAGCAGCTGTTGGCTCAGGGGAATGGGGACAGAAAGCAAATCGACAAAATCAAAACTGTACACTTGCTTGGCCTCAAAATAATTCAGGCTGAGCAAGCAAAATCCCACCAGCATGAAAACACTGCCGAGCAGGGTATAAAGCACATACTTTAGAGCCGCATAATGACGGAGTTCTCCTGGTCCCCACAGTTTAATCAAGAAATAACTGGGGATGAGCATGAGCTCCCAAAACACGAAGAACATGATGAGATCGATGGAAACGAAAATTCCCATTACCGTCGTTTCCATGGCCAAAATACTCATGAAAAATGCCTTGGGGCGGAGAGAAACTGTGTCCCAGGCATAAAGGACTAGGAGAACGGTGAGAAAGGCCGTGAGACCTACAAAGAGGACGCTGATCCCATCCACCGCGAGGTGATAGCTGATTCCGAGGAAGGGAATCCATTCATGGTGTTCGACAAATTGCATGGCCGCTGTGTCGGGGACAAAACGCAGTAGCATGATCGAAGCCAGAAGCAACTCCAGACTCGCTATGCCCAGGGTGCCTTTCTTGATAAGGTCCTGGTCTTTCAAGCCCCAAATGGCCAAGGCGCCCACCAGGGGTAAAAAGGTCAGGAGAGACAGGATCGGCAACCCGAATGTTAATTCTTCTTGCATAATTTGATGCTAGTACAAACTTGAACTCGCCGAAGTTGACCCGGCATACCAGAGGATGACGAGGTGAATGAGCACGGCTAGTCCGATGACAATAATGGCCGCATAATGGTGGACCATTCCACTCTGTAATTTCCGCCACGCCCAGGCTGCCAGGTGGTTGCCATACCCCACAATATTCAGCCCGGCGTAAATGACATGTTTTTCCACCCAGGTAATCCCTTCCGCGCTGAGATCGGTACCTTTACCAACTCCCACGACGAGACGGTCCAAGATTTTCCGATCAATCCAATCCCATACCTCGCCCAATCGTTTGCAGGGTTCGACAAATAGTTTGTCGTACAGTTCATCCACGTAATACTTGTTTAACAGGGTGGTATAGGCCTGCGGGGATTTTTCAGCCCATTCATTAGCCATTTGTGGCCGAATAGCATACATGTAATGGGCTAACCCCCAGCCCCCCAAGGCAATGGCCACGGCGACAACCATTAAGCCCAAGAGCATGCCCAGGCTGACTTCATGAGGTTCGGCTCCCAGTGGGGTGGCCACGTCGTGCAAAAATCCGTGAAACCATCCGTGCTCGGGTGGGACGCCGAGAAATCCTCCCACTACGGCAAGGCCCGCCAAGAGGAGGAGGGGGCGCATCATGATGGGTGGTGATTCATGGATATGTTTGGCCACGTGGGGTTCGACTCGAGATTCCCCGTAAAAGGTGAGATAGGTCAATCGGAACATATAAAAACTCGTCAAAAAGGCACCAATGGCAGCGAGAAGGTATAAATGATAATAGCCGTGGACAAAGGCATGGGCCATGATTTCATCTTTACTCCAAAATCCTGCTAAAGGCGGAATGCCAGCTATCGCAAGGGTCCCAATGAGGAAGACCTTGTAAGTGGTCGGGATTTTGTCGTGAAGCCCGCCCATCTTGCGAATGTCCTGTTCACCGGCCAGCGAGTGAATGACGGCCCCAGCCGACAAAAAGAGCAAGGCTTTAAAGAAGGCGTGCGTCACTAAATGAAAAATCGCTGCGGTATAGGCTCCCACCCCACAGGCCAGGAACATGTAGCCCAATTGACTCACCGTGGAATAGGCTAAGACTCGCTTAATATCGTTCTGAACCAAACCGATTGTCGCGGCAAACAAAGCGGTGACTCCTCCAATGATGCCCACGGTAGCCAAGGCTATAGGAGCCATGTCGAACAACACATGATTGCGAACGACCATATACACGCCCGCCGTGACCATGGTCGCGGCATGAATGAGGGCGCTGACCGGTGTGGGGCCTTCCATCGCATCAGGCAACCAGGTGTAGAGGGGAAGTTGGGCGGATTTCCCAAAGGCGCCAATGAGCAAGCAAATGGTGATAGCAGTGGCCATCTCAGTGGAAAGAGAGGAGCTTTGAGAGAGGACGGTAGTATAGTCGAGGGATCCGAAATGAGAGAAAATAAGAAAGACGGCGATGAGAAACCCCGCATCCCCGATGCGGTTCACCACAAAGGCTTTGGTCGCTGCTTTCCCCGCCGATATTTTTTCGTAGTAATACCCGATCAGTAAATACGAGCAGAGTCCGACTCCTTCCCACCCGATGAACAACACCACGTAATTGTTACCCATGACGAGCAACAGCATGGAGACCATAAAGAGGTTCATGTAGGTGAAAAACCTCGTAAACCCTTCTTCTCCATGCATATACCCGACTGAGTAGATATGAATCAGGAATCCAACCCCAGTGACCACGAGCAGCATGATGGTGGTGAGGGGGTCGATAAGAAAGGCCAAATTGATGGACAGGTTCCCCCCAAATATCCAGGAATAGGCAACCACTTCCCGCGGTTCGGGATTTCCGAGGACGGATCCAAAGACGCCTAATGTACACAAAAAGGAAAGACCGACAGACCCAAAGGCCAGTCTTCCCGCCAAGTCAGGGGAGTACCGATGGCCGAAAAACCCATTGGCCAAGACGGCTAATAACGGAAAAAGCGGAATGAGGAGAACTAGCAGGTCAAACACGTTACCACTTTAAGATATTGATTTGATCCACGTTGGTGGCAATTTTGCCGCGAAACACCACGATAATGATGGCCAACCCCACCGCCGCTTCTGCGGCAGCGACGGCTATGATGAACAAGGCGGCCATCTGACCTGCCATGGAATGCAAATAATGAGAAAAGGCCACTAAATTAATGTTGGCGGCGTTTAACATGATCTCCACGCACATGAGGACGATGATGAAATTTCGGCGTATTAACACACCGATCAACCCGGTCATGAACAAAATAGCGCTGATGGCCACATAGGCAGATAAAGGAATCATAGGTAAAGAGTCATGAAGGTGTAGAAGAATTTCCGGCTTCGGGGGGCTCCAGGTTCACCGGGGTTTTGGCCAACACGATGGCCCCAATGATCGCCCCAAGGAGGAAAATTCCGATAATTTCAAATAATAAAAGGTAGTCGCTAAACATGGTTATGCCCACGGCGTGACTGGGACCCGTTTCTAAGATCACATCTGGGGTCGCCGTCCCGACGATTCCGGCGTAGGGGGACTGTAATAAGAGAATGAGTAACTCCCCGAAGATCCCCATCCCCGCAAACAACAAAAAGGCGAACTTTTTATGTAGATGCTGTTCCTCCGTTTTGAGATTGAGCAACATCAGGACAAAAAGATATAGCACCAAGATGGCCCCTGCATAGACGATAATTTGTACCGCGAATAAAAATTCGGCATTCAAGAGGACAAAAAGGCCGGCCACGTGCAACAGGAGGGTGAGAAGGGCTAACCCGCAGTGCACAGGATTCCTCAGCACTACAGTCAGCATCCCTGCCACGACACTCACCGTGGCAAAGTAGATAAAAAGAAGCCACATCATAATTGGGAGTTACGAGTCTTGGACGTTTTGGATCGACACGGGAAAGTGGTAACGGTAGGCGTGGCTTTCCTCGCCTTCCTTCTCCTGGTTATGGGCATATAAATATTTTTTGGCATCATCCAAATGCCGTTCTCCGATTTGATACAACCGTTCTTTATCAAAGAGGAGCGTTCGCTTATCATGCGTCGAAAACTCATATACTTTCGTCATCGCCAGGGCGTTGACGGGACAGGCTTCCACGCAGTAACCGCAGAACACACATTTGGTGATATCAATATAAAATTCTGTCGCATACCGTTGGAGAGGAAGGGATTTGTCTTCTTCGCTGATCACTTTTATACATCGGGAGGGGCAGGCGGCTTCGCAGAGATCACAGCCGACACACCGTTCCTTCCCGTCATCATAGCGAAGAAGGCAGAGGGCCCCCCGATGGGTGTCGGGGATGGTTCGCTTTTCGCGGGGATATTGAAATGTCATGGGGCGATGCAAGAGATGCTTAAGGGTCACCTTCATCGCCTGCCAAATTTCCCGGAACAAAACCGCATCAAAAAATTTTTTGGTTGAGGTCGAGCTGCTCATAGGATTCTCAGCATTACCATGGGTTTAAGCCTTTTCGATGGTGACATAGGCCAATTTAAAATAAGGGACCCCGGTCACCGGATCTACCTGACAGGGCATCAAGTCTTTCACCGGAGGGTCATTAAAGTGTTCGGGAACCGTACAGGTCCCAGGCATTAAAGACGTATCTTCGGTTACGGTCATCTCCAAGATGCCTTGGTCAGACGTGATGCGGATACGGTCTCCGGAAGAAAGCCCAAGGTTTTTCAAGTCTTCGGAACCCATCCGCAAATGCTTGGAATTTGGGGATATATCCATCAACCCCGAAGCTTGTGTGGACAGTTTTCCTGAATGGTAGATGAGTTGTATCAAGCGTAAACCAAAGGGGCGTTGCCCTATGGATGGGGCTTTGTTGGCATACCGTGCCCCAATTTCCTGGGCATAGGCTTTCGAAAAATATGTGGAAAGGTCAGGCTTGGGTTGGGTGGACTGCCCCAGGTTATAATACCCCGGCATGACCTTACGAATTTCTTGTTGAATGTCCTGGGTGGTCTCGAACGTCATGGGGAATCCCAACTCATTAGCCATTCCCACCATGATGTGCCAATCTAACGTACTGTCCCCCAGCGAATCTAAGGCAGGTCGAAGAAATTGGACTTTTCCCTCTTGGTTGGTCACCGTTCCATCTTTTTCAGCAAATGTAGAGGCCGGAAAGACGATATGGGCCATCTTGCCTAATTCCGTGAGAAAGGGATCTTGGCAAATCAGAAGGTCGAGGTTGGCTAAAGCGTCTTTCACCTGGCAGGAAGCTGGAAGAGTCTCCAAAGGATTTTCCCCTACCACATAGAGCGCTTTTATTTGGCCGCTTCGACATCGGTCAAGAATATCTATCAAATGGGTATTCGGAGTAGAGTCCGGCAGGGGGGCTCCCCAGGCCTGGGTTAGGGTTTCCTGGGTTTTGGAATGGGAATAGGGTGCGGGGCCAGGAAGGAATTCAGGTGCCACCCCCATATCAATCGCCCCTTGTTCGTTGGCTTCCTCGATAAAGGTATTGATGCCGCACCCCGGGCGATTGAGTTTCCCGGTAATCCAAGCCAAATCAATCAGGTGGAGCATATGGTGATACCCATCCACCTGTCGAAGGATGCCTTCCCCACAAATAATGATGGAGCGGGGGGCTTCGGCAAAAATGCGAGCCGCTTCGTGGAATTGGTCAAGATCCACGCCGGTTTGCTGAGCGAGGTCCTGAAGAGACAGGTTACGAGAAGCCTGTTTTAAGGCCGAAAGGGCTTCGGGGTAAGCGGTAGTGGCTTCTTCATCGATTAAATCCTGGTCAATCACCGATTTAACCAACCCTTGAATGTATTGGCCTTCGGTGCCAGGGTTGACCATGGTGGGATGTGAGGCCAATTTCGCGATATTGCTCTGGGCCGAATCGACTACAATGGCTTGAGCTTTGTATAAACTGATGGCAGATTTGACCCGCAGGCTGGCCACCGGATTGGTCTCGGTAATGTTCGCACCGACGATTAAAAGGGCTTTGGCCTTATTAATATCCTCCGAAGAATTCATCATGCGATGGAGGCCAAGAGATTTCCCCATAGCCTGAACAAAATTCAGGTACCCATAGCGAGCACTGCTGTCCAGGTTATTGGTCCCGATGACGGTCCGCATAAATTTTTGGAAGACATAGAGGTCTTCGTTCGAACAGCGGGCGGTAATCAACCCGCCAATGGCTTGGGCCCCGTATTGGGCTTTAATCGAGGCTAAACGACCGGCAGCGGAGTCAAGGGCGTCGATCCAGGTGGTGGGCTGTAAGCCGGCATCGGTTCGGATCAGGGGTGTCGTCAGCCGCGCAGAGCTATCGATGAATTGAAAGCCGAACCGGCCGCGTACGCACAAGCCATCATGTCCGTTGACGGTATCCGACCGATCTCCCCATTTATTCTTCCAGGAGAGTGGTGAGGTCACCCGAACCACCTCGGTGTCTTTGGTTTCCACGTAAATTTGGCAACCGTCTCCGCAATAATTGCATGTCGTGGTCGTTTTCTTGAGTTGCCAAGGTTTATAGGCGTATTTGGAAAACTTATTCGTGATAGCCCCGACCGGGCAGACGGCCAAGCAATCTCCGCAAAACTCACAATCCAATGGCTGGTCACCTTTGGCGACGACTTGCGTAAACCCGCCTTTTTTCATGAATTGCAGAGCATCGATTCGTTGGACATCCTTGCAGATATTGATGCATTCCCCGCAGGCAATGCAGCGGTTCATGTTGAAGTCCAACACCAGGCTTCGGGTATCTTCAGGAATATTTTTTTGTTTGGCGTTGGCTAAATTGGTCACCCCATGATGAAAAGCCATGTCCTGTAATTCACAATGTCCGTCGGCATCACAAACCGGGCAATCCAGGGGATGCACGGACAAATGCTTTTCCACGGCTTTTTTCCGGGCTAAAAAGAGGTCTTCTCCATCGGTTCGAATAACCATGCCCGCCGTGGCTTTGGCGGTACAGGACCGTACCGGGGCTTTTTTCCCCTCCTGCATGACCAGGCACATTCCGCAAGAGCCAAAGGGATCGAAGGTATAGTGGTAGCACATCGCCGGCACGATTTTGCCGGTACTCGAAACGACATCATAGAGCGAAACGCCAGCTTTCGCTTGGATGGTTTCTCCATCCATGGTTAATTCAATGGTTTCGGCTTCAACGTCAGGTGTGGTGACTGGTTTTAACCCCATAACCCCATACTCCTCACGTCTTTGTATCTCAAAAAATTACGCATTCCTTACTTTACCGATCGCATTCTCCCATGACGATGTCATAGCTTCCGAAAATTGTGACGGCGTCGGCGATCATATAGCCTTTCGACATATAATCAAAGGCCCCCATGTGAATAAAGGATGGTGAGCGGATTTTTAAGCGATACGGATTTCCCCCTCCTGTACTCACGATATAGAATCCCAGCTCGCCTTTATGGGCTTCAGTCCCGCAATAGATTTCCCCAGCAGGAGCATCAAAGCCTTGGGAAAATAATTTGAACTGCTGAATCATCGACTCCAAATTGGTGAAGACGCGATCTTTTGGGGGCAACGTGACGCTGGGTACTTCCGCCATAATAGGCCCTGGTTGTATTTGCTCCAGGCATTGCTTGATGATTTTGATGCTTTCCCGAAATTCTTCAATCCGAATCCAATATCGATCATAGGTGTCGCCATTTTTCCCGACGGGAACACTGAATTCACATCGAGGATAGGCGCTATAGGGCTCGTACTTGCGAAGGTCGTAATCTACGCCGGAACCCCGTAAGGTGGGTCCACTTAAGCCAAAGCTGAGGGCATCTTCGGCCGAAATAACGGCCACCCCGCGCGTTCTCGCAAGCCACACTCGATTTTTTTCAAGAAACACCACATATTCGTCAATCTTCGGCGGGAAATAGTCTAAGAATCGTTTAATTTTGTCTATCAAAGAATCGTCGAAATCACGCTCGACGCCACCAATTCGGTACCAACTGGTGGTGAGTCGTGCGCCACAGAGTTCGTCAAACCAATCCAACAAAATTTCCCGATCTCGAAAGGTGTAAAAGAAGACGGTCATGGCGCCGATATCTAAGGCCTGGGTGCCCAACCAAAACAAATGACCGATAATGCGCTGCACTTCAGCGACGATGGTTCGAAGATATTCGGCGCGTTCGGGAACGGTGATGTCCATGAGCTTTTCGACGGCACGGCAATAGGCGAAGTTGTTGTACATCGCGCATATATAATCCAGCCGATCGGTATGGGGGATGAACTGATGGTACGTGCCGTCTTCAGCCAGTTTTTCGACGCCTCGATGAAGATAACCTAAGACGGGGGTAGATTTAACGAGTCGTTCGCCTTCGAGTTCCATGATGACCTTTAACACCCCATGGGTAGCCGGGTGTTGCGGCCCCATATTGAGGAGCAGCTCTTCGGTCCGAAGAGTGGGGAGGTCGGTGGTCTCCGGATGATTCGGGTCGACTTTATAGACGGTTGTCCGTTGGTCTTCGAGTTTCATGCTCAGCCATTAATTGGGGTCGTTTAAGAAGTCAAACGTATCCCGCCACCCTTTTCCTTGTACCGGGAAATCTTTTCGAAGGGGGTACCCCTCTGAATAGTCATCTGGCATCAAAATTCGGCGAAGGTCGGGATGGTTGTTAAACCGGATTCCCATCATGTCAAACACTTCTCGCTCCATAAAATCCGCACCCATCCACAGATCGGTCATCGAATCAACCCGGCAATCCTGTTCCGGGACGCGCGTTTTCACTCGAACCCTATGGCGATGGCGAACGGAATACACTTCATACACCACCTCAAATCGCTCCGGGTCATCCGGCCAATCCACTGAGCTGACGTGGACCATGTAATCACAATCCATCTCGGGATCATGTCGAAGGTACGCGCACACGTCGTGCAGGGCGTCCCTTTTCACGGTTATGGCCAAGTCTCCACGCCATTCTTGGGATTGAACAACCCCCTCGGGAAACCGGTTTTGAACTTTTTCAGCAATGGGGTGCACGAAATCAATAATTCCTCAATCTGGTCAATGTCGCCGGAATCATGCTATCGGACTCGTACCAACGTAAAGGTCGTACTCCCCCCTGATTGACCTTTATCATAAAATGTCCATTCCTGTTGTAAATGATCAGAGTCAGGCATGGTGAGTATCAGGTCATGCATATGTCCTTCTTCCCCGAGGGAAGAAGGATTCGAGGAAGACAGAGAGAAGGTTAAGGCATTCCCCTCCATGTGTACTAAATCGAATTGGGGTTGGTTGCCGACCGAACAATAGTGGGTCATGGCGAGTTTGTCACCTTTATCGTGGTACACGGTAATCATTTCATGGGGAGTCCCCGGAAAATGGGTCTCGACCACCGAACTGCCGTTGGACGAGACTTTATATTCCACGGTCGCCGGAATTTCTTTTCCGTCCATGACATGGGTGCCTTCCCATGAACCAGCCAGTGATTTCATAGCCTGTAAAGCTGGACTGCCTTCAATGGGTGGCAATTCCATTTCCCCGCCAAATGCCAAGGTCGAAATCATTGTGAAGAGACTGAGGGGGATCATCGTCGCGAAAGATTTCATCGGAAACCTCCTGGGTTGTTGATCCATATCCATTCGTCCTCAAATTTTGACTTGTTCGGGCTGTTTGGTAAACACCCGTTTTTGCATGATTCGGTCTTGGAGTTTCAAAATACCGTCGAACAAAGCTTCGGGGGTTGGGGGACAGCCGGGAACGTAAATGTCGACTGGGACAAAACGGTCTACCCCTTGGACCACACTATAACTATCGTAAATATTCCCTGACGTCGCACAAGATCCCATAGAAATCACATATTTGGGCTCAGGCATCTGGTCGTATATTTTACGAATCACGGGAGCCATACGCCGGCACACCGTCCCCGCCACAATCATCAAATCAGATTGCCTGGGGGAAGCCCGGAATACCCCGGCGCCATACCGGTCAATGTCATAACGGGAAGAAACCGCAGCGATCATTTCAATGGCGCAGCAAGCTAAACCAAATGTCATCGGCCAAAGAGACCCTTTTCTGGCCCAATTCACGGCTTTTTCCAAGCTCAGAGTCATAATGCCAAGGTCCCCGTCTTTTTGTGGAGGGCCAATTTGGACTAATCCCATTCCAAGGCTCCTTTGCGCCAGGCGTAGACGTAGGCCACGACAAACAGCCCGATAAAGATCATCATTTCGATAAACCCAATCACGCCTAACTGTTTAAAGGTGATGGCCCAAGGATAGAGAAAGATGACTTCGATATCAAAAATGACGAATAGCATGGCAATCACATAGTAGCGGACCGGGAAGGGCATTCGGGAATCGGAAAAGGGCTCGGATCCGCATTCATAGGTCGTCAGTTTTTCGTATTCTGGATATTTGGGTTGAAGGAGATAGGAAAGGGCCAGGGTTACCAATCCAAATCCCATGGCAATGCCAATAAACAGGAGGATAGGGAAGAATTTTGTTAGATAGTCTAAGAGAAGGTCAGACCCTGCCACCTGGGGACCTCCAAAAAAGAGGTAAAAATTCACAATCTTACTGAGAACCCCGCATGGTAGCACTGAAAAATTTTACGAATCAATGCAACGAAAGACCTAACTGCTGATAGGTCTATTCAGGAGCTAAACAAATCTAGGTGTTTATACGTGATAGTGAAAATTGATTAAGATTAAAATGTTATATAGAGAGGAGATGATTGGGATTTTAGGAAATTGGGTAAATGATAACCCCTTAGTTCAACTTTGTTCCTTATTTTTTTTTCATGTGAGCATTGGAGGTTTTGAGCTGAGGGGGATCAGGAGATTGGGAATCCCATTCATCATGGAGCGGGGGAACGGCCTTGGCTTTTTTTCGTCGGTGAATTTGGGTCTGGATCCGTGGTTTCTCAGAAATGGGCAAGTTCTCAGGCTGGTTCTTCGGGGAGGATGAAGCAGGGGAAGACTTGTGTGTTTCGTGTCGGGGATCCATTCGGAAGTCCTTTCTATTATTAATTAAGATACCATTCCGATAAAAGTTTGGGGAGTGGACTAGGGAGGAAAGCCAGCTACCTTTTCCCGGTGAAGCTCCTACCAGGGCAATTTCTAGTGGGATAAAAAAACGGAAAGTCATGGTGCCTAGAAAATCCTAGCCCAAAAATTTGGAATTCCCCTGATTTTAATGGGGAAATTTGATAGAGTTTATTATTGACGTTCCAAGTCTGAAGCTCTAGAATCTGCCCTTCCGTTCAATCGGTCGAAAGTTTATGGTGCGATTTCGCTCGACATACCAAGCTCTGGGCTTGGCCTTCTGCTTCCTCTTTGTAGGGGAGGTATTTTCCTTTCAAGCTGTTGAGCATATTTCGCATCATTCTCATCATCAAACTGCCACTCACGCGACCAACATCTGCTCCTGGTTCTGTGCTGCGGGGCAGGGGCTGGAAGGTCCTGTCATCATGGTGGCGGCCCCTGTGTTGTCCAAGTTGGGGATCCTAAATGAGTCCGTCACGGAACCTTCAATCCCCACACTCTTTTCTCCCTCTTCTCGTGCTCCTCCCGATTTGGTTTAACCGTATTTCCTTTTCGTAGGTTTCTCCGTTCCTTTTAGGAATTTGCCGGTGGCCGTCTTCCAAATGATTTGGGAATAGGCCGTAGGTAAAGAGTCCTAAGAGTCACGTGAGGGAATTGTTTAATCTTTTTCCTTGGTCGGAGGGAAGCTCATTTTTCATGAATTCATCAGCGTGTGAGTAATTCGTGAGGGAAGAATGAAGGAGAAGTTTGGATGGATTGCAAAATAGTTAGATTGTTCACGCATTATCGATCTTATGTTTTAATTGTGCTGTTGGCAGGAATGGTAGGGGTTGGATTGTCAGAACCCCAAGCTTATGGGGCTCTGTTGGATGGGGCATTTGGGGGCTTTGAAGAAAGTATGGGCCAACGGGCCTCTAATAAAGGGGAACGGCTGGTGATTGGGAATTTTTACCAGGCCGAGCGACCGGATTCGCACGGGCCGATCGGGGTGATGGGGGATCACACCCATAATAAAGGGGAGTTCATGTTTACCTACCGGTACATGGCCATGTTCATGGATAAAAACCGGGATGGGACCGACAATGTTTCGAACAACGACGTGTTGGATGATTTCGTGATTACCCCGACTGAGATGACCACCCGGATGCATATGTTCAGTGCGATGTATGGGTTAACGGATACCGTCACGGTGATGGCCATGCTGCCCTACGTGATCAAGTCCATGGATCATAGGAATAGAATGGGAGTCAAATTTACGACCGAATCGAGTGGGTTTGGGGACGCCAAAGTGGTGGCCCTTTGGCGACTCTATGCGTTTGAAACCCCCAGTATTGGCTCTCACCGATTTCATTTCAACACGGGGCTCTCGTTACCCACCGGGGATATCGCTCCCCGAGACCACACGCCTTTGGGTAAAAATTCACTCCTGCCCTATCCAATGCGATTGGGGTCAGGCACGGTAGATTTCTTGCCAGGACTGACGTATGCGGGAAATTCCGAGAGTGCGTCTTGGGGAGTTCAAGGGTTGGGAACGGTCCGAATCGGGAAAAACGATCGAGGGTACGCTCTCGGTGATGCCTATCAATTCACGGCATGGGGGGCCTACAAATGGGGGCGGTGGGTCAGTAATTCACTACGCGTATTATGGAAACAGTGGTTCGATATCGAAGGCAGAGACGGACAATTGGCCACACGAGCACCCAATGGTGCACCGCTCGTTCCCACTGCCGAACCCGACCTTCGAGCGGGGAGACGGTTGGATATCTTAGCGGGGCTGAATGTGTTGTTCCCAGAGGTCATGGGACTGGAAAATCATGTCAACGTTGAAGTGGGCATCCCGGTGTATCAAAACCTAGACGGTCCACAATTACGGCAGTTGTATTCCGCTTGGTTGGGATGGCAGATCATTTATTAACCAATAACGCTAGAGAATCATAAGGTAAATGTGTTCTTCCCCATGGCGATTGTCGAAAAAAGGAGATGGGTTATGGGTAGGGTCATCATACTAGGAACTATACTGGGATGGGCTTTGGGAATGTGGGGAGGGCTGGCTCAAGCCTATGAAGTCAGTCCTGTTCAAAATGGTGGGACCATTCATGGGACGGTCAATCTCCAGGGCATTCCTCCGGAGCCGTTGCGGTTTACCGTGGAGAAGAATCCTGAAGTGTGTGGGAAAGAACGGAGTCTGCAAAAAGTGGAAAGTTCCGGAGGAAATCTCCGTGGTGTCGTCGTGGCCTTAGAAGGAATCCCGGCGGGGAAACCCTTTCCCGCCCAGGCGTATACCGGCAATGCGCCAGGAGAAGGGGAATTTCGGTATTTGGGTGGAGACGCGTTGGGGCTGGAGGTCAAGACCAAAGGGTGTAATTTTGGTCCTTTTACGGGCGTGGTGGCTGCGGATGAAGCCATTCATTTTCGTAATGACGATTCCATGAAGCACACCCTTCATACTTTCATGTCTCGAGATATGAAGGGAAATATTCTTCGAACGGTTCATAACTTGGATATTCATCCGGAAGCAGAGATTGATCGGACCTTTTCCTCAGGAAAACTCAAGGACAGTCGGGTGGTCCGAATGCTGTGCAACCGGCACGATTTTATGCAGAATTGGTTATACGTTGTGCAGAATCCCTATTACGCGATCACGGATCAAAACGGACAATTTGCCATAGATCAAATTCCCGTGGGGCGCTACACCCTCCGGGTGTGGCACCCCATTCTGGGGTTGCAAGAGCAACAGGTGGAAATAACGCCCGGGGGAATGTTGACCGCTAATTTTGCTTTTTCCAATGAGTAAAAATCGTTGGGAGTTTGGCGGGAGATCTTTGTGATGTCATTGAACGATATCGGGGGTGACCAAAGAAAAAATCAATTTTAAACTCTTTGTTATTGGGTAAATTTTTTCATTTAATGCCAATGTGGCTTACCGGAATTTCACGTTAACTTATGTTGAAGTATTCGAAAAAGGTTCCTGACACCTTTAATCATTTTTGAAAATCTGTTATGGGGAGGGGGCTTTCCATTGGGGGATAGGGCTAGCCCGTTGTTGGAGATCGCTGCTGTCATAGGGTTCTTCATTTCCTGTCACTCCATCCTCATAGGAGTCTTTAAACATCTCGCCTTTCTCTTGCTCAAATTTCCCATTGCCATTTAAATCAATCCAATAAAACACCGGATTGGCCATGGTGAGCACCACGGGTGTGCCAAAGGCATCCAGCCAGACCTTATAAGTTCGGCGGGCCGTCATGAAATTGACCGTTCCAGAACCTGTGAGATCAAACTCTCGAAAAAACATATCGTTTCTCCAGTCGTAATAGGCTTTTACCTCTCGTGGATCGAATTCCTCCGGTTCCATGGGAAGCTTGGGCCGTGGCTGAATGGAAGAGAAAGGGGAACTATTCATGGCGGTAGGCCATGGTGAAGGAGAAAAAGCCTCTCTGGGGAACGTTGAAAAGGTAAGGGTAGGGAGGGGGTATCTCTCCTGGGGCCATCCGGTACTCCCAAAACAGCAAAGGGAGAGCAGGGTGAATGCGAGGAAACAAAGTCCCCTCTTCCCAGGTAATAAATCTTTAGGACGATCACCCAACGGCATGAATATATCTTACCGACATTGGAGAGAGGAATGGAAGGTTAGGGGAAATGGTGCAGATGGGGGGGAAGGGACCCCCGGAGTCATTCGCGGAGGAGACATGGACTTCTGTCACACCGAATTTCTAGATCTACGGGGGAATATACCAGCCCTAAGGGAATGGATACCTATTTGATCCCATTTTTTGTATTATGGGCGATATTTAGGGCATATCCAAAATCATAGGTCTCCCAAAGTAATGGTTGCGGAATTTTTACTTAGCGAAAAACCGGAAATCGGTGGTTCAACTGTTAAGCCTCGAAGGGCATGATCATCGCAAAATGACCGATATTTAAGGTCCTCCTTAATAGGAAGGAACGGAAAGGATGCGTGTGAGACGCAGCATCACCGGTTTAAGCAAAAAGACTGGGTGGGCCGATATCCCGTAGAGGGCACGAAGGATGTTTTAGAGAAAACACGATTCGTCATAAAACTCTTGTGATGTACAGGATAACGTTGAGGAGGAAAGTTTCGAAAGCCATCCCTGTAATAAAGCCTTAACCTGGGGACTGGGGTAGAATGCATAAAAGGAATTCGAGGTGTCCTCGGGCAGATGAGATGAAGTGGGTCTGGTGTTCCCACTTTATTCGAAGCCCAAGATTTCTGGTTGTCTCCCCAGTGACCGAGTACCCTGTATCCATTCTAGGATCACATTCCTAAGGATATCCATGCCCCTCACCGAATCCATCCCAGGGTATACCCTCACGAAGAAAATTTACGAAAGTGCGAATTCCTTAATTTATCGTGGCCATCGGGTTTCCGATGCCTTTCCTGTCGTTCTCAAAATCCTCAAAGAAGATTTCCCAACTCCAGAATCTCGTAACCGGTATCACCAAGAATATGAGATTTTGAAAGACCTTTCTTTGGATGGGGTGATCAAGGTCTATGATCTGCAACCCGTCCAAAATTCACTGGCTCTTATCGTGGAAGATGTGGGTGGAACTACCCTATCCGAATGGAAACAGAAGCACACCTTTACACTCAAACAGGCCCTGACATGGGGCATCCAACTCTGCGAGGCTCTGGCCGGGATTCATGAGGCCGGAATTATCCATAAAGATCTGAGTATGGCGAATGTGATCGTGAATCCCCACACTCAAGTGTTAAAGGTGATTGACTTTGGCCTCTCCACGCAAATCACCAGACAAACGCCCGCCCTTGCGGATCCAACCTATTTGCCAGGGACGCTGGCCTATATCTCACCCGAACAAACGGGGAGAATGAATCGCTCGGTGGATTATCGTGCCGATTTATATTCATTGGGGGTGATGCTCTATGAAATGGTAACAGGAAGTCTGCCCTTTACAGCGGAAGAACCCATGAACGTAATCCATTGTCATATTGCGAAGACTCCTGAGCCTCCGCAATATCGAAATGCCTCCGTCCCCAAAGTGTTGAGCGATCTCATCCTCAAATTGATGGCCAAGTCTGCTGAAGACCGGTACCAAAGTGCTCAAGGGGTACAGGCAGATCTCGAAGAAGCTCAAAGACAGTTAACGCGCGAAGGAGAGATAAAAAGGTTCCCCTTGGCACGAGCGGATCGATCAAATCGCTTTCAACTCCCCGAACGCCTGTATGGCCGAGACCTGGAATTGCAGACACTGTTTCAGGCGTTCGCCAAGGTTTCTGAAGGGGCTCTGACCATGTTGATGGTGACGGGACGGTCTGGAATCGGCAAGTCAGCCTTAATCCGCGAGATCCATAAGCCGCTCGTCCGTGAACGAGGGTATTTTATCGGGGGGAAGTTTGATCAATTCCAACGGCAGGTACCGTATTCTGCCCTGATTCAAGCCTTCCAAAGTCTTATTCATCAATTGCTAACCGAGCCTCCCAATCGAGTAGCAGGATGGAAGACACAGATCCTAGAGGCGGTCGGGGAGAATGGACAAGTCATCCTGGATGTCCTTCCTGACCTTCATTTGCTGATTGGCCCACAGCCCCCGGTTCCAATGTTAGGAGCTGAGGAGAACAAAAATCGGTTCATGGCCACCTTCCAAGATTTTATCGAAATCTTTTGCCGGGCCGACCACCCGTTGGTGCTGTTCCTGGATGACTTGCAATGGGCGGATGCTTCGACATTAGACCTCCTGGCCCAAATCATGAAACGTGAGCAAAAACGCTATCTCTTCATTATCGGGGGTTACCGGGACAACGAAGTCGACGACTCCCATTTACTCAGAAAAACCCTCAACGATATAGAAGCCAACCGGCCCATTCATTATCTGGTTCTTCAGCCGTTGGAACCAAACCATATCTTTCAACTCATCACCGATGCGTTTTTATCCTCTAAAAAGCCCACACAAAAACTGGCGGAACTCATTCACGCCAAGACGGCGGGCAATCCCTTCTTCGTTAATTTCTTTTTGGATACCCTGTATCGGGATCAAGCTATCACTTTCGACCATACACGAAAAAAATGGCAATGGGATCAAAAGCGGATTGCGGCGATGGGTGTCACCGAAAATGTCATCGATCTCTTAATGAGTGTTTTAGGAATGTTTGAAGCACCGATTCAGGAGACCCTAGGGTTGGCCGCAGCGATTGGCCATACCTTTGATCTCCGCACCTTGGCCGTGATTGGAGAATGTTCTCCAAAGCAAACGATGGAACGACTGTGGCCGGCTATTGAACAGGATCTGGTCCGTCCTTTGGGCCCTGTTTATCGATGGGATGCGAAAATGGAACAGCCTGGTTCGAATGTTTCCCTGGCCTTTCGCCATGATCGTGTTCAACAAGCGGCCTATGACTTGATTCCCCGGGAAAAGGTCCCAACCATCCATCTCCACATTGGTCGACACTTGCTGAACAATTATGGGGAAAACCAAATTAAGGAACATCTCTTCGATGTCGTCAGTCATCTGAATTGGGGGCGGGGAAAGCTCTCTAACTCTCAGGAACGAGATCAATTGGCTAATCTGAATTTGCAAGCGGCCCGAAAGGCCAAAGAAGCTTCGGCTTACCAAGCGGCCCTCAACTATATAAACGTGGGATTGGAATGCTTACCTTCAGATGGGTGGACCCAGGATTATGATCGCAGGTTTGAGGGCCAGCTGGAACTCGGGGAACTCCAATTTCTGAATTCGCAATGGGATGAAGCCTTGGCGACGTTTGAGGTGGCACTCGAGCGGGCGAGGACACCGATGGAGCGTTACCGAATTCGGGACTTTCAAGTAAGCTTGCACCGAACCAAAAATAATCTCTCCACCGCATTGGAGACCGCGCTCACGGCCTTATCTGAGATGGGTTTCGTATTGTCCCCCTATCCCGATGAAGAAGAGTTAACCGAAGCGATTAGCCGTTCCAAGGAAACCATCCTGGCCTTTGACATCCAAGCATTTTTGGATCTTCCGGAAATGGAGGATCCTCAGAGGCTCATGGCGATGAAATTTTTCCGAGGGTTAATGGATACCGGTTATCATGTTGGATCCAATATCATGTTTATCGCTCCCCTCCATATGATGGAATTGTCGATTCGACATGGGAGTTGTCCCATGACCTCGGTGGGAGCGGCAAGCTTTGCGGCATTGACCCTCCTCACGGCAGCTGAAGACTATGAGCATGCCAAACAGTTTGGGGATCTGGCTTTACGGCTCAACGGTGAACGGTATCACGTGAAAGAATACGTGGCCATGATCAATACCCTGGTCGGCGGTTTTAACCATCTCCATTTTTCCCCCTTACAGAAAGCCGGAGAGGTGTTATTGCAAGGCTATTACTCCGGCAAAGAAACTGGAACCTATGTGTGGGCCGGGTATTGCCTGGAAACCTATTTGTTGACGCAGGTTTTTGGGCCCCAAACGATTTCCGAAGCTACTGAAAAAATAGCCACCTTCCTCCCAGCCTTGGCAACCATTGCCCCGAACTATGTTCATGCCATTCATGCAAGTCGGGCCATGATCCATAACCTGCAACATGCCATGGAAAATCCCGGTGTTCTTCTTGAGTCACAGTGGCCAGAACGAGAAGCGGTACTGGCACAATCCCAGGAAGCCAATGATCTCTATACGCCGTTTTTTGACGCATTTGCGCATTTGGCGTTGGCCAATTGGTATGGGGATGTTTCGGGAGCGCGACGGTATGCACAACTTGGAAGTCTTTATCAGATGGGAGCAACAGGATCCCCGGAAGAGCGATTCTTTCAATTTCATTCGGCCTTGGCCATTTGTCGGAGCTGGGAAACGGGTGATTCAGGAACGCAGGCCAAAGATCAGGAGCTCATGAAAGCAACTCTTGACCGGTTTAAACGATGGGCCAAGCATTCCCCCTCAACGTTCCTTCACCAATATCTTTTCCTCAGCGCCGAATGGGCACGCCTGAATGGGGATGTAGCCACCGCCACCGATTCTTACGAACGCGCTGTCGAAGAAGCCCGGACCCACAAATATCTGTGGAACCAAGCCTTGGCCAGTGAGCGTGCAGGAGAATACTACCAGGAACTGGGGTGGAATCGATTTGCCATCCGATCCTTACAGGATGCCTATTATGCCTATTCTCTCTGGGGGGCTTCCGCTAAAGCGCAGCACCTGATGAAACGGTATCGAGGCTTGGTCTTAAGCAAAGATGATCCTGGGCTCAGCGCGCAAGTCTCCGAAGGCGGAACGCTCAAACCGCAAGGGAAACCAGCCTCGCCTAAGACGACCACCAGTAAAGATCTCTCGCTGGATGCCCTGACGTTGGTCCAAGCGACGCAGGCGATTTCAGGGGAAATGGATTTTGGGAATCTAGTCAATCGCCTGATCAGTTTTGTGTTGGAAAATGCGGGGGCTCAACGGGGAATTTTGGTGTTGGACCGCGAGGGCCAATTCATCGTTCAAGCGGAAGGGGATGAGAATCGAAATCCCAAAACGGTCCTGAGGGCCGTTCCCATGACAGAATTCTCCGCCATGTGCCAGGGAGTGGTTCAATATGTCTTGCGTACGAAAGAGCCAGTGATTTTGGCCGATGCGAGGGCTGAGGGGGACTATACCAAGGATGCCCATGTTCAAGGGTCTGGAGTCAAGTCTCTGTTTTGTTTGCCCATTCTTCACCAAACAAAACTAACGGGGATTTTATATTTGGAAAATAATCTTCTGAAAGGGGCCTTTACGCCGGAACGGGTCACGGTCTTGCAGGCCCTGGCTTCCCAAGCGGCGATTTCATTCGAAAATGCTCGCCTTTACCAAGAGTTACAGGATAGTGAACAAAAAGTTCGGCGACTCATCGATTCCAATGTGCTTGGCGTGATACTGGCGAACACGGCGGGATCAATCTACGAGGCCAATGATGCGTTCCTGGCGATGTTGGGTTATACCCGACATGATTTACCGATCGATTGGCGGGCGATTACTCCGCCCGGTTATGCCGATCGGGATGCCAAAGCCCTTCGCATGCTGCATGAAACGGGAAAATTTGAGCCCTTTGAAAAAGTCTATCTTCATAGAACGGGGCGACACGTCCCGGTGTTATTAGGGGCGGCCGCGTTTTCAGAACAACGGGAAGATGTCATCTGTTTCGTGCTGGACCTGACCGAACAAAAGATAGCGGAACAGGCTGTCCGTGACCTGAATGAAGAGCTGGAAGCCCGAATCGACCACCGCACGCAGGAGCTTCAACGTGCCAAAGAAGAAGCCGAACAGGCCAATCGGGCAAAATCCCTCTTTTTGGCCACGATGAGTCATGAATTACGCACTCCCCTGAATTCCATACTGGGTTTTTCCCAACTGTTACAGCGGAGCGATTCCCTGACAGGACAAGAGCGTCAAAACCTGCGGACGATCAACCGGGCTGGAGAATATCTTTTGGCCCTGATCAATGATCTGCTGGAGGTCGCCAAAATTGAAGCCGGCAAACTCACTGTGAATCTCTCGAGTTGTGATTTGTATGAGTTGCTGGAAGAGATGCGACGTTTGTTTCAAGTACGGACGGATCCCAAATCGGTCGAGTTTCGGGTGGAATGGGAGAAGAGTCTACCACGGCTTGTGGAAACCGACCCCATAAAAGTGCGGGATATTTTGTCCAATTTACTGAGCAATGCGGTGAAGTTCACGGACATGGGGAAAATCGTGGTACGGGCCTGGAGTGAGGGGGTGGAAGGAAAGAAGGTGGGTGAAACGGTTCCAGTCTTTTTCGAAGTCGCGGATACCGGGGTGGGGTTTGCTCCCGAGGAAGCCTCTCAGGTATTCGCCGTTTTTCAACAAGGGCGCAGCGGACGGCAGCGGCAGGAGGGAACCGGGTTGGGGATGGCCATTACCAAAGCCTATGTTGATTTGTTGGGGGGAGAAATTACCGTCACGAGTCAAGAAGGACAGGGAACGGTGTTTCAGGTCATCTTGCCGATGCACATAGGATATGCGGGGAATGGAACGGGGAAACAGTCGACACAGGCCTGGAAATTATCGGAGGATGATGCGGGGCGGATTAAAGTCCTGGTCGCCGATGATGTGGAGGATAACCGGCAGGTGCTCGCGCAACTCCTTGAGGGAGCCGGGTTTAAAATTCGGTGTGCCGTATCGGGGCAGGATGCCTTAGCGGTCTTTCGAACTTGGAACCCGGATCTACTCCTCTTGGATTGGAAAATGCCCGACTTAGATGGAAGGGGGGTGAGTCAAGCGATTCGTCAGATGTCAACAGCGAGACAGATTCCGATTATCATCGTGAGTGCGCATATTTTTGGCGACGTTCAGGAATTTGTTGAAAGAGGAGGGGCCGACGGCTTTATCACGAAACCGATCCAGCAAGATACCCTATTTCAGTGTCTACAGGAACATCTCGGAGTGCGATTCGCCCAAAAAGAACACGGGGATGTGAGGTATCACTTGGCAGATTTGGATTTGAGCAAAGAATCCCTTGAGCTTCTGTCGCCCGAATTCCGAGAGCGGTTGCTGCATTGTTTGGAGTTAGGGGACCTTACAGAATTTTCAGCACTCTTAGACGAAGTGGAAGATTCCAAGGGTCGCATGGTGGCCGGATTGCGTCATTTGGCGGAGCAATTTCAATTTGAAAAACTCATAGATTTTTTAAATCCATCACCTTAGTAGAGGAAGTATCTCAAGGTCAAAAATTTCGAAGACGCTCCACGTTCAAGATGCTCACCCCCAATTATCAAGGAGATCTTAGTCATGTGGAGTTTCACTCTGTGGAATAAAAAAGCGTGGGCGAGACGTCGTCATCGTTTTCTGACTTCCCTACTATTCTCGCTTGTGGGTGTGGTTTGGATAGGATGGCCGGGACTCAACTGGGCCGAGGAGTTTTCAGATTCCAAATCTAGGAGAGGTTCTCATTCCGAAACAGTGGATTCCCATGGAGAACCCCAGAAGAGGGAAGAGGGAATCATCACTCATACATCAGAAAATAAAAAATTCCTCCTGGAAATACCGAGTGAACCGTATATGTTGAAAGAAGTGGTGGTGACGGGTACGCGCATAAAAAGGGGTACGCGGCATACCGCCACCCCGACGACGATCATGACGGAAGAGGATATTGCGACGACGGGGGAGTTGAATGTCATCGATATTGTCAACGAACTGCCCCAAATCGGTTTGGGGGCCTTTCGGTTGGGTCGTGCGCGTTCCAACGAAAATACCAGTTTTACTCTCGGTCGACAGGGGATGAGTACAGCCAATCTCAGGCATCTTGGTCCTCTCCGGACCTTGACGTTAATCAATGGGCGGAGGGCCGTGAATACCTCGGATGATTTCAATTTCTTGACGTTTGATTCCACAACCTTACCCACGGGGCTCATCGAAAGGATCGATGTCACCACGGGAGGGGCCTCGGCCATTTATGGGGCCGATGCGGTATCCGGGGTGATTAATTACGTCATGAAAGAGGATTTTGAAGGGGTCACGCTGGATACGCAGGGAGGGTTTTCCCAGCGGATCGACAGCGAGCGCTATGCGGTGTCTGGCACCCTGGGCACTAATTTTAATGGCGGACGAGGGAATGTGGCGGTGGCCGCCGGCACGTACGATGCCGAGGGGCTCTTGTTTCGGGATCGCAACCAAGCGAAAAAAGGGTTACGGTTTCGGAGCAACCCCAACAACACGGGGCCCAACGATGGCATTCCCGACAACATTGCCGACAACGGATTACAGTTTTCGCAATTTGGGATTCCTAATGCCACGATCGGGTCGATGACGAATCTGGACGGGTCGCCGGCGGACACGAGCAATATTTTTTCCTTCAACCCTGATGGAACCCCGTTTATCGCGATCCCAGGCGATCAAGTCATCGATGGATTCCTGACCAAACATCCCTTTGGGGGAGATTCTTCGGATACGGACACGGCGGTGGTGCCCGTCACGCGGCATCATGCCTATGCGCGAGCCCATTATGATGTCACGGACTGGTTTCAAGGGGAACTCACCACGCGGTGGGCCAGAACCCATTCCAGTGATGAGATTGGTCCGGTCTTTGCCCGAAACGCCACCGTGGACACCGTCCAAATCACCAACCCGTTTGTGACGCCAGAGTTAGTCGCCGCGTTGGGACCGGGGGTGACGGAGTTTACCTTCGCCCGACAATTTAATGAGTTTGAGCCACGCCGGACGGAAATCACCCGGGATTTGGTATCGGTGGCGCCTCGTCTGACCGGAAGGTTTCCCAACCGATGGGAATGGGATGTGAGTTACCGCTATGGCTATACGCACGATGAATTGGTGAAAAAAAACGATATACTTACGGCCCGTTACGTCCAAGCGTTAGATGGTGTTGTAGATGGGATGGGCAATATTGTCTGTGCCGATCCCAGCAATGACTGCGTTCCGCTCAATCCTTTTGGACCCGATGGCACGGTCACGCAGGAGATGGTGAATTTTTTGAGGGTGGACCACACCTCCACCCGACGGACCGATCAACACCTCGTGACCGCTGCCGTCACGGGCGATCTGTTCAGCCTTCCTGCCGGCCCGGTGTCCTTTGCGGCGGGGGGAGAATATCGTAAGGATTCCATTGATTTTACGCCCTCAGAGGTCTATCAGAATTCCGCAGGGTTTTTTGACATCACATTCCTTCCTTTGAAAGCCAGTCGGGAGGTGAAAGAAGGCTTTGCTGAATTGTCGGTTCCGGTGGTCCGGGAGAAGCCAGGGATTCAGGCTCTAAATATAGAAGGGGCAGTCCGGGTTGCCGAATACGAGTTTGCGGGGACGGAAACCAGTTGGGCGGGACAAGGCGAATGGGCCGTGAATGAGTCGATACGCTTTCGGGGAGGACGGGGACGGTCGGTCCGGGCCCCCCAATTGGCCGAACTGTTTAATCCCGCGAATCGGGGGGCGGCCTTTGTGCAGGATCCCTGTGATGCCTTGAATGTCAATGCCAATCCCACACGGACAGCCAACTGTGCGGCCCTAGGCATTGCTCAACCATTCGTGTCAAACGCCCGTTCGACGACGACCAACCTCCAATTCACGGGCAATCCCAACCTTGATGTTGAGCGGAGCGATTCATGGAACGTAGGAGGGATTCTAACTCCGTCCTTTCTCCCCAGGCTGAGTCTGTCCATGGATTATTACGAGATTACCGTTAAGGACGGCATTGTCGAAATTGGCATGCAACGTATCCTGAACAATTGTGTGGATCTAGAAAGTATCAATAATGAATTTTGTCCTCGGGTCCTGCGTGAGCCCAACGGGGATATTATTGAGGTCCAAGATACCCAGGTCAATGCGTCAGAAATTCGTACCAAAGGGTTTGATTTCGAAGCCCGGTATGGCCTGAATTTGGACGAAATGTTTTCCCTTCCCGGTTTTCTGACGTTCCGACTTCAGGGCACCTATGTCACCACGTTGGAATTTATCCAGAACACCAATGATCGGAACCCAACCGTAGTAAAATTACTGGATGAAGCCTTTTTCCCCAAGTTGCAAACGAATGGGAATATCACCTATGCCCTGGGGCCGTTTCGGCTCAATTGGCAAATTTTGTACATCGGGTCGATGAAAAACCGTAATACCTTCAGCTCAGAATTCCAATCCCCGAGCAAGATCCCCGCCCAGTGGTACCATGATATGCAAATGAATTATCAATGGACCAATCACGTGAATATGTAT
This sequence comes from Nitrospirales bacterium, assembly GCA_965223495.1. Taxonomy (GTDB): domain Bacteria; phylum Nitrospirota; class Nitrospiria; order Nitrospirales; family UBA8639; genus Nitrospira_E. The sequence goes on along the minus strand of OZ245001.1, from coordinate 3,535,211 downwards.
TTCGGGATCGATAATATCTTGGACGATGACCCGCCCTTTCATCCCAATACCTTTCAGGGCAATGGGCTGTATTCCATCGTGGGTCGATATTTTTATGCCGGTATCAGGATAGACCTGGATTCATGGTCCTGGATCACCGAGAATCTGGGGAACTAAACAACAGGCAGCCTAACGGAAACTTTTTGAGTTGGCTCCCAACTATGTATTTATTCGGAAATCCAGACAGTCATCTCTGCTGTCGTAGATTTCAGGTTTGAATATGATCAACAAGGTTTTCCTTTTCTTGTTCAGTTTGATAAATGCAATGTTTGGCATTTCCACGTACGCTGCCCAAGCTGCTCCCCCCCTTCCCCAAGCCCTGCTTAATCAGTTTAAGTACATCGGGATTGAGGACGGCTTATCCAATTCACAGATCGAACACATTCTTCAAGATCGCCAGGGGTTTATCTGGCTAGCCACACAGAATGGTCTGAACCGGTTTGACGGCCATGAATTCAAAGTCTATTACCATGACCCACATGACCCTCAGAGTCTGGCCGATAATCTCATCACCTCATTAGCGGAAGATCAGGAAGGGTATCTCTGGATCGGCTATTCCGGAAGCGGACTCGATCGGTTCGATCCTGTCACCGAACAGTTTCGACATTATCGGCACGATCCCAACGATCCCACGAGTCTCAGCCATGATGTGGTGGAAAACCTGTACGTCGACCGGCAGGGGAGGCTCTGGGTCGGGACCGATTATGGGTTGAACCAATTTCACCCCGAGGCCCAGTCCTTTACCCGCTACCAACATGATTCTGAGGAGCCCCACAGCCTGCAGGCGAATTTGATCCTCCCGCTTCGAGAAGATCGTCGCGGGCATCTGTGGATTGGCACGTTGGGGGGTCTCCATGAATTCGATCCCCACCAGGGGACGTTTCTTCGAACCTTCCGCCATGATCCCACCAATCCGCACAGTCTGAGCCATAACCATGTCCGAGCGCTCACCATCGACCACCAGGGCCTGCTCTGGGTCGGTACGAAAGAGGGGTTGAACCGCCTGGACCCTCAGACGGGAACGGTGACCCGGTATGGGCATGACACCAATAACCCGTCCACGCTGGGTGGGAATTTCATCCAGGATGTTCTAGAAGACAGGAGAGGATTCTTGTGGGTGTTGAGCAACGGGGGGATAGATATCTTGGATCCTCAAGCGGGAACGGTTGTTGGCCGGGTCATTGGAGCGCAAGAGTCCGGGAATTTTCCGCTGGCGTATCTCCACCAGGTCTATGAAGATTCGACCAAAATGGTCTGGGTGGTGGGTGGGGGAGGAATCCTGACATTCGATCCACAATCCCTGCGCTTCCGGAGCCATGCCGTGGTGTTAGATGCTGAACCAAATTCCAGACGCTCAACAATCCAGAGCCTGTTCGAATCAGACCAGGGGGACTTGTGGGTTGGGTTAGACCGCGGTCTAGCCAAATGGCATTCATCGGAGCCGGAAGAAAGGCCGGCTCGATTTGAACTCGTCCATTCCCATTGGTTCGAACAGGATAGGGTCGTGGCCATGGACAGTCATGCTGACCGAACCCTCTGGCTAGCGACGTCCCTCAATGGATTGGTGGGTTATGACCGGAAAACCGAAGAATTTGTGCGGCTGGTTCATGACCCCCACGATCCTCATAGTTTGGGCGGGAATCGGTTGACTGCCCTGTTAGTGGATCGGCAAGGCCGGGTGTGGACGGGGGTGAAGGGAAAAGGGTTAGATCGCTTCGATCCTCAGACGGAGACCTTTAGACATTATCTGGCAGACCCGGAAAAGCCGGGAAGTTTGAGTGCGCGGTTTGTGAGTGCCCTCTTCGAAGACTCGCGAGGGACCATCTGGGTGGGCACCTGGGGTGGGGGGCTGCATCGCTTCGATCCCGCACAGGATGGATTTCGTCGTTACCATCATGAACCCAATGCTCCCCACGGTTTGAGCCACAACACGGTCTGGATGATTCACGAAGATACCCAAGGCCTGTTATGGCTCGCCACGGGAGGAGGGCTGAATGTTTTTGATCCGCGCACCGAATCCTTCCGAGTGTATACCACCCAAGACGGCCTCGCCAGCGACGTTATCATGTCGGTCACGGAAGATGACCGGGGTGAGCTGTGGATCGGAACCAATGCGGGGTTAAACCGGCTGAACCCGCAGACCAACCGGATTCGCGTCTATGATACGCACGATATTCCGGGGAATGGGGAATATGTCCCAGGGGCCGTCTTGAGGCGACGGAACGGCGAACTTCTCTTCTCGCAGGGTGGGCTCGTGGCGTTTGACCCGGAACAAGTGAGAGATAATCCTCATCTTCCGCCCGTCGTTTTCACCGATTTTCACTTGTTCAATGAAGCTGTCCCTGTGGGAAGTAGGGAAGACTCGTCCTTACAGGCCGTAACGCCAAGTTTGCCAAAAATCATCAATCAGATGGAAGCTATCACGCTACGCTATGACCAAGACGTGTTTTCCATCAAGTTTGCTGCCTTGAACTATCGAGCCCCCGCCAAAAATCAGTATGCCTACAAGATGGAGGGGTTCGATCGAGAGTGGACATATGTGGATGCCTCTCGACGATTGGCGACCTATACCAACTTGGATCCCGGTGACTATACCTTTCATGTGAAGGCTTCCAACAATGATGGCCTCTGGAATGAAACAGGTGCCCGTCTGCACCTCACCGTCATTCCCCCTTGGTGGGAGACTGGTTGGGCTTATACCCTGTACCTCATCAGTTTTTTGGCAAGCCTCTATGGCTTTGTGCAGTGGCGCACGCATGCGGCCGAACGGGAGCGACGACGCCTGACGGTCCAGGTGGAAGAACGCACGGTCGAACTGGCCACTTCCAATCTGGAACTCCAACGAGCTACCGAACAGGCGGAAGAAGCCCAGAAGCAAGCCGAAAAGGCCAAAGAAGCCGCCGATTTCGCCAACCAAGCCAAGAGCCGCTTCCTGGCCAATATGAGTCATGAATTACGAACGCCGTTGAATGGCATTTTGGGGTTTGCCCAAGTGTTGCGGCGAAGCACACATCTGTCTGAACAGGATCAGAAGAGTTTGCGGACCCTCAGTCGGTCCGGAGAACATTTGTTGACGGTCATCAACGATGTGTTGGAGGTGGCGAAGATTGAATCGGGCAAACTCACCGCACACCCCGTTCCGGCCAATCTTCCAGAGCTACTGAAAGATATCCAGGAAATGATCGGGGTGCAGACGAAGTCCAAGGGCCTGGCCTTCCAAGTGGAAATAGATGAGAGTCTGCCGGTGCATGTCGAGATCGATGCAGGGAAGGTTCGGCAAATCCTGCTCAATTTGCTGGGGAACGCGGTGAAGTTTACCAAGCAGGGGGGCATTCGAGTCCACGTGGGGGCGGAACCAATCGGGACGAAGAAAACTGGGAAGGCGAATGAATGGCAGGTGCACCTGGTGGTGTCGGATACGGGCCCGGGGATTGCGCCTGAGGAATTGGGCAAGGTCTTTCAAGAATTTGAACAAACAGCAAGTGGACGGCAGAGCAAGGAGGGAACGGGCTTAGGGCTGTCCATTACGAAAGCGTATGTAGAATTGTTGAACGGCAGGATTCAGTTTGAGAGTCAGTTGGGGAAAGGGACGATCGTGAAGGTTGAATTGCCGGTTATAGAATTACCGGACTGGGAAGCGGTGTCGCCAACGCAACAACGACGAGTATGTGGGCTAGCAGAAGATCAAGGCAGACCGCCTAAGATTCTCATTGCCGATGATGTTGTCGAAAATTGTGAGATGGTGTTGCAAATGTTAGAAGGAGTAGGGTTTGAAACACGGTGTGTACACGACGGGCAAAAGGCGGTGACCATGTTTCTCCAATGGAAACCGGATTTGATCCTGATGGATTGGCGAATGCCGGAGATGGATGGGTTAGAGGCGTTGCGCCGGATTCGAGGAACTCAGGAGGGGGCGTCCTTGCCGATTCTGTCGGTCAGTGCGAGTGTACTGGATGAGGACCGCCGAACCTTGTTGGAGGCGGGCGCCACCGGGTTCTTGCCGAAACCCATTCAAGAGGAGGCCCTCTTTGCCGCCATTCAAGAACATATCGGGGTGACGTATGAGTATGAAGGGTCTACCGTGGCGGAATTTCTCTCTCCCGAAATGGTCCGTCTCTGGCCCTTGGCGTTGAGGGATGGCCTGGCAAATTGTTTGCGCCTGGGAGATATGGATCAGTTCTCCGCACTCCTTCAAGAAGTAGAAGAAACAGATGGTGACTTGGTGGCACAACTCCGTCACATGGCCGACCACTATCAAATTGAGGAATTGCTGGAATTGTTTCCCCCTCCCTCTACACAAGAGTGAGTGATTTGGAAAAGTCTCCTGCCCGAAAGGGCATTAAATATTGGAGCAATCTTCATGTTGAAAAGAAAGATCTTCACGAGCGACAGGGCGGACAAAGGACTTTCCCCGGATCAAAGTCCCTAATGGTTGCAATTTTCAGAATCATTGTACCAGTTAGGATCTTGGGGAAAGAAAAAGCACAACTCTCCTTTGATAGCCAGAAGGGGAAAATGGGGCTACAGTTTTCCTAGGTCAAATTTTGGGAATGAAAGACATCACCCCGGTCGGTGAGTATTCCCCTTTTTCCCACAAAGGCCGTGGGTTCATGCGTCAAAGAACCTTTGCTTATCGTTTGTGGGTTCGCTCTCTGCGCCGCGGTCTCGGTCTGTGGATGACCTGGTGTGTGGCGTTGGGGATCCTGAATTTCCCTTCGCCGGTGTTGCTGGCCAACGAAGTTCTACCCGAATACAAGGTCAAAGCCGCGTATTTGTACAATTTCCTCCATTTCGTGGAGTGGCCGAAAAATGCCCCCACACAGGCCAGCCAGACCGTGAACATCCTCATCGTCGGGGATCCGGCTTTTCGGTCTCTTATCGGGCCCCTGGAACAGCAAACCATTGATGGGAAACAGCTTCACATTACCCTCGTCTCCACTCTTGATCTGCACATCGACCTCAGAAGTTTTCACATGATTTATTTGGCCCGTTCGAAGGTCCAAGGATTTCAAAGCTACATCCAGCGGGTGGCCCATCTCCCATTACTGACGGTCGGGGACCAACCCGATTTTGCCGAAGCAGGAGGAATGATCGGGTTTCTGAAGAAACGCGGGAAGGTGAAGTTTGTCGTGAATCGGTCGGCGATGGAAAAAGGAAATCTGTCGATGCGGTCCAAGGCCTTACGTTTGGCGGAAGAGGTGATCGAATGAGGACCGACCATTTCAGGTCTGCCGGTAGGTCTCAGGTCCCTCAATCCGATGGAGGGGGAACCCCACAAGAACTAGTACCCCGGTCGTTCGGGCAAGGAAAGTCCATTCGACACAAACTGGTGGTCATGAGTCTGATCACGGGTTTTATTACTCTGTTGTTAGCGTTCCTGTTATTTTCCTGGTTTCAATTGCAACAACTTCGTGACCAAATGGCGGAGGAAATTTCCACTCTGGGTATGGTTCTTGGAGCAAATGCAGAAGCGGCCTTGGCTTTCAAGGATCGGGAAGATGCCCGCCAAGTCCTGTCCGCGTTGTCTCACCATTCGTCGCTGGAATTGGGATGTTTGTTTACCCCTGATGGGGAGCTGTTGGCCGAATTCCGAGCCGACGATCGAAAGTCGAAGACGTGCACGCGTCCCATCTCCAATGGAGTGGCCTTTCGAGAAGACCATTTGGAATTTTCGGAGCGTATTATTCTTGGTGAGCGGACGCTCGGATTCGTGGGGCTCCAAATCGACCTGCAGCCTTATTATGACCAGGTCCAACGGAGTCTCTTACTGGGAATTGTGATCATCGTGGTCGCGCTGGGGATTACCTATGGGCTTATCCGATGGTTGCAAAAGGGCATTGTCGTGCCGCTTCAGAAGCTCACCTCCATGACCCGAGCCCTTTCGGAAGGGGAGGATTATTCCCAACGGGCAGATGCCCGGGGATATGCCGAAGTCGAACTGCTGAGCCAAGGGTTTAATGCGATGTTGGCCAAGATTCAGGAACGGGCGGAAGAGCGAGATGGAGCCCTGAAAGAATTGTCCGAATCGCAAAATCTGCTCGAGCAGCGGGTCATCGAACGAACGGAAGCGTTAGAACAAGCCAATGCCTCGTTGCAGGAAGCGAAGCTTGCGACGGATGCGGCGAGCCAAGCGAAATCCATGTTTTTAGCCAACATGAGTCATGAATTGCGGACACCCCTTAATTCCATTTTGGGGTTCTCCAATTTGCTGGGTCGGAGCCCCAACCTGACCGGAAAAGAGCGGGACAATCTCCTTACCATTCACCGGTCAGGGGAACATTTACTGGGATTAATCAATGAAGTCTTGGAAGTCGCCAAAATCGAAAGCGGAAAAGTAACCCTGAATCTGTCCATGTGTGACCTCGGGCAGGTACTCAATAATATCATTAACATGTTTCGTCCGAGGATCGATGAAAAGGGGCTGACCTTTATCCTGGAACGAAAGGATAACGTTCCCCAATTCATAAACGCTGACATCAAAAAGTTAGAGGAAATTCTCATCAATATTCTGGGGAATGCGGTGAAGTTTACTGACGAAGGAGAGATTACATTACGAGTATGGAGTGAGCCGATGGGACTCCAGGAAGTGAAGCCTCTCGATTCCAACGATCTGGTGCGATTATATTTGGAAGTGGAGGACACCGGATGCGGCATTGCGCAGGAGGAATTGAGCCAGGTGTTCACGGCCTTCGAACAAACGGCTTCGGGGCGGAAAGTCAAAGAAGGTACGGGGTTGGGTATGGCGATCACAAAAGCCTATGTTGAGCAAATGGGTGGGACGATCGAAGTGCGAAGCCGTGTGGGGCAGTGGACCATCTTCACGATCAGGGTGCCCGTAGAAATGGGCAAAGATTTCAAAGACTCTGATCAAGCTATCCTGTCCCTGGTTTCCCTGCCCGCCGACCAAATGGGGCGCTATCGGGTCCTGATTGCCGATGATGTTCCGGAAAATCGAGAATTGCTCCTTCAACTGGTGGGATTGGCTGGATTTCAGGTCCGGGAAGCGGTGGATGGTCGCCAAGCCCTGGAGCTCTTTCATGACTGGGAGCCCCACCTGGTGTTCTTGGACTTGAAAATGCCGGACATGGATGGCATTGAGGTGACGAAGGCCATCCGAGCTACAGTATTGGGCCGGGATGTTCCGATCGTGGTAGTGAGTGCCCATGTGATGGGAGATTCCCGACAGTCAGTAGAAGAAGCCGGGGCTGATGGCTTTCTTTCCAAACCCATTCAGGAAGCTGAAATCTTGCAATGCCTCAAGAAGTTGTTGGGTGTGACCTTTGTGAATAAATTGGAGATTCGGGGAGGCAAGCCCGAACCCAAAGCAAGGATTACTGCCGAAGCCCTACATCGCCTTCCTCAAGGGGTGAGGGATCGCCTCCGGCGCAGTGTGATCTTGGGAGACATGACCGAATTCTTCGCCATTTTAGAGAACCTTGATGGCCAAGACTCCGAACTGATCCAAGCGTTACGAGGCTATGGGGAAGAGTATCAATTGGATACGCTACAAGAACTCTTCGGCGAGGCTTCACCGTTTTCATCACCAGAGGCCAGGGACGAATCATAAATGTGGAACCGGATGAACACCCACAACGTTGGGATAGAATGGCTTGTCATTGGTAGCCCATTCCCCCTCTCTGCACAGGGTGTTTGTTGCATTCAGAAAAAGGGAGTGTTGAATAATGAAGATATCGAAGGGGATTTTTCGCCAGGAAAGAGCGTTGGCTATCATTGGCTTCGGGTGGGTCCAAAAAAGTTCGTCCAGCAAGGGCACAGCTTTGGCTTGTGGCGCCCGGAATGGCGCACCCAATGGTGGGCGCGGAGCATATCTATTGTACGTGAGGACGGTATTGCTTGCCTGATCCCGAAGGGGTATCCCTTTGTGGCGAGAACGCCGCTAGCGGCTTTTTTCAACAGACCCAAAAAGGATCTCCTGAACCCAAATGAGTAGAGCGTGATCATGTGGCGACATGGTTCCCCCTCCTTTGGCCGGCCTGCCTCATTTCCGAACAGGAAGAACGCCTTCCTGCCTCTGAATGGGTTTCATCGTTCCTTCGTTCCCCTATCTCGCTGGAGGAAGTACTCGCCCTGGCTAGGAATCATCGATGGCTTTCCCCGAGGGAGTAAGTCAAAACTCTGGGGACGCCGGTCGGTGGATGGGCTGTTCTTCACGCTTTTGATGATGGTGTTCATGGCCATAGCCTGTCCGAACGTGCTGGCCGGTTCTCCTGGGATGGTCGCGAACAATTCCTCACTCGAAGATCTTTTGGAGTTGAGTCTTGAGGAGCTGACTCAAGTCACGGTGACCAGATCGCCGGAACGAGTGGCCGACACCCCGGCCACGACGATCATCGTGACGCAGCGGCAGATCCAACAGCGCGGCTATTTTACGTTGAAACAATTGCTGGACGATTTGCCTGGCCTAGATATTGGGGTGCAGGGTTTGCCCTTTGGAATGAGTCGGTATTCGGCGCGAGGAATTGCGGGCATTAACTTCCTTAAAATTCTCCAGGACGGAATTCCCATCGATTCGCCCGGCAATATGATTTTCCCGTTGGAAGAACAATACCCCCTGCACCACGTGAAGCAAGTGGAAGTGGTCTACGGCCCAGGGTCGGCCTTGTATGGGGCCGATGCCGTGAGCCTGGTCGTGAACCTCATCACCGAGGATGCTGAGGTTCTGGACGGGGTCGAAACCATGACGGCCTTCGGGGAGTACGGCGACCGTCGTGTGTACGTGAAGGGGGGTAAAGTTTTCGGCGAGAACTTCTCTCTGGTGGCGGGGGGACATTACCAGGAAGCCGACAACGTGAACATGCCAGCGCGCTATCCGAACCAACTCCCCTTTGGGGATCTTCGGCAGGCAGACGGGAGCCTGTTTCAACTGGAAGAGGATCGGGCGGGATACTTTGGGGACACCTCAAGTTATTCCGCGTTCGCCAAACTCAACATGTTTGAAAACTTCCAGACAGGATTCACCCTGAGCCGCTTTGAAACCCCCTCCTTTATCGGAGAGTTGCCGAATGTGGTGAATTACGAACCCAGCAATTTGACGATCATCGATCAAACCTCGGCGTATGGGCGGTACCGGCATCAATTCACGCAGGAGTTGGGGGCACAACTCCAAGTGGATTACCAGAAATACCAGGTCGATGAGGATTCTTCGCTGGCCGATATTTTCACGGGCTATGAGGAACAGTTTATCTTCGAGGAGTCGGAAAAATGGGGGATCGAGCTACAAGGGGACTATACCCTTTCGGCCGACCATCAATTCCTGGGGGGGCTGGTGTTTCAGGTGTTCAATGCGATTCCACGAACAGAACTCCTGGCCGACCCCTACGATCCCGATAAGGATCCGGAAGATCAGGTGCAGTACTTTACCAACACCAATGACATGGTGGCCATTCCGATCTTTGATTTGGACTGGACCAACGTGGGGGTGTTCGGGCAATGGCGCGGATACTGGACGGAGGACCTCTCCTCCGTTATCGGCCTTCGATTTGACCAGGCCTCCACGTATGGTGGGGCGGTGAGTCCCCGCGTGGGCCTCGTCTATCAAGCCGGTCTCCAGACCACCCTCAAGGGCTTTTACGGCCGGGCCTTCGCCCAGCCTTCACCGACCTCTGCCTTTGCGGTGCTTGGGGGTTTCGATGGGACGACAGACGGGCAGGGACGGTATTTGGGTCAAGGATTTGTTCTCCCCAACCCCGATCTGGATGCCCAAACGTTGGATAACGTGGAAGTCAACCTGTCGCATCGCTTCCCGTTCGACCTTCGGGTCACGCTCACGGGCTATTACAATCACATCAAAGACTTCGCCGATTTCGTATTCGTCCCAGGACCGAATGCGGAAGTCTTGCCTGGCGCGGTGGTGTCCAACAATTTTATCTTGGATAATGTGGGGACACTCCAAAGTTATGGGAGCGAACTGCTTCTGGATTACGCACAGACCTTCGGGGAGGTGGGCGTGCGGGTCTGGGGGTCGTACAGTTTTGTGGATGGGTCGTTGAAACGAGACGACTCCTCAGTCAAAACGGACCTGCCCTTCACAGCTATGCATAAAGTCAAGGGAGGAGTGACGCTGGCCTATCAAGATCTGATTTCCCTCACCCCCCGTGTCCGCTACATCGGCAAGACCGATACGCGGGCCTCGAGCCAAACCGATCCGAATGAATTGGTGGAAATCCCGGAATTCGTCGTCGTGGATTTGTTGGCGGAAGCCAACCTCCTGTCTCTCTTTCCTCGGTCCTGGACCGAGTGGACGGGCATCAGCAGCCTTTCCACCTTTGTCCGTATCACCAATCTGCTGAATACGAACAACTTTGGCCCAGTCTCTCTATTACCCACCCAGGCCGACCAATGGCCGTACGACCCCCGCCGCACCTGGATCGGCCTCCGCCTGGCGTTTCCCTGAATTCCCACAGAATTCGGCAATGGATTTTTTACCGGAAAATTTCTGGGGACCTATAGGATTGGGCTTTCTTTGATAGGAGAGATGGCAGACAGTTTGATCCCGCCGGTGATGCGAGAAAAATCCTCCATGAGGGGAAGCTTCCCGGGAGGAGCTATTGTTCCACTTATGGGAATTCTGGTATGGGCATGTGGGAAAAAGAGGAACTAGATGAGACGGATGCCGGGAGTCAGTTTTCAGGGGCCTCTACCGAGCGCCACCGAAGCTCTTTATGGGTTGGAGGGAGAGCTCCGTGCTCATGTCATGAGGCTGGCTGATGAAATTGGGGAACGCCATGTTTATCGGTATCCCTCCCTTCTTTTAGCAGCGGATTATATTCGAAGCACATGGGGGTCGATGGGGTACGGTGTGGGTTCACAATGTTACGAGGTGGCAGGAAAACGCTGTGAGAACCTGGAGGTCGAAGTCCCAGGAACCGGTCGGTCGAAGGAAATCATCTTGGTTGGCGCCCATTATGATTCGGTCCAAGGGAGTCCTGGAGCCAACGATAATGGGACCGGAGTCGCAGCCATCCTAGCCTTAGCCAAAAGGTTTGCCGATCGGCCCACCTCTCGCACGATTCGCTTTGTGGCGTTCGTGAACGAAGAACCTCCCTTTTTTCAGACGAAGGAGATGGGGAGTTGGGTGTATGCCCAACGCTGTCGTCATCGAGAGGAGAACCTTGTCTTGATGCTAAGTCTTGAAACGATAGGTTATTACTCCCACGAATCCCACAGTCAACACTATCCACCACCCCTCAGTTTGATCTATCCTTCCACCGGAAACTTTATTGGGTTTGTCAGTAAGGCCGAATATGGGGCGTGGGTGCGGGAGGTCATCGGGGTGTTTCGCCAACATGCGGCCTTTCCTTCCGAGGGTGCCTCTCTGTGGGGGAGCCTACCAGGGGTGGGGTGGTCTGATCACTGGGCTTTTTGGCAGGAAGGGTATCCGGCGGTTATGGTGACCGATACCGCCCTTTTTCGCGATCCGCATTATCATTCTCCAGGCGATACCTCTGAGCACATTCATTTTGAATACCTGGCACGAGTGGTTTCGGGTTTGGATGAAACTCTCCAAGAACTTGGGAACCGGCGGGAAAACCCATAATCGAAGAAGGAGAGAGCGGTGGACGGGTCAGGTCCATCTTGGCCTCCATTGAGCTGATTAGCCTTCTGTTTCTTTTTGGGCCTTTTCCATCGGCAATCCCTGTTCCTTCCATCCAGACATATGCCCATCAAGGTACCCGATGTTTTCATACCCCGATGTCCAAAGTGCGAACTTTCCCAGCCAGGCGCGTGGGCCATGTTCGCAATAGAGCATCACCGGTTCATCTGGTTTGCGATTCAGTTCTTCATGGCGGCTCCATAAGGAATAGAAGGGAATGTGCAGGGCTCCCGGCACATGCCCGGATTCATACTCACCTTGTGTCCGTACATCTATGATGATTGGTGCCGTGCCTTGTTCAATGGATGCAAGAAGCTTGTCTGGAGTCATATCTGCTGTTCCTCCACTCGCACAGGAGGTGAGAAAAAAGAGAAAACATAGAAAGGCTGCATAACCATTCTGTTGGATAGAGTCAGGACGGGTAAGGGAAGTCATGCTGGTTTTAAGGAGATGTGAGAATTTCTTACCTTAAGACCAAAAGCCTGGCCAATGCAATGGGTTGGCTGCTACGTACAACCGATCGGTTCCCTCCCCTCCAAGTTCGGGAGAGGAGGGAAACTGGAATTTGGGAAAAGAAGGATGCCGTCTTTTCCATTCAAGGAATTGGATCCTTAGGCAGCTTCGATCGAAATTTGGCGAGGCTTGCTTTCCTCCCCTTTGGGAAGTCGAAGAGTTAACACCCCATTTTTATATTCTGCGGAGATCGAATCGGTTTGCACGTCCTTTGGAAGCACGAAGCTTCGGAAAAACTCCCCATACTGGATTTCCCGAACGGTAAAATCTTTTTCGTTCTCCTTATGTTCAAACGTACGCGTTCCTCGAAGTGTTAAGATGGCTTCCTTGATATCAACCGACAGATCTTTGAGGTCCATCCCTGGCAAATGCGCGGTGATGTGCCACGCGTCTTTCTCTTCATAAATGTCTACGGCTGGGCTCCACCCTTTTTCAGATACTTCTTGATCAGTCAAGAAAGGGGTTGTCAGCCAGGGCTTGGGGAAAAATTGCTTCATGGTGTTGTCAAGATCAGTTATGGGGTTCCATTTTACGAGCATAATCGTCTCCTCCTTTTCTAGAGTCCCTGATGAATAACACGTGCTCCACTAAAAGTATGTGGAAGTACACGGACCGTCGTTAACATTCCTATTCTTTCCATTAATCTTTAGATAACCATGAAAAGAGAAAAGTCAAGAAAAATGTAGGATAAAAATGGGGTCAGGTCTTGAAATAATAGATATCGATTTTTCTTGTTCAATTTCCTGTTCTATGGAAATACAACCAGAGTCCAATGGACATAGAGAAATGCTCCGTGGAGTCAGAATATTTTTCGTTCATCGTTCTTCACCATTTTTAGAACTAGATGTGTGGTAAATTTCACAAACATAGGGAGGGATCGCTTGGAACAAGGATGAATTTCAGCTCCTGTCTGAGGGCAAATTTCCCTAACTATTTAAAGGGGGATATGCCATCTTTCAATCTCTTGGAAAGTGTGATTTCTTATGGTGTGGAGATGATGGGTAGGAAAAACTTTAATCATTTCTTTCTCCTCGGTCGATTTCTTTTTGAAAATCGGCTGAGGATTTCTTGAGCCCCCCTCTAGAACAGGGACCCAACGGAGTCCAATGCTCCATTGGGTCCCGGCCCCCTTTTAATTTCTGGGTTTACTTCGATCGAATTCCCTCAATTGTTTCTTCACAATTTTGAATTCAGGATTCTTCTTGATTTTCACACCGCAAGGAAATTTGGTTTTGGTCAGAGGAATGAGAGGGTTTTTTACCCTCTATGTTACCCACCCATGAATCTTGCTCTACGGTTTTTAGGCTTAATAAGGGGAATATTGACCCCTGGAGAAAAACTCATCATAGGCATAACTAGGCTAAGGAGTGTATGTGTTCTTTTTTTGAGACAAGAGGTTTTTGAGGGTGCCCCCTACCAGCCCCTGCGGGGACTTTAGATTTGGTCGGTTGATACGTTGCTTCGTATGAACCGGCCAAGTCTTCCCCGCCTGATATATGATGGGAATCTGCTCGCTCTGGGTAAAAAGTAAAAAATATGATCCCTTTATCTTGGGGATAAGGCAATGGGGACCATTTTGCTTCGAGGGGTGGAAGTTTTTGGATGTTGTATTGTGGTTGGTTAAAAATGGAGGTTGACCCTCACCAGAAACGGCGTCATATGTTTTTGCGGACAGAAAGATGGGATACATTCCGCCACAATGTTGGCCCTTTTTTATCGCTTTTTCACTCAAGGCTGCTTCGTTCTTGATCTTTTTTGAGTAAGGGTAGAAGCCATCGAGACGACAGATAGCGCCCATGAACAAACCAGGGGGGAATGTCCTTAATTGGGGGAGGTGTGCTCCTTGTTGTGATCGCTCTGTTAAGTATAAATATGAGCGTACCGAAGGCTAATACAGGTGGGGTCCAGTGAAAAATTTGCTATTCTAAATTGTCTAATTAGTCAATTTTCCTGTTCATCCGGTTCTCTTGCTCCGGGTGCTTTATTCCACGTTTGGTATTTATAAAGATTTGGTGATGAAAACTCCGGATTCCAGCCTTTCCGAAACGGCTTCTCAAAAAATCCTGGTTGTTGATGACAACGCAGCGAATTTGAGTGTACTTCAAAAATTTCTCAGTTCGGAAGGGTATCGTCTTTTTTTTGCGAAATCGGGTGAGCAGGCTCTAGTTACCGCCGCGGCGGCTCAACCTGACCTCATTTTACTTGATGTCAGCATGCCGGGAATCGGAGGGCATGAAGCCTGCCGCCGTCTCAAACAGCAAGAATCAACCCGACATATCCCGGTTATTTTTGCGACGGCTAGTAAAGATACGCAAGACATTGTCATGGCATATGGTGCCGGGGGGGTCGACTACATTACGAAGCCCCTTCAGTACGAAGAAGTGTGTGTCCGAGTTCGCACCCATCTTCAGATTCGTTCCCTGTTTCAGGAGCAAGAACTGCGTCGACAAGCCGAGATAAAGGCGGCCTATGTCGCTGGAAAAGCGTACATCATCAGTAATTCCTTGCATCATCTTGGTAATCTCTTAAATAGTGTGAAGGTTTCAATCGCCAAAATTCAATCCGTCGTGGAGGAGACAGAGGTAAGCACTCTGCGGGATGTGGTCGTTGCCCTAGAGAAGTATGCTTCGAATTTGTCCCAGGATGAACCACAGCCCTCTTCCTTCTTTCAAAGTATCAAGCCCCTTTTGGAAGAGCTTCAGGGAGTGTTGGAACACGAAACCCATCAAATCCGGGATGAAAGTCTTTCAATGAGGGAGCGGCTGAATCATATCGAACAGCTCTTTTCGCTCATGAGAGAACAAGAGGAGCCGGTCCAGTTTTCCGAAGTCATTTCCTTGAATGTTATGGTCACGACGGCCATTGAGATCGTTCGTCTTTCCTTGGGTGACAAGGGGTACAAGATTCTGAATACTATTGAGGATGCGCTTACCATTCATGGTAATCGTTCAGAGCTGATTCATGTGTTCACGACGGTCCTTACCAATGCTATTGAAGCCGTACGGGCTGGCCATTCTGAACAGGGATGTGTGACGGTTAGTGCAGCCCGGTTGCCTGCAAGTTCGGAAAATTTATCTCCAAGAGTACGAGTTCTGATTGCGGATAATGGAATCGGGATTTCCGAGGAGAACCTTCCTAAGGTTTTTTTCAGTGGATTTACTACCAAACACGGACATTCTGGATTAAGTTTGCATTGGTCTCACCTCGCCCTTTCCCAAATGGGTGGGGATCTTACCGTCACCTCACAAGAGGGGAAGGGAACGACCTTTTCCCTTGAGTTTTCTTTGGACCCCCAACCTATTCACCCTTGACCAAACGCCCCTTCCCCCGGGTGAGCTTTTCCTATACCCAGATGTATCGCCGTGAAGAAAAATCATCATTCCCTTTTCAAGCCTTTGTGGGAGTATTTTGTCACACATTGAGAAAAATCACAGAGAAATCTCAAACCGGGAAGAAGCCATTTCGAGAGAATAGTCGCCAAATTGGCACCCCACTCCCCTTAGAGGCGCTAAAGTAAAAATTGTTTTGGGTCGATGACTCCATTTTAATGGACAAAAAGTCCATGTAATTCTGTCCCTATTTTTGTGTAAACCAGACCACAAGGAATTAGAGTAACTCATTGGTTTTTTTCGAGAATTGTACAATGCGAGATTAAACCCGAACCTTCAAGTTTCATGGTAAATTTTGGTTAGAGTGGTGGAGGAAATGGGAGCGAACCCTATGTGATTTTATTCTTGAATGCTGGCGATATTTGTTAAATTTTTCAAGGACATTTGTCATCTTTCTATAAGGTTTTTTTATGAATATTATGAGAAAAAGGGGACAATTGTAAGCGCAAAGGGTGACTGTGCCCTTAGGCGTAGGGATGGTCTATCCAATTTCCTAGGTGTCTGGAAAAGGAGCCAGTCACAAGGGAATCTTTTTTTCTAAAGAGGGTTATTGAAACAATATGTCACCTTTGATTCTGGGGCATCCAAAACTTTCTGGGTGGCTTAAAGGATCTTGGAAAGGGAGTGCATGCCACCCTCTGAATGTTCGGAAAATGAATGAAGTCAATGAATAGCCCAGCTACAGCCTCTTGGCCAGGAAGGAACAGTGATGCCTGAAATTCAGGGGGAAATTTTAGTCATCGATGACAACCCCGACGTGCTATCGCTGACCAAAGCGATCTTGGTGGAAAAGGGGTACAAAGTCCGAGTGGCTAATTCTGGCCAACGGGGTCTATCTTCATGCCGCCTGAGTCCCCCCGATATGATTTTATTGGACCTCCATCTCCCTGACCTCACCGGGTATGAAGTCTGTAAAACTTTGAAAGAGGAAGAAGGCACTCAAAACATCCCCGTGGTTTTTGTGAGTGCTTCGAATGAGACGATTGATAAAGTGCAGGGTCTGGCATTGGGGGCGGTCGATTTTATCACAAAACCGTTTCAGGAAGCCGAATTATTAGCTCGCATTTCCACTCACCTGACGATCAATCACCTTCAGACGCAACTACAAAATTTCAACCAAGAATTAGAGCAGCGAGTGGCTCAACAAACACAGGAGCTTTCTCGAGTGTATCGTGCCTCGCAAGCTCTTACCGAAGAACTCATGTTTCATCCCTTATTATGCAAAATTGTTCAAAGTGCATGTGAGGGGTGTGAGGCTCCGAAGGGGATGTTGGTTTTAAAGGAAGGGGAACAGTTCTCTGTAGGAGCTGCTTATGAACAAGGCCATGATCCGGAAGTGGAATTGCGCACGGTTTCCCGGAAATCTCCTTTAGATTTGCCTTGGTCTGTCGTCAAACAGGTTGATCGGAATCAGAAGCCCTTGTTGTTTTCGCTACAGGACAATCAAGATGGGCTAGGGAAGGACCCCTATATTAAAAAACATCAGCCCGCTCAATTGGTGTGTCTTCCCATACGTTATAAGGATGAGGGGGTGGGAGTTCTGACCCTAGAGTTTCAGGGCAATGAGCAAACGTTTGGTGCCCGTGACATGCGGTTTTTGCAAGCTCTTCTTGCTCAAGGGGCGATTTCATTGGGCCATGCTCGTTTGTTCCAAACGGTAAAGGACAATGAAGCCAGCTTGCGTGTGCTTTTAGAAAGTGCCCCTGATGCCATTTTGGTTCTGGATGTCGATCGCATGAAATTTTGTGAAGTCAACCGACAAGCCACCACGTTGTTTGGTCTGGCCGAAGAAGCCCTTTTACGACAAGGCCCCCTCGACCTTTCCCCGCCCACACAGGAAAATGATGTCCCCAGCCAAGAACTGGCCCAGCGGTACCTCGAACGCGTGTCTCAAGGGGAAACCGTTCAATTTGAATGGAATCATCAGGATCCAACCGGAAGGATTTTCCCCTGTGAGGTTCGATTGGTGCAGTTACCCCATGAAGGAGCCAACTTAGTGCGGGCGTCTATCATGGATATATCCGCACGCAAGCAAGCGGAAAAAGATTTACGGACCAAGGACACCCAATTACGTCATATGCAAAAGTTGGAGTCCTTAGGCACGATGGCCGGGGGTATCGCTCATGATTTCAATAATATTCTCACCGCGGTGATCGGGTATACCCATCTGTTGAATAAGCATACCGCGGCCAATGATCACAATAAAGAATACATTAAGGCCATTCTGTCTGCCGGGAATCGAGCCAAAGATCTGATTCGGCAGATGCTCATTTTTTGTCGCCAAACCGAGCCAGAACCCGAACCGGTTTTTCTCGACCGAGTGCTTAAAGAGACCATCACGCTGCTTCGGGGGAGTTTACCCAGTACGATTGAAATCCGTTCGGTCGTGGGTCCTTGTGGGAAGCCCATTTGGGCCGATCCCACGCAAATTCAGCAAGTCCTCTTAAATTTAGGCAATAACGCTGGCCATGCCATGCGGGAAAAGGGTGGAATCTTGGAAATGGGATTAGAGGCCGTCGTCCTCAACTCCGAACGAGCTCAGGAGCTGAATGTGGAATCCGGGTTATTTTATCGTCTCTGGGTGAAGGACAATGGGCATGGGATTGCCCCGGAGAACCAGGTAAAGATCTTTGATCCCTTTTTTACGACCAAAAATCCCCAGGAAGGGACCGGGCTGGGATTATCGGTCACGCACAGTATCGTCGTTCGGCATAGTGGGGCCATTACCGTTGACAGTACCCCAGACGTGGGAACCACTTTTGAAATTGTCTTGCCGGTCTACATGGATACTCAAGCTGAGGAAATGTTGACTTCCCCGGGGTTATCGGTGATTCAAACCCTTCCGCAAACGACGGGAAGAATATTATTTGTAGAAGATGAGCCCAGTTTATCGTACTTCGGCAAAGAAATTTTAATGAGTCTGGGGTACACGGTGGATATTCCCTCCAATGGTGAGGAAGCCCTTGAAATGTTCCGATCACGCCCTACCTATTACGATGCCGTTATCACAGACTTGACCATGCCCCGGATGACGGGGGAGGTCTTGGCGAAACACTTGTTGGAACTTCGACCTGATCTTCCCATCATTCTCTGTACGGGATTTAGCCCGAATATGACCGAAGAAAAAGCCAAGGAGATGGGTATTCAGGGATTTCTGAAAAAACCCTATTACCCTGGCCAGCTTGTCTATACCTTGCAAAAATTATTGGCGGAAACCCAAGCTTCCCCTCAACCGTCGGCGGACGAATAATTTTCTCACCCTCTACCCGGCGAATCTGCAAAAGGCACAGAGAAAGCTTGTAGCCGACTCCATGGCCGGCACCCTTCTGTTGAGTCAGTAGGCGGGAAAAAGGTATTTCCTTTTTCCGCCTTTATCGAGGTATGTTGTTATTGAACGAAACAGAGGGTCTTAAAGATTTGAGTCCCCTTCGTTGGTCGCAATAGCCCAGTTGGGATTCCCAAAAACTTACTGCCGCTCAAAATGATTGTGCCTGATCCCCATTCATCTTTTTGTTCTTCGCCACCTGAATGGCTCTGTGAATTACCCAAGAAAGATCCGTGGTCTACGCCTTTTGCGGAGGTGCTGCTCTCACACTTAGATCTTCAAAGAGGGGCAAATATCCTAGACGTCGCCTGTGGGGATGGAATACCCGCTTTTTATCTGGCACATCGAGTCGGGGCTGGAGGAAAGGTGTTAGGAATCGATCTCAGTGAGGCACAACTTATTCGGTCTAGGGCTGTTCAGGGCCCCTATTTCCCTTGGTTGGAGTTTCGCCAGGCGGATATTCGACATCTTCCCCCCGATCTTGGCTCCTTCGATCGGATGACCGGAAATTTATCGTTTATGTTTTTTCGGCCTGATCGGCGGAAAGCCCTGGCAGATCTGTTGAAATTTCTAAAACCTGGAGGCCAGGTGGTTTTAACCTTTCCTTCGTTGGGAACCTTTGAATCTTTATGGCATCGAATCGAAAAAGAAATGACTCAACGAGGATTGCAAAAAGAGCGTCAAGCGCTTGCTGACTATATTGCCGAGCGACCGTCCGCCCAAGATGCCCGTGCCTGGTTGAAAGCCTGTGGGTTGGAAAAGGTCGAAACGGTAGAATATCCCCTTGAAATTCATACCGAGCCCGGTCTTGAATTTCTGTACCATCCTCTTCTCCGCGGAGGCTTTCTCGAAGATGTGTATGACTGTTTTGATGATCCCGAAGTTGCGGAACCGTTTATGCGCACTATTAGTGAAGATGTGGACAGTTTCAGACCTTTGATCGCGTTGCGGTGTGTGATGACCGGATGGCGTCCTCGGTAACGGGGTTCAAATGGAAGGTTCGGAAGGTCTCCATTTCCGTCCAGCGGATACCCACGACTTTCCTGACATTTGCTAATTGGTGCCGACCGAGGAAAAGCTTTATGGGGTGTATCCCCGAGGCCATTATCCTTGGTCAGTTGAACAAATTCGTGAACTCGCTCGAGTCCGGCAAGAGCTGACCGTCACCATTCATGGGGGCCGGGTCATCGGCTTTGCCAACCTGTATGATATGAGGGTTCCCGAATCTGCTTTTATCGGGAATGTGATCGTGGATAAATCAACCCGGGGCCGGGGCCGGGGGTTGGGGCGGAGGTTACTTGCTACAATGGTGAACTGGTGTTTCCAAACGTATGACCTCAGGGAAGCGCATATCTCAGTGTTTAGTGCGACCATTCCTGCACTTCTCTTGTATCAACGTTTGGGATTTGCACCGTATGCTATGGAAGCGCGACGAGATGGTAGGGGTCGACGAACCGTCATGATTCATCTGTCTGTCACACCTTCTCGGTTCACCCGGATTGAGATGGAGGAATATAGCGATTGAGAACTTAAAAAAATCTCCCATCCTTCCGTTTTTTCGATTCCGCCCGTCTAGGGGAAATGTCCAACCCCACAGAGAGGAGGCGCAAGATGAGATCTTGGATGCGACGGATGGGAGTGATCGTGACTTCTTTTATCATGCTGATCGTGGTGGGCGGCCTGGTCCTCCCGACGGAATATCGAGTGGAGCGCTCCGTGGAAATTGCGGCTGAGCCTCAGAGAATTCATGCCTATGTTGGGGATTTGACCAAATGGGATCTGTGGTCCCCATGGAAAGAGATGGACCCCAGTATCCAGACCACCTATGGAGCAAAAACCTCCGGAGTTGGAGCCAGCCAATCTTGGACCGACAAGGAAGGTGGAGGCTCCTTAATCGTGACCATGTCTTCTCCCAGTCAGGGGATTGAATATGACTTGTTGTTTGATCAAGGAACCTATGAATGCCGCGCGGCGATGCGGTATGACCCTGAACCGGATGGAGCGACCCGGGTGTTCTGGATTATGGAAGGAGACATGAATCTTCCTATCCTCGGGGCCTATCTCGCCCTGACGATGGACGCGATGGTTGGGAGGATGTTTGATCGAGGCCTGGCCAAATTAAAAACGTACGTGGAAAAAGACTCCCATCATATCTCCTGACCATCCTAAACTGGCAAGAATGGAACCCCCCTTTTATTTGCCACTTGTTAAGATTGGGTTTTTTGTGGGGAGCCTTTTCTTCGATAGCGTATGGGAGAACAAGAGGTTGTTTCTGCGAAGGAATAGAAAAAGCAGGTCCCTTGAGGTTTGTTGCCCAGGAGTTTACTTCGGGCAACCCCTCCCCCAAATCATCGTCCTCACCCCTTTGGTTGAAATCCCAATCTGATATGGCAGATAGTGGTCTCGTTAAAACCGGTGGTTTTTTTTCCCCAATCGCTTCCCTTTCCGCTCGAAGATTTCCACATCGATGTGCGTTTGACGGACATGAACCTTGGTGAAATTATCGTCCGCGATCACTTTACTGGCATTCGCGAGTCGGAACGTTCCTGCATTCCCACCACTAATGGTCCCTTTGGTCCGAAAATGTCTGGCAGAAGGGTGTGGGTAGGGCCAAAAAAAGGCAGAGGACACCACCGACAAAATCTTCAAATTTGATTGGGAAATGAGCTCCAAAGAAAGGGAGGCATGGATATCCCCAGAAAAAAAGACCACTTTCTTAATCTGATGTTCTTCTATGTGTTCGAGCAATTCGATTCGTTGTTTTTGAAACCCCGCCCATTTATCCTTGGATTCATCGGAAGCAGAATCGGGAACGAAAGGGACGGATGAAACAATAATCTTGACCCGTCCAGAACCATCCTTGAGCCACCGTTTCAGGGCTCGCATTTGGTCTGGTCCCAGCATTTCTGCCTCGTTGTTAGTGCCGAAGTACCGCTCGGTCCTGGAGTCGGTGACAAACACATCGCAACACCCATCGGAATAGTGATACCAAAGTTTATTGAGCGTTCCTTCCATCCGACCACGACGGACGGGGATAATCGGGCTGTGGCTGAGCTGGTAGGTCTGGTAAGCGTGAATAGCATTGGGAAACAAGGTTTTCCAGTCCTTTTCACTGGCTTTGGCCGGCCAATTATCTTCAATTTCATGATCGTCCAAGGTCATATACGTGGGAACGCGACTCATGAGTCTACGAATATATTTTTGAGAAAAGGCATTCTGGTACCGTTCGAAAAATTGTCGGACAGATCTATCTGGACTAAAAAAATTGAGATCATCCGCATAAATCTGGTCACCCATCATGATTAATTGATGGACGTCCAGACCTTCCTTGTCCATTTTTTTCAGGATAGACTTGAAAGTTTTATCTCCCCGATCATCAAAAAAGTCACCCAAAAACGTCTTTAATAAATACCGACAAGACCCAATAATCAGAGTTCGGGGCTTTTCTGGATTGTCACTCGCTGTCTGAAAGTAGCCCGCACTGGCCCGTTCCCAATTGGATTCTTCAAAAGTCGGCCTCTCTCCCAATTCGGCATCGGAGAAAAAATATCCCATTTGGTATTCATACCGTTTCTCAGGTTCTAATTTTTCAAGGATTCCAATGCCGGTGAGATCGAAATTGGGGTTCATCTTAAACACGGTCGGGCGTCCCCATGACGTGGTTCCCATTTTCCGGGCGCGTAAGGCTCCAAAGCACCGTCGGGGGTGGCCCTCAATGATGTGGGCATCTCCACGCCCCCAAATGCGTGTCCGCGTGGCAGTTGTCTCACCGATTATGGGTCCAACGGTCAGAGGGTACAGCTCCATGGTCTACTCCTTTGGATAGAGGGGTTTATTTTGAAATTTCATTCACCTAGAAGGATTTTCAGTGGGTTCTGTGCGGAAACATGCCCCTAAAAAAAAGGTTAGGTAAATTAAATGAAACTCAGCCAAGATTTTTTTCAAAATCGACAAAAAAGTCAAGTTAAGTTGACATCGTTCCCCGAGGGGTTTCTCGTGAACAAACGGGAAAGATTTCTCGGCGGCTAGCCCAAGGTCGGTGTTTCTGGGGAGAGGAAAATGGGGTGTTGATCCAGTAATCGTGAATCCATGAAACACGCATCCCACCAAAACTGATCAATTTTTTGCGTAGACATAAGGGACTTTCAGTTGCTCAACAAACAAGGGCTTGTGGATAATAAGAGCATGAACACACTCGAAAGCCTTCCTTTCGATAATTCCTATTCCCTATTGCCTGAAGGGTTTTTTGAAAGGGTCAAGCCCACACCGTTTCCCAACCCTTTTGTGGTGCATGTCAATCCTTCGGCCGCTGAGCTGCTGCACTTGCATCCGAGGGAATTGTCGCGCCCGGACTTTGCTGAATATTTTTGTGGGGAAAAAATGCTTCCGGGTAGCGATCCTCTTGCCATGCTCTATTCAGGTCACCAGTTTGGGCATTATGTTCCACAGTTAGGAGATGGACGAGCGATAATGCTGGGGGAGGTCGTTAATCAAAAGGGCGAGCGGTGGGAATTACAGCTCAAGGGGGCAGGCTTGACCCGCTTTTCTCGGGATGGGGACGGACGGGCCGTGTTGCGTTCCACTATCCGGGAGTACCTCTGTGGAGAGGCGATGAAGGGGCTGGGCATTCCAACTACGAGGAGTTTATGTATTGTTGCGGGAGAAGAAATCGTGTTCCGGGAATTGCCAGAGCCCGGGGCCATGTTGCTTCGGATGGCGCCTAGCCATGTACGATTCGGATCTTTTGAAGTGTTTTTCTATAGACGCCAATTCGAGAATGTAAAAATTCTAGCTGACTATGTCATTAAGTATCATTTTCCTCAATTCCGGAAATCCTCCCATCCCTATGCAGCCCTGTTGTCCGAGGTGGCGGTGCGCACGGGCCACTTAATCGCACATTGGCAGGCGGTGGGTTGGGCTCATGGGGTTCTCAATACGGATAACATGTCAATATTGGGTATCACGTTGGATTATGGTCCGTTTGGTTTTATGGAACGGTATGATCCCACCTTTATTTGCAATCATTCGGATCATCAAGGCCGGTATTCCTTCCAATACCAACCGGATATCGGTTATTGGAATATTCGAGCGTTGGCTCAAGCCTTGTCGCCCTTGCTGGGAGAACAGGATATTCAGGAGGCACCCAAACACTATGAACAGGCCCTTATTAAAAAGTATGCGGAGTTAATGCGTGGCAAGCTTGGGTTCACGCAAAACCATGCCGGCGATGACAAAATCGTCACGGATCTGTTGAATCTCATGGATGCGAGCCGAGTAGACTATACGAGTTTTTTTCGGGCGTTAGGGAATTTTCAAATGAGCTCTTTGGGGACCAATGCCTTCCTTCGGGATTATTTTCTCCAGCGCGAAGTGTTTGATGATTGGATGGCCCGGTATCGTGAGCGGTTACTCGCGGAAAAAAGTCAAGACGAGGAACGGAAAGAACGAATGGATACCGTCAATCCACAATATATCTTGCGTAACCATTTGGCTCAACGGGCGATTGAGTTGGCCACGAAACACCAAGAATATACGGAAATCGATCGGTTGCTGGAAATCCTGGCCAATCCGTTTGTTGAAAAGCCTGGGATGGAAGAATATTCCCAACCACTTCCTGCCAGTGCCCAACCTATCATTGTCAGTTGTTCTTCCTAATAGCCGGTCCTGATTTTTCGATGGTTCTCATGGGTCTTTTTCCTGAAGCCTCTTGAAGGGCAGCTTGAATTCACGATGGTATCCGACGCATCAAAAATACCCATGTACCATGGCCAAGATTTCGTTATCCCGATGGTTGTGAGAATACTCCGTCCGAAAGGCCAAATTTTTCGCGAGAGTTACCCGTTGGTCTACGGAAATGGGGATGTCCATTGAACGATCCCCGAGGGGATACCACAGGTACCCTCCTGTAATCAGAACCTTCCAATCCTGCGTTAAGGTGAATAGCAGCCCTGCGGACAGGCCTCCCCCGATTCGGTAATTTCCTTGAAAGGCCTTACTCACATTCCCATCGACTTCTGCGAACAGAAACGCCACTTCTCTGTTAATAAGGTAGGATTCATGAGCCATGCCTATGCCCCCATTGACTCTACCGGCACTACACCATTTGCACTCATGAATGCGAAGGGAATCCATCCCCAATCGAAGTTTCCAAGATGGTTTTTGTGAGAGAAAAGTAATCGGGGATAAGGAAAGAATATTGGCCACGGTCAATTCCTCAAGGCGAAAATGGTGAGGTTGGGAGTAATGTCGGGCTTTCAAGGACAACAATTCAATCTGGGCATCGCGGGTGTACCCGTCCTCCGGGTCGAGGAGGTCGTGGTACCCGGCTCGAAGGGCAATTTCTTCGAAAAAAGTGCCCTGGCGCCAACCCATTCCCACAGCTAACCGAGTTGAATCGTGGCCTTCCGTTGGTGAGCGGGTAAATGGTTTGATGGAAAAGGGTGGAGAGGAGTTCGGTATCTGGCTCCGTATGGCTAATATTTCCCTATTTTTTCTTGCATAGTCTGTGGTCTTTTCTCGGGGACTTCGGTAGTGATATTGCAGGGAGTCGGAGACCAACTCTAACAGAAACGCCTGTCGCACCGGAGGCAGTTTTTTGAATGTTGGATCTTGACTAGAGGGTGGATGCGCCATCAATGCGAACAAGGACTCTTTCTCACCTGGAGTTAAGGACTGGTATTTGCGTTGAATCGCGGTGCTTTGTGAGGGGCGAAACGTCGTAGCCTTCACCAAACCGGGTTGGCGAGCGATCCAACGGATGGTGTTGGCCGGAACCGTCCAGAAGGTGAAGTGTTCAGTCAAGTGTAACTGGGGATTGGCTACTTCTAGTAAAGATAGGAGATGATACGCGCAATTTTCCTTAATGAAGAAATAATCAAAATAGATATTCCGTAGTTCCCACACATGCCTCAGCATTCGAAGTGTTTGTTTTTTTGTGAGGGTTAACTGATATTCCCACATATCCCGATTTTCAAGGTCTTGGTATTCTTGGATTTTCATATAATAGGGAAGAGTAGAAAATCGTCCATGGTACCAGCCAAAAATTCCTTTGAAGGCATACTCGATCCCAGGATTGGGTGGAACGTTGGCAGCATAATTGATGGTATAGGCGAGGATTGTCGTCCCAGAGGTCTGCCCTATCTGATTAATCCGAAGGAAAGTATGGCCAAACATCGAAGCGGGGTTATTCATATAGGCTGAAGGAAAGATGACAGAAACGGATTCCGGATTCAGTTCGTTCACCCAGCGGGTATACCGTTGGCAGGAGGAAATGGATAATTGAAGGTAAGACAAGTCTACATGCTGCTTGAGCCAATGATAGCGAGCAATAAAGCTACATGGGGCAGGTTCTACAGAAGGGTCAATTGATGATGGAGAATGAAAGGCCGCCAACGTAGCCTGTAATTCTGCTTCGGGATCGTGTTTTCCGTTTGGTGCCAGGAAAAAATTTGGATCATCAACTTCACTGAGGTACCCTCCAAACCCGATTTTCCGATAATGGATCAGTCGATGCCAATAGGGATGATGTGACAGGTTTTTCTCCCTGGCCACTCTGAAAATGTCTGGCAAGGAGGGTGAGGGGGCATTTTGGCCATAGATGGCCTCAGGCAAGAAAACAAGTAGGCATAGCAAACAGGCCAGGAATTTCAAGGGGTATGTTTAACTTTTTCAGGAAAGGGGGAAATATCCTTGGGTCTTCCAAACCTTTGCCTGAATCAAGAGTATGGAAAGTACGCTTCAGGGGTAGAGCTATGGTTCATACCAGAGATCCATATCCTATCTCAAACAGTAGGATGCATGAAATCGAGGGGCAGGTGGAGAACCTCAATTGAGAAAGGGGTCGAATCATGAGATGGGAAGAAGTTCACAAGGTGGAGAAGAGCCTTGCCATGGTTTTACCTAGATCTCTTCGGATGGGGAAAAAGAAAATTGAATAGGATGGACGTTCGATCCAAGATTCCGTGTGGGTGTGGAATCGGTCGATTTTGACTCACCATTAGAACTTAGCCAGACCACAATATTGAGGATAGTTAACGGAAATGCTGCCCAATTTGAAATGGTTTAAGGAAACACGAGTTCCTTTTCCTGGGAGGTAACCGAAGGTTGATTCAATGCGGGGAATGCTGAGTGAACGGGAGTCATTAATTTGAGTAATTGTTGAAAAGCCTGTTGTCCCTCTTGGAAATTCGGGTGCAGGGAGGTGAGTTGTCTCAGAGTCATTAAGGCATTTTGATAATCCCCTGACTTCAATTGCAGGTTGGTTACCCGCAACCATAAGACTAAATTATTGGGATTTTGCTTAAGCAAGATCTGAAGGGTCTTAATGACCTCCGAATAATCACCGTCTCGAAGGCAATTTTTGGCATAGGCGATATACATATGGGTCTCAAGAGAGGAGGGACGACTGGGATATTCCAATTCTACGAACTTTGGAGAAGTCTTCCCGGCGCCTTCCCGGATTTTTTGCGCCAGGTAGAATCGGTGATCCATTCCAACAGTACTCGTTGGGGAATTTTCCTGTGCTTCAGGGTGAGTGATAAAGGCCAACCCCTGTTCATGCAATTTTTTCCGAACCTCTTCTAGGGGATAAGAACGAATACCTACCGTGTCCTCGGGCGGAACGTCCAAGTATGGTCCTATCGGGAGTTGAAACGCTAAATACCCCTGAGGTTTCAACACTCGATTGACTTCTCCTAAATAATGTTGGAACACTAGGCGCGGCATGTGTTGAAAAGCCACGTAGGAATAGACTAATTCAAAGTGGTCATTGGGAAACTGGTGAAGGTCCACTCCAGAGTTTTCAAATGTTTGTATGTGAGAGTACCCTCGTAACCATTTTTTACTTTGAGCAATCATTCGGGATGAGACGTCAACTCCGATCAATTCGGAAAAATGAGGTGCGAGGGGTTTTAAAATCCGTCCAATTCCACAGCCCACTTCTAACAGCTTCCAGCCCCTTTGTTCCCTGCCTTGTAAGGTGGTCAAGAGGGCTTGGGCGGTGACTTGCCCTGACCGGTCAAACGCTTCTTCAGTCCGATAAGTCTCCGTTGCGATCCAAAATCGAGCGTGATGGTGTGCTCGTTGATCCCAATCGGCTTTCATTTTCTCAGAGACGTTCATGACTCCTCCCTCATTTCTCTTTGAATGTTCTTCGTGAACTCAGATGACACTCGTGTTCGTACTTCAAGGGCGACCGAATTGGCTTTGGGCGAGGAAAAAGAGCGGCCTAGGGCTCCTTTTCGACGTAAACGGTTCTTTTTGAAGTGAATGGGAACCGAAGATTTGGGTTGAAAATTGAAGTATCCGTCTTTTCGTATTAAAGGTTCTGATTGGACTTGTAGAGAGAGTGAAATCAAGGCCTTTTCTTTGAAACTCAACACAAAGGGTCGTCACAGCAAATTATTTGCCAAAAGAACTTTGAACCCAAACAATTCGAAAAGAAAGGATAACGCCTAATTTAGGAGGTGAATGGAAGTAGGGTAATGTAGGGGATGGACAAGGGATGAGTACCATCTAGGCAATTGCTGCAGGCAAGTTGAAAAGTCTTCCCCGTGAAGAAAGGGAAGAGATGAGTGTTCCCATTCGGTATTCTTTGATGGAATATCGTGCAAAAATTAGTAGTCATGACCCAAGGACGTTTTTTCTGGAACTCAATCTTCATCGGATAAGGGTTTCCCATACAGAAAAAGGTAGATGAGCTTGAGGAGCGTCTTTCGCCTCCGTGTTTTTTGGTGAGTCCAGAATTTCCGTTTCCGTTAAAAACCTTTCAGCTCGTACAGGACACCTCCGCTAACCATCATTGGCGGGAGAAGTCCCCTGCTTTCTTGAATTCTTCAAGGGTGATGGCGCAGAGGTGGAAAAAGTTTGGAGATACTGTAATGATTTTATTTTTTCCCTAGTTGTTAGGTAGGGATTGTCCTGACATTTGTCGAAAGAAAGACCAAAAGTCCCTATTTGGTTTAAGGTAAGATTGGTAAACCATTGGAGACTCTGGAAGATGTCGAGTGAACCTTGGTAATGTACCTTTGAATTTGCCGTAAATAATACAGAATCATCTGGGTCGTAGTTTTGGCAATGAGGTGCGGGTGTGGTTTTATTATGCCAAGAATGTGCCCATGAATGTTCCGTGGGTGATTTTCTAGCTCTTCGGAATCTTTGTGAACACCTTTATCTTGATGCTCTTGCTGAAAAAGGGGCATCGCGTCCAATTTGGAGGCGCCTTGGACTAACCTCTCATCTGGTGTGCGAAGTGTCTATTGAAAAAGAAGGAATCTTAAAATAATACCCCTGGTGAAAATCGAAGGAGATCAAAACGACAATCTTTCGGGAGGGGAGAGGTTTCTTTAAGGAGCCCTAGATGAAGAACGCGAGGGAGGGGGGGCATTGACAAGAATGAAAGGTTGGCAGAAAGAAGGAATCTAACAAGGCCACCCACCCGATCAACAGGGGGCCGCTCTTTTATGAACAATGTCGGCGTAAGTGTTTTATGACTTGTTTGGATTCCAATACCGGTTTTGTCGGCAAGAAACTGAGGGAAGCCAGAGCAATGCTTAAGATCCCCAACAATAACAAGGTGGTGGTGGCATCAGGCCTAGCGAATTGATCCATATAGAAGGTTTGGGTATTGGCCAGGACTTTGTCGGCAGCTGAGCTCCCACCCAACAGCATCATGGTCATCATCGACCCAATGATCATTCCCCCAAACATCTTAAGCATGTGGTTCCTCCGGTAAGAAATTAGATAAGTCTTCAATCGAAAGCAAAAAGGCGATGACTTGGGGCACGGTCGCCCTTTCCAGGTTTCATTTTCGTTGTTGAAGCCTTAGTCAAAAGTGACACACTTAAAAATACCCAAAGGAATGAGGCTGGGTAAATAACCCTAACAGGGTATGGGAGGCTAGGCCGGTACCCTGGAGATGGAGATTCCAAGATGGTCAAATACTCCCTTGAAATTGAATAAGAAGGAATTTTTAAAGGAGATTCTGCGAAAAGACCGGGGAAGTTATTCTTGATCGAGTGCGAGCTGGACGGTAGACAGAAATTCACTAAAATTACAGGGTTTATCAAAAAT
Source organism: Nitrospirales bacterium (assembly GCA_965223495.1). Taxonomy (GTDB): domain Bacteria; phylum Nitrospirota; class Nitrospiria; order Nitrospirales; family UBA8639; genus Nitrospira_E. The sequence continues at coordinate 3,505,261 of OZ245001.1, read as the reverse complement.
GGCAAAAACTCCGGCTTCTCGGGCTCGAAGTTTATCCTGATCATTCAGGTGACCACTTAAGAGAATAATGGGAGTAGAGGGAGAATCATTTTTTTTCGCCTGGATACGGTCGATAAAGTCTAACCCAGATAAAACCGGCATTTGGTTATCCGAAATAATTAAGTCGGCCTCCTGAGTGGAAAGCCATTCTAAAGCTTCCGCACCGTTGCTTACATCGACACATTCTAACTGTTGAGAGAGAAGAACGTGGTGCAAAGCTTGCCGTGCACTGACATCATCATCGACCAGAAGAACTTTTTTCATGTGATTTGAGTCCTTTTCATACGAGAGTTCCCCCTTTTCTTCAAGATACTAGGAAACCAAACAGGGTTGTCCATCCCCCTCATGGACTACTGAAGGCTTGACCTCGGGGAAGTTCCGGCCTTTGCCCAATTTTGAGGTTACCCCTCGGATTGCCCCTTTCCTGCTTGCATTTTCCGTAGTAAAACAAGATTAGAGTCAGGGGCATGATCAGAAGGGCTCCGGGGGGGGGGAGACATGCCCGGAGTTGGCCTTGCCTAACTGGTCAATCCAAAAATATAAAGTGCCGGATTTTAATATCTTTTTCCCGAGTATTCAAGATTCCTCCCAGAAGAGAGCCGTCCAAGTTTTTTTGTCAGTTATTAGATCGGTCCTGAAAGGAGGGGTTAAAAATTTGTCGAGGATAACATTTCGCGAAGCTGTTCCAAGCTCCAGGCTGCCCAAAAATGGACGTTGGGAGTTGGGTCGGTATCCTGGGCTTGGCGGAGAGCGGGGATATCCGCTGGTCCGCCTACTATTCCTAGGCGGAATGCCGCTTCAGCACGAACACCGGGATTGGAGTCCTTGAGCAGGTGGTTACGGACCACCCCCAAGCTGCGGGAGTCCCCTAATTCCCCAAGTCCGGCTATGGCGGATTGACGAATGATAGCATCGGGGTGTTCTAGGGCTTCTAGATAGAGGGAATATGAAAAGGGAAACTCAAATTGGGAAACAATGGACATGATGGTCCGTTGGGTTGGTTGAGAGGAGATGGCAAAGGCTTGAGATAATACACGTAGCATCTCTTCAGAAGGAGTTGATCGTCCTAAAGCTAAGGCAATTTCTTGCCGGACTCTATTGGAAGGATCTGCAGCATGTTGAATTAAGCTTAAAATGTCTTCCTGGCTTAGTGAATCGGCCATGGAGCCTAATGCCCAGGCACTTAAGTACCGGACCTCTTCATCTGGGTCTGATAAGGCGATAACCAACGCGGGAATACCCAGAGGATCGGAAATTTTTCCCAAAGATAAAGCTGCGGTTCGCCTAGAATCAGAATGAGGATCCTTCAGCAGGTCAATCAAATGTGAAGTGACCTGTTGGGGGGGATCAGGGGGAGACTCAAGAGCGCACCCAAGGAATGAACATCCAAGAGTAAGGGTAAGGGCGATAAAGGAGATAAAAGGGACAATAGAATGTGGCAAATTTGTCTAGGTCGTACCAGAGGGTTCTTTGGGAGAAAGGGGTTCCTTGACCATCTCAATTGATTCTTTCATCTCCTTCTCGGCCGATTCCAATTCTGCTTGGATGGTCCGCATCTGAGGGTCAATGGAATTTTGAATATCAGCGGCTGCATCCCGGAAGGTTCGTACTGCACTACCCAGACCCTCTCCCAGGGACTGCATATTCTGAGGACTGAGGTTGGATTGCTGGGCGGCTTTGTTCTTAAGGGATGCCTGTTGCGCTTGAACTCTCGCCACGGCTTTCTTATTCACGATAGCGGATGGCCTTTTGGTCACAGGTTTGGGTTGGGCTCCTGGTGGAAGGGCAGGGTATTGCTGTCTGCTCGTGGGGACAGGCTGGGCTTGCCTATCTTCCATAGACATGGGGGCATGTTCGAAGCCGGGAGCGGATTGGGCTGGAGGTGCTCCTGGTTGAGCGATTGGTTTCGGGGTTTCGGCCGGCTTTGGGCCAGCCCCTTGGTAAAGGAGTGCCGCTGTCGTCCCCGGGGTCTGCTCGGGCCCAGGCACAAAGGGTTGATTTGAGGGAGTACTAGGAGAATCGTTCCCATCAGCTTGAGATGGTGCAGGTTGCTGGTCAGTTCCTATGGAAGGGGACGCTTGGGCTGTGGCATTTGGGTCTTCGGGGTCAATGGGGGGAGGAAGGTCGTTCACTTCCTTTTTAAAACCTTTAAGGGCCTTCCCTACCCCTTCTCCAATTTGGGGGAGTCGCCCGGCACCGAATATTATCAGGATAATCACGAGGATTATCATGAGTTCAGAAAACCCCATGGTTCCGAACATGTGAAAAACCCTTTCTTTTTCACGAGAATGAATAGAAATACTACCCAACAGACTCTATCTTTGAAGATTCATGGGTGTCAACCCAACCTCCGGTCTCGGGCGGTATCCAGGGAAATGGGTCGGTGTTCTGAAATCCTAGCCCTTGCTTCTTGGCCAGGTTCTTGAGAAAGTTGTACAATCCAAAATGTCTTTACTTTCTCCCCCGCAAATTCCACTTTTCCGTATTACCCTATTTTATGGCCCTGAGGCCATAGAAGGTGCCTCAAATACCTTACACTGTGTGTTTAATGTCAAAAAACGGTCTTGGAAGGGAGGCATTCAGGTTGAGGTGGCGGTTGAGAGGATGCAAATCAGACGGCTGGAAGAATGTTTAAAATTTGGGGATTGGATGAATGAAATCCTGAGTGGGAATCCCAGCGAGGAACGAGTTTATTACTTCAAGACAGCCCAAGATCTCCTCGTTCAATTAGTGTGTTTTCACAAGCTTCAATTCTATATTGAACAAGGAATTCGCCAAGAAAACTCTCAGGTTCAAAGCCATCTGTTCGTGGATCAAATTGATGAAATGTTTCTGAGGGAATCGGCGACCATCAAAAAGAAAATTCTGGAAGAGTTGGATTTCGGGGCAGTCCAAGCCTAGGAGCTTTTTCCCCAAGGCATAAAGATTGCTTGGAATTTGAGTTGGACTGGTATTTTTCGGCTATTCATGAAAGAATTGGAAGCCCCCTAAACCCATTTCCCCCTATATACCACATTTAGAGGAGGGTCCTTTATTATGACACGCCAAAATCGTATTTGGATGGTAGTCACTGTTGCTTTACTGGTAAGCCTTTGTTTTCCAATTCATGTCCTGGCGAATGAAGAAGAGCCTGCTCCCAGTACTGAGGCCGCGCTTGGGCTTGGCAGTGGAATTCTCACGTTGGTGTATTTGCCTGCCAAAGTTGTGTATGCCACGTTGGGCGGAATCGTGGGTGGGTTTACCTATGCCCTAACGGGAGGTAATTTAGAAACGGCCCAATCAGTATGGGAGCCGAGTTTTTATGGAACCTATGTGATTACGCCGGAACATCTTAAGGGTAATGAAGCCGTACGATTTTATGGAGCGTCTCCCTATGAGGAGGAGATCTTACTCTCAGAAAGATAGCCCTTCCTTCAACCAACGATTGGACTCGAGTGGCTAAACCGATCATTGGGGTGACTCCCGATTTTAATCCTGGCAATCGTCAGGATATGGGGGGTAAGGAACCCACATATTTTTTACGGGCGAGGTACATTCAGGCCATTCAAGATGCCGGAGGGGTACCTCTCGTTCTTCCCCTGGTTATTTCTCACTCGGAACAAGAATTCCTTCTACAGCGATTAGATGGTTTAATGGTGACGGGTAGTGGGTCGGATCTCGCGCCTAAGTATTATGGGGAACGACAACAGTTTCCCTTTCGGAAAATGAGCCAAGACCGCGCGCAATTAGAATTGGGGTTATCTCGGTTAACCTTTATCCGGGGTGTTCCCACTTTAGGAATATGCGGGGGAATGCAATCGATGGCGGTGGCAATGGGGGGAACGCTGTATCAGGATATTTCTTCCCAGATTCATACCACTATACAACACCTTCCCAAAAAGTCCGCGACTAAACCTGCACATCAAATTCAAGTCACTCCCAAAAGTCTTTTGAGACGTATCCTTAAGCAGGGGCAGGTTCCGGTGAATAGTTCACATCATCAATCCGTCAAAGCGGTACCCGATGAACTCCAGGTGACGGCTAGAGCGACCGATGGGGTTATTGAGGCCATTGAACATCCTGACCATGTGTTTTGGTTAGGAGTCCAATGGCACCCTGAGTTTCTTTACCGAACCGATCCTCTTCAACAGCGACTCTTTTCCGCTCTGATTAAAGCAGCTTCAAAGTATTCACGGGCAGGAAAGGCTCGCTAACCAAGCTTTTCCCTCAGGCACGGAAAAAGGAACTTCGCCTGAGCGATACCGTCGCATGAGGCCCTCCTCCCGCAATTTCTCCGGAAACAACTGTAATCAGAACAGACCCTGGTAAAAACGGACATAAACTGGGTAGAGGGGAGTCCTGTTTGGCTTAAGACGACACAAGAGTGGCACTGATTACAAAAGGGGAACCTCAAAAGGAGTCCCGGATCAAATTCCAACATGGGAAATCTCTGGGTTGCTAGTATGAGAGGTGACTACGAGGACGCCGATTCTTTTGTGGGTTGAGGCGTGTCTCCGGCAGGTCCGGATTTGGGGGATGCCGGTGAGTTATCATTAGTGGCAGCTGTTGTCTCAGGTTTGGCTGCTGGTTTGGCCGGCGAAGCGGCCGGTTTTGGGGGTGGTTTAGGCTTTTCAGGTTTAATGCCCCCTTCCCAATGTGGCCCAGTGTACATTTCATTGGACAGGCCGGCTTCCTTCCATTTATTCTCAAAATCAGCCGCGGCGCGATTAGGAGTATCACCCACCCCCACGGTTCGGTTCCAGGGATAAATTCGTGGAGCAATCTGGCAAATCGACCCATCTTGTCGCATATACAACGCAACGGGATTGCCCCGGTAGGGACCAAAAATAATATGGACGGTTCCGACTAATTCCGGCAATGATTCCATGTCTCCCAACCATAAAACGGTAGCATCAAGGGGTCGTTATAGTGCCATAGCCCCATGTGGAGCGCAAGGTTTTTGGAGAAAAAGACCTAGAAAAAACAGAGTGCCAGATGTCACGTATTCAATAAAATGACGGAAGAAAGACGGAAGGAGAAAGACCACCTATTTGGTGAGGAGGGGTTCTAAGGGTGTTTCGGATTTCTTTAATAAAAATAATGCGATTATGAGGACGAAAATCACTACGACATGCAGCCCCATATCCATGAGGTAATGTCGAAAGGTTTCTTCAGGGACGGAGGGAAGATGGGAAAACTCCGCGCCGGCCGTCAAGAGCCTTCGAACGGAGGCAATAATTCCCACATGTAAAAAGGGTTCCAACCGAATACGGTCTGAATGCAAAAATCCCAGGACTGTTCGAAACAGTTCCAACAGAATGATCACCAAGAGTAAATCATTCAGCAGGGTAATGGTGGCTGGAAGAAAGGCCTTCTCCACTGATTGGACATAGGCAACCCAGCTGTACCCAAACACCAACATCCCGACGAAAAGAAAACTCAAACAGGCGGTGATATAACCCCACCGGTCCAGCCACTGCATCCAATGGACCCATTTCTTGAGGGATTCAGGCGTCCATCCCAACATTCGTTCTAGCCCCTTCTAAGCGGTTCCCTGGTGGGGAGTATTTTCTTCCTCATTGCTTCGGATTTGACCAAATTGAAGATCTTGCATGGCACCGACTTGGATGGTTTTTCCACAACAGCGGACTTCCTGGAAGCCCGCCCCTCCTCCCATGATCATGAGCCGAAGTCCGCATCCATGCGTGGTGACCTTTTTTTCATCAATCGTCATGCCTGCTAACAGGGTACCCTTCCGTCTTCCTCGGCCTGGGCTAAAAGTGGGAACCACGTCATGTTCCGTTAATTCATGGCCGCAACAGATGATTTTTTCAAATCCGTCACCTCCGCTCATGACCTTTAGGACCAACCCGCAGGAATCAGGGTGGTGCTGGTGCTCATCAATAATGTCTCCTTTTTTTAATGCCATGGGTTATTCCTCCTCAAGAACAGGATGTAGGATCACAGTATCATCTGAATAAAAGCCCAAAGAAAAGGTCCGTTCCCTTCCCAGTATTTCCGGCAAAATAGCATGAAAGCAGGATGGATAGCATTTTGGGGAGCGCACTCCCTTCTATGACGTCAGGCCAAAGGTTGCCTCGTGTGCTGAATGGCAGCCAATACCTCCTGATGGGGGGGGATCCCGATGTGTTCTGCAACAGCAGACAGCCGGATGGGTTCATAGGGGTGCACAAAGCTTTGTTTGACCGTTTGGATTCGGTGCAATCGGTCTTCAATCAATCGAGGGTCTAAGGTCTGGGAAGTAAGAGCACGTTGAACCGCCTCGATCGATTCGGTTTCCAAAGACCGTGATTTACAGATCAAAAGCATATCAACGCCGGCGGCTAAAGAACGGACGGCCGCTTCGCCCACGTTAGAATGGTCCAAGATGGCTCGCATTTCCAAATCATCACTCAGAATCACTCCGGCAAATCCCATTTCCTCCCGGAGTAGCCCAGATAAGATGGTGGAGGAAAGCGTGGCGGGATTCACGGAGTCCAAAGCGGGATAGTGGACATGAGCTGTCATCATGGCTTGGAGCCCGTGCTGTATCGCATACCGAAAAGGTTGCAACTCGATGTCTTTCAACCGTTGGGACGTCGCATGAACCACAGGCAGTTCAAGATGCGAATCGGTATGCGTGTCTCCATGGCCCGGAAAATGTTTGCCGCACGCCAGAACGCGATGATCATGGAGCCCAGAGATGGTGGCGGCCCCCATTTGGCAAACGGTTTCGGGGTGCGTGCCAAAGGCGCGATCCCCAATAATAGGGTTTTCAGGATTCGTGTGGATATCCAACACCGGTGCCATGTTCATGTTAATGCCCACGGCCCGGAGTTCTTTGGCGGTCACAGCTGCCGCCTGATAGGCCAATTCGGTAGACCCAGATTGAGCGACGACCGCGGCGGGAGGAAAGATCGTAAATTCGGAGGGGAGACGGGAGACGCGTCCCCCTTCCTGATCGATGGCCACTAGCAGCGGGCTATGGGTCATGAGTTGTTGCAATTCATTGGTCAGGTCGGCAATTTGTTCGGCGTTTTTCAAATTCCGTGAAAAAAGAATGATGCCCCCGGGTTGAAATTCTCTGATCCAGGCTCGAAGGTCCGGAGTGATTTCCGAACCTTCAAACCCCACCATACATAATTGGCCGATTTGATCGGTGAGCTTCACCAGAAGGCCCTTGTTAGGACTGATGGGCCTGATTGATTAAATATTGAATCAGTAACCGAGTCCCGGTCCCAGTTGGGCCCTTCGGAAGGCATGCTCGTTCGGACGCGCTCCAATCGGTGCTGGCAATATCCAAATGAGCCCACGGGTAATCTCCTATAAACTGCCGAAGAAACATCGCGGCCGTAATCGTCCCTCCGCCACGGCCACCAATATTTCGCATGTCCGCCACGTCGCTTTTTAATTGCTCAAAATATTCCTCCCAGAGAGGAAGCTCCCATACGCGTTCCCCTGACCCGTTTCCAGCCTTTCGTAGGGCTTGTTTAAGGGCGTCGTCCGTCCCCAACATGCCGATGGCAAATTGGCCCAATGCCACGATACAGGCTCCCGTAAGGGTCGCGATGTCGATGACACAGGCGGGTTTCAACCGGCTAGCATAGGCCAGACCATCCGCTAGAATTAACCGGCCTTCGGCGTCCGTATTCTGCACTTCCACCGTTTTCCCCGATAACATCGTTAAGACGTCGCCCGGTTTGGTGGCTCTACCTCCAGGCATGTTTTCGGTTACGGGGAGGATACTCACCACGTTTAAGGGGAGCCGTAAACGAGAAGCTGCCCGAATCGTGGCCAGCACTTCGGCCCCCCCTGTCATATCCGCCTTCATTTGTTCCATGTTTTCCGAAGGCTTCAGGGAAATACCCCCCGAATCGAACGTGACCGTTTTTCCCACGAACACGATCGGTCTTTGCGAGGGGCGCCCGCCCGAATAGGTTAAAATGATGAACTGGGGTGGTTCGATACTCCCCTGGGATACGCCCAACAGTCCCCCCATTCCCAATTTTATCTGGTCCTTTTTTTCCAACACTTTCACGCGAATTTTTGATTCCTTGGATATTTTTCGGGCTTCGGATACGACTCGTGAGGGGGTCATCACATTGGCGGGATGATTGCACATGTCTCGCACAAAGCAGGCGGCCTCCCCGAGGATTTGGCCCCGTTTCGCCCCTTCCTTTACTGCGCGGGTTTGCGAAGTCGAGACACTGAGGAGGGAACATGATTGTAAAACGGGTTGGTCTTTGGGAGAGTCGGTACGGTATTCAGTAAATTGGTAGTTTCCTAAAATCACCCCTTCAATCATCGCCTGAGCGATTTCATCTACTTGGCCTTTAGGCTTGGGTAACTCAGGAAGCAAACCGATCAGGCTTTTGGCTTTGACCTGTTTGGCCCGTTTGGCCGCCGTCCCCATTCCCTGGCGAATGCGTTCTAAAGTTACCTGGTCTCGTTTCCCGAGTCCGACCAATAGGACGCGTTTAGCTCCCAGGTCCCCATGAACGTGCAAGAGAGTCGCTTGATTGGGTTTGCCGGAAAATTCTCCGCTTTTTCGTAACCCGGTCAATTGACCCTTTAATTTTCGATCTATGGATCGCGTGCCTTTATTCCAAGTCTTGTCTTGTTCATATTCCAAGCACACTAAAAGATCAGTTCGTGCGGTCGTCACTTCACCGCCTTTGACGTGAATGTTCATAATCCTCCTTACGCTCCATCTCGCCCGGTCTGTAAAAATCCATCGCGGGGGTTCATCATTACACCCCACGGGTTTCAGGATCCCAAATCAATTTATGTAATTGCAATTGCATTCGAACAGGGAGACTATCCGCGAGAACCCATTCAGCTAAGGATTGAAAGTCGAGTGAACCGAAGACAGGGCTCATGAGCACGGGGCAACGGTCTCCCAACTGATATTGGCTAATGATTCCACGTGCCCAGTCATAATCCGTTCGATCTTTTAACACAAACTTGATTTCGTCCTTAGACGAAATCTGGGAAAGGTTGTTCCATTGCATCCGATCTGTCATGTCACTCCCCGGACATTTGATATCTAAAATGATGGACACTCGAGGGTCAACCGCGGAAATATCCAATGCCCCACTGGTTTCCAACATGACCTGGAAGCCCTCATCACATAATTCTGTTAACAATACCAAAGAGTTGGGTTGATGCAATGGCTCTCCTCCGGTCACTTCAACGAGTGGACAGCCATATGTCCGAACCCGATCACGAATCTGCCCAAGAGACAGGGTTTCCCCACCGTAAAAGGCATATTCCGTATCGCACCAGGTACAACGAAGAGGACAACCCGTCAGCCGCACGAATACGCAAGGATGTCCGACGCGGGTCGATTCACCCTGAATACTATGAAAGATTTCCGTAATTTGAAGAGTGGGGGAAGTTGGCATCGCTCACACCCTAACCCATTTCAAATGGGAATTGTACCGAATGAGGATCGGGGAAGGGAGAGGTTTGGAAATTCTTCGAAGAAAAAATGTTAGGCCCATTGGGTAATGGGCCAACCTTGGCGGCGAGCGATGCGGGCCATTCCTCGGATAGGGTTCACGACAAAAGGGTGCCCAACCAATTGAAGGGCATGAAAATCGCCAGGGCTATCCCCGTAGGCATAACTCCGGCTCAAATCCAGATTAAAACGAGCGGCCAATCGTTCAACATAGCGACCTTTGCCTTCCCCATAGGGCAAGGGGGCAAACACCCGACCGGTATATTCATTGGCCTGGGTTTCCAGTTTGGCTCCGAAAATCAAGGAGACGCCTAAATGGGTGGCCAAAGGTTTCACGAGAAACTCCGGTGATCCGCTAACGACAGCCACCGTGTGACCTGCGTCGAGGTGGTGGGAAAGGCGTCCCATGGCCCGGGAGGCTACTCTGGAAAAAACCTGTTCCTCCAAGAAGGTTTTGGCGAGCTGTTCGATCAAAGGGACCTCTTTCCCGATCAAATAGCACTTGTGGCGCCGAAGGGGGCTCAGGGTACAGGGAGGCATGTGTTTCAGTGCATAGTCGAGACTGCGCCACAATTCTGGCCAACCCACCACCCCAGCTCGCCACAAATACCGGAAAAATCCAATTTCAATTGAGGACCCGGGGACCAGCGTATTATCCAGGTCGAAAAAGGCCCCAATCCAGTGCCGAGAGTGATGAAGGGGAGCCGGTGATGTAATGGGATGTCTCCTCATGGCACTATCTCTCCCAATGAATGAGGAGAGGGGTTAAACTTAGCATGGATTCTAGCCTTCTCGGGTATCGTTGACAAGGACGATAGGAGGTTTCATAATCGGTGAGTTATCGTGCCGAAGTGGTGGAATGGCAGACACGCACGTTTGAGGGGCGTGTGGGGGTTCCCCCGTGCGGGTTCAAGTCCCGCCTTCGGCACCATTTTTTCCGTTACTGCTATCCGTGCTGTCTTCAAAGACTCTACATTTTTTAAATTGGAAATAGCGGGAGTTGAACCGGGGGGTCTGAGGGGGGTGTTCCCCCTTCATGGGGTGACCGGAGCGAAGCGGAGGCACGAGGGGGCCTGGCCCCTTAGTGGGAGCAGGAGCGGGGCTTCCGGTCCTGCGACTTCAAGTCCCCGCCTTCGGCACCATTTTTCCCCTAAGCTCGAATAGAATTTCCCGTAGTTCCCCATCTTTTGGTGTTTTAACTTTCAATCAAAACAGTACAAGCGTCTTATCTCACAGTCTTGCTTGAGGTATTTCCGTCTCTTTATTAGGATTTCTCGAGTCAGTGAGGACTTCTCTGTCCATTCAATAGAACAGAATGTCTGGCCAGGAAGGCCGCCAAAGGATTATTAGCACAAAGCATAGGATACGACTCGGACTAGCTTATTTCCTCTGATTATGGAAAGAAGGCTAGGAGGAAGGAACCCCTTTCCGCGGAGTGTCATTTCAAAAGTGGCCCGAGGTTGGGAGAGTCTATGCCAAAAGTTTTCCTCAGTTATGCAGGGGAACAGAAAGCCATCGCCCAGAGGTTGGAATCCGAGCTTACGGAAAGGAACCTCAAAGTTTGGCGGGACAAAACCAATTTGCATGCGGGTGAGCGATGGCCCAAGGCGTTAGGAGATGCCATTGCCAATTCCGACGGGTTGATTTTGCTGTGGTCTGCCCAGGCCGAACAGTCCGATTTTGTGGAACTAGAATGGAATATCGCCGTGGCCATGCAAAAGGCCATCATGCCTTGTCTTTTAGACGACACTCCCCTTCCTCCTACACTCAAACCCTTGCACTCTATCCCAGGAGACGACCTCCTAAAAGCCCTTGCCCAGATTGAGACAAAGCTGAGAAGCCTATCCCCATCGGCCCCCAATAAACAGCAAAGCAAGCTATTAGGCAGTCTGGACCTTCTTGGCCCCGAACCCCCCAAGGAAGTACTTCAAAAGATCCATGATGATCTCATTCCGCCAAAACCGTGGGTGGAACGGGCGGGGGCCTGGGTCAGCCTGGTAGCGGGTATCTTAATCATTTGTTTTTTCGTCATGGTTCTTCCCTCAAAAATAAGACTCGTCAGAAATGGATGTTCCATATCCCCACCCATTCAGGAATATTCCTTCGAAGGCCAAGTCCTGGATCTCCAAGGAAGAGGATTGGGTGGTGCGACAGTTTCGCTGATTATACCCGGTCAGGAGTCTTTAACCGTTGAAACTCCCAAGACCGGGGTTTTTACTTTCAAGGTCCACACGGTATCGGGAAAGTTTGCCACGCTTTACGTGGAAAAACCCGGATTCACCCCCAATCGCCGCAATGTCACCATTCCTGACCAACGATATGTCCTTAAAATGAAGCCGAGGTCCACGGAAGAAAACCGGTGAAATATCTAATAAAAATCCTCATTATGACTTTTGTGATCGTTAATGTGTGGTGGAATGCAGCCCAGGCCGATCGTGTGCTCCGGGGAGAGGTTCTCTTAACTCGTCCTTCCGGGGATACAGAGCCAGCCGGCCTTGTTTCGGTGGTCTTGGCCGGAACCGGGAAAGCCACGGTAACCGATGATCTCGGGCAATTTGTTTTTGACCTCCCTCCCAATCTGACGTTTGGCAAAACCCTGACATTTCGAGTGCAAAAAACGATCGACCAGGTATCTTGGCGAATTTGGAATCCTATCGATGGGAAAATTCCGTTACCACGGGACCTCTTTGTCACAATTAAACTCCTCCCTAAGGGGTCCAAAAAATTTTGGACCGACCAATTTATTGAATATTACATTGCCGAAATTGCTGAGGAGGCCAAACGGGATGCGACAACGAGCATTGAGACCCCAATTTCAAATCCAAAAATTCCATTTGGAGCCCTCATCAAGGAATGGGCTAACGAGTATGGGTTCACTCTGTATGAGGCAAAACAACAAATCGATCAATGGGGTGCCGAAGTTAAAAAAAAACAGGAGAACTTTTATAAATTAGGACTAGCGTTTTATGTGGATCAGGAATTTGTTAAAGCTGCGGAATGGTTCAGTGCCTATGGCGACCGCCATGCCCACGATTACAAGCAGTTAATTGGGGAAGCTGAATCTCATCGTTTCAAGGCGGTTCAAGGATATTGGAAGGCGGGAACCAGTCTTCATAGCCATTACCGGTTTCAATCGGCTTTAAAAAAATATAAACAGGCTCTGGCCTTGGTCAAACAAGAAACCGAACCCGACCTGCGGGCCGAGGTGCTAATGGATATTGGCCGTGTCCATTGGGCTATGGGCGTTCAGGCTGAAGACTCAGATGTTGGGGCCTTCTTTGAGGAAGCAAAAAGGGCATACTTGGCTGCTACGAAAATTTTCGAATCCCTAGGCCAGAAAGAGGGCCAAGCAAGGGCTCAGGTAGGTTTAGCCAACGTCTTGGCAGGGGAAGCAAATCGTGTGATCCAAGATGATGACTATCATCAATTGGCGTTGCAGGCTCTAACTCACTACCATGAGGCCCTATTATTTTTTACAAAGAAATCCTATCCTCAGAATTGGGCGAGAATACAAACCAACATAGGCAATGTCTTAACGGGGATAGGAGCCCGAGCAAACCTCAAAACGGGTGAACAATTTTTAAATAAGGCCAATCAAGCGTTTCGATCGGCCTTAGAGGTACTCACCCGGAAGGATTATCCAGATGAATGGGGAGGAATTCAGAACAACCTTGGAATAGTTTTAAATCGGCAAGGGATGTTGGTGGAAGGAGACCAGGGTCGGCTGTTCTTGGTTGAAAGCATCTCTGCATTGGAACTGGCGTTGGCGGTCCGCACTCATCAGAAAGTCCCCCAGGACTATGCAGCCACCAAGAATAATCTAGGGGATGCGTTAAGAGATCTTGGGAACCTAACTATTGGGAAGGAGGGAAGGCCCCTGTTAAGAGATGCGCTTTCAGCGTATCGTTCGGCCTTGGATGTCTATACTCAAGGCGAAACTCCTTTCCAGTGGGCATTAACCTTGAACAATATGGGCTTGGCCCAAATAGATTTGTGTACCCGTTTCTCATTTCAAGAGGGACAACCATGTTTTGCTGAGGCCATAACAGCGTTTCGCCAAGCGTTGTTGGTTCGTACGTATGGTCAATTTCCCCGTGACTGGGCCGAAACCCAAATGAATTTAGGGATGGCTCTGGCGGAGAAGGCAATACGGACAGAAGGAGATAAGAAACAACAATTATTAAAGGAAGCAGAAGAGACCTTGAGAGCCGTGTTCAACATTGTAACTGGTGGCTATCAACTCCCTATATGGCCGTGGGCCCAACATACTTTAGGAATTGTTCTACGGGAACAGGGATTGGGGCAAGATCAGGAAAAAAGAAACGATTACTTAATAAACGCGCTGGAAACTTTTCGACAAGTCTCAGATGAGGTTCATCAGGAAAGCCATTCTGCTCTATGGATTCAAACTCATGAAGATTTGGCCATAACGGCGCGGTATTTGGGGAAATGGAAACTGGCTGCGGAAAGTTATGAAAAGGTGTTAGCTCTTTATCCGAATCGGGAGGAAGCGGCGCATTCTCTCCATTTTCTTCTGCATGATAAGCTCTTTGCCTACCAGAAAGCGTATTCCTTAATCTCACAATGGGTTCAAAGTCATCCAACAGACATATTGGCTCAAACAAGCCTCGCGGAAGCTCGTTTGACTACTGGGAAATTTGTCGAAGCCGAAAAGCATCTACTTTCTCTCCTTGAATACCCGGAACTGTCAATTTCCACCAATATGGCCTTGCGAATGTTGGTCATCGCCACTTTTTGGGTTCAAGAAAAAGATGAAGAGGTACCCCCCCAATTAAGGGCCTTGCGTGCCCAAATCAATCAATTCCCGAAAGCCCAGAAACCCCAATGGGATTTTTCCGGAACGAAACATTTCATTCAACAGGAAAACCGGTTCATGGATATCCGTGACAGAATAGTTCCCCTCCTGGAAGCCATGGAAGGGCAGGATAAAAGAAAATTGGTGGAAGTGGTAGAAAATCAAATGAAGAGATCTATTGCTGTCACTCCGAAGGGAGAGCTATCTGTTCCTTGAAAGGATGTTCAGTTGGATTTAGGGAGAACCCTAGGCCAAGGGAGGTTTTGCGATAGGGGGAAGTCCATGGCCCGTTTATCAATAGCTTTTCATTGTTTATGTTAGTAAATCTTCGGATTGTTTTCTCGACAACCAAGAGGAGGGAAAGGAATGGAGTTCTGTAAAAAGCAGCGTTGTCGGAACCCTCTACGAATTAAGGGTCTATTTTTGATTGGGTGTTGGTTGTGGTATGGGTTTGCGGTGGTGGGCTGCACCCACGATCCTTATATCATACCTGAATTTTCAAACTCCCAAAAAAAAGTTCCTCACATTCTGGTCATAACGCCTATTGAAACTAGTCAGTTGAATCTAAACCAAAGCCCCATGGAAAAAGAATTTGGAGAAAAATTTCAAAAGGCTCTACAGGAAGGCCTGCAACAAAAGAAAATGTTAAATCAGGTTATGGTATGGAATGAAAAGAATGTTGGCGAAGTTTCGGGAGATAGACAAAAGCTGCAGGCTAAAGCCCGAGGAATCGATTCCTCTTTTTTATTGAATGGAAGTGTCGAAAAGTTCCACGCCAAGAAGTCTGGGCTCCTTGGGCAAGAAATTGAAGTGGATATTCAATTAGGGCTCGAATTGTTTGATGTGTATACCGGCAATCGGATTTGGGATAAAGAAGACAACATTCATGTCAAACGAAATGGGTCCTTATCCGAAGTGTTACATTCCATAGTCATTCCTTCTGGAACTGCTGGGCTCATTGGTCCATTGTCTAACTTTCTTGAAAGCAAGTTTGGAGTGGAATCTGATCCCAAAGAAGATCAGTTGTTGGCGATGTTGGACTTGGAATTAGCACCCCCAGAGTTATTTCCGAGAATTCCCGCCCATGACCACCCCCCTCAACATCAAAAGAAAACTGCCCTTGTGGTTGGAATTGAACGATATAAACGATTTGAAGACGTTAAGTTTGCCATTCATGACGCCAAGATGGTGAAGCAATACCTCATGAAAGCCATGGGTTATTTCGAACAAGATATCACCTTCTTGAAAAATGACGAGGCTACAAGAAGTCAATTGGTGGCAAGGATTGAAACCTGGTTGTTGAATGAAGTGAAGGATAATCCCAATGGAGAAGTGTTTGTCTATTTTGGGGGGCACGGTACTTTCGATATAGAAACCCAGAAATCCTATCTAGTCCCATATGATGGGGATTTAACTTTTATTAAGGATACCGCCTATGCTCTTGAGCGACTCTATAAGAAACTTGGAGATCTTCCCGTAGAACATGTGACCGTGGTAGTGGATTCTTGTTTTTCGGGAGTCGGAGGACGCTCAATTTTTAAGGAAGGAGCTAGAGCAAACTTGGCTTTAGTGAAGACCGTCACTCCTGAGGTCCTCAACCCCCGTCTTACAGTCTTTACGGCTTCGGGGGCAAGGGAAATCAGTTCCGCTTATATGGCCAAACGTCACGGTTTATTTACCTATTTTTTTCTCAAAGGCATGCAAGGAAGTGCAGATCGCAACCAAGATGGTCAGGTAACAGTTGGTGAACTTGAGGGGTATGTGAAAAATCACGTGAAGACCGAAGCCAGAAGAACGAACACTGATCAAACTCCCCAGACGTTAGTGAACAGTACAGTCAAGGAAAAGCGAATCAAAAAACCCCTTGTAAGGATCCAGTAAGAGTAGCATTCCGATATTGAGAGGCCCAGAGAATCTTAAGGGGGGCCCAGGGGAATCTCTGAGGAAATGATTTTGGGCAATGAGGAACACTTCGGCGGTAACCCAGTGGGCAATGGGTTGACAGGATTGTGATGGGAATAGAGCAGGTAAACGATGTGCACGTAGATGCACGATCATTAATTACCACCTTAGCCTATGAGTATGGATGAAAGAATCTTCATGGCTTGTGGATGGTATTCAAGAAAAATTTTTCCCCGGTTACTGAATTGGAGTATGACCCAAACGGCATTTGCCCCTCTACGGGAAGCGCTCCTAAAAGAGGCTAGGGGCCATATCCTCGAAATTGGATTTGGAACGGGGGCGAATATACCGTATTACCCTCCCGGCATTGAGTCTGTGACGGCCATCGATCCCAATCCCGGGATGGTTTCCTTTGTGCAATCTTCTTCTCAAAAACCGGTTCCAGTTCGATGGGTGATGGCCTTCGCGGAATGCCTGCCATTTATGGAGGCCACGTTCGATACCATCGTGAGTACGATGACCCTCTGTAGCGTCCCCCAAATCCAAGTCTCACTTCAGGAACTTCTCCGGGTGGTACGGCCTGGCGGACAATTTTTGTTCTTAGAACATGGACAAAGTCCTGATGGGGGAGTGCAGAAGTGGCAAAATGGATTGACGCCCCTGTGGAAACGTATAGGAGATGGGTGTCACCTGAACCGCCCGATGGCCAGATTGATTCAGGCTGAGTCTTGGACGATCCCTGCTCTGGAAACTTTTTATTTACCAGGCATTCCCAAACCGTTTGGATATTTTTATAAGGGCCGGGCTGTGAAGAGCCTTTGAGAGGCCGGCTTGGCGCTTTGTTATGGCGCCTCTTCCACATTTTTTGATTTTTCCCCTTCACATTCTGGTTTTTTCTTAATACATTGAATGGACGAGGTGGTCACCTTGTAATCCCTTCGTCCTATTCCAACCTTTTTTACTCACACCCCCTGGGGGTTTCTATGAATCCTTTCTGCTGTTGGACTCAACCAATCCATAAGGGTTTGGGAACTACTCTCCTCCTTACTGTCTTGTTGTTCTGGCCGGGAAAGGGGTGGGGTGGTGAGCCAAGCAGCCCGTCTGTGAATTCCTCAGATACGGCTGAGGCACATCTTCGATTGGGAGTAGATTTTTATCTGACCCATGAACTCGAGGCCGCGATCGATCAATTTCGTACTGCGGCGGATCAACAACCTGGCTATGCCCAGGCCCATTTTAATCTGGGAACGGCGTTAGCAAAAAACGGTCATCTCAAAGGGGCTATGACCGCGTGGTCTAAGGCTCGGGAATTGGATCCACAACATTTTTCATTGACCTACCGCTTCCCCGCTTTGATTGCCTATAACTATGGTATTTCGCTCCTGAAGGAGGGGCACCTTTCCGCGGCGATGAAGGAGTGGGGCAAGGCCATTGAAATCCAACCCCATTTCGCTGAAGCCCACTATGCGTTGGGTTTGGCATGGGTCGCTCGCAAGAACCCCGTTCCCGCAGTTGGCCATTTCCGAGAAGCCCTTCATTGGGCTCCCTCCTGGGTATCCGCGTATGAGGGATTGGGTTTAGCCCATTATGATTCCAATGAATTTGATCTAGCTCGGGAAGCGTGGAACCAGGCGCTAACCATTCACCCCCAGGCGGCGCGTGCGCATGCGTATTTAGGGATGCTCTCCATACAGGAAGGAAATTTTCGACTGGGCCTAACCGCTTCTCAAAAGGCCCTTCAACTAACCCCGGAACTACCGTCCGCTCATTTCAATAGTGGGTTGGCCTCCTTTCACCTAGGAGAAACAGCGGCCGCTGTGCGGTCCTTGCATCGAGCCCTTTCCCTTGACCCCTCCCTTTCCTCCGCCTGGGTCCTGCTCGGGAGAGTTTGGAGCCAAGAAGGAAATTGGTCCCGGGCGATCAGGAATTGGCGAAAAGCGTTGGGGCAGGCGGATACCGATAGCTTGAAGGTGGAGCTTCATTTCCATATGGGGTTGGGATTGCAAGCCATGGGGAATATCTCCCAGGCCCTTAACGAATTTCACTGGGTGGTGACCCACCGCCCAGAATGGGCTCAAGGGTGGGTTCAATTAGGGCAAACCTATCTGAGCCTTCATCGGTGGAAGCTAGCTTTGGTCGCACTTACCAAGGCGGCTGACTTGCAACCGCAGTGGGGACATCTCCACTATGGCAAGGGAATGGCCCTGGTGAAACAAGAGCAATGGGACGCGGCCGTTCAGGCCTTGGAGAAAGCCATTGAGGTAGAGCCCTCCTACGTGGAAGCCCAGTATCGATTGGGTTTGGTCCTTCGAACGCAAAATCGACTCGAGGAGGCGTTGAGGGTAATAGAGCAGGCGGCCACGGGAGGATCGCAAGAAGCTCAAATCCTCCTAGCCTCAATGTATGCCAATGGCAGTGGAGGGGATCGAAATGTCCCGTTGGCGATGCTGTGGTGGTTTCGGGGTAGTGAAGAAGACCTGGATGATGATGGGCATACTATCGGCCGACAACAGTTATCCCGAATTCGTCGGGAATTCTATGCCAATCGTTTAACCTCCACCGATCAACAGGATGTTCTCACCGGATTTGAGCTCATTCGACAGGACTTGGAACGATCGCCAATGGTGACCCCCGCTGGCTCGCCGGGGACCAATCAAGATTCGACCTTTGAGGGCAGGGCTCCTTCGAGGAGTCTTCTCCGTTGGGTGATAAATCGTGCTCTGGCCCTGGACAAGGAGGCTCAAGAAACGCTGTTGACTTGGTATTACCAGGGAATGGCAGAAGAAAGGGGGTCAGTCCCCTCCCGAATTCAGGAGTATTTTCTTCAGACGGCCAAAGAAGGGAATGTGTTTTCTTGTGAAGCGATCAAGACTTGGAAAATTTCTTCTTCCAGCGAATGGCTCAAGCCATGGACTTCGTCCGTCCAGCGTTGTGAGCAATTTGGCGATCACCGGAAAGTGACGCAAAGGGGAACGCCATGATGCGCCAACATAAATGTTGGCTCATGATGGTTATCCTCCCTTTGTTGGGAACCGGACTGGGATGGGGACTGATCACAGGGTTCCCGAGCCTGGACCGGGCTTTTCTGGATTGGGAGCTAAGAACGTGGTCCCATGCCCCTCTTCATCCCCAACTTGTGATGATTGAGGCCCCTACTGAAAGGACAGTGGGGTGTGAGGAAGGGCCCTGGCATCCAGATCAGGTCAGTACGTTGCTTGAAGGCTTGTCTCAGGTAGGGGTGAGCGTGGTGGGGTTCCTCGATCACCTCCCGGTAACCGGTGCTCCTGATTGTGGGGGATTGGGGAGTGTGGTTCGCCTCGCCGAAACAACCAAACGAATCGGAAGGGTTGTGTATCCACAGTCTGTCCCTCAAGTGTTGAAAGATGTGGCGTGGGGGACCGGTAGGGTGAATGTGATTCCTGAGGATGACGGGGTCGTTCGGGGTCTTAGAATGGTAACGGACCAAGACGTTGGGACAGACGTACCCCTTGGGTTCCAAATCGCCTCGCGGGCGCAGTCTCTTTCTTTCTCCCCTTCATCGACTAAACACGTTCCTCCCTTTCAGTATTTTCCAAGTCCTCAGGGGACCAGGCTTCCAAGATACACGTACAGGCAAGTACACGATTGGATTCAAGAGGCCGATTTCGACGCGTTAGAACATCATTTTCAAAACAAAATTGTGTTATTGACCACGCATCATCTTTCGAGTCAACAAGATTCGACTGTATGGAGCCCGGAAGTTCCTCTTTCTACCCTCCATGCTTGGATGGCGAATGTCGCCCTTACTCAGTCCTGGTTGCTTCCTGTTCCCTTCGGCTTGGCATGGTTGGCCATCTGGTCCTTGGGCGGAGTAGTCGTGTTTTCGTTCCTGGGGAACCGTTCCTGGATGGTAAGGAGTGTGATGGCGCTGGTGGTCCTTTTTGGTGCCAGTTTGGCCATAGTAGTCGGGGTGGGAGCCGGGTGGCTTTGGCCGTTGGGGTGGTCCGTGAGCTCGGTGCTCTTCGTCCTTGTGAGTGCCGTGGTGTATAAGGTCCTCGTCTCGCGCAAGGGAGTTCAGGAAAAGATTCATGAAGGCGAACAGGTGTTGAAAGCGTTGCAATCCGATCTTGCTCGAAAACAAGAAGTGGTTGGGGAGTTGGAGGCGAAACTGCATCACGCCAAATTTGAGACCGAATCCTCGGTTTCGATGATTTCTGAATTGCATGAATCTCGGAAGGCAATTCTGCAACAACTTCAGGACTCTGAAAAGGCCATGGGCAAGACCTGCGAACACATACTTCAACTGGAAACAGAATTGGAATCGCTTCGTCAACGAGTTCCCGTCGCCCACTCTTCTTCAGAGAGCGCAATCCAACCGAATCAACGGACGCTCATTCAGGAATGTGCGTCTTTGCACATTCTGACCAAAGATTCAACGATGTTGGAGATATTTCAGAAGCTGAAAAAGGCAGCTGCCACGAATAGTCCCATTCTGTTACTCGGAGAAACGGGGACAGGCAAGGAGGTGTTTGCACGGGCGGCCCATGATTTAAGTGTGCGAAAGCAAGCCCCGTTTATTAGCGTCAACATGGCCGCCCTGCGTCCGGAGCTGTTTGAGGGAGAGTTATTCGGGCACGTGAAGGGCGCGTATACGGGTGCCGTGGGGCGTGAGGGGCTCTTACGGGCCGCCCATGGGGGAACCATCTTTTTCGATGAAATTGGAGAAATACCGTTTGACGTCCAGGCCAAGTTGTTGAGAGTCCTGGAGGATGGGGTTTTTTTTCGGGTCGGGGACAATCAACCAACGAGAGTCGATGTCCGTGTGGTGGCCGCGACCAATCGAGATCTCCCAAAAATGGTGGAACGGGGGGCGTATCGAGAGGATCTGTACTATCGGTTGCGCAGTATCGTGTTGACCTTGCCTCCATTGAGAGAACGAGATCCTGAAGATCGAGTGCTTTTGGCCGATTGGTTTTTAGCCAAGAGAGCCGAGCAACAATCCCGTGAATGCCAGGGGTTCACGCAGGGGGCCATCGATGCCATCCTGGCCTACCATTGGCCGGGGAACATTCGCGAATTGCGCCAGACGATTGCCCAGGCCTTGGCCTTAGGTGAGGGCCCGGTCATAACCGCCTCCCAACTTCAATTGCCCGAGTTACCGGTGAGGGACGAAGACGCTCAGTTGCCCCGGGGGAAGCATATGGATTGGGGGGAAGATGCGATGGTGTTAGATTCCCTACGCCACCATGATTTTGATATGGGCGCTACGGCCAGGGCACTTCGATGGGATCGAAGCACCGTGACCCAGCGATTAAAGGGTATGGGTTTCCAGGCGTTAGTGGAACATCGTTTGGACGTGCGGGCGGCCGCGCGGGCCTTGGCCGGGAAGCAAAGTCAGGTTCGAGTGGTGGAAGGGCGACTCCGGGAATACCTGAAAAATCTGCTTCCCTCTACACGGCAGTACCAATCGGCCGATGAGGCCATTGCCGACTGCCGGAAACGATTTCGGAACCTGCCCGATAGACACTTTCCGGCAGTGGAACGGTTGATACAGGAACGGTTTTTGTCCCCTTCTTCTTAAGCAGGGACAAATATTAACGCGGCTGAATTAATGCAATACCGTAATCCGGTCGGTTTGGGCCCATCCTCAAAAATATGGCCCTGATGTCCCCCGCACCGTGCGCAATGCACTTCGGTCCGCGGGTAGATTAACTTCCAATCGGTTTTGGTCTCGACAACATTTTCGGAGATCGGCTGCCAAAAGCTTGGCCATCCCGTCCCGCTGTCAAATTTGGTCTCCGAAGAAAACAGAGCCAACCGACACCCGGCGCATTCATAGACCCCTTTGGCTTTTTGATCATGATACTCGTTCGCAAAAGGTCGCTCCGTCGCTTCCTGACGTAAGACCTGGAATTGCATCGGTGTCAGCAAGGCTTTCCACTCTTCCTCGGTTTTCGTGATTTTGGAGATCTTGGAGTCGCCGGTGTCTGTCGTGGGTGACGCCATCGAAACCCCCAAAGATTTGGCGAGTAACGCAAAGCCCATGGCTGCTCCTACTTTCATAAGATTCCTCCTGTTGATAGACATCTCCCGCTCCTTTCTTCTTCATAGGATAAGTCATTTTCCTAGGTGTTTAGCCTAGGATGGCTGAGGACTTACACTACAAAAATAGTCTATCAGATGAGTTATTTGTTACGAAAATATGGGGGAAACCTTTGACGGATTGGGCAAAAATTTTTACACTGTAAGAGACCCCAAACAAAGGAGGAAATGAAGGGATCATCGACCGTCACCACCAAAGTCTAAGGACGATGTCCACGCTCAGTTTATCGTGCCGAGATGGAAGGAGTTATTATGGCTGAACCACAATTTGATCTCAAAATTGAAAGCCGAAATGTGGGAATGACCCCGCGATGGAAAGCGGAAATTGAACGTCGAGTCGCTGCGTTAGAATCCGGTGCCATTCGACCGACTCATGCCCGCGTCATGCTCACGAAAAACGCTCACCATAAAAAAGGGGCTGATAATGCGGAAGCCCTAGTCGTCATTACCCTTCCCCGCCGTCGAATCGTAACAGCTCGAAAAGAATCCAAAACCTTTGAGGAAGCCATTCGGGCAGCGTTTCAAGCCGTGGATCATGAAATAGAGAAAATTGAAGAAAAGCGGTTGGCCCGTTCAACCAAAAAAGCGGTCTCTAAAAAAATGAAAAACGCTGAGGTGCTTTCCGTCGCCTAAAGACGACGTCAACCTTATTTTCCGGTAAAAATTGTCCTCCGAAGGCTCTGTCAGGGTTCTCCCTGACAGAGCCTTTCTCTTTGTCGAATATCACACACATCGCAAGTATGGAAAATTCCCCTGCCATGATGCCCCCTAGAACTGGGATCTCTGAGTGAGATGTCAGGGCGGGTTGAATCTCAATCATGCGTTCCTTATCCGGTGGCTGGGTAGGTTCCCGGAGAGAGGATATCAGAAAAGAAGGTATACTGTTGGCTGCCGTTTTAGACGACCTTAAGGAGGGCTTATGAGTCGATTGGAAGGAAAAGTAGCCATCGTCACGGGGAGTAGTAGTGGGATTGGGAAGGCAATCGCCTTACGATTTGGAGAAGAAGGCGCGATGGTGGTTGTGGCAGCTCGGCGTCTTTCCCTCTGCCAGAAAACCGTCGAACGAATACAGGCTGGAGGGGGAAAGGCGCTAGCCGTTCAAACCGATGTTTCCGTTGAACAGCAGGTGAACGACTTGTTCAAAGAAACCAAACAACAATGTGGACGAGTAGACATCCTCGTCAATAATGCAGGAATTATTGGAGGACGGCGTTTGGCGGAAACGTCAACCGCGATGTTTGATGAGGTCCTCAAGACCAATCTGAGAGGGACATTTTTTTGTTGTCGGGAGGGGTTCAAAATCATGAAGGAACAAGACGGCGGGGTGATCCTGAACATGTCCAGTGTCGCCGGGGTCCAGGCGTGGTCGGGGACAGGAACCTATAGTAGTTCAAAGCACGGCATCATGGCGATCACCAAGTCTCTCGCCGATGAAGGCCGTCCGTTTAACATAAAAGTCAGTGCCATCTGTCCGGCCGGGGTGGCTGATGAATTGGTAGATGCTTCGCCTGAAGAGATTCGGAGGAGTGGGAAAATCGATCCCTTCGATGTCGCAGAAACAGCGGTCTTTTTATCAAGACTTGGGGAGAATACGGTGATTCACCAAGTCATCCTCGATCGTCTGGGAGCCGACTGGTAAAAGGCACCGTGTCGTTCATTGGACATGCCTATGGGGAGAACGACCCTTGGGCCTCCCTGTCCCAAGGGCCGTGTTCGCGAACTCCCCAACTAGGATGTCGGAATGTTCTTGATGAGGATTATTGTTTGTCCTCACCTTCTTCTTTGTCATCCCCTTTGTCTTCTTTCATGCTCCCCTCTTCTTTCTTCCCCTTTTCTTTATCCTCATCCGTTTCTAAGGGAAAGGGGTGTTGGAGATATCCATTGGTACCCATGACCGTAGGAGTACTGGCAAAGGTGACTCCACAAAAAGAAAAAGTAACCAGGCAGGCGAATAAGAGTGCAGCGAAGTTGATCATGGAAATCCTCCCAGAAAAATGGTGAAGTAAAAAAGACCTCCCTCGCCGCATCCACAGGGGAGGTAAAACTCTGATGAGCAATTTGTAATAGGCAAAACCCATTCCCAGAAGTCCTGGCAAAAAAGGATAGGAAAGGATCCCGTTGTTTTTGTAAGGAAATTTTAGACGGAATTCAGGGGAAAACCTGAGAAAAGGAAAACGAAGGAAAGGCAAGGACCATTAGAAATGCAGGGAAACCCATGCAGAGACGAGTAGGAATTTGAATGCACTCGAATGGCAGACCGGAAAGAAAAGGGGCTGACGTCTGAAGCCATTATGTTTTTGGGGCGTTCCGCAAAAATCTATGAACAGGAGCCATCCCCGGACATATCCATCATTTCAGAAATACGGATGGTTCCTCCATTCTCTAAAAACGGATCGGATTGAGCGATGGTAACGGCTGCCTCGATAGAGTCTGCCTTCACGACGGCAAACCCTTTCATCGCATTGGGATCCTGGTCATCTTGAACACCCCTCGAGGTCACGAGTTTTGAAACGGGAAAAGGTGTTCCCGGGTTAACGATCGCGTCCCCCAATCCCTTGACCCAGGCCTGCCATTTTTCCATCTGAGCCATACCCTCTTCCTTTGAGCTGGGTTGAGCCCCTCCGTGATACGCAATCATAAAATTTGGCATAATTCCTCCAGATTGTATTAAAGGACCTTTCCGATAAACCTATTCAGCCCACACAGAATACCTATCACCCATCTGAGTCACAAGTGTGTAAGGCCAGTAGAGAGAAGGTGAACCAATTTTTGTCAAATCATACTGATCCTCCTGTTGAACAGGAGGAATCACACACGGGAGAATTCAACATGAGTGCAAACCAGGATTTTGAGGAAGTGAGAGAAGCTAGTCGAAATTGGGTTCTGGCATTTAATCAAGGCAACATTGAAGGTTGTCTTGCGGGGTATCGATCGGATGCCACGATGGAAGCCCGTCCGATGGGAACATACGTTGGGATAAAAGCCATTGAGGACTTTTGGCGACCGTTTGTTGAATCGGGAGCAGGGGAATTAACCTATTCGAATATTCATCTTCGCCAAGCGGCTCCATCGACTGTCATTCTTTCCGCTGACTGGTGCATGAACGTGGGGAAAGGAATTATCACATGCGAACGATGGGTAAAGGATGAGGCGCAAGGGTGGCAATTGCAGGAGGATCGATTTGAAATTCTGGAACAGTACTCAGGGTAGGCGCTCAAAAGTTAGGGACCAGTTCCTTCACACAATTGGTCGGTGGAGGAGAAACCCTCGAACGGGCCTCGGCTAGGAGAGCATGGTGACCCTAGCCGAGGCTCATCATTTTAAATAATCAAAAACAGGCCAGAAGCCTTTCTCCATCAGAATGAGTGGGGAAATAGATTATTTAACAACCCATTTAGCTTTTGAATACTTTGGCTGCAGCATGAGCAGCTTCCGCATCTTCAATGACGGGAGTAATCTTCAATTCCAACAGCCCGGCCCATTCAGCCATGTGGTGCGCTAGAGCCCGGGGGTCATCCGTTTCAGCCAGAAGCCATCCGTAGGTGGAACCTGGGGCATGCCAGCGTCCCAACGCGGTGAGCCCCTCAGGCATGGGTGCGCCCGAACGAAGAAAGGCTTCGACCGCGGGTTTATAAGATTGGGTTGGAATGTTCCACGTCACCATAAATTTCATAATCAGACTCCTTGGTGAAAAAAAATGGTTAAAGAAAAGAAATTTGGTCATCAATAATCCTCTTTCTAGTCAGACCTCACAAAGCACATCGGTCCAAAACAGAGGGAAAATTGTACTTCTCAAGAGGGGAAAAATTTCAAGTAAAAGCCTTTTGTGGGTTGTTTCTCTCAGGCGAAAAAAAACTAACTTAGGATTCCCTTGCCATGCATACTACCTGGCTTCAAATCCATTCGGAGGAGAAAGGTTGGCCGAGAATTATTTTCCCACCATCGTAGAATATGCGACAAAATTGGAAGAGGGCTTTATGAAAAACAGAAATTATATAAAGGCCCAACCTTATCCTCCGGATGCAATCCACTGTCCATGATCAGAATGGAATGACCATTATCTGCGAAGTGGGAGACCTAGAAGCCTGTGTTCATACCTTAAAAGATCCAAAAACCACATGGGCCAGGGATTTAAAAGTGATGAGGCAAGAGACAGGGAATGTGTAGGTCTTAGACTAAGCCCCTTCCTTTTGGGGGTGTCCTAATATGGTCATTTTTGGAAGGCCACCTTTCATAAATATGCCTAAGTCTACAGCTTAGGTCCTAGATCGATTTAAAGGGGGCAAGCTAATACACACCTGCTCAACTTTACTGATCAGGGTCTGTTTGTGTAAAGAATTTAAGGGCTACATACCATGGACCAATCGCGCGAATTAGTGGTACGATTTTTTCGTCAACCACAAGTTTTTTACCTTGGAGGGTGCCATGCTACCCCTAACCCACTACAGGCAGTTTCTCATGTCAAATGGTGTTTCATCGGGACAGGCAGCCACCGTGGCCGGGAGGGTTCTCAGAAAGGCTGCGCGGAAGGAGTCGTTGACGGAGCCTGAGGCGCTGCTCAGCACTGTATTCCTGAACTCAGGCGGTGCAAATTTGATTGGGCGGCAACAACTTGAACACTGTATCTGGGATTGGCACAAGCAGCAAGAACTGGTTCCCTTGCCATCTGGTTCGGCCAGCAGGCTCCCCAGTGGGAAAAGGCAGCATAAGCCCGTTACGGTGGTATCCCCGGGGAACGTGCGGGGACTCTCGCTGACAATCGATGGCCAGTCGGTCAATCCCAATACTCCCCGTTACGGTGTGTTAATCCGAAAGCTCTCTCAGGCCGTCGAGAGAGGACAAGCCTCCTCCGGCGTCAGGTTTAACCCTTCTAACTATACACTCTCCAAGAGCAATTACTGGAATCCCTAAGGACTAGGATTGGTCACCAAGGTAGGGAAACACAGATTGCCGTTCTCGTGTGTCCCTGGACTTAAGGCTTCTCCATGCTTCGTTTGATGTGGCCCCACCATGGGCAGGATGAGGCAAACCGGCCGAAGTCAAAAATCGGCTAATCTCGGGGATTCAGAATGACCATAAGGGACAGGGATAACATTGTTGAAAAAGATCCACTGTGGTGGAGGAGCCACCCTGCCGTTTGCGGATTGCCTTCACGCCTCGTTCGACCGATATGACTGGCTCGGCCATGTTCATTTGCTCCAGCCTGTAACATAGGCCTCGGAGCGGTTTAAAGGGGGCAGGTCAGACTGGCAGTTTATCTTCTTCAGTTTGTGTTTGGGCCATGCCTAATGCCTAAAAATCACGAATGATCATTTTCTATTATGTGGAAAATAGAAAATAAAAGCCACAGCTTCGAAAACTCTGAGTGTAGTTTTTGGAGTGATAATATAGATTACGACAAATCACCCCATCTTTTGCCAAGCCTTTTAGAGGCTTAGTGTTCTTCCTGTAGAAGTGAATATGTAACAGGTGGTTCGGGCCACGGTTGCCAGCCCATAATAAAATCCTGCCGCTTAATCACTTCATGCGTATCCATCCAATGCCACGCACCATCTTTTAAAAAGCAGTGCGCCGACACATCCGGAAAGCCTTTATCCGTAGTGAGCCACAGAATCGCTTCGGTTCCTTCGTTTTGCGGGAGGGTTTCAGGTGATCGCCATGGGGCCGCGTTCTCAGTCGTCATGGCCGCGCATCCGGAGCCACGGCCACACGAAGACCAACCGCATGAAGCACTTGAGATAAGGTATCTAAGCGCGGGTTCCCATTTTCAGAAAGGGTTTTATACAGCTTAGTTCTATTAAGGTCCGTTTTCTTGGCTAAGGCACTCATCCCGCCTAACCGTGCGTCAGCGACATCCTTTAGGGCAGCCGTGAACAACTCCATATCACCTTGCGCCAAAATCTCTTCTAAATATTTCGCGGCCACCTTTGGGTCTTTCAGCAACGTTTGACTGGTTGTGTTAAATGGCCGGGTCGGTTTCTTTTTCATCATGACTTCCTTTCCAAAAAATCCGCCAAGTACTTCTTGGCCTGCGCGACCGCCTTTTTCTGATCCTTCTTACTCGATCCGGCCAACAACACAATGAGTTTGTTGCCCACGATCGTATAAAAAATCCGGTAGCCAGGGCCGTAATGTTCGCGCATTTCAAACAAGCCTTTGGCCCCTTTAATTTCTTTCCAGTCACCAAAATTCCCAAACGTCGCGCGGCGAATACGGGCTAATAATTTTCCTTGCCCGGTTTTATCTTTGAGGCTGAGGAACCACTGGGAAAACGGCACTTTTCCACGCTGGGTGACATATTCTTCAACCTCGTATTGTTCCATCTTCCTTAAATGTCGCCTATAAGAGACAGCATGTCAAGCTTTTTCTTCCGTGAGAGGCCTTTCCCTTCCATAGCGACTGCACACATCATCAAGGGTCAATGTCCAAACCCGCTCCAAATTCGGCCGTTTCGAATAATTCACGTATTTGGCTCCATAGACCTTCGAGACCTTCACCGGAACACTCCCTGAATTTTCAACCTCGAAATCCGCGTAATTAATGGCCGGATACGGATAATCCCATAAAATTGAAAGGGTCACCACCTCGCCTTGTTGCAGATGTGGAAGCCACAATTCCGGGCCAGCACTTCCAGTAATCAAAAATTCCTCGATGTCAGCCACAGCCTGACCATTCACCCGTAATGAACATTTTCCGGTGTTGTGCTTTGATCGTGGTATGCCCTTGCTCACATAGAACCGTAGCACGATCCGCACATGATGAACTTCCTCCGTCGCCGAAAGCACTGCCTGAAACCTGTACGGATACTGATAATCGTTCAAAGCATCATAGTCCGCGAGTGACACCGATCCGGCCAGCACCAAAAGGACAATAAAAACAGAGCTAAGAAATTTCATTCTTCCCCCTTTGTGGACAATCGAAACGGCCAAGCTTGGCGTTTCGCCCCTTCCCCTGCATACTTTGTTCATGAGTACTTCTGCGTCCACATTAACAGGCACCTTCACGTTTTCTGCGTCCAATTTTAAAGCAGCGTCTCTTCCTTCCCGTCGCTTAGGCTTTATCTTCCGCAATCCATAGTTTGATCTTACGAACCCACGCCAACAGCCTCGGAAACGAAAACCCTTTCGCAAGCCAAAATGGTTAAGGTAATCCCGCTATGTAACTGAATACTTGGTTCGATTACACGTTCCCTAAAACCCCTAATTCGTCTCCTCAAGGTTCTATAGGTGTCTATAGGTACTTTAATCCTTGGAAAATGCATAACATCGTTTAAAGGAGGAGCTAAGGCCATGAGCGATTTACCAACACTTGTTGAGAAAATAAAAGATCCCACATTCGTGAAAGTTGCAATGGTTTACTTCCCTCCAGAAAGAAGTTCACCATATACAAGTGCGTTGATTTTATTAGGAATTTTGATTCGTCCTTTGCTTATAGTCGGAATATGTGTTTGCCTTTAAACTGCCGCTTCCCCTGTCTTTAGGGTAAACATGAACTCCTTTTCCTATGAAATTTGTATCTGTGGTATGACAACGAGTGGGGGTATTCTTGACGATTAAGGAACCGTCTGATGGAAGAAGTGTATGTGCTGTGAAAGGGGAGTTTTTGCTTTTTGAATTTCTCATGTAACACTATGCGGTATTCAGTTAATCTTTCTTCTTTAATTCATCCTGTAGAAGTGTAATTGAATAGAAATTCGCCAACAATTTTTCTACACGTCTTGCGGCGCGAGAAAAGTGAACAAAACCAAACCAAAAAAATGGAAACAACAGTCCAAAGGGGAACAAAACCCACCCCGGGTAACCAAAAAAAGATAATATTATCAATAGAATGGTCACTGCAGAAAACTGGACCAATTGTTCAATCGCTTGGAGACGAAATCGTGTCTCCAAATCCGAAAATATCTTTACATACCGCTGGTCCGATTGAAGACAGTTAAGATCGGCTTTATATTTGCTATCAGCATTTTGTTGTTTTTGGCTTCTTGATGAATCAAACCTATCTAATTAGATAGGTTGTAATAATTGTCACCACAGTTGATGCAATTATTACCCCGGTCCAAGTATTTGGAGTGGCATGCCCCCCGTGATTGGTCCATCCTAAATGCAGCTTCTGAGCAATGGGTGAGATATTGTAGTCAGTCTCCTCTAAGATAGGATTTCCTGTCTGAATGTCCTTTTTTTTGTAAGCCCGTGGTTTTGCCTAGTGATTGTAAAGATTTTGTTTGAGAAACAAAAAAGGCCTCTGGATTCCATGCTCCAGAGGCCGATTGGTGGAGGTGAGGGGAATCGAACCCCTGTCCGAGAACATTCAGCACAACAGCCCTACGTGTGTAGCCGATGATTTAAGATTCGCAGTTGCCCACGCCCACCGACCGGCTTAGAGCGCCCGCTAGCCCAGAATAGTCTCATCCGCCGCCGCTGAGCACCAGCATTGGACCAGCCTGCAAAGTGTCGCCTCTTCCCCTCCCGCAGACAAAGAGAGGAGAGACGTCGCGGTCAATTATGCCGCGAGAGCCAATGGTTCGTTGGCAATTAATGGTTTCCCGAAGGTTTTACGAGACTCCGAGAGCTCGACACGCTCTGTTGACCTCTTGCTTCCCGTCGAAGCCAGTCACCCCCATATGTTGATTGGTTAATAAGAGACGCTTTGAACAATCTTTTTTACCTAGAAACAGTGTACAGCAAGTTCTTCTAGCTTTCTAGCTCCATGAAAATTCTGTCCTTGTAGTAAAGATAGTCATGATTCTTGGAAAATCAAGGACCTGTGACCGGCGAGGGGGAGCCTTCTCCCTATTCCCTCACCCTGAGGTCGATTGGGAGGGAGTGAGAAGATTTAGAAAAAGATAGATTCCCGATAGAAAATCTCGGGAATGACTCACTTGATGGATTAAATGGAAAAGGGAAATTCGGAACTTTTGGTCGGGGTGTCGGAAAGGAGTTTTCGCGCTTTCAGGAGGTCGATGATTTGATGGGTACAGTCGTCAAAGTTTTCGGGACCGGCGAACAGGAGGTCCGTATCGGGTTGAGGGCCGACCAGGTCCTTGGCCATGTGGATGGTGATCACCAGAATGGGATTTACCAAGGTCTGAACGGTGGGTATCACGGTCTGGATGGAATGCTCAAACGCGTTCGTGGTGCTGATGACGATGAGGCCCGTATCCGTCAACAGTCGAATGACCTCCCCAAATCGACGAATCATTTCTTCAGGTTTGGTTTCATGGAGGTCCGCGTCCAGACCTCGTTGAAGATTTTCCGGTGAGAGGAGGTAGGCATGTCGCCCTTCCGCGACGAGGATCGTCTCGAGTTTTCTGGCCAAGAATCCTTTGGCCGTCGTATCGGGTCCGGTGAGGAGGACGACCGCGGCCTGATGCCCGTAATGTTTCGCGCGACTATCGGGCCCCACATCTCCCTTCACCCAGGCGGAATCCCGTTCGGAGGCCTCCGTCCGGAATCCTTCCTGTTCGTCGGGGAGGAGTTCGGTGATGATGCCGCCTCCGGCTACATCATACTCATCCACCAAGACAAATCGGCCCGTGGTTTCAAAGTTGGCGTACAGGTCAAACGCGAGAGGAGATTTCGTGCGAAGCGTGATGTCGGCCACCTGATTGCGTTGGACCGTGGTTTGGGTTTGTTGGTCGTCTAAATTATTGGCATCCA
The DNA here is from genome assembly GCA_965223495.1 of Nitrospirales bacterium. GTDB lineage: Bacteria > Nitrospirota > Nitrospiria > Nitrospirales > UBA8639 > Nitrospira_E. The sequence goes on along the minus strand of OZ245001.1, from coordinate 3,473,328 downwards.
CGATTCGATGAATAGTGGCAATTTCACAGGGGACTTCGCGGGTGGCGAGTCGTAGGGTATAGGTTCGTCCGGTGGTCTCGAGGGGGCGATTTCCGAGCCAAAAGAGGTTGGCGCGTATTTGGGTCGAGACCAAGGGCCGATCTTCCTCATGGGCGGCGATTTGCCCTCGCTCCACAAAAATTTGTTCATCCAGCGTGATGCCCACCGATCCACCGGATTCCGCCTGCGTCAGGGGTGGATCGATGTTAAAGGCCTCGATGGTTTGAATGCAGGCGGATTTGTTCGAAGGGGAAAATATCAGACGGTCGCCTATTTTCAACCGACCTGCGGTAATGCGTCCCACCAAAATTCGTCGGGCGTCGAATTTATACACATCTTGAATGGGCAGGCGGAGAGGTTTTTCTGCGCTCGCCGTCTCCAGACTGAAATGCGCCAAGGATTCCAGTACGGAAGGTCCGGTATACCACGGGGTTTCGGGACTCAACTTTGCAATGTTGACGCCTTGTTTGGCACTGGCGGGGATGACGAATTGAGGCGTGACATTCAGCTGAGTGAGAAAATCTCGGTATTCTTTTTCAATCGCCTGAAAAGTATCTTCTCGATAGCCGACCAGATCCATCTTGTTCACGACCACGGTGACTTGATTGACTCCGAGCATGGAGAGGAGGAGGCCATGGCGCTTGGATTGATCGCGGACGCCTTCCAGCGCATCGATGATCAGCAGTGCGGCTTCGGCTCGTGCGGCACCCGACACCATATTTTTTAAGAATTCTTTATGCCCGGGGGCGTCGATGATGATGTATTGTCGGCCACCCCAGGTAAAAAACGTCCGGGCGGTGTCGATGGTAATCCCCTGTTGCTGCTCTTCCAGGAACGCATCGAAGAGAAAGGCATATTCAAATTCTTTGCCCTGCTGGCGGCAGATCGCCTGAATTTTTTCGATCTTCCCCTCGGGCAAGGTTCCGGTGTCGGCATACAAGCGGCCCAGGAGGGTGGATTTGCCATGATCGACATGACCCACAATGACGATATTCATCCGCTCTCGGATCGTGGCATCGGTCGTCATGCTACATGTACCCGTCTTTCCGTAATTGTTCCATTCCTCGTCCGGCATCCTGTGCCCGCCCGGCTCGTTCGGCGACTTTGCTATTCTTTAATTCAATAATGACTTCATCCACCGTTTTCGAGGTGGAGTCGATGGGGAAGGTGCAGGGTTGGCATCCCAAGCTTCGGTAGCGTTTGCCGGTTCCCTGATCCAGATACAAATGATCTAAAAATGGAATATTCTCTAGCTTGATGTATTCCCAGATATTGATTTCCGTCCAATCCAACAGGGGATGAATGCGAATATGCGTGCCCGGAGGGAATGAAATTTTAAATTGATCCCAGAGCTCGGGAGGTTGATCACGAAAATCCCAATCGTTATTTTTATCGCGCGGTGAAAAATATCGTTCCTTCGCCCGGGTACTGTCCTCGTCTGACCGGACACCGAGAATAATTCCCGTGTAGCCACCTTCTTCCAGCAAGAGTTTGAGTCCTTCTGTCTTCAAGGCCGTACAACATTCGATGCGGCCTTTCTCATGGTTCATCCCCTCGGCCAGGGCTTTCTTGTTCTGTCCGACTCTCAAGTTCAACCGCCATTCACGGGCCAGCCGGTCACGGTATTCGATCATCTCGGGGATTTTGTAACTCGTATCCACGTGCAGCAGGGGAAAGGGGACATGGCCAAAAAAGGCCTTTCGGGCCAGCCATAACAGGACGGTGGAGTCTTTTCCCATCGACCAGAGCATGCCTAAGTTGTCAAAATTTTTATACGCCTCGCGTAAGATAAACACACTTTGATCTTCAAGTTGTCGTAAATGTTTCATGCCGGTACGGTATCTGGTTGAGGTGGAACATCAGACCAAATTTTCGAAGAGGCCTGCTTCACCAGGGATTGAAAAAATGCCCCCGCCTTTCCCGAATCGAGCGTCTCCTGAGCCAGGGGCGTTGCCTGTGCCAAAGAAGGTGCGAGCCCCGCGGCATAGATCAATAAGGCCGCATTCAAAATCGCCCAGGCCCGCTGATCTCCCCGTTGCTGGTTCAATAACAGTTGCGTGATGAGGGTGGCTTCCTGGGATGGACTGGCTGTTCCCATGGTGCCGAGTTTGGCGCTCATGGCCTGAAAGGGACCTACCCGGAAGCCGGCATCGTCCGGACGAAAAGTCAACGGCGAAATATGGCCCATTCGCAATTCCCGTGCGGAGGAAGGGGCCGAGATAGAAAGTTCGGGAAATCCTTCCACCCCTTGAATGATCAAGGCTCGCTGGCTGCCCAACAAATCTAAGGCCTCGGCCATTTTTGAGAGGTAGGGTGGATGGGCGATGCCGATAACTTGAGACGGTAAACGTGCGGGGTTTAAGAGTCGGGCAATTTGATGCGAAAGGTTTTGAAGGCCAAATTCCCGACGCAAATCCAACAATCGGGTTAACGGCGCATGATGCCCCGCCATGTCTACATACACCCAAGAGTGCTGGCCAATCTGATCCACGGCTTCCGAGGCGGACCGGGCAATGGGGAGGTGCAGGGCCTGCAACACGCTCGGGAGATCGTAAGGCAGTTGGGGATTGTCCACCCCGTGGAGAAACATTCCGGCGCCAGCCGCCCCCGCGATGAGGGAAGAGGCGATGACGACATGCACCGTATTATGTTTTTCTCCATACAGCGGGAGATCGACTAGGCCATTCGAATCGGCTATCGAGATGGGGCTGGCGAGGGACCGGGCCGTGGCCGTAAAGGCCGCCAATTCCGGGATGGATTCCGTTTTTATCCGCATGGCCATGAGAAACGCGCCATTTTGTGCCGGAGTCGTTTGCCCTTCAAAGATCGCCAAGATCGCATTCTTCGCTTCTTCCCAGGTTAAGTCCTTGGCCCCTTTTTGCCCCTTTCCGATTTTGGCGATGAGATGATCCATGGGGAACATAGGTTTCAAAACGTGAGTACCTGGTCGGCGGGTAGGACGGCTTCTTTCCAAAACGCCTCGAGGGTTTGTACTTCATCCAGTTCCGGAATTAAATCTTCCACCCGCATATCGAAATAGCGAACCGAATCTTTGCAGACCGAAAACTTCACATTTCCGGTCTCCTTGATCTTTTGGAGAAATGCGGAAAGGTCCGCTTTGTTCTCATCCCGTAAGAGGCTGCGCACGAGTGTTTCCCGACCCCGCCAACCTTCGGACATCGTCATTTCCTTAATTTTTGATCGGCTCATCCGGCCGGCGGCTTCATCCCGAAAATATCCGGTTACTTCGATTCCGCTCTTGGCGGCCTGGTCGATCCACTCACACGCTTGTAACAGATTGTTAAATCCTCCCCGTGTGATGATGACTACAATTTTTTTCACGTACACCTTCTTCTTTCTTCTACGATCGTGGGTTGATGGGTGAGATGAGGCCCCGACTTTCTGACGAAGGAATTACCGATGAAGCCCACATTCCGTTTTGGTAGATGTTTTCCATCGTCCGGCTCTGGGGTCTTCTCCTGGCATGACCGGGGCGGTGCAATGGGTACAGCCGATGCTGGGATAGTGTTGATCATGGAGTTCGTTATAGGGGACCTTTTGCTTTCGAATATAGTCCCACACTTGGTCCCACGACCATTTCGCCAACGGATTGAACTTGACCAAATTGAACTTGGCATCCCATTCAACCACCCCGGCATTAGCGCGCGTCGGAGATTGGTCTCGCCTGATCCCGGTAATCCAGGCCGCATATTCCTTGAGGATACGGGTCAAGGGCTCGACCTTCCGGATTTCGCAACACCGATCAGGTTGGCGCAGCCATAATCCTTCCCCAAATTCCTTGGCTTGTTCCGCCGGGCTCAATGGGGGTTTGACCTGAATTATTTGTGTGGGGTCCAATTGGTAGTGAGTCATGATTCGATCGCGAACCGCAAGGGTTTCGGGGAATAAAAAATCCGTATCGAGGTAAAATAGCACTCCCCCGGGATTCGTCCGAAACAACATATCGGCCAGCACCACATCCTCGGCTCCAAAACTACAGGCTAAGATAACCTTCTCCCCGAATTGATCCAGCGCGGCCTTCACGATCTGTTGAGGCTCCTGGTCCTCCAGAGCCTGATTTAGGGTGGTCAATTCCTCGGGCGAGGGTTGTGTGGTCGCTGGTTGGTGCATGGCGCTCCGATTAATCCTCAACTTTTTCGACAAGGACCTTAAAATGGAGCTCCTGGGCATCCATAGGCTCTTGTTTGAGAACCTTATGGCCATCGTTTCGGAGACTCATGGGGACATTCCGAATGGGGTCTCCCGCATCCAGCCAGACTTCCAGTCGTTCGCCTTCGTCCATCATTTCCAATTTCAACTTGGTTTTCACGTAATTCATGGGACAGGCCACTCCCCGTAAATCATATACGGGGGCCTCCTCGACCATCTCGGTCGGTTCTGCGGTAAGTGCGGCTCCGTTAGAACCTTCCGGAGATTCCTGCCCGAGTTCCACCGGGGTCAGTTTAAGATCCTGGCCGATTTGATCAGTGACCTGACGGCACACATCGATAAACCCTTTTGTGAACACAATTTTCTTTTGCGTAAATTCAGCTGAAGCGTCTTTGGTTCCCAGATCCCCAAACTTCGCTTCCACATCGTAATAGGTTTCCGGGAGGAGCTTCTTCGCCCGGATCAGTTTGTCGAATTCGGCTAACGTGTCGGCATCGGTATTGGGGTCAAGGCCTTCCGTCACGAGAATAGCTTTGGCTCCTGCCACGACGGCTCGATACGCTTTATTGATCGCGATCGCAAATTGATGTTTGTCCGCCAGGAGTCGGGATTGATACAGTTCCTGCTCCGCTTCCAAAATTCGGTTGTCGATCATCTCCAGCGCCCCACCCGCACATTCTCCGGGTCCTAAATCTTCAACAGAAAATTCTTCATCCCCTTCCCAATCGAAATAGAAGTCCTGATTGTCTTGGTACGAGGGGAGGATGGTGTAGGGAATGAGTTCATCCTTCAGGGTGTTTTTCCCCATTCGGTCGATGAACGCCGGAAGCGATTCACCGGTGTTTCTTTCACGGCGATAGTAATCCAACAAATGCTGAACGCCCGACGGAACATTTTTCGCCGGAATTTTCACGATTAATTGTGCGATTTTGGCGGTTCCGTTCACTTGGCCTCCCAGGTGCAGTTCGTACACCGGCGCCACATGGTCTCCAATCCGTTTTCCCACCCCATGAAGGCCAATCGTGGCGATGTGATGCTGGGCACAGGAATTGTGGCATCCACTAACTTTGACGTTCACCCCCTTCAGGTCGTCAGGAGTTTTCCCGGCAGGGAAGACCTCGGCCAGGGCCCTGGCGACTCCTTTTGAGGAGGTAATGCCTAACCCGCAGGTATCCGTCCCCGGGCAGGCCACGATGTCTTCCACCCCTTCGGCGCCTGGGTCTCCTAAGCCATGGGCTACGAGTTCGGTATGAAAGTTTTGAAGGTGGGAATCGGGAATCCAGCGCACCATGAGGTTTTGATTGATGGTGGTTCGTAAGTTGCCATTCGCATAGCGCTCTGAAAGGTCGGCCAGGGCATACATTTGATCGGAGGTAAGATCCCCCGAGGGCAGCCGAATGGCCGCGGCATGGAACCCTGCTTGGCGTTGGGGCACTACGTTGGTTCTCTTCCAACTCTCAAAGGCCTCGGAATGATCACCGGACCCGTTTGTGGTGGACCCATTCGCGGAGGATTGGCCGTTGCCCTGACTCGAAGCTCCGTTCCCAGATTTACTGGGCATAATCAAGGGTGGGTCATCAGGGTAAGGAGATGGGATGAGACCTAATTTCGTGGTCCCGGACTGCAACATCGAATCGTAGGCGTCCTTCCATCGTTTGGAAAACTCTTCAAACCCTAATTTATCGAGCACGAATTTCATGCGCGCTTTGCTTCGATTTTTTCGGTTGCCGAGATGGTCAAAGACTTTTAACAGGGCTTCTATTGAAGGAAGCAGCTCTTCCATCGGGACAAATTCCCGGAGAGTTTTCGCGATACGCGGAGTGGAGCCCAAACCTCCTCCGACGACCATTTTGAACCCTAGTGTGCCCTCTTCGTTTCGTGTGGCCAGCAGACCGACGTCATGGATGGGAGTTAAGGCACAATCATGTTTACACCCGGAGAAGGCGATCTTAAATTTTCGCGGGAGGCTTTGATTCAGTGGGTTCCGCAACAAATGATACGCCACGGTTTTGGCATAGGGGGTTACATCAAAGACTTCTCCGGGGCATACCCCAGCTAAGGCACAAGCCGTCACGTTACGAACCGTATTGGCACAGGCTTCTCGAGTGGTTAAATCGACCTCCGCCAGCTTTCGCATGATGGTGCCAACCTGGTTCAGAGGAACGAAATGTAATTGGAAATCCTGTCTGGTGGTGACATGGCCGACCCCCGTCGAATAGGTGTCGGCAATATCGGCAACCTGTCGTAATTGGTTTGCGGTGATACCCCCAAAGGGGATTTTGATTCGAACCATTTGAACGTCGGGTTGGCGTTGTCCGTAGATCCCAAATTGCAAACGAAAAGGTTTAAAGACATCGACGGGAGTTTCTCCCGATTGCAGTCGAGCCACTTCATCCTCAAACGTTTCAATCTCTTCGATGATTTCTTGAGGAATGGGAGTGGTCTGAATGGGAGGTCTAACGGTTACCGGTGACGTGCTCATGATAATCCTCCATGGCCCTTTATGCAGTCATGAAAATCCATATTGAACAGACTGAAAATATTACAGTAACTCGATCCCGGATGACTATGAAACAGGGGCCCCTCCCGAATCGAGGCTAAATATGATACATCAAGCCGTGCTGGGTTTCGAGCTTTTGCTGTTGCTCAACCAAAGATTGAACGGAAATGACCCGAAGGGCGGCTTGTTCGGCTTCTTGTACTTGATTCCAGATGGTGGAAAGAAGGGTATGGGAAACCTGAAGCCCATTGTTTGGTTCCCCTGGCTTCCCATCCTTCCCAGGTGGATCGGAAACTTCGCCGTTCAATGAATTGACCAATTGAGCCAAGTTGATCTGATGGGGGTCTTGTGCCAGCGTGTACCCCCCATGGGCCCCACGGATGCTTCGGATAAGGCCGGTTTGTTTTAGTCGCTGGAGAATTTGTTCAATGAAACGGGAAGGAATGTGCTGTCGTTTGGCGATGATTTTCGCTTGAAGGGGAACGGAGGAATCCTGCCGGGCCAGCTCTAATATGGCCAAAATTCCATAGCTGACTTTTGCGGGAAATCGATTCATTTTTAATTCATACTATAACGATAGGAATAATAGATTTTATGGTTAAAAATTTGGCTTTGTCAAGAATGTAAATGATTTAGAAATTAATATTTAGGTAAAAATAATGTATTTTTGAGTGGCAGGGGATATAGGAAAATTTTTCCTAACAAAGCCTTTATTTAAATCAAAGACAAACCGATAGGTCATTGCAGGGCAGTACGAGTTCACCAACCTCTATTAACAAAAGCGAGACACAAACGATGAGTCAAACAAAAGATATTCGTGCCCTTTTGGAAGAAGTCCAGAGAATGGTCGATGCCCAACAGCAAGAAAAAGCACGTGTTGAGGATCAAATGAAGGCCAATCTCCAGGAAATGTCCCTGTTGAAAGAAGCCAAGTTAGCGGCCGAAAAAAGAATTCAAGAGTTGACGGAAAAATTTGACAAGGAACTGCAGGGAACAAAGGAGAAATTGAGCCGGGAATTAAAAGAGACGAAAGAAAAGCTTGGGAAAGAATTAAAGGATACCCAAGAAAAACTTGGTCGGGAATTAAAAGAGAAAAAGGAAAGTCTGGATCGAATGTTCCCTGAAATCCAGAGTTTGCAACATGATTTACAAAACATGGAATTGGAAAACAATCTGTTAAATGTGGAGCTATCAAAAAAAGACGAGGATATTAAAGGCCTTGAAACCCGTCTTCGCGAATACACCTCATTAACGGCCCCTGCAAATTTTTCTCAGGACTTCAATAGTTAATCCATAGAACATTCGCCCACCCTTATTGGAACCCTTGCCCGGGGGCCAATGCAGAGGACTTGTTTTGTTCCGCTTCTAGTTGGAGAAAAGACTTGTTCTTCTCTTCCTGCCTGCTGGGATCCTACATCCTTTTTTCCCAAGATTTTCCCCCATTCTCCAAAGCACTCCTCTCAGAAAGAGAATCATTGAGGTAGCTCCAAAAATGAATGAATCTCCTCGTACCGTGGGTAGGAGGATCAACAGATCCCGATGAACCCTGAGAAGGGTATCTGTTGGTCTTCCCTCACAAAAGGGCGGCAGGGATGCTTGAATGAATCCTAGGGAGCGAAGTCTGAAGTCGCCATGACTCTCGTGGGTCAAAGAATGCCGAAGTTTTCCGAGTATTTCCTCCCGTCCTTGTTTGTTCTTACGTACCCGATGGTGTTTATACTATATTGGGCTGTGTTCCACAGGTTATGAGAAATTCCCTACACCAGATCCTGAAGGATTGAGTCAATTTAAATACCGGAGGAAACCATGCCATCAAAAGCTCCATCGAAAAACGCATCCCCCAAGGACAAAAAATCAAAAGGCTCGACCACTGTCAAGGCGGCGAAACGGTCCACTTCGAAACCCAAGGAGCAAGGTTCGAACGTGACTTCTACTGTTTTAACGGTGGGAAAGCGCGCCCCAAGTTTTTCTCTTCCCGATGACCAGGGACAAATCGTGAAATTGTCGAGTCTGAAAGGGAAAAAAGTGGTGTTATTCTTTTACCCAAAAGATAATACCCCAGGGTGTACACAGGAGGCTTGTTCATTCCGGGATGGCCTGGCCCAGATTCGAAAGCAAGGGGCTGTGGTGTATGGAGTCAGTGGGGATTCTGTGGCTTCTCATAAAAAATTTTCTGAGAAATTTCAATTTAACTTTCCATTGTTGAGTGATGAATCCAAAGAAATGCTGCAACAGTATGGGGTATGGAAAGAAAAGTCGCTCTATGGCCGGAAATTTATGGGAATCGAACGAACGACCGTTTTACTGGATGAAAAAGGGGTGATCACCCATATTTTTCCGAAAGTAAAAGTGAATGGGCATTATGAAGAAGTGCTTGATGCTCTGAAGTAATCAGGAAATCTGTTGGTGAGAGAAATTCTTTTGGCAGGCTCCAGTGTTCTTTCCTTATGGGATCCGTTCGTGGTCATCCCCAATTTGTGAATGGGCCTGTTCTCCGAAGATGGCCTCGGGGTTCGAGTAGAATTTAAATTCCAAGAGGTTATTGGAGGGATCTTGTAGGAAAAAGGTTAAGTGTTCCAGGGGAGTGCCAGGAAAGCGTTGACGTGGCTCTCTAAAAAAGGAAAGGTTTTGAGCCTGGGCGCGGTCCTTCCAACGATGCCATTCTTCCTCAGACTGACACACCAGACCAAAATGTCGGGGATAGATACTGGATTGCTTAGGCCCGAGATCCTCGGTGACATGGCCCACGATTTGATGTCCTTGAAACTCCAGGGTGATAGCGACCTTCGACTGACGTCCTATCCCACAGCCTAACCCTTCCGCATAAAATTCGCGGGTGGATTCAATATCTTTGACCGGAATGGAGAGGTGAAATAAAGACATCTTCGATCGCGTGACCCTTAGTCATATTATGCCATGCTCTATGGGTGGAGAAAACCTGGAGACCGAGGGTGTGAGCGGAGTGACCTGAGCCCCAAGGAATAGGAAAAAGTTTTCGGGAAAGGGGAATACGAGCGGAATTAGGCCGGCTGAGCTTGTTTCTTGATGTCAAAAAACGTGAATCGGTTCCCCCCATGTGTTTTGGAGTAATAGACCGCTTCATCCGCCGACTGAAGGAGATCAGAAACATTGGAATAGGGTTCGTCCGGGGTATGTGTGGCAATCCCCAGGGAAATGGTGACGGAAAGGCGTTGTTCCGGAGCGACCTCATGGGTGGTTTCTCGAAACGCAGCTAGAATCCTTTCGCAAACCATTTTCGCGGCGGAGTAAGGGGCTTTGGGAAGGATCAGGACGAACTCCTCTCCCCCGTATCGCCCTACCATATCGGTGGTACGAAGTTTCGATAAGAGGAGACGTGCGGCGGACTTTAGGACGAGGTCACCCACTTGGTGGCCATAGGTGTCATTCACGGATTTGAATTTATCCAGATCCCCGAAGACCAACGTCAGGGGCTCCTGCCGAGTTTTCGCTTCTTCGAAGGACCGTTCAAGTTGTCTGTCCAGGTAAGCACGAGTCAGCGTGCCGGTGAGGGTGTCATGGCGATGGATTTCTTCGAGAGTGGAAAATTGGGCTTCCATAGTCGCCGTGTTAATTTGGAGTTCTTCTACCTGTCGCAAGGTTTGCAACGTTCGATGGAGGAGCGAATCTCTGGCGTGATCTAAGATGGTCTGTGAGTCCGACCAGGGCTGTAAGTCGGTTTCAAAAATTTGCCCTAATTCTGGTAGTTGATCGTTGACGGTTTCCAGGACCTCAAGCAGTTTCTCTGGAGTCAAGCCCAGGAACTGATGTGCGAGTTCCTGTACTTCTTGAAAATACGCTTCATTACATTCCCGTAAAAATAACTCGGCAATTTTTCCCGACAAGGCCACACAATACGTGAAGGGTGCTCGGTCATCTTGAGACGGAATGCGAGTGGGACTATCACTCCCCGAAACGGCCAACCGGAGTCGGGCGGGGAAGTTCCATTGGGTTAATAGCCAACTTCCTATGACCGTATGGGTTTCCCCGATGTGGTGTTGCTCAAACTCGATTACTAGGGCATGGGCGGTTTGATCTCCCGTAAAGGTCGCATACAAATCAGGGAAGACCTGATCCAGCACCAACATCCCCAAATCTTGGAGGAGGCTGGCCAAGTACATGGCTTCAACCTCAGTGGCCTCCAAGTTGGCTCCCAGAACTCGGCAGATGGCTCCAGAAAATAAGGCGCGTCTCCAATAGAGCTCATAATCTAATCCGGACCCCTTTGAGGCTTTAAGAGATTTCATTAAAGAAAACGAGAGAGCGAGCGAGACCGTTGCGTTGAGCCCCAACACCATGAGTGCTTGGTTAAGATTTTCGATTTTTTTGGAATAAGGATAGAGGGGGGAATTGGCAATACGTAAAATCTTTCCGCAAAGTGCCGGGTCGCAATTTAAGACATTCGTAAGCTTTTTGAAGTCAATTTCCGGTTCGTTGACTAATTTTATGATCTCCACGGCGACCGTGGGCGGGCTTGGTAAATGAGGACAGGCTTGGATTTGCTTTTCGAGTTCAGGAGTCACGGAAATTCCTAAGTCAATGAGGTCGGGACATTACGTCATGAGCACGGTTTTATGGCCTTGTAATTTGTACGGTCTGAGGGTAAGCCGTACGCTGGTTCCGGAGGAGGTTTGCGTGTGCGTCTTGTTCACTCTTTCGGTATTTTCTTCCGCATCTAAATAGCCAACGGGGAAAATAGTGATAAATTTCCCTAAAAGTTTCTGCCTTTTGGAAAAACCTTGGATTTTTGGATGGAAAGCAAAAGGGGGGAACTAAGGTTCTCGCTGGAACGTAGGATGTGGCCTGAAGGTTTAATCTAGAAGGGTTGAACCACACACCGCCCTGGACATTCCCCCATTTGACCAAAAAGGTTTCATTTTTGGATTTAAAGGGGGCTTTGTTGGAGATTAATGCAAAAGAATGTCCTGGCCTTGGATAAAGGTCGAATCCTGATAGCGGTTCAAATCGAGTCGGACAAACCCAAGCCCGGCCACACATAACTCAAAATTGGTCGAGAGGGATTGAAAGAGCGAGGGGGGATTTTTGTCTTGTGGGTTTTGATGAGAGGCCACGATGCCGTAGGAGCGTTTTCCGGCCTTCACATAATCGACCAGGAAGTCTTTATGATGGATAAGGTTGGAACATTTGATTCGGCTGCAATACTCTGGAAAAAGGCCGGCAAGGAATAGGGTCAGATCCCCAATATGACGATGAATATCTCGTTCTTTTTCATCCGGGGATTGTTGACCATGGGACTCGGCTTCATACAGCAATTCCACCACCGTCTCAACGGGCTCTCCTTCATGATTTTTAATCCGGTTCAGATGGTCGGTATGAATAAATTCGAGGAGGAGGTTTGAGACGTAATCCGTGACTTGAAAATCTGGCCATCCCAGGGCCTCGGAAAAATTCCGTTCCGTTAAACGTCCAAATAGAAGCCTCAGGGGATGTCGTTCAGGAATCGGGGTCATACAGTACCTCCTCCTGGTTGGCCGATAGGGTCTCTGGCTTATGTATCGGCCACAGGCTGAACTCTCTTAACCCTATTTACCGTGTTTGAGGCATGGCTGTCTAGGATAATTGTGACGGGACCGTCATTGTCTAAGCTTATGAGCATGGAGGCTCCAAAGGAGCCCTCATGGACCGCCAGCCCCAGATCTTTAAATTTTTGTACCACTTCCTGATAGCGGAGTCGAGCGGTTTTTGGGGGAGCGGCGTCTTCGAAGCTAGGGCGTCGCCCTTTGGAGGTATCAGCGAGTAGTGTGAATTGCGAAACAACAAGGAGCTCCCCTTGAATTTCCTGGATTGATCGATTGAGATGTCCATGTTGGTCCGAAAAAATTCGTAAACTGGGAATCTTATTCGTCATGAAATCCACATCCACCTCGGTATCCTCTTTGGCGATGCCCAACAAAACGAGAAGGCCTTTGCCAATCTTGGCCGTTGTCTGTTCTTCGACCGTCACCGAAGCTTGGGTCACCCGTTGAATGACCGCGATCATTATAGGAGGTGCCCCATGAGGACGGGAATGCATCTCCCCTCTTTGGATTGATCGAATGCGGAGTGGGTCACGGTTGGTTCCCTATGACTTGGTCAGTTTTTGCCCGATCATTTGTCGCACATGTAAGAGTTCCTGCGAGCGAACAAGATAATGAATGATGAAGTAAGCCCCTGCGCTTCCGGCAATTGCCAAGCTTAACCATACTCCTTTAAGGAGCGTGTGACCGGCTTGGGTCCAAATGGTCAGATCGGCAACCCAAGACGAGATACCCAACACCGGAATCAGGGCCAACCCTATTTTCCCTAAGGCTGTTCCCAATTGGTGCCACAATAACCCTTGGATACGCTTTGCGAGGATGATGCCCAGGATGAGGGCGTGGCCAATGGCTGCGAGCCCTGCCGCCAGGGCCAACCCCGCATGGCCCAAGGGCGTCATGAGCCATAGTGAAAGCCCAAGATTCAACAGGACCGAAAAGATCGCGACAACGGCCGGGGTCCGTGTATCCTGGAGAGAATAAAAGGCCGTCGCCAGAATACGGTAGCTGGCAAAGGCCCACAATCCTACGGAGAACCCTAATAAGGCCGAAGCGGTCCCGACGGTATTCTGGGGGGTAAAGGCACCATGCTCAAAAAAGAGATGGATAATAGGGGTACGTAACAGCATGAGTCCGGCCATCGAGGGAAGGATGACAAATAACACCATACGAAGACTAAAGGTCACGGTGGTTCGCAATTCGTCGAAGGCTCCCTGTGCTGCCTGTTTGGATAAGGTTGGGAGTGTGGCCGTGGCCAGGGCCACCCCGAAAATGCCAAGGGGAAATTGAATGAGACGCATCCCATAGAACAGGTAAGTGGGCCCTCCTTCAAAATAAGAAGCTAAGATCGTGCTGATGGTAAGGTTAATTTGCGTAACGGCCAGACCTAACAACGATGGGATGAGGAGCTTTCCCATCTTGAGCACACCGGGATGGGTGGGATGAAAATTCCATGACAGCCCCCATCCTTTTTTCTTGAGTGCCGGCAATTGCATGATAAATTGCGCGAGCCCCCCAACCACAATCCCAATGGCTACTGCGACGATGGCCTGGTTGAAAAGGGGAGAAATTAACAGGGCAAACACGATAACACAGATGTTAAAAAACACAGGGGCTAAGGCGGGAATCGCAAAGGCTCGTAAGGAATTGAGAATGCCCATGGCCAGGGCCGCCAGACTGACAAAAAGTAAATAGGGAAACATGATTTGCGTTAGGAGAGTGGTGGTCGCCAATTGGGCGGTATTGGAATGAAGTCCAGGAGCCAAGAGCCAAACCAGGCTTGGTGCGGCGACGATTCCTATTAAGGTGACTCCCGTCACTAACGTCAACAACGTGGTAAAAGCGGCGCTGGCCAATTTCCAAGCTTCTTCTTTTGTTCGGGTCGAATGATATTCCGTAAAGACCGGAATGAAGGCTGAGGACATGGACCCTTCGGCAAAGAGTTCACGCAAAAGGTTGGGGATACGATAGGCAATGTAAAACGCATCGGCAGACGGACTGGCTCCGAATACATTGGCCAGGGTGATATCCCGAAGAAACCCTAAAATCCGGCTTACCAAGGTGGCGGCCCCAATGACTCCGGCCGCACGACTAATCCCGTGTGTGTCCTCTGTAGAAGGCGGAGGGGTGGGTGAAGATGGAGGTGGGTGGCCCATTCGAAGAAGAATGTTACCGAATTGTTTGAGATGGTTGCATCACTCGGGAATGCCGAATAGGAAAGGGTTCAGTGGGAGGAGAAGGCCCAGAAGGGGTCTCTCTTTTCCCGGTTTGAAGTGGAGCTTGGTGAATTGACACCCTGCGAATCATGCTTTAGCATCATTTCCCTTTTGCCGTGAACCGAACTGTACAATGACGACGCCTTCCTTTTCGGATATCCAATCGGGAATCAGTCTCCCGCGATGGTGGTGCTTTGCTACGGCATTTACTACAGGAGCCGTGGTCATGGCCCTGGAAATCCTAGGTAGCCGTCTGCTCGCCCCGGTGTTTGGGAGTTCCCTATTCGTTTGGGGAGCCCTCATTGGTGTCGTATTAGCAGCCATGAGTAGTGGGTATGCGGCGGGCGGGTGGTTGGCGGACCGGTATCCCCCGCATCGCGTCCTCGCAGGGCTGCTAATCGTGTCTGGTGCGTGGACTTTGCTATTGGCCTGGGCCGGACAGCCCGTGGTGTTCCGATTGGCCCAGTGGATTCAAGATCCTCGTTGGGGCCCATGTTTTGCCGCCGGGGTGTTACTGGCAATCCCAGCCTTTGGTTTAAGTGGGGTGCTGCCCGCGTTATTGCGATTAGCCATCGCGGATATGGGACATCTGGGCCGTCATACCGGGGGTATGATTGCCATTTCAACGATGGGTAGCCTCGTGGGGACATGGGGGACGTCCTTTTATCTCTTAACGTGGTTAGGGAGTACCACATTGGTGGCCGTCTTGGGTGTCGTGTTGATGGGATTGGGGCTCTGGTGGACGTTAAGGGTGTTTCGACCTTCCCTTCTAGCCCAGGCAGGAATGGTCGCGGTGGCCGGAGGAATGACCTGGATGGGTTTTCACCCTGTGGTCGTATTACCTCCGGCTATTCACCAAGAAGACAGTCCTTATCAACAAGTTCGCGTGAGTGAAAACGATGTCTTTCGATATCTCATTCTTAATAATACCTTTCATGCGGTCATGTGGAAAGCCGATCCCAATTATTTAGCGTTGCCCTACAGTCAAGTCATGATGGGAGTACTTCCACTTCTTGAAAACCCGAAACGTGGGCTGATCTTGGGCCATGGTGGAGGGTCTTTAGCTAAGTGGTTGGCTTACCATTGGCCGGATTTAGAATTGGATGTCGTAGAAATGGATCCGTCCGTGGTCGAAGCCGCGGAGAACTATTTTGACTATACTCCCCCGGCCAATCACCATGTGGTCGTCCAGGATGCGAGAACGTTTTTACGGGGGTCACCAGAAACGTATGATGTCGTGTGGGTCGATGTCTTTGCCCGACATCTGATTCCCTTTCATGTGACCACCAAAGAATTTTTTGAAGAACTCCGGAGTCACGTCTCCCCAAAGGGCGCCATCGCGGTCAATCTGGCTTCTTCTGATGCTCCTGCCAATGTGCGACGGGCCGAAGCCGTGTTCTCCACGATTAACCATGTTTTTCCGGAAATCACGACGTACGGGGTGGCTGGGCCAGAATGGCTACGAACCGCAAAGGGATCACTCAATCTTATTTTTTTCGCCGGCAACCACATCCCTTCTATGAATAGTTCTCCCTTTTTGGATAGGTTGGCCCGTGAGTTAAATCAGCAACGATTTCCGGCAGAAGGGTTGGATTTTTTTCAATCTCATCAACCTATTGTTCTCAATCCAGGCATCATACTCACGGATGACTTTTCCCCTCTCGATTTGCTTCAAGGGGCGGGATAAGCTGGGCCTCCACGGGCTTTTCCCCTTAAGGGTAATCCTCGTCTTTCCGACAACATAAGGGAGTTTTCATTTACCCCTGAATGCGGGAATGACAAGAAAACAGATGATGGAAAATGAGGTTGCAGTGGAGAAAGGGGTAAGTATGATGTGGCCACGAATCCTTCCTTTTGGGGCCTATATGGCCTTTATCGGGGTTGGGAGTCTCTTGCCTGCCGGCCCAGATATAGAGCTTTGGCTCTATCCGGTTAAAATTTCGGTGGTAATGGGATTACTGATCTATTTCTGGGGATCCTATCATGAATTCCAACAGCCCATTTTTGATAGTGCGAAGGAAATGGGCATGGCTGTTGGAGTAGGACTGTTGGTGTATGTTTTATGGGTGAGGATGGATTGGTCTTGGGCCACGCAGGGAGAAGTGACGGGCTACAATCCTTTTGAAAGTGGGGAGTCGGTGGGCTGGGTTTTAGCGGGCATCCGTCTCCTTGGTGCGGCCTTGATCGTTCCACTTATGGAAGAGTTGTTTTGGCGGTCGTTTCTTATTCGATGGATCATCAACCAGGACTTTGAAAAGGTGGCTTTTGGAACGTTTACCCTGGGATCGTTTGCGGCCACAGTGGTGTTATTCGGCCTAGAACATAATTTATGGCTGGCTGGCATGATGGCAGGGGTGGCGTACAATTTTCTGTACTACCAAACCCGACGGTTATGGCCTTGTGTGGTGGCCCATGCCACCACAAACTTCATTCTTGGTCTCCATGTCCTCGTGACACAGGAGTGGCAATGGTGGTAACGGGGAAGACGGTTTACCCAGGATAGGGTGAAGAGAGGACCTGGGCTTGCTGAAGCAAGACCGTCGGTCCTCTAGAGTTTGGTGAAGGCCTCAGCTTTTACAGGATTCTTTGGGCCAGAATTTATACCGGATTTGTGGAAGTTGTGCCCCATCAAAATTTGGCAAGTCGTATAAGCATTGGTCCACGGTGGACACTTCTTCCGGGGTGAATTCGAAAACCTTCCGTGTTTTCCAAAACTGGTCAAGCGTGTAATAATCGTTGGTGGTCGGTTTCTCTTTGAGAACTGCCTGAAGCTGGTTGAATACTTCGGTATCTACCCCGGGGATTCGCCCATTGTTTCGGGTGATACACCACTTTACGATTTCGGCGACCCCATACATACTCAGTTCAATCTTTTCTTTTTCTGCGGACATTTTTTCCTCCTTCACAAAGCAAAATAGAAAAAATTTTATACCACAACATTACTGGGTTCTGCCAGCGAAATCATTGGGGCCCATGCATAGGGGGAAAGAATGACGTTTCATTGGGTGGGAAGCCGTGGGGAGATCAAGGTGAGTACTCCTGGCCCGTTTTACAAGGTTTTGGAAAACTCGTATACTTGATTGATTAGGCCTGAATCGGAAAGTTTCAACTCCTCAGTGAATGCAATACCCTCCTTGAGATGAAGGGAAGAGACGTGTGAATCCTGCCAAATCTTTTCCCTCACAATGGTTAGGTTGCGCCCTATTTTTCTGTTTGGTTTTGGGGATCGGTTGCCAAAATAGAGAGGAGTACACCCCACCCGACTTAATTTACCACTATAAGGATTTTAGTGTAGGTAAAAACCCTACATCTATTCGGGCAAGCGACTTTAACGGGGATGGATTTGCGGATTTAATCACGACGAATATTCAGGGAAATTCCCTTTCCCTTTTATTGGGAAAGGGGGATGGGGGCTTTAAGAATCAAAAAATTATCCCAGCCTGTCAGGAACCACGGAATGTGGCCGTTGATGATTTCAACCTTGACCAATTTGCGGATTTGGTTGTGGCCTGTTCAGGCGATAATCATGCCTTGGTGTTTGTCGGAAATGGGGATGGCACGTTTACCCGGGGCGCCCAGTACATGGTCAATCGAACTCCGGTCAGTATCGCTACAGGAGATTTTAACGAGGACTTCCTGCCGGATATGGTGGTGGTCATGAGGAATGACAAGATTCAAGTGTTATTGGGAATGGGAAATGGCAAATTTCGGCTTGGCCCCTTATATGAGTATGGGGATACCCCGACATCTGTGGCCACGATCGATCTAAACGGGGATAAACATCTTGATTTAGCGGTGAGCAATGGGGGACCGATGAGTCATGCGGTCTCTATTTGGCTTGGTGTGGGGGATGGGACGTTTTTTTCTCCCACCGATTACCGTACCGGAAAGCGACCCTTGAGTGTCTCCTTTTCGGATTTTAATAGTGATCATATGATTGATTTATTGGTCATCAATGGGGAAATGAATACCATTACCGTGTTTTTAGGGAATGGGGATGGCACGTTTCAGGAGGGGAAAGACTCAGGAGGGGATGCGGGTCCCAATCATGGAGTTGCCCAAGATTTTGACGGGGATAAAATTCCCGATGTGGCGGTCGTGAACATCCAGTCGGGGAGTATTTCCTTGCTCTATGGGAAGGGAGATGGGACCTTTCAGTACCCCCCCAAACATTATCCGACTCCCCATGCCCCATTTGCTCTGACCACTCTAGCGGTGGCAACAGGGAGGGGGGAAGAACCTGGGTTAGCGGTGGTAAATAATGCGTCAAGTAACGTGTCCATCTTTCTTCATCATGGCCTGAAATATCGGAAGAATTCTCAGTCTTCTTCGCCTTCCTGATTACCATTGGTCAAGCCATTTCTTGACACCCCTTTTCTTGCCTGATTACAGTGCTTTGCCCTCAACGCGTCCCACTCGGTGATTTCGAGCCCGAGCCCCACTCGGCTGTAGATGAGGAAAATGTGCGAACCTTTATCTGGTGGTTTGGAATGGGGTCCCTGCTGACGTTAGCGGTATTATTGGTGCAAGGGGGTGTGCGAGATTTAATCTATGGAACCTCCTATTCTGGAACTTGGGAAGGGGTGCTATCTATGGGGTTGACCATTTTTGGTGGTGGGGTGATGGCCGGTTGTGTGGCTGTGATTTTTAATCGATTACGTTAGAGGGATTCTCCATTGCTTGATTCCGTAGGGAAGCATACAGGCAATGGGGTAGGAGTATTTGGTCGTAATTTACCGATTGGAAGCTGGCTGATCATATGCGCTGTTTAAGATGTCAAGGAACGATGTTGGTGGAACGACAATACACCAAAGTCTCACGTCGGTTTAATGCCAAATGTATCAATTGCGGGTTTTGGTTCGATTTGGCTGATGTATTGCGCTTTTTTAAGCGCGTCCTGGAAAGCGGGTATCACGGGGCAAAAATCCGAGAGACACTCTAGGGTTATAATTTTCCTCCCTTCATGGCTTGATCCGTTGTCCCCCCTGCTCCTGTTCTCTTCAACCCAATCTTGGTCGTTCTTTCATTCAAAAGCTGTAGTAGGCGAATTGTTCCAACTGTTCGGGGAACGATGAAAACGTGCTCTGAGAGCTGTTTTTCATTTTTTCCGTATGCAGGGTTTTAGAAAGAGGACCTTGGGATAGTAACCGTGAGCCAGTGCCGGAAATATTGGGATGATGGGGTTAAGTTTTCGGCAGGCCCGCCACCCATGGCCTGGAAGGATCTTCTAGGGTCAAAGGGGTGTTGTCTGAGAAAGGGCGGGATTTTTATCCTTTGGCTAATTCCTTCAGGGAGGTTCGAATGAGATCTTCCAGTTGATGGGGTTCCTCAAGCTTTGCCTTGGAGAGCTTGAGAGCCTTGGCGACCTCTGGGGCTCGGTATCCCAAGTTCAGAAGAGCGGAAGACGCTTCTTCCTCTAATAAGGTTCCGGTTGGCCCTGGAACTGACGAGGGTTCTTGGGCGTCCGAAGTCCGAATTCGATGGGTTTTGTCTTTTAGTTCCAGAATAATTCTGCTGGCTGATTTCTTTCCCACCCCAGGAATCGAGGATAATGTGTCGGTGTCCCCTGATTCAATCGCGGTACAGAGATCCGGAATCGACAATGTCGATAATCCACTCAAGGCCAGTTTTGGGCCGATGCCACTGATACCCGTCAGTAGCGAAAAGGCCGTTTTTTCTTCTGTCGTTCGGAAACCAAACAGTTGGATGGTATCGTTGCGAATGTGCGTAGAAATAAAGAGATGAATGGGGGCTTCAAGACTGGGCAGAACAAAATAGGTTGAGAGGGCAATCGACACATGGTAGCCCACTCCCTGGACGTTAATGATCACTTCCTGGGGAGTTTTCATCGTGAGAGTGCCAGATAGAGACGCGATCATAAAGTGGGGTTCATACTAGCCAGGGGACCAGGCCAATCGATGGATCTAGGGCGTAACTGCCGGCTCTGCCGGGACCGGGCCCCAGTTGTTTGAAGAAAAGTGGGAGGGGAAAGCGTCAACGTTTTGGGAGAAGACAAGTACAGATCCGCTCCATGAGGATGGGGAAATGACTTTTGGTGAAGAAGGAAGGACTACCAATCCGACAAGTCAGCCCTCGGATGCCATTTTTTCCATCAATTCGTCAGAAATTTCTAAATTGGCATGCACTTTCCCGACGTCTTCGTGCTCGTCCAAAA
This sequence comes from Nitrospirales bacterium, assembly GCA_965223495.1. Taxonomy (GTDB): domain Bacteria; phylum Nitrospirota; class Nitrospiria; order Nitrospirales; family UBA8639; genus Nitrospira_E. Next base: position 3,452,676 of record OZ245001.1, on the reverse strand, counting down.
TATCCATGAGCTTCAGCGTTTGTTCTGCCTCTTTGCCTTCTAATTGAATATGGTTTTGGGCAAGAAACGTAAGGTCTGACAAACTGGTTTCTATCTGGGCCTTTTGAAGAGCGTCCTTTACCGCTTCAAAGTTTTCAGGTTCAGAAATGATTTCAAATCCACTGGGTGTCTGCTTCACGTCTTCGGCTCCCGCTTCTAGAGCCAGATCGAATAATTGTTCTTCGGTGACAGGCTGGTCTTCGATAACCAGGAGACCTTTTTTGTGAAACTGCCAGGCTACAGCTCCCGCTTCTGCCATGGTTCCATTGTTCTTGGTAAAAATGTTACGGATTTCGGCGACAGTTCTGTTGCGTTTGTCCGTTGAGATTTCCAAGAGGAGCGCCGTTCCCCCCGGGCCATAACCTTCAAGCATGAATTCTTCAAATTGCGTCCCCGGAAGCTCTCCAGTCCCCCGTTGAATGGCCCGTTTAACGGTTTCAGCGGGCATATTCACTTCTTTGGCCTTGGCGATGGCCTGTCGTAAGGCCGGGTTGCCGTCGGGATCGCCCCCTCCCCGGGCGGCGATAGAAATTTCACGAATCACGCGAGTGAAAATTTTCCCCCGCTTAGCATCTTGCGCCCCTTTGTGGCGCTTGATCGTTGACCAATGACTATGTCCACCCATTTGCGGTTTCCTGGTTCTTTAATGGTTCCAACACAATCCCTTGAAGCCCCTCGCGTTGGCCTTCTAGCACAGTATTTTAAAGGGAGTCAATGAACAATGCTACTGGGACGGTTCACCGGAGTCTTTATAGGAAAAGATATGGGCCCATTCATGATATAATCCTCTCCTTACATGGTGATACCACGTTAATTTTGAGGGAGTCTACAGAGCCTATGCGGGTCGTGTTTATGGGAACCCCAGCCTTTGCGGTTCCGACGCTTCAACAGTTAATCGATTCAGAATTTTCGGTGGTGGGAGTGGTATGCCAACCCGATCGCCCAAGTGGCCGCGGGAAGAAAGTAACTTGGGGACCCATTAAACAACTGGCCATGGCACATGGTCTTCCGATCGTCCAGCCGGATAAAATGAAAGCCCCAGCGTTGTTGGAGACTCTCCAAGGTTGGAATCCTGATGTCATCGTCGTGGCGGCCTTTGGCCGAATTTTACCCAAAATGATCTTGGATCTCCCTCCCTTTAAGTGTCTGAATGTGCATGGATCACTCCTTCCGAAGTATCGAGGGGCCGCTCCCATTCAATGGGCCGTCATCAACGGGGAACAAGAAACCGGGATTACGATTATGTTGATGGATGAAGGAATGGATACGGGTGCCGTTCTACGACAAGGGGTGATAAAAATTCTGCCTGAAGAGACAGCAGGGGAATTGGCCCTGCGATTAGCTGAATTGGGTGGCCCCCTCCTGGTACAGACACTCCGTGATTGGGTGGAAGACGGGGTAAAAGCTCAACCTCAGGATGATCACCTAGCTACGATGGCGCCTATATTAAAAAAAGAAGATGGCCGGATTGATTGGAGTCAACCGGCTGACATTCTTGCGAACCGTATCCGCGGTCTTTCGCCATGGCCGGGGGCCTATTCCTTCTGGAGAGGGGAACGTTGGGCCATTTGGAAAGTCGAAGTCGGAGGCCCTGTTATGGAAATAAACGATGGAGACCAAGCAAATCGTTCTGCCGAACCGGGGACCGTTCTCGGTCTGAGTCCGCATGCTATTCGGGTTCAAACGGGTCAGGGTATATTGGATCTGAAAGAAATTCAGCCAGCCAATAAAAAGCGTATGTTGGTGAGGGATTATTTAACGGGACATGAGATAAATGTCGGGGAACAATTTTCCCAAGAGGAATGAAGCCGGGATGGTGTTCCTCGGTGAAACGGCCTGCCAAGAATGACTGGTCCATCCAAAAACAGATGTTTCAAAATTTCCAAAGAATAGGGAATGAGGGAAACCCATGAGTGATCAGATCTCCCAGTTATTGACCTACATTCAAAGTCAATTAGAGGAGTTAGGAAGTATTCACGAGCAAGCCGAAAAAGCTCTGAATGCCGTTCAGGGAAAAGAACATGTGACGAAATGGAAAAAAAAGGTCGTTGAGGGTCTAGCGCCCTATGTCAGCTCTGCCTATCTGCAAAACATTACCACGGAATGGTTGGAGACGACCTATTTTGTGGGGGATGTGTTTGATGAATTGGCCGACGAAGTGGATATGTGCCGCCGGCACCTCAAAAAATTGTCCAAGGAAATTCAGACCTCGGGCATTCCTTAAGAGGAGGGGACTTGCCCCCCTTTTCCACCTCCAAGCACAATGGCGACTCTTCCACCCATTCCTCGAAAACGTCTAGGCCAACATTTCCTCATTGATCCCAATCTGCTCGGAAAAATCGTGAGATTGGCCGATCTTCAACCTTCGGATACCGTATGTGAGATCGGCCCCGGGGGAGGGGCTCTGACCGGGTTGTTATGCCAATCGGCTCAGCAGGTGATTGCGTTAGAAGTAGATCCGCGGATGGTGAATTTTTTGAAAACCGAATTGGCTGGATGTGCCAATCTTCAGGTTCAGCAACAAGATGCCCTTCGCTATGATTTTGAGCAGTTGCCGGTATCGACCGTGGTCGTGGCCAATCTGCCATATAATATTTCGACCCCAATTTTGTTTCGCTTATTCGAAGCTCGATCCCGTATCAGTCGAATGGTTTTGACTCTGCAATTAGAAGTTGCACGTCGGATAGTGGCAAGGCCAAATACGAAGGATTATGGAGTCTTGTCGGTCATGGCCCAGTATCTCGCGAAGGTGGGTTTTGGGTTTTCGGTTTCCCGAACATGCTTTCGTCCGGTCCCGGATGTTGATTCCGGCGTGGTACGGCTGGATATTCATCAGATTGGCCCGGGTATTTCGGCGGATGTGACCCAATTTCAGGGAATGGTTCGAGCGGCGTTTGGCCAACGACGCAAAACTCTCATGAATGCCTTTCGTGGGTCAGGGTATTCGGTCGAACTTCTCCGCACCGTAGAAGACCAAACCGGCATTTCTCTCAGTCGTCGTGCCGAAACATTATCTTTGAGTGAGTTTCAGCGCTTACATCAGTGTTTAAGTCCCCCTTCGATTTCTCCCGTTTCTTAAGAAGGTGGCCTCGTCCCTTACTTGCGTTGTCTAAGGGTTGTTTGCTCGATAGAAACACTTATGGTACGATTTTTTGAATGAGTATCTTCCCTAGTAAGAAAGAAGTCAAAGGGAAAAGCCAACCTCGGGAGTTTTCCTCCCTAACCATTCAAATTGTTGGGATTTTTTTGGCTACAGTCGGGATTTTGTGTCTCCTGAGTCTGTATACGTTCTCACCTTCGGACCCGGTCTTATTTTTTCCACATTCTACATCGGAAAGCGTACCCATCAATGCTGTGGGTTTAATGGGGTCAACCACCGCTTTTTCCTTCTTTGCCATTTTGGGCGGAGGGGCCTTGGTTGTTCCAGCTTTGTTCGTGGGGTTCGGTCTGAGTGTGCTTTGGTCGGAGCGGCTGAAAGTGACAACGGCCGGAATCATAGGGGCCCTGTTAGCAATGTTGTCCATCAGTGCTTTGGTGCATTTGCACAGCTCCACTCTATCTACGGTAGCTGTGCCCAACCAGGCTCCCGGTGGGTTTGTTGGCGAATGGGTTTCCCTGGTTTTGGGTACTTATTTCGCGACGACGGGGGCCACGATTCTGCTAGGAGCGATGATATTGGTGGCGTTTTTGTTGCTGGTTCCTCTGTCCATTGGACAAGTCCTCCGGGGAGGTGTGGACATTGGTTGCTGGTTGAAAGACAGCGTGGTCAAGATCTATACAACGATGAAAGAGGAGAATTGGTGGGGACGAGACTCAGAGCCAAAAATCAATAAGTCGATTCGAATTAATCGGCAATTGGCTGCTCGTGGAGGTATTGGATCCCTTCTCTCCGATGCTCCTGAGGGAAGTGCCACGTCTTCGGGAAAGAAACATGAAGAAAGCGGCGAAAATTGTGCAGTTGAACCTCGTCTTCCCCTCTTGGAGGAACCTTATCCGGACGGTCCACGGCGTCAACGAGTCTCAAAATCCTATCAAATGCCGTCTCCGGTGGACCTCCTGGATACGCATGCCGCACGCGCCGCACATCAGACGGACTCTGTTTTAAAATCCCAATCCGAGACCTTGGTCCAGACCTTGTCCAGTTTTGGAATTGAAGGCAGTGTGACGGATGTTCACCCCGGACCGGTCATTACCATGTATGAGTTTGCTCCGGGCCCGGGTATTAAGGTCGCGCGAATCGTTAATTTGGCTGATGATCTGGCCATGGCCTTAAAGGCGCTGAAGGTCCGTGTGGTGGCACCGCTCCCGGGAAAGTCCACCGTTGGAATAGAAGTCCCTAATCCTCAACGGGAAACAGTGGGTTTAAAAGGCATGCTGACATCGGAAGTGTTCTCCCGTTCCCGCTCCAAATTAGCCTTGGCGTTGGGAAAGGACATTTATGGAAGACCGGTGGTCGTTGATCTCCGTACTATGCCTCATCTGCTCGTGGCGGGTGCCACAGGTTCCGGAAAAAGTGTGGGCCTGAATTGTCTCTTGCTGAATATTTTGTTTACGGCCCATCCGGATGAAGTGAAACTGTTGCTCGTGGACCCCAAAGTGTTGGAACTCCAAGTCTATGATGGGGTACCTCATCTCATACGCCCTGTGATTACCAACCCCAAGGAGGCCGCCAGAGGCTTAACGTGGGTTGTTCAGGAAATGGAACGGCGGTATCGCATTCTTGCCGAACTCGGCGTTCGTAATATTGATGCTTACAATCGGAAAGTTTCCGATTTGAAGGAGCTTTCGGCTACCAAGAAACGAACCAAAAAACTAACAAAAGGCCAATCTCTGAATTTGGACCAGGACGTCCCCTCGTTAGAAAATCCGGAAGATGATCGAGAACCTTTGCCGTATATTGTGGTCGTGATCGATGAATTTGCCGATTTGATGATGGTGGCGCCAAAAGATATTGAAGATCGGATCGCCCGTTTAGCTCAAATGGCCCGTGCCTCGGGCATTCACCTGATTCTGGCTACTCAACGCCCTTCGGTTGATGTGGTAACCGGGATCATAAAAGCGAATTTCCCGGCAAGAATTGCCTACCAAGTTTCTTCCAAAATTGACTCGCGCACCATTTTAGACTCCAATGGGGCAGAGAGTTTATTAGGAAAAGGTGATATGCTGTTCCTAGCATCCGGAACGGGTCGCATCGTTCGATTGCATGGCCCCTTTGTGTCGGATGAAGAGGTTCGAAATGTGGTGGAGTGGGTCAAGGACCAAGCCGAACCGGTCTATGATCCCGTGGCCTTGGCCTCGGTTGAAGAACCCCAGGCTGAGGATCCCGAGGCGGATGAGACCTATGAACGAGCCCGTGAATTAGTCATGGGCACGGGGCAAGCTTCGGCCTCGTTTATCCAGCGTCGGTTACGTGTGGGCTATCCTAGGGCAGCCAGAATGATTGAGCAAATGCAAGAAGAAGGGTTGGTCAGTGCTCCAGGTCGGGATGGCCGGCGTGAAGTCTTAGCACGGGGGACCGCCGCGGCGGAGATTGGATGAAACATCTTGGGGTAGTTCTAAGCATACTTTTTCCTGTGATGTATTGTCTTAACGTTGGAGGAGCGGTTTCGGCTTCTTCATTGGAGGAAATTGTCAAAAAAGTCGATGCGCGGTATGCCCAAACACAAGACCTTCAAGCCGATTTTACTCAGGAAACGCTCATCGAAGGATTTGACAGCGGATTTGTGTCAAAAGGCCGAGTGTATTTGAAAAAACCCGGGTTGCTGCGTTGGGATTATAAAGAACCATCCGTGGAGTCTATTTATGTGGATGGCGATCAAGTTCTCATGTATATCCCGGAGCATCAGCAAGTTTTGAAAGGGACCTTGACTCATCTGGCGGCTTCAAAGGGTCCATTGGCCCTCCTTCAGGGAGTGGGGAAACTTTCACAGGAATTTTTGATTTCCGAATTTGTTCCCGGAGACGAGGATTCTCGGGCAGGGGATTCCCAATTAACCCTTGTGCCTAAACCGAATGGGGAGGGTCCTCAAACCATTAAAAAAATATTGCTTACACTTTTTCCTGATTCTTTCCTTATTCAGACCATTACTTTAATCGAAACGAGTGGCAATATTTCACGGGTGGTGTTCGACCATATTCAAGTGAATAAGGGACTTTCCGATTCCCTATTAACGTTCACGCCTCCGCCTGATGTCGTGGTGGTGGATTTACCGACTTTTCAACCCTGATGACCGGGACAACCGGGTGATTATCGTCCGAAAAGAGTTTGAATAATCCCTTCAGGGATTAGATAAGGTCTAAGTGTATGGCTGAACGTATTTTAGTGGTGGATGATGACCCGGGTGTTCGGGAAGCCTTATCGGAATTTTTGCTTTCCCTTGGGTACAGTGTGGTGTCCGTCGAAAATGGGGAAGAAGCCTTGCGGGAATACCGCAAAGGTGAAGTTGATATGATTATGGCAGATTTAATCATGCCGAACATGGATGGGATGGAACTGTTAGACCGGGTTCGAGAAAGTAAAAATGATGACGTCATATTCCTGATGATTACGGGGCACCCCTCAATACATACGGCAGTGGAATCTATCAACCGGGGGGCAGATGACTACATCACCAAACCCTTCCACCTTGATGATGTGAAGGTTCGAGTTTCGAAGGCCTTGGAAAAACAGGCCTTAAAAGGCCGTCTTCGGACAGCTCAGGGTTTAGCCTGGGGGTTGATGCTGTCCATCCCTCTGTGGTTACTACTTGGTATTATCTTGGTTACGTTGTTTAAAGGCTAATTCGTTTTTCCTCCATTTTTTTCCTCTCCGGGATGTTTCTTCCTTGGTTCCATTCTCCCTTGAAAAATTAGACCATGGGGTTGTGATGGTATGGGCGACTTTGGCCTTGCTTGGCTTGGTTTTAGATGGAGGACAACCCTCCGCACTCGCTTTCAACCGTCATATTACCGAAGACCCGACTGGGGTGTTAGAAAAGTACCTATCCCTCGATAAAAAAGGCGCGAGATTAGAGGCCCAAACTTGGCCGGTGCTTCAGTCGTACGTGGGCTGGGAAATCGAACCGACATGGGGACATGTGGTGATCATATCCAAATATGATATCGTGAAGGATGTGAATGAATGGGAGATCCTTGGCGACTTGGAAGCAAAAATTCCGGTAGTTTTTGATGTTCTGGGAATTATGCACTGGGAAAGTGTGACCTTTGTCCCGGATTCCTATCGAGAAAAACAGTTCTTTCACATTAAGTCCGTGGGGGATCGGTGGCAAATCGTTCATCCCCAATTGCCCCCGCATGTGGGGCGACAACGAATCATGGATTTTGTGAAGTGGACCGCTCATACTGAACCGCAACCTGAAAAAAAGGCCGTGTTTGAGACATTACGAAGGCAGTTGCAGACCTTGAAAAAGAAAGAGAATCCGCGATGAAGCCGTGGCGTGCCGAAGTGGTCTTGTTTGATTTTGACGGGACCTTAATCGATTCGAAAGTGGATATTGCCACCTCCGTGAATCTCACCCTGGGAGAATTAGGCCTTCCCCTCCGTTCGGAGGAGGAAATCTTTAGTTTTGTGGGAGATGGGGTAAAGCGCCTCCTTCGTTTATCGGTTGGTGAAGACCAGCAGGATCATTATGATTTGGCGTTGAAAATCTTTCGGCGGCATTATTTGGAACATTGCGTCGATACCACAAGATGGTATTCGGGGATTTGGGATGTGTTACATCATTATAAGGACCGTAAGTTGGCGATTGTGACCAATAAGTCCATGGAATTTACCCTGTGTATCGTGGATGGATTGCAGTCCCGGGATCTCTTCCACCACATTGATGCTCCAAATGACACTACCGAGTTAAAGCCAGAGCCGGTGATGTTGCTTCGATCCCTTCAGGCGTTAGGAGTTGAGCCTTCCCAAGCGGTGATGGTGGGAGATAGCACGAATGATATACGCGCTGGTCAAGCAGCTGGCATTCGGACCTGTGCGGTGGGGTATGGGTATGGGAACCCCGAAAAGGTGTCCGCCCTCACGCCCGATTATCATTGTTCCCAGCCTCAGGATCTTTTGGACTTGTTTTAATTTTTTCTTTTTTTTGAAATTCTCTTGGAGAATATCTAGGCCAGGTCCCCGTGTGTGTCTGCTGTATGTTCAACCGAACCCCATTGATCTCATGAAGATTCCTCAATAAATTTTTGGAGGACCTTGACCGAAAAGCCAAAACTTTTCTTCTTCCTCATTACAATTGTAGAATGAAAAAATCGCAAGAGATCTCGTCATTACTTTTGGGTTGAGGCCCACCAAAGATTTCTTTATGATCATTAACCATCTTCGGTGAGTATGGATGCCAAACGAACGCATTTCCCATTAGAGGCATAACCGCAAACAATGGCTCAACCCGTCGTCACATGCTTGGATATGGAGGGTGTGCTCTTTCCTGAGATTTGGTTGGGCCTCGCTGATAAAGTCGGTCTCCAGGACCTTCGGCTGACGACCAGAGATATTGCCGACTATGATGTCCTGATGAAAAAACGGCTCGAGGTGCTTCGCACACATCATATTACGATTCATGATATTCATGAGGTCATCCGTTCCATTACTCCCTTGCCTGGCGTGCCAGAGTTCGTGGCATGGATAAGGGAACGATGCCAATTGATTATCTTATCCGATACCTTTTATGAGTTCGCCGCTCCGTTAATGGCCCAGCTACAATTCCCAACAATCTTTTGCCATACCTTGGAAGTTGATTCTCAGGGGATGATCACAGGCTATCGGTTAAGACAGGCCGATCAAAAACGGCATGCCGTGAAGGCACTGAAGGATATCGGATTCCGTGTGATTGCTGGTGGGGATTCTTTTAATGATGTTTCCATGTTACAGGAGGCCGATTCCGGATTTTTTTTCTGTCCCCCGGATTCCATTTCCCTGGAATTCCCACACTTTCCTGTGGCCAGAACGTATCCGGAGTTCCAGGCGCTCATCGGCCAAGCCGGTGGTTTTCCCCCATGAGTCATTGAAGCAATCTTGCGTTCTTTTAATTTTCCCCCCCTTGTTTAAGCTGGCAAGCACTGTGCCGGTGGTTTTTTTCCGAGATGGTCCTTAAGGTTTTTCCCATCATGGAAGCGAGAAACGGGTAAATACGGAGGTGCCTGGGAATTTCCTTCCCATATTTCTGGATCTGAATTTTTCACAGGTGGTTTGGCGATGGTTTGCCAGGATTCAAATTGGTCGGACTTTTCGGAGAAGGCGGGAAAAATTAATGGTTGAACCTAGACGGATTATTTGTTCTTAAAAAAAATGGTCCAAAATGAGACAAAGATAAAAGCGATTGGGTGGGGGAGGTGACAAAATCAGTGAGATTCAAAGGGTGAACCGCCTGTGGCTTGAATGTGAAAAAATCAACAAAGGAGAAACGGCTATGAAGGGCTTTCCGGGACGTGGGTTTGGACTTCTTTTTTTCATTCTATCTTTTTTTATGATTTCAGGGTGTTTGGGTGACCGGAATTGGCAGTATCCCCCTTCTTCTACTGGCGCCTATCTTTCAACCAAAGCGACTTCTTCGATCCCAGCCAGCGCGATTGTTCTCCCCCTCGAGGATTTACGGGGCGATTTTGCCAAAGAGGGGTATTGGTTGGCAGCGATTCCTTTGGTTCCCTATGGAGAAACCCGGTATGAACGACCAGAAGCTGTGGAGAACCCAGAGGAGGTTGATGAGTTGCTTTTTAATCCTCCACAGGATTTTGGCCAATCCATTGCCAAGGAGTTGGACCAATCGGGGGTGTTTTCCTCCGTCACGTTTGCGGAAGAGGAAAAAAATAGCCAAGCTGACCTCGTCTTTCGTGGGCGTTTGCGATCCATGGATTGGAAAAGACGATTATATACATATTTATTGGGCCCCCTAGGACCGGTTCTTTGGGTATTAGGGCTACCTATGAGTGAAACGACCACAGGGTTGGAATTGGATTTACAATTGGCTCCCCTCAATAATCCCACGAGGGTTCTCTGGAAAATGACGATGGATTTTGAAGGGAAGCAATTAGATGGTCCGTATTATGGGTTGGAAACGGCGGTGGAAAGTTATCCTCAAGCCCTTCAGGAGTCGCTAAAGCCGGCTATCGCGGATTTAGTGGGGATTGCCAACCAAGATCCAACCCGGTTGCTGCCCCGCTAAGTTGTTGGAAATATTGAAATGTGGAGATTTAACGGTGCGGTGGCTTGATCTTTCATGTTCGGGTCTTTATTTTAACTTCAGGTTGAGCAAAAACGACCGATAATGATCAAGAATGACAGACATTCTATAGGGACATTCTTTCCAGGGTGAACCCAAGAATTTCGGACTTGGCTTTTGTATGAAATTGGTTTACTCTTCTGACGAATATGGAAGAAATCGTGGTGTTGATGACGGTCGAATCGGACAGTCAGGCCACAGCCATTTCACGGGCGTTGGTGGGCAAGGGTTTGGTCGCGTGTGTCAATATTATCCCGGGTGTTCGGTCAATTTTTCAGTGGGAGGGAAAGGTTACTGAGGAGCAGGAATTCCTGTTGCTCGCGAAAACCGTAAAGTCGGTATTCAGCCAACTGACTTCTGTGGTCAAGTCTCTTCATGCTTACGAGGTCCCAGAAATCATTGCCCTCCCCATTCAAGACGGGAACGAAGAGTATTTGACCTGGATTCAAGAAATTGTCCATGGGAGAGCGGTAGGGAAAGAGACGGCTCCTTAAGAGTCACCCTAAGGTGGGTACCACAAATTAACGGTCCTTTTAACCATTAAAGGGGAGCGAATGAAAGAATCAGAAGAGACGTTGACGGTTATTATCTTCCGAGGTGCCCGAGCCAACCCGTGGCGTTTGAAAATCCGAAAAACTTTCGTTAAGCATGGATTGATTTGGGGACTGGCTCTTTGTCTGATTCAAGTGGGTATTGTGACGCATTATGTCTATCAATGGGACCAGCTCACGGAACTCGAAGGGGTGAAAGAGGAATTGATGAGTTCCCGGGCGCGTACCAATACCTTCTCTGCGGAAGTCGATGGGATGAAAAAGCAAATGTTGGTCTTGGAATCCTTAAACCGCAAGCTGCAGACTATGTTTGGGTTAGAGCCAGATCTCATTCAAGGGTACCCTGCAGGCCTCCCAGGACAAGGTGGGGAAGAATTACCGTATGAGTTGATTCAGGAAGAAAGCCAAGTTGGGGACAAGGTCAAAGTCCTGGAGAGTACCGGGGAGCCCAACCCACAAAAAGTTGCCCCTGGATATTCAACGGATAAGAAAATTTCTGATATTAAGATGGGGCTGGAATGGTTAGGCAAACAGTCCAGGGCGGAAACTCGAATCCTTGAAAATCTTTCAGAAGTGGCCCAGAAAAAGGCCAAGCAATGGGCCTCGACTCCCTCGATTTGGCCCGTGAAGGGAACCCTCACTTCCCGTTTTGGCCCAAGAGTCTCCCCCTTTACGGGGAAAAAAGCGCTTCATGCTGGCATCGATATTGGGGCCCGGACCGGGACCGAAATTCGATCCCCCGCCTCGGGAAAAGTCGTCGTCGCGGCTTATGACGGGCGAATGGGGAAATTTATCAGAATCGACCATGGATACGGTATTGAGACCACCTATGGGCATTTATCAAAAATCCATGTAAAGTATGGAGATCGGGTTCACCGCGGAGATTTAATCGGATTAGTGGGCAGTACCGGGAAGTTTTCGACAGGCCCTCATCTCCATTATCAAGTCGCTGTCAACGATAAGGTAGTCGATCCTATCCAGTACATCCTTGATTAGAACTTAGCCCCACGGCCAGTTCACTGCCCGAGTATTCCATAGCCCCACCCACGGTTTCTCTCCTCTAGACCAGGCTCCTTTCGTAAGTTTCCGGCGTTTTTTATGCCCTTTGGTTCAAAAGGCCTAAGAAGTCTGGAGCCTCCATGGGTCTTCTTTTTGGCCGAGTGGGCCTTCTTTTGTCTTGCATTGCCCCCAGACATCACCTAGATTATTGGCTGAATGTATTGGTAAAATCTATCTTCTTTGTTTGTGTTGGGATGGTGAATCCCGAAAGTTGACCATCCGGCCAAGAAAAAAGAGAACATTACCTGAAGGAAAGACGGGACGTCCGTATCCTGAATCTTAACAAGGAGGAGCGTAACGATGAGTCTCGATTACGTTAAATTTACCCCAGGGTTTGGAAAGTTCATGCCCAAAGAATATCGCGATATGGTTGAACATGGACCGTTTGGGAAAAAGACGACAGTCTCCCAAGTTGGCACATTTAAGGAAATTTTAGAAGAACACCCCATGTGTGCCGGGTGTGCCATGACGCTGTTTATTCGGTTAGCCTTCGTAGCGTTCCCAAATCCAGAAGACACCATCACGGTGGGAACCGCTGGCTGCGGTCGACTCGCCATCTCGCAAGCGGCCGTTCCTTTTGTGTATGGAAATTACGGTGACCAAAATGGGGTGGCTAGTGGGTTGACCCGCGGTCTTCGGTTACGGTTTGGGGACCGTCCCAAAGATGTTGTCGTAATGGCGGGCGATGGGGGAATGGCCGACATTGGTTTTGCACAAACCCTGCATTCCTGGTTTCGGAAAGAAAAATTTACGACCATCATGTTAGACAACGAAGTGTATGGCAATACGGGTGGACAAGAAAGCGGAATGACCAACAAAGGCCAGGTGCTGAAGATGGCCCCCTTGGGGAAAAAGTTTGAAAAGATGGATATGGTTGGAATGGCGAAGGTGGCCGGTTGTGCCTACGTGGCCACGGTGGTCCCTAATAACCCACGGCGTGTGGAAAGTGTCATCAAGAAGGCCGTATTGATCGCACGGGATGTGGGCCCCACCTACATCCAGGCCTACACCTCCTGCAATATCGAATATGCCATCCCCACCGATCAGGTGATGCAAGACGCGAAGGATGTGGAAAACGATCGTTATAAGTTTTCTGAATATATTACGGACGAAGCGAAAGAGTATTTGGCGGGATTGTATGGGTATAAAGAATATCTTCCGAAGCCCGCACCAGCAGTGACGAAGAGCTAGGGATTGCCATTGGCGTGATGAAGATAACGGTTGTTCACATTGTGATGAGGGAGGTTCAAAATGGCTATTCGTTTTAACATCCGCATGGCAGGGGTTGGCGGCCAGGGTGTGGTAACGGCCTCGCATATTTTTAGTACGGCGGTGATTAATGCCGGTGGTGAAAGTACCATCGTGCCGTTTTATGGGTCTGAAAAGCGAATGGCTCCGGTAGAAAGTTACGTGCGTGTGTCGAATGAGCCGATTTATGAAATCGGAGAAATTACCTTCCCGCATATTCTGATGGTATTTCACCCCCAATGTATCACCCACGGAAAGAGTTACACGAACCCGTTTTATTATGGGTTAAAACAGGATGGAGTCGTGTTGATCAATAGCAATTCTCCTATGACGCTTGAGGCGGATCATCAGGCTGAGTTAGAAGCGTTAAATGCCAAAATCTATTATCTTCCCGCCACCCAAATGTCGCTCGATGTGGCCGGAATCGACCTGGCCACGAACATGGCGATGGTTGGTGCGATTGGAGCCATTACCGGCCTTTCAAACCTAGAAGCTTCGGGGACAGCGGTGAAAGATCGGTTCCTCGGGAAAGGATTTGTCGTGTCCGGAGGAACGGCCGCCCTGGATAGTGTGGTTGAAAGAAAGTTTAAAAAGAAACAAGAATTGATCGAAAAAAATCTCGCGGTGGTCAAAGCTGGATGGGAGTATTGTGTGGAACATGGTTGGGCGAGGGTCCCAGATTCAACGACGGCAGGTGCCAGTGCGTAGGGTTTACCTTGTGAAAGGAGATGGTCGATGTATTTAGTCGCAAATATAGATCAAGAAATTTGTGCGGCAACCAGTTGTAAATTGTGCACCCAATACTGTCCGGAGGCCAATACCATTCAATATGACACCGAGGCAGGAAAGGATAAGGGCTTGAAATATGGGTCGGCCTATGTGGCCGTCGATCGGTGTAAAGGCTGTGCTCAATGTGTGTGGGTCTGCGATAACATGGCAAAACATAATGCCATTAAGATGGAAATGATCGATCAAATTGGGGATGCCGCACTCACCCAAAATATTACCTACGTGGAAAAGAATACCAAGCCGGTGTTAGCCAATCCCTGGCAAGGGTAATTCTGATCGCGTAACTACTCAATTCGTCTTCACTTTGAATCGGAGTCCAACGTGGAATTAACGAAAGAACTTGAAGAAGCAATCGTGGCTCCCGGGCCACAGGGTTTTCATCCACCCTCGGCGGCCGAGCTTGGCGTCCTGACCCCAGAACCGGGAAAGGGGTTGAAATTTGGCCATCTGGTTGAGGAAGAGTTAGCCATGGAGGCCATGGCCCATGCCATGTTCACCAGAAAGAATGCCACTATTTTCCCAGGGCCCCTGGTGTTATGGAATTGGAATGACCATGCTGCGGAAAAGGCACAGGCGGTCTTAGAATTGGCGGCCCAAATTCCTGATGTCCTGATCATTCCCATGCCGGACTACCGGCCAAAGTATCCAAAAGTTGAGCCGGAAGAAGTCATCAACCCGAATCACCCCAACCTTACTATTTGGGGAAATAAAATCGAAGCGTGCATTTTCATCGGGGTGCATTGTCATTATGCCAACTTGACATTGAAAATGATTCGGGCCGGGACGAACTGCTGGACTTCGGCCATCTGTGCCGAACAAGGCCATGAAGACGCGATGTTTACCGTGAGAGATTCTGATGCGGCAAAAATCCGAAGGGCGGCCGCTGTCTTCAAACGAGTCCGTGAGGAAATGGGGATTAAATTGCCAGACAATAAAGAGAATGTCCGGTTTACTGGATTACAGTCGAGAGTTCATGATGGCAAGACGCACACGAATCCATTAGATTTGGGTCTGTCAGGTGACCCGGGAGATGGAAGCGCCGCGGCCTATGGCCATAAAGCGGAACATATGCAACGTGAAGCATAAGTCGTGTCCGTGGAAATGCTACTTTAACCAACTAGGGGAGATTGAGCTATGAGTGAAGGTCTAGAAGAACAAGTCAAAACCAATCCCCAGGGTGACCCTATTACCAGTGCGCCTGCCGCACCTTCGACCAATGGTGGGAAAAAAGACCCTCATGGGGAAGCCAAACGCCAGAAGGAAGTTTCTCCTGAATATATGTTTTTTGAAGCGCCTCGGGAGCGGGAGTTTATCACGGGCAGTGAAGCCGCGAAAGAAGCCGTCAGGCGGTCCAATGTGGATATGTCCGTGGCCTATCCTATCACCCCTCAAAGTGAAACCCTTCAATTAATCGGGGTCTTGTATGGGGAAGGGTATGTGAAGGAATTCTATAGAGGCGAGGAAGAATATGGCGTCATGTCTGCCATTGCCGGGGCCTCTCGCGCCGGGGTCCGGGCGTTTACCGCCACCGCGGGGCCCGGAACCTTACGAGGTATTGAGCCGATTGCTTCCTGGCCGGGACATCGTCTTCCAGCGGTGGCCATGTTTACTTGCCGTGTGGTCAATGCCCCGTTGGCCATTCAGCCTGACAATATCGAAATTTCCTACCTCTTGAATTGCGGAATGATTGTATTCCATGCCGAAAATCAACAGGATTTGTTTGATTTTATCATGAAGGGTTTTATTATCAGCGAGAAAAATGACGTGACCCTTCCGGTCGGTGTCTGTTGTGATGGATTTTTTGTGACCCATGCCAGAGGGTATTGTTCCATGCAAGACCGAGGTTTCAAACTCCCACCTCGTGATCCCTACCGAGGGTCCGTGCCGGTGTTGGATGCTGAGAATCCTCCTGCTCGACTATCCCGGGATGCTCCGGTCCAAAAATCTAACTTTATGGCGTACAACATCCATGGAGTGTGGCAGCAGGAAGTCTGGGCTGCGGTGGAACGTTCCCGAAAATATATCGATCTCTACATGGATGGGTTGTTGGAAGCTCAGGATGTGGACGAGGCCGATGTACTCCTCATTGCTTCAGGAAGTGCGGCGGCCCAATCCCGGGAAGCGGTCCGCCAATGTAAGGAACGAGGCATTAAGGCTGGGTTGATTAAGATTCGGTCGTTGCGACCTTTTCCAACGAATGAATTGAGGAAACTCTGTGGTAAAGCCAAGCTCATTGTCGTCCCCGAATTTAATTATGTCGGGTGGTTGGCAAAGGATGTGGCGACGGCCATTTATGGATTTTCCAATGCCAAGATTGTGGCTGGCCCACATGTTTACGGGGGCATGTCCATGCCCGTGGAAATGATCACAGACGAAGTGGAGTGCGGCTTGACGGGTAAAAAATCCCATACGGTTCCCCCATCGGCCATCATGGGAGCTGCGGATCAAGCAGCCGTGGCTGAATTTATGAAGAGCATATAAGGTAGTTGGCCAAGGAAAAGACCAACGCCAGTAGAGAGCGCCCGTCTCGATTTCAATCGGGGCGGGCGCTTCTTTGTGTAATCCTCACACTCAAAAGTTATGGATAGGCCTCCCGCTAAGCCCCTCCTCCTGGTACCGTAGAGAGAATCTACTCATGGCCGCTTCATCCCACCCTCTCATTCTGGTTACTAATGACGATGGAATTCAAGCTTCGGGTATTCGGGCGCTAGAGAGCGCCTTGAAGACCTTGGGTGAAGTCTGGGTCGTGGCCCCGGAAAAAACCCAGAATGCCGTAGGCCGGGCTATGACCCTTCATAAACCTCTCCGGCTGCGAAAGCTTAAACCTCGGTGGTTTGCCGTAAACGGAACCCCAGCCGATTGTGTAACCTTGGCCCTTTGCCATCTTTTAAAGCCGCGCCTGCCAAGACTTGTCGTTTCAGGAATTAATAAAGGCTGGAATTTAGGGGATGACGTGACCAATTCAGGGACGGTCTCGGGGGCTCTTGAAGGGATGTTGTATGGGATTGCTTCCATGGCCGTGTCTTTAGAAGAGGGCAGCAAGTCTTCCTTTAATGTAGCAGGCCACTATTCGGAAATGTTGGCCAGAAAAATTCTGAAGACTGGATTACCCCAGGGGACGATGTTAAACGTGAATGTCCCGGGTCTCAGTCGTGAGCAAATTCAAGGGGTTCAGGTCACCAGCTTGAGTCAACGTCGGTATCATGATCCCGTGGTGGAAAAAATAGACCCCCGAGGGAATCAGTATTTTTGGATCGCTGGTGAGCGGGTCTCCTGGGGAAGAACCAAGGCCTCCGATCACGAAGCGGTTTCTCAGAGGAAGGTCTCAGTCACGCCTTTGCATTTAGATTTAACCGATTATGACGCCCTCCAAAGCCTGAAGGTTTGGGAAAGAACGCTCAACCGGAAAAAATCAGGTATAGCTTCTTCTCGGGGGTTGCGTTTTAAACCATCGAGCAGGAAAAAGTAGCGAAGAGGTTTTACTGAAAAAGAATCAGACGAAAACGGCAGGACGAACACTTGGAATGGGGCAAACAATTATATGATTGGATGTTGTCGTGGTCGGACTCCCCCTATGGAGTGCCCGCCCTGTTTCTGTTGGCTTTTGCCGAATCTTCATTTTTCCCGTTGCCTCCCGATGTGTTACTGATCGGGTTAACCTTGGGAAGTCCTGGGCTGGGTTTTTGGTTTGCGACCGTGGCCACGGTTGGTTCGGTGCTTGGTGGGGCCCTGGGATATGCGATCGGGTTTTACGGAGGGCGGCCGATCGGGAAAAAGTTCATGGGTCAGGAACGGATGAATCTCGTCCACGACTACTTCCAACGCTATGAAGCGTGGGCGATCCTGATTGCCGGATTTACTCCGGTCCCCTATAAAATTTTTACGATTGGGGCCGGGGCCTTCTATGTCAATTTTAAAACCTTTATGGTGGCATCGCTCATTAGTCGTGGAGCACGGTTTTTCTTGGTGGCCGGGACCATTCAATTGGTCGGTCCTTGGATGAAGGAACTCATCGAACAGTACTTTAACCTCTTCTCCATTGTGTTTATGGTGCTACTAGTTTTAGGGTTTTGGGTGGTTCGGCATCAGAGTAAAAAAATTCCCCAGACACCATCGGCATAAACACTTCACCCATGTCTGTCGTTATTTACAATACCAAGACCAAAACAAAGGAACCGTTTCAGCCACTGGTTTCCCCACAAGTGACGATGTATGTCTGTGGAGTGACCGTCTACGACGATTGCCATTTAGGGCATGCCAGGAGTGCGTTAGTCTTCGATACCATCAGGCGGTATTTAGAGTTTCGGGGATACCAGGTGAAGTATGTGAGGAATTTCACCGATGTGGACGACAAAATCATTAATCGGGCAGAACAAGACGGGATCCCCTGGACCGAGGTGACGGAAACCTACATCAAGGCTTTTTACCGCGATATGGGACGATTAGGGATTATTGCTCCGAATGTGGAGCCACGCGCGACGGAACATATTGGCGATATCGTGGATATGATTGCCGGGTTAGTGGACAAGGGTTTTGCTTATGAAGTGGATGGGGATGTGTATTTTGAAGTCCAGAAATTTTCAGACTATGGGAAACTCTCCGGAAAGAACCTTGAAGAATTATTAGCCGGTGCCAGGATTGAAGTGGACCCACGGAAAAAGGATCCGATGGACTTTGCCCTCTGGAAGGCTTCAAAACCAGGGGAACCAGGATGGGAAAGTCCTTGGGGGCAGGGACGCCCGGGTTGGCACATCGAATGTTCCGCCATGTCCGTGAAGCATTTAGGTGCGACCTTCGATATCCATGGTGGAGGAAAGGATCTCATTTTCCCGCATCATGAGAATGAAGTGGCCCAGTCGTGTGCCTCCACCGGTCAGGAATTCGCTCGGTATTGGATTCACAACGGGTTTGTGACGATCGACCAAGAGAAAATGTCCAAGTCTTTAGGAAACTTTTTTACGATCAAGGAAATCTTCGAGAAATCCCCCTGCAAGGATGAAGAGGGTACAGGGGAAGCGTTGCGTTACTACCTACTCTCTACCCATTATCGGAGTGACCTAAATTTTTCAGATCAATCCATTTCCGAAGCCAAAATGGCGCTGGACAATTTTTATGATCTCTTTGGCCGTCTGGAAGAATCCGAAAATCAAACATCGTCAGCAGGGGACAAGGAACCAGGGGAATTGTTCGACGATTTCCGGGAAAATTTCACGGCAGCGATGGACGATGATTTTAATACGCCTAAGGCTTTAGCGACTTTTCACGAATTGCGAGGGGAACTCAATAAATTAATGGTGAAGGGCCTGTCCAAAGAGGCGAGTGAAAGAGCGGTCGCCGAATTAAAGGAATATGGACAACCTTTAGGACTCTTTCAAGTTCCCGTAAAAGAATGGAAATTTGGAGCAAATATCCGGTTAGCTGGGGATGCTCCATTCTCTTTTTACCCAAGGGCAACTTTGACCGTTATTAGTGATGAAGATATCGAGCAAAAAATTCAACTTCGAAAAGAAGCCCGAGAGAAAAAAGATTTTGCCGCTGCTGACCGAATCAGAAAAGAATTAGCTGACCAAGGCATCATATTGGAAGACCGCCCTGATGGCACGACCCGATGGAAACGATGAGTCCCTGGGAATGGTGTTTGGATTTCATGTGGTTCTGGAATCCTTGCAAACTCAATCTCGGTCTATCCAACGAATTTGGACACTCCGTACGGATGGGCGGTTCTTCCGGATTGCGCAATTAGCCAAAGAGCAACGAATTCCGTTATCGGTTGAGTCTCGTGAACGACTAGACCGCCGGGCGGGAAATCGCCACCATCAAGGGGTCGTGGCGCAAGTTGCCGCCAAGTCCTATCTCACGGGAGACGAATTACTCGACTCGCTCGATTTTCGCCTCGATTCCCCTCTCATCGTCGTTCTGGATCAGATCCAAGATCCCCATAACCTCGGAGCCATCGTGCGATCGGTTGAAGCATCGGGAGGACATGGTATTGTGATACCAAAACACCGCGCGGTCGGACTGACGGGTGGCGTCGTCAAAGCCTCGGCCGGTGCCTTGGAACATGTCCCCATTGCCCGCGTCACGAATACGGGAAAATTTTTGGAAACATGTCAGGAGCAGGACCTGTTCACCATCGCGATGGATGAGGAGGGGACACAGGTCTATTCAGACATCGATCTGACAGCACCCGTAGCTTTGGTGTTTGGGAGTGAAGGGGAAGGTATTCGCCCTCTGGTGCTGAAAAAATGTGATATGAGGGCACGGATTCCGATGGTGGGGAGGATGAACTCGTTGAACGTGTCGGTTGCGGTGGCCGTGGTGCTTTTTGAGGCCAGAAGGCAACGCGACCATCAGCGGTGACCCTTGGTATGAAGGGGTCTTAATTAATCTGAATCAGGCCTTCCTGGATGGCCGCGTTTAACAATTGGGCGGCATTCGACACGCGAACTTTCTTCATCATATTGGCCCGATGGGCTTCAACGGTTTTGACGCTAATTTTCAATCGTTGGGCAATTTCCTTGTTTTTTAACCCAGACCAAATCAGTTGAAGGATTTCTTGCTCGCGTTGGGTAAGAGCTTCAGGTCGTTTTCTTTTGATTGGTGTTGGATCCATTTTCTTCGCTTGGGGCCCTTCGTAATTCACACCTTTGTGCTTGGACGCTAGGCAAATTATGTAAGGGAGAATATCAGGTCATTTTGGGATTGTAAACCAAAAACTACGTAAATTCACAGTGGTTTAAACAATTAAGGAAAGTGTTGCAATTATGGCTCACTGGATTCTGTGGATATCAATCTTTATTCTAGGGATCATCATAGGGAGTTTTGTCACTGTTTGCGTCCATCGCATTCCTCAAGGGCTCTCGATTGTCACCCCCCGGTCGGGTTGTCCACAGTGTGGGGCTGGGATTCGGTGGTATGACAATGTTCCCCTTTTCAGCTTTTTGTGGCTTAGGGGACGGTGCCGTGAATGCCAATCAAAGATTCCCACAAGATACCCTCTCATCGAATTGACCAATGGTCTGGGGTACCTCCTCGTGTTTTGGCGATTTGGATTAAGCTGGCCTACCTTGGTCTTTGCCGGGTTATTTTCGGTGTTCTTGGTCGTCACGTGGATAGATTGGGACTATCATATCATCCCGGATGTGATCACATTGCCGGGAATAGTGGTGGGGTTCCTCTGTGGCCTTTTGGTTTTACCGATCGGATGGGTGGGGTCGCTCATGGGAATTCTGGTCGGTGGGGGGGTGTTGTTCGTCATCGCCTGGGTCAGTCCCTATATCTTCGGGAAGGAGGGGATGGGAGGAGGCGATATTAAATTTTTAGCCATGGTAGGAGCCTTCTTGGGATGGGAGCAGGCCGTCCTCACCTTAATGGTGGCCTCCATCGTCGGGGCTGTGGTGGGAGTGGCTCTCCTCGCGTTCAAGGTCATGAAAAAAGGGCAATACATTCCGTTTGGACCCTATCTGGCCTTTGGAGCGCTTTTGGCCATGTTGTGGGGAACCGAATTCTGGCATTGGTATTTTAGGGGAATGCTATAAAACCGAAGTCGGGGCATTGAGGGTGGCTATCTATGGGGAAAAAGCTTACGGGGTGAAAAGAAAACCTGATTCGAGTCAAAGGGGATTAACCCTGACCGAGCTCCTGATCGTGGTGGGCATCATGGGAATGGTCATCATCATGACCCAAGGGTGGTTAGCCTCGCAACTACCCAAATGGCGTTTAAATGGAGCGGTAAGGCAAATCGTCTCTGATTTACAGGCGGCGAAAATGAAGGCGGTGGTCGAACACAATCGACAGAGGATTTTTTTCCCGGACGACCGCCATTATGTGATTTTGGACGATGATAATAATAATGGAAGAATGGATGCGGGCGAAAAACAAGAGGTTCGAGATATTCAAGCGGACTTTAGGGATGTCACGGTTTCGACCTCGAATAATCCTTCGTTTTGGCCAAGAGGGACGGCGACCAATTTGGCCTCAATAACTCTTTTGAATGCAGCGGGGTCCCGGAAAGTCACTATCAGTATTACGGGCCGGGTGAAGGTCAAATCCTGAATACGTGAGTTCGTGTGGGATGATTAGGGTACAAAAAATGACCATGAACAATCAAAAAGGGTTGTCCCTGTTGGAAATTCTTATGGCCTTGGTGGTGGTCTTTTTGGCTCTCATGGGCTTTGCTGGGTTCTCAGTGGTAGCCCATACTGGGCTGGCCTCTAGTGAAAAAATGACCAGGGCTGTGACCCTCGGTCAGGACGCCTTAGAAGATGTACGTCTGAAGGGAATTCCCAGAGGGATAACGGCTGAATGGGAGCACGTCGAGGACTATGGTTCCATTGGGGGTGCCGTTCAACATCAACGGACCTTGATGATAAAGCCCCATCCGACTATTGCCGGATTTTACAGGGTTTCTGTTGAAGTGGAATGGGATAAAGGTAAGCATGCCATGACCCTCGTGACCTCCATGACAAGTCCATAAAGGGGGTGATTTATGGTCTTCAATCATCGTCTGGGCTTAAAAGGGTTTACCCTTGTCGAATTGGTCGTGGCTTTAGCTTTGGGCGTCTTGACCATCGGGGCGATCTATGGGGTGTATGTGAGGGAACTTTCCGCACAAGCTGTCCGCGAAGATCGGCTGGATATGCATCAACAGGCACGGGTCGTCATGGATCTGATGAGTCGGGAGTTGGTGATGGCAGGCTATGACCCTTCCGGGGTCAACCGCGATGAGGAGAGCACCAATGATTTTTGGGGAATCACGTTTGACCCTGACCGGCTCATTATTAAGGCCGATCTCAATGGAAACGGCCGAATAGCCGATCCGAATGAATCCATCATCTATTCCCTAGATTCGCGTACGCATACGCTACGTCGGAATACCGGAGGGGGGAACCAACCGTTCGGGGAAAATATTGAGAATTTTTCGGTGCAGTTTTTTAACGATAGGGGAATCGCGACGACAGAATCTTCGGCGATCAAGGGGGTCCACATCAGCGTGACGGCTCGAACATCTAAGCCTGATCCTACATTCTTGAACAACGGTGGGTATCGAACGATCACGCTTCAATCTCGTATGGCTCCAAGAAATCTATAAGGATGGAAACCCCGCGATATCCGATAAAGTTCCCACGAAAGTGGAAAAATATTCATGGGGGAGCCCTGATTGCGGCGATGGTGCTCCTCGCGATTTCTGGACTTATGGGAGTCACGATTCTTTTTGCGACTTCTACCGATCTTCAAATCAGCGGCAATTATCGAAGAGCGGTCCAGGCTTTTTATGCCGCGGAGGCAGGCTTGGTTGAAGCTCAGGTTCGTCTAGGAGGGGGCCCTGCTACTGGCCCCTCGTTTCTAAGCGATCCGATCACTCCCTATCAATCCAATTGGTCGGCCTATCTCTTGACGCATTCGGATTGGAAACCCGAAAACGATCAATCCTATAACTTCAACTTGACCAACTACGTGCCCGTATTGGGGAATCCAACCAACACGGTCCTACAGGTCAATAGTGTTCAGGTGGATGGAAACTATTGGGTAAAGGTCCATCACCAAACCGAATATGACGCCGAACAAAGGGGTCATCGCCCTGCGATTCCTCACTATCGAGATGAAGACGGATCCACCATCCTGCATTCTCCGGATAATCGAGGGCGAGTCATCGTGTTTGGGTATCCCTTGAACACGTCCCTGAAGGCAGAGCCCTTTACGTCCTCAGCCCCGTCGGTATATGCCCCTGTAGAGGTGATCACCAGCCACGGAGAGGTGGAGGGGGCCGACTCGATCCTTCAGGCTGAAGTCGCGCATCCTTCGGGTCCGCCAGTGTGGGCTCCACTGTATGTGGGGAATCGAGTTGTGCTGTCAGGCTCCTCGATCATTGTCGATGGAATGGATACATGTGGGTTGTTGCCCGGTAATCGTCCGCCTATCTCACTCGCACCTTCAGCGACCTTGGTGGGGATGGCAAGTTTGACTGGCAACCCTCCCTCTTCCCAGGTAAGCCCCGCGTCTCTGGATTTGGAACAGCAGATCAAGGATTTGAAGAAGGGTGCCAACCTTGTCTCAGCTGATTTGATCAATGTAAGTCTGGGTACCGCCACAGGACCGGCCTTGCAATACGCAGAACCAGCCAGTGGTGTCCTGACGCTCACGAATGTTACAGGCTATGGAATTTTGCTGGTGAAGGGGGCGCTCCGGGTTGTTCCACCCTTCAATTGGAAGGGTCTGATTGTGGTCTCAGGTGGGTTCATGCTTGAAGTTGGCCCCAGTCCTGTGAGCATCCATGGTGCAGTCTATGTCGATCACCTCCAGGCCTTAAACGATGAGGTGGCCCTTGTCTTGGATGCCTGTCCCATTGCTTCCTCCCTCCGTATCCTTCCCGTTCAAGTCCTCACCTGGCGCCAATTGCTGTAAGTTTCCGTTGGGTTATTCAGAAAACTTCAGGGGAGAAAAAATTAGGCGAGCTTTAAATTTTTGTCGACTGGCGCTATTTGAATAACGTCCCGGTCGTTGTGGAGAAGACGAAGTTTAGGTTCAATGGCAACTTGTGCGATAAGGCAATTGAGAGTCCTTCGAACCGTGATGCCTTGTCGACGACAGCGGAAGAACAATTCAGCAGCTTGTTCATAACTGAGGATCAGATCAAGAGGATGATAAAACTTTTGAATGGATAAATAGTCCAGGAGCTTCGAAAAGTCTCGTGGGGAATCTGCTCCTTGTAAGACTTCTTGATAAATAACACTGGTAATCCCAAAGGGTAAATTTTGTTCAAAAATTTCATCAAACTGTTCAACGGCCTGTGTTGGTCGATTTAAGAAAAAATCCAACCACACCGAGGTATCGATTAAAACATGGCTAGGGTTCTCCTGCCCGAAGCGTCTTGTGATCATCTCTCTGTCGGATCTTGATAGTGCCTGTAATCTCCCGCACATCCCGGCAGGGGTGATATTCCACAAACTCTTGTAACGCTTGGTGTACCAAGTCTCGTTTGGTTTTCCCTTTTGCATCCTTAAACGCTTCTTGAAGGAGCTTTTCGTCCAAGACGACATTGGTGCGCATGCATACACCTCCTTTTGTGTATAAAAATACACAAAAAAGAATGGCAAGACTTGAATTCTTGGGGGAAGAGAATTTGTCCTATATAAAGTCATATGTAGTGATATTTGACAAAACAAATGTCAGAGAAATTTCATCAAAGCCAAGCTCATCCGATAAACCGTCTGGAAGATCTTCCAGCCCTACTCTAAAAAAGTCCACTTCCTTCTTGACCCATGGGAAATTGAAAGAGGTGTCTGACAAGGGCAGACGGCGGGTGTAGATAAAACTGGCTATACGTGAGCACGGAAAAATGGCGAGAACGCCGCTGGCGGCTTTTTTCAACAGACCCAATGGGATTTCACCCTTGGGTGGGAAGCCTCACAAAGCCGAGACTGGGGAGGAGTTGTTCCTACGGTAATTGAGCTACACTAAAAAAGTGTGGAAATAGTGATAAAGGGCGGCGTACCCTTTTGGGTGAAGCATCACCAACACCCTGCCTGCACGAACAGGCGGAGAAAGGATACGCCAATGCCAGGAAAGCACAAAGGAACAGCAGAGTCAAAGGAGGGGCTGTACGGCTGTCTCGAAGCCTATGCCCGACAGGAGATTCAAAGCTGGCTGCAAGATCTGCTGGAACAGGAGGTGACGGACTTCTTAGGGCGCGAGAAAAGTGAGCGTAAGGTCGTGGGCGAGGAACAGCCGGGCTATCGCAATGGCTATGGGCGGCCTCGGCGGGTCACCCTGAGTCTGGGGACCATTGAAGTGCGTCGCCCTCGGCTTCGCAACTTGGAGGAGCGGTTTGTTTCCCGGGTCTTGCCTCTCTTTCGCCGCCACAGCCGGGAAGTGCGAGAGCTGTTACCGGAATTATATCTGCACGGGCTGGCCAGTGGGGATTTTGAATTGGCCTTGCGAGGCTTGTTAGGAGCCGGAGCTCCCTTGTCGGCCTCTTCGCTGCAACGCCTCAAAGAGAAGTGGGCTCTGGAATATGAGCAGTGGCAAGGGATGCCGATTGAGGAAAGTCAGCTGGCGTATCTGTGGGCTGATGGGATTTACGTAAAAGCGGGGTTGGGCAAAGAGAAAACAGCTCTACTGGTGGTCATCGGAGCCATGCAGGACGGCAGCAAACGCGTCTTAGCTGTGGAAGTGGGGTATCGGGAGAGCAAGGATTCGTGGGCGGCCGTACTCCGGCAACTCAAGCACCGTGGACTGACGACCGTACGACTGATGGTGGGCGATGGGCATTTAGGGTTATGGGCGGCTGTGGGGGAGGTCTTTCCCGAGGCGGGCGAACAGCTCTGCTGGAATCATAAGATGTTAAATGTGCTCGATGCGCTCCCGAAGCCGATGCAGGCCAAGGCGAAACCCCATCTGAGGGCGATGATGTATGCCGAGACACCAGAACAGGCGATGCGTGAGCGCAAGCGGTTTGAAACGACCTTTCGGCCCTATCCCAAAGCCGTGCGCACGATCGCAGAGAACTGGGACCGGTTGACGCAGTATTATGCCTTTCCTCGGGAGCACTGGAAACACGTGCGGACCTCCAATATCGTAGAGTCGCCGTTCTCACGGGTCAGACTGCGGACGGGAGCATCCCGTCGCTTCAAGTCTTCCATCAATGCGACCTGTTTAATTTGGAAAACGCTGATGGTTGCCGAGAAGAATTTTCGGAAATTGAATGCTCCGCACCTGGTTGGGAAGGTCGCGAAAGGAGAGGAGTATACAGACGGATTTACCAAGAATAATCCAAAGGTCGCCGCCTAACCTTTTTACACACTATTTGACAACGGCTCCGGTAATTCTTAAAGATCGTCAATTTTCGGAATGGAAGGGAGGGACGAAAGAAGTAACGAACCATGGTATTCCCGTATTGAGTCGAGTTTATGGAATAAGGGAGTGAATGTAGGTGCTAAGCTGTGAGTATTCTTTATTGCCTAGGGGGTTGGGGGAAAAAAGGGATTTTAAACTTTTCAAATCAACCAAATTCGGGTAGTCTTCCACTGAACCATGCGCAGACCGTCTTCAGGGTCCAACGTCTGTGCGAAGGTTTCGCCTCCTCGCCTTCCCAAAACGCTGGAACGACCAAAACTTTATCGAGCCCTTGATCAGGTTGCCCGGGCACCGATTACCTGGATCCACGCCCCGGCGGGGTTTGGCAAAACCACGCTGACTGCGAGTTATCTCAAAGCTCGCAAACTGAAAGCCCTCTGGTATCAAATCGACGAAGGGGATCAGGAGCCCGCGACCCTCTTTCACTATCTCGGATTGTTGGCCAAAACGGCTGTCCCTCGAGACCGTAAACCGCTCCCGCATCTGACCCCGGAGCACTTCCCCTCTCTTATGGTGTTCACTCGCCGGTTCTTTGAACAGCTGTATAGTCGAATAAAAACGAAGGGGGTTCTGGTTCTGGACAACTATCAGCAACTCTCTGCCGACGCGGAGACGCACCATTTAGTGGCCACTGGCACGGAAATGTTGCCCCCACATATCCGTCTGTTTGTCCTCAGTCGAACCTCGGCACCACCAGCGTTTGCCAAACTGCTCGCCAATCAAACCATGACGGTATTCGATCCTCACCATTTTCTGTTAACCCCTCGTGAAACGCGCGCGGTGTGTCAGATGCACATCCCTGGGCTAACCGGAGCCCCACTGACTGACAAGGCGAATCGCATTCATCAGCGAACGCAGGGCTGGATGGCTGGAACCATGTTGTTGCTGCAGGCCGAGACGGATAGCCACCAGGGAAACGAATCCGAGCTTCCGCAATCCAAGGTGATGTTTGAATATATGGCCAAAGAAGTTTTTCAGGCATACCCCCCTGACCTTCAACGGACGTTATTGAAGACCGCCTTTCTCCCGTCGATCACCCCACAAATGGCTGGAACGATGGCCGGTTCTCGCCGAGGGATTTCATTTCTGCAAAGGCTGTATCGAGCGCGTTACTTTGTCGAGCGGCATGAATCGCCCTCCCTGTTTTATCGGTATCATCCCCTGTTCCGGGATTTTCTCCAGACGCAGGTTCGAGAACATCTCACCCAAACCGAATTGCAGGACTTGATCAGAAAGACGGCCCGCCAATTAGAAGCCGCAATGCAATTTGAGGAAGCCATTAAGCTCTTAAACGAATGGGAAAATTATGAAACCAGCATAGGACTCATTCTGTCTCAAGCTCCCAACTTGGTCAGTCAGGGGCGATTGCAGATGCTCCAAGGGTGGATCGAAGCCATTCCTGTTGATCTTCGAGAACAATACCCCTGGCTGAGCTACTGGTTAGGGGTCTGCCGGTTTCCCTATTCTCCAAAGGAAGCCCAGGCAAAATACACCTATGCATTTGAGGGATTCGAGAAGCACAATGATCACCAGGGCAGCCTGTTAGCTAGGAGCGGGATTATGAGTGCGATTATTAATGAATGGAATGACTTGTCGCAGTTGGACCAGTGGTTAGATCCCTTTGCAGACCTATATCAACAACAAAAATTTCAAGAATGCCCAGGGGCCGTGAAGGCAGTGGTTGCCGCTTCAATCTACCAGGCATCAATGTGGAGACGTCCCGATCGACAAGAGGCTGAACGGTACCTCGCCCTTAGTTTAAAGCATATTTATGAAATTTCCGATCCGTTTCAACGCTTTTTGATCGGGTTCAATTTGGTCACTTACCTGTGTTGGAAGGGAGATTATCAAACAGCAAAAGATCTTGTAGATAACCTTGATGCTCATGATTCATCCAGACAGCATCCTGCCATCATTCGATCGCTCTTTTTAACAATGAAAGCTCTTCTTTCATGGTACAGGGGAGATGAAGCGTCATTCGACAAGGCAAGTGTAGACTATCAGCCATTTTTAGAAGATTTGTCGATTGTCGGTATTCAGAAGGCGGCTATGTTGGCAGGTTTAATCTACCGCGACCTTCAAAAGGGAGCGATACCCCGGGCCCATCAGCATCTGGCAACGTACCAAACCCATGTGACCGAAGGAATTGCTGGAATGACTGAAATGCACTATATCTTCATGGCCACCTGGCTTGCGACGGTTGAAGGAAAAATCGTCCTCGCCAAACGCCAAGGAGAAAAAGGGCTGATCGAAGCCAAAGCCATGGGAGTGCCTGTTCCGGAATTGGAAATGGGACTAGCGTTGAGCGAAATTTGCCTGGAAGAGGAAAACCTTAACGAAGCCCGAAGCTACTTGGTCGAGTACCAAGAGACTATACATAAGCTAAGGTTTCCCATGTTCCTCATGAAGTGGTGGTTTTTGAAAGTCAGACTAGATTGGAAAGAGGAAAATCGTCTCGATGCAATCAAGGCTTTGGAGAAGGGGTTGGCCATTGGGCGCAAATTCGACTGTACGACGTTTCCCTTTTGGCGGGCCGACGTCATGGCGGAGTTGTGCGTCCAAGCACTACAACATAATATTGAAGTAGAATTTGTCCAGTATCTCATTCGAAAACGCCAATTGGTGCCCAAGGCCCCACCCCTCACCATTCCCCACTGGCCGTGGGCGATCAAGATTTCCACTTTTGGACGTTTAGCGATTGAGGTGGACGGCGAACTCCTCCAACCCTCCCGAAAAGCTCCTCGTAAGCCGCTGCAGTTGTTGAAAGCGTTGATTGCCCTTGGGGGAAAAGACATTCCCGAAACGCGACTCACCGATCTGCTGTGGCCGGATGCCGAGGGCGATATGGCGCACCAAACTTTTGCGACCACCCTTCACCGCTTGCGGAAAGTATTGAAATATGAGGAAGCCGTCCTGCTCCAGAATAAAGTCGTCAGTCTCAATCCGCGGTATTGCTGGGTGGATCTCTGGGCCTGGGAGGCCTGGCTGCGGGAATTGCAACACCCCTCAACCAGCCAAAACCTAGCTGACACTCTGGACCAGGCCCTTGGCCTCTATCACGGGCCCTTCTTGCCGGACGAACCGGACGAACTCTGGGCGGAACGGACACGCCGGCGGGTGGAGGCCCAATATCAGCAACTTGGGGAACGTCAAGCGGAGCTTATGTCCTTCGACCCACGAGCCATGGCCCATCGCGGTGCCCCCCAGATCGATCTCATCTCCTTGGAGAGTCAAACGCTACCATGAGCCACACACGGGCTTCCCTGGCCAAACTTTCGATTCCCCGCCTTCCGAAGATTGTCGAGCGGGAACGATTATACCGGGCACTCGACGGGGCTCGGGCAAGGCCCATCGTCTGGATCACGGCCCCAGCGGGGTTTGGCAAAACCACCTTAGCGGCGAGTTATCTGAAGGGGCGCAAGCTGAAAGCCCTCTGGTATCAAATCGACGAAGGCGATCAAGATCCCGCCACCCTCTTTCATTTTTTGTCCCTGGGGGCGCAACGCGTGTTCCCACGTAAGAAGACTCCACTGCCTCAACTCACGCCGGAATACCTGCCAGGACTTCCGATCTTTGCCAGGAGATTTTTTGAACAACTGTACCAACACTGGAAGGTCCCGGGACTCATCGTGTTGGATAATTACCATCTGCTGGAGACGGCTGAAACGGTCCATGGGATTCTTAAAATCGCCTTGGAAGTCATTCCTGACGGTATGAATGTCTTGGTCCTCAGTCGCCTCGCCCCGCCGTCCACGCTTGCACGACTGTTGGCCACACAAGCTCTTTGTGTCATAGAGGAAGATGCTCTGCGCCTGACGCTGAAGGAAACCCAACACCTGATAACCCTCAAGGCCCCGCATGGCCAGCGTCCGGACCTAGCCCGCCACCTGATTCATCTGGCGAAAGGATGGGTGGCCGGCACGATCCTGACTCTGGCAAATCCGCTCCATCCGCAAGAAATTTCTCAGCTAGACACGGAGCCTTCGGAGACGGTGTTCGATTATTTAGCCCATGAGGTCTTGAAGACGTTGCCTGCGGCCACCCAAAAAGTCCTCTGCCGACTGGCGTATGCTTCGGTCTTTACCGGCGCAATGGCACAGGAAGTGTCGGGAAATGTTCAGGCCGCTTCGATCCTCCAGGGATTGTATCATCGTCGATATTTTATCGAACGCCGAGGTGAAAACGACCAAACGTATCAATTTCATCCCCTATTTCAGGTGTTTCTCCGAAAGGTCGCCGAGACAGAACTGGCGCCTGAGGAACGAGAAATGTTGCAACGACGAACCGCGACCCTTCTCTGTCAACAAGGACAGCCAGAAAAGGCCATGGCGCTCTTTCTGGACAGTCAGAATTATTCAGAAGCCGAAACGCTCTTGCTCCAACTTGCTCCGGAATTCTTCGAACAAGGAAGAGGCCAGGTTCTTGAACAGTGGGTGGGGAAGTTTCCTCCTGCGTTTTTGGCCCACCACCCGTGGCTCCTTTATTGGCGGGGGCAAGGTTTACGAATGCATAATCTATCCGAAGCGGGGGATTGGCTCACCAAAGCCTTTCGAAGGTTTGAAGCACAAAATCATCCAGAGGGCCAATTGGCCGCCTGGTGTTCCCTAGTCGAGGCCATTCATCTCGCCTGGAGTGATTGGACCAAGTTGGATACTTGGCTGGAAAAACTTCCTCAGGTTATCAAATATATTCCTGACTTCCCCGCCACTGAGCTTCACGCTCAAGTGGTCTTCAATATGTTTGCCTTCTTATCCATACATCGTTCTGAATATGCGGATCTCTCACGCTGGGAGCGCTACACCTTTTCCATGCAGGAAAAGTATCCTTGTCTCCTGGCAAACCTCCCCTCCGGATTCTTACTGCCTCTGGCCTTCGTTAATCGTGGGGACATTCACGGGGCCACGGCTTTCTTTTCCAAAATGCAACAGGGAATGCATTCACAACGGAGTTCCATTTTGAGTCGGTTGTCATTTGGATATGCCGAAGCGCACATAGAATGGTTGTCGGGCAATCTCAAGGAGGCCAATCAGCTCATTCAAGACTGTCTGGACTACGGAAGGCAAACCGGCTGTGTCATCCATGAATTTCCCTTACGCTTTTTGCAGATCTGGGTAGCCTGGTCGGACTATAATTTCCCCCAGGCACGGGAAATACTTGATTCTCTGGCGCACCATTTTTCCCATGGCCATTCTCCCTTTCACGATCATTTTCAGGTGGTGTCCGGGGCAATCGCTTTTCTCCAAGGAGATCAACAAAAAGCCGATGACCATTTTTCCTGGCTTCTGAAAGAAAATACGACGCCACTTCCACAGGCCATCGGTACCTCCCATGGATTTGCCGCACAAATAGCCTATGCGCAGCAAGATATGTCTCTGGCTCAGGCGCACCTTCAAAAAACCATCGAGATCGGGAAGAGCAATAATAACCTCCACTGTTTAATCCTTGGTGCGGGAACCCAAACCTTGTGGGCTCTGAATCGGGGAGACGAAGACCAAGCACGCGAGTATATCGCAGAAATCTTACCTATAGTACGGGCCAAGGAGCTCCAATTCCTGCACTATTGGCCCAAACCTCAGTTTAGTTTGTTATGTGCCAAAGCCTTGGAATGGGGGATTGAAGTCGAGTTTGTCCAAACCTTGGTCCGAAAATTTCGACTCATGCCTGAGGAGCCGCCTGTGTCCAACCCACACTGGCCCTGGGCCGTGGAGATTCGGACCTTTGGCCGATTCGAGTTGGTCGTGGATGGAAACATCGTGAGGTTTGCTAAAAAACCTCCACGGCGTCCCCTCATGCTATTAAAGGCACTAGTGGCCCTTGGCGGAAGGGAGGTCCCGGAAACCGACCTTTCTCATGCCCTTTGGCCGGACGCTGAGGGAGACGCGGTCCATCAGACGTTTGCCACTACGCTCCACCGTTTACGGAAATTGTTGGGATGTGATGATGGGCTGACGTTAACGGACGGTAAACTCTCGTTGAACGCCCAGCGCTGTTGGCTCGACACCTGGGTTTTTGAAGATACCCTTCAAGACTCTTCACCTAAGCCCTCTGGGGACGCCTTGGAGACAATGGAACGCCTGCTTACGGTATACCAGGGCCCGTTTCTGCCGGACGCTCGTGAAGAACCCTGGTCGTTTCAACCCCGCGAACGCTGGCGAGGGTTGTTCGTTCGCCACCTCTGTCGTCATGCGGACTTTCTCACCCGTCCGGATGATCTTCAGCGGGCCGTCATTTTGCTCAGCCAGGCCGTGGAACGGGAACCCGAGACCAAACCGCTGTATATGAAATTGGCGCATTGCTTACGAGAATTGAACCAAGAGTTTCAAGCCCAAGCCGTCGAAACTCAGTTCTCCAACCTCACTCGCCAATCTATCTATCAATAACCCTACGTTCCTCTCATCAATAGGCAATTCATCGCTTCCTTCCCCTAAGGCAATCTCTCTAAATGGTATTGCCCGAACACAGAGTTAATCCCGAACTCCGCAGTGGAAAATTTTGGTGTTTTTTCTCAGCCAAAAATCTTTTAAAAATCAATAAATCCTATTCATCTCAACTGCGGTGCAGTTGAAATTGTTCAAACACTAGGCACCAAACTCCTTCAGCCGGAGTAGTTTGGTGTTTCCCAGCTTTATTTTTTTGCTGCCGGATCCGAGTTAAAGAAAGTCCCCATAGCCTTCCCCACAAAAAATAATTCCCGTATTCCCCCAATCTGTACCCTATCTGTAACCTTTCTCATGCTAAGGAGGGGGTGAAACGTTTTTCTCTTAATGAAAGAAATAAATCACGCAACAGGGGATTGTTGAATGGTATGGCTCATATATCGAAAGGGTTTGGTTCCTCTGTTCGTGCCTTTCATTTACGAAAACCACAATGGTTCGTGAAAATGCAGGTGGCGTATCCGGATTTGCTTGACCCAGACACGAAACTAGATCTGTCAAGAATTCACGCGTTGTTAGAAACAAGATTATTCGCCAATTTACAACATGGGAGGTGAAAGGATGTACACCCGAATGATAGGGGTTGTCTGTGCGGCGGTCATCGGTTTTGTCTCGATAGGCGAGGCAGCGTTGTTGGACCGCGGTGGGGGTTTTATTTATGACGACGTGCTGGATATCACGTGGACGCAGTCCGCAGACCTCAGTGGGGCGCAAACTTGGGACAATGCCGTCGCTTGGGCCGATGGATTGAGTTTGTTTGATACGGTGCGGAATGTGACTTGGGACGACTGGCGGTTGGCGTCAATGTCGGTGGCGAGTGGCCTGCCGACGGGGTCGGCCTCGAGTGTCGTGGATTGTCGAACAGCTACCGAGATGGCGTGTCGGGACAACGAGCTGGGGTACATGTTTTACCGTAACTTGGAGGGGAATTTCTTGCAAAACCTCACTGGCACCCAAATGACGAACGATGGGGTGGAGATTCAAAACATTGCCGGTATTTATTGGTCTGGTACGGAGTATGCGCTTGATACCCTCGGTGCCTGGAACTTCTCCTACAGCAACGGGAACCAGGGCCCGCTCGCGAAGCGCTACGAAGTCTTCGCGTGGGCCGTGCGGGATGGGGATGTTGCCCCAGTACCGGTACCTTCCGCTATGCCGTTGATGGGTTTCGGTCTCATCGGATTGGTCGGCTGGCACTGGCGAAAGAATGGTTCTTTGCTGGTTCAGGGGTTCAAAGCAAAGAAGAGGGAAATGGGCAAATAATCCTTCATCTACTTTGTCTTAATCCGGAGGTGTTCAGTGCTAACCGTAACCCGAGGATTCTTGCTCATGAGCCTTGTCGCTTTCATAGGAGTGGGCACCAGTGGTCCACGAGTTGTTTTTGAAACCGGTCAAAATCACCGAGGTGACGGCAGTGGGCGATGACAATGCCAATATCACGACACTCCCGATTACGGGGAGGAACTTTAGTTATAGCCATACCCTGAAGGTGACCCTGGATGAATTTGGCGCTTTGACCATTGAAGGCGTACTTACGGACACGCAGATAGTCGCCACTGAGTCAAGGACCATCGCTCCAGGAGACTCGTTGCTTAAAGTATCGAAAGGAAAGTTCCGCACAAAAGGGATACGGATGACTTGACGAGAGGGAATGTTGAGCCTCAAAGCGAACCGGGTTTGCCCGGCGAGCGCGGACTGCGTAGTGCACTATAGTCGATCGTCAAGAATGCAAAAACAAGCAATGACCCTTTTGCCGGTCTTTTGTAAAGAGAGGTTCAGCGAGAGGGATTGAGGTTTGACAAAAATAACAAATGGTATTTGGTTGCTGATGTTAGTTGGTGCCTTCTCTTTCACTTTCAGTATTACTTTTGCAGAGACCGTATCGGATGTCGGTAACAGCGGTCCACCAGGGGCGCCAGGTACGGCAGGCGGTCCCGGTACAAACGGCGAAAATGCTAGCGCTGTTGCCGGCGCGCCACTCGACCCGACAGACATTTGTGACCGGCATCGCGGTTGGCGGTGATGGTGGGGTCGTCACGTTTGGCACGGTTTACGGCGAATCCACCCCCTTGTGGTGGCCTCGATAGCATTGGGCACAGTGCCGAAACGTGTGCATCGGCAAATGACCCATCACCTGCGAAAAAATTGGCTTGCCGGTATCCATGAGCCAGATCCTCCCCGAGTTCCACAGGAGGGTGGCGAAGACCCGTTTTTTAATTCAAGTCGATGACAGGCAGGAAATGGTTATTTGTTATGTAGAAACAAGCAGATAGGCCTTTTCAGTTATCAAACGTCCGGACAGCCGTGATACTCATGATTTACTGACCTCCTCAGTAAGCTAAGCAAGATTGATACCCTGTGGATTCCGTGTTTTCAGAATTCTTTAGCTACCTTTCGTTGCAACAAAAACAAAAAGGAGACAACGAATGAAAACCGTTATTGCCCTTGTTCTAACAATTTTCTTTATTGGCCCCCCGCTCGCTTCTGCTGCAATGTTGGTAACTGACGTCTCTGGAAGTGAGCTATTTGGTGCTACAAATGTTAATGTCAACGGTGCATTGTACGATGTAGAATTCGTCGATGGCACTTGCGTCAGCGTATTTCAAAATTGCACCCAAACCGCATTAACATTTCAAAATGCCACAGAGGCAATGGCTGCCTCAGATGCTCTTCTTGATCAGGTTTTCATCAATGCTCCCGTAGTCAATTTTGACACACGTCCAATAGCTACTAACGTATGTGGCTTTAATAACGATGTCTGCATTGTGATGACTGGCTATGACACCAGTAACGGTGCCTTTGCGCATATTCAAACAATCAATCACTCCATGGAGTCTTTGGATGCTTCTCAAGCGGATCAGTTCGGACAAGGGTTTCAAACAGCAAATGGAAACTGGGGATACGCTCGATGGTCACCGGCAGCGAATCCCGTTCCCCTCCCTTCTGCCATGCTTTTGTTCGGAACAGGACTTACCGGGTTAGTCGGTTGGGGGCGGTGGTGGCGTATCAAGAGCATGAAAGCACATTGATCAGTGAACCGGTGTAAGAGGAGAGCCGCTTGTCTTGGAACAAGCGGCTCTTGCTGTTTTTGGTCCAACTTTACTCTCTACTCTAAAGGCTGTGATGCCATGCTTCACCCCAATAAAAAGGTCGAAGGGATTAGAGATTGGGGAAAGGTGGTGGGAACTTTTTTCATCTCCTGCCAGGTGGATTCAAAGTTGAAGGACAACAGAAAAATATTCGGAATTCGAGGGGAGCGGAACGTTTTTTACTCTTCTGAGGTTGGATAGGAGGCAACCATCGCCTCAGGTTTTCCAATCTGTAAATCCGTGGCCATTAAACAACTGAAAATTGGAGGTCTCGTTTTTATGGGGTATCCCAAATGAGTCCGTTTCAATTGAGCTCGTTAACCCGCAATGTTCGCGTAACCGCTATTGCACCTCTTCGTATTAGGAGAAAATGGTCCTCTTGGGACCTGCCTGATTGTTCCTAATAAACAACCTTTAAGATTTCTTGGGAACAAATTCCTATAACTCTCCGTTTTGGGCTGGTCCTAGAACCAACGAGTTGTGTCTTTTGTGAAATTTCGCTTCCCCCCTAGCCAACAGAAATTTAATTTTTCCAACAGCGATATCCCGTTACCCTCTAAGCTAAAGGCGGCACCTTTTCCATCGAACCTTTGAAGAAGAATTTCCATAAAATCTCACCCCTTACTTCCGTGGAAGTGGATTTTTTAATTTTTTTCCAATCTGTACCCTATCTGTAATAGTTATTGTGATAGAAAGAGGGAGTTCCTTGTCATTTTTTCGTGAGTTCGGCATGGTCGACCTAAACTATTTGGATGTAGATTTTCCATACTGCGCTTCCCCCGCCAGGTTGGCCCCAGTGGCGAACGACGCCTTGGCTTTGGGGGCCTTATATTCTCCCAATAATCTTCCCCATGTTCACGAAGATACGAAAATTCACACAGAATTGTCTCGGTGGCATTCGATAAGACACCAATGGATTCAACATTTCCGAATCATCCAGTCCATTGATTTTAAATTAGAAAAAACTTCTGAATCACGAACGGTCGCTCGTGTCGTTCTTCCCAAGAAAAAGGAGAGGCTTACGCAATACTCTATCTCCTGATTACTCCTTTTCTCAGCCGACTACCTTGCATCTCTCTGCCTTTTGCTGCATTTTCCCGATGCGGTTTTTGCCGTGCAGCGGTCCGCACAACCAACCAGGGCCCTTCAATCCTTAGAAGACCATATCCAGGAAATCCCTAATCCTGATGAGGAAATTCGCATTTTCCTCCAATGCCCAACCCAAAAGGCGCAAATTTGTCATTTTCACTCCCTTCTGTCCGCCCATGGGCAATCTGAAGCCCTCCTGTCTGTGGAGTATTTCTTCAATGGGCGCCTGGTAGCCACGGAATATCCCAAGTTGCTCCTTTCCCATGGTGATTATTGAGCTGCAAGGTGTTCACCAACACCGGTTTCAATTCGTCTTCCTTTCAAGCAAGATGGTGGTTAAAGAACCTTCCCAAATTTTGGTGATAATCCGATATTCAGGCTTTCAGGGTACCGACTCCCGCTAGCTTTGGGATTTTTGGCTAGGCCTGGAACCCTTTCGGTTGTGGCATACCGAAAATTCGCTTCACCTAGCTAAACAATAGCAATCCAAATTTTTCTAGGGAAAATCCCAGATCCCCCCCACGTTCCTGGAAGGTGGGGGGATTCCCGCAAACTTTTTGGGAAGGTTTTTTCTGAAATCTCCTGTATAGGAAAACAGCGTTTGGAAATTTTTTTTTATTTTCTTTCAAACGGTACCCAATCTGTAACCATTTTCATGTTACGACCTTCTCAATGTGCTTGCGATATTCGGCCTTTGGCTCTTGTTGGGTGCCCCAGGTCAATTGCAGCTGATAAGTGTCTGGCATGTCGTAGCCTTCAGGAGATTTTTATCTTTAAAACGCAAGAAAAGGTGAGGAGAGATTTATGCGCTATCATCAGATGTTTATTTTTTTGATTGTCCTTAGTTTATCCCCTAGTTTTATTCCTTTTACTCATGCGGAAGAAGAAAAGCGGTTGCTGGGAGACCGCTTTTCCGTGGATATCGGATACAAAGCCTGGATAGCCAAATGGTCCACGGTAAATGGGACACTTTTGATAAGTGATGGTAACGAAGAGGTGGGTTTGGGACCTTCACAAGAAGCACTTTCCAATTACTTTCTTATGCACGGCCCCACTGTTACGGTTGGAGCCAAAATTCGAGAACATGATTGGTTCCATTCCACATTTGTTAACTTTACATGGCTTCAAGGAAATCCGAACTTTTTAGCGGGAGACACGGACACTTTCGATTCGGAAACAAATCTAACCCTCTCTTTTTCCCCGTCCGACGAAGCCAAAAGGCGGGATTATTCCATTGTGGCTGGACTTGGTATTTATAAAGGACTGGGTGTCTATGCTGGGTATTATAATCAGAAAGGGAAATTCAAAGGGGGTTCGGCCAAACTCACAGATGAGGGTGAGCCTCTAGCAAATTTTAAATTCAAAGAGACGGAAATTTTTCGAGGTCCTCTTTTGGGCTTGTATGCCAACGTCCCCTTGATCAATCCTGTTGGATTTTATTCCAATTTTACCGCGGCCCTCCTCAGAGCCAAGTTTGAGGGAACGAGTAAGACAGGTGCGGCCCAGGGATTATCTGCGGAAATGGGGTTGGCGATTAAGGGCCCACAATGGCCTTATGTGAGAACCGCCTTTCAAGTGGGCTTCCGTGGCCAATTTATTACGGCAAAATTACCCAAAGATATTTCTCGACCAGGAGATCGCAAGTTTTCCAGCAACACTTGGGGGCCTATTTTTTCGTTGTTAGTTCGGTTTTAGTTTTGAACAATTATGGGGATTGTTGCCATTCGGCCTCGTTTCCGGAAGGTTATTCCTAACCCGTCACTTTGATAATGATTTCTTACCTCCTAGTGGTATTTCCAGGCCCCTCCCCAATTCGAAGGTGGATGAACATCCCAAGGTTGGTGGCTGCTTTGTGTTTGTGGGCTTTTTCCGGGGGTTTGGTGTTGCCCTGTCTGGCCGAACCCACTGGCCAACGCGGGGTTTCGGTTATCGAGGGCAGTTCGGCATCGGAGAAATCGAAGACAGAAATAGACCCCTTCCCCATTCAGGGAAATTATTGGGCCCTGATGATCGGCATCGACCACTATCAGCATCTCGAGCCATTACAAACTGCCGTTAATGACGTAGAAGCCCTACAGTCCGTCCTAATGACCCGATACGGGTTTTCCTCTGATCGGATGAGGCTCCTCCTCAATGAAGCAGCCACTCGACGAAATATTGAAGGGGCCCTCATTCGTCTTGGCCAAGAAACCAATCCCCAAGATAGTGTCCTGATTTATTTCGCTGGCCATGGAGAATATAGTCCCGGGCAAAAGCTAGGCTGGTGGGTCCCAGTGGAAGGTCACCCGGAGGAACCGGGAACGTATATTTTGGATGCGGCCATTCGCAATTATGTGGCCTCTATGCAAGCGAAACATGTGTATTTAATCGTCGACTCGTGTTTTAGTGGGACCCTGTTCGCTCGGTTGCGGCAGCCCATTCTTCACCCCATAGATAAATATTATTCCAAACTGTACGGCAAACGGTCTCGGTGGGCCTTTACTTCGGGAGGGACGGAACCGGTAGCGGATGATGGCCTGGAGGGCCACAGTGTCTTTGCGTTCCACCTCATCAAATTTTTACAAGACAATCAAGAACCGTATCTCGTGCCCAGTCGCATAGCCGAACACGTCAGCCGGGTTGTGGCCAACAATTCCGACCAATTGCCGCAAAGCCATCCCTTACAAAGTGCCAATGACGAAGGAGGGCAGTTTATCTTTCAATTAGTGTCCGTCGTCAAAGCCTTGGAAGATGAGCGGAAAAAAACTGAAGAGCGATTTCGAAAGCAACGACGGGAAGAACAGGAACTTCTCCGCCAGGAAATTGAAAAACTCGCGGTGGCTAACAAAAAATTGATGGAAGAAAATCTGAAACTGGAGCAGTTGAAAATCGGGAAACTCTCATCGGAATCTGAATTAGAATTCCAGGAAAAATTAGAAGAGGAGCGTCAACGTCGGGCCCACATCGAAAAACTCCTTGAAGAACAACGTCTTGGTGAGGGCCAACTCAAAGAAAAATTGCGGGAATTACAAGACCGGCTCAATGTCGAACAGCACACGCTGGAATCCAAAAAAATCTTGGAAACCCACCTGCAAGACCAGAAAGAGCAGGACAAAATTCGGGAACAATTACAGAGTGAACTCGAGCGCCGGCAGGAACTGGAACAGTTGCTTCAGGACACGAAAGAACTTGAAACTCAAACACGGACAAGGCTTGAAGAAGAAAAGTTTCGTCGATTGGA
Organism: Nitrospirales bacterium; assembly: GCA_965223495.1. GTDB lineage: Bacteria > Nitrospirota > Nitrospiria > Nitrospirales > UBA8639 > Nitrospira_E. The sequence goes on along the minus strand of OZ245001.1, from coordinate 3,412,086 downwards.
AGCTGAAAAGCGGGCGGACGAGGGCAACAAGGAGGAAATGGAGTATCAAGATGCCCCATTTTTTGGGGGCTTTTAAACTCGGAAAAGGTAAAATTTAACCCACTCGATGAAAGGACTTTTCATGTTCATATGGGAGATCTCGTGTGAACGCTATTGGCACTAATGAATAAACGTTTTTTGATAATCTAAAGCCTAGGTAGCAAGTGATGATTGCTCCACCATTAAAAAACCTGTCCAAGGCCGTCGTCTTTGTGGCTCTACTTAGTGGCTGTATGGCTTCTCAATCGCATAATGCAAGAAAATTTATATGAAATCATCATCCTTGTACTTCGAAGCATTGACGATTTTGGTAATAGCAAGTTTTTTTCAAGCTGCACATATCTACCTGAAAAATGGGCAACTGTTGATAGCGCTTTTGTAAAACCTATGGTGAAGAAACCGCACAAGGTGACAGTATCAAAACAGCTCCGTTTGAGGCTCCTTTTGCAGACGTGTTTCAAGCTGCAAAAAATGCAACAATCATGGCAACTTTGACTTTAGAAAAAACCGAGGAGGAATCAGGTATTATTTACGCAACACGAGTCATTAGAGGAGGACAAGGCCACCAGGGACGCTTTTTTTATAAGAACCTAGTAGAAGAGACTGGTCCTGAAATAACAGATGTCACAATTATGACGAAATCGCAAGCTTCCTGTATATATAAGGGGCCCGCCTGGTATTTATTCCTAGTCCTCGGTATCGTTACTATACTTTTAATACCCCTTGAAATAAGTTCAGATAATTATTGTCTTGAGGGTTCGGTGCCTCATTGGAATGGTAGTAGTCTTCCTGAAATGAACAATGTCCTGAATTTTACAAGAAGTAACCTTCTCGCAGCGGGAGTGCTATGAACAGGAGAGCTCCGGTTTTTTTCTTAACTTTCCCAGGTCTTTTTTTCTGTAGCAACTTGCTACTTGAAACTTCAAGGGTTCAAGCCGCTCTGCTGAAAGAATTGCAGATCACCTCACACCCGGAAAAAGCCAAAGTCTTTCTTAAACGTGGTCGAAAGGAGCTTCCTCTTGGAGAAACGCCTTTGACCTATACCGCAAAATTTCATAGCAAGATTTCTGTTCTTCGATTGATTTTCAAAAAACGAAATCACGAAGACCTGACCCTCAAAATTAGTCCTGCCAATCCAAACATCCTAGCCAAATTAACTCCAATAGAACCTCCTGCTTTAGTTTTAGAACCCATGCAACATAATGATTCAGCACTTGCTGAATTACAGGAATCCCTTAACCCAAGCCTTACGTCTATTTTGTTGGAAATATTGGAGAAAGAAGAAAGCAATGACCTTGAAATTGTTTCCCCACTGTCCCTGACTTGGGAAAATGCACAGGTTTTTCTCAAAATTCCTCTCGCAACGGGGTCCAATAGAAAACCGCTTCAAGGAAGCAAGCAACGGAAAGAAGCGGCTTTGAAAGAATTATGGAGCCAGATCTTGAAGGGTTTTCTGGTCCCGATTTCTGCACTTGTGGTGCAGAAGTCTAAAATTAAGGGGGTGGTTGTGGAAGTTGGGTTAGGACAATTACAGCATAAGGTTAAGACCACGCCACGAGTCGTTCAAACAGTAGAAATGCAATGTAAGGCTGGCTACGATCCTTGTATGCAATTTAATAGTTGTGCTTCTTCTGACGGAAGGGGCAACTGTATCGGGGGGATGGTTCCAGGAAATTGTTATAATCCTTGCAAATTTCGTGTGCCTGTGACCAAATCAGAGGTCAAAATTGATACTGAAGGCAGTATGAAAAAAACGAGTGCCCAGGCATCATTTAGGGTCTTTTCGAAACTTTTTTCTTCGATGGATACTGCTGCTCTTACACTAGAAAACATTAGCTACTCCCTCACACGTGACGACGGAAAAGTCCTTCTTTCTTCTTCCGATAACACACCGTAATAAAACGGAGAAACCAAATGGGAGAAAATTGGCCTGTTAAACTTTCTTTGTGTGTGATTGGGTGTCTACTTTTCATCGGATGCGCACCCGTATCCCCCAACCTTCATATTGGTGAATCGATTAACGGACAAGTTCCCAAACCAGAAGAGGGAAACGCGCTCATGGTTTTTATCCGGCCTGAAGGTTTTATAAAAATTCCATATGAAATTTACGATGGTGAGCGGTTGATCGGTGGTGGTCGGGATGCCGAGAATTGTAACTTTTACCAGGCCAGCCCGGGCACACACCTTTTCAATGCAGCCGTTTTTTCCGGACATGGCTACGAAGGGGATATCGCTGACATGAGATTTACCTTCTTAGACAGTGAATTGGTGGCGGGAAAAACGTATTATGTTCACGTAAAACAGTGGAACATACCTTTTTTTGGCTGGGGCATCGGGCTAGATCCCATCTCACCACGATTCGAAGAGGACTGGGCCAACTTACCGAACTGGCTGGCTTCATGTAAACGTGTGGACTTGACTCCCGAGTCCCACGCATGGGCGAAAAAGTATGCGCCCAGTCTCAACCGTATGCGTAACCAATATCATGAAAAATGGGAAAATAAGGAAATCAAGCATACCATAAAACCCGAAGACGGCTCGTAGGAGGGTACAGGAGGTAGGGGGTCACCAAAATTTCCATTCTCGCTTTTTTGCCAAAGCGAAGATAAAGTGCTCGAAGTATCAGGCTGACCCCCATCCAAGCGCAGCGACTAACCGCCATCTTGGGATAAAGGTCGCTAGAACTTTACTATTTCACCCACCGTATGCACGAATCCGAATCCCTAGAAAATGGGCCGTTTGGAAAATTGAAGTCATTTCTGTGAAGCACCATATTCTTTTTTGGTTTTTCTCAACCCTTCTTGATTAGTTAATCCACCCCACCCCTTCTTTCTCCCAAAGCACCCAGTTCCATCCTTCTGGTTTTCCTTCTTGTGCATTTGGGAAAAATCGTTCCTTTTAAATTACCTGATCTTTTTCTTCCCTTCAAAAAATTTTTTCAATTTTCTAGAAAAAACTTTCAATCGGTACCCTATCTGTAACTTTTTTCGTGTTACAAGGCCAATCAGATTTTGGAATCTGTTGCTTCTTTAAGCTGAAAAAAATGAAAAGGCAAGCGGGGCCAGTTGATCCTTTTCCTGCCACGTCCCTTACTCCTGGAGGGGTTCCCTAAAGGAGAGGCCGTCAGCTCACCCCGCTTCCCTCTCTTTCCTGCAAGTGGTCCAGGAAGAAAAGCTTTTGAGTTGACCTTCAGTGGGCGGTTTGTACGGAATAGGGCAAATTGTATCAAAACCCAATGCCTATCCTCTTTGTCTCCTGGGTGATGAGGGATTAATTAATTTAGGAACCCATTTCGGAAGCCTCGCCCTTGGGGGGAAGGATTTCGTTACTACTTTTCAAGAAGGGGGTTGAATGAAGAACATTACGACAATTTTTTTCTTTGGTTTTGTTTTTGTGGCTGGAGTCGTGTGGCAATCTTCAGCACTGGCCGAGGAACGGAATTGGAAGGGAGGACTTCGATTGGGAGCGGCATTTACCACGCAGGAGGTTATTCCGAGTGAGGGTTCGGAAGGTTCGCCAGGCCCCATCATTAACGCTCATTTTTACTATCGGGTTAATGAATATATTCATGTGGGACCTATGGTTGAATTTGAGTACCATGCAATAGATGATGGCGATAGCTATACCACATCATTGATTCCTGTCATGGAAGTAGGGCCCGGTCGGATTGGGAATTTTGAGCCTTATGCCACGCTTGGCATAGGGTACAACAACAATCAAGCAGCATCGGACGATTATGATGAAGCTAACCCCGATAATTCCTTGGCTTTAAGATTTGGTGCCGGGGTCGATTATTTTTTCCTGGATTGGTTAGCCATTAATACCGAACTTGCCTGGAAGTCCAATAAGGGAGAAGTATATTTTGGAGAAGATTTAGACGAATGGAGAGACTTCAATGCGTCTTCGCTCTCTCTCCTGCTAGGTGCTCGAGTTGCCTTTTAGAACAGCCGAAAACCCATAGGCGGGATGGCCTTCAGTGCATTGTTCAAATCTCACAATATGAAGGCTTTTGAATATTTTTGTGAATGGGAGCGCCAATTGGTTATTACCCAAATTTCATGGAAAAAATTTTTCCAATAATGACCATAATTTTTCTTTTGCTTAGTTGCGCGTCGATGTTTATCAAGTCAAGGGAGGTACTCTAGTGCCCAAGGGGTACCAAATGCCTCCGGTGGTTGTTACTTATCAAGCAGAGGGAATGGTTCCTATGGGGGTTCAATATTTTTTGGTAACAACCCCAAAGGGCGAGGCCATATTTGAACGAAGCGGGGATGGATCGGGTACGTTATTTCAAACCCACTGGCAAGATGAGCAAGGTGACCATTTTGCAGGCCGGGTTGCGAACAGCCATGGCTATGAGTTTGTTATTCCCATTGATCGAAAACAGCCTGGGAGAAAATTTGTTTACCCAACAAAAACCTACTTTGTTCAGATGAAAAATGGAGTCAAACGCCCCATTCCAAACAATAGTGCAGTAAGCCCTGTCGCGCGGTTAATTCCCTCATTATTGAATTTGGAGACTTTTTAAACATTGGCTTTCCAGGTATGGCTATCTTCCTTCGCCGTGAGATTTTTTGTGGTCCATTACAGAAAGGGAGAAAGGCCAAGGCCACAAGATGCTTTTTACCATAACGACTTTGGTACTTAGTCAATCATTTTTCTGAAAAACGTCTGAAATCTTCATGTTGGATACCGTGAATATGCAGCACAAATATCTTTTCGTAACTTACTTTCCTCAACTCCAAAAAAAGTTTCATCCTCTATGGTTGAGCGTTATATGTTGTCTCATCTGGTCATTAATGGGGGCACCATCCTCGGCATTGGTATCAGAGGATTCTTCGCTCCCGAGTAAGATTTCCGATTGGGAACTTTTCCTGGATGACGAAAAACTTTCCGCCCGCATCAACGGCGTTCCGTTAAAAACGGTTTTAATGCAGTTGCAAAGTATTTCCCAAATTTCCATCGTCGTCGATGAGGAAATTGCCGCCGAATTAATTGAGGTTAATTTTCAAGACATTCCGTTCGAACAAGGAATTGGACTGCTTCTACAGGGCCATCGTTTTATTATGACTATGAATGATCCTGGAACATCGCGAGGGCACCTGCATCATACTATTCAGTCGTTGTATGTGTATGCCCCACTTCCTCTTCCCAAATTGAGGGGGGAGCGCTCAGATGGCCAACCCGGTTCAATCCGGCTTTCTTCAAAGATTGACCAGAGATTGTTTAACCAACAGGATCGAGTTGGTACGGAACCCAGGGGTTTTGGGGGACCGAACGATCATCCCCATCCATTGGAAGACTACGGCGACTTGAGTGAAGAGGACCTAATACAGTTGGCGTCGGAAAAAAAGGACCCAAGTCTTCGATTGGCTGCGCTAGAAGAATTATTGGATAGAGGCCAGATTTCTATGACGATTCCCTTCCTGAAACAAGAAATGCAGTCCCCAGACCATTTCATTCGGGAGCAAACTCTTGAGCTTATCGCCAGTTTATCTCCCCCTCCCATTGATTTATTGAGTGAGGTCATTCTTCAGGATTCTCACGAGGATTTGCGACTAGCTGCTTTGGAGCATCTGGCTAACGAAGTCGTGTTGGAGGAGAAGCCGAATCCAACTGCCCTTGGCGCCCTCCGACACCTTGCCCAAAACGCACCTCATGTGGATGTCAGAATCGAAGCCCTCGAAAATATCATGACCATTACCGAGACAGCTCCTTTATCTTCTTCCCATTTCTCACAAATAGATGAACTGTTAAAGGTGTCTCAGGCTGACCCCCATCCAAGTGTACGCTTGGTCGCCAACGACTTAATGGAGGATTTACAGGAATTGAATCTGTCAAAACCCATTCAATGATCATCAGCTACCAGACCCCCTTGAGAGGCTATAGACGAACTCTGCGATCTTTCATGTTCATTCCCCCTCATCATTCTTCTACTTTTTTTGCCAAAGGAGGGCAGTAATTATGTGTGTTCAAGCCATTGTATCATCCTGCAAAAAGTTGGTGACTGTTGGGGTACCTCTGAGTTTGTTGATTCTGGGAAATGTCAGCTTAGCTCCTGCTCAAACCGCCAACCTTAGTGGAAGTTTCAAGGTGAAGGAATTCTGTGATAGCGGTAATGGAGGCGCCGAGCGGAATGTCTCCAAATCAGATGCGAATATTTTTGTTGACTTGTCGGAATTTCCTGAGATCTATATGGAAATAACGCAGCCAGATGAACCCTTGATTTTAGGACGAGGTTTTGCTTTTGCGAAAAATTCAAAAAAAGGCGTGTTCGGGGTGTGGGGAGCTGATCGAAGTTTAATTAACGCTGGAACCATGATTGGCACCTATAAATTAGATAAGAACGGGGACTTACGAAGCATCAAGGGTAAATATCAGAATGTTTATAATGGTGATGGTGAATGCGTTGGGCAGGGGAAATTCAAATTCTCTAATTAAAACGATCACTCTTGTCCAAAACGGAAAAAATTCAATCAACTATTTCCCACTATTCATGGGATTTTTCTGTTAAGGATTGTGGAAAAAAGGGAACGTATTTTCCTGCCAACTGAATTGGGTGATGAAAAAAATGCAGTTAAATGGCAAGTAATTCAGATGGCAGACAATCTTACCCATTCTGATTTGGGAAAAAAGCCAGAGGACAACGTATGAGTACTCAATGGAAGCCCAGTTGGACCGATGGACAAATTGAGCAGGCAGCTAAGAGAGTAGAAACTATTCTTAAACAAGACAAAATTGTTAAGGATGCCAAAAGTTCATGTCCGAAAAACACTATTTGGGCGCGGTTAACTCAAAGTCATATGGAACGAGCTGCCTGCCATAATTTGGATATTCACAACAAAAGGATTCAAAGACAGAAAATGGATGTTTACCGTGTTCTTCGTTTAGTCCGCAATCAGTGGAAAACCTATTCCCGGAAAGTGGAAGCCACTCACGGAACATCAAAGCTGAAAGAAATTATTGAAGCTGCACAACAAGGACCGGCCGATATGTGGCTTTACTTGTTTTTCGTACATCTTCAAGCGCCATGGAAAAATCAGAATCCTGGACATGAAGCAAGTAATCGAACTGCTTGGGCCAAAATTGGATCTGATAATCAGTTCCTCTGGCCAATGGAAAAATTCATTGCTTTACGCTAGAGATTTATACTGCATTCCAAAAAGTGTTTCCAAATTGTTAGTAAAAAACAGCTCAAGCCCGTGGGTTGGCGGCCAAGACCATGTGAATCGACGGAGCGTTGAACGGAATGTTGCTACCCCAGTGAGGTAACAATTGGGCTTACTCCATGCGGTTCTTTTGTGGGGCACACAATGCTATAAATCAACCTCACTCTTGCCAAAACTGGCATGTGTGAAAGAATTGCAATCTCAAGGATATAACATTCCCGATTATCCGGAAGATCCTAAAACCGATGAAGAAAAAGACATCAAAGCCAGATTCGATAAAGTCAAAGGCAGTGCCGTCAACCCGGTCCTTCGTCAGGGCAACTCAGATCGGGGTGCTTCCACCTCGGTGAAACAATACGCTCAGAAAATCCTCATAGAATGGGGAAATGGACGAAGGATTCCAAGACCATGTCGCGAGCCTATATTCCTAAATTTAAAGAATAAGTTATATTTTTCTTGTAAATTAGTATTATAAAAACTAAAATACATGGATGATTCGTCGTTTTCTGCAAGATGCCCTACTCAAGGCCTTGCGCCACATGCCGGTGGTTGTGCTTCTAGGGCCTCGCCAGGTCGGCAAAACCACCTTGGCCTTGGAGCTCGCCAAATCTGTCAAAAAAAAGACTGCCTATCTCGATCTTGAACTCGATACCGACTTAGCAAAACTGAAAGACCCTGAAGCCTATCTACGACGTTTTGCTAACAAGCTCCTGATTATCGACGAAGTCCAGCGAGCTCCTGAATTGTTCCGGCTACTGAGAGGACTGGTGGATCTCCGAAAACGTGCCGGAGAATTAACAGGACAGTTTCTGCTGTTAGGTTCGGCATCTCGCGATCTCATTCAACATTCCTCCGAAACCCTTGCAGGACGAGTACGTTATGTCGAGTTGAGTCCGTTATCGGTATGGGAACTATACCAATCTGATCCTCTAGGATTTCATCTTGAAAAGTTGTGGTTTCGCGGCGGATTTCCTGCGAGTTATCTTGCATCGACGGATGACGACAGCTGGGATTGGCGATCAGATTTTATCGCCTCATATGTTGAAAAGGATATTCCCCTTATGGGCCCACATGTTTCACCAGTAACGATGCGGCGATTTTGGTCCATGTTAGCCCATACGCATGGTCAACAAGTCAATCTCTCACAACTTGGTGAAGGGCTGGGCGTCAATTACAAAACGATCAAGCACTACCTGGATACGTTGACGGATTTTTACATGGTTCGCCAACTGCAGCCATGGGCAGGGAACACCAAAAAACGACTGGTCAAAGCGCCCAAAGTCTACCTCCGTGATACTGGTCTGATGCATCGACTGTTGAATATTTCTGACTTTGAAAGTCTCTTAGGTCATCCCGCCGTTGGACCCAGCTGGGAAGGTTTTGTGATTGAGCAGATCCTTAATCACCTCTCAAATAAGTGGCGCTACAGCTATTACCGGACAAGCGCCCAGGCCGAACTCGACTTGGTCTTGGAGGGCCCTCAGCGTCAGGTATGGGCAATTGATGTGAAACGCTCATCCGCTCCTCGATTAACAAGGGGCTTTCATTTGGCAAGTGATGATGTTAATGCCACCAGGCGATGTGTCATCTATCCCGGAGCGGAACCTTTTCCACTTGCTAAAAATATCGAAGCCATGAGCCTGAGTTATTTTCTCCAACGACTCCCACGATAAATCCTCCTACGGAGATCAACGGATTCCTTTCCCATATGTGAGGCCTCCTCAAGATCGCAAGGCAATGAGTCTTCCATCATTGCCCCAATGCCTTCGAGGATTTCATCCGCGGCGACAGTCTGTTGCAGGTTGCCGGTTCGCATCTCCACTTCTATCATTTTCTCATCTCTTTTAGGCCAGCTTGTTCATAGGCGATTGGCAATTATTTTTCAATCTTTACCCTATCTGTAACCTCTAGTGTGGTAAGGATTAGCAAGTTTCGATGAAAAGTCGATAACCAAAAACTCGTGTTCGTAGTTCGAACACGCTATTTCAACAGCGTCTTTTCAAGGAGGTTTCCCCCATGCCCTACTCCCCTAAGGACCTATCCAGAGTGCTCAGGTGGATGTTCGTCTTGGCATTTCTGACAATGCCCGGTTTGATGGCTGGGCAATCGGTTCATGCTGCCGAACTGTGAGTGACGCCACAGAAACAGAATGCGGAGAAAAAGATTGGCAATTGGGCAGTTGCGAATTTAGGCGGTGAAACCCATTTTGGTTTCGTGGTGCCAGATAATTTTGAAAGTTTCGACAAGGCGACCATTGTGTTGCTCCCAGAAGAAGCAGGCACCTTTACCTACGACCTGCAACTCTCGATGGCGAAGAATGGTGGTGCCTAGGATATGTTCACGAATAGCCTGCCAGGCCTCACGGCAATCACGGCAGCTCAGGTCCTGACAGAACTGGATGTGTCAGCCATCATTCCCGCCCTCACGCAAGTGGAGGATGCGGGGAAAACCTATCTCACGCTGAATATGGAACTGCCCGTGAAGCAAGATAACACGCAGGTGTTAGGCCTGCGCTTTCAATATACCGGCCCAGCAGGGCCACAAGAGGAGCCAGGGCCGCAAGGGGACCCGGGCCCAATAGGGCCAAGTGGAAATTTTGACTTGGCGGGAAAACGTTGTGGTTCTCTTGAAAGTATCTATGGGTTTGATGAAGACGGAAACATGCTTTGCTCAGAACGAGGAAATATAGATCCTGTGTCTGCACCCGTCCAGCCTGTTATAACAAGTATCGAAGGACCATTTGTAAGCTTAGAACAAACATTCAAGGATCAATGTGATATTCGACATTTTCTGCCCTCACTTGAGGAATGTTACCAATGGGCAGAGTGGTTAACAACACCATCAGGTTTAGAGAAGCCGTCACTAAATGCCTATCTGGGACTCGTTCGCCTTGAAGGGACAGCTCCTGCGCAAACGGAAACTCAAGATTTTCACATTGACTTTTCTGTTAACGAACAATGCAGTGGAACTTGGGATGGTGCTGTTCGATCATTGGTAATCACTGCGGTGGGAGGTCATAGCACCCTTGAGTGGACGTTTCGGCCGTTACTTCATAATCTAACGAATGGAATCAAACGAGACGGCATGGGAAATTTTCAAGCGGAAGTCCTGGTGGTGAAGAGACAGTTCACTCAAACTTCCACAATTACAGCAAAGTCGAAGGAACGCCTTCTTTTTTCTGTGTGCTCGAGCCCCGTTTCTGTTCCGATGTTTCCCTAACAACGGTGGTAAGAGGTCAGGATATGAGTTATCTTCACTACCACCAATTCGCTGGCCGCCTAAGATTGCCTCATGAACCTGGCAGCGACACAGTGGGATGGTCTTAGGGTGCTCTCACTCGCGATTTCCCGAATCCCTTGATAGGGGAGCGAGCTATATTTTAGGTGTGGGAGCCTGCTAAATGGTGGGCCTTCCCCGCCTGGGGTGTTCCCCGGTCAACGTTATCTTGTTTGCTGCCTTATTCGGTAGAGAGAGGGTATCGGTACTGTTAGGAACTACCATACATCTCGTTGATTTTTACCAATACCTTTTTCTTGGCGGGGCCTTCTGTAGCCTGATTGGGCTTGGCGTTTTGTGGTTTGTAACGTCAAGCAATGCTATCGTCGGCTCATCCCTTAAGAGCTTGGGGAGCAATTCATGTGGCGCGCGCGGGGCAGGCCAGTGACGAATAGGGTGTCAAAGAAGCCCTTGATGCGTTGCCGTAGTTGTGAGAGCGGTGGCGTTCTTGGCTTTTTGGCTGCATGCTGAATTTGTGTTAAAGCCCAGGTGCTTTTTCTGCCCCTGCCGCCCGCACCGGAGAAGTATGTAACTAATAATAGGTTTTCTGTAGGCGAGCATCTTCCTGATTACGACTGTTTATAGAGAGCGATGACTTCCCAGGCATTTAGCCCCGGCCCGGCCACGTGAGTCCGACGCCACGCAGGGCCATTCACAGATAGAATCCCCTGGCATCAATGCATTTTGATAGCCTCTCTCGCCAGTGCGTTGACCACGAAGGAGAAGTCTCTCCCGAGGCTTTGGCCATCCCCTCGATTCCAGCACAGAGACAGTAGTCGCTCATTCATGAAGAGAGTCTCGTCGCAACTGGCGGGACTCTCTTCCGTCTCAATCTTGTCACCAAACTCACAACCGTGTGTTTTTACATCCACATCGCTTCGACCGGCACGGCCCAGAGCCGATCACCAAAGGCAACGGTCTTATGGCCTCTATACAGCACGATGCCGCAGATGAAATCATCGCCCGTTTGTCTGCGTAATTCCTTCAAGCCCGTAAAGTCTGTCTCAGCGACCGCATCTCTGGCTTTAACTTCGATAGCGGAGAGTGTTCGATCGGGACGCTCTAATACAAAATCCACTTCTTTCCCGTCACTTGTTCTGAAATGATAGAGGTCCGCCTGTTCCTCGGACGAAGCCAATTGTTTCAGCAACTCCGTTGCCACAAAATTTTCCAGGATGGGCCCGAAGAGATGAGGGTCGCGCCTCGCAATGGTGTCCAGGTCGAGCTGTTGCAGATGGCAGAGAAGGGATGTATCGATGAGGTACCCTTTTCTTGACTTGACCAGCCGTTTGCCAATATTTCTAAACCATGGCCTGACATCGAAGGACAAGAACATCATCTGTAAGAGGACACGATAGTTCTTGGCGGTCACGGCATTCTGCCCGATGCTACGAGCAATGTCCGCTTCGTTGATCAACCCTCCGGCCCGACTGGCTAACACCCGCAGAAGATTCGGGAGGACCCCGAGTTTGGTGATGTCGGCAATCTGCCGGACATCCCGCTGCATGATGGTAGTGATATAGCTTTCAAACCATTGCCGGCGTCGAGCCGCACCCTGGTCCGTGATCTCCGGAAAGGTGGCTTGCTTGAGTACATCGATCAAGGCCGCCTTTCGATTGATCGTAGTAGCACGAAACCCGTTGCGGTAGAGCCGGGACAGAAATCCACCTCTTCCGCCAAAGACCTCCAGTGCCGATAACGGATAGAGCGTGAGGACGCACATTCTGCCAACAAGGGCTTCTGAGAGTTGAGGCAGCGCCATGATATTGGCGGAGCCAGTCAGCAGATAACGGCCGTTCGCACGGCCCTTATCAGTCAATCTGGCCTCGTCGACCAGTATTTTGAGTACGCGAAACACGTTGGGAGCCATCTGCACTTCATCAAGGATCAGTCGTGTATCATACCCGCGCAAGAAACTTTCAGGGTTGGCTTCTGCAGCCCCTAACATGGTCGCCTCGTCAAATGTGACGTACTCAGCCGGCCACTGTTGAGCGGCCAGGCTTTGGACGAGCGTACTCTTGCCCGCCTGTCGTGGCCCGTTCACAAAGACCACCGGAAATCCCTGCAACGCACTGAGAAGCGTTTTGCGTAATTGTCGTGTAATCATCAGATTCATGACGAACGTATTGTCATATATAAATATAAACATTATAAAAACAAAAAGCAAAGTTTATTTTTGCAAAAGATCAGGTGGCCGAATACCTCGCAAATAATCGTGTCGTCAGCCATTGTTTCGTCAGTATGATGTGGCGCGAATTGTCTCGATTGATCTGCCCAGTTATTCCGAATAGTCTTAGGCCGAGAGTTCGGTTCCCACTTCGCCTTATCTCTTATCCTAATACAAAGATTCTCAATAGATAATCGGCTCTATTGATCTTTCTCCTCCATCCTTCGGTCCCAACTACGCATCGATTCGAACGGCGGAACGCAAATTTTCTTTAATCTGTACCCAATCTGTAACCTCTAGTGTGGTAAGGATTAGCAAGTTTCGATGAAAAGTCGATAACCAAAAACTCGTGTTCGTAGTTCGAACACGCTATTTCAACAGCGTCTTTTCAAGGAGGTTTCCCCCATGCCCTACTCCCCTAAGGACCTATCCAGAGTGCTCAGGTGGATGTTCGTCTTGGCATTTCTGACAATGCCCGGTTTGATGGCTGGGCAATCGGTTCATGCTGCCGAACTGTGGGTGACGCCACAGAAACAGAATGCGGAAAAAAAGATCGGTAATTGGGCGGTGGCTAATCTCGGGGGCGAAACCCATTTTGGGTTTGTGGTGCCGAATAATTTCGAAACATTTGAGAAGGCCACGATTGTGCTCTTGCCGGAGGAGGCTGGAACATTTACCTACGACCTGAACGTGTCGGCGGCCCAAAATGGCGATCCGCAGGATATGTTTACGAACACCGTCACGGGGTTAACCGCCACCGTGGCCGCGCAGGTGCTCCATGAGTTGGACGTCTCGGCGATTCTGCCCGTACTGACTCAGGGCGCGGATGCAGGGCAAACCTATGTCACAGTCAATATGGAATTGCCGGTTAAGCAAGAGAGCACTCAAGTGCTGGGCCTGCGCTTTCAATATACCGGTCCGGCTGGACCTCAAGGAGAACCAGGCCCGCAAGGTGACCCTGGACCAATCGGACCGCAGGGACCGATGGGACTGCCAGGCCCGCTAGGGCCTCAAGGTGAACCAGGAGAGCCGGGGTTACCGGGCATGGATGGCTCGAAGTGGTTCACCGGAATCGATTTGCCCTTGGAAGATCTAGGAACCGTCGGTGACTTCTATCTTGAAAGTGATACCGGGGACTACTTCGAAAAGACCACTGAAACAACTTGGACGCTTGCCGGCAATCTCCAAGGCCCACAAGGCGAACAAGGTATTCAAGGCCTACAAGGTGATCCCGGACCGCAAGGCATTCAAGGGGAACAGGGCCCACAAGGTGAGGCAGGAACTTTGGTCTTGGCTGGTCAGAGTTGTCCCTCAGGAGAATTTTTGATCGGATTTAATTCTACGGGTACCCAAATTATTTGTAGTGGTGTGTCTTCACCCATTGATGGTGATCAAGATGGATTTACCATAGCTCAGGGCGATTGCGATGATACTAATGCAACGGTGTTTCCAGGAGCTCCAGAGCTTCCAGACGGGTTAGACAACGACTGTAATGGGTCTATTGATGATAATCTACCTCCTTCCCCTTTGGTGGTTAAATTGCTTGTAGTCGGAGAGACAGGAGAAGGAAATGCCGATCAAGTTGGGGTAGCTCAAGCTATGAGTCAAAAGTGCTTGAACGAAGGAGGATGTACAGCTGTTCTCATGACAGGGAACCAATTTTTCGATTCAGGTGTGGTTAGTGTAGACGATAGCCAGTGGATAGAGAAATTTGAAATTCCCTACGACCAGCCTGGGCTGAATGGACTAAAGTTTTATCCCGTTCTTGGCATACATGACTATTGTCCCCTCTCATCGTTACTTTGTAATGGAGCCACCCAAAATCTCCAACCCTATTTTGAATATAGCACCTTGCCAGTGGGTGCAGGCGAAGGAACTCGCCTAAGCGACAAGTGGACCCTGCATTCAACGTTTTATGACATTACCTTCGGACAGGGAGATTTCGTGCATATATTCGGTATCGATACTCAAGACACTGCAGGCGGAGACTCGAGCCATCAACCTGAAATTATTCAGCAACGAGTGGCCAATTCCTCTGCAACTTGGAAACTAGTCATAGGTTCCCATCCCCGTTTTACATCGGGTACATCCAATGAAAATCTGCCATTAAGCCCCCTTGAAGTATACAATCAAGGTACCACCGTGACTGGACCTCCTGGACTCTTTTCGTTACTAGAAACAACATATTGTGGAGCTGATTTGTATTTAGCTGGACACGACAATAATCTTGAATTTATTAATCAAGGTCAAGACTCAAACTGCCCCAATACCTCTTTTGCCATCAGTGGAGCAGGAGCAAAAATCAGAACCTCATCTGCTCCACTGGTTCCCAGCTCCGTTTTTTTTGATGATACTACGGAGGGCTTTGCCTATATTGAAATAACCGAATCAATGATGACGTTTGAATTTATTGACAAAAATGGAAATCTTTTATTTACCTGGAATATAGAAAAATAACTCCTGGTTAAATAAACTTTTACTGGGATTGTTGTCTCACCTTCAATTTTCAGGAAATCAACGGATTTCCTTGTGGAGTTTAGGAAATTCATTCCTGATGTTGTAAAAAAGTTAAGTAGAAGAATGCTCTAGCACCTATGGAGCTTGCTGTGGGAGTTCTAGAACCTGCAGGACTCCCATTTTTAAAATTGCCCCTGCTATGCAAAGCAGAAGTAGGTAGGCACCCACAATGGACAACAGGGATCAATGTTTATTTGAAAGAATTCGCGCTTAAAAATTCAGGCGAAACGTGAGAGAGCCTGAATGGGTTGTCGTTTTGTAGGTACCATTGATACAGGATTGGGACTGTCCGTCACCGTGCGGTTTTTGAAGAAAATCCCCAAATATGGGAGGTCGATACAGATGGCTTTTCTCCATAGCATTCCGTTTCCGGTATCTCCACATTGAAACAACCACAAGATCTGTCCATTCCCTCAACATAAGAAACCCACACCTGCGGTCAGTGCATTCACATCGGCATCAGGAAATGCTGGATTAAAGTTCTGATCGGGAATTGGGGTATGTGATCGGATAGACCCGGCACGAAGCGCATATTCCCAATTAGGATGGCTTGATACATTCAGCCATTTATATTCGGTGCCCACTCCGACCGTTACTGTATCATCCCAGTTTTGCGAGTTCGGGATAAGGTACGGGGTCATGTCCTGAGGTGTGTCAATTACCACCAATTCGCTGGCCGCCTAAGATTGCATCATGAACCCTGCACTGAAACTGCACTGATAACCAAAGCCTTTAACCCTTGACGGGAAGTACGATGAGGTGGGAATGCTTGGCAATATGAGAAAAGTCATGATCAGCTGTTAATAAGGGGAACCCATGCTCCACGCAGGCAGCGGCTATGAGAAAATCAATTGGACCTGTTTGAATTCCCTTGGTTCGGCAGGTGTTTCGAATCTCTGAGGCCAGAATGTATGTGCTTCTGCTTAATTCCAGGAGGGGAAAGGGAGTAAGGATTTTCACTAAACGTTCGAACGCCTGGCGATTCTTTACTCCATCTAGCAGTGCTTGGAGGATATTTCCGATTAAAAATATTCCATCTTCTTGATTAATATGCGCTCGAAAGGCCTGAATATATAGGTTATCTTCTTCTACGTGTGGACGACGAAGGATTAATGACCAAACTGAGGTATCAACGACCAGGTTCACGATCGAGCCGATCTACTTTATAGTTCCATTCTTCCCGGAATTCAATTGTGCCCATGGCTTGAAGGATTTTCCTCTGTTGGCGTCGTTGGATGAACTCTTCTAAGGCTTTCGTGACGGTGGCTTTTTTTGTGCGCAACCCCCCGGCTTTCAGGGCCTTTTTTAGGAGCGTATCTTCTATGGCTAAGTTGGTTGGCATCATCTCCTCCATGTGTGAACGTTACACATAAATCGTAAACCGTCCCCTTTTGTCTGTCAAGTCAGTAACGGGGTCATAACGGATCAACTATGAATTTAGCATTATTGGTTCTAGACGGTTGTGCATAGACAATCTACTCTTTCGCCATTGCGGTCAAGAATTGCTTTAAAAATGAAAATGAGAAGGCGAGCTGAATCGATCGGTTTCGACGGGTGTGGGCGGTGGAAGCGTATCTTTTGAAAATCAGTTCAGTGAATACTATCGCTACGATGTCTGGCAATACGTTTATTCCTGGGTTGGGAGGCCAAAGTGGTGTCTCGCCAAGAAGGCCTGGTCGGAATTTGGGGGGTGCGGAATTACGAAAAAAGAATCTGAAGATCTAAGGCCCAGTCGGGGAAGAGGGGAGAGGTCAGCGATTCTGAGCGTTCTCGGGTCAGTTCTTGCGGTTGTGAATAGCCATTGTCAGTAAGTCGGTAGATTTTCACCGTTTCCAAATCTGGGTCGATAATCCAATATTCTTTTACGCCATAATGTTCGTAGAGCTTGCGCTTGATGATCTCGTCCGTACGGCGAGTAGATTCGGAGAGAATTTCCACCGCCAGATCCGGGGCGCCATGAATATTGGCCTCGGTGATTATTGAAGCCTT
This sequence comes from Nitrospirales bacterium, assembly GCA_965223495.1. Taxonomy (GTDB): domain Bacteria; phylum Nitrospirota; class Nitrospiria; order Nitrospirales; family UBA8639; genus Nitrospira_E. Next base: position 3,394,929 of record OZ245001.1, on the reverse strand, counting down.
TGCATGTGATACAAACAGGAGGTCTGGTTGCACCACATCGATTTCAGATAGCACGACATCGGTTGGAACACAAAAAACCTGGCCAAGTTTTGCTTTTGTACGTGGGAATTTAAAAGAGTAACAAGATTAGTTGAGATTCGTTGATGCCTTGTTCTTGGTGCGGGCGTCACGTAACGGTCCCCCTCAATCAGTTCGTACCGCTTTCCATCATCAGGAAAGAGCACATAATCTTCATAGGTAAATTTCGTTGTGTGAGTCGTCGTGGCCATCGTTCCGCTCCTTTTCCCTCATCCTAACAGGGGGGTATCTTTTCCTCAAGAATGCTTTTTCTGGTCAAGTCTTCATCTCCAAAATCCCTAAAATTTCACCCGAAGGGTGAGAGACCCGGAATGGGTGGTGGTTTGGTAGCGGCCATTTACGCCTGGATTCGGATGAGTCCTAACCGTCCGTTGTTCAAAGAAGATTCCCAAATAGGCAAGATCGACACTAATTCTTTTGCGCCAGAGAGTCCCATCCCCGGTATCGCCACATTGGATGAGCCAAAGGAATGTACCCCTACCTTCACAGGAAAAGCCAAGGCCTGCGGTGTAGCCATTCACATCCGCGTCGGGAAAGGCTGGGGTAAACGATTCATCGGGAATGGGAGTGTGTGATCGGTTGTATCCCAGCCGAAATGCATATTCCCAATTTGGAAAACTTTTTGGGCGTACCCATTTGAACTCCGTGCCGACGCCGATCGTGATAGCATTATCCCATTGTTGAGAATTAGACAGCACGGTTCCATTGGATAATTCAATATTCTGTCCTCGAAGCGAAGACCACCGTACATAATCCACATCTACTTCCAGTTTCCATTCATACTCGTGGTTGCGAATAGGCCACACGGCCAATCCCCATTCATAACTCTCGGGAAATCGAATGGAGGTTTTGGCATCTGCCACTTTTCGGCCATCGGCCAGCAACTTCCCTTTAAGAGGCAAGACCGCCTGGCTGCGCCAAATAAATCCGAGATTCACGAATGGCTTTCCATTGTTGTGCATCCAGGGTGTCAGAAGTAAACCGGCGTTCAAACCCGCAGTAGTACCTTTTCCATTCAGTTCCAGCTCCTGCCCAGGGGATGTCCCAGGGATGTTTCCCACGGCAATAAATTGTTGTTCGGAATGTCCCTCGCCCAGGAAACTGAAAAACGTGAAGACATCCGCTCCCACCCCAATAGACAGTCGCTCATCAATTTTAAAAGCCAGCGTTGGTTTGATATCTAACAAGGGGAGTTGCGCCCGAGTGATGCTTGAAGCAAACGGGCCATCTTTAGGATATTGATTGGCAAACCCATAGAGGGATTCCATTCCTAGACCCACAGCTAAGTTTCGAAGAATGGGAATGTCTAAACTTTGCAAGTTTCCGGTGAGGAAGAATTGTCCAGGAGGAGGAAGTCCCACGATGCCACCTAACTCATTATCCACCTTTGTCCCATTGGGGCTCTGAAACTCTGAATTCACGTTGATGAATTGTACCCCAAAGGCATGTTGGATCCCTTCAAGTTGGGTCATCCCGGCTGGATTGTAGTGAATGGCCGATGGGTTATCGGCTTGAGCGCGAAAGGCATTGCCCTGGGCGATGGCGGCACTATCCTGAAAAGGGTTGCGAAATCCATCGGCCCAGATGGGGGAAGCGGCCAAGAGGCTAAGGAGGATCGTTAGGGCTAACTCTCGGAAATATCTTCCCGACCTTGTCCAACTCTGAAGTTTCTCCCATTGGGGAATTAACCAAGTGATTGGTGTTGTCCAGTCATTTTTTAGTGAAACATTGCACATTTGCTTGTATGACCTTTCTGAGGGTTCAAAAGTATTTTCATTGAATCACCTAACCGGTGTGCCGGGTTGCTTGGCCTGCCTCGTAAGTCAGATAAGAGGCCCAGGGAATATCTGGACACCTAAGGGGGATCTTTTTCAGAGATGGGTGGTGGCAATGACTCGAAGATTTACCTGTTGATCAGATGAGAGGGGAAAAATCTATGGGATGTCTCCTATTCTTGAAAGCTGCGCTCTTTTCAAAAAGCAACTAAAGGCCTTGGTCAGGCACTGCTTTTTAGAAGAGGGAGAAAAGAAGGCAAACAAGTTATTCTGTCAAACAGTCCGGAGCCCAGCGCAGGGGAAGCCGCTGGCACCGTCCGAAAAAATGAGATCTTGGTTTTGAAATTAAAGAGGGGGCGTTGTCTGAATTTGATCCAACGCTACATAAAAGAGGGGACAGCTAACTTGCATGAATTTCCGAATAAAATCAACATTAAATTTTTTAGGGTATTGATTAACGAAATTTTCCCAAACGTTTGCCGACAATGGAGAGGCCTGAACGGGATGTCATTGTTCTTGATTTGGGGGACTTCCACACCGGTGGATGTTCTAAATATAGTTAGAATTTTCGTAAAATTCTGTTTTTGTTCAACTTTTTAGCAATACTTTCCCCATGTCAGGGGTATTATGCCTAATGACCTCTGGGACTTTGGTCAGGGAAGGGAATGGGTCTTTCGGTTGATTGTCGGGTCTGTCATTTCCCATTAAAATTCTTCACTTCGTTACGGGAAACGTTTTCCGTTTCCCATTCTTCAGGAAAGTCGGTCAATCAGTTATCTAAATTTGGGAGGGCAATGTATGTCAGCACAACCCGATATTATTTACACCAAAGTGGATGAAGCGCCGGAGTTGGCGAGTGGTTCGTTCTTACCGATTATCCAAGCCTTTGCCGGAACGGCGGGGGTCAACGTCGGGACCAAAGACATTTCTTTGGCCGGCCGGATCATTTCTCAATTCCCTGAACGATTAAAGCCGGAGCAACAACAACCGGATGATTTGGCCCTTTTAGGTGAAATCGTGGTGACCCCGGAATCCAACGTCATCAAGCTTCCGAATATCAGTGCCTCCATCCCTCAGATTCAGGGTTGTGTGAAGGAGTTACAGGCCCAAGGATATAACATTCCCGATTACCCGGAAGACCCTAAAACCGATGAAGAAAAAGACATCAAAGCCAGATTCGATAAAGTCAAAGGTAGTGCGGTCAACCCGGTCCTTCGACAGGGAAATTCTGATCGGCGGGCTTCCACCTCGGTGAAACAATATGCCCAGAAAAACCCGCATAAGATGGGCAAATGGACAAAAGATTCAAAAACGCATGTCGCGAGTATGTCGGGTGGAGACTTCTTCGAGAATGAAAAGTCCACGACGATCACCGATCAAACGGCTGGAAAAGGACGGATTGAATTCGTCGGCGCCGATGGGACCACCAAAGTGCTGAAGGATAGCGTGACGCTGGATAAGGGTGACGTGGTCGATGCCACCAAGATGAGCGTGAAAGCGTTACGGCAATTCTTCAAAGATCAAGTGGCCGATGCTCAAAAACAGCCAGATGTGCTGTTCTCCTTGCACATGAAAGCCACCATGATGAAAGTGTCCGATCCTATCATCTTCGGCCATTGTGTGAGCGTGTATTATGAGGATGTGTTCAAAAAGCATGAAAAGGTTTTTAATGAATTGGGGGTGAATCCCAACAATGGGATCGGTGATGTGTACGCCAAAATCGGGTCGTTGCCCGAAGGTCAACAGAAAGAAATCAAAGCAGATCTCGAAGCCGCTCAAAATAACGGTCCCAAACTGGCGATGGTGGATTCCGACAAGGGTATCACCAACCTGCATGTGCCGAGTGACATCATCATCGATGCCTCGATGGCGGCCGCCCTCCGGGTTGGCGGAAAGATGTGGGGCCCCGATGGCAAAGAGCACGATATGAAGGCCATGATCCCGGATCGGTCCTATGCCGGCATCTATCAAGCCGTCGTGGACTTCTGCCGGGAAAACGGAGAATTCAATCCGGCTACGATGGGCAGTGTCCCGAACGTGGGCTTGATGGCCCAAAAAGCTCAAGAGTACGGGTCACATGATAAAACCTTCGAAGCCCCCGGTAATGGAACCATTCGGTTAATTGATGGGGCTGGGAATGTTTTGCACGAGCAGAAAGTTGAAACGGGAGATATCTTCCGAGCCTGTACGGTCAAAGATATTCCGATCCGTGATTGGGTGAAGTTGGCAGTCAATCGCGCCAGGGCATCCTCTACCCCTGTCGTCTTCTGGCTTAACAAGAATCGGGCCCATGATGCCCAACTGATTGAAAAGTTGAACGTGTATTTGAAGGATCATGATACGAGTGGTTTGGATATTCAAGTCATGGCACCGGTGGATGCCATGAAGCATTCCTTGAAACGGGCGAAGGAAGGGAAGGACACGATTGCCGCCACCGGAAATGTGCTTCGGGATTATCTCACCGACCTGTTCCCGATTTTAGAGCTGGGGACCAGTGCCAAAATGCTCTCCATCGTGCCCTTGATCAATGGCGGTGGGCTGTTCGAGACGGGTGCCGGAGGATCGGCACCGAAGCATGTGCAACAATTCCTGAAGGAAGGGCATTTGCGGTGGGATTCGTTGGGTGAGTTTTTGGCCCTTTCTGAATCCTTCGCCCATCTCAGCCGGTTTAAGAACAACAAAAAAGCTCAAGTGTTGGCGGATACCTTGGACCGTGCGACCGGAAAACTCATGGATAATCGCAAATCACCGGGACGAGTCCTCGGAGAATTGGATAATGCGGGAAGTCATGCCTATGAAGCCATGTATTGGGCTCAAGAATTGGCCGCTCAAAATGACGACCAGGAATTAAAAGCCAAATTTGCGCCAATTGCCAAGGAGCTGGAAGCCAACATCGACACAATCATCGAAGAGATGAAGGCGGTGAAGGGCAAACCGGTGGATGTCGGTGGGTACTATCACCCCGATCCTGCCAAGGTTGCAACCGGAATGCGCTCCAGTGCCACCCTCAATAAGATTGTGGGGAGTTTGAATTAGGTTTTAAGCCGGTCCTCGCATAATGGTCTGGCAAAGAATAGGCCGGGCTCCCTTTGAGGAGCCCGGCTTTTTTTGTGGGAATTTTTCGAAGTTTTACGATAAGGTTTTCATATACAAGGATGAGTGGTCTTCATCCTCGGCTCCTTCTTGTAGCGACCTGAATTTTTTCAAGTGGGATTGGGTATGCCTGGTTCTCAAGAAGATAAAAAGGATAAACGGCCCACCTGTTGCGAGAACATGGAATGGGAGATGGTTGCTGACTTAGACTCTGCAGCCGGGGCCGATTTTGATTTAGGGAAATGCACCAATTGCGGGTTGTACGTCATGTGCATTTTCTACTACGCGTCTGAGAATTATATCCCGATATCGAAAGGAATGGCCGAACGTTTTTTAAGTTTGCAGGGCACGCCTGAGCTCAAGAAAGCGTTAAAACGATGGTTTAATTGAAGGAGTCGGTAATGGGAATGACCTTGAAGAAACCTTATCCCGATACCGCTCCAACACATACTCCATCACCTTTGGAGCATTTTTGACGAGCGTTTCCCTCGCCAGTCGATCATGACATTGTCCAGCCAGGATCCAGCCAAAGGCCCCTTCATGATCCCCTTTTCGGTAAGCCATGATGGAATTTTTGAGGCACGTACGGCCGGAAACTTTTCCGCGAAGAATTCTGATGGGGTAGGCTTTCACGATAAATTTCATACATTCGGGGCCTTTTCGGGCTGTGGGCTTCCTGTCATGCCATATCCAGTCTACTTCCTCTTGAAATGCCCAGAGATGCCCGGAATTCCAGTTTATGACCAACATCATGAGAATGAGGGATTTCAAAAATCGATTCATGGTAGGCCTGTGTAGTTTCTGGGTGCTATTGTAATTATATGGGAAAGTCCAAAAATGGAAATCTTCCTTTCTATGCGAAATGCCAAGGTTTATGCCATCGTTCAGATCCTCACTAAAAAATCCGGGACTAAGAGTTATTGAGGCTCAGGAATCTTTACCCTTATCTCGCAGACGAGGAATATTCAATGACTCTGTGCCCCAGGTTGGACGGAATAAAAACAATTCTCAGCAAAGGAGCTGAATGATCGTTGTTTCAATGTGAAAACCAGTGGCGGTCAGTCTCTTTGATTGTAGGAATCTGAAAGTCTTTGAACCTTTGCTTTTTTGAGGTAACCTAATCAATATTTTTCAGAATTGAATATTCGCTAACCTTAACATTCAAGGAGGAGGTTTCCAATGCGGTACCTGACGGCTATTCTTTGTGCAGTGGTGTTTTGTGGAGCGTCGCAATTGGTCTGGGCAGGCAAGCAACTAGATATTCATGATGGATCAGCCATTACCATCGTGTCACCACAAAATGGGGAAACGGTTGGGAGTGCTTTTGACCTGACCTACAGTTTTCGAAAGGGAATGATGGCGGACCATGTTCATGTTTTTATGGATGGAAAGTATCAAAAAGGGTTTAAGGGGAAATTTCAGGACGTACCCCCCGGGCCCCATACGATTACGGTCAAAGTGGCCACCCATGACCATGATATGGTGACCGTCTCAGACTCGGTCAAGGTGATCGTTAAGTAGAAAAGAAAGATTAGGCTTTTGGTTTAAGGGAAGTTTCTGGGTTGAAAAGGACGATAAGGAGGAATGCGGATCCTGGAAGTTTCGGTAGGGGAGGTTGATGCGCGAGACGATTATCCTACAAACGCAGAAGCGTGAGGAGCTGATCGACATTACGGAAGCCGTCCGTTCGATTCTTGCACGAAGTGCCATTCACAATGGGATTGTCCAGGTCTATGTGCAGGGGGCGACGGCAGCCATCATGATCCAAGAGAATTGGGATGAGAGTGTTCAATTGGATGTCGTGAACCTGCTTCGAAAAATGATTCCCCCGGGCGTTTGGCTTCATGATGCCCAGGATGGCAACGGAGATGCACATTTAAAAGCCGGCTTGGTCGGTCCCTCGGAAACTATTCCGATAATCGATGGACGGTTGGGATTGTCCCGCTGGCAGAATATCTTTTTGTGTGAATTCGATGGTCCTCGTCCTGAACGAAGGGTCGTGTGCTCCCTCTTACGCGACTCCGATGAAATGGCCTAACCAAACAGGTTAAGGGGTTAGGAATCAGGAAATTGAAGAAAAGGTGGCAGGCACCATTAATGTTGATTTCATAAATTGGCAGGTCGTTGGCAATTGAGTGCCCCCTATTCCCTTTCCCTGGGTTTTCAGATTTCCAAGTTATTCTTCTTCTTCCACCGGGACTTCTTTTATGGAGTCCATTTTTTCCGGATAAAAGGCCAGGTGATCTTTGATGGCCATTACGGACGAAAGAGGGGATTCATAGGTCCAGACGGCATTGTCGACGGTTTTTCCTTGGACGGTGATGCTGAAATAGGAGGCATCGCCCTTAAAAGGGCAATGGGTTGAATGGGTTGTTCGAGTAAGTGTGGCCATCTCGGCATCTTTCCGTGGTATGTAATTCATCGGAGGAAGGGGGCCTTCTCGGAGAATCAAGGCATCCTTCGTATCCGCGACAACCTGCTCATTAAACTTCACGATGATGCGGTTGGGACATTTTTCAATGGTAATGGCGTGCGCATGGCCAGGGTTAGGCATGTCAGTCACCTTGGGTTTGAATGTGGGAAACGATGGAAAGGGCCATGTTACCATTTTTATCGACTCAGTGGGGACGACCTTTTTTTGAGGGGTGGTTCTTAAACCTAAACGAATACCCGTCATAGGCCCTACCTATAAAAAGACCCTAAGGGGGAAAAGTTTACCCTATAGAAGCCTATAGAAATGGAAAAGAAATGGTCTGGATTGCCGAGAGTTCCTTCCCTAGGTATTGAGGTCCTTGGGGAGCCAACCTCTTAAACCACTGATAAAAAAAGAAATTTAAAGGAGGATATCAACCCCTCAGAAATTCAAAATCCCCAACCTTCTCTGGGACTTTTGAGAGGTTTTCCTATGGGTCTTTTGATTGATTGCAGATGCTGAGGGCCGTTCGTACAATGCCTTTTCCCACGAACGAGTGGGAGGCTCCGATTTTGTCTATAACATTTTAGTCCCTGAGGGAAGGGTAGCATTATGGCAAAAGTCCTTGAAGGCCCAGGAATGGGTTTATTGCGAAAATGGGGGATTACCACCCCGAACTATGTCGTGGTGACATCGAACGAAGAGTTTGAAGAACTGTCCAAGGTCAATGATTGGTTACAAAAGAGCAAGTTGGTCGTGAAAGCTCATGAAGCCTTGGGCTCACGGTTTAAGCTCGGGCTCGTGAAAGTGGGCCTGGATTTAGCCGGAGCCAAATCTGCGGTAAAAGAAATGCTCGGCAAACCCGTGGAATCCATCACCATTCGGGAGGTCATCGTCTCAGAGGCCATTGACCACAAGGAAGAATATTATGCCTCGGCCAAGTCGACTCGTGATGGAGTAGAAGTCATGGTCACCACCTATGGAGGCATCGAGGTTGAAGCCAATTGGGAAAAGGTTCAACGAATTCTCGTGGATATTGGGGAATCCCCATCTGATGCCGAACTTTCTAAATTGGCCAAAGATGCGGGATTTTCGGGAGATACGGCCACCAAAATGGCCGAGTTTTTAAAGAAACTCTACACCTGTTTTGACAATGAAGATGCGCAATACTTGGAGATCAATCCTGTGGTTCAGGACAGTAATGGAAACCTCGTCGCCTTGGATGCCGTCACGCTATTAGATGGAGATGCCAAGTTCCGGCATAAGGATTGGACGTTCCCCTTTGCCGCGGAATTTGGGCGAGCCTATTCCAAAAATGAGGAAGAGGTGATGGCCGTCGATGCCAAGGTCAAGGGTTCCGTGAAATTAATCGAAATTCCTGGTGGGAATGTCGCCATGCTGCCGGCAGGGGGTGGTGCCAGCGTGTATTATTCCGATGCCGTTGTGGCCCGGGGAGGGAAATTAGCAAATTATGCGGAATATTCAGGGGATCCACCGGATTGGGCGGTAGAAGTCCTGACCGACAAAGTCTGTTCTTTACCCGACATCAAACATATTATCGTCGGCGGAGCGATCGCCAATTTTACGGATGTGAAGAAAACCTTCGGTGGGATCATTAACGCCTTTCGCAAAGCCAAGGCCGAAGGCAAATTGGACGGAGTGAAGATTTGGGTGCGCCGTGGGGGACCGAATGAAAAACAAGGGTTGGCCGCCATGCGGGCCCTTCAGGATGAAGGGTTTGATATTCATGTGTTTGATCGCACTACCCCGCTAACGGATATCGTCGATATGGCGATGGCAGCAAAATAAAGGGTTGGAGTATCTATTGAATTATAGGCTCTTGTTTGCCTGAGGTTAACACCACTTCATGAGGAATAGGGAATGTTCAAAATGGTCCGTCCAGCAAGGCCGCAGCCGATTTGACGCGCGGAACGTACCTGGAAGGTACGTGAGCACCGCAAAGGGGCAAGAACGCCGCCTTGCTTATACCATCCTGAAAGGTGGGACATTTGTTTTCAACATTGCCGTTATCTATCTTGATGCTTAGGAGACTGTTTCGATGAGTATTCTTGCTACAAAAGACACACATGTCGTAATTCAGGGTGGCGTAGCTGGCGTCAATGCTGCCCGTCGGATGGCGGAGTTCCGCTACATGATTAAACAACCATTGAACGTGTCGGCGTTTGTGTATCCGCCCGATGCGGGCAAAACCAATGAAATTGTGTGTGGAACCGAGCTGGTCGCGATCCCCATCTATAAGACCGTTGCCGAAGCCACGGCCAATCATCCGGAAATCAACACCAGCCTCGTATACATCGGTGCCAACCGAGCCTATGAAGGGGCCATGGATGCGTTGAATGATCCACACATCCAAACCGTGTCGATGATTACGGAAGGTGTCCCGGAAAAAGACTCGAAACTTCTCGGAAAACATGCAAGAAAATTAGGAAAAGTTTTTAACGGCCCTTCATCCATCGGTGTGGTATCAGCTGGGGAATGTCGATTAGGCGTCATCGGTGGAGCTTTCGACAATTTAGTGGCCTGTAAGCTGTATCGCCCGGGCTCCTTTGGGGTCATCACGAAATCTGGGGGCTTATCAAACGAAATTATCTGGATTTGTTCACAATTTGCTGATGGGATCACGACTGCGATCGGGATTGGTGGGGATGCCTACCCTGGAACGGATTATGTCAGTTACCTGGAGATGTTCGAAAACGATCCTCAGACAAAAGCGGTTGTCATCGTCGGAGAAATGGGTGGAGACTTAGAAGAGCGTGCCGCTGAATGGTACGGCGCCAAGAAGCGACGGATTAAATTACTCGCGGTTGTGTCGGGTTTCTGCCAGGAAAGTCTTCCAAAAGGTATGAAATTCGGTCATGCGGGTGCGAAGGAAGGGTTGAAGGGCGAAGGGTCTGCCCGAGCCAAGTCCGAAGCTCTGAAAAAATCCGGGGCCCTCGTGCCGGATACGTTTGGAGCCTTGGGGCCGGCCATTAAAGCTACCCATGAAGAATTGCTGAAGAGCGGAGAAATTCAACCCATTCCGGAATTGGCACCAGCCGATATGCCTCGTCTTCCAAAGACTGTGGCTGAAGCCAAAAAAGATGGAGAAGTCCTGGTCGCGCCGTTGATTCGAACCACGATTAGTGATGATCGTGGTGATGAACCCTATTACCAAGGGTATCCGGCCTCGGAGCTCATTAACGCCGGATATGATATTCCGCATATTATCGGGTTGCTGTGGGATAACCGGTTAGTCACCAAACAGGAAGCGGAAATCATCAAGCGGATTCTGATGTTATCGGCCGATCATGGTCCTTGTGTCAGTGGGGCGCTGACGACGGTCATCGCGGCCTGTGCCGGTATCGGTCTCTCGCAAGCGGTTGCGGCAGGGATGATCATGATCGGACCTAGGTTTGGCGGTGCGGTCACCGATGCAGGACGGTGGTTTAAATATGCCATCGACAATCAATTATCTGTCGAGGACTTCCTGGCTTACATGAAGGAAAACGTGGGGCCGGTTCCGGGGATTGGCCACCGGGTGAAAAGCTTGAAGAATCCGGATAAGCGAGTCAAAGAGTTGGTGGGTTATGTGAAAAGTTTGGGAATCAAAACTCCGCATTTAGACTTTGCTCTGGAAGTCGAAAAAAGAACGACCGTTAAGAAAGATAATCTTATTTTGAACGTGGATGGGACCATGGCGGCGGTGTTGGTCGATATCGGATTCCCGGTCGATAGCCTTAACGGGTTCTTCGTCTTAGCCAGGACGATCGGGATGATCGGGCATTGGACGGATCAAAAACGCCAAGGCAGCCGGCTTATCCGCTTGTTTGATTATCTGGTCAATTATGCTTCGCCCAAACGTCGGGCTGTGCCGCCACTGAAATAAGTAAAAGGCTTGGATTTTTGTTGGAACAGAATAGATCGTCAATCGTGAACTGAACCCAGGAGAACGAGTTATGTCGGTAGATATGGTCAAAAAACTGTATGCCAAAATGCCAGGTGTCGTTGAAAGTGCCAGGAAAAAATTTGGACGGCCCTTAACATTGGCGGAAAAAATTCTCGTGAGTCATGCCGATAATTTCGAAACCCAAAATTGGGAACGGGGGAAAGCGATGCTGGCCCTTCGTCCTGATCGGGTCGCCATGCAGGATGCCACCGCACAAATGGCCATGTTGCAATTCATTCAGGCTGGCAAAAAGAAAGCGGCGGTCCCGAGCACCATCCATTGCGATCACTTGATCCGAGCCGAAATGGGTTCCGAAAAAGACTTGATGATTGCCAATCAGGAAAACCGTGAGGTCTATAACTTTTTAGAATCTGCAGCCAAAAAATATGGCATTGGGTTTTGGAAACCGGGGGCCGGCATTATTCACCAAGTCGTACTTGAAAATTACGCGTTTCCTGGGGGATTAATTATCGGAACGGATTCGCACACCCCGAATGGGGGTGGATTAGGTATGCTTGCCATCGGTGTCGGTGGAGCTGATGCCGGTGAAGTCATGGCAGGGCTGCCTTGGGAAGTCCTACACCCGAAACTCATCGGTGTGAAACTCACCGGAAAACTCAATGGATGGGCTTCCCCGAAAGATGTCATTCTGTATATTTGTGGCAAGCTGACCGTGAAAGGTGGCACCAACAAAATCGTCGAATATTTCGGTCCCGGTGCTGAAACCATCAGTGCGACCGGGAAGGGGACGATTACCAATATGGGGGCTGAGTTGGGTGCGACGACCTCCGTATTCCCCTTTGATCAAAAGATGGTGGACTATTTGAATATCACTGAGCGTGCTGATATCGCCCAATTGGCCGAAGCGAACAAGGCCATGTTGGTCGCCGATCCGGAGGTGTACCAATCCCCTGAAACGTATTTTGATGAGGTCGTGGAAATTGACCTTTCCACGTTGGAGCCGCATGTGGTTGGCCCACATTCGCCGGATTTAGCCCGTCCGATTTCTGCCCTCGCGGCGGAAGCCAAGGAAAAAGGGTATCCGGTGGAACTCAAAGCGACCTTATTGGGAAGCTGTACGAACTCATCTTATGAAGATATTGGTCGGGCAGCGCATATCGCTGAGCAGGGATTAAAGGCAGGGATCAAGGCCAAGACCGCATTCCTGGTTTCGCCTGGGTCGGAACGGATTTTCCATACCATGAAACGGGATGGATTTATGAAGACCTTTGAGGATTTGGGAGCGACGGTCTTAGCCAATGCCTGTGGGCCTTGTATCGGACAGTGGAAGCGTTCCGATGGGGTAAAAGGGAAGGCGGATTCTATCGTCAGCACGTTTAACCGAAACTTCCCGGGTCGGAATGATGGAATCCCCGACACACTCTCATTCCTGGCCAGTCCTGAACTCGTCGCGGCCTATGCGCTTTCAGGAGATCTCGGGTTTAATCCTCTGAGAGATACGATTAAAACGGCTGACGGGAAGCAAATAAAATTGGAAGCCCCAGAAGGTGAGGAACTTCCCAGTAAAGGTTTTGCCAAAGGGGAAGAAGGGTTCATCGCTCCAGCGGACAATGGAGAGGGATTGGAAGTGGATCTTCCTCCCACGAGTGAACGCCTTCAACTGCTCCAACCCTTCCCGCGTTGGGATGGCAATGATTTTGAAAATCTTCCAGTTTTGTTGAAAACCAAGGGGAAGACCACGACCGACCATATCTCTCCGGCTGGCCCCTGGCTGAAATTCCGTGGGCACTTGGATAAGATCAGTGACAACATGTTCCTTGGCGCGAACAATGCATTCACTAGTGAAGCTGGAAAAGCCAACAATGTGTTAACTGGAGATACGAATCAGACGCCTGCCTCGATCGCGCGGGACTATAAGTCTAAAGGCGTAGGCTCCTTCGTGGTCGGTGATGAAAATTACGGAGAAGGCAGCAGTCGGGAGCATGCGGCGATGTCACCTCGCTTCCTTGGGGTAAAAGCCGTATTGACCAAGAGCTTCGCTCGAATTCACGAAACCAACCTGAAAAAACAGGGGATTCTGCCTATGACGTTCGCGAATCCCGCTGATTATGATCAAATTGATCAGGAAGATCGGGTGAGTGTCATCGGATTGAAGGATCTTGCTCCTGGGAAACCCATCTCCATCACCGTTCACAAAAAGGGTGGGGGGGACGTCACGATCCAGGCGAATCACAGTATGACTGAACCCCAGATCAACTGGTTTAAGGCTGGTTCGGCATTGAATGCCCTGAATTAATTCAATTTCCGGAGTTTGAGGATTAGATTTCTGCCAAAAGCCCGCAGGAATGACCCATATTGGAAATCTTTTAATTTTCTGAATCAACAGGTTGCCCCATGAGTACCCAAGATATCGTTGACCAGGAGCAAGCCACGCAACCCCAAATGGTGACCGTGGAAATTGAAGGGAAACCCTTTCAGGTTCCGGCCGGGATTACCTTGATGAAAGCCTTGTGGTATTCGGGGCAGGAAGTGATTCGTGGGGCCGGATGTTTGGGGGGTTTTTGTGGTGCCTGCGCCACGTATTACCGAACCAAAGACGACCCCAAGGTCAAAACGTGTTTGGCCTGTTCCATGGCGGTGGAGGATGGCATGTCGTTTTCCTTCATGCCAGCCTTTCCTGCGAGAAAAGCTATCTATGATATTCAGAAACTGAAGGATCCCAAGCAAGATCTCTTCGAACTCTATCCGGAGGCCCCTCTCTGTCGCAATTGCAATGCCTGTACGGAAGCCTGTCCACAGACGATCGATGTGCGAGAGGGAGTCTGGAAAGCCGTATTCGGGGATTTCCAAGCGGTCTCCGAAATGTTTATGGACTGTGTGATGTGCGGGATGTGTGCCCCCGTGTGTATCGCCGATATCTCTCCCAGTCTTGTGGCCCTGTATTCTAGTCGTGCCCAAGGAGCCCACTTTACGGAAAAGCCCAAAGGCCTGGACAAGCGCATCAAAGAAATTGCGGATGGTGAGTATCAGGAGGATTGGGATAGGGTCTTACAGTTATCAGATGAAGAGCTTCAAAAAACCTCTGCCACGATTAAGTCATAAGGAACCCTACCTGTCTCATGGATTATCGTGCCCAACATGATCTGGTCCATCAGACCAGAGATACTCGCCGATCGCAAACCATCGAAAAGCTTTCACTCGCCGACCGTCAGGCGCTCATCAAAAAATACCATCCCGATCATCGAACTGAGGCCTATCGTCCGATTAAGTTTGGCCCCAATGCGGGTCAATCAACGGTCACCGAAGTCGCAACCATCTTAGAAGGAGAGAGCCCTCTTCCTCCCGATCTTAATCTGAAGCCAGAATACTCGGTCGATGTGCTCGTCGTGGGAGGTGGTGGAGCAGGATGTGCGGCGGCGCTCCATGCCCATGGGGAAGGCGCGAATGTTCTTCTCGCCACGAAATTACGGTTAGGAGATTCCAATTCCGTGATGGCGCAAGGGGGAATGCAGATTGCGGTGGCCCCCAACGATTCACCCGTCCAACATTTCTTGGATACGTTAAAGGGCGGGCATATGAAGAATGATCATGACCTGCTCAAGGTCATGGTTGAAGAAGGGCCATCGATCGCCAAATGGTTATTGGAATTGGGGGTCTTGTTCGATCGACAGGCTGATGGAAACCTGCATGTCAAAAAAGGGGGAGGCAGTTCGAAAGAGCGACTCCTCACCTGCTCGGACTATACCGGCTTGGAGATCATGCGGGTGCTGAAGGATGAGGTGCTGAACCAGAAGATTCCGTTGTTGGAGTTCGGAGCGGCTGTTGAGCTCCTCAGTGATGGCAACGGAACATGTACCGGGGCGGTACTGCAGGATTTAGACAATAAACGATACGTGGTCGTGGCGGCCAAGACCGTCATCTTGGCCACTGGGGGAATCGGTCGACTGCATATTCAAGGATTTCCAACGAGCAACCATTATGGAGCCACGGGGGATGCCCTGGTGATGGCGTATCGGATGGGTGTACCCCTCGTGCAGATCGATACCTTTCAATATCATCCTTCCGGTGGGGTGTATCCTGAACAACTCGTCGGAGCGTTGGTGACCGAAGGGATCCGGTCTGAAGGTGGTCACCTCGTGAATGCAAACGGTGAACGGTTTGTGAATGAATTGGATACACGCGATGTGGTTTCCTCCTCGATTATCAAAGAATGCCAGGAAGGACGCGGAGTCCGGACCGCTTCGGGTCGACTGGGCGTGTGGTTGGATACCCCCTTGCTGGATGTGGAACATGGTGAGGGAACTCTGGATAAACACTTTCCGGCCATGGTCCGCCAGTACGAGCGGTATGGTGTCGATATCCGAAAAGATCCCGTGTTGATTTATCCAACCCTGCATTACCAAAACGGAGGCGTGAAGATTGATGTGCAAGGCGAAACTCCTGTGTCTAACCTGTTCGTCGCCGGGGAGGCTTCCGGGGGGTTGCATGGTCGAAATCGGCTCATGGGAAATTCACTCCTAGATCTTATGGTGTTTGGGAAACGAACGGGAACGGTCGCGGCCCAACGGGCGAAATCCCTGGAACAGGGTTCTTTGACCCTGAAACATGTTGAACAATTCCATAAGGAAGCCGCAGAGAATCGGAATGGGGCTTCGGTCACCTCGCCCATGGTTCTGCCTGCCTACACCAGACAAATTTAAAAGGAATAGACGTTGCTCGTCATGCAAAGGGCTTTCTTACACAAAGGACGATTATGAATATTCATGAGTTTCAAGCCAAACAGTTATTCGCCCAATTCGGAATTCCCGTTCCTAAAGGCAAAGAAATTAAGAATGCTCGTGCCGCTGAAAAATGGGCCTCGGTCTTAGACACGCCGGTCTATGTGGTGAAGGCCCAAATTCATGCAGGTGGGCGTGGGAAAGCGGGGGGAGTCAAACTGACGAAGAATAAAGAAGAGGTCCCAGGCCTTGCGCAAGAACTGCTGGGAAAGACCTTGGTCACCCATCAGACGGGTCCCAAGGGGCGGAAAGTCCGACGGTTGCTCATCGAAGAGGGTGCGGGTATCGACAAGGAACTCTATTTGAGCCTCCTGGTTGATCGAGACTCCGGGTTTCCCACGTTTATCGCGAGCACCGAAGGGGGAATGGAAATCGAAGAGGTGGCGGAGAAGACTCCAGAAAAGGTGATTAAGGAGCCGATTGACCCGGCTGTGGGATTTCAAGGGTACAACGGACGCAATCTGGCGTTTGGCCTCGGCCTCCCTACAATGGAACCGGCCGTCGTGAAACCATTCTTCCAAATGTTGGGCAATCTCTATCAGTTGTTCATGGAAAAAAATGCTGCCTTAGTTGAGATTAATCCTTTGGTCATCACCACGGACAAGCGGCTTATCGCGTTGGATGGGAAAGTGTCCATCGATGATAATGCGCTTGCCAAACACCCGGATGTAGAAAAATTTCGGGATCTACACGAAGAAGAGCCCTTGGAGATTGAAGCCGGAAAGCATAACCTGAACTACGTCAAATTAGACGGGGATATTGGATGCATGGTGAACGGGGCCGGCCTGGCCATGGCGACGATGGATGTCATCAAACTCGCCGGGTCCGAACCCGCCAACTTCCTCGACGTTGGAGGGGGAGCGACCAAAGAAACCGTCGCCGCGGGTTTTCGAATCTTACTCAGGGATAAAAAAGTGAAAGGGGTCTTCATCAATATATTTGGCGGCATTGTTCGATGTGAGCGGATTGCTCATGGGGTGATTGATGCCGCAAAAGAAGTGGGAATCAAGCTTCCCGTGGTGGTTCGATTGCAGGGAACCAATGCCGAAGAGGGGAGAAGACTTCTGGCCGAATCAGGCTTGAAAGTCGAAGGAGTGGCCGACCTTTGGGAGGCCGCACAACGAATCGTGGCTCTGAGAAAAAAGAAAAAATAGTCAACGCAATTTCCTTCTATATTTCATCATGGGGTGAGGGGTAGATTCGCATGAGCATCTTAGTGAACAAAAATACGCGAGTGGTGGTTCAAGGTATTACCGGAAAAGAAGGGTCTTTTCACGCGACGCAATGTCAAGCTTACGGAACTAAAGTCGTCGCCGGGGTTACACCGGGAAAGGCGGGGCAAGTCGTCGAGGGGATTCCCGTCTTTAATACCGTCCAGGAGGCCGTCGATCAAACCGAAGCCACAACCTCGTTGATTTTTGTCCCTCCACCGTTCGCCGCTGACGCCATTTTAGAAGCCGCCGATGCTGGGATTTGGCTGGTGATCTGTATCACCGAGGGGATTCCCGTGAATGATATGGTGCGCGTCAAACGGGCCCTCCATGGCCGACAAACCCGTCTGATTGGGCCAAACTGCCCGGGTATTATCACCGCTGATGAATGTAAGATTGGGATTATGCCAGGGTTCATTCATAAGAAGGGGCGGGTCGGCGTGATTTCCCGGAGTGGGACCTTAACGTATGAGGCCGTTAATCAGCTGACCAATTTAGGCCTGGGGGAAACTACCTGTGTGGGAATCGGAGGAGACCCTATCATTGGGACAGGGTATATCGATTTGTTGCAGATGTTTCAGGAAGACGATGAGACTGAAGCTGTAGTCATGATTGGTGAGATTGGTGGGGATGCCGAAGAACGCGCAGCAGAATACATCAAGGAACACATGACCAAGCCTGTTGTGAGTTTCATTGCCGGGATTACCGCCCCTCCCGGACGGCGGATGGGCCATGCCGGTGCCATTATTACCGGCGGCAAAGGAACTGCCGCTGATAAAATGGCTGCCCTCGAGTCAGCCGGGGTCCGGGTGGTCAAAAATCCCGCCGAAATTGGAGAAACCGTCAAAGCCGCTTTGGGTGAATAACTGAATCTTTCTGGGAATCCACCCATTCATTCCGTTTAGAATCAACGTCCTTTTTCTTCCCAAGTTGAAAGACCAGCTGGTCCTTTCCCTTACCATAAACAGGAGCATACTCCGGGCTCATTCACGTATCCCTCAGTATTGAGCATAGGTCTGGCCTTTTTTGATTTCCAAGGGTTTAC
Source organism: Nitrospirales bacterium (assembly GCA_965223495.1). Taxonomy (GTDB): domain Bacteria; phylum Nitrospirota; class Nitrospiria; order Nitrospirales; family UBA8639; genus Nitrospira_E. The sequence continues at coordinate 3,376,629 of OZ245001.1, read as the reverse complement.
TTTAAGCCCTAAGAATGTGGTTGTTAACCGTTTTTCTCGACTCGGATAATCCACATTATGAGAACTGACCCGGGAACGTATATTCTCATTCTTCGAAACGATGTGAATGTCACGAATCAAGTAGGTCGTTGGGGTTGGATGGATCTTGAGACTGGATATTATCTCTACGTCGGTAGTGCCTTTGGCACCTGGTGGTGTGCATGCACGGGTGTCACGGCATTTTCGCAGGAACAAGCCCAATCATTGGCATATCGATTATCTGCGCATGTATGTGAATCCTGTTGGGGTATGGTATAGCCATGACCCGCAGCGTCTGGAACATCTATGGGCTCAAGTTCTGGTTACACGAATAGGGATGGCTGCTATACCGGGGTTCGGTTGTCGTGATTGCCATTGTTATTCCCATTTCTTCAAGACATCCTTCCCACCAGATTTTGCTTACTTTTCCCAGAACCTAAAAGGTACGGTTGAATCGATGGCCCTACCGATTGACGAGCAAAATGATTCCAGCCCGACACTCCCCAAAAAATAAAGAATAATTTCCTGAATCGAAACCCATTTTTTAGGCGAAGTCATTCCCGGGCCAATATCCTGAGGAGCGGGATGGCCGAAATCAACCCTATTTGTGAAGATGCCACAAAAGCTGATTTGCCTGATGCAGACCTTTCTGGCGTCCCCCGCATGTGGATGGCAGGCTTCACTTTCGGACCATTTTGCGTGGGATACCCTGGGAGGACACAAGGGTTTGACAGTCTTGATCTGCCCCCTTCTTCACTATTGCAGGGAATTGTTCACTTTAAGATGATGTCCATTTCATTAATATAACTTTCCCAATGCTCAACCGTGGCGAGAGAGGTGATGTCAATCCCTCTTTCCCGGGCTTGGGAAATTTCTTCTGACAGTTGTTCTAAAAGTTTGTGATAGGGTTTAGGGCGAACGAACGCATTTTCCTTATGCAATTCAGGAAGACGTGACAGTGGATAGATGCTTTCCAGGTCGATAAAACTGGTTTTTCCTTCAAGAACAATGACGCTCTTGTGGTGTAATTCATAATAAAAAAAGCCAGTTTGAATCGTTCTTTGTAATAACGATACGAACATACTAATAGTGACTTTGCGCAAGGGCGTTCCAGCTTGCATGATGTACCCCCGCACGTGATGGTGGGAATCCAAGATAATCCCATTGAGGGCGGGGATAAGAGTCTTGTCAAAAAATCCAGAATTTAATCCATTTAAGAAATTCTCCTTCCGGATGTAATCGACATCCCAGATTTTATAATAGGCACGTTCCTTTTCATGATAGTAGATGATCCGGCGATGATTCTGTCCCTGAAACCAGGTGTTTCGCTCTTGCACGATGTTCATCTTCTCGAGGGGCAACTCCTCTAGCCTTCGAATGGGCCAAGAAGCCTTGTTTTTCGTGACGAACAGGTTGGTTTGAACATCAATCTGATCCTGAATCGAAGGAGGAAAACCCTGTTGAACGGAGGCTGGCTTAATCCGTGTAAGCCATTTCGTGCAAAATTCCTCAGTACGATCCAGCATCGTTTCATGCCCGAATCGTTCTAATACGACTTTTCTGCCGGCCAACCCGAACGATTGTTGGAGGTGGCTATTGTCCAACAGAGTACAAATTTTATTGGCCAGTTCCAGATGATCTTTTCGCTCGACCAGAAATCCGGTTTTGCCATCTTGAATGACCTCGGGAATTCCACCGACCGAAGTGGCCACTACCGCCCGTTCCATCGCCAGGGCTTGAGTGATGGCTTGAGGGATGCCCTCGGCTTCTGTGGAAGGAAGAACGAAGACATTCATGAGTGCAAGAATTTGTGGAATATCTTCTCTAAATCCCGTGAGAATCACTTTTTTGGTAAGCCCAAGTTCCTGGATCTTTAGAGTAAGATTGTCTGCCTCCCCCCCACTCCCAATGATCAAAAACCGGACATTTGGCATGGTATTGGAAATTTTTCGCGCTGCTTCCAAAAAATAGTTCAATCCTTTGTATCCTCGAAGAAAAGCCACCGTTCCGACAATGTGATTCCCCGATTCTACTCCGAGTTCATGCTTGAGTTTTTCATCGGGCTGAAGAGGTTGAAATCGTTTGAGGTCCACCCCGGTAGGGATCGAACAGACGCGGTTTTCTTCGAGATTAAATTGGTGGATCAATGTCTGTTTAATTTCATTGCCCGTGGTGATGATGGCGTGAGAGAGTTTTTTATAATAGATCCAATGTCTCAAATTCTTGCGAACGGGTGTAGATTTATGACGCGTTCGAATTACGAGTGGATGTTCCCTTGAAAGTCTCCCAGCTATGGCTCCCGTCCAGCCATCAAGAGAGCCATGGGAATTGATGACCTCAATGCCGTATTTTTCTATCGTTTGAAGTAAGTGTCGGATGACACGAACTGATCGAAATTGTTTCATGAGGATTGGTTCAACGGTGACCCCTTCCAGTTTGGCACGGGCAGCGATCTGACTCCTTGGGTCTGCGGCGAGGATAACGGTATGGCCTCGCTCCTGCATTCCGCGAGCTTCGTTCAAGACACGAAACTCTTGTCCTCCAAGTTCCATCGAGCTTTCAATATGAAGAATTCGCAAAGGGAACAATTCCTGGGCTGATAAGTCTAATGCCGGTCAAAACGTTTCGGGTTCGCTCTGTTAACCATCCATTTGATGTGTTTTGCCATGTTTCCCTGTGGGAAAACCGAAAAACCAAATGAAAAATCGGAATTTTTTCTGGCTTTTTTGGGAGAGGATACGACCTCCAGTCCTTGTCACCTATATTCCGTTAGCCGCATCCTTTGCCTTTGATGGTAAAAATGGGGATACGCTATCAATCCGATGGAACAATATGAAACGGGATTGGGAAAAAGCCACTCAACACCTTCATATAACATAAATAGGGGCCTTCACGATTATCCTTTGAAAAGCCCGCATTGATCTAGGCCATTTCATCCTCTAGGCATTTTTTTGATACAGGAATGAAGCGAGTACGTAACTGGCGACAGGTAAGAAGAAGGCCGTATTCATTCCCCATAACAAGGCCATGATCATCACCAAGATGGATCCTAGTACACTCGATGCTCCGTTGATTGCCCACATCCAGGCATTTCCGGACTTCAATTGTTTGGCACAAACGGACAGCCCGATCGGAAAGGGCCAACCCAATAAAAACCCAATAGAAAAAGCGAGCAAGAAAGCCACCATGGCACGAAGCATAATGGTCTCTCCCAATAGGGCATTCATGATCCCGGAAAGCATGGCCCACCCGAGGATAGCCCCAATTCCCACCATACAGGGAATCCATTTGAGGCCTCCGGTATCTTTTTTCTGAAGAACGGTTTTTGTCCACCAAGCGCCACACCCCGCTCCAAGCAATAAAGAAGACAACACGACGCCCAACGACAAGGCCGGATACCCCAAATACAGCATTAATCGTCGGATTAATAAAATCTCCACGGCGATAAAACCAATTCCCACACAGACAAAGTAACAACTCCATCGAAAAAAAGACTTTTCTTGGCCTCGCATAAGCGTGTGGGTATAGGGTAGGATTAAAAAAATACCCAGCAAGGCCACAGCCACCTTGAGTAACAGCGCAAGGGCCGGGTGCACCCCCTTATACACATCATTCTGGAAGGGTTTGTCATCTGTCGTGGGACGAATATCAACCCCATGGGGAGAGCTTTGAATGAAGTGTTCCTGGGAAACCAATCCTTTTGCCATGCCTCCTAGGTCTCTATCGTCCTCTTTCACGAATGGGATATAGATGGGATGAATGTTGGTAGGCTCGACAGAATCCAATAGCTTTTGCATGTCCGTCCGGGAGGGGATTTGCTTATGGAAAATTAAGAGAAACCGGTAGGCCGCATCGGGATAGCTCAACATTGAAAAGCGCCGCATGGCATCCGGTAATGGAATTCCCCTCGTTTTCAACATCGTGACCCAATTCATCAAATAACGAGAGGCGCGGTGAGGAACATGAACCGCAATCACAATCTTCCCCTCTGGGGTTAAATGATCAAAATAATCCGAAAAGGCTTCCTGGGTCATCAGAAAATTCTCCATCATGACCCGTCCGCCCATTTCTGCCGCATTACCCTGTGTTAACAGGAAGAGGATGACATCATAGAGTTTAGGTGAAGCACGCACATAGGATCGCCCTTCATCCACCACCACCTTGACCCCCGGAAGATCGAGAATGCCGCCATTGTAAGCCTCGTGTTCTCTTACGATCTCAACGATGTCGCGGTTTAATTCCACCGCGGTGATTTCTTGGGCATTCCCCAACTTGCTGATGAGAATGTCGGTTCCTGCACCAGCCCCGATACTTAACACGGTGTCATTGACCCCGTAGGCAAACGGGGCCAATCCGACATGACCCTGAAGATGCTGGAGTGATGACCAATCTCCATCAAAATGATGCATGACAGCCGGCACGGATCCATCGCTGAAGATTTCTTTAAAGTCCTTGCCCTCTTGAGAAACGACGTCTACTCGTCCGATAGCACTCCATCGTGTTTGTTCAATGTGGCCCTCCGATTGGTGAAGCAGATCCAGCATGGGTTTGCCTGGGATCTGTCGGTTCACAAGATTGGCATCCAGGAAATCGTTCACAGAGGGAATGAACCATGAACAAATGACAGATAGCATCACAATGCCTGACCACACCCGCTGTCCTTGGTTTTTGAAAACACCCAGACAAATCAGCGATACAAGGAGTGTCAGCAAAAAGACATAGGGATAGGGTCCTATTTGAAGGCCGGGCAGAGCGCATAATGCACCAAGGGATGCCCCGCTAAGATCCGAGGCATATAAAAGGCTGCTCTTGTCGGGAACAGCACGATAGATCGGGACGATAATGTAGCCCATCAATAAAAAGGGGGGAAGCGTAAGACCTCCGAAAATCATCCATCCCCAATAATCATTCGAATGGGCAGGAAGAAAGGGCAGAAGAATAAGAGAGGCGCTAAGGGTCACGCCAAAACCCCATAAACTCCAAAAAGAGAGTGGGGCCTTCTTTTTCGTTTTTTGAGAAGAGGCGATCGCGGCCCCGAGCCCAATACCTAAAATGGCGAACGAGATAGCTAAAAAAACGAAGTCATAGTAGAGAAGGAGAGAAAAAATGCGAGTCAGGACGACCTGATAGGAAAGCGCGCAAAACCCAAGGACAAACAGAGTAATGTAGAAGAATATTTTAGGGGTGGATTCCGATGCGGTTTTGGATTTCATTCGGATAAAACCCAAGGTTGGCCAAAGTGAAGTATGGAGGCTTTGTTACACAGGGGTCAGGACCGCAGGGGCTTTTACGATAAGGATGCTGCTGTCTCCCTGGAATTCGCAGTTGACACGTGATTAGTATCCACTCGGTTAAAATGGCACCTTTATTCACTTGGGTCAAGGGGTTTGGGGATTTGGATTGGTATGGGAATCTTTAGGATGTACGGCCATGGAACCACAAAATGCGGAAGGAGCAATATGGCTATCCTCCGGTGTGAATAAGACGAAACAATCAGGGAAAGAAAGAAGATGGGCCTCTTTGATTTTTGAAAAACACCGTACCGATGACACCTTGTTCTGACCTTTGGACCATTTGTGATGATGCCACAAAAACCCCTTTCCAGGTCCCTGAATGAATCTATTGAGATACCCCCTGGCACGCGGTGTTTGTGGATCTTAGTTTCCGTTTTTGTCAAAAACTGATGCTTCCACGCATCAACAGGGCGCTCCAGCTGGTTCCCTATCATTGGAAAATTGAGGGTATTTCGCAAGAATTTTAGGGAATTGCCGACAAGAAAGAAGGAACTGAGGTGTCGTCATGCATGTGGCTGAAAGGTTGCAAGATCAAACACTCGTCTTGATGATTTCAGGACGTGTGACGTTTTATTCCCGAAAAGTATTTCAGGCCATCGTGAATAATGCGAGGCTCTCTGGAGCCAAGCATATCGTGTTTAATATTCAGTGTGTAACCTTTATGGATAGCATTGCCTTAGGCGGTCTCGCTTTGGCCTATCTCAACCTAAAAGAGGCCAATGTGGCCATGAGTCTCGTGGCTCCGCAAGATCCCGTTAAGACGATGTTAGATGAGGCCAACTTCCCTCTTTTAATCCCCACCTATGAAACCGAAGAATTAGCATTGCAAGCGAGTCAGTAGCCTGGCATTTCGGTCAAGCGCTTCTCTTTTTCACTCACAATTCCCGGAAGACTATGATATGCTCCTTGGGGCATGCCCAAGGGGAACTCCGTGCGATACAATATAGGAGGAAGGAGCAATCACGGTCTGTTCATCATCCCCTTTCCTTTTCAAAGATGGCTCTAACCACCAAACAGCCTCATATGGAATCTAAGCCCCTTTTGAAATTGCGAGAAGAATTACAACGGCAGAATCTGACGGGATTTATTATTCCCCATGCCGATGAATATCAAAACGAATATTTGCCTGCCTATGCCGAGCGCCTGGCCTGGGTGACCGGGTTTACGGGTTCTGCCGGGACGGCGATTGTCGTGTCAGATGACGCAGCTATATTTGTGGACGGACGCTATACCCTGCAGGTTGGTGCCCAAGTCGACTCTCGTGAATTTTCACCGCATCATAGCGGTGAGGTGCTTCCCCACGTATGGCTGGAAGCACATGTCGGTTCCGCGGACAGGATTGGGTTTGATCCTCGGTTGCATACTCCCAAAGACCTGGAATGTTATCAAAAGGCTTGCGAGCGTGTTGGAACCCAATTGCTTCCCTGTCCCTCCAACCCGGTGGATGCCGTATGGATGGATCAGCCAAATCTGCCTTTGGGACTGGTGGTTCCCCATCCCCAAGAGTATTCCGGACAGAGTTCCCAACACAAACGAGAAAAGATTGTGAAGGGCTTTGCTCAGGACCGTATCCATGCCGCCATCATTTCGGCTCCAGATTCCCTAGCCTGGTTATTAAACATTCGTGGGGCCGATGTTCCCCATACTCCACTTCCTTTAGGCTACGGCATCTTGTATGACACTGGGCGAGTCTCTCTTTTTCTCCATCCCGAAAAGGTGGGTGTAGGGCTGCAAGCCCACCTCGGGGAAGACGTAACCCTGAATAAGCCAGAGGGCTTTCAGGAAGCGTTAGAGCAAATGGGAAAACAACAGAGTCGGGTGCTATGTGATCCGGCAAGGACTAATATGTCTATCTGGGCGACCTTGGAAGACAGCGGGGCCCATCTCATTCATGGGGCGGATCCTTGTGCTCTTCCGAAGGCTTGTAAAAACCCGACTGAAATTCGAGGGGCCCAATCCGCCCATATTCGGGATGGGATTGCCATGTGCCAGTTCTTGGCTTGGTTGGCTCAGGTGGGGGAAAAAAGTACGATCACGGAATTAGAAGCCGCCGCGTACTTAGATGAATGTCGACGAAAGCAACCATTGTGGGAGGACTCGAGTTTTCCGACGATTTCAGGTGCCGGGTCCAACGGAGCCATCGTGCATTATCATTCTACGATGGAGACCAACCGACTGTTGGTTCCGGGAATACTGTATCTTGTAGATTCTGGTGGACAATATTTAGATGGCACGACGGACATTACCCGGACCGTGGCTATTGGAACGCCCACCTCCGAGCAGCAAGATCGCTATACCCGGGTCCTACAAGGGCATATCGCGTTGGCGACCGCCACATTTCCCGAAGGCACCACGGGAACCCAATTAGATGCGCTGGCCCGACGGCCCCTATGGGCCAGGGGGTTGGATTATGATCATGGCACCGGTCATGGGGTGGGAAGCTTTTTGGGGGTGCATGAGGGTCCCCAACGGATTGCCAAATCAGCCAGTACGGTCGCGCTTCGGCCTGGAATGATTCTTTCCAACGAACCGGGGTATTACAAAACCGGGGAGTATGGCATTCGCCTGGAAAATTTGGTGGTCGTCACAAAGGAAGTGAGCTCCCCAGAATCCACCCGTCAATTTTTGGCTTTTGAAACCTTGACGGTCGTCCCGTTTGATCGGACTTTAATCGCACCAACGATGTTAAACAATCACGAGCGTGAATGGGTCAACACTTACCATGCCCAGGTCTGGGAAAAACTGAATGACCAAATCGAGGGTGAGACTCGAATATGGTTGGAGGAGGCGACGCAACCCATCCCATGAAGATCAAAAAATCACTTCAACCATCGTAGATCAGGACAAAGTTTTTCGTGGATAAACCCAAAAGTGATCAAGACATCGCCGAGGCCATTAAAGGACAGATGGGCCAAAACCCTGAGATTACCGACCTCCAAGTTAAGGGGCATCTTCTCCAACTTCATGTGACTGAACCGTTCTTTCATCGCCTGTCCGCCGATCGGGAGCGTGGGAGGAAAATTGTGTTGGTGTTGATGCAACAGATGAAACGGTTAACCGGGTTAACGGATGTTGCCGTATGGGTGTATTCGGATAATCAAAAAGTCATTGAGGGAACGGTCAAATCATTTGGGGGAGATAACGTCAATTTCTTACTCGACCTGTAAAGGGGACGAACAGAAACAAGGCCAACCCCTCACGGAGACTCGATTCTGGGTTGGGCGGTTCAATCCGTTCATTATTCCTGTTTGATGGTGTCGGGCCAAGAATCCAAGCTTGGCGGAAGCCCTGCGATCCAGGCCCCCACACGTTTCCCTCCAAGTCCGATGGGACAGGACCATATGCCATTTGGTGTATGAGTAATGCGCCATCGGGTCCCATCGGCACTGGCCCAAATCCAGACGGATGATTGTTGGAACGGGGGCTGTACTTCTAACGACACTTGCGCTCTGGGGGTTCAATTGGTAATGGTGGGTTATACAGGTAATAAAGAATATCAAATTTCTGACTAAGACCCAAGAATCCCGATTGACAGGGTAATTCTTAAGTATGGCAAGGTAGGTATATGGAACATTCGGATCATTCATCTTCCTCCCCTTCACAGCCTCCTGGCACCCTTTTCGGGCACTATGAGTCGGATGTGACGGTGTTAACCGTAGAGGAAAAAACGATCATATTGGTCGGAACCGCCCACGTCTCCCAGGAGTCGGTGGAATTGGTCAAACTGGTCGTTGAACAAGAACATCCCGATGGGGTGTGTGTGGAGTTAGATGAGAAACGGTATGAGGCCATTTCTCATCCCAATCGATGGGAATCCCTGGACCTCAAGGAGATTATCCGCCGACAACAATTAAGTACGTTAATGGCCAACCTGGTCTTGGCCTCATTCCAAAAACGGTTGGGGGACAAATTAGGGGTCATGCCTGGTACCGAGATGCTGGAAGCTATTCGCATGGCGGAGAAACATAATATTCCGGTGATTCTCGGGGATCGGGATGTGCGGGTGACCATGCGTCGAGCCTGGAGAAACACGCCGTTTTTCAGAAAAAGTCTTTTGATGTCTTCCCTCTTGTTGAGTATCTTCGACACGACCGAAGTATCGGAAGACGAGATCCGCAATCTCAAAAAACAGGATGTCCTAACGGAGATGATGAAGGAGTTGGGAAAAGAGGTTCCGACGCTCAAGGAAGTCCTCATTGATGAACGTGATCATTTTTTGGCCAAAAAAATCTTGGATGCTCCGGGCACCCGAACCGTCGCCGTCGTCGGGGCCGGGCATGTGGAAGGGATTTGCCGAACGGTGAACCATCAGGAACCTGTCGTCTTAGAGGAATTGGAATACATTCCTCCGGTTTCGCCCATCTGGAAAGCCATCGGATGGAGTATTCCCGCTCTCATCGTGGGCTCGATCCTTCTGATTGGGTGGCAAAAGGGACCGGAAGCAGCAGGAGAAAATGCGTTATTTTGGGTTTTAGCAAACGGAATTCCCAGCGGATTGGGAGGGCTCTTAGCCATGGCCCATCCTCTCACCACTGTCACGGCCTTTTTGGCCGCACCCTTTACCAGTCTGACTCCGGTGATAGGGGTAGGGTATGTGACGGCCTTTGTGCAAGCGTACCTCCAACCTCCACTGGTTCGTGATTTTCAAACGGTGGCTGAAGATATTGCCATTCCGGGTCGTTGGTGGAAAAGCCGACTCCTTCGAGTTTTTTTAGCCTTCTTGCTTCCCACGATTGGAAGTATCATCGGGACCTGGGTGGGAGGAACTCGAATCGTCTCGAATATATTTTGAGGGGGGAAGGATGTCATGTCCTCATGAGGCAAGGGGATGATTGTCTGGCAAAAACCCCCGAAAAGACACCCCTCGACAGAAATGAACCTCTTTCATGGGACTGCAAAGGAGAGGATTTCCCGGTTTCTCTAATGTAATTCAAGGCCATTCCCGGACGGGGGGGGACAGAGGTTATGAGCAGGTCTCTAGGCGGAGGGTTGAGGGACCTTGGACGTATGCTGAAAGATACATTGAGGGCAGGTGTAGTGGATAAAACGGCCTTCCCCCACGACCCGTTTTTTCATGGTGGTTTGGCACCATGTGCATAAGCGGTCAGGGATTTCTGAAGAAGGTGTAAGTTGAGGAGTGGTCATGGTAAGGGGCATTCTCAGGAACCAATAAGGGGTTTGTCAATGAGGAACAGCACGATTTTTCCACGAGCAATGGGCGGGATGATTCTGGTGATTGGGTTGCTGGTGCCCAATTTCGGTTGGGCTCATGACCATGAGGAAGATGATCCGAGGCTCACGGTTTCCGCGGAGGGGAAAATACATGTGCCACCCGACAAGGCCATAGTCAGTTTTGCGGTGGAAACGATCGGGCCAAGATTAACGGACGTGCAGGGGGAAAATAACGAGCGTATGGCAAAAGTGTTTAAGGCCTGTCAAACCCTAGGGATTCCTTCAAATCGAATCCAAACGACATCCTTGAACGTGATCCCCCAGTATCCCAAGCCGCCTCGTCGGCCTTCGAACCGGGTGGTCGAAAGCACAATCCCTCGAATCATCGGTTATCGGATCATTCACCAGGTTAACGTGGAGATCCATAATCTCGAGATTGTCGGAAACGTGGTTGATCAGGTGATCAAAGCGGGGGCCAATCGATTTTCCGGCGTGTCGTGGGGAATACAGGATGAGCAGCCGTATAAATTACAGGTACTAAAGAAGGCTTCAGAAAAAGCTCAAGCCAAAGCAGCCACATTGGCCAAAACGTTAAACATCCGGCTGACCCGTTTAATGAAAGTCATGGAAAGAGGAGTGTCGGTCATGGCTCCGGACAGGCGGTATCAAAGAGCGGGGATGGCCATGGCGACGATGGGTGAAGGAGATCCCTTGATTTCCGCGGGAGAAATCACGGTACGTGGGACGGTGCAATTAGTGTATGAAATCCTTCCTCGATGAGAGGGTTCAGCCATAGAGGAATAGTGCTCCCTGGTTCACCTTTCCCGGTATGAACGATTCCAACCCAACATCTTTTTCCACCCAGAATCTTTCTCCCACACTCGGGGTGCCCGCACTGGTCGTCTCAGGATTCTTGGGCGCAGGGAAAACCACGTTCGTCAAACATTTGATCACCGATGCACAGCAACAAGGTCTTCGCTTGGCCGTGGTGTCGAATGAATTCGGGGAATTGGGAATTGATCAGGCGCTGTTGCAGGAAGAAGGAGGGCCGGGATATGTGGAATTGGAGGGCGGGTGTGTCTGTTGTCAATTATCCAATGAATTATTGGAAACTCTGCAATCGTTATGGGAGACCATTCGTCCGGATCGGGTGGTGGTCGAGACTTCCGGGGTGGCATTGCCGTTTGAAACCCTCGTGACGTTTTGGCGTGAACCGGTAACAGAATGGGTGGGAGAAAGTCTGGCCGTGGTCATCGCGAACGCCGAGCAAGTTGCCGAAGGGCGGGATTTAGAAGGAACCTTCGAGCAGCAGGTGTCTTCCGCAGATTTGTTAGTTCTCAATAAAATCGATTTAGTGGGTCCCCAACAAATTGGCCCCCTGGAAGGGGTGCTTCAAGAAATGGCCCCGGGAACTCCTGTTCTCAAGAGCACACAGGGGCAAATTGATAGTGCTGTAGTTTTCCCACCTAGCACATCCGCAAGGTTTGCCAAAAATAGGTCATCCACGCTGGAATCCATACCTCACACGCATGAAGAATTCGTCTCGCAAGAAATTGCCATTCCTTCGGATATCAAGGCCGACCAATTGTTGGAACAACTTAAAGAATTAAAGGCGCTACGTGTGAAAGGTGTGGTTCGAACCTTAGAAGGCTTGAAACTCGTACAGGGTGTTGGCTCACGAATCGATCTGGTTTCTCCCCCTCAAAATCTTCCCGCCGAAATGATTGGCCGTCTTGTGGCCATCCACCGCAAGTAGCATTCCCCGTTTTCCGTGACATCTGCGACAAACCTGAGCAAAAGGTCCTGCGGAAAATCAGTTAATGAAGAAAGGAGAGCAGGAGTGTTCTCCCCGGTGGATCCCTCGGCCTTCCAGCCAGGAATTTTTTGAGATGCTGTCCAAGGTGTTTCCCCCAAAGTAAAGAAATGCGAAAATGAGCACCCTGATGAAACGAAAACCACGTATGGGGTCGAAAAGAGAGCAATTGATCACGACGGCCTTGAAGCTATTTGCCCGAAATGGGTTTCATGCGACGGGCGTGGATTCAATCGTGGAGCAATCGGGTGTGACCAAAAAAACTCTGTATACCCACTTTCGCTCGAAAGAGGAATTAGTTCTTGCCGTTCTTCATCATTACGATAGTCTCTTTCGCAATGAATTTATGCGTCGAGTGGAAGGAGCAGCCAAAACCCCCAAGGGTCGGTTGCTGGCGGTTTTTGATGTCGCGGAAACGTGGTTTAAGCAGAATAATTTTTATGGATGCATGTTTATCAATGCCGTAGGGGAATATTCCGAAGATAACGCACCCATCCGAAAGGTCTGTAAAGAATATAAGAATCTCATGAAAGCGTATATTCGTGAATTGTGTGTTCGGGCTGGGGTGACGGAGGTGGATCGCTTAACCGAGGAATTAGCACTCTTGTTGGAAGGGGCGATCGTGACCGCGCAAGTTTCGAAACAGTCAAAGGCGGCTCAAGTTGCGAAACGAGCAGCAAAGGCGCTGATTGAAAATGACCTTGTTAAGAAGGGGTAATGACTTCCAAATGGCCTATCCGATCTCAGAGCGATCATTACATGGTAAACCAAAGGTTTTACGGAATTTTTGAATCAAAAAGGAAATTTTCCTCAGGATTCCTGAGATGAAGCGCCTGTTGTCTTCCATCGTAGACATTCGAAAGGGTGAAGGGATTTTGGTCACCCTCATGTTTGCCTACTATTATGTGATTCTCATCACCTATTATTTCCTCAAACCCGCCAGAGACAGCCTTTTTTTAGTTCGATTAGGACCTGAACAACTTCCGTTGGTTTTTATCTTAATCGCGCTGATCGTGGCTCCCGTGACGACCCTGTACTCCCGATCTGCCCGGTCTTATTCGTTGACGCGAGTGATGAATGTCACACTCGTGATCCTTATCGCCAATCTTTTTTTCTTGCGATGGTTGATTGAGTTAGACCAAAGCTGGGTTTACTTTGTGTTCTATATTTGGGTCAGTATCTATGCCGTACTGGGAACGTCCCAGTTTTGGCTTCTCGCAAACACCATCTTTGATCCCGCCCAAGCGAAACGAGTCTTTTGGTTTTTAAATTTAGGGGGAATCCTAGGGGCGATGACGGGTGGGGAAGTGACCAGCCTAATCGTTCGACATTTTGGAGTATCGACAGAAAATCTGCTCTTCGCCTGTATGGGGCTCCTGGGTTGTTGTGTGCTGATTCTCAATGCCATCGGGTTGGTAAAAAAGCAGGAAAGTGGCCTGAGCTGGTCACGTTTCTCTGTCGAAGAAGAAAGTCGGGAATCCTTTTCTCAAATGATCCGCACCATTCGTGGGTCCAAGCAGCTGACCTACATCGTTGGGATTCTTTCGATGGGCATGCTGATGGCGACATTCGTGGATTTCCAATTCAAAACCGTCTCGGTGGAAGCCTTTCCTGAAAAAGAGGAACTCACTGGATTTCTTGGGACGTTTTACAGTCGGCTGAGTATTGTGTCCCTCTTCATTCAGTCTTTTTTAACCTACCGGATTTTGCGGGTGTTTGGAGTGGGTGGAGCCATTCGCTTTCTTCCGGTGGGCCTCCTCGTTGGATCTATCGGGATGGTGATCATGCCCGGCCTGTGGATGGGAGTTCTGCTTCGGGGGATGGATGGGAGTTTTCGGTATTCCATCGATAAAACCGGACGTGAACTGTTATTTCTCCCACTTCCCGTCGAAGTGAAAAAACGGACCAAAGTCTTCATCGATATGTTTTGGGACAGGATGTTTCGAGGTATAGGTGGTGGACTGCTCCTGATCTTCACCGTGTGGCTGGACCTTTCACTACGGCAAATCAGTTTAGCGATTCTCCCGGTGCTGATCATATGGGTGGTGTTAACGGTTCTCGCTCGTCGGGAGTATGTGAGTGCCTTCAGAAAAGCCCTAAGACGACGGGAATTAGACCCAAGGGAACTCAAGATGGATATTACCGAAGCGAGCACCGTGGATGCTCTTCTGGAAACCCTTCAGAGTTCAAATGAGCGGTCATTGATATATGCACTCGAAATGCTCGCCTCGGTCGAACATGTAGACCTGGTGACGGCCGTTCAACCCTTGCTGAGACACTCATCCCCTGAGGTGAGGTATAAAGCTCTACAATTACTGAACAAGCAACGATCTCGCCTGCCCATAACTGGCGTGGAGGAATTGATAAAAGATCAAGATCCTCGGGTAAGGCGTGAAGCGGTATCCTTCCTGTTAACCGGTGACCGGGAACGCAATCCGACACGGGTTCGTGAATGGCTCAATCATGCAGACCCTCGGGTACAGGCTGCGACGGTCGCCCACATAGCCGAATCCGGCTCTCGTGAGGAGCAAGTGTTGATCACCCCTGAAGTGATCGAAGGATTAGTTTCAGGTGATGGAAATGGATCAGAGGACCTTCGAATGCAGGTAGTTGAGGGATTAGGAACCTTGAGGGCCCCTTGGGTTGTTCCGTTTCTCATGAATCTTCGAGAAGACCCCTCCCCCCGTGTGACCCAGGCCGTCATCCGAAGCGCAGGTCGCCTAAGAGATCGTCAATTCGTCCCGTGGCTCATCGCACAGCTGTCCGTCACTCGATACCGCTCGGAGGCCAGGTGTGCCCTGGCGGCCTATGGAACGCACATACTGGGGACGCTGTACGACTATGTCACGGATGAAACCGTGCCTCTTTCAGTTCGTATGAATATCCCAAGGGTATTGTCCTCCATTCCCGAGCAAGAGGCTGTGGAGGTCCTGATGAAGTCCTTCGAAAATGTCCATCATGTTTTGTGCTATCCCGTCATGAAAGCCTTAAATAAATTACGAACGCAACATGCGCACCTGAAGTTTGATCCCCAAAAAATCGAGGAATGGTTGAGAGCCGAAACGCGGTCTTACTATGAAAACCTACAGGTTCTTCATGTCACCCAGGTATCTCAGAATGCAGATGCCGGGAATCTTCTCGTGAGAGCTATACGGGAAAGAATGACCAGGAATATTGAAATGATATTTCGGCTATTAGGGTTGTCGTATCCAGCCAAGGATATATATAGCGCCTATTGTGCGTTCGTGAGTCAACAACAGCGAGTGCGAGCCAGCGCCATTGAATTCATAGATAGTGTCGTCAAAAATCATTCGAAGCGGTACCTCTTCCCCATCATCGATGGAGTCCCGGAGACACATTTGATTCGAACGGGGGAAGAACTATTCGGATTACGAATCGCCAATCGAGAGGAGGCGTTGACGACGTTGATGGAAGGCAGAGATCCATGGCTCAAGGCCTGTGCGCTGTATTCCCTCATGGATCCTGGCCAACAAGACTCCGGGCATTTTGCCAAAGAGGCGAGCCAGGACGAGGATCCGATCGTTCGCGAAACGGCTCATCTGGTGGTGCGGGAAGGGAGATAGGGACACAGGCCCTTCAGACGCTGGTTGTAATGGCCTAGAAAAACAGAGTTTCGTGGTACGATTAGGCAAACGCTCTGACGATTTCTTGATTGAGAGACTGGAGCTCTGCGTGAGCTTGATTAATCTCATTGATTTTTTGCTGAAGCCTCTTGAGAAGCTGCATTTTCTCCAGGCCGTTGCGAACGATAACCCGTAAATCATCATTTGACCAGGGTTTTTCAATATACTGAAACAAACCAACCTGATTAATCGCTTTAATGGCGTTCTCCTTATCCGCATATCCCGTGAGAATAATCCGAGGCACATCCGGTTTCATTTCCCGCACCTGACTGAGAAAGGTAATGCCGTCCATTTCAGGCATGAGATAGTCGGAGATGATCAGATCCACCTCGTGATCCCGAATGTGCTGAAGTGCTTGGTTGGCAGACGTAAAGGTGATCGTGCGGTAGGGTGTTTCTAAATCCAGGAAAGCCTGTAGGCTAGTCAGGACGAGTTCGTCGTCATCGACGATCACCACGGTAGGTTTGGCTTCTTCATCGGGCATGGGTCTGGTCTCCTTGTCAGGTCAGGGTGAAGGATCCGTATTGGGTCCGGCTCCCCCAAGGCCAACTGTATCATGAAATGGGCAAGATTATCCTGAAATTTGTTCCATGTCCCAACTCACTCTCCACTTCTATATTCCCCTTATGGTCCTTCATGATTTGGTAGACAATCGAGAGGCCAAGCCCCGTCCCAACCCCGGACCCTTTCGTGGTGAATCCAGGATCAAAAATTTTCTGAAGGTTAGCCTGAGGGATCCCTTTTCCCGTATCACGAATCTCGACAGAAACACAATCGTGTTGTCGACGGGTGCGAACAACGATTTGTCCCTTTCTCTCGATCGCCTGACTGGCATTAATGAGTAAATTCATGAAAACCTGATTGAGCTGGTTGGGGTAGCACTTGACGAGGGGGAGCTCACCATAATCTCTCACAACCTCGACACGATTCTTCAGAGCATGTTGCACAAGAATAAGCGTGCTTTCTAATCCTTCGTGGATGTCGACTTCATCTAATTCGGCTTCATCGAGTCGGGCAAATTTTCGTAGGCTGCTGACGATCATGACGATGCGATCGATGGCCGTTTGATTGTGGGTGTTCAAAGTTTCGAGCCGGGTCAAGTGTTGGGACATGTCAGCCAATTCTCGAAATTCCTGGGGCATCCTGGGGTCGAGCAGCAGATGTTGAATCTTTTCGACGGATCGGGTGAACACATCGATGTTGCTTTTTAAGGCTCCCAGAGGCGTATTGATTTCATGGGCCACGCCTGCCACGAGTTGACCCAAGGAGGCCATTTTTTCGGCTTGAACGAGCTGGGCCTGTTTTTGGCGAAGTTCTTTCGTCCGTTCTTCCACCTTCTGTTCTAATTCGTTATAGGCTTGTTGAAGGGCTTCTTCTACACGTTTGCGAGCGGTCACATCCCGTAAGCTCCAAACCCGACCCACGCTTTTGCCGCCAATTCGTTGGGGCTGGGTATACCGTTCAAACACCCGTCCATCTTTAAACTCAATCACATCACAGCTCGCCACGTCGGATTCGCCATAGATATCCTTCAGACGTTGGGTAAAGCGGGTGGGGTCCTGAAGTTGATTAAGCACCATCTCCATGGTTTGGACATGATCCTGGGAGACTTCCAAGGTTGATGGTAATTCCCACATTTCCACGAATTTCTGGTTGAAGTTCACGATACGCCCGTTTCGATCGGTCACCAATATGCCATCCGTGGTGGAATCAAGTGTCGCACTCAGCTGAGAAATTGAATTTTCCAATATGGCTTGTTCCCGCTTCCGTTCGGTAATGTCTCGGAAGGTCACCACCGCTCCGACGACTTTTCCCTCTTCCCGAATCGGGGTACTCGTGTAAGAAACGGGAAAACTGCTCCCGTCCTTACGCCAAAACACCTCATCCTCAGCATGATGCACGAGGCCGTCTCGGAACGCCTTGTAAATAGGACATTCTTCCTTTGGGTAGGGGATTCCTTCAGATTTGGTGTGGTGGAGAATGGCATGTTGAGGTTGGCCGATCAGCTCCTCCACCGACCACCCAATCATACGAGCCGCTTCGGGGTTGGCAAACGTCGTTATGCCGTTTAAATCGACACCGTAAATTCCCTCTCCAGCTGACCGGAGGATTAACTCATTCCGGCGCATCAGGCATTCGATGGCTTCCTCCGTTTCTTTCCGTTCGAGGGCATTGGCAAAGATTTCACCCATAATTCGCAATAGCGCCATATCGTCTTTCGACCACGTTTTTTCCGAACGAACTGAATCAAAGGACACAATGCCCATTAAGGTGCGGCGGTAAATGATGGGCACCATCAAGACGGATTGGACCCCAAATGCTTGAAAGTTCTCTCGTTCGACTTTTGCCTCAGATGGCAGGTCCGCGACCCGAGGAATGTAGATCGATTCCATCCGCTCAAACTGCGCCATAGACCAGGGAATACGATCGACCGGCATGGGAGGAAGACTATGATGAGTGAGAGCGATGCCTTCCGCACACCATTCATGCGTAAAGTGGAGCGTGTGTTTGTCTTCGGACAGTAAGGCGACCCACGGACGATCGACACCGGTCAATTGCCCGATCGCACTCAGGGAATCGTTGATACCTGAATCAATTTCGTTGGAGGGGAGGTTAATGAACTTGGTCGAAATGGAGGCGATCAAGTCTTCCACCTGACGGCGTTGGGCCAACCTCTTTTCGACGCCCTTGCGATCCGAAACATCGCGGACGGCTGCCGTAAAGAGGCGTTCATCGCCCACGATCGTGTCGGCCATACGGATTTCCAATGGAAACCGGGACCCGTCCTTTCTGAGCCCTTCCATTTCGACCCGTTGACCGATGACATGAGGTACTCCGGTTTTTAGGTAACGCTGTAATCCCTCAGAATGTGCTTGGCGGTAGGACTCAGGCATAAGGAGATGAATGCTCTCCCCGATCAGTTCTTCCTGGGAATAGCCCCAAATATTTTGGACTTCTTTGTTGACGAGGACAATCCGGCTCGAAGAATCAATCGCGATGATCCCTTCACCCACGGTATCCAGCACCGCTTGGAGCATATCGACAGAATGCTCACAGTTCCCTTTGGTGCTATCGCGGACGTTCATGAGGTCGATACCTTTCTCATCAAGGCCTTTCCTTCTTTGAGGGATCTCCAATCAACCCTCGTAATCGCTTTGTCAGGGCTCGAAGCACCCCTTGGGTGATCTGAACGTGGTCGGAAAGCAAGTCGATGAAGGCCTCTCGCCCTAATCGAAGAAGGTGGGTCTCTTCCAAGGTCGTGGCGGTGGCTACTCGGGGTTCTTCATCGAATAGAGCCCAGGTCCCAAACGCTTCCTTAGGCCCGATGATGGCAATATCACTGCCGTTCCGGTGCAGGTGGACTTTTCCCTCCAAGACAAGATAAATGGCGTCGGCAGGATCCTGTTCTCGGTAAATATCCATATCATTGGAAAAGGATTTTTCCTCGACGACGGCGGCCAGATAAGCCATCTGCTCCGTCGAGATTTCCGAAAAAATATCGACATGTTGAAGAAAGAGAACTTTTTCGATGGTGGTCAACATATCCGAGATGCTCAGTTGTTATTCGAGTCTTCCCTTTGGGCTTGCTCCCTGCTGTGTCATAACTATCAATGAATGAGGGTCCTACCCTAGGAACGAAAGAAGAGGGGACCCTCAATTATGGTGACGAGCCCTCAGGCTCATTTTTCAAGACCCCAACCGGGAATCTAGGGTGAGAGAACCGGTCCCATATGGTGTTCATTCAACCCCAGATACAGGCGAAATTGTCCATTCCCTCTGGCCAATTCTCGAGGGGAACTATCGACAATCAGATAATACGTTCCCGACTCGAGGTCAAGGGGAAGAAGGTAGGTGACCCCGGCCCGCCATACTTCTCCTTCTCGAATCGTACGCCCATCAGCTGCCAGAAGAAAGAGCCCAGGTTGCCAAGGAGCCCGGTGTCCTTTCGTAGGAGACCATTCGGAGGTATTTACGCCCACCGCGATTTCTACAGGGGTCTTTTTTGTGAGGGTGAATCGAAAGAATCGATCAGGACCCTCCAGCCCATCCGGGGAACGAAACGTATCCGTGGAGTCCCTTAAATGACCCGTGACGACCGTGGACCCTTCAATCAGGTCGGCCTGGGCCAAAGTATCCCCACCTCGGAAATTTTCTTCTCCCAACGGCTCCGACCCACATCCCGCCCAGGTGGAGACATTATCGGAACGACTGGATACCAAACAGGACCGTTCTTGTGACGCACAGGGATCTCCGGTACCGACGGAATCAATCGTTTCGTACCCATGGTGAGGGGCCGTGGGGACCATGATGGCCTGGCTCTTTTCTTCATCGAGAGGTTCTTTGACATTGAGGAGAACCGTAGCCCCTGATAAGAGACAATTCACGAGGGCCGAGAACGTGGCTTGTTGTTCCAATCGATCCCAAGGGCAATCTTGGTTCTCGGCCACACAGACGACCTCCGACTGGTACGGGACCGTATGGACGACGGGCTTTAATTGTACGGCACAGCCTACTTCCAGGAAGAACAGCAAGCACATCAACATCCCTACAAGTTTGTCACTCTTGTGTTTCATGAAACAGGCTCGAAAAGACATTCTCGTAGCGGTTTCCCGTCTTTAGGTTTCTCGTTGAATAGCCGCGATCTCAAAATTCTTCGATTCCACGTTGAATCGAAGGTAGGTGTTGACACCTGTACTCCAATGTTCTCCTCCATCATAACTCGTATGGATAGTGATATAGATAGAAGAAGGATGAGCGTCGGTTTGTGTGGCACTCGGAGTTCGTTCCCGCCAATATTGGAGAAAAGCTCTATCCAAAGAAATCTGAGTGGTGTCCGTCGTCATTTCTGTGAGAAGCAGGGAATCGTGACCCCAAGAAACGTGACGTCGAATGCTGTAGCGATAGGTGGCTTCCTGGGTGGGGGCATACCCATACTTGAGGGCTAAATTGTCGAAGGAGAGAGTCTGTCCCCCGGATGAATCCGTATGGAGGACAAAATGATCCAGTGGATTGATCAAGTTGAAGTAGTACGTCCCCAGCTTGTCTCGACGTTTCTTTAGAATAGAGCTCACGTACCGTTCGGCTCGAGGGTCAGTGAATTGCCCGGTGTGGACGATGGTCTCAATGTCTTCGTCGCTAAAGGCCGTCACGATTTTGGTGGCCCAATAGGCATCCCGCAAGGTCATTCGCAA
The DNA here is from genome assembly GCA_965223495.1 of Nitrospirales bacterium. GTDB lineage: Bacteria > Nitrospirota > Nitrospiria > Nitrospirales > UBA8639 > Nitrospira_E. The sequence goes on along the minus strand of OZ245001.1, from coordinate 3,355,496 downwards.
AAAGGCCGGATTGGGGAAGGTCGGGCGCCAGCGGGAAGGATCGAAATATTCGGCATTGAAGTACCCAACCGAAGGATAGGCCATGGGAAGAGGAACTTCCCAAGGTTTGACATAGGCCCCCAACGATACGGTTGATCGGCCCACCGTGGCAAAATCCAGAAAATATTCGTTCCCATACCGAAAGAGTTGAGGGTCGGCATTATCGGCTCCTAAAGTAGAAGAAAAATCGATGAGATAATGTGTGATGTACCGAGTTTCCGGATCATACATATCCAAGGCGTTCGCGGCTTTGGTGTCGGTATGGTTCAAGAAAGCGGCGATGACGCCCAAGCCACGAAGTTCCCGGCGATTCTCGTGGCGAATGCGATCATTAGAATCATCCGGGCGTTTCCCTTCGTAGAGAAAGGGGCCTTTGGGGATGCCGGGGAGAAATTTACTGGCTACCGCCCGGATCGTGCCATCCGGCCGATGAGGGACCCGTTCGAGGATGGCTTGAATGTCCTCCGCAGTCATCGTTCTTCGTTTTCGATATTTGCCACGCACCCTGGCTTTGGGGTCCACGATAATTTGGTCGGGAAGGACTCGAACCAGGTAGTGTTCGGGGACGTTATACCCAGCGGCATGCAGGAACCGAGGTGTGATCATTTCCGAGGCCGTGGTCATCTCGGGATTCAGGGGAGAATCGAATTTAATCAAGTACACATCACCCTTGGAATCACGGATGACGAATCCTGGAGTGGAGCCGAGGCTCTCTTTGGCGCTGATAACCGTCCATTGACCGTTTGGATCGGGAGGGTTCCCGGTGGTGGGACCACGCCCCAATTCATCCTGAGAAAGAGGGGAAATCGCCTGGCGGTTGGTGAACCAGGTGGAATTGGGGACCTCGTCGAACCCATTCACGTTGCCGGCCTCCATGGGATCGGCCAACCCAACCCATGTTCCCAGCGTTCGAAACGAGCGACCCAAATTAAAGAGCTCTCCTACCCGATAAAAAATCATCTTGTGGGCACCATCCCAGATAAACCATTGTCCTTCGGTCTCTTCTTCTGGCTCGGGAATCGGCCGCCGATCATCGGCTTCCCACACGTTGGGACGGGTAAGGTCAACCTGGTTATAACATCCCCCGAAAAGGAGACAACACAGGAGCAAGAACCAGCTGATGACGCCGTGGAGAAAGAAATTCCAAGGCGGACGACTCCCTCTAGTCCTGCCTGGAAGCAGACTGAGGGGATGCGTGGGAGTTGGGAGAGGCTTTCTCATCATGGCTTGTGTCGTGTCCTTAGAGACCACCAAGGAACGTTCCTCGTTGCCGTTGATATTCCACATCGCCTCTGAGCAGGAGCTGGAATCCGTCTTCACTTCCCGCCACTTGAACCCTAAAGGAGAAATCTTGTTTCGTCACGAAGCGGAACCCCCCGCCGACGGAAAGCCGGAAAGTCCGGGTGTTTAAGTCCCGATAGTCATTGAACACCTGGCCCGCATCCACGAAGAGGGAACCCTCCGTTTGCGCCCAAACCGGATAGCGCCATTCCACGTTAAAGAGGAGGGCCCCTTCATCAAACCATCGTCCCCGTTCGTAACCGCGCAACCCGTGATTCAAGTCCAACTGATTTAACTCATAGAAGGGAATCGAACGGTCCTCGAAGGAATGAAGTTTGGCCAGATATCCACGCAGGACCAACACCCGATCCCCACGGAAAACCGAGATATACCGCTGCACTTCCGCGGTGTACCCGTAATATTCGAACTCATGACCGTCCAACTGATTGGTATAGGAAAAGGAGGTGTCGAGCAACCACCCGTTTGAAGGCCGAAAGGGGCTTTCCCGGGAGTCATACGTCACGCGAGGGCCTACCTCCAGCGCGATGAGTGAGGAACCCACGCCAGGGATGGTAGAAGGGATATCGCGCCCTTTTCCCTCTTTAGCCTCGGCAAAGAAGCCGCGTCCCACGAAAAACGCTTTAAGGTGGCCGACCACCGGGGTGCCAACTTTAAAATCTCCCGAGATTTCATCCAATTCGAAATTCGTTCGGCCTCCCTCCCGTGCTTTAGGGGCGCGGTTGCCGCCGGGAAAAAATCGGCCTCGGTCAACGTCAAGACCCAGAAGATTGGTCTCGAGAGAAATATCCGAACCCAGGAGAGCAGGGTCTTTGTAGAAAAATTCTCCCGCGTGATTTTCCAAAAACCCGAACAAATACGAGGCACGAATTTGTTTCCTTTGCCGGAAGAGATCATTATGGAAAGCGGTCAAGCCCACCCCGGCTCCGATGGCTCCTCCAAATTCAAACCTCGGGACGATTCCGCCCGTTCGTTCTTCATTGAGGAACACATCTAACGCGCGCTCGAGCAAATCCACCTGTTCATAGAAAATGCTCATCTTTTTGATCGGGTACGTGAAGCCATCCCATAGGTATTGGGGGGCGGCAAGAATTCGATAATACCAGCTATCTTCCTCATCCACAGGACGGAGATCCGGGGGCTCCACTTCGTCGACCCGTTCGAGGGCGTCCTTCTCTTGGGAGGTGGTGGGTTGGCTTGGGACGTCTTCGGATTTCGTGTGGGCACACCCACTATGGGTCAACAGGGTGAGAGCAAGTGTGAGGAAAAGGAAGAGGGGGTTCATAAGGGATTGGGCTGGATCCTAATGGGACGGCACAGCGCCCATCTTGAAAACCTTCATGGTAAAAGAATGTCTAAAAATTCCGCAATGGTTTTTAATACTCCTTGCATAGTCAAAAAGGAACGTGAAGGGTGAGGCCGAAACCCCCTCGCTTCCCCGCAAACATGGGAAGGACCATCCACCCGCCTTGGTTGTGTTGATGATGCCAGCTCAGGGCCTTCCCCATGGCCAGACCTAACGCAGCCCCCGCAAAGACATCCGAAGAAAAATGTTCATCCAGGTAGATCCTGGAGAGGCCGATAAGCGCGGCAGCCGAGTACGTGAGAAAGGGAACCGGTTGGGGATAATATTCGGAGAACACGGCGGCCACCGCAAAGGCCCGAGCCGTATGACTGGAGGGAAATGACCGATCGAACGTAAAGTCCTGGAAAGGGGCGAACGAGTAAGTTCCGCGATCATGATTGGGGCGTCGTCGCCCGGCGGCGATCTTGATAAAGCCAGCGGTGGCTTCGGTAAATACCTGGGCCTCCAGACTCACGAGGGCTGCGCGAAGGAGCTTGTCTCCTGCCTTATTCTCTCTAAACCATAGCCCTCCGGCGATCAGACCCAAATGCCCGGCAAAAAAGGTATAGGAAGAGCCAGCGATCTCCAAGGCATTGGCGATGTCATCTCTGGTGGACCTACGATTGTCCTGAAAGGCATCACGGATCTCGTCGTCGAACAGCATGAACCCCCCGATTCCTGCCCCCACACTACCCAGGATCAAAGCACTCCGGGTATCAATTCGTAAGGGAGACGTGAGGATATATTCGAGGTCTTCCACAACCTTACCCCCGAGCGTCGATAGGGGTTCTAGGCCAGATTCAGGAGATAGTCCTTCTTTCGTTCGGGGAGGGGTCGATGGGGTACCACCCCTTACTTGAACGTGTGAATGGAAATGCGGGGATTCGAGGGTTTGGGCCATTGGGGGAGAACTCCAGCCTGGCCAGACGACCAGAGGGAGCAACGCAGAGGCCACCCTCAAGGCTACACAATGTATCGTGATAAGACTCTCCTATGGATGTGCGTCATGGAAGACTAACGGCTTTTTAGAGTCAAAACGATGCGCGCGTGAATGCTGAAGATCCGGACGGGAAAATGAGCAATCTCACCTCTGGGTCGATTCTACCCTGCCCATATCGAGTGGTGAAAGAGGCAAAACTTGCGATTCACGAGAAAATCACAGAATGGAGAACCAAGGTCTCTTTTCTCGGACTAGGGGTAGGAACGCACGAGCAAGGGAATGACGGTCTCGTCGCAAGGGATATCAAAGGGACATGAATGAAGAAGCACGCCCAACAGTGGTGAAGGCCTTGATGAACCGGACGGGATAGATTCAGGATGCTAAACTCGAGTTTCCAGGTACTCTTTCAGGGCTGCGGCGTTGTTATGTGTTTCCTCTTTGGATGCAAACACGAAGGTGACGATGCGTTTCTGTTTTGTGCCTCGAAGAAGGGATGAAATGGCCTCAGGTTTTTCATCAAGCTCGGCAAAATATCGCCGTTTAAACTCCAACCATTTGGAGACATCATGATTGAACCATTGGCGCAGAGCGGTGGTGGGGGCCACCTCTTTGGCCCACACGGCAATCTTGGCAGCCTCTTTTTTCACGCCACGCGGCCAGAGCCGTTCGACCAATATTCTTCGCCCGTCAGAAGGTAAAGCCGGCTCATAGACACGTTTGAGTTGAATGCTCATTAGGTGGTGTGGTCGTCAGTGTGCGAAAGGGCAATCTCAATTAATCCTCGTCGATGGGGCGCCCACCCAAAGGTTGAATGGGACGGGCATTTTCCCCGATGATCTGAACGAATCGTTCGACATCTTGTGCAGCCACGTGCATCGGTTCCTTAAGGACGATCCATTGCACGCCCTCGGTGCAGGGCGGGGTAGTCAGGGACCCGGAATAGGTGTAATGGTGGGTGTTCGTGGGGAGAAGATCGTTCAAGCTCAAATCTAAAGGAACCGAGACTTCACGCCCGATTTGATTCGGTAACCATTTCCACAGTTTGCTCAGAACCGGTTCCGGGGTATCGGTTTTCATCATCACGGCAATCACCAAGATATGCCCCCTTCGATCTTGATGGACTAAGTGCATCTCCATGGGAAAGGTTTGGCCCTCGATATGGTGCTCGCTTGGCGCGTGGAAGTGGAATTGCCGGAGTTTATAGGTTCGGTTATTGAGATCAACCCGGCATTGGGAGACGTGGGAAACCTGGATAGTATGGCCATTATTCATCTCGTGGAGTTGCGAGGTTTGATAATGAAACACCAGTTTCTGGTGGTGTTCTCCGTGATGGGCCATGGTGATATTAACCGGGGATTGCCGGTGCCCGGTTTCACATGTCATGTATTGTTCGCTCAGCATTCCCCAGTGGGCCGGGCCTTCGACTCCCAGGTAATCCCAATGGGCGTGAAGCTGTTGAAGTTGTGAAGGGTCGGATTGCCGCTTAGATGATTCCCCTGGCATTTCTGAAGGATTACCGGCATAGGTAGATACGGGTAAGAAATAGAGCAGGGCAAACGACATGGCTAAGGGGAAAAAGATCGAAAGATCTTGGGCTCGTAACAAGGTGTTCAATCGAACAATTTGCCTCACTCTGAAACGCATAGTGGTCCTCCCATCTCACTCACAAGGATTGGGGAATGACGACGGGGCGGCAAAGCCGCCCCCATCAGATGTATCATGCGATAGCTCACAGGACGTCGGTTACGACCGTTCTACGATATCCTTTTTCAAGGACCCGATAATTCCCAGCAGTTCGTTGTGTTCTTGTTTGGGGACCTTGAATTTTCTCAAAGTCGAAGCCAGATGGCCAGCGACGATATCGAATTCCTTTTGGGAAATTCTCATACCAACGTGGGTCTTCTTCATATCCTGACCTGAATATTGGCAGGGACCCCCTGTGGCCATGCAGACAAGCTCCACATTCAGTCGTTTAAACTTCTTCACGTCAGTAGATCCAAACCGTCCGTTGACCTTCGGGTCGGACACAAGCCGATTGACGAATTCGTCAACCACCGCGGTGATCGCCTCTTTCCCTCCCAACCGTGCATACAGCGAGGGGGAATCTTCTGCATGCAGCATATGGGGGATGAGCATGACACCCATATTGGCCGTGGCCACCGCAAAGACGATCATAAACACAGCAAAGGAAGGTGTAGAGATTGGTTTGTTGGTCATGATGAAATCCTTTCTTGTAGTCTTGGTTGAGCCCAAATGATTACGGTTCCGATCGCGTTTTCAGGTTATGGGCCAGACCCTCCACTCCTCGGGGTGCATTGAGTCAGTGAAGGGCAACGACCCCGCCCGTTGTTAAGGAATTTCATACTGCATTTTTTCACCGTTAATCGCATGCACAAGGGTGGCCACGACCTCATATTTGTGTGAAACGAGAAAATCCAGGTCGTAGAGCGTCCCGTCCTCGGCGGTGAAATCCGCACAACTCACGAAGTAGGGAGTGTTTCTCCCCATAATTTCCACGCTGTCATGAAATGCCTTCAGTTTCAACTGCACCACGGTTTTCCCTTGAGGATCGAACATCGGGTACAGACCGTTCGCATTATGTGCTGTGACATGCTTGATGTGTTTCATCATGGCTTGCTGGATGGCGTCCCGGTGATTGGTGACGACACCGGGGTGTTCAGCCCCTGCGAGGTTGACCATGAGCACCATCATAAGGCTGACTATCGATAGAGTGATCTTCATCGTGTGACCTCCCGACATTGAGGAAATGTCCCGTTGACAACCATTGATAAACCTCGGCGAATGACATTGACGAAAAATGCCGTCCATCGATCATTACCGACCAGGCTTGGCCGCTCTCAAGACTGGGTAGTACTGTGTGAAGACCCAATCGTCCTTCGCAAAAGACTGATGGCAAATGTTGCATTTTCCTGCAGGAAAAGCCTTGGCCGTTTTCTTCAACGGTTTGCCTTCTTGGGTGAAGCTGAAATAGGCCCAATTGCCCGGTTCGTTCTTAAAGCGTTTGGAGTCCTTAATCGTGGCCTCTAACCCGATATATTCCCCCATGAAATATCCTTTGCCGCTGGCAGCTTGCTTCGACCCCACGCTAATCAGCTCTTTCATCAAGATCGTCCCATCGGGAAAGGCGCCCGTCTTTTTCCACTTCTTATAGGCTGACTTGTGGATATAGACGGCATGAAACTCCGGAAAGGGTGCTTTGCCGTTGTTCATGTCATTCGGCGTGAGCGGCGTTCCCACGAAAATCCATTCGCGGTACCCCTTGGGCTGAATCAACTCGCCCGCATCGTTAAACGTATACACTCGTTTTTTTGCGCTCTCTGCACTCGCAGAAAATGTCGTCAAGCCCAGAATGAGGAGAAGTCCTCCTATCAGTGAAATCAGCCTGAAGACCGATCGTCCATAAAATTGGTGTTTCATGATGAGCCTCCTTGTATCCCGCTTGTGAAGCAGGGGTGTGGATGAGTAAGACGTGGGTTCCATCCGCTTCTCGACCCTCATGGTGGCCTACCAGGTCCCCATGGATTCGTGAGGGTTATCCGAGCTGAGAGAGGTCCGATGAGCATTCATGAGTGAGCCGGCCATTGGGTGCCTCCTTACTTCTTCCTGAAAATGGGATATCCAAGCGTGTAGATCCATTTATCGTCCTTTTTGGCATTCCGTGGTGCCAGCTCCCTTGCCGGGGTATGACAGGGAATACAGTCGATCTTGTAATCCTTGGACACCGTGTGTTCCTGATCGCCCAGATTAAAGAGCGACCAGCCCCACCCGTCGCCCCATAACGAGGAACTTTTGAAACGGCCTTTCGTGTCCCGGACCAGAACAAACCAGCCTTTTATCGTTGTCGCATGACCTACTGCGGGACCCGTCGTCATGGACATGGTTTCCGCATTGAGGAGTTCTTTGACCAGTACCGCCCCGTCAGGAAACCGGCCCTTCTTTTTGTAATAGGTGATGGTTTCCGGCTGGGTGTACACCACGTGATACTCATGGACGCCGGGTTTGCTCATGTGGTTCGCGCCGACTCCCGTGTTGGCATGAGCCCAGATTCCGAGCGTTGGCCAAAGGGTGTAGTCTTCGGGAACACGGATCGCCCCGGTCTCCATGTCGACGTTGGGTGCAAAGGGTTGGTCATTTGCAGCAAAAGCCACTCCAGCGGGGACACAGGTAACGAGTAAGAGAAGGAACACGGTGAAAGTTTGGCGGGTCATGTATCACTCCTTATTCGAGATTCGGTTTCGTTGAAGAGGCAGCCATCGATACGTTGCGTCAATGATCGATTCAGCCTTCTGTTTGTCCAACGGTATGAGACGGTTCGGGATCGTTACATCCTTTTTTTGAATGAGAACGGTTCTGCATCAAGGGAAAGACGGTGGCCAGGGCCTTTCGCACGCGACCTCGAGCTCGATGCAATAAGACTCGTTGATTGCCTTCGGAGAGGTGGAGAAATTGGCAGACGTCTTCAGAGGTCCACCCTTCGACGTCTCGAAGAACAATGATCTGTCGAAGCCGTGGGGGTAAGGCTTGAATGGCCGACTCGATAAGAGCGATGCCCTCTTTTTCCAAAAAACACGTTTCAGGGGTATGGAGGTCATAGGTGTGAAATCCCTCCTCATCAGGATCGCGTGATCCTTGGTTCGGATTTGGGGTCTCCCCTGGGTTCTCAATGCTTTTCGGCGCGTCCTTGCCGGAATCGGTAGCAGGCAATGGGCCAAATCGGCGTTCATGAGTTCCCCGGGTCTTGGCCTGGTTAGTGAGAATTCGAAACAACCACGTTTTGATAGAACATCGACCTTCAAATCGGTGAAGGCTTTCTAAAAACCCCAGCCACGTCTCTTGTGTGACCTCTTCGGCAATGGCTTGGGTGGGGACATACTGAAGGGCCACACGAACCATTGTGGGGTAGTATTGATCGATCAGAGAGGCAAAGGTGGCTTCATCGCCGTCACGAAGTTTTTGAATAATCGAATCTTGTGGCGTGACGGAATCTTGGGAAAGCGGTCTTTCCTCTACATCTGGCGACGGAATGGAAGTGGGAAAAGTTGGAGAACGAAACCCCAGACTATTTCCATATGAGGGGTGAGTGATGACTCCTGAGTTGGTGTGTACCATTGAGGGTCTCCTTTGATAATCATGAGCGATACCTCAAAGAGAGCAACCCCGATGCCATCAGGGGCTTAAAAATTGTTTATGTGTAAAAGACGGATTTAATAGAGGAAATTAAGTGCAGGTGAGGAAAGGATGGGAGAATGGAGCTGAACGGGATTCCCGAGAAAATGGGAGCTTCCCGAAATATCAGGACCTAGGAATTCGTTCGCCGGATGCCGAGTTTTTTCATCCGAGATTCCAAGGTCGTGGGCTTGAGACCAAGGATCTGCGCAGCACCCTGGTCCCCGCTGACTTTCCAATCGGTATGGTCGAGCACGCGGAGAATGTACTGCCGCTCATGTTCTTCCAACGTAACTAAACCTTTCGGGTCTTCCGGGGAACTAGCTTTGAAAAACCAATCACCCACGACAAGGGAAGAGGATTCACTTAAGATAACGGCCCGCTCGACCACATGCTCGAGTTCCCGAACGTTTCCGGGCCAGGGGTAGTGTTGGAGGCTCTTCACCGTGGAAGGGGGGATGTCCGAAATGTTTTTCCCAAATCGTGCGGAAAATTTCTTCGTAAAGTGTTGGACCAACAACGGGATATCTTCCTTCCGTTCTCGTAAGGGCGGCAAGTGAATCGGAAACACGTGCAAACGATAATACAGGTCGGTCCGAAATTGTCCGGCCTTCATCAGATCCTCCAGATCCCGATTCGTGGCGGTGATGATCCGAACATCGACCTGAAAGGTTTTTGACCCGCCCACTCGTTCAAATTCTCCTTCCTGTAAGACACGAAGGAGTTTGGATTGGAGATCTAGAGGGAGCTCGCCAATTTCATCCAAAAAGATGGTGCCCCCATCGGCCAATTCAAATCGCCCAATGCGTCGGGACATGGCCCCGGTAAAGGCCCCCTTTTCATGACCGAATAATTCACTTTCCACTAAACCAGCAGGAATTGCGGAGCAGTTCACTTTCACCAGGATTTGCTGATTCCGGTGGCTGCGATTGTGGATACCACGTGCGATAAGTTCCTTGCCGGTTCCGGTCTCCCCTGTGATGAGAACCACCGAGTCGGTCGGGGCCACGGTATCCACACTCTTGAACACGGTTTTCATGGCCAGAGAAGAGCCGATGAGTTCCTCAAAATTGTGAACCGCATTAATTTCTTCTTGCAGGTACCCTGTGGCAGCTTGAACTTTATTAAATTCAGCTTCCGCACGTTTGCGTTCATTAATATCCCGTAAAATGATGGTGTACAACGGTCCCCGAGTGGCGACAGATTTAGACAGGCTGGCTTCAATGGGAATAGCCTGACCGCCTAGACGGACGGCACTGAACCCTTCCGGGATCCATCGGGCCGGGGTGAGTTGGTCGAAGGCCGTGCCGGTCATATACTCGGTCACGATCGTGCGAAGGTCGGGACTGAGAAAAGGGTCGATGGGTTTGCCCAGAGAGTCGGCCACCGGACAGCCAAACATGGTTTCGGCGGCGCTATTAAACAGGACAATGTGGCGGTTATTGTCGAAAGTCACGATGGCATCCAGAGCGCATTCAAGAATGCGCGCAAGCTTATCTTCGCTTTCACGTAAAGCCATTTCGGCTCGTTTCCGGTCGATGCCCAAGGCAATTTCATTGGCGACGGTAGAAAGGGTTTGCAAGCAGGCATCCGTCAGGTTATGCCGGGCAAACAAGCCAATCACGCCCACGAGGTGGCTGCGAACTAATAAAGGATATCCGGCAAAGGCCACCATGCCCTCTCGGGCGGCCCATTCCTGATCATGCACGCGAGGGTCCCCCACGACCGAATTGGTCAGATGAGGAATTTTCTCTTGTGCGATCTTTCCGATCTTAAACTGGCCGATAGGAATTTTTCCGTGAGGCCCATCAAGGTGCGTATACAGACCGGCACTCGCTTGAAGTTCCAGAAGGTTGGCTTCTTCATTTACAGTCCAGATACGCACGAAGGCCACGTCTAATTTATCGGTAAGAGTTTGGGCGCATTGCTGGAGCGTTTCCTGAAGCGTGGTGCCTTGAGTGACGGCCATGCTGATTTCATACCCGAGTTCAGCCAGATTTTTCCGTTCGACGACTTCTAGTTCACTCCGGTTCCGTTCCAACTCGGCTCCAGCCCGAGCGGAAAAAATTTTAAAAATCGGGAGATCATAGGGTTTCAGGGGCATGGGTTTTTCATCGAGGACGGCAAGATGACCTAAGACCTCCCCATGAGGATTGGAAAGAGGGACGGCCAAGTAGCTATCCGCATGAAGGTGGGTGAGGTCGTGGTCGCCGGGGAACAAACCTTGGACGCCTTCGGGAAAATGACAGATTTCGCCACGTAACACTTGCTCGCAGGGAGTCCCGGGTAAATCATATTCGAAGTTCTCTCGAAATCGTTCCCCTTGCCAAAAGGCGAGGGTGCGGACCCGATCGTTATTATGGGTAAATTCAGAAATGAAGGCGTACCGAACGCCAAGGACGGAAGCGAGTTGCTTGACTAATGCATGAAAGAACCGTTCACCGGTACTCCCGGCGGTTCCTTCCACAATGGTCCGGAGGGTACGGTCGACGAATTGTTCGTGAGAGGAATCTGGGCCGGCCATCCTGATCCTCCTGCAGGGGTGAAAAGGAGGCCCTATCCTACAGCCTTTTGCGGCCTTGGTCCAATTCTCTTTTTAAACCGTTCCAAAGATCTTTGCCGAAATTGGTAACAGAAACAAGGAAAAGAAGACCAATTTACTGAGGAGGCTGGTAAATAATGCGTAGGATTCGATCAAGCGGCATGACCAATCTGGCTTTTCGTATCTCCTGGAGTAAAGAAAGATTGCACAAACGCCTCATCCCCCGGTTCCAGCCAATTGGGTCATCCCTTTGAGTGGAAGCGGGGATCTATCGGAAGGGACCAACATAGATTCCCGCTAACTACTAGCGGGAATGACGAAAAAACGTGAAAAGGTCAGATGTGTTAAGAGGCGCGGTTGTTATATTGGGCCACGGTGGTACGAACAATTTAATGGTCCGATCAGTAATAGGTATGCGACCCGTGATGCATCCGATAGGGGTGTGATTTGACGGGTTCCAAATCTTGGTGAGAAAGTCCGGCAATGCGAAGGAATCGATACGTTCTTATAGCCGCATGGCTCGTCCTATCCGGGTGCAGCACCTTTCAAGCGACCCCGGACCTGGGAGACTTGTACAACGAATTGGCCCAACAAGAAGATCCCTACCGCAACCCGGTCATCGTCATCCCTGGTGTCCTGGGCTCCAGATTAGTGGATGATAAAACCCATGAGGTAGCCTGGGGAGCGTTTGGCTTGGGCCAGGCCGACCCAAATGCACCGGAAGGGGCGCGATTGATCGCCTTGCCCATGCAGGAGGGAACGCCGTTGCATGCGCTCCGGGATGGGGTCCAAGTAGACGGAGCGTTGGATCGGGTGGTCGTGAATTTTTTGGGATTCCCGGTTCAATTGAATGCTTATTACAACATCTTACGGACCCTGGGGGTTGGCGGATATCGGGACCAACAATTAGGGGAGGCAGGAGTCATTGATTACGGCGACAATCACTACACCTGCTTTCAATTTGCCTACGATTGGCGTCGAGACATTGTGGAATCCGCCAAATCTCTCGACCGGTTCATCAAGGCGAAGCAGGTGGAAGTGCAAGAGGAGATCGCGCGGCGATTCGGGGTAAAGAGATCCAACGTGAAGTTTGACGTGGTGGCACACTCCATGGGGAGTCTGGTCGCACGGTATTATTTGCGCTATGGAGCGGCGGACTTGCCGGAAGACGGGAGTTTGCCGAAGCTCACATGGGAAGGCGCCCGCTACATCGATCATCTGGTCATGATCGGCCCACCCAATGCGGGATCGGTGGAAACGATTCACACACTCGTGGATGGGCTCCGGCCAGCTCTACTGTTCGCGAAATATCCGAGCGCCGTGTTGGGGACCATGCCGTCGGTGTATCAATTATTACCCCGCAGTCACAATCATCCCCTGAAAAACGAAAAGGGGCAAGCCATCGAAGATATCTTCGACCCCGACGTGTGGCAACGGAACCAGTGGGGCCTGGCAGACCCCGCACAGGCCGAGATCCTGGCCCAGCTGATGCCCGACATTCCGGATCCACAAAAACGGCGAAGCATTGCGTTGGACCATCAGCGAAAAGCGCTCAAACGGGCCAAGCAGTTGACCCAAGCCCTGGATGTTGTGGCCGAGCCACCCGAAGGAGTCCGTCTGGTCCTGGTGGCCGGTGATGCGGTGGAGACGATGCGAGTTTTGCAAATCGATGGTGAGGGGAAACTCCAGGTGGTGGAAATGGGGCCGGGAGATGGTGCGGTCTTACGAAGCAGTGCCTTAATGGATACGAGGGGAGAACGGAGCTTAGGGACAAGATTGATGTCCCCCATCGCGTGGGATTACGTGCTGTTTCTATTTTCCGATCATTTGGGCATCACCGAAGACCCGGCCTTCATCGATAACATTCTCTACTTTTTGTTGGAAAGTCCCCGCGCGATCCAGGCCAAGGGAGTACCTGGTTAAAAGTCCTATCTTGAATCATGATGGGACAAGGAGTAGGATAAGTGTATGTTAGACTGGTCAACATGTTCTGCGGTTGAACGGGATGCTCAGCGTGTGAGTGGTGTATGGGTGTTTAAAGGTAGCCGGATCCCGGTCTCAACGCTATTTGAGAATCTTGAGGATGGAATAGAAATTAACGAGTTTGTAGAGTTGTTTCCTGGAGTCACTCTGGAACAGGTGCGTACGGTCCTCGATCATGCCGCCCAAAGCCTAGCCTCCCCTCAAATTGTCTGAGTGCGAATTCTCTTCGATCAGGGAACCCCTGTTCCCTTACGCCAGCTTCTCTCCCTTCATCAAGTAGAAACGGTATTTGAGCGTGGATGGAGCACATTACAGAATGGCGAATTGTTAGCAAGGGCTGAAGAAGAGAATTTTGACGTGTTCCTCACGACCGACAAAAATCTCCCCAATCAACAAAATCTTTCAAATCGAAGCCTGGCTATTGTGGTTCTTTCCTCGACAAGTTGGCCTCGTATTCGAAGAGCGACAGATGCTATTCATCGAGCCATCGAATCAGCAAGGCCGGGAACCTCCCACGAAGTGAGGATCCCATAACAACTCCACCTAGGCATCACCGAAGACCCCGCTTTTATCGATAACATTCTCTATTTTTTGTTGGAAAGTCCCCGTGGCGGGGGACAGGAGAGGAAAGGGTTTTACCAACGCTGGCGAAGGTACCCTCGATCCAAATCATGGTTGTCCTCCTTCCATCCCCTTCGTGACGATCCAGCTCCCAATGGAGATTCACCAAAATGGCGAGGTTCCTTCGAAAAGATGATTATGGTTAATAGTGCGGTACATATGAATCCATGGCGGATTCGGATGGGGACTTTAAGGGAAAAAGGTTTCAGGGTATTTTGCCTATTATTATTCCCACCTCCCTATTCCACCTAAATATCATGCGTGGACGGGTTATTGGATCGTATAGTACTAATATGGTACTATTTCCCTATGCCCAAGAAGGTGGGAGAGTTAATTCGGCGATTGAAAAAAGCTGGATTTGTCGATCGTGGAGGAAAGGGCAGTCATCGAAACTTTACGCATCCGAGCGGAGTGAAAATCACAATTAGTGGAAATGTTGGGCAAGATGCAAAGAAGTACCAGGAGCGAGCCGTACAAAAGGCCATTCGTGAGGTACCCAAATGAAGGTGAGTGATCAATACATTAAAATCGTGGAATGGTCGGAGGAAGATCAGTGTTACGTCGGCACCTGTCCCGGTCTCATGCTTGGCGGGATCCACGGCAAGGACGAAGCGAAAGTGTATAAAGAACTTTGCCAAGCTGTGGAGGAATGGATTGCGATTTATGAGGAGGACAAGGAGTCGCTACCAGAAGCCACTGCGGGAAAGGACTACTCAGGAAAATTTGTCGTCAGAGTAGGAAAAGATTTGCACAAGGCCCTGGCCATCGACGCGCTTCGTCGAGGAGAAAGCCTGAACTCCTACTGTGTGACTTTACTCAAAGAAGAAAGAGCCCATTACGGAACGAGCAAGCGGAATCTAGGTCATTCAGGGCAGACCCTAAAGCCCACATCGTCCAAAAAATGAAAATTCAAATGTCTAACAAAGGTAGTGAGTCACTCGAAAATTAACCTTTAAAAAAGGTACCTGACACCTATTTTCTGACACCTATTTTCAGCCAGTCTTTCGTGGTCTTGAGCGAACAAAGCCACATGGTCACATTTCTTGATCGGAATCATAGATATCTCCTTTCTCTCCCCTGAGTCACAATCGAACGCCTTATAGAATTGTGCCAGACCGTACTAAGGATCAGGGCCGTTTGGTTACCCTTCCTTTCGGTCAGGTCCCTCCTCCTATTGTGCGGGGGCAGGGATGAGCATACGATGAGGCCTGGGCACACCAGTCGGGCCTTCATTGTCTGTTGCTCCTCATCGATTTAACCAAGGAGGTGGATCATGCCAACCTTTATTGCACTGTTCAATTGGACGGAACAAGGTGTTCATGATGTGATCAACACCGGAAAACGGGCGGCGGACTTTCGGACGTCCATCCAAACGGCGGGAGGGGAGGTCAAGAGTATTTACTGGACGATGGGTCGATACGACGGCCTTATCGTGTTCGACGCCCCGGATGATGCCACAGCCGCGGCCGTGATGATGGGGGGGTGTTCCAAGGGCAACGTGCGCACCGAAACACTCCGCGCCTTTACCGAAGATGAGATTGAAGGCGTCCTAGACAAAATTGCCTGAATGTAGACTGGGCTGGTATGGGGTACTCGCCAATACCGGGAAACGGAGTCAAATCTTGGGTTGACGAATTTTTACCAACCGTTCACTGCCCACGACCGGGGAAGACGCCCAACAAAAGATTTGGCTCCTCCTTCCCGTGGTACAAGAATAAAACGTTATGGGCTTGTTTATAGCCTAGCCCCCAAAAGAGATCTACCATCGGAGGAAGGCCAAAAGGTTAGAAAGGTCTCCATTATAGGTGATAGCGCCTTTTTTTGAATGCAGATCGGCTTCTACCTCATACTGAAAATACCTGGCCTGGAGGTGATGAAGGTAACCCGAATCGTGAAAGGCAAGGTTGACTCGTGCGATTCGTCTGGCCTCGTTCACGATAGCATCGCAGGAGGTCAGGCAGTATTCATAGGTAAGCCCGTTCTGAAAGGTCGGTGTATCGATTGAGGGGCCGAACAACGTGAGAATGTGCTCTTTGGTGGGGAACTCCGTGTGGTCAAAATGATCTAAGGTGACCTCCACGCGATTGGATCGAAGGTTGTCGAGTTGAATCGTACAAGCTAACGCGATGGTTTTGTCCACGAGCGGTTTTCTGAGAAACTGTCTGAACTGATCGGGGAACCTAACCTTCGAAAGTTGGTAATGTTCATGATTTTCAGGGTCAGCAAACAGGAGGTCCAACCGGATCACATGTTCCGAAGAGGCACGGTGAAATCTGGGAACGGCATGATAGGTATACCGCAGGGCCTCCTTTTCCTCAGATACTTGTTTGACGATTTGGGAAGGGCTGGCACCAGCTAAGAACTCGATATCGGTACTCTTGAGTGTGGGGATATCAAAGGTTATTTCGGTCGGCCGGCCTTCCTGATACTGAACCGTAATCCGTTGTGGCTCATCACAAAGCTGGGCCTTGGTATTCAGGATCCGAATCCACAAACAACCAGAAACCACGAGCGCAAGGCCGACAACCACAATAAGGGCCAATCGAGAGCACATGCTGGTAAACATAGCGTTAGTCTTTGTCTGAAGGCAAAAGAGTCTGGTTCTGGTCAAGAAGTCATTCGGTAAATCCAGCAAAAAAGCTACAGCGATCAGTGGGGTAAAGCCCGGATATTCAAGATCGGGTCGCCATCACGGATCGGAGTAGGAGAGGTGGTTCCACATGCCGGAGAAGAGGAGCGCGACGAAAACCGTTCTGGTCACCGGGGCAAGTGGGTTTGTCGGATCCCATGTGGTCTCCGAACTGCTTCGGGCCGGCTACGAGGTGATCTGCTGTGGGAGGAACGTGGCCAACCTTCGGAGTCGTTTCCCAACCTGTAGGGTTGTGGAGTACGACTGTACCTCGCCTCTTCCAAGTGAGGCACTTGACGCCCTGTTACAGGGGGTGTCCGTGGTGATTAATACCGTGGGGATCATTCAGGAGCACGGGAAAGATACGTTCGAGTCTGTACATCGTCGTGGGCCGATTGATCTGTTCAACGCGGCAGAGCGGGCGGGAGTAGAAAGAGTCATCCAGATCTCGGCACTCGGAGCGGACGAACAAGCGGCAACCACATACCATCAAACAAAACGGGATGGCGACGAGTCGTTGAAGACCTTGTCCCTGGAGTGGGTCATCCTCCAACCCTCGCTCATCTATGGGCCAGGGGGACGCAGCTTCGTATTCTTTTCGGCCTTGGCGACCTTGCCGGTGTTGTTCCTTCCCGGTCGCGGCGACCAAATGATACAACCCATTCATGTGGATGATGTGGCCGCCGGGATCATTCGGTTGGTCGCCCCCGAAGCCGTCAGCCGTGTCACGCTTCCAGTCGTGGGCCCCGTACCGGTGACGTTTCGGCAATTCATGGAAGCCATTCGCGGCTGGTTGGGATTGTCGCGCGGCCACTCGGCCGTCGTACCGATGGGAATCGTTCGACTGACGGCACGAATCGGCGATATCCTCCGTTCGGACTTCGTGAATTCGGAGACCGTCTTCATGTTATGCAGAGGGAATACGGCAGACCCCGCAGCGTTCGCCGAAGCCAGTGGCGTCACGCCTAAGTCGTTGTCCGATGCCCTGCCTGTGGCCGGTTCTGGTCGGCCGGAATTCATGGCTGCCTGCCTGGAGGTGATTCGGCCGTTGCTGCTGGTGAGTATCGCGGCCGTCTGGATTGGCTCCGGTCTGGTCACTCTCTTCGGGTTCCCACACGAAACGAGCGAAACGTGGTTATTACGCGTGGGGATTCCTGAAGCCTGGACCGGCGTGACGCTGACCTTCGCGTCCTTGTTGGACATCGTCCTGGGAATCGCGATGTTCTTCCATCGACAATTACGCCTCGTCCTCGCACTGCAACTGATCCTCATCGTCGGATTCACCGCGATCCTCACGCTGGGAATGCCGGAACTGTGGCTGCATCCGTTCGGTCCGCTCCTGAAAAATCTTCCGTTGTTTTGCGCCACACTGCTCCTGTGGACGCTTGCGAGGCAGCCATGATCGAGATGGCCTCCATCACCAATCCGTATCTGTGGATCAAGACCTTCCATGTGATCGGGGCCGCCGTGTTATTGGGCACCGGCTTTGGCAGTGCGTTTTTCAAGTTATGGGCGGACCGCACCGACGACGTCAAATCGATCGCCTTCACGTCCAAGACCGTCGTGTTAGTCGACTGGATCTTCACGGCGCCTGCCGTGGTGTTGCAGGTGGTGACAGGCTTGCTGATGATAGAGGGGGGCGGCTATTCCTTGATGGATGCGTGGTTGGTGCTGGCGGTGGGGTTTTTTCTTCTCACCGGCGCCTGTTGGCTACCGGCAGTCTATATCCAGATTCGCTGTTATCGCATGGCGATGGACGCCAATCGAACAGGGACGGGCCTTCCGGCCGAGTATCGTCGCCTCTCTCGGATTTGGTTCTGGCTTGGCGTGGCCGGATTCACCTCCGTCTGGATCATCGTGGGATTGATGGTCATGAAGCCAGAATGGGCCTAGGGAATATTGGTTTGGTTTATTTAACGATGAGGAAAAACGAATCAAGAAACAACCTCCGGTTTTGGGGGTCTTCTTTTTTGGAAGAAATCTCTTCTTCTTGAAGTGAGTGCAAGAAAATCATTAGTCAAGAGAAGATTTAACTCCTTATCTTTCAGATGAGGAGAAACTAAAAGCTATATAACATTCAAAGAAATAAAGGAAGCTTCAAAAACTCCACTTGAAAATATCGAATTGGTTGTCTGCTCTCGACACCGAGGGGGTGGCTTTGGTTGATAAACTTGTAAAAGAAATTTATGAGTAGGATGAATGCGGCAATCTTTTTGGGGGACCCATCACTGAGACCCGCACGCACACTGAACTGGTGGCTTAACCAGTGGAGGTTGGTCAGTTCAAGCAAAGGATTTATGGTAAGGAAAAGTTTTTTGACGTATTTTTTTAGGCGGGTGGTTTTGGTTATAAAACTTAAATTGCCCCCATATTCTAAATAGTGAATGTTTAAGGGTGAGAAGGGAAAGGATTGCTATTGGCTTGTTTCTGTTTGTTTTCTTATTTTTCCCCAGATCTGCAGGAAATAGGAAAGCAAAATGGCACAAGCTTCCCGGATAGGAGATTGGTAGCAAAAATGAGGTTTGATTTGGACTAGGATAGGTCAGAATCCTATAGCCAATTTTTTGAAATTTGGGAATGGTATTATTAATAACATCCTACCTTTTAATTATCAGTTTTGGTTTCACTTAAATTAGCCATTGTTTTATCTTTTCATTAAAATTAAATACTTGAAATTCCCCAAAATAGAGAATAGATCATGGCCTATAAAATTACCCTTGCCGTATTGCTATGTTGTATAGGAAGTTTGGTAATTCCACAGGAGAATGCCTATCCCCAATCCATAATGGCTAAGAAGAAATCCTTTTCTATTTTCTTCAATGAAATAAAGTTTTGCTTCAATGACAAGATAAACGAGAATGAAATTATGAGTACAAAATATACAGATATATTTCTTGCGAATGCAATTAAAGAGGAAATAAGGGATTTTATAATGAATGATTTTTCAAAATTTAAATATGAGAAGGAACTTGTAAGAAATGTTTGTAAAAGGGTGTTTAATGAGAGGTTTCTACCTGCGTATAATCTTGCAAAAAAGGAAAGGGAAGAAGTAGGAAAATTTGAGACAAATGAAGCCCTTGCTAATTTGGGATATATGCCCATCGAACATAGCAATGTATTTATCGAAAAAGTAAATAATTGGTTTCTTACTCATGACGCTGGCCACGCAGACATCACTCGGACCGCATTGCTTAGACTTCCGGAAACAAAAAATTTTTCTGAATCAGCTTTAAGGATGGTTATTCAAGGTTCACAAGGTCCTGATCTTTTTTTATGGAATGAACACCTTTATCATGCCCACACAGATGAATACGAAAAGGAAAATCGTTTAGATGTCATTAATGCTTCCAGGACTGGTTTTATTAACCTCGTTAGAAAACTTCTTGATGATGCGAGACGATTGGCAATGTACCCAAAACAGCAAACTGCCGAGGCTTTGTATACAATTGGGATGGCCTGCCATGCCATGCAAGATCTGGTTTATCATCAAGGAATGACTATGCGACAACATTCTGGCCTAGCCTATTCTTATGAAGGGCGAAACCCCGATCTACCCCCCTGTAAAGGGCAAGAGGATATTGTTGATCAAAAAAACGGGCAAACGTCATGTAAAGATCGAAGGAACCGATGGAATGAAGCCGTAAGGGTAACACTCCGCACCCTTGAATTAGCAGAAAGCTTTATTTCGCCTTCTAGCTGGAAGACAATGATTTCCTGGAATGTTGAGGATAAGCATGCTTTAAATGTGATCACAAAGAAATTTTTTAATGACCAAGAACAAATGACATTTGATTCATTGTTTGAATATTGGTGGATGTCTGTACCCTACACAATCGGAGAACGAAATCTTTCAGAATTAAATGATCACATTGCAAAGTGGGATATTGGAAAAACAATTAATGAAATAGTGCACCGGTAAGAGGCCGTTTGTGATCCAAAGGAAAATCCTGATCTTAGTCATTTTTTTTATTCATTTTTGGGGGGGCACCTCTGCCTGGGGATATGAAAAAGGCTGGTTTTATGGAATTGTGGCAGGTGTTTCGGATTACAAAGGAGAATTGAGCGGAACATCTCTTAAACTAGATGATGCTGCTTTGAAAATGACCGAAGTGCTGAAAGAATTTGCCATAAAAAGTGGACACGCTGAATCTCGCATAAAAATAATTACTCTTTTTGATATACACATTAGTGATCCAAAGCAGAAATTCACCGCAAAAGATGTGAAAGAGATATTGGAAAAAACACCAACTTCTTCAAATATTTTGGAAAAATTGGAAATTGGGGCTAGTCGGACCAGGAATAAAAATGACAGCCTAGTGTTTTATTTTACTGGACATGGATCCAGTGATGTAAAGGACATGTATTATCACGCTAGTGGGTCCGATGGTGATTCATTGGAAAGGACCCTCACCTTTTCTGACATTCAGACCATTTTTAATGAAAGTGAGGCAGGAATAAAGTTAATATTTTTGGATACCTGTCAGTCCAGGAAAAAGATTGGGACAGGAAATAACAAGGTCCTTCCTGCCGTTAATGAAGCAACCAAGCAATATACCCCCCCGAATGGAATGGCAACGTTTTTTTCAACTTCGCCAGGACAAAAGTCTTATATTGATCAAAAACTAAAGTATGGATATTTCACTAAACACCTTGTAGAAGGTCTACTTGGCAAAGCTAACGGTTGGAATGGTAGGGCGTTTTCACCGGAATATAATGATGACAGGTTTTTTGCTGAAGAGCTCAGAGACTATTTATATATAAAAGTGATAAATAATTTGACTTTGGACAGCCCATTCTCCAAACGAAAACAAGAGCCCATGGCTAGAATAGGCACATCGGTTGGAAAACTCTTGCTCTATCAGGAGCCCCAGGAAAATATGAAGAAACCGATTGTAAGCTATCAGGAAAGGACACCCGAAGGCAAAAAAAAGACAGAACCAAAAGCAATTGAAAACGCGCAACTTAAATCTAGGATACGTCAATTAGAGGAAATTATCGAGAGTGAAGAAGATAAGAAACCAAAATTTGAAATGATTAATAAAGAAGCCTACGTTCTCTGGAATTCACCAGTTAGGAGTGCACCTACTGTTGATAGTAAAATCATCGCTAGACAATGGGCCAGGGGAAAAGTGTGGATCGAGAGCAGAATTAAAGGAACCTTATGGTATAAGGTTTGTGTTCCGTCCTACTACTGGAAGTCTACTCTACGCTCCTACGTCGATCTGGATTTGTGCAACACGGAAGGGGGCCGAGGAGGAGATGCACTTTCTGGGGGATGGACTGCACCCCACACGTCCTATTGGGATGAATTTGCGAAAAAGTGGATCATCCTGGATGCTCCGGCCAGTTTACTCAAAGGGTATCTTCATGATGAAGTGTTATTCTGGGAGAAAACACAACCCTTGTTACCATGGTTAAAGGGTAGACATGCCAGTGGAGACATAGAATTTAATAATGTTAGTACCAAGGAAAATGGAGAAAAACAAGCTCTAAGATATGCCCTAGAATTTATGGGGGACCAGTTTGATGCGTCCTGGGATTTTACCCACCTGATTTATTCGGATGCTTCTGGTGGTGTTAGAGTCATTGCCACTTTTAAAGAAGGGGAAAGATATTGCCGTTATGTAATGAGAGGAATTAAGACAAGTTCAATAATTGGTTACAAAACCGAAACCAAATATTCTCGCCACTGCCGAGGAAATTCGGGCTGGGAGGAAATAGACACAGGCAAGACTCTTTATTCTATTGGGTACCGCGATCCTCTGAGGAATGACGCAATCAGATGATGCAGCCAATGGTAAATAAGGTCAGGTCTTGAAATAGCACATTGCCGTAACCGTAAATCAAGAACTGCCTAAATAACCATTAAACGAAAGGCTGAAAGGTAGGGAATAAAAGGGCCTGTTCCGCATGTCCGTCAAACCTGGGAAGATTCAGGTTCATTTACCATTGGAAAAAACCTACCAAGAATCCGTTTCGTTTTCTTGGCCTTGTCTTCTAACAGGCACTCACCTCCTGGTATTGAAGTGAAGGAAAAGGCATCATGAATCAACAAAAGATTCTTTTTCTTTTCTATTCCAGCCCAACCTCCTGCGTCCCTTTCAGGGTCGCTGCTTGATCTGCATTTTTTTGATGCGAGAGCGGAGGGTGGTCGGGTTGAGACCAAGGAGTTCGGCTGCCCCTCCGGGACCGTAAATTTTCCAATCCGTTCGCGTGAGTGCGGCTTCGATGTTGGCGCGCTCCCGAACGCGCAGCTCTTCCTCGGTGAGGATGTCAGGTAGGGTGTCGTGAACGGGATTCTTGGTAGGTTGTGGTGCCATCCCCTTGGTGTGCGGAACAGGGAGATCGAAGGAGACGGCACCTGAACGAGAGGCAATCACCGCTCGTTCAATCACGTTTTGGAGTTCCCGCACATTGCCCGGCCAATGGTAGGCCTGTAATTTAAGGACGTCCGACTGCCGCAGCTCGCGCCCGGGGCTGTGTAATTTTTTCCGGGCCTGCGCCATGAAACTTGAGGCTAATAGGGGAATGTCTTCTTTTCGATGGCGGAGCGGGGGAACTTCAATCGGAAACACATTCAAGCGATAATACAGGTCTTGCCGAAAGTGTCGGGCTTCCACCTCCTGGGCCAACTTACGATTGGTCGCGGCAATCACACGGACATTCACATGGCGAGTCGTTTCCTCGCCCACCCGTTCATACTCGCCCTCCTGTAACACTCGCAGGAGTTTCCCTTGCATCTCGAGCGGCATCTCGCCGACTTCATCCAGGAACAAGGTACCCCCATCCGCGGCTTGAAACCGTCCCGCGCGATCCTTGACGGCCCCGGTAAAGGCGCCTTTGACATGGCCAAAGAATTCACTTTCGTACAGATCCTTAGGAATCGAGGCACAATTGACGCGCACGAGTGCATAGTCCTTCCGGCGACTCCGATTGTGAATTTCTCGGGCCACGAGTTCTTTGCCCGTGCCCGACTCGCCGGAGATCAGCACCGTGGCATCCGTCGGCGCGACCAATTCGATTTGCTCAACCAGGTTGGCGATCGCGGGACTCTGTCCCACGATCTCTCCAAAGTTTTGCGCCTCTAAGACCTCCTCCTTCAAAAAGGTGTTTTCCAATTCCAGCTGAGCCTTCAGCTGTTCGATTTCTTCAAACGCCCGCGTATTCGCGATGGCGACTGCGACATGATCAGCAATCATGCGGAACCAGCGTGCGGCGGGTTGGGTGACCGGTTCCCGATCGAACACGGCCAACGTGCCCAAGATTTCACCTTGATACATGATCGGCTGTCCGAGAAAGCCTCGAATGCCTTCGTGCCTGGCCCACTCGGGGTGGGCTATCCACTCAAGGTTGTGTGCCAACTCATTGATGACCACCGCCTCGCCGGTTTTGCCGATGTGCCCCACCTTCCCGATCCCCAGGGGAAAGCGGGCAAAGTACCCATTGATGTTCGACCATTCGGTGCCTGCGCCGCGACTGGACTGCCCGGCACTCGCCACTAAATGCAGGCACTGCGTCTGATCAGGACAAGTGTCGCGGAAGCGGCAGGTAGCGCAGAGATCACCGGGACGCATGAGCCAAATGCGCGCCAGGACCACGGTCGGGCGATCCGCCAGCCGGCCCACAATGAGCCACAACAACTCCTTGAGGGATCGTTGTTGGGCAATATCCAAGGCCAAGGATTGGAGGGCTTCTATGGTGGTGCCCGCTGGGGAGTCGTTTGGCGATGCTTGGTTCGGGAGATCCATGGGTCAGACCTTACATGAAATTTCATGGTTATGCAATGAAGTTTCATAAAAGCACGATATTTCATTTATTAAGACCACTGCTATTACTCAATAAAATATAAATAAAACAATATGTTATGAAATTTTACTGGTTGGCATTTCCCCTGCAGTAGTCAAAGTCGTAGTCAACACACCAAGAGCAATGCAGTCGAGACGGATTGCCATGGTGAAACAGTTATCCAAACACAATCTCCACCATTGAGTGGAAAGGAGGACGCCATGAGAACCATTTCATTCATGACCAAAGGATGTGTCGCCGCTCTGTTCGTTCTAGGGATGACCACCCCTGGGCTGGCCGAACCGCTTCCGCTGCATTATGGCCCCAGTCCACAGGCGATCATCGATTGGGAAGATGAGTTTGCCCACGAGGTCTACACGCATTCGACATCTGGCGAACCGACGGATGTCTCCAAGAGGCAGCAATTTCTTCCGGTCGCGCCAGGGACCCCAATCATCGACTGGGAGGATGAGTTTCCATACGAGGTGTCGACAGCTCCCACCGCGGACAACGATCCAGTCCAGGTGAAAAAGGAAAATGCGGCCAGTTGGGACTTTGAAGCCTGGCATTTAATGTAATGAACACGGCCAAATGCGAGATCGCCTTTCTCCCAAAAAAGGTAGGAAGGCGATCTCGCACCAGATGATCCCTGATGAGATGGGAATCCCCACCAGAAAATGACGTGTGAGAAAAAAGAGGACCTATTCCGTGAAGAACCTTGTGGGCCTCATTCCGCGAAGCCTCGACTAGCGCAATCGTATCCCCTTCACCAATAGCTGGTGAGCGGATAGCCGCCGAAGACTGAAATGACCAAAAGGAGACCAAAAGGAGAATGATGCGGAAAGGGTCTGGTATGTATGAGCCACTGAAAAGGAGAGCAATCATCCTCTTGATGATCGCTATGGTGGCAATAGGTTCTTTAGCCACAGCCGCACCACCGGCACTGTGGATTTCTATCAGTACGTTCTCCCCGTATTATTCCCCGGAATTAGCCCAAATAGGAACGGGCACGCCGATTTCCTGGAAAAATGCAACGGGTGCTCTTCATTCCATCACGCATGATGGATGTACCACCGGCGAGCGCTGTGCATTTGATTCCGGACCCATAGGCCCCAGCGGCACATTCACGGTACAAAACTTACCGCCAGGCTCTTATGCCTACCACTGTCTCTATCATCCCATCATGCGAGGAGTCCTCGTCGTGCGTGAGCCTGATAGGCCTCGTGAAACCTAATACCATACCTATTCAACTTTAGTTGGGACAGATCTGGTTGTGGTTGGAGAAATACGAACAAAGAATCAAACTCGTTTGCTTGCCCATCCCTTCTGGCAGAAACCTTCCTCTATTGTGGTGAGTTAAAGGCGATACGGAGTCTACATTAGATTTGGTGCTTAAACCTAATGACATTGAGTTATTTCCGGCATTTTTGTAGTCTCCAGCATCTTCATATTTTTTATGATATAAAGGTTCTTAATTCGAATATTCGCTTGCAATTTTTTGGTAGTAGTTTATTCTTTATTTCATGAAGACCACTATCCATTTAGATGACCATCAGATTCGCTCTTTTTTAATTGAGAGAATCCACCAGAAGAATCAGCATGCTGATGCAATACTTATCGAGGAAATGGATTTGTGTTTAGGGGAAGCAAGGATCGATCTAGTATTGGTTAACGGAAAAACTGTAGGGATAGAGATTAAGAGTGATCGTGACAATCTTGATCGTCTCCCTAAACAAGTTGAAATTTATTCAAGGGTCTTCGACAAAATAGAGATTGTTTGTGGGGAGAAACATCTTGATCAAATTCTCGATTTTGT
Source organism: Nitrospirales bacterium (assembly GCA_965223495.1). GTDB lineage: Bacteria > Nitrospirota > Nitrospiria > Nitrospirales > UBA8639 > Nitrospira_E. The sequence goes on along the minus strand of OZ245001.1, from coordinate 3,329,310 downwards.
GCCGAAGTGGTGGGGAGTTTCCACTGTGACTAAATCAATTAAAGGGAAACTAGAATATAGAAAAATTAGAGGCTGCAAGGAAAATTTGCAAAAAGATCCATTGAGTACTGCGCAACTTTTGTGGAAACAAGAAGTATTAGAAATTCTAATGACCAATCAACTTGTGACCAAAAACAAAAATAAGACTCGGGATGTCCTTTGGGCAACCTTAGTCGAAGCCCTCCCTAAAACGGCTATCTTTCGCCATGTCAATTCCTGTTTAAAGAAGCGGACAGAGTGGAGATTTGTTCACCGACTAACGTTAGGTGATGGTTAGTATCCACCCTAACCCACATTGGCAGGTTTCCAGTTCCCACTGCCCCTTTTGAGCACTTATCCAAATATTCGTCACCCCAGCTATATCCAATTCCGCAATATTCAGGGGATCTTATAGCTTTGCGGGACAAATCGCGGTATTGGTTATATTTGTCTCCTTTATGGAGTGGATGTCCTTTGAAGATTATCCAGTCCTTTTTAGTTGCATAACGAATTTTTCCCCCGGCCCTTATTCTGGCCGCATCAACTTCGGGTTTCTCTGGATTCAGAATACCATAGTCGCTAAAATTTGGGCTTCGTCCTATTAGAGGTTCCGCCCTTACTAAAGCTTTCCACAAATTCAACTCCACCCGCGGGACTCTAGAAACAGAATTCAAAGCTAACCCTGCCATATTTACTGGGAAGCTTCCTGAAGAAAATGTGAAAGATTTCCACACGTTAATATCACCTACATTTGTGAACTGAGAAACCATATCAACAATATCTTCAATTTGTGTTTCTTGCACGGTTTTATTATCCACTAACAAATGGCACTCTGATAAAGGAATTTTTAACTTTATTAATATAACTCTGAGTTCTTCAAAGGCTTCAGCCGGTGTTTCTAAGTCATCAGCCAGTATTCTTACGCAAATTGAGCGGGCCATTCCCTTATCAAGTAAATTACGAATGGCTTCAAGATATGGGCCATCTCGGTCAGTGCCAATCGTAGGAATACTTGTCATTTTATTAATAGAAAAAACCTTACCTAAACCGAATACGGGATGTGTTCCATCTTTGAGCCTTTCAAATGGTTCAATTGAATACATATCCCAGAAAAAAACTCTATTAGCTGGCCAAACACTGCAAAGGCGTTTAAAAATGGACCCCAAGTGTTCATCTAGGGATTTATCTTTTTTTCCGCTAACAATTGGGACACGGTGAATGTCAAAAAATGGAGTAATTCTTTTTCGTGCATCTTCAGAAAGGTCTCGTATTGCCCAGAGCTCTCCCTGTTTTGGTCTTAATATCGGAACATAGTTTTTTATTGACATTATTTCCCCTCAAACAATTTTCTTACTTTTCCCTGACCAACAAGGTTTGAAAATTTTGCGTAATTTCTGGATTCATAACGAATTCTTCCAGCGACTATAGCTGGATGAATATTTAAATCTTTTGCTAAGTCCATAATTGCACTTTCAGTTTGAAGGACAAAAGCATCACTTCTTTTCCAAATGGTTCTGGGAATAAAGGCTTCTCTGGCTAGTTTATCTGCCTCCTTTTCCATAAGGTCATTTTTTAGATCGTATTCTAAATCATCCAGATAAACATCTTCGTTGCTTCTAAGATGCTTTTGGACGTGGACTAACTCATGAAGTAGAGTGTGCCAAAAGTTATCCAAGCGATCATATCTGAGCGTCAATCCAATAACAGGGTTTCCATTTAAATCTATAAAACATCCCCCATCCAGTTTTGTCTTAGGAAGATGTCTTTCAATTACGAGCTTAATCCCGTATTTCTCGAGCATTTCTCCTGCCAATAGAGGACCTTGTTGGAATTGGCTTAACCTTCCAATTTCCCGAAGAAAATCTTTTGATAATGTGCCATCAACATAACGAGCTACCTTAATTTTTTTTGCAAGTAGCATAACTCTCGCAGACCATGCGAGGAGACTATAATGATCCGTGTTCTCTTCAGTACGATTATGGAAGGATCGCTTCCACATTACAGTCTGTGGAGCAACTCCCCCTATTGGTTCCAAAAAGGCTCCAATAAATTGCTTAAGGATATTTTTTACTTCCTGAGTCTTTCCTTTAATCCAATTTCTTTTGACCATTTCCGAAACTGGAAATTTTGACCACTCAACATCAAGCAATGAAAATTTGAAGGAAGTTTTATCTTCCTCTTGAACCAAGACTGAGAGAGGAATTCCCAAATGCTTATTAAGAGCTCTAATCATAGGAAGTGTCAGTTTTCTTTTACCTGTTAAGATTTCAGACACTTTACTTTTACTTCCAATAAATGGGATCAAATCATTCTGTTTAAGGCCTTGTTCCTCCATGCGGAAGCGTATTGCATCTACAGGGCTTGGTTTTCGAAAAAAATACCGATTTGTTTCATAATCCTGAATTGCAAGAGAAAGCAGGGAAAGCCTCTCTCCTTCAGGAGAGTCAGCAAGGGGGTCATCCCCAATCAGCCTTTCTACCTCATCAAGGTATTTTTTATATTGGGTGTCTGTCTTTATAAGGGTGTCAGCCATTTTATTCTCCCTTACCTTTTTTTATTTCTCCTATCATATTCCGCGTGGGTTCCTGCCCAAATGGAAATAACGGTTGCCGTTCTATAACCGACCTTTACCTCTAACCTGTAGTTGTTTCCTTTGACATTAAAAATCACAATATTTCCAGATATGAAACTTGCACTTGGATATTTATTCTTGATGTCTTGTGGTGTTTTCCAAACAGATCCTTCAACGTCAACAACCCAGTTACCAATCCAATCCATTGAATCCGGATGCTCTTTGGTAAAATCATCAAGAATGCCCTTTCCGAGCAATCTCATCCCTGATACTTCTTGGTCGTCCAATTTCCAACTCCGGGGAACCGAGTTTAATTTAAGGCCATTAAATTATGAACTTATTATAGTTCCCAAAATGGGAACTGTCAAGTAGGGAATTTGACCTAGATATGGTGGGAAAAAATTAGGGAATTATTTTTTTGATGGCTGATGATAAATTAGAAATTAGGGGTCAGATCTTTTTCTGATGGGGGACCTTCCTCAGCGCAAGAAACTCGAAAGGTAGCGGATCTACTGCTCGGGTTGGTCAGAAATTTAAGACCGAGATGTATTGTGCTGTTTGAGAATTGAAACAATAGCGGGCTAAAAAATGGGGTCAGGTAAAAAATGGGGTCAGGTCTTGTAAAAGCGCATAGTAGTATCTACAAATTAAGAACTGACTTCATTGACAATAAACGAAACGCTGTAAGGTCGGGATTAAGCGGGCTTGCCTTGAAAATATGTTGAGTTACAATTCCTTCCCTCATTTTCTCAGGTCCCTCAAACTTGGTTCACCTCAATTTGACCTCTATTTTTTTTTCTGGTTCTTCCTAATGAATACTGTTTCCGATCCTGTCCCATCGGTGGGCTTCACTCTCAGACCAGTAAATCATCTTCGCTTTGCCCACAATTTTTTCTCTTTTCACGAATCCCCAGAATCGACTATCCAGACTTTGGTCCCGGTTATCACCCATGACAAAATAGACATCCTGCGGGACCGTAAGAGGCCCATGATTATCACGGGGATTGATACGACCATCAATGATGCCCGGGTCAACCCGTTGGGTATAGGACTCATCCTGCAAGGGTACGTCATTTACAGACACCACCTTATCCTTAATTTCGATGGTATCGCCAGGAATTCCGATGATCCTGAACAAGAACACTTTAGTTTCATCTACCGGATATTGGAACGCGATAACATCTCCCCTGACAGGGTCTTTAAAGCGGTACGTGAGTTTATCGACGAGGATCCAGTCTTTTTTCAGGAGCGTAGGGGTCATGCTGGAGGAAGCTACCCGGTAGGTCTTGGCCGCCAGGCTGACCAAGAGTACCACCACGACCAATATCAATATCAGCAGTCGCTTAAGCATGAGTTGGCTTTCGGTAAGGGCACACTAGCATACCCTTCTTAACAGTCAACCCTCGTTCATAGACCTTGGGATCGAGGGTCTAGAACAGATGAAAAGTTAGCTTCTCTACCTACTTAGGTGAAAGAAAATTAAGGGTTGGGTCTTGAACCATGCATAACCGGTTACCTAAAACAAGGGGATCAAAGAATTTGGTTGATGGGTGCCTTTTTTTTCAACGAAAGAAACTCGAAGGTTACCGAATCTACTGCTCGGGTGGGTCGGAAATCTAAGAGTGAGACGTATTGTGCTGTTTGAGGATTGAAACAATGTCGAGCAGTCCGGCGGCCTTGGCATATTGAAGCGGGGTTTTGCCCTCAAATACCTTTTTCGGGTTGGTTCCTGCTTCGAGTAGCATTTGGACGATTTCCCCTTTTGGGTTTTTGCCCTACCCGCATGCGGCATGGAGACCGTGCCAACGAGGGACTTCACGAATCACGGCGTCCGCACCTCCCTCAAGGAGAATCTTCACGACTTCCGCATGCCCCCAATAACAGGCGCAGGTTAAGGCAACCCCCTTTTCTTTAAGTGGAGTCTTGTCTTGGAGCATTACATTGCCATTTCCATTAATCAAAATTGACTTCAACACCATTAAGCGGAATGCGGGGAGGTCGAGATAAAGATGTCCTGTCTCGATCCTTTGTGGCCTAGCCAGACATTCCTTCTTTTCCCATGTTGGCTAGGAAGTCGGGTCTGACCCCAACTACGAGGGGCGTCACACGACCTGTGGCTAATGACTTATGGGGTGTGTGGTGTGAACCATGTCTTGAGATTGATGTATGGAGCAGAATTTTAACTTGACGAGTAGCAATTGCCATGAATGTGAAGGCTTTAATGTAAGTGTCCTTACAGTGTTGAATCAGGTTGGTCAATAAAAATAGCTCCTTTATAGGTTCATAGTCCTTTGCTTCTACAGGTGGGGGCAATTTTTGCCGACAACGAAAAAATGAAAACCTACCTTAGGTTTTAACCCCAGGTTGCCTAAAACCACTGGCTCCATAGCGAAGGGAAATACATCATGTGGAACTACTATCCTGTCCTTTTGATGAGTGTGTTGTTGATTATCCCTGCGTGTGGACCATCAAAATTAGAAATTTTACAGAAACAGGTGCACGACCAAAGACTCATGTCTGACCCTGGACATGCTCGTGCCTATAAAGTGGCACAAACTCAAATTTATTGTGATGCGGGTGAAGATTGTGAAATCAAATGGGGGAGAGCGGTGTACTACGCTTCCAAATACAATCGGTGTGGTATCCAAACCCCAACAGACACATTGATTACCAGTGTTGGGTCCCGTCCAGGGAGCCGACGTTGCTTTGGACCCTATAAGCCTGCAGTCATGTATCACATTTCAAAACTTCCGATGGGTAAAGGTAAGTATGAAATTCGTGCCGACGTCAGATGTGGGGGAAGTGTACAGGATTGCGAGGTCGACCGGTCCGGGCCAAAGCAAGTTTAGTGGTGTATATATCAGAAGGACGTATGAGAGCAAATGATTGAGTGTGTAGCCACTATGCCGAATGGATCACAAGGAAAGTCTATGTGCCATTTGAGCCAATCAGGATTTGTCTCGTTAAGGGAAAGATTCTTCTTGTCTTTTAGCCCAGACTCATGGCCACAAAAATTTAAAAGGAAAATCTCATGGTAAATAAACATTCTTTTTTATGTTTAATCCTGTTCCTGGCCCTTACCGGCTGTGACAATATTTACGGGTTTATTCAATCGGGTCCGAAAGACGTGGTGCATAAGTATCTTGACGCATCATTGCAAAACCGCAGCGAAGAGGCCTACAAGTATGTCTCAGCGGAGGATAAGTCCGCGAAAAGCCTTGAGGAATATAATGACGAAACTACCGCTGAGGCGAAGAACTATGGGAAATATTGGTCCGAGGTCACAGCCCGGAATGTTTCATTTAACGTGTTAACCATTCAGGAAGCCGGTGATTCCGCCACGGCTGAAGTGGAAATCACCAGGCCAGATATGGGGGCCATGTTTACGGAATTTATGGGTGCTGCATTCAAGTCCGCATTCGGTGGAGAAAAGAATGAGGACCTCGAGAAAGAATTAATGAAGAAATATGAAAATGAAGATTTTCCAACTACGACCAAGAAAGAGCACTTCAACCTGGTGAAGGAAAAAGGAGAGTGGAAAGTTTTTCTAGACTGGAAAGGCCAAAAAGAAGCAAGAGAACAAGAAAACGAGCTGAGAGAAAAACAGGCAGTAATTGAAACGATGCTCCTCAACGCAAAAGTGTTGAGAGCTTCAATGGATTTCACTGGTGCCATCCAAAAATACGAAGAAGCTTTAGAGGCGGGTAGAGAGATGGGCGACGCAATAAATGGCATCTTGACTGGCGAGATGGTTGATGCAGAACATGCCATCAGAGAAATCAAATTGGAAATGAGAACCATTAAAGAAAAACAAGCCTATTTTTCTAAGGTCGTTCTCTATGACGTGAAGGCCAAATATTACGAAACCTTACTGAAAGGAAGACTCCCTGGTGTGGAGTTCAAGATCAAAAATAAAGGTGGTCGTACTCTAAAAGAAGTGGAAGTAACCGTTTATTTCAAAGATGCTCAAGGGAGAGTCATTGCTGAGGAAGATTATCACCCTGTTCTAAACACATCGTTGGCATTGTTAAGCAGGGATAATAAGCCCTTAAAGCCAAACTATATCTGGCAAATGGAAAGAGGGAAGTTCTATAAAGCTGATTCTGTGCCCTCGGAATGGAAGGAAGGCCGAGTGTCAGCAAAAATTACTAATATTGAATTTTTATAAAGTGAGAGGAAAGGTTGAGGAGGATAGAAAGAAGAGGAATTGGTTTATGCTACGCCATAGTCCGGCTGTGAAAGGGTATACATCAATTCCTGGCTCATGACACTAAAGTATAAAGGCTTAGATTTCCTCTAACGGACCTGGAAAGATCGAGTCAAAGGAATGGAAATTCGCGTTTTTTGGGACGGCCATTCCTGCTGGTTTCTGAGCCTGTCCTTGCAGCACTTGGCAGGGGCAGGAATCTCTTCTGCATCCTTTTGTCATTCCCGACATTCTGAATTGGGAATCTATCTGAGAGATTATCACCTGAGATCCCTGCTAGGAACACGCAGGGATGACGGAAAGGGAATTGGATGGGAGCAATATCCAAACCGCAGATCCCAGCCAACTGCTTAATGCCGGCAGGGGCTGGCTCCACCTGCGGGGATGACGGTGGAGCAGGCACAGTTGAGCTGGGGGAGGCCCGAAAAAATCAATAAATCTTCGAATCAATCAGGGGCCCATGAACAATGGGTCTACGGAAATGGCTTGAACCTTTATTTTGATAAGGGCCGATTAACCAGTACTCAGTCGAGTTCTCGGTAATCATTCTCCATGGCAGGGTTTTGGAGAAAGAGCCTGCTATGACTATGGTAATGAAGAAAAGCGTTAAAATCTTTTGTTGATTGCTAACTTAGGATAGCGAATCAACTGCAATGGTAGGTCAGAAATCTAAGATCGCGACGTAGTGTGCTGTTTGAGAATTGAAACAATGTCGGGCTGCCCCGCGGCCTTGGCATATTGCAGTGGTGTTTTGCCCTCAAATACCTTTTTCGGGTTGGTTCCTGCTTCGAGTAGCATTTGAACGATCTCTGCATTGGGTTTTTTGCCCCACCCGCATGCCGCGTGGAGGCCGTGCCATCGAGGGACTTCACGAATCACGGCGTCCGCCCCGCCCTCAAGAAGGGTCTTCACGACGTCTGCATGCCCCCAATAACTGGCGCAGGTTAAGGCAAACCCCTTCTGACGAAGAGGATCTGCTCCTTTACTCAGAAGGAACTTTACTGCGTCGGCGCTCCCTTCGACGGCCGCCGAAACCAGCGGCGCTTCGCCATGCTCATTTTCGATTTCGACTGCTTCGGGATCCTTGGCTAGTAACGACCGGAGCAAGGAGACGTTATTCTTACCTGCGGCTTGGTGAATTCTTCGGCTCAGTGTCTCGTTCAAAGTTCTCTCCTAAGGAAAACTCAAGATGGATTCCTGCCAAAGACCTGCAGGAATGACCACTTAAGGATGAACCGGCTTGGTGAATTTTGTAGTTAAGCGTCTCGGTCAAAATAATATTTTCCATGAATATGAAGGTGAGCCTTTCACTTTTCTAACCATTGACTCAATTTCATAAAGGTTGGATTGTGAATTAGACGGAGTATCATCCACCAGAGTAATCCTACGGAGATGAGGAAAATCATAAAAGCCTTGAACCCTCTATGACCGCTCTCGAAGTCTACTCCTACAACATAGACGGAAAACCCATACACACATACGAAAGGCAGGATACCTAGTGCCGTACCCAAAATGTGGTAGAGAAGACTTCGCAGGATGCGCTGAGTGCCTGGTGAAATGGGGGAAGGTTTTAATTGATGTCGCATCCGAATTCTGCTCCGCCGTTTCCTAGGTTTTATAAACCATGGCTTCAACTGTCAGACATTGTCTGGTGCAATCAAGGATTCTTAGGATGGACCACTCCCCCGTGCTGGGTCATTCCTGCATGTTGGAGCCTGCCCCTGCATGGTTTTGGCAGGGGGCAGGAATCTCTCTTCTGGTAGTTTCCAAGGCTAAGAAAAGATGGATCCCCGCCAACAAATTGCGGGGATGACCAAGTGGAGGTACCCTGGCTACAAATTGCCAAGTCGATTCCTCTTGCCCTGACAGTGTCTGAAAGAAGAAGTGCAATTTTTTAAACCTAGGTGCCCAAGTCCTTGCTCTTGGCCGGCTTCCTATACCAGAGTGAACTCGCTACTCAGCGGGTTCAGCGTCATCACGAAGATCTCCCGGGGAAGCCCTACAGGCTTTCTCGATGCTCGCGGACCAACCCAATGATCTTATTCATCACCCGTTGGGAGCGTCGTTCTTCTACGACATTCAGGTTTTTCATGTCGTTTTTCTTACCTAAATCGGGCCGAAATTTTTGATAATGGATAAAATCTTGGATCACCGTTTGCATTTCGTCAAACGATAGCCGCTTTCGTTCCCCCAGGATTTGTGCGGTCACCTCAAGGATGGAATTGCCGGTGATTCGATCATACTGGTTGATGATGGAAGATCTCATTCCGAGTTCGAGTAATATTTTTCTTTCCGTTTTCTTGAATCTTTTGGCCGTCTGTTGCACTAAGGCCCTATACCGTTTTTGAAATTCCTGGATTTTTCGTGTTTTGGCTTCATTTAATGCTCTGTCCCTTTTCGTGGCATAGGATGACGCGATCGTTTTCATGAATTCTTCAGGGGTCATGAACGCTTCTTTTTCGAACAGATGAAGAGGAATTTCTCGTAGGATATCCCTGATGCAATAAATCGCATCCCAGGTTTGGCCGTCTAGGACCTGGCGCGGGCCTCGTTGGGATTTGGCCTTTTCGAAGTAACTACACACTCTTTTAAATTTTTTTATCAGACCCTGGTGTTCTTTGAGCAGGCATTCTCGGTGGGAATCGTTCAATCCGATTTTATACAACAGATGACGAGACAGGTGTTGTTCGAATTCCTGGTCGAATACCCTCAGCAGTTTGTGGCGCGCAAATTCGGGCATCGGCTTCTTCTTGCCTGTGACCAAAAAATCACTCATTTGTATGAACGTTTGGACGAGATATCGAGCCTTTCGCTTTTGTTCGGGAATGGTTGTGGACCAACGATCCGTGTCGTCAAAACGGTACGCGTGGTGATAGAGGCCAAACTGCCTGACGGATCCATAGTCGATAATTCCGCCATCCATCAAAATATTGTCCCCATCCCAGTCTAGCCAGACGAAGAGATAGTCCGATTCGAACCTGGCCGTGGCCTGAGCCAACCGCCTGGCGATGTCTTCCGCGAGATAGGCATAGCTGTTCTTTCGAGAAGCCTGCTTCGGCCAGTGCCCGTTCGACACCTGTCGATCGATGAAGTAGTCGACGGCCGACCGAAGGCCTTCAAGATCTCCCTGCCTGAGGAAGCGGAAGAGATGGGACGGGCGCAACAAGTTCGTTCCTGCTCGAACGTTAATCGAGAAATTTTTGGGATATTCGATCACCGCCAAGGTTCGTTCCGTCGCTATCCCATTCCTGTGAAATATTTCACTCATGAGGGCCGCGGCGATCCCATCCTCCAGGTCGCAATAGCCACATCCATAGGATACGGAAGGGTCCCCGGTCTTAAAAAACTTTTTGTGAATGGCCGCAGCCGGGCTCAGGCATGTCGCCCCTGTCCCACAGCTGGTCACGTCCCACGTCGTCCCGCGGTACGAAATCTGGCCGTTCCAGATGCTTCGCCCATCTCCGGAGGTGCGTCCGGTTTTGTCCGGGTGCTGCAATTGCAGATACCGGGTCGCCATGTATGTGTTCGGTTTAATCGTCTTTTTAGGGATGGGGGTGTTGTTCATCACGTCATATTCATTGATGATTTGAATGCCGAAGGTTTCCAGAATCGTTTGAGACAGCGCGTGATTCATTTTTTGGGGGTGATCCCTGGCAATCAGACCCATCTCCTTCGCAAGGTCGTAGTTGAAGTAGGCCAGCTTGCCCCCTTTTCGCAGGCGAACGGAGTAGGGCACGGCCCCCTCCGGGACGGCTTTCTGAAAATCGTGGTTCCCATTGATCAGACGAAATCGGTCATACCGCCGTGGATAGGGCTTCCCGTGACGTGCGGAAGCCCGCCTACGTTTTGTCATAGGTTTCATAGTTTTTTAAATCGGTTTTTTAATTTCCTGAATTAAATTGGGATGTCAGGGGAGGGTATTGCGCAATTCTCTAAGGAAGAGAAAAACGGAGCTAGTCACGTTGAAGGAGGACTGAGACAGTTCTTTTTGCTCTTTGACCCACACCATCCGTATTCCTGACCACTTTCCTCATAGAGGATTCAAAAATTATTGACAAAATGTAAATACTTAGAAAAACAATCAGGAGTGTCGATGGGCTTCTTTTCTCTCTCCCGGCTGCAGCATTTTCGCAACCTCTTGAAAATATTATAGAGTCTTGCACCTTTCTCAAATTTTTTTAGGTTGGCATAAAAGTTGTATTGTTACGTCTCTATATACGTTCTCGATTCAGAATTTCTCTCAAAAAGTGAGGAAGGCCATGTTGCAGGAGATGATGACAGACCCCACCGAGAGCTTTCATTCGATGACGAATAGTTTGAATACGGTATTCCCCGGGCTTCTTGATACCCAAAAGGATTTTTATAGGGAAGATGTGCTGCAAGACCCCGCGCCCTTAGAAGAGCGGATCCCCGCACCGGCCACATTTTGGATTAAAGAAGCTGCGAAGGAGTTCCAAACTGTGGCAGCTGTCGAAACAGGGATTCGGGGACTTTGGGCGACCTTAGGCGATCTCCAAGCGGGTCGAGCTATAACGATTTCCGCCGATGCCTACAATCTGCTTTTGGAAGTGATCTCGGAAGACTTCGACAGAATAGTCAAACATTTGAACGGACCGGTCCACCACACGTTTGTTTCCCGGTTGGGGCAAATCCGTCACTGGATCGGGGTCGAGAACTTCGGTGCATTTCGTACGCTCCTCAATGCCAGACTCGAACCGGTACCCACAATAAATTAGGATCAGGTCTCGAAACATCCCATTGCCCTTTCCATAAATCAAAGCGGACTTCCACACAATTAAACGAATTGCTGGAAGGATGGGGTAAGAGAGACTGCCTTGATCCTCTGTGACCTTGGAAAACATTCCTTCTTTTCCGTGAGCAGAAAAATCGAGTCTGACCCCAATTACGAAGGAGATGTATAAAGGTGTCAGATATCTTGGTGACAGAATAGGAAGAGCGTTTTCACCCTCCTGCTTACTTTTGAGACGCTTCACGAGAAAAAGGGTAGAAGCTAGCACAACCCAGGGGATCGTGAAGTTCAGCGCCAGTCGTCAGCTTAGACCGTGGATATCATTTCAGAGGATGTTGTGGCCTGCCATCTTCCCCCAATAGCTTTAGCAATGGCGATGAGGAAAAGCCTGGGAAAGGCGTACTCTGCAATTTTCTGCTGATGGTATCAACGTTGATGGTGGGCGGCGACTGAGCCGCCGCCCACTCTGAGTGTTTTCATGGGAGGCTATGGGAAGACGCCACCCATTTTTTTGAAAGGGACTAACGGGGCTAAGGCTTTGCCGTTGAACTCACGTAGCCACTTTGATTTTTTTGCCAGACAATCCGTTCCCGCAGGTCCCTCATTTCTCCCCGCCAGGTCCCGATGAGTCTTTTCAAACCCTGGCGTTTAAACCCTTTGGGATCTCGATAGGGTTTTTTCTTGAGCGCTTCCAGACGGTTTTCAAGCTTTTGGATTTTCTTCTCAAGCCATGTGATTCTGTCTCTATGTTGTTGTATGGCCGCTAAGTGAATGTTTCCTGATTGAACCCTCGCATTCCTCGGAACACCCTCGCTACCGATGGCCCTATCCATGGCCCATCCAGTCAAACTTGTTAATGCGATGAACATGACCATTATGGAGATTTTTAACTGTTTCATTTTCGTTTCCCCCCTTATTGTGAGTTAGATCGGGTGGGGAGGTTGCCACTATGTTTAAAAGGTCCAGCACCCCTTCACCATCCATCCTAAGGTTAGCGTTTAGTATACAGATCTGTATAGTTCTACAATCACAGTCACCATGATGGACCAAACGTTACAGATCTTTTGTGCCCTTAGATGTTGAGATGGTGGATTATGTCTGAATGGGGTGTTCTCATGGACCCGATGCACCTCAAATTGTCTCAGAGTGGTAAAAGAGAAATGGGAAAATCTGTTGTTAGGTGCAGACACTAGTAATGTCTGTTTCAGACAATGCCCGATGGAATGGTGGTAGGGTTTGGATTTCCATCACCCTTCTTCCGTCCGTTATCCTCGCAGGTAGAACCAGCCCCTGCCGGCATTAAGCAGGGGGCGAGGATCTGAGGTTTGGAGATTGCGGCCACCCAATTCTCTTTCCGTCATCCCTGCGTGTTTTTAGCAGGGATCTCAGGTGGTAATCTCTAAGATAGATTCCCGATTCAGGATGTCGGGAATGACAAAAGGATGCGGAAGAGATTCCTGGCCCTGCCAAGTACTGCAGGGACAGGCTCAGAAACCAGCAGGAATGACCGTTCAAAAAAACGCGAATTTCAATTCCTTTGACTTGATCTGACGATGTCCGTGAGATGGAATCTAAGTTTTTACTGTTAAGAGGAGAGGATAATCCTATAAGAGGGGTGGGAGCCTTTTACTAGACGCCTATCTTATTCCAAACTATTGGGCTTCCTACACCTAACCCTTGGTGCCACAATCCAAAAGAGGGGATTCGAAAAAAGAATTAAAGTAGTTTTTTCCAAAAGCACCCGCACATGTTTGTTGATCTGGGATTAGAGGGCGACCTCTTGCTCAACGTAGTGCTTGAGGCCTTTCAAGAGACTGGTCATACCTTTCCGGTATTGGGAATGGACAAACATGGCATCCATGAGTTTTCCGAGTACCCCGAACTTGAGGACATAGGTTGGGGATACGGTCACGAGCGTCTGTGTATCTCGTTGGTCCAAGGTGAATCGAATATCGGCCGTTTTGATGGGGAGGTTGGTCCCGATGATACGCATGGTCAGGTTTTCCCCCTGTTTCCATTCGGTGACCGTTTCATCTAGATAGTTCTTCCCTCCCAGTTCGCACCGACGTCCGGAGCCAAGGCCTACCGGACCGGCCGTGGTCAGTCGAGAATCCACCACGCCGGGATTCCAACGGTATATTGAGCCGATATCAGCCAACACATCCCACACATGCTTTTTATCTGCCTGTATGCTGATTTGTTCAGAAAATGTGGCCATCGTTTCACCTTTAAGATTTTTTAGGTGCTGGGTAGGATTTCTTCCTACCCTTTTCCTGGCTGGAAGGAGTCCTGTCACCTCTTTAATTGATTGCGGCTATTTCGGAGGATTCGGTGACCTGCCATCCTCCGCCAAGGGCTTTATAGATGGCGATGAGGTTGAGCGCGACATTGATTTCGCTGCTCGCCAAGCGATCTTGAGCTTCCAGCATCGTCCGTTGGGCCACAAGCACATCCAATAAATTATCGATTCCGGCTTCAAAACGTTCCTGGGCGAAATCCGCCGCCTTCGCACCCGAGGCCGCCGCTTTCTGCAGGAGGGCGCGGCTTCGTTCCTCGCGGGAAAAATTGACCATGGCCGTTTCGGTTTCCTCCAAGGCCCTCAACACTGTTTTTTCAAACGACGCGAGGCGGGCTTGGGTCCGAGCGTCGGCCGCATCAATCCGAGCCAGGACACGCCCGATATTCAGGGCGGCCCAGTTGATTTGTGGGCCAAGCAGAAAGGTAGAGGCGCCTCCCGTGGCAAGGTTGGACAAGGATGTAGAGGAGAACCCGATATTCCCCTGTACGGAGACGTTGGGATAAAGGTCGGCCACGTTCAAATTATATTCAGCGACGGCACCTGCCAACTCCCGCTCTGCGGCATGAATATCCGGGCGGCGCTTGAGTAGGTCTACGGGATTTCCGACGTTCACGGTCATGGGGATGGATGGCAAGGGTGCGACATTCCGTAACATGCCGTGTAAGGCCGTTGGGGGTTGGCCGGTCAAGACGCTCAAGCGGTTCATCGCCGTGTTCATTTCCGCTTCGAGTGGCGGGATCGTGGAATTCGTGAGCTCCAATTGCGTGCGGGCTCGTTCAATGTCTAACTTATCACTGACCCCTCCCTCGAAAAGGTCACGGGTGAGCGCGTAGGTTTGTTGCTGGTTTTCGGCGTTACGTTTAGCCACCTCCAGGCGATATTGGGCTCCTCGCAATTCGATGTAGGTCCGGGCCACTTCTGCCGCGACCATGACATACACGCCATGCAGGTCCGCTTGCCGGACCGCCACCGTCGCTTCCGACGCCGCGATGCGCTGGCTGACGCGACCGAACAGATTCAATTCCCAAAACACATCGAATTTTGCGTTATAAGTGGTGAACTCCCTGTCTCCAAAGACCGGAAACAGGCCTTCCTCGGTCTGTTGCTGGTGACCCACATCGGCCCGAGCTTCAATGGTCGGGAAGCGATCGAACTTGGTTTGACCCAACAAGAAACGGGCTTCTTGCAAATTGGCCAAGGCGATACGCACATCGAGGTTATGGCGAAGGGACTGTCGGATCAGGTGGCTGAGTTGGGCTTCATTAAAGTGTTGCCACCATTCTGCAATCGGTTCGGCTGAACGGAAGCGACCTTGTTCTT
The DNA here is from genome assembly GCA_965223495.1 of Nitrospirales bacterium. Lineage (GTDB taxonomy): Bacteria > Nitrospirota > Nitrospiria > Nitrospirales > UBA8639 > Nitrospira_E. Next base: position 3,314,144 of record OZ245001.1, on the reverse strand, counting down.
GCTCCAAGAATTGCTCTTGAACCAATTGCTCCGTTTCCGGTTCCTGATAATCTCTTCCGACCGAGCAGGCGGATAAAACCAGCACCGCCAGTAAAGAAAGGGTGAACCGGAAAGTTTTAGTTATTTGGGACCACATCATGGCTCAAGGCTTCACTTTCAATTTTGGGTTGAGATATTCGGGTTTCCAGCTTGCGTAACACCACATAGAACACCGGGGTCAGGAACAAACCGAAGAATGTCACCCCCAGCATGCCCGCGAACACCGCGATACCCATCGCGTTCCGCATTTCGGCTCCCGCTCCGGTGGACACCGCCATGGGCAACACCCCCATGATGAAGGCAAACGAGGTCATGAGAATCGGGCGTAACCGCAACCGGCTGGCTTCGATCGCCGCTTGAATGATGCCTCTCCCTTGATGCTCCAGTTCCCGAGCGAACTCGACAATCAGGATGGCGTTTTTGGTGGCCAGGCCCATGAGCACGAACAGGCTGATTTGCGTGAAAATATTGTTGTCCCCCCCGGTCAGCCACACGCCCACCAATGCCGAAAGCATACTCATGGGGACGATCAAGATGATGGCCAGCGGGAGGGTCAGGCTCTCGTATTGTGCCGCGAGTACGAGAAAAACCAAGAACAAGACCAACGGGATGACATACATCGTCGTATCGCCCGACAGTATCTGCTGATAGGTCAGGTCCGTCCACTCAAACTGCATGCCCGGAGGCAGGGTCTCTTCTAAGATCTTGGTGATCGTCTCTTGCCCTTGTCCGGACGAATAGCCCGTGGCGGCATTGCCATTCAGGTCGGCCGCGCGGAAGGCATTGTATCGTTGAGCCGATTCCGGTCCGAACGTTTCGCTGATTTGTAAGACCGAGCCCAAGGGAACCATTTCCCCACGTTGGTTGCGGACCTTGAGATTCAGGATGTCCGCGGGGGCATCACGAAATTGTTTTTCCGCTTGGGCAATGACCTGATACGTCCTCCCGAACGTATTGAAGTCGTTGATATACAACGAGCCGAGATAAACCTGCATGGCTTCGAATATTTCGTTGATGTTCAGCCCCAGTTGCTTGGCTTTCGTTCGATCCAATTCCGCATACAATTGTGGGACGTTGATTTGGTAACTGGAAAAGACCCCCGTGAGTTCCGGGCTGGCGTAGGCTTTGGCCATGACTTTTCCCAAGGCTTCTTGCAGTGCCTGGTAGCCTTGGTCGGTTCGGTCTTCGATTTGCAGTTTGAATCCGCCAATCGTGCCCAGACCCTGGACGGGAGGCGGCGGAAAGATGGCCACGAAGGCTTCTTCGATGCCGTTATACTGTTGCTGGAGCGTTTGACTGATGGCGAACCCGGACATCGTGGGATCCGTACGTTCGTCAAAGTCATCCAGTGTGACGAACACGATTCCGGCACTCGAACTATTGGTGAACCCATTGATGGACAATCCGGGAAATCCGACGGCCCCGGTTACGCCCGGCGTTTGGAGAGCCATGTTTGACATTTCCCGCAAGACTTCTTCCGTTCGGTCCAGGGTGGCTCCATCGGGCAATTGCGCAAAACTCACCAAATACTGCTTGTCCTGTACGGGGACAAACCCGCCGGGGACAGTCTTGAACATCCCGTATGCCGCGAAGACTAATATCAGATATATGGCGAGGGCCACGCCTCGACGAACGAGGATCTTTCCAACACGGTTGGAATACCCCTGAGAGGCTCGGTGAAAGAAACGATTAAATCCTTTAAATATTGGGCCAAAGACAAGGTTCATCCCGCGCGTCAGCCAGTCATTGCCTTGACCGTGAGGTTTCAGGAGAAGGCTGGCCAGCGCCGGACTCAACGTCAACGAGTTGAAGGCCGAGATCACGGTCGAGATGGCAATCGTCAAGGCAAATTGACGATAAAATTGTCCGGTCAGTCCACTGATAAAGGCAATCGGAACGAACACGGCGATCAGGGTCAGAGTTATGGCGATGATGGGTCCACTCACTTCCCGCATGGCTTTATAGGTCGCGTCTTTGGGGGACAGGCCATTCTGGATATTGCGTTCCACGTTTTCGACCACCACGATCGCATCGTCCACGACGATTCCGATGGCAAGGATTAACCCGAATAAGGTCAGCACGTTGATGGAAAATCCGAACAGGAACATCAAGGCGAACGTCCCGATGATGGAAACCGGAACGGCCAACAACGGGATGACCGAGGCCCGCCATGTTTGAAGAAAGAGAATGACGACCAGCACCACGAGCGCCACGGCCTCAAGCAGAGTTTTGACCACGGCTTTGATCGACCCCATCACAAACACGGTGGGATCGTAGACCACACTGTAATCCAAGCCTTCCGGGAAATTTCTTTTGAGCTCCTCCATCTTGGCTCGGACATTTTTGGAAATGTCCAGGGCGTTGGCCCCAGGTGAAGCAAAAATTGGGATTGCCGCGGCATTCTTATTATTCAGTAACGAACGCAAGGCATATTCGGAAGCTCCCATCTCGACCTTCGCCACATCCTTGAGTCTGGTGATCTGACCTTCTTCTCCTACACGAATGATGATTTCCTGAAACTCTTCCGGCGTTTCCAAACGCCCCTTGGTGTTGACCGGCAATTGCAGCTCGACGACATCCGCATAGGGGGCGCCCCCGATGATTCCGGCGGCCACCTGCACGTTTTGCTCTCGAATGGCAGCTACTACTTCTCCGGCGGTCAGGCTTCGTTCGGCCATTTTTTCGGGGTTGAGCCAAATGCGCATCGCGTAATCCCCGGCTCCAAACAATCGAACCTGTCCGACGCCGGTGATTTTGGCGAGTTCGTCTTTCACGTTCAGGACCGCATAATTCCGCAAGTAGAGCATGTCATACCGATCATTCGGCGACTGTAAATGCACGACCATCGTGAGTTCGGGAGAACTTTTGACCGTCGTGACGCCCAACTGCCGGGTGACTTCCGGGAGTCGTGGAATGGCCTGCGCGATACGATTCTGCACCAACTGTTGTGCCAGGTCCGGGTCGGTCCCGAGTTCGAAGGTGACAGTCAACGTCATCCTTCCGTCCGACGTCGATTGCGAATACATGTAGAGCATGTTGTCCACGCCGTTGATTTGCTCTTCGAGCGGTGTGGCTACGGTTTCCGCGATGACTTTAGGGTTGGCTCCGGGAAATTGGGCGTTCACCACGACTGAGGGAGGCACCACTTCCGGATATTCCGAAATCGGCAATTGGAACATCGCGATCAGGCCGCCCAGAAAGATCAACGTGGACAACACTCCTGCGAAGATGGGACGGTCGATGAAAAATTTGGCGATGTTCATGATGGTTTGCTTTTTGGTTTCTGGGATAACGTTCTCCGGTCAACGAAAAAGTTCTTTTGGGGCGTTATCCTTTTTCTGTGGTTTCAATCGGCTGTACTTCCATGTCCGGTTGAACCCGTTGCAAGCTGTTAATCAACACCTGTTCGCCGATAGACAGGCCAGAGAGCACGACGCGTCGGCCTTTTAATGAATCGCCCAGTCGGACTTCTCGGTATGAGACTTTTTTCTCCGGTGTCACCACGTACACGTACTTCTTGTCTTGATCCGTGCGGATGGCCAGCTCGCTAATCAGTAAGGTGGCCTGCATGCCGGGTGAGCCTAAATGCACCGTCGCAAACATACCGGGCACCAAGGCCCCATCTTTGTTCGGGAAAATGGCTCGGGCCCGAATCGTGCCGGAGGTGGTATTCAGTTGGTTATCGAAGGAATGGATGGCTCCGTGATACACCACGCTGGGCTCGTTCGTCAGGGTCAGTTCCACCGGCATGGTTCCCTTGTCAGCTTGGCGCCGGGTTTTGATGTAGGTCTGCTCGTCTACGTCAAACTCCGCGTATAATTGATCATTCGAAACGATGGTGGTGAGGACCGGGGCGTTGGGACCGGCTTGAATCACATTCCCCACCGTTATCTCTGCGCGACTGATACGACCGGAAACCGGGGCGCGGATATGAGCGTATTCGAGATCAAGCGAAGCCTGTTTCAGGCGAGCTTTTGCGGAATTGATCGAAGCCACGGCCACCCGGTAATCATTGCGGGCCGCGTCATAACGACTTTGGGAAATCGCGTTCTTTTTTACCAAACCTTTTGCCCGCTTCAACTCGAGTTGGGCCAACCGGGTTTGGGATTGGGCAGTTTCCAGAGCGGCTTGGGCACTGGCGAATTCCGCCTCAAATGGACGAGGGTCGATGATAAAAAGTGGCTCGCCTTTTTTCACGATGACCCCTTCCTTGAACAGGACTTGGGTAATCGTGCCTCCCACCCGCGGACGAACCTCGACATAATCCACCGCTCGTAATCGGCCGGAAAAGGTATTCCACACGCGAAGGTCTTCCGCTTGAAGGGTTTCGACTTCGACTTCGGGAATCGGAGGTTTGGCCGAACCGGGAGCGGTTTTAGAAGCATAGGCCCCGGACATATAGTGAAGAACAGCCCCGCCCAGGACTATGGCCAACAGAATGGAAAATAACGTGAGTCCTTTATGAGCCTTCATGTGCTTCAGGATGGTGTTCATGTTGTTCCTCATTGGCGGCCAAACCTATAAATATACCGACCGGTTTGTTTTTCTTGTGGGTTCATTAATAGCATACCGATCGGTATGTGTCAAATATAACTGAAAAAATTTTTAAAAATTATAAATATATTGAAAAAAATAAATTTTTTAATATTAATGAAAAGTTTTCGTTTTATTGCCAATTGAATTGTAAAAAATTATTGCAAAAATAGAACAGTTGGTATGATACGAGGGAGAAAATTTCTAAATTTTTTATTAATTTCAATAATTTGTAACTTTATGTTTTGATAAAGATATCCAAGTCATATGGTTTTTGGCAGTGCGAATTAAGAATTTCCGGAATATTTCGCGGGATCCGGGCTGAGAGAGTCGGTTCCCAATTTCCATGAGACCGGGGAGGAAGGGAATCAGCTAAGGTACTGGAAGCAGGGATTAGGGAGAACGGAGTTGCAGGCGGGTGTATCGAACGTTTGGGAAAAGAAGGGCCCGGGTTTCGATCTTAGGTTTTGGCCGAGAGTGCGAGTTGCGTTTCTTCGGAGGAGATGTCTGTTTCAGACCACCCTCTCCGGTATTCCGGTTTCAGATCAAGTAACCGGTAAAGGCCTTCCCTCAGGTCGGTCTTGACCGCCTCTAAGTCGGAATACACCCGCCCGTATAGAAGTAAGCCTTGGATAAACTGGTGAATCAACCGGCTGACCTGGATCGGGTCGGGATCTCCGTGTAAAAGGTTGTCAGCCTTGAGGTTTCGCACGAGGGCTGCGTTATATTTGACCGCATGTTCGGACATTTCTTGCGAGGCTTGCCGCACGCGGTCTTCCCCGGAACCGGCTTGTCCGCCAGCGGTAAAGAATGGACACCCTGAGACGGGGTTGCCATCTCCATCTGGGCATTGCTCCGATTTTCCAACGACAAATTGAATGAGGTTTTCTAGTTGTTCGAGTGGGGAAAAGTCTGGTGAGTAGAGGACGTCTAATTCTTGTTTCATGCTCAGCCAGTGATAGTGGGAGGCCTCGTAAAACAAGTCGGCCTTGGTCTCAAAATAGTGATAGAAACTACCCTTGGTTACCCCGGCTTGCTGGCAAATATCGTTGACTCCGACCTTGGTATAGTTGCTTTGCCAAATGAGTTGAATGGCGGTTTCGAGGAGTTTTTCCTTCGTCCCGGTATGTTTAGTCATAGAAAAACCTCCATTTTATCGTAATTTCTATAGTATACATACCAGTTGGTATAATTGCAAGCTGTGGGTGAGCGGGTGGGGATGCGAGTGTGAGGGGGATATTTCCCGGGGGGCAGATCATGTGTCTGCCCATCATTTCCCTGAGGGATCTTTTTTTGAACGGCCTGTCCTCACTTCGTCCCCGGGAAATTCTATTTCCCGTAGGGAGATTAATGGGGACTTAGTGACAACACCCTTTGGACTTGGGAACCTCGACATATTGGTCATGACGGCGCACCCACGCCATGGGCCATTCTAAGCCATCCTCATCGCGCCCCTTGGGGACTAAATCCAGGAAGTGGTAGGCCCCGAGTAACATGTCCAGCCCACGCCCATACGTTGAGTACGTGTGGTAAATCGTTCCATTCTCGTCTCGATAAAACACGCTCGCGCCGGGAAGTTCCTCGCTGGGTTGTTTGCCCATCTGATAGTTGTAATAGACTTCGCCCTTTTCGACTTCTTCCGGTGAAAAAGACACATGAAAGTCTCGATTAAAGTCATTCCCGAAGGAAGAGACCCATTTGAAGCTCCAGCCCATTCGGGCTTGATAGGCTCGGATCTTGGGCCAGGGAGCTCTGGAAACTGCCAACAGGGTCACATCACGCTGTCGAAGGTGAATATCAATCCCGTTAAAATTATCCGCCAGAAACGAACAACTCGGACAGCCTTCTTTCCAATCTGGTCCCAACATAAAATGATACACCAGGAGTTGGCTGCAACCTGCAAAGAGATCTGCTAACGATTCCTTCCCGTTCGGGCCATCAAACACATAGTCTTTCACAATTTTGACCCACGGCAAGTCCCGTCGCTTTCGGCTTAATTCATCCCGTTGTTGTGTGAAGGCTTTTTCCTGTCGTAAGAAGTCTTGCCGAGCCACAAGCCATTCTTCTCTGGACACTACACGGTGGTTTGACATGTCCGGTCCTCCCTTTTTCTTTCCTACAGCCATTTTCAGCGAGACCAAATAGATTTATTCGAGAGTTTGTCCTTCAGGAACGTTGCTTCTTTTTGGGGGCAAGTTCCCCACGAACCGTTCGGCAAGGGCGACCCACTTTCTCAGTGCCGGGCCTTGACATGCTGCTGAATCCACCCAAATCAACCCGCCCATCTTCCTGCCATTGAATTCCATGTTGTACGATCCGGGACGGGTCAATGCCTTGGCTTCCTGCTCTTTCCCAACCCGAAACATGAAACGATCCTGTTCCACCCCACAGAGCATGTTGCGATTCAGGGTCTGTTGAAAAAAGCCGCCAGCGGCGTTCTCGCCATTTTTCCGTGCTCACGTATAGCCAGTACGCTCCGCCCGAAAAAATGGCTGCGGCCTTGCTGGACGGACTTTTTTGAACCGACCCAAAGCTTCTGATAGCCAACGTCCTCCTGGAGAAATTCGGCACTTGATATCTTCATTATTCAACAGGCTCATTCAGGAAAAAACAGAGTCCTCCAAACATGGCTTGTTCGTGAACGTTGGACATGTTCTTTAAGACCGTCCGAAGTTTGTTGGCTAGTCTTTCGTTATAGGCCATGACAAAAACTCAGACCCCTTTTAATACACCTCATTTTCTGGCTCGCTTCGATGGAGCCGACACGAACACTCCCAGCGCATCGAGCCGTGTATCCCAGAACTTACGATAAAAATGCATCCATTCCTCCACCGATTGAAGCGTGACCGGGTTAATGGAGCAAAGCACATCGCGACCTATTCGGGTTTTGTCGATCAGCCCCGCTTCCTCCAGAACAGCCAAATGTTTTGAAGTGGCGGCCTTGCTGAATGCAAAGGATCGGGCCAATTCCTTTACGGGGCGATCCCCCTTGGCCAATGCCTGAAGCATTGTTCGGCGGGAGGAATCCGAAAGCGCATAAAAAATTCGATCAAGAGAGTCGGCCGTTGTCGCAACCATACCCCCAGAATAAAACGGAACAGAAATTATTGTCAACCGAATGGTTGACAATAAAAGCAAACTGACTTTTGGAATCTTTTGCGCAATCAAACCGATGGCGATAGGGGACTTATCTTCTGTTTCGAACGGTGAGAGGCCCTTAGGTCAATCTTTGGGAAGGCAAGAGGCTGTACTTTTGGCTTCTGGCCAAGATCCGATTGAAAAGGGAGGAGGTAGGAAGGTTTCCAGAATGCTTCGTCCCTAGAACCAATTTCGGTTTGCCAGGGGCAGCTTGGGCCCCCTATCAAACCTCGGCCGAAAGTGAGCCATCAGTCTATTCTGGCCGGTAGGACGACTACAGGCCAACAAAAATTTTACCTGGGGAATTTCCTAATGTGCATGGCCATGGGTGCGCTCCTCTTCTGTTGATTCACGTACGCTCACCACATGAATGTCAAAATTGAGTGCCACCCCAGCCAGAGGATGGTTGATATCGATGGTGACGTTCTCACCTTCGACCTTTTTCACGACAATTCGTTGGGACGTTCCGTCTGGTGCCTGAGCTTCAAAGGTCATCCCGGGCTCTAAGGACTCGACTCCTTCGAATGCCGCGCGTTCGATGACTTTGATGCCATCGGGTTTTATCTCGCCGTAGGCTTCGGCAGGTTCCACTCTCACTTGGAACATATCCCCTGGGGCTTTTCCCGCCATAGCTTTTTCCAGGCCTGGAATGATATTCCCCGCACCGTGCAAATAACTCATGGGCTTCGAATCCTCTGAACGATCCAATACCTCTCCCGCATCATTCGTTAAAGTATAATTCACGCTGACCACTGTATTATTTCCAATCACTAAAGACATAAGCACTCGTTCCTTTCATCAAGAGGTACTAGGTTGAAACCAATATCAAGGTTGGGCATATGAAGGATACACTGGGATGAACACGTGTTCGATGGGGAACACCTTGCCATAGAGCCTCTCCCTTCCGCCACTATCCGGGCCGATTCATTATGGCCATTGTGTGAATAGGCGTGTGATGGAATATGACCCTTGGAACACTGGTATGCCTGTGAATATTTTCCCTCTTTTACGGCTCCTGCCTGATAAAATGAAAATACGGCGATCTCTTTAGGTTTCAATCGAATCGAATCTTTTCCCGAACTTGAAGGATTTCTACCCACTCCTGCAAAGGTTGGTATGAGCGATTTACTCGCAGCCAGATCCCTGATGGCGATGTCCTTGGGGTTTCATATTATTTTTGCGGTCATCGGGATGGCCATGCCTTTGTTGACCGTTCTGGCGGAATGGCGTTGGTTGAAAACGGGCAAGGAAGTTTATCTGACCATTGCCAAGCGATGGGCGAAAGGGACGGCCCTGTTTTTTGCTATTGGCGCGGTGACCGGCACCGTATTGTCTTTCCAGTTGGGGGTCCTGTGGCCCCGCTTCATGGAATGGGCGGGGCCTATTATTGGACCGGCCTTTTCGATTGAAGGATTTGCCTTTTTCACCGAAGCCATTTTTCTGGGCATCTATCTGTATGGCTGGCAGAAAATCAGCCCCCGTACCCATATCGCCGCAGGGGCTGTCGTGGCAGTCAGTGGAGTGATCTCCGGAGTGGTTGTGGTTATGGCCAACGGGTGGATGAATACTCCTCAGGGATTTTCGGTGGTGAATGGGGTCCCCATAAACGTCGATCCCATCGCGGCCATCTTCAATCCGGCAGGAATACTCCAAGCGCCTCACATGATTCTGGCGGCCTTCGCGACCACGGGATTCGCCGTGGCCGGTATTCACGCGTTTCTGTTGTTGCGTCAGCCGCAGAATCCTTTTCATCAGGCCGCGCTCACTATCGCCTTCCTGGTGGGAGGAGTGGCCGCCCTTCTGCAGCCACTGAATGGCGATTTCCTCGCGAAACGGGTTGCGGAGTTTCAGCCCTTAAAACTGGCTGTGTTTGAGGGCCAAGTTGAAACGCAGCAAGGGGCGCCTTTTCGATTGGGGGGCATTTGGAACCAGGAAAAAGAGGATTTTGAGTATGTGATCGAGATCCCTTATGTTCTCAGTCTCATGCTCCATCTCGATCCGCAGGGATCTGTCACGGGGATTAAGGATTTTCCCAAAGAGAATTGGCCTCCCATCGGCGTCGTGCGAACGGCGTTTCAGGTTATGGTTTTTCTGGGGTTCATCATGGCCTTGGTAGCAGCCTGGGGAGGCTGGTTGGTTTTCAGACATCGAAAACTCTATCAATCCAAATCCTTCCTTCGGGCACTCGTCGTGTGTACCCCCGCGGGGTTCTTGGCGACGGAGGCCGGTTGGATCGCCACGGAAGTGGGTCGGCAACCGTGGGTCATCGTGGGTTTTCTCAAGACGGCCGATGCCGTGACCCCTATGCCCGGCCTGGCCATTTCATTCATGACCTTTGGGGGGCTCTATGCCTTTCTGGCCTGTATCGTCATTTGGCTGATGCGGCGACATATTTCTGCGACGCCTGGACAATCGGATAACATCCCCACGGTTGAGGAGGCTGGGACGACCTGATGGGCATGGAATCGATTTTGGCAGGAGTGTTGCTCGTTTCTCTTACCTTCTACGCTTTGTTGGGAGGTGCAGATTTTGGGGCGGGAGTGTGGCAACTATTTGCCCGAGGGTCGTCCAAACAGGAGCAACACCGTCTCATTGGAAACGCCATCGCACCTGTTTGGGAAGCCAACCACGTCTGGTTGATTTTGGTCATCACGATTTTATTCACGGCCTTTCCGCAGGCGTATGCGCACATTTCCATCACGCTGCATATCCCGTTAACGCTTCTCGTGATTGGAATCGTGCTTCGAGGGGCGGCTTTTGCCTTCCGACATTACGATGTCAGACATGATGAGATTCATATCCGCTGGGAACAATTGTTTGCCGCTTCCAGTTTTATTAGTCCCTTATGGCTTGGCATCATCATTGGCACGATTACGGCCGGCCATTTTCCCCTCAATCCGGATAACTTTGTCGAAGGCTACCTGTCTCCTTGGATGCAACCGTTCCCCTTGGCCGTCGGGATCTTTACCTTGGTCTTATTCGTGTATTTAGCGGCAACCTATTTGTTGCTCGAGACCAAAGACGAACGGATACAAGGAATCTTTCGGAGACGCGCCATCGTGGTGGTCCTGGGTGTCGGGTTACTGGAAGAAATCGTCCTGTTTCTGGGCAAGGATGCGGCCCCGCGGGTTTGGGGGGAACTGACGGATAGCCTGTGGGGAGCAGGTATTCAACTGGGAGTGGGAGGCCTCATGATTGGGGCCATCTGGTTTCTTCTTTCTCATCGCTATTGGTGGGCCCGAACGTGTGCCATTCTCCATGTGACCTTGACCATTTGGGCCTGGGGCCTCGCCCAGTTTCCGTATCTGGTTCCGCCCTATCTGACCGTCTTCAATGCCTCCTCCCCAAAAATGACCCTTCAAGTGATTGTGATTGCCTTATGCCTTGGTGGGTTGGTGTTATTCCCGTCTTTGCTGTATCTCTTTCGGATGTTTAAAGGGGAGACCCTCTTTGAGCAAAAAGAATAGGGCTTTCGAAATACCATCACACCTCGGTTGCCAAATTAAAAGGGGCAAGCAAAGCTTCGACCTTCCTTAGGAATTTCCAGGCGCCTTTTTGTGATGAAACTCACGAGGGATCATTTCCTTCCCACGTACCACAGGGTTTTGTGGCATCGTCGGCCTGTCGGCAGGCATTCCTCAAATGTCCTCTGGTTTACCCGGAGGAGACCAGATCCGAAAACTGGTGTTGGTTGCTTCAGGAAGTATTTTGTACGGGATGCTGTCCATTTCAACGGTCTTCATCCCGAACCGCACATGATCGAGAACATACATTTCATGAATAAACGACCATTCATCCGAATGTAGGGGACCGCTGGAAGCCGAGCCTATGGCGCTAACCCCTCAGTGTTCAGCCATGAATTCTTCCGGACCAGTTGGGGTTTGAATAACCTTGGTCGGAATGTTAAGCGGCCAACCAGGATACGAGTATGTGTGGAGAGCTAGCTCAAAAAGCCCGCTATTGGATCTTTCCTGAAGGTTCTTGTTCCATGATGAATTTAGCGAGATCCACAATCGTCGGGTTTTCGAAGAGGGCGGTTTTTGGAAGGGCTATGTGAAATCGGTCCTGAATGGTGTTAATCAACTGAAAGGCTAAAAGCGAGTGGCCTCCGAGGTCGAAAAAGTCATCATTTATGCTTACTCGTGAAATCTCGAAGGCGTCTTGCCATAGTTCAGCAAGGGTAGATTCCAGGTCAGTCGTTGGTGCGACATACGGTTCTTCATGGGGGTCATTTTCTCTGTGGACCTCCGGTAACGCTTGCCGGTCCACTTTGCCGCTGAGCGTCAAGGGGAAAGCATCGAGCATGACAAAATTCGCGGGAATCATATAATCCGGCAACGTTTTCCCCAGGAAGTCTCGTAGGATGGTAATGGGGGGTGTTGGCTTCTGAGTGGCAACCACATAGGCAATTAACCGCTTTTCCCCCTGGCCATTTTCCTGAACCAGAACCACGGTCTCTTTGATGGCCTCGTGTTTCCGGAGGGCTGTCTCAATTTCAGCGACTTCGATCCCGTAGCCTCTAATTTTCACGCGAAAGTCTTTGCGCCCGAGATGTGTCAGGCATCCATCGGGTTCGAGCTGTCCCATATCACCCGTGAGATACATAGGCGGTTCTCCCTCCCGGGCTGGAGGCAAAAAGGCTTTTTGCGTGAGATCCGGTCTCTTCCAATAGCCCGGGGAAAGGTATCGGCTTTTTATGGCGATTTCCCCCACCTGATGGTCCTCGATTGGGTCCCCAGCCTCATCGAGAAGTAGGATTTCCGTATCCTCTACGGGATAGCCCACCGGTACACGGTCGTCGTGAAGGGGCGTATCTTTACCGATGAGGTGTATCCGCATGGCTCCGGCTTCGGTGGACGATAAGGTGTTGACGAAGAGGCAGTCGGGAGGAAAATGTTTTCGATGAGATACGATGTCATTCTTGTAGACGGGTTCGCTTCCTAATTTGACGAGACGAAGATTGGGAAATTCGTCGGTATCGGTGAGTGTGCCGAGAAAATAACGAAAGACCGATACACTGGAATGATAGATCGTAATTTTTTCTTTTTGTAACCACGTGGCCAAGTGCGCCAGCCCTTCCTGTTTAAGGTTCATCGGAAAGAGCGTGGCCCCATTGAGTAAGGCGCAATAGATTCCCGTCACCGCCTGGCCCGTGCTACAAGAGGCAAAAAGATTTAGCCGATCCCTATGCGTTATCTGAAGGCGTGTGGTGTGCCTCATGATGTTATGAAGGACGTTGCGATGGTTTTGAACGACCCCTTTCGGTTTTCCGGTTGAGCCAGAGGTGTACAGGATATAACTCAAAGCATCAGGGGAAATATCCAGCTCCGGATTTTCGATAGAGACTGAATTCATCGAATCAAGATTGATCAGGGACACGGGTTTGTCCCCTGTTAAATCTGTCGCGAGGGAGAGGTTTGGGTTGTCGGTCACCATCATGCGGGCACCTGAGTCTTCGAGTATGAAGGCGATTCTCACGCGAGGGAAGGAGGGATCCAACGGGACATAGAACTTCCCGGCCTTTAATACACCCAAAAACGCCACCACGGTGGGAAGGCCTTGTCCCAACAGAAGGGCGATTGGGGTTTCCTTGTTCTCATCCTGTGCCAAGATGGCCTGAGCCACCCGATTCGCGGCTTCGTTCAGATCGGTATAGGTCAGTTCGTACGCCCCGTTTTTTATGGCAATCTGATGCGGAAATTGCCTGACCAGCGCTTCGAATCGTTGAGGAATCGATTGCTCAATATCTTCTTTATTAAGACTCATCGAGTTTCCTGCTGCAATCCACGATTTGCGGATCAAAGGCCTCAAACAATTCAGGATGGGTTAAATGACTGGGAGATTTATGAATAAAGATATATTCCCCGACAACTGGGGCCAGTTTGGAGACTGGAACCTGACTTTCTTTTGCGACGGTCTGAGATAAGGCCTTCAAATGTTTGGTGGTAATTCCCGTCGAAATTCCCTTGAGTGCTAAACTCAGCACGATTTGTTCGAGAGAAGCATTTCCAGCGCGGTCTCCGAGGCCATTAATCGTGGCCTCTATGCCATCTGCCCCGCCCCGGACGGCAGCCAGAGAATTGGCTGTTGCCATACCCAGGTCGTTATGTCCATGAAAAAACAAGGCCCCATTGAAATAAGGTCGTAATCGTGTGATCAATTCAAACACGGCAAAGGGATCAGAGCTCCCATTCGTGTCGTAGATGATCACTCGTTTGGCCCCATTCTTTAACGCTTCCTTGCCAATTTCCACGAGAAATTCCACGTCGGTTTGGGTGGAATGGGGAAATCCCACTCCAACGTCGGTTTGATGGTGCAAGGCCGTTTCCAAGGCCTCCAACAACAGCCGAATTTTGGTGTCGAGTTCGAAAGGTTTTCGTTTTGGGGATACCGGCATTAAGAGATCGAACCGATCTAAGTACTTGCTGGATTCTTCAATTTCTTTTTCACAACGCGAATGATAGGAATAGACCAGCCCGCAGGTTCGTATGTTCAAATCGTGGTCTTGGAGTTTTTTGACAAATTCTAAATCCTCTAACACTCTACTGGGAGCGACCACTTCAATCTCTGGAACGTTCGCCTGATCCAATTGTGTGAGAATTCGTAATTTTTGTTCATGGGAGAATTTGACATGGGGAGTATCTAAGCCTTCCCGTAAGGTGGAATCCTTTATGATAATGTTGGCGGTACCCATCGGAACTGTTTCACCCCCTTGCTGCTTGAAACTCGATCATGAAATCCCGTAACGCCTTCACGCCCTCCAAAGGCATGGCATTATACAGAGAAGCCCGAACGACCTTGACGGTTTGATGTCTCCTCAATTCATGCAACCCATGAGTTTGGGCTTGTTGAATGAATTCATGTTCGAGTTCCTCATTAGCCAAGCGCCAGGTCACGTTCATGGTTGACCGGCTACCCGGTTGAGCATGCCCCCGATAAAATCCCTGACTTTGATCGATCACCTCGTACAATAATCCCGCCTTCTGTTCGTTTATGGTGGCCATGGTTTGTAAGCCGCCGATTTCTTCCAACAGCCATCGAGTTACCAGCATGACCATATAAATAGCGAACACCGGTGGGGTGTTGGTAAAGGAACGGTTCTGCGCGTGAAGGCGATAGTCCAGCATCCCAGGGAGGTTTTCTGGAATTCGTTCCAACATGTCCTCTCGGATTATCACGATCGTCACCCCAGCCGGGCCGGCGTTTTTCTGGGCTGCGGCGTACACCAGTGCGTAGGGCTCCAGGGAAATTGGGCGGGACAGAAGATCAGAGGTGGCATCACAAATTAGCGGAATCTCCCCAGGGTCGGGTTCGGTCCGAAATTGTATCCCCTGTATGGTTTCGTTTGAAATATAGTGAACATAAGCGGCGTTGGGATCTAACGTAAGTTCTTCTTGCTTCGGGACCCGCGCGTACTGTTCCGATTGCCCATCCCAGGCCACGTGCACTGGGCCTTCTCGTCTGGCCTCTTTGATGGCTCGTTGACTCCAGGCCCCTGTCACAAGGTAATCGGCAACCTTGCCCGTGCCAGAAAGAAAATTGATTGGGATCATGGAGTATTGAAGGCGGGCCCCACCATGCAAAAATAACACGTGGAAGTGAGCAGGAACGTTTAGCAGTCGGCGAAGATTCGCTTCGGCCGCTTCGATGATGTCCGCGAACCATGTCGATCGGTGGTTGAGTTCCAAAACGGACATTCCTGCCCCAGGCAGGGACAACAGATGTTGTTGGGCTTCCTGTAGGACGGAAAGGGGGAGGGTACCCGGACCGGCTGAAAAGTTATAGACTCGCTCGTGCATGCTTCTCGATCCGGGTGAAGTACTCCTCCACCTGGTCCGATGGATGAGCGGAACGGGTGATTCGAAATTCAGGTTGTGCTTTCCCATCGGCTTCGCTCACACCACTGGTCAAACTGCATAAGACCTTGCTGCCTTTGGGAATCATTCCGTTGTCGATGGCTTTCAGGGTTCCCGCCAAGCCTATTAACCCGGTTTTTTCAATAACGTCCCCTTCATGGAGGGAAATGTCAATGCCGTGATCTTGGAGGATTCGGAGAATCGGGTAACCATCAAAATCGGCGGCGATAAAAGCGGCAAATTCCGCATTGTTGATGGTGGTGAGATCTCCATGGGTACTCATAAGGAGGTCTCGTAAATTTTGATAGGTTCCATAAGTTTGAGGCTCCGCATCGTACATCACCCGTGTGAGAAGGGAGTCCGTGGAAGCGATCGGGGTGGAGTTGACCTTGGTTCCATTGGATTTCCAGGCTCTATACATCGGACAATTGGCCTCTTGTTGAATACCTAAGTAACGTGGCAACTCCTTCGGTTTTCCATAAAATTCCCGTAGGACTGAATAGATCCCGATGGGACCGAATGCGGCACTCATGGTTTGGGTGAACCAATCAAACGGTTCGTGCCCGAGAAGGTACTCTAAAATGAAGAACCCTCGAAAGCGAGAAGCTTCATGCCGCCAACCCGGTTGAGGAATATGTTCATACCCATTCAAACATTCAAATGCGTGAGCGGACGGTTTGACTGAAGCGGGATCTTCCACTGCGATCAAATGGGCTTTGGCTGGTTCAAAGACCGAACTCTTTAATAATGGAAGGTTGGATTCTGGGAGGAACAGAAAGGTTTCTAATCCGACTCGTTGTCCGTAAACCGTTAAGGCGGTTCCGGTATTGCCACCGGATTCGAACACCACGTGTTCATAGCCCCGTAACCGGCACCTCGCGATACTGGCACAGCCATCGATCGATTTAATCGTTTTAGTATGCATCAAGGAGGTTTCATCCAGGATATGAATGCGAACTCCCTTGTACGTCAATAGGGAAAGGATTCGTGCGCCCTCACGGATGCTTATTTGCTGGAGGAATTCATCGTACTGGGAAAATTCCTGCTCCGGCATGGATTCCGAACAGGCCCGCCTATACCGCAGGACAATACTCCGTTCCGGTTCATAGGAGGTATCAATATATCGGTAAAACCTGGATGGCGATTCATTCATAGCGAATCATATCTTTTAAGGGGACCAAGGCTTTGGGCTCTGGGATTTCATCAGGATACCCCAATGGAATTAAGGTTATGGGCCTGATATGTTCCGGAATATCCAACATCTGCTTGATCTCTTCCGAGAGCCGGGGTTCATCTTGGGTGTAGGCCGACAGGTACACACTTCCCAACCCCTTGCTATGAGCCGCCAACAAAAGAATGGTGGTAGCCAAGACCCCATTTTCAATTTCCCGGTTGAAGGAGCGGGCGTGGTCGACACACACCACGATGACCACCGGGGCATGTTGTAATAAATCGGAAGGGTACTGGCTTTTCTCAACCGGGCAATACGTATTCTTGATGTGTACCAACCGGTTTTTTTTCTCCCTATTTCTCAGGACGATGAAATGCCAGGGTTGACCATTCATCGAACTAGGGGCATATCTCACTAAATCCAGCAATTCCTGAATGACCGAATCCGATATATCTTTGTCCTGATACTTTCGTACGGATCTGCGACTTTTGATCGTTTGTTCTAGTTCCACTCAATTACCTGCCGACTAGGGATTTTTATGTTCGGTTTCTGTTTATGTGTGATCACGCTAGTTCCGGTTTGGTCGGGAAAAAACTACGCAGGAGCCACGAGATTGTCAATAACCTGTATGGCAAGGGCTCTTGAGAGAATATGAAAGCCCTTCGAAAAATATATGAAAACCCTTCCTCGCCGAGTTCTTCTGCACCCGCCATTCCCACGTCCATCATTCGGAAGGGGAATGGATAGAGTATCCCTTTCTTGTTAGGGTAACCCCTGAGTCACGAGCCAACGATTCAGTTTCCCGACCATGGCCGGAAAGGTAAGGTAGGGATTGGAATAGGTTCCGCCCCCCAAGCCTTCCGTGGGGATCGAAGCGGTTCTTTTGTGATACTCCAGAAACGAAAAGTTCCATGCCGCGCAAGTCTTGAGGCCGGTATGTATATACCTCCAGGAACCGTTCCTTTATGGTGCTAACGCTCTGAGACGTTTATCTCCCGTCATCAGCTTTTGGAACAATGAGCTCACCAGAAATCTACGCATTCAAGGTTAAAAGTATGGAAAACCCGCGATATGTGGACAAACGTGTCGTTGTGGTTTCGATTCTGATTGCCCTGATTGCCATGGCTTTTTGGGCCGGTTCTCGGGTACCCGCCCTTAACGAAAAAGCTGCCATGGGCGGAAATCTTTTCCTCGAAGACCCACTCAGTTTCGAAGCCTTGTTCCCCATAGATCCCTCAGATCCCGTCTTCAAAAAGATTGGATTCACGACTATTAACTGGCTCGATACCAATAAACAAGGCATGACATTCGGCTTGGCGTTGGCCGCGGCATTCATGACCTTACTCTCGTTGTTGAAAACCCGGAATTTTGAGGGGCATTTCAGCAATACGCTATTAGGGATCGTGATAGGAGCCCCCCTGGGGGTATGTGTGAATTGCGCCGCTCCCTTGGCTCGGGGGCTGCATTCATCGGGAGCGCGTTTAGAAACGACCTTGGCCGCCATGGTTAGCTCTCCGACACTGAACGTGATCGTGCTGACCATGCTGTTTACCTTGTTACCACCGTATATGGGGCTGATCAAGTTGGGGTTAACCCTTCTATTCCTGCTGATTGCCATTCCGTTACTGAGTCGGCTGGTGTTCAAGGATGAACTCGTTTCCCCGGATGTTCTTCGCCAGGCCCCCAGCCACTCCCCTTTCTTCTCTGCAATTTCCCAGGACGATAGAGACCCGATACCAAACGGTTGGACTCCGGCGGTAGGGTGGACGATCTCCCATTATCTCCACAACCTGTGGCATATCGTAAAATTCACGTTCCCTCTCATGGTGCTGGCTGGCTTCCTCGGGGCTGTGGTTGTGACCCTGTTCCCCTGGCAACACATCGCGGGTTGGTTTCCGGATACCGGCGCAGCCCTGTCGTTGCTGGGAATGGGAACGGTAGCCCTCTTCGGGTTGTTATTGCCGGTTCCGATGGCATTCGATGTCGTCGTCGTGGCGGCCCTGGTGGCCGCAGGATTTCCCATGAAGTTTTCGATGGTGCTGTTGTTCACGCTTGGAATTTTCAGCATCTATCCTTTCTTCATTCTCTGGCGGGGTATTTCCAAACGTGTGGCAACCGTGCTCACCGCCACGTTACTCCTCCTGGGTGTCATCTCTGGTGTAGCGGCCCACTACTATCACCAATGGGATGAACCCCGACAGCAGGCATTGTTCCTGGAACAATTCAGCCAAACCGATTGGAAGGCACCACCAAAACCTACGCTCCCCCAAGGCACAACCGGGGAGGAAATCCTCGAAAAACTGGCTCCGGTTTCTTTAAAGTGGAAATTGGCCCCCTCGTTGTCGACTTCTGCCGTCACCGTCCAACAGATGGATTTTGCCACACCGAAAGAAAAGGTCGAACCGTTATTCACCCGTCACTATGGAAAAACGTTTGGGCTCGACCGTGTCGAAAACACGCCGGTTGCCCTGAAATTTATGTCGCTGTTTTATCGTTACTGGCCCATTGCCTCTGGAGACGTGCATGGTGACGGATGGGTCGATGTTATCTTAGGAACAGACTTGGGACTTTTCCTTTACGCGAATCGAGGGGGAGAAGGGTTTGAGCTGCAACGGATCGACGTTTCCGAGCTTCGTGATCTGCCAGGGACCAACGTGGCTTTGATTGATTTGAACAACGATGGCTGGCTGGATATTTTCCTTTCCAGCTACCGTGCTGGAAATCATGTTATCTACAACGACCACGGACGGTTTACACAACACCACTATCGACGGCTACCCGATACGGGCTCGAACGTGGCCAATGCTGCAGCCTTCGGCGATCTGGATCGGGACGGGGATTTGGACATCGTTCTGGGAAATTTGATGACCGGACGGTGGACCAGGCTGCCCCCCGAGCCATCTCGGAATGCCCTGTTGTGGAACGACAATCCAGGGTATCGGGTTGAACGATTGCCCGGAATGCCGGGGGAAACGCTTAGTACCCTATTCTCGGATATCAATCAAGACGGGTATCTCGACCTGTTGGTGGGAAATGACTTTGACGGCCCTGATGTATATTACCTGGGTCAACCTCAAGGTGGGCTCGAAGCAATCACCCGTCGTCATGGCGTATTCCCTCACACCACCTACTATACGATGAGCATCGACAGCGCGGATGTCGATAACGACCTGGTGATGGAAATCTATGTCGGGGGCGTCAGTGGCCGGAGGGCTTCGGAGGAGAACGACCTCCTGCGATTTCAACCTGTAGAGTCCAGCTGTCAGGAATTTGATGATCCCACATGGAGGAAGCGCTGCGAAGCCCATGTCGGGCAACACCGGATTATTCATGATGGCATACAGACTCAGAATCCATTCCTGTGCTTGAAAATCGATGACCCTCAAGCACGTGGAGACTGCATGGCCTTACAGTTACTCGAGAAAGGGGCCAGCTTTGGGAAGCACCCCGAACTTTGCAATCTCTTTCCTCCCCGATGGAAAAACTTACAGGACATTTGTCATCTCGGGGTCCGGCCTCCGCCGACCTACGATAAGAAAATGATGGGCGAAACACTGCCTCAGGTCGGCGGTCAAAATGTGTTCTTCGTCCGGGATGGACAGGAGCGTTATCGTGACCGGGCCGAAGCCATGCAGGTGGCGGTGGCTGGTTGGACATGGAACGCCAAATTTGCTGATCTGGATAATGATGAGTGGCAGGACCTGTATGTGGTCAATGGTCATTATCGTTCCAACCGCCGGGAGACCAACTTGTGGCTTCGCAACGCCAAAGGCCGGACATTCATCGATGCCACGGAAGACTCTGGCCTCCTCAATCATCTGAGCATGGGGACCTACACGTACATTGACTTCGACAACGATGGGGATTTAGATATCATCACGGTGTCCTTTGACGGGCCAGTATGGGTTTACCAAAATAATACTCAACAACGTCGTGCCCTCAGCTTCGAGTTTGATGACAAACGCGGGAACCGGTTTGGAATTGGGAATCGTGTGGTCATTCACTACGGAGAACGTGGCGAACGCCACCAGCTACGAGAGATTAAAGCTGGTGGTGGCTACTTGTCTGTGGACAGCCCCCGGGCACATTTTGGACTTGGGGAATATGATCGAGTGGTTCGTATAGATATCTTCTGGTCCACCGGAGAACGAACCACTCTTCACGGTCCATTCGAAACCGGCAAGCGATATCGTCTCGAGCGAAAAAATCTCTCGCAGGCGACGAACTCGAAATCGAATTAGCCTTCTCCCATTAGTTTGGTCTATTTGCCGTGAGTACAGAATCCCTCAATCCAGAAGTGACCGAGACCATCGAATCTTTCAATTATTCATCATGGGTTCCAACCATCATCGATCGCTGATAAGAGTGACAAGTTTATGTATACCAACTTTCCCCCTCTAGAACCGCTCTCGCCCAATGAGGGCCCGTTTCCTCTTTCATTTGCCCAAAAACGCTTGTGGTTCCTGGATCAATGGGAACCAGACAGTTCTGCCTATAATGTGCCTCATACTTGGCGATTGCAGGGGCCACTCAATAAGTCTGCTTTGGAAGCGAGCTTGGACCACCTCATTGCCCGGCACGAAAGCTTCCGAACGACATTTCAAAGCGTTGAGGAGAATCCGGTTCAGGTCATTGCTCCACCGGGGAACATCTCATTGCCGTTCGTGGATGTCAGCGAAATGGCAAGTGGAGATCGTGAGGCTACGATTGAACACTGGACGGAAGAGATCCTGCATCGGCCCTTTGCCTTGACCACCGGTCCGCTTTGGCGGGCCATGATCCTTCGAGTGCAGCCTGATGACCACTTGTTCCTATTAGGTTTCCATCACATCATCACGGACGGCTTCTCCCTGAGTATTTTCTTTCGTGAATTGGCCGCCTTGTACCAGGCTCACATCCAAGAAAAGTCTCTTGACCTTCCCTCCCTGCCCCTCACATACGCCGATTATGCGGTATGGCAGCAAGAGTGTCTCCAGGGCGAGGTTTTAGAACAATCCCTATCCTATTGGCGAAAACAATTGGCCGATGCCCCTCCCAGTTTGGCGTTGCCGACCGATGCCTCTCGCCCAACCCATTTCTCATATCGAGGGGCTAGGGAATCGTTCACTATTCCTCCGAGGACCACAAAGGCCATAAAGGCTCTCAGTTCGCGAGAGCACTCCACTCTATTCATGACGTTACTCGCGGCATTTCAGGTCCTGCTCTGGCGCTATTCCGGCCAACGGGACATCCTCGTCGGAACTCCTATTGCTGGCCGTACCCAAATTGAATTGGAGGACCTCATCGGGTTTTTTGTCAACACCTTGGTGTTTCGCACCCGGTTTCAAGGTCAGCCCACGTTTCGGGATGTCTTAGCGCAAGTCCGAGATACCTGTCTGGATGCCTATGATCACCAAGATCTTCCTTTCGAGAAAATAGTGGAGGAGCTCCTTCCCACACGCGATCCCAGTCGGCATCCAATCTTTCAGGTTATGTTTCAGGTCTTTATGAAAGATCCGGATTCCCAGTTGCATTTGGAAGGCCTTAAGGTCGAAAAAATCGAACCCGTCATCCAAACGGCAAAGTTTGACTTATATTGTAAGTTCAATGAGCGGGATGGATCCATGCAAGGGACGATCGAATACCTGACGGATATCTTTGCCCCTCAGACTATTCGACGGCTAATCTCTCATTACCAGGTCCTATTGGAAAAGTTAGTTGAGGACCTGACAGGCCCGTTGACGAGGCTCTCTTTTCTGACGCCATCGGAACAGAAATGCCTCTTGGAGGAATGGAATCCCTTGCCACAGCCCACCGTGCACCCTGGTGGGCTCCATGAACTCGTGGAAGAACAGGTCAGGCGAACTCCCGACAGTCTGGCCCTTCGGCAGGAGGGTGATCATCTGACCTATACTCAACTCAATGCGGTGGCTGATCGTTGGGCTGCCGCACTCCTCACGCTTGGGGTAGGTCCCGGGGTTTCCGTCGCCCTCTGGGCGGAACGTCATTTGGAGGTTCCTATCGGGATCTTGGCTGTTTTGAAGGCTGGGGGTGTGGTTGTCCCTCTTGATCCGACTTATCCTCCAGATCGGATCCAATGGATTGTAGAAGAGACGCAGTCGTCTTTTCTGCTAACCGGGCAGGATGGGGCTTTGAAACAAGGGCCTCAATTTGGCGGACGAACCATTACCTTTTCCGAGCTATCAGCCATGGCGAAGGTGGGTGATCAGCCGAAAGCGGTCCAGATAAGGGAAGACCATCCTCTTTACATTCTGTATACCTCGGGTTCAACGGGAAGACCCAAAGGGGTCGTCGTGCCCCATCGCACCCTGCACAATCTTGTGGCTTGGCACAGACAACACCACAGAGTGAGGGCTGGTACCATATCGCTGCACTTTTCCCCTTTTGTGTTTGATGTCGCCTGGCAGGAATTGTTTACCACGTGGGCTTGTGGAGGAACCCTGGTGCTCCTTAGCGAATCGTGTCGTCGAGACGCGACCCAATGGGTGGAGATCGTGAAAGAGGAGCAAGTCGAACATATGTTTCTTCCGACCGTGGCCTTGCATCAATTGGCCGATCTTCAAGAACAGATCACAAGTCTTCCACAACAACTCAAAGAAATTTTCGTGGCAGGCGAAGCCCTACACGTCACACCCAATCTGACGGCTTTAATGGGCCGATTCACGAATTGCCAGCTTCACAACCAGTACGGCCCGACTGAAACGCATGTGGTGACCAACGAGAGTCTTCCTCAATCACCCGAAGAATGGCCCGTTTTCCCGTCCATCGGCAGACCTCTGGAGAATGTCCAGGTCTATGTGTTCGATGAGTGGATGCAACCTGTTCCCATCGGAGTGGAAGGCGAGCTGTATGTGGGAGGCCTGAGTCTCGCTTTAGGTTATCAGCAAGGGAGAAGTCGGACGGCGGAAGTGTTTTTCCCTCACCCCAATAGTCCCGAACCGGGAAAGCGATTGTACCGCACTGGGGATCGTGGCCGCCTGAAACCAGACGGTCGGATCGAGTTCGTCGGCCGTCGGGATCACCAAATTAAATTTCGAGGGTATCGAATCGAGTTAGGAGAAATCGAGGGGACGTTGCGCCGCCACCCATCCGTGCAAGGGGCGGTCGTCCTGTTTCGAGAGGACACTCCCGGAGACAAACAGCTCGTGGCCTATGTGGAAAACCTTGCCGGAACCCAAGGTGATCCCGTGACCTTCTCCTCATATCTTAAAAGCACTCTTCCGGAATATATGATTCCAGGTGCATGGGTCATGGTGGACCATTTTCCGCTCACTGGATCGGGAAAAGTGAATCGGCAGGCGTTGCCGCCTCCTGATCCCGCCCATCGCACGTGGGCGATCAACTCGGAGTCACCCCGAACACCGCTCGAAGAAGCGATAGCCGAGATCTGGACAAAAATTCTCAAGGTCGAAGCCGTCGGCGTTCATGACAATTTTTTCGAGTTGGGGGGGCATTCCCTTATGGCTACCCAGGTCGTGGTTCGTCTCCGTAATTTCCTCCAAACCCCGGTGTCCCTTCGAACGCTGTTCGATCATCCCACTATCGCTGAGTTGGCCCAGGAGTTGGAGACACAGGGGCAACAATAAAAGCTCGTCTTTTAGGAATACCCGAAGAAAACCTAGAGCGCTTGGACCACTCCGACAGGGAGATGTTTACTTATGGGGTGAATAAACCGATGAATACCACGAATGGCCCCGAATAGGAGTTCGGTGAAGGTCGCCGATATCCCTACGATGGGGGCATCGAAAGGGAACGGTATCTCGGATGAAAATCCCCCTCAAACAGGCGGCCCTATTGGTCAGTTTCCTGGCCTGGCTTCAACTCATTCTTGGAGGGCTGGTTCGAGCGGGCTGGTTGGAAGGTAGCCAGTTCCAAGGCCTTTTGCAGGAAGCCTTTCTCCGGATCGTCCTCACTCCAGACCCCACCTTCATGCTGTTGGTGTTGCTCGGGGCATTGGGCCTCTGGGTCGTGCTCTCCTTTCTTGAGCGCCGAAAACCACAATCCTCTTTAATAACGGCTGCCCAAAGTCCCGCTGCCTCTCGGCCGACTCGCTCAAAGTTTCCCCCACGTGGAAGCCTTCGCAAGACCCAGGGGGTGCACCCTGGAGGATCTCAAGAAACTGCCCAAGCTGTACCTCAGAAACTGGTCAATATCGAGAAAGAGTGGCACAATTTGGAGGAAGCCGAAAAAGAGGCGATTCGAGCCATTGCCTCACAAGATGGGTTATGGGAAACGGATATTCTGGCGGCTCTGGAAGCCCGAGGATTTATCCAAGTCAAAGCCACGTTGGATTCTTTAACTGAGCGAGTCAGTTTTGTGCAGTGTGACCATGCGGGGTACCATTCGGTCTCCCCCGAATATCGAACACAACTCACTCGTGTCATGGCCCATGAACAGGGCGACGAGATAGTGTGACAATCCGTAAGAAATCAGACCCCTTCAGGGAGTGACGCTTGCGCTTTCTTCTCCAGCTCCCTCTGTAACTGGTAGCCCTCCTTCCTATAAGATTCTCCGATGGAAAGTAGTATGACCTTGGCGAGTACCTTGGTCATGTTCGGGGCCATGCTGGGGTTAGCCATCGTTCCTGATTCCAGTGCTATGGCCGTGGTGGCACGATCGATGACGTCGGGACGAACCCACGGCCTGATTACGATCGCAGGAATTCTTGCTGGAGATGTGGTCTTTATCCTCCTCGCGGTCTTCAGCCTATCCACCTTGGCTGAAACAACGGGCAGCCTGTTTACCGGGATCAAGTACCTAGGCGGGGCCTATTTGCTGTGGCTGGGGGTTCAGTTCTGTAGGACAAATCCAGATAGTATCGATAGGGTGGACAAAACGGGCACGTCTCCGTGGGCCAGTTTCTTGTGCGGGCTGTTCATCACCTTAGGCGACCCCAAAGCCATCCTCTTTTACATCAGCTTTTTACCGGCATTCGTGGAGTTATCTCAGGCTACATTCGGTGATGTCGGAATCATTCTTGGACTCGTGATCCTGACGGTCGGTGGCGTCAAATTCTGTTATGCCCTCATGGGAGATCAAGCCAGGGTTTTGTTCCAAAACCCTCGTGCCAAGATGTTGGTCAATCGATTTGCCGGATGTGTCATGATCGCCACAGGCCTGTTTCTCATCGGAAAGACAATATAACCCGGAAGGGAAGAGAAGCTGGGGAACAAGCACTCTACTTCAGGGGTGATTTGGTAGCAATTTTTTTCTGATTGCCATCTACCTTTCCACAGAAGGCAAATAGGAAAAGTGGAGCGCACTATCGAACGTGCGTGCGAACGAAATGTACTGGACCTGTTTCCAGGAGGGGCATGGTATCGACCTGCTTGATTTCGAGAATCTGAGCATCCTTAAAATCCACCGAGAGAAATCGATAGCGTTGAAGAAAGCGACCCACGGGCCCCCGCAACATCAGAAAAATGAACATCTGTGTTCCCATGATTAATGAGACCATCAATTGGGAAAGGTCCCAAAGGGAGAACACCGCAAGCGTGAGGAAAAGGAGAAGAATGCCAATGCCTTGGGAGATCACCAGCATTGAACCACAACGATTGGAAACGGCGAGGTTCAATTGCTCTTCCTTATCCAGTGCGAGAAATTCATGAAAGGCTTCATAAATCTCCTCTACTGACTCTATACCATATATTCGAAACCCCTCAGTTTTTGCTCGCCCTCCCACCTTTTTCTTGGTTCCATGCTTCCGGTGCCAACAAACGACGGTTCCGTGTTCTAGGGCATGATTGCGTCCTTTGGCCGGATCCAGGCGGAGGCGATCGAAGAGTCCACTCACAAACGGAAGGTTAAGGACAATCAACACCAGGAAAATCCACGGGGCCACCAGGGCTGCTAAGACGACCACTTCACCTAAGGGAGGGAGGAGACCCCAACACAACGCGATCAAGAATAACACTGAATACCCCAACAGCGGTCGCCGGTAGTACCAAAACAAAATATGGGCGAACCAGGGGACTTGGTTCATGGGCTCTGTGCATTCTTGGAAAATTTAATCATTGTCCAGATCAATTTTGAAAAACACCTGTAGAAGAAAGGGTTCTGCCGCCTCCACATAATAGATACTTGCCGGTTGTCACGAATAAGGTTTGGACAGCCACAATCCCAATCCTTTCGGTCCTCTCTTTCAACCAAAAACACAAAGGATAGTACATTTGTCCCATTTTGCTCTATCCCTCAAAAACAACCTAAGACCGCCTGCGTTTTTACCCTAGCCTATATCCTGAGTCGGCTTGGGATACCCGTAGTCCTCCACAGCTTTCACAATTCACTAGCGCTGGCATTATCTCGGTGAATTTCCTTCCCCCCGAAATTCCTTTCGAAAAACTGGCCTGGAAAAAAATTAAAGGAACGGGAAATAGAAAAAGGAAGGGTCTTAATAAAATTCTGCCGAGCCGATGCGAATGGGGATTTGATACCAATTATCCTGGCCCGGGGCCGACATGTAGGCTTGATCGTCTCCCCATTGATATTTCATGCGATAGCGGCCCTCGAGGAGCGGGAGGTAGATAAACACTTCTTGCTCGCTGATTTTGAGATGTAATTCCCCGTCCCGTATCCAAGCCGAAAATTGGCAATCATTGGACGGCACCGGCACCGGTTCGTACCGGTGATCGGCCATGACCGGTCCTCCATACACATAGGCCGCGAACACACAATTCAGGAGAGTAGGGAATGAACTCAACATCAGGGAAATTTCGGGGGGTTATTGGACAGATCCTGTTCCCTTAGCTTGACCCAGAAAGGGCCCAAAGGGAGGAAGAGAAGAGAAGAGGATTTCTGGCCACATCTTTTTACTGTACCGCCTTAGTCGGTTTTTTGCAAAACATCCCTTAATTTTGAAGGGGTGACCGTTGCCTGCTTCATCATTCAGATTCTCTCTTTTCCCAACGCAGCGGTCTAGGCCTCTCCGGGAACTCCTACTTAATTGACACCTTACCTATCTTGCTTAGAAAAATTGGGGTATGCTGAACATATCTCAATCGGCTGGACACGGAGAGCATCTCTTAACCAAAGGAGGCCTGCTATGTGTCGTCTTCCCTTTTCACTCGGTTTATGGTTCTTGATGATCACGGCCCTGGTCGTGGTGGGGTGTAATGGGTCTGGGAGTAAATCGGGAGGTGGGGGAAACCCCCACGTGGCGGAGGCCATTAGTCATGCCCAGGAAGCCGTCGATCATGGGGGAATGGGACATGCGGAGGAAATCGTCAAACATGCCGGAGTGGCCCTCACACATGCCGAAATGGCCCAAAAAGACATGAGCAACCCGCACTTGGATGCTGGAATCTCGGAATTAAAGGAGGCGGTGAATCACGGGAGCCAGGGGCATGCGGATGTGGCAACTAAACACGCCAAATCGGCCGTCATGCATTTACAAGAAATATAATCATGGATACCTGTCCTCGATAATCGATGAAGGCCTTACGGGAACGGTTATCGAGGACAGCCCCAACATGAGGCCCAATGTGGTCTCCGTCAGTTCCCTGATATATTTGCCATAGAACCTTCCAAGGCCTTAATCTGGGCCTTAACCTAGATCTTCTGGTTCTCCATGTGGGAAGTGTATGTCGCCTCCTCGTCTCTCATTCAAGATCCTTGGAATCTTGCCCTTTCTTATGCTCCTGTGGGGCATCCCGTCTACTTGGCCGTTCTCGATTGTCGAGCCCAAACCCTCCAGCCTGCATCAGTCGGGTCAACATATTCCGGTGATCTTAGATTTAGGGAATGTCCCCGGCGTCACGAAAGTGACCTATTATTGGTATCGGGAAGATGAAGACATGCTCCAGGAATTGGCCGAGGAAAGAGTGGCGTTGGTTTCGACGGCACAACACTCTCCACCGTTTGGTGGGAACGTTCCGGTACCAAAGGAAGCGATTGGGACCTACCGTCTGCTCGCCGTGGCCGAACAGGGAGGTCGACAATCTCAGGTTGAACTTCTGGCGATTTTCGATGAAATTCTCCTTCAGATTGAGCCGAAGGCCCAGCTCATGGAGATCGTGTTTCAAACGCACAAACCCCTGCGATTGGGACGGGCCAGAGGATCCCGGGTATATGACCATGTGGAATTTCTGGGAACGACCCTTAAATTGCCGGTGTTGGGGCGCTTCTCGGACGGTCTGACCCGCCCGATTCGTCACCATTCCACTGGGTCCACCTACCACTCGGCCGATGAAGGCGTCATCACGGTTACCCAGGATGGCGTGCTTCGGCTAGTGGGAAATGGGAAGACGATGGTGAGGGTGAAAAACCGGGAGCAAGAGGCCACGCTAGGCATTCTGGTCGAAGTCGATGAGACACCCAATCAGCCTCCCGTGTCCAATGCCGGAAACGAGCAAACCACTTCGGCCGGGGAACGAGTCATCTTGAATGGCTTAGGGAGTTACGATCCCGAAGGCGGCTCCCTTCAATACCACTGGTCGCAAGTGCGCGGCAGTAAAATCCCTCTGCTGGATCCCTACTCCGGCAAGGCCCGCTTCCTGGCTCCCTTGGTGGCGGCCGAACGAACCTTCCGATTCAAACTCCGTGTAACCGACGTTCAAGGTGCCGATAGCCAGCCTTCCTATGTCGATGTCATCGTGACGCCTTAGTCCCGAGACAGTTGTGAAACCCCCCCTTGAAGATAGGTCTCTTTAGCCCATAAGTCTGAGCTCTGGTGGTTTTTGTAGCGTGAGCCAAGTATGGCAAAGGGACATGATAACAACCCGGTATGGGCCAACACCCATCCAGCCCCTCAGTCCCAACAAAGCCCAACTTGTTCTATGGAGATCCAAAGTAAAGAAAAGCCAGCTAGGAGGCTGAGAAAGGTCACAGGTTTCCGCAAATGTTAGGAGGGAAGACCCACTGTTCTCTTTTCAGTAGGCTTGACGGAAAACGTTCTTGACGGGGAAGGAGTTAGATAGATGCCAAACCGAGAAAATTCCGGTTCGTCGCCCGTTTTAGGGGAAGAAAAGATTTATCCTGAAATGGTTGGAAATATTATAATTCAAGACCTGACCAAATCTCCTGTAACGCAAGACTTGCCTCAATATCCTGTTTATTTTTGGATTGGCCGAGGCGATACCGATTCAAGTTGCTTCTAGGTTGTAGGGTTGTGGACGGGAGACCCAGTTTGGGCCATGTCTGACCGCGTGGTTAAAAGTAGAAATAATGAAAAAGAATGAATTGAGAGGGGATTTGTGACTTTTGTCCTGCCACTCCTATTTCCAGGTCGCCTTCAGCGTCGTAACTGACGTAGGTGAAAGTTGGAGGGGAGGCAACAAAATGGTGCCGGCCTTCAGCTTGTCCCCGCTCGGCTTGCTGCCCATTTGCTTGTACATGGTCTGGGCCATCAGATGTGAGCTGTGCTTGACATCGCCTAGGGCGTGAACGAACTCGTGGGCCGCGATGACCTCAAACATCCCGGCGCCAGCTTCCCGAATTCCCGAGGGAGTGTTGATCGTGATTTTGGGAGGCAAGCGGACATCGGCGCCAGTCAGGCTGCCGGACCCCGTAGTTCGTGCGCTCGTCTTGCCGTGTACGGCGTTGCTGCCGATGCTTGCATCGGTTTTGACCGTGATCGATGGCTTCTTCGTCGCGTCCACGATCAGCGTGACCTTAATTCCCTTTTTCTTGAAAAGCGCATTGAGCTCCTTGATGGAATCCTGGCATGCACTCTTCCAGGGGTTCTGCAATCCTGTCAGATTTACATACACGTTCGACATGGCGGCTCCTTCGAGGGGATAGGGATGTAAAAGGGCCTTTCTGATTCGCCCGAAAAGTACCAAAGAACCCGTTGAGGGGTCAAACATTCCTTTCATCAGACTCACTCGGCTCTCCGAAACACAAAAACTTCCCCAACCACGCCCCGCCAAGAAGGTTTTCCTTCAACCACCATCTATGCTCCTTATCTATCATCTTTTCCTAGGTGCACATATCCTGGTCCTCCTAACATTAATATATTGGGGTTCTTCCAGGGGACCCTTTTCCCCTGGGAAGGGAATTTGAGGTGGTCTTCATTCGACTGATTTGAAAAATTCCCTAAGTGTTCGGATGGGTCATGAAGGCTCTGGAAAGGAATTCACGTTTTGCCCTCCTTCCTTGAAAACCAAGAGCGGATAGAAGGCGCAAGTTCAGGGTGGGTATAGGGTGGTTGCAGTATCAGTGAACCATAGTGCCAAGTTAGCCTTTAAGACAAAAACTCCGAAGATGGTTCTCCTTAGATCCCAAGTCTGAGGTCCGATGGTCTTGTCAAAATGGGCAGAGTTTGGCAAGGAGGGTGAAAAAACCCAGTATGGGCCAACACCCATCCAGCCCCTCAGTCCCAACAAAGCCCAAATTGTTCTATGGAGATCCAAGAAAAGAAAAGCCAGCTATGAGGCTGGGAAACCGGAATGAGAATTGGAGAGATCCGCTGACCAACAGGCAATGAGGTAGTAGAAGAAAAATCCCTACCGATGAAGGCTTTGGGATAGTATTTTTAAAAAATCATTATATTGCGGGCTGTTTCTGTTCGAAGGATCAGCAGGATTAATCTTGCCATGAAAGTTCTTTAATAATTCAAGACCTGACCAAATATATATGACCCCTTATAGGTATGTTAAAAAGGGTTTGGGGATAGAGGGGGCTATTCATTCCCAAATGTTTGGATTTCGCGAATTATCTGGCCTAAATAACTGAATGTTGCCACAATAATCACAAACAAATACTTTCCAAATCGGTGCTCCAATTGCATCTAACCCAAAACTTCTCAGTTCACCGTAACCTTCGGTAGGGTTTCCATCTACCATCAGCTGATATTTTCCCCTTCCACAATAAATACACTCTTGTTCAATATCTTTGCCAATGGCATTAAAGCCTTTTTCAAGCATTTTGATTACCTCCTCAAGTTCTTGTAATACCTCATCTACTGAAGACGAGTTATTGTCAAATGTAGTGTCTGGGCTATTGATTACGCGGCGACGGGTTCCTCTGTAGTTGCCCGGATTCCATCCGTAAATTGAATGCCCTCGATCACTTGTGCCAACTGCCCAAATCCCCGTAGGCGTCGCCAGGTTTTCTCAGCACAGCGGCCCAGCTTGAACATCATGTGTAACATCCCGTCCCGAGTCAGACAGCCCTTCGTCTGCTTTGTCCGATGCCGAATGGTCCCGAAGGTCGATTCAATCGGATTCGTGGTACGCAGACTTTGCCAATGCGACGCCGGGAATGCGTAGAACGTCAGCAAGGCCTCCCGATCTTTTTCTAAACATGCCGTGGCCTTCGGATACTTCGCCTCGTAGGTCTGCAGAAAGAAGTCAAACGCTCGGTCGGCTGCGGGTTGCGTCTCGGCTTGCCAGATCTCGTGCAACGCCTGTTTCGCCTTGGAGTGCACCCTCTTCGGCAACGCATTGAGAACATTGCTGGTCTTGTGCATCCAACACCGCTGTTGCTTTGTGTGCGGGTATATTTCCTCCAACGCTCCCCAGAACCCCATGGCCCCATCCCCAATGGCTAAGGCCGGTGCCGTCAGCCCCCGGGCTTTCAGATGCAACAGGACTTCCCGCCAGCTCTGGGTCGACTCGCGCACGCCGTCTTCGATCGCCAAGAGCTGCTTCTCCCCCTGGCTATTCACCCCAATGACGACTAACGCACACAGTCGATGCTCCGCGGCCCGTAGTCCACTGTAAATCCCGTCGACCCAAATATAGGCCCACTCGCCCTCATCGACTCGTCGTTGCCGCCAGGCGTCGTACTCGGCTCGCCAGCTCTGTTTCAACCGAGCCACGGTACTGGCGGAGAGCCCCTTGGCCTCGGGGCCGACTAACGCTTCCAAGGCGGCCTGCATCTCCCCGGTGGAGATCCCTTTTAAATAGAGCCAAGGAAGCGCGGCTTCTAAACTTCGGGTTTTGCGCACATAGGGGGGAACCAACGCAGAGCGGAAGGTCACAGGATCTCCCTGGCGACTCCGCACCTTCGGGACCTGGACCGTCACCGGCCCAATCCCTGTTTGAATTTCCCGTACCGGCTGGTGCCCACTCCGGACCACGAGGGCCCGGCCCTCCTCATCTCGGTGCTCGGCATACGCGGCGACCAATTCAGCTACCTCAGCTTCTAGGGCTTGCCCAAGCAACTTTCGAGCTCCCGCCCGCAGCAGCTCGGTCAAGGTATCGCGCCCCTCTCGATCTCCACCCTCAGGTTTGGTACTCTCTTGCATCGTGGCGTCTCTCCTTTATGGTTGAATGTGGCTGTGTTGCAACACCCATTTCAACCCGAGACGCCGCGTCTTTTCAACTTCCTTCAGGCACTACTTTCAAGTATAACTCACTGAAGACAAGCGCTTATCAGGATTTGATACGATCATTTTATCGAGTAATCTGTTAACGTGTTCCAGCTTGGCAGATTTAAATCGTTTGACCAGGTCGTATTTCGGATCTCTGTGCTTTTCCCTCGAAAATTCTTCACCAGTTATTAACCAATATAAAATCTTTCCCAACGAATAAACATCAGAACGAGGGGTTATAGATTCTACACGTCCGTCTTCTAATTCTGGAGCAATGTATATTCTGGGGCCCACTGCTTCCTTTAACATGGTAAAGCGATCCCCATGTTCATCAATGAAACATATACCGAAATCGCCCACCAACGGAGTTCTTTCGTCCGTCTTAAAAAAAATATTATTAGGCTTTAAGTCACGATGAATAATTCCATTTTTATGGGCAAAGGCTACTCCGCTACAAATTGGCCGGAAGAGCTTAAGCCCCTTCAAAAGACCAAGCCCAGTCCCTACCCCCTTCATTTTTAAATCACCACCATTGCAGTATTCGCAGACCAAGTATGGTTTCGATCCCCCCAGGTAAAAATCATGTACCTTTACAATATTAGGATGGTCCAACCTGAGGCCTACTTCGATCTCCCTTTTAAACCTTTCAAGGCGATTAATATTTTTTAACCGTTTGAGAACGTATGGTTTCCCATTGGGATCTTTAAGATTCTTAACCAAAAACGTATGAGCCTGTCCCCCTTCAGACAGGCTTTTGATAATTTCCCAATTCCCATAACTCATTATCTTGCTTGGATTCAACTCGCTAGTGCAACGATCGGGTTGATGCCAAAACATACTTGATTCGGGGTTTTAAACCCAAGGCTTTTCCTCGGGCGATTATTCAGTTTGTTCATGACCTGCTGAATCTCTTGGTGCGTGATGGTGGCAAAAGGCCGCTGTTTGGGGAAATATTGGCGAATGATCCCATTCGTGTTTTCATTGAGCCCGCGTTCCCAAGCTGCATAGGGATGGGCAAAGAAGAAGCCCACCTTCAGGGCCTTGGTGATCGTCGCATGCTGGGTGAATTCTCTGCCGTTATCTGAAGTCAGGGTGTGCAAAGGGAGCTGTAGAGGTTTCAATAAGGCAATCACGGCCGTGGCGACCTTGTCGGCACAGCGGCGGGTGACTTTGGCGATGAGGCTCAATCGCGATTTGCGCTCCGTTAACGAGACCAAGGCTTGGTGGTGGCCTTTGCCCACTATTGTATCCAGTTCCCAATCCCCCAGCCGCGTGCGGCGATCGACAACCGAGGGACGGTGTTCGATGGAAATGCGGTTGGGGAGGTGGCCCCGACGACTGTAGGCCCCATAGCGTTTGCGTCGGTGGCGCTGGCACCGCAAATGCCGGAACAGGGTTCCCTGAAAGCGCTTATCGCGATAGACATGTTGGTAGATCCATTCATGACTGACGGAGGGCCCGGGGCCAGTCCGCAACCATCCGCTGATCTGCTCCGGGCTCCACTCTTCCTGGAGCAGGCGGTTGATGCGGTGCCACGTGGCGACCGGAATGCGGCGGCGGTTTTTGGTGCGTCGCCGAGTCAGGGTGAACCGATGGGCTTGTTGCGGGCGATACCCCCGCAAGCCCTGATTCCGTCGCACTTCACGGCTAATGGTGGATTTGTGGACTCCCACCACGGTAGCGATCTTCTGATAGGGATGGCCCATTTTCAATAAGGCCTGAATCTGATAGCGTTGCTCCAAGGTCAGTTGTGTGTAGTGTCTCATCAGTGCTCCTCTTACTAGCCGGTAAAAGAAGCCAGGATGCTACCGCAACTGACCTCATAAACCGAACTGGTGCGTTGCACTTACAAGTTGAATTCACGATTTTCCCAAATTATTTATTTCTCAAATAAAGGCTAGAATTTTCGCACATTTGTTAAGGCTCCCAAAATGTATATTCTCTATGGTCGAATTGTGGTGAAATCCTATCATCAAAAAATCCGATATAGGATGGGTTTTTGTAATAGTCGATTGTAGCTATATTAAAGGCTGCCTTTAATAAAGCCTAGGTTGGATTCCATATTAAAGGTTGCCTTCAATATAAGGATGGGGAATCTACTTAATCGAAAGGCTTGCGTGTGAAAATTGGGAGGGGGTTTTTAAAAGAATGTAATTTCTATTCCCGGAGGGTGCCAATAATCCGATAATCCGAAATCTGGTTTTCGGTGCCGTAGTTGGCGTAGTCGCCTTGTTGCCGTTGCCAGCGGAATTCGCCCCAGTTGATGGAGCGATATTTTGGTGGTGAGGTCTCATTCGTGAGTTCTTCTAGCGGGGTGTAGTTGGATTCATATGACGGGTTAAAGAAAAAGGGAAGGCTGTACCGTTCTTTTTCTACACTGGCCAGCACCCGATGCAGGGTGGCGCGATACCGATCGTTCGTCCAAACCTGTACCATGTCTCCGATATTGATGACCAGAGCTCCTTCCACAGGCTCCACGGGAATCCATTTCTCTTCGTGCCAAATTTGCAGCCCTCCGACGTGGTCTTGAAGCAAGACGGTCAGCGCCCCGGCATCGGAATGATGGTGTATGCCCAAATGCCCTTTGGCGGCGGCTTCTTGATCGGTATGCAGAGGGTCGTGTTTTGGAAAGTAATTGAGCCGGAGAAAGCTGGTGTGTTTTCCGATAAAATCCTTGGTCACTTGATCGGGCGATACGCCGAGCCCTTTAGCCATGGTCTCGAGGACTCTCAAGGCGACGTGCTCACAAGCCTGAAAATATTCCCACATCGTTGATTGAAACGCCGGGCACAAGTGCGCATCCGGCCATTGGTTGAGGCCATCTCTTGTGGTATTCGCCGGATCGCTATCGGGAAGGTCAGGGGCGGGTTTATATCCAAAGTCAAACACCTCTTTCATATCCCGAATCGTTTTGGTGAGTTCGCGGTTGTACCAGCCACGCGCGTTGGCTTTTGTGCGTTCCACGGCTTGTTTGGCTGACAGGGGTAAGGTGAAGAATCCCTTGGTCTCCTTCCAGACCCGTGCGAATAACGTTTCCGAAATTCCGTGCCCGGTGATTTGGAAGAAACCCCAAGTCCGACAAGCCTCCGCGATTTGTTCCACTGTTTGTTGACGTGAGGGTGCCTCACTTCTGAGTGGCTGAATGTCGATAATCGGAACGGTGAGGGGTTTTGATTTGTTTGGCATCGCCTTATGGCGCCATTTTACTCCTATCTGCCTATAGGTGAATATATTGATGACTCTTCCGTTTGAAAAATCCCCCTAACCTCCCTTTTATGAAGGGGACCTTAAAAGATTAGTTCAAGAAATTTCGGATAGAGGGAAGGCACGTGTTGATCCAAGATGTCCGTTTTATTGACCTAACCATTGGGTGGCCAGGTTATTTCCGCTGCAAAATCAATGTCCTACTCAGAAGGGAACAGCGGGGGGAGAATATTTGAGTGCTTTGGGGTAAAGCGTTATAGTTGGGGGCAAAATTTTGGGGTGCTTGTCCTTAGTCCTGTCTCCAGATTTCACTTTGGGGGCCCCGGTTGTCTCCCTTCACCCCATCACCCAGAGAGGTCTCCATGACTCGTTACCCCCTCCAATCCCCTTCATCCCCACCCCTGGTTCCACCACGACACGAACATCGCGAAGCGGAAATAGGAAGTGATGTTGTTGATGCAGCTCCCTATGCCCGCTGCATCGAGGCTTCTCGACGAATTCGGTGGGATATTGATAAGGATGTCATCCGAGGCCGCACGTTCGATTTTGCACAAAAATTTCTTCCCGATGGGCTGTCGAAGGTACACGAGCTGGAGTTTCTCACCCCAAACGAACAACGTTACCTGACCCAGATTCAGGGTCGAACCTATGCCAATGTGTTTCATCTGGTAGAGCGGTTTGTGAATGCCAAAATCTTGGAGATTAGTCGAGAACACTGGTTGGGGAATCAAACCGCGCTCGAGGCGTTAGTCCGGTTTACCGATGAGGAATTAAAGCATCAGGAACTCTTTCGCCGGATCGAGCAATTAGCCTGCGCCCACATGCCCTCGGGGTATCGGTTTCTTCCTGATCCTAATGAAGTGGCCAAGGTGGTGTTGGGTAACAGTACTTGGGCGGTGCTCGCGTTGATCCTTCATATCGAATTGTTTACGCAATTGCATTACCGAGAAAGTATCGAACCGGACGAGGATCTGTCCCCGCTCTTTAAAGATGTGTTTCGGTACCACTGGTTGGAAGAAAGCCAACATGCAATCATGGACGAACTTGAATGGACGCGACTGGATAAGTCCTTAACCGATGAAGCACGAGATGAGGCAGTCAATGAGTTTCTTTCGCTCCTTATGGCCTTGGATGATATCCTTCGATCTCAAGCGAAGGTCGATGCTGAATACTTCGTCCGCACGGTCGGTCGGCTCTTGTCCGATGGGGAGCAAGATGCCCTGAAGGCCGGTATTCTCAAAGCGTATCGTTGGCAGTACATTCTTTCCGGAGCGCACCATCCGCCCTTTGTGAAAGTCCTCACCAGTTTGATCACCGATACGCAATATCTTCG
The DNA here is from genome assembly GCA_965223495.1 of Nitrospirales bacterium. Taxonomy (GTDB): domain Bacteria; phylum Nitrospirota; class Nitrospiria; order Nitrospirales; family UBA8639; genus Nitrospira_E. The sequence goes on along the minus strand of OZ245001.1, from coordinate 3,276,618 downwards.
CGTGCAACAGGCCCTGGCTCACCTCTCTTAAAGAGCGATTTCGCAGGGATGGTTGGGCTTGTGACTTCCGTTTGATGTTACGCGGCTTTGCTTTGCCAGGCCTAAGTGTGAGATCCCTGCATGAAGTGATCGATCAGGTGGGTGATGAGGGCGGGTTGATCCTCGAGGCTGTAATGCCCAGCCTGATCGATGTCGTGAACGATGCCGTTCGGAAACGCTGTGCGAAATAAAGGAAGGAAATATTTTCCGTGCAAGGTCCTATCCTGCTTCCCCCAAAGCGCCATGGCCGGTTTACACGCGAGAATATCTTTGAGTTCATCCGATGGGATCTCGAACTGATGTTGTCCCGTCGCATAGCCCTTCGCCCAGCCAATGGCTCCCAGGGCATAGTCAGGGCTTGGGAACGGCGAGCGATAGGCTTCCAGCCAGGTATCCGTCACGACGGTGTTGTCGACAAACCCATTCAGCTTGAGTGTGCTTAGGATATTGTAGTGACTTTCCCCCAGGACCTTTTCGAGAGTGCCCTCGGCTTCGGCCTTTAACATCCATTGAAACCAGGGCGACTCCGCCACATTGGCGGTTAGTCGGTCAATCAGATCTGATTGTCCCAGGGGGATAGGGCCGTTGACGCTGATAATTCGCTTGATCCGATCGGGATGGCGGATGGCTAAGCCCATTCCCGTCGGCCCCCCGAAATCATGCATGACCAACGTGATGTCCCTTAGGTTCATGTCCACCACGAAGGCTTCCAGGTTGTCGATGTGGTCTTGGAGAAAATACGTCCGGTGAGCCGGGGTTTCACTCTTTCCAAACCCCATATGGTCTGGGGCGATCACGCGGTACCTGGCCTTGAGTGCGGCAATCTGGTGTCGGAATAAATATCCCCATGTCGGTTCGCCGTGTAACAACAGCAGGTTCTCACCTTTCCCTTCTTCGATGTAATGCATGGCGAAGCCCGGTGCGGTTGAGTACCGGGCCTTGAAGGGCCAGGTGCCATCGAAGGACTCGGATGGGTTGATGGCTGTCGGTTTGGTGGATTGATGGACAGTTGTGGTGTTCATGGTCAGGCATTCATTTTGTATTAAGCCGCTTCGTTTTCCGTCTGCGCAGGGTGGAGATGAAAGACTTTGTTCATGATCTTCCATTCTCCGTCGACTTTGAGGACGGTGAATAAATCCGTAAACCGGTGGCCGGTCCAGTTCTCCAGTTCAAGTCGAACCGTGGCGACCGTATCGATGAGGTCGATGCTGACGATCCGGGCTTGGAGATTCGTGGCCGGTCCATTTTGGTCATTCCAACGATATAATTTCTGGATGGGGCCGGCGAAGAGGTCGGCCCCCACATATCCGAAGATGGTGGCGTCGTGGTGGAAGGCCGGTTTCATGTCTTCGCCCTTTCCGGCTTTGGCGCCGTTAATGTATTGCTGAACGACTCGGGCAATGGCGTCGAACTCGCTCAGTTTGGAGGGTGCCGTATTCATGATGGTTTCTCCTTTTCAACCCATGAGTTGATGAAACTCCGAGGAAATGGTGACGTATTCCAAGATTTGGTCGATATCTTCCCCCGCTCGCCACACCACCCGAAGGAATTGTGCCGGATCGATTCCCACACCTTTTAAAAAGGTACGATCGTTTTGGCAGCTATACATCATATCGAGTGGCAATTCTCCGCGTAGCTTTGCCCTGGCTTTTGCAATAATACGGGGTAACCAAACGAACCCACCCAATTCAGCCTCTCCGGAAGGTATGAATCCGGGGGAGAGGACCTCTGAGGTTCCTGGGGCATACTGCTCCATGAAAAAGTATTCCGCGCGGACTTCGGCGATTCGCAGGGCCGTCCCAAAGGACGGTTCGCCTAGCTCACACCAATCTTCCACGAAATCGTAGATCTCTTGGGGCGTATTGCCTATTGATACCAGGAAATCCACCTGTTCGGGAGAAAACACGGCCTCGACCCCATGGCTTCCAGCCAGATATTTCTCCACCGCATGGCCGAAGGTTTTCTCAAACTGAGATCCCCATTCCGGCCATGGGGCCAGATCGAGGTATTCGATGGGTGATGGTCGTTTTCGGCTTACTCTTTTCAAACGTTTCGAGGACGATCGTTTTTCTATGTGTGGCTGTAGCGTGAGCATAATAAACCTTTCCTTTCTCTTTTGAGCCTTATACCGGCTGAAGTTGATCCTCCAATTTTTGCTGGATCTTCTGTTTGGGAGCTGCTCCCACGATCTGATCGATCACTGTCCCGTTCCGAAAGATCAATAACGTGGGAATAGCCTGAATGCCGTACTGGGCCGCCAATTGCGGGACGTCGTCGACATTGACTTTGCCCACCACGGCTTTGTCCGAAAATTCTTCTGCCAGTTCCTCAATCATCGGACCGATGACCCGGCAGGGGCCACACCACGGTGCCCAAAAATCTACGAGGACCGGCTTTTGACTCAGGAGGACCTCTTCTTGAAAGTTCTCTTCGGTGAACGTGATGTATGGATGATTGTCCTGATTCATGATGTTCTCCTTGTCTGATGGCCTGCGAGCTTTCCCCGCTCCTGAGTGTGAAATGTTGATGAGTGCCCCTGCACCGCGCTTGTCATGATCTCGTGTATTGGGGTAGGGGCCGGACCCGAAGCAGGAGGGCGACTAACATCGTCATCGCCAACCCAAAATGTAACCATCGATCGGCCTGATTAATATGCACAAACCCCAGGAGTGTTTCTCCCGTTGTCGCGAATCCTAAAAGGGCCACGCCAAAATATGCGGTGGTGACAATTTTCAGAGTGGCGTCCTCCCGGTCCGTTAAAATAAACCTACCAAAGAGAAAGGCCGTTCCAGTCAACAGATGTACCAGGTTATGCATCGTGTTGACTTCAAAAATTCCATTTGCTGAAACCAAGGGATTTGGAAAGAATCCCAGTATTCCTACCAGGACAAATGCTAGTCCAAACACTCCTGTAATATTTTTGCTCGTTAACATGAGATGTTCTCCTTGCTTTTTTGGTGTTTCAGATGATCCTTTATTGACCCTATGTGGGTTCTATTCATTCCCGATCCGCACTAAAGTGTAGTGAAGGCCCGGAGGCCCACCCCGGGCATAAGGGGTGGACCTTGCCTTTATTCTCATAAAGCAGACGGAGCCTTATCTCGGATTTCCTTCCAATTTTCATTCGCCGTTTTGATGTGGCCCGGAATGTCCTCGTTCCATTTGGACTGAATTCCCCGGTCCAAATTCAAGTAGAGTTTCCCATTGACGATTTTCCACACTTCTGGGTCGGCCACGAATTTCTTGCCCACGGCCACTCCATAGGCGCACCATCCACCATAGGCCGGAACGTACTTCTCCGGGTTGGCTTCGAAGGTTTCCATGTTGTCTTCGCTCGTAAAGGCGTAGCTCACGCCCTTATAATCGGCCACGTAATACCCGCTTCCCCGTTGAGCTTGACCGGCCTGGAAGTAGGCCACGGGATCATATCCGCCGATGCCAGGCGTGCTGTTGGTGAAATCCTGGGCCAAGACTGGAGAGGTCGCTGTTGCGACCAAGAGAGCGGTTGCGGTTAAGAAGGTTTTTGCGATGTTCATGAGCTTTCTCCTTTTTAGAGGGTAAATGTAAACGTGATTGAAAGTATACAGAACTGTATATTTTAATGTTAGTATCGACAAGGCTTACTTTGTTACACTTTAGGGGCGAACAAAATTGAATGATGAATTTTTTCGTAATAATTTCAATAAAACAGCAATTTTTTATTTTTATTCAAAAAATTAAATGAATTATTTATTAAGGTTTAATTAATAAAAGAGTACCAAATTGTCTATTTAAGACCCTTGTGTGCCCCCCTTACCTCCTAGTCCTAGTGGTCGACTCTTGGAGGTAGTCGTTGAGCAGCAGGCGCACTTTCGATCGAGCCCGGTGTAAGACAACTCGTTGGTTTGTGGGCGTCAGCTGGAGTATCCGACACACTTCATGTGAATCTATCCCCTCAACATCCCGGAGCGTGAGGACTTGGCGTTGCATGAGAGGAAGGGATTCGATCGCTCGTTCAATCTTGGTTAATCCTTCCTTTGATAACAGCACTCGTTCCGGCGTATGGCCCTCCCAAGTCGTTGAAGGAATGGTCCAGTGTCCATTTTCTGGTCCGGTAGAATGAATGTGGTCTTGGTCTGAAGAAAAATCCCATTCCTCCTCGGCCCAGACCCCTGTGGGCGACAAAGACTTATACCGGCTTTCTCGCTGACCCTTGGTTTTGGCACGGTTAATCAGAATTTGAAAAATCCATGTTTTGAGGGATGAACGGCCTTCAAATCGGTGGATGCCTTCTAGCACGGCCATCCAAGTTTCTTGCACGACCTCTTCCGCGACAGCTTCCGATGGGACAAAACTCCGTGCCAGCCGCAGGAGCTTGCCCTGGTACCGGTCAATTAATGTGGAAAAGGCGGCTTCTTCCCTCTTCCGGAGTTCTTGCACGAGGGCTGTTTCTGTCTGACGTGCTGTGGGTTGATTAGGCTTTTCTTCTACGTTTGGGATTACGTCAGACTGGAGAAGCCCGGAATTGTCCTCTAAATTATGGACTGCCGGTTCGATTTCCCATGTTCCCAGAGGATTGAGAGGCGGTAATGTTGTGGCGATCATGGGGTTACCCTTTCATGGATGACGGTAATTGATGACTAATACTGTTTCGTTTTGGCCAGTTTTCTCGAACGCCTCTGACTTAGGCTGCCGCGGGTACTCGAATGGGCCATTTTCCCTCGTTCAACTCCCTGGTGGGCAGTTGAATGTTCTGGTTAAGCAAGATTTGGGAATCGATGAGATTCCCACATGAGAGGCAACGCCACACATCACAATGCACCGCGGCATCCAATAGATCGTAGGCTCGGTCTTGGACCATCAGGCCATGGCATCGATGACAGTTCATGAGATACTCCTTGTTATTCCAGGTGTTTGCTGGAAGAGGGGTTATAAGGTGAGGCATCCAGGTACTCCCATGCCCAGGTATGGGGGAGACTGGTTTCTATCCATTGGGATACTCTGAACTCCAAAAACCGATTTGTTCCACCGGTCACATCATCCGACCCCTCTACGTCATAGAGAATATTGGCCTCTCCCGTCAGTTGGAGGACTTGGTTGGATTCAAAATCCAGAAAAACCAATCCTCCTCGTGGATTCATCGTGAAGTTGCCGAATGTATTGAACATGGAATTGCCCGGGTAATCTGGAACACGCAACGTGTGTTCATCGAGGAACCGGACGAAACCCGGAGTCCCTCCCCGGTGTGACGCATCCACTCCACGGTCCGGATGTACACTGGCAACAAAGAACGTGTCTGCTCGTTCAATTCGCGCTCGGTGGTCCGGGCTCAATGTTGATCCCTTTTGGGCGCTTGGCTCGGTGGATTGGCCGTTACCGGGTGTGGTGATCAGATGACGTTTTTGGATGTACTTCGGGCAATTCGGGTACGATTCTTCTACATGAAGGGTGAGTTGTGTCTCGGAATTTCTGGAGACTTTCCCATTGATGCGTAATCGTCTGCGGGAGGCGAGTTCAATCGCCAGCATGCCGACCTGTGGATTTTCCTTGATGTTTTGCCAGAAGGGATCCTCGATATTCGAAAATATCTTAGAAAGGTCGAACTTCAAGGTTCGCTCGTCTTCTGCTTCCATGAAGCCCTGGTAACCCACGCACACCGAGGCCCAGACTTGGCCCTCTGGGTCGACACTCCCCAATACCGCCATCGGGAGTTGATTGAGGAAACGGAGGGCCCCCTTTATGATAGAGTCCTGGATGACCCGCGCGTTTTGGACACCCTCACCCAGGACACCAACTCGCTCCTGCACCTGTAACTCCCCCTCATGGTATGGGTTTTCGATTTTCATTCCCTCGCTCCTTCTCTGATGAACCTTCGGTCATGGCTGGAGGGCTGTGGCTTCCCACTCCAGCCGATAACGGGGTATTTGGCTAAAAAGTCAGGACCGTCGCGCCTTCCGCCAGTTGGTTTCGCAAACTTGGGAGGCCCGATGTTCCCGGAATGGGATTATTTTTTATGAGATCGAATCCCGATTGGACGGCGTCTTCCGAACCACCGAACACATCGGCACACCCGCAGGACACGCCCGCCACTTGATCTTTCACGGCTTCGAATAATTCATGGGCCGGGTGTTCTTTCTGATTCAGCTCTCCGATCCATCTGGTTCCCGCGCCCTGGAACACGATTGATACCTTGTCGCCGGCTTGCTTGAAGTCATAGGCGGTGGCCAATCCGTTAAACACGCGGCCCAGAGCTTCTTCTGATCCATTCTTGGGGTCCGACAAAATCAGGATGTTCACATTCATAACGCTCTCCTCCTTGTAAAGATTAAAAAGACATTATCATACCGAACATTCGGTAAAATAAAGCCGCAAAAAAAATCCCCTGAGCTTTTCTGGGATAAACCAGAAAAAATTTACAAACTCGGTTAATGGTCTACGCAACGTGGATCATGTTTCAAAAATTTTCCATTATTTTTTTAGTAATACCATCGGCAGCTCGGTTAAGGTTCGTTCAAATGACCCATAATCTTTTAGAACTCGGGCGACGACCAAGGATCCTTGAATGCGGCTAATGGCATCTTGGGCTTGTTGCCGGGATTTTTTGGCCGGAACTCCAGCTTCTCGGGCTATTTTGGTTAAAGCCTCAATCCATGCGGCCATCCCCTTTCGAATGTGTTCTTGAATGGCATTGGTTTCGAAACCGAAGGAAAGGGAATCCAGCAAACAGGAGGCCTGTCCACCTTGATAAAATCGGTGAAGTTCTTGAGCCATCTTTTGTATACGTTCGGCTGGTTTTCCGGGTCCCGACAAGGGGGCCAGAACCCTCGTCGCTAGCCATTGGCCCGCCCGATCCAACACGGCCTTGGCCATTTCTTCTTTTCCACCTGGGAAACGATGGTAGAGGCTCGCTCGCTGGAGACCGGTGCTTTCAGAAATCAGGCTCAGGCTGGCACCCTCATATCCATACATCCGAAAAACGTCGGTTAAACGATTTAACAATTCGTCTTCATGTACTTTGGTGATGGGCATCGGCTCTCCTTTTGATGAGGAATTGTTCTCATATTATACCGAACATTCGGTAAAGTCAAGAGCCAGAAAAAGAGCTGCGCTATTAATGAAAAGGGGTAGTTCTTTCAATATTGGAAGGGAAATTTTCAATTTAACTAAACTGATCCCCGACGAAAGGCTTGCCTCGTCCATTCCAATGTCCTGCTATCATACATGGGGTGACATGGCGTATAGCAAATTGCCCATTCGGGGCCAATACGAGACATCCGGCCTCGCCCTGGACTCGGTCGACCAACGATTGCAACGCCTGGCGGGTCGCCGTTAATGGTTTCTGTCCATTCTTCAGAGCTTCGACCAGATGTTTGGCCATGGCCAATCGAATGATACTTTCTCCGAGGCCTGTCATGGACACGGCTCCTGCTTGGTTATCCGCGTAGACTCCCGATCCAATCAACGGGGAATCACCCACCCGCCCTGGAAGCATTAATCCCATACCACCGGTGGAGGCCCCCGCGGCGAGAGTTCCCCTCTCATCTTGTGCAACGGCGCCCACGGTGTCATAGGCGGCCATCTTTTTGTACAGCTTCAACGTGTTGGTCTTTTTCGGGCGAACCCCCTTTACTCGAGGTGGGCTCTGGGGTTTCTTCGATACGGGTATTCGTTCCAGTCCAAAATATTTGGCCAGTGTTGAGGCATGGGTGCCAATGATCAAAACATGGTCCGTGTGTTCCATGACCGCACGGGCCGCTGAGATAGGGTGGCTAAAGCCCTCTAACCCCGCTACCGCTCCAGCCTGCAAGGATGCTCCCTCCATCAGGGCGGCATCCATTCGTTGAGCTCCGTCTAGTTGCTGCTTGGATCCCATGCCTGCGTTGAAGTGCCCAGATTCTTCCAAATACCGAATCATGGTTTCGACCGCATCAATCGCGGATTGGCCATCTTGTAGGATCTCCATTCCAAGAGCCAGAGAGTCGGCCAGGCATTTGCGCTGTTTAGAGGTTGCTCGTTTGCCTCCCGCTCCACCGTGGACCAACACTCTCATTGGCTTGGACACCTTCCTTAATGTGGACATAATTTTGAATCCTTACATCGCGAGGATGCCTCGCCTGGGTATTGTAGGGAATTGTTGCAAACCATTAAAGCCATCCGGGAAATGATCCTAGCGGGACCGGGCAGACCGGATGGATTCCTGCCCCCTGCCAATAGCATGCAGGGGCAGGCTCCAGCACGCAGGAATGTGGATAAACGATGAAGGAGTGAAGATTTTCTGGGTATTTATTCTTCGGGTTTTTCGAATAAATGGAGGTGGGATTGTTGGAGTTCCTGGAAAATATCGGGGTCCAGCTGGGCTTGGTACAACGAAAGGGCCTTGCTCAACAGATCCAGGGATATGTGCGTGGCTCCGAGGAGGTTGGCTTCTTGAAAGTTCGCTTTGGTCAGTGAGGCATCCTGAAATGAGGCCCCTTGAAAGTTACTCCGAATCAGTTTGGCCTCCCGCAAGTCGGTGAGATGTAATTTGGTCTTAGAAAGATTGGCATCCGTGAGGTTTCCCCATGGCAGGGAAGCCCTCGTCAGGTTGGCCCCCTCCAGGTTGACCCCCTCTAAATTACCGGCGATGATCCCGGTGGCAGTGAGGTCCACCCTGACCATCAGGGCATGGGATAGATTGGCTTTTATAAGGTTCGCTTCGAGAATATCGGCTTCCGTGAGATTGGCGCGGGTTAAATTGGCTTCGGTCAGGTTCGCACGAAACAGATAGCAATCGGAGAGGTCCGTTCCTTCAAGATTGGCATAGCTTAGATCCAAGCCGGTGAAGTCATAGCCAGAAAGGTCTGCCCCGCTGAGGTCCGGGATGGGAGACTGGGAATTCCGTCTATACTTATTCCATTCTTCCACGCCCCCCTCGATGAGTCGCGTGAGGTGTTCGGGATTTGCCATACGCTTAACGGCTTCTATGGTCAGAGAAGGGCAATAACCAGGTTGGGGAGAAGAAGGCCAAACGCTGGTCTAGCGTTTTTTGAGGAACTTGAGGAATTCGGAGTCTGGTGTGAGGACCATGGTGGTATCTTTGGCGAAGGTTTTCTTGTAGGCTTCCATGGAGCGAACGAATTCAAAAAACTTCGGCCCTTGTTTATAGGCATCGGCATAGATTTTATAGGCTTGGGCTTCCCCGTCTCCGCGTAGTTCTTGGGACGTTTTATAGGCTTCGGCTAAAATAATCTCTTTATCTTTTTCTGCTTCCGATCGGATTTTTTGGGCTTCTTCCTCCCCTTCCGCACGGTATTGTTTGGCTTGACGTTCCCGTTCGGCCTGCATGCGGGCAAAAATAGCTTTTTCATTCTGTTCGGGTAAATCGGCACGTTTAATCCGCACGTCTAAGACCTCCAACCCATACACTGAAGCTTTTTCATTGGATCGGTCAGAGACGACCTTCATGATCAACGCACGGTTGTCGGCGACGATTTCGGTGAGTTCGTGCCGTCCCAATTCCACTCGCAATTCCGAATAAATGATGTCATCCAAGCGTTGGAGGGCCCCGCGCTGCGTTTGAAAGGCTTGGTAGACTTTTAACGGATCGACAATCCGCCATTTTGCGAAGTTATCGATGACCATGGATTTCTTATCGCTGGTGATCACGTCTCGGGCAGGGGCATCATAATCGAGGAAGCGTTTATCAAACCACGTCACCTGATGGTAGAACGGAATCTTAAACTTCAGGCCTGGCTCGGTAATGGTGCGAACCGGTTTCCCTAAGGCCACGACTATGGCGGTCTCCGTCAGGTCCACGACGAAAAATGGCGAAAGCCCTAAGGTAATAAGCAACCCTATGACTAAGACGATGCCTATGAGGAGATTTTGTTTCATTGACCGCCCCCTCCACGAGATTGCCTAAGACGATCGAGGGGAAGGTAGGGCAGCACATTGCCCCCGGTTTTCGTATCCAAGATGACTTTCTCGGTATTGGAAAGGACCTCTTCCATCGTTTCAATATAGACACGCTTGCTAATCACTTCTTTGCCCTGTTTGTACTCTTTTAACGTTTGGAGAAAATGGCTGGCCTCCCCCTCGGCGCGATTGATACGGGCTTGGGCGTACGCTTTGGCTTGATTGATTTCCTGAGCGGCCTCCCCCTTAGCCCGCGGGATGAGGTCATTGCGGTAGCCGTGGGCTTGGTTGATGAGTTTTTCCCGATCTTCCTTAGCACTCGCCACATCTTTAAATGCCGCGGCGACCGCTTCGGGGGGGTTTACATCTTGGAGTTGAATGGTCTGAACCTGAACCCCGGCTTTGTATTGATCGAGTATGCCTTGTAACAAGATTTGAGCATTTTGTTGGATTTCGGCTTTTCCCACGGTCAAAGCCTCGTCGATTTTACTTTTCCCAATAACCTCCCGCATGGCGGCTTCGGCCGAATTGTGGATGGTATTTTCCACGTTGGCGACTTGGTAAAGATAATTTTTGGCTTCTTTAATCTTGTATTGGACGATGAACTCAAGGGAAAGAATGTTCATATCACCGGTCAGCATTAGGGCTTCACGGGGAACGAATCGAGTACGACCCCGGTCGGTACGAAACCCGACTTCCACCCGGTGGAGTTTTTCAACCTTTGGTGTGTCAACGGTTTCGGCAAGGGGAATTTTAAAGTGGGGGCCGGGTTCCACTTCCCGGACGATGTCGCCGAATCGTTTGACCAAGCCCAGTTCGTCAGGGGCAACAATGAAGATAGATTGCCAAAGGGCCAATACGGCAATCACAATATAAATAACTGATTTGAAGCCTCTTCCTGGGACGAGACTTTTCAGCTGATCCTGGGCTTTTCGTAAGGCTTCATCAAGCGGATCGGGCCCGCTGCCACCCCAAGGATCTTTAGGTTCCCATGCCATACAACAATATTCCTAAGTGTGAATGAAAGAAGTCGAGAAGTGAATGCGATTTCTGTCATTCAAGGTAACAGAAATTATTTCTTGGGGCAATAAACTCCTTGAAGATCTCTTGTTAGGGAAGTGAATTCGGTAAGGGAGTAATGTTGGCGGGGTCTATGAAAGGTGGAGATATTTAACCGAACGGTGGTGTGGGGGTTGGGTCATGAAAGGATTCTCGGCCGGATTAATGGGTTTCCACCCAGGCCCCGTTTCCATATTCATGTCGGGCCCCATCGAGCAATCCGACTGGTTGGTGATGGGGTTGTGATGCCTATTTGTGCGAGGCTGGCTTCTTGCTTTTCCTAAATACCAAGAGATTTTCGAGAAAAACCATCGCGAACGACCTCACCTCTTTTTTTTCGATTAGAATCTTGATTGGAATTGATTTCATCTTGCCAGATTTTTTTCATGGTTTTTCAGATATGGTCTGCAAGGTGAATCCAACGATTTCAAAGCTTGGGGGATTCGGCCTGCGGACTATTCATAGGTGACCGGAACATGAAAAGACGTAATCTGAGTTCCATAAAACAGCCAGATCAGTATGTGATTTTTCACAAACCCTTTGGGGTCTTGTCGAAATTTACCGATTCCGAAGGGCGTCCCACGTTGGCCGATTACGTCCCTCTCCCGAATGTGTATGCAGCGGGCCGATTGGACATGGATAGCGAGGGTTTGCTGGTGTTGACTTCGGATGGAACATTGGCCAATCAGGTAACCACTCCTGAGAATAAAATCTGGAAAACCTATTGGGTCCAGGTGGAACGCATTCCTGAGGATTCCGCGTTAGAACGATTGCGACGGGGAGTCATGGTGAAGGGACGAAAAACCAAGCCGGCTAGAGTGAAAAGGTTGACTCGCGAACCTCGTCTCTACCCTCGTTCGGTTCCTATTCGATTTCGCAAGACGGTTCCGACCGTGTGGTTACACATAGAAATTCAGGAAGGAATGAACCGGCAAATCCGACGAATGACGGCTCAGATTGGACACCCCACCCTGCGTGTAATACGGATAGGGGTTGGCCCTCTCCGTTTAGGGAGCTTAGCTCCCGGGGAATGGCGATCGCTGAGTCCCCGGGAACTTTTGGCTTTTCCTGGAATAGGAAAGAGGGTTTCCCAACCGGGTTCACGGGGTGGTGGAATTAATGGCCCGGATTGAAGAAAAACTGGCGCCATAAGGGTTTTTACCTTGAACATTCCCTGCAGGACAGGTAGAATATAGCCCTCTTCATTCACAATATTTTGGGTAGTGCTGTCCGCAATAGTACTACATGTTACCTTAATCACACGGTGTTGTTATTTGGTCTGGTAGGTTTTTGATAATCCCTCACATCGTTGTTCGTCCCCTGATAAAAGAGAATTAATTCCGTGAAAAGGGCCAGGGGGCAATGTTCTGTGGACCGGAGTACGTTCGATCTTAAGGTTTGCTATGCCGATCAAAGCCGTGAAATCGGTGTTTTGGGTGCAACCTTCGCTGAGTTTTCTCACTTAAATAAATGGAGATGTATCTAATATGGCGGTAATTCTCATTTTGGCCCTCTCTCTCCTCGGACTGGGTGTGGCCTTTTTCTATGCTTCCTCGACCCAAAAGATCCCCATTGATATGGGGGTCGATGATAAGGATATTAAGCAACGCCTGGCCAAAATCCATGCGGCGATTGCGGGTGGGGCCATGGCCTTCCTCAAGCAAGAATATAAGTTCATGGCGATTTTTATGGTGGTTTTTGCCGCCATCATCGCCGTCCTGATCGATGACCATCATACCGACTATGTGAATGAGGGAATTTATACGGCCTTGGCCTTTCTCTTCGGGGCGATCATTTCGATTGCCTCCGGTTTTATCGGCATGAAAATCGCCACGCAGGGGAACGTGCGCACCACCGTCTCTGCGAATAAGTCCCTCTCCGAGGCCTTTAATGTCGCGTTGCATTCCGGATCAGTCATGGGGTTTGCTCTGGTAAGTTTAGCTTCTTTAGGCATGCTCCTGATCTATCTTCTGTTGGTTAATATCATGCCCGAACAACTTCCCACCCACATTTTGATGGAAGTGATCGCAGGCTTTGGGTTGGGTGGCTCGTCGATTGCTCTCTTCGCACGTGTGGGGGGAGGGATCTTTACGAAGGCCGCCGATGTCGGCGCGGATTTGGTCGGAAAAGTGGAGGCGGGAATTCCCGAAGATGATCCCCGAAATCCGGCGGTTATTGCGGACAACGTGGGTGATAATGTCGGAGATGTGGCTGGGATGGGGGCGGACCTATTTGGGTCCTGTGCCGAAAGTACGTGTGCGGCCATGGTGATTAGTGCGGTGGCGTTTTCCGGGATGGTCGATGCGTTGTTGTATCCCATCGTCATTTCGGCTGTCGGCATCCCCGTGAGCTTGTTAACCCTGTTAATGATCAAGGTGAATACGGAAGAGCAGGTGGGGCCGGCACTCAAAAAAATGTTAATCATTTCCAGTGCTCTTACCGCCGTGATCATGTTCTTTGTCACCAAATACATGGTCCCCGGATCTTTTCAGATTGGCGGAGAAACCTATTCGGATCTTGGAGTGTACTTTTGTTTCTTGTCAGGCTTGATCGCAGGATTGGTGGTGGGGTTGATGACGGAGTATTACACCTCCCATGACTACAAGCCTGTGAGAGAGGTGGCCCAATCCTGCGAAACCGGTTCCGCGACGAACATCATCTTTGGCTTGGCACTAGGGTACCAAAGCGCGGTCGGGCCCTACCTGGCCATTGGTTTAGCCATTTTTTTCCCCTGGATGTTGGCTGGGATGTACGGGGTGGCCATTGCCTCATTGGGAATGTTGGGGACGTTGGTGATTGCCCTGACGATCGATGCCTATGGGCCCGTCTCGGATAATGCCGGAGGCATCGCCGAAATGGCCGGGATGCCGGAACATGTGCGTAATCGGACCGACGTGCTCGATGCCGCGGGAAATACGACTGCGGCTATCGGGAAAGGGTTCGCGATTGGTGCGGCCATCCTGACCTCCTTGGCTCTTTTTGCCGCTTTTTTAACGAGGGCCGACCTTCTCCTTAAGGAACAGCATGGACCGGAACATGATCTGTTAGGCAGCATTAACCTGCTCGATCCCTTGGTGTATACGGGGCTGTTTATCGGTGCCGTGCTTCCGGCCTATTTCTCGGCCATGACGATGAAATCCGTCGGCTCCGCGGCCTATAAGATGATCGAAGAAGTGAGGCGCCAGTTTCGCTCGATCCCCGGTTTAATGGAAGGGAAAGCGGAGGCGGATTATGAACAATGCGTGGCAATATCTACGCAAGCTGCCTTGAAAGAGATGATAGCCCCAGGAATTTTAATCATGGGGACTCCTCTTCTCGTAGGATTTTTATTTGACATTCAAGCTGTCGCAGGAGTACTTGCGGGTTCATTGGTGGCAGGTGGAGTGATTGCCATTTCCTCTTCCAATAGTGGTGGGGCATGGGACAATGCCAAAAAGTATATAGAAAAGGGAAATCTTGGGGGAAAGGGAACAGACGTTCATAAAGCTGCTGTGGTGGGTGATACTGTCGGTGATCCTCTTAAGGACACGTCGGGACCCTCCCTAAATATTTTGATTAAACTTTCAGCTATTTTGTCTCTGGTGTTTGTGCCATTCTTCGTCCAATACGGAGGACTTCTTGTTCGGTGATGGGCTTTGAGGAGTGGGCATGAACCCCTCAACCAAGATGTGAATTCCAGCCCTAGCTTTTAGTGGAGGGGTCAAAGCACGGTTTTTATTCGTCTTCAGGTTGAGTGAAAGAGATGCCCTCTTGAATCGTCGCCCTGGACCAAATGTTTATCCTATGATACACAAAGATTATTATACGGTTCTTCTTTATTACTTCTCTCCTTTTATCGTTGTTCCCATCCCATTCATTCCGTTTTCATTCTTGTTTCGAGGGAGGCTCGGTACCATCCAGGTATGGGCCATCTCTTGGTTCACTCCAATTCGTTCCGAGAACGTTGTATGTTTTAAAACCTGACGAGGGAAAAGACCAAAAAGGGTGAATGAAGGAGAAGAGCCAGATTCTCTTTCTCACTTTCCATCCTTTCTTTTTCGCTCGACAGATGTTGTTGGCTTCCCTCCCACATTAGGGAGGACGTGATCTTAGCGGCCTTTAAGAGTCTGGCCCTAAGTCTATGTTGGATTGAGGCAAAGGAGTAGGTATTACATGGAAGCACACGATCCCTCCGAGTTGGGAGGAAATCCGGGTATGGCAGAGGGGCACTCCGGTGAGCTGACCGATATGGAAACGTTAACCCATGTGATCTCTCATGATCTTCGTGCTCCCATCGTGACCATTCAGGGGTTTTGTCAGGAATTGACGATGGCTTGTGATCGACTGAAAGAATTGTTTGAGGAAGAGGCCCTTTCCGATGGGGCTCGGGAACATCTCAGTCCCCTTGTGACCCAAGAGATTCCTGAGGCCGTGAGGTTTATTCGAGCTGGGGCAGATAATGTCAGTACTGTGACTTCCGGGATTCTTCGGTTTATCCAATTGGGGCAGATGGATTGTCAATGGGAACGGTTGGATGTCAATTGCATGATCGTAGGCATTCTCAATTCTATGGAATTTCAGTTGAAAAAAAAGGGAGTGGTGTTGCACGTAGGGGACCTCCCTGGCTGCATGGGAGATGAGGTTTTGGTGACACAGGTGTTTGCCAACCTGATCGATAATGCCCAAAAATATTTAGAGCCCTCCCGACCCGGAGAAATCTCCATCATGGGGAAGGTATCCAATGGGTGGGCGGTCTATGCGGTGACGGATAATGGCATCGGGATTCCCACCGATCAATACTCCCAAATCTTTCAAGTGTTTCATCGTCTGGATCCCAAACGGGAATCCGGCCAAGGTTTGGGCCTGGCCATCGTCCAACGTATTCTGGCCAGACATCAGGGCAAAATTGAAGTCGAATCTGTCCCGGGACATGGCACCACGTTTGTGGTGTATCTTCCCCGAGCGATTGAAGGGGAGGAAGGAGAACACCATGAATCCTGACCCCATCATTTTAATCGCGGAGGATGATGATGGACACGCGATGTTAATCGAAAAAAACCTTCGACGTGGTGGAATGGAGAAAGCCTGCCAACGTTTGCGGGATGGGAAAGAGACTCTGGATTTTTTTCTGGGACCGGTTCAGGGAGATCAAGGGAAAATCTGGCACCGCTATGTGCTGCTACTGGACATCAATCTCCCAAAAGTCACCGGCATTGAGGTCTTACGAAAAATTAAAGAACATGATGTGCTTAAAAAAGTACCCGTCTTAATCCTCTCGACGACGGATAACCCTAAAGAAATTGAAACCTGTTATGCGATGGGCTGTAATGCGTATCTGACGAAGCCGACCGAACCCGAAGTCTTCGCTCAGGTGATATCTCGATTAGGATCGTTTTTAGATGTCGTGACCGTTCCGACTGTTCGATTGGGCCCCTACCCGAATCTCAATCTCAACTAACCTGCCCATCTCCCCGGGTCCTGGAATTTTTTCTAGAACAGTTTACGGATCTAACCTTCGAGTGGTCTGCTCTCAGGTTCTGCGCGAGGTGTTATGACTTTCCAAAGACAGGATGCGGTCAAACGGGGCATTGTTTGAAATGAGCGAAGGTTCGGAATGAGAGAGCTTCCCTAGCCCCCCGGACCCGAATCGTGAGATTCGTGTCTGGAAGGAGGCTGGGCGCTAGATTAAAGAGAAAAGAATCCTACCGGTGGCGACGAGCTAACGTTGTCCACCGACGACGATTTCTCGACGTTCGGCCTAATGTTGGCGACGAACTGTGTTTCCCTTTATAGTTCCAACCCAAGGCACGTAATATTCGGCTCACGTGGTCCGGATGATACTTCACTCCGAATTGTCGTCGGATCACGATCCCCACTCGTCCGCACGTCCATTGGTCGGCCCGCAAGTTTGCGGCTCTTGGGCCTTGTTGGAGAATGTAGAGAAGACGTTGGCGTTGTTTGGCAGATAGCCGTGAGGGGCGACCGGTATGGGGTTTAGCTTTTAGGGCATTCTTCCCACCCTGTTCAATGGCATCCTTCCATCGTTTGACGGAGGAGGGAGCCGCACCAATCTTTCGTGCTACCTCACGAATACCTCGACCTTTGGCCAACATCGTCGCGGCTAATCGGCGTCTGGCCTCTAATTTTTCTGCACTTCCCTTAGGTCTCATACGCTCCTTCATCGGAAAGACGGGGAACGTACTTAAGTCTTATCAGCGTTCAGTGGAGGTTTTTTTAGAAAGATTCCAAACAGGGAGATCCTGGTGGACCACTTCGAATGGGGGTGAAAAGAGAGGTAGGAAAAGACTTATCGGTTGGGAATATTCCGGGCTGCCCCATATTGAACATTGGGATTTCGCATTCCATAAAAGGGGAGTGAGACATGGGGCCTTAGAAAAACTTCGGTAGGGGGAATGTCTCCATAGGCGTTGGTGTCAGCTACCGTCAATCCAGAAACCTGGTCCTGGGGAGAAAAACTGATGGCCAAGGAAGAAGTCAGGTCGGTGAATGGTTTCCGAAAGGCCAGGGCACCAACGAATGGGATGTATTGATACGGAAGAATCTGCCCCTCAGCAGTCGCATACCCAAACGATTCAATCGATTGGGCCTCGAATGCCAGGGTTTTCCGGTGGCCAGGATGGCCAAAAGTCGCGATGATCTCCTCCTTGGTGGTTACTCCAATCTCAAGAGGTGGGAGATTTCGATCGCGTGCTTCGTAAGAAGTCTGGGTGGCTGTAGGATGAGCTAACCATTCACTCGCGGCGACACAACCGGTGAGCGATATCCCAAGGATACAGGAAAAAAGCACCCCCTTTGACATTCGATGGATCGTTCGTGCGAGGGACATGATGTTTTCAGCTAGGGAAAAGGTTCTTATGATGTAGCTTTTAGTATAGCAAACAGCAGCCCCGAAGTTTAGGTTGTCGATTGGGAACGGGTCCGGGTTCTAGAAGCTCCCCTGCTCCGATGCTATTCCTGGTGAGCGAAGTTCGCTAACAGGTTGTTCATTGTTTCCCCGACTTTAGAAGAACGTAAAATACTCGTGTGATCCTCATTGAACCCAAAGGTTTTGATAGCGGCTTCCTGGGCCTCGGGTTTTAATTGACTGACCAAAGAACCGTTCCATCGTCACTCCCGTTGGTAAAAGGATTATATCCACCTTTAAAGCTATAGAATAGATAATATTCAATATTGTCTGGTAAAGACGTGTGGAAGAGGGTTCGTTGAAAGGGGCTATCCGGAATCATATCGATCCAGGAAGGAATCACGATCGGTGCCCAGTCCACCCCGATTTGGGCCCCTTGGTGGCCGTGCCAAGGAGTTGAAATGGTGAGGAAAAGGACTTGTAACTGATGTTCCACATCTTTCTGTACGATGATATTCACTAAGCCGCGAGAGACGAGTCCTCCCATACTATGAGCAATAACAACCAACTTTTCAGGTTTATGGGTGACGAAAAT
Source organism: Nitrospirales bacterium (assembly GCA_965223495.1). GTDB lineage: Bacteria > Nitrospirota > Nitrospiria > Nitrospirales > UBA8639 > Nitrospira_E. The sequence continues at coordinate 3,258,208 of OZ245001.1, read as the reverse complement.
TTCGCTAAGGGTCTGTCGAAATAATTCGACGCATAAACCCAGGCGCAGTCCGGAAGGATAATGAAAAACCCTAGGGTTGAAAATGGCGCCGGTCTAGTTGGGAAGCTAACGGCCCCCATTCTCTTGGGTTACCTCCCGCTCCATGAACAAACAACACCGGAATTTTTTCCTCGTCATACGGTTCAAGAAAAAACACACCTCCGCCCACTGTTCGAAGGAAGCGAATGGGCTCCCATAGTCCTCTCTTTCCATGGTCCGGAGAAAATCGTGCGTCTTCGAAACCCAACACCTCTCCGGTTTGAAGGTTTGGCAAATCGAGTTCGGCTGCGGTGGCCGGAGAGGACAGATTCGGTGTTTCCTGTAGCGTCATAAGGTCGGGTGGGTGAAGAGTCACATTCAAATCAAGGAGGTCGTTCCCAGCAAGAACCGTAATACCCGACCCGTTCTCCACATATCCAGCATATTCTGTGAGTTGGTAGGTTAAATCTTCATTGACATCTTCAAAGGCCGCAATGATGTATCGGCCTGGTGTACTGACAAAGGTGAAACGACCTTCCGGGTGGTAAATGGAATAGGCCACGAGTCTTTTTGTACCTGCGACCAGCTCATACAACACGACCACCAAAGGTTTGTTCATCGATGAAGTGGAAGTCACCTCGCCTTGCAACAAGACTGTTTGGTCGAGAAGCTCCACTCCATTTTCCAATTTCCAAAAAGCACAACTTTGAAACGCGAAGCAGAGGATAGCGGCCATCATCAAGGAAAATAACGGTGGAGAAGGCCACCGCCTCGACATCATTCCTTCGGAAGACTGGCAGGTTGTGGACGAATGCATGTTGGTCTTAAAGAACGGTCAGGAACACGGTCTAGCCGGAAACCCGAAGACGAGTAGTAGTTCTTTGAGTTCCCTCCCTCTCCCCATTGGACGATTGGCGTTGAAGGTTCCCGTCATAGGCCTCTTGCGTTGCCTCGGGTGCCCCTTGAGGCCCGGCCAGGAACCAAGTTTGCGAGAATCGTTTAAAAAAGGCAGGGTAGTGATTGTTCCCATCATCCAAATAGGGACAAAGGCACCAAATGGCAATATGAGCATTGACATGATACAACACCAAAAGGTTGTGGAAATTCCCGTTTTTAAAAGAATTCTCCTAGTTTCCTAAGCGGGAATGTATGGGTAGAGTTTTCTCCGCGAAAGGTCAGAATGGGAGATGCCAGGAGGGGGGATGACGATGAGACGGCATTCTGTGCTCATAGGGGTTGTGTTGTTAATGGGTCAAATGGGAAGCCAGGCAGTAGCTTCGGACATCAGCACGATCTTTAAAGAGGTGAAAGGAGCGGTGGCTGTCATTTTAACGGTTCAAAGGGAATTTGACCCTGGGTCCGTGGATGGATTCGTGAATCGGGAAGGGCTTGGCTCCGGAGTCTTAATTTCAGATGATGGGAAAGTCGTCACCGCGGCCCATGTGGTTCACACAGCGGACAAGGTGGAAGCCGTGTTTCCCTCCGGCCAGCGTATTCAAGGTCGGGTGCTGGGGTCGGCACCTTGGGCAGACATTGCTTTGATTCAATTGGACCGTGCCCCCAAAGCCGTCAACCCGGTCACGTTCGGAAATTCGGATAAGATGAGTGTCGGAGAGGAAATTTTTATCGTAGGAGCACCCTTGGGTATCAGTCACACCTTGACGGTTGGTCACTTGAGCGGCAGGCGAAAAGCGAATACCCTTCATGGAGACATCGATGGTTCATCGGGAGAATTTTTCCAAACCGACGCGGCCATTTATCAGGGCAATTCCGGAGGCCCTATGTTTAACATGAAGGGCGAGGTGATTGGCATCGTGAGTCATATGATTAGCAAAACGGGCGGCTATGACGGTTTGGGCTTTGCCGTTACCTCGAACGTGGCTCAACGGTTACTATTCGACGAACAATCCATTTGGAGTGGGATGCAAGGATTTCCCCTTGGAGGGGAATTGGCCAAGGCTTTTAACCTTCCGCAACCGGTTGGATTATTAGTTCAGCGAGTGGCTGCTCAATCTCTGTCCGGTCGAGCGGGGTTGCGGGGAGGCAGCATTCCAGCAACCATTCAAGATCAACGAGTTCTATTGGGCGGAGATATTATCCTTCGAGTCCAAGGAATCCCAATTAGCAAGGCCACGATGAAAAAAATCAAGGAATCGATCAATCGAGCCCGCTTGGGGGATACCATCACCTTGACCGTCTTGCGGGAAGGAAAAATCTTGGACTTGACCGCGATGCGTCTTCGAACACCCTAAACGGGGAGTCGCGAAAAGGTCGGTTCATTTTCAAGGCGTTTCTCTTAAGAAAGCCTGTTTGGCTTTAGAGGACTCCCAGATTTGGTCTATTTTGAGGTATCTTTTTAAGAGATTACCCAAATGATTTACCTGGGGTTTTTCTGATTATAGAGACACCTTTGAAATGAAGGTCAAAGTGCGATATAAGAAACCATGAAGTTCTTGAGGAACGAAGCATAATCGACATGTAAAAGTTGTGACAACGGCTTTAAGGAGAAATCACATGTCCATTGGAATTCGGGTCTTCACATTCTTCTTTGTTGCCAGTGCCCTAATTTCCCATTTGGGGTGTTCAGAGCCTCCCAAACAAACCATTCCCCAAAAAACAGAAGTGGCCATACAGGACTTTAAGCCTCTCGTAGGAAAGTGGGGGGGCTTGTTACGCTTTGAGCCCCGTCTGCGTAAGGACGATTATGTGAAGCTAACCATTGAGGAGAATGGGAAGTATCATTTTACGAGCGTTCGGGTCATTGGTGTATTAACGGGAACAGGGTTTTTGGTGATTGAAGATGGGAAAGCCAGTGCCAATACCCTAAAAGGTGGCAATTTGACCTTCACCTTATTCGATAGAGACGGTGAATCGGTATTGTCCGCACTAGGGGTGAGTCACCGTGGGGAAAAAGCCCGAGCGGAATTAATTCGAATCAAGTAAGATCCTTCCACGAATTTTTAAATAAAAACCGGACCCTGGCTTTCTTCAGATTGAAATGTGGGTGTGGTTCTATTCTTTTCCCTATCCCCAAGGATTACCCAAATACCTAAAAAGCTAATCTCATGTGTTGTGGGTATACTCCGCGAGCGAGATCTACAAGTTACCTATCAGAAATTAATTTGTTTTGGTCTTTGGAAGTATAGAAATTAATACTGGAAGTTTTTGAATTTCACGCGGAAAAAGAGTGTGTACAACACGGGGACGACGCCTAAAGTAAGGACGGTTGCGAAAAGGAGGCCGAACATGATGGCAATGGCCATGGGTTCCCACATCGGGCCGCCACCGGTATAGAGGGGAATCAGCCCTCCAATGGTCGTGATGGTGGTGAGAAGAATGGGGCGAAGACGGTGCTGAGCCGACATGATAATGGCCGAGGGAAGGTCTCGCCCTTTTTCCACGGATTCGATGTTGATTCGGTCAATCAAGACGATGGCGTTGTTGATGATAATCCCAGCCAGGGAAAGCACTCCCAGCATGGTCATGAACCCGAAATACAACTGGGTTAAGTGCAACCCGATCACGACCCCGATTAACCCCAGAGGAATAGTCATGAGAATGATGAGTGGCTTGCGAATGGAATTAAATTGAGCCACTAAGAGCAGCAGGATAATGAGCCCTGCTACGGGAACCTTTGCCCCGACGGAAGCATTGCCTTTGCCGGAGGTCTCGGCCTCTCCCCCGAATTCCCAAAAGTACCCCAAGCCCCATTCTTGCTCCTGTTCTTTCAGCCAAGGTTCAAGTTGTGAATTCACCTCCATGGCGGTGTGCCCGGTTTCCAAGGCGGCCTCTACCGTCATGGTCCGAAGGCGGTCTCGCCGGTGAATTTGTGCCGGTTCCCACACCACCTCCAGGTCTGCCACCTGTTTGAGCGGGACCGACTGTCCGGTGCTCTGGGCATAGACGTTGATGCTTTCCAATTTGCTGATGTCTTGCCGTTCGGCTCCAACCGCGCGAAGTACCACAGGTATCAGATCATCTCCCTCACGATATTGTGTAATATCCAACCCCGTTAAGTAGGTCTGCAGAGAAATGGCGATGTCCTGGCTGCTCACGCCGGCTCGGAGCGCTCGCGGTTGATTGATTCGCACCATTAATTTTTTGGATCGGGCACCCCAGTTATCATCAATGAGTTTGGTCCCGGGGATGGAACGAAGTTTGGCCTTCATGTCCCGCATGATGTCAAACAGGACGTCCGTATTTCGGCCGGTGACGCGAATGGCTACGGGGGGATAGGTTGGCGGCCCTGTTTCTAAAGGCCGTATCGTCGCTTTGAGATCGGGGAAATGTTCCATTGAATAGGTTTCAAGCTTGGGGATGAGCTGGGAGAAACTTTCGCGCGATGTGGTGTTCACCAGAAGATAGGCAAAATTCGGGCTGGCTTGGACGGGAGAGAAGGGGAGATCAAAGCGCGGGGCGCTTTCCCCAATGAAGCTGCTCCAATTGACGATGCCTTCTTCTCTGTTGGCCGTGGTCTTCAGGTTGGTGGTCATAAACTGTTCGAATTGAGCGACCATGGCATCCGTTTTTTCGATGGGCGTTCCATTGGGAAATTCCAACTTGGCCGTAAACGTTGGCTTGTCGTTGGCTGGGAAAAAATACACGGGGAGTCGAGTAAATCCATAAAGAGACAGGACAAAAATGATGGCGACCAAACCAATGGTTTGCCATGGGTGTTGGACGAGACGAATCAAGAGCCCGCGATACAGGGCATAGAATCTGGATTGGAAGGGGTCGCCGGAAGCCATGGGGGGGACTCGAAGGTACATCACGCAAAGCCAGGGAATCATCGTCAAGGCTAACAGCCAAGAGCAGAGGAGGGTGAGGGTGACGACTTGAAAGATCGGAGCCGTGTATTCCCCCACATTCGACTCGGCCAGATAAATGGGTAGAAAAGCGGCGGCGGTCGTTAACGAAGAGGTAAGCAGCGGAATTTTTAATTCTTTAGCCGAAGTCACAGCGGCTTCTAAGGCCGACTTGCCGGCGTTCATTTGCACCATGGCTGATTCGGACATCACAATGGCATTGTCGACGAGTAATCCTAAGGCAATGATTAACGCGGCCAGCGACATTTGATCCAAACCAATTGTTAACAGGCTCATCAGAAAGAGGCTCATGAAAATGGCCATGGGAATCAGGCTGGCGACGATACAACCCGTTCGAAGGCCAAGAAATAACAACATGACCGCTGTCACGATGACGACGGCTTGGAGCAAGCTATTCGTAAAATTTTTGATTTTCCGATCGACAACCTGAGGCTGAAATTGAATGACATCAAATTCAATCCCGATTGGGAATTCTTGGTTCGCCTGTTTCAGAACCTGCCGAACTTGGTCGCCAAGCTGAATGATGTTCCCACCTTTTTGCATGGATACTCCAAGACCTAGGGCCGGCTCTCCCGTGGATCGGAGTAAGGCTTCGGGAGGATCGATATAGCCCCGCCGAATGTTCACCAGGTCTTCCAGGAATAAGACGTCCGGATTTTCGGGCAGGCGGATCACCGTGCGCCGGATTTCCTCGACCGAATTAAAATTTCCCGAGGGCTCAAGCACGATTTTTTCTTCTTCGGTCCGAATGTCTCCCCCGGGCATGACGATATTTTGGGATTCCAAGAGTGAACTGAGTTGGATGGGTGAGATTCCTAGTTCGGAAAGTCGTGCGTTGTTATATTCGATGAAGATGCGTTCTTCCTGGGCGCCGTAAATATCAACTTTGGCGACTTCACTTTGCCGTAAGAGCTCATCTCGGACGTCATCCGCCACATCCTTGATTTCCCGGTACGTGAACCCATCCCCTGTGATCGTCAAAATGATCCCAAACACATCACCAAATTCGTCGTTCACAAAAGGCCCGACGATTCCTTCCGGAAGGTCAGGTGTGGCTTTATCCACTTTTCGCCGAAGGTTATCCCAGATGGGGCGCATCTTTTTAAATTTTTCCAGGATATTGACATAAATCATCGACACGCCGGTTTTCGATTCGCTCTTCACAAAGTCCAGTTCGGGAATTTCTTGGACGGTTTTCTCTAATTTATCGGTGACCAGTTGCTCGACTCGCTCAGGACTGGCCCCCGGGAAATACGTCATGATGAGGGCCGTCCGGATGATAAACCCCGGGTCTTCGTTTCGGGGAAGACTTTGATACGACGAAATTCCGGCGAAAAGCAGGATGAGGAGCGTGACGGCAGTGATGCGAGTATTATCGATCGCAAATTGGGTAAAGTTCATGAGGGCTCGGAGGAGGTATTCATGAGTCGCACCGGTTGTCCATCGTGAAGACGCCGGACGCCGCCGGTGACGATGTGGGCGCCATTGGAAAGGCCATCAAGGATTTCTAGTCCCTCGGGGGATAATTCTCCTACCGTCACGGATTGTCGACGTACGATCCCGGTCCCATCTTCTTGTGGGTCAAAGAGGTAGACGAAAGGTCCTTCCTGGTCTTCACCCACGGCGACAGGTGGAACTAATATTCGGGGTTCCCCTTTTTTCCCCTCAAAGCTAAATCGAACCTCCGCGGCTAAACCGGATCGAAACCCTGGCACCTGGGTGTTGAGTTGCACGGTGACGGGGAAGGTGGTGGCCATACGGCCTGTGCTCACGCCGACTTTGGTCACTTTGGCAGGGAAGAGCGTTTGGGCGATTGCATCGAATTTCACACTCACTCCCATCCCTTTTTTGATTTTGGCGATGAAGATCTCGGGCACTCCGACTTCCACTTCCAAGTGAGAACCGCACACCACTTCAACCACGGTCTCCCCAGCCTGCACGTTTTCATTGACTTCAGTGGGGACCGAGGCGACGGAACAATTGACCGGGGCTAATAATCGGGTGTAACTCAATTGAAGACGTGCTAATTCCAAGCCTTTCTGGGCGGATTTCACCTGGGCGTTGGAGGACTCGGCCGTCGCCCGCGCTTGATCCAAATCGTTTCGGGACGCATTCCGATTTTCATACAACGCTCGAACGCGCGCATATTCGGATCTTGCATTTCGTGATTCCGCCCGCGCACTCGTCAGGGACGCCTCAGCCCGCTGGACTTCTAATCGAAAGTCTTTTGGGTCCAACACTGCAATCAATTGATTTTTCTTCAGCCGATCGCCCACTTTGACGGAAAGCTGAGCAATCGTTCCGGAAACTTTAAAGCTCAGGTTGGCTTCTAACCCGGCCTTGGCCACCCCTGAAAAGGTCCGGAGATGTTCCGCATTGGAGAAAAAGACCGTTTGTGAACGAACAGGGCGAATCAATTCGGTGTCGGGCGATTGGCCTTCACTTGAACAGCCCCCTACCAACAAACAGAGGCTGGCGTAGATGGCGATCTTCACGAGACTGTATCGCGAACCGTGCATGATGGACCGTGTGTTCATTTGAATGGGCTTCTCACAATCTCCTGACTGGTATCGATACCCCGCTCTTTGAAATACTCTTCTAATTGTTGATGCCAGGCCTTGAGGTTTTCCGGAGACTCGAAGTAATTAAAGGACCCTCCGGCTCGATGAATATTGATGATATCAATGAGAAATTCGTAAACGGCATTGGCGGCGTTCAGTTTGGCCGTCAGGGCGGCATTTTGCGAGTTGAGGAGTTTAATGATATCGACAGCCCCACGGGAGTATTGATCTCGAACTAATTCAAGATTTTTCCGGGCGGCATCAGAAGCTTCCCGAGACAAGCGGATGGTGGCCGAGGACGCGCCGGCTTCAAAGTTCGCCGCCCGAATCCGTTCTTCGATTCGGCCTACCGTGGCTTCCCGTTCAAGTCGAAGCTGATGGAGGGTTTCCAGGGCCGTCGTTTGCGTAGCGTCCTTATCTCCCCCTTCAAACAATGGGAAGGAAAGGCCGAGCTCGAGATTCCATACCGTTCGATTTTGCGATAGAGCCCCAAGAGGGGGGCTCTGTCCTTCCCCTCCCTGAGCCACCCGTTGATTCACGTCACTTTTGAGGACGACGTCCGGTGCCCAGAAATTCCGTTGGGCATTTAACAATATTCGTTCCTGGGCGGCGATACGCGCCTGCAATCCATGCAGTTCCGGTGCCCGGCGAAGGCCCTCTCGGACTTGAAAGTCACGGAATATTTGGAAGTTTCTGGGATTATTCACGAAGATGAATATCTGCTCAATATTGTGGAATAACAGGGGGTCATTGAGCCCAACTTCCGTGGTTTCAAAAGGTTCTTCCAGGGGGCGATAGAGAACACGATTGAGCCGAATGCCTGCTTGTTGTCGTTGCGCCTGGGCGGTGAGCACATCAATGCGACCGTTGGCGATCTCGCTTTCCCAACGAAAGACTTCGTCTCGGGCTGCCGAACCGACTTGCTCTCGTATTCGGGCTAACTCAAGGTTTGACCGTGTGAGTTTGAGATTTTCCTTTTGGATGGATTCGATGGTTTTGGTTCGGAGTACGTTTAAATAGCCCAGGGCGGCTTCTTGGATCACATCTAATTCGATCTGCCGTCTTTGAGCTTTCCGGGAATCTTGAGTTCGTTGCTCCACGGTATAATTGGTCCAAGCCCTGTCCGAGAATACCAATTGTTCGAACGCACCCCTGGCATAGGCGGCCTTTTCAGGATTATTCCCGAAGCTCCCTTGGGCGCGGTCTTCGTCGATCAGGTTGGCAGAGCTGCCAATAGAAATTTGAGGCAACAAAGCCGAGCGTGCACTCTGTACCGCCCCAAGGCCCGCAGCCACTTCTCGGTCTGCGGCTGCCAAGTCCAAGTTGACATGCGCGGCTTCCCGAACCACGCTGTACAGCGAGAGTTTTCTTTGAACATTGTCGGCTTCTTCATGTAACAGGTCGGCTTCGGTCAGGACCCTAAAACTCGGCCAGACATTAATGGCCCGGGCTGTCGCCATATTGATCGTGAGTTGATCACCCTCCGAAAAGGTGACGGGAAGGGCCTCGGGTTCCTCGCCCAATAAAATTCGATGCACATTCAGGGCAATGCGTCGAGCAAACCGAATGTAGTCGGTCTCAGGGGCAAGGCCAGCGAATAAGCCTCGTTCGACTTCACTGCGTCCGGTTAACGAAAAACTTGGTAGGCCGCGTTCAATCAGGCCCTGGACCATGCGGTCAAATTCTCGCTCTGAAAATCGGAAGAGGGGTACGACAAAGACCGCTTGGGTTTCAGGTGGGAGTTGCTTCCAAATAGAACGGGCTGAGTCGGTCACGCGAATGGGGTGTATCACAATATTATTGGCACGAGCGGCACGGTGAATTTTTTTTAACACTTGAGGAATGGCCTCAGGGATGACTGCGTCCTCAATGAGGGCTAAATGTTGAAAGGATACGACTTCCATAAAGGCTTGGAGATCCCGTTCAAAACTTTTAAAGGAGGTCAAATACGTGAGATTGGGAATGTGACTTTGTCCTTTGGCGATCGGGACCCCTTGCAATTGAGCATCGATCACAAATGGCGCGATAACAGGTTTGTTAAATTGATTCCGCTGGAGGGCCTCGTGGGTTCCCAAGACCCCCAACGTTAAGATGAGGTCAACAGAAGGTTCTCGAAGCAGGGTATCCAGGGCCTTCCCGACCTTTTTCGGGGACCAACTCCCGTGAACTTGGAAGCGTTTCGGGAATTGAATGTCGAATTCTCCTTTGGTGAGCAAGAGAATCTCGCGTTGAATTAGCCCCCGTCGAATAAATTTTCCCAGTCCTAGGTTTGATGGGGGGCCATCATACACGACACCAATGCGAACGGGGGGAAGGGGTTGGTTCTGGGCAAACACGTGGGGGACCGACTGCCAGAGGATAGAGATGACGATCAGGATAGAAATCCCCATCGTTGAAACACGACCAAGAGTTTTCATGATGCTCTGACCCTATGAACCGGAAAGCCAACGATGATGGTACCCCACCCTTTGGCTTTTCTTGTAGATATGAATTGCCTTTGCATGAGGAAATTTTTCAATGCCAGAATTCCCTCCATGCAAAACTGCACAGACTTCAAAAGTCTCGGCCTCCTTCAAGATTTTGAAGTCATCCGGTAACCTGCGTTATGATTCCCCTACCATTCGAAATGGTAGCACCCACGGTCCATTAAGGAAAACCGTTCTTTTGCACCTATTGATTGGATCCCCATTTTCTGTGTTTCATTCCATGTACATTGAACGATCGACAGGTGAATCCTCACACGATTCGTTACCCAATTGGAGGGCTAAAGAATTGGAGGATGTCGGCGTTTCGATTCACGCTTGCTTTAAGAAGAGGCTGAATACGGGGGCTGGGAGGGCATGACTGCCTCTGTAGGCCCAACCATGCGAGGGGTTTCGTCGACTTCATTGGTTGCCTGCCCTGATTGCGACCTTCTCCATCGGCTTCCGCCGATGCAATATGGAGAGCGAGCGAAATGTTCCCGTTGTGGAGCCGTGCTCTACCATAAAAAACGAGATACGTTGGATCACACCGTGGCCTTGTCCTGTGCGGGATTAGTTTTCTTTTTCCTCGCGAATATTTTCCCCTTTATGTCCTTTAAGCTTGAGGGACGAGTTCAAAGCAGTGTGCTGATATCGGGGGTGAAGGAATTGTTTGTTCAAGATATGTGGGTTGTGGCGCTGTTGGTACTAGCCGTGAGTATTGTCATCCCCCTCTTGAAAATCCTGTCCATGCTGTATGTGCTTTTTCCCTTAACTCGCCAGCGTCGCCTCCCCCATGCATCGTTCGTGTTTCGGTGGGTGGAAGTGTTCCACCCTTGGGCCATGTTGGATGTGTACATGCTTGGGGTGATCGTGGCTATCGTCAAATTGTCGGATTTGGCGACCCTGGATTTAGGGGTAGCTCTCTTTTCCTTCGGGGCGCTGATCGTCACCATGGCCGCGGCAGATGCGACTTTAGATTCCCATGCCGTTTGGAAAAAACTGGAGAGAGAATGGTGAGCGTGCACCAAAAAACGGCTACACAAGAAGGTCTTCTCAATTGCCATATCTGCCATCAATTGAGTCGAATAAAGCGTGGATGGATAGTGAGGGGAGCGACCTGCCCGCGGTGTGGTGTACGAGTGCACCTTCGTAAGCCTCATAGCCTCGCTCGCACGTGGGCTCTCATGCTTGCAGCCTTGGTTCTGTATATTCCCGCCAACGTGTATCCGGTTATGACGGTAATCTCCTTTGGCGAAGGGGAACCGGATACCATCATGAGCGGAATTCAATCCCTGCTGGCCAGCGGTATGCTTCCCCTGGCGTTACTCGTATTCTTCGCTAGCATCGTGGTTCCACTCTTAAAACTCATCGGCCTCACGTACTTATTGCTCTCCGTCCAGGTACGGTCTCGTCGGCGACCCCGGCAGCGAACGGTGTTATACCGGATCACGGATGCGGTCGGCCGTTGGTCCATGATCGATATCTTCATGATTTCCATTCTGATTGCGTTAGTTAAACTCGAAAATATTGCTACGATCGAACCTGGGGTCGGAGCCACGTCTTTTGCGGCGGTGGTGGTGCTCACGATGTTTGCGGCCATGAGCTTTGACCCCCGATTAATGTGGGATGCGATGGATCACCGGCGATGAGCGACGAGGATCTCAAAGAACCCCCATTCGAAGAATTCCCCGAAGTCGAGATTGAACGATCCAGAGGGATTTCTTTCGTCTGGCTCATTCCTCTTGTAGCCCTCGTTATTGCGGCATGGTTAGGGTATCAGACCTTCTCAGAAATGGGGCCCACCATTACCCTCACGTTCCAAGATGGGGAGGGGCTTGAAGCCGGGAAGACCAAGATTAAATACAAATCCGTGGATATTGGATTGGTGGAAGACGTTCAAATTAGTGCCGACCTGTCCCATGTGATCGTGACCGCCGAGATGAGTAAAGAGTCCGAACCTCATTTGACCGACCACACACAATTCTGGGTGGTTCGCCCCCAGATAGGCCTCGAAGGTATTTCAGGATTGGATACGCTCGTCTCTGGGGCCTATATTGCGACGGATCCTCGCCCGGGAAATCCCACGACGGCGTTTATGGGGTTGAAAAAGCCTCCAGGTGTGACGGCGTTCGAAGAAGGGGGGGAGTTTCGGTTGCGGGCTGAAAAATTGGGGGCCTGTTATCCTGGCGCACCCGTTTTTTATCGTGGTCTGGAGGTCGGCCGGATTCTTGGCCATGAACTCGCCGAAGACGATCAAAGCATTATGATTGATATTTTTATACAAGCGCCACATCATCTTCGCGTGGTCAATACGAGCCGGTTTTGGCAGCGAAGCGGGTTGGAGGTGACCGTGGGAACCGAGGGTCTCAATGTCAAAATGGAATCCCTGACTTCTCTTATGGTCGGGGGAGTGGCGTTTGATAGTCCCATGATGGCGGGAACAGAGGCAAAGCCCAGCCAATCCGGCACGGTATTTCCTTTATTTGAAAATTTTTCCAGCATTAAAGAAGCCAACTATGTCAGGCATATTCCCTATCGCCTGCATTTTCAGGAATCCGTCAGAGGCCTCAAGGTTGGAGCCCCAGTTGAACTGATGGGCATCAAAGTAGGATCGGTGACCGATATTGCCATCAAACTTGACCCCAGGACACTGAACTTTGAAATCCCCGTCACCATTGAAGTACAGCCGGACCGTATCCATGCTCCGGACGTTCTAGAAACCTTGGATAAACTCTATACCGGAGAACCGTACCAAATCGGAAAAATGCTCATAGAAGAGCATGGGTTGCGGGCACAATTACAAACGGGGAGTTTGCTCACGGGGCAGCTATTCGTGGAGTTGGATTTTCACTCCGATGTCCCAAAGAAAAAAATGATTCTAACCGGAAATATTGCCCATATTCCTACCATTCCCTCCACATTGGATGAATTTCGCATGTCCGCCGCCGATATTTTGGCGGAATTACGGAAGTTGCCCCTGCATAGAATTGCCCACGAATTATTGGGGACCTTGGAAGGGGTCAACCGTTTGGCGAATGCACCGGAGCTTCTCCAAGCGGTGAGTACCCTGAATGAAACGCTGGCCGATGTCCGACGATTGACCAAAGACATGGACCGGACCGTTGGGGCCTTAGCCACCAGCGCGGAACAGACCTTGAAAGCCGCACGGGGGGCTATGGAATTAGTAGATCCCAATTCTCCTGCCTCGGTGAATTTAACCACCACGTTGGAGGAATTGGCTTCGGCGGCCCGCTCCATACGTATTTTGGCGGATTATCTGGAGCAACATCCCGAATCACTGGTCCATGGGAAAAGTGACTGAGGAGGTTCAATGAGAAGAACACGAGTAGGATTTGGGATCGTGGCTGCGCTTGTCATTTTTACGATCGTCGGATGTGCCAACACGCCGCCCACACATTTTTATTTACTTCGTGCCCAGCCCCCTTCCGGGGAGACGAGGGGTCAGGGAACGGGTGTGATTCCATCCTTAGGAATCGGCCCGATTTCTATCCCCAAATATTTGGATCGTCCGCAAATTGTCACGCAAGCCAGCCGCCATGAACTCGATCTGGCGGAATACCACCAATGGGCTGAACCCTTGAAAGAGCGAATACTCCAGGTTCTGGCGGAAAACCTCTCTACCTCTCTGACGATAAACGAAGTAATATTATTTCCCTGGAAACGATCAAGGACGCCGGACTATCACGTAACCGTGCGTGTCGTGCAATTTGATGGGGCGAAGAGCAAAGAGGTGACGTTGAAGGGCCAATGGGCCTTGTTCAAAAACGGAGAATCCCAGGCCTTGCTCCACCGTTCCGTGTATCTTGCTGAACCTTGGACCAACTCCGAGTACGAAGGCTTGGTTGAGGCAATGAGTCGAGTGTTGGGAGCCCTGAGCCAGGAAGTTGCAATAGCTATTCACGACATTTCTCGTTAAATGACGGTTAAATTTGTCCTAAGCTAATGGGACAAATCCCTATAGAGATTTTACTTGACTCAGAGGGAAGCTAGTGCCTTTTTTTTGTTTGCTCGTACGGCACACTTGGCATACGGAAGGAAACTGCCCAAGAGAAAGAAACAACAAAGCATCAGTTAAATTGAAATTCCAATCCTGCAAAACCCGAAAGTGGCCAGGAAGGGTAGAAAACAGGAGTGTCCCTTGCCGTGATATTATTTCCGCCTCCAGCCAGGATTGATCCCGCGTAATTTTGGTTGGTGAGATTGCGCCCTTCCACGAGGAAGGTCCATTGTTGTGAAAATTCCCAACCCGCTTTGATGTTGACGATGAAAAAAGGGGGATTTTTTAGCGTATTTTGATAATTAACAAAATAGCCCTCGGGTGACCATTGTACATTCGGAGCAATCCAAAGCCCCAAGGGATGTTCATACCGCAATTCCCCACTAATCCAGTGCGTCGGACCGCCAGGGATAGTATTTCCCGCATTGGCATCGACGACGGTCGTACCGCCGCTAAACTTAAACTCATCATCTAAAAATTTATATCTCGACCAGGTATAGGTAGCCCGGAGTCTTAGCTCATCAGAATGTTTTTCCTTAAAAGTCGTAATCAGGTTACGTGCTAATACGAGTATTCCTCCCACTTCGACACCCGTATGCCTGGTCTTTTGGGCATTGGTGAATGTGGGAACTTCACCAATCCCGGGAATGGTCAATTCGGTAACTAAGTGCTCATTTCGTAGTTCTAAATCATAGGCGGTGATATCCCAGTGTAATAGCCCACTAAAAGCTCTTCCTCGAAATCCTACTTCGAACTGCCATCCCCGCTGGGCATCCACATCAATGAAGGCTTCTGTCGGAGGCCTGCCCTGGACATCCAAAGCTTGGATCAATTGAATATTGATCGGCGGTTCATACACCCGGCTCACATTTCCAAACAGTTGTGCGGTAGAGCTGGACCGAAAGATGAATCCGAGTTTGGGTGAGAGCGCGCTGAAGGTCCGAGTAGCATCGAGTTCTTGAGGGGGAAGGCCAGCCGGGGACACGTTAGTGACCGTGCCTTCTCGACGGGAATGTACCAGCCTTCCACCAGCGATGAGTGTCAAGGCAGGGAAAAGGTCGACTTGTCCTTCCAGGTAAGTCCCGAGGTTGATGGTTTGAGTGAACCGCTGCTGCAAGGGTGCGCTACGATTGCCAAAATCATTGATAAAGACTTGGGTTCGGGATTCACCAAAGCGAGGGGAAAAGCCGAGCAAAAGAACGCTTGGTAAACCTCCCACGTCAGTCTGAAGTTCATACCGAAGTTCGGCGCCCATATCTTGATTAACAAGGTAAACCTTCTGAGCATCAGAAACATCGTGAATCCAGTATTGATAGAAGGGAGAGACCGTGAATCGCTGCCCTTTCTCCAGGTCATTCACATAGGCCAATCCGACATAGTGGAGTTGGGTGTATTCGGCATGTCGACAGGCTTCAGCGCTTATACACGCTAGGGGGTTGAGGACGACGTCTGGGTCTCGACCGGCTTGTTTGGCATGACTCTCTAGTTGAGCTTTGGTCAAGGCTCCAGGATTATCGGTGGCGATGCTCGTGTTTGCCACAAAAATACGAACGGATTGGTGAGAACCAATCTGGAGTTCTAGGTTTGTCAAGAGACGGATCGAATCATGTTGATTGTTCGTCCGAAAACCATGCTGCCCGTTGGCGCTGAGACTGACATAGTACTCAGGCCTGAATGATGTTCCTCCCAGGGAAAACGAGCTAAGCGCCGCTCCCGAAGAAACTTGAGTATTGTAGAAATCGTAGCTTCCTCCCAGCCCCTTGAATTGGAAACGGGAAGCTTGGGTCCCTTTTTGCAGAACTAAGTTCACCGCTCCACCCAGCGTAGTTCCACCATACCGAAGGGCGGCGGCGCCTTTGTACACCTCAAGATGGTCAACAGCCAGTAAATCAATGGCCTCAAAATTTGAGAAGCCATCGGCGGTCCCCATGGGTACCCCATTGATCAAGATGGTGACTCCCCAGAGGTTAAAGTTTGAGGACAGATTGGTTCCGCGAATGGATAGTTTGCCATCGGGGGCCCCGGAGCGGGATTGAAAAAAGACACCGGGAGAAAATTGAAAGACGTCTTCTAGGTTATTTCCCCGCGTTTCTCGAAGTTCTTCGCGGGAAACATAACCCAGGCTGGAAGCCTCACGGCTTAATCGGTCAGACCATTTAGATTTTCCAGTGACAATAAGGGGAGGGAGGATAGGGGTAGAATCCGATGGGGCGGCTGCGAAGAGGGAATTGGGGAGGGCGGCAAGCAGAAGAGACAAAAGAAAAAATTTGAAAATCCTACCAATATGAAAGTGACTTCTCCCTTTGTAATGCCCAAGCCTCCAACCCAGACCGATTATTCGTAAACTCGGGAATTTCACGTATGACTTTTTTAAAATAAAATTGTATATTAGGGACTAAAAGGGGGTCTTGAGACCCTATTTATAAGGTCATTTGTCAGCAGGGTCAAGATTACCCAAAAGAAATAGTAGATAGGGAAAGATTAAAAAAAAAGAAAAATGAAAAGAGACCCAGTTCCCAAACCATTACGATTGGCCAAGTTAACCCCTCCGCGCCTGCCGAAAATCGTGGAACGCCTGCGGTTGTACCGGGAGCTAGACCGGCGGCGCGGGAAACAACCTCTTGTGTGGGTCGTCGGAGCCCCAGGCGTGGGCAAGACCACGTTGGTCAATAGCTACCTGCGCCATCGAAAACTCAAAGCTCTTTGGTATCGGCTGGATGCGGGCGATCAAGATCCCGCCACGTTGTTTCATTATCTCAACCGGGCCGTTCAAGCCCACGTTCCCCGGTCAGACCTCGTTCTGCCGCACTTAACGGCGGAATATATCGGTGGACTGCCGGTGTTTACCCGACGGTTTTTCGAGCGGATGTTCAGTCACCGCAAGGTCCCGCGAGTGCTGGTGCTGGACAATTACCAGGATCTGCCACCAGGCAGTGTGATGCAGCACTTGCTGCCGCTGGGGATAGAAACGCTTCCGCAAGATGTGACGGCCATCGTCATGAGCCGAGAACTGCCCCCGGAGGAATGGGTAAAACTTCGGGCGGATCAACAGATGAGTCTGATGATGGAAGAGTCACTGCGGTTGACCGATCAAGAAGAACAGGCGTTCATTGCGCTTCATTTGGGCAAAGGCCAAGTGGTGAAGTTTGACCAGCAGCGAGCGGCGTTGGGAATCACCAAGGGTTGGCTGGCGGGCTTGATTCTGCTGATTGAACAAATGAAGGGGAAGCGAAGCCTCGAACAGGCTGCGTTATCTACAGAGGATCTCCAAGTGACCTTTGAGTATCTGGCGCAGGAGGCGTTAGGGCATTTGGGGCCCATGGAGCAGGACCTCTTGGTCCGAAGTGCGGTGTTTCCTTGGATGACAGGTGAGATGCTGGGCCAGTTATCGGGCTACCCGGCGGCCGGGAAAGTGTTGGAGCACTTAGCGCGCCGGCGGTTCTTTACGGAACGAGGGCCGGGGGGCCATCCGGTGTATCACTATCATCCCTTGTTTCGCGCGTTTCTCCGGCATCGGTTTGAGGCGTGCTTTTCACCAGAGGAGGGCAAGACGATCTGGCGGCAGGCCGGGCATCTCTTGGAAGGTCTTGGCGAGCCGGATGAGGTGGTCGAGCTATTCAAGCAAGCGGGGGAGGTGCAAGAAATCATCCGTCTGATTCAGAGTCACGCCGCCACGTTATTAAATCAAGGCCGAAGCGACACGCTGCTTACGTGGTTGGGCTCGGTTCCGGAGGAGTGGTTTGACGAGCACCCCTGGTTGTGGTTTTGGAGCGCTGCCGCGCTGATGGTGGTAAAACCTGAAGTGAGCCAACTACAGTTCCAGAGAGCGCAGGAAGGGTTTGAGCGGCAGGGGGAGGGGTTGGGGCAAATTCTGAGCATGACGGGGTATATCGAATCGCTGATTGGCCATTGGGGCGACCTCACGGAATTGGACGACTGGCTCCCGAAACTCGAGGGGTTGTTGGTTGCCTTTCCCGGGCCTTTTCCCGTGGAGGTGGAGGTCCGTATTCTGGCAGCCCGGATCTTGTTGGCCCTTCGGCCTCATGAGGCCAATGAGGAAATAGATGGGTGGGCCTGGCGATTGCTGGAGGTGTTGGACCAACTTCCGAATGGAACCCTGAAAGCCTTGGGGGCTTTGTCGGCAGTGGGCTGGCTGACCTGGACGAAGCCGGCGGCTGTCTTGGAAAGCACCATCGGTCAAATCCGTCCGTGGGTAGCTGAGAAATACTGCCCACCCATTCTCTCAACCACCGTCCTGTTCTTCGAAACCATACTCTACCTTCACACGGGACAGGTTCGTGAAGCAGCCCGTGGACAGCATAGGGGAGTAACCATCTGCGAGCGAGAGGGTCTCAATCTTCTGAAGATTCAAATAACCTCCCAGTATATTTGGAGTGGGTTGGCGTTAGGGGATTGGTGCTCGGCCAAAGAATTACTGGACGGGTATAAGCCTATCGCTGAGCAACATCCGGGGGTCCATGGGTTGCAATACCATGCGCTGGCACTGTGGCTGGCCCTCGAAACTCAAAAATGGGAGAACGTGGCTTACCATCTTGAAGAAGGCAATCGACGAATGAATTGCGGGGGGAGTTACCAAGAAGGGCATTGGCTGCTCGCACGCGCACTGGTTCATTTTGAATTAGGCCAGATTTCCCAAGCGCATCAGGATCTGGAACGGGGAGCTCAGGTGGGTGAACACAATCGGCTGATCACGATTGCCGCTCTCGTGCCTTTTATCCGGGCATATTTCGCCTTTCAAACGGGGGAGGAGAAGACGGGCCTTTCGGCTTTATCGCAAGGTCTGAGTCGAACTCGCACCACCGGTATCAGGGGGAGTTGGTTTTGGCGACGATCGATGATGACCATGCTCTGTGTGAAGGCCCTCGAGCATGACATTGAAGTGGCGGAAGCCCATGAGATTATACAGAAGTATGACTATCGTCCGGAGACCCCTCCCTATAATCTTTATGCCTGGCCCTGGGATGTGCGAATTTCTACCTTGGGCCTCTTTCGGTTGGAGGTCGGCGACACCCCCGTTCAATTTGGACGGAAAGTGCCACGGCGGGTGTTGGCCTTATTGAAAGGGATTATTGCGTTTGGCGGACGGGATGTTCGCGAGGACCAAGTCATCGACGCGCTCTGGCCGGAAGCCGACGGGGATCGGGCCTATCGGGCCTATGCGACGGCGTTGCATCGCCTACGCAAATTGCTGGGGGATGAAAGTCTGGTCATCGTCAAGGACCGAAGGATTTCACTGGACCCCTACCGGTGTTGGGTGGATGTTTGGGCCTTGGAGAAATTCCTCGAGCAAGCCACGACCGCCGAGCGGGAGGGTGACAGGGACAAAAGCCTAGAACTGTGCGAGCGAGGGCTGGGCCTGTATCAGGGGGCATTTTTGGATAAAGAGGATGACGCCGTGTGGGCCGTACCCACCCGCGAACGGCTTCGCAAGAAGTATGTGGCCCATGTCGAATCGCTCTGTCGAAGATGGCAGGGTGATGGGAAGGTGCAGGAGGCGCGGCAATTCTTCGCGCGGGCTCTGGAAATAGAGGCGCAACTCGAATCTCTTCAAGATAAGGCTTCGTAAAACCAAACATGATCTGACGATTTTTTTTAATCAGGTCATCATCCCTCTCCATCGGAGTTCGTTTCATTTTCCCAACCATATTTTCATCGTTCTTAGTCGCATAGTTCCTTTTGGGCTCAACAAGCGAAGAAATTCCCCTCTTTTGTTCCCTCCCTTTTTAATAATTCTCCGAATACGGGTTTCATCGATCCGAAAAAACACGATTTTTTTGAGAAAACCCTGAATCGGTAAACAATCTGTAAACCATGGTGTGGTATCACGATCGTATCCAACAAGAAACTCAAGGAAGATGTGGAGAAATAACTAAGATTTGCACGTGAAAGTTGAATGGAGGAAAAGATGGAACCGTGGGTGAACAGATGGTTGGGAGGTTTGGTGGGAAGCCTGTTGGTCGTGTTGTATTCTGTGACAGGGGTTTTGGCGAACGAACTCTGGGTGACGCCTCAGAAAGCGAATGCGGAGAAAAAGGTCGGTAATTGGGCAGTGGCCAATTTAGGAGGTGAGACACATTTTGGGTTTGTCGTGCCCAATAATTTTGAAGCTTTTGAGAAAGCCACGATTGTATTACTTCCGGATCAAGCGGGGTCCTTTACTTATGATTTGCAGGTCTCGATGGCCCAACATGGGGATGTCCAGGATATGTTTACGAATAACCTTAAGGGGTTGACGGCTACGGTGTCTGCAGAGATCCTGACCGAACTCGATGTGTCGGCCCTTATTCCCTCCCTCACTCAAGATAGCGATGCAGGCAAAACGTATCTGACCATCAATATGGAGTTGCCAGTGAAGCAAGATAACACGCAAGTGTTGGGTTTGCGGTTTCAATATTCTGGGCCCGCCGGTCCTCCCGGGGAACCCGGTGCGATCGGTCCGGTTGGGCCTCCAGGACCAAGCGGGGTGCCAGGGCCCCCCGGTCCTCAAGGCGACACCGGAGAGCCCGGGTTGCCCGGGATGGACGGCTCGAAATGGTTTACTAGCGCGGATTTGCCGCTAGAGGATCTCGGCACGATTGGTGACTTCTATTTAGAAAGTGACACCGGCAGCTACTTCGAAAAAACGGATGATACGACCTGGACTCTTGCTGGCAATCTGCAGGGACTCCAAGGAGAGCAAGGTATCCAGGGAGAAGTTGGGCCGCAAGGGCCGGTTGGTTTGACTGGGCCTCAAGGACCATTGGGCTTGACTGGTCCTCAGGGACCTGAAGGGCCGCAAGGGGAGCCAGGCAAAACCGGTCCCCAAGGGTTGCCTGGTCGTCATGCTTTAGCCGGTCAACGTTGTCAGTTAGGAAAGGTCCTCGTTGGGTTTTCTACAGTTTTCGGTGAGACAGTGTGTATGAGTCTCTCGGAAGTTGATGGGCCATTTATGTGTTTGCCCGAACAGACCATCTGTCCGGTCCAATACCCCTTTAGTTCAACGGGCGCATCAGGCCGTAATGGAGATAATGCCATCATTACAGGCTTTATCACAGCAATTGATAGTGATGAAGGCTTAATTTTCCTCCAGGAAGACGGGCGTGGGGATTTTAATGGAATTGGTGTAAATCTCAGCGCAGGTATAGATGAGGTGTTCCTTGGAGAGGAGATTTCGGTATCAGGTGTAGTAGAAGAGAGTAACGGACGTACTCAAATAGTTGCAAATGATTTGGACGTACTGGGACCCACCGCAACTGTATCTCCCATTGCTGTAGGGACTGGTTCAGTTTCAACTACTGATGTTTTTGAGCAGGAGGCTATTGAAAGCGTATTAGTGCGAGTGAGAGAAGCCACCGTGGTCAGTGTCAACCTTCCAACTTTTGTTGTTGATGATGGATCGGGAGCCATCCGTATTGATGGCGAATTAAGTCATCTTTTTGAGGACCCAACCCAACCTAATTTCCACTTGCCTACGGTTGGAGATACGTATAGGGAAATTGTCGGTGTTGTAAACATCAGTCCTAGTGATGGCAATTATATGATTAGTCCCAGGGGGTTTGACGACTTAGAGTTACCAAGTACGAAGTGAATTGTTGGGTAGTTTCCCGGTTCTCTGTACAAATAAGTTGAAGAATCAAGCTGCAAAGTCGTAATGGAACTCGTTGCTTTTTAGTGAATTTCTGATTCTGGGCCTGGCCCTCTGCCGTTGAGTGGATCTCGGCAAGGCAGGGTGTGTAGGTGGAGGGCCGAAGTCGCAGGTACAGGATGAAAAAGTAACCTTTATGGGTTGCTTTAAATGATCATTCCTGCTGCTGCAAAGGCATTGATTGCTTAAAGGCAACTGAACCTCGCAGCCGTCTCCGTGAGTAACCCCTCCACGGATGTCAGATGGATCATCTGGGGTTTGCCATCTGCCAGGCCCATTTCCCCTTGCACACTTTTTGTCTCGACCTACCCAGACGCTGTCTGTCGTTCTATTCCGAGGTACCTTCCAACCAAAACGAAATTCTGCAGTTTGGTTTATATTTTGCCCCTTATTATCTAACTATGTTGTGAAACATAGGAGGTTCGTCTTACCTCCCGCAAAAAAAAATGAATCGGTAAACAATCGGTAAACCTTCCTGTGGTACAGATTCGTTAGTGTTATGGAAAAGAATTTTGATGAATTTTCTCCCATCTGAGATATGAGAATATTCTCGTAACAAAGTATGCAGGTAGCTCCGGCATTTTGGCTTGTAAATTTCCGTAGTCGGTTTTTTTTGAAAAGTGGGAGAGAAGAGAAATAAAACGGTATTTTTGGATCGGATGAATTGGAAGGTCGGAGGTGTCCTAATCGTTGTTGGTGGGATTCATAATCGAAAAATATAGATTCACTTCAATCATCTTTTGAAGATGATGTTCTTCATGTGCGTGTCATGAAAGGGGAATCTAATGAAGAAACATGGTGTGTGGGGTCAGTTGTTTATTCTAAGTCTTTCGCTTTTGGGTCTGGCTCCTCCTGCCTCTGCGGCCCTGACAACCTTTGTTTACGAAAGCTTTTCCGGACCTAACCTCGAACTTACGGCTGTTTTGGAAATTGACTTGGCCCAGCCCTTTACTCCTGTTTCACTTCAACAGGTCACTCGACCTCAAATCCATCTTGCGGACGTAACGCATATCCCATCTGGGAAAACCTACAGCTTGGCGAATCTGGACTTTCCCTCTTCAACGGCTAGCTTGTCTCTTTTTGCTACGGCAACCGGGGAAGTAGATTTTTATTGTAGTACGGCCTGTCCCCCTTCAACCAATAGAATATTTTCCTGGCAAGACGGTAGTGAGTTTGTTTGGCTTAATTCTCTTTCGGGAGAAGAAAGTGTGATGTACCAGGGATTTTTTGGTGATGTCTTTTTTGATGACGGGAATGGGCACTTTGAAGTTCAGAATATGGGGGCCGTGCCCGTGCCTTCCTCTCTGCTTCTTGTAGCGACGGGTCTTCTGGGATTAATCACTGTGCGGGGATGGGATAGGTTGAATCGATGAAGCGTACAGAACATCAAGGGATCTTAGGGCATGATTTCAGGGAGGCTGAAGGTCATGCTTGGTCTAAATCGAAGAAGCTATTTCACATATCTATCATTTTCCATCTTGAATAGGTTTTTTGGAATTTTGAAACTACATTCAAGAATTCAACGGCACATTCAGGGAGCATGCAGGGGAATAATCAAATCCATAGATCCTTGGCATCCTATGTCCTAAAGGAAAACCTCAACTGTCACCCTGGAGCTTGATACAGGAAAGAGTGAGTTTACCGTGTCACTACTAGTTGGATTTCAAACAAGGAGGTCACGATGTTTCCTCAATTCCTTCGAACCGTTTTTACGGCAGCTCTATTTTCCGT
This sequence comes from Nitrospirales bacterium, assembly GCA_965223495.1. Classification (GTDB taxonomy): domain Bacteria; phylum Nitrospirota; class Nitrospiria; order Nitrospirales; family UBA8639; genus Nitrospira_E. The sequence goes on along the minus strand of OZ245001.1, from coordinate 3,234,944 downwards.
CTGTCTTCCATTACATGTAGCCCACTCCGCGGTCATTCTTCAAAATGAAACGGAGCTAGCTACGCTGATTAATCAGGCTCGAGTTGATGAAGGGGTGGCTCCTGTTGGGTTAGATCTCGTACTTTTTGAATCTGCGGGGTTTCATTCTCAAGATATGGCAACGAATAATTTCTTCGGGCACACGAGTTCAGATGGAACATCTTTTTTTGACCGTATACATTCTTTTGGGTATCCAGGGGGTGCAGGTGAAGTTATTGCTAGAGGCACGAGGACAGCATCGGACACACTGGCCCTATTTCTTGGGGATGCACTGAATCGGGATGTGATTTTAAACCCGTCCTGGCAGGCAATGGGTGTAGGATACGCAACGGGGTCCTTCCCTTATTGGACGGTAGACTTCGGTCTGTCGCTGCCTGTAAACCCTGTTCCAGCTCCCTCAAGCACCCTTCTTTTTGGAACAGGAGTTATTGGTCTAGTAGCCCGGGCATTTTGGATTGGCAAATTCCGTAATCAGTTTTTTAAAAAGTAGGAGGACTTGAAAATGCAGAGTTTGTTTTGGGAACGGATGAAATGGATGATGGGAGGAGTCTTACTCGTTGTAGGGACATTGAGCGTGAATCCAGCCCACGCCGCCCCTGTAACGGTAACCCTTGAAGGAAGAGTTACTTTCGTACCCACGGCTTTAGTCGGGGGGCCTATCCACATGAATGACCCTTTTCGTTTCACGGCTACCTATGACAATTCAACGGGGGATGTGAATCCTGATCCCCTTATTGGGGCCTATGATGGAGCCATAACGTCATGGTTTTTGGATATCGATATGGGTGGTTACCAGGCAGCGGGCCCTGGAATCCCTCCCAGTACGGATATTATATTGGAAGATCGCCCTTCCATGCATGTGGCCCAACTCACTGTCAGGGATTCCCTAACAGATGACGGTCCCATTAATGGACGACCGTTCAGTTCCGCCAGGTTCATATTCCAAGATCCAACTCGCACAGCGTTGCCGACAATTTCTCTTGCTGCCTTTCAGACTCTTGATTTGGGCGATTTTGTTTCTCCCTCGGCCACCTTTGCTTTTGGATTCGGTAACAACATTTCCTCTCAGATTACGAGCATGTCTTTTTCGTCTCCCGTTCCTATCCCGTCTTCCCTCCTTCTTTTCGTAACTGGGTTGTCGGTGTTGGTTGGTTGGAGGTTTGGGAATATGAGGAGCCTGGGACAAAGGGTTAATTGAAACGATCTCATTTGCACTTGAATCGGTTGGGATACCAAACGCCAGGAATATTTTGACGGTTTAATCAAGACCGTACTCCTAATTTCATAAAGTCGACCAGGAAACCCCATGGCTTTTAAGCCTGGGGATGAATGGTCGCCCGGAGCCTCTTCACACGAAGTGAAGAGGTGGAGGAAAATTTTCCAGTTCAAGTTTTGTGAGAACAAAAGTTGAACTGGAGCGGTCTGAAGCCCTGGGCTTTAGCCCGGGGAGTGGGTTCACTTATCGGGTTACGTCTGGTTTCACAGAGACAAGAGGAGGGTAGAACCATGATCGTGCTACTGGTGCTGGTCTTGTTGTTTACGGGTGGACATGTGGTCGAGGCGGCAATGTTACACATTGAAAATGGGCAATTGACAGGAGCCACCGGAGTGCAAGTGGGGTTAGACGTCTATGATGTTGAATTTTTAGATGGGACCTGTATCGAAATATTTTCGGGATGTAATGACATCTCTGATTTTTTGTTGACCTCCATGGAAGCGGAGATGGCTTCCACCGCGTTATTGCGGCAAGTTTTTAACTTCAAATTCGATTCGGATCCTAGTCTGACTTTTGGATGCGAAAATTCGGCCATTTTTTATGGCCCTTCCCCTTGCTCGGTTCTCACCCCGTATAAACAGCTTATTTCAGTTGGGCGTCCTGCCGAGTCTGTCGGAGTCATTGAAACCGTAAACCGACATAATCGTCTCATTAAAGACATTCTTACCGGAGAACTGAAACCTTCGCCACCGGACGTCGTTCTTTCAGATGCAACATTCTCTCGGACGTCCTATACGGGTTCTAGGCATGTGTGGGCTCAATGGTCGGTCCCCGCTGCCGTTCCCGTACCCAACTCCGTTTTATTGATGGCAACAGGCCTATTGGGATTGGGAGGTGTTCAATGGTGGAAAAAATCGTTTAGCTGAAAGATATCCTATCTCAAGGAAAAGGAGGCATCCATATTGGATCCATCGTCAATTTCTTGGGGAATAAGAGAACTAAGTGGCGTTACTTTAGGGATGCCATAGCTTAACTTCTTTTTCCTCCGTTCTGAGATACCACGAAAATTTTCTCTCGCTATTATGGGTGAATGGAGATTTTACATGGCCAAGATTTTTATATTCATCGCATTAGGTTTATTTCCAGGATGTGTAACAGCGCCACAGCATTCGACAGACAGAATAAACCAAGTTCGAACGCACATATTTGAAATATCTTCAGCAGAACTAGTTATTGAAGCAATTAAACAGCAATTCAGGCGAATAAACGAAGCTCCAAATTTTTCCTCCATTGAAAACGGTATTTGTGTCGTTCGTCCCTTTAAGAAGTCTGGATATGATATTCGGGAAACGTGGAATTTTACCGTTAAACCATTTGAACCCAATTCTGTTCAGGTAACGGCTGAAGCCAAAGGCGAATTTGGCCGAGTTTCATTCATGACTTTCGCCTCACCGCGAGTGTACCGCCCAGTTAATTTTTTTCCATATGAATTACTGTTTAGCCGAATCGAATACCTTCTTGGACAGAGAGAAAAGTGGGAAACCTGTGCAGAGTATAAAACCCGCACCGGGCTTGGAGATAAATTCTACGGAGATTATTTCGATTTCTTATGTTGGGGTGCGGAAGAGACATAGAAAGTGGTCAGGAAATTAGTTTGCTCTCTTTAAGACTGAGGAAATCGAAATTGATACGGAAATCTCTTGAACCATTCTTTCAATTGATAAGAGCGAACAGGAAAAGAGATGAAATATTCTTATTAATGTTGTGTTTGGATTCCGCTCGGTAGGTTGAGAAAGGGAACACCCAAACGTATCTATTTTATAAGAACCCTTAGTGCCATGCCGATATTGCCGCAAAAGGCTCCGTTGCTCTGATCCCCATGAAGCCTTATTCATGAATTCTCAAGAAAGGAGTCTCTCGAGTGAACGGTTCATCGTTGTTCTATAAATTTTTGACAGTATTAGTAATTGTGTGTTTTTTGGCAGCTTGCAATCAGTTCCATCCAGAAAAATGGAGTACGGTAAAAAGTGTATACAAACATTCCATAGATGTGGAGGGTGCTCAAGACGACAGCATTAAAACATCCACTTTTGAAGCACCATTTGCGGACGTATTTCCCGCAGTAGAAAGGGCGACAGCCATGGCCAACCTTAATCTAGAAGATTCTGATGAGGAGTTGGGCATTCTTTACTTAACACGTGCGGTGCAGATGCAAAACCAAACTCGGTATTTCTATAAAGTGATGGTGAAAGAAAAAGGGCCGGAAACCACCGATGTCACGATTCTGGCCAAGTCGCAAGGAAGCTGTATGCACATGGGGCCGGGTTATTGGCCTGGGGTAATATTGACTGCCTTTATATTGCTACCTTTTTTAATCATTAATAATTCCAAGTGTGCCGAGATATCAGCACTCAAATGGGACTATTCCAGTCTTCCAGAAATGCATAATGTTCTAAACTTTACCAAGAACAATCTGATCGCGGCCGGAGTTCTATGAGCCGTAACTTGCAGAGCCTTGTGATTGTTTTGCGGTTAGCCTTTCTCTGTAGCGGCTTATTATTGAGCCCTGCACTAGGTCAGGCCTCCCTCCTGAAAGAGCTACACATTACGTCAAGCCCCGAAGGGGCAGAGGTGTATCTGAAACGCGGGGGAAAAGAGATCCCACTTGGACAGACCCCTTTATCCTATCAAGCCAAGTTTCATAGTGAGATATCGATCCTTCGACTCATGGTTAAAAAACCGCATTATGAAGATCTCTTGCTGAAGGTCAGCCCTGCTAACGAAAAAGTTATGGCCAATTTAACACCACTTCCTCCACCATCCTTGGTTGTTAACCCGACCGAACATACCGATTCCACTCTCGCTCGCCTGCAAGAAGTGATTAACCCTACGTTACGTCCCATTGTTTCCTCTATCTGGGAACAGGAAAAAATTGATGGATTAGCCATAGTTTCCCCTTTAACCCTTGCAAAGGTAAATGGGGAAAATATTCTAAGGGTCTCACTGACCACGGGCTCCAATCGGAAACCTCTTCAGGGAAACAAACGCCAAAAAAAAGAGGCTTTCCACACCTTATGGGCGGAAATTGCGGAGCGTTATCTTGTGCCCCTCGCGCCCATCCCAAGAATGGAGCCTCGGATTAAAGGAATTCTTTTTGAGGTATCCATTGGGCAACTCCAGCATTCCTTGCAGGTGAAACCGCAGGTCGTCCAAACCACTGAAATGCAATGCCGTGCCGGTTTCGATCCTTGCCTGAAGTACAGTAATTGTGCTTTTTTTGATGCGGGAGGCAACTGCATTGCCGGAAATGTTCAAGGGCAATGCTTTAATGTCTGTAAGTACCGGGTTCCGGTCGTAAAATCTGAGGTCAAGATAAATACCGAGGCCAGCGTGAACTCATCCAAGGGACGGGCAAATTTTTTTGTGCATGAAGAACTCCTACCCCTACTCAATACTGGTGAAATCCCTCTGAAAGAAGTCAAGTATTCTCTTCTGGGGAGTGATGGTCATCCCATTCTTTCGTATCCAGGGGCGGCACAATAGTATCCCGGCTACCGCATCCTCCAAAGCCTTAAAGTTGATTGCCCCATACTTTTTTGGAAATTGAGAGGTCTTCAGGCCCCTAAAAGGAATTTTGATATTTAAAAAAGCAACTCAAGGGAGACGAAAGGCTATGGCTCAATAATCCAGAATAATTGCCGTCATCTGGCACCGATTGTGTGCAAGAGTGCCCTGCGTAATTCGCATGGAACCTCATACGCTTTGTGAGGTTTTCACGGACGTTAATTCTTGAAAAATAGGAGGAACCATTGATGAAGTGGATGATGACTTTTTTCTTGTTTTGCGCCAGCCGTGTTACGGCACCGGAGCATTCACGTGATCAGATCGCCCAAGCACAGGGCCATGTTTTCTCAGATGTCTCAAGAGACCAAGTCATCATGGCGATTAAAGAGACTTTTAAATTTGTTTCGCCGTCGAATGTGAAGTTTCAACGTTCGGGAAATGGTATAAAAACCATTCGACGATTCTCGGTGATGTTGGCAGGAGTTGTTGAAACCTGGGATTTTCAAATTGCCGAACTGGATTCCAGCACGGTCCATGTCATGGCCTCTGCTCATGTTCAAGTGGATAATTTTTCCAGGACACCAAGAAATACCTTTCCCTATGAATTAATTTTTACCAGGCTCGGATATATGCTTGATCAAGGGAACAGCTGGGAAACCTGTGAGGAATACAAAGTGAGAACGGGTCTCAATGAACAGACATCCGAATATGACTTTTTATGTGAAAGTGCGGATGATGTGCACCCCCAAGATGTTTGGACGCGCACCGGAAAACCGTTTTAATATTGTGAATAGTTTCTGCTTTTTGGTCCTTTAAACAAACCCAAGACATTCCTTTTCATTCAATTTCCCGGTTATTTTAAGCGGGAATCCATATTCAGCTAAAAATTTTCTTTCCCGTTCCTCTCTACGCGTCTTTTCTTCTTAACGATTTCTGATCTGGGGGAAATTAAGTTTCCGCAATAAAGACTTCCATACCTTCAAAGAGATTTGACAGAATATCAGAGGGTGAAACGAGATTAATTGAAAAATCCTTTAGACTGCTTGAGACCTTTTACCCCAATCTTTTGCGATTAAGGAGGAAATAGAGGAATAAATACTTGGGATATCTCCTAACTTTTCCTCATTGTGCTTTTGCCTTTTCCAGGTCAAAAACCAAAAAGACGTAACCCTTTTATGCGATTGTTCGAGTCACCTTTCTTCTCAATTTTCGAAATCCCAACCCATAGGCCCCATTTTCAGTGCCAATCCCATCCCATTGAGGGGAGAGGCTTTCAAAGGGAGTGGTTCAAAAAACATTCAAAAACCCTGAATTCGTAAACAATATGTAAATCCCTTCGTGGTATTTCCTTTCTTCTAGGGAATTCCAGATTGTCGTCATTCAATGTTCAAAGGAGGGAACATTATGCGAATTCAGGGTATCCGTCTTTTTTTGTTCTGTGTATTCATGCTAGCCGCGTTTAGGGAACTTGCTATAGCGGCTGATCAATTTGGGTTCGATGTGGAGATATCAGGGGATCAGGCCCTCGTCGCAGCCCCGTGTCACACCTGGTACTGTCCTCCAGAGAAGTTGGGACTGATTTATGTTTTTGAACGACAGACTTCTTCGAAAGGGAGTCTCACGAAATGGAATCTGATTACCACCTTCAAGGCGCCATTGATATACCCCAAAATCACCAATGCGGGTTCAGGGAAGTTTTTAATTTCCGGCGCTTTAGGCAGTCAGGGCTTCAAGGCCTTTCTTATTTCCCGTCAACTCAGTGGAACCACTTCGGTTTGGAAGATGGAACCCCTAGTTTCCAAGGAACTGGCCGGGTTTCCCTTCAAATGGGAAAAGAAAATGTCGGTTTCGGCAGACGAATCCACGATTGCCTTGGGGTTTCCTGAAGAACCACACAGCATTTTTGCCGGAAGGGGAGCGGTATATCTTTTTCGACGAGATGCCAGGTCGCCGGGACACTGGGTACAAACCGCCAAATTACTTCCTCCGAATGTTCGGCAAGTATCCGGTCCCCATGACAATATTTATTTTGGTGATTCGTTGGACGTCTCTGAGGGGAAGATAGTCGTGCAGGCTTCAGAATATCCTTTTCCTGGAGAGGGACGGCGGGGTGCTGTTTTTTCTTTTACTTTTGTCAATGGAAGTTGGGCGAATGGGGGACAAATTATTCCCACAAATTTACCGGAAGGCAGACACGGATTAGGTGAACATCTTTCCATGGTGGGTAGGCTCCTGGCGTTTTCATCTACAGATGGCAAATCCATTTTTAATCATGTATTTTCCTATGGCTCAGGGATGTGGAGAGATGTGAGTCGCTATTTTACTTCTACGGCTTCCATACAAAGATACCTTCCTCAATATCGAGTAATGGCATCCCTCAAGCCGGACTATGAAAGCATTATCCCTGTTGAGGACCGGGTGAGATCTTTTTCCTATGACAAAGAACGATGGATTTTTGGTGTCCCTGGAGAACCCCCTCCTTATAATGGGGCGGAACCCGACTTTGGAGAAGTGTATATTTTTAAAGGACAAACGTTGGAACAGATTTTAAAAGGGCCGAGTTTTTTTGTATATCCCTATGAAATCGGTGCATAAAATGGGCGAAACTCTGCAGCATTTGACCGAAAACGGAGAAAAAGCCAATTCAGTGCCTAAGAATTTTGGATAAGTCGAGTCCCCGTCCAGGCTGGTCATGTTGGTGATATCTTTCAACCTGGCCCTTAGGGTGGGGACATCTCATCACCAAAACAGGATGGTCAGGTGGCAAGGCCAAAGGAGATTGAGGGGCCGGGATTTACCTGGTGAATGTTCTTAGCCAGGAATATGCCGTGGTCCGTATTTCAGATTCGACATTGCTAGTGAATGCCCCTCCCGGATGGGTGGGCCTATTCTTAGTGTTGGTGAAGAATGTTTTCTATTTAGGAAGTTTTATGAACCATAATACGTTGAGATTTGATCTTCTTTGTGGATAACTTTAGTGGAATTACAGGGGGGGGGAGTTGGGTCATGCTCCCCCTCGTCTGTATAGAAGAGAAGTGCCAAGGGTTGGGAAATGGATTCCGATTAACTGGACTTTTGGGGACCCAACCCATAACCTTATATTGGAATATCTTTAGAGTTTGAGGCATTCCCAAGCCCCTGGTTCATCGATCCCGGTACCTTTCCGAATACCTATCCTCTGCTTTTCAACATGGATTTCAGCCATCATCTTTTTTATTCCCAATTTCCCTCGATTTAGCCTTTTTATCTCCTTCCTCTTTGATCATCCTAAAACGTTTGAGGAAACTCTTGGCTGGTTGGTCGAAGGGTTTGGGAAATTGTGTAACCAGCCGGGGATGAGTTGATCGGCCCGGTTCTGGGCTGGTGTCTGCGTTTCTTTGTGTGCAGGGAACTCTCTCCCTCAAATTCCTCATTTTCGTTACCAGAAATTAAAATTTACATTTTGTAAGGAAGAGGGCACAATGCCTCTGGGAAGAGATACTGTTGGTTGACGAAGGCAGGGTGATGGTTTCACAACAAACTGAAAACAATAAGGATTATAGGGATCTCCTTGAAAAAATCGCAGAGGGGAGTGAGGCCGCCTTAGGAGAATTTTACCGTCAATTTGAAAAAAGAATTTTCGCGTTTGCCCAGATTCGTTTAAACGATTTTCATGAAGCCGCCGACTTACTGAATGAGGTCATGTTGGAAGTGTGGCGAGGGGCGGGTAGATATGAAGGGCGATCTTCCGTGACCTCGTGGGTATTTGGGATCGCGCATCATAAAGTTATCGATCGTCTTCGGAAAAAAGGCAAGCACCATTGGGAAGAGCTCGAATCTGCCGAAACGGTGGAATCGGACCAAAATTTGGAGGATCTCCTGAATCATGCTCAGTTGGGAGAACACATCCAGCGGTGCATGGAAAAACTTTCTGACGATCACCGGCAAGTCGTGCATCTAGCGTTTTTTGAAGATCTTTCCTATCGAGAAGTTGGACAGATAATGGGTAGCCCGGAAGGGACGATTAAGGCCCGGATGTTCCATGCGAAGCAGGCGTTGAAGCGTTGCCTGTCTCGACGAATCAAGTAGGAAGTGAGGTGGGTATGACTCCATCATCGACGATACATCCTCAACATCCTGATGAACTGTTACCCTGGTTTGTGAATCAAACCCTGACCGAACAAGAGCGGGAACACGTAGAAGGTCATGTGCAGGGCTGCCCCCGGTGCCAGCAGGAAGTCGCGTTGTTGCGTCAGATACGAGACGAAGCAAAATCCCTTTCTCCTCCCTTGCCAGGGGAATTGGGGATGCAGCGTCTCCTGAGAGAGGTGAGACAAAAATCCAGGCCGTCAAGAGTTCAAGAACCCGTTTGGAGCTGGGGAAAAGGCCTTGCTATCGCTGCTTCATTAGTCATTGTGGTTCAGGCTGGCTTGTTGATCGAGGCATGGTTTTTCTCAAAACCGATGATGCCGCTCGAACCCCCCATGTCTGGGGTGGTCTTACAAATTTCCTTTCATCCGGGTTCTACGGAGGCGGATATCCGTGAGATGGTAAATGCCATCGATGGAACGTTAATCGGGGGCCCTGGGCAACTAGGCATATACCGGATTCGTCTTCCTCTAGAGAGGAAAAATGAAACCGCGATTGAAGAGGCGGTGACATTCCTTCGAGAACAAAAGAAGGTGGTGACCCATGTGGCTCGGGAATAATCGGGCCAAAGTGCCAACGGACTCCCTTTCAGATTACTTGACGCGACTCATAGGGGTGGTCTGTTCGTTATTCGTTCTCCTTTCCTGTACCCCAATTCCCTCTGAATGGGAAACGAGTCCCAATAGAGTAGGTGGGGCTGGGAGTGAGGACGGGCATTTCCTCTCTTATGCGATCGAGCCAGGGGAGGTGTGTGTCATCACCGAAAATGAGGTTGAAGCCCAAAAAATTGAGCAATTTGCCCAACGGCGAGGATATACCCGAACGAAGCATCGGGTTCTTGAAGGGCTACAGGTTGTCATGAGTATTTACACGGTCCCTTTAGGGGGAACCGTGAAATATGGACTACGAGAATTTCGGGAAGCGTTCCCGGCCGATATTATCGATGCCAATCATCGGTACACCCTTCAAAGCGGGAATACTGCCCTGGACCCTCGGCGATACGGTTTCGAGGTGGTGGGGTGGGAGGAAGGCGGTCATCAGTGTGTGAAGGAGGATCTTCACATAGGGATGATCGATACTGCAATAGATGCCTCGCACTTTTTGCTTTCGTCGAAACCAATCAATAGAGAATCGTTTGTCTCAGAAAATGTTCCAACACCGGCGTCGGAACATGGAACGGCGGTCGCCACCTTATTGGTTGGTTCGGCCGATTCCCACAAACCCGGACTCTTGCCGAATGCTCGCCTATCAATCGCGGAAGCGTTTCGAGAATTGGAGGAGGGTCAGGTTGAAGCCACAACCTGGAATATTGTCCGAAGCTTGGATTGGTTAGTCAAACAACAAGTGCATGTGATTAATTTGAGCCTTGGGGGTCCCCCCAATCGGTTGCTTACGTATGGAATTCAACAAACACTCCAGCAAAATATCCCTCTGGTGGCCGCTGCCGGGAATACCGGGCCCTATGGGGATCCCATCTATCCTGCGGCCATAGAAGGGGTCTTGGCAGTCACAGCCCTCGATGCCAAATTCCAGTCTTACAATTTGGCTAACCGAGGTGATTTTATTGCGTTTTCGGCTCCGGGAGTAGATGTGTGGGTGCCCCGCGGAATAGATCATGGGGTCTATAAATCGGGGACATCCTATGCGGCTCCCTTTGTGACAGCCGCGGTTGCGATCGTAAAAGACTCCCATCCCGGCTGGTCTTCCGATGAAGTCGCAGAATTCCTGGCCAATCGGGTTGTCGATCTGGGAGAAAAAGGGAGGGACCATACATTTGGCTGGGGCCTTATTCAACTCCCCAATACCTGTAAGACCCCGTCGTCTTCTTAACCGCCCGGTCCCCAGATTCTTTTTTCGACATCGTTTTTCTTCCCTCATCTTCAAGGAAGAAGGTCTTTTCCTTCCTCGTATTTTTCCGCCTTGGGATTCCAAAGGTTTTAAAGCCATTTAAAGGGATCGAAATCACACATTCCCCAAAATAGTGAGGATCCCGAATTCTGCTTTAAGGTAGGAAGCGATCTATGCACTTTAAATCCCTGTAATTTTGAGTGCGGGAAGGCTTCTTTTACGATTTTTTCCTCCTCCCCTCTTGGTGGTATGGGGTTTGCTCTAGCCTGTTGAGGTGCTCCACCTTTACCCAATGGAGATGAAAAAAGGGAGCGGCAAACGAAACATTTTTTTGGCTAAGTAATTAAGGTAGCAAAATATCCATACATGATTTAGGAGGTAGTGATGGCCCGACGACGCAACCCTGATTCGACGCATTCGAAAGCGGAACGATGGAGTGACCAAGAAGTACAACATTTTCAGACGTACATGCGACAGGCCCTGAATCATTCTTTGGGGCGGAATGGTCGTGTCGTACAGGTGCTCTGTTATCTAAGTTTGATGAGAAGCCATGGCACCCCTTGGGGCGCGGATGCGAAATGTTCGGTCTCGGCAGCCATATTTCAAAATTATAAAGCCTCTCGTGGACAGCAAGCGGCCCATTATCTCCCGGGCCAACTGAAAATACAGGGGAAACGGGTATCCCATTATGCGACGGATCCTTCAACCAAACGACGGCTTGATTGTTTGTTCGGAGACGTTGATAGTTTACCGGCGAACTTTAATAAAGCTGATAGTGAGGCTGAATCCAAGGGGTTGTGTCGGGCCTTGGCGTCTTCCGCTCAAGCGATGATCGATCATCCCTCTTCCACGCCTGGACAGATTGATCGAAATTTCGTGCGGTTAGTGTATCGGACGATCTGGGTGCCCAGGGCGCGAATGGCGATTCGGGCCGCCCTGGAAAATAAGGGGGAAAAGTATACCCAACCAGCTATACAATATGGGGAGCCTGGTGGTGTTCACTATAGAACCATCATGAATCTGGCAGAGCGAGAAGCGGCCACGACCTATCAACGCAATATTACCGAGCAACGCCACATTCTGGAGAAATATTTGGAAGCGCTTACCCACCCACCTCGACAGTTAATAGATTCCTATATGAAGGAATGGGAAACGAGCTTTAAGCCTTAAGTCCTAGTAGCATCTGTCAAATCCCATCTTTTCCTCAAATAAGAGGTGGTCAATACTTTTAGCTTCCTTCTAGGAATTCCATCAGCATGGTCATCTCCCTCCGATACCCCTGCCTTGAAGGAGGTTCCTCTTTGATTTTAAAGAGCCTTGTTCTCGTCTGTGAACGTTGCCATTTCATTTAAAGGAATGTTCCTTCCCATTCTTTCCAAATGTTTCGGCTTCCCATTTAGGGAAAACCAAATCGATGGAAATCGTCAAAGGTAAATTGGCCACACGTTTTGTTTTCTTACCATTCAAAAGTGCATAACGGGATATCCGGGCATTCCGAAGATGGAGGCGATATTTCGGCTTGCCTTTCGCCGTCGATTTTTCATGTCCCTCGATCAGAACTTCCGGGAAATCTGCGCCTTCCATTGTCGAATGCATGATCTGGGTTAATGTCGAGGTGCGGGCAGGAAAGGCAACCCTGCAAGTATTGGTATATGGCACGAAATCCATACTGCCAATGGGGATCCACCCTTCTTGTCCTCTCACTCTTGCCGGCCCGTTAACGGGTCTTCCATGAATTTTTGGAAGTTTCATAAATGTGTACATGATCGCCCTCCTCGTTAGGTGTAAATTTGTTGGACATCTTTTTTCACGGTTTCCCCGATTGACTTAATCTCGCTTTCTGAACAGTAAGTCGAGAGAAGTTGCCAAAGGGTTGTAATTTTTTTTCGCGAGTGAAAAATTCCTTTTTGAAAGGCATGCCCTACCTATTTGGGAGTGAAGATAGGGGTAGTGCGAGGTAGTTGATGATTAGGCTGTATTCTCCCTTTGGAACATTTTCTTATTTTGTCTTGCGGGTAATGAATGGAGAGCGTCAAAGACGAGTTTGTTCGTTAATCATTCCTATACATATTCATGACCTTAAAAAAATGTTGGAGTTTTCAGCGGGAAGCCTCCTCCCCGCAAGCGGCTTTTCCGTTTCGAGTCCCACCCAACATTGAATGGGCCATATCCTATTTCGCTCCCTTACCGAAAAATCATGCAACCCTTTTTTGCTGGGTGACGACTTACTTGGTGAGATGGATACAAAAAAAATATCTTTTCGAGTAATTTGATGAAGAAAGGAAGCCGATATGCCTCCCGCAGCAAGAATTGGTGATCAACATATTTGTCCTATGGTTTCAGGTACGACTCCCCATACAGGTGGACCGGTGGCGGCGGGGTTACCGACTGTACTCATCGGGAATGCTCCGGCAGCTCGGGCGGGTGATATGGCGACGTGTGTGGGACCTCCCGATAGTATTCTGATGGGTTCCGCCACGGTCCTGATTGGAAACCAGCCAGCTGCCCGCCTAGGCGATTCTACGGTTCATGGGGGGACATTGAGTGTCGGGTGCCCAACCGTGATCATTGGGGATGTCTATACCGGTGTAGCTCTTGCTGCGCCTGCTTCGTCCGGTCCAGGTACCGCAGATCCCGGAACCTCCGCCAAAGGGGGAGGCGAAGCCGCTTCTGGCCCCGGTTCCAGCTCGGCGGGTTCGGGTGATGGAGGGAATCAAGCGGGATTTGGAACTGGGACTCAAGAAGGGACGACTTCCTCCTCGGGGAGCACCACGACTTCGGCCGAGTTTTTGGCGCGGACCTTACGGGGTACCAAAATCCCAAAAGGCAATCATGCGGTTCCCTGTATCATTGGAAATCTGGAGATCACGGTTAACAAAGCGGCCCTCTGTTGGGATACCGGGCCGGAGGGATTAAAAGCCCAGGATCAGCCCTTAGAAGCAGTCACGGTCACGCTGTCCCGCTCGGGACTCCCGGCCCCTCCCTCCCAAATGACGGATAGTGAAGGAAAGGTGACGTTTAAAGGCATTCTCATCGGGGATTGGCAAATCGATGCCAGCAAAACGGGTTTCGACTCTCCCGCCCCCGTGACGGCCACAGTCACCTGCAATGAAACGGCTTCGGCGACAACGACGTTGACCAGACAAGGCTTGGAGTGCGATCGAAAACATCCGAAGGTGGAAGAAGGAAAATCCGGTGGGGGAAGCATTTGGTCGCCCGTGTTTTGGCTCTTCTCAGGTGAACCTTGGCCGCTCTATACCAGAGATGGTTTTTGGTTAACGTCCGGTGTGACCGCCGCGGGGGTCGCTCTCTCAGGAAACGTGGCACTGGCGGCGACGTTTGCGGCCATTTTTGCTTACTTTTCAGCCGTCATCTTTGGGGCCGTCCCTGGCAGTATTTTAATGGGATTGGCGTTTGGCTTGTTTGGGGCCGTGATGGCTTCAATGTTCGTGCCGTCAATCGGGGCCTTTCTCGGTCTCTCCGGGCCCGATCCGTTCAGTCTGGCAATGCTGGTGGCGACGTGGGCGGGGTTTAGTTTTGCCTTGGCTCTCGGACGAAGGCCAACGTTTTCCAGGAAGCAAGTCAAGCCAACCTTTTCCGTCAAGAACGCATTCATTCCCTACCTTGCCGGTGGAGTGGGGGCTGCGGCTGTCCTTATGACCCTCTTGTTATTCCCTCAGTCCTTGGGTATAGGTTGGGGTTCTGTAGCGGTTGGTGTGGGAACGCTCTTTGCCTCATTAGCCGGGTTTTTTGCCCATGTCTTTATGAATGATGGACAAACCAAGGCTCAACATTGGAGTCAGGGTTCCTATCTCCTTCCGTATGAAGGGGAGCGGTATTGTGTGCAGGGATTACGTGGCTTTATTAGCCATTTCGAACATGAAGAGTATTGTTATGACTGGGCCATCCCGGAAGGAAAACCGGTTCTCTGTGCCCGGGAAGGACATATCATCAACTACCGGGAGGATCGTGATGGAACCCAGTTCGGAGATGGTAACAGTATTGCTAACCACGTCTATGTTCAGCATCGGGATGGGTCGATTGCCGAATATTTACACGGCAAAAAAGGCGGAGTGACCTCCATTAACCCCAAGTTGGCCACTGAATCTAAGAACGATCCGGCCTACCCTGGGGCCAGGGAGGTGGATAAGCCCGTGTATGTTCAAGCCGGTCAGGTCTTGTGCGAAGCGGGCAATGTGGGCATCAGTATGTTTCCCCATATCCATTTTACGGTGCGCAGGGGTCCATCGGATCCCAGCAATGGTGGTGATGCGGCAAAGTTCCATCCGGTTAAATTTCAAGACGATGATGCCGCTCGTCATGATGGCGTGTGCTTCAGCATGCGCAAATACCGCTCGTCCAACAAGAATCGCGGTCCGGTGATCATTCCGTAAATCGATAATTCCACCCTTTGACGAGCGCAGGGTTCAGGATAATCCCAGTCATCCTTCAACGTACTCGTCCGCTAACGTGTTTCGGGGACGCCATGGAGGGTTCCCCCTTTAACAAAGGGGGGTTAGGGGGATTTGAAATTCAGGACTTCCCCTAAATACCCGTCTGCTTGTTGCGGCAATCGTTATCCAATCGATCTCGGCCCCTATTCCCCATCTACAGGGGAGGGCCCAACCATAAAAATATCCCCCTGCCTCCGATTTCGGCTGAAAATTGGCCCTCATTCGTTTGGTGAGCCAATTTAACCCACCCGGATTCCCCCAAAAATTTCCCCTAAAAATTTTTCAACCATTTTAAGAGGTCTTGCGACTTACTAAGCATGAGGAAGAAATAGAGGTTCTAGAGCATAATCAAGAGAGGAACGAATCATGTATACGCAAGAAAATCGACTCATCTCCATCCACACTCCCCTGGGAAAGGACGTGTTACTCCTCAAAAGCTTGCAGGGGACCGAAGGCTTGTCGAAACTCTTTACCTTTCGTCTTCAACTGTACACCGAAGGGGCGGATATTCCTTTCCGAGCGATCATTGGGCAACCGGTCACGCTCTTTCTGGAAGGGCCGGATACCGACCCCCGGTATTTTCATGGTGTCATCAACCAATTTGCCCATACCAGCAGTGAAACGGGGCTCCACCATTATTATGCGGAAATGGTGCCCTGGCTCTGGTTCCTCACGCGAAAGACCGATTGCCGGATATTTCAACAGATGAGCATCCCCGACATTATCGAACAACTGTTTGCGGAGCTGGGGTTTACGGATTATTGGCTCTCGTTACAAGGCAACTATGAACCGGTGGACTATTGTGTGCAATACCGCGAGACAGATTTTCAGTTTATCTCCCGGCTCATGGAAGAGGTGGGGATTTTTTATTTCTTTGAACATGGAAAAACCACACACACTCTCGTCATAGGCGATACCCCTTCGGCTCATCCTGTCTGTCCAGGCCATGCCTCCGTCCGATGGGAACCTCCTGACGCGGGGCAGCAAGACGGGGATGTCATCACCCACGTAGAGCGAGTGCAACATCTTAATCCCGGCCACTATTCCATGACGGACTATAACTACGAACGTCCCCATACAAACCTCGGCATCACCATGGCCAGTCAAATCGACATTGGTGGCAATTGCCAGTATGAGTTCTTTGACTATCCGGGCCGGTATGGACAGAAAGAGCAGGGAGAAGCTTTGGCCCGAGTTCGAATGGAAGAAATGGAAGCCACACAAGAAGTATTTCGAGGCCGGAGCACCTGCCGGGGTTTTACCCCGGGAACTCGATTTCTGTTGACCGAGTACCTCCCGGCGGACATGAACCAAGAATATATGCTCACGGAGGTGCAACATTCCGCGTCCGTGAGCGAGAGTTATGGAGAAGGCGAGGGAAGCAAAGCCGAGTTGCGGTACACCAATAATTTCGTCTGTATCCCAGCCAAGGTGTCGTTTCGCCCGGCTCGGGTGACTCCCAGGTCCATCGTGCAGGGTCCTCAAACGGCCGTGGTAGTCGGCAAACAAGATGAAGAGATTTGGACCGATGATTATGGCCGAGTGAAAGTACAATTTCATTGGGATCGCCTAGGCGAATTTAATGAAAAAAGTTCCTGCTGGATTCGGGTGGCCCAAAGCTGGGCCGGCAAGCGCTGGGGCGCCTTCTTTCTTCCCCGCATCGGGCAAGAAGTCATTGTTGAGTTTCTGGAGGGGAATCCCGATCGCCCCATCATTACGGGCTGTGTGTATAACGCCCAAAATTTGCCGCCGTACGATTTGCCCGCGAACCAAACCATATCCGGAATAAAGACGCTGTCCTCCAAAGATGGCAAAGGCTTCAACGAAATCCGCTTTGAAGATAAAAAAGGCAAAGAGCAACTCTTCCTGCATGCCGAGAAGGACCACGATGTACGGGTCAAGAACAATAGCTACACCACGGTGGGTAAGGACGCGCATTTGCTGGTCGAGCAAGACTACATAGAAGAGATTAAGAACGATCATCATGAGACCATCATCCGAGACCGGTATCTGGAAATCGGGCGCGACCACAACTGCACCATCAAAGGCAAACAGGCCATCGAGGTAAAAGAAAGCAACTCTTTCACCGTCAAAGGGGATGCAGTGGAAGTCTATAAAGGCAACCATGCCGAAGAAACCACCGGGGATGTCTACATGAAAGGCTCCAACCTGGTCATTGAAGGCATGAGTAACGTGACTATTAAGGTCGGAGGTTCCTATATCGCCATCGATTCCAGTGGCATTTCCATGAATGGCACCAGCCTGATTGAGGTGACGTCCCCCAATACCACGGTGAAAGGAGATGGATTACTGACCCTGCAAGGAGGGTTGGTCAAAATTAACTAAGAGGCAGAGTCTTTCTTCTCGATACCAATCAGAGAGTGAAGGCCCTAGAGAAGGGGTGAACGCCTTCTTTGAAACGATGAGCGAGAGGCATAAAATTCCGGCCATGAATTCGACGACACGCATGAAACCAATGACTTGATATAGCACACGAAAGGAATCCTTACCATGCCATCCCCAAAATCTGGAAAACCTGGCAGTCCCGTACCTCCGGGTGCACCAAAGAAACCCACACCAGCGGATGTGGCCACTCCAGGAAGCATGACGAAAATCCAAAAACCCAAAGAAGAAAAATCGGCCCAACCCCATAAACCGGACGAAGAAAAAACCAGTTGGATCGAAATCGAGTTAATTGATGAGAATGATGAACCCGTTCCTGGTGAAAAATATCGAGTGACCCTACCGGATGAGTCCGTGGCAGAGGGCACACTGAATGAAAAAGGATTCGCACGAATCGATGGAATCGATCCCGGCACTTGTCAGATCACGTTCCCACGACTAGATAAAGAGACCTGGGAAAAGGTTTAAGGAAAAGGCACCAATCATGGAACGACTAAGCGGCAGGAAAGGAAAGATTCAAATTTTCCGGCTAATGGATCCAGAACCAGTGTTCTCCAATCCTTACATCAGTTCCTATTTTTCTCCGCGTAGGGTTGTTTTTAGGCGAAGCAGGTATATGGGGTCATATTCGGAGGAACACGATGGCAATGTATAAGGTGAAACAGGGGGATTGTTTGAGAAGGATCGCCTGTGAACATGGGCTTCCTTGGAGAAAAATTTACGACGATTCAGGCAATGTCGATCTTCGTGAGCGACGTCCAGATCCTCACGTATTGAACCCGGGGGATCGATTGTTTATTCCCGAACGCGAATTGGGTGACGAGAGTGGGGCCACAGAACAGCGCCATACGTTTCGGTTAAAGAACGACCCCGTCACCCTACGGATTATCTTGAAGGATAAGGATGGGGAGCCGCTACCCGACGAACCCTTCCGCCTGCAAGTGGAAGCGCGGGAACCGGTGGAAGATTCCACCACGGAAGAGGGACTCATTGAAGTTCCCATCCGGCCGGATGACGAGCGGGCGAAGCTCACGGTTTGGGTGGAAGACCTCAATCCCGATCTCCCCGCCACCGAACAGCATTTCTTGCTTAGGCTGGGATGGCTGGATCCGGTAACCGAAACGAAAGGTATCCAAGCTCGACTCGAAAATCTGGGCTTTGAACCCGGTCCGGTGGATGGGATACTCGGCCCGTTGACCAAACGCGCCATTAGAAAGTTTCAAGGTGATTCGAAAGACTTAAAAGTGGACGGCATCGCGGGGCCAAAAACGCAGGCAAAGCTTGCGGAGGCGCATACCTCGTGAAGATAAAAAAGGCGAGTTTAACCTTAATCGTATCGGTTTGGAGGTGTTCGGGCCGTGGAAGAGGTGAGAAATGGCTGATGACTTTAAATTAGGTGATGTAGGACGTTTTATTGCCCGGGTAAGCGGCAACGCTCTTCGAAAAGTTGCGAATAGGAAGATGGTGTTCATTGAGATGGGAGGGTCAAAGGATTCTCGTTTCATGCGAACAAGATGGGTCAAAAAATGGAAGTTTGACGACATCACTCCGCTCTTCGGGGGTCGTAAGGTGACGATGGACAAGCAGGTTGGTGACTCATTTGGGGGAATGCCAGTGGGAGGGGGACCGAAGATCAAAACGGATATGAAGACGATCCCGAAATGGCCAGAATTTACGAAGGCTGTAGAGTCGGTAAAGCCTCATTGGTATTATGTGTCCGGGCACCACTCGGCGATGTTGAAATCTCCTTTTGATGGCATTGATTTGGAGGAAGAAGTGGGGTTTTTTAATGAATTTTTCCACCTGGGTCGTTATAAAAAGGCCACCAAGGACAATCCCAATAAAGGCGATCATCCCAAGGACGTCTTCATGACCTCGACATTGACCCCCTTGGAGTATGGCACCCCGCCGAAACCGGATCCGCTTGAGCTCAATCCCATCTTCGAATCTGGTCCCCATCCAGATTGTCTGGGTGCCTTATTGATTGCCTGTAATACCCTGAGTTATCGGCGCGCCCGCCAGGCGTGGCGGGCCATGTTGCCCAATGCCGTCATCATTGGAAAAGGCACGTCCTGTAGTGGCGGGAAGGACTCGTGGGGTCCCATTAACAAGGTACTCAAAAAGGAATTTTTCGAGGATCCCAAAAAATTTATTAAGGACATGGGTGGACCCGAAAAGCTCTGTAGAGAGTTGAACAGACATTATTACCGGACCAGGCGTGGCAAGCGCACATGGCGAAATAATGGATACGCGGTCATGGTTGGCTCGGATGTCTATTTTAAATGGTTTAAAAATGGGAAAGTGGTCAAGCAGGCCATCGATGACCCAACCGTTGCGCGCTCCCGCTAACCATGCCGAGGGCGATGGTTGCTGTACTGCTGTCCAGCAGGTGATATGGATTAGGCCTGGGGGAGGTTCTGGGTTATTGGTACTTAAGAGTTTCCCAATTCCCAAAGGAGCCCATCTTGAATTCTGTTCGATATTTCGAAGTATCGGATGAGATCAGTCGTCTTGAGCCTTTAGATTCTCCCAGTGGATGGATCGGAGAGTCCAATGGGGGACAATTTGTGATGCCCCTCCAAAGGCTCCTCCATCACCAAGGAGACACTTTTGATTTGGCTGAATTGGGAATTTTGCCGTTAGGGCCAGGGACGGTGCTCTATACGCGAACCTTCCAAGCGACTCTGGTTGAGCGTGATGACCAATTAGAACTCAGAAGAGGGAGCACCCAGCCTATTCAATTATGTGGGTTGCCCGGGCAATTAACGGATGCTGTCCTGTCGGAGGATGGAAACCTCTTACTCTGCGAATCAGAAT
This sequence comes from Nitrospirales bacterium, assembly GCA_965223495.1. GTDB lineage: Bacteria > Nitrospirota > Nitrospiria > Nitrospirales > UBA8639 > Nitrospira_E. The sequence continues at coordinate 3,214,475 of OZ245001.1, read as the reverse complement.
TATGGGAAAACTCCGATATACCCACTGAATACTTAATTTTGTTTGAAACGCAAACCGGGAAACAATTGTTTCAATCCAAGGTGCAGACTTTGAAAGGATGGCTCTTTGACTGGTCGAATACGGTCAAATCCTTTGTGGTTTATCATGAAGAAGAAAGGAGCCTCGGATACCTTGGACAGGATGGTTCGTATCGAGCCGTCGATTTGCCGAACGGTTTGGAGGGTGCTGTGCTCGAGGACTTTGTGGTACATCGGGGGCAGCCACTTATTTGCGCACATTTTCTGGATGAGCATCAGGCCAATCTGTTGATTGGCGAACTGTCAACCGAGGCCATACGTTGGCGAGATCCCATTCCCCTAGGAGAGGTTGAGCGGGGTTGGTTCACCTGGCACCCCCATCGGGAATGGTTGCTCATCGTTCGGACCGATGATACGCGGGCGTACTTAGATCTGATCGATTCCAACGGGCGGGACTTGGGTAGTGTGTCATTGTATACGGATTGGGAAACGGAAGCTGTGGCCTGGAGTGGTGATGGCACAATGGTCGCTGCTGTTTGTGAGGAACACCTTGCCCTGTGGGATGTCAGTGAACTGCTTGGGGAGCAAAAGGGGCCAGGAGGAGACCTTTCCCCCTTTTTAGAGCTTCCTGATTGATCTGATTCTGGCCGTTAAGAATTCAGTCGTGCTATTCAATTTTTACTTGCCAAGTTGCCGGTACGATGTGGCTCGTTCTCTCCATTTATTTCCTGTGTAGGAAAAGCGGGAAATAATGAATGGACTTCAGCAAATTACCCTCCTTCTAGGGAGCCGTTATTGGGGGGACACCAGAGACCAGACAGTTTAATGTTTTGAATGCGGCAAGGGGACCGTTTGGTGCAGAGAGGGCCCATGGCTTCGGCCTCCGTGAGCACGCTCGCACCGGCTCTGGGCGAAGGGTACCAGATGGCAAACCCATATTCCGTATTCAACTGACTATTGATGTTGGACCGGTACTGCACCTCAATTTCAATGAGACCCTCCCCCTTCAAAGCGCACATGGCATTGGAGGGGGTGGTGGCTAGGGTCACATGAAAAATAAAACCATCTTCCACCCAATAGTTAATCAGGTAGAAATGAGGTTTTTGGGCCTGACTGGCTGGTATAAAGAGGAAGAAAATCAGAATAGTCGCCACCAGCGTTCGACAAAGGAAAATACTTTTAGGTAGAGGAAAGGCCTTCATGTCCGAATTTGAAAATGCTTAAGGGTAACCGGGGTTAAGAAATTTTTTTTAGAAATCCCCATTTTGTAATTTAGGCTAGTTTCCTAAACATTTTGTTTAGAAAACGTCTGTTATTCCCGACTATATCCCTTGCCCCACCATACCGGACAATAACCCAAACGAGGGGGGTCATCATAAAAGGAAGGCCAGACAGGTTTATTTGGGATAGGGATAGTAAGGCGAAGCCCAACAGAAACGGGGGTAAGCCAAGAAAATCCTCACTCTATGCTGTGTAAAAATTTTCGCGTGCGGATTTAATCGAGTCTGACCCCAATTATAGGGAGGGAAAGGGATGAACCTTTAAGATGTCGGTATCGCGAAATCCTTGGCTATGGCCTGATGTCCTCCGGCGCTTATCATCGCCTCCCAGGCCTTTTGGGTTTGGGGTTGTTGATGTATGCCATCTCCTACTGCATCGTATAGCACAATCACTTGAAACCCTAATTGGCAGGCCTCGAGGACGGTATGTTGAACCGCATCTTGTAGCGCGGGCCCCAACACGTAGAGGCGAGTGATGTCCAGATCTTCCAAGCGGTCGGCGAGACTGCTTCCTTCAAAGCCTGATCTCGCATCGGATTTAGCATCTGTTCCTTTAGAAATGACTATGGTCCCAGGCGGCATGACCAGATCCGAGTGAAATTGGGCGCCCTGCGAACCCTGTACGCAGTGGACGGGAAGCGTCCCTCCTTGTTCTTGAAATGAGCAATGGTTGGAGGGATGCCAATCTCGTGTCGCTAATATTGGCCAACCCTGACGACTGAAATGTTTGATGTAGGTATTAATGATGGGGACAAGGGAGTCCGACCTCGGCACCCCAAGGGCTCCACCTGAAAAAAAGTCATTTTGTAGGTCGATTAACAGAAGGGCCGAATGGTTATCAGGTGGAGGAATGGCGAAGGCATCCGCGCCCGATTCTTTGGAAAGTCTCATGATAGTTAGGCCACGATTTCCGTCCCAATCCCTTTGTCGGTGAAGATTTCGAGAAGAATGGCATGAGGTACGCGTCCGTCAATGATGTGTGCTTTTTGCACGCCTCCTTGGAGAGCCATCAGGCAGGCATGCACCTTGGGGAGCATGCCTTCGCTAATGACTTTGTCTTTCACCATTTGTTGCATATCTTTTTGAGAAAGGGTGGACACATGATGATGACTGGCATTTCGAATGCCCTTGACATCACTCAACATGAGTAGTTTTTCAGCGTGAATGGCTGCAGCCAGACTTCCAGCCACTAAATCCGCATTAATGTTATGCGTTTCCCATTTTGCATCAACTCCAATGGGGGCGATCACGGGAATAAAATTGGCCTGTTGGAGGGTGTCCAGGAGTTGCTGGTTCACATGGCTCACCTCCCCGACCAACCCAAAATTTTCGGACTTGAGTTTTTCTGTGGATCCACTGTAACGATGCATTAAACTTTTGGGGTTAAACGGTTTAGTGGTGAATAAATTCCCATCTTTCCCGGTAAGCCCGACGGCTTTCCCTCCGTGTTGATTCAGGAGACCGACGATTTCCTTATTGATTTTCCCTCCCAGCACTTGCTCGACTACTTCCATGGTCGGTTTGTCCGTGACACGTACGCCATGGATGAATTGGGCTTCTATGCCTAACTTTTCCAACATGAGATTAATTTGAGGCCCTCCGCCATGCACGATGATCGGATTGAGCCCCACGTACTTGAGAAGGACCACATCTTCAGCAAACCCCTCCTTGAGCTGCTCTTGGACCATGGCTTTGCCACCATATTTGATGACAATAGTCTTGCCGGCGAAATTTCGGATATAGGGCAGGGCCTCAATGAGGATGTCAGCCTTTTTGATTAATGTATCCATGGGCAAAAGATTTTCCGTGTTAGTGTGTCGAGCATGGGCGAATAAACCGCTGGTTCTGGGTTGAGAAAAGCGGATGTAAAGAACACTACAAGATAAATCGGCTTAAGTCTTGGTCTTTCACGATGTCTCGAAGATGATCCTTCACGTACTCGGCATTGATGGTCACTTTTTTCTCTTGAAGGTCTTGTGCTTCAAATGAGACCTCTTCAAGTAACCGCTCCACGATGGTAAACAATCGCCGTGCCCCAATATTTTCGGTTCGATCGTTCACTTCAACCGCGGTGACCGCAATTTCTTCAATGCCGTCAGGGGTAAAGTCCAGGGAGATCCCTTCGGTTCCCAGGAGGGCATGGTATTGTTTAATCAGGGCATTCTTGGGTTCCGTTAATATCCGAATGAGGTCATCCTTCGTTAGGGGTTCCAGCTCCACTCGGATCGGAAATCGTCCCTGTAATTCCGGGATTAAATCTGACGGTTTTGCCACGTGAAATGCCCCGGCTGCAATGAATAGGATATGGTCGGTTTTGACCGGACCGTGTTTGGTATTCACGGTGCAGCCTTCCACGATCGGCAAGAGGTCTCGTTGCACCCCTTCCCGTGAGATATCGGGTCCTTGATGCTTTTCCTTGCCGGCAATTTTATCGATTTCGTCTAAAAAGACAATTCCGGATTGTTCAGTCCGGGTAATGGCCTCTTTTGTGACCTCGTCCATGTCGATGAGTTTTTGCGCTTCCTCTTGGGACAAGACCTTGAGGGCTTCGGAAATTTTCATGCGCCGGTTTTTCTTTTTCCCCGGCATCAACCCCCCGAGCATTTCCCGAAGGTTGTTTTCCATATCTTCCATCCCGCCGATATTCGAAATGATGCCGACGGGAACCCCACCCCGGTCTTTCACTTCCACCTCAACCATGCGGTTATCCAGTTTGCCTTCGCGAAGCTGAAGACGAAGTTTTGAGCGGGTGGATTCTTGGGAATCCCCCGGTGGAGTCGAGGAGGTGTTTAAGGATCCCTCTTCTTCTTCCAAGTCATCCCGAGAAGGCATCGAAGGTGAGGGAGGAAGAAGCATGTCGAGGATCCGCTCTTCGGCCATTTCATCGGCTTTTTGTTGAACCTGTTCTAAATAGGCCGATTTCACCATATTGATCGAGAGTTCGGTTAAATCCCGGATAAGAGATTCCACGTCTCGGCCGACGTAGCCCACCTCCGTGAATTTGGAAGCTTCAATTTTAATGAACGGGGCCTCGGCTAATTTCGAGACACGGCGTGAAATTTCCGTTTTTCCGACGCCGGTCGGGCCAATCATGATGATATTCTTGGGCACAATCTCATCACGCATTTCCGGGCTTAATTGTTGCCGCCTCCATCGATTGCGCAAGGCGATGGCCACCATGCGTTTGGCATCCCGTTGGCCGATCACATAGCGATCGAGCTCTTCCACGATTTGCCTTGGAGAGAGAGAATCAAGTTTGGGGGATGTTGAGGTCAGTGACTGTTCCATAGATTAGGCTGATAACTCCTCAATGACTATATGTTGATTGGTGTAAATATCGATGCTGGCGGCGACTTGCATGCCTTGTTCGACGATTTGGCGCGGGGACAACGTGGTTTGAGCTAAGAGGGCCCGGGCCGCTGCTAGTGCATAAGGCCCCCCCGAACCAATGGCTAAAATCCCATCCTCCGGTTCCACGACATCGCCCGTTCCGGAGATAATAAAGGAATGTTCTCGATTGGCGACGGCCAATAAGGCTTCCAACCGTCGGAGAACTCGATCGGTTCGCCAATCTTTGGCAAGTTCCACGGCGGCTCGGGTCAGTTGCCCGCGATATTCTGCTAATTTCGCTTCAAATTTTTCAAATAGGGTAAAGGCATCGGCGGTGGCTCCGGCAAATCCCGCTAACACTTGATCTTGATGCATTTTTCGCGTTTTTCGGGCGTTGCTTTTCATGATGGTGGTCCCGACGGTGACTTGGCCATCGCAGCCCATGGCCACTGTCGGTCCTTTTCGAACGCACAATATCGTCGTGGAACGGATGATCATCGTTGGGACGCTTCTCCTTTTTCCTTGGTGATTGGTGTGGAACCCGAACGGGGATGGGCTCGATCATATACCGCCATGAGTTGATCCGTGGCAATGTGGGTATATTTTTGTGTGGTTGCCAAGGTGGCGTGACCTAATAATTCCTGAATGGCACGTAAGTCCGCTCCTTCATCCAATAAATGGGTGGCAAAAGAATGGCGAAGGGTATGCGGGGTAACGGGTTTATGCACCAGGCCTTGGGTTCGTTGCTTCAGGATCCGTTCCACACTTCGGGTCGTGAGTCGCCCTCCTCGGAGGTTGACAAAAAGAGGGTAGGAACCAGAGGAAAAAAATACTCGTTTGGTCGTTCGTTTGGCCTGAGATTGAGTTGTCTCTGAAAGACAACGTTTATAGCATCTGAGGGCATCGGTGGCCACGTCTCCAATGGGAACCCGTCGTTCCTTTTTCCCTTTCCCTCGTAACCGAACGAATCCCGTTTCCAAATCGACGTCTTCCCAATTGAGCCCTACCAATTCTGATACTCTTGCCCCGCTGGAGTAGAGCGTTTCCAGGATTCCCTGGTTTCTGGCTTCCAGCCAGGATTCTGTGGGGGAGTTGTCTAACAGGGTGGTGGCTTCATCCTTCGTTAACACGGAAGGTAACCGGATCCCTAGACGGGGCGACCGAACCTGAACCGCGGGGTTTCTGGAAATGCGTTCTTCCTCCAATAAAAACCGAAAAAAGCTTTTTAGACAGGCAAGCTTTCGTGCCAGGGACGACTTTTTCAATCCCTGTTCGCCAAGAGATTTAAGGTAAGAACGAATATGCAGGGCATCGATGGCATTCGGATGCGAGTCATGGTTCAGTGAAAACGTCTCTCGAAGATGGGATAGAAATTGTTGGAGGTCAGATTGATAACTTCGGCGGGTTTCAACCGAAACGGCCCGTTCAACTTGGAGATACATTAGGAAAGCCCGGATTGCGTCATCCATGATTCAAAGTGAGAAAGGGCCCGTTTTTGGATGGACTGCCGTTTTTTTTGTTTATCCCGAATGGGCGTATCCAGTGGAGGAAACAGTCCAAAATTGGTGTTGATGGGCTGAAAATGTTTGGGCTCACAGGTCGTAATATACTGAAGGAGAGCCCCATGGGCGGTCGTAGGAGGGGGAACCACCGGGCCCTGATTTGAAAGCATTCGTGCGGCATTGATCCCGGCCAAGCCCCCGCTTGCTGCCGCTTCCACATATCCTTCCACTCCCACTAATTGCCCGGCAAAGAAAATCTTGGGTCGCTTCTTCAGTTGTAAGGTATCCTTTAGCAGGACTGGGACATTGATGAACGTATTCCGATGAATACTCCCATATCGCAAAAATTCCGCCTGTTCTAATCCTGGGATCATCCGAAATATTCGCCCTTGTTCGGGGTATTTCAACTTTGTTTGACAGCCCACCAAGTTGTAACAGGACCCGTGCGCATTTTCTGCCCGTAATTGTAACACGGCGTGTGGACGAGCTCCTGTGCGAGGATCGGATAATCCAACGGGTTTAAAGGGGCCAAAGGCGAGCGTCTGTCTTCCCCGTTCCGCCATGACTTCAATGGGAAGACAGCCTTCGAAATATGGAATGTGTTCAAAAGATTTGGGTTGTACGCATTCACCCTGGCGGAGAGCCTCGTAAAATCGGTTATAGCTTTCTTCGTCCATCGGACAATTCAGATAGTCCGCAGTTCCCTTATCGTAACGCGAGGCGCGAAAGATGACCTCCATATTCAGAGAGTCCGCATCCACGATCGGCGAGATCGCGTCATAAAAAAATAGGTTTTTAGATTGAGTCAGGTGAATAATGGCCTCCGATAGCTTAGGGGAAGTTAAGGGGCCTGTGGCTATAATACAGAAGGCATCTTGAGGGATCTCCTGAATTTCTTCCCGAAGAATCTTAATGTTGGGGTGTTCGGCCAGCGTTTGAGTGATGGTCTGGGCGAATTGGTCTCGGTCCACGGCCAGAGCCATTCCCGCAGGAATACGAACCGAGTCGGCCACTTGTATGATGAGCGATCCAAGTTGACGCATTTCCTGTTTTAGAATGCCTGGAGCGCTGTTGGGATCATTCGACCCTAAAGAATTCGAACAGACAATCTCAGCCAATTGATCAGTTTTATGGGCGGCGGTCTCCTCTTTGGGACGCATTTCATACAGGGTGACTTTTGCCCCTTGATTCGCGGCCTGCCACGCGGCTTCCGAGCCGGCTAACCCCCCTCCAATGATGACGATATCTGGTCTTAGAGAATTCATTGCTGTGGAGTCCCATGCCAATGATGAGAACTTATTACCATGGGTTCTCGAGGCGATGGTAGATACGGAAAAAAAGGGCTCAACCATCACACGAGGAGCATAGGCCCGTCAAGGCTTTGAGGACCTGCTGATGGCAATCGTTCGTACTACCCACGATTCCATGAACATTACGGAAATTGTTGGCCCCATACTGAATGGGATTGCCATGAACATCGGTAAAACACCCACCTGCTCCCCGTATGATGGCTTCGGGGGCGCAGGCGTCCCATGCTTTCGTAAAGGGTCCGGGTTCCGTATAAAAATCGGCTCCTCCCTGAGCAATAAACCCAATTTTTAATCCCACACTGCCCATCGGATGTTCTTCACTTATTGGGAGGGCTTGGTGTAGGTGTGAGAGGGCCGGGGAGCGATGGGATCGAGAGGCCACGAGAGAAAGGTTGGGTGGGTTTTTCCTATGGGTCGCTTTTAGGGGTTGTCGTGACCCATCCGTTTCCATCCAGGCGCTGTCATCCGTGATCCCCACGAACAGTTGATCGCGAGTCGGCCAATACACCAATCCCATTTGTGGACGTCCCTTAAGGGTGAGTCCAATCATGATGGAAAACTCCCCATTCCGGGAGATGAATTCTTTCGTTCCATCTAATGGATCCACATACCAAACCCGAGCCTCGTCGGGTAAAACTGAGGGTAGGGGACTTTCTTCGGCGACGACGTGATCATGAGGAAACTGTGTGGTTAAGCCGTTCACGATAATGGTGTTGGCCTTCCGGTCGGCTTCGGTCACCGGGTCGTTAGCTCCTTTAAAGGAGACAGAGAAGTCTTGGGCATATATCGATAAAATGACCTCTCCGGCTTTTCGAGCTAAGGTTGACCCTACCTGAATTTCCCGTGTCCAATCCGCCATCGTACCGTCCTTTTTCCTACTGGTTGAGTTCCCTCCTGAAACGTAATATGAGAGAATAGTATAACGTAATTTTCCTTATGGTTTTAATGACAGGAGACAAAGAAGGCCTTTATGACCAGGATCGCGATATTTGTCTTAATCCTCGTGTTTATCGGTTTGGCCCTCTATCTCCCGCGTTTTCGCCGAACCCTGGGTGGCATTTTTTTGGTCTTGGTCGTGGCAATCGGGGTCATCATCTGGTTGGATACCCAAGAGCGAAAATTGGATTTTGAGCGAATTTCGGTTAATCAGGTGGAATTATCCCACATGCAGGTGCGGGAGGGACTCAATTCACGGTCCTTTGTGATTAAAGGGAGACTCCACAATTTAGCGACTTCCCATTCTATTCGGTCAGCCAAACTACAGGCTACTATTAAGGATTGCGACAAAGGTCAGGGGACTGCCTGCCAAATTGTGGGCCAAGAGTCGGTTTCCCTTCAATTGAGCATTCCTTCAGGACAAGGGAGAGATTTCGAGGTGACCATGCCCTTTTCTACCATCCCAATCGTCAAGGGGAAGATGGTGTGGGGATATAAAATTTTGGAGGTGAGGGCTCAGTGAAGGGTATTAGGGTTTGGAGGAACAAAATTGACAATAATTACAAGTGCTTCTTATACTTCTACCCTGGTTTTTTGCCCGTTGCCTAGGCCCAAAGACTCATACTTTCTCTTGAGAAAAGTCTAAGGTTCGCCTTGTTTGGGTCTTTTACAGCATTGAGAAATCTTATTCGTCTCAGTACAGTACACTGTTCCACATCTATAGGTGAGGGGCAGTTGCCCAATTGTATTGAAAATCTTGAAAAATGGAGACACTGAGTACCATGACAACTTCGTATAAAGTGATGCCGGGCCCAGAACACTTTTTGCCGCCAGCCGCGGCATCGATGGGAATTCGTCTCCCGGATCCCGGGCAGGCTCACATTCATGGGAGCATCGTTTCCGAGGAAGAAGCCATGGAACAAGCTGCCAGAGAATTTTTGTCGGCCAAAGTGCCCACGATTTTCCCCGGTCCCCTAGTTTTGTGGGCGTGGAATGAAAAGGCTGCCAAAAAAGCTAAAGCGATCAGATACTTGTATGAAACGATTAAGGAAAGTGTGACCTCAACCCAACAGGCCATGCTTATCCCTATGCCCGACTACCGCCCGAAATATCCGAAAATTAACCCTGAAATCGAAATTAATCCCAATCATCCCAACTTAACGATATGGCACAATAAAATTGATGCCTGTATGTTTGTCGGAGTTCATTGTCATCAAGCTAATCTTTCCCTCAAGATTATCCGCGGGGGAACGACCTGTTATACTGTGGCTATGTGTGCGCAAGCTGGGCATGAGGATGCGATGCTCTCATTTCGGGATGCCACGGCCGAAAAGATTGAAAGACTGGCAGGTTGGGTCAAAAAATTGAAAGGGTCTGTTCCGCCACCGGAATAATCCTTTTGAAAAAGAGAAAAAAAGAAAATCAAACCCCTTATCTGGGCATTTTGATGAAATCTGGCAACTAATAAATTGATTCTGAATGTGAGAAAATAAAGACAATTAATTCGGATTTTTTCCACATAAACTTCCCAAACCAGGGTATTCCTACCCCAACCTGAAGCAAAAAAGGAGGTCTTGACATGGCCACTCAAGCTTCTTTCATAGGACAAAAGAATAAAAAAGACCAGGTGTATACGGATCCCTGGAAGATGTTGCATGAAGCGGAAAGAACCCCGTCGTTCTTCACGGGGAGTGAGGTGATTAAAGAAGCCATTCGTCGGGCTTCCTGCGACGTGATGATTGCCTATCCCATTACCCCGCAAAGTGAAGCGGCGGCGCTCATCGGTGAACTTTTCGCGGAAGGATATATCGGGGATTATTTCCGAGGGGAAAGCGAATTTGCGGTCATGTCCCAATGCGCCGGAGCTGCATTCGGGGGAGCCAGGGTGTTTACCACGACCGCTGGGCCGGGGACCATGAGAGCGATGGAAAACTTCCCGATGTGGGCAGGAGCGCGGTTGCCCATTCAAATGATCGTGACCTGCCGGGGGATTAATTCTCCGTTATCTATTCAGCCAGATACCTTGGAAATTTCTTATCTCATGCAAACGGGGATGTTGGTGTGGCACGCTGAAACCGCCCAGGATTTTTATGATTGGATTCTCAAAGGATATATGGTGTCTGAAGAACCGGATGTACACTTGCCGTTGGCCCTGTGTTGTGACGGCTTTTTTGTGACCCACACTAAAGACATGGTGGATCTCACTCCGGTAGATATGTGCTTACCACCCTACGATCCCTATCGGTCGCCCGTTCCTTGTATGGATATGGAGTGCCCTCCCGTCAGGATGATGCGAGATCCCTTCGTCATGAAGAGTAATTACATCAGTTATGCGACTCATGCTAGTTGGCAACAAGAGGTTTGGGCGGCGATTGAACGGTCCCGAAAACATTCGATCCGATGGTTGGACGGATTAATCGACGTGGAGGATGGGGATTCAGATATTATTTTGTTAGCTTCGGGAACGGCGGTGTCCCAAGGCCGGGAAGCCATTTCCATGTTGGAAGAGGAAGGAATCAAGGTTGGCCTCGTGAAAGTGAAAACCCTTCGCCCATGGCCAGGGGAGGAAATTCGAGAGGCCACGAAACATGCCAAACATATTATCGTTCCTGAATTTAATGTGACGGGTTGGCTGGCGAGAGAGGTCAGGGCCACGATTCCGAATAATGAGCGGGTGCATGCTGGACCCCATGTCTGTGGTGGAATGACCATGCCCCCAGAAATCATCGCGAGTGAGATTAAGCTCCAATTGGGGATGAAAACCGAAACCTTATCGGCTCGGGGCAGTTGAGGCATCAACCGCTAATGGTAACCAAGGCGATATAACCTTAGTGAGGAGATAAATATGAGTAAGGAACGAATAAAGATCGCAGAAGAAATGTTCGACATCATGCCAGTGGAATATCAAGACCTGGTTAAACGGGCGACCTTTGGGAGCGAAACCCGAGGGTGGAAGGACATTGGGAATGCCAAAGAGCTCATTGAAGAACATTCGCTCTGTGCAGGATGCCCAGAGTCGATGGCATTTCGGTATATCTTGGCTTCGCTTCCTGCTCCTGAAGATACTGTGATGGTTGGGTCCACCGGTTGTACGAGTTTGGTGTTCCCTCATGTTGCGGTACATAACATCCATTCATTGTTCGGGAATCAAAACGCCATCGCCTCGGGGCTAAAACGGGCCCTGACGGTTCGATTTCCAGATCGGCATAAAGATGTCGTGGTGTTGGCCGGTGATGGTGCCACAGTGGACATCGGTTTGGATATGACTCTTCAAGCCTGGTTCCGGCAGGAAAAGTTTACGACGATTTGTTTTGATAATGAGTTGTACGCCAATACCGGAGGTCAGGAAAGCGGGCTCATGCAAAAGGGGTTCGTCGCGAAAATGGCTCCCGTGGGCAAGACCTTTGAAAAAGTTCGGTTGCCGGAGATTGCCCGCGAGTCAGGCTGTCATTACGTGGTGAATTGTACTGTCAGTAAGCCCAACCTCGTCGAAAAAGTCATCAAGAATGCGATCCATGTAGCCCGAGAGATCGGACCGACCTACCTTCAACTGTATACCCCCTGTATCCTCGAAATTGGGAAGAACAGCATGGAAGGGTTACAGGAAATGCGGGACTCCGAAAAGCCGACGGAACGGTTTGCCTATAAAGAATACGTGAGTGAACCCGCTAAAGAATTGTTAGCGGAAATAGCTGCCAAAGAAAAAGAGCGAAAAGCCGCATTAAAGAAGAAACAGCTGGCTGGGCAATCGGCATAAGAATCGGACATTCTCACGAGGAGTGTGATTTATGATTAAACGACGAATAAACATTCGAATGTCAGGGTTAGGAGGCCAGGGAGCGGTGACGGCGGCCCATGTGATGGCGATGGCTGCCGCCAAGGACGGAAAGTTTGCGATTTCTAATCCCTTCTTTGGAGCTGAAAAACGGATGGCTCCTGCGGAAAGCTATTGTCGAATTGGAGTGAAGAAAATTTATGATCGTGGAGAACTGGTGTTCCCCGATGTGATTGAAGTGTTTCATCCCCAAGTCATCACGATGGGGAAGAGTTATACGATGCCCTTCTATTCAGGCATTAAAGAGGGTGGAGTGGTCATTATCAATACGGATGTGCCCTTACTATCCGACGAAGATGTAGAACGATTAAAGGACCTCAACGTTGCGGTCTTTAATATTCCTGGGACCAATATTGCTTTGGAAATTGCTGGCACAGAATTGTCCACCAACATGACGATGATTGGATCTGTGGCAGGCATTACCAAATGTGTTTCCATGAATGCTCTTGACCTGGCCCTCCAGGAACGTTTCGGGAAAAAGTTCGTGGCTTCGGGTGGGACGGCCACCTTGGATGAAGCCATTAAGAAAAAGTTTGCCAAGAAAGAGATGTTGCTGAAAAAGAATCTGGAAACGGTGGTGCGCGCCTATGACATTGCCGCGGAATGGGCTGAAAAGAATAATGTGGAATTGCAGGTGGGTGCGGCAGCCTAATAGGGATTACTAGAAATTAAAAAGGATCATCTTGGATGTATAATGTTGCTCAAGTAACCGACGAAAAATGTGTGGCCAAAAAGGGGTGCCGGCTTTGTATTATGTATTGCCCCGAAGCCAATTGTTTGGACCTCAATTCTGAAAAAATGGTGGCCGAAGTCTTTATTAACCGCTGTAAGGGGTGCGAGTTGTGTAAAGTCGTGTGCGATGCCGCCAAGCATTCAGCCATTGACATGGTGGCAGTCAGCTCGGATGGAACCCTCTTGGATAAAGCTGGAGAAGCCGCCGAATTAGGCCAAGCTTATCAAGGGTAAAATTGACCCTGTTCTCAGCCCTGCGATGGCCGGTTACGAGTTCCATCGCAGGGCCTTTTTTTTTGCGAAGTGGCGATTTAAAGTGCTGGAATCGGCTGTTCTAGGATAAAGGATTGAGAACCATGAGCGAGGATCTGAAGCAACAGGTGGCGGCGATCACTGGGCAGATGGCCAACTTCCACCAGTCATTGGAAACGACAGCTCGGGAGTTGGAACTGAAAGGGGAAGACCCTGAAATCGTGACGAAACTGATGAATGGAGCCGATGCCATGAAAGACAGTGCGAATATTTATCTGTCTTGGGCTCGGCATTATGTCAAATTATCAGAAGGGGAGGCCTCTGAAGCCGAAGAGGGGGAAGAGGACCTGGATGATTTTCAATTTTAATAGGATAGATTGAAGAAATCTTTTTGACAATCTTGAAGTAACCCATCAGTCTGGGTATGATAATTTCCTCAAACGCCAGGGATGAACAATAATCAACTTGTTCCTCGGTAGCTCAGTTGGTAGAGCGATCGGCTGTTAACCGATTGGTCGCAGGTTCGAGTCCTGCCCGAGGAGCCAAATTTTAGACGAAAGCCCTTTGGCCATGTGCTAAAGGGCTTTTTGTTTTAGAGGACAGGGAAAGGTCATCCCAGGCACCATTCGATCGGGCAAGTCGGAATGGGCTGGCCTTTTGATCAGAAAATTGCTGGAGATATAGGGAATGGGCTTTCGGGAAAGCTCTTGTACTTGATCTTTTAAAAAAAAGGAGATTTTATTGACTTATCGGTGGCCGAAAATTTTATCAAAGTATCCGGTGTGTGCTTCCTTTCGTTCATTTATTTACCTCAAACAAAGATTCTCTCAGATTTATCTGCCTACCTTGTCCATGTCAGGCATCCTGCTCCCTCTTTCGTTTCCCCAAAAATATGTAGGTTGAGACCACTTCCTGCCGTTGGGTAAGATGTCGAATCTTCGTCGCGCGCAAATCACCTCTGGCAGGGGAGCTGCTTCAACGTTCAACAACGGATAGCAAGTTTTCCCTTTCCACAAGGATTCTGACCCCCTATGCCCTTCACCCAAAAAGATCGGCTCATGTCCATCCACACTTCACAGGGAGAGGATGCCCTCTTGCTCCAAGGGTTTACCGGGGAGGAAGGAATTTCGCAATTATTTAAATTCGATTTGCATCTCTTGAGAGAAGGCATTCCCATACCCCATGAAGAATTGATTGGACAGAATGCGACGATTCAACTCATTTTACGGGAAGATGAATGCCGGTACTTTAATGGATACATCAGTCGTTTGACCCAAATCGCCGGAACCCCCGGGATCTTTCATTCCCGGGCGGAATTGGTCCCCTGGCTCTGGTTTCTCACGCAGACTGCGGATTGCCGGATTTTCCAAGAGAAATCCGTTCCAGATATCATTGAACAAATCTTTAAAGAGTACGGCTTCACCGACTATAAATTCCAATTGGGATCCTATGAACCTCGAGAGTACTGCGTGCAATATCGGGAGACCGATTTCCAGTTTATTTCTCGCCTTATGGAGCAATATGGGATGTTTTACTTTTGGGAACATACCGATACGGCACACACCTTGGTCGTGGCCGATGCGTCATCCTCTCATCAGCCGGTTCCCTTTCAAGCCACGGTACGGTGGGATGTCGCGGGGTTGACTTCGTATGAGGAAGATATGATCTCGAGCTTACGATTTGGGAAGAGTTTTCGGCCTGGGGCATTCACGCACCGGAATTTCGACTTCCAAAAAACCCTGGCCAGTCGAGTCATTGAACATGAAGAACCCTCAGTCATTGATATTGCCGGGAACAGTGCATTTGAAATTTATGATTACCCAGGTCCATTTGCCGATAAAGAGGAAGCCACGGCCCTGGGAATCGTCCGAATGCAGGAGGAAGAAGCCCAACATTTTGTAATCACCGGTGCCGGTAATTGCAAAGCCTTTACCTCCGGATACACCTATACCCTGGAAGGCAACCTTCCGGTTCAATGGCAACAAGAGTATGTGCTGACGTCCATTCGTCATGAAGGATCGATGGGGGACACCTACACCCCGGGACGTCCTCAAGGTGGGGAGGGTGAAGGAGACGGAGAAGCGGTTTATTCCAATACTTTCAGCTGTATTCCGTTGACCGTGCCTTTTCGACCTCCACGGCACACTCCTAAACCGGTGATACAGGGGCCCCAGACGGCCATCGTAGTAGGGAAAGAGGGCGAAGAGATCTGGATCGATAAGTATGGTCGAGTCAAAGTCCTGTTTCATTGGGATCGTGAGGCAGAAGGGGATGAAATGAGTTCTTGTTGGGTCCGGGTGTCTCAATCATGGGCTGGCAAACAATGGGGGGCCATGTATCTGCCGCGGATCGGCCAAGAGGTCATCGTGGAGTTTCTGGAAGGGGACCCCGATCGACCGATCATCACGGGAAGAGTCTACAACGCCGAGAATATGCCCCCCTATGAATTGCCAGCCGAACAAACCAAGTCGACGATGAAGAGCAATACCAGCTTAGGGGGGAAGGGGTTTAACGAATTCCGGTTCGAGGATAAGAAGGGGGAAGAGCAGATCTTCATTCACGCCCAAAAAAATATGGATATCCGGGTCGGCAACGATCGTTTCGAGACGACCGGAAAAGATGGGGAAGGTAGCCGACATCTGGTGGTCGAGAAGGACAAGTTCGAACAAGTCAAGAACAACCGCAACGAAAAAGTGGACAACGATCATCTTGAGGAAATCGGCAACGATCGAAACCTGAAGGTGAAGGGCAAAGAGGCCAAAGAGGTCGCAAAAGCTCTGTCCCTCCAGGTTGGGGATGACGTGATTGAGGTGTTCAAGAAAAACCAATCCACCCAGGTGACCAAGGACTTATACGTCAAGGCTGACAATATTGTCCTGGAGGCCGCCACGAACGTCACGATCAAGGTGGGCGAATCGTTCATCGCTATTGAATCCGGGGGCATTTCGATTGGCACTTCCGGCACGCTGGAGCTTGAGGCCCAGGGAGCCCTGTCGGCGGAGTCCACGGCTCAGGTAGACATTAAATCACCCACCACGTCCGTGAATGGGGACACGACGGTCATCATTAAGGGTGGGATGGTGAAGATTAATTAGGAAGTAAATGAATCCGCATGCCCAGCCCTAAATCAGGTAACGCCGGTAATCCAGTAGCCCCAGCCGTGCCTGATGTAGCCCAGGATGCCGATGTCGCCGATCCTGGAAAGGTCGCAAAAGTCAAGAAACAGCAGATTGAAACGCAAGAGGGCAAATACGCGACGGAAAAGCTCAAACCGCACAAAACAAAGCCAGCTGATGATGAGGAAGATGAACAACAGGCCAGCTGGATCGAGATCGAACTCGTCGGGGAAGACGATCAACCAATCCCCGGGGAGAAATATAAGATTATCCTTCCCGACGATACCGTTGCACAGGGCACACTCGACCAGCATGGATGGGCGCGGGTTGAGGGATTTGAGGCGGGTGAGTGCCAAGTCTCGTTTCCGAACTTGGACAAAGATGCCTGGGAGTTCATCGAATCGGCTGGTCCAAAGGAAGAAAGCGTCTCATGATAAACGCGAGAACCCACCCCTAAAATATTCTTGGAATATTTATTGACTTTGGATTGTTTAGGGACGGTCTCTCAATGGCCAGGAGTCCATTTTTTTGGCTAAGTCGAAATTCCCTATTATGCAACAGCCCTAGCCTGGATAACCAAAATGAGCACGGTTGACTCACGGTTAAAATAATTACCTACCCCATTTGTTCCCGTGGAGGGCTAAGTAGTGCAGTGGAATGATGTCACGATCGAGGACAAGAGTGGAAAGCATCATCAGGGGGATGAAGCGAAGGCTTTTGTCGGAAATCGACTAGGCGCCACTACTTACCGAAACGGAGCCTTCTTTCTCTGGGATGGTGAGAAGTGCTGCCTTCAACGAAACGATGTTGCTGCAGCAATTGGCCAACTTCCGGATGTTGCTAACGTGAAAATCCGCGAGGTGATTCCCGGGCCAATGAGCCACCTAATGGTGCGTCGTGCGACGGACAACCTCATTCAAAGCCGGCCGCAATACCGATTAACACTCCGGCTCGGTGATACCAACGCGATCTTCCCCGCGCTTGATTCCCAATCTATGAGGGAGCCGTGGACAGAAATCGCAGTCCGACAACGGCTTCAGGTCCTCGGGTTCTTGTATGTGCCACTCCAGGACCCTAAGCGCATTGACGATTACTCCCGCAAGGCCTACGAGTACTATGCACGCATTCACGAAAACCAACCGGCTAGGGCTACGTTGCTGGCGCAGAAGCGAGCGCTTAAAACCCTCGAGGCTAAAAAACGCGAGGAGGAACGCATTGATCGAGAGGGAACAGCCCACGAGAGGCTCATGCTCCAAAGCCTACGAGGGCTTCCCGGAAATATTAAGACAATTGATGATCAAATCGAAGACGCCAAGGAAAGGATCAATGAGGCCGAAGAACCCGCACGAGTGGAGCTCTTCTCTATTCTCGAAAATGAAATTCGAAATCATATCATTGCCCCCAGACATCCAAACAGCGGAGAGACGTTGGATGCCAGCAATCTCCCCAAAGCGGGCGAATTCGCGGCGATTCGATTCCCGGGTGGCTACTCCGTCACTAAACCTCTCGTCGGAGGATGGCGATTGGATAGGGCGCCAGAAAATGATCCCGATTATGATTTCCCGATTGGAAGCCATCGCAATCAGCTTGAAGACAAGATCTTCGAAGAGAACGAGCTAATGGGCAAGATCCCTCTCATTGCCACAGTCGAGAAGCTCCAGCAGAGGAAATGGATCGCAGCCCAAGAAGGAATGACCGTCTACTTCCAGCTTGTCCCACCCGATCCCGAATCGACTGATAATGGCAATCCATTGAAGAAGCCAGAATTGAGAAACGAGGTAATGGATTACGGGAAGAACAGGTCCTCATGGGAAAAATGGCCAACGTCGCTGCCCAGAACTATCAGATCTAAATTTACTCAACCATTCAAAGATCCAAATGCTCCTCCACCGCTACCCGGTATAGGAGGTCCACCGCTACCCGGTGCAGGAGGTCCACCGCTACCCGGTGCAGGAGGCCCACCACTACCCGGCGCAGGAGTGGGAACGGCAAATAATGTCACAGAAATGACCGATGACGAATGGTGGAAGGCAAAAATGCTCGCCAGTAATGCTTCAAAAACTGGGTTTGAAAGTTCAGGTCCACAGTTAGAAGAACTCGATAGAGCGACAGTGTACTATCACCAGGAAAATTCAGTGCCTAAGGATAAACAAAGAAATCATGGTGGTAATACCCAAAGTGAGATGGAGAGAAAGCAAAGGGAGTTTCAGGCTTCATTTTTGTGGGGTGCTGAAAATTATCTTAGTGATTCAGGAAAACCTCCACGCATCATCGCCGGAGCGCGCTACTTGCTTGAGATAATTGCTAAGGAGAAGAAAGATCGCAAACAAATTGAAGAAAAGCAGGAGCATAAACAATATGATTGGGACAAGTTTATCGAGAACATTGGTAAGGTTCAATTCTTCGTCGAACGAGAGGGTGAACAGGAAGAGATGGAGGAGAATCGTGATGTGATCGAGGAACTCCGTGACGGCGATGTCTGGAGGATGGCCAAGGCTCCGGCACCCGATCCTCCATTTGTCATTGCCAACCGAGGTCCCAAGGTCTTTGTGGACCGGGTGATTCAAGATAATGCTCAAGCTAATCAGACGGATCCTCAGCGATTGAATGCCCCACATCAATTTTCCGGTAAGGCGGGAGAGCCAGTAGAGAACTCGATATTCGAATGTGCGAATCGGGAAGGATTCCACGATGGCCATGGCGATTATGGTAACCTCAAGATCGCTACCGCAACGGAAGATCATCCTCACGCCGTCGCTGCCGAGACGAATGAAAAAGGGCATGCGGGTGTCATCTTTATGCCATCGCGGTGCGGTGGTGATACCTATAAGCTCAAGGTGCACCTCAAGCTCGAGCCACCTCCTCCCGAGGGCCAAGCGCCACCTGTACATGAAACCGGGACGATGATCGTTTGGAGAAACATTAGGATCGCTCGTTATTACCGACAAGAGGTTTCCCTTGACCAGATCGATCCTCGGGTCGTTGATCTTTTCAATAGCGCCCCTGCTCAAAATCAGGCCCCCCTCCAGGAAAGTTGGTGGGAGACGGCGAAGACTTATTCTTTTCTTCAGCAGGCCCCCCCGAAACTTGCGATCAAGCCAGATGATACTCTCGAAGAACTTCCTGCAAATAATCCAAATGATTTGACGAGTAAGCACGCCTATCGACCTATCGAACATTCCTTCATCAGCGTCGCCGAAAATTTCCGCCGGTGTTACTGTGATCTTGCCATTGATTATCAAAATCCTGAGAAGATTCCTCAGCCACTTCTCGATCAAGCTTTCAGGGCGATGGTTGAGAGCTTCGAGAAAGTACAGGAACGGGGAGCTCTTCCCAATTTCACCAAGAGTGTCAATTGGAAAGAGCTATGTTTCATGAGCGAGAAATCTCCATATCAATTGAACCTTCGTCATTATGAAGATTACAACGCCCGTGTTCAGAATGATCCACAATATCCCCCATTGGTCAAAGCGGATTCGAACGAGATCTCAGCCGAGCTCTTCAGGACTGGAATCCAGGCAGTCGCCGAAACCCTTATGAATGGGGGGCAGGATCCCGGGTTTACGATTATCCAATATCCCCATGGGGATACATGGGACCATCGGAATCTCAACATCTCGGGTATCCATTCGAGTGGCTGGGCCTTTTCACCTTCTGGGGCCTTCGTCTTCTACACCGAGGGTCTCCATAAGTCCTTTATGGCTTACTCGGGAACCTCAAATACAGCGCACGAACTTGGCCACGCTCTCATGCTCTCCCACCAAACTCCCGAACCTGCATCTGGGGATGGGAACCAACATGAAGGTGCTCCCCAACAAGCTTTGACCTCTCCGGAGGAGGGCGAGGTGCCTTGTGTTATGAGCTACAAGGGCTGCTATGGTGAGTTTTGTGGGCGTTGCGTTCTGGCGCTTCGAGGATGGACAGTTCGAAGGTCAGTGTTCGGATCGCAGGAAGAAATGCAAAACCCAACTGGAGCCTTGGATCCTGGGATTTGATTTACGAGGACTGGCGCAAGATTAGGGAGGCTCCTACCAATGACTGGGGCAAAAATCCATAAAGTAAGCAAAGGAGACTGTATCGCGAACATCGCCTATAAATACGGGTTTTTCCCGGACGCTATTTGGAATCATGCCGATAATTCCGACCTCAAAAGGCTTCGTAAAGATCCTAACCTTTTACTGGCAGGAGATATTGTCTCGATTCCTGAAAAGACCATCAATGAAGTTACCAAATCGGATGGGCAGCGGCATCTATTCCGACGCAAAGGCGTCCCCGAAAAACTCAAAATTCAGTTCAAAGACGAAAAAGGTCCGCGCGCAAACGAGTCTTATACCCTGACGATCGATGGCGTCCTCTTCAAAGGCAAAACTGACAGTGATGGCCGTATTGAACAACCCATTCCTCCCTATGCAAAAGAAGGATCGATAATGTTTCGGCACGGAGAAGAGACTTATACTCTAAATCTTGGCCACCTCGACCCGATAGAGACGGTAAGCGGTATTCAAGGTCGTCTCCGAAATTTGGGTTACTACACCGGCCGAATAGACGGGAGCATGAACCCTTCCCTAATTCAAGCAATTCAAGAATTCCAACTCCATTTTGACCTCGAACCCGATGGGGAAATTAGTGAATCTTTCACGAATAAGTTAAAAACTGAATACAGCGGTTAACATAGCCATTTTCATGTTTAGATAAGGGACTCACCCTTTAGCCTTCCACCCGTTCCATGCCTCTTTCTCCATGTCAGGGTTCAGGACCGAATATTGACTTATTTTCAGGATGTTCCCAACACAGGGGACAGGTACAACCCCAATTTGACACAAGATTCCTTGCCTTGCTCTCCCTACATTCCTGAGGGTCGTAGCCACACCCCCGCAGATCACCGCCTTAGATGGGGCCCGATGCGGCCACCTTGCTCATTAAGCTGGGATACCTTCTCCGCCCACCACTCCACCCTCTGCTGTGTGATCCTCAACCCGGAAACAGTAATTCTATTCCCAGGGAATGTCCTCTCCCCAAAGGTCCGTTGCTGATGATTTGGTTTCGCGGTGCCCGACAGTCGGGGTTGGTTTGGTAGAAGTGCACAGATATAATACCGACGTTGCGTGGAGCCCGTTGATAAACCGGTGTGAAAGTGATGTACTAGGTGCCACCCCCCAGAGATTCGACCTGCGGATGTGCAACAGCTTTCCGAATGGGTCCTACCGTTTCTCTGGCTGGATAAGCTTGGGGCGGGCAGGAAAAATGATTGGTCGTGAGGGAGCAATGACAGACCAATCCAACGAGGCGACATGGGGCAAGTGGTAACAGCAGGTGCGACGATGATGTGCAGTTTTGGGGTCGCCCCTAGTTCGCTCATCGTCTTGCCTCAGAACAAAACCCTTGTCGGGACCCCTGCCGCCACGATCATGGATCATAAGCCGACCGTGAATATCCCGCCTTTTGGGATGTGTAGTTCCGTCGCCAATCCCACGGTGGCCTCAGCGACGGCTGCCGCACTTGGAGTTCTGACTCCCATGCCTTGCGTCCCAATGACCATGGCTCCCTGGACCCCTGGTTCATCTACGGTGCTCATCGGCAATTTGCCGGCCCTCAATAATACCTCCAAGTGCATGTGTACCTGGGGAGGGGTAATCCAGATTACTGCCCCAGGCCAAGCGACAACGGAAGTTCCTTAAGGGTTCCCCAAAACCAAGCCTTCCAACTTTTTGGGGTCACTTCAGGCTAGCCTAGGGTCCTTTTTTCTACCTCTTCCTCAACCTCCCTTTGCTTTGGCTTGCAGCCTAATCATGGGAATGTGATTGGGTGTCCGGTTAATGGTCCTGAGGATTTGGGGCCTTTCCACTTTTGAAGCCAGGACCGTTTGCGGAATGGACATATTCGCATCAGCCTACGACCCGCTGTGTCACTTCTTAGACATGGGGCGATCATCTCCACATGGGATGGTTGCCATGCCGTCTAACCCTATCGCGGTTCCGAGCGGGTTGGGGGAAAGAACCGATAAGGCGAGCAGTTGCTGGCTAAATGTGTAGTGTTTGGCCTTCCTGAAGGATTGTGATGTCGGGAATGTCGAGGTGTGTGAGTTCTTGGATAATTTGGTCTCGCACCGTGGGTTTCATGTGATAAACAAAGAGAGGTAAGTCGGTTTTGCCTATTTTTCGGAATTCCTCGGCGAGCAGCGTTGGGGTGAGATGTTTACTTTGAACGGCAAGTTCCATCATGGAATCCGGAAAGGACACTTCAATGAAGATGCCCTTCAGATTTGGGGTTTGGGCGGCCACTTGCCAAATTTCTTCCGTTTGATGGGTGTCGCCACTATAGATCCAAGCGGCCGAATCATCTCGAATGACAAAGCCCACGGTTTCCACCGTATGATTGACGAGTATGGGGGTCACGCGAAATTCTTCTGAAAGGGGCGTTTCCTTTCCGCTCTCAAGTTCTTGTGCTCGCAGGATAGAAGGGCTCGGGCCTATCAAATTGAAAAAGTTTGGAAAGACCAAGTCGTTGAAGACATGCGTGTGTAATCCCCGAATCACGGACGGCAGGCTTGCCACTACGACTTGATGGTCGACCCTACCCATGAGGTTATCTGCGAGCGGGGGAATGCCTTTGATGTGATCATGATGGAGGTGTGAGAGAAGGATATGTTTGACCCGTTGCTGTTCTTCCATTGTCAAGCCGGAGGCCAGCGTCCCCGCATCTACCATCAGTTCTTCATTCACCAGGAATCCGACACTTCGGCAAATAATCGTTCCAGATGGTCCATTGACGAGCAAATCGGACCCATGTGATCCCAGGACCTGGATTTTCACGATTATGGAGCTTTCAAGTGAGGGTGTGACGGGAGTTGAGAAACTGCTGCTTCTGCTGTTCTGTCGAAAGAACATCTCCGGCCAGTACCTGGTAGAGATCGTCCAGGCTCTTAGCCTCCTTGGCCGCCTTCTTCACGAGGAGGGGCGCCAGGGGGCCGATGTAGTTGGCCAGCTGGTCAGCGACCTGGGTGAGTTGGGCTTCGTCGAAGGGAGCGGCAGCTGTGGAGTTGGCCTGCGTTGTGGAAATTTGCGAAATCGTTTCTTCGCCACTGGCTTCTCCTTCGGCGACTACCTCATAGACCGCGTGCTGCCGTACGTGTTTGTCTGCATGCATGCCGAGGTAGTTGAACATGGTCGGATAATTTTCCGACACGCAGCTGACGACCTCGTAGAACGATCGCGACACGAGCAGTTGGTTGGGTTTGGCAAAGCTCATGATTCGGTTGGCGACGTTGATGGCGTCCCCGATGACCCGCCGTTCCCCTTGAAGTTCCACGATCTTTACGGGGCCTAAGTTGATCCCCAATCGGACAGTGTAGGGGCTTAGGGAATGGTCGTGATTCCGGAACGCGTCGCGCAAGCTGAGGGCGACAAGGAGAATCTCCTCCGGATCCCCCAGGTAGCAGATAGCCATACCGTCGCCGGCATCCAAGGTGATACATTCTTCCCGTGTGAGGTTTTTGAGACCTTCGTCGACGAGGGCGTAAAAATGCTCACGTACCCCCATCTGTCGCTCTACCGAGAGCTTGGTGTAGCCCACGATGTCCAGGAATAGGACGTTGCAAAGCCAGGTACGGTGCCTTTTTTCCTCCATTGTCAGACTCACTGCCTCTCTCAGTTCTCAGTCGCCGAGCATTTTCATGGCCTTCTCGAGACTCACCCGCATGCGATTGAACGACTGGGCCAGTGCGGCGATTTCGTCCTCCCCGCTAGTGTCGAACTCCTTGACCCCCCGCTTGCCTTTGCTGACCTCGTCGGCGATCTGCACCATGGCATTGACCGGTTGGATGATCATTCGGCGGAGCATCAAATTAATCAGAAGGAAAAGCGCTGCGAAGATCGCCACCAGTGAAGACATGAAGGTAATAAATGTGTGGTTGGCCTTCGCTAGGGGTAGGGAGAGCGGTACACTCACGATCTGACTTCCGACGATCTCATTGTGCTTCCAGCCGAACCCGTTAGAGGTCCCATAGAGTTTGATCATGGTGGCGGGTGCTCTGTCAACCGTTCCATGGCAAGCAAGGCAGTTCTCGTTGGTGACCTGGATAGGACGGGCGAGGTAGAGGGAAGGGCCTGTCGGGGTCTGGCGTTCGCCTATGACCTGTTTGAGGTTCGCATCATTCCGAAACTGCATGATGATATCGCCTTCCCAGTCCATGGCTTTATCTCGTGGGTTCGTGGGGTTGAGTGTGGCTTCCTTATACATATACTCGGGATAGTTTTTCTGGAGGGCTCGGAAATTCTGGGTGGCGGCATAAGCGGGCACGGTCTGAGGAAGGAACTCATGCTCCAGCTGTGGGACGAGGAGCGGTTTGATCTCCCGGATAGTATAGCCTCGGATGGCAAGCGCCCCCTCCATCATCATACCGGCGTGCCTGATGACTTCCTCTCGGGCGTTGTCCTGGAGCATGCGGTAAGAAGTAAAGCCGGCAATCAGCAGGCCGAGGAGGAAGACTGACAGGAGTACAGCGTTGCACTTCGCCATTATTTTCATGATTCATCTCCTCTCGGCGAAATGGGGGGGGTAATCACGTAAGGGATTTGCTTTCATATTTGATGCTGAAGCACAGAAGAGGTGGAGACGAACGGGCGACGCATCTCTGGCTCCTTGTTGTTTAATGAAAAATGCATAAAGGCAGCCAATCGTACACTTCCTAATGAAAATGTCAACGTTTACGCAGGGGTAGCCCCTGGGGCCATCCTCCCAAATACGGGGTCCCGAATCGTGTCAGGTTGCTAGGTATGGGAAGGACCGAGTTAAGGAATTTCCAAACGGCAGGCGAGTGAAGATAGCGGTCTCCATCGGAGAGGAAATTATCAGGGTTGTTGGCCGCGCATTGAATGGGTTCGGGGTATGGTCAAGGCTGATGTGTTGGATGTCAGGCTGGTGAAGGTTGACTCATGTGTGGTCTTACTCAGCTTGTATGAGGATTGTAGTTTCAGGATGGGGGTGGAAGTCGCTCTCCTTCAACCTTTATTGGCTAAAGCTAAGACCTTTCGATTCATTCCGAATCACCAATCGGAGATGCCAGAAAAAAGTTGCGAATCTTGTCCACTACGACAAGCCAAATAACACGATACCCTCCGCCGGGATCCTGCAAGCGGAGGGTATTTATTTCTCTAAAAATTACGAACCGGTCAAAATCGTGAATTTTCTTATATCTGGATTTTGGGGTAAGGCCTAGGGCTGGAATTAATGACTTTCTTTGACGAGGTTTTTGTTCCATTCGGGAATCTCGATCGTCACATTCTTATCTCCATTAGGAACACATTGGCATCCCAGCCGTGATTGAAGTGTCAATCCAGGGGCTTCGTCCAGTTGATCGTTTTCGTCGTCGGTAGCATCATTGCAGGTATCCAGTCCTTCTTTGACGATTACATGGCAGGTTGAACACGCACAGACCCCTCCACAAGCATGCTCTAAATCGATCCCTTGGCCAAGGGCGATGTCCAGGATGCTCCCGGGCAAACCTGTTTCTCCGAATGGGATTTGATCTGGATCGACTTTTACCTCAGTCACTCCATCAGGAGTGTTAAACCTTACTGTAAAAGGTTTTTTGGCGATTGCCGTTTCACTCTGTTCTATATATGGATTACTCCCTCCCATTATTTTCTCCTTTTATATCAAACATTTAAGAGTTATTAACGACCTGCAATTTCAAAAAATCGTCAAGAATTTGCGTTATTAATCCGACCAATTAAATCTCCGACCATTTTAGTCTTGACTGGCCCAGGAGGTCAATGGTACATTAATCCCGATCATATAAGTCGGGTTTATAAACGTCAATAAGACAACATCGTGAAATCAACATGCTGAAACTTTCCAAAAAAGCAGATTATGCATTGATGGCCTTACAGTATATGGCGACCGTTCAATACGGAGAGGGAAACACCTATCCTACCAATCGAGTCGTCAATACCAAGGAAATTGCGGAAGAACATCATATACCTCATGAACTGCTGGCCAAGGTCCTTCAGACCTTGGCGAAACATGACATGGTTGAAAGTCAGAATGGTCCCAAGGGGGGCTACCTATTAGCTCGGCAACCACGAGAGATTTCAATTGCTCAAGTACTGGAAGCCATTGAAGGGCCGTTGGGGATTGCGGATTGTTATCATGAACGGGATGAGCATTCCCCTTGCGATCAAATGGAACACTGCAACATCCGAACACCGCTGCTAAAAGTCCAGGAAAGTATTTTTCATTTGCTCAGTAATATGTCCATCGAAGATATGATGGCGGAACCACCCTTAATCATCGTAGAGTCTCGTAAGACAGAAGGAGTGTCCTTATGAAGTTGCCCATATATTTAGATAACCATTCCACGACCCCCTGTGACCCGCGAGTGGTGGAAGCCATGCTTCCCTACTTCACCGAAAAATTTGGTAACGCGGCCAGCCGGAACCATACCTTTGGCTGGGAAGGGGAAGAAGCGGTTGAATTGGCTCGGAAGCAAATCGCGCATCTGGTGGGAGCTGACCCGAAGGAAATCATTTTTACGAGTGGAGCCACGGAGTCCGATAACCTTGCCCTCAAGGGTGTGGTGGAGATGTATAAGGAAAAAGGTGATCACATCATCACCTCTTCGACCGAGCACCGGGCTGTGATCGATACCGCCAAGTATTTAGAGAAGAAAGGCGTGACGGTGACTTTCCTTCCCGTGGACAAGGCCGGCATGGTAAGCCCTGAAGATGTTCGCAACGCCATCACCGACAAAACGATATTAATTTCTGTGATGCTGGCCAACAATGAAATCGGCACCATTAACCCCATCGCGGAAATCGGGAAAGTCGCCAAGGAAAAGGGTGTCATTTTTCATTGTGATGCCACCCAAGGTGTTGGAAAGATTCCTGTAAATGTTCAGGATATGGGAATTGATCTCATGTCCTTTTCCGCCCATAAAATTTATGGCCCTAAGGGAATTGGCGCGTTGTATGTGCGACGGAGAGCCCCTAGGGTCCGGTTAGAGCCCATGATTCATGGGGGAGGTCATGAACGAGGCATGCGATCCGGGACGTTGCCGGTGCCCTTAATCGTGGGTTTTGGCAAAGCCTGTGAACTGTGTGAACAGGAGATGGCCACGGAATCCGTCCGAATGGCGAAATTGCGTGATCGCTTGCAAGATGGCATTATGGGGGCCATGGAAGAAGTCTATTTAAATGGCCATCCTACGGAGCGGCTACCCGGCAATCTGAATATAAGCTTTGCCTTCGTCGAAGGGGAAGCCTTGCTGATGGGCGTAAAGGAGATTGCGTTGTCTTCCGGATCGGCCTGTACTTCAGCGACCCTGGAGCCTTCTTATGTATTGCGAGCCTTAGGTGTGGGGTCGGATTTAGCTCACTCCTCTATTCGATTTGGGTTGGGACGATTTACGACGGATGAAGAAATCGAGTACACGATTGATCGGATGATCAAAGCCGTGAATCATCTACGGGAAATGTCCCCCCTGTATGAGATGGCCAAGGAGGGGGTTGATCTGAAGACGGTGCAATGGGCTGCGCATTAACATGGTAAAAAAGAGGGACACGCAAGATATTGAAGGAATTCTTTCTTAAGACTGACTTAATTCGTACACCCAGAAGGAGGGAACACCCATGGCCTATAGTGAAAAAGTAATCGATCATTACAACAATCCTCGCAACGTGGGAAGTTTTAAAAAGGATGAGGATGGTGTGGGTACTGGTATTGTTGGGGCGCCGGAGTGTGGAGATGTGATGAAGCTCCAAATCAAAGTGGAAAATGAGACGATTGTGGATGCCAAATTTAAGACCTTTGGCTGTGGTTCTGCGATTGCTAGTTCAAGTTTGGCCACCGAATGGCTCAAGGGAAAAACCGTTGAGGATGCCCAAAAAATAAAAAATACCGATATTGTGCAGGAGCTGAATCTTCCCCCAGTAAAAATCCATTGCTCGGTTTTAGCGGAAGATGCGATAAAAGCGGCCTTAGGGGATTATCAAAAGAAGGCTGAAGAGAAAAAGCCCAACTCGGAAGAAGCGGCGGCGGCATCGTAAAAAGTGGATTAGGCGAGAGAGGTAGGAAAATTATGGAAACAAAAGAAACCGATAAGACAGCGATTGTGGCCCTGACCGATGCGGCCTTAAAAGAAGTCCAACGTTTGTTGGATCTTCAAGGCATTACTGAAGGAGGGCTTCGTCTAGGGGTAAAAGGTGGCGGGTGTTCCGGTTTGAGCTACACCGTGAATTTTGATGATAAAATCGGAGAATTCGATACCGTGACGGAGGTTGAGGGCGTGAAAGTGATCGTGGATGCCAAAAGTGCCATTTACCTTGAAGGGATGACCTTAGATTATCAAAAAGATATGGTGAGTGGCGCCTTTAAGTTTATCAATCCGAATGCCACAAAAACCTGCGGGTGCGGGGAGTCTTTCTCAGCATAAGATCCCTGTTTAACTTTCATTGAGTGGGGTAATGATTGGGCATGGTGCAGTTGGCCATGCCCGAATTTTCAGAGGGCCAAATTATGGAACACGTACATGACATGTCGACAGCTTCACGTGAACTGCCCATGGCCCGGAGCATGTGCTGGCATTGCCAATCTGAAATCACTGGTGAATATTTATGCGGGCAATGTGTCAAAGTTCAGCCCCTCTCCAAGGATTTGGATTATTTTGCTTGTTTTAGGTTGCCGCGCCTCCTTTCTCTTGATGAACAACGTTTGGAGCAAATCTTTTATGAATTGAGCCGAACCTTTCATCCTGACTTTTATTCGACCAAGGATGATTCTGAGCAGGCGATTAGTCTGGGAAATTCGGCCTTCCTGAATACGGCCTATCGGACACTCAAAGACCCTATTCAAAGAGTCGAATATCTCATTCGACTGGAAGCCGGAGCCGTTAAAGATATTCGGTCAAATCCCCCTGCTGATTTGTTCGAGCAGATTTTGGAATTGCAGGATGATCTTGAAACCTTTCGTGAACAGGCCCCCAATGGCCCCTCCTCGGAAGTTGATGCACTCCGAGCCAGCCTTCAAACGGAATGTACCAATCTCGAGGCACGTCAAACGGAAATGGAAGCGGCGTTACAACATAAGTTTAAGGAATGGGATCAATTGCAACAGGCTCACCCAGATCCCCATGAGGCACAGGAAGAGAAAAAGGCCGTGTTGCGGTCCATGCAGGAAATTCTTTCCAATCGTACGTACGTCCAAAATATGATCAATGATTTAACTGAAACGATTGCCTAAACTGCGGCATTGAAAAGGAATCCACGTGAGTCGAATTGTCGGGATAGACCTTGGAACTACAAACTCC
The DNA here is from genome assembly GCA_965223495.1 of Nitrospirales bacterium. Classification (GTDB taxonomy): domain Bacteria; phylum Nitrospirota; class Nitrospiria; order Nitrospirales; family UBA8639; genus Nitrospira_E. The sequence goes on along the minus strand of OZ245001.1, from coordinate 3,184,862 downwards.
TTGATTGCGTTCATGGATCAGGGGACTCCCCGTGTCATCGCTGATTTAGAAGGGCAGACTAAAGTCCCCTCTATTGTGGGCATAACGGACAATGGGTTGATTGTGGGTGAGCCGGCTAAGGCGCATCTCACACGGGACCCTTCTAAAACCATATATTCGGTGAAGCGGTTTATGGGAAAAGGCTTGGATGATGTGAAGGCAGAGCTCAAATATTTTCCCTACCATCTTCACGAGAAAAATGGCGTGATTCGGATTGAAATCGGCGAGAAAACCTTTTCTCCTCCCCAGGTGTCGGCCATGATCCTCAAGGAACTGAAACGGCGGGCGGAGGAATATTTAAAAGAAGACATCTCCAAAGCGGTCATTACCGTGCCTGCGTATTTTAATGATAGTCAACGGCAAGCCACCAAAGATGCCGGCATGATTGCTGGATTGGAGGTGCTGCGTATTATTAATGAACCCACCGCCGCCTCCCTGGCCTATGGACTGCAGAAAAAAACTCAGGGTTTAATCGCCATCTATGATTTAGGTGGCGGGACCTTTGATATCTCCATCCTAAAACTCAAGGACGGTATTTTCGAGGTATTGGCCACCAATGGGGACACCCATTTGGGGGGAGATGATTTTGATCAACGCTTGGTCGATGTGTTTGTCAATGAAATAGCCGAATCCCATGAGATTCAGGTCGGGGAGCAGCCCGACTTGATGCAAACGGTTCGGCTAGAAGCCGAACGGGTGAAGGTGCAATTATCTGAGAATTCGCAAGCCCAAGCCGTTGTCGAGCTTACGAGCGGGAAATACGAACGAACGTGGACCAGGGAGGAAATGGAATCGTTGGTGGCCGATCTGATTGAGAAGACACTCGCTCCTTGTCGTCAAGCCTTGAAAGATGCTGGCCTCAACACCAATCAAATCGATGAAGTAGTGTTGGTTGGAGGGAGTACCAGGATGCCTCTTGTCCGGCGAAAAGTTGAAGAATTGTTCGGGACTAAACCTCATTGTGATCTCAACCCCGATGAAGTCGTGGCCTTGGGCGCGGCTGTTCAAGCCGATATTCTTGGTGGACACAATAAGGAAATATTACTATTAGATGTAACTCCACTCTCCTTGGGAATTGAAACCATGGGGGGCGTCATGAGTGCACTCATTCGGCGAAATACGACTATTCCTACCAGCGCAAAGGAAATGTTTACCACCTATGTCGATGGCCAAACCTCGGTAGATATTCATATTCTTCAGGGTGAGCGGGAATTGGTCAAGGATAATCGGAGTTTGGCCCGGTTCCAATTAAAAATGCCTCCTCTACCTGCGGGCGTCCCCCGAGTGGAGGTCATGTTTTTGATCGATGCGAATGGTCTCTTAAACGTTACGGCCAGGGATATTCGGACGGGTGAAGCCCAATCCGTTCAAGTCAAACCTTCTCATGGGCTGACGGACGAGGAAGTGGAAGGTATGATTCGAGACTCCTTCCAATTTGCCGCAGAAGATGTCCAGGCTCGACAGCTTATTGAAGCTCGAAACGAGGCCAACGCCATTATCGTGGCGACCGAAAAAGCGCTCACGCGCGCCACGAATCTTATCACCGATCAGGAAAGGGCACATATCCAAGGGGCCATCGGCCAACTCGGGGAAACGGCCCAATCCGAAGATCATCGGGCGATCCGAAAAGGCATCACCGATGTAGAAACGGTCACTCATCATTTAGCCGAAGTGTTGATGGATGCCACGTTAAAAGAGGCGCTGGATAGTAAAAAGCTTTCGGAAGTTATGGATTAGCATCCACTCTTCCCGATTAAAACGGGATAACCTTTAAGGAATCGTCAATGGCTCAAGAACTCACATGGAATGATGCAGAAGATATCGGGATTCGGCTATCTGAAGAACACCCGCATCTCGATCCCCTCACGGTACGATTCACGGATTTGCATGCCCATGTTCTTGCCCTTCCCGAATTTAAGGATGACCCTAAAGCTTCCAATGAGAAAAAGTTAGAGGCCATTCAAATGGCCTGGTATGAAGAATTTCAAGATGCGACATCTTCCTAGGATGGGTTGGAATCAGTTTTCCCTCCTTCTTGTTTAATCCCTTTCTCCCCCCCCTCCCTCGATATAAATAATCAGTTAGCGCTTGTCTTGACTCTCCTCCTTTTCGGGGCATCCACCTATTAGGTTGGGTCAAGTACCCAGATGTCCTAAAATACCTTTAGTTTTACATCATATCTACCGATAATTTTGTCATCCCGTATTCTCACTCCCAAACCCCTCGCCTAAATGTTCTTTACATTCGTGGGGTTCGATGAGACGTTCGTGGTGGGATATCCATGAAATCATGGTCCACGTTCGGGTGGTTTTGAATGGGGTCTAGGATTATCTCTGGGTGAAGCTGATCAGACGAGCTGTTGAAGGAAAAGAAGGAATGTCAGAAGGACAGGAGAATGCGAAGAAAATTGAACGGCTGGAACGCTCAACACCCTTTTCTTTGGCGAGTTACCATGGAGGATATTGAATGATGAGAACACGAGTCTTCCTCTTTGCAGTCGTGCTATTTCCAGTATTTTCCCCTTTGAACGTGGCCGTGGCCGCTGATCTGACCATCCCGGAAACTTTAGATTATATCAATCAAAAACTCTCCAAGAATCTTCCATCTCAAGTCCCCCTAACCACCATTGATGAAAGGGCAAAAAGTATCAAAGTTTCTTTGAATAAGGATTATGAATTAGTGGTCATTCATGGGTATGAGGAAAGACTGTATGAGAAGAAAAAATTCCTTCTCTGTAGTTCCTCTACACCTGAAAAGCCCTGTGAAAAGCGGGCGAGGAGAACCGAAGCGCAAGTGTCGATCCGTGATATTTTTAATAAAAACCCAAAATTGGAAAATCCCACGCTCGAAAATCCCAATCACGCGGATATCAAAGTTGGTCAGGGGGACCAAATCATACACATCAATCTTGTGTGTCATTTACAAAAAAAATGTGTTCGATTCAAAGAATACCAGTGGGGGGGAGGGCGAATGTTGACGTCCCCAGATACCCAAAAGTATTTATCAATTAGTATGGGGCCGGATGGGCGTGTCGCCGAACAGATTCAAAATGCGCTCTATCATTTACTAAAGACGGTTGATGAAGAAACATCCAAAGCCGATGACAACGATCCTTTCTAGGTTTATCCTCAATCTAGCCCAGCGGTAGTCTCTCAAAAGTACATTCGTTGAACCTTCTTTGATTGGAGTGTCCCGCTTCTCCCGCTCCTTTCACTTTCGTTGTAAGCTGTAGGAAAGCAAAACGACAGGGAATCGTACGTGGATTAAAAGGAAGGTAGCCCAGCCGAAGATCCCGTATTCATGCGATCAAACTCGAAAAAGTCCATAGGGTTGGCTTTTTGTGGGGGGGCTTTGTCAGGTTCGGTGCCAGCTTGAAAGACCTCTGTACTAATTTGTTGACTTTTTTTCGTCGGTAAATCTCCGGTAGTGGTATCAACCTGAGCGAATTTAATTCCTTCCGGAATGGGAAAGGTCATGACCGGAACCGTTCGGAGAGATTGACTCATGAATTGTGTCCAAATCGGTAACGCGGCATGAGCACCGGATTCTAATTTGCCCAAGGTTCTGACCGAATCGAAGCCTACCCAGACCCCGGTCGCCAAATTCGGGGCATATCCGACGAACCAGGCATCATTATAGCCGTTAGTGGTCCCAGTTTTGCCGGCTAACGGACGCCCAATTTTTTTGGCCCGTCGTCCGGTTCCACTCTGAATCACGTCCATTAACATATTCGTCGTCAGGTAAGCGGTCTCGGGAGCCATAGCTTGGCGGGGTTCGAACAGGTGTTGTTCCAGTATCTCACCGTTGACGTCTTTAACCAGCGTAATGTGATAGGGTTTGAGCCACATCCCTTGATTCGCAAACACGCCATAGGCGGAAGTAAGTTCCTGGAGGGTCACCCCTGAGGATCCCAAAGCCAGAGAAAGATCTTGGCTCAATGGGCTTTGAATACCTAATTGGTTCGCCACATTCACGACCTGGGTCACTCCCAATTGTTCCAGGAGCCGAACGGTGGCGGCATTGCGGGAATGCCGGAGGGCTTCACGGAGCGTGATGGTCCCATAAAACCGTTTTTCGTAATTTTCTGGCTTCCATACTCTGTCGAGATCTTCATCTTCGTACACCACCGGGGCGTCAAGAATGAGCGTCGCCGGCGTAAAACCCTCTTTAAGGGCCGTGGCAAAAATTAAAGGTTTAAAAGCAGAGCCAGGTTGCCGGCGGGAATTAACCGCCCGATTAAATTGGCTGCGTGAAAAGTCATACCCTCCCACCATGGCCTGAACGGCACCGGTCCGGGGGTCTAAGGCTAACAGAGATCCTTCGACTAAAGGTGTTTGTTCTAAGAGGAATTTTCCGGACTCGAGATTCCCCTTTTTCGGAGTGACTTCAATGATGTCCCCTACTTTTAGAATCTCAGATGGTCGGATTTTTTTCTTAATAACCTTGGATCCCACATCTTTAGGATTGTCCAACTGCCGTTGGGCCCATTTCATATCCTCAAGACCAATCGTTCCCTTATAGGTATTGCCAATGAGGATTTGTGCAGATTTTTTCGAAACTTTCGTTACCAATCCGCGGTATAACCCTCGAACCAAGGCGGCCTTGGGGCTGTGTAATTCGGGATGGGTGTCGGGAGGAACGAAATCTTTTGTGTACTCCACGTGGCCAACAGGCCCCCTCCAACCCTGTCGTTTGTCTAATTGACGCAGACCGGCCTGAACGCTATCTTCTGCCCGCTTTTGCATGGAAATATTGAGCGTGGTGTAGACTTGCAACCCACCTTTATAGACAAGGGATTCCCCATACCGTTCCACCAAATGCTGTCGGACCTCTTCCAGGAAATAGGAGGCAATTTTCTCGATGGATTGGTGGCGGTAGTTGAGAGGAATGGCCATGGCTTCCTGAACCTCCTCCTTGGAAAGAAAACCGGCGGCTACCATACGGTTGAGGACCAGTTCTTTCCGGAACTTGGCTCGCTCGGGGTTTCGGTAGGGAGAGTAGGTGTTGGGTGCTTTGGGTAACCCTGCAAGAAAGGCCGCTTCAGGAAGGCTGAGTTCCGTGACACTTTTATCAAAATAGGTCAGGGTGGCGGCAGCCACGCCGTAAGACCCATGACCGAAATAAATTTGATTGAGGTACATCTCGAGAATTTGTTCTTTGCTTAAGACCCATTCCATTTTAATCGCAAGAAGAAGTTCCTTGATTTTTCGTTGATATCTTCTATCTGGTGTGAGAAAGAGTGCGCGTGCGAGTTGTTGGGTAATAGTACTGGCCCCTTGGACTTTGCCTCCCCGTTTCAGGTTGGTCCAGGCCGCTCGGGCGATCCCAATAATGTCAAACCCGGGGTGTTCAAAAAATCTGGTATCCTCCGTGGCAATGACCGCTTGGGTGAGAGCCTGGGGGATTTGATCCAGAGGGGTATAGAGGCGCCGCTCGATATAGAATTGGCCCAAGATCTCCCCATTATCAGCATAGACGCGTGAAACCAGGCTCGGTTGGTAATCCTGAAACGAATCAAAAGTAGGCAGGTCCCGGGTGGCGACAAAGAGGATGCCGATAATTCCCCCAATACCAAGGCAACCGGCGACAAGGGAGCCTACCAGGATTAATTTGAGCCAAGACCAGGTTTTGAGTCGGGCCAAGAGGGTCGAATTAGTGCCCATAGGGGGAGGGTTCCGGGGGGTATCCTAGCAACATATGATCTGAATCTGGGAGGGAAAGGCATACACGGTCTAGTTTTTACGATACTCTGAGATCCGAGAAAACACAAGGAAGTCTTAACTTTGTACCGAAAAAAGAGGTCTTTCTCCCATCAACACATGAACGAATTGCCTCCGTACCCTTAAAGTGAGGGAAGAGTGAATGGAAAAGAAAAGAGGACTTGTGACACTAGGTCCTTTGGCAGATTGACAAACTTTTTCGGGCCGTGGTACCACCAAAGAGCGCTTGGATTTTCCGTATTTCTCATTAACAGGGAGGAGATAGAACATGTCCACTGATGTTGCGCCTGAAGTAAAAGTAGGGGATGAAGCCCCTGATTTTACCCTTAAAGACCAGGATCAAAATGATATTAAACTCAGTGACTATCGAGGAAAAAAGAATGTCGTTCTGGCCTTTTATCCGTTAGATTGGAGTCCGGTCTGTACCGGAGAAAACAAATGTCTGACCGATGATTTCCCCAGCTTTGAATCAGCGAATGCCGAAATCATGGGAGTTAGTTGTGACAGCTTCTTTTCGCACAAAGCTTGGGCGGATTCATTGGAATTGAAGCACAAATTGTTGGCCGATATGCATCGAACCGTCTCAAAAGCCTATGGCCTCTATTTTGAGCCGTTAAATTGTTCCAAGCGGGCAACCGTGATTGTCGATAAAAATGGGAAAGTGGCGTATGCCAAAGTCCAAGAAATCAAAACCGCGCGGGATGATAAAGAGATCTTAGAAGCGTTAAGCAAATTAGGTTAACATAAAGAATGGAAAAACCCCTAGGAGGAGACCCCTGTGTCTTTTCTTAGGGGTTTTTCTTTCAAATAGGTTGTTAGGGAGTAGAAATGTCCGGGTCTGTAGAGAATGTGAATGATGAAAACTATGGAGATATTACCCAGGCTCGGGCGGCCATCGTGGCCTATGGTATTGCGACCTGCGAACCCTGTAAAGAATATGACCCTGTCCTGGAGCAAACCGCCAAGGAGTTTTTAGAGATTCGTGTCGGCAAAGCCAAAATGCATGTGCCCGGAAAATGCCGCAACATAAAAAAACAACACAACTTCGAAACGTATCCCACCACTCATTTCTTCTCTAATGGGGATCTTTTGCTTTCCAAAGAGGGCAAACTCGAACCTGAAGAATTATCTTATCTTATCCAGCAACATTTCTCTTCTAAAAGCTAATTCGGACTTTCCAGGTCCACGACTCTTTTTCTGAAATTTGACCTAGCCGTTAAAAAGAGGTGCCCTCTTGGTATCAGAAAGGCATCCGTTGAGGGTTATCTTGGAAAGGTAGAAAAAGTTCCAGATTCTTGACTGATAGAAACACTGTGGAGTGGAGGGCTGGAATAATGGGAATGGATAAGATCCCAGCAACGTTTGGCCAGAGAAGCATCGGTGACGGGGGTATGGGAAAACAGTAGGTCTTGACTTAAATTTTTCTGTCCCCAACGTTGGAGAATCTCCCGTTGAACCGTCTGATCCAATTTCGGAAGGCTGATTATCTGTCCCGTATCAGAAGGGATAATGTCTTTCATGGACACCCAGAGTTCATACTGGTGCCCTTTGTAATCTCCCTTTTCAGTTTGATGGATAGCAGAAAACCGGTAGCGGCGACTTATGAGGGCGGAATCTAAAGTTGAATCCCTTTGGGAGATTTCCTTTGACGCTTCTGCGAAGAGGGTGGAGTCTTCATAAAGGCGAATTCGGTCGAGTTCCGGTAAATGAGGATGTTTCGCCAATAATTCCCATAAGGTTCGAACGAGATTTTCGGTAGTAGGGATGCGATGGAGAAAATAGGGTGTGTCCAGGTTCAGGTTTTTATGGTCAAACTCTCCCAGGACATCCCAAAGGTATTGCTTGAGGTCGTACAGGTTAATGATCATTCCCGTGATGGGGTCAATGTCTCCCTGAAGAGTGACTTCCACCAAATAATTATGCCCATGGGTATTCTCATTGTTGCATGCCCCAAAAACTTCCCGGTTTTTTGCCTCATCCCATTTGGGGTTGTGGTACCGATGAGAGGAGCAAAATTCTAGGCGTTTGGTGAGTGTGGCTTTGGGCATGAGAATTAAAAAAAAGAAAAAGGGCTGAAACCTGGTGATGTCGATCAGCCAAGTCCAGCCCTGTGAGGTCGTGTATTCTGAAAGAATGGTTTAGGTTGAAAAAGAGCTTCCGCATCCGCAGGTGGATTTGGCTTGTGGGTTTTTGATCGCAAACCCGGAGCCTTGAAGGCTGTCTACATAATCCACTTCCGCGCCGTTCAACATCGGAGCACTTTGTGAATCCACGATCACCTTGACGTCACCTTTTTCGATGATCGTGTCGTCATCACTGGTGTTATCTTCAAAGGACATCCCGTATTGATATCCACTACAGCCTCCACCTTTTACATAAATTCTGAGGCCAACGGCGGTCTCCTCTTCCTTTATGAGTTCCTTGATTTTTTCTTCTGCAATCGGGGTAATCGTAACCATACTGTATCCTCCTTATGCCGATGATGATCGTGATTTGATAAATTCCCCTTTCCTTTCAATCGGTTAAAAGGAGAGGGATATTGAACTTTTATCTTAAAGCACCCCTTTTTAGATTGTCAATTTCCAGCTACATATCCGGTGTTTCTCCATGTACGAGAGATAAGTCGTTAAATTCCTAAATCAAGTAGCCACTCCTGTTTCATTTCAGGAGAAATTAGGGCTTCTGCTTGATAATTGGGATGGGAAATAGTCAGAAAGGCGGATTGATTAGGTTGGGCCAATCGGTCCCGAAAACTCTGGTCTGTCACAAATCGCAGGAAATGGACCGCGCTTATTTTATCTTCTTTGCTATGGCCAGCTTCAAAATTGGCAAAAATTTGAGAATCTCCCACCCGAAGGGCAACCGTATTTGGCTCATCGATTCCTTGGAATGAATCCAACAATTCCTGAATTCTTTCCGAGTCGGTAATTTCAATATACAGTGTGGCGCTTAATTCGTTGGTCGCAGGAAGAATGGCATTATACACGTCGCATTCTTCCTGAATTTTTTGTGGATCGAAAATGCGCTCGGTGCGAAGCATTTCCTGGATTTGAAAAAGAACCGTCTCTCTGTTTTCAAAAACGAGGGTGATGTATTCACCGACCGTTATGCGTCGTCGTTTTTTTCGAGCGATAATCGACTTACGAATGTTTTCTCGCTGCTGCTCATAGTCAGCAGCTGATAAAAGCTCTTGTGGAGTGAGCGGCTTCATGGCGCTATCCCATACGCGTTCCGAACAACCTGGATAGGATGAAGGGCAGGTTTGGTGGAAGTGCTCTCCAAAGCTTGGTCCAGTTGGAGGGCTGACAAGGGACAATCCGAGGCCACCAGATCAAACGGTTCATTTTTGATATCGCGTACGGCCTTTTTGGCAATCTTCATCGAAAGATCGAAAAATTCTTGTTTGGCACTCCAGGCGCCGTCGTGACCAGAGCATTTTTCGATTAGATGCACCCTGGCTCCGGTCAGAGCCATCAATTCTTGGGATTTAAACCCGATGTTTTGGTCACGGAGATGACAGGGAATTTGATAGGCTACTCGTCCGGGATTATTGGGAAAGTCCAGCGACAATTTCCCCTCTCGTTTTAATCGCATCACATATTCACAGAGATCAAACGTTCGTTCCGATACGCGTTTCATCTCAGGTGTGGACTTCAAATACGGATACTCACGTTTAAACATAAGGCTACAGCTGGGTGAGGGAATGACGATGTCGTATCCCTCATCCAAATAGGGGGTAAACTGTTGGCACTGAGCCTCAGCAACTTGGGCCATCCCCTCAGTGTCACCAAGATCAAATCGTGGCATGCCGCAGCATTGTTGGTTGGGCGGAACAACGACTTCCACCCCGTTTTTCTCCAAGATTTGTATCGCGGCCTTGCCGATATCGGTGACCTGGTATGTCACCAGGCAACTCGGAAAAAATGCCACTTTCCCGTTAGTGTCTGAAGGCAAATGGGGTTTGACCCTTGAAGTCCACCATCGTGGAAACGTCTCCGATTCGTAGGGTAAAACCTGGCGTTGATGATGGATGCCCATCACTCGCTCCATGAGTTTCCTGACTAGAGGGGTACGTAAGGCCCAGTTGGTCAAGGAAGCGGTTTTTGTGCCGACCTTTCCCAGGAGGTCGGTTTGAGTCAGAAGTGTATCCCGCCAGGTCGTACCTTCCTCCGCGATCCGTTGCTTTTTCCAGGCGGCCATCAGCCGAGGAAAGTCCAGGTCGTATTGGTGAGGCGGACAATACGGACAGTGATTAAAGCAGAGCTTGCAGTAATAACATTCCTGTTCGACTTGCCTGAAGTCACTGCCTTGAAATTTGGTCGAATCGCTTTCATAGTCGTCCAGGCGATCGATGAGTGTGTTGAAGGAGGGGCAGAGATTAAAGCAGCGCCGGCACCCATCACAAATATCGAAAACCCGCAGCGTTTCGGCTTCCAGGTCCGAGCGCTTCCACGTGGGATTGATGAGATCAAATTTTGGCATGATCAACCAGGGATAAGAGATCGGAAATTAAAAAGCCGCGGTCGAGGGTCGACCGCGGCATGGTAGAAAAAAGAAAGGGCTAACCTTGATTTAAGGTTTCCAGACCTTTAGTAAAGCGATTGGCATGAGACCGTTCGGCTTTGGCCAACGTTTCAAACCATTCGGCAAGTTCTTCAAATCCTTCATCCCGAGCGGTCTTGGCCATGCCCGGATACATTTGCGTGTATTCGTAAGTCTCACCTTCGATGGCCGCCTTTAGATTGGCTTCGGTATTCCCGATTGGGACCCCGGTGGCCGGATCCCCCACTTCTTTTAAAAAGTCTAAATGCCCGAAGGCGTGCCCGGTTTCTGCCTCGGATGTGTCGCGAAAGAGTCCGCCAACATCGGTGTAGCCTTCGATATCGGCACGCCGAGCGAAGTATAAATAGCGTCTGTTCGCCTGAGATTCACCCGCAAAGGCGGCTTTGAGATTTTCGTGACTTTTTGTCCCTTTTAAATTGCCCATGAAATCCTCCTTTAAAGTGTGCTGGGGGTTTCCCCTGATGAGGAATAACCCCGGGATGATGAATGATGCTGGCGGCAGGGGCCGCAATATCCTTGAAACGCCACTTGGTAGTGGGTGACTTCGAAGTCTTGATCGAGAATGGTTTGTGAGGACAGGTTATTAAGATGTGAATCAACCACATCGATGATGGTCTGACATCGTAAACAAATTAAATGATGATGAGGGGAAAGGTTGGCGTCAAATCGTGCACGATCATGTCCGATGTTCACTTCTTGGATGAGACCCACTCGCCGAAGGGCACCCAAGGTGTAATACACGGTGTTGAGGGACATCATCGGAAACCGGGGAGACACTTGCGCATAAATTTCCTCGGCGGTGGGGTGGGCGGTACTTTTCACCAAGGCCTCATAGATGGCCGTGCGTTGAGGCGTAGATTTTAGACCGAAGGCCTGAAACTGTTCTCGGATATCGGATGGGGAAATATTCATGCTCATTCCTTCTTAGTAATCATTACTATTTACCAAAAAGTTTGTAAGGAGGTCAACTTTAAGCCAAAAGAAATCTTCAATTTGAAGTGCAATTAAGAAAAACTCAAGAAAGAGAAGGTATTACCTAGCCCCAAAGGGTCTCCACCCCGTCCCCTTATGGCCAAATCGAAAGAGAGTGGGGTGAAAGATTTCCGCCAATATTTCCAGGGATTCCATCAATCTGGGGCCGGGACGGTTGAAGAATTGGTTCCCATCGGTCAGGTACACCCGACCGGTTTGTACGGCCGGTAAGGATTCCCAGAGGGGATGTTCCGTCAGTAAAGAGATTTCCTCTTCAATGCGGGCCATGGAAAATCCGCAAGGCATTAAGACCAGAATGTCGGGATTCGTGTTATGTAAGGCATCCCACGTGATCCATGGTGCATGTTCACCTGGTTTTCCAAACACCGAGGAACCACCGGCCATGTCAACGAGTTCTGGAACCCAATTTCCAGCAGCCATTAGTGGATCCATCCATTCAATACATGCGACCGCAGGCCTGGTGGGTATCTGGGAGAGATGATTTTGAATGACGGAAATCCGAGAAAAGAACTCCTCCAGAATTTTCTTGCCCTCATCGACCTTCCCTAACACGTGAGCTACTCGTTGAACATCATCCCAGACCCCTTGTAAATCAGCTGCTTGTAGGGAAATAAGAGTTGGCTGGCTATTGACCAATGAGGTTAGGGATTTTTCCACATCAGTGAAACTCACGGCGCAGACATCGCATTGTGTTTGAGTCACGATATAGTCGGGTTGCAATGATTGGAGGATGTCGGTGTTGACTCGATAGATGGAGAGAGCATCCTTCAGTCGTTGCGTGACCCGATCGTGGATTTCTTGGCTGGTGCTTGAGACCGTTATCGAGGGCTCAGTGCAAATAGGAAGATGAGAAATGGTCGGGGGAAAGTCACATTCGTGAGAGCGTCCGACCAAATGTTCTTGTAACCCAAGAGCGCAAACGATCTCTGTTCCACTCGGAATTAAAGAAAGAATTTTTGGCAATGATCTAATCCGGGTTCATGTGAAGTCTTAGCAAGTCATGGCACCTCTGATCCTACAAGCCGTTTCGAAGCCTACGCAATGGGTAGGGAGGAAAGTGTGTGGATGATAAACATGTCAAAAGAATAAAATTCACTCAATCTAATCTGACTGGGGTCATGGAACCGGGACGCGATCTATGGTAGAACAACCCGGTATAAAGGATGGCCTATTCAGGTTTTCTGCCAGGCAATTCGTTATTTCATCGTCCTCATTGTTTAACCTATTTCCCAAGGAGGGACTGATGCCTACCAAAGCCTACATCCTGATGAAAGTTAAAGCCGGCAAGGCACAGGACGTGCTCAATACTTTGAAATCCCTTCCCGGCGTAGAAAATGCCCATGCCTGTTTCGGTCACCCCGACATCTTTGGGTTGGTGAATGCGTCAGATGACCGGGCTCTTTCCAACCTCATCATGACAAAAATTCATACCATCCCTGGAGTGGAAGAAACCGACACGCATATCGTTGTCCAGGAATAGCCCTTGGAAGGACTACAGCATGAGAGAATGGAAGGCTTTGTCTGAAATTGGCGGGTTTGGAGTTCATCAGCCCATTAGAATGGGCCGGTTGAGCAGGAATGCTGTTACACAACCCCCTAGATTTTTGAAGAGAGGGTGGTTCCATTCAATCCTCTACCGCGGCGGTTCGATGGAATTAACGGTCACGACCATGATGAAAAAGTCTTCGCCATCTTGGGAGCATTGTGATGAGACGCTTTAGGTTATAAGAGGGCTTTCCCGCAGTTTTGAAATAATGGAATTCTCTGAACACCGCAACCGACTACCATGGATATTTCTCAAGACACGTTGGACCGATTAGAAGATCAAATTTCCTGGTATGACAAGAAGAGTGCATCTAATCAAACCATGTACAAATGGTGTCGGGGATTGGTCATCGTTTCTGCTGCCATGATTCCTCTTTCCGCCAATTTCCCACTCGTTGATTTTTTGCCAACGTGGTTAGGGGCATTGATTGTGGTCGTGGAAGGGTTTCAACAGTTAAATCAATTTCACCAAAACTGGATCAGCTATCGTTCAACGTGTGAAGCGCTTAAGCGAGAGAAGTTTTTGTGGATTGGAAAAGCGGGTCATTTTGCGGACACTGATAATCCCAATGCTTTGCTGGCTGAACGAATCGAGTCTATTATTGCACAGGAACATTCAAAGTGGGTCAATGTTCGGGAGCAAGCTGGGAAGAAAGCCTCCGTTGAAAAGAAGCTTTAGGGTCTTTTATTAATGATTGAGTAAAAACTGTTGTTTAAAAGAAAGAAAAAGGCGGGGTCTTGTGACCCCGCTTTTTTCTTTAGGAATGTTATTTATTAAGGTGGTTTGGAATCAAAACAATGGTGCAGGATTATGTCCCGAGGAGGCCATGAAGAACAGCATGGGGATGGACAGCATCGTATTGGTTCGGGAAGCCAGAAGAGCGACTCGAGCCGATTTAGCCTTTTCTTCGGGTGTGGCTTCTTTTAACCCTAAGACTTTTTTCTGGTTGGGCCAAATGATGCCCCAGACGTTTAACAACATGATGGTTCCCAGCCAGGCGCCCATCCCGATGACAGCATCTTGGCCTTGTAGGAGAAAAGCGCTTCCCATGCGATGTTGGTTCATGAGCAGGGAGGCCCCAAATAGCCATGTGAAGAGGGCACCCCACCGAAACCACCATAATGCATTTGGTACCAGATGTTTAAACGATTCTGCCTTAGTTTCTGGAGTGACCGCTTTTAAAAACGGTACTTGGATAAAATTGAAATAATACAAAATCCCAATCCAGGTTATCCCCGCGAGGTAGTGGCCCCACGCTAATAAGCTTTCCATAATATGTCCTCGTTTTGATAAGGTGAATAAGAAAATGTTTGAAGATTGAGGTCTCACACCAACATTTTGACCAGGCCATAGAGGACGACGGTTAGCACAAAGCCAGCCGTGATGGTCCCAGAAATCGTGTCGAGCGGATTGCCCATGGGGTTCCTCCTTGATTGTTCGTGGAATGAGAATAGGTTTGTGTCATGTGGCCTAAGAACTGTAGCCGACATGTTCTTGAATAACTAGCGTAACGTAGACCGTCTCTCTTGTTCAAGAGATCGAGAACAGCTTTCTGTTTTACTCATTTGGTCTTAGTCCTTCTTTTCTGAGGAGAAGCCGACGTAGGAAGACAAAACCGCCATAATTTGTTGGCCCATTCACCAGCATAATCGATTCCGATCCGGGGTAATTTTTGAATATGTTTGTCGGGGACGGTCAACCCCGCATCTTCTACCCATATGACGGATCCTTGTGTGGTATCCAGTCCATTATGCGACCGATCGATCTCCAGAAATCGGCACACTCGACCTGGTCCCTCAATTCTTGATGGTTTGGCGAGTGACTCACTTTTTCCCAGAACTTCTATGCCACGGATAAGAATGGCAGCTGGAAATTCTTCCCGATCGGTTACAAGATTTAAGCAATGATACATCCCGTAAATGAGATAGACATAGGTGTACCCGGCGGGGCCGAACATGACTTCGGTTCGTTTGGTGCGCCCTTTTGAGGCATGGCAGGCCTTGTCATTAGGGCCAACGTAGGCCTCAACATCCACGATTTTGGTGTGGAGGATCCCGTGGGGGGTTTCCTTGATGAGCGTCTTCCCCAGTAATTCCTTTACAACTTTTAGGGTTGGACGATTGAAAAACTCTCGTGGAAGGGGTTTGGAACGATTGTGCATTACGAGACGTGTGGTCCATAGGGAGGCAGAGTGGTGAGACGTCCGTCGTCCAGTGGCCCACCGACCGTAAAATGATACAAGGATTGCCAAATGGTGTGAGGATGAAATCCAAACACACGGTGAACCGGATCGTCGAAAAAACAGCCAATACCCGTCGAACGGATACCGGCTGCCTCGGCTTCCAGGTAGAGAACTTGTCCAATGAGACCGGTTTCCCAGAATAATCGTTTGTAAAACCAAGGACCGAATTCCTCTAAGCTTTCGTCAAACTCTGCGACCATCCCCAACGCAAACGCACTATCGCTCGCGATTTCCTGCCCACAGCTTAACTGCATGGCTAATTGTTGAGCATTGCCTTCCTCTAACAGATACAAGGGAAGGTCAGGGGGGCATTCCCTGGGCTTAGACCAGGAAAATTGCTGGTGCATCCTTGACTGAAAATAGGACCAATGGCGTCGTTCAGGACTACGGTTGAGCCAATAGAGGCCAGGGGAAATTTCTGTAACACGGTGCACGAAAAGGGCAAAGTGGACTGTCGGGTGCCAAGGTAGGGCATCCCACGGCATCGGCCGATCCGCGACAGGCTGTGTTCCCTGCGGCATGATTCGTTGAAGCATCGTAAAAAATCGGGATGACGAAAGACCGGTTCGACCATCGAAGGCCACGGCGCTCCGTCTTTGGTGAATGATTTGACCGGCTAAGATGTCCCCTTTCGGAGATGATCCTTGGCTTTCATGTTTCGGCCTTGATTCCTCGTGCCTAGCCGGTTCATAGGATGTGATGTTTTTCTGGTCAACTCCTTTCCAGGAAGCCGCTGTGACTTCATCGATAATGTCCCAGATCACCTGGTCATCTTTACTCAGACGATTTGCCTTGCCCTTCCATGTCTCAGTTGCAAAGAAGGCTGCATCGAATTCGGAAAGAGAAAAATTAATGTTTGGCTGATCTTGAGAATGTTGGGGCCAAACGGCGGCGATCAGTTCCGGATTCTCTCGCTCGGCCTTTTCAAAGTCTGGTGATCGAGAAAGTCCCAGGAGTCGTTCGATCGTCTGGTCAGAGATGTCATGCAACAAGACGAGATTCCAGCCTAACGTGGCGGCGGCGATTCGCAAGGTTCCGATGGCATGGCCAGTATCATGTTGACAGTACCGAAATGCTCGTTCGCCATATTTCCAAGCCTCCCGCCAGTGGATAGACGAAAGCCCGACGAGAAAGCCACCAGTGGGAATTCCCTCGAATATCCGATTGATTTGTTCAGCGGGTAGGGCCCAACGATGTTCCAGAGCATGTTCCTTGGGGGCATAGTGATACACCCCAGGTTTCAATTCTAGGTCAGGTAGCTTGTTGATAATCAAATACCCTTCGGTGGGATGGAGATTGCCGCTTGATGGATTGCTGCGCAGGGCCCAACGCGTCCCATTGTATTCTTTCCAGGCCGTTAAAGAGAGGCCATATTCAAAAAATCGCGAAAGTGTTTCCAGGGTCACCGGCTGAGGAGGGATTGGAGTCGATTCAAAAAGGGAATCATAGGAAGGAGAGAACGGTTCTTGTTCCAGGGTCAGATGGGGCAGGGGAATCAGCGGGGCGCCCTGGTATCGGCGAAAGGGATCCGGTTGATTGGCCCAGTCTAGATATCCAAGGGATCTTGAAAATCGATTAAATTCGTGTTTGGTTTCCTGGTGATATCGATAAACGGTTTCGAGAGGAGAAGAGGATGAGGGCGGATTCGGAGAAGACATGGGTCATTACACATCAAGGTTGTCGACCGACCCGGCATTGGCCATGAGAAAATCATAACGGGCTTCCGTTCGTTTTCCCATGAGGTCGTGGAATGTCCGATCGGTTTGCAGTTCATTGTGTAATTCAACTTTGAGAAGTCGTCGGGTGGTAGCCTGCAACGTGGTTTCCTTTAGTTGTTGCGGGAACATTTCTCCTAACCCTTTAAACCGGCTGATGGTAGGCTTGGCATTACTGCGGGCCTCGCTGATAATTCGCGTTTTTTCTTCGTCCGTTCCGGCCCATTGGATGTCTTTGCCGAGTTCAATTCGATACAAGGGGGGTTGGGCGATAAAGACATGCCCCTGGCGTATGAGTTCCGGCATATGTCGGAAGAAGAAAGTGAGCAACAATGTACTGATATGGTAGCCGTCAATGTCGGCGTCCATCAAGAGGATGATTTTATGGTACCGAAGTTTTTTGTGGTCGAAATCCTTTCCGATTCCACATCCAAGGACTTTGACCAAGTCGGCGAGTTCTTTGTTTTCCACGACTTTACCCAGGCTGAGCTCTTCAGTATTTAGGACTTTTCCACGAATGGGTAGAATCGCCTGGGTTTTGAGGTCCCGGCCCTGCTTCGCCGTGCCTCCGGCAGAGTCACCTTCGACGATAAACAGTTCGCTCGCGGTGGGATCGGTGCTTTGGCAATCGGCTAGTTTCCCCGGAAGATTCAACCGGTGGCTGACCGCCGATTTGCGAATGACGGCTTTTGAGGCTTCCCGGGAGGCCTCCCGGGCTCTCGCTGCCAGGATCATCCGACCGACCAGCGTTTCCGCCACACTCTGATTTTCATTCAGGTAGGTTTCCAGCGCGGGTCGCACCACACTGTCCACCTGGGCCTGGACTTCAGGATTATTCAATCGTTCCTTGGTCTGGCCCTGAAACTGTGGTTGTAAGACCAGAACACTCAGCACCGCTGCTAATCCCTCTCGAATATCTTCTGCCTGGAGTGAAAGACCCTTGGGAATGAGGTTATGCGTTTCGAGGTAATTTCGAACGGCTTTGACGATACCTCCTCGCAACCCTAACTCGTGGGTGCCGCCGTTGGGGGTGGCTACCCCGTTCACATAACTTTTCACGTATTCGGCCGGCTCATCAGTCCATTGAAGTGCGACCTCTATTCCCAAGCTCTGACCGTTGCCGTTCGAACCTCCGTTTCCATATCCCAATTGCCGCTCGAGATAAAACACGAAATCGACTGTGGGCTTTTTCCCGCGATCGGCGACCAGCTTGCCCAGAAACTCCTGGATCCCCTTTTCATGGTGGAATTGTTGGGATTTGCCGGTCGGCCCATCTTTAAAAGAGAGTTTCAATCCTTTGTGCAGGTAGGCTTTGGCATCTAAAGTGTCGGCCAGCAGAGCAGGATCGAACTGAGTGGATTTTCCGAAAATCTTGGGGTCTGGACGAAAATAGACGGATGTTCCGGATCCTCGTGCTTTGCCCTTTGACTTGACGGGTCCCTGAGGTTTTCCGGCTTGATAGGTTTGCTCCCATTCCTTTCCATCCCGTTTGACTTGGACTTCAAGATAACGGGAAAGGGCATTCACCACCGAGGCGCCGACACCATGGAGGCCGCCGGAGTGAATGTAGCTTCCTGTGTCGAATTTCCCCCCGGCGTGCAGGGTGGTCATGATGATTTCCAAGGCCGACTTTTTGTGCTTGGGGTGTTTGTCGGTAGGAATGCCGCGTCCGTTATCGGTGATGCGTATGCCATCTTTTGATTTATCCAGTTCGACTATGATTTGGCTGGCATGGCCGTTCATGACTTCATCGATGGCATTGTCCAAAATTTCCCAGACCAGATGATGAAGACCGGTTTTATCGGTTCCACCGATATACATCGCGGGGCGACGGCGAACGGGCTCGATTCCCTCGAGCACCACAATGTCAGTCGCGTCATACGTTTTTGCCATGGAACAATCCTTTGTATGGTTGGGTGGTGTACCTTTTTCCTCTATCGATGTGGATCGGGGTTCATTCCTTTGACTCTGACTGTAAATTCGGGATCGTCAGGTCGCCATGGGCTATTCCAGCTAGGCGGCCTCGTTTGATCAGTTGATGGCCTTTCCCCCCTCGCCCGACCACTTGATATTTTCGAAGGGAGACAGGAAGGGTGCCGCCACTCTCCTTCATCAAGACCAATTGGTCATCTTTACTGAACAATAGATTGAAGCCGACGACCTTGTCCTTGGGATCGGTTTTTAAGACGATCACGCCCCGGCCAGGACCCGCGAGTTGAGCAATATCTTCAGCTCGACACAATAACGCTCGTCCACGGGTGGTCGCCACGGCGGCCACCGTTTTCTTGAGCGGGCTGGCGACTTGTTTCACTCCGATGACTTCTTCTCCTTCCCTCAGTTTGCAAAATTTTCGTCCTAACCGTGTGGAGGGTTCCAGGAATGCATTCAATTCAAAACGAAGACCCATCCCGCTGGAAGTCACGGCGATGGCTTCTCCTAGGTTTTGGCCATTTTCCGGAGAAAGATGATCGAACAGCGGGAGGGCCGGCCCTTTCTTTTTGTCCGGTGAAGTTCCGTTGGTGGGTTGTAACCTGGGGTCAAAGCTGAGGGCTCCCACGATGCGTTCGCCATCCTTGAATTTGAAAAGTTTCTGGACGGGATCTCCATACCCGCTACGAGCAGGGGAGATGTCCCCGATTCGGATGGTGTACGCGCTGCCATAATTGGAGAAGAAGACGACGGATTCGACCGTATTGCCCCCGAGAATCGTCATGAGGCGATCCCCTTCCCGCACCCGGGCCTTGGAAAGATCTTTAATCATGCCGACCCGGCGGATCCACCCATCGGCCGACACCGTGATGATGGCATCCTCTTTGACACGAAACGCATCAGGGTCAAATTCCACGACTTCCGTCTGTCGACGTCCGATTCTAGAGCGCCGTTTATCTCCGAATGTGGTGGAAACCTCCTGTAACTCCTTGGTTACGACCTCCCAAAGCTTTTTCGTAGACCCCAAGAGGGTTTTGAGGTTTTTGGCCTGCCGTTGCTTGTCCTTGAGCTCATCCAACATTTTCTGGATTTCAGTCTTTGATAACTTATAGATCGCCGTTTCCAGGATTGCCTCGGTCTGAACGGGCTCCAACCCAAAACGCCGTTGCAGCTTTTGGGCTGAATCCGCTTTGCCTTCGCTTTGCCTAATGATTTTCAAGACTTGATCCAGCGCGTTGAAAATCGTCTGGAACCCTTTCAGGATGTGGATGCGCCGTTCCAAGACTTCCAAGTCATAGGTGAGTCGTCGTTTTACGGTCGTGAACCGAAAGTCCACGAAATGTTCCAACATCTGTTTGAGGTCCAAACAATCCGGACGCGAAACTGAGGAATTGGGAATTGGGACCAAGCAGGTGAGGTTGACAGAGAAATTATTTTGCAGGGGCGTGTGCTTAAACAGGTACGCCATGGCCAAGTGGGGGTCGGCATCCTTTTGTGTCTCCAGGGCGATTCGCACGTCTGTGGTGGATTCATCACGGACGTCGACGAGTTGCGGAACCTTCTTCCCGATGATTAGCTCGCCGATGCGTTCAACGATGGTGGATTTATCGACTGCGAAAGGAATGGATGTGATGATGATTTCAGATTTTCCCCCGCCGAGCGTTTTGACGTCATACTCACCTCGCAGGCGGATGGAGCCTTGACCCGTTTCGTACATTTCCCTGATTTCCGGGCGGTTGTTCAGGATCTCACCTCCAGTGGGGAAGTCGGGACCCTTGACCGATTTCATAAGATCGGAAATCGTGCTGTTTCGGTTTTTGATCAGGGCGATCGCGGCTTCGATGACTTCGCCCAAGTTATGGGGGGGAATGTTGGTCGCCATTCCGACGGCGATGCCCGTGGACCCATTGACCAAGAGATTGGGAAACCGTGAGGGGAGGACGATGGGCTCTTCGCCTTTCCCATCGTAATTGGGCTGAAAATCGACGGTGTTTTTGTTGAGTTCATTGAGGAGTTCCAAGGCTAGGGGCGTAAGCCGAGCTTCGGTATATCGGTAAGCTGCCGGAGGATCCCCATCCTGTGAACCAAAATTTCCATGGCCGTCGACGAGCGTGCTGCGGAGAGACCAGGGTTGAGCCATGCGAGCCATGGCATCATAGACCGCCACATCACCATGAGGATGCCATTCGCCGATGACTGATCCCACAACCTTGGCGCTCTTGATGGGAGGCCTGTCTGGAGTCAGGCGATGGTTGTGGTACATGGAAAACAGAATTCGTCTCTGGACCGGCTTTAACCCGTCCCGAATGTCGGGTAGAGCACGTGAGGTGATGACTGATAACGCGTAATTCAGGTACCGCTGTCGCGTCGTCTCATCGAGTGGGACCGGAGTGATGTGGTTGGTGTCGTTGTTAGGTGGTGAGGGCTTGGACCGAGAACGTGTGGCCATGTCGTTACATCTTTCTGGCGTCTAATGAAACTACGTTATCGCATTTCAAACGGCTGTAAAGAGGAACTAAACGGGAAATTTTTGGACCTACGGAACGGGAGGCGGTTCGGGACCTATTTCGTTTGAAATCGGCTCTGACTCCTCCTCTGTGGCTTTTTTAAGAGAAGGCAACCCCAATTTATCTTTTATCCGAGTCTTTACCCAAAAAGGGTCCCACCATTCAGTTGGGTTAACCTGTTCCCCATGTAAAATCAGGCTAAAATGAAGATGATCTCCCGCTGCCAGGCCGGTCGTCCCCGATTTCCCAATGGGCTGTCCAATATGGACCTTATCGCCAACCTGGACTTCAATGGAGGATAGATGGGCGTACAGCGAGAGTAGGCCATAGCCATGATCAAGAAGTATCGTATTGCCATAGATACCGAGATAATCGGCGTACAAGACCACTCCATGGTTCGCGGCTTCTACCGGATAGTGTTTGGTGACGGCCAAATCGAATCCTAGGTGATCCTGGGCATCGACGACTTTACCGTTGTGAATGTATTGGCGGTGGTCCGCGAAGGAGGCCTGAACTTGAGACCCCGAAAGTTGACGAAATGCCCCTTTCCATAGAAATTCCTGTTGTGATTGCTTGCTAAAGTTGGCAATCGTCGCGTTGTTAGCCTGTCGTAATTTGTCGTTGACTTGAAGAAAGTCTTGGAGAAGGTCCCCTTGACCGACGAGTTCCGGAGTGTTGGCTAAGATAGTCGGTACGGTCTTTCGGATAAATGAATCGGAAATGTTAATCTTCCGAGTGCGCCAGGTTTTGCGCTTGATTCGAAAGTCTACATCCATGAGGGCGGTATTCCCGAAGCCATCGTCTGCGATGATTTGAATGGGGGTGTCGGGGGAGGCATTGTAGGGGAAGGCTATCAGCGAAAACATCCCGGCTTTATCGGGGGCTGGAGACCCAGGAAAGAAGGCCGAGCCGATTTTTACTCCATGGGTTTGTACTTCCGGGATCACTCGGTACCGAATAATTCCGCTCCCCCCTTGTACGATGGAACTGGGTTGCGAGAGGAGTTCCAACCGAGGAGGTTTAAATTGAGGGGTAAAGGATTTCTCCAGCCGCTGACCATTTCCCTCGAATAAATTTCGCCATGAATAATCTCGAGCGGTGACAATCACTTGCGCCTGTCCCTGGCGCCGAGGGAGATCAGGATTGGCATAGGGTATGACTTCCAACGTAAACTCTTTGGCCTTGCCACCTGTGGAAGAAAGCCATCCCTCCGAAGGGAAACTTTTTTCCGCCAACACAAACGTTTCCAAGTTGTGGATAATGCGGATCGTGACGTCCCGCAAGCCGGTTTCCGTATCTTGAATCCGAACGACAAGAGGAGTTGTGGGGCCGACCAGGTCGAAGGGCTGGTCTAGGGATATTTCAGGTGGTGTTGAGTCTCCCCAGCGGCCATTCCCTATCAGTCCCAAATAGATGCCAAGGAAGACAAGAATTAGAATCGTAAAAAGAACTTTTTTGGACACAATGAAAGTGACTTTTCTATTACGGAAAATACAAGCGTAGGATCATTCGAATGTTCCTACCTACTTATACCATACCGGACCCGGAGGGCAAGCAAAGATTGTTGACATGATTCTCCCCTCGCTCCTTCTTCAATAAAAAGGTGTGGTTCGAAAAAAAATCCTCTCCGGGTACTCTTGACATGAAGTGGTTGATGGCCTAGCCTGTGAAAGGTCTAAATTGGCCATTCTCCTTATTTTCCCGCCTCAGGCTCTCTTTCCTCCATGAGTGAGGCAGAGGGAATTTCCGCAGGGTGATAGTGTCTCAGGAGCGTGATCTCAGGGAAGAGGTGATGCCTGTTTCGTTTCAGCAATATTTTCGAAAATTATCTCTGTATTCCTTTATTTTTGCAAATTCCTATCCGATAAAGATGGGGTAGGACACTGTGTAGAAGGGGGTTTCATGTTCAAAATAGGAACAATGGCTTATCCATGGGGGTCTCATGTTGGGGTTGAGTGATGTTCTCGGTTGGTTTTCCAGTGATTTAGCTATTGACTTGGGGACGGCTACGACTTTGGTCTATGTGCGGGGGAAAGGGATAACCTTAAGTGAGCCTTCGGTCGTGGCCCTAGAAAAACAATCCAATTCGGTTTTAGCGGTTGGAATCGAGGCCAAACGGATGGTGGGCCGAACCCCAGGAAATATTGTTGCTATCCGTCCCATTAAAGAGGGTGTCATCGCTGATTTTGCGATGACCGAACGCATGTTGGAATATTTTATCACCAAATCCCACAATCGAAGGGCTTTCGTCCGGCCACGATGTATCATTGGGGTTCCATCACGAATAACTGAGGTCGAACAACGGGCCGTTCGGGAATCGGCGGGACAAGCCGGAGCGCGTGAAGTTTACCTTATCGAAGAACCCGTCGCCGCGGCCATTGGGGCGGGTCTGCCAATAACAGAACCTTCTGGAAATATGGTTGTGGATATTGGAGGAGGGACGACCGATATTGCCGTGATTTCCTTAGGTGGAATTGTGTGTAGCGAATCCGTGAAAGTGGCGGGTGATTCCATGGACGATGCAATAATGAGCTATATAAAGCGTCGGTATAATCTGCTTATCGGGGATCATATGTCCGAACGCGTCAAAATTGAGGTTGGGTCGGCGTATCCTCTCGAGCAAGCTAAAACGATGATGGTCAAGGGGCGAGATATGATTTCGGGTATTCCACGAACCGTGGTGGTCAATGATTCTGAAATTCGAGAGGCCTTGGAAGACCCCATCCATGCGATCGTGAATGCTCTCCGAACGGCTTTGGAGAATACTCCACCGGAATTGGCTGGAGATATTATCGATAAGGGAGTGGTGATTACGGGTGGAGGCTCGTTGCTCCCTGGTTTGGCCACCCGATTTCAAGAGGAAACAAACCTGCCGATTATTACCGTTGAAGATCCGCTCACCTCAGTGGTCTATGGAGTAGGGAAAGTCCTGGACGAAATTGAGCTTTTTAGGAAGGTGGAAAAGTTTTAGTCGTATGATCCTGGGCTTGGAGCTTTAGGGGCGGGATGGACTACCCTCGGCTCTAACTTATAGAGGTTTCCCTCGTAACCTACGACGTGGAGTTCCCCATCCAAATCTTCTCCAAACGACGAGATGTGTACATCGGTTTCCAGTAATAATTGAGTGCGGCCGTCGCGGTAACCCCAGATTTCGCCTGAACAAAAATCTCCAAAAACATAGGCACCCTTTAATTTTGGGATGCGGCTTCCGCGGTACACATAGCCGCCGGTAACGGAACACCGGCCTTTAATGTGTTCATATTCTGTGACCGGGTCTTGTACCTGAAAATTTGGACGACAATCTTTAGATGGATTGTAGCAATGTGAACCTTCCAACAAACGCCATCCATAGTTTTTCCCTTTTTTTATCACGTTAATTTCTTCCCAGTCATTCTGGCCGACGTCGCCTGCCCACAGTTCCCCGGATTCCCGGTCAAAGGAAAATCGCCATGGGTTACGGAGGCCAAGCGCAAAAATTTCCGGCCGACCTTTTTCCCCAACAAAGGGGTTGTCGGCTGGAATATCATACGGAAGGTGATTGGTGGGCTTATTGATATCTATCCTAAGAAATTTTCCCAGCAAGGCATGGGGGTTTTGGGCACGATTTTCGGGGTCCCCTCCGGATCCCCCATCTCCCAACCCGATGTAGAGAAACCCGTCCGGCCCGAACGCAATCATTCCTCCATTATGGTTGCCATAGGGTTGCGGTATCACCAAAAGGACCCGCTCCTTGGGTCGAGCTTTATTCGGATTGGGTGAGACATGGTATTCTGCGATAACTGTGGCACGATCGACCTCTCTCGTATAATTCACAAAAAATCGACCGTTTGAAGAAAATTGAGGGTGGAAGGCCAACCCCAGAAGTCCCCGTTCTCCACCAGTAGAGAGCTTATGGCTGATATCGAGAAAGACCCCAGTCTTAACTCCAGCATTTAAGATATGAATGAGGCCTTCTTGCTCGACCACAAATAGCCGTTGAGAGGTGTCCGGGCTTGGGGTTATGAACACGGGTTGAGAGAAAGTGACCTTAGTGAGGGGTTCCAGTCGTACATAGCTACGGGGTAATGGGGGTTTTCCGGAAAAACTCCATGCCAGAGAGGGAGGACTTCCGTGACTTATCAGTGAAATGCATCCAAGGATGGTGAGTAAACCGGAGATCTTCCATAATCCACCCGGTCTGCTGAAGTTGAGCAGGGGTAGGTGGAGAGGAGGAGGGGATTGCACGGGAAATTGAACGCTTGTTATAAATGATTTAATCAATCTTAACAATGGAGATTCCAAGGTGATTCTCAAATATGAATCCGATATTCTGGATGACGAACATGCCCGTGGAAATTTTTATCATGTCTGTCAGGGTCGGGTCCAGGATACTCCCCTCTCCATCCCCCCTGAAGATGAACCAATAGAATGTGACGTCTGTGGGATAGATCTTGAGCAAGAAGACTTTTTGTTGGCTCAACAACGAGGATGGTCCTAATATCCCGTTGTCTTAGGCTCTGGTACGGAGAAACGAGGCATGTCAACTGGAAGCCAAGGTCGTAAAACCGTTTCCGTCATGCGTGGACTCATGATGCTGTGTCCCGTGTGTTATGACTCGGTCCATGAGGAAAATCTGGTGGATAAAAAAAACTATGTGGAAGACCATGAGACGTTCTTCGACATTATCTGTCCTGGTTGTGAAGATTTAAATCGTCCTCTCATCGACGATATGCTCGGCAGTTCAGAATAACCTCCTTCCAACCTTTTTATCACATATTCCAAATTCATACTTCTCTGGACGTGTGTTCCCTAAATTCGAGCTTGTGTTTTCTCTGTCCTAGTAAAATTTGGTTTCCAGTTCCCAGCATCGGAATTCCCCAGGTTTTTTGAATCCTTTCCCCAAGTATGCTAATTCTTTTTCGCCCCCGCCCATCTATCAAACAAGAGGAGGATTTGGAAGATGCTAAATGTTGAGCAATTGACCCAAACCGCCATGGAATTAATCATGAGTTATGGCCCAAAATTGTTGTTGGCTCTCGTCACGCTCATCATCGGATTTTGGGTGATTAAACGAGTCATGAGAGCGGTGGAGAAGGGTTTGGAACGAAGCCAGGTCGAAGTCACCCTTCGAAGGTTTTTGGTGAATCTCGGTGGCGTCCTTCTGAAGGCGGTCGTGATCATCAGCGTCGCTTCAATGGTGGGGATTGAGACGACATCGTTTATCGCCATGTTGGGGGCGGCGGGATTGGCAGTCGGTTTAGCGTTACAGGGGAGCCTCGCGAATTTCGCAGGGGGAGTACTGATTCTCTTTTTTAAACCTTTTAAAGCTGGAGACCTCATCGAGGCACAGGGTTATTTGGGGGTGGTGAAGGAAATTCAAATTTTCGTCACGATCCTGACGACCTTGGACAATCGACGCATTATTATCCCAAATGGATTATTGTCGAATGGCTGCTTGACCAATTTAAATGCTGAACCGCATCGACGGGTGGATATGACATTCGGTATTAGTTATGGGGATGATGTTCTCAAAGCGAAACAGGTCTTACAAAATGTCATTGCCTCTGATGATCGGGTGCTGGCCGATCCGGCATCGGAGGTCTACGTGAAAGAGCATGCGGATAGTTCCATCAATATGCTCGTGCGGGTCTGGGTGAAGCCCGAACATTATTGGGCGGTCTATTTCAACATGCATGAACAAGTAAAATTGGCTTTCGATCGAGAAGGGGTCACCATTCCATTCCCGCAACGGGATGTGCATATGATCCCTGCCTCCAATCCAGCCTAAGGGTGTTAGGAGCCTGCCCGGAACCTCGGAGATCATTCGCTGGTTCCGGGTAGGCCTTGGCTGGGCCATCCATTCGGGATACTGTTCTACCCTACCCTTTCACCAACAAGTCCTCTCTGCCAAGCCCAACCTCTTGATTTTCTGCTAGAAAATCTTCTTCCCTCAATTTTCTTTGGGATCCACCGATAAAAGAAGGATAGGCGTCAAAGGCCCCGCGGAGTTTCCTCACAAGGAGGTGTGGTATGGGAAGCTTCAAGAAGTATTATTATCTCGGTGCGGTTGTGTGGGTAACCGCCTGTGTGCTTTTTGTCAGCCCCCCTCCTGCTCGTTCCTGTGATTCACAGTTGAACCCACACGCGTTTCAATCGTCCCCCCACAACCATCAGGATCTCCTTCCCAATGGTATGATGGCCATTCGTTATGCTGCCATCGATGGAGAGCCTGCCCCCCATGTGAGCGTGCATCGGGTCATGATGGTCATGCCGGGTCGACATCTCATGGTCCCTGAAGCGCAGGATTCCCATTATTTGGTCGTGGAAGTGGATGGGACTATAGGGTGGGTAACCTATCTCCTCTCAGCCCATGCTCTATTTTATGGGATGGGCCAAGATGGCTTAGGGTTCCCCGAACGAATGTGGGTTGATCCGGAGGAAGATGGGCTGAATGGGAATGAGCGCCTCAGCGGAAATTACTCTCCCCAGGTGATGGCTAAACAGTAAGGGTGTTTCCCGTTGCTCCCCATGGCTTGAAGTGTTTGAAGCTTGGTCTTTCCACCCCCTCCTTTCGGCCTACACAAGCAATCCTGAATGGGTAGCAATCCACGGATTTTCTCTTGCAGAACGGACGTGAGTAAGATCGCTGCCCTCCGGGCGGATTCCTAGATCATTCAAGGCCATTTAATTCATCGAACAAGCACCCGGGCCTCTTGGGTCCCCGCAGGTGCCGCATCCACCAGGGCCGCCAGAGAAATCCATTCCTCCATTTGTCCCGCCCACAGCAAATCCGGTGAGTTGTTTTTCCAGTTGTGTGGCCTGGCATTCCGGGCATGTTGGGAGGGTTGATTGGTGTACTAACAGTTCAAATTGATGGGTGCAGGCTTGGCATTTATAAGCAAAGATTGGCATGATTCTGGACCTCCTTTTTCGTGAATGGGTAATGGTATTATAGGTAAATTTCTGACGGGTGACAACGAAAGTCCATCTCTGTTACCGCTGATACCGCACCGAAAAAGGACCCTTTGGTTTTTCTGTTCCTGTTCTGTCGCACATGGCTGAGGGAGATGGCATGGGGGGGCAAAAAGAGACATGATACCTATTTAAGGAGACTGGAACATGTACCAAGAAGAAGAATCATTTAATCTGCGGTTTTCCCTGGAGGCCAAATTTCCGGATGATTATGAAGGAGATGAGGATGAGCGAGCGTGGGTTCAAGATTGGGAAACGCAGGTGAAACCGGATATCGTGAAAAGTGTCTTCCGGACATTGGAACGGTATCCTCACTGGTCTGCTCGATTTCGGAATCGGGGAATGGCAGCGACGGAAGAAATTGAAGTGGTGTTGGAAAAAAATTATTTAAACCTTTCCCACACTTAGGTATTTCACGATGATTCAAAACCTTTGGAAATTTTCTTTCCTCATCCCAGTCTTGTGGGTGGGGGTATGCACTCCCGGTTTTGGGCTGGCTCAAAATCTGACATTTTCTCCCATTCCCAGCCTTCCCGTTGGCCGTTCCCCCCAAGCTATCGCCGTAGGAGATTGGAACGGAGATGGGCTTTCGGATTTGGCGACGGTCAATGGGACCTCAGACGATATTTCTATCCTTTTGGGAAATGGGAACGGCACCTTTCGATCGGCAGTGTCGTTTGGTGTGGGAAAACTTCCCCTGGCCTTGGTAGCGGCTGATATGGATAACGATGGCCTGATGGATTTAGTAGTGGCCTTGAGTGGGTTGGATCAAGTGGTGATATTGAGAGGGAATGGACAAGGTCTTTTTCAGAGGGGGGTCAGTCAGGCTTCAGGGACTGGTACAACCTTTTTAGCAGCGCATGATGTCAATGGTGATGGTTGGCGTGATGTCATCGCAGTGAATAGTGGGCGATTTGGATACTATCCTCCTTTTAATCTCTCGGTACTCATGAATGATGGACAAGGAGGATTGAAAGGTCCAGTGACCTATGAGAATGAGGGCCGAGACGGTATGTTCCCTACTGGAGTTTTGGTGGAAGACTTGACGAATGATGCCGTTCCAGACTTGGCGGTAACATGGAGCCAGCCCAGCTGGCGTTCAGCGAATGGGTTGATTTCTATATTACGGAATTCGGGGAGTGGCACATTTACATCCCATAAGGACATCCAAGCCGGGTTTACTCTGAGTGCGATCCATAGTGCTGATTTTGATCATAATGGCCTGAGCGATTTGGTGGTTACCAGTTTGTATGCGGACACTGTTCAATTAGTCCTTCAGCCAAAGGCCGGTGTTTTTGAACCCCTTGACCCCATGAAAGTTGGTTTCGCGCCGGTGGGAATCGCCATTGATGATTTTAACCAAGATGAAGAGCTGGATCTTGTCATCGTCAACCGAGACTCCAATAGTTTATCGGTGTTGGTTGGCAATGGGGATGGGACGTTTCGGCCAGGAGGTCATTTTGGGGTGGGAGCCACCCCTGCAGCGGTTATCGTGGCCGACTTTGATCAGGACCAATCACCCGATTTTGCTACGGCCAGCACCAATACGGATGGAATTTCCGTGCTCCTGAGTGGCGGCGGAACGATTCCACTTCCCAGCCTTAGTACTGATGCCCTGTTTTTTGAAAACGACAAAAATGTGCATCGGAGGCGGGGGGAGACTTCTTCGAAAATCATTCGACTTTCCAACATCGGATTAGGTCGCTTGCGAATATTCAGCATGATAATAGCTGGGACTGGTGCGGAAGTCTTCTCTCTCCAAGATAATACGTGCGTTGGAAAATCTTTAGATACGGGAGAATCCTGTACGGCCCGAGTGGTTTTCGCTGACAATAAGAATGGGACTCATCACGGAACCCTCACGATCCAAGACAATGCCAATGGAAGTCCGCGACGAGTGACTCTAAAGGGCATCACGAAGGGGTAGGCGGGAAAGGGACTGTTTCAAGGCAGGATAGATTAGAAGCTTTGGTTATGTGAAAGCGGAGCATATATTGTCAGCTACGGAGAAAGACCGCTTTTCTCCGTTGCCGGATTTCATGAAGTTATATCTTAACCGTCGACCTTCTTCGTTTTCTCCCGGTTTTCATCGTTGATTCCAGGTCTGTCTGTGACAACGCCATCCACCCATTCTGCTGAATCCCTCTTGATTGGAATTGATATTGGCGGGACCTTTACGGATTTCGTTGTGTATGCCGCATCGGACCGGACCCTCCAACGGTTTAAAGTTCTTTCGACACCTGCCAACCCCGCTGTGGCGGTTCTTCAAGGGTTGGCCCGATTAATTCCGACCGCCGCTCGTCATATCGTGCATGGGTCCACAGTTGCCACGAATGCTCTATTGGAGCGCAAAGGTCCTTCTACTGCTTTGATTACGACCAAGGGGTTTAAAGATATGTTGTTGATCGGTCGACAGGATCGTCCTGAATTATATGATCTGTTCCCGGTCATTCCCGCTCCTTTGGTCCCGAAGGAATGGTGCTTTGAGATAACTGAGCGAATTGATTGTCATGGGAAGGTTGTGACAACCCTTATGGAAGAAGAGATGGATTCCCTTATTCGTACTTTGCGAGCGGGGGATATTCGATCTGTGGCGGTATCTTTTTTATTTTCATTTGTGAATCCCACTCACGAAAGGAGGGTGGCTCGGCGGTTGCGAGAAGCAGGGTTCTTTGTCACCGCTTCCTCCGAACTCCTTCCGGAATTCAGGGAGTATGAGCGAACGAGTACAACGGTCGTCAATACCTATGTCTCCCCCGTGCTGGATCAGTATTTAGGTCATTTAGAACAGGAGATGAAGCCTGCGGAGTTCCATATCTTGCAATCGAATGGCGGGCGTCTCTCGGTCTCTCAGGCCCGAGGGCATGGGGTGCGCTCTATTCTGTCTGGTCCGGCGGGGGGGGTGGTCGGTGCACGATATCTTGCGAGTTTGGCCGGTTTTCAAAAACTTTTGACGTTTGATATGGGAGGGACTTCGACGGATGTTTCGCTCGTCCACGAAAGTTTCCGAGTGACCTCAGAAGCAGAGGTGGGTGGGTTTCCGATTCGCGTACCAGTGATTGACATTCATACGGTGGGCTCCGGCGGGGGTTCCCTCGCGACGGTTGATGTTGGTGGGAATCTCCGAGTGGGTCCTCAAAGTGCCGGAGCGGATCCCGGACCGGTGTGCTATGGACGAGGTGGGGCAATACCAACCGTCACCGATGCTCATGTGGTGTTGGGTCGGTTGCCAAGGGATGGTTTTCTGGGTGGACAAATGAAATTAGATGTGGAAGCGGCTCGAAGAGCCTTTGCGATATTGAGTCAACAGATAGAGCTTTCCCCGTTCCTTGATTTGGATATTCAACAAACCCTGGCTTTAGGTATGCTTCAAGTTGTCAATGCGCATATGGAACGAGCCTTACGAGTGATCTCACTGGAAAGGGGAGAGGACCCCCGGGAAACGGTCCTGGTGTCTTTTGGTGGTGCGGGTGGACTTCATGCCTGTGATTTAGCTCGAGCCCTTGATATCCCCACAGTCTTGATCACCCCCATGGCTGGGACTCTTTCTGCCATGGGTATGCTCGCGGCGGACGTGCAGTTAGATTACGTTCAGACCGTCATGCTGCCGAATAACACGTTGTTTGAAATATTGGAACAGCAGGCTCAGGAGTTGGTTGCTCGGGGTCTGGAAGATCTTAAGCGGGAGGGGATTTCATCAGAAACGACGGTGATAACTCGGACGGTTGATGTTCGATATGTCGGGCAGTCATTTGAATTAGAAGTCCCTTTGACTCCGAATTATCGCGGGGACTTTGATCGAGTGCATCAAGATCGTTATGGCTATCAACAGTTGGAATCTTCCATAGAAATCGTCAATATTCGAGTCAAGGCCATAGGCCAATTTTCTCCCCCGCACCTCACCAAGAAATGGTTAGGGGGCCTCAACTCCTCTTTGCCAATATGGGAACCCCGCGTGGTCGTCTTGCCACAAGGCGCTCAGCCCGTACCCCATTATTGGGGAAATACCTTGGTTCCAGGTCAGGCCATTCCTGGGCCCGCCATTATTGTCCTGGACGATACTACGGTGTATCTAGGGCCTACAGATTCGGCTGAAGTGGATGAGTACTGCAATTTTGTAATTACCGTCGGAACTCTAAATGGCTAATCCTATCCGAACCGAAATCATCAAACATCGTTTGATTTCGGTAGCAGAGGAAATGGGGGCTCGGTTGCGGCGAGCGGCCTTTTCTCCGAACATTAAAGAACGATGCGACTTCTCTTGTGCCGTGTTCGATGCGACTGGAAATCTTGTCGCGCAGGCTGCTCATATTCCCGTCCATCTGGGAGCTATGCCCTTATCCGTACAAGCCTGCCTGGACTCACTTCAGTTCGAGCCCGGTGACGTGGCTATGGTGAATGATCCCTATTGTGGGGGCACTCATCTGCCTGACATAACGGTCATGTCTCCGGTGTTTGCCCAAGAAGATAACACATGTTCCTTAATAGGCTTTGTCGCGAATCGAGCGCACCATGCGGATATTGGAGGGATGTCGGCAGGTTCGATGCCGTTGTCCGAAGAAATTTTTCAAGAAGGGTTCATTATTCCTCCGGTAAAATTAATGATCGCCGGTGAGAAAAATTCGGATGTGTGGGGTCTTCTCTTGGCGAATGTTCGTACACCAAAGGAACGGTTGGGGGATCTTCAAGCACAGTTGGCCGCCAACAAGATTGGTCAAGATCGGATGCAGGCCTTGGCAAGACATTGCGGGGTTTCAACTTTTCAACAAGATTTGGAATCCTTGCTTCTCTATAGCGAACGACTCACTCGAGCACTAATCGGTCGCTTGTCCAATGGTTCCTATTATTTCGAAGATGTTTTAGATAATGATGGCATAACTGATAGTCCCGTTGTGATTCGAGTTCAGATCACGATCAAGAATGAAGAAATACTCGTGGACTTTTCAGGAACCGACGCTCAGCGGTCGGGAAGTATCAATGCCGTCTACCCCGTTACCCTGTCTTCCGTGGCCTATGTTTTTCGTTGTGTGTTGGGGTTGGACATTCCGGCCAATAGTGGGTGTCTCCGGCCGATTTCTATTTTTGCCCCGGAAGGCTCGGTGGTGAATGCCAGACAACCAGCCGCCGTGGCCGCGGGGAATGTGGAAACTTCCCAACGGATTGTTGATGTACTGCTAGGGGCATTGGCCCAAGCATGCCCGGGCCAGATCCCCGCGGCTAGCCAGGGGACCATGAATAATCTCACTATCGGGGGATGGGATGACCGTCATGATTGTCCCTTTGCCTATTATGAAACGATCGGGGGAGGGGTGGGTGCTGGTCCTCAAAATTCAGGGGCGAATGGGCGGCATTCTCACATGACGAATACCTTAAATACTCCCGTTGAAGCAGTAGAATATGCGTATCCGTTTCGTATCTCCCAATATGGATTGCGTGAGGAATCTGGGGGAAGGGGATGTCATAACGGGGGGCAAGGTCTTGTACGAGGGTATGAGTTTCTTCAGCCAGCTTCGGTGACCATCTTATCTGACCGTCGGGTTAGGGGGCCTTATGGGTTAGCAGGGGGGGCGGCTGGATCCCCCGGGGAAAATGTCGTGGTGCAAAATGGAAAGGTTAAGGTATTACCAGGAAAATGTTCATTTCACATAAAAGAGGGAGATGCACTTTTCTTAAAAACTCCCGGGGGAGGAGGGTACGGCAAGTATCAAACAGGTTCCTCCACTTCACCAAACAAGGAGTAGCGCAAAAATATTGGGATGGGTTTCTCTGGGTATCAACGTTAATCCAATACCCAAACTTCGTACGTCGGGTCTTAAACCGAAAAAAAATTTTTGCAATTGGGAAAGCAATGTTCCCTTATTTATGCCAAAAACGAATGATCGTCATAAATAACCAACGGGAAAAAACCTAAAAACCCTGTTAAGTTAACTCTCTTCTCAGATTCCCTTCTTATTCCCTCAAATTCTCCCGTATTCTTAGTGGCTCATATTGGACATAGGGTCAAATGGCCCTATATTTGCAGGTCATAACACCATCTGGACTGATTTCCACTTAGGGGAGTATGGTGTTGAATACAACCATAACTTCAATAGGGTGAAGGGTTCACTAACTTGCCCCTAGTATATGACCTGTTGGGAAAAGACTCCATGTCTTCCTGGCCGACCCTTCAAGTGGGATTGTTTGGCCAAAAAGGGCTGATCAAAACGTTTGCAATTTGAATATTGCCCCTAGTGATTCTTTCACATGAATAATAGTAATCAATCGGCCATTCCAAGTGTTCAGCCACAAGGATGGTGGTGTTTGAATCGAAGCTTTCCTTTTCTCGTGACAGGGGTTTTGGCGTTAGGGACTTTATGGATGTGGCAGTCCTTGCTCGCACAAGATCGGATCCAAATTCATCAAAGAGTGGAAGGTGAATTGGGTAAAGTAACCCTGACTATAACAAAAGCGTATGATCTGCAAGTCTCTGCCTTTATTCGAATGGCTGAACGTGGCGAATCGGAAGGGGGTATCACCCAAACAGAATGGGAGATGGACGCAAGGCATTATTTACGTGATTTTCCAGGGTTTCAATCGCTCCATTGGGTTGATCATGAAAAGAACCTTCAATGGGACCAATATCAACAAGGGTCGCCCTTATCCCAAAAAGGCGTCTCCGGAGAGAAACCCGGGGAAACCGTTGCAGGGAATTTTTCTCTTAATCTAGAAAAGGCAGAACTTGGCCATCCTGTTGGTGTGATCCGAGAGGGAAATTTCTTTGATTTGATGGTCCCCATGGAAAGTCAGATTGGAACCAAGGGCTATATTGTGGGTCGATTCCACCTTGATGACTGGTTACAAGAATTATTGCATCCATTTCCTACCGAGCATTTTGGATTAACCTTTCATGATGGAAAAGAAAATCTTTTTGGCCTTGGGCTGCCTCCATCTCCTCTGGTGGAGAAATGGGCAGAAGAAGCATCTGTTCAATTGGGGCACATTCCCTTCTACGTAAAAGTCTTTCCCACTCCTACCTACCTTCAGGAAGTCCAATCACAATTTCCTCCAGTGGCATTTGTGATTGGATTGGGCGTTTCCCTTCTTTTTGGGTTAATCATCGGAGTGACTCAAGTTGCCCGGCGCCGTCAATTATCCTTAGGCGAAATGAATACCGCTTTGGAAAAAGAAAATGCAGAACGGACCAAAGTGCAAAATGAACTCACCCAAAGTGAACAACAATTTCGGTTTGCTTTTGAAGATGGTCCGCTTGGTATGGCCCTCGTTCGTTCCGACTTTTCCTTTATTACCGTGAATAAAGCCCTCTGTCGAATGTTGGGCTATTCCGAGGCTGAACTCATGGGGCGATCATTTATCGAAGTGACGGATCCCCAAGATGTGGATAAATGTAGAGAAAGTGCTAAGAAAGCTTTTGAGGGGGAATGTCAGGATTTTTCCCTCGAAAAGCGGTGCGTGACGAAACAGGGTGAGGTCGTATGGATCAACCTTCGTGCATCATTGGTGACCCTACCCCAGGGGACAAGCCCGTATTTGCTCACCTTAGTCGAAGATATTACCGCTCGAAAACTCATGGAAAAATTGCAAGTTTTGCAGACGGCGGTCATGGAAAAAACCATCCAGAATCGCCCTCTCCAAGAGGTCTTGGATGCTCTCTGTTTACAAATTGAACAAATCATCCATCCTTCCCTCTGTACGGTAATGCTGGTTGATCCTGAACAAGGGGTTCTGAACCTGAAAGCCGCTCCAAGTGCGCCAGAAACGTTGTGTGGCTTTCTGACCAATCTCATTCCTGGAGAAAAAGCTGGGTCTTGTGGTACGGCAGTTTTTACCAAAACTCCTGTGATCGTTACCGATACCGAAACCGACCCAAGGTGGGAACCCTTTCGTGATTTAGCCAAAACGTATGGTGTGAAGGCCTGTTGGTCTATTCCAATTTTCTCCCAAGGCCAAACCGTCATGGGAACTTTTGCGATCTCGCATCCCCATTCTCGACAACCCACCGAATTAAATCTCAAGGTCTTAGAAACCGCCTCCTATTTGGCGGGGGTTGTCATTCAACACCGGGAAGCGGTGGAAGAGCTTCAGACGAGTGAAGATCGGTACCGTGATTTATTTCAGGCCGCTCCCTTAGCCTATCTTACGACAACCATTGAGGGTTCTATCCTTTCGGTGAACGGGCGGACAGTGGAGATATTAGGGTATACCCCGGATGAGTTCATGGGGCGGTCGGTGATGGAATTTTTCGCTCCAACCGTTGATGGGCAAGAAAAGGCTCAAGAACTCTATAGTCTCGCTCATGAGCAAACAACCATCCAGGGCCAAAATGTGGCTCTCCAGCGAAAAGATGGATCATACCTTTGGATTAATATGGCTGTTCGGGTGATTACCGACGCAAAGGGAGATCCCATCGAGCGTCGAGAAATTTGGGAAGATGTCACGGCAAAAAGACAGACCGAAAATTTATTAACTGCCCAAAAGGTCATCTTAGAACTCATCGCTCGAGGTCATTCCCTATCCGCCATCTTGGGTCAATTGTGTATTTTGATGGAAAAACAGTCGGTGGGAATGTTGTGTTCGGTTCATGTGTTGAAGGGAGAGGTGCTGCATTTCAAAGCTGGACCAAGTTTGCCGGATTCCTATAGGGAAAAAGTTCGACAAGTCATTATTGGCCCCAATGTCGGATCTTGTGGAACTGCTGCCTATCGAAACGAGTCCGTTTGTGTCACGGATATTAGCTCAGACCCTCTTTGGGAAAACTTCTCAGATTTGGCCTTGAGTCATGGTTTTCGTGCCTGTTGGTCCGTCCCCATTTGCTCGTCCAAGGGATTGGTGTTAGGTACCTTTGCCATCTATTCTCAGAAAACTCGTCAACCCTCTTGGGAAGACGAACAGTTGATGGAAATTGCCACGAATCTCGCAGGTATTGCCATTGAACGATGGCAGGGT
The DNA here is from genome assembly GCA_965223495.1 of Nitrospirales bacterium. GTDB lineage: Bacteria > Nitrospirota > Nitrospiria > Nitrospirales > UBA8639 > Nitrospira_E. The sequence continues at coordinate 3,147,714 of OZ245001.1, read as the reverse complement.
CTGGATGCGTTGGAGCGAAGTGAGGAACGATATCGTGTCCTGTATGAGGATAATCCTACGATGTACTTTACCGTTTCTCCTACTGGAACTGTTTTGTCGGTTAACCAATTTGGCGCAAGTCAACTAGGCTATTCTGTTGATGAATTGGTCGGAGGGTCGGTGTTGAAAATTCTTCACCCCGATGATCGGGAGAATGCATGGGCGAATTTAGAGGGCTTATTCCTCAAACCCAATGATGTCCAACACTGGGAATTTCGAAAAGTTCGGAAGGACGGAAGTATTCTATGGGTGAAGGAAACTGCCCGAGTGATCGGCCTTTCTGAAATTTCTCCCGTGGTTCTTATCGTCTGTGAGGACATCGCGCTCAGAAAGGAAGCTGAACGAGCCCTGCAAGAACGCATTGCCTTTGCGGCACTGGATGTGGAGATCACCCAAATCGTCATGAGAGGCGATGGACTTCCCAAAATCCTTCAAAGTTGTGCCGAACGGATACTTCCCGCACTGAATGTGACCCTTATGGGAATCTGGATGATGGATGAGACTGAACAGGCACTTGACCTTCAAGCCAGCGTGGGCTTTTCGGCAGAGCGAAAACAGGTGTTTGATCGTATAGCCATTGGAGACTTTCTTGTGGGTCAGATCGTTCAGAAACGAAAATCAATTTTGACCAATAGCCTGCAAGAGGATCACCACATACCTGAGTCAGAATGGGCCATTCAAGAAGGTTGGGTCGGATTTGCCGGATACCCCCTTATTCTCCACGAGAGAGTGCTTGGGGTGTTGGCTGTGTTTTCGGACCATTCGGTGACCGCAACCACCCTCAGTGCCTTGGAAATGGTGGCGGCTCGGATTACCTTAGGCATTGAGAAAACCCGAGCTGAACAAGCCCAACGAGTGAGTGAAGGACGACTTCAAGCGCTTTTAGATCATTCCTCCGCGGTCATATATATGAAGGATTTAGAGGGTCGATATCTCTTAATCAATCGAACGTATGAACGGATATGTCAGTTAGACCGTGAAAATATACAGGGAAAGACCGACTTTGATATTTTCCCGACCGAAATTGCTAAGGCCTTGGTCGCCAACGACCAAATGGCACGGTTTTCAGGACCTTCCTTTGAAAAGGAAGAGATCCTACCTCATGAAGATGGGCTTCACACCTATCTCTCAAATAAGTTTCCCCTTGTCGGGCCGGATGGAGCCCGCTACGCCGTTTGTACAATTTCAACCGATATTACCTTTCGAAAGCAGACAGAGGAAGCGCTCCAATTCAGCGAACAACGGCTTAGAGGACTCTTGGAGGAACGCACGAAAATTAGTCAAGACCTCCATGATCATATTTTGCAGTCCCTGTATGCTGTAGGGTTGATCATTGCGGCGGCCAAACAACCCATAAAGATTAATGCCTCTTCTGAAGCTCTGGGTCACCTTGAGCAAGCTATTGCCCAACTGAATACGGCTATCGGTGAGATACGAGGATTCATTGAAGGCATGCCCCGAGAACCCATGGAAGTAGGGGATTTTTCGACCGAACTGTATGCACTCGTTCGGGCCATCACCCTTCCCCTCTCTACAAAATTTGACGTGTATCTGGATCATGCAGCCGTACAACGATTGAATAAAGACCAAACCTTACATCTACTAAATATTGCCAGAGAGGCGATGAGCAACTGTATTCGCCATGCCCAAGCGACTCGAGGAGGGATTCGGTTAACCTCGGAAGGGGAAGCCATTCGGTTCGAAATCTACGATAATGGAATGGGCTTTGAGAGGAATGGAGGCTCGTCTCTTGGACACGGCTTATCCAATATGCAGTCACGGGTGAATCAAATGAATGGCAAATTTACCATCCAATCTCAAAGGGGAAAAGGCACTCATATTATTGTCGAACTTTTAGAGACAAAGGATCATTATGAAACCATTACCTAACCCAATCAAAATTCTCATTGTTGAAGATCATGCGGTTGTGCGAGTAGGCCTTCGAACCATTTTCAATCAACATCCTCACATGGAAATTGTGGCCGAAGTAGGGACCGGGGCCGAAGCCCGGGCTGAAGCTGCGCGCTTTAATCCAAAGGTGGTCCTTATGGACCTTCGACTTCCTGATGGGACCGGCATTGAGGTCTGTCGTGATATCTTAGAGGCCAATCCCAGTATTCGAGTACTCTTTTTGACCTCCTATCGTGATGATGATTCCATGTTGGCGGCTGTCTTAGCGGGTGCCTCAGGTTATTTGTTGAAGGAAGTCGGTCCAGAGCGACTCATTCAAGCCGTTGAAATGGTAGCCGAAGGACAATCAATTCTAGACCGAAAAGCGATTGAGCGGATTCAAGCTTGGGCCCAAGGACAAGGAAGTCCACCTTCCTCGACCAAGAATTGGAATCTCTCCGGTCAACAATTCCGGGTGGTGCAATTGGTAGCCGAAGGAAAAACCAACAAAGAAATCGCGGGTATTTTGGGATTGAGCGAAAAAACTGTTCGCAACTACCTTTCCACCATTTTTGAGAAACTCCATATTACTCGACGTAGTCAGGCGGCCGCGATGTTTTCCCAAAAACATCCCTCGGTCGTTAAAGAATTTTAAGTTTCAGAGGCCCTTTTCCTCACTAGAAAAGGGCCTCACCCAGCCTGAATCAAAATTCTTCAAAAAAGTTCTCAGCGTGGTGTGGTCTTCCGGAACCTTTTGGGCCTCCTAGACCCGTTGGTTCGGAAAACAGCCCGGAACCGAGAGTCGTGGAAGGATCCCCGGGTTTCTTGCTGGGAGATTTCACCTCTGAGGTATTGAGTGAATGATTGGGGACGTTTTTACTTCTTTTGGCGGAAACCTGAAAGTTTCGGTGTTCTTCTTCAAGTTTAAAGAAAGCGACCTGATCCAGTAAGGCCGCGGCCTGCTGCTTCATCGACTGGGAGGCCGAGGTTGCTTCTTCGACCAAAGCCGCATTCTGCTGGGTGCCCTGATCCATCTGCATCACCGCCTTATTGACCTGGTCGATCCCCGCCGCCTGCTCCTGCGAGGCCGCCGAGATCTCCGCGATGATATCCGTCACCCGTTTGACCGAATTCACGATCTCCGCTAACGTCTGCCCCGATTGATTCACCAGATTGCTACCATCGGCCACCTTCTGCACCGACTCATTGATGAGCGCCTTGATCTCCTTAGCCGCCGTCGCCGAACGTTGCGCCAAATTGCGCACTTCCGAGGCCACCACGGCAAAGCCCCGGCCCTGCTCGCCCGCCCGGGCCGCTTCCACCGCCGCATTCAAGGCCAACAGGTTCGTTTGAAAGGCAATCTCATCGATCACGTTGATAATATCCGCAATCTTCTTACTACTCGAGTTGATTTCCTCCATCGCCCCGACGGCTTTGTCGGTGACGGCCCCGCCCTTTTCGGCTACTTCCCGGGCCGCCACGGCCAACTGATTGGCCTGTTTGGCATTGTCGGCATTTTGTTTGATCGTGGAGGTCATTTGTTCCATCGAGGCACTCGTCTCTTCCAACGCCCCGGCTTGGGCCGACGTGCGTTGCGAGAGATCCTCATTGCCCTGCGTAATCTCTGCCGAGGCCGTCGAGACCTGTTCGGCCGCTTGCCGCACTTCGCCCACCACAGTCGTGAGATTCTCGAGCATCGTATTCATCGCCTGGCCCAGTTGACTGAGTTCATCCCGGCCCTTGACTGTCGCGCGGGGCGACAGATGCCCATCGGCCGCCTGTTGCGCCACCGTCGTGATGGCGATCAAATTGCCCGCCCCTTTACGGCCCACGATCCAGCCCAACGGCACCAACAGGGCCAAACACACGAGCCCCGTCAGGACAACTTTTCGCTGAATACCCAGGGCCTCGGCCACGGCTTCTTCTTCGGGGACACGCACCAGGATCGACCAGTTCATGCCGGGATAGCCCAGGGCGCCTTTCAGGTGTGTATAGCCCCCCACTTGCGTCATCCCCTTGCGGGCATGCGTAGCAAATTGAAACCCGGTCTCGCCCTTGACCGCGGCTTGGGCCACAGACACCCCTTTCTTGGCCAGGTTGAGTTTCATCAGGACCTCAAAGTCGCGGACCACCTCTTCCGTGCCCCGGCTACTCGGGTCGTAGTCGATGAGTACCCGACCGTCCTGATCCAAAAGGGTGAGTTCCGCGCCCTGAAAGCCCATGTCCTTCAGAATGGCGTAGGCATCCCGGAACATATCCTCGACCACGCCAAAATTCGTGCGGTTCGACCAGTAGGCCACCACGGTCCCATTTTCATCATAGACCGGGGCGGAAAAACCCATGACCAGGCCGTCGTTGCCCAATGCCTGTTGCACATCCGGATCTATGTGCACATCCTCAATGAAGGTCCCGGTGGAGATATCATTCCCGGGGGCAGTGAAGGGCATGGTGGTCGTAAAGGCTTCGGCTTCTAAGGCTTGAAACCAGGGTGTCTGAGCAAAATTCTTCTCGAAGAGAAATTTCGAATTGATAGCTTTTCCGTTGGCATCCTTGAAATTGACCGCCAGTAAATCTCCTTTCGTATCGACGAGTAAGGTGAGGTCATAAATGCCATAGGCTTGCACAAATTTATTCATGACTTGGCTGATGGCATTGAATTCGGTGGGATCGTACCATTGGGAGGTGCGGTGGACGACCTGATTATAGCCAAAAGCTTGCACATCTCCGTACCGCTCGAAGAGGTTCCGGTCGATTTTGTCCGCGAGGCTCTGGGCTTCCGACATAAACCTGGATCCCGCTTTTTCTTTCATATTGTCCGTGGCCCCCATGGCGATGACCCCGACCGCCAACATGGGTATGACCCCAAAGATTAGAAAAATAAAGACCAATTTGGCCGTAATACCCATCTTGAGGAAACTGTGGAATATTCTCGTCATATACCCTCCGAAGGAATGGATGAAGCATGGATAAATGGTTTCGAAATGAAGCGTACATTTTCCGATTCGTTATGATGTTTTTCGTGAACCCCATGATGTAATCCAGATCGACTGATAAAAAGGTTTCCTGAAGCGACCAATTTATGTTTTTTGACTCTGGAAAAAAATGCCCAGGAAATGTTCCGAAAACTCCGGTCATCTCAAGCCCGGAGGCATGACTTTTCATTAGTCAAAAGATGGCTAATAGTCCTTGAGAAAGTTGGGGTTGTAAAGAAAGAACTCAAGAAAAAGAGAACGGACCAAACGTTTGTGGGAGATAGTCGACGAGACAGTTTTTCCAGGTAGGCAAAATTGGGTAGGGACAAAAAAGGTGGAGAAAATCTTTTGGGAGAAAAGGAATAGTGCGAAGTAGATGAAAGTTTTTCTCTGAAAAGACGCGTAATTATCCTAATCGGGTTTCATTTAAATAATGTCCTATTGTTGAAGTGGGATCCTCTTAGGACATTTATCTCGTATTCATTATCTATTTGTGAAATATTTATTAATCCTTGTTGGGGTAAAACTTACTAACTTCGAAGAACGGGCCATATTTTTTTGGTGGTGTTTAGAAACCCCCGATCGAAATTCCTTTTTCTGTTCACCTTTTAAAAAGGTTTCTTAGATGTGATTGAGTAATATTCCATGAATTTCTGCCGATGAGATAGATGAGATATCTGATAGAAATATTGTTCCCGAACGCCTAGGAGTTTACTTATGTCACGTCACGTCCCCAACGGGCGGATCCTCATTATCGATGATAACCGAGCTATTCATGAGGACTTTCGAAAGATACTGGCCGAAGAGAGCTTTGAGGGACGGTCTCGTTTGAATGATCTCAAAAGCCATATTTTGAAAAAGAAACCGGAAAAAGTGGAGTCATCGAAATTCGTTTTACACTCTGCCTATCAAGGGCAGGAAGGATATCAATACCTAAAGGACAGCTTAGAAAGAAACCTGCCCTATGCCCTTGCATTCGTGGATATGCGAATGCCGCCAGGATGGGATGGGCTGGAAACGATCACGCATTTGTGGGAATTGGACCCGGAACTCCAAATCGTCATTTGTTCAGCGTATTCGGATTATGAGTGGGGGCAAATTCTACAAACCTGGGGAATGAATGGGAACTTACTTATCCTTAAAAAACCGTTTGATCGAGAAGAAGTGTTGCAATCAGCCTATGCGCTGACGAAAAAGTGGGATCTTCACCGTCAAAACCAAGAACATTTGCAAAGTTTGGAAAATTTGGTCGAGGCGCGTACGGCATCATTAGTGGAAGCCAATCGACACCTTCAAACGGAAATTGAAACGCGTGAGCGAATAGAGGTGGAGTTACGGTTGGCCCAAAAACTCGAATCAATCGGCCATCTTGCTGCAGGTATTGCTCACGAGATCAATACCCCTACTCAGTTCGTGGGAGACAATATGAGGTTTTTGCAGGAGGCTTTCCAGGAAATGCAGAAGATTATCCAGGCAATTGATCGGGAACTTCAGCGCAGGCAAGATTCCACAGAGGGAAGAAAGTTGGCCGATTCCCTCACCGGTCTTCTTTCGAAAACCGAACTCGAATACTTCTACCAGGAGATACCCAAAGCCCTGAACGATTCGTTGGGGGGGATTCAGCGCATCGCGGAAATTGTTAGAGCGATGAAGGAGTTTTCCCATCCTGGGGTTAAGGATGAGCAACCCACGAACATCAATGCCCTGATTGAAAATGCCGTCACTGTCTCTCGAAATGAATGGAAATATTCGGCCGATCTGAATGTGTATTTAGACCCCACCTTACCGTTAATCTCCTGTTATCCCGGAGAATTGAGTCAGGTCATCTTGAACATGATCGTTAATGCGGTCCATGCCATTGAATCGGTATCTTCTGGGGATCTGACAAAAGGGCGAATTACTATAGCCACAAAAATCATAGATGAGGAGATTGAAGTGACCATTGCCGATACGGGAGGAGGCATTCCTGAACACATCCAAGGAAAAATATACGATCCGTTTTTTACGACTAAAGAGGTGGGAAAAGGAACAGGGCAAGGGCTGGCCATCGCCCGATCCCTTATCGTGGAAAAATTACATGGTTCGGTAAATTTTCAGACGGAATTAGGGAAAGGGACGACCTTTTTTCTTCGGATACCTGTCCACAGCTTGTCGAAATCCTCTGCCAGCAAAGGGTCTATGTATGAAACATCGAGTGCTGTTTGTTGATGATGATCTCAATATCTTACATGGCATGAGGCGAAATTTGAGAGCCTTAAAGGACAGTGTAGAGCTTGAATTTGCTGAAAATGCGATCGAGGCATTGCGAAAAATGAGTGAGAACCCGTTCGATGTAGTAATTTCTGATATGCGAATGCCAGGGATGAATGGGGCACAATTTCTGGAGGACACCAAAGCTCGCTACCCTCAGGTGGTTCGTATTGTCCTTTCAGGCCATTCGGAAGAAAGCATGATCCTTCGTTCCCTGGGGTCAGCCCATCAATACCTCGCGAAGCCCTGTAGTTCCGAGGCGGTAAGGCGTGTGATCAAGCGGGTCTGTAAAATTCAAGAAGACTTATCCGATAAGCGGCTTAAGGAGGTAATCGGAGGACTCTCAGTTCTTCCAAGTCTCCCAAGTTTATATACCCAACTTCTTAACGAGCTTCAGGACGAAGATGGGTCTCTGGATCGAGTGAGTGACATTATCGGGCAGGACGGTGCCATGTGTGCCAAGATGTTGCAGTTGGTGAATTCGGCGTTTTTTGGGTTAGCCCGTCCCATCGCGGATCCCAAAATGGCCGTTCAGCATTTGGGCTTTGAAACGGTGAAGAGTCTGGCTCTGGTAGTAAAAGCTTTTGAGGCTTTTCCCCCTGGGCTACATGAGGGATTTTCCATGAATCAATTTTGGGAGCATAGTATGCATGTGGGGCTCCTGGCCTTGAAAATTTGCCAAGAGGAGGGCGGAGATCGAGGTTTGTTGGATCAAGTGATGACGGCAGGCATGTTACACGATATCGGAAAATTAATCCTCGTGAGCCGTGTTCCTGATACGTTTGAAGAGATTCAGGGTTGGAAACGTGAACATCGTGGGTCGGATGAAGAAGCGGAACGAGAAAAATTGGGAGTGACTCATGCACAGTTAGGTGGATATTTGTTGGGAATCTGGGGTTTACCGCCCGGAGTCGTTGAGGCCGTACAGTATCATCATTGTCCTGGCCGTATTGACTGGGAGCAATTTGCTCCCTTGACGGCGGTACACGTGGCAAATGGATTAGTGAATGAAAAATTGGGGGAAGAACAACACTGGCCACTGATTGATCAATCCTATCTTCAAAGTATAGGAATGGAAGATCGGCTGAACAAATGGCGAATGACCACTTTTTTTGACCCTGTCTCCATTGATCAGTAAGCCAGGAACAAAACAGGGAAATTCTGGGCGGTTTTTTGATTTTTTCCTCAATCAAGAAATTCATGTGCATTCGCCAGGTTCGAAACCTCGATAGTTCTTTTGCGCGGTCGAAGTAAACATTCTGATTCTCACCCCCTCCTGAGTGTTCTGGTTTTCCAATGTTTGAGAATTTGGCGTCCGGGGATGCCAATGTTTTTGAAGTTTTAAGAAAGGCCAGCAGGTTTGAGATTAAGGACGGTTACTCCGATAACCCATAAGGTGAACCCCTTCCCTTTTTTTCGGCATGGAATTCCTTATGGGTAAGATTCGGTCGGAGGGCAGATTGCTTGAAAGGCTGTCGTTGGGACCTGTCTTTTGCATGTGCTTGGAAACCGTAATGGTGAACGTGACAAGCACTTTGGAAATGTTGGGATAATTGATAAGTGGGAAATCAAACACAAGAATTCCTGAATCTTGATTTGTTGGCCCATTGGCTCCCTTTAGGTGTGTTTGAAGTGGATGCCAAAGGAAGGTGTCTCTATAAAAATATGACGTTGAATCTCATTTTGTTTGGATATGACTATTATCTTCTCCATGAAGATTCAGCTATTCAGGAAAATCATAAACTCAGTGAACAAGTACCTGATGATAGGAGGTGGTTGGATTGGTTCCATCTGGAAGATCAAGTGGCTCTATCGAAGAGTTGGGATGAGGTAATGAAATCGTCCACGACTCTTTCCTGCAATAGTTTTAAAAGGCTGTCGCAGGAATGTCGGCTTAATCCCGGCTTTCAAGCCAATAAGTGGGTGAACATTAATATTCATGTGATAATGAATGGTCGACAGCCCCGGTACTTGGGAACGATGGAAGATATTTCCGGTCGAAAAGCCTTGGAACACAGTATTCAGCGCATTCATAAGGAAAACGAAGAACAACTAGAAGCCATCTCAGCCATTTTGATCAGCGTGGATTTGGATTTTCAAGTCCGGCGTTGGAATAAAGTAGCCGAGGCAACTTTTGGATTGAGCGAAGATGCGGTTCAAGGACAATCGTTTCAGATGGTCAATCCTTCCTGGGATTGGAAACAGATTGAATGGGCTCTCCAAGAATGTGTGAGATCAAGAACGCCCCAACACGTTGAAGACCTGCCGTTTTTCAATAAAGAGGGGAAAGAGGGATTTTTGGCATTAACGTTAAATCCCATCCTATCCGGACCGGGGGAATCTAACCCTACCGGCATTTTAATCCTGGGGAAAGATTTAACGGCCCAACGAATCTTAAAACGGCAATTGCTGCATGCCCAAAAATTGGAATCCATCGGCCAATTGGCTGCTGGCATTGCCCATGAAGTGAATACCCCCGTTCAATTTATCCATGACAATGTCAAATTTCTGGGACAATGTTTTCAAGCCGTCCAACCCATCCTAGCCCAGTGCCAGGAATTTCTTCGAAATGGTTGTTTTAACGCTAATGAAGAACAACGAAGCCGGCAAATTTTGCAGAGGTATGAAGATGTGGAAATGGATTATCTCACCGAAGAAATTCCATCAGCTCTCGAACAGACTCTTGATGGGATTCAACGGGTAGCTTCGATCGTGCAGGCCATGAAGGTTTTTTCTCATCCGGGAGTCGAGGGGAAAATCGCGGTTGATCTCAATGAACATATCCGTAACACGGTGACCGTGTCGCGAAATGAATGGAAATATGTGGCCGATCTGACCACGGAGTTTGATCTCACTTTGCCGCCAGTCACCTGTGATCCGAATCAAATCAATCAAGTGATCTTGAACCTCATAATCAATGCGGCGCATGCCATTGAGGAAAAGCTACAGGCAGGGTACGAAACCCGGGGAAAAATTCATATTCGTACTCTACGGGTTGGACCAATGGTGGAAATTCAGATTCGTGATAGTGGAGTCGGAATTCCCGAATGCCACCGTCATCGGATTTTCGACCCATTTTTTACCACCAAAGATCCAGGAAAAGGGACTGGGCAGGGTTTATCCATCGCTCATTCAATCATTCAGACGCATATGGGTGAAATTGCTTTTGAGACCAAACCCCATAAAGGGACAACGTTTACCATTCGGTTTCCGCTTCAGGTATCTGAGGAATCCGTATCCAGGATAGGTCATTGAACATACCAAGGTGAAGGAGCGCCGGACCAGGAAGACATTGAAACTTATTGGATAAAGAAGAATCCGGTATTCTTCTAGGCGATGAAGAAATCGCTCATTCCCCCTCCTTATTGATCCACTACGAACTTACCCGTGGCGAGAGTTTGCATGATGAAAACGAAAGAAAAGCCGGCAATTCTCCTAGTCGATGATGACCGACTTGTATTGGAGGCTCTCCGGCGATTACTTTGTAAAGAAGGGTTTACAATCCATCAAGCTCATTCGGCCAAAGAGGCCTTGGGGCATCTTGAACGACATTCCATATCAGTGGTGGTATCTGATTATGCCATGCCCGGTGTGACGGGGATGGACTTTTTACGTCAAGTACGTCAGAAATATCCCCAAGTCCTCCGACTTTTACTCACTGGGGAAGTTGGGTTGGAGCTGGCATGTCGCGCCGCGGAAGATGGAACCATTTTTAGGTTTTTCACCAAGCCGTGTAATGTCGTGGACCTACTCGTGACCATTCGGCAAGGCCTCTATCAACATTTCCTGGAGGAACAAAACCAACAACTGACGGAAGTCATTGGGCATCCTCATTCAGAACCTTCCGCGACCTTTCCGTCTCGAGAAATGCAAATAATGTACGAGCAAATCGAAAAGGTGAAGGAATTGGATGCCACCGTGCTCATTTCGGGCGAAAGCGGAACAGGAAAAACTACCGTCGCCAGACAGATCCATCAATCCAGTCCCCGCTCTGCAAAACCCTTTATTGTCGTCAATTGTGCCGCCCTTCCCCGAGATCTGATTGAAGCAGAATTATTCGGGTATGAACGTGGTGCCTTCACCGGGGCGGTGACTACCAGACTCGGACGTGCAGAATTGGCAGATGGGGGCACATTATTTCTCGATGAAATCGGGGATATGCCATTGGAACTTCAACCCAAATTACTGACATTTCTGGATAATCGGTTGGTTACACGGCTTGGGGGAAAGGGCGCGCAACACGTGAACGTCCGAGTGATTGCGGCGACGAATCAGAATCTAGTCGAAATGTGCCAACACAAACTCTTTCGGGAAGATTTATTTTTCCGTTTGAATGTAATTGCCATTCATCTTCCTCCTTTACGAAGACGGCTTACGGATATTCCTACCCTGATAGAGTCGACCTTACGCCGCATTGCCAGAGAACGTTCTTGCCCTGCCTTTCGGTTGACTCAGGAGGCTATGCGGCACTTATGTGAATATTCGTGGCCGGGTAATGTTCGAGAATTAGAAAATCAGCTGGAACGGGCCTCGGCACTTTGTGGGAATGGAATAATTGACAAACATGATCTGAATGTGACAATTGGTTCTTTTTCCCAAAATCGGCAGAGTGCCCATGAAGCTCTGGGGATACCTCTCACACTTGAAGAGGTCGAAAAACACGCGATCGAACAGGCTTTGGAGAATTCACAAGGGAATAGAGCTGCAGCGGCTCGAATTCTTGGTGTCAGTGAAAAAACCGTTTATAACAAGATAAAACGTTGGGGCATCTCCCCCCAAAGGCCTTATTCTTTGTTGGTTCGTCCGGCATAAAGTATCACGCAAAGATTTTAGGAAGGGGGGTAGAAGGCTACCTCCACATAACCCAACAAGGTAATCTTCTTCATTTTTCCACCTCGTCGCCTGCTGGCAGGAAGGAATCCTCATCATTAGTTGGCTGATGTCTCTTTTCGGGACCAACTCAAACAGTCTGGTATTCGGGGAGTTCCCAGGCTTGTTAGTTTGAAACGGTTGCTGGAAGCCAATGAACCTTATAGGAATAACTGGATCGCCAAAGGCGACCTTACGAGTAAATTCGACCCCAATGTTGGATCGCCTGGGGAGAAATGGCCCAGGGAAGCTTGGAACTCGAAATGGTGAAACGTCACAGCTCCAAGTTTGGGTTTCTTTCCCTCAACTGGCACAGGAAGTGTAATTTTGGTCGAAGATTTCCTCGTGGGGACATTTTTTTATCAATGTTTCAGTGGAAATCACCTCTACTTTGGGAGCAAGATCTCCTGCCTTGCTACGCAGTATGAGCCACGTGATTACCCAGTCAGATAATTCATGCCCGGCCTCTACGAGGATATTCCCTTGTTTGTCTCGCAGAGCTTGAGCCAGAGTCATGTGGGGTTTTAATTCCTCGAGGGAAATCGACCGTGAGGAAATGATCGATTGCGGAACAAAAACGTCATTCAACGTATTCAAAATTTGTGGATCGTACAGGGAGGGCCGTTGCTCAAGGGTTTCAAATGCCTTGGCAAATGGGATCCCTTCTTCCCGCAGAGAATCAAAGTCATGGACAACTTTGAGTAATCGAGCCCCTACAGGAATTTGCTGGTTCTGAATGCCCGGGATGGGTGAATTACTCCCATCAAAATTCGTGTTTTGATGGATCAAGATCTCCACGATATCTTCAAGACGTGGAATGTTATTCATGATTTGGGCCGCAAGAGAAGAACGTGAGTCGGGTAAACTTTGGTTGCCGTTTCCGCCTTGAGTTTCTGTGGGTTGATCTGGGGTTGGAAGGTCAGGCAAGGTTAAGGAGCTGAGTGGAGAAAGCATCGCGGCAACTTCATATTTCCACTTCTCGGGTAAACCTAATTCTTCGACTAATCCGGTAATGTATCGTTTAAGGCGTGATGCCTTTCCCATGGCTGCTGGGTTGGTAATGGCTAACACTTCAATTAAGGCTTTGACGCTTCCTGTTAAGGTTTTTTCCAAGAGTTCTTTTTCTGATGTGATTAAACGGTATTGGGATATGCCGGCAGCTAAAGCACTCTGAAAAACTTCTTGAGTACAGGGTTTCGTCAGAAATCGAAAAATTGCTCCCTCATTAACAGCCTTGATGGCAATATTGACGTCGGCAAACCCCGTTAGCATGATCCGAACTGTGTCGGGAGCGATCTGTTGCGCTTTAGTGAGAAATTCCACGCCATTCATACTTGGCATATTATAATCGGAAATGATGGCTGCAAATGGCCCCTGTTTTTCCAAAGCCTGGAGCCCTTCTTGAGATCCTTGAGCCAAGCATAACTGGTAATGGTTTCTGTATTGTCGACGGTACCCTTCTAGAACATTCATTTCGTCATCGACCAATAAAATGTTTTCCATTTCAGAATTTACCTCCTGCTCGTGGTGTTGCCCACTGTGAGGGGGTGTGGGTGGGATGCTAGGTGATTGTTTACATGAACACTTGGTTCAATATTCATTCATGAGGTAATGCTCAATTTAATTCGGGCCGAGCCACGTGGGCCATCCCAGAATTGATAATTTCTATGAGGTTTTCAGGAGTACAGGGTTTGGTTAGAAATTGAAAGATCGTCCCTTCCCTCATCGCTTCTTGAGCAATTCGTACATCGGCAAATCCGGTTAACATTATACGGACGGTATCCGGGGCCATGTCTCTTGTTTTTTGAAGAAATTGAACCCCGTTCATGCCTGGCATAGAAAAATCTGATATGACTGCGGCAAATGGGCCTTTACTCCCAAGCGCGAGCAGCCCCTCTTCTGCTCCTTGGGCAGTTTCAATGTGAAACGCATTCCGGTATTGTCGGCGGTATCCCTCCAGAATATTGATCTCATCATCCACCATCAATATATGTTTTCTTGATTTATTTATCATGGGTGTCTACATGTAACATTAACAATGTAGGAAAAAACCCAATAATTTTTTTGAGGACCCTTTATTGTCTTTTCCCTGAAACTCAGGACTATCTCTTTCCCTTCTTTGTCTGTCTCATCGGGATAAAATGGCCGAGACATTAATTGATTAACTGAGCTCCTCTTCCCTCAATCTTCTTTGCGCCCGCTTGTGATCCACATCTGATCCATTTTAAGTTGAGATTCCCAATGCCTGTAAAATTTACTGGGAAAGGAATTCCTTTCCGGAGAATTTTCCATACCCTGTGGAGTGACAAGGGCCTTCATGATTCGTTGACAGACAATAATCCTCGTTAGAATCCGTTACCCCCTCAAAGATCTTGGCCCCAATCGTGCTTTCCTGGAATGGATGATTAATCCCGGCCTATTCAAGGAGAAAGTTTTAACCCTTCGCAGGTCAGGGTGAGAACAACACCAGAAGTGGAATATTTCCGGAAAGCTTCGTGAATCAAGGGAGGACTTCAACATGCCCAAGCACAAAAGGACAAAAGGAAAGGGTGAGTCGAGGAAGGGACTTGCGTGTTTTTCTTGTGGAAGAGCGGGAAGTTTTTGGGTGGCACGGCCACGATATGAAGACGGGAGGACGTGTCTTGTCCCAAGTTGTAGCCGGTGTTTAAGGCCCCAGGATGAAGTAATGTATGATTGTAATGCTCCCCTCAACTCTCTTGAATGTGATCCGGAGCGATCCCCTCGGAAAGAAAGAGAGGTGATTGTCTCAGGCGGAGTCGGTTCGTCTCCCTCTCTGATAGGATCTTCTTGGAATGTTCGTCCGTCTTTCGTGACTTCTACCTCGGTCCAATTAACACAACTGCAACGATGTTTGAATAACGTGTTTGGTCGTGGAAATGTGAACGCCCGGTCGGACCAGCGAATGTACGGAATGTGGAGGCGTTTTCGAAAGGATAGGGAAGTCTCTGTGTGCCTCTCACCCTTTTCCTGCGTGACGGGCATTGAAGCGATCGGAGTGTGGAGTCTGGACAGACAACGGCGTCTAAAACAGGTGGATTTGCTCGCCAATGGAGTAGAGCCAGGATCCTCGGTTATGATGCACTGGGTTGACGAGGAAACCATTCTCGTTAGTTCTGATTCTGAAACTTTTCCACCTCACCGTAATCGATTCAATAGTTATTCCGGTATTCTGGTCCATTCTTTCGGTCTGTATGTCCGATCAAAAAGTGGCACCTGTTCGTTCACGTTAGATTGTTGGAATGGAGGTTATCCTCGTTCTCTGGTGTTTCAAAACCCCAGTCAACCGAGTCAATGGATAATCGGCTGTGATGCTCCCAGTCAGGGGAAGGCTCCCGGGAGCTTTCATCATCCCATATTAGAAGTTTCCGGTATGCTTCCTGACGATTATAGAATGGTGTCGGACATTCCTCGGTTTCTGGAGCCCGAACACGAAATGGCTGTGTAAGGCTTGTGAGACAGAGTGGATGATGTAGGTGGGCCTGGTTTAGGAGCGTATGAGGAGGGGGAACTGTGTGCGACCAATCCTCTGGAGTATGAGTGGACGCTCTCTCTCCCTTTATCGATGAAATCCGTGGCTCTGCTCGATGAATCGTCCCACTCTTTTCCCTACGGAGTTCCTCCATAGTTGGCAGAGCATTCGTGCGCCATCGGCAGGTACGATCTTAGGAAGCCCCACTAAGAATTCTCCCAACCTTTTCACACCAGGGAAGAGACTCCAGTTTACCTTATTATCCTAATCATTGTATTACTTCCCAGGATCATCGCAAGGGGATTTCTCAAGTAAGGTTTACAGACTAAAGAAAAGATTACCTGAAAATTTTAGCAGCTGGTTTTGTCATTCCAATTTTTGAGTGATCGAGAATCACATTTTCCCCGTCGGTCTATCGATCTTTCTTTCTCTTTCTGTGGCCTCATGTAGGTTCTTTTTCCCATTCAGCCTGGCATTGAGCTTGCTCTACGATTAGCGTTGACCAAAGCCGTAATTTTTAAAATCGTTCGTGGGCATCAAGGGCCTTCTTCAAAAGTTGGCCAACGAAGTTCGATCTATTGCCTGATTTCACACGACCTAGGAGCTACATAGGAGGAGAAATGTTGAATCATTCCATTGATGATGGATCCAGGAACTCGCAAAACTTTTCGGGGGAACCGACGGGAAGAGAGATTGAAAAATTCCTCCCCCTGATTAAAAAAATAGCCCGTCCGTATCGCACGCGATTACCCCGAGCCCTTGAAATTGATGACCTTATCAGCGTAGGGCTTATGGGACTGTGTGACGCCAAACGACGGTATGATCCCTTTCAGAATGTCGCTTTTGAGAATTTTGCCGCTTATCGCATTCGAGGTGCCATGATCGATGAAATTCGAAATATGAGTTGGGTGTCGCGGCGGACTATGGATAAGATTGGATTGCTCCAGAAAACGGAGAAAACGTTACAACAAAAATACGAACATGCACCCACGAATGAGCAAGTAGCTGACCATCTGGGAGTGCAGGTTCGTTGGGTGGATACGATTAGGCAACACCAACAAAAGGTCTCAATTCAAGGATTCTTTCTTCAACCAGAGGATGATTTTGCTGGTGGGGATGTGGAACGGTATGGAGAAGAGACTCCCGTACATGCCTATGAGATGAAGGAGCTTTCTTGGGTATTACAGGATGCGGTTCAGGCTCTCCCTGCAAAGGATTCAGAGGTGATGGCCCAGTATTATTTCATGGAAAAACCGATGAAAGCCATTGGAGAAACCATGGGTTTGACAGAATCTCGGATATCCCAAATTCATTCTCGGGCCCTTGATAAAATCCGGTCTTCACCATGGAGGGACTCCCTTCGTTCTTTTTGGGGACCAAGGACGAAACAGGGAGAATCGACATGATTGTTTGATGATTGAAAAAAGCATTATTCTTTCGAGCCCCGATTAAGAAGAGTAGGGTGGGGGAGGGGTAGCGTGACCAATCAGTTCTGATTTACTCAACGTTCACTCCGATTTGCCTTTGTAAACATGGACTAGATCCCATTCTTTCCCCACCCGATTCTTTTTTCGGGTTGTGTTCACATCCTATTTTGAAGAGAGCGGGACGGGATTGGTAACCCTTTCTCTTCTTCTTCGGACTCATTCTGCCCACCTACTTTGTTGATCATCTCCCCGGTATCTTGACGATCCGGGAGCCACCCTAATTGGAATAGACCTTGATCTTCAGACTCATTTTGGGTATGTACAATTAATCGGAAACAGGAAAACAGGAACTTTGAAGGAGCCGAAACCATATGGATGAGCCATCGGACTTGGTCACCGATCCTGAGCGATTAGCCCTCTTATATGAACGTTTTCGGGATGTGTGTCTAGTGGAAAAAGAAGTGTGGACTGAAATTTATATGCCGAGGCAAGTGGAAAAAGGCATGGTGTTAACCAACCAGCATGAACGATATGAGGTCCTCATTGATGACCCAGCCATCGAAGATGCTTTGGAAGCGAATATTTCCTTAGGGACTCAAGCTTTAGGAGCGGCGATCGCAGAATATAAGGACCACATCTCCTTCCGAAAACGTTAAGCTATCACCCTAATCTTTTTTTCTCCCCTGGGTTTCCTCACGTCGACTAGTGGTCCCCTCCATTTTCCTTCTTCAGGATAGCTCAAGAAGGGGACGTGATTGTTTTTCCCTCCAGAGTTTTTCCTCAGGGCTTTTGAAGGGTTTTGGTTGTTAGCAGTCGAAAGTGATGGTTAGGAACTGGGCTTTTGAGTTTTCTCGCAAAGATTCCGAATTTCCTCCCAGTTTTCTGTGTGGGGAATGGTCTTATAGGGAGAGGGGGTTGAAGGTGTTATGGATTGTAACTGCTTCAGACGTTCGTGGGTTGCCGGATGGGTCGAAAGGTACCGAAATAAGGATTGGTCAGGTTCCCCTTTTCTGAGTTTTTCAAAAAAACTTACCATGCCGGACGGATTCACCTTGGCCTGCTGTAATAATTGCAAACCCTGTATATCCGCTTGGGTTTCTGCCTGACGACCATATGAGAGAGTTTGCAAGGTGTGAGCTGCCCCGAGTGAATAGGAAGCCATTCCGCTCACATCTCCGGTAAGAGCGGCAATGACGAATGCCATGGAAACATGTTGAACGATCATGTGTAAGCCATGACGTAATAACACATGCTGGATCTCATGGGCTAACACCCCGGCGAGTTCCTCTGGGGATTCGGTGTCTTGAAGAAGTCCCCGGAACACAATGAGATATCCACCCGGTGAAGCCATGGCATTGACGATGGGTTTCCCTTCCCGTTTTTTATCAATGATGGTGACAGTGAAGGTATATGGAAGATTTTCAGTGGATTGGGTAAGGTTCTCCACGATAGAATTCATGGCCTTAGAGAGTCGTGGATGATCACAGATGGCTTCCGTAGTCGTGAATTCCCGGTGCACGAATTGGCCTAATTTTTCCTCCCAGGATATGGGAATCTTGGATGTGATCGGTCCAGCAAGCCAGGGGATTCCCCATGTGATAACGCCATAAATTATTGGAAGGCTCGCCAGCCCGGCCGCGACCGTCCAGTAAAATCTCTTGTGGCGGGTACCCGGGTGATGGAAATGGGAAACCTTTTCTCCACCTATTTCGTGAATGTTCGCCAGGATATCGGAATTGGGTAGCATTAGAGCCTCACCGATTCCCTCCCCTCGTTCTAACCGAACTTCTTCCCCCGCATACCGGCCTTGAGTTTGCCGAAGTTCACTATAGGGCCAAAACCGAGATGGGCTATGGGATGAAGACAACTTCAACCCTTGAGGTTCAACGGAGACGAAGACCGATTGCGGAAGGAGAGACTTGCCGTCGAAGTAAGAACCTTTCCATTCAATTTGCTGTGTCATTCAGGACGTCCATCTCCTTGGCTGT
The DNA here is from genome assembly GCA_965223495.1 of Nitrospirales bacterium. Classification (GTDB taxonomy): domain Bacteria; phylum Nitrospirota; class Nitrospiria; order Nitrospirales; family UBA8639; genus Nitrospira_E. Next base: position 3,128,789 of record OZ245001.1, on the reverse strand, counting down.
CAGGCAATGAGTCGAAAAGGGAAGTGAATGAGTGGGGCTGGAGTGATGGCGAGCTTGGTTTCTCGAACTACCCGAGATCAAAGCCGGCATCAAAATAGCCAGCCAGCTCTTCACCGGTTGGAGACGCATCTAAGGCTTCTTGATGAATATTGCCTGTTTCCAGTGGGCCACGAAGGACTAAATAATAGTAGAAAAATTGAAGATTCCGTACTTGGACCCACGGCCAGGCCAACCCAAACGAGAGGATGAGCATAAAAAAGTTGGTGACCCGTAACTCAATGAGGTTCCATGTCGAAGCCGTAAATTGAAATCGTGCTCGGTTAAACATCGTATGGTTCCAAAAATATCGTTGTTTCGATACTTGTAGGAAGAACCAGGGAATGATGAGCATGAATGTTCCTCCAAAGAGAATGATCGGAAACCAACTGTTCCTTGCATTGGCTTTGGCCCAAGACTCCAAATTCGAAGAGATCTCTGGATTCCAATGAAGGTCCGTCAGTTGTACGAGGCTGACCAAGACTCCAAAAATAATCAGAAATACGATACCGATGGTTTTGAGGTATATGCCCAAAAGACCCGTTCCCGTCCCATCGTAACGAAAATGACGGTTACCCAAATGGCTAAAGGTGACCAAAAAGTGGCGTCGGGCATGTTCAAAAAATGGGTAATAGGCTCCGGCAGTGAGGACGGAGAGAAAAGTCCCTCTTATCCAGATGGTGAGATAGTCCCGAACCCGTCCACGAAAGGAAAACCGAATTGATCCAAAAGACGTGCGGCTTAGTCGATACCGATGAGAACCTACGATAGCGACGGGTATAAAACAGATAGCCATGAGGAAGGCTAAGAGATTGGGGATCCATACGGGAATGTTTTCCCAAATAATGGGCACCATATTGAGGAAACCGTAGGGAATACCAAAAATGGCCAAAGCTTTGGTCCACCCCTTCAGTAACTCTAATCCTGTTCCGTGATAGGAGAATCGGATTTTGGCCAGGCTGGTTTGGCTGTATAAATACTCACGGATTCTGACACGGCCCCAAAAGGAATAGATTCCAAGAGTGATCAACGTGTAAAAGGTATTCACGATGAAAATGCCAAAGAGTGTTTTACCACTTCCCCAAAAAAGAGGATGGTAGACAGATGAGTCAGAAATAGAAGGTGGAGAAGAATGGGATTCGGCTTGAGGAGGCCCCGTTAAATCGGTTGAATCGGGAGTCGGTCCAAGGGAAAGATTCTCAATAACAGGTGTACCTGAAGATTGGAGGGTTTCGTGATCATGGATGGATTGGCTAGGAAGGGAAGTTGGTAGATCTTCCTCCGCATGGCTTGGAGAAAGTGCGGGGCTTTGCGTCGGGGGAGAGGAAGGGAGTGGGAAGCCACAGGTGGAACAGGTTTTCGCCTTTGTGTCGGATGAGCCACATTGAGGACAACTAATAGTAGGTGTTAGTTCCATTCCCAAAACGCGTCAATCAATACATGGCTTGAAAGGGGGGATGTGAGGGTGAACGTGTGACGTTCTCTATCCTTATCGGTTCCATCTGGTACAATCCTGAGAAGTCCCCATACAGGAAAATGGTGTTTTCGAAGGTTTTTTTGATTGTCTAAAAAGGGAAAAGACCGATGCGTGGTGTCATGATCTCTCTGATTGTGCTGGGCTGGATGAGTATCGCGGGGTGTGCTGAATTGATCCCTCAAAAACCACCCGGAACAGAAAATCTCTCGCCACACTCTCCTATTCCTCAAAAAATATCGGATTTGGCCGGGCTGTGGAGTTATGAAGATAAAACAGGGTCCTATACGATCACGTTAAATGAGGAAGGCAAGGGGGCTTATGACTGGGAAGAAGGATTTTTCGAAACCGTATCCCTGGAGAATGGACATTGGAGAGGCATTTGGTCCCAAACTGGGAATGATCGAGAAGGGGGATTTGAGCTCAGGTTTTCTGATGACCTCCCGGTGGCACGAGGGAAATGGTGGTATACTCGAATCGGTAATGATGATTCCCCCCTTCAACCGGGGGGACATTTCATCATGACCTTGTCCACTCCTCCCTCCTCTCCCGAGAATTAATCAGATTTTTATGAGGTTCAAGGCTAAGAACTCGATGCCTCAAAGGCAGGCTTGGTTCAAAAAGGAAGGATCAATGCATCACGGGATTGTTGGGAGCGGGAAGAATGGCAGAAGTTTTCCCTTTATCCATCTCTCCTTGGGGAAGACCAATGGGTCGCAGGAAAACGGCATTGAGCGCCTCTTCAATCGTATCGACAAACACCACCGACAATTCCGAACGAACGTTCTCGGGAACATCCTGAAGGTCTTTGGCATTCGCTTGAGGAAGGACGATTCGAAACAATCCGATTCGGTGCGCGGCCAGGAGTTTTTCCTTTATCCCACCAACCGGCAGCACTAGCCCACTTAAACTGATCTCACCGGTCATCGCGGTATCGCTTCGGACCGGGACCCGAAGGAGCAATGAGGCAAGGGCGCAGGCCATGGTAATCCCCGCGGAAGGCCCGTCCTTGGGAATAGCCCCTTCTGGTACGTGGATATGCATGCCGTTTCCTTTAAAAAGAGAAACATCTAATCCCATATTTTCCGCTCTTGACCAAAGAAAACTGCGAGCGGCATGAGCTGATTCTTGCATCACTTCTCCTATGTGGCCCGTGATGGTCAAATCACTGCCTCCGGGAAGCAAAGAGCTTTCGACATACAAAACATCTCCCCCCGTCTCGGTCCAGGCTAACCCCGTAGCCACACCCAATGGGAGAGTTTTTCGAGCTTCCTCCGGCATAAAACGTTCGGTCCCCAGCCAGTCGCCAAGGTCAGCTTGGGAAATTGTGAGGGGATCTGGCAGGCCCACCGAAGGTGATTCGGCCCAATGTAGGGCAACTTTTCTCGTTAATCGTCCTAACATTTGTTCTAATTGGCGAACTCCGGCCTCTCGGGTATACCGATGGATAATATGGGGGATGACTTTGGGCTCCAACGTCAACGGTTTGTCCGATAAACCCGCTTCTTCCCGCCGTCGGGGCCACAGATATCGTTCGGCAATCTCCAGCTTTTCGTGGTGGCTGTACCCGGCCAGACGAATAATCTCCATTCGGTCCCGCAAAGGGTTAGATATGGTCTCCAGCGAATTCGCGGTCGTGATAAACATGACCTTGGATAGGTCAAAGGGTAAATCTAAATAATTGTCCCTGAAGGTATGGTTCTGTTCCGGGTCTAAGATTTCCAACAGAGCCGAGGCGGGATCTCCACGAAAGTCCTGTCCGACCTTATCCACCTCGTCCAGCATGAGGACGGGGTTTTTCGCACCGGCCCGGCGAAGGGCTTGAATGAGCCGTCCGGGCATGGCCCCGATATAGGTGCGTCGATGTCCACGCAATTCCGCTTCGTCATGGAGGCCGCCCAAACTCAATCGCTCAAATTTCCGGTTCAGGGCTCGTGCGATGGACTGCCCCAAGCTCGTTTTTCCCACGCCGGGGGGACCGACTAGACAGAGAATAGGGGCCTTGGCCGAAGGATTGAGTTTTAAAACGGCTAAATGCTCCAGGATGCGCTCTTTGACGTCCTTGATACCATAATGGTCTTCGTCGAGGACGGAGCGAACATGGGCCAAATCCAAATGGTCCTCAGTCAGTGTATTCCACGGTAATTCCAGGACCAACTCCAAGTAGCTACGAATAAGTTGATGATCCGGGGACGCGGGAGGGAGTTTCACCAATCGCTTGAGCTCCCGCGTGGCTTCTTTTTTAACTAATTCGGGAAGGTCGGCTTCTTCTATCCGTGTTTTAAGTTCACCCACTTCCCCATCCATCGATTCGGTTTCCAACTCCCCAAGTTCTTGTTGAATTTCTTTGAGTTGTTGACGCAGGAAATATTCCCGTTGGGACTTGCCGATTTCGGCCTGGGCTTGACTGGCGATTTCGTGACGAAGCTTGAGAATGTGCAACTCATGACCTAAGGCTCCGTACACTTGGCGGAGCACTTCCTTAGGGTCAGATTGTTCCAAAAGGCCTTGAAGGCGCTCCACATTGAGATTTAACAGTGACATAAGGCGGTACGCCACCGAGAGTGGATTTTTTTCGGCCCGCAAGACCGAAACCAGTTCGGTCACCCCTTGGGTGGCGAGTAATTCCGGCAACTGCCCAATCAGTTGGAGCAATTCCCGGTGTAGGGCTTCCAGCTCGGGGTCGGATTCTAAGGTTACCGGTAAGCGACGGGAACGAACGACCATATGGGGATCGGCCAGTTCTTGTTTGAGCAAGACCATCCGTTCAATGCCCTGTACCAAGACCTGAAGATGGCCCTCCGAGGTTTTGCCCATTTGTTTGATCACTGCCTTGGTTCCCACGGAATAGAGATCATCAAAATTCGGATCTTCATTCTCGGAATCCCGTTGGGTCGTCATGAGTAAGGCTTTATCCTCGGAATTCATGGCCGCTTCGACTGCAGCCATTGATTTGGCGCGGCCAATGGTGAAGGGAACGAGGGTATCGGGAAAGAGTACCGTGCGTTTGACGGGGACAAGGGGAAGGGAAACGATCAATTCATGTTCACTTTGGGGCGTATCCATCGAGTCCATAGACCTTTTTGCCGGATTGGAAGCATTCCTTGCCGGATGTTTCTTAGATAAACATCAATACATGGGAGTCAACCGGCTACCCAATATTGGACGTAAGGTGCACATCCCCATACGACCCATATTGACAGTTTGAAAAATAGAGCTTACTGTAAAGTAAGTAAACACTTACTTAGGTAAATGAAAAGTCCCTCCACTTCAAAAGGTCGGTTGTCTGGAACTGCCCGAAAGGGGAGTATCATTGGGGCCGCTGCGACGTTATTCGCCAAAAAGGGGTTCAATGGGACCAAAACTCGCCAAATTGCGGAGTTGGCCGGTGTCAGCGAGGCACTCATCTTTAAGCACTTTCCTGGGAAACATGAATTGTATGCGGCCATATTGGCACAGAAATCCCCCGTTCCCGGGTTGGTCAACACGACGAAAAAGATGGCTCAAAAGCGAGATGATATTGGGGTATTGACTGTCATTGCTGAAACGATCCTTCAGGGAGCACCGGACCCTCATCTTTTGCGATTAATTTTGTTTAGTGCCCTAGAAAACCATGAATTGTCAGATATGTTTTTTCAAGAACATATTCGCCATTTTTATGATTTTTTGGCGGGTTATGTGGAAAAGAGAATTCAAGATGGGGCCTTTAAACCAGTTCCGCCTCTGGTCGTCGCTCAGGCCTTTATGGGCATGTTGATTTATCAGCGTCTGTTAAATGTGTTGTTTTTGGCTCCTCCCTCTCAACACCCTGAGGAAATGGCCAAAATGTTCGTCAGGGTGTTTCTGGATGGGCTGAAGGCTCCTGCGGGAGGAAAAAAGGCGCGAAGAGGTCGAGCGATTCTCCCTAAAAAGCCCAGGAAACAGGCTACCCGATGAATTTTGTGGCGTTAAAGATGTTATTCGGGGATCGAGCCAAGTATTTGATGCTAATGGCAGGATTGACCTTTTCTACGATGTTGATTGTCCAGCAAGGGTCCATTTTTTGGGGACTTATGCTGTGGTCCCAAGCCGGCATTACCAACGTCAATGTCCCCGTGTGGGTAGCAGATCCCAATATTAATCAGGTTGAAGAGATCAAACCTTTGGCCGACACGGCCGTCAACGTCGTGAGGAGCGTCCCTGGGGTGGAATGGGCCGTCCCTTTGTATAAAGGCCTGCATCGTGCTCGATTACGGGATGGTAATTATGAGCAAATCGCTTTGGTCGGGATCGACTCTGGAACCTTGATTGGACGGCCAGCAACGGTCCTGGAAGGAAACATTGAAGAGTTACGATCTCCGGATACGGTGGCGGTCGATCAAGTGGGGGTCAAGCGTTTGGGCGGGCCGGAAAAAATTCATGTGGGAACAACGTTTGAGGTGAATGATCATCGGGTCAGGATTGTGGCCATCGTGAAGACCCAAAAAAGTTTTCAAAACTTTCCCTTTGTCTACACAACCTACGAACGGGCCTTGAGTGTGACCCCCCCGGAACGTCGAAAATTATCGTATGTTCTCGCCAGTCCGATTAAAGGCTTGAGCCCGGAACGATTGGCAGAACAGATTCATGAACAAACTGGATTAGGGGCCTTTACGGATGATCAGTTTGGATGGAAAACGATTCAATGGATCTTAAAAAACACGGGGATTGGGGTCAATTTCGGAACCACCGTGTTGCTGGGTTTCCTCGTTGGGATGGCGATCGCGGGACAAACATTTTATCTCTTCACGGTGGAGAATTTGAAGCAATTTGGAGCTCTAAAAGCCATCGGGGCCAGTACGGGTATGTTGGCCAGGATGATCCTCCTGCAAAGTTTTACGGTGGGCCTTATCGGCTATGGGGTTGGGGTGGGCTTGGCAACCCTGTTTGGCATCACCGTGGCCGCGGAGGGACGGTTGCCGTTTGCTGAAACGTGGCCTTTGTTGGTAGGGGTAGCCGTGGCGCTTCTCATGATATGCAGTTTATCGAGCGTGATCAGCATTCGAAAGTTAGCCAAACTAGAACCAGCGGTGGTGTTCCGTGAATGATCATGTTGAACCAGGAGTGGAGACCACCCCGGCGCATGAGCACTCCTGGCAGGTTCAAATACGAGGAGTGACAAAATCCTTCGGTGAGGGGGACAATCGAATACCGGTCCTCAAAGGGGTAGATTTGGATGTAGCACGGGGGGAAGTCTTATTACTCGTGGGTCCCTCCGGGAGTGGTAAGACAACTCTCCTTTCAGTCATGGCGGGCATATTGGAAAGTGATACCGGAGATGTGACGATCTTAGGGCAATCTCTTCAGAGTTTATCCGCATCCCAAAAAACATGGTTTCGACGTGATCATTTAGGGTTCATTTTTCAGCAATATCATTTATTGCCGACGTTAACCGCTACCGAAAATGCGGCTGTGCCTTTATTAATTCGGGGGGTAAAAAAATCTGATGCCTTGTCTCGAGCTCAAGAAGTGCTGACGACGTTAGGACTGGGTGAACGGTTGGCCGCGACCCCCCGAAAGCTTTCTGGTGGAGAACAACAACGCGTCGCTATTGCGCGGGCATTGGTGGGAGAACCGAAGCTGCTGTTGTGTGATGAGCCGACCGCCAGTTTGGATGGAGAAACAGGGCATCGAGTTGTGCAACAGTTACATGAGGTGGGTAAGCATCCTGACCGAGCGGTCATAATTGTTACTCATGATTCTCGTATTTTTGAATTTGGAGATCGAATCGTGCATATGGAAGATGGGCAGGTTGACCAAATTCACCATAGTTCGGGAGAGATCCTGTAATGGTCTTGCGGCGGCTCAGCTTTTGGATCGCCGTGGCAGGAGTGGTCCTCACGATCGCCACCTTGTGGGGGGCGGGTAATAAACCCACGCCTCCGCCACCTTTGGAAGCCCCGCCCGCCAATCCCTATCCTGTGACGGTGGCGGCTTCGGGAATTATAGAAGCCGTTCGGGAGAATGTTCGGATTGCTCCCCCGGTGTCGGGGCTCGTGATTCAGGTCTATGTGAAAGTGGCAGACCAAGTCGAAGCAGGAGACCCATTATTTCAATTAGATGATCGAGAGTTACGTGCAAGGTTACAGACAAAAATCGATGCGATTCCTTCGGCGATCGCTCGCATCGCGGAACAGGATATTCGTCTTCGTGACCTGCAGGACCAATTAAGACGGTTGGAGGGTGTCACGGATCGACGTGCTGTCAGTGAAGACGATGTCCGACGAAAATGGCATGATGTCGAAGCGGCTAAACGGGGATTGATTCGAGCTCGAGCGGATTTAAAGTTGGCTCAGACCGAAAGGAATGAAGTACAAGCGCTATTGGCCCGGTTAACGGTTCAGGCTCCTCGGGATGCCACCATCCTTCAAGTCAATATTCGTGAAGGAGAGTATGCGACCGTCAACTCACGGGATCCGTTGATGATTTTAGGGGATACGGAGACCTTACAAGTCCGTGCCGATATCGATGAAGTCAATGCTCCCTTAGTCGTCCCCGGGAGTTCGGCGGTGGCCTATTTAAAAGGCTATACCGATCAGGCGATCCCCCTGACGTTTGATCGCATAGAACCATACATTGTGCCCAAACGGTCTTTGACCGGGAATAATCAAGAACGGGTAGATACTCGGGTTTTACAACTCATCTACCGTTTTGAAAAGCCCCCCTTCCCGGTGTACGTAGGACAGCAAGTTGATGTTTTCATCGAACGAAAATCCCTCGATCCGACGCGATAGGGTTGGACATTATCTTGCGGAAATTGGCCGGTGCTTTGGTGTTGGAGATGAAAAAATGTCAATTGGGATGATGCGGACTAGATTGAAACATTGGACCTGTATAGTGGGACTGACCTTTGGGATTTCTGGGTGTTTGCTCGGGCCTGATTACCAACAACCCGAACGGCATGTCCCAACCACCTGGGACAGTTTGTCATTGGAGGGAGATGTCTCCTCGTTGCCCGTGTCCTCAGACCATGGCCCAGAAGTGAGTTGGTGGGAAGCCTTCCAGAGCGAGGAATTGAATCAATTAATTAACCGGGCGGTGAATGGCAATCACGACGTTCGTCAAGCGGGGTACAGAATCATGGAAGCTCGGGCGATTGCCAAGGGGGCGGGAGCAGGCCTGTACCCGAATCTTTCTCTTGAAGGATCCTATCGACGAGTGCGGCGATCGGAGACGATACTGGTGGCTCCGACAGGAGGGTCTGCTCAAGGGTTTGCTCCTCCGGGGGCCAATTTTAATATCTGGGATACGGGGCTAGATTTACGATGGGAATTGGATCTTTGGGGAAGAATTCGTCGCTCGCAAGAAGGATTTTCAGCGGAAGCTTGGGCAAACGAAATGAACTGGAGGGGGGTTGTTTTATCGTTGGTCAGCGAAGTGGGGCATACCTATTTTCGGTTAAGAGAACTGGATGAATTGGTGGAAATAGCCGAACATAACTTGGCCTTACAAAAAGACTCGTTGTCTATCATTCGTTCACGAGCTCAAGCGGGACTCGTATCCGAATTAGATGTGAGGCGCGCGGAAATTCTGGTCGCGGAAACGGCGGCTCAAGTTCCCGAGCTTCGTCGTGAACGGTCTGTGCAACAGCATCAACTGGAAGTGCTATGTGGGTTGGAGCCGAATGTCTTAGTTTTGGGTTCCACTCCCCTTCGGGAAGTTCTAGTTCAACCTCTCATTCCTATCGGATTGCCCGCCGAGTTGCTACAACGGCGTCCAGATATTCTTGAAGCAGAAGAAACCCTCAAGGCTGCGAATGCCAGGATCGGAGAAGCACGGGCCTATTTTTTCCCAACGGTGGCCCTTACGGGTACCGGGGGCTATCAAACGAGTGAATTCCAACAATGGTTCAACTGGGGGAGCCGAAATTTAAGCGTGGGTCCGTCTATTTCCCTGCCAATATTCGAGGGCTATACCAATAAGGCTAGATTGGATGTTGCCGAGTCCCGTTACCAACAAATGTTAGAACACTATCACCAGACCGTATTAAATGCCTTTCGAGAAGTGGCCGATATCCTCACCGCCTTACAAACTCGACGAACTCAAATACAACACCAACAACAACAAGTTCAGGCGGCCCAGGAAGCCCGGGAGTTAGCTGATATCCGCTATCGACAGGGGTTAGTGACGTATTTGGATGTGTTAGAAGCCCAGCGGACGGTCTTAAGGGCAGAACTGGCTTTGGTACAAACCGAGCGAGCCCGACTAACTGATATGGTTGCCCTGTATAAGGCTGTGGGGGGGGGATGGGATCCAAATCCCAATGAACCCACATCAGTCGAAATAAAGACCCAAGGGTAACACCACACCAAAGATTCAATAGAACTTGCTTTAATGAATTTCAGCACGTTTCGGTACAACCGACCGACGTGTCTCAGCCACACAAAGTTGGTAATCATCAATCTGAATTTCCTCGCTATTCCCATGCTAAGAGCGTAGTTTTCACGAAACAGCGAATGTACAATTATAGGCCTAGGAAGACCTCCCGAAAAAAACCGGTTCCATGTCAACCCATTTTTCTCTAGTATTCCCAAGGTGGTTTGGGAATTCACCGTGGTGACAATCTTTCTTGTACAAGAAAAAATCGTGTCGGAAATTTCCTGTTGTGCATTCTGTGACATCCGTCCATATCGTGGTTTTTTGTTTCTCCCCCTTTTGGCCCTTTAAACTAAGCAAATGGGCAAAAGGCGATCATTGTACTTGTCGGTTAAAGGAATTATTTCAACCTAATATGTGACTAGCCAATGGGGTGATTTGAGAGCCTTCCTATGAAGCCAGAGAGGTGTACATGACTGCCACACCAGATAAGAGGAGACACCCAGTAATTGGTGGGTTGGTTGTCCTGGGGGCATTAAGTGTCATGTTTGTACTCGGAGCCATTCTGGCAAAATTTCTTGAGCTGCAAGACACTTCTCCACCTGAACTAATCGGAGGGTTGTGGAATGCCAAGGTTGACCAAGATCAGACCGTATATTTATTAACCGAAAAAGTGATTCATGAATTACGATTGACCAAATTTCTTCCTTGGGAGAAAACCACATTTCGACGTTACACTCTCCAAAGCCGAAAATCCCAAGATGGATCCATTCTCGCGGAGGAGATTCTTGGCGATCGTTATTCACGGGGGCAGCCCTCAGAAATACTTGGTATCGCTGGAAATTACCTGTGGCTTTGGAATGAACAACTCGAGGTCCGTGATCTCAAGACCCTCGAGCTTGTCGCTGATTCTGAGACTCTTCGTTCGACCAATGCTTCCTTCGGAGGGGTGTTTCCCAATTCCTCTAAATTTTTTCGGGTATCAGCGCGTCTCGATACCCTGATTTTCCAGAGTTTGGACGCACGCTATTTTATCGTCTCTCCCCAGGAATGGATTCTCAGGGAGTTGGTGGATGAGAACATGAAGTCGACTGCACTTGACTGTCGTCAAGACTGGACTCAGCATCAAACCTCCAATGGAATCGTCGAGTGTGGAAAAGTCTGGTATGGCAAGGCGAAGTCTCTTTTTCAGATAGCCGAGTCGGATGGAAAAAGCCTTTGGGGGACGACCTATAACGATTATTTACATCAAAGTCTCCGTGATAAAGAAGCCTGGTATGCCCTGCTTTCCCCGGAAGAAAAAAATAAGCTTTCGAAATCTGATATAGCCCACCAATCCAAACCCTACTGGGATGTGGCCAGAATGTTCTATCGCGTACCTTATCTTCACAATGCCCAACGAAATGAATTGGAGTTAAATCTGGATCATATTCAGACAATCAACCAGACCCGGTTCATTAAGGGGGGGCTGTTGAAGCGGAGGAGCGTCGTGGAGAGGACGGAATATACCTGGCGACTGAACTCTCCCCCTTCCGTTATGGTGTTGAGTAAGCCAACCCTGGAGGAGAATAGCCCTTGGCAAATCACACGAATGAGTCTGGAAGGACAGGTGGTGTGGAGTGTTTCGACCAAACTAGTCATTCTCGGTGAAGTTCTCCCCGGGGAACAATATCTTGTCCTTGGGGGATTCGAAAATGCACGTGGGGCACAAGGAAGGATTCCCATGCGGCTCATAACGATCGATGTCATTGACGGGCGTCTACGAATGTCCACCGTGGAACCTTCACAGGACCCATGATAGCTACTGAGGGCCTCTGGTTTTCTTAAGTAGAGTAGACGGGTTTAACCAATGGAAATTCTCCGAGAAACGAAACGTGAAGGAAATGGACTTTAAGCCGGAAACGGGATGGGGGTGGTTCATCCTTTGGTGTGGGATGTTTGGGACCATGGGCTTTGTGATGTACCAGGAGTTGGGATCGCAAGCCCTCGAATTGACGACCTGGGAGGATCGTATTGATGCTGCGGTAGTCATTGCCCTCATGCTCTTCATTTTTTGGGTGGTATGTCTCCAACTAATTTTTAATGCGCGGAGATTTTCCTTTACGGATACCGGCTTTCGGGTGTGGACTTGGCGCGGTCCACGATTCATTCCGTGGCAGGCGATCAAACAAGCCACATTGGGGATGCATCACATCAAACGCACTTCCGGGTGGATTTGTGTGACCCTACTCTTGAGACCAGGGGTTGCCGTAGATATTCCCATTGAATTATTTAAACGGAGAGGATCGTTATTGTATGAATTAAAACGATGGCTACCCGTGCCTTTACTCGATCCCAAGGGGCTAGAATCAAAATTAATGAATGATCAAGGGCAAAGGTAAGATAAATCCAGACATTTGATGAGGACCTGTTGATGGAAGCGATCTATTTTTTTTCGAAAAATGATGCCTTCTATGAATTGTCAAACTTTTCACCCTATGGGTTTGAAGACCAAGGGGTCTTTTGGCGGACGGTTGAGCATTATTATCAGGCCCAGAAGGTTATTGGGACTGCGGCGGCAGGCTATCGGGAACGAATCAGACGGGCCTCTACCCCGAAACAGGCGAAGGAACTCGGAAATTCACGAACCTACCCGCTTCGAGACGATTGGGAAGAAGTGAAAGAGCGAGTCATGCGGTATGGGCTAGGAAAAAAATTCCAGAATCCCCAACTGAAGAAATTGCTTTTGAGTACGGGTGATACTCCGTTGTTTGAAAATTCTCCTTTTGATAGTTACTGGGGTTTGGGTAAATATGGAGCTGGTCAGAATCGGCTTGGTACCCTTTTGATGGAGCTTCGAGCATCATTAGCTGTCAGAGAAGAAAGTTGCACACGAACTTAAGAATCAAAAGTAATCGGCGCCGAGCAGATGTCGTATGGGTAGACTGGGCTTTTCAAGATTCCTGTATGTGTTGGTATTGCCCTCAATGACTTATGGATATGGAAAGTAAATTGAGCCTTGGCTCCAGGTCGATTCAAGAAGAATACATCGGGGGTTCAAGGGGCACGGCTCAATGAATATATTCCTGAAGAGAATCATTCGATGAATCAAAATTCTGGGGACGCCGGTACACCCTCCCAACCTGCCGAACAAAAGCCGATTGGTGAGGCAAGGATGCTATCTGATGGGGAATTGCTGCTTCAATTATATGCCATCGATCCTGAAACCGGTGCAAAAGGACACACCCAGCTCCGGTTTTCTCCTCCACATCCTCAATATGATGATATTGTCGAGCACCTTGGGGGATTACGGCCCGGGGAGCAGAAGCTTGTTCCACCATGGAAGGAAAAGAAAGGGGAGTGACGGAGGGTCTCTTAGTAGGCCCGCATGTCGTTGATCATTTTTTGATAGTGTTCCAAGAGCCCCGAAGAATTGTCCTCTTTGGACCAATGGGAATCCAGACTTAAAATGGAAGCGGCAATACCAAATGTGTGTGCCTGATTAGCGGAATCTTGTGTGGCTTGCAAATAGCCCCGAACCTGCGTGCCAGCCGAGGGCTGTGAGGGGTTATGGATCATGCCTCCAGCCGCTCCATCTCCATATTCCCAAGTCTGAAAAGTGATGTGGATGGTATCCTCAGGCTGCAATCCGGTTGCACTACGGATCACGTCGAGAACCACGGCTTCAATCTTGACCGTCGTGGCGACCCGAACTTCGGTTTCGCGGGCCTCTTGACTCGGCGGGACTATTTCCCTTGAGGTAATACGAATGTCGAGGACTTCGGGTGCTCCGGCTTGAAGCTCAAGGGCTTTATCTACTTCCCATTCCAAGGCCTCCGCCTCATATTTTGGCTCCATCGCACACATTCCGATTCCTCCATAAAAACTTTGTGAAATCCCTGTTATTAGCAGCCAGGTGAGAAAGAGATTCCTCAAAATTGACCATAGGAAACTCGAGGAAAGCCTCCGGGATGGGAAACTCTCGTATGTCATCGGTGACGATACCTTTGCCTTGGGCGATGCCTCTACCGATTGAATGCTGGTTCAGTGTACCCTATGGGCAAGCCCAGGAAAAGAGATCTGAGCTCTCCGAGGTCTCATGAGAAATTCCTCGTTCGTACCAACCTAATTCTTGAGGCACATGGCGTTACGTATCATCGAGAATCATCCCAGCTATCGGGTGGTTTTGGAGGGAACAAAAGACTATCGATTCCTCACCTCTGTTGGCATGACTCTTGTGTTCTTTGTCATAGGTCCAGTGGTCTGGGATGTGATCTTGGTTTTGTTGTTGGGATGGGAAACGATTGAGGTTGTCCTGACTCAGGGGATGGAAGAGATTTGGGGTTGGGGAAATCAGTGGGGAATTATTGGTAGTCTGTTGGCATGGGTATTGGAGATTCTAGTGGGTATCGGTGTGTGGGTGGCCATTGGGTGGGCCATCTATAGGTTTTGGCAACCAGGCGTAGGGCTTAAGACATTGAGTGTGAATCGCATGAAAGGCGAAATACGCTGGTCTCATTTTCGTGCATGGGGTTGGACTCGTGAGCAAGTAGTTCCTATAGAAAAATGTGTCGGCCTCACGTTGCAAGACGGCCCACCCTCGTTCGCATCCTTGCCGGAGGTAGTACGAACGTTATGGAAAAACAGGGATCATGAAAAACCCGAGTTCCCTCCCTATTCTCAGTCGTTCATGAAAGGGTTTCGGTTGGAATTGTTGTTGCTATCAACAAAAGGTGCACTGGAACGGAAGACCTTTCGTGTGAGTATTCAAGGGATCGAAACGGCCAAAGCGGGGGCCAATTTCGCCTGGAAACTGGCACAAGCGATTCAACTGCCCTATGGAAAAGTTTTTTCAATCCCACATGTGGGATACCGAGCTCGATTTGCTCGAGATCCTCAACCTGGATTGGACCTCCTATCCGGACAATCACCTGTGGGAGATTTTCCTTCTCCGGATCTCTATACTGGTCCTGAGTTGTCCGAAGCCCGACTTCCTCCCTTCGATCCTGCTCAATGGAAAGGGGATCTCAGATTGGGGGAATGGTCTCCAGGAAGACGAGTAGAGTTTCACCGGCGGTTTTCCTTAGCTATTCCGCTGGCCTTCCCCTTCACGCTTCTTGTGCTGATCGGTCCTCTTTTGGCGTATATCAACCTCTTTGAGGGAGAAGACTTCCAGAGTAAATGGTTGCCGGTAGTCGTCATCGGAATTTTTGGGTTGCTAATCGGAGGATTGGCTATCTTAGCGATCTGGCACGTTCGACCCAGGAAAGTCGTATTCGATTGGGAGACACGAGAACTACGCATGACCAGCTGGTATCGGACACGCGTAATCCCGTTCCATCGAATCAACCGCTTGGAGTTTCAGGGGAGGAAGGTAGAATCTTCGGGCAGCGATAGCTCTTCCAGTTCGACGTCGTTTGGAGGTAGGCTTCAGGCAGTCTTACACAGGGTGAATCAAGAAAAACCACAAATCCTTGAGTTGGCCTCGACGAATTTTAAGCGTCATTCTGACGCTCCCTTTTTGGTCGGAGCTCCCCTTCTCCACGAATTAAGCGAGTCCCTCGGGATTGCAGGGAATGTTTTGTCATATTCTTCAGAAAACCTAAAGCACTCCAATCGATAGGGCAAAATGAAGTATGAGCGCAGGTTTTTAAGCGCAGGATCGATAATGAGTTCCCGCCTTTTCCCATGCCCCGTCTGGGGATACAATATGAGCGTTGAGTGTGGGAATCCGGCCGCTTCCCAAACTGACGCTTGGTGACATTTTTTTTACAATCTGTGCTCTCACGCGGAGTAAAAAACTTCATGTTCTGGGAAGAACAACAATCACAAGATTCCCACCCTAAGGTCGTTGAAGGAGAAAAACTGATCGAGCGGGGGGACGTAGGTGAAGCAATGCAGATGTGGGAAGAGCTGGCTCTTTCTGGCGAAATTGAAGTCCAAGTCCGGCTAGGGCTGGTGTTTGCAGAAGGAGAGGTGGTACCTCACGACTATTCAAAAGCCGCGTATTGGTGGGAAAAGGCTGCGTACAAGGGAAATGCTGAAGCTATGGTATACCTGGGGCATTGTTTTTTTGAAGGGCAGGGTATGGATCAAGATGAAATCTGGGCCTTCGTGATGTTTAGTCTGGCAGCCGAACGTGGCCATCCAAAGGGTATACAGTTTCGACAACAGGGGCAACGAGCACTTTCGAGGGAGGAATTGAATCGAGCGACCGACCTGATCGTCCAAGAGCAGATCAAAATTTTACAAAATTCCATTGAGTATCCCGTCTATCATCCCAAGGACCTTTCTGGTGTCACCTATCGGATCGGGTTTCATGATATGCATGTCAGAAAAGCTGGCCGTCCCTATTTTCTGGTGGACGTCGAAAAGAACGTGCGCGTCCTTCTTCAGGATTTTTCTGATAAGGATGGAATGCACTATGAAGGGAAAACCAAAAACTGTTTGGCTGACGGAGAGGGGAAGGCGGTCCTTTCGCGGGGGAAACGGGATGATTATCCAGCTCGTTGGGAAGGGGTGTTTCGCAACGGTGTGTATTTGGGACCGGACCCCTTCTCTTTTCCCATTCAGGTTCTTGAGGAGGGAGACTTTCTCATCGATATTTCTGGAGAGATTACTGATCCAGGGACGGTGTGGGTGTACAAGGGCTTGTCTTCAATCGGTCCCTTGGAACTGTCGTTCCATGGATTACCCCAGATATATGTCGTTGTCCCGGACGATTTTTCAATGTTGAATGAAGAAGTCGTCAAGGAGCGGATGTTGTTACCTGGTGATTGTGTCAAAGCGGTTTGTCAGGATGTACAGGGTTATGACGTGAAGATCCTGCCGGAGGGTTATGGGGTTCAAAAAGGGCAAAACCCCTATCAGACGGCTTTCAAACCTATCTTGGCGAGAGGGACGGTGGTGTTCACCCCCGGAGGTGACAAGGATCTGCGAGGGTACGAGATTCCTCAAGCGGTGGACGAAAAAGCCCGAGCCAAAAAGGCCCAACGGGAGGTTGGTCGGAATTAAGGCCGACGGCTACCTCTCACACGAAGCCATTTTGACTTACGTGAAGTCTAGTTTTGGGTAAAGGTAGAAGAGGTCAAAAAGGTTGTAGAGATCGAGGAAGCTGAATGGACTCCATCATTGAAAAAATATAGTGAATTAACTTTTCATTAGTACAGAGCAAAGATGGTATCGATCGCTTGTCTCAGCGATTGGTTGGGTCGTTTGTGTTTCCGCAACCGGGCTTTGAGAATCGCCCATTGGGGTTCGATGGGGTTGAGATCCGGTGAGTACGTCGGCAGATATTTCACGGTGCCTCCTTGGCTGGCGATAAGCTCCTGGGTCTTGGCGGATTTATGGAAGGATGCGTTATCCATCAGGACGATCTGGCCAGGCCGGAGCTCGGGCAACAGGACTTGCTCCAGCCAGGCGTTGAACACCAGGGTGTCACAATAGCCCTCAAAGCGCATCGGGGCCAGCAGCTGCGACTCCCGAAGGGCGGCAATGAGACTGATGCGGTGCGTGTGCGTACCCGAGACCTCTCCCAACACCGGCGTGCCGCGTGGCGCCCGCGCAGAAGGGCGATGCAGCGCGTCATCGACTCCACTTTCGTCAAGATAGACAAGGGCTGTGGGGTCCACGTCGGCCAGCTCCGCTTGGAACTGTGCGCGAGCTTGCTCGTCGCGTTCGGCGTACCGCAGCGTTTTTTTTTCGCGTGATCTGCAGGCGGCGACAGGCTTTCCAAATCGCCACCGCGCTGACCGAAAACCGCTGCCCCAATTCCTCGAGGGTGGCATCGGGATGATCGGCGATGTACTGAGCGAGCACCGCGTCGTCCAGTTTGCGGGAGGCATATTTTCCCCGAGGTTTTGGCGCCAGCTCTCCTTTGGTCTGATATTGGCGGAGCCACCGATACAGGGTATCCCGCCCAATTTGAAAGATGCGGCAGGCCTCCGGTTTCTGGCCCCCTTCCAGCACATAGGCCACGGCTCGTTGGCGTAGATCAAGACTATAGGCATTGCTCATACTTCCAAGGATAGCACATCCATGGTCTTAGTTAAAAGTTAAATTTATATAGCTCCTTCGACCTGTTTAATAAAAAATTGATCGTCAAACTCAAGGAGGGACTACCTTTATACCTTCGTTCACGTCGAAGGCGACCGAATTCATCTTGTGTCGGCTTGGCTATCGCCAAGAACTTTGGCACGGACCACCAATAGAAGAGTTGATTCATTCGTTGAGAGAGAAATATGGGGCTCCAGATGAGAGAGATGAACGGAGGACGTCCTACCGTGGAATTTTTTTTTAATCGCGCGAACTCATAATAAGGTGTGTAGGCCTGGAGAGGTTTCTGGGAAGCTGAGGGTGAAGGCCAATTCTCAGATCGGTCAGGTGCAATTCCTCTCCATAGGGTTTTTATTCCGAGTTTAGAAAATCAAGATTCTGTGTTAGCCATTCAGGCTCTCAAAGAAGAAATACGCCAAGAACGGGAACGGGATAGATCGGATGAGGGCAAATTTTAATGGTTGGTCGAGGAGCGTAACAGTTCAAAATCCTTGGCCAGGGATTCGAAGGTGAGGGAGATCGCATAGCTGTCATATTTGGGATGGCTGCGATCTTCAGTAGAAATGAGTCGCATTTCCAATGGCGCATAGTTTACCGGTTGTAAATAGACTCCCGTAGCGTTCGGAGGAGGATCGAACTCCACTATGAGTACTTCCCCCTTTGGTAAGACTCCTTCAAAGCTCCCGGTATAGGGGGCTGAAAAGGTTACGACCCCACCAATCTGTAGGTCCTTTCGAGAGCGAAAACGTTGACCCTTTTTGGGGCGTAGAACTTGTTCCTTCATGGTCAGCAATACTTCAATAGATATTGGAGATGATGGGTGAATACGGAGATTTTCAGGAAAGTTTCAGGAATGTGGTTGTTAGGATTCATCAGGGAGAATTGAAAATTTTTATTGGTTTCCCGTCCAATGCTTCGGCGTAATTTTGTCGACCATTATAGATCCCATCTTCGGCTTTGGGGTAACTCACTAATGTCCCAGCATGCCGTAACCGTTCTGCCCGGAAGACATTCTTGGGTCGGAAGCGGAGGATAAAACCACTTCCCACCAGGTAGGACGGATACTCTGTCCTTAGGGAGATGATACAAGATGTAAGTGGAGAAATTTATGGGGGGTCGATCCCGCAAGGTCTTTGCCGACAAAAATGACTTGTTATGGTGAAAACTCCAGTAAGCTTTTTAAGGCGGTATGATACTTCCTCAGGCGTTGGAGATCTTTTTCTCCAACGGCCGGTAGGCGAGAAAGATCCATATTGTCTCGAATGTCGGCAATTTTTACTTCTCGGGCAAGAGGGTTGGGCTTTACCCGTTCAACAAACTGTTCGTACGATTCACCTGAAATTTTTGTGAGGCAGGTAAGAGCGCTCAAGATGTGGGGGGGAAATCCTTCTTGTCGTAAATCCTCAAAGGTGAGAGAAGAATCCTCAATGGTATCATGGAGGATCGCCACTATGCGTTCGTCTTCACTTCTCACCTGCAGCATGACCCGAAGGGGATGGAGAATGTAGGGGGCACCCGCTTTGTCCACCTGTCCCTGGTGGGCCTCGGTGGCTATTCGAATGGCTCGTTCCAGTAACGACATGTTCATCAAGGACCTGGTAGAAAGATTCAAGGTAAAATTTTACGGGTAAAGCCGGTGGAAGTCGAGGGGGCGGTAAGGAAGTTATAGGAAGCGGTCATGGATTCATAAAAGAGGAAATCTCGAGTGACTGGTCAGCCTCAGTTCTTTAGAGTTAGGTGGAAGGGACTTTTAGAAATAATCTCTGAACTCTCTGGAATACAGTAAGAGAAACTCCACTGACTTTATCTATGCGCTTGAAACAGGCGGATGGCAAACCTTTCTGCTGGGGCATTTATGCCGTGCCCGAGACTTCTTCTTCGGCTTGGTTGAGGACTTGGGAAAATCTGTTGCCAACCAACGTGGTGACTTTCCCCATGATTTCCGTCAATTCCTTCCATTCCTCTGGTTTTAATTCTTCCTTAAGGTTGGGATGTAACCCCCATTTTGCACTAACCTGTTTTCCGTCCCGTTGAATGACCACATGTAAAATTTCAGTTTCCGGGGAGTTGGAGGAGGTCTGTGTTGAGGAGGACCCGGATCCGGACTGACTTTGTGCCATAAGTTCTCTCCTTCGTGATAAAGTGATGAAGGAATTGTACTGGAACCCTTTCCCTTCTGTAACCATCCCCCTGAAAAGTTCCTAAACTTGTGTGACGTGGGGGACTTGGGTACATTCCTCGTGGGGAGACTCATATTCACCTTTTGCTTGGGGGCCTAGAAGAGGTATGGAATGGAAAAGACCAAAATTTTGGCAAAATATTAATATGAATGACTTGGCCCGGAATTTTTTTGAGGGTTTATTAATATTGGTGCCAGTGGTGACAACGCTCTATGTGGCGTGGTTAGTCCTTCAGACCATTGATGGGTGGTTAAATATCAAATATCCGGGTGTTGGTTTCCTGATAACCGTGGGATTAATCACCTTAACTGGGCGGTACGCCTCGACGGTGTTTGTCCAAAAGATACTGGATGCGATGGAGCGTGTGCTAAATAAAGCCCCGTTCGTCAAACTGCTCTATACCTCAATTAAAGATCTTATTGCGGCGTTTATGGGTGAGAAGCGCCGTTTTGATCAACCAGTATTAGTATCCCTCCCGCCGGGTGGATGTGGAGAAGCCGTAGGGTTTGTGACGCGCACAGATTTGGATTTTTTAGGACTACTCGATCATGTGGCGGTGTATTTCCCTCAATCGTATAACTTTGCGGGAAATGTGCTCATTTTCCCCAAAGAGCAGGTGCGTCCATTAGAGGCCGAAAGTTCCGATGTTATGGCGTTTATCGTGTCTGGTGGAGTATCTGGAGGTACTCCCCAGGAAGAAGCCATTATGGTGTCCTAACGTTAATCTTGCCATAACTCCTAAAGAGTGAAACTGGGAATCAAATTTTTCAATCCACGCCCCCTAGATAGAAATATTTTCCTTCACTTCCGATACGTTCCTGGATGAATTAATGGAATAAAATAAACTACTTACATTCCCCCCCATTTTCCGCTAGACCTCGGTCCTGGCGGTCCCCTCAATAAGAATTCCCTTCCTTCAAGAAATTCTTTCCGGAACCTCTGAATCGGAGTTTTCGAATCTTCATCATTTTTTTATTCCCATCTCGGCCATTGTCTGAGAAAATGAATGGCGGTTCTATATTGTAGAATAGCGATTCATGATTTAGAATAATAGTTCTACATCAAGGGATTCGTGTCATTCTATGAAAACTACGTCCGATCAACGATCTCTACGAAAACAACGAGAATATGAAGCTAGGCGGGAAGAGATTCTCGCGGCAGCCGAACGCATGTTTTCGCAATATGGGTTTTTTAAAACGAGTATGGCCGAAATTGCCGAAGAAGCTCAATTTGCAATGGGAACCGTGTATCGATTCTTTAAAAGTAAAGAAGAGATCTATATCTCATTGGTTGAAAACAAGGTTGAAGAATTGCTCTGTCTTTTGGAGAAGGCGACTCAATCAGGTTCGTCGGTGGCTGAAAAATTACGTGCGGTCATTCAGGTCAAGCTGACATTTGCGGATCAGAATCGGGACTTCTTTCGGATATATGTTTCGGAATGGAGTGGATTTGAGTGGACGGTGAAAAGCGCGTTCGGGGAACGCGTATGGAAACGGTATTTGGCCCAAATTGAGTTGGTCGCGAATCTCATCCAAAACGGAATTCTTGCTGGGGAGTTTCGAAATGTGAACCCGAAGGATACGTCTCTTGCCTTTCATGGCATGTTGAATTCTACGATCTATGTTTGGATTTTACAGGCAGAGCCTCATGAATCTCTCGTGGATAAAGGGGAGTGGCTTGGTTCTCTCATTCTTGGTGGAATTGAACAGCCGGTGTTGAGGGAAGAAGGTCGATAGCAGGACGGTAATGTTTCAACACTATTGGAAATGCGGATGCGCCCTGATTCTGCTCTTGAGTGGTGGATGGGGATGTAGTGAACAACAGGCGGCCCAACCACCCGAAGGTCGGCCTCCCAGCCCCGTCCGTGTGGCCGAAGTGGTTTCCCGTACGGTTCAAACACAAGTGGAATTGGTGGGGACGGTTGAGCCGTGGCGGCGAAGTGTCGTGGCAGGAGAAATTGCCGCACTCGTCGAATCGTACCCCGTGGAAGAGGGGATGGCGGTAAAACGAGGCCAGGTATTAGCCCGTTTGCGAACGGATACGTTAACCATTCAACTGGATGCGGCCGAAGCCACACACCGGGAATCTGTAACCCGGTACCAACAAGCCCAAAAAGACCTTGGACGGGTCAAGGTCCTCTTCGCCAAACAATTGGTGACTCAAAAGGAATTTGACGATGCCATCGCACAGGAGGTGGCTTTGGCGCAACGAGTGGCTCAATTAGAATCTGAAATGTTACGAGTTCGGGATCAACTCCAGAAAGCCAGGGTTGTGGCTCCCTTTGACGGGTGGGTAACCCAAGAATTCACTGAAGTTGGGCAATGGATTCAGCCTGGAGGGCCTATCGCCGAATTAGTGGATCTCTCCAGAGTACAAATTGAAGTGCCATTACCTGAAAGGTATGTGGGGGACGTTCAAGTGGGTGACCTGGTCACCGCGACCTTTGACAGCCTTCCAGAGTTTGAAGCCCATGGAAAAGTGTTTTCGGTCGTGGCCCAGGCTGACCGGAATGCACGAACCTTTCCAGTCAAAGTCGAGCTCCCCAATTCGAATCTCCGGATAAAAAGTGGATTAGTGTCACGTATTACGCTCAAAGTGGGGAAGGCACGCCAAGCGGTGGTGGTTCCCAAAGATGCCTTAGTGCTACGTGGAGGACAGGAATTTGTGTTTGTTCTCAATGAGGGAGTGGCGACTCAAATTCCCATTTCCTCTCTTAATCATGTGCAGAATGAAGTGGAAGTCAAAGGCCAGGTGAATCCTGGCATGTTTGTGGTCGTTGAGGGCAACGAACGACTGTTTCCAGGCCAGCCAGTTCGAGTGCTCGAGGAGACTCCGCCCACATGAACCTCATTCATTTTGCGATTCGCTATCCAGTGACCACGACTGTGGGTGTCCTGCTTATTGTCCTATTTGGGACGGTGTCCTTGCTTCGTCTGCCTATTCAGTTAACACCGGATGTGACAAAGGGAGAAGTGACCGTTCAAACAAAGTGGCGAGGGGCCAGCCCCCACGAAGTCGAACGGGAAATCGTGGAAGAACAGGAAGAGCAACTCAAAGGAGTCGAGGGTCTGGAACGCATGTTCTCTGAGAGTTCGTTTGGAAGTGGGAAGATTATTCTACGATTTCCTCCCGGCACCAATTTAGACGCGTCTCTACTCCGTGTATCGAATCGACTTAACCAGGTGAAATCCTACCCGTTAGAAGCCGATGAGCCTGTCATCAGTAGTGCGGATACGGCCGGGGCCGCGATCGGCTGGTTTGTGTTTTATCCCCTTGAGAACAATCCCATCCCCATCGATTCCATGAGGGACTATGCCGAGGATGTCATCAAGGCCCGATTTGAACGGATTCCCGGGGTGGCGGCGTCAAACGTTTATGGTGGTCGGGAACGTGAAATGCAGGTCTTGGTGGATCCGGCCAAGCTCGCGGCTCGGTCGTTGACTATTACTGACCTCGCCAGAGCTCTAGACCGGGAAAATCGCGATTTTAGCGCCGGAGATTTTGACGAAGGCAAGCGATCGTATGTCGTCCGCACGGTGGGGGAATATCGAGGTCCCGAAGATATTGAGGCTGTGATCGTGGCACGGCGTGATGGGGCTCCCGTGTACGTTCGGGATGTGGCCTCGGTCAAATTGGATTACAAAGATGCTGCCCACGTCGTACGGCAACGCGGAGAGACTTGTATTGCTGTCAATGCCATTCGGCAAACTGGGGCTAATGTCCTTGAAATTATGAAAGGCTTACGGGAAGCGGTTCGGGAACTCAATGAGGAGCAGTTGCACCCCCAAGGGTTTACTCTTTTTCAAGTGTATGATGAAACGGATTATATCTATAGTTCCCTCACGTTAGTTCAACAAAACCTCCTCGTTGGGAGTTTCCTGGCCGTCTTGGTCTTATATCTCTTTCTGCGGACCGGGAGTACCACGTTGGTGATTGGGCTGGCCATCCCCATAAGCATCATGGGCACCTTTATCGCGTTATGGTTATTAGGACGAAACTTAAACGTCATTAGTTTGGCTGGAATGACTTTTGCCGCCGGGATGTTAGTGGATAACTCTATCGTGGTATTGGAGAATATTTATCGGCACCGTGAGGCCGGGAAATCTCTCGTTCAGGCGGCTTACGATGCCACCCTGGAAGTCTGGGGCGCCGTTTTGGCCAGTACGCTCACGACTATTGCCGTTTTTATTCCCATCGTCTTTATCGAAGAACAGTCGGGACAATTATTTCGGGACATCGCCATCGCGATCAGTTCGGGGGTGGGATTGAGTCTCATCGTCTCTATTACAGTCATTCCGAGTTTGTCGGCCAGAATTTTGACGACTCATCATGCTTCACAGGGGAACCAACCGACAGGTGAAAACCTTGGCTATAATCCGGAAACCGGCGCATTGACGAGAGAATCCACTTCAAGGAAGCGACATGTCCTTTCCGATCGAGTGGGGGCTGCGGTGTATCGTGTGTGTGCGAATCCCACCCTTCGTTTAGCCACCATTGGGGGTTTGATCGCCATACCCGTCTTGGTCGCCTGGCTTCTTCTTCCCAAAGCTGAATATTTGCCAACCGGAAATCGAAATCTGGTTTTTGGCATCCTGCTTCCACCTCCCGGGTACAATACTCATACCTATGTGAAGATGGGAGAACAGATTGAGTCCGTTCTCCGCCCGTATTGGTCAGTGGAATCGGGGTCGGAGGCAGAAGCTCAGCTCGATGGCCCGAGCATCAGAAATTTTTTCTACGTGGCCGCGGGACGCACAGTTTTTATGGGGGCACGAACCCG
Organism: Nitrospirales bacterium; assembly: GCA_965223495.1. GTDB lineage: Bacteria > Nitrospirota > Nitrospiria > Nitrospirales > UBA8639 > Nitrospira_E. The sequence goes on along the minus strand of OZ245001.1, from coordinate 3,103,951 downwards.
AGATGATGGGCAGGTTAAGGACTTACTCCCTGTCATGTGGAGAGCGGTGGCCGACCTACCCGGTGTCATTCCCATTATCACGCAACGAAGTTTGTTTCAGCGAGGATTGGGAGAAGGGCGGAATATTGATATGGAAATTACCGGACCTGATCTTTCCACCCTGTTGGGGCTTGGAGGACAAATTTTCAGACAGGTTAAAGGGCTCATCCCGGAGGGGCAGATTCGGCCGAAACCCAGCCTTGATTTGGGGACCCCAGAGTTACACGTCCAACTTCGAAGGGATCGGGCGGCGGACCTTCAACTCACGAACCAAGAATTGGGATTTACGATTGATGCGTTGGTGGATGGAGCCAAAGCGAGTGATTACCAGTTTGAAGGGGATGAAATTGACCTAACCGTTCGGGGAGAAGATCGGTATTCTACTCGAACCCAAGACTTGGAAATGATCCCCATCTACACCCCTGCGGGGCGTCTAACGACGGTGGGAGCGGTGGCAGAAGTTGAATTAGTTCCTGGCCCAGAGCAGATCAATCATATTGAACGGGAACGGTCGATCGTCATTCAAGTGATTCCCCCGCCGGAAATGCCGATTGAAACAGCGATGGATTTATTGCGTGGGGAGGTTATCAATCCGCTTAAAGACAGCGGACGATTGGGGCGGCTCTATAATATCGTGTTATCTGGGACTGCGGATGATTTAACTCAAACGTACAATGCCCTGAAATGGAATATCCTATTAGCGCTCATCATCACGTATTTACTGATGGCGGCCCTTTTCGAGAGTTTTTTATATCCTTTCGTGATTATCATGAGTGTGCCTCTAGCGGCCGCTGGAGGGTTAATAGGATTAAGTCTGGTGAATCAATTTGTGGCTCATCAACCAATGGATGTCCTGACCATGTTGGGATTTATTATTCTTATGGGGGTGGTGGTCAATAACGCGATATTGGTCGTTCATCAGGCCTTAAATTTTATGAGGCGACAGCCTCGTGAGGGGACATATGATGAATCGGCTTTGGAGGAGGTCGACCCCATGGATTCAACTCAAGCGATTGCGGAATCGGTGAGGACTCGATTCCGACCCATCATGATGAGCATGCTGACCACCACATTCGGACTGTTTCCTTTGGTCGTCTCCTCAGGAGCGGGGTCGGAACTCTATCGGGGGATCGGGAGTATTGTTTTAGGAGGCCTCGTCCTCTCCACCATTTTTACCCTATTTTTGGTCCCCGCATTATTTAGTGTGGCGATGGATCTCAAAAAGGCGGGAAGGCATTGGGTCCTGATGAAACCGGTTGTTTCTCCCTGAGTGAAGGAAGTCTAGTGTCAAGGTTTTTGGATTTTAGAACATAAAGGAAACGCGATGAATGTGAGACACGACAAAAATGGTGAACATAGGGTGTTCGGAAAAGTCCCATGGGCTTGGATGGTGTTGATGGGGATGTTGGTCCTCAGTCCCGAGTGTTGGGCCGCAAATGGTGATTTAATGGAAGAACCGAACGTTCCGGTATTACGATTGAGTTTACGGGATGCGATGGATGCGGCGGTTGATCAAAATCCGACGGTTCGATTGTTTAAAGAGCGGATTATCCAAGCTCAGGATAGAGCGGATACCCAGCTGGGTACCCTTTTGCCAAATCTATCAGGAGAATTGAGTGCCTCCCGCCGGAGATTATTCTTTGGTTCCTTTGGGGGAAGCCCGGCAGTGTCGGATCCAATAAAGTTTTATGATGCCCGCGCTTCCTTAACGCAGAATGTGTTCAGTCTCAGCCTCATTCAAAAATGGCGGGCGGCTAAAGCCGGAGTGGACGTGGCGGGCCTTGATGTTGAAGTCACCAAGCGGGACACCATGGCCACGGTAGGGCTTGTCTATCTGGAGGCGCTTCGAGCGAAGGCCGCCGTTGAAGCCCGAAAGGCCGATGTTAAGCTGAATCAAGAGCTCCGGCGATTAGCCGCGGAACGAAAAGCTGCTGGAATGGCCACCCGGCTGGACGTGACTCGAGCGGACGTTCAATTGAAAAATGAGCGTCAGCGGATGCTGGTCGCTCAAAACGAGGGGGATCGAGCCCTCTTGAACCTGATCCGTGCGATCGGGTTATCCTTCGACGTCGACCTTTTGCTCACGGATGAAATGATCATGGTTTCAGTCCCAGACCAATCCATCGAAGAAGCCTTGCAAGTGGCTCGGGACAACCGCTCCGAATTGATGCGGCAAAAAGAACGAGAACGATTGGCAGCCCTGACGCTTAGCTCTGTCCAGAGTGAACGGATTCCTTCCATTCAGGCCGCAGGGGATGTGGGGTTAATCGGCAATGAAATTTCCAACATGCTCACGAATGATAGCATTGGAGTCTTCATGAGTGTGCCGATTTTTGATGGAGGGCAACGGACGGGGAGAATTGCCGAAAGTAGAAGCTTGGTCAGACAAGAAGCGATCAAGACTCAGGATATCCGGTATCAGGTTTCCTTGGAGGTTCGGGATGCCTTGTTGACGATTCATTCGGCAAAGGAACAGGTGGAGGTGGCTGAAGAAGGTCTGCAGCTATCCCTCACGGAATTAGAGTTGGCCCGAGAGCGATTTGCGGTGGGCGTGGCGACGAACATTGAGGTGACGGATGCCCAGACATCGGTCGCGCAAGCTCGGGATAATTTGATTGAAGGATTGTTTAATTTTAATGCCGCCCGAATAAATTTAGCTCGGGCCCAAGGGCGGTTGGGGGATCTATAAGTGGGCCCCGGTCTTATCACTTTGGCCTTGGCCCTTCTTTCACTTTCATCTTCTATTCGATAGGCGATGAAACGGAGACCTCCAAGAGAATTCTTTGGTCGCCCCGGATTCTCTCAAAGCGGTTCATTCATACACAAAAGACATTGCCCATGATCTCCCCTCAAATCAAACAAGAAATTCAATCCGCTGCCAATAAACGTCGCACGTTCGCGATCATTAGTCATCCGGATGCAGGGAAAACCACCTTGACCGAAAAGCTCTTACTCTATTCTGGGATGGTTCGAACCGCAGGGATGGTGGGTGCGAGAAAAAGTGGCAAGCTGGCCACGTCTGATTGGATGGAAATGGAGCAGGAGCGTGGTATTTCTATCACGGCTTCGGCCATGCAATTTCCCTATAAACAGGCTGTGATCAATGTGTTGGATACTCCGGGACACCAAGATTTTTGTGAAGATACCTATCGGACTCTCACCGCAGCCGATAGTGCGATCATGGTTATCGATGCCGCCAAGGGAGTGGAGACCCAGACGAGAAAATTGTTTGAAGTGTGCCGCCTCCGGCAAATACCGGTCCTCACCTTTATCAATAAAATGGATCTTCCCGGACAGACGCCTTTAGATCTTATGGCCGAGGTAGAAGACGTGCTGGGTATCCATGCGAGTCCTATGAATTGGCCAATTGGTTCCGGAAGAGATTTTCTGGGGGTAGTCCACCGTGAATCACGGCGGGTCTTACTCTTCACCAAGACGGCCGCCGCGGGAGCGGCAAAGCCCGAGTTGACGGAACTGGATTTAGATGATCCCTCGGTCAAGGGCCGGATGCCGGATTACGTGTGGGATCAGTTATCTCATGACCTGGAGTTGTTGGATATTGCGGGGAATCCTTTTTCCAAGGATGAATTTCAGAATGGGAAGGTCACACCGGTATTTTTTGGTTCTGCTTTAACGAATTTCGGCGTCGAGCCGTTTTTTGATGCTTTTGTGGATTTGGCTCCTGCGGCACGAGGCCGGTTAGCGGATACGGATTCTGGTGAAGAACGCTTGATTGATCCTGCAGGAACCCCTTTTAGCGCCTATGTCTTTAAACTGCAGGCGAATATGAACCCGCGTCACCGGGATAGCACGGCTTTTATGCGCGTCTGTTCCGGAAAATTTGATCGGGATATGATCGTCAAACACCATCGAACAAAAAGTGACGTTCGACTTTCACGCCCCCATAGTATGATCGCCAAAGAGCGCAACACGGTGGATGTTGCATACCCGGGCGATGTGATCGGGGTGATCAATACCGGAGTATTCCAGATTGGAGATACAATCTCACTGACCGAAGGGTTTAATTATAAGCCCTTGCCGCAATTTCAGCCTGAAGTTTTTGCCCGAGTGCGACCGTCAGATACCACTATGCGGAAATCGTTTGATAAAGGTATTGAGCAACTCGCTAAGGAAGGAACCATTCAAATCTTACGCAGTTTAGATGGGTTGGAGTTTTTTGTAGGGGCCGTTGGGCGATTACAATTTGACGTGTTGGAATTTCGACTCCAGTCGGAATACCGCGTCAAAACGATACTCGATGTTTTACCCTATGAATCGAGTGCCTGGTTGGTCGGGGATGTCGCTACCTTTAAACCCCCTTCCGATGCCATGGTGGTCCAGGATGGTCGCGGACGAACAGTCGTCCTATTCCGAAGCGCGTGGTCCAAGAACTTCGCCAGCGAACGCAATCCCCAGCATGATTTTAACGACATGGGGTAAGCGTAAACCGTTTTCATCTGTAGGTAAGCCTCCCTCCTTTCCCCAGTCATCCCTGCAGGTCGTTAGCAGGGATCCATCAGAGAAAAGCGTCATGAGCGAGTCCCAAGGAAAAATACCCGGGACAAGACAAAAAAGGGATCCCTTATTACACTCAGGGATAGTGTTGTAATACCTGAACCGATTGGAAGACTAATTCGAAAAGGAAGAAAATAATAACATTGGTAATGGAGAAGGGAATTATGCAAAGAATATCGAAAGGATGGACATTCAGGTTTGTAATCCTGGGAGTTTCTGTGGTTTTTCTGTCGTTATCCTCTTTGGTGCAAGCTCAAAAGGCTCACGCCCCCGAGATTGTGAGCCCCACCTGGATTAATTCCGAGCCCCTACAAATGGAACAATTGCGTGGCAAAGTCGTGATGGTGGAATTTTGGACGTTTGGATGTTGGAATTGCCGAAACATCGAACCGTACGTAAAGGAATGGCACCGCAAGTATGCGAAGGATGGGCTCGTGGTAATCGCCGTGCATTCTCCTGAATTCAGCTATGAAAAAGAAATCGATCGCGTGAAGGACTATGTGGAAGAAAAGCAAATTCCGTATGCAGTGCCCATCGACAATGAGTTTCGGAACTGGCGTCGGTACCACAACCGCTATTGGCCCACCCTCTATGTCATTGACAAACAGGGGACCATTCAATATATGAGAATCGGTGAAGGAGCTTATGAACAAACCGAAGAAACCATCCAACGACTTCTTGCAGAACCTACTTGAGAAAGAGAGAAGCGATGCCCGTTAGGGTGCAAACCGTGGGGACTCTTTCATCCAAAACGCCTTCAGCATCCTCTCACCTTTTGTAACACGTCTACCATTTCTTGGTGGATGTGACCGTTAGTGGCGATAATGGTGTTGTCATAAATGGAGTAAGGGCCCCCGGCATAATTCGTCACTATTCCACCAGCTTCCTTCACGATGACCGTTCCGGCGGCCGTGTCCCAGGGGTTCAATTGGAGCTCCCAAAACCCATCGAACCTACCGCAGGCAATATAGCATAAATCAATGGCAGCGGTGCCGGTCCGCCGCATACCGCGGGCTTGTAAGGAAAATTCACAGAATTCTTTTAAATTATTGTCCCTGGCGGTATGGACATCATACGCGAACCCAGTGACCAGTAAGGCTTCATGGAGTCTAGGAGTCCTCGAAACTCGTATGGGAATGCCATTGAGCGTAGCTCCTTGACCTTGTAGGGCATGAAACAACTCGTGTCTCGTGGGGTCATACACTACTCCCATGATACAGGATTCTTCATGTTCAATACCGATCGAGACGTTGTACATGGGAAACCCATGGGCAAAATTGGTAGTGCCATCCAGCGGATCAATGATCCATTTAGTCCCATGGCCCGAAGCCCTTTTGAGCCCCTGTTCTTCGCTCAGGATTTGATGCTGGGGAAAGGTCTCCTGGACCAAATCGATTATGGCTTGCTCGGCATGAAGGTCTGCTTCTGTTACCAAATTGATAGATTGGTTTTTATGATGAACCGAAAAACCTTTTTGGGCGTAATTTAGAAGAATGCCCCCTGCTTGCTTGGCGGCTCTAATCGCCAGGTTGTTGATGTCTGATAGTTCGGCTGGAGAAAGCGGCATGATCAAGAATAGAGAATTTCAAGGAACTGACCTGAAATCTTGGGTGCTTTCAAACGATGAGTAAAAGGGAATATTTCAGCTTAAGGAGTGTGAGAAGAAATCTGGTCAAAAAAAACCCGCCGGGAGCAGGGGGCCCTACTCCCGGCGGTACTACCGGCGGGACTCATGATTTACTTCTTTTTGGTTTTTGCCTTTGCTTTAGTTTTTGCTGCCGCAGTTTTCTTTTTCGGTGCGGCTTTCTTTTTGGTGACGGCCAAATCACTCACCTCCTTTCGCATGGAAGGGAATGTGTTGTGGGCTGTCTTCAAACGGCTTTCGTGAAAGACTTGCCCTGACTCACCTCAAATGTATTTGGCCCTACCTTCCGAAACCGGGGATCTCTCTTTAAAGAAGTGGCAATCGAGGTCACCGGAGTTTTCCCTCGAATGGGCATCCCCCCCTCTTTAAGCCTTTGGTAGAGATCTTTCGCATGAAGGGGACGCCCTACCTCTTGCAAAACCATGTACACCGCATCGGGGACACTTCGTCCGACATACTTACTCCTCCCCAAGAGGATCTCCCGCGATTTGGACGCGACATCGTCATGAGATGGCGGCACTTCCCCCGTTTCGTTCGATGCGATTTGTATCGAAAGGCTAGCCAGTTTCGCTTTGTCAACTTCCACCCGATACAAGGTTTTTGCCAACTCGAGGTATTTCTCAACCGTAGCGATTTCATCACCTACTTGCTCCCGTTTTTTTTGGAGGTCTTTAAGCTTTCGTTCGTAGACACTGATTCGCTGTTCAAGTCCGGCAATAATATCTTTAAGCTCATCATTGTGGTCCTCCATTTTCTACCCCACCATATATTGAGTGGCATTTTATTCATGTTTTAAAGCAAAGTCAATAAGCAAGCTTTAATAAATATATTTTATGGCAATCTTTTAGTTAAAGCTTGAATGATTGCTCATCAAAAAAATTATATGGGAAGTTTTGTTAAAGGTATTAATCTCATTCATATGACTATAAATAAGCCAATATATTGTAGGACTTATTCATGATTGTACAAATATGGGGTCAAATAATAGAATTTTCATTGAATGGAATCTATCAAGTGTTTACAAATTCCCCCGGTGGGATGCTTAGTGCCATAGTTATTGAAAAAGGGCAATTTCAGCGTTTTTTAGGTTTTAAAGCAATCGATTTCCTCGGATTTCGGTTTTTTTCGACCCCCAATCCTTGACTTAGAAAAGGAAGTGCCAAACCGTCCTGATTCGTCACCCGGTAGATAGGAGGAAAATGGTATGATTGGGGCATTCCCGGGGGAAAAAACACCATGCAGCCTACCAAACCACGCACCAATCTTTCGGCCCTTAGCCACACTGAAATGGCGAATTTTGTTCAGGGATTGGGATGGCCTCGATATCGAACGATTCAAATCCTCAAATGGTTGTATCAGCAGAGGGTGACAGAAATTGGAGCCATGACCACTTTATCTAAAAACGATCGTGTTCGATTGGAACAGGTGGCAACAGTTGAAAGGGGGGCTTCACATCCCCCTCGAGTATCAGTTGATGGGACCCAAAAATTTTTGGGAATCCTAGGCGATGGAGAAGTCATTGAGACAATTTTGATCCCTGAAGGTCGACGAACCACCCTATGTGTTTCATCACAAGTTGGGTGTACCTTGGATTGCGGATTTTGTTTAACGGCGCAGATAGGGATCAAACGAAACCTTGCCGCTTACGAAATTGTCAATCAAGTTCTGCAGGCTCAAGCCACTCTTCCAAAAAACCGGCCCCTGACCTCTCTTGTCTTCATGGGTATGGGAGAACCGTTGATCAATTTTGAGGCGGTAGCTGAAGCCATCCATCGTTTGACCAATCTCGAATGGGGGCTAGGGTATTCCCCTCGTCGGATTACGGTTTCCACGGCAGGATGGATTCCACGATTGCCTGATATTCGGTGTTTGGGAGTGAATCTGGCTATTTCACTCAATGCCACTACGAATGACCAGCGACAACAACTTATGCCGGCCGTAAACGGGCGATATCCTCTTGATAGGTTGCTGGAAGCCTGTCGGGATTATTCGTCCTTCAGCGAGCGTCCTTTGACTTTTGAGTATGTGTTATTGGCAGGGATCAACGACTCCCCCGAAGATGCCAAGCGATTGGCCTCGTTATTACGAGGAATTCGTTGTAAAATTAATTTGATCCCCTTCAATGAATTTCAGGGGAATTCCTTTCAACGACCCTCCCAAGAGAGAATTGATACATTTCAACGAATTGTTCGGAACAAAGGGTATGATGTCTTGCTCAGAAAAATTCGAGGCGATGATGTGTTAGGGGCCTGTGGGCAATTGGGTCAATCCACGGCAACAAGGCTAAGTCCAGACCCAACGAAACCCAAAAGGAATCTTCAAAGCTATGCCTCATCCTGATTCCTTGCTTAATAGCAAACATCACATGTTACGAGATTTAATTCGGGAGATGGGCTCCGTCGTCGTCGCGTTTTCCGGAGGGGTGGACAGTACGCTTGTTTTAAAAGTGGCTTCAGATGTGTTGGGCCCAAATGCCAAGGCCGTGACGGCTATTTCACCCACATTCCCAGCTATTGAATTGACAGGGGTCAGGCAATTAGCCCAGCAAATGGGGATACCCTTACAGGTTGTGGAAACTGATCAATTGGAAATGGAGGCGTTCGTGAAAAATGATGGGAGCCGTTGCTTCCACTGTAAAACGGACCTCTACCATATGTTATTGGACCTTCAAAAATCCCTGGGGTTTCAAACGATCGTCGATGGCACCAATATGGATGACTTGGGTGAAGACCGCCCCGGAATTCAAGCTGCACGGTTACTCGGTGTGCGCAGCCCTTTAATCGAAGCCGGGTTTGGCAAGACGGACATTCGGGAACTGGCCCAAGAATTAGGTTTGTCTAATTGGAATAAACCCGCGGCAGCCTGTTTGTCATCAAGAATTTCCCGTGGCATTCGGATAACGAAGTCCAAGCTCTCTCGGGTGGAACAGGCAGAGGAATGGTTGTGGGCTCAAGGGTTTTCCCAGGTACGCGTGCGGTATCACGACGACCTCGCTCGCATTGAAGTAGGGAATTCGGAAATGGAAAGGTTAATGGAGGCACCTCGGCGACTCCAGTTGCTTAAAGAATTTAAACGACTGGGGTTCCACACGGTTACGCTAGATTTGGAAGGATATCGTCCCGGTGGAGGTAATGGGAGGGAGGGGAAGAAAAACACTTTAGAGCAAGCCTCTCCCCCTTCGGTGTGTGGTGAGATTTCTGGGAAAGAGGATGGGTCGGGGGGCAGCCCCGAGAGAGGTGCCCCTGAGCTGGTAAGGGAGTAACGCTATTCTTTGGCCTGGGCGGCCACTTCTGTCAAGGCTTCTTCAGCAAAACGGCGATGGTCGTCATCAGATAGGCCTCGACCGATGACTTTTTCAGCCACCAAAATGGCCAAGTCCGCCGTTTCCCTTCTAATATCCTGGATCGCTTTTCGCCTCTCCCGTTCGATATCCTGCGCGGTCTCCTCCTTAATCCGATCGGATTCCGCTCGAAGCCGTTGTTCATTTTCCTCTAACAGGCGTTGGGCCTTGTGTTTGGCCTCAGTTAAGATGGTCTCAGCTTCTTGGGCAGCCCCCTGTAATTTGGTTTCGTATTCTCGAAGTCGCTGTTCAGCCGAAGACCGACTGTGTTCGGCTTGATCCAGGCTTTCTCGAATTTTTCGTTCCCGAGTTTCAAGGGTCTCTAAAATGGGAGGGAATGCAAATTTGTACAGAACCCACAGGAGAATCCCAAAAGAAATAAGCTCCCAGAAAATCAGGGACGAAAAAAAGTGTGAATCAAATTGTGGCATTGGTCAGAAGTCCCCTAGCCCTTGCCCATGATGATAAAGGCAATGACCAATCCATAGAGGGCAATAGCTTCGACGAGGGCAAATCCAATCCACATATATTTGCCCACCCGCCCTTCAGCTTCAGGTTGTCTTGCCACGGCTTCAATCATTTTTCCAAAAATATACCCAATCCCCACACCGGCGCCGGCGAAACCGGCCGCCGCTAAGCCCATTCCCAAAAGTGCTGCTGCTGCAGAATCCATTGTCGTGTGGTCCTCCCAGTTTAAAAGGGATTAATAGTGTTTACCGACTCTCTTGATCGCCAAGGGAGTTAGTGGAGATGAATCGCATCTCCCATATATACGCAGGTTAAAACCGTAAAAATATAGGCTTGAATAAACGCAATGCCGACCTCTAACCCATAGAGCACGACCGTAAAGGAAAAGGGCAGCCAGCCAATAAGGATTCCCCCCGCAATCGTCAGCCCGAATAACACTCCCAAGATCACATGCCCGGCTGTCATATTGGCGAATAATCGAACAGCCAATGAAATAGGTCTGGCCAGTTGGCTAATTAATTCGATGGGGATCATCAGGGGAAGGAGCCATCCGGGGGTCCCTGGCGGAACGAGAATGCCCAGAAATTTGGATCCATGCAAACGAAAGCCAATGACCAAGCTCAACCCGTAGACCATGACGGCGAACACCCCGGTCACGATAATTTGACTCGTGACCGTATATGTTCCGGGAATGAGTCCCAACAGGTTGCAGAATAGGATGAATAAAAACAAGGCGCTGATCAGAGGGAAATAGCGCATGCCGGAAGGCCCCATCGTATCATTGATAATACCCCGAATAAAATCAACGAGCAGTTCGGCGAGGCTCTGGATCTTGGAGGGAACTAAAGATTTGGATGATCCAGCCTTAATCAACAGAAAAGAGGCGAGCCCAACCACCACCCACATCATGATGACCGCTTTGTTTACCGAAATGTCGAGGCCAAAGAGAGAGATGGGGATGTAATTATGTAGCTCGAAGGGGTGTAACGGGTCTTCCAAGACGTAACCTTAATAACGATCGATTATTTTCCCCACCGCTGGGCTGCACGGTAGGCATTCCGAATTCCGGCGATTAACCCTAAAACCAAACCTACTGCCACACCCCAGGGGGTTGTTCCAAGGACATAGGAATCAAGTAACCAACCAAGGAATCCACCGACGATAAGGGCGGCCAGCAAGTCCGTCCCCACACGCATTGCCTGTCCCAGCCCCGCGAAAAGTGGATCCTGAGAAGGTGCCATTTCTAAATCTTGGCAAGGCGAGTGATTGGAAGGGGCTTCATTCAAACAAATAATCCTGAATCTTGTCAAGCAACGCAGTCCCATAATGGCCGAGGTTATGGTACAGTAATTTTATCAACAGAGGGTGATGGTCGGTTTCTTTGCCCCTTCAAGCCGATGGATCTGAGTATGTGAACTGCTTGGGGGAAAGAATGATGATGAGAATACAGATTGGCTTTTTGACGTTTTGTATCGCGACTGGGTCTCTGTCTGTGATGGCGGGTACTCCGGTGGATGATCTCCCTGATTTAACAGGGGGTGTGGTTCCGGTGATACAGTATAAAAATCACGATCCCTTCTCAGGGAGTGAACTGACTTCCATTAGCGAGGTCGAATATACAGTCAGGGTGAAAAATCAAACTGGTGACCCCTTAGTGGCTGACTCTCTCATTCTTGTCGTGGATTCCATCAGAGAGATTTCAGGAAAAGAGATTGCCGATCGCATTCACATTGAAGCCATTGACGGCACGACCGCCGAGGGAAAACCCTTCTTTCGTATTCCCTATTCCGATGAAGATTTGGCCCCCTATGCCGAAAGCGAATCGGTAACCATTCGTGTGAGGAACCCAGATTATTTACGGTTTTTCCCACCCGGAGTACGAGTGCGGGGCTTGCGCCGATCCGCAAATTCCTCAGTCAAAGACCTGCTGGAAACGTTGGTCCAAAAGGGCGTGTTGTCTCCCGAAGAAGCCGGCAAGGCCTTAACGGCTCCTCAGACTCCTAGCCAATAAGCTTTGTTCCCCTTTTCCTCGCAACGTGGTGACCTCCAACGGTCACAACTCCTCGGTCATCCTTTTCCTCTCCTTCAACCTTGTGCGACCGATTTTGAAGATCCTTTTGATCTTTATGCGCGATTGACCAACTGTGCTCCCCATTCTTTTTTTATCGAGCAGGAGATTGGCAAAGCTGGAAATTCTTGTCGATTTTCCTACTTTGGATGTGATCCCTATCGTATTCTCCTAGGGAAAGGAAGCACGCTGCGATCTTGTCAGTCAGGGATATGGACGGAAGAGGTTGGGGAGCCGTTCGCATCTTTTCAACGATTGTTCGATCACCCACCCCTTTTGGAAATGTCCTCCTTCCTGCCTTTCTCCGGGGGAGCCATCGGGTGTTTCAGTTATGACCTCGTTCGTCGATTTGAAGAATTGCCCGAAGATGCTCGGGACGACCTGGCCTTTCCCGATCTGTATTTTCTTTTTGTCGAGGTGTTTGTGGCGGTCGATCATCAAACTCGTGGTGTTTGGTTAGTCTTTGCCCCCTCTCCCGAGCGTGTGAGACGTGAATCGTTGGACTCAATAGTTCAATACGGACATGACCACCTGTCTGATTTGGCTTTGAAGTTGAAGAATACTTCGACAAGGAGGAAAGTCGGGACCATAAACACGAAACGTCTTGGTATACGTGGGGAGCAAACGCCCACAGAATACAAAGAGCGCGTACGACAAACCCAGGAATATATTTCGGCTGGGGATATTTATCAGGCTAATATTTCCCATCGGTTTCATATTCAAGGTCTGACTCATAGTCCGGCGGGTGAAGCCGCGGAGCTCTACCGTAAGCTTCGACGGGTGAATCCTTCGCCCCATTCGGCCTTTCTTGTATTAGAGTCTCAAACGGTAGTCTGTAATTCTCCCGAACGGTTAGTTCGCCTGTCCAATCGTGTTGCAGATCTTCGTCCTATCGCGGGGACCCGACCCCGGGGTGAGGAGAAGGCCAAGGATCGGAAATTGGCCGAGGATTTGCTCACGAGTTCCAAAGAACGGGCGGAACATCTCATGCTCGTTGACCTTGCCCGAAATGACCTCGGGCGGGTGTGTGAATACGGCTCTATCCAGGTGGATGAGTTTATGACCGTGGAACGCTATTCTCATGTGATGCACTTGGTTTCCAACGTTTCCGGGCACATTCGGGATGATTCGACGGGCTTTGATTTACTGCGAGCAGTCTTTCCCGGGGGAACGATAACAGGAGCTCCTAAGATTCATTGCATGGAAGTGATCGAACGATTGGAGCCTGTCCGACGAGGAATTTATACGGGGTCGATTGGCTTTATCGGATGGGATGGTAATTTGGATTTCAATATTGCCATTCGGACTCTGTTATTGACGAAGTTGGGAGGGTTCCTCCAAGTTGGTGCGGGTATTGTAGCCGACTCGGATCCCGATCGGGAGTATGAAGAAACAGTGCATAAAGCCAAAGCGTTTTTCCAGATCCTGGAATATGATCAAGGTTCGTAGTATGTGGGTCTATGTAAACGGAGAATTCACCAAGGAGGAGCAAGCCCGCATTTCGGTGTTTGATCATGGGTTTTTGTATGGTGATGGAGCGTACGAAACATGCCGGGCATATGAGGGACGGATCTTGCTGTGGGAGCGGCACTTCGCACGCCTTTGTCGGTCTTGTGACTGGTTGGGTTTGCAGGTACCGTTCTCTGGTGAGGAATGGGAAACCATCTTCGGAGAATTGCTGGCCAAGAACCAACTGAGGAATGCAGGGTTACGCCTCACCATCTCTCGGGGGGAAGGTCCTCTGGGCATCGATCCCGGGGGGTGCCTTCAACCCACCATCGTCGTGATGGTCAAACCTTTAATCCCCTATATTCTCGAGGCTCGGGAACGCGGTCTGACCTTACATGTGGCCTCGGTACGCCGAAATCCTCCTTTGGCGCAGAATCCTCAGATTAAATCATTGAGTTTTTTAAATAATATCTTGGCCAAACAAGAAGCGACCGCAAGCGGTGCAGATGATGCCTTAATGCTCAATATGGATGAAATGGTCACAGAATGTACGACCAGCAATATTTTTTTTGTTTCCGAGGGACATTTGTGTACCCCTTCGGTGGGGTGCGGTCTGCTGGAAGGAATTACGCGAGAGATCGTAATGGAGCTCGCGAAAGCCATGAACCTGTTGGTTGAGGAAGGCCAGTATTCTCTTTCTCGGGTCCAACAATCAGAAGAATGTTTTATGACCAATACCGGCCTAGAAATCATGCCTGTGATCAGAATTGGCGACCAGCCAATCGGTTCCGGGGTTAGAGGGCCCCTAACTTCTGATCTGCAGAAAGCCTTTCAAGAGAAATTGCCCGACTACCTGGGACCCTGCATTTTTCCCCTTTCTTGATAATTTAGATATCCTTTATTTTTTGACCGTTCTCCGTCGATGTCTTGAAGCGGAGGGCAAGGAAGCGGGGGCGGGGAGGTGTTGGCAAGAACTATGCTTTTTCCATTTCAACCCTTTGTAAAATGGAATGTCTTCACGGTAGTGGGCTCCCACACTATTTGTTCGCCAAAGGGCTGCCTTGGTGATGCATTCTCCGACTTGTAATAAGTTCAAGGTTTCAAGTCCGGTTCGGGTCATGGGAGGTGTGGAAAGTTTTTTCCCCCACGATTGAAGTTGATCGAGAGCTTTTTGTAATGAATCTCCTGTCCTGACCAACCCCACCTTGGTCCACATTAACCTCCGTATGGAATTTCGTAATTTTTCTACGTCCTGTATGGATAATCCTTTGCCGGAGGGTTTTTGCGGTAAGGGAGGGGCCTTGGTAAGGTCGGCTGGGTTGGCCTGCGCAAACTTTGCGGCGGCCTTAGCGGCGCGGTATCCAAACACGAGCCCTTCCAGTAAGGCATTACTGGCTAAACGATTGGCCCCATGGACTCCCGTACAGGCCACTTCTCCTGCGGCGAATAAACCGGCGACACTGGAGGAGCCTTGTAAGTCGGTTTTGACGCCACCCATGAAATAATGAGCGCTCGGGGAAACAGGGATCCATTCTTCAGTAATGTCAATGTCATACCGTAAACACGTGGAGTAGATGGTCGGAAATCGTTCTTTTAAAAATGCCGAATCAAGATGGGTGACATCGAGGTAGACATGCCGGGCTTTCGTCCGTTGCATTTCTGACCACATGGCCCGAGACACAATATCCCTGGGGGCAAGTTCCTGGGCGGTATGATAGGTGTGCATAAAACGTTCACACCGATTGTTTCGTAGGATCCCTCCTTCACCCCTCAGGGCTTCCGTAAGTAAAAATGGGGGACTGGAGGGTAAATAGAGAGATGTGGGGTGAAATTGCACAAACTCCATATCTTCCAACATCGCCCCTGCACGGTAAGCCATGGCCATTCCATCTCCTGTGGCATTTGGCGGATTGGTCGTGCGGGCATACACCTGGCCCGCTCCTCCGGTCACGAGGAGAACGGCCGAGGCGGCCACCGTCTTGACCGTGCCTTTGATTTCATCAAGAATCGTGGCCCCGCAACATCGACCATCTTGGATGAGCAATTCAAGGCCAAAATGGTTCCCCAGCCAGGTAAGGTTTTTCAACTCTTGTGCTTTCGTGGCAAGGGCACGAACCATTTCGCTCCCGGTTGCATCTCCCCCAGCCCGGAGGACCCGATGGCGGCTATGGGCCCCTTCACGGGCAAACGCTAATTGCCCGTCGACGGTGTCAAACTTTGCACCCCACTCAATGAGTTCATGAACGCGAGAGGGACCCTCCTCAACGAGGACTTTCGTGGCTGGGCGAGAACAGAGCTGATGGCCGGCTTTGAGAGTATCCGTAAGGTGTAAATCCACATCATCTTCTTCGCTCAGGGCCACGGCTACCCCTCCCTGGGCATAATAGGAATTGTTATCCTGTGGTCCTCCCTTGGCCACCATGAGAACCCGGCCATGCCGGCATAATTCCAATGCGGCCCGAAGGCCTGCTACCCCAGCGCCCAATATCAGAAAATCCGTCTTTAGCAGGGGTCGTTTTGGGACGTTGCCAGGAGTCGGAGCCATGGAAATGATGAATGGGTGGGGTTGGGTTACAAGATTTATGAAGAAAAGTTTAGACGGCTCGTCATTCCAAAGGGGATATCACCCTCTATCCCACGAAGAAGAATGACCTGATCACCATTCCATAAAAGGGTCCCGTGGCCTTTCCCTTCAGTCGGAGCATCGTTGCCCGGGCGATGCCAAATCCCCTGCCAGGAAATAAAGGCTTTAAGGTGGTCTCCGTCCACGAGAATACGGTCGATGGTGAGGTTGAGTTCGATGGTTTCAAAGGTCGAAAAATCCTGTTGAATCGCAACTTCAAGAATTTTTAGGGGCTCATTGGGGAGGAGTAACTCATGAATAGTGTCGAGGTCTTGTTTGACATAGGCAGTTTCTAATGTTCTGATGGCTTGAATTCCGCGCTGGTATCTGGCATGGGCTTCTGGATAGGGAATCTCCTCGGAAGCGCACCCGGGGAGGACAGCCAAAAGCCCCATCGAAAGCATAATGAGGGGCCAAGTTTGGAAGGGGGAAAGCACCTGGAGAACACGCCTCATGATTCCCTATCATGAAGAAGCCTTTCAAAGTGGGTCAAGCAAATTCTAAAAAGACAATGATTATTGGGAGGAAGGCCGGTTTGATGGGTGTGCTTTCTTGACACCTTTCGTAACCCTGTGATAGGAAAAATGTTGGATTAGTCAGCGCTTTTCAAGAAAAGCCCGTTCCAGAATTTGTTTGTACCAAACATTTCAACCCAGGAATCATCATTTATGTCGAGTGTTGTGAAAAAACGGAGAAAAAAAATGCGCAAGCATAAGCATAAAAAACTCCGTCGCCGGATGAAATTCGCTAAACGCCGCAACTAATTCCTAGAATAACCTTCTTAGGGGTTCAGCATGACCCAAGGGAAAAAGACTCGTATCAAGGTTCGGTCTTCCCTGGCAACGTACGTTGGCGAGCTTCTCATTCCTCCCATGCGCAATCGAATTTCGGACGTGTTAAACGATGAATCGGTGCTATTCATAAATCTCACCGACGTCCTGATTAACGATTCTGATCATTCAGATTTTGTGGCTCTGAATAAAATGCAGATTGAGTCGGTCATTCAACTTGAATGATTGTAGATTGCTCCTCTCAGGTTGTCCCTCCACTCGTGTTCTTCGGTAGGTCTCATCTTAGGGGTACGAGAACCCCATCCGTACGCTGAATCAATAAGGAATTCCCTCAGGTGAAACAATTTTCCCGATTCGTCCCGTTTCTCCGTCCACAGTTCCTCACCATGGCTGGTGCAGGGTTTCTGGTGATGGGCGTGGCCGCTTGCAACTTGGCCCTCATTCGATTAGGCGGAAAATTGTGGGACCTGATTACGATCCAACAAGATTTGCCTCAACTCACGATGATGGTGTGGGTATTTATTGGGCTCGTGATTGCCCAAGGCCTATGTTCCATGGGGCATAGTTATTTGACGGCGTTAGTGTCTCAACGGGTCATGGCCGACTTTCGAACCCATGTCTTTTCGCACCTTCATCGGTTGTCATTAAACTTTTTTGCCAAACGACGGACCGGCGAGTTGATCTCTCGCCTCATGAATGATGTCAGCATTATTCAAAATCTTTTGACGGAGACCCCGATGGATGTGCTCAAGCACTTGGTCACGATCATCGGGGGGGTCGGATTTTTGCTGGTGATGAATTGGCGCTTATGTGTCTTAATCCTCATTCTCCTCCCGCTCCTGGCTCTGATCGCCCGGTTCTTCGGAAAACGGTTAAAAACATTGGCCATGTCGATACAAGATCAAACGGCCCACGTCACGACCTTAATTGAGGAAGTGGTCTCGGGAATCCGAGAGGTAAAATCCTTTGTACAGGGAAAAAGAGAAGAAGCCCGGTTTCGTTCGGCAGTGGAAGAGTTGTTAGCGACGACCCTACAGCGAACGGCGGTGCTGGCCGTGTTTATCCCGGTCATCACCTTTTTTACCTTTGTGATGGCCATCGGTGTGTTGTGGTATGGGGGGAAGCAAGTGATTGAAGGGCAATTATCGCCCGGAGAATTATTTGCGTTTGTTCTGTTTGCTGGTATTTTAATCGGCCCTTTTGGGTCGGCCGCAAGAATATTTTCTCAGGTCAAGGAAGTGCAGGGTGCCATGACTCGCGTGTTTGAACTCTTAGATACGCCCTTGGAAATACAGGATGAACCGACCGCACAACCCTTACCCGCTATCCACGGATATGTTGAATTTGACGAGGTTCAGTTTTCGTACGAGGGGCGTCCGCGGGTTCTCGATTCTGTATCCTTTTCCATTCAGGCTGGAGAATGCGTCGCACTGGTTGGACACACAGGTTCGGGGAAGACCACGATCGTGAATTTGTTGCATCGTTTCTATAATCCCTCCGCGGGGCACATTCGTATTGATGGCTACGATATCTCCTCCGTTCAATTGGACAGTTTGTATCGGCAATTGGGTCTGGTCCCTCAGGAGACGATGCTGTTCGGTGGAACGATACTGGACAATATTCGGTATGGGCGCTGGGATGCCTCAAAAGAGAATATTTATGAAGCGAGTCGTCGGGCGCATGCGCATGAGTTTATCCAAGGACTTCCCTCGGGCTATGACACCGTATTAGGGGAGAAGGGGATAAATATTTCCGGGGGCCAACGCCAACGAATTGCGATTGCCCGGGCCTTATTAAAGGATCCACGTATCCTCATCCTAGATGAAGCTACCTCGGCCTTGGACAGTCAATCCGAACAATTAGTCCAAGAGGCTCTCACTGAACTGATGAAAGAGCGGACCACTCTCATGATTGCCCACCGATTTTCCTCGATTCAGCGTGCAGATCGGATTCTGGTCCTTCACAAGGGTAGGATTGTGGAAGAAGGTCAACACCAAGACTTGTTGGATAGAGGGGGGCTCTATCATCAGCTTTATACTTTACGAGAAGCCGAAGAGCTAGCCGAACCTCAATAGGACAAAACCAGGAAAGTGATGAAGGGCTGTGATGGAGGTGCGGCCTTCAAGTTACGATTCTAAAAGCTAGCTTGGAATGAATGAGCATACCCCGGTCAGAAGGGGGATAAAAACCTTACTGAATCTTTGAGAAATCGGCGGGTATATTGATGAGCGTTCCGTCTGGGAAAAATACGGCGAGTGTTCCCGATGTGTTAGGATCAAAATCGGCATAGGCAAACCGGGCGGTAAAACGAGACCGGTAACTGGGTGGAGTTCCGGGGTTTTTTCGCCCACGTTCCGCCGGACCGATATCAACGGGGCGAACCATGTCTCGACCTTGCTGGAGAGCCACTTCCGCTCCCTCAGCAAAAAACTCTTCCCCCCCACATAAACGAATTTCTACTTCGAGGTAAGGCATTGTTAATATCTCTTGAATCTTGCTTTCGGGCATGCGAATCTCTTGTTTTTGCCGCTTCGATTCGGCCGCCTCGCGGCGACCAAAATATTCCAGCCAATACCGCCGGGTGCGTAATATGGCATGGGCTCCACACGGATCAACTTCAGGGTCGGCTCCGACTCGAATGGCTTTTTCTGAGGCTTTCATCACGGCAGCCACATCTTCGACTGATTCGGCCTTTTCCATGGTTTGACGCCCGGCTGCGAGGGCTTCGTGGGCTTGGTCTAGGGTCAAGGTGAGGTCAATGGCCCAAGTAGACAATGGAAAGGCCAACACAAGGAGAGAGGGGAGGCCGACAACGATTAAAAAGGGCACTACCTGTTTCGATTTTAGATAACCCATGTAAATTCTCCGGAAAACCCCCCTCCACCCTTTTTAGCACAAAGGCTTCGATTGTAGAGGACCGTTCTAAGAAATGGCAATCCCTAGATCTTTAAAATAGGGCAAGGATTCGTGCTTCCGAGGCGAGGGTTTGGAGAGGGGCCGAAGTGTGGATAGAGCGTCAAAAGGTAAAGAGTTGAGAAAAATGTGACATTTTTTTTGGGGAAAGGAACAATTTACGCGTTTGGAGTGTTAAGATGTCGGAGAAAAGTGTGAGGATAGCAAGTGTATTTGGTAATCTCCCTTATACAAATATGAAGGATCATGCTGTGACCAGAAGTAATTGAAAAGGCGAAGGGGCGGTTGGTTGTTTTCCACAATTCGTGATGGATTGAGAGTTGACTCCCTCGATGTACTCCGGTAGATTACTGCCCCGTTAGGTATAAAATAGGTGGGCCGTCCCCGGTACGGCACCAACTTTTGGGATTCCCGCCTCTCTTAACCAAATTCCCCAATTCAACGATATTCATGTCGACAAACAATTTCCTTCGAAGGGGTGTGGGATGAGAAGGACACCACCAGGGAGGATCCATGGATCTTAAGAAAGTGGAACGGGTATACAGTAAGTATGCCTCCATGTATGACCACACGTTTGGCAAAGTGTTTCAACAATCACGCGAATCCGCGGTTCGAGGACTGCCTGTCAAGCCTGGCGATCGGGTATTGGAAGTCGGTATTGGGACGGGTGAAGCCTTACCCTTGTACCCTGCCCACTGTGAAATTCTTGGAATCGATCTTTCAGACGGGATGTTGGAGCATGCCCGGCGCCGAGTGCAGGATTTTCAACTCGACCATGTCACATTGAAGCGAATGGATGCGGGGAATATGGATTTGCCCGATGACCATTTCGATATCGTGATGGCCGCCTACGTCGTGACGGCTGTACCGGATTACCGGACGGTGGTCAATGAAATGATTCGGGTGTGTAAGCCTGGTGGGCGGATTGTCATGCTCAATCATTTTAGTAACGGGAATAAAATGATCGCGGCGATTGAAAAATGGATTTCCCCCTTCTGTAAGCATATTGGGTTTCGCACCGATTTAGCCCTTAATACCGTGTTGGAGGGGACCTGTTTAACCGTGGCGAGCAAGAAGAAAGTCAATCCCTTGCGATTTTGGCATCTCGTGGAATGCGTAAATAAGAAAAATGGGCATCAATCCATGGTCCTGAATGGGTATGCGACAAACGGACATTTGTAGAATTGGGAGGATACACAATTTTTTAGGGTAGGATTTTCATTCTGTTACTCGCCTAGCCACCCTTCTCCTCACGGTTCATCCTAAGCGTGGATTGTCTTTCCTCACCTTGGCCGTTCCAATCAATTCGCCAGATGTTCATTGGGTACTTTTTTAGGAGTATTTGGTGAAAGTCGCCAAATGTCTTCAACATGTTCCTTTTGAGGGGCCTGGGGCCTTTCGACCTGCCTTAGAAGAGCGTGGGTATTCCGTTCAAACCGTCTTGGTCCCTGATGTCGGCCCTCCCCCTGATCCTGGAGATTTTCTGTTAATCATGGGCGGACCGATGTCCGTCAATGACCCTCATCTGTGGATTGAAAAGGAACAACAATTCGTCAAATCGGCAATCGCACAAAACATCCCTGTGCTGGGAATCTGTTTTGGAGCCCAATTGTTGGCCAAAACCTTTGGATCTTCAATCACCCCAGGAGGTAAGTTTGAGATCGGGATGACTCCCATCATGTTGACCGAGGAAGGGAAGCTGGATCCTGGATTTTTCGGAATGCCCCATACTTTCTCCGTGTTTCAATGGCATGGAGAAGGCTTTTCTGCTCCACAAAATGCCGTGACTTTGGCGAAATCAGCCGACTTTCCCGTACAAGCCTTTCGGGTTGGCGCTCGGGTCTATGCCCTTCTTTTCCATTTGGAAATGCAAGAAGGAGGAATGGTGTCCCTGTGTCAAGAATGTCCGGAAGATGTTACAAGAGGAGAGATTCCACCGGAAATCATCCAAAGCCAAGCGGTTCCTCACCTCCCACAACTTCATCGAATGGCTGATCGTCTGATCGGCCATCTCACATCTTAACGCGGCCGTCCTCGGCCTTTCCCCATTGTTTTTGAGAGAAAAGTTTCGCCTGAAGGGACATGAGTGGTACCGCAACAGGTTCACTTTTTGGTACCGTAATCCCATACGTTTATCCTGGTTGAAGAAAGGAGCTTGATTTCATGTCCGGATTTCCCATTCAGTATGCCGAACGCATTCGTACCCTTCCTCCGTATTTATTCGCGGCCATCGATGAGATGAAACGACAAGCCATCGAGCGCGGGATGGATATCATCAATTTGGGCGTCGGTGACCCCGATTTGCCCACACCCGACCCGATCATCGAATCCCTGCGACGAGCGGCTGGGGATCCGAAACACCATCAGTATCCCTCCTATGACGGCATGTTGTCGTTTCGAACCGCTGTGGCTCAATGGTACCAACGCCGGTTTGGAGTCACCGCCGATCCTAAGACGGAAGTCTTGACGCTCATCGGTTCCAAGGAAGGCATCGGGCACGTACCGATGGCCTTTATCGATCGGGGAGATATTGTGTTGGTCCCAAGCCCGGGATACCCCGTGTACCCCGTCGGAGCCAGTTTCGCTGGCGGCACGGCCTATGAGATGCCATTAGTGAAGGAAAATGGATTTTTGCCGGATTTGGACTCAATTCCTGCGGATGTTCGTCAGAAAGCCAAACTCATGTTTCTCAACTCACCGAACAATCCGACTTCAGTCGTCGCAAGTAAGGCATTCTTCAAGAAGGCCATTGATTTTGCTCGGGAGCATGAAATCATCATTTGTCATGATGCCGCGTACTCTGAGATTTATTATGACGGGAAGCGCCCCTGTAGTTTTCTGGAAGCCGATGGGGCGATGGACGTGGGCGTCGAATTTCATTCCCTCTCTAAAACCTTCAACATGACCGGCTGGCGGATCGGGTTTGCGGTTGGACGAAAGGAAGTGATCGCCGGACTCGGCAAAATTAAAACCAATATCGACTCCGGCGTGTTCCAAGCCATTCAAGAGGCAGGCATCACCGCGATGGAGTTGGATGATTCGGTCACCGACGGGCTTCGGAGCATTTATCAGGAGCGGAGAGATGTGCTGGTGGCTGGTTTACGAAAACTGAATCTGGCACTCGATACCCCGGAAGCGGCGTTTTACGTCTGGATCGGAGTGCCGAAAGGGTTTACCTCGGCTGACTTTACCGCCCACCTCATCGAAAAGGCCGGGATCGTCACCACTCCCGGGAATGGGTTTGGCGAACCGGGTGAAGGATACATTCGCATGACGGTCACGACAACCAAAGAGCGTTTGGCGGAAGCAGTCGAACGGATGCAAAAGATCGGATGGTAATGGTCGACAATCAATTTGTGTTGTTCTGGTTTGAGTCATTACTGATGAGGGTTTCTTCATGACCATCGAAACCGCCTTCATTGGTTTTGGATCGAACTTGGGGGACCGGCAGGAGTTTTGTGATCGGGCCGTTTCCTTATTGAGCCTGCTTCCATTATCCACGGTGGTTGGCGTTTCATCATATTATGAAACTGAGCCTGTGGACCCATCGGGTGACTTGAGCCCCACCTGGTTCTATAACGGAGTTGTTCAAGTGGATACCTCGCTGGATGTTCGAAAGCTCTTGGATATCTTGCAGGAAACGGAAAGGGCCTTGGGTCGAGATGAAGCGCGCAGAAACGGGCCCAGGACCATCGACTTTGATATTCTCTTTTTTGGGCAGCACATTATTCATGAGAAGGGCTTGACCGTTCCCCATCCACGGCTGCATCAACGAAGATTTGTGTTGGAACCGTTTGTGGAATTGGCACCCGATTGGAGGCATCCTTCCCTCGGCCGATCCGCACGAGAATTGTTGGAGTCGCTCGAGGATTCAAGCTTGGTGAACAAACTCGATATCTCGCCGGGAGCTAAATACGGTTCCCGGCCGACTTGCTCTCTCCCGCCTGGATCGTAAATGCGTCTTATTCGCTCCCTGCGAAGTCTTCAGACTTGGCGTCAGCAACAAGAGGGATTCCCTGGGAACATCGGGTTTGTGCCGACGATGGGTGCCCTGCATCAGGGGCATCTTTCACTCATTCAGAAAGCCAGGAAGCAATGCGATCTAGTGGTAGTGAGTATCTTCGTGAATCCGTTGCAGTTTGGACCGACTGAAGATCTGGCACGGTACCCACGCACACTCAAAACCGATCAACGTCTGTGCAGGGAGGAAGGGGTCGATGCCTTATTTCTTCCTTCAAACCGAGAGCTGTACCCTAGGGATTTTCAGACGACCGTGAACGTCAACCAATTAAGCCAACGTTGGGAAGGAGATGCTCGTCCAACTCATTTTGAAGGGGTTGCGACAGTGGTGATTAAACTTTTGTGTTTAGTCAGTCCGGATTTCTCGTATTTTGGCCAGAAAGACTATCAACAATGGCTGGTAATCCAACAAATGGTCCGTGATCTCCATTTAGGGGGAAAGCTGGTCTGTTGTCCAACTGTTCGAGAGTCCGATGGCTTGGCCATGAGTTCTCGCAATCGGTATCTCTCAACCCAGCAACGCCAAAAAGCGGTTCTCCTATCCAAAGCCTTACGTGAGGGGATGAAAGCCATCAAGAAAGGGGAAACTTTAGGAAAGAATATTCAAGCACTGATGAAACGAATGCTAGGACGGAAAACGGGAATTTCGGTTGACTATCTCGCGGTCTGCGATGCGCAAACGTTGGAGCCTGTGAAGCGGGTCCAAGGGCGAGTGGTGTTGTTGGGTGCTATCCGAATCGGCAAGGTCCGGCTGATCGATAATTTGTTAGTCAAGAAAGTCTAAATCTGTCTTTAAGGAAAAAACCAATATCTTTAGGGAGATTTTTAGCTTAAGTAACTGAGGCTAAATGTGAAGGAATGATTTTTTCGTCCTTTCAATATTCCCAAAATTACCCCTTGCTGATTGAAGACATTTATATATTAAAGTGACAAGAGGGTGCCTTTGGCCACCTAGTTCATTTGAAACAAAAAGGATCGTTGATACTCTAAAAGGTTTAAACTCTGTTAAAGGTATCCCCTTATTATTAAGAATGGTACTCTGCCCTACTTTCTTTACTCCTGGAACAGAAATCATTAAAAAAGCACCCAAAACGCTTTGTCTAAATTGAGATTTAACTAACGGAGTAATTTCATTTTCCATTCTGTCCAACAGGTAGTTCTGTGCAGCCTGGTTGTCTGAAAAATCCAAGAGCGATTCGTTTGGACGTAAGGGTTTTGAACAATCCAAAGCTAGCAACCCTTGCTTTCCAGATTTTTCTATTTGAATTCTTGCACCCTTAGCATTGGAGCGAATGCTTGTTTCTTTTTGCGGTCGTTTGCATTCAATAATAAATTCCTTGGTTTCCCAGCGAACTATAAGGTCTCCATGACCCATTTGTGTGTTGCTTTTATTAGGTATTCCATCTATTGATATTACCTCAATACCAGCTGTTATTAGTTTCCCCGCCAGAAGATAAACAAATAAATCGTTACGAGTTTTATTGTCTGAAATCTGTGGATTTTCATCATCAGCAATAGTAGGGCCTTCATTAATTACATTGCAGACTTTCTTCTTGATTCCAGGGAAGTCATCCTCGTTTTCTCTCCAAAATTCCCAAACCTCAACTATATCTATTATATCTGCAACACAAATAAGGAGTTCATTGGATGGAATTTTAGGGGGATGGAATTGATCAAGAATTTTTTGATATTCAATTAAACGGCCCTTATTTGAACCTGACCATTTGCATATTTCCTTAATAGTTTTTTGTAAATCTTTTAAGGAAAATAATTTTTCCTCATTTTCCATAATAATCTTTAAGGAGGTGATTTTTGATAAAAGTCAACCAAACCTTTTGGCTATGATCCTTTAACTGAGGGGACCCATTTGTTCCTTTAATATGCAATTCAGGGAAGCGGGGGAATAGGTTGGGGGTTTGACCCATTTGCCGTCCTCGCGTTTGTAGCCGCCTACCTTACTCATGTTGGACCGGTGAACTTCGGCAAAGACCGGTTCCATGTCGATTCCCAGAGAAACGGCCGTTCCGTACACTACGTATAATAAATCGGCCAATTCCTTGGCCATGCTAGGGAGGTCCTTTTCCTGCATGGCCTCTTGCAGTTCTTCGAATTCTTCCTGGATTAGCCGTCGACGTAGATTTTGGGTTCCTTCATCGGGAACCGTTGGGTGTTGAGTGACCAAAATATCAAATTGCTCGTGAAATTCTTGAACCATTTTCTGTTCGTTGTTCAATTGTTACTACCTCCCCTAACACCTCCCTATAAAGGAGGGGAAATTATTTGAGTGCCAGTACTAAATAAATGTCGTTGACGTTGGTCCTGGTTGGCCCGGTGATGATGTGTCCTCCGGCCTTCTTGAAAAAGTTATAACTATCGTTGTGTTGGAGTGCCTTTTCGCCATTTAGGCCGATCTTTCGTGCCTGTGCGAGCGTTCGTCCATCTACGACTGCTCCCGCCACATCGGTCGGGCCGTCGGTTCCGTCAGTCCCAAACCCTGCCACATACACGTTTCGGAGTCCAGCGATTTCTTGTGCTGCCGCCAATACCGTTTCCTGAGCCCGTCCCCCTTTGCCTTTCCCGTGAACGGTGACGGTCGGTTCACCCCCCGCGATCAGGCAGGCGGGTGGGGAAAAGGGGTTTTCTCCTCGACTGATATCCCGTGCCAGTTTTCCAAGCAATTTGCCCACTTCTTTGGCTTCGCCTTGGACAAAAAAGGGAAGTACCGTGGTGTGCCATTTCATTCGTTTCAAGGCGTTGGCTGTCTCCAATAATACCTTGTCATTGTTCGTGAGGATTTCATGATGGCGTCGCCGGGTATTTCCTTTTCGTGCTTTAAGCGTTTCGGGAATTTTCCCTTGGCAACCCTGTTTGAGGTGTCGTCGAACAGAGGAAGGAACCATTGAGAGTATTTTGCGGTCTTTCAAGATTTTCCAGGCGTCCTGAAAGAAAAAAGGATCTGGGTATGTAGGGCCGGACCCGATGGTGGACAAATCGTCTCCAAAAACATCCGATATGACCAACGTGAGAATGGTCGCTGGCGTTGCTTGCGCCAGTTGTCCGCCTTTAATCGAAGACAGATGTTTCCTCACGATATTGATTTCCTGAATCGTCGCCCCAGACCTAAGCAGAAGTTGAGTTGTCCATTTTTTGTCTGAAAGTGTGAGTCCTTCAGCTGGTGCGCAAAGCAGGCTTGATGCCCCACCCGATAACAGGACAATAACCAAATCCTGTTTTGTCAAAGATTGTGCGAGGGATAAAAGTTTTTTTGTGGCTTTCACTCCTCGTCGGTCAGGAACTGGATGGGAGGCTTCTATTATTTCAATTTTTTTGGTTGGAGTCCGGTGGCCGTCTTTGACGATGATGATTCCGCCTTCAAGATACTGCCCAAGGACCTTTTCTAGAGCCGCACCCATATGTCCCGAGGCCTTTCCTGCACCCACACACACAATGCGGTGATATTTTTTTAAATCGTAGAGTTTTCCGCCTGTTTTGAGAAGGTTGTTTTTTCGGGAAACCGCATGGCTGAGAACCCTTTGAGGATCAGCCGCGTGCAAGGCTTGGGTAATTAACGGACGGAGGCAATGCTTAATTTGTGTGTTCTGATGATTGATCGTCATGGGTTGCCGGGTCATGGAAAGAAAAAGAATTTTATTTTGGGTTCACTCAAAAACCTATGGTAGCATGCCTACCCATGCGCAGCCTCAAGCTTTTACAACAAACCATCTCGGATTGCACCATCTGCCCACGATTGACCGCCTACCGTCGTGAGATCGCTCGCCAGAAGGTGAAACGATTTATGGATTGGGACTATTGGGGACGACCCATTCCAGGGTTTGGCGATCCTAAGGCCCGGTTGTATGTTCTGGGATTAGCCCCGGCAGCCCACGGGGGCAATCGAACGGGGAGGGTGTTTACCGGGGATCGGAGTGGGGATTGGTTGTATGAGGCCTTGTATACCTTTGGGTTCGCCAATCAACCAGAATCGACTCATCGCGGTGATGGGTTGGCGTTAACCGATTGTTATGTGGCAGCCGCCGTTCGCTGTGCTCCGCCGGCCAATAAGCCCGCGAAGGAAGAGTTTGAGGCGTGCCGACCGTTTGTGCTGAAAGAACTGGAATTGTTGCGACAGATGAAGGTCGTCGTGGTGCTGGGGAAAATTGCGTTCGATGAATATCTTCGTGCATGTCAGGCGCAGGGAAAAATAGTGCCTTCCCCTAAGCCGAAATTTTCCCATGGGGTGGAGTATCGTTTGTCCTGGGGGGTGACGTTACTCGGATCGTATCATCCGAGCCAACAAAATACGTTTACCGGAACGCTCACCCGCCCCATGTTTCACGGGGTGTTTAAACGGGCAGCAGCCATCATTCGTTGAGGGTAAGAAGATTCGAGCGATTTTTTGAGGACAAGGGGTAGAAGGTCGTAAAGATGGGAAAAAAAGTGCCTTCGTTTGACTGGTACCGGAATGGGGAATAGAATTTTAATGAAACCCCAGTTGATGGGACATGAAATCTGGCCTTTGATGAAGGAGAAAAACGTGATCCGAGCGAGTCTGTTCGTGAGTATTTTCATCATGAGTTGTGCTGGGTGTGGTGGAAATCCCTACTTGGACGCTTCCCTTGATCCTGCGAAATTTGAGGGGAAGAATCAGGCTTGGTTTGAAGAGAACTGGGGAAAACCGAATGGAAAATCTGCCAGGTTTTTTGGTGGAGAAGAATGGATGTATGCCCGAATCGCTGGCGGAGAAAACCGATTTCCTTTTTTTAATTTCAAGCCCAATAAGTGTCAAATCATCTTAGAGTTTGATACCGAAAAAAAATTAGAAGATTACGAGTATACTGACTGCTAAATGAACAGGAGAGCCTGTTAAGAGAAGGGGAGATTAAAGAGGTTAGATTGTCACGAACCATCACCGTATTGCCTACCCGCGAAGAGCTGTTTGTCACGGCCGCCAATGAATGTTTGGAAATTTTTCAAGGGTGTCGGCAATCCCATTCCCCCTGCACCCTTGCTCTCGCGGGTGGGTCCACCCCACGAGGCCTGTACCATTTATTAGCCACAGAACCCTATCGGTCTCAAATTCCCTGGGAATGCCTTCGGATCTATTGGGGGGATGAACGCCTTGTCCCGATGGACCACGCGGATAGTAATTATCACATGGCCTATGAGGCACTTTTACGGCATGTTCCCATTTCTTCTCAGCATATCTTTCGAATGGAAGGGGAGTTGGAACCTGAGGAAGCTGCTCGTAAATATGCCCAGACCATTCAGGAGCAGTTTGGGTTGGGGGAGCACCGGGCCCCCGAATTTGACCTTATTCTATTAGGAATGGGGGCGGATGGCCATACCGCCTCTCTGTTTCCAGGAACCACTGCGGTCGGAGAAACTGAAAATCTTGTGGCTGCCCCATGGGTTGATAGACTGCAGACCTACCGGGTCACGCTCACTCCGAAGGTTCTTCATGCCGCTAAACATGTGATCTTTTTGGTGAGTGGGAAGGATAAATCGGAAGCGTTACGGGCTGTGTTGGAAGGTCCCTATGAGCCCGACCATTTTCCCGCGCAGGTCTTGGAATCGGCAGAGGGGCACGTCGAGTGGTTGGTCGACCAGGAGGCCGCCACCTTTTTGTCCTCAGCCATCAGAAATGCAGCGAAATTCTAGGGGTTTGTGAGGATCCATCCATGAAAGTCCCGTATGCGTTTGTCCAAGCCCTAAAAAAGCGATCCATTTCCTGTTCCACCCCTGGCTGTTCCCAACCCGTTTCAGTAGAGGAGAATTCCCAACCGGAGGATCGAATCAAGTCCTTTGAATTACATTGCGAGCAATGTGGGGAACGGAAGGTCGTAACGGGAGAACTCCAGGTCGATCCCCCGTGGGATGAAGGGGCCATGATTGAAATCATGGAAGAACATCTGTTGCACTTGGAACCGGTGTGTCCCTATGATCAGGCCCCAGTCCATTTTCAATCATTGCCCAATCCGCGCCGACGGGCGCGCTATCATATTGCCTGTTTTTTTTGTGGGAGGGAAGAAACCATCGATTGGCCTCCCGAGGAATCGAAGCGATAACAAAGGAACAGCTAAGCCTTGGAGAAAACAATCCTTCCTCAAGTGTGCATGGTGTAGGGCAAACCATTCTCACGTCTTTCCCGTTTGTTTAATAATTATGAAGAAAATTAAAAAGAAAAAACCGGCCACATCGGGCCTGCCGGCCTTTGTCATTGGATGGACGCATGGTGATTCCCCCCCTCCTGGATATTTAGCCGCCTGGTTTGATCAACGATATGGCGGCCCCTTACACGTTCGGTTCCTTTCGAAAGATGGGCATCATGTTTTTGAAGCGTCTCACACGAGTTGGTCGGCGCACATCAATATCGCTCCCTGGGCTGACCAGGTTGCTCAGTGGGAGGGGCGGTTGCATTGGGATCACTCTCATTTAGGATGTATCTTTACTCCGACCAACCCTCCGTCTGATCGTCAAGAAGTGGTGCGACATGTGGCACGTATCGCGAAAGGACTGACTTTGTTAACGGATGGGACTGCCTACGATGTGGCGACTGGGTCCTACGTAAACCCCTCCGATTGGCAAGACCGAGATTTGGAGATATTTCGAGTCACCGAGCATGTCCAGGTAGAAGAACGAGAAGATGTGTCTCAGGGAAGAGTCTGGTTTCACACGAGAGGTTTAAGTAAGTTTGGTTTGGAGGAGGTGGAAATGTTTCAACCGATTGGGGTACCGAGTCGGGAAACTCATAAAATTTTAGAGCATGTGACCCACCATCTCATAGACTCAGGAACGAACCCCAAGGTAGGAGCTTGTCTGGAAGTCGATGAGGAGGGGAGAATGGGAGAAATCGTTCGCCATCGAACCGACCCCATTTTTGGGGTACCGGTAGCCTTTCGGGAGCTTCGCCTGCTCTAACCCCAAGGACTTGAAATTTTGGGGGCTCTGCGTACTGAGATGCTCCTAATCGGAGCGGGGAAAACCCCTCTTCTTTAGGAAACCCTTGGAGCTGCGCCAGGATTTTTATTGATCACGTTCATGGCGAGAGCAATCATCGATCCCACATCGGATACCGAGGCCGGGAGAACGAGCGTGTTGCTGGATTTGGCCAGTTCTCCGAACTCTCCGATATATTGTTCGGCCACACGAAGTTGGACGGCTTCATATCCTCCAGGGTCCTGAATCGCCTCCGCTACTTTTCGAATTCCCTCGGAGGTTGCCGTGGCAATGGCCAGAATCGCCGCCGCTTCCCCCTCGGCTTCGTTGATTTGTTGTTGCTTTTTGGCCTCAGAAGCCTTGATGACCTGCTGTTTTTCCCCTTCAGCCTCGTTGATGGCCGCATCCCGCTGACCTTCAGAGTTGAGGACCACGGCGCGTTTTTCGCGTTCCGCCCGCATCTGTTTTTCCATGGCATTCACGACATCCTGGGGTGGATTAATATTGCGGATTTCATACCGCATGACCTTCACCCCCCATGGTGCTGAAGCCTTATCCAGTTCATTGACGACGGAAACATTGATCGTGGACCGTTCCTCGAATGTCCGGTCCAGGTCAATCTTTCCAATTTCACTTCGCAAAGTGGTTTGGGCCAATTGTGAAATCGCAAATCGAAAATCGGTGATGCCATACGAGGCCCGTTCCGCATCTAATACCTTAATGTATAAGACCCCATCGACCCCCACCTGGACGTTGTCCTTGGTGATACAAATTTGCTCGGGAACGTCCAGTGCGATTTCTTTTAAGGAATGACGGTATCGAATGACATCCAAAAAGGGAATTAAGATATGTAACCCCGCACTGAGCGTTGAAGAATATTTGCCTAATCGTTCGACCACGTAGGCG
Source organism: Nitrospirales bacterium (assembly GCA_965223495.1). Classification (GTDB taxonomy): domain Bacteria; phylum Nitrospirota; class Nitrospiria; order Nitrospirales; family UBA8639; genus Nitrospira_E. The sequence continues at coordinate 3,072,238 of OZ245001.1, read as the reverse complement.
CTTTGTTGCGGGACCACGACGGCCGTTTTCTTCAGGATGAGTAATGCCAGTCCGGCAAAAACGAGTGTGACGATTAATTCACCCGACATGTTATTCCTCCTGGGAAAGGGGTTCGGCTTGAATCCAGAGGGTTAGCCCATCGACTTTCACGATTTTGGCGATCATATCCTTTTCTAAGGGAGAGGCCCCCGCATTGCGCGCTGTCCAGGTGGAACCCCGAAGTTCGACCTTCCCAAGGCCTTTCGGTTCCAGGGGTTCGAGCACCGTCGTCATTTCCCCGATCATGGAATCGACTGGGACATCATTGACGTTGGTTCCAATTCCTCGTTGCTGAAGGGGCTTTTTCAAGACGACAAATGAGATAATCCCCAAGAGGGCGAAGAGGAACCATTGGAGCCACGCTGCCCCGATCAATCCCGACCAGGTCAATCCACTGACCATGAGAGCCGCCACCCCAAAGAAGAGGAAATAGAAATTTCCCAAGCCACCCAGAGTCAGGATTTCAAGCCCGATGAGACTCAAACCTAATATTGACCAATGCCACCAGAGCATGGTGGGTGTCCTCCTTTGTGTGGGGGCGAATTAGGGATTGTGAATGCTGGTTTCGGGTTGTGTGTGTGTTATCGTTGTGTGTACGAAGTCAAAGGGTTTCCATGGAAAAGGAACGTTCTTAGCCCAGAAATCTACACTCTATTGTACCGGTCCGGTTGAATAGATGAAAGCAAGGGAACGGAAAAGAATGAGGATCATGGGTCTTACAGTCGTTCCTTACGTTTTACCATATTTTGAGGATATGTGAAGAATGAGGGATTTTTTGAAGGGATTTTCCGTGGGATATATTAGAGCCCCAACGTGAAGTCCCCCTTTGGACATAGGGGATATGGGCCTGGAAATCTGAGAGTTCGGTATGGTTTTCTGGCCCAATGAACCTCCGTCAAGGTATTGCCTGTGAACCTCCCTAACACATGGGCCTGTTAAAATTTCTTGACATTTTTCAGGGTTGGGGCAAGAGTAGGATATCCCCTCTGATTGTTTAACCCCCGTTAGTATTTCTCACGGCCTCAATATCCGACCGACATGGGTTGACAGGCCTCGGTATGTGCAACCTTAAGAAAATTCAAAGAAATGGTGTGATGCCAATCCGTATTAATTGGTCGGTTTATCAACCTTATGAATAGACATTGACCGAGATTGTAGAATTTTCGGCGAATTAGTAGGAAAATCGATCGTCTTGTGAGCAGACAGTAAATCTGGACATCGCATCTTATACAGGCCAGTTTATTAAGTATTCTACGAAAAGGGATATATTTTGGCACAGTGGATGAGACAATTTTCAGGAAATACCCATGAAACAAAAGTGCGAGACCTTGAAGAGTCACTACGCAAAGCTGCAAATGGATTAAAAGCTGCCGTCGAACCCGAAAAACCTCATAAGATGAAAGCAGTCAAAAGTCTTTCCAAACGCTTATTGGACTCTCAACTAAAAATGTACAAAGCACGGATTAAAGCTTTATCAATGCAAAAACTGAAGAAACAGGATGATCCGTCAATTGAAGTAAGGAAGATAATGAAGAAAGAAAAAGAGCTTAAAGAGAATGGCGTAGAAGGAATTTTGAAAATTTTTGGTGTTCAAGATTTTCATACTGAATGAAAATTGTTGAATGAATCTATCCAGAAAATGCAAAACCTGCCGGTTTCACATCGTTGCTTGGAAGCCTAATATGTCATGAAAAGAACTTTTGTACTTAATAAAAGAGATTATCACAGACTTCAAGGCAGATCCTTTCGAGCCCAACAAAAAGACCAATCGGAAGTATGCGGAGCTATTGTTGGTTTGAAAAATTGTTTGTCCCTTGAATTTATGAATAATCATTCTCTATGTCCGGGGGCCTTTAAGATCAAACGAATCGAAATAACTAATCTAAGGAAAAAATTAAAAAGCCCCAAGAGGCGTATCTTTGGTTATTTTCACTCTCATGTTGTTTCGGAGCCCACTCCTAGCAAAAGAGATATAGAGGGGGCTCCAATAAATAGCCTTATGCTTATCTACGATGTTTGTGGTAGAGAAGCTGCGCTTTATCGTGTCGTGAGGGAAAAAGGTAAAAAAACAATATCAATGCGTGAGTTGATTGTTCAATGACATTTAATCAGGGACTTACTTTTACATCAAAAAGGGACGAAGGTTCGTTCAAGCTTCATGTCCGGGTAATATGCTATGCAGGGTTTCTAATGGGATTTCCGCCCTTGTATGGTTTGGCTGGCTTTCATGGGCGTCTTTACAAAAGGTATCATTGTTTAACTTCCTTCATGGGATCTACGAAAAATGTTATGAAATGGGAAAATTTTCATAGCATTCCAGAAATAGAAGCTGTTTAAACTCTTTGTTTTGAGGGCGAATTGTAAAATTGAATGCCTGACAAGTTTCTGCTATGGACCGGGTGGCCATGAGTTATCTGCAAAGAAATTTTATGCTTTTTGGATTTTGGTTAATGCTTTTGGGAGTGGCTCATTCAGAGTCAGGATGGACGGGAATCAATGAGATTCAAGAGCTACGTGCTCCTATCGCCGGGAGATCCATAATCATTGGTGATATGAAAATGAATCCAAGTGAGTGTAAGGACTCAAAGTCGTTTTATTTAGATTTTTCCATGAAACGAGCACAAAATGTATATTTGCTATTGTTACAGTCAATCGCGACAAAAAATCCCGTCAAACTGTATGTGACCGGGAGGTGTGATATACATAGCCGGTCAGAAATTTCCTCGGCAGCTATTTTCCCTAGTGAAGCTTCAACGAATACTCCCTAAACGTTAGGACACTCCTGTTCGCCTTCTCGCACCTGTCCCTTAGTAAAATATTGAATAGGGTTACACCCCGCCTTGAGTCCAGGGTCCCCCGACCTACTCTTGGTGTGGAAGCGAGAAGCTCCGGTCACGGGTGTCTCCTTATTGAAGACCGGAAGGATTGGCATTCCGTTTCCACCCTATTAATCGGCTAAACGCGTTGAAAGGGGTGTAGACTCCCGGATGGATGTTTCGATGTTATCTGAGAACAAGCCCTGTGTGGAATCCTTTTTTGATTCGGCCCGGCCCAATGCTGCTTGGTTTGACACACAGCTCCCCAATTCAGACGGAAAGCCTTTCGCGAAGTTGGGGGGACAACGGAGCTAATAGGTTTTTTCCGGGAGTTGGAAGAGCGAATCCCTCCTGGGATGGTCATTTCCCCACGACAGGCATGGTAGAAAACGTGGGAAAAGAGAGAGGGACTCTATGAGAGATGGGTTTCGGAGAGAAACTTAAGCCCCGGCTTTTTTCACGTAAGCTTTATAGACGGTTTTGTCTCCCCCATTCTCCTCTTCCAAGCCAACCCATTCATGACCAGTGGTTTCACACCAGGCTGGCATGTCTTTTTTAATTCCTTCGTCGTCGGAAGCCACCTCGAGCACTTGGCCCGGGACCAATTCTTTGATTTTCTTAGAGGTGAGGATAATGGGCATGGGACAAAAATAGCCTAACGTATCGAGTTTGACATCGGCGGGTATCATGTTAAGTCCTTCGTGTTTGGTAAGGTGAAACGAGATCCTTTGTCTGGATGTTTTCGAACGGGTGTCTCCATGAAAAAAAAGGGGTAAAGGGAACCGAAGATTTAGCTGTTGATGTCGGAAAAGGGGGTGCGATCAGCCTAAATAAAGAGGTTGACGGACCCATTCCGGGCTTCAGCCAAATATGTGCTCACTCCAGCCAGTTGATCGACTCCATCAATCAAGGTGTCTTTCGAAATGCCCATCATGCCTAGGGTGGTCGTACAGGCAATCATTTGGACACCCAGGTCTTGAGCGGTTTCTAGGAGTTCGGCAATTCCGGGCATGCGATTATCTTTCATCACCTTTTTCATCATGGTCGTGCCCAGGCCTCCCAGATGAAATCGAGACAGAGGCAAGTTGTTCGTTCCGCCAGGATTGATCCAGCCAAATGCTCGGCGCATCCAGTCTTTGGCAGAACTCGTCGCCCCAGGTTTACGAATGATATTTAAGCCCCAAAAGGTGAAGAACATGGTCACTTTCATGCCCATGGCTGCGGCACCGGTGGCGATAATAAAGGCTGCCATGGCTTTATCCATCTCGCCACTGAGAACAACGATGGTCACACTGTCGGGTTTGGTTTCTTGTAAGTTCGCGAGGGCAGCGGCAGGTTCAAGATTTGTTGTGGCTTGCATGGGCGTCACCTTATTTTCTGAGGACAGGGGTTGAGGTGATGAAATTTCTTTCTCACGCTACAATCAATAAGCTGGAATTATAACAGGTTGTGACCGGTATTTGGGTACCCTTGAAGGCCACAGTAGGAATTTCCGTTTGAAATCAGCTAGTTGGACTATAATGTGGAGATTTTTTGTATGTCAAGATCCTTTAAAGGTACGACAAGGTGAGAGGTCTAATCCGATGGAGAACCGTAAGCATGTCCCAATGTTTAGTTGAATGTGTGCCGAATGTGAGTGAAGGCAGAGATCTGAAGGTTCTTGACCAATTGAGCAGCATTTTGCACAAGGCATCCCAGATCTTTTTGCTAGATCGTCATGTGGATCCAGATCATCATCGGACGGTTTTTACTTTAGTGGGGGAGCCGCGGAGTATGAGCTTGGCCCTGTTTGACTTTATTCAAAAGGCCCATGAACTCATCGATCTTCAGTCGCACAAGGGACAACACCCAAGAATTGGGGTGGTGGATGTGGTTCCCTGGATCCCTTACCAAGGTGTCACCATGGAGGATTGTGCTCTGTATGCTCGACAGTTGGGGAAGCGAGTCGGGGAAGAGTTGGAGGTCCCAGTCTACCTTTATGGATATACCGGCACAACCACAAATCGATTTGCATTGCCTAACATTCGGCAAGGGGGGACATCCGGGCTCAAGAAACGTATGCAAAATGACCCCTTTTGGAAACCTGACTTCGGGCCGTCTTATCTACCTGAAAAATCTGGGGCCATGGCTATTGGTGCTCGGTTTTTTCTGATCGCTTTTAATGTTATCCTAGAAACACCGGACTTGCTTGTCGGTCGTTCCATCGCCGAAACTGTTCGGTCCTCCGGTGGGGGATTGCCGGCCCTCAAGGCTTTGGCTTTTTCATTACCTTCCCGGGGAGTAGTTCAGGTCTCTATGAATCTCACAGACTATCGGGAAACCTCTTTGCGAAGGGCTTTTCTAGCCGTAAAACACCAAGCCCTTTCTATGGGAACCAAGGTTTTGGAAAGTGAAATTGTGGGATTGGTCCCACAGGCGGCATGGGACGATAGAGTAAATGACGATCTTCAATTAATCACTCTTCGAGCCGAAGCCCCCGGCCAGGGTGATCCGGTCCTCGAGCGACGGCTGGCGGCGGCTCAAGGCTCTTGAAAGACAGCAATCCCTATGACCCGGTTTTTGTCCGTGATCAATTTACCGACCTGGAAGGAGGATAACCATGAATGTCAACGCTGAAGGGCGTGCTGCGTTGCGAGACAGTAAGTTTGGACATTTGACTGTGGGCACCATTATGGAGTCACAGGTTCAAAGTGCCCATAAAGATGCGAAGGCGGAAATGTTAGCGTCATATATGATGGAAGGGTTCGGGTCTGTCCCGATCGTGGATGAAGCCAACAAATTACTGGGGATTGTGTCGGAATTTGATTTGTTAGCCTCTCTTCGGTGTGGGAAAAAGCTAGAAGAAGTGACTGCGGGCGATATCTTGACCCCTAACCCAGTTTCGGTCACGAAAGATACCGACGTGATGACGTTGATTGATGTGTTGCAAAATAATCATCTCATTCGAGTCCCCGTGGTGGACAATGTCGGAAAATTAGTTGGCATTGTGGCGCGAAGGGATCTGCTTCGTGGGTATCTTCAGACGTCGGGAAGTTGAAGCCTCGAAAAGGGTGATGCCACTGCTTGTCCTTACCTAAATTCGTTTTTCCCTTTTATTGCTAATTGAACTGGACTCCTTCACTTGGTATCCAAGAAGGAGTCGGTGTGTCCTGTGAACGGGGGGTTATGAAACAGACGGTTAATCGTATGGTCCGTGCAACGTGGTTTGAGCGCACAATTATTGGGTTTATTCTGTTGAATGGAATTATTTTGGGGATGGAAACGTCTCCGGCATTGGTCGGGAAGTATGGACCGATCTTTGATTTTGGCAACCAAGTCATTTTGGGAATTTTTATCCTGGAAGCCCTGTTGAAGATGTTCGCCGTTGCGCCTCATGTTGATCGGTATTTTCGGGATGGATGGAATGTGTTTGATTTCTCCGTTATTGCGTTTTCCTTAATCCCAGCCACGGGTGATTTTGCGATGATCGCCCGGTTGGCGCGGCTATTACGAGTGGTCCGACTCATATCCACAATTCCTGAACTGCGGCTCATTGTCTCTACACTGGTACGATCCATCCCCAGTATGTTTCATGTCATGACACTAATGGGGGTCATTTTTTATATCTATGCTATTACAGGTTACCAATTGTTCCATGAACATGACCCGACCCATTGGCGGTCTTTAGGTATTGCCTTACTCACACTTTTTCGGGTCGTTACTCTGGAAGATTGGACCGATGTGATGTATACGGCGATGGACTTTCATTCCTGGTCCTGGATCTATTTTGTCAGCTTTGTCGTGTTGGGAACCTTTGTAGTCATAAATTTGTTTATTGCGGTCGTCATCAATAATTTAGACGAGGCGAAGGCGGAGCGACTGGCGGAACTTCAGGGGCCGGTCAGTCAAGATGAAATTTTGAAAGACTTGCGGGCGACGCAAAAGGCCCTACAGCAACTTCAAGCCCGCCTCGATCGCACAGATTCGAGAGTGACTTAACATGGCCTAGATGAAGGTTAACGTGAGGGTTTTGTGGAGTCTAGAGCGGGGTCGGTTGGGTGGGGAAGATAGCGCCACCGTCCCTGGCGGCGCTCTATTTCTTCCTCAGACACCCGGGTTTCCCATTCTTCAACAAGGCCCGACGGCCCACGATGCCATAAACTTGGGAGGACAGAGGGAGAGGGTTTAGGGGATTCTTTTACCACGGTTTCCTTTTTTCCCTTTGATTGAGATGTTTCATTTATGTCTCATGGTGTGTAAAAAGGGATTCATAATTTCCTTCCTAGTCCCGTTTTTTTCCCTTTACCTTAAGCTAAAGCAAGAATTGGGCCAAGAATAATTTTAAGAAATTCCTAGCCAAATACAGGTGTTCTGGGGTTCAAAGGTCCATCCATTCCAAATCGTTAAACTTTTTCTCAAAAAACGTTTCTCTTTTTGGGAAGAAGAAATTCCGCTACTTTAGTAATCTGAGGCAATCAGGATGGGTTTATTCAAAATGATGTTTAAGGAAATTCAGGACCAAATGAATGTCGGCCTTTGCAGTGTCCGGCCCCCAAGATAAGCGGATGCCGGGATGTTGGGGGCTGGAAGGGAGAGGGAAGGATTTCCAGGAAATAGGAGGGGTACCCGACCGTGCGGATTGGAGAAGGGGGTGGATAAGGGAAGGATCATGGGTGGTCATAGAGACAATTCCCGGAGCATGGGGTCCCTCCCATTCTAAGAGCCGAAGACAAGCAATCTTAGAAATCCCTTGCCGGATTTCTTCCTTAATTTTTTCCAAGGTTTTGGCCTTTTCCCCTTCTTGTTGCTGGAGGGTACAGGCTTTGGCGAGTCCCGCCAAAAGGCCAATATTTAACGTTCCAAGTTCAAATTCGGTCCAGATTGGGTCCCCTCTCTTGTGTCGTTGATTTGAAGGGGATTCGATATGCCCCAAAAAATGTCTCCCAAGAATGAGCACGCCAGTTCCCATGGGCCCTCCACACCACTTATGCCCTGGGAAAAAATATCCGTCGAAATCAATTGAGGAAAGTCGGAAAGAAATGTGGCCCACCGCCTGGGCGCCATCTATGAGAAGCCAGGACTTGTGAGCGCGAGTCAATTGGCTGACCTGTTCTACTGGGAAGATACGTCCATCAACCTGGGAAACATGACTAATGATGACGGCTTTTACTTTGTGGGAAGAAAGATGCTGTCTAAGGGTACTAAGGAATTCCTCTGGAGAGCCTGCGTCTAACTGATGAACGACGATATCCCGTTGATGAAGAAACGAAATTTCTTTGAGGATGGTATGGTTTTCATGTGTGGTCGTCAGGATCACATCCCCAGGACTCCAGGGGAGGCGGCTTAAAAGGAGACGACTGGCCGTGGTGGCATTGGAAACAAACGCGAGTCGATCGGAATCATTCACTTCCAGCCAATCTGCCACGCTTTGACGAAACCCCATGAGCGCTTGACGATAGAATTGGATGCCTTCCTCAGAATAGAGTAATTGGCTAAACTTTTGATGAGTCGCCTCGACGGATTTTTGAACTTCGGGGTTCGTGGGTGACATCCCCGCCATATTCAAATATGGCATAGGCCGATTCCTTGATTGCTTTCCGGTTTTGGACTCCACGGCTCCGAGACAACGACTCTCGGTTCCCGCTGCCCTCGCTGGCGAAAACATGGGAGCCCGGCTCCTTCATTTTGACGGAAGTTTATGATTGTTCCCTCCTGTTTGGATCCCAGGTTCCGTCTGAAAATATTCTGGTGATTGTACCATTTCTTGGTCCTCGCACCTGTACTTATATGAAGTGAAAAAATGTGTGGTCTTAAAGGGTCATTCCGAACCGTAGGCAAGAATTTCCTGCACCGTAATTTATGGAATGCATTGACGAAATGAAGAATATAGTTCGTATTCCTGATCGTTATGTGAGGAACTATTCCTTGAACTGAAGGTTGTATCCTTGCTTTCGGCTTTCGAGGTTTCTTTTTAAACCGTTCATTTTTTCGATGATCCTTGGTGAGTAGGCTGATCATCAAACCTTGACCATACCCTTTGCCTGGATCAAGTATTTAACGATTTAGGGATCGCTAAAATCTTTGGAAGGACAAGAACGACTTTTCATGGAGTATCAACTCCATGAACATCCACTCAAACAGGAGAACAGGTGAGGCAAATGCCATGGCCCTTCCGGCCTCATCTAGCATTCAGTCTTTCATCTGTGAAAATTCTAGGGATTGTTTATGGTTTTTGAGCGAGGACCAACCCGATGAGTTGGTTGGGGTCAGTGTAGAATTTTCGGGCCTCAAACCCGCTGGCTATGAGAAGGCTTTCTGCCAAGGACTGATCATATTTGGTGCTCAGCTCCGTTCGGATTTCTTCCCCTTCCTTTAAATGCACCCTAAGATCAAGATCGGGGATATCGATGACTTGATCTTGGCGGGATCGCAGCCACATCTCTATCCGATGATCGGTTGGGTTGTATCTGGCCACATGGCTGAAGAGGTCCGGATCGCATTGTGCAGAAAAGGTATTGCGCAAGACTCGAAGGATATTTTTATTAAATTTGGCTGTGATACCTTGAGAATCGTTGTACGCTGCCTCCAATTTGGAAATATCGGTGATGAGTTGAATGCCTAACAAAAAGTAGTCACCGGAGGCCATCTCTGTGTTAACCGACAAGAGGAAATTTCGGGCCGCCTGGGGAGGGAGATTGCCAATAGTTCCGCCCAAAAAAACCACCAAGCGTTTCCCTCCCTCGGGAATGTGTTCAAGGTGGACTAAAAAGTCACCCGCCACGCCATGAATCTGAAGACCAGGATATTCCTGGATAAGCTCTTCGGAGACTCGTCGGACAATACTTTCATCGACATCGAACGGTATGAAATACTGGAGTTGGTCAGCGTGCACCATGGCATCCAATAACACGCGAGTTTTAGTGGCGGCACCGGATCCTAATTCTACGAGTTCTTCGGCCCCGGTGATGGCGACAATTTCGTCTGCCCAAGTTTCTAATAATTGGTGCTCAGTCCTGGTTTGATAGTACTCTGGTAATTCACAGATTTGTTCGAACAGGGTTGAACCTCGCTCGTCGTAGAACAGTTTTGAGGGAAGAGTCTTGGGTATTCCCTGGAGGCCCTTCTTCACCAAACGACGAAGGTTTTCTGGGTCTTCCTCTATCATGGGGACATCAATCGTGATCAATGATGTGGTCTTGGACTTCATGCACTCCTCCCAGTTTGGTAGATGCCAAAGGTCGGTTCCGATACCCTCTCATATTCACATAGGTTGTTTATTGAAGGACCCCTAAGGGCATTCGTTTAGGCTGTGTGGTGGTGTGTTCAGTGGGCTTACTAATGGGTAAAAACTAGTGCCTAGGAGTCTTGGGAATGAAAAGGGGGGCACGGGCTGACACAAGAAAAAAATCAGCGGGGAAAAATATAAAGAGTTAAGGATACTATACCCCCAATTTCCTCTTGGAGCAAATTGGGAATAGAGAAATGGTCGTGTTGGGAAAGGGATTACCGGGTGACCTCCAGCCCTTTTGGATGCACGAGACGTTCAACCCAACCTAACGACCCATCAACCCCCAGGGCTAGGATGGTTGCCGGCAAGGCACCTGAAAGAATGAGATTCACATCAGCTAATTGTAATCCTGCCACGATCGGGACTCCCAGCCCTCCGGCTCCGATAAAGGCTGCGAGAGTCGCGGTTCCCACCGTCCAAATAGCAGAAGTGCGAATCCCGGCCATAATCGTCGGAGCCGCTAACGGAAGCCGAATGGATCGTAAAATTTGCCATTCAGTCATACCAAGCGCACGTCCGGTTTCGACGATATTTGGAGCAGCATCACGAAGACCAGAATACGTATTACGCAGAATGGGAAAGAGAGAGTATATCCAGAGTGCCATGATAGCAGGAAGAGCTCCGACCCCAAATAGCGGAATCATAAACGCCAGGAGTGCGATAGAGGGAATAGTCTGAGCCATCCCGATAAGACGGATCGTGGTTTCGGCGCCTCCCCGCCATCGTTCGAGGGCAAGGCCTAGGGGTACAGCAAGCATGATCCCAAGAAAGAGGCCTAGCCCGGCCAGCCCCAGATGCTCGCCCGTTCGAATCAGTAGCGTGGATCGCATTGACCATAAAAATGAAAGGAACGAGGAAGACAACGATGGGGTAAGGGAAGAAGGTTGTGGTTCGGTGCTGAGTAAATGTAGGGCAGAGAGCGCTTCCTGGGCGACTTGGGCAACGGGTACCTTCTGTTCTTGCAGTTGAAGATTGAGCTCCCGCATATGCTCCGGAGTTAAGGCATTGGTGAGCAAACTGAGCACTGCACCCAATTCAGGATGCCGAGCCAATGTCTCCCCACGAACCAGAGCCGAAGCTTCATAGGGTGGGAAAAAGTGTTGATCATCTTCGAGTACCATAAAATCATACACTGCCAAACGTCCGTCAGTGGTATAGACATCTAAGACCTGAACCTCTCCCTGGTTTGTGGCTTGGTATTTCATCGTCTGTTGCAGACCAACTACGTCCTTAAAACGTAATCCATACCGTTCTTGCAACCCGGGAAGACCATCCGGGCGTTGAATAAATTCAAACCCAAATCCCGCCTTTAAGGAATGGGCAACATGGGATAAATCCGAGATGGTTCGAAGTTTAAGAGACTGAGCCGTGTCCCGTGGTAAGGCTAGAGCAAAGGAATTCTCAAACCCTAGAGGGGCCAACCACCACAAATTCCATCGATGCAGGAATTCCCCGCGAACCCGATTAAGGACAGCTACCGAACTATCCAAGGGTGATTCTCCAAGGATGGAAACCAGCCCCGTGCCGGTATATTCGGGATACAGATCGATGTCTCCTGCCCGTAAGGCTTCAAAACATACTTGTGTTCCCGCCAGACCCAATCGTCGTTGAACCGTGAGGCCCGTTCGAGATTCAATGAGTTGGGCAAACATCTCGGCGAGAAGACGGTTTTCCATGAAATTTTTTGACCCCACGACGATGGATGGGGGCAGAGAAGCCAATATGGGCCCCCTCAAGGGCCATGCCAAAAATATAAGGTTGCTCACCAGAAATATGAGGATGATGAGTGCAGGGTGAGGGCGAGGTCGGATAAGAATTGAAGGCATATTACAAAACCTGAGAGCGATAATGTTGAATTAAGGATGAGACGTAGGGGGTTGCCGGAGAGCTGATGAGTGCCTCGGGTGTGCCCACCTGATGGAGGTGTCCTTCCCTGAGCACCGTGATTCGATCACCGAGTCGAAACGCTTCGGGCAGGTCGTGAGTGATGACTACCATGGTTTTGTTGAGTTGGGCTTTGAGCAAGAGAAATTGATCCTGAAGTTCATGCCGGGTGAGTGGATCCAAAGCCCCAAATGGTTCATCCAGCAAAATGATGGGGGGATCGGCCGCTAAGGCTCGAGCCACTGCCACGCGTTGGCGTTGGCCCCCAGAGAGTTCAATAGGATACCGATCGACAATCTCTGTGGGGTCGAGGTTCATCAGGGATAAAAGGGTCTGGACTCGTTCATGTTGTTTTTCCCAGGTCCATCCGATCAATTGTGGGATGAGACACACATTCCTTCGTATGGTCCAGTGAGGAAACAGTCCGCCATCTTGAGGGACATACCCTAACTTTCGCCGCAGTTCGATCGGGTTTTGGGCCATCATTGGCCTTCCTTGAAAGAAGAGGTCACCCGAGGACGGTTCAAGCAAACGGTTCAACAATCGCAGTAGGGTGGTTTTTCCGGACCCACTTTCTCCGATGATGGCCATGGTTTCGCCTGATTGCACACCCCAATTGATATTGTGAAGGGCAAATCTGCCATCGGGAAATTGTTTGGTGACCTCCCGGATTTCCAGGGCGAATTTCTTCATTGTTAGCGCTAACTCGGCCATGGAGGTTCAGATGAGATGGCAATGATTGGAGTGTTCATTCAATTTTTATGAATGGACTGCCGTGTTTGAGACACGGTCGATGAACCAAAGAATGGGTTTTTCGCTGTGTCCTTAACCATAGGGACCGTGGGCGAAAGAGATTGGGTGGTTGTGAAAAAGAATACCAAGAGTGAAGCGACGTGGCTAGTCATCTGTCAGCGTGAAGACGACAGAAAGGAATGAAAATGAAGAAGAATGATAATGCCATAGGTCGGAAGGGGGAATCCATGTTTCAGGGTAGCGATCGAATTTACGCTGAAGATCCCTGGGCGAATTTTGTTCCTTGGTTTTGATTCCGTGTTGCTTCCTTGACGGCCTTTGTCCTAACGATTATTACCAATTCATGAAGCAAAGGTATTACTTTTGAATTTTAATGGAGTTTCGGTATAGTACTCGCGGGCTGGGGCCCGATGGTATGAACAAAAATCACCAAAATATTTAGAAAGTAAGACTATGGATGAACGAGGATTGTTGCGTGAAGAATTAAAGCAGGTTCGGGAGAATACTGATCGGTTTTTTTTAAATATCAATCCGGAGGCGATGTATGAGCGTCCCATTCCCGAAAGGCATCGCCTTATTTTTTATCTAGGGCATATCGAAGCTTTTGATTGGAATCAACTCTGTCGGTGGACTCTTGAAAGACCCTCATTTCACCCTACTTTTGATCGACTCTTTGAGGCCGGCATTGATCCCGCTGAAGGCGACATTCCGATTGATTCACCCTTAGACTGGCCCAGTCTCCAAGAAGTAAAAAAGTATAACTATCAGGTTCGACAGCAGATTGATGAGGTATTTGATGAGTTGCCCGAGGACATGCTTCATATTGCCATTGAGCATCGACTGATGCATGCCGAAACCAACGCCTATCTACTACATCATCTTGATAGACAGCACAAAGCCGGGCCATCCAAAAAACCAGGTCCAGCCAGCCATAACCCCGGTTCGGAGGAAATGGTGGGGATTCCGGAGGGCCTCACATGTTTGGGTCGGAATCCGAGGGAAGGATTCGGATGGGATAACGAATTTGCCCGTCATGAATCCTGGGTGCCCGCCTTTTCTATCAGCCGTTATAAAATTTCCAATGAGCAATATCTCCGTTTTGTCCGTGAGGGTGGAGACCCTCCCGCATTTTGGTTGCAGCGTGGAAACGATTGGTGGTTGCGCACCATGTTTGAAGAAGTGCCTTTACCAATGGCTTGGCCCGTCTATGTTACTCATCGACAAGCTCAAGCTTTTGCGGAATGGAGGGGTATGCGATTGCCCTCAGAGGCAGAATTTCACCGAGCTGCCTATGGAACCCCGTCGGGAACTGACCGGCCTTTTCCTTGGGGTGTCTCGCCTCCGGGTCCGGATTTTGGCAATTTTAATTTTCAAGAATGGGACCCAGTTCCAGTGACCACCGGGACCCAAGGAGAAAGTGCATTTGGGGTCGCGCAACTTGTGGGGAATGGTTGGGAGTGGACATCTACTATTTTTCACCCTTTTGAGGGATTTGATCCAATTCCCACCTATCCCGGTTATTCTGCCCGATTCTTTGATCAAGATCATTATGTGGTCAAAGGGGCTGGACCTCAAACCTCCAGTCGTCTTCTTCGCCGATCCTTTCGCAATTGGTTTCGGCAGGGCTACTCCCATGCCCATACCGCCTTCCGATGTGTAAAGGCGGATGGATAGGTTGCCACTGGTCAATGGGAAAAGTGCCCTCTTCAAGGCATTGATGCCTGTGTGCGCTATTTCCAATAGGTCTACTAAATCACTGATCAAGGAGGTGAGAACGTGCCAAAAAAATTGACGGGAACACACCAAAGTTTAATCATCGCTCTCATATTGGTCCTGTGCGCTGGCTCAACCATTTGGGCTTCCTCTCAACCCGGAGGTGCGACCCCGCAAGAAGTGTTTGATCGATTTACGGCGGCAGCAGAGGCCGGCAATTGGGAAGAAGTTGCGGCATGCTTGTCTCCCGAAGGATTGACCCAAATGAGTGCCATGATGGTGGCCATGGGAGGGATGATGGTGGCCTTCGCACAAATGGGAGAATCGATGGCGGAGGGGATGGGTGAACCGGACCAGGCGAAAGCCGCCTCCACAGAAGTGAATAGTCTGGAGAAGAAGTTTGAAGACCTTTTGGGACGACATGGTATTGACACGAAATCTATGGAGGAAGGATCGGGTGACGATGAAGAGCTTCCGGCTGCTTTTTCTTCTCCGGCCTTCTTCGCTGATGTTATGCGCTTTATCGATGAACTGCCCAGTGATGATGAAAGTGATTCATCAGGGGGTTCTTTCAATTCTCCAAAAGGGAAACTGGAGAACGTGGTGATCGAGGGCGATCGTGCCACGGGGACTGTGGGAGGGGAACCCGGAGGATTTGTGCGTGTGGGTGGACGATGGTATTTCGATTTAGATATGGGCATGAAAGACGGCCCAAGCGCTATGGAGCCGGAAAAAGAAAAGGTCCATTAATTGTTGTATGTTGGCGAATTTCTACTCGGAAAACGTACCTCGGATGCGAAAGCCATAAGGTAGAGAAAAAATTATTTTTCCCTCACAAATCTTTACCAGGGTACTTCTGGTGGGCAGCCACCCCTTCCGTGGTTCGGAAGGAGGAAACTTAAAGGGTTCTTCTTTTCTTCCTAACTTGTCAGTACGGGAATATTGCTGGTGTTGATTGAGGACGTGTTCAAGGGGTCCTGAAGGAATAGGACTTTCCATCCTGAATGGAAAAAATCGCCATTATGAAGAAAAGCCAAGTCCTTAAGATTGCCATTTTCCTCAGCCTTTGGATTTCCGGTGATTGTTCGCTTGGTCTATCCATGGTGATGGCGGCTGAAAAGATTGTCATTCTTCATACTAGCGAACATCATGGGGCAGCCCCTCCTTTAAACGAGGATGAGAAAGGTCGAGTGGGAGGAATGTCCCGACGGGCTCGAATGATTGAGGACATTGGGAGGGAAGGACCCCCGGTGTTGGTCTTAGATTCTGGGGATATTTTGATTGGTACGGCCATGTCATCTTGGTTTCGGGGGTTGCCTGATATCGAGGCGATGAATTTGATGCGCTATGACGGAATGGTGGCAGGAAACCATGATTTTGATTTTGGGTTGGAGCATCTTGGAAAATTGACTGACCTGGCAGATTTTCCCATTTTGTGTACGAATTTACAGTCCTCTGAAATGGTATTGCCTTGTCGTCGATCCTTCGTGACTCGATTGGGAAGAGTCATTGTCGGGGTGTTGGGAATTGTGGGGCATAGTAATTTTCCTGAAACTTTTAACCGAGATGTGGTTCCCCTGCTGTCTATGGTGGATTCCCTGAAAGCGATTCGAGAAGAATCTTTTCGACTGCGTGAGAGGTTTCACGCAGATGTGATTCTTCTCCTTACCCATCAAAATACTGAGGAAGATTTGGCCCTGTTAAAAAAAATTCCCTTTGTGGATGTCATTATCGGGGGGCATACTCTGGGGTTTGATGGAATGTATGTTCCTGGACGGTCCGCGCCGATATCTCATGCCATTTCCCCAGATAGGGTATTCGTGAAAACACATCGACAAGGACGAACCTTGGGCCGGCTGGATCTCACTATTGAAGGGGGTAAGATTATTGAGGCTCAGGCGGACAATATTCCCGTGACAAAAGGGATTCCGGAAGACCCTGGGGTTCTCCATCTCCTTCAGGATTATTGGAGCCAATTTCGTACCCAGGCCACAGAGGTGATTGGGGAGTCGCAGGTCCGTTTACTGGGAGAGCGTCCCGTGGTTCGTACTCAAGAAAGCAATTTTGGGAATCTCTTGGCTGATCATATACGAAGGACACTCGATGTCGATGTCGCCCTTCTGAATAGTGGGCAAATCCGGGGGAGTCTTGAAAAAGGACCGGTGACACTTGGCGAGGTTTTGGTCGTCTTACCTTTTGACTCGAGTTTGGTAACCCTGGAAGTTACGGGTGCCGTACTTCGCCAGATTATGGAGCATAGTGTGAGTCAATGGCCCAATCACTCGGGGCGTTTTTTGCAAGTTTCCGGTTTGCGGGTGAAGTATGATCCAAGCAAAGCCATTGGGTCGCGGGTTGAGACTCTGATGGTAGGTGAACACCCCGTTGATCCCCTCCGCACCTATCTTGTCGCGACGGATGCGTTTTTGGCTGATGGAGGGGATGGGTACACCCATTTGTCCCAATCGACTGGCCGAATTGATCACCCAACTTTAGTGAGAGATGTATTGTTAAAGGCTCTCGCTGCCGCTCCCCTTTATGCCCTGACCGATCATCGCATTCAATTCGTGAAGCCCTCCTCTCCTAGTTAGCCCTTTTCGTTGATGATGAAGAGTCCCCCTGTTCACCGCATTCTTCCGTTTGGATGGTGGAAGGATTTGACTCAGGTGTGGGGCGATACCCGCCAGATTGTTCTCACCGCTCAAGTGGCAGCAATTTATGCCGCCATCCTCATCCCGTTTAAAGCGGGAATTCCCATCATTCCCGGTTTTGTTGAATTACGGCCAGCCAACGCCATCCCCATCGTCGCGTCTCTACTTTTCGGTCCAGCGGCTGCTTGGGGGTCTGGAATTGGCAATGTGATCGGTGACTGTTTTGGAACGCTAGGGCCGGCGAGCGTGTTCGGTTTTCTGGGGAATTTTTTCTTTGGCTATGTCCCCTTCCTTCTATGGAGAACGAGAGGACAAAATTTTTCTGAAGATGTCCCTGTCATTCGCGGTTGGTATCGATGGATGAAATATTCAATCGTATGTGTCGTGGCCTCCGCCGTTTGTGCCGGAATCATAGGTTGGGGGGTGGAATGGTTAGGCCTTTTGCCCTTTATGATCTTGGCCCCGGCGATCTTTTTTAATAATATTGTGATGGGCCTTTTGTTGGGCCCTCCCCTCTTACGGTTTCTTTACCCACGTGTTCAACGATGGGGATTACGGTATACCGATATCCAGCCCCCCGAAACCTCGGAACAGGATCCTGGTTTACAGCATCAGGATCCGTCGGTGGCTCTTGGTGCCTCCTCTTCATCAGCTCTGAAACGACCCGTTTTGGAATATCGAGAACTGACATTCCAGTATCCTCATCAATCCACCTTGGCGTTGGATCACGTGTCGTTTTCTGGGGGACCAGGAGAGTTGGTTATGGTGGTAGGGGCTAGTGGGAGTGGCAAGTCAACTTTGTGTTATGCCTCCAATGGATTAATTCCGCATCTCGTTTCTGGAGACCTCACGGGAAGCGTGTACATTAATGGTCAAGATATTCAGAATCATCCCGTATGGGCACAATCTAAAAATGTTGGACTCCTTTTCCAAGATTTTGAGACTCAATTAGTGGCCACGACGGTGGAGGAGGAACTGATTACCCCACTTGAATTGAGGGACCCTCCCCTGCCATCTGTTGAAGTACAGGAACGGATGAAACAGGCTCTTCGGGAAATGGGACTAACAGGGTTTTTACATCATGACCCGATAGCTTTGTCTGGAGGACAACGCCAACGATTGGTCATGGCCTCCATCTTAGTTCAACGCCCTTCTCTTTTAGTATTGGATCAACCCGGGTCTGACCTGGATCCTAGGGGGCGAAGGCAATTGCGCGAGGCGGTACTACGATTGCGAAAAGCAGGGATGAGTATCTTATGGGCCGAACACGATCCCGATGACCTTCTCATCGCGGATCGGGTTATCGTTTTGGATAAAGGCCAAATCGTCTGGGAGGGGCAACCCGAGGAATTACTTCGATTTCCCCAGTTAATGCGTCGATGGGGTCTGCAACCTTTGGCCCTCACGGAATGTTTTGAGGGATTGGGCTTTGAATGGTTGCCGATCAATATTGAAGAAGCCCAGGGAGCTATGAGGGCGGCCCGTTGGTCGCTCCACCCTCCATCTCAAGCGGAGAGCAGTCCGCCTAATGATGGGGGAGAAAAGGGATCTTCTGAAAGTTTGCACTCACCCATTATTCGCGTGGAAAAATTGTGTTTTGAGTATGAAGGTCGCTCCGTGATTCAGGATTTGGATTTCTGTGTTTATCCGGGTGACTTTCTCGCCATTTTGGGAGCAAATGGTTCAGGCAAAAGCACTCTGGTCCGACTCCTGAATGGCTTATTGGTTCCGAATGATGGGCGGATTGTCGTGGATGGATTAGATACTCGGTCAGCTTCCATGAGCGAATTGGCCAAACGTGTCGGGCTTGTATTTCAGAATCCGGACCATCAAATTTTTGCTGATACCGTTTGGGAAGAAGTGGCTTTTAGTGCCAAAAATTTTGGCTATTCGAATGAGGAGATTAACGATCGGGTGAGGAAGGCTTTGGAAGCCGTAGGATTCCCGGTGGAGCAAAGTCGGATCAAGGATCCCTTTTCTTTACAAAAAGGGGAACGGCAACGGATCGCGGTGGCTTCTGTTCTGGCAACAAGGCCGACCATTTTAATCTTTGATGAGCCGACGACTGGCCTAGATGCAAAAGATACCAAGCGCATGATGGACATGATTCGGGAGTTGAATGAATTGGGGCATACTATCATTATGATTACGCATGCGATGAACCTAGTGGGAGAGTATGCTCAACGGTGTGTGTTACTGAAAGAGGGACGCATAGTGGCGGAAGGATCTCCTCGCACCATATTTTCTCAAGATTCATTGATTCAGAGTGGCTCTTTAGCCCTCCCCCCTGTGACGGTCTTTGGTCGTCAATGGGAGTATACCTTCCTAACGGTGGAGGAGGTCCGACGAGCCATTTGCCGGACGCATGAAACTCACATGGGTCAAGAATAGGGACGTTTCATTCGCGGGTGGCATTATCATGATGGACGAATACATGTGAGGGAACATTGAATATCACCCTTTATCTTCCTCAAAAAACTTGGGTGCATGGGTTAACGGGACCCACGAAGCTTCTGATCCTTCTTTGTGTGTTTGTTCTAGCCCTGTGCTTTTCCCACCCCCTGTATTTGTTAGGAGTCTTTGGTCTGGTTATGGGCATGCTGGGTCTCTCGAGGGTTTGGGATAATGTCAAAAAGGTTTGGGGGCTAACCGCTTTGCTTTTTTGTTATAGCGTCATCCTTTGGCCTTTTTTCGTGAATGGCCATACGCCCGTTCCGCTGCTGAACCATATTGGAGTGACATGGGAAGGCATCATGGTGGGAATAGGGATGGGCTTACGTCTACTCATTATGCTATGGGGAGGAATTTGGTTGCTGTCCACGGCGACCATTGAGGAATTGGCTTTGGCCTCAAGACAATTGGGTCTTCCCGCACGAATCGGCTTTACTTTTTCCCTGGCCTTTCGGTGGGTCGAAATGTTGTTGGGGGCCGGGATTGGGATCATCCAGGCCCAACGAGCCAGGGGGTTAGATTTACGATCCGGAAATATTCCGGAACGAATTCGCAAATACGTCCCGTTAGTAGTTCCATTAATTGGTCATGTCCTTCGTCAAACTCAACTTCTGGCTATGGCCTTGGAGTCAAAAGGGTTTCACCCTTCCGCTCGGCGTCGTCTTACCTCCCAGGTAATCATGGGGGGCAAGGATTATCTCGTGCTCATGGTGTGGTTTATGGCCCTTGGGCTGAGTCTCTGGATGCGGTGGCATGAGATTGGAACGCTGGATATCCAATTTTAGTAATCGTCCCTTTCCGTTTCGGAAAGAGGCTTGATAAGGAGAAGTGTAGATAAAAAATACCGGGCCCAAATTAAAAATGGGCCCGGTATTTCAAGTTGGATTTGCGTATGATGGGGTTAGGCGGACTTACGACGAAGGCGCCAGGCTCCCAATCCTAAAAGTCCTGAACCCAAAAGAATGAATGTGGAAGGTTCGGGGTTTTGAATAGGGGGGTCTTCCGATTCTTCTCCAGGTAACGAGGGATTCGAGGCAAGGGTCCCATCGTCAGTTCCTGTTCCGTCACCGGTCTGGGAATGTTCCAATAATTGGCCCTGCGTGATGGTACCGTCTGTTTGAGTATTACTGAAATAAAAAATGAGGTCGTTGTAGTCCTTATCCCCACCCCCCAATAAATCCTCAAAGCCTACCTTACTAGAACCGGTGATTAAATTTTCTACGGTAGCGTGAGCGATACCATCGATATTGTTGGCTCCGGCCCCTGTATAAAAGATGTTGCCCGTATCATGCACCGTGAGCGCGAAGGTTAACTCAGTCCCCGCGGCAAAGGACCCCAATGAAAGTTTGCTGCCTGAAGAGGTGTTCGAGGAAAAAATTGATGTGAGATTTCCATTTTCGTAGAGAGAGAGCGTACTGTTATACCCGGCGCTACTACTGCCGAATGTAACGGTCACTTCTCCCGTATCTTGCACCACTAGCCCTCCACCCAAGATTCCAGCCGCGAGGGCCAAGGAGGGAAGCGTAAGAAATCCAATTACTCCCAGGATGGCAAGGCCAGTTTTTTGCATATGTTTCATGGCGGATTCCTCCATAAAGGGGGCCTTGGGGTTCATAGAATTCCCTACATGATTACAGTACGGCATTGTGTACCTATTTTCAAGTAGGCCCCCCTGAATGTTTCGGTACATTAGAGGGATGGAGCGCTTTCTTTTCACCTGTGGATAAAGCAATCTGTGGGCCAAAATTTCAAATCCCCTTACCCTTGATCATTCACTCCATTTCCGCTCAAGCTGTTACGTCACATTTTTTTAAATTCTGCAGGAATACAGGGTGTTGTCTCAAAAAGTTGGAGGCTCAATAAAAGTATGAAGGGGAGTTCGGAGGGGCTCCTTTGCGGGAAACATGTAAAAAATTTGGACTGAGTGTTTCAAAAAGTAAAAATAAGTGATTCAAACATACCCAAATGTGCGAGGAGATCCCTTATTGGCCAGTCAGAATTTTTTCCTTGAACAAGTTTGGGGATAAAAATTGGGCGAAAAAAATGAAAATTTTAGTAAATGTGGGAAAGGTCTGCCCAATATTTTATTTGCGATGTAGGTATAAATATGCAATTAATTCAGTGAATCTCCCAAATAAAACATTATGAAAGGAATTACCTTCGGCGAAGGAATAATGAAGGCAGGCTCGGAGGGGCTGAAAATGAGGAAAAACGATTTTAGCTCAGGACGGGAGATTGGGGTTGGGAAAATTCCTCGTTCGCAAGATCGACAAACTTGGAAATGTTTTTTAGGCAGCGTCCACAACAGTTCTTTTTATCATTAATGCCAAGGCAGGAGGCCAGTTTTTTCGGACAGGTAATCCCTTCCTGTCCTAATTCACGAACATCAGATTCACGGATACCTTTACATATGCAAATATACATGGGCTTGTTAATTAAAGTTTGCTAAATTCGATAATGATAACCGTTTTCATTATGAATTAATTTTACTATGCGATAAAGACCCTGTCAAGGCCTGAGTGTTATGTATAAACAAATGATTTATAAGTGTTTTGGTTAAATAATTCCATTTTCCTGAAACTTCAGTTAGATAAGAGTCTCTTGGTAGGTTTTGTTCGAATTTCGAGGTCCTTAATGGCTGGAGAGGCCTATTCAATTCCATGATTAAACTCCCATGGGTAAAAGAACATTCCGAGGGGGTGGAACTTCAATGTTACATTCAACCTCAGGCGTCGAAAAGTGAAATGGCCGGGTCTCATGGGGAGGTGCTTAAGATTCGGATAAAGGCCCCTCCGGTTGAGGGGAAGGCCAATAAAGAATTGTGTCGATTTCTTGGCGGTATTTGCGGGGTTCGGGCAGGAAAAATTCGGGTTGTCTCAGGAGTGAAAACACGAACAAAGCGTGTTTTGGTTATAGGAAAAACCCTATCTGAAATTCATTCCCTTTTCGTTGGGTATCTAAAGTTGGGGAGTTAATGTGAATAAAAGATCACCTCATCTTCAATAAAGATTTAGGGTAAAAGCTGTGACTCTTATGTGAAAATTTTTATCAGGGATTTCGAGTTTTTAGGCCGAGTTTACAACCCTCTAGCCCGCTTTTATAATGCCCAGCCTTACAATTTCTTCAATCTTCTGAAAACTATGAAATTCAAAATGCAAGGGAAGACTAGGAGAAAACGCTGATAGGGTCCTCTTATTATTCAGAAGGCCACTGATTAAATGGGTATGGATTTCTTACCTTATAAACAGTCGTTGCGGGAATGGTTGGGTGACCGACTTAACGAACGTTCCGCCCAAGAGTTAGTTGAGCGCATAGATTCACTTGATCTTGGACCTCCGTTGGTGGAACTTCTGGGTGAACTGGGCGTTCTGTCAAAAAAAGTAAGAGGAGAAGCTGTTTGGGCATTAGGTGAGCTACACAGACAAGGGCAATTATCCAGTGCGGTGTCATGGCTAGACCTGGGAATAAGTTTCACTCAATCATCTGGGGCCTTGGGGCTTCGATATTTCAAAGAAAGTCCATTTATTATTGGGTTGTTAAAAAACGATTCCTCACGAGAAACCTTGTTGTCGCAAGTCATGGAGTTGGCGGATGGGGATTCAGAAGGTGCTCCCCAATGCGCCTATGAGTGGTTTAAGGTCTTGCCAGGTCTGTCCTGTGAAGTATCCCTAGAGGATCTTCCTGAATGGGCCTCCCTCGGTTTGAACCTAGCCGATTGGAATTATGTATTAGGGAATGAGTTTTTCCGAGAATGTCCCTCCATTTCCAAGGCCATTCCCTTATCCGCGGCTAAACCGTGGATCGAGTTCGGGATGAAACTTATGGTCACCAATAGCTTGGGGAAACCAGACTATGTAGGGACCCTGGAGTTTTTCCGGGCCAGTCCGAATTTATTCTTAGATGTAGAAGGAACGGAAGTGAAACTGGGAATGATTGCCCTGGGTTCGGCCCTAGCGAATCAGGCTCCAGATCACGCGATAACCTTCCTGGCCGACGCTCCTCACATTTTAAGGGAATTGCCCACAAAGGATTGGCAGGTTCGAGTTTTAAAATTTGGCCTATTAGTAGCCGATCACGACGCCGAAACAACCCTGGCTTACTTTAGACGGAGTCCGGACGTGTTGGCCCTAATGGGCTCGGATGGGAACTCAGAGATATTTGAAGCCTGGTTTGCCCAAGGGATGGAAGCCTTGGAATATAGTGTGGAGGGGGGACGGGCTTTTTTCGGTTTGGAGTCAAAACAAGCCTGCTCGGCCGTAGAAGAAAGCATGCAAGGCGTCCCACTGCGTCAGGTTGCCCGTTCCTTAAAAATGTTTGCCAGGGCATTGTGTGGTCAAGAAGTGGTCCTCGAAAGTTTTCCGGAAAACAGGGGAGAGAGTTCCTCCTTGCCAGATGTTCCCAAGCAATCGGAACTCTCAGTGGGGGGGAAATGGTCGGAAAAGGAGCCAACGATCTGGCTTCCCGTTGTGATGAAACGTTCTGAGTCCCGCGAGGGAAATCGACGTTGGTATACCGTTATGGTCGCTCATGAAGTGGGACATCTGGAATTTGGGACCTATCGACTCTCTCCTGACCGTTTTCAAACATTAGCGGCCCTGGTTACACAGCGGTATGGCTTTCCTCCCCTTTCTAGCCAGCAGGAGATCCTAAACTTGGGACACCTGTTTCGTGCCTATCCGCAGCCCCAAATCATTCAAGATTTATGGGAAATCATTGAAGATGCTCGAATCGATTATTTGTTGAAATATGAATATCCTGGGCTTAAGAAGGATTTATCGGTCTTAACACATGAGGTCCTGAAAACCCGAACGCTGTCTCATGGAATGACGGCCCGAGAAATCGTCCTCGACGCCTTGTTGTTGCACTTTTCTGGTGCGACCAAAGATACGTTTACGAGCCCAGGCATTCAGGAGGTGGTGGATGAAGCGTGGGGCAAAGCCCAGGAAATATTGCAGCCCCACGCCACGGTCGATGATGCACTGACTTTGGCGGATGAACTCTATCAGATTCTCGAGGTCAGGATTGGGACCTATGAACAGGACCGAGAAGAATTGGAGCCGTTTCCCAACGCATCAGGAGTTTCCCAGGAAGGTGAGACCCACGAAGCCGCGGAACATCTTGAGGGCGACTATCAACCCATCCAGAATTTGGGGTATCGAGGAAGACTCGATCCCTTTCAGGTGATGTCAGAGAAGACAGCTTCCCCCTTCACAGAAACCGGAAAGCAATCTCAAGAATTTGGAGGGAGGCCAGGGGGGTCAGGAGGAACTTCAACCCCTCCAAATAGAAGGGAACAGGCTCTTCAGGACCCTTCCCAGGATTCAAAGGCCCCGGTGTTTGGTGAATCGCCTTTGGATCAATGGTTTCAACCCCATAGTAATCTTGGGGCTCAGGGAAAGGGGGAAGCACTTGGAAACCAAGGGTATGTGTATGAAGAGTGGGACGGAGGGATTCGGGACTACCGACCACGCTGGTGCCGGGTCATTGAACGATCAGGACGAGATGGGTCACCGGAATTTGTCGAGGACACCTTTAAATCTTATGGTCCCATCGTTCGATTGATTCGAAAATACTTTGAAGTCCTTCGTCCTGAAGCCTTTCGACGCTTAGGTCGTCAAACCGATGGGGAGGAGATAGATTTCGATGCCCTGCTGAATTGGAAGATTGATCGACGAATCGGAAGAGAAACGGCCGATCAAATTTATTGCACAAGACAAAAGCGGGACCGTCAGGTGGCCGTGGCCTTTCTCATGGATATGAGTGGGTCGACAGGCCGACAGATCGGAGCGCATGGTCGTCCTGTGATTGAGATAGAAAAAGAGGGGTTATTGTTGCTTTCTGAGGCCGTCTCTGCCATTGGAGACCAATTTGCCATATATGGATTTTCGGGACAATCACGTCAGGCGGTCGATCTCTATGTTCTCAAAGAATTCGATCAACAGCCGGGTGGACGGGTAGGTGTAAAAATCAGTGGCGTCAAACCGCAACAACAAAATCGGGATGGTGCGGCCATCCGGCATGTGACCCATCGACTGATGCAACAGGCTGCCAAGGTCCGATTGCTCATCCTCCTCAGTGACGGGAAACCATTAGATGATGATTATACCGATGAGTATGCATTGGAGGACACAAAGGTGGCCTTGCGAGAATCCCGCCTACAGGGGGTTCACCCTTTTTGTATCACGATTGATCAAGCGGCCACAGATTATGTGAAGCGGATGTTCGGAGATATCGGGTATGTGGTGATCGATGAAGTCGAAGCCTTACCGACTCGATTGCCGAAAATTTATCAACGACTGACTGCGCGGTAAGGGTTCTTGTATGGTTAAGACCGAGATTCCTCCCCATCAAGATGTGCCGCCGTGGCTGTATAAATTATTCACGGGTCATCAGTATCCCTACGTCCGGCGTCAAGCCAAATTTGATCGGAAGGATCGTCAAGCAGGAGAAGAACGATCGGAGCCAACCCCGGAAGAGATTCGGGAAAAGTTTTGGGAAATTTATCCCCGGTGTTCCACCAAGATGTTGCAGGAGGTAAAGTCCGGAATGATCGTCACTTTCGTGGAATTAGGGAGTTATGAAGCGGGGACTTACCAAGAGTTTGTGGATGGCCCGGAGGAATTTTTAGCTCGGGAATACGGAAAGAAAAAAATCAAGGTCAACTTTTATGATGGAGATAATTTTGTCTGTACCATCAATTTTAAAGTTGCAGGATGGACGGGCCATGACGAATAGTACTGTCGTGGTTGAGTCAGAACTGTAAGGGATAGGTGATCTCATGCGTCGAGTCAAAGTGACGGTCGTTGGGGCGGGGAATGTGGGCGCGTCCATTGCCCAGCGGTTAGCCGAAAAAAATTCATATGACATTGTGTTGGTGGATATCGTAGAAGGGATGCCACAAGGCAAAGCCCTGGATTTGGTCCAAGCCGGTCCGGTATGTGCCTATGATTCGGAAGTCATTGGGGCGAACAGTTTTGAAGAGACCAAGGATTCTGATCTGATCATTGTCACTTCGGGGGTTCCACGACGGCCCGGAATGAGTCGGGACCAATTACTGGAGACCAACACCAATATCGTCTCGTCCGTGGTCAAAGAAACGGCTACCCGCTCTCCTAATGCGATATTCATTATTGTGGCTAATCCTTTGGATGTGATGACCCACGTGGCCCATCGGGTGAGTGGGTTCCCCAAAAACCGAGTACTCGGCATGGCGGGTGTGCTGGATGCCGCCCGGTTTCGGGCATTTATTGCTGAGGCCCTTCAGGTATCGGTCGAGAATATTCACGCGATGGTATTGGGAGGGCATGGCGACTCGATGGTTCCCCTCATTCGGTATACCACCGTAGCCGGACGTCCGTTGAGTGAATGGCTGGCGCCCGATGTCTTGGAAGCTTTGATTAAACGGACCCGTGAAGGTGGGGCAGAAATCGTGAATTTACTTAAAACGGGAAGTGCCTACTACGCCCCTGCTGCGTCCGTCGTGGAAATGGTAGAAGCGATCTCAAAAAATCAAAAGAAAATTTTGCCCTGTGCGACATTGTGTGAAGGTGAATATGGGTTTCAGGACTTGTTTTTAGGGGTGCCGGTGAAAGTCGGGGCCAATGGGGCTGAGGCCATTATTGAGTATTCATTGACAGCTGATGAGCAGGCCGCGTTGGGTACGTCGGCAAAAGCGGTGAAAGAACTTTGTGCGCAAGTGGATAAGCTATTGCCTTAGCCAAATGCTTGAGTCGGTAACGGGCCCTTCCCTCTTCCCCAATTGAACGTCTGTTAAGGGACGGTCTCTTTCCTGTGATTCAGCTTGACGCCCTACAAGACCCGTTCGTATAGTGGTCGGGGGCAATGAGGTAATCATTGAGACGAGGGTGGATCCCGCTTCGATCTCCTCAAGTCCCCTAACACTGCTAAGACTGGATTGAACATGATCTGGAATAAGGCCCTCGTGTGGAATCACGAAATATTCAGGGAGTCTCTTAAACAATGACAGATATGGCGCCCCGAATACTCCAACAGATTCCTGGAGATCCGTGGAAAATCGAACCCTACCGACAAATCGGAGGCTACGAGGCCTGGGAGCAGTGCGTCCGAAAGCGCGATCCCGAAGCCATCATTGCCCAATTAAAAGAAGCACATCTGAGAGGAAGAGGGGGAGCCGGGTTTCCGACCGGTTTAAAGTGGGATAAGGTTTTTCATCATCGAGTGACCGAGCGGTATTTTGTGTGTAATGCCGGGGAACATGAGCCGGGCACATTTAAAGATCGCTATTTGCTCAAACATCATCCTCATCAACTCTTAGAAGGGTGTTTAATCGCGGCGCATACCGTGGGAGCCACAGCCGCCTATATCTATTTGAACCATGAATTTGCGGAGGAAAAGGCCAATTTTGAAAAGGCCAAGGAGCAGGCCAAGAAAGAAGGGCTACTCGGAGAGAATATTCTGGGAACCGATCTAAACCTGGACATCGAAATTTTTGATGGATATGGCAGTTATGTGGCAGGAGAAGAAACGGCCATGTTGGAATCGATGCAGGGTCGACCGGCACAACCCAAACAAAAGCCCCCTTTTTACCCCACCGAGTTCGGGCTGCATGGGAAACCAACCTTGGTCAATAATGTTGAAACCCTATCCAACATTCCCCAACTCCTCAGAAAAGGCCCTGCCTGGTTTCGTGAAGTAGGGACCAACACGACTCCAGGAACGATGTTGTTTTCTTTGAGTGGGAATATCAACAGGCCGGGAGTATACGAACTGCCTCTTGGAACTTCCATCCGCCATCTCATCGATGTTTGTGGCCAGGGGGTCCCTCATGGTCATGCGGTGAAGGCTGTTTTCCCCGGGGGGCCGTCCTTTTCTATGGTAGGAGCCGATCAATTGGATCTTCCCATGGATTTTGATTCCCTCAAGAAGGCCGGTACTGGCTTAGGGTCAGCTGGAGTCATTGTGGTGGATGATGCCACGTGCATGGTGGAACAGACTTTGAAATTCTCACATTTTTTTGAGCGGGAAACATGTGGCCAATGTCCCCCTTGCCGTATCGGAACGGAAGAACTCGCCACACTCATGCGAAAGATTGAAAAGGGGGAAGGGGAAGAGAGCGACTTAGCCAAATTGTTGCAAATCTGTGGGTTTGTGAAAGGAACGGGATTCTGTACCTTGGTCACCGGGGCTGCGGTGCTGGTCCAGAATAGTTTACGATTGTTTCGTCATGAATTTGAGGAACATATTCGTCTCGGACGGTGTCCCACCAAACCAGACCCGGTCGGGGTGGGTTGAGGAGAATCCTTTGTGCCCCGGGTGACCTTTTTACATTCTCAGGGGAAAAGCGGAGAAGTGGACGCGGGACTTTCCGTTTTAGAAGCCGCTGAACTTATCGGATTTCCCCTCAACCACGATTGTGGAGGCAATGCCTCCTGTACGACCTGTCGAGTCGATGTCTTAGCTGGGGGAGATCATCTTTCGGAAATAGATTTTGAAGAACAGGATTTACTCGACCGTGAAGCTCTGACCGAACCTCATCACCGGTTGGGCTGTCAGGCGCGAATCCTTGGGGACGTGATGGTGCAAGTTCCTGAAGAAAAATGGGGGAAAACCTCGATAGAATGCCAGGGCGAACCCCAATCGTCCCAGTCTTGAGACCACATTACCTCAGTTTTGACTTTTCTCGCCGAAGACCTCATGGCCCAAGCCGAACAAAGCCCACAATTTACGGAATCCCTTTCATCCTTAACGCGGACTTATCGGTTCTGTGCCGCGCACCGACTCCATACTGACGAGCTATCCGATGAAGTGAATAAAAAAATATTCGGAAAATGCAATAACCCGAATGGGCATGGACATAATTATACGATTTTCGTCACCATCCAGGGAGAGATGGATGACCAAACCGGTCTCATTACAGATGTGGATCAGTTAGATGATATCGTGCAATCCAAGGTGGTCGAACGTTTTGATCATCAACATTTGAATTTTGACCGGGGGTTTCAGGATATGACGACCACGGGGGAAAACCTGGCAAAATTGGTATGGCAGATTTTAGAGAAAGAAATTCCCGGTGGGCGATTAGCTAAAATTGGGGTCATCGAAACCCGCGACAATTTTTTTGAATATATTGGAGATACGGGATCCTAAGGATCTTGTCGACCTTGGAAGGATCGGATTCAATTTATGCCTTCACCAAAATCACCTCGAAGGGCCTCATCCTCGCGTTCGGTTGTTTCGACAAACGGGGAACAAGTCGGTAGCCCGAATTTACCCGCGTTAGAAGGGATTGTTGAGCAGTTATTGGTAAACCTGGGTGAAAACCCCAAAAGAAATGGTCTGCTGGAGACTCCCAAGCGTGTGGCGAAATCTTTCGCGTATTTGACCAAGGGATATCAGCAAGACATCGACGAATTGCTGAATGGAGCATTATTTCCCATTGAATACGATGAAATGGTCATCGTTCGCGATATCGACTTCTTCAGTCTTTGCGAACATCACCTTTTGCCGTTCTTTGGAAAATGTCATGTGGGCTATATCCCGAGAAAGCATGTGGTGGGTTTAAGCAAAATTCCGCGTGTGGTCGATGCCTTTAGTCGTCGATTGCAAGTACAAGAGCGATTGACGGTGCAAATTGCCCATACGCTTCAACAAAAACTCAAACCACATGGGGTTGGAGTGGTGCTGGAAGCGCGTCATCTGTGTATGAGCATGCGGGGAGTAGAGAAACAGAATACCGTGGCCGTCACCAGTGAAATGTTGGGGGTGTTTCGCAAGCAGCAGCAAACCCGAGATGAATTCTTGAAGCTCATTCGTCAACGTGGCAGTGACAGAGATTAAGGCCACCTCTCCCCTTTTCCCCTGATCGTCAATTCCGTGTTTCTCCTGCCCCTCCGGCCGCTAAAAGTTCATTCGTTTGATAAGCGAGTGATTCTTGTGTCAATTCTCCTTATGCCTTTTGAGTCCTTAGGTATTCAAAGGGAGGAGGTTTGGTGCAAGGCTGCACTGGTTTTCTGTCCTGGTCAAGGAACTTCTACCCCTTTCCTAATCCGAAGCCTATGAACACCCCAGCCCATCTCATCCTGAATTTGAGCGTACTCGGTCGAAAGAAGCCTCCAACTCATCAGCTTTGGGTTCTGGCGGGAGCCATGATCCCCGACCTGCCCATGGTCGGGTTTTATGCCTGGGAAAAACTCATTCGGGGGGTCCCGGAAGTCGTGATTTGGGAGGACTACTTTGATGCTCGTTGGCAGGTGGTCTTTGATCTCTTTCATTCCTTTCCCGTGGCCTTGTTGGGAGCGGGCCTCAGTGCTTTGGCCAAATGGAAGGGGCTTCTCCTGTTTTGGATGAGTATGGCCCTGCATAGTGCGGGTGATTTTCCCTTTCATCATGACGATGCCCATCGTCATTTCTTTCCGTTAACCGATTGGCAATTTGTGAGTCCGATCTCGTATTGGGATCCCCATTTTCACGGAGATCTCTTCTCGATAGTGGAGATTCTAATGGTGATGGGGTTGAGCCTGTGGATGTGGCGAACCGCATCTTGGGTGGGGACGAAGATCATCCTCGCGGGAGTAGGGGTGATGTATCTTGGCTATCTGGGGTATGTGATGCTGGTTTGGATGTAAGTAGAGAAGATCTGACGAGAAGAACTAGTCAGGAGGAAGGCTCTTGAGAAAAGTCTCGATCGCTTCATTGAACGGCCCAGGTTGTTCGACATTCGACAAATGCCCGGCCTTAGGAATAATGACGAGAGTACTGTTGGGAATACGGTCTGCCATCATTCGGGAATCGGCCACCGGGGTAGCCTGGTCCTCTTCTCCGATAATCACAAGCGTGGGGCAGGTAATGTGAGCCAGAAGTTCGATGGAATCCGCTCTATCGGCCATGGCCATTAGGTCGGTGACGATACTTTCGGTTTTCGCCTCTAAAATCATCTCTCGGACCCGATTCGTTAATTCAGGATTTTCTTGGGGGGTGGAAGGGGCAAGCAACTTGGGTATCATGAGAGTGGCGATGGTGCTCGCTCCCTTTTTTTGGGCCACCTCCCCCATGGCCCGTCGTCCGGCCTTTCCTTCTTCAGTGTCGGCTTGTGCCCTGGTATCCGCTAAGACCAATGCCTGGACGCGTGCAGGATAACGCCGAACGATCGAGAAGGCCGTATACCCCCCCATGGACAAGCCGATAATCACGGCCTTGGGAATCTGAAGCTGGTCAAGCAGGGCTATGACATCGTCGGCATAATCATCCAACCGAAAATTCCCCAGGGCCAATTCGGGTTCGCCATGTCCTCGTAGATCAAGGGTGATGACTCGATATGAACTGGACAAGGCTTCGACTTGTGGGGTCCACATGGCATGGGAGAGTGGAAAGGCATGCAGGAATACGAGGGGGAGACCTTCTCCCTGATCGGTATAGGGTACTTTGACGCCGTTAAGGGTTGCGTACATGACCATAGAATTGCCCTTCATGTGGGATGGTTGACGTGTCGCATTTCAGCGAGGATTTGTGGAAATAAACATGGATTCTATAGCATACCCAAGTAGGAAACGGTAGGGTAGATGGTCTGCCCAGGTAAGGAGGCTGCATGCATTCCGGTGAAGATCTCAGCCAATCCGAACTCTTCCCTAGCCCGAAGACATCGTCGTCCGGTCATGTTCCTCTGGCTGACCGCATCCGACCGCAAAACTTTGATGAGTTCGTAGGCCAGGAAGACATCGTCGCGGAGGAGCAACCCCTTCGAAGAGCCATCGAAGGAGATCGTATCCCTTCTCTGATCCTGTGGGGACCGCCTGGAAGTGGGAAGACGACCCTCGCCGGTCTGATCGCCAAAAAGACTCAGGCGGCCTTCGTGCCGTTTTCGGCCGTTCTCAGTGGGGTGCCCGAGTTGCGGGGTCTTCTGAAAACGGCCCAACAACGAAAACGCGTGTCGGGGCAGGGTACGCTTCTCTTCGTGGATGAGATTCACCGGTTTAATAAAGCTCAACAGGATGCCTTTCTCCCTCATGTGGAACGGGGGGACATTACGCTTATTGGAGCCACCACCCAAAACCCATCCTTCGAAGTTATTGCACCGTTGTTGTCACGCTCCATGGTCGTGGTCTTAAAACCACTGACGGCCTCGGCACTCGAAAATATTCTGGATCGGGCCCTCACGGATACAGAAAACGGACTGGGTTCTTCAAGAGTGAAATTGACCGAGAGGGCAAAAAAACTTGTGATCGAATATGGCAACGGGGATGCGCGGGCCATGTTAACGGCTTTGGAGTTCATGGTGGGACAAGTAGCCCTCAAGGGAAAGTCCACGGCGGTGGATGAAACACACGTTGCCGAAGCCTTAAAGAAGAAAGCGTTACGGTATGACCGGGATGGCGAAGAACACTACAACCTCATTTCGGCCTTTATCAAAAGTATGCGGGATTCAGATCCCGATGGGGCTCTGTATTGGCTAGCGCGAATGCTGGAGGGAGGAGAGGATCCCAAATTTATCGCACGTCGCATGATGATCTTTGCCTCGGAAGATGTGGGCAATGCCGACCCGCAGGGGCTGTTAGTCGCCTCTGCGGTATTTCATGCCGTGAAAGTCGTGGGATTGCCGGAAGCGCAAATTAATCTGGCTCACGGGACGACGTATCTCGCCACAACATTGAAAAGCAATGCCTCTTATATGGGCCTGTTAGCGGCGAAAAAAGATGTGCAGGAAAAAGGCAACCTGCCCGTTCCGCTCCACTTGCGGAATGCCGTCACATCACTCATGAAGGGTTTAAATTATGGAAAAGGCTACCGCTATGCCCACGAGGATCCGGAAGGGGCCAAAAGTCAAACCCATTTGCCCAAAGAATTAAAAGGCCGTCAGTATTACTACCCTAATACGTCTTCACATCTCAATGATGATGAGGAAGATATCTCCTCCCCCTGGTAAGAGCATTTCGAAAAGATTTGGGACGACCTCAGGAAGTGTGAAATAGGCTGAACTCAATGACTGCCACGAAAACAGGGCGTCATTTTTAGGTGCCTCAATTTCGGCGATTCCAAATGTGAAGTAAAAAAAGATTTATTACCTTTGTGTTTTTTGGGATTCGAGAGTAGTGTGGAGTTGGTCTAATTTCTTAAGGAGAAGATTAGGGTGGCTGCAAGGTGACTTTCACTCCGTGAATCATTCAATTCAACTGACGAAATCTGGGATGTCGCTCAAGGGATGGTAATAAAATAGTTCCCGTCTCCTTGCTTCTCCTCCCTCATTTCGTTGGAAAATCTGCCTACCCAAGGTTAATAGGCCCACATACACCTACACTTTATTCTTGGCGTAGGGGTGGCATGGGTATAGGGATGTCGAAGACTGTTGCAGCCACACCCATCCCGTTTTCGCATGTGGTGGGTGGCACCGTTCCCACGTAATTCTTTCGCGCGGAAGGAAATTCTGCGGCCCAGAACATGTACCCCAACATACCGTTTGTGGTTCCGGCTCCATTGGGCATCACAGTTTGAACATAGTCTGCATGTTCCCATTGTTCGGAAGAATAAAAATCTGTGCAATTATCCATACTGCCCTTTAGATACAAACTTCCCGTAAATCTATTGGGAGCTTTGGGGGGAATCACGGGGTCGTAAGTGGGCATGCCGTTGACGTGTTCCTGCCAGTTGGACGGGGTACCGGAAGACCGGTGCACCATGGCGTTGGCGTAATCCAGGACCGGGTTGGCATTATCGAGCCAATGAATGGTGGCATGACGGTTGAGATCTTGCAAATATCTGCCACCGGCGGCTACATCAATGGTGAGACGTGCGGCTGGGTTTAAGCCTGTCGGATCATACGGATGGACGGATCGATAGGCATCGATAAAGGCCTGGAGCCCAGCGAGGTCCGGATCATTGGCATTTTCGTAATCGATTTCCATTCCCACCTGAAAAATCGTGGCAATCTCCGCGGCATTCAATCCCAGTTGGGTAGGATTGGTGGCTAAGGCTTCATCCCAAAAATTGGTGTAGGTCACCCCTCCAATGGACATCATGACGCGAATGCCGGCATCTGCAAAGTAATCCACGATGTCTTGTGTCATGCCGATGGGAACGCCGTTAACCGTTATGGCATCATTGGTTTTGTTGAGGACCTGCAAGGGTTGCAAAAAGCTAAGGATGACGAGGTTCACAGAAGGCTTCTCTGAGCCATCCCCTCGGTCGATTATCCAGTGATTAGCTTGATCAAATTCAACCAGGTCTCGAGGAAGGCTCCAATCAGCATAATGATTGCCTGCGTGCCATACTCCATAAATTTGCATGGCGGTGGGATCTGGAGGAGGCACATTGGTATCACAGACACCCTGATCGGCCCAGGACGGCTTGTGCGTTCCTGGTGTCACGCCTTCACTCGTGCGTTTGGCCTTCCATTGATGATTGTTATGGGTCACCAAATCCCCCCGAACATAGGTGGTGGTTGACTCCCAGGTCGGTGCATTGCAGGCTGCATGGGCCGCAGCGGAAAATCCCAACAACCAGAGGCATGTGAGGAAACCGACCATATAAGGTAAGGATTTTTTGGTGGCGGATTGGGGGGGTGTAGACATGGGAACCTCCTATGGAATGCGGGATGAATCTTCAATGAATCAAAATGATTGAAATTTTCCCATGGGGTAGATCGAGAAGTCCATTGGGAACAAAGGTCCAGGGTATGGTGTTCCCGTTCAAGCCTCCCTCCATAAGTTCAAAAGTTGATCGCTTACAGGCCCTTCCAAAATCCTCAGCCTGTTTTCTCTAGATTTGGAAAAATAGGAAGAGTGTATGATCGTCACACGGAAACCTTGGAGTGAATTAAATTTCTGGGAAGAGAAACCGAAAGAAGAAGAGGGTCTTTCAAAAGGGCACTCGGTGTGAGGTTCGATTGGCGGAGAAGGATTTAATGCAAATGAGGACAGTCATTGGGTTGGTGGTATTTGGGATACTTTTTGGTGGGCTTTCTTTTTTTGGGTTTATCGGGACCCCTTCTTCCCATCTCAATCCTGAAGAGATTCAAAACCTTCAGGCGGTCATCCCAAAACCTATTCGCCAATCCATGAAGGTCAGTCAGGCCTATCGGGCCATTCCTCATGAACAGGTGACGTTTCGAGCCAATAAATCTTCTCTGCCGAAGTCCGAAGCGGAGTACCTGGAAACATTGTTTCGGCTAGTAGACTTGGCTGTGGTGGAACGCGTGCAAGGGTTGGTTCACATTCATGAAAATAAGGTGAGCCGAATTCGTTTGGATAATTTTGATCAAATCGTGAAACGGATCGCTGACTTATCAGTCCCACCGGGATTAGAGCCATTGCATCATCATGTGCTGGTGTCCATTCTGGAGGAAAAAGCCTATTTCCATGGGCAACTGGAAGAATCAGTCATGTCTTCTCTTCAGCATTGGCATCCCCTCATCCAAAAATCTCATCGCCGACTCGTGGCCTCATTTCAATTCCTCCAAGCCAGATACCCTCAAGAATCGGTTCATAACCAAAACGCTTTCTTTCAACACCTTTGTGCGTTGGATTTTATCTAAGCTCGGGGCTGTTATTTTTTGTGGGACTACAGATATTCCGAAGGGGCCTGCCGCCACTGTGGGTCCAAATTTTTCGGGGTCGAAGGAAGGCCTGGTGGAATCAGGAAATTCGGGACTTTTGTTCTTCTAACTGAGCGCTCAGATCTCCCCATTTGTGGGTGAGGCGGTCTAAGTTTCGGGACCATTTCTCGCGTTCGAGATGCAACTCATTCCAACGGGCATAGTCTTGGTAGATGGCCGGATCGGCGAGTTCACCGTCTCGTCCTTTGATCTGTTCTTCAACGATGCCAATCTCCTCTTCGAGCTTGGATACTTGTTTTTCTAATCGAGCGATACTTTTTGTGAGATCTCGCCTGGTCGGTGTGGGAGGGGAAAGCGAATCGGTGGCCGTGGCCTTCTGGCCATTACTCCGGAGCTCAGGTTTTAATTTTTCTTTCTTCTTAGGTTTTTTCTTGGGTGAAGTGGCTTCTGGAGGGTTTTGGTCTTCCAACTCCTTAGCTCGTTTCCAGAGGTAATATTCATAATCACCGATGTAATCTCGTGCCTGACCTTCTTCGATTTCCACGACCCTGGTCGAGACCCGCATCAGAAAGGTGGGGTCATGGGAGATAAACACGATTGTGCCGGGAAATTGAATTAAGGCATCCGTCAACATATCGACGGAGGCTGGGTCCAAATGATTGGTCGGTTCATCCAAGAGTAAGGTATTAGCGGGTTCCACGAGCATTCGGCCCAAAGCCACCCGGTTCCGCTCCCCTCCACTTAAGGCTTTGATGGGTTTGAGCTGGTCGTTGCCGGAAAACAAAAAGGCGCCAGCCAATCCCCTCAGAAAATTCCTCTCGGCTTGGGGGGCCGCTTCTTCAAGAGAATCCAAGATCGTGTGTTCGGGATTGAGGATTTCGGCCTGGTGCTGGGCGAAGTAATGTACCGAAACCCCATGCCCTAAATTTCGTGCCCCTTTTTCGAATTCCAAGACTCCGGCCAACATTTTTAACAACGTAGATTTCCCGGCCCCATTTTCCCCGACCAGGGCCACCCGCTGACCCCGCTCGACCGCGAAGTCCAGACCTTGATAGACGATATTCTCCCCATATTGTTTGTGGATATTTTGCATCTCCAGAACTTGTTTCCCGCTCGGAGACGGTTCCGGAAATTTGAACCGAAGACGTTTGCCATCCCGTTGCAACTCTATGCGCTTGATCTTTTCCAGTTGTTTAATGCGGGATTGAACCTGGCTCGCTTTATTGGCCTTGTAGCGAAATCGATCGACGAAGGATTGCACTCGAGAAATTTCTTTGGCTTGCCGGGAGGCCGCGGCCTGTTCTTGGGCATCCCGTTCTGCTTTGAGCTGTTGAAAGCGCGTATAGTTGCCACGGTACTCCTGTAAGGTGTGATTGCGAACTTCCCAAATATGCGTCACCATTTTGTCGAGAAAGGGGATGTCGTGGCTGATGATTAACAAGGTCAATTGTGAATTGAGAAGAAAGGTCTCCAGCCATTGTTGGGTGGCCTTGTCTAGATGGTTGGTAGGCTCGTCCAACATCAGGACATCGGGAGAGGATAATAATAAATAGGCCAAGGCCACTCGCATGCGGTAGCCCCCGGAGAGAGTCTGTATTTTTCGTCCCCAATCCGATTCCTGAAAACCTAAACCGGCGAGAATGCGTTTGGCTTCATATTCCGGAAATTCATCTCGATGGGTGGCATCTAAAATCGTGTTTCCCGGGAGTTTCTCCAACTCTTGAGGAAGGTACCCCACGCGAAGATGGGGGCGTTTCCGAATTCTCCCGCTTTCAATTTCCTGGTCGTTCAAGATCATGCGCATGAGGGAGGTTTTGCCCGATCCGTTGGGCCCGACCAATCCCACGCGGGTGTTGGGCTTGAGATGGGCCGAGGCCTCAAGAAAGAGTGGTTTGGTCGGAAACGTTTTTGTTAGGCGTTCAATGTGTAACATGGACACACCTTGTATATATCTTCCGACTGTGGTCGGATTGCACTGACTCTCTCCTGCCTGGGATGGATGTCAGAAAAAGTAGGAATAAGGAAGGTTGGTGGAGCTGGCCGGGATTGAACCGGCGACCTCGTGAATGCCATTCACGCGCGCTCCCAACTGCGCCACAGCCCCACAACGAAAACGATGCTATCACGGGTTCTGGATTCGGTCAAGAATGGGAAATGGAGGAGATTTTCGAGATTCACATTGACAAATTGAAGGGTAGTACCTAGGATTCTGAGTTTGGCTCTGGCTGACCTCGTCAGGGCTTTTTTTTGTCTTGGTACGTTGGGTACGGAGGATTGAATGGCGGCATTGGTCATCGTTGGCTCACAATGGGGGGATGAGGGGAAGGGGAAGATCGTCGATCTTCTCGCCAAGGAGGCCGATGTCATTGTCCGGTTTCAGGGTGGATCCAATGCCGGTCATACCGTCATTACCGATCAGGGAACCTTCATTTTTCATCTGATCCCCTCTGGGATTCTGTACCCAGGAAAGATCTGCGCGTTAGGGAACGGGGTCGTGATTGATCCCGGGGGCTTAATTGGGGAGTTGGATGGTTTACAGGCTCATGGCGTGGCGGTGGGCAAGCGTTTTCTGATTAGTGACCGAGCCCATGTGATCATGCCCTATCATAAGGCCATCGATAAAGCGGCCGAACAGGCGAAGGGCGGTCGCCGAATTGGGACCACCGGTCGCGGTATTGGCCCGGCCTATGTGGATAAAATGGCCCGGGTGGGAATACGAATGGGGGATTTGCTCAATCCTGATGTCCTCAAAAACAAAATTCAAGAAAATTTAGTCGAAATTAATGCGTTTTTGCGGCACATTTATCAGGCGAAGGGATTTACCGTTGCGCCTATTTATAAACAATATCAGGCTTTTGGGGAACGGTTGCGTCCCCATATTGTGGACGTTCCTCTTATCCTTGAGCGGGCCTTTGCTAAGGGGCAACGGGTCATGTTTGAAGGGGCTCAGGGGACCCATCTTGACGTAGATTTTGGAACCTATCCCTATGTGACGTCTTCCAGTTCTAGTTCGGGTGGGGCCTGTACCGGAAGTGGGATCGGTCCTACGAATATTACCGGCGTTCTTGGTGTGACGAAAGCCTATACCACTCGTGTTGGAGGTGGACCGTTTCCC
Source organism: Nitrospirales bacterium (assembly GCA_965223495.1). Lineage (GTDB taxonomy): Bacteria > Nitrospirota > Nitrospiria > Nitrospirales > UBA8639 > Nitrospira_E. Next base: position 3,033,027 of record OZ245001.1, on the reverse strand, counting down.
ACCGAGTTGAATGATGAGATTGGGCAGCAGTTGATGCACCGGGGAAACGAATTTGGGGCTACCACCGGACGCGCCCGGAGATGTGGTTGGTTGGATGCCGTATTATTGCGATATGCCGTTCGAGTGAATGGTTTGACGTCCCTCGCGATGACGAAGCTTGATGTCTTGGACGGGTTTCGGCAGCTGAAAATCTGTACCGGCTACCGATTCCAGGGAAAACTCTACCGGGAAATGCCAGCGGATCTAAATATGCTTTCCCAATGCCAGCCGGTGTATGAACGTTGGTCTGGGTGGGAAGCCGATACCACCGGCATCCAATCCTATCGATCACTCCCCGCCCCGGCGAAACGCTACTTAGCCCGAGTCCAGGAATTAACGTGCTGTCGGATTGATATGATTTCTACCGGATCAAAGCGGCAGGATACCATTGTCCTGCGACATCCCTTTGGCCGTTCCCGCAAAGGGTAGGGCGACTGTTTCGGTCTGGTTTTGGAATTTCCAATTTCCATTAATCCTCTTTTTCAATCCGTAGGAATCCCTTTTTCTGATTAGGTTAGGGGGAAATGTATCCTATCCTGCGGTTTGTCTTTCTTGCCCAGCTCGGGAAGTTTGACAAGCTCAACAGCCGTTGTTAGCATCGCCTCCCGGTGAGCCGCTAGCTCAGTTGGTAGAGCATCGCCCTTTTAAGGCGAGGGTCGAGCGTTCGAGCCGCTCGCGGCTCACCAGTTTTTTCCTTGGAATTTCTTCTCCTTTTTTAATCCTAAGAAATTTTATGGGTTTCTCGAGACCAATGGCCTAGAAGTCAGGTCGGACTTCTGCCCGTTTTCTTCTCAAGCAAAGGCTTAGGATTGCGCGAGGCGGGCGAGATTTGTGTTGGTTTGAGAGAGGACGAGAGAAAAAACCGCGAAATCCTTTTTGGAAATGAGACTGTGGCTGATTCCCCGATCAGCCAGGATGATGCCAATAGGTTTATTTGGGGCATGTAAGGTCCCAATGAGTCCGGTGGATTCTCCCCATTGCTCGAGAAATTCCTGAGGTGTTTCATTGGTTTGGCAGGCCTGTCTTAACCCGGCAAATTCCAGAGGTTGGTATTGGTTTAACGTGGTTTGCCAAAAAGGTCCCGGGGTCAGGGATCCTTGAAAAGTCGATTGATGGAGATCGGCATTTGGTCCATAGCAGATTTTGGCTTCAAGTTTCTCTTTCCCGGGAACGACAAACGCCAGGAGCACCCGTTCGAACCCATAGGATTCATGCAGCATGCGGGTGGCGAAGGTCAGCAGTTTGGAAGGGTCAGAAATTTTCATCGCATCGAGGGCGAAATCCATGAGTACCTGGTCAGCGTCCGTTGTGGGTGGGGGACTGACCTGATTTTCTTCCGGAGGAGACGGTTCCGTGTGTGGCCTAGGGTCCTCGGTGTGAAGGGCCTTCTCGATGATATGAGTAAGTTTCTGAAATTGGGTGTTTTGGATGGAGGGACGGTTGGCCAAGGGCTTGGGATGTAAATGTTGTTGGGGAATATTGATCGTCGATGCAATAGCGGAAGCCTGCATGAAAGCATGGGAAATTGCCTGTTCCAGTTGAGGAAAGGATATGGAAAAAGGTGGAAGAAATTGCTTGATTAAGTCTTGGAAAATGGTCTCCTGCCCCGCTCCAGAGGGATTGAGGAGGCAATAACTGAGTTCATTCGAGGCTCGAACGATTCCGGCCATGATTTGCTGTTCGGTTTCTGGGCGTGACCGGGGCCATCGGGGCTTTTTCTCCAAGAGTTGGATGAGATTTTCGGGTAAATGCCAATGCTTCGCCATGGCGGCTGCTATCGCGGTTAGGGGTCTCCCCAAAAGGCTCAGTTCGGCTTTTGGAACGTTGAGGGGGTCTGTTAAGCGAAGGGTTTCCAGTTCTTCAGCAATTTCAGGACGGCAAAGGGCCAAAATAAAATCTCCGAGAGAATAGAGCATCGCATTCGTAAACAAGAACCCCGGTTCTTGATAATTCATCGCTTTCCCAAGCTCTTGGGCGGCCGTGCCGGCCACGAGAGCTCGAGCCAAGAGGTGTTTTAAGTGGGTGGTGTCTGCTCCGAAGCCATTGGCTTGTTCAATGAGTTGTGCTGTGACGACCATCGCTTGCATCACATCAAACCCAATGAGGGCCACGGCGTGAGTAGGGGTCTTCACCGGGACGCGTGTATGAAAGGCGGTGCTGTTCGCAATTTTGACCACATTCGCCATCAGGGCTTGATCTCGCATGATGGCTTCGCCGATATCGCTCGCACTTGAGCGTTTATCTTGGGTGAGATTTAAGACTTGGATACAACTTTGCCGAAGAATAGGGAGAGTTTCTGGAGCATCATTCAGCAGGCTCTCGAGAAAGGAAGGCTCTGTTTGTGGGGGGGGAGAGAGGGTTTCCTTCATGAAGATATCACCAATGATCGGAGGTGAGGTTGACCATGAACAGGGTTTTTTCTTTGAGGAATGGTATTTGAGGACATTTTTTGAAGGTGATAGTTGGTTCTTATTGGTATTCTCGGTAAAATTTGGCAAAATATTGAGAACAGGGGATCATAATACAAAATCGGTTTGCTTTTTTTGGATTTGGTGAGGACCTAACATGAGAAATCGAATTTCTTGCTCAGCGGGAGAACTCGGACAATTAAATCCTGAAATGGTCGAGTCTGTGGTCGGTGGGCAAGTATTCAAAATTGGCAACCAATATTTTTCTGACCAACGGGTGAACATTATCGACGCTAATGGCACTCAAATTGTTGCTGAAGTCAATGGCACGTACGGGGTCTATGCTCAAACGATTAAGTTACGGGGAGGAACCTTATCCACCAAGTGTTCCTGCCCATCAACCGAGCAACCTTTTTGCCGACATTGTGTGGCTGTGTTATTGCACCAATTTCATAACGGATCTGGGCCCGCGGCTCCACCAGCTTCGAGTGATCCACCCCCATCTTCTTCCTCCTCAACAAAGCCTTCTACCGTGGAGGTGCCCCCTACGTCTGGAGGGGCTCCGGCCGATGTCAACTTTCGTGAAGCGACACTCTTTATCGATTGGTTTCATCAGGCTGTTGAAAAGTTGGGTGCCAACCCCGATCTACCCCCCGTTCCCGAATCGTTGGGCGGCTTGGCCCGAGAATGGGCCAAGGTTATTGATCGAGTGAACCAACAGTATCTTGAGAGTGAAGAGGAGCGTCAGGAATCGCAGGCCCTCTTGCAATCCGCTGAGGGGAAAATAGAAACCCTCACCAAGGATTTGACGGTTGTGACCGGGGAGTCTAAGTCTGCCCAGGCTAACTGCCGGATGTTAGAGCAGAAAGTTCAGGACCTGGAGAAGGCCCTGACTGATTTTGGGGTGGTTTCTAAGGAACGAGATCGCTTAGTCAGTAAAGTCTCGACCATGCAATCGGACCTTCAAGCAAAGGGAGCGGAACTGGAGAGTGTATCAATGACCTTAAAGTCTCTTTCCAAGGCTATTCGCAACCTTCTTCCCTCTGACCCACCGTCCTAAGGGAGGGGTGGAGTCTCTCTTGCTATGCCCGCATTTTTCTCGGTTCGGGCGTTTTGTCTTCAACGATTTTCTGGTCTTGTAATTGCCTGAGGAGGTTTTGGGTGAGAACCTCGAACCCCAAAGCCGCAGGGCTGGCTGGAGCCAATTCTACAACCGGAAGGTATTTGAGGATCGAATGATGAACTTGAGGATCTTCTGGAATTTTTCCCAACACCGATAATTCGGTTCCTACATATTGTTTGAGTAAGTGCTGCAGCTGGAGCGTGTTGATCCGAGATTTTGGTGTCAAGCGGTTTAAAATAAGGGAAGGGTGGAACCCCTTGAGAGCTTCTTTGGCCAACAGCACTCCCGACTCACTCATTCGTCCCACGGCTGTGAGGACTTCAGCGATGCTGTGAAAATCTTTATGGAGAAGGGCTTTCGTTATGGGATCTCGGGCTAGGAATCCGGACAGCACCTTCCGAATAGCAGCCAATTTAATGAAACGGTATACATCCAATACCGAAGTCGGATCCGGGGTGGCCACGGCAAGAAAATGATCCGCCAGCAGAAAAAAATCGAGGGTATGATAGGTGGTCCCTGCGCCTACATCGACCAAAATAATATCGGCATCCAGTTTTTTCAGGTGTCTGATCAGGCGTTTTTTCTTAGCATGTTGCAGGTTGGCCGTGATCAGGGTTTCTCCCGTTCCCGGAATTAATTGGAGGGGAAGAGGACTGGCCAAGGGGTGGGTGATATCCGACAAGGGTTTGTGGCGATCCGCGAAAAAGTCTGTCAGGGTGGCCTTTGGATGGAATAACCCAAATAAAATATGAAGGTTAGCCCCGCCAATGTCGGCATCCACCAATATGACCCTCTGGCCCTGTTTGGCCAAAAGAAGGCCCAGATTGCTGACAACCATGCTTTTTCCAACTCCCCCTTTACCGGAGGCTACGGAAATGATTGTTGGCATAGGATTTTCCCCTTTTATTGCTTCAAAATCGGTGTAGGCAGGCAATGGAAATCAGTCTACCACGGGGTTGACCTTATGCCCATGGCTGATAGGATTTCAAAAGGGGGTCTTGGCCCATGCGGGGACCGGGCCCAGGGGCACCTCAATCGGGTGATGGCTACCCAACGATCTCTTGCGTTTCCCTAGGGAAAGTGCTAGGGTGAGTGTTAGTTAAGTGGGCGTGAGCCCACTTTTTTTTGGTCTTCACTGGTGATTGCCCACCTAAGGGCTCTAATTGGGTGGTCAGAATGACAGAAAGTTTCGTGGAGATCATTCGCCAGGTGGGTGAACCAATTGCCCTGGCCTTAGGATTGGAAATCCTGGAAATCCAGAGTAGTGGGAGATCCTCTAATCCATTGGTTCGAGTGACTATTGATAAGGAAGGAGGAGTGGGAATTGAAGACTGTGAACGGTTTCATCAGTCTCTCCGCCGTTCTTGGGAAGTCAATCACCCGAACGGGCCTACTTGTCGATTTGAGATTTCCTCGCCTGGGCTTGACCGACCTCTGAAGGATTATAAAGATTTCCGTCGTGTGCTAGGAAAGCGCCTTCGTATTACCCTTCGAGATGGTTTCAAGGAAAACGGTCTGATCATCGGGCGGCTTGTTGACCTTTCGGACAAGGAACTTTTCTTGGAGGAAAAGGTTAAGGGACGTTCTGAAACCCGAGTGATCGAATGGGGTGATATCCAAAAGGCTCGCTTGGACGTTGATTTTTAAATTCGGAGAGGTTGCCGAGCCATTGAAAGGTTTAACTGAAATGGGGATGTTCCTGAAAACAATGGGTGCTCCAATTAGGTTTGGAGGAAGCCCATATGCAGGTGATCATTGGTAAAGTTGGGTAACGGGAAGTCTTGAGAGTCAGCGGTGAGGGACAATCATGAAAAGTGAACTCATGTCGGTCATTGATCAGATCGGGCGGGAAAAAGGGATTGATAAGGCCAAAGTCGTCGCTGCCTTGGAGTCGGCTCTATTGACCGCTGCCAAGAAACGGTTCGGCCAGGGGGAAAATATTCAAGTGGATATTGACACCGATTCCGGGGAAATCTCAATTGTTAAGAAAAAAACGATCGCAGAGAACGTGGTTGATGGTCGGACGGAAATTTCTCTTGATGAAGCCCGCAAAATTGATGAAGAAGCCGAGATGGGAGATGAAATTGGGTCTCTCATTGATATGGAAGAGTTCGGTCGGATCGCGGCTCAAGCCGCCAAACAAGTGATCTGCCAAAAGGTTCGTGAAGCGGAATGGGAATCGATTGAACGAGAATACTCTCAAAAAGAGGGTGAGTTGGTGCATGGGGTTATCCTCGGACAAGAAAGAAGGAATTATCTGGTGGATATTGGGAAAACCGAGGCCCTCTTACCCATTCAAGAGCAAATTCCCCGAGAAACCCATCGACGTGGTGATCGAATCCGAGCTCTCCTGCTCGAAGTGCGTCGCACTCCAAAGGACGTTCAGGTCATATTATCTCGGGCCCATCCTCAATTTGTGGTGAAATTATTTGGGCTGGAGGTGCCGGAGATCTCTGAAAAAATCGTGGAAATAAAAGGGGTGGTTCGAGAACCGGGAGATCGGACCAAAATTTCGGTATCTTCCCGGGATAAGGCCGTGGATCCTGTTGGGGCCTGTGTTGGGGTAAAAGGATCCCGAGTCCAGGCCATTGTTCGCGAATTGCGAGGAGAAAAAATTGATATTATTCCGTGGACTGATGATCCGCGGGTCTTTATTGGAGAGGCCCTAAACCCCGCATCGATTGAGAAAGTTGGGATTGATGAGCAGAAAAAATCCGCCTTAGTGGTCGTAGCCGACTCCCAACTTTCTTTGGCCATCGGAAAAAATGGGCAAAACGTTCGATTAGCCGCTAAGCTGACCGGTTGGAAAATTGATATTATTAGCTCAACAGAATACGAAAAGGAAAAGCTGGAACGAGACCGGGAAATAAAGGCTGCTTTAGCGGAGGAAGCCGCTCAAATTTCGGAGGGTGGCGAAGGAGGAAACCAGCAAGGCTCACAACCAACCGCAGAGGTGGCAGAGCCTATGGCGGGAGAGGACAGCAGGGAGGAGGAAGCCGAGACGGCGGTCGATCCGCAATAGGGTTAGGCGATGAGTATGCGAGTTCATGAAATAGCCAAAAAGCTTGGGATGGAAAGTCGGTTGGTCATTCCCGAATTGGTTCGACTGGGAATACAAGTGACCTCTCATAGTAATTCCGTGGAAGATGATGCCGCCCGATGGGCTATTGGTGTTATTCAAGGAAAGCTTCCTGCATCCCAAGGCCCCCCTTCTGGAGGAACGGCCGGAAAAACTGTTGGAGCGAAAAAAATGGGATCCGGTCGCTTGTTAGTGAAAAAGGATTCTCTTAGGGGAGATTCCGGTGAACCGAAAAAACCAGAGAAGAAACACATACTCATAAAAAAGAAAAAGACAGAGGAGGAATCTCTCTTGGCGGGAGAGGAATTTCCCTCCATACGAGAGGACGTTGGTGGGTTTCCTTCAGGAACGACGTTGGCGCCCTTTTCCACAGAACCCACGATTGGCTTGGAAGTATCCCCCGAAGAAGGCCCCCAGGAGGGTTTGGTGGAGTCCTTAGAAGGGAGAGTCAGTGAGCCGGTAAGCTCTCCGGAGGTTAAGGAAGTTGCCCCGGAGGTACAGCCTAATAAAGAGGCTCTTTCACCGGAAAGTCTTGAAGCTGAGAAAGAACGAAAAGGTGGAGAACCAAAATTTGAGAAGAAGGGGGCCTCCTCCCCCGATCGTGGCAGTCTGACGGAAGAAAAAATCAAAAAGCCCAAGAAAGTCGGGCGCCCTAAAGATGAAGATCTTTTTGCCGCACGCTTTGAAGATGCGGCCGTCTGGCAGGATCTCCGACCTCTTCCCACCCTACGCCGTGAAGAACGGGCTCGGCAGGTTCAACCCACGTCGGTGGGAGAAATTACCAAACCCCGGAAAAAGGTCATAAAGGTGACCGCTGGTATATCCGTGAAGGATTTTGCAGAAGTGCTTGGGCAAAAACCTACCGAGATTATCCGAAAACTCATGGATTTAAACGTCGTGAAGACGCTCAACCAACCTATGGATCTGGATGCCGGGGTCCTTATCGCCGAAGGGTACGGAATTGCGGTTGAAGCCGTGACTCCCAAGGGGGGAGAAGCCCTGTTGGAGGAAGTGTTAGATCGAAGTGGAAGTGAGCAATGGGTCCCTCGTGCCCCGGTGGTCACCGTCATGGGACATGTTGATCATGGGAAGACCTCCCTATTGGATGCCATCCGAAAAACTCGAGTTACGAATCAAGAGGCCGGGGGGATCACACAGCATATCGGGGCGTATACGGTTAAGGTCGGCGATGGAAGTGTCACCTTCCTGGATACTCCAGGTCATGAGGCCTTTACCGGCATGCGGGCCCGAGGGGCCCAAGTGACGGATATCGTCGTGTTAGTCGTAGCCGCTGATGATGGTCCAATGCCGCAAACGCTGGAAGCGGTGAATCATGCTCAAGCTGCCAATGTTCCTATCATCGTGGCCATCAATAAAATGGACAAGCCCGGTGCCAATCCTGATCGGGTAAAGCAGGCCTTGGCCGAACATGGGCTCCTTCCAGAAGATTGGGGGGGGCAAACCATCTATGTGGAGGTTTCAGCGAAAGAACATCAAGGGTTGGATACCTTGCTGGACATGTTGCTTTTACAAGCGGAGGTTATGGAATTACGCGCCGATTCGGCCTGTTCGGCTCGTGGAGTTGTTCTAGAGGCTAAGCTCGATAAGGGGCGTGGGCCTGTGGCAACGGTGTTAGTTCAAGGTGGAAAACTTCGGGTGGGCGATATTTTTGTCGTGGGGTCGGTGAGTGGTCGGGTTCGGGGATTGACCTCCGATAAAGGGGACCGTTTAAAAGAAGCAGGGCCTTCGACCCCTGTGGAGGTGATAGGCTTGCTTGGGGTTCCGGAAGCAGGGGATCAGCTGGTTTCGGTGGAAAATGAACGGGGGGCCAAAGAAATCGCTCAAGCGCGGCTTCAAAAACAAAAGGATTTGGGGTTGGCAGTTTCTTCCCGCAGAACGCTGGATGAGCTGTACGCTGAGGGACAAGATGGGGAAATCCAAGAATTAGCGGTCCTCATTAAGGCCGATGCACAGGGTTCTGTTGGAGCCTTAGGGGAAGCTATCCAAAAAATATCTACTCAACAAGTCAAGCTCAAGATCATTCACAGTGGGGTTGGAGGGATTAATGAATCGGATGTGCTGTTAGCCGCAGCCTCGAAAGCAATCATTATTGGATTTCATGTTCGCCCCGATTCGAAAGCGGCCAACGTGGCCGAACGGGAAGGAGTGGAAATCCGGCTTTATACCATTATCTACAATGTGTTGGATGATATTCGTGCTGCCGCTGAAGGGCTTTTGGCTCCTACCATCAAAGAGAAAGTTTTGGGGCATGCCGAAGTGCGGCAACTCTTTTCGGTTCCCAAAATGGGTACGATTGCTGGTTGCCATGTGAGTGATGGGGTCATTTCCCGTTCGAGTACACGAGTTCGGGTCGTTCGGGATCAAGTGACAGTTTATGAGGGGAAAATCGGGTCCTTGAGACGATTTAAGGATGATGTGCGCGAAGTGCAACAAGGATATGAATGTGGAATTGGCGTTGAGAATTTCAATGATCTCAAGGTCGGAGATGTATTGGAGGCCTATGTCTTAGAGGAAGAAGCGGCTAAGTTGTAAACGAGATCTGGATATTGAACCGTTTTTATGGGCATGATAGTGGGACTCTGTACGATAGAGCTTCATTTCCCTGAAGCTCAGTCTCTTAAAGGGAAGCGTCAGGTTCTCAACAGTTTAAAAACAAGGCTGAGGAATAAATTTAATATTTCCATCGCCGAAATTGATGAAGGCAATCTTTGGCAAAAATCCGTAGTGGGAATAGCCTGTGTAGCCAATGACACGGGGAGGGTTCATCAAACTCTGGATCATGTTTTAAATGGGATCAAGTCTAACCCCTCTCTCCAGCTCCTTCGTTCACAAACAGAAATTTTGTAAGAATTTTAACGTACTGGCGATGTCCAAATCCACGATAAGTCGAGCGACCCGGGTTGCCGATCAAATTCGAATGACGGTAGCCGAGATTCTCGCTCAAAAAATTAAAGATCCTCGGATTCAATTTGTGACAGTGACTGAAGTGAAGATGACAGCGGACCTTAAAATTGCCAGGGTGTATGTGACCGCACTCGATCGTGAGCAATTTGAAAAGGAAACCGCTCCAGGCTTGAAAAGTGCGGTTGGGTTTATTCGGACTGAAATCGGGAGACGGCTACATTTGCGGTATACCCCAGAAATCGTTTTTTTTCGAGATACCAGTGCCGAGTATGGGCAACGTATTGAAAAAATTCTGGATGCTTTACATCCGGAAGATCAGGAGCCCTGGGATACTCCGGCCATATCCTGATTTCTGACACATGTAAAAATCGTAGGATCTATGTCATCCCTTGTCTCCAGTCTCGACCACACCACCGACCTCGGCCTGTTGTCCGTTTCGGAAGAAGCTCACGGTGTTTTATCGGTCAATAAACCGGATGGTTGGACTTCTCATGATGTCGTAAAACGGATTCGGTCGCAGTTTGGACTCTCAAAGGTGGGCCATGCAGGGACATTGGATCCTCATGCGACAGGGGTCCTGCCAATATTAATAGGGAAAGGAACCAAGATTGCTCAATATCTCCTCGATTGGGATAAGGAATATCTTGCTGTCTTGCACCTCGGCCAGCGTACGGATACCCAAGATGCATGGGGAGCAGTCTTGGAAACGTGTTCGGTCGAATCTCTCACCGACGAGCAGGTTCAATCTGCTCTGTTGAGTTTTCAAGGAACGATTGAGCAAGTTCCTCCTATGTATTCGGCAGTGAAAGTGGGGGGGCAACCCCTCTACAAAAAGGCGCGGAAAGGGGAATCAATCCACCGGGAACCCAAAAGGGTTTCCATTCATCATCTCACCATCGAGCGCATGGAACTGCCAGAAGTCGTGTTCAGAGTGGAGTGTTCAAAAGGCACGTACGTCCGCACCTTGTGTTCGGATGTTGGTGACTGTTTAGGGGTTGGTGGCTACTTAAAAGCGCTACAACGGACACGAGTTGGTCCGTTGCATCTTGACCATGCCATACCTCCTCAGGCTCTTCACCCAGGAACGGCATTCGCGACTCTTCAGGAGGCCTTTTGGGATTTAGATCGGGTTCTTCAGTCATTTCCCGTGGTTCAAGTGATGGGGGACGATGTTCGACGTGTGTGTCATGGAAACGCCATTCCTTGGAATCGAGTAAAGCCCCTTACTCCCAATGATTGTTCCACAGAGTTGGCTCGTCCCCTTCGGGTCAAGAGTGGAAAAGGCGAGTTGTTAGCTTTAGGGAAAGGACCGTTTATCCAAGGGCCAAGCGGAGACCCCGTCCTTCGGATGGAGACCGTGTTGGTTTAAGGGGAAAAGTACAATCAGATCTTTCCGTGATGGCATCAAACGTGGGAATAGAAATTAAATCTTACATGTAGAAGATAAGGAAAAGAAAAATAATATAAAGGAGGATTTATGGGTTTAACGAAAGAAGTAAAAGCTGAAATGATTGGGTCCCATCGAATTCATGAGAAGGATACGGGGTCTTCGCACGTTCAAATAGCCTTGCTGACGAAACGAATTACCAGTCTTACCGAACATTTCAAAGCCAATAAAAAAGATCACCATTCCCGGCGAGGTCTCTTACAAATGGTGAGTAAACGGAGAAAGCTATTGGATTATGTGCGAAGGCGCGATGAAGCCTCCTATCAAGCGGTGATCGCAGCGTTAGGAATCAGAAAATAGCCCTTGATTTGGGTTTAAAGAATCTAATCGGTCAGAAATACAGGAAATGGTTGAAGGGCTGCGGGATAATTTTGGGGCGGTCCAATTAAGGACAAGTTCTGAAGATGCATTTGAAAAGCTTTTTAAGACTTTCAGTGTATGGAGAGAATCAGAAAGGCTAAAACATGACTCATGTCGTTGAAATGGAAGTTGGTGGGCGCCCCTTACGATTAGAAACCGGTCGCATGGCCAAACAAGCCGATGGGGCCGTGTTGGCCACATATGGGGATACGGTAGTGTTAGCGACCGCGGTGGCCTCGAAAACCCTCAAACCGGATGCGGATTTTCTCCCCTTGACGGTCAATTATCAAGAAAAATTCTACGCGGCCGGAAAAATCCCGGGTGGATTTTTCCGGAGAGAGGCCGCGCCAAGTGAAAAAGAAGTCCTAACCAGTCGATTGATCGATCGTCCCATCCGACCTCTGATGCCTGAGGGATTTTTTTATGAAACCCAAATTATCGTCACGGTGCTCTCTATCGATCAGACGATGTCTTCGGATGTCTTGGGAATAGTGGCCGCGTCGGCAGCTCTCGCTGTGTCCGATATCCCCTGTGGGGGCCCGTTGGCTGGGGTGAAAATTGGTAGAGTGGATGGCAAATTTGTCGTCAATCCTGACAAAGAAATGATTGAGGTGAGTGAATTAAATTTGGTGGTGGCCGGAACCAAGGAAGCGGTCATGATGGTTGAAGCTGGGGCCGGAGGATTGTCGGAAGATACCATGATCGATGCGATCGAGCTGGCTCATAGTGAGATTCAAAAGATCGTGGAATCGATCGAATCCTTGCGGGAGAAAGCCGGAAAGGCCAAGCGGTCCTTTGAAATAGAGGAACTTGATACGGAAGTGGAACAGGCGGTTCGCACATTGGCCGCACCGGCCATTTGTGAGGCCATGTATATCCCTGGGAAGGCCGAACGGCAGGAGCGGTTTGATCAGATTCTTCAGGAATCAATAGATCAGGTTGCGGGCGAAGATGCAGATCGAACGGTTCAAGTAAAAAAAGTGTTTCATGAATTGGAATATTCTGAAGTTCGACGTACCATTTTAGAAAAAAAATCCCGAGCTGACGGACGAGGGTTGACTGACATCCGTCCGATTTCGTGTGAAGTCGGCATTCTCCCACGAACGCATGGGTCGGCTTTATTTACGCGGGGCGAAACCCAAAGCTTAGGGGTGGTTACCCTCGGGACGGCCGATGACGAGCAACGGGTCGATGCCCTAGAAGGAGAATACTCCCGCTCATTCATGCTCCATTATAATTTCCCCCCATTTAGCGTTGGCGAAGCCAAAATGCTTCGTGGGCCGGGTCGGCGCGAAGTTGGGCATGGCAAATTGGCCGAGCGGGCCTTGGCGGCGGTGCTCCCCTCCAAGGAAGATTTTCCTTATACGATTCGAATCGTTTCGGAGATTTTAGAATCCAATGGCTCTTCTTCCATGGCAACGATTTGTAGTGGGTCCTTGGCGCTTATGGATGCAGCCGCCCCTATCAAAGCGCCTGTGGCCGGCATTGCGATGGGATTAATCCTGGAGAACGACGACGTGGCCATTCTTTCCGACATTCTAGGGATGGAAGATCATTTAGGGGACATGGATTTCAAGGTTGCGGGGACCAAGGATGGGGTGACGGCCTTACAAATGGATATCAAAATTGGGGGAGTCACCCCCACCCTCATGCGTCAAGCGTTGGCCCAAGCTCGCGAAGGTCGACTCACGATATTGGAAAAAATGGAAGAATGTATGATGACGCCTCGCAGTCAATTGGCTCCATATGCCCCACGTATTTCTACCATTCAAATTAAACAAGACAAGATTCGTGATGTGATTGGCCCAGGAGGGAAGGTTATTCGAGGGATAATCGCGGATTGCGGGGTTAAGATGAATGTGGAAGATACGGGAATCGTGACGATCGCGGCAGTGGATGAAGAATCAGCCCAAAAAGCGATGGATATGGTTCTCAAATTGGTCGAAGAAGTGGAAGTGGGGAAAATCTACCTGGGTACCGTGCGGAAAATCGTCGATTTTGGGGCCTTTGTTGAAATCCTTCCAAATATGGATGGTTTGGTTCACATCTCCCAATTAGCTCCCCACAGAGTGGCCTCCGTCGCCGATGAAATATCCGAAGGGGAACAAATCCTCGTCAAAGTCCTTGAAATTGATCGACAGGGAAAAATACGCCTGAGCCGGAAAGAGGCCATGGGTGAAGCTGGAGATCAAGGACACCTCACGTCTCAACCTGCCTAATTTGGGTTTGCTGTGTATAAAAAAGTCGTGTTGGATAACGGTGTTCGGGTTGTTTTAGAACGGATGACCTCTTTAAAGTCCGTCGCTCTGGGAGTGTGGACAAACGTGGGGAGTCGGTATGAGGAAAAGGGAGAAGAAGGACTGTCCCACTTTATTGAACATATGATGTTTAAGGGAACTCGTAGGCGAAAAGCTACCCAAATTTCGAATGAAATTGATGCCTTGGGGGGTGAGATGAATGCTTTTACCACCCATGAAGCGACCGCCTATTACGTGAAAGTGTTAGACCAACAGGTGGGGGCGGCTTTTGATTTGGTGGCAGATTTGTTCCACCATTCCCGATTTTCGGCGAAGGATATTGAAAAAGAAAAACAGATTGTGCTCGAAGAAATTCGAACGGTTCAAGATGATCCCGAAGACTACATTCATGAACTCCATGCCAAGGATATTTTGGGATCGCATCCGGTAGGTAAACCTATTTTAGGTGAGCCTCGGACCTTGCGAAGGATGAACCGTCACACGTTGCTTCAATATAAGCGTAAACATTATCGCCCGGAAAATACCATCGTGGCGGTGGCGGGAAATTTTTCATGGGAAAAAATATTGGGACAAGTGTCTAACTATTTTGGGGAATGGGAAGGTCTTGAACCTTTGGATTCGATAAAAAGTAGCCCACAGCATTGGCCCCTTCAGCCAACGGTCCGTGAAAGTTTTCATCAAAAGCCCTTAGAACAAGTACATCTGTGCGTGGGGTTTAAAGGGCTACCGGTAGGTCATCCAGATCGGTACGGGGCTCACATCCTGAATACGATATTTGGAGGGGGGATTAGCTCTCGTCTTTTTCAGGAAGTCAGAGAAAAGCGGGGTTTGGCCTATACCATTTATTCTCATCTTTCCAGTTATTTGGATGGCGGAGTCCTAACGGTTTATGCGGCGACCAGGCCTGGCGAAATGGCTGCGGTCATTGACCAAATTTCAAAAGAAGCTCAAAAATTGTGTCGGCGAGAGGTGTCCGGTAAAGAATTATCCCGAACCAAGACCCAATTAATGGGGAATTTAATGTTGGGGCTGGAAGGGACCTATGGGCGCATGAATAAATTGGCAAAAGATGAATTATTTCAGGGACGACACGTTCCTTTGCAAGAAATACTTAGGGCCATAGACCGTATTACCCCTGAGCAAATTCGACAATTAAGCAAGAATTTACTGGATGTCAAGGAGTTGGTAGTGACGGCTTTGGGACCTATCCCCAAAAAAAGGGTTCCGAGGTGGGGGTAATCCTGAAAAAACCCTGTTTTTCATGCTTGACAACCAGGCGCTAGATGAGTAGCATTGGTCCCTCCCCAGGACCTGGGTTTTTGGGCCTAGGAAAGTAGAGAAAATGGGGAAAGAGAAAACAAAAAGTCAGAAGATAAACAAGGTCAGTTGTTATTTCATTTTTGTCATTCTAACACTGTAAGGAGGGAGCAGATGAAGAAGTCATCTCTACGTCGGGCGATGGTAGCTCTCTGTGCATTTGGCCTGCTCAGCTTGGGAATGGCCGGAGCGGTGTATGCGCAAAAAGGCCCAGCTGCGGGCAACCCCAAAGCCAAAGGGGATGGGTCAACCACTCAGCAGGGGGACATTTCCTTTAAGGGCCAGGCGGCAAAGAGCCTAAAGGGGAGGATTTTTGGTCATTGGGCGGACAATCCCGATGGCGAAATTTTATTTGGTATTCAATATTGGAATACCTCCGAGCCTGCCGAAGTCGGCAATCATCCAGGCCGCGCCTCCGATGATCGTATTCAAAATATTCCTGACCCCTTGTTTGTGTGTTGTGGATGGGGCTTCCAAGGTGGTAATGAAAAGAATAATCCTTATGCCGGTTGGTATACGCCTCAGACCACGGTCCGATTGGCTGTGAAGGATAAAGCCCTCATGGACCAACTCATGAAAGCCGCACAAGACTTTGTGGCCATGGAAGTCCAAGTGAGTGGGCATACGGTTACCGGTTTTAAGCTGATGAACTAAAATTTGAAATTTTGACTTTGAATACCACTTTAAGCGTAGGAGGGAAGCCATTATGAAAGGTGCTAAGAAGAAAGGATGGGCCCTTGTTGGAGCCATGGCGCTAGTCGGCACAATGGCATCCAGTGCAATGGCAATCGAAGCGTTTCAAGAGCGGTTTGAGTGGGGAGACTTAAGCAAGCCTACCACTCTTCGTGGCCGCGTGGCGGTCGTTGACCCCTATGATAAGGCTGTTTGGGTGAACATTGCCGTGTTTGGTGGAAATGCGGAAAGCGGATATTATTGGCAAAAGTATTTCCCAGGGAAAAATCTGAAAATGTATGCGGCTGACGACAAAGTGTTTGCTACGTTAAAAGCAGCAGGCAAAGACTCTCACAGCCAAGCGGTCATGACGGGCACCAAGCCCTCCAATTATGGGTTGGTGGAAATCGTCGTGCAAGAAACCAAGCAAAACCATCGTGTCATTTCTTCGGCGAAGCCTGTGGATGAAGT
The DNA here is from genome assembly GCA_965223495.1 of Nitrospirales bacterium. GTDB lineage: Bacteria > Nitrospirota > Nitrospiria > Nitrospirales > UBA8639 > Nitrospira_E. The sequence continues at coordinate 3,016,928 of OZ245001.1, read as the reverse complement.
TGCGGGCACTCCTGCAAAGCCCCGGAGCATCCACAGCTTGCGAACCACCAGCGTGCCTCAAGCTATTGCCGATGGGAGCTGGCCGAAAAATCGAAGAATGCAATATGATGTGTTGATTCCTGGTGGCCCTGCCATTGCCGGAGTCATTCCTTATTCGGATCAAGGACAAGGAGTCTGGGATCCTGCAAAATAACTAAGAGTTCTATACTGGTTATTTTGGAAAGGCCTGCGGTTTTCGCAGGCCTTTCTTTTTTGCCGGAAAGAACGCGCGTTATTGTTTTGAGGGGTCGTCCAAACGGGATTTGAAATCTGCTAAGCGGTTGAGGGCCTCGATGGGGGTCATGGAAAACAGGTCCATTTGTCGGACTTCTTCTAGAATATGGTGGGGGTGAGGCGAATCCAATGGAGACGAGTGTGTGGGTGTTGCTGAATTATTGGGTTCTGGGAGAGTGACCGACGAACCTTCCTGTTCGAGTTGGGAAAGAATGTTCGTGGCTCGTTGGAGAATCTGAGAGGGGATGCCGGCTAGTCGAGCAACCTGAATGCCGTAGCTCCGGTCGGCTTTTCCTTCAGTGATTTTTCTCAGAAACAGGATATCCTGGCCCATCTCCTTCACCGCGACCGTAAAGTTTTTTATGCCCTCCCGTTGATCCGCTAATTGAGTCATCTCATGGTAATGTGTCGCGAATAAGGTTCGTGCCCCTAAGGCGGCACGATCGAGTATAAATTCGGCCAGGGCCCAAGCTAGACTCAAGCCATCATACGTGCTGGTGCCTCGGCCAACTTCGTCTAACAACAACAGGCTTCTTGAAGTAGACCCTTTCAGGATTCTAGCCGTTTCGGTCATCTCGACCATAAAAGTACTTTGCCCTGAGGAGAGATCATCCGCCGCCCCTACTCGTGTAAATATCCGGTCAACCAACCCGATTCTGGCAGAGGCCGCTGGAACGAAGCTTCCCATTTGGGCCATGAGTACGATCAGGGCAACCTGCCTAAGGTACGTGCTTTTACCTGCCATATTCGGGCCGGTGATGAGAAGCAGCCGGTTGGTATCCAAATCCAAGGCGGTATCGTTGGGGATAAACCCATCCTTCATGGTCATGTGTTCAATGACAGGGTGGCGTCCGTCCGAAATCTGAATGGTCCCACCGTCATACATCGTAGGTTGAACATATCGGTTGACCATCGCGACTTCCGCCAGACTTGTGATTACATCTACAATCGCCAATTGCTTGGCCATGGACTGAATTCGGTGAGTGGCTCCAGCCACCTTTTGTCGGAGGCCTCGGAATAACTCCAATTCCAAACTCGTAATTTTTTGGTCGGCGCTCGATAGTTTTCCCTCTAATCCCTGTAATTCCTCGTTGGTGAATCGTTCCGCGTTAACCAAGGTTTGTTTCCGATGATAATCCTGCGGAATTTTTGAACTATGGGTTTTCGTGACCTCGATGTAGTACCCGAATATTTGATTAAATTTAATCTTAAGGGAGTCGATGCCGGTCCTAGCCCGTTCCCGCATTTCCATTTCTGTCAGTAATTTCACCCCTTCTTTGGAGAGTAGTCGGACTTCATCAAGCTCTTGATGGACCCCATCTCGAATGATGCCCCCTTCTTTTACGGATAGAGGGGGCTCGGGTACCACCTGTTCAACGATCAATTCCGAGACGTCCTGAAGAGAATCCCAGCCTTGCTGAATGGATTGGAGGAGTTCAGATTGAACCGTGGTTAAACGGCCTTGAAGAGCTGAAAGATTTTTTATGGAGCGGTGAAGGTTCATCAGGTCTCGAGGGTTGGCCACCTCTAGGACCACACGGCTATTCAGGCGTTCAAGGTCTTTTATCGGTTTCAAGAGTTCACGGATCGAAAGGCGCAATTCTAGGTTATTCACCATCTCCTTGATGGCCATTTGCCGCTTTTCAATGGGGTGAACTTGGGTAAGAGGACGAATCACCCATTCACGGAGTAAACGCGTTCCCATAGGAGTCAATGTTCGGTTTAGAGTGGAGAGGAGGGTCGGGGCCTGCTTCGATTCAGAAAGCGATTTGACGACCTCCAAATTTCGAAGAGTAGTGTGGTCTAATCGCATTTCTCGATCCAGAAGCCGAATCCAGGGACGACGTATATGGGCATGGGACAGGGTTGGTTGGGTTTCTTCTAGATAGTGTAGGAGTCCTCCACCGGCTTGAATTCCCGATGTGAGCCCAATCAGTTCCAGACTATCCACGTTTTCGACCTGAAAGGTAGAAGTAAAAATGGTTTGACAAGTTCTCAAATCAAAACAATGAGCATCTCTGGGAACAAACCGCGCAATGGGTATGGATTGTAGGAGGGGAACCAGAGCCTCATGTACCGATTGGGGAAAGATCACTTCCCGGGGTTGAATGCGAGTCAGCTCGTCGACAAGCGTGTTGAGTGTTTGATCAAAGGGCGTTTCAGAAATCCAAAATTCCCCGGTAGAAAGATCGAGGGTGGCTAAACCCATAGGAGGGGACATATTGTTCGGGAGTTGGGGAGCCGTGGGGTCCCACACCACAGAAGATAGATAGTTGGCTTCCTGGTCCGTAAGCAGCTCATGATCAAAAAGTGTGCCTGGGGTATAGACCCGGACGACTTCCCTTCGGACCAACCCTTTCGTTGTTTTGGGGTCCTCGACTTGTTCGCAGAGAGCGACGATTTTCCCAACTTTTAACAGTTTGGCAATGTATCCCGTGGCGGTATGATGAGGAACACCACAGAGGGGAATGGAAGTGCCTTTGGCTTTTCCCCTTGCGGTGAGCACGATCCCCAATAAACCAGAAGCTTCCTCGGCATCCTCGAAAAACATCTCATAAAAATCTCCAACCCGAAAAAAAAGGATGGCCTCGGGATGTTGGGATTTGATGGACTGATATTGGCGAATAAGGGGAGAAAGTTCTTTTTCTTTCATTGGTCGATTGGGGAAGTCCGGATCACGAAATGGGTGCAATTGGCTATGGTTTTTTTTGCCCCGTGCCAGGAAAAGGGCGATTCCTGATGACCTACTTTTTAATGAGAGTGTCTTCCCATTCCTTTGCGAGAGTGGTAAGCCAGTCTGACCAAGTAGGACCGGTTCCTACTATCTCGAGGTTTCGGATATGTTCTTTATCGCCGTGGGAAAATCGAAACAGGAGGTGATCTGGTGGCAACAAATGGGGGATACGATCTGCCCATTCAATCACGACAATATGATCATTCGTGAAATATTGCTGGAGTTCCAATCGGTCGATTTCCGTGGCGGAATTCTCTAAACGGTATAGATCCGCATGAACGAGTGGGGGGCGGTTGTTATAAATTTGAATAAGGGTAAATGTCGGGCTACTTACTTGATCAGGGAGAATGCCCAAGCCAATAGCGAGTCCCCTGGTAAAGACCGTTTTACCGGATCCTAAATCACCCGTCAGCCCGAGAATGCACCCGGCCTGTAATCGTAGACCGACCGATTCTCCAAATTTGCAGGTGAGATCGGGTGAGTCAAAGGTGAGTTGCATGGCTAACGTCTAGGAAGGTTTTGGCCCGCCCATTACCGGTAGGAGTGCGTGAGGGAGGGAGGCCAGAACATCGCTGGCAATTAAACCAGGTTGTCCCATCTGACGGGCTGCCAGATCCCCCGCAAGACCGTGGAGATAGACTCCCGCCCGAGCTCCATCCCAAGGACTGAGGCCTTGGGCCAAAAGACCGGTAATGATTCCTGTCAGCACATCACCCATTCCTGCGGAGGCCATTCCAGGATTTCCTGTGGGGCAAATGGCCACTTCACCTTGTGGGTTCGCGATGACCGTCTTTGCTCCCTTAAGAACCAGGATGACCTGGTGTTGAGTGGCAAACTCTAGGGAGTACCTTATTCGATCCTGATTAACCTCTTTGCCCGAAGAAAGCCCCAAAAGTCGAGCCATTTCCCCAGGATGTGGTGTCAGGACCGGAGTATGGGCCATGCCTGAAAAAACCCCGACGTGGGAAGCTAAATTATTTAAGGCGTCCGCATCGAGGACACAGGGTACGGTTAATTTGGGGAGAATGGTACAGAGCAGCTCTTCCAATGAGGGCGAGGTGCCTAAGCCAGGGCCAAAGGCCAAAGCCGATTTTCCGGAGCAAAAATTTACTAACTCGGTCAGGGATTCTCTCCCGAGATGATTCTCCGATGTCTCCTGAAGACCTACGGCCATGATTTCAAGCAGTTTTGCTTCCACTACGGAGCTGATACTTTTTGGTGTGGCCACCGTGACCAACCCCGTACCAGTTCTGAGTGCACCCAATCCCGCCAGGGCAGGGGCCCCAGCTTTTCCAGGGGATCCGGCTATGATTCCGGCATGGCCAAAAGTCCCTTTGTGGGCTGAGAGGGGTCGGGGAGGAATAAGCGATTGGATCAGGCTGGGTGTGAGTAGCGCCTGTTGTGGGTTTAAGGCTTCCACATATTCTTGGGGAATGCCGATATCAACCAATTCTACCTTCCCGACAAGATCAATTGCGGGCCCCATGAAAAGCCCGATCTTATAACAGCCTAAGGTGACGGTCAGATCGCAGGACACTGTTGCTCCCATGGGGGTTCCAGTGGCCCCATTGAGCCCTGAGGGTATATCGATGGAGAGTGTAAAGGCTGGTGAGGCATTGATGGCTTGAATGGCCTGGAGATAGGGTTCTCGGACGGGTGAGGATAGGCCGGTACCCAGGAGAGCATCGACCAGCACGTCAGCGTTTTCGGTTATCGTACGAAGGATTGGAGGCGGGGGCTGGACGACAAAAACGGAGGGACCAGATTTTTTTAACAGACGCCTGTACATCGTTTTGGCGTCTTTGGAGAGTTTCTGATAGGGGGACATTAAGACGACTGTGAGTTTGGCGCCGAATTTTTTTAATAGTCTGGCAGCCACGAGTCCATCGCCTCCATTGTTTCCCTTTCCGCAGAGAATGACGATATGTTTCCCCTTGAATGGGCCGAAGGCTTGGGCAAGGTGAGTCACGACCCCGTCTCCGGCTCGCTCCATGAGCGTGGCTCCGGGTATCTTGGCTTCTTGGATCGTTCGTTGATCCAAAGACTGCATTTGCTCAGGAGTGACTAACCACATGATTAGAATAGGGAAGGAAGTACGAAAGTGAGATGGGTTCTAGGACAATTCCTGATGTATCGTTACTTTTGATTCCTTGTACCTGTATCCGGAGGTCATGAGAAACCCTGTTTCCCGAATCGTTCCTTCTAGCCTAAAAAATTGACTTCATTCCAGATGACGACTACGGTCCACTTCGCATGTGGAATGGCAAAACAATGAGGAGTTTTAAGGTTCATTCGTCCCGACGAGGAGTTTCATTTCCCTAACAGCTCGTTCAAGCCCGATAAAGAGTGCGCGAGCGATAATACTATGGCCTATATTGAATTCTTCGATTTCCTGTATCTGCGTTAATCGTTTGGTATTATGGTAATGGAGGCCATGCCCGGCACTGACTCGGAGCCCCAGTTTCGCGGAAAGTTTTGCACTCTGCGCGAGGGCTTCGTATTCGGAATCGGCATCTTGAGGTCGTCTGGCGTTGGCGTATCGACCGGTATGGAGTTCCACACCATTGCTTCTGACTTTCGCAGCGGCCCGTATTTGATGGGCTTCAGGGTCAAGGAAAAGATGAACGGGAATTCCCCCTTCTTGAAGGATAGAAACAGCTTTTTGAATTCGGTCTCGGTGTTCTACCACGTTTAATCCCCCTTCCGTGGTTAATTCCTGTCGCCGTTCGGGAACCAAGGTAACCAGGTCTGGTTTGATATGAAGGGCAATTTTCACCATGGCTTCTTCCGTGGCCATTTCCAGGTTCAATTGGGTGTGGACCGTTTCTCGAAGAATGGTCAAATCTCGCTCTTGAATATGCCGCCGGTCTTCCCTGAGATGGATGACCACCCCATCCGCTCCGGCTAATTGCACCAAGGAAGCCGCCATGATGGGATCGGGTTCATGACCTCCTCGGGCTTGTCGGACCGTGGCCACGTGATCTACATTGACCCCTAAACGCGCCATACCTGACCTTTTTGAAAACGTAAACGGGGAAACACGGGAAAGCATTATGGCAAATAGGACTTTCCCCTGCAATAAAACCCTACCCAGGTTGAAGAAGGAACTGCCTCTCTCCTTTAATTTTCCTTTGGGTTGAAATTGACTGGTCTGGTCACCTCCTCTAGAATAAAATCTCCAGTAAAATTCGCTGGATTTCATTTCCGGTGTTAGAGAAGACCACCCTATAATCTTCACGAACAATGGAACCTTTTTATCGCATTCAACGGTTACCGGGATACGTTTTTACCCAAGTGCAGGATCTCAAACTTGAGGCCCGTAAACGGGGGGAAGATATCATCGACTTGGGGATGGGAAATCCTGATCAGCCCACGCCCCCCCATATCGTGGACAAGTTGGTTGAGGCGGCCAAAAATAGCCGAAATCATCGGTATTCAGCCTCCCGTGGAATTACCAAATTACGTCATGCTATCTGCGGGTGGTATCAACGGAACTACGATGTTCAATTGGATCCTGAGACCGAAGCCATCGTGACCTTAGGGGTCAAGGAAGGCCTCGCCCATCTCGCGTTAGCGATCGTTGGGCCTGGGGATGTGGTCCTGGCTCCCACCCCCACCTACCCAATACATATGTACAGCGTGATCATTGCCGGAGGCGAAGTTCGGGGGGTGGAACTTTCTCCGGAAACCGATTTTTTTGAGAACCTTACCCGGGTTTTTAAACAAACTCAGCCGGCCCCACGGGCGTTAATCATCAGTTTTCCTCATAATCCCACCACCCGTGTCGTCGATTTGGAATTCTTTAAGAAGGTGGTGGATTTTGCCTTGGAACATCAAGTGTGGGTTATTCATGATTTAGCGTATGCCGATTTGGTCTATGATGGATATCGTGCCCCCAGTCTTTTGCAAATTCCAGAAGCCAAGGAAATTGGCGTGGAATTTTATTCACTCTCCAAAAGTTACAATATGCCCGGTTGGCGGGTGGGCTTTTGTGTGGGTAATAAGGAGTTAATTGGAGCCCTCACACGTGTCAAGAGCTATTTGGACTATGGAATGTTTCAACCCATTCAAATAGCCAGTATTATTGCACTGAATGGTCCACAGGAGTGCGTGAAGGAGATTGTAGGTCGCTATGAACGTAGACGAAATGCCCTGGTGCGTGGTCTCAATCGGATAGGGTGGCCTGTTGACTATCCACGAGCCACCATGTTTGCTTGGGCGAAAATCCCTCCCTCATATTTAGGAATGGGTTCCTTGGAATTTTCAAAACTATTATTACGAGAGGCCAAAGTTGCCGTATCTCCCGGGATCGGATTTGGGGAAGGGGGGGATGCCTATGTACGCTTTGCTCTCGTAGAAAACGAACAACGAATTTTTCAGGCTGTTCGGGGTATTCGGCATGCCTTGAAGTTGGGTGGGGAGTCGCAATGAGAAAGGACATTCGAGTCGGGCTGTTAGGTTTCGGGACGGTAGGGACCGGAGTCGTGAAAATTTTGCAGGAGAACGCGGACCTGATTGCACAGCGGGTAGGGTCTCCGGTTTCTTTGGTGCGGATAGCCGACTTGGATATCACGACCGACCGAGGGGTCTCGCTTCCTTCGGGAATCTTAACCACCAATGTGCGAGAGGTTTTGGATGACCCAAGCATAGATATTGTGGTGGAGCTCATCGGTGGGCATCATCCGGCTAAAGATTTCATCCTTCAGGCTCTGGCTGCGAAGAAATGTGTGGTGACTGCCAATAAAGCCTTGTTGGCTGATCATGGCGAAGAAGTGCTCGAGGCGGCGTATAAAGTTGGGGGAGACGTAGGATTCGAAGCTAGTGTTGGAGGAGGGATCCCCATCATTCGTTCGCTGACGGAAGGATTAGCCGGAAATCGAATTGTGTCCATCATGGGTATTATGAATGGAACATCCAATTATATCTTAACGCGAATGACGCAAGAGGGCAGAGAATTTTCCGAAATCCTGGATGAAGCGAAACGGGGGGGATATGCTGAAGCTGACCCCTCCTTAGACGTGGACGGAATTGATGCCGCCCATAAATTAGTCATCATGGTCAACCTCGCCTATGGCACACCGGTTCCGATGTCCTCCATCTATACAGAAGGGATTGCGAATATCTCTACGATAGATATGACCTTTGCACGAGAATTAGGTTTTACGATTAAATTACTGGGAATCGCCAAAATGCATGAGGGCACGATTGAAGCAAGAGTGCATCCCACCCTTGTGCCCAGCGAGGCTCCAATTGCTCAGGTAAATGGAGTCTATAATGCCATCCATGTCGTGGGGGATGCGGTGGGGGATATCGTGCTGTATGGACAGGGAGCAGGATCCTTGCCGACAGCCAGTGCGGTCGTTGGAGATATCATCGACTTAGCCCGTAACCGAATCCATGGTGTTTCGACCAGGATTCCCCCGACATCTTTTCAGTGGGAGGCGCGTCGCACGATTCCTCTCAAACCCATGGATGAGATTGAAAGCATGTATTATTTGAGATGTATGGTGAGGGATCAAGCCGGAGTGTTGTCTGAAATTTCCGGACTACTGGGGAAACGAGGGATTAGTATTTCCTCTGTTCTCCAAAAAGGGCGAAAAGAGGGAAAGGCCGTTCCTCTGGTGATTTTGACCCATCGATCTCAGGAACGGGCCATTCAAACCGCTCTTGAGGAGATTAATGCCTTATCCATGGTATCGGAGCCGACCACACTTTTCAGGATGGAAGGGGTAGAATAACTCCTAAGGGAGTTTTCATTCATCGGAAGGAAAAATAATTGATGAGGGAATGGCGGGGTATCATTGAAGAGTATAGAAAGTTTCTTCCCGTGGACGAACAAACGCCACTCGTGACCCTGCAGGAAGGGAACACCCCTCTGTTACCAGCCACCCGGTTATCCCAAAAGATCTGTCCTGGCCGTGATCTGTATTTGAAAGTGGAAGGGGCGAACCCCACAGGGTCTTTTAAAGATCGGGGGATGACCTTGGCGGTGTCTAAAGCATTAGAACATGGCGCTAAGGGCGTGATGTGCGCCTCGACTGGCAATACTTCCGCTTCAGCGGCGGCTTACGCGGCCAAGGCGGGCTTGCCGGCCTACGTCGTGGTTCCGGCGGGGAAAATTGCTCTTGGGAAACTCACGCAGGCTCTCATGCACGGGTCGCGAGTCATTCAGATTGAAGGCAATTTCGATCAAGCGCTCACGATCGTCAAAACATTGTGTGAGGAATCCTCCATAGAATTGGTCAATTCTATTAACCCCTTTCGTCTTGAAGGACAAAAAACCGCAGCCATGGAAATCTGTGATCAGCTAGGGACTGCTCCGATGCTTCATGCCTTACCCGTGGGAAATGCAGGAAACATTACGGCCTATTGGCGAGGGTATAAAGAATATCAACAAGCAGGACAAATTCAGGGGGTCCCTCGAATGTTTGGATTTCAGGCTGAGGGGGCCGCACCGTTGGTTCGGGGGCACGTGGTGGACTCTCCCCAAACCGTGGCATCGGCTATTCGAATCGGAAATCCTGCCAGTTGGACATTTGCCATACAATCCGTGGAAGAATCCGAGGGGAGACTGGATATGGTCTCCGATGAGGAGATTCTGAAAGCCTATCAAATGGTAGCTTGTGAAGAGGGGGTCTTTTGTGAACCAGCTTCGGCGGCATCCATCGCCGGTATTGACAAAATGAATCGTGCAGGCCTTTTACCATCCCAAGGGATAATTGTGTGTACCCTGACGGGGCACGGTCTCAAGGACCCAGATACCGCGTTATCGGTATCCTATCGACCGGTCACGGTTCCGGCGACTCATGACGCCGTTCGAGCCCAACTCACAACCTAATCGTTCCTGAGAGCGATCCAAGACAATTTGGCCAACTTTTTCCCTTACCTAATCCAGCAGTAAGGAGAGATCGTGCCTAAAACGATCCTGATCCATCTTGATGGAATTCCCAATTCTCCTTGGGAGGATTTAGGCAATCGAACCATTCTTCAGGCAGCGAAGAAGCCTTATCTTGATGAGTTAGCAAAAAAGGGAGAATTGGGCCGATTGGGGATTGCCGGTGAGTCACGTCGATTAAACGGAGAAATGGTCCTGTTGGGGTTATTGGGATACGACACGCCAAAAGTCTACACGGGACCAGGGCCATTTGAAGGAATCAATTTAGAGGTGGTCCTGGATAAACATGATGTGGCCTATCTTTGCCATTTTGTGACTCTACGCGGAACCGAAGGCTGGGGGGACGGAAAAAAATTGGGCTCTCAGTTGTTCATGGATGATCCCCATGGAGATGGGTTGGAAACGGAGGAAGCGAGGGAATTGATCGATACCCTTAATGATCAATTAGTTTCCGAAAACATCCAATTTTATATGGGCCACGGATATCGGCATTTGATGGTATGGGCAGGAGGGCAACTAAAGTCCGGGTGTGGCAATCCCCTAGAGGCGGTCGGACAATCGATTGAACCCTATTTACCCACGGGGTCCGGTGGAGACATTTTACGAGAACTCATGGAAGCCTCCCGAGTAATTCTTCGACACCATCCCGTTAACCAGGACCGGATCCATGCTGGGTATAAACCGGCTAATTGTGTCTGGCTTTGGGGGCCAGGAAAACCCGTGGAACTTCCCAAACTTCAAGAAAAATCCGCCATCAAGGGGACGATCGTCTCAACCCAGGGTCCTTATGTGGGGATAGGGATTTCAGCAGGCTTGAAGACTGTGCATTTTCCGAGTGGTGGTAACGGGAACGTTGAAGAGTTGCAAAAAATGGCAGAAATAGGGGCCAAAATACTCGAAACACAGGATTTCGGCTGTCTACATGTCCCATTTTCTGATTGGGTGGGTCCAGATGGACCCTCGACATCCTTATCCCAATTAGTTGAGTATGTGCAGGGGGTTGATGAGCATGTTGTGGGGCCGCTCATGAAGGTGGCAGACCAAGCGCCTGATAGGAGTGTGTTGGTCGTCAACACCGCAGGAGGCCACCAGCAGGAAGGGGATAAACCCTTGTCGGCTTTCTATGCCCTCATGGTAGGGAGGGATGCTGAAGGCGCTACCGGTCAATCGGGGACCTTTGATGAAGGTTGGGTCTCTCAACTTCCCGTACGAAATGCCATGAACCTGTGTGAGCGATTGATTTTGGGGTCCTAGACATCATGGCTCGTTATGTTCAAAAATTTGGTGGGACATCGGTTGGCAGTTTGGAACGGATTCAAGCCGTTGCCCACATGGTAGAAAAGGCCTATCGTCAGGGCCATCAGCTCGTCGTGGTGTTATCGGCCATGAGCGGAGAAACGAATCGGTTGTTGGGAATGGCCAAAGAACTGAGTGCCGAGCCTGAAGATAGGGAAATTGATGTCTTGCTCTCCTCTGGGGAGCGGGTGACCATTGCTTTAATGGCCATCATGCTGAAGAGTTTAGGCATACCCGCTCGGTCGTTTACCGGACGACAGGTGGGCATTGTCACGGATAATGCCCATACCAGGGCCCGGATTGCCCGTGTGGATGCCCAGCGTGTTCGTATGGCTATCGACGAGGGAGTCGTGCCGATTGTCGCAGGCTTTCAAGGGGTCAATGAGGCTTCAGATGTGACGACTCTCGGGAGGGGGGGCTCGGATTTAACCGCCATGGTGCTCGCCGCGGAACTCAAGGCAGATAGCTGCTTGATCTATACGGATGTGGATGGAGTCTATACGGCAGATCCCAACATCGTTCCCACAGCGAGACGATTGGATAAAATTTCCTATGAAGAAATGTTGGAGCTGGCGAGCCTGGGAGCCAAAGTATTGCAGACCCGATCGGTAGAATTGGCGGCCAAATATCAAGTTCCGGTGGAAGTCCGATCCAGTTTCCAGGACGGGCCCGGTACTCGTGTGGTAAAAGAGGATGCAGATATGGAACAGGTTCTCGTTTCAGGAGTCACTGGAGATCGTAATCAGGCCAAGGTCACGGTGGTAGGTGTTCCCGATCAACCTGGCATTGCCGCCAAGTTGTTTGGGACGATTGCCGAGGCGGCCATTAATGTAGATATGATCATCCAAAACGTCAGTCAGGATTCGTTAACGGACATTTCTTTCACCGTTCCACGGGGCGATCTGAACCAAGCCATGAGTCACGTTCGAGATCTGGCCAAGGCGGTTGAAGCACGGACGGTGGAGATTCATGATACGATTGCCAAGGTATCTCTGGTGGGAGTGGGAATGCGATCCCATTCTGGAGTGGCGGCAAAAATGTTCGCGACTCTTTCCCAAGAAGGGGTGAATATCATGATGATCAGTACGTCGGAAATAAAGATCTCCTGTGTGATCGAAGAAAAATATTTGGAATTGGCCCTTCGCGCTCTTCATAAAGCCTTTGGGCTTGATGCCACTGAATCTTCTCAATTACCTGGTCATACATCTTAAGCGACCAACGGACGATTTGCGCATGGATACCCCCACGAATTCAATCGAAATTTATGACACAACCCTGAGGGATGGATCTCAGGCCGAAGACGTGAGTTTTTCGGTTGAAGATAAGGTACGTATAGCTTTGAAGCTGGATGAATTAGGGGTGCATTTTATTGAGGGTGGCTGGCCCGGGGCGAATCCCAAGGATATTGAATTTTTCCAAATTATCAAAACAACCCCCTTGACCCAGGCCAAAATTGTGGCCTTTGGTGCGACGAGAAAAGCCAAGAATGCCGCCGAGTCAGATCCGACCCTCGAGGCCCTTCTGGCGGCCGAAACGGATATTGTCACCATTTTTGGGAAAAGTTGGACCTTGCATGTCACCGAGGCTCTGGAAACGACGTTGGAGGCAAATCTGGAGCTCATTGGGGACTCCATTGCCTTTCTTCGGTCCCATGGCAGAACCGTGTTCTATGATGCCGAACATTTTTTTGATGGGTATAAAACGGATGCGGCCTATGCACTCCGGACCATTGAGACTGCAGCCAAAGCCGGTGCCGAGCGAATTATTCTCTGCGATACCAACGGGGGAACCATGCCCTGGGATATTCAACGAATATTTTCTGCCGTTCGACAACACTGCGAGGTGCCCCTGGGGATTCATGCCCATAATGATGCCGAATTGGGTGTGGCGAATTCTTTGGTGGCTGTGGAAGCGGGAGCTATACAAGTCCAAGGGACGATAAATGGCATTGGGGAACGATGTGGAAATGCCAACCTGTGTTCCATCGTGGCGAATTTAGAATTGAAAATGGGAAGGGGAGCCTTGGGTCCGGGACGCTTGGGCCAACTCCGTCCTATTTCTCATTTTGTGGCGGAATTAGCCAATCTTCTTCCGAATAAACGCCAACCGTACGTGGGGGATACCGCTTTTGCCCATAAGGGAGGAGTTCACATTCATGCCGTCAAGAAAAATCCCATCACGTATGAGCATGTGCCCCCGGAAGCGATCGGTAACCAACGGCGAGTGTTAATTTCTGACAATAGTGGGCGAAGTGCGGTCTTTGGAAAGGTCGAAACCTTCGGATTGGACCTCCCTCAGGATAATCCCAAAGTGCAAGAGCTGCTCGAGTCTCTCAAAACCTTGGAATATGAAGGGTATCAGTTTGAGGGTGCTGAGGGGTCGTTTGAATTATTGGTCCGAAAGGCCATGGGAACACATTCGCCATCCTTCGAACTGTTGGGGTGTCGAATCATCGTTGAAAAACGAAAAGCCCATGAAGATCCGATATCCGAAGCCACAATCATGGTCAAGGTGGGAGATGTGGTGGAACACACGGCCGCGGTCGGGGATGGTCCGGTCAACGCCCTAGATCAGGCACTCCGAAAAGCTTTGGGCCATTTTTACCCAGAATTAAAGGAAATAAAACTCTTGGATTATAAAGTTCGGGTCTTGACCGGCCGGCGTGGGACGGGGTCTCGGGTCCGAGTGTTAATTGAATCGGGGGATCAGAAAGAAAAATGGGGAACGGTAGGTGTGTCCGAGAATATTATTGAGGCCAGTTGGCAAGCCTTGGCGGATAGCATTGAGTATAAACTCATGCGAGGGGAGTCTAAAGAAAAATCGGGTTCGTGATCGGTGCTGGAGATCAGAAAAAAGACCTTCCGATAAAGGATTTTCTTGACAACTTTTCTTTTGCCCGTTAATTTCTGCCCATAACGACGGGTCGGAACCGGGGTAGACTGTTCGTATCGACTCCTTTCAACACCATTTGCGAGGGGGTTTTCATTATGCGCAAGGCAGACATCGCGGAGACCATTACGGAAACGGCGGGGATTCAAAAGGCCGAATCGATGGAAATGGTAGAGCTGGTTTTGGATCTGATTAAAGCCATGCTCCAACAAGGGGAAGTGGTCAAAATCGCGGGGTTTGGAAATTTTGTCGTACGCAACAAGGGAGAACGAAAGGGGAGAAATCCACGAACCGGGGAAGAAATTGCGATAACGCCTCGTCGGGTCGTGACGTTTCGGCCAAGTCAGTTGTTTAAAAAATACGTCAATAATTCCTGATCGCCCAAAAGGCCCAAAAGGAATGAAAAGTATGGAATAACCAGGCATGGGAGCCGGGATCAAACACGAAGAAAAAGAATCGTATAAAATTGGGGAGGTAGCTTCTCTCACGAATCTTCCGGCCTATGTCTTGCGGTTTTGGGAGTCCGAATTTATATTTCTCAAACCGAAGAAAAGCCAGGGGAAACACCGCGTGTATGCCAAGGCGGATATTGAAACGATCTTTGAGATTAAACGAATGCTCTATGAAGAAGGGTATACCATCGCAGGGTTGAAACGATATTGGTACCGAAAAAAACGGCCCGCAAAAGTCGTGCAGGTTCCAAAAGATCGTGTGGGCAAAGCGAAAGCCGAACTTCAGGACATATTGAAACTCTTAGACCGTGATACCGCGTGATGAAACAAGGAAAGGATGTGTCGGGGCGTGGCGCAGCCCGGTAGCGCACTCGCTTGGGGTGCGAGAGGTCGGCCGTTCAAATCGGCTCGCCCCGACCATTACTCCGAAACCCCCTCCAGGCACTGGCCATTTTTGGCAGTTAAAGAGAGTCGATGAGCCTCCCGCCTGTTAGGCCTGTAGGTCTTCTTCTTCAATCAGATCTTCACTCTCAGGCATTCCGTACGCTACAAACTTCGCATAGGACAGATAAATTTGGCTGCTATCTCGCATCGCTTTTGATCCGGCTTTCATGCGTTGAAATTTCTTTTGGTCTTTCTCTTCGGGGCTTTGTTGTAACTGACTGACGTATTGCTCCAGTAACAGAGAATAGCGTTGCATGGCCTGTTCTATCTCCAGATAGGATTGCATGATATCATCTTGCATACGTGACCTCCCTCAAAGGATTTCTCCCACCTTACAAAAGCCAAGGTGGATGGTCAACAGGTCGGCCCAGGGGAAATCGTCATTCCTCGATCAGGTGGAAGATGATGGGGTTGGAAAAGCATCGGGAAGACGTTTGACCGTTTTTTAGAGGATTCAGTAGAATGGCGCAGGGTTATCCCGACGTTCCGGGTCTCTACATTCTTCTCGGAACTTCTTGGTCTGCTCTCCTCCTTCGCGTTACCTGATGACCACGCTCACCTCACCATGGATTTCGGTGGTCATTCCGATTAAAGATGAGCGAGATAATATTCCCTTGCTCGCCGGGCAACTGCTGAAGTTCCTGGAAAGCCGGCCTGAAGGAAGCCGGGCCCCTTGTGAAATAATATTTGTGGATGATGGGAGTACTGATGGAAGTGGGAAAATCCTGGATGACTTATTGGTTCAATCCCCTTTCATCCGAGTCATTCATTTGGATGGGAACCATGGTCAAACGGCCGCGTTTGATGCAGGGTTTCGGCAGGCAAAGGGAACGCTGATTGCGACAATGGACGGAGATTTACAATATGATCCGGGAGATTTTGCCAAATTGCTCCCCCTCATGGATCGGTTTGACCTGGTATGTGGACGACGACAAACCCGGCATGACGATGTCGTGCGCAGATGGTCTTCTCGGATTGCGAATCGTATCCGAAATTGGGCCGTTCGCGATGGTATTTCCGACACCGGGTGTTCGCTCAAGGTGTTCAAAAGGACGGTCGTGGAAAGAATCCCGTTGTTTAAAAATATGCATCGATTCTTTCCGGCCTTGGCCAAGATGTATGGGTTTTCGGTTACCGAAGTCCCGGTCCAACACTTTCCACGGGCTTATGGCCAGTCGAAATATGGGGTGGGCAATCGATTGTTCGCTGGCCTGTATGACCTGGTTGCCGTTCGCTGGATGCAGAAACGCCGTCTGACCTATACGATGCGGGAATCCAAACGCTCGCAGCCTCCTGAGTGATAGGGGACGGATGGATCTCGCGGCACTGTCAACCGAAGAGATGATATGGTTAGGGATTGGGTTTTTTGGACAAAGCCTCTTCTTTTCTCGTTGGCTCCTGCAATGGTTCGTGTCCGAACGGAAAGCCGAGAGTCAAATACCCATATCCTTCTGGTACATGAGCTTAGCCGGTAGTGTGATCGTCTTGGCCTATGCCATCCATAAATTGGATCCGGTATTTATGGCCGGCCAAAGTGTGGGCACTTTGGTCTATGTTCGAAATCTGATCTTGATTCATCGTTCGCACAAACGGGTTCCGAGTGGATAATCCCTCCTCGCCGACTTCTTCTTTTCTCCCCACATCGTCAACGTCCGGGTCGTCTTTGAGTCATCTGGCACTGCTACTGGTGCTGGGGGTCTGGCTCTTTGGACTGGAAGGTGGCTGGCTATTCGGGTTGGATTTGGGTAGCCTAGGCCTGACCGATCGGGATGAAGGGAGCAATGCCGAAGCCGCCCGAGAAATGTTGGAATCGGGCGATTGGATCTCGCCGACGCTCAATTACGAACCTCGCTTTGCGAAACCCGCGTTTGTCTACTGGCTCATCAGTGGGTCCTATATGCTGTGGGGAGTCAACGAATTCGCTGCTCGATTTCCCTCAGCCGTCTCAGGTCTCATCCTGATTCTTTTGCAATACGTGTTTGTCCGGAAATGGTGTGGAGGGCGAATCGCAATGTTTTCCTCCATCATATTGCTCCTAAACTTAGAATTTCTGGGCATCAATCGCATGGTCCTGACCGATCCCGAATTAGTGGTTTTCACCACGCTGGCGGGTTATGCCTTTTGGCAGGGTATGCAGGAATCTTCCCCGAAAGCACGATGGTGGTTTTTCCTTTTTTATCTGGGCATGGGGTGCGCGATGCTCGTGAAAGGGCCGGTGGGCATCATCATTCCCCTCATAGGCGCTATTCCGTATTTGATTCTCACTCGTAAATGGAAAAGTTTCTGGGAAAAGGGGTTGCCGATTGTAGGTACTATCCTGGTTATTCTGGTGGCGGCCCCATGGTATGTGGCCATGTTCCGGATTCATGGCGAGGCCTATTGGGCGGCCGCACAAGCTAATACCACAGGCCGGTTCATGAGTCCGATGGAAGGACATGGGGGGACGCTCCTGTTTTACGTGCCCGTCTTGCTTCTGGGATTTTTCCCCTGGAGTGCATTCCTCCCTTCCCTGCTCTTTGAAGCATTACAACCGTGGAAAGACTATTGGAGAGGGCAGGAGTTCACTTCTCAAAAAGAAAATCTGGCTTTTTATTTAAGCCTGTGGGTGGTCGGCCTGTTTCTATTTTTTACGCTTTCGGCCACGCGTCTTCCGCATTACATCTATCCCCTGTTTCCAGCGGCCGCGCTTCTCGTGGCGATAGGGTGGGATCGGCTTCTGGTTGAAGAGAATCCCAAAGGGCGGCGTCTGTCTCTTTGGTTGTTGTTAGGAATCGGGTACCTTTTGGGGATTGCCATCATCCTCTCCCCGGAAATATTTAGTTTCTTTTTGGATCAGATAAGAAAAGAGTTTCCGGCTGCTGTCCATATCCAATTGGGATGGCTTCCGATCTTTATGGGGATGGTGGTGGTCTTAGGCACGATGATCATGCGGACGACGATCACCTCGGAGGCCCAGCGACATCTGGCGATTTGGGCGGGCGGCACGATGCTGGTCGGTGTCGCGTTTTTGGGAATCAACTTTGCCGTCCCGATGTTTCAAGAACATTTCATCGGCCCGCCTCAGCAATTGGCAGAAATCGCCAAGTATAACCTTGGAAAAGACGACCGACTCTTACGGGTGGGGCGGAAGCTGCCATCCTTAAGTTTCTATGCTCACCGCAAAGTCTATTCTCTCAGTCCCAAATCCCAAACTAAATGGGATGAGCACCTGGCCGCTCCTGGTCGAAAAATGGCCATCCTCCAAACACCACTGCGCCGAGATATTCCCGAGGCGGTTTCCGACTGGACCGTCGTCCTCGAACACGGGGGCTTCTCTCTCCTCTCCAGCGAACCTTTGCTGTAAGAGAAAAGGAAATACTCTGTTTATTTACTAGTATTTTTCAGGTGAATATGGGGCTTTTAGAAATCCTGATTATTGGATTTTTTAAGACAGTGGGGTACCATTGGTAGGGATTTAATCCTTTTGAGTTACTGAGGTTATTTTCGGAATGAAAGAAGTTACCTTAAAGGAATTTCTTGAGCGGATATCTCCAGGCACAAAAGTGATGATCACTAAAATAATATCTGTTGACCAATATAGACCTGGAACCATTATCACCCCAGACATTGAGATCCACTGCCCCAATTGCCAGGGACAGCGTTTTTTTTCCCCCATTCCACAAGTTTTAGGAAATCGTTACATTGGGGACTATAAGCCTTTTGATATTTTTTTGAAGTACGCTTGTCGTAACTGCCGAAAGTCTTTTAAGGATTATGCCATTAGGGGAAATTTCCAAAAGGAAAAAGAAACATGGATCGTTTCCAAGTATGGTGAGTTTCCGCCATTCGGGACTCCAACACCAGCCCGAACGATTTCTCTGATTGGACCTGACCGAGTCCTATTCCTTAAGGGACGCCGTTGTGAGAACCAAGAGCTTGGTATCGGCGCATTCGTTTATTACCGCCGGGTAATTGAAAATCAAAAAAATCGTATATTCGATGAGATAATTAGAGTGAGTTCCCATCTTTCATCGGAGAAGGAACTGACAGAAGAGCTGGAGATAGCCAAAAAAGAGATTCAGTTTACAAAGGGGGTTGAAGCAATAAAGCATGCTCTCCCTCAGGCACTTCTGATTAATGGACAAAATCCATTACTGCTCCTTCACGCGGCACTGAGTAAGGGGGTTCATGAATTGTCTGATGATGATTGCCTTCAACTAGCAAGTAGTATTCGACTAGTCCTTATAGAATTTGCAGATCGTTTGGCCCAGGCAATTAAAGATGAGACCAATCTCAATGAGGCGGTTAATCGTCTTTCGCGAAAGTAGTTGAGGTTAGAGTGAGCCTATCAGGAACATTTTTATAATACGAATAAAATCCTATTCCAATCCAATAATGAGGCCATTAATGAGGCCCTCGAGGAGGGCTTCAATGATCCATCCTCCAACATCCGCTCCCGCTCCAGGAGAATTCTCATCTTTCTGAGAGTCTTGTTTGGATTGACCCAGAAAAATACCTCGGCAAGTGGAGCATTGATGAACTTCTAAATTCCCCAGACTTCCTGCCCCTAACGTGGTCGTTTGGCAACGAGGACAATCTCTTTCCACTTCTCCAGGTAGATATTGGAACTGACGGATTTCCTTTGCCGAAGGTGTTTTAAATTTCGGATGAGTCTTTTTATACGCCACTAATTCTCCCCTGTCGAACCAAATCCCATGACCCACCGGACACCGGTCCAAATGGATCTGATGTTCTTCAAACGGGAGGAGAGAACGTTCACAAAAGGGACAATCCATGAGATGTTCATTATCTCACAAGGGGCATTAAACTCAATAGTCAACAACGTTGTAGGGTGGATTAAGACTAGAGGGCAGAGATGCGAATGGAGAAAGTCAGAAGGGCGAGGAGGAACATACTCATTCCCAAGGCTGCCTCGGTGACTATGGGATTTACTCCTTCTAAAAAGGAGTTGGAATTTTCGCTTTTAAATAATGGTTGAGATTCCGCTCCATACCACCAAACGATTCCTGCCAACATACTGGTCCCGACAATAATCAGACTGCCTGTAGAGCTTGCCAAACCGAGGCCCATAAGAATCCGAGGCCAGATCGGGATCTCAAAAGGGACTTGGAGCTTGGGGTTGGTGTTTTCCCGAATCCACCAAAGGCGCAATCCCAAACCGCCCAGGAGTAATGTCAATCCTATGAAGAGTGACATAGCGGGTTCCAATTCTGTGCCGGCTTGTGGAACGAGAACCCAAAAAAGGCCAAGGACTGTGATGACCCAGGGAAGCCCTCTGGCGAGGGCCTGAGCTCCAATCTTCTCCCATTGATTCTTGGCATACACCAACGCCAACCCCGTGGCAATTCCGACGAGCATTCCCCCGAACACATCCGTGGGAAAGTGAGAGCCTTTGGTCACGCGGCACATCCCCACGAAGGCGGCTAGGCCAAACCAGAGATATTTCCCTTTGGGAAAATAGAAAGCCAGGACGGTGGCGACAGTGAAGGAAGCCGAGGCATGGCCGGACGGAAAGGCATCGTAGCCGATTTCAAAGGAGGGTCCAATTTCCCATGGCCCTTTATCCATGTGTCGGGGGCGGGGACGGCCGAGGGAATGTTTGATGATTTGGGTAATCAGCGCCGCGATTCCATGGGCCAATAAAGAGAAAAGGGCACAGGATTTTAATCGTGGAGAGTTCCAGAACAGCCCTGCTCCCCCGATCCCTAAGGATACGAGTACGAGAGTGAGGCCATCGCCAAGCCGGTTGCCGACTTTTCCTATTTGATCTAACAGGGGGTGCTCAAAAGATCGGAGATATTGTATGGTGGTGTGGTCCAACTGGGCGAGCACATAGAAAATTCCGATTATTAGGGACAAAGGAAAGTAGTATTGCGCAAGATGGGCATACCGACGGAGAAATGAAGAAATAGGGGGAGAAGAGGGTAGGGGTGGTGGATGGTCAGTCACAAGATATTTGAAGGAAAAATAGGGATCGATTCCTACCTTTGCAGGAATGACCACATTGAGATTAGATATCTTTTATCGAATTGAGGTTTTTCGGGTTTTTTCAGGTCTCTCCCTCCCCTGGCCACTCCTTACAAAGTAGAGGAGATTATTGGGGATATGTTTAAGGAACCCAGTCGGCTAGAAAGATATTGAATTCGCCGCGACCCTTGGCGTTGCGGTCAGAAGCCCACACGAGTTGTTTCCCGTCTGGTGAGAACATGGGAAAGCTATTGAAATGTCCATTGACCGTGATTTGTTCCGGTGAACTGCCATCATCCCCGATGACGTGCAGATGAAAGGATGGGCGTCCCTTGTGGCCTGGTGGGGTAGATTCATTGGAAGAGTAAATAATTCGCTTGCCGCCTGGGAAAAAGAACGGGGCAAAATTGGACCGCCCGTTGTTCGTCACTTGGGTTTTGTGAGATCCGTCAGCATTCATGACATATATTTCCAAGTTGGAGGGTTCGACCATGTTTTTGGCTAGTAATTCCTTGTAGGTTTGAAGTTCTTCTTCTGTTTTTGGGTGATGGGCTCGATAGACAATCCGCTTATTGTCCGGGGAATAAAACGCCCCGCCATCATAGCCGACTTCCTCGGTCAGACGTGTGATCTTGGTGCCGTCGATATTCATGGAATAGATATCCAAATCTCCATCGCGGACGGAGGTGAACACGACTTTTCGTCCATTGGGCGAAACGGTTGCTTCCGCATCGTAACCGGGGGCCGCGGTCAGGCGTTGTAAATCGGTACCCGCGACATTCATGGAAAAGATGTCATAGTTATCCAAGGCCCAACGATACCGTTCCGTTCTGGGGAGCTTGGGGGGACAATGGGGACTTTGAAAATGTGTCGAAGAAAAGAGAACGCGACGAGAGCCAGGGAAATAGTACCCGCACGTGGTTCCGCCGGTTCCGGTACTCACCCGGCGAACGTTGGAGCCATCTAAATCCATCGTGTATATCTGATAGCAAGAGCGAAGCGTTTTCCCATCGGGTTCTAAGGTGGATTGGTACACTAACGAATATCCATCTGGCGAAAAGTAAGCCTCCGCATTTTTCCCGGAAAAAGTAAGTTGACGAATGTTCGTCAGATGTGGCTCCGGTTTCGTCTCTTGGGTGTGTGGTGGAGCCCCCGAAGATTCAGTCGCTAATGCGGGGTTGCCTAGGGCGAAAAACATGGCGCCCACGGCCCATGTTGCCAAGTAGTTGATTCGATATCTCGGAGTCATCGTTATCCTCTCTCCCTCCCTCGGCCCCTCTCCAAAAAGAGGGGGGCATTCATTGGCATTGGTCATTGGTCCTCAAATTGCTTTTTTAAAACGCTTAGGCCTCTTAGGACCATGGTATGGTCATTGTGCGTGCAGAGTGTACTGATGGGAACATCCCCCGGGCAATAACCCTTCCCTTTTTGTAGACCAGATAACTGTCCCATCCGTAAAAAAAGAGTAAACGTGCCATGGCCTTGACGGCCTCAGGGGAAAGCCCGAAAAAGAGGGTCACGACATGTTCAGAAGCTAGAGGATGGGGACATGAGATTAAAAAAGCCATGTGGGGATCCATGTAGGTTTGGTCCTGAATGATCACACGATCTTCTTCGACACGAACGTAGGGGTGGCAGGCAGTAAGGGTTCTCGACTCAACCAGATGTCGGGCCGGGGAACCAAAGACCAAATATGAAGCAGGTTGAGATACATCAGGTTCATCCGCGTTCATGATTTCAAGGTTGGTCTGTTGTTTAAGCCGGCGAAGGGGAGCCGAATAGGCTTCTTCATCCTCCTTTGAAATAGTCTTGGGCAACACCAGCATTCGACGTCGGTCAGTATCCCAGGCATTGAGCATGGGTGCCATTTGATTGCGTTGGAGGCGAAGGAGAAAATCATATTCTGGATCAAGACTGAGGCTGACAGGTCGACTCGGCAGAGTCCAATCGAGGGTGTGAGTGCCCTTAGTGATGGATACCTTCGATGTGTGCGTAGTTCCACCTTCCATGTGGATTCGTAGGGGAATCTGGAACCTTTGGACAGGTCCTGTCTGATTCAATGTGGCCGATAATCTAAATTGTCCAGAAAGGGTTCTACTTTCTCGGACGATCACATCTTGAATGGTCAGGCTGGGAGCCCCTTGCCGATTCACCCATTGATGAAAGAACCAACTCAATTCCTTTTCCCCTACGTGGGAAAATATTCGTTCCAAATCATTCCATCCCAAATACTTCCCGGTTCCATCTTTGATCAAACCTCGAATCCCTAAAAAAAAGGACTCATCTCCTAATTCTTGTCTGAGCATGTGAAACACCAAGGCGGTCTTTTGATACCCAATGGCATTATCCAGACGTGTCTCTTTGTGATGAAATTCTTTAATAGGGTATTCCTTCTCTGGTGTGGCGTATAGGTTATATTCATCCATCATACGTTTTCGTGTTTTGAGTGCGGCTTCATGGTTTCCCATGGCTTCGTCATAATAATAATTCGACAAATAGGTCGTCAGGCCCTCAACCCAATTCCCTTGGTCCAGGTCGTTGAGGACCGAATTGCCCAACCAAGAATGGACGATTTCGTGCCCGAGGGAATAGGGTTGCGTATAGCCACGTCGTACCACCCCTTGCCCCAACAATGTGAAAGAGGGGAGTCCCAAGCCGCTAGGGAAAAAGTTTTCCACGACTGCAAATTGTTGAAAGGGATAGGGCCCTAATAACCGAGTATATAAGTCCAAATATTTTACGGTGGCATCTAAATATTGCTGTGCCAAGGGTGCTTCGCTAGGAAAAAGGTAGGTGGCCAGGCGAATGCCTTTCCAGTTTTGCTCCTGGATGACAAATCGATTGGCTGCTAAGGTCAAGGCTTCACTGGGCCGATCAATCTTCCATTCGCTTCTTCGCCGGCCGTCTTTCACCATGTGAGTGACTTCCTGTCCTTGAGTAATCGGGTGGTAATCTTCTGGAAGGTCCACCGTGAGATTAAACGTAGAAAACGTTTCTGGTATCGTGGGAAACCAGAAGGATTCATACGTCAGATAGATCCCGTTGGATCCAATATGCCCAGTCGTTTTATCGGGTCGGACAAAGCGCAAACCCTTTGAGGCTTTTGGGGTATCGTCGATGAGGCCTTGAAAGGCAAACGATATCGTTAAGGGATGGGAGGAATCGTGCTCTTCGGGCAAGATGAGAGACACGATTTGTTGATGTGAGGAACCCTGGATGGAAAGATGGGACGGCGGAAGGGACCGGTCCTGTATGGTTACCGGACCAATTTCCAGGTTTTTATTGAGCATAAACGTGAGTGGAGATGAACCCCGATGATTCGAAGGGAAGGTGATCACGTCATGGCCCTTTAGTTTATGAGAGTCGGGTTGGAGTTCTACAGACAATTGATGATGAACGGTGATGGGAGAGTTGGCTTGGGTGATATTCGAATTACCAAAAATCATCCAAGCGATGATGCAAAGGACTAAAGGGTGAGGCATGCTAAACCGGAGGGGTTGATTGAGGGAGCAAGGCTTCCACGAATGCGCTGGCGTTAAAGACCTGGAGGTCTTCCTCCCCTTCCCCCACGCCAATTAATCGCAAGGGTAATTTCAACTCGTCGATGATGGCTACCACCACGCCCCCTCGTGCTGTCCCATCTAACTTGGTGAGCGCTAGTCCAGTGATGCCGAGATCGTCATGAAATTGGCGAGCTTGCGCAATGGTGTTTTGTCCTAAGGTTCCATCTAAGACAAGGAGGACTTCATGCGGGGCTCCTGGAAGTTCTCGGGAAATGATTCGTTTAATCTTTTTGAGTTCGTCCATTAAATTGGATTTGGTATGGAGGCGTCCTGCGGTGTCGATAAGGACGGCATCCATCTTCCTGGCTTTGGCCGCCGCAATTCCGTCAAACACCACTGCGGCTGGATCGGCCCCATGTTTGTGTTTGATAACGTCAATTCCCGTTCGTTTTCCCCAGATATCGAGTTGTTCAATGGCCGCGGCTCGAAAGGTATCCCCGGCGACGAATAGAGTTTGGAGGCCTTGCTGATTGAACCGGTACCCTAATTTGGCCACGGTGGTCGTTTTGCCCACCCCGTTGATCCCGACGGTTAAAATGACAAACGGTTTGGGGCCTTGGCGAACGAGGTCTTCGAAGGGCAGTGTTTCCCCCTGTTGAAGGATGTCCAATAATAGGGTTTGAAGAATTTCTAAGGGATCGCGGTTTTGAAAGGGCCCTGTTTCCGCTTTAACTGACTCCAAAAAACGTTCTACCGTTCGAGCACCTACATCGGCTTGTAACAGACTGGCTTCGACTTCTTCCATCGTCGCGGGATCCAGTTGGGTCCCGATTAACCGTCGAAACCCGCCCTCCACCGTTTGACGGGTTTTTGCCAGACCATCTTGAAGACGTTGTAACCAGCTCATGTGTGTAGCAGGGTTAGAAAGTTATACGATGAGAAGGGATTCGAATCGTCAGGCCAAAAGCTTGGGTACCGGGCTGAGCCGTTTGAAAAGTTGAGATTCCTTTCGCTGCATCCGTTTGGCTTCCTTCGCATTTCGTTCGTGATCATACCCTAGAAGGTGGAGCGTGCCATGGATGAGCAGGCGGAGAATTTCCTGGTCTGGTGTGTTCCCAAAAGTTGGAGCCTGTGTGACGGCAATGGGTAGACAGATCACCACATCCCCTAACAGGCGGGGAGACGGTCTCGGAGAATGGGCCATCGGGAAGGCCAGCACGTCCGTCGGATAATCGCGTTGTCGAAAAGACCGATTTAATTGGCGCATTTTGGTGGAACCGACCAAGGAGATACTGAGATGCCCCTGGGATTTGTCCATTTGGTCCAAAACAGCTTGTGCGATTCGGCAAAATGTCCGGGAACGAATGCGGAGGCGGCGAAGGGATGAATGGAACCATATGGCCATGAGACATTAGGGTGAGGACCCTTGCCCATTTGAGTCGTGCTCCGGCCGGGAGGAAGGGGGCAAAGTTGTAGGTGAAGAGGGAGTGCTGGTCTGAGCTTCAAAGCGATCATAGGCTTTAATGATGGCTTTAACCAACCGATGGCGGACCACATCCTGTTCTGAAAAGTAAACAAATTGAATTCCTTCAATTTTTTCCAAAATTTCGGCAATTTGAACCAGTCCAGATTTTTGAGAGTCGGGAAGATCGATTTGGGTAATGTCCCCAGTGACGATGGCTTTGGAATTCATCCCCAGGCGGGTAAGAAACATTTTCATTTGTTCTGTCGTCGCATTTTGGGCTTCATCCAGGATGACAAAGGCATCGTCAAGGGTTCGTCCGCGCATGAAGGCTAAAGGGGCAATTTCAATCTCCCCCCGTTCGATCAGTCGATTCGCTCGTTCAATATCCATCATCGTATAGAGAGCATCGTAGAGAGGGCGAAGGTACGGATGGACTTTAGCGAACAGATCCCCGGGTAAAAATCCCAATCGTTCCCCCGCCTCGACCGCCGGACGGGCCAGAATGATACGACTCACCTGTTTTTGTGTTAAGGCCGCTAAAGCCATGGCCATGGCTAAATAGGTCTTACCCGTTCCGGCAGGTCCAATGGCTATGACCAGGTCAGATTGTTTGATGGCCTGAAGGTAAGCTTGTTGCGTGGGAGTTTTCGGATGAACGACTCCCTTTTTGGTCTGGAGAGAATGATCCGAGACGGGGTTGGGTTTAAGAGGAAGGTGAGGTTTTGAGGCCGTCGCCTGAATAGCCCTGGAAATATCTTCGGGCTTTAATTGGTAATAGGTTCGGGTCCAATCGCCCAATTCCTGTAAAATATGTTCGGCTCGGACTTCAGATTCCGGTTGACCATCCAGGGTAATTTCGTCTCCCCGGGCAGCCATCTGGACTTGGAGTTCGCCCTCAATCATTTTGAGGTGCAAATCCTGCGGGCCGAATAAATTGGCTAAATCGACCCCTTCTTGAAGTTTCACTTTACGCACAAATTATTCGGACTTCTCTCCTTACAATCCTTAAATTGGGACCATACAGTTAATGCAGCTATTGTAGCAAAGGCCTGGAAGGGGCTCAAGAATTGAAAATCGTGGTTAACGCTTCTTTTGACAGGTGGGGCATATGAATGAAGTTCGTTCCTGTTGGATACGTTGGATGAGAGTGTGACAACCCTGTGGACACATGTGGCCGTCTTTCTGGTACACCTGATGAAAATTTTGAAACTGCCCCTTCCTTCCCTCCGGGCTCTGAAAGTCGCGAATGGAAGATCCCCCTTGGTCGATGGCTTCCTGTAAAACGGTCCTCATGGTGGAATACAGGCGGTTACAGGAGGATTTTCTTAGACGACATCCTCGGGCCTGGGGGTGAAGACGAGCCCGAAAAAGGATTTCATTGGCATAAATATTCCCAATGCCGGCGATGCGATGTTGATTGAGAAGGAGGGGCTTGAGACGACCCTTAGCTGATTGGATAAGCTGAATAAAGGAATCTTCCTTGAATTCTAAGGCATCTAGACCAAAACGACGCCGACGAAACGATCGTATTTCGGACAGGGTCAAAAGCCAAAGCCTTCCAAATCGACGGGGATTCCAATAAAACAGGTTGAACCCGTTGGTTCTGGAGAGGCCCATTTGGGCATGAATATGTTGTGGGGATGTGGCCAGCGAGGCACGGAAGAGCCAGAGTCCCGTCATGCCTAATTCAGACAAAAGATACCGCTTTTCTCCAGACCGTTCGCAAGTGAAAATGAGACATTTTCCATGTCGTTCAATACTGGAAATGAGCGAATCCCTTAGCCATGGAACCCATTCATGCCCAGTTCGCAGGATGTCAGGTCGGTGAATGGTAAAGGATGCAATGGTCTCGAACAGGATAGATTCCTTGAGTTGGTGGAGGATGACTTCAACCTCAGGAAGTTCGGGCATCAGAATAACATGTGTTCAAAGCATGAATACGGTCCCGGAACGCTGGACGCGAGAATGATTCCGAGAGGAGGCCATTCACGAAAGGGTATATATGTAACAAATTAGCGCTGAAAACGGGAAATGCCGAGTGGGTTGCTCAAGAGAATTTGGTGAAAAGGAAACTTTATGGGGAAAAGGTATGCCCCGGGAGGGTTTGGAAATGGCCCAATAAGGGGTGGGAACCTTATGAGGGAACCTTAATCGTTAATTGGCTAATCACCTCAGCCAATCGGGGTAAAGGGGTCGTTCCTGGATGTTTTTGGGTAACAAAGGAAAGGGCTTCATGAAATGACCACCGTTGAATACAGCAGAGATAGGCGATGATGAGAGAGGGTGAACGTCCTAATCCGGCTCGGCAAGCCACCAAGATCTGATGATTTGGTAGATGTCGCACCAGCCAATCGACCCCCATTTCCATGTCCACCGGATCTGGCTCGGTGTATTCTCTCAGGGGAAGTCTGGCAAATACCAGATCGGTGGGAGGAGTGATCGTGGCGTCAAGTGCCGCCCAGAGGACGGCAGAGATCTCAGAGGGAGGAACCTCGGCTGCTGGCTGGTCGCCTATGAATAAGTGATCGACGATTTGAATGATCATACCCAGACTTATCGGCCGTAAGGGCTCTTGACAATAGTGGGAATAGGGTTATCGGGTCATTTTGGGGGGGAAACCCTATGAAGGGCCTTCCGAGATTACCCCCAAATGAGTTGCGGGAAAGTAGGAGGAGGCCTATACTTTTAAGACTATATCTCGAAATTTAAGGGGAAACCAGATGCCTCAATTAAGCGTAAAGCAGGTAGAAGACCGATTAACAGAAGTTAAATGTGCGGTTTGTAAAGGAAGTCGGTTTGGAATTGACTCTCGAACCGTCAAAGAAGATGGAAATTGGAAGGCCATTTGCCGGGACTGTTTTTACATTTTCCCCGTCCATACTGATATGGAATTTTACCTTCAAACGCAACCTGATGTTCCCTATCGCCTTAAGGAAATCGCTTGCCAATATTGTCAACATCGAGGGATGACCTTGGATTTCCGTGCCGTGGTTTCTGTTCGCCAGTCAGTGTATTTTGTGACCTGTCCTCATTGCCAGCGACAATTCCCAGAACCCTCTTTTCTCGAGGTATTCGAATAAATTTGACCAAGAAGGAATCATCAATGGAGAATCCTGACTCGTCTGCTGAAAATGCATCCCAAGAACCAGATTTGGGCACGAAACCCAAGGGATCTGGACCCAAACCCAAAAAAGAAATCCCCCTCATTTCCACCCCTCATGATGATGAGATCATGGCGCAGGAGATGGCTGATTTATTCGATGAAGATCGCGTGACCCATCAGCATGGGAATTCGGAACCAGAAAAAGATTAGCCAAAATGGTGAGATTGATGCTCTATCATCACAATCTGACAAGTCCGGCCCAATCGATCCCCTGATGCCGGTTCTTCTTATTGTCATTGCCATTGGTTTATCCGACTTCATGGACGTCTGCGCGCATTATTGAGTTCTACGCTAGTCCCAAAGCGGGATAGCGAGTCTTGGGGGAAGCCAGTATAATAGGCCATTCGACAAGGTTCATTCTGCTCTATTGGTACGGTCTGTTGTGGCCGTTCCAGCCATCAATTTTTGGTTGATGTCCAGAGTCTTTCCTCCATGGAATCCTCGTTGCCTTGTCCTGAGTGGGGTTATGGGTACTACCTATTAGTGAATATTCTGCGATGGAGTGATACCGTATGAAAACAACCGATCCCTCAAAAACATCAAAATCTCTTTCCTATGAAGTCTCTGGTCCTCCCATAGAACCTTCTCCTTCACAAGGGAACGAAGAATGGGTAGGAAGATCCGAGGAACAAAGTTTAGATAAAGTTCGCGATATTTTATTTGGGGCCCAAAGTCGGGAATTTGAACAGCGATTTAAGGCTTTGGAGCGGCGGTTATGGGAGGAAAATACCGCATTACGGGAAGAAGTTTCCAAATCTTTCAGTAAATTAACGGCCCAAATACATGAGGAAATCGGTAACGTTACCGCTCAAATACAAGAAGAACAACATAAAAGACAGGCAACGGTGAACCAAGTGAATAAGGTCATTGAAGAATTACAAGGCAAATTGGAGGCTCAATTAACTGATTTGCATTCTCAGGCCACCCAACAATATTCCCTCATTGAAGTCAACCTTAATCAGCAAAAACAGGAATTAACCGGTCATTATGAGCAGACGTTGGCACGGTTACAAGAACAAGTCGATCAGGGGTTCAAAGGTCTCCAAGCCGATAAAACCGATCGGGCGGTGTTGGCCGAAATGTTAATGGATGTCGCGTTGCGGTTGAAAGTCGGCCAGCGGGATGTTGAGACTTCCTAGGGGAGACTCTGTGTTGGCCTCCTTCGTGTTTGTCGAGAGGAGCCGAAGGGTATACCCCTTTACGAAAGGTTCTGACACGATGATGGTGTTGGTGCCAAACATTGTATGAGTGTAGGCAAAGACCGATTTTATGGCAGGCACATCCCGTTCTTCCTCTAATCCTCCTTCTAAACTATCCCTCCAAGAATCACAGGATTTTTCCCATCTTCGTCACCTGTTGTTGGCTCCCGAGCAATCCCAATTGGAGCGTTTATCGACTCGGCTGGATAATTTTACCCTTCAGCCCCATGAGGTAAGTCGGGTATTACCCGACGCTATACGGTTGCGAGCTCAACAAGACGGACGATTGTTGGCCTCCATGGTTCCTGTCACACAAAAAGCTTTAGCTCAATCGATCAAAGAATCTCCCCATTTGATCAGCGATTCCATGGCCCCCATTGTTGGTTCCGCGGTACGCAAGGCGATGGGCCAAGCCATGCGCACCATGATGCAGTCGCTGAATCAAACCTTAAACCATAGTATGTCCTGGCGGGGCCTTCAATGGAGATGGGAGGCCTTTCGAACTGGAAAAACCTTCGCTGAGGTGGTGTTGCTTCATACCTTGCGGTTTCGGGTTGAACAGGTATTCCTCATTCATAAAGGAACCGGACTATTGTTGAACCATGTGATTGCGGAAGGAGTAGTAGGACAGGGAGAGGATGTGATTTCGGGAATGTTAACGGCTATTCAAGATTTCGTTCGGGATTCCTTCGGGGATGTCTCAGGGGAGGGATTAGAGTCTTTGAGGATTGGGGATTTGACGGTGTGGATTGAGCAAGGCTCCAAAGCTCTTATCGCCGGGGTTATTCGTGGGACACCTCCCTTAGAACTTCGGAAAGTCTTTCAGGAATCCATCGAACTCATTCATGCCGAATACTCCGAAGCCCTACAATCATTTCAGGGGAACACAAGTACCTTTCATGATGCACGTCATTTCTTAGAAGATTGTTTGCAAGCTCAATTTGAAAAAACCAGACCCGGTCTCCCATGGATCATCTGGATTATACTTGGTCTTATTCTGTGTCTTGGAGGAATGTGGGCATTTCAAAGCCATAAGGAACATCAACGGTGGAAGGCTTTTTTGGAACGGGTGGGGCAAGAGCCGGGTTTGGTTATAACCTCAATTCAAAAAAATCCTTTCTCGACGGTATTTTATGGGATGCGGGACCCTCTGGCTGTAAATCCCGATACCCTCATTGCTGAGGCGGGCTATCATTCCGAACGTGTCTCCTTTCAATTGGAGCCCTTTTTAGATCTTTCTCCTGAATTTGTGCATCAACGGGCATTGACCCAATTGAGTCCCCCGGACTCGGTCGTCATGAGTTGGGAGGGATCCCAACTAGTGTTAGTTGGGAAGGCTTTCCATGATTGGATTGCCCGAGTAAAGTTGCTCGGCCCACTGCTCCCCGGAGTGACTCATATCGAAATGACTCAATTGCAGGATCTGGATGAGGAACTTTTGGCAGCCAGTAAGGATAAGTTGGAAGGGTACGCGATACAGTTTTCCGCTGGGAGCTTTCTCTTGTCATCGGATGAGGAAGTCAAAGTCCTTGAAATCCATCAGGCGCTTACCCAGCTCAATCGGCAGGCGAACGTGTTGAACTTGGATTTGAAAATCGAAATTCAAGGATTTACAAGCCCAGAGGGGACCTTAGAAACCAATCATTTCTTGAGTGGGGCACGAGCTGAGCAGGTATTGGGTGCTCTCCCTTCCCAACATTTTTCCCGTCTCACCCTTTTTCCCTTAGGAATGGGGCCGGATTTGTCTCTTGCCCAAGGCTCCCCATCCACTTCCGATGCCTTTTCTTATGCCAGGCGCGTGTCATTTCGAGTGGTGTTGCCTTCTTCCACCAAGAAACGGTAGCCCGAAGGTTCATAAGAGATGGTTCCCAAAAAAAAGATTTGTATGTTAGGGGGGTTTGCCGTCGGAAAAACCAGTCTTGTCAAGCGGTTTGTCACGGGCCAATTTTCCGAAAAATACCATACCTCCATTGGAGTCAAAATCGATCAAAAATCCGTCCACATCAACGGGCAAGAACTTCTCCTGGTCCTTTGGGATTTGTATGGGGATGATGACTATCAAAAAGTTCGAGCCTCATATTTGCACGGTTCCTCAGGGTATTTATTGGTGATTGATGGAACACGGTCCGAAACCCTTTCGGTAGCGCAGGAATTACAAACCCTTGTAGAACAATCTATTGGGCCCGTCCCTTTTGTCTTAATGGCGAATAAATGTGACCTTCAAAATGCATGGGAGATTGAACCCCACATGTACGATGAGCTGGCGCAAAAAGCCTGTATGACTATTACCACCAGTGCCAAAACGGGTGAAGGAGTAGAGAGTGCGTTTCTGTCATTGGCCAACCGTCTATAACGTGATGTGAAGGGGAATACCTTCCTTTCTCGGTCGTTCCCAGGGGAATTTTTAGGGAATTTTCCGAATCCTTAGGGTTTTTCGTGAGACAAGCAGGCTGGCTTGTATGAAGAAGAGATTATTTTGAATGGATTTCCAATCTCTTTGATGATGAGACGCTAAAATGATCGAATCTTTTACATTGCCAGACATTTTAAAAACCTTAGATCTCGTGATATTTCGGTATGATTCCCAATCACAAATTAGTCAGGTCCATGATTTGCCACATTGGTTTCCCATTCCCGCTAGCTCCACCGTTGAAACGATCACCCCTCACGAGGTTCTGAGCCAATCACATTTCCTCCAAAATTTTCTTAAAGAGGCTAACCAGTTTTGGCTTTCCCATAAGCTTGGAGGATTACCTTCGGGCTTATGGACCGAGCCCTTTCTCTTTGGGGAAGGTGTGTATCTTGAAGCGACCGCCCTTAATCAACATTCTCACCGCTTGCTAATTATCCAACGATTCCCTTCCGAGCCATTCTTACAACAAAGAGTTTTTCAAAGTGCCCGGGAAGAGCAATTG
The DNA here is from genome assembly GCA_965223495.1 of Nitrospirales bacterium. Lineage (GTDB taxonomy): Bacteria > Nitrospirota > Nitrospiria > Nitrospirales > UBA8639 > Nitrospira_E. The sequence goes on along the minus strand of OZ245001.1, from coordinate 2,983,733 downwards.
GATCACCGCAATATCATTCTTGGTCATCAACGGACGGAATCCCGTTTAGGGAATGAATTAAAACGATCTCAAAAAGTCCGAGATGATGTGATGACGGTTCTGGATGAATTGCATTTAGGAGCCATTTTCCTCGACGATCGGGACGTGATTACATTTGCTAGTCGGAAGGCCCAAGAATTCTTAGGCCAGGACGAGATGGCGCTCTTAGGTCGGGGGTGGGCCGAAGTCATTCCAGAAAAAAACGAACAGGCAGGCAGTATTGAAGGTAGGCCTGCCTATTCGAACCGGGATGGAAATCTCTGGACCTTTTCGCGACAACACCGAAAAAAGTATTCCATGACTATTCAGGTAGAAGAACAGGTAGATCCCCGAAATACGGGACATGCCATCATCCTTTTAAAGGACGTCACGGAAGTCGAAATTCTTCGTAGGCAATTAACCGGGGAGACACATTTTCAACAACTGATCGGTAAAAGCCAAAAAATGAAGCAAATCTATGAAAGAATCGGCGAGATCGCCCCAGTAGATGTTCCTGTGTTGATAGAGGGGGAAACTGGTACTGGAAAGGAATTAGTCGCACAGGCTTTGCATAACCTGAGCTCAAGAAAGTCCCAACCATTCGTGGCGGTGAATTGTGCCGGGTTGACCGATTCTTTACTTGGTAGCCAACTGTTTGGACATAAACGCGGAGCGTTTACGGGGGCTGTGGCGGATCATGAAGGATACTTTGAAGCGGCCGATGGGGGAACCCTTTTTCTGGATGAAATCGGAGATATGCCCATTTCCATTCAAACGACCATGTTGCGAGTGTTACAAGAGGGAGAAGTTCTTCGTTTGGGAGAATCGCGACCGAGAAAAGTCAACGTGAGAATATTAGCTGCCACTAACCAACATTTACCGGACTTAGTGAAAAAGGGTACTTTTCGGTCCGACCTTCTCTATCGCATTCGGGTAGCGCGGCTGCATCTTCCGCCTTTACGTGAACGCAAGGAAGATTTCCCTCTATTGTGCCGATCATTTTTAGGCCAAGCACGAGCGGTAACGAAGAAATTTCATGTTCAGGATATCGGCCAGAATGTCATGCAAAAATTCTTGGAGTATGATTGGCCGGGAAATGTTCGGGAAATGAAGAGTGCCATAGATTATGCCGTTATCCATTGTCATGGGCCTGATTTGCAGGTTGTGGATCTTCCTACTGAAATTGCTGAACCGGAGCTTCTTCCTTCCAGGAGTGAAGACAGCATGCGAAAAGGTCTGGACCGAATGCTCGTAGCTTTAGAACAGGCAGATGGAAAGCGTGCACAGGCCGCCAAATTGTTGGGAATGAGTCGATCAACTTTTTACCGGAGACTCAAAAAGCTGGGGCTTGACTGAACGATTTCTCACTCCTGAAATGGGACTCTCTTGGAGTGGTCTTGCCATTGCGTCTCAATTCCCAATTGCAGTACTATCGAAAAACTGTTTGGGCCCAATTCCGGTACATGACATCAAAGGACCGCGTGAGTCCCCGGGGGGGGCTATTTCATTGATCATGCCCTGATTTCCTTCCTCCCACATTTCTTCTCAACCCCAAAGTCCCTGGTTTGTGCGTGAGGGTAGGCGGTTTGGTTAGAAACGTTTCCTTGATTCTCGAGACACCAAAACTTTCAAATACCCAAGGAGGGTTTATGAGCAGGAAGCTTTTGTATGTAATGGTTTTTTTCTTCCTTTGGTTCATTCCTATGGTCGGGAATGCGGAGCCGTTGGTGAAAATTACCCTGAAAGATGGCAGCCATGTGTTTGGAGAAGTCCTGGATATGACCGGAGGGTTTCTTCATGTTTCCACCCTATTTCATGAAGGGGATCCTCTAAAAATTAAATGGTCTGAGGTTTCCGGGATTTCGACGGAAGAGCCCCTTACCTTTGTTCTTACTAATGGAACCATAGTGGTAGGAAGGCCGACGATAGACACACCTGGGACTTTGAACGTGAAAACGGAATTGTTGCCCCAACCGATTCCCATTTCTTTAGATTCCATCTCCGCGATTAATCCACCCGTGAAAAAACCGATCGTGTACACGGGAAACTTAAATTTTGGGGCATCTATCAGTAAGGGAAATACCAATTTAGAAAATTATAATTTTCTTGGGGAACTCATTGCGAGGAGTGAGCGGTTACGGCTCACGATTCTGGGGCGATATTTGTACGGGGAAACCGACGGGGAACTTACGGCGAGAAATGCCTTTGGAACGATTAAGCTAGACTTTTTTATCACCAAACGATTCTATGCCTATGCGGGAGCCCTGTTTGAGCAGGATACCTTCCAAGACTTAAATTTACGAACTTCCCTGTTTACAGGTCCGGGATATCAATTAATCGATGTGGGTGATTATTCCAGTCCATATTTTCATGGAATGCAGCTAGGAGGGGAAATTGGGCTAGGGTTTTTTAATGAAGATTTTAAACGAGCTCCCGATCGAAATAGTATTACCGGTCGATGGGCCGTGAATTTCAATTGGCCCGTCTTGTCAGGGTTTACCCTGTTCCATCAACACCAGGGATTCCCCTCCTTAGAAGAGAAAAAAGACTATTACATCACTTCTCAACAGGGTCTTCGATGGACAGTTTTTGAGAATTTTATCTCCACCTTCCAAGTGAATTGGCGATATGATAATACGCCGGCTCCAGGGAATAAGAAGGGCGATGTTCAGTACCTGCTCACGTTAGGTTATAGTTTCGAATCATAAGTTTTCCCCTTTTTGAGCGGAAATAGAAAGGGCAGTGTGTCGTTCGGTCCAAGAATGTTGAAATTGCCCTCCCCTTTAATATCAGCCCTGTCCCAAGGCTGTCCCTCCTGAGACACTTTGGAACAACAATTGTCTTATTTGGGACGATTGCAACAATGTAGCAATCGGCTTTAACTCGAATAATCGTAAAACTCTTCCCCGTTCGTCGTAAAAATTCCACTTGCCGTTCTCCCTCTCCTTTTGTTTTTGGCTAAATTTCCTTTTGGTTTTAAAGGGATTTTGTAGGAACTTTCTTGGAAAAGGGAAAAACTACCTTGTCTTTTATTTTCCTCCCTGAGGAGTCAGGACGTAATTTCAAACGGTTAGTCTTTTTCTCCGGGGCATGGCATTAATCTTGATATAAGGTGAATGTGAAAAGAGCTTTGGGTGGAAATAAAATCCATTTGAATTTCGGGAACCCAAAGGACCGAGCCCTCGGTTGGAGGATCGTAATCTGCATAACAAAGTTGGGTAACGTGGTTAAGACGCAAGGTACAAAATTGGTCAAAGTGTTTATCGCCAGTCAAGATCCCGTCGTTCGGGATTTTCTTGGACAAATCGTCGTCATGCATGGGTATGCCCATGCGGTGGCCGTTGAATGTCAAGATCTCTTTCAGGAGTTTTCCTCCGATTGTCCGACGGTCATGTTCATTGATCATTCTAGCCTCTTCCGACCTTTTCAGGAAAAGATCCAATGCTGGGTGGATAAAGGGGTTCCCACGGTGGTGCTTGGGGATGAAAAAGCCTGTCTGAAGGTATCTCAATCATTAAATTTGGGGTTTTATCGAAAACTTGAGAAACCCCTTGATTACAAACGAATCGGTCAGATTATGGCCGATGTGTTGTCCTGCTAGGTTTTAACATAAAGGAAGGTCACACTATTTTTGGGGTAAAACATTTGTCCCATCAATCCCGGGCGATGACCTATCCCTGGAAACTTGCTTGCGAAGGGGTCTTTAGAGGGGGTACCCTTTTGTGGGTGGCGGCCAGGGGTGGGAAATCGCCCCATTAATTAAAGGACAAAAGTGATCCGGTTCTTTTTCTCATGCAGAAGGGAGGAATAGGAAGAAATCTGTTAGCCTAATAGATTACCACTAATCAGACATAACGGGGAATGGAATCTCTGTCCGGAATTTGTAAAACCTAGCGGTTTTCCCTGATGGGGAAGCCGTTTTTTTTTGAAAGAAATATACCCAGAATAGGGTCATTTCCAACATGGCCTATACACTCCGGCCATTACGTGTAACAATGAAACCAATTTGAGGGCTCCCACCGAAAGTACCTGTCAAATCCCAAGGAAGGGAGGCGACTGTCAGAAAATGATCGCTGCCATTTATTCATTTTAATCTGGGAGCGATTCCCATATTTGTCGACCAGTTGTTTAGGAAACGGGCCGTTGCGGTGAATCTTCAATGAAAGGAGTCGCCCATGGACATGACAAAATTATTTGAAACGCTACAGGAAACCCTTGGAGCCACATTGCCAGGGGTGCTTGGCGCTGTGGGAATTCTCATAATTGGATGGTTCGTTGCCGTCGTCATCCGGGCCGGGGTGAAGAAGGGGCTTGGAGTTCTTCAAGTAAACCGGCGGATCGGAACGACAACCGGGGCCGAAATTGATGTTGAAGGAGGGACGGCCACAGCCTTGTACTACTTGGTGGTGTTGCTTGTGTTAGTTGGATTTTTTAACGCTCTAAACCTGGAATTGGTATCCGGACCTCTTCGAGGGCTTTTGGATCAGGTATTGGCGTTTGTACCGAAAATGGTGGCCGCAGGGGTGTTGTTATTGGTGGCTTGGGTGCTGGCCACTATCCTTCGAACATTGGTGACCAAAGGCCTCCAAGCCACGAACCTGGATGACAAACTGAGTGAAAATGCTGGAATGAGTCCCATGAGTGACAACTTGGGTAATGTGTTATTTTGGCTGATCATTCTATTGTTCCTTCCGGCGATTCTTGGAACTTTGAAATTAGATGGGCTTTTGAATCCTGTTCAGGAAATGGTTAATGAAATGTTAGGCATCCTACCCAATGTCTTTGGGGCTGTTATTATCGGAGTCGTGGGGTGGTTTGTCGCCAAGATTGTGAGGGATCTGGTGAGTAACCTGTTGGCCGCGAGTGGTGCGGATTCCTTGGGCGAACAAGCGGGACTGCGTGGGACGATGTCGTTGTCGAACCTTGTGGGTCTGGTCACCTATATCCTTATCCTAGTTCCCGCACTCATTGCCGCATTGCAAGCACTCAATATCGATGTGATCACCATCCCAGCGACCCAAATGCTTGATACGATGATGGGTGCGATCCCAAATATCTTCGCTGCAGCAGTCATCTTGACCGTAGCATTTTTTGTGTCCCAACTCATATCACATCTTCTTAGTAATTTATTGGGGGGTATGGGTTTTGACCATCTCCCCACAAAATTTGGTCTCGAACAAGTGTTTCAGGGATCAATGACCCCATCTCAGATCGTGGGCAAAATCGTGGTCTTTTTTATCATGTTGTTTGCGACTGTCGAAGCTGCCAATCGATTAGGGTTTGGGCAGGTGTCGGAGCTTGTGGCAATGTTTATTCAATTTGGGGGACAGGTGATACTGGGAAGTGCCATTATCGGAGTTGGATTTTGGTTGTCGAACTTTGCCGCTGAGGCCATTCAACGGGTGGAAGGAAGCCCTTCGGGCATATTAGCTGGAATTGCCCGATTTGCGATTTTGGGGTTGGTGCTCGCCATGGGGCTTCGTGCGATGGGGTTAGCTGACGATATCGTCAATCTTGCGTTTGGATTAACTCTGGGGGCTATTGCGGTGGCCGTTGCTCTCTCCTTTGGGCTAGGTGGGCGGGAAGCCGCAGGAAAACAGATGGAGTACTGGCTTGGTCGTCTGCGAGGGGAACGTTGAATTATTGATACCGGGTCCTCCTGAGCCTGAGTAAGGGCTCAGGAGGATCGTCTTCCAGTTTTCTGGTCCGGGATTTTCTCGGACTCATCTTTACAAAATTCTCTGAACAAATTATCTTCTCTGAGTATTATCAGGTGAAGAGCACCAATCGGTTTTACCCAGGCAAAATGTCCTGGTGATTTTAGATACTCTTTGACATGGAGGATCTTATGGAAGATGCCGTGAAAGAAGGGATTAGTCTCATAACCAGTTATGGGTTAAAAGTCATCGGCGCCATTCTCATCTTAATTATCGGAAAAATGGTGGCTGCCTGGGTACAAAAAAAGGTTGCACAGACCTTGGAACGATCCGGAAAGGTCGATGATACGCTAAAAGGCTTTTTAGCTAATTTGGCGCGGTATTTGGTGCTGATCGTCACAGTTTTAGCCGTCCTTTCTCAATTTGGGATTGAAACGACGAGTCTGATTGCGGTATTTGGGGCGGCCAGTTTAGCGATTGGGTTGGCGCTTCAAGGTACGTTGAGCAATGTCGCCGCGGGGGTCATGCTTCTCATTTTCCGGCCATTTAAAGTCGGCGACTTTGTGGAGGCTGGTGGGACGGCTGGTACGGTAAAAGCCATTACCTTATTTGTTTCAGAATTAGCCACTCCCGATAATGTCCAAATCTTGGTTCCAAACAGTCAAGTATGGGGAACCATCGTTAAAAATTATAGCCACCATACGACAAGACGAGTCGATTTAGTCATGAGTATCGATTATACCGATGATATCGACAAAGCCCAGAAAGTCGTGGAACAGGTGGTCAAGGCGGATACCCGAGTATTGGGTGACCCGGCTCCTATGGTTGTCGTGGGGAACCTTGGGGATAGTTCGGTAGATCTAACCATTCGAGTATGGTGTCAAAGCGGAGATTATTGGCCACTCAAATTTGACTTAACAAAGAACCTCAAACAACAATTTGATGGAGAACATTTGACTATTCCTTTTCCTCAACGCACCATTCATATGGTCCAAGCGGGAAATTAATATTCCCTATAGAACCGAAAATTTTTCTGAGATCACGAGGGCAGATTTTCGGAGCAGGGTGTTTCCCGTTTGTGGACTGGTTAGGTAAACCCAAAGGAGGAAAAATCCCTCCAGGAAGTTCTGGTTAAGAGCAAGCTCATATCATAGCTGTAAAATTGCCATCTTTTTCACGTCAATCCCTAGGGGCCGCCTAGATTCAGCTTTTGTTCGCCTTTTCCTTCCTCAGGCGTTATCTCCCGCTTTGGGTGTGCCAAACTTTGATGCCCGAGAGTGTTTCGGGGATAGTAGGCGGTCAGGGTTGCCGCAAGTAATCGCTCCGTGGCCGACCTAGTCGGCATAAGGTCCGAAGGTGGGGTGAATGGAGCAAAAGGATGCGTCAGGAAAAGAGAACATACCTCACCATCGTTGAAGGTGAGTTGTTTTTTTTGCCAAGAATTGAAAAAGGGTAGGAGGTTGAAATCTTGGGACGGTGGGGGAGCTCCAGAAAATCTGTGCGGCTTGTCCAACTATTCCGCTTTTTTACCAATAACGAAGTGGTCCTGTGTCGATATGGATAAAGCCCCTGCGCCAGTAATTTCCCACTCCCCCACGTTTGAGCTTTTGTGCTGTTCGCCTCACGTGTGAAAGGCGGACTCCGGAAATTGAGAAATCAATGGCTTGTCCACTCGTGTGGTAGCTTTTGGGGGCTGCCCCTCGTCCTAGTCTGACCAGTAATTGGTTATAAGAGGGTGATCGGTAGGCCGAGAATACTTGAATTTCTTTTCCCCTCCCGACCAATTTTTCAATTTGATTGAGATATTCCAATAACTGAATATCTATTCGACAGATTTGGTTGGTGTGGGAACATCGGAGGAAGAAATTAATATCTTTCAGAGCCTGGTCATCATAATGGCCTGAGGAGTTTCGGTATTTAACCCTTATCCGTTCATGGGTATTCATGTTGAAGAGATGTAATTGCCCTTCGGGAAGAGAATGCCCCTGGACACTTTGGGGTATCATGAGTCGGGTTCCAAGTAGGATCAGCCCGGCCACAGATCCACGAAGAAAGGTTCGCCTAGACCATAGCTCTTGGGAGGGTGGGGGATTCATGAAGACCTCCGAGAATGTAGATGTAATGGAAATTAGCTAAAGAAACACGAAAGGAATTCGGCCCTTTTACCAAAAATGAGAACGAAGGTCAATTCGATTTCTCCTTGAAGACCTTCTGATGGAGAAGGCGAAAGGCTCTAGATTATCCGGAACGTTTGTTGAGGGAAATCGGAAAAATGGTAAAACCAGATAAGATTTTCAAGATGACTTTTTTAGTGAGTGAAACAATTGAGGGCGGGGGGTAGGACCTAATGCCTTCCAGTCCTTTCTGCAAAGATTTTGGTTTAAGAGTTTTGAGTCTTTCTATCAATCCTGGGAATTGACCATCCAATGGGATGAAAAATTTTTGAAACATGGGTGAGAAGGTATTTCATGAATGGACATAAAAAATGGCACGACCTAAAAATTCATTCTTTTCCTCCATGAATCAATTTTACACTCGCTTTCCAGGGTTGGCCATAGAATAATTCAGCAAAAAACCCTTCTAGTTAAGCAAATTATTCTCCGCGCAAAATATAGGCCAAACATCAAAAAACTATTCCCCAATTTTTGTGGATAACCTGGTGGTGACTCGCCGGCCCTCGTGCCATTCACAAGGATTGGTGACCAGATCAGCGAATTGCCTAAAAAGTGGGCATAGTGTAGATGATTTTTTTTAATACCATAAGTTGTGGTGTAAAAATTTTGGCGTAGGAGTAAAAGTAGAGGCATGATTGATCTTGACTTTTTCATTCAGAATTGATCTGGGTCGATTCATGTTTCTGTTCAAAAATTTCCTCGATTTTTTTATCCACAGATATCTGCCAGGATTGTTGATAGTTCCAGATCTGGATCGGGGATTTGGGGGTAGGGTTTATCCCCGTTGGCACAGGGGAAACTCTTTCTGGGTTCCCCTGTGCTTAATGATTGAAGGCTATTAGCCAGCTTGAAGGTGCTGTTTGAATCGAGTGGTGAGAAAGGGTAATCCTTGAGTATCTGGAAACCCCTGTAAGATGGTTTGTATTTTGGAAATTCGTAAAGATGTAGAAGGGTGAGTCGTAAAAAAACGAGATTGAGTGTGTCCCTCCCCTTGCTTAAGAACCTGTAAATAGTCTTGTAGGCCTTGAGGGTGATACCCGGCTCGGTAGGCAAAATCTGTCCCAACAGCATCGGCCTCGAATTCTTTCTCTTTATCCAATCCCTTTTCAAAGAGCAGCTCAGTCATTTGCCCAATGACATTGGAGAACATTTCCGGGTCTTGTTTCATCGCTGCTAGCGAGAATTCTGCAACACTCCCCAAAATGGCTCCCCGACGGATGGTATTGATCATGTGGAGTTGGGTAATGTGCGCTATTTCGTGGGCCAACACGCCCGCCAATTCGGCTTCATTTTTCAGAGATTGTAATAATCCGACCGTGATGAAAATGTACCCCCCTGGGGCGGCAAATGCATTTTGCTCTTGGGAATTTAAGATGGCGAAATGGTATTGAAGGTTGGGGCGATCGGAAAACTCAGCAACCGTCTTTCCCACGAGGTTCACATATCGATTCAAGGCAGGATTGGTATATTCGCCCCCAAACCGACTAAAGGCCTCAACAGCTAACGCTTGTCCCAGTGTAATTTCTTCTTCTTCTCCGATAGGCTGTAAGGCTTCAGCTAAGCCTAACCCGCTTTTCAACAGGTTGATGTTGGTGCGCTTCATCCCTAATGCTCCTCCGACCCCTTCAATGAGATCAGGTCCATCCTGAGAATTTTGGCCGGATGAATAGGATCCACCACATCCGAAGGCGGTCAGTATCCCGAAAAATACAAGCATTTTTATGGCATGGTTCAGGTAATTCATTCGGCACCTCCTGCAAACTCACCCAGTTGGCCATCCTTCTTGAACTGCATCAGCTCGTCTTCGGGAATGGTAAGGGCTTCCATTTTATCGACCGCCTGTTGATGCTCCGGTTTAATCTGCTTACTTTTTGCATATTGTTCCGTGGACTCCTTTAGACCTCGAATGCTGCCCCCGGCTCTGGCCTCCCTGGCTGCAAGGGTGCGACGACCGGTCAGACCAGACAGGCGAGAACCGCTTCGAGTCGAGGGCTTTTCGGCAGAAAGTCTGAATTTAAAGACCCATCCGACTTTGTTTCCGGATGTTTTTACTTTAAGCACCCGGCCTTTTTTGGCAAGGACGGTGACAGAATCCCCAAGGCTTAGCTTTGTGACAACGGCAGAGCTGGGAGAGGGCTTGGCGGTGACTTTGACTTGATCTTGCTTGGCATACAGGGTCGTAGCGAGGCTCGTGAAGGGGACTGCCCATAGGGTAAACGTGAGGACACATAAGATTGGAATCTTGTGTGTATGAGGGCCTGGCATGTCGTGCTCCTTTCTTAATCTATATTTTGGGAATGGTCATTGAAAGTCGCCAACCAAACTGAACCCTGCCCAATATGATGGATGAGGGAAATCTTTTTTCACGATGAGTTGGGCTTTCCGCAAGCTTGTGGCTTTATCCGATTCCACATAATTTCGGTAAAAATGTTTCATGAGCACGGAAGTGGAAAGGTCATCAACCCGCCATAAGGCTGAGACCAAGGCGTGTGTGCCGGCATACATGAATGCGCGATTAAGTCCGATAAGCTCTCCAGCCTCAAGTTTCCCTAAACCGGTTTGGCAGGCACTTAAGGTTACCAAGTCGGCATTCAAGTTGAGTCCAAAGACTTCTTGAACGGTCAAGCGCCGGTTTTCTGGGTTTGGCGATGCCAACCAAAGAGAGGAAAGCAGGGGATTAAAGTCGTCAAATTCTCCATGAGCCGCTAAATGGATGATTCCATAGTTTGAGATGTTGTTCACGACCCATTCTTTTGTGGCATTCGGTCCTGTGAGGATATCCATTTGCGGGTAATTCCACTTGATACTTTGAGCCTCCAATTCAGCTAAGGGAAGGTCATAATTAAAGCTCCCCAAATCCGGATTGCCGATGGCCAATACTTTATCGGTTTTCTTCGTCTTCCGCTTGGCAAACGTAAACTCCAACACGGAAGCTGAAGGGGCGTAAAAAAGAGGAAATTCATCCACTAGATAAGCAGGACCATGTTTCAGAGCGGCAAACGATAAAAAATGGAGGGGCCCATCAGGAATAATCCCAAGGTATCGGATCTTCGCGAGAAATGGTTCGATAGGTTGAATAAGGAGCGAATATAAGGCCTGTAATTCTTCTTCAACGGGTTCGAGGTGTTGAACGAGTTGCCGGTAGCGAATAACGAGGTCGTGTAGTTTCCTCTCAGAAATCGGAACCGCGTGAAAATGGGTTTGATCTTTTTTGATAACCCAGACAAACAATGTTTTCTCGGTGATAAAATATGACAGTAGCCCCGTGTGGGGTTCTAAAAGATCTTTGATCTCCTCTAAATTTGAGGGGTTTACCGTCACAAAACTCCCCAGTTCCGGATTGCTTTGTTTCACTTCCAGTAAGAGCTCTTCATATTCCGTTTGTTTTCTCTGGTATTGTTCTTGTAAGTTAGGAGGTGGTTGCTCATAGGCCCCAAGTTCCTTCCGTAATCCGTCTAATTCCGAGGCCATTTTCTGAATTTGAGTCCAGGTTTCTTGGTCGCCATGACTTTTGAACGACAATTTTTGATTTCCCAATAAATCGATAAAGCTTCGAGCTCGTGACCGTTCCAGATAGTTAAAGGCCTCCTCGGATCGATTGAGACGAATGAACAGGGATACCACATCACGGTATAGATCCAATTTATTCGATTGAAAGCTGTTTCGCAGTTCCTCAATTTTTAAGGTAGCTCTCATACCTTCTACCACATCCACCCCCTTTATGAACCACGCTAACGCGTCCGAGAGTTTCCCTTCTTCACGCAAAAGGTTGGCCTTACCCGCGGCCGCGCGCCATTCGACTTCTTTAATACCGTGCCGCTTGGAAATCTTGTAGGCCCGTTGAAAATACTCTGAAGCCTGTTTGGGTTGACCTAAGGCTTGTTTGACGTTTCCTAATTCCAAAAGGGTTTTGACCCAATTGGTGATATTGTGGATCTGGGCGCTGGTTTCTTCGGCGATGAGCAAATGGGTCTCCGCTTCCTGGTACTGATTCAGGGCGAGTAACGTAATGCCGATATTCCGATGGTCGTACCCCAATCCCCATTGGCTGTCTAGAGATTCATCTATGGCCATCGCTCGTTGGAAGGCATCGAGTGCCGCATGGTGATTCCCCTGTTGGCGATACAGGAGTCCCAGGTTGTTAAGAGAAGATGCTAATTCGGTTGGAATGTCGGCAGCCTCGCTGAGTTTAACCGCATCGGTTAAATTTCGAAGACCTTTTTCCGTGTCATTCAAGGTCCAATAAACTAACCCACGGGTGTTGGTGATCATGATGAGGAGTTGTGGATCGTCGGCCTGTTCTGCCTGGTTCTTGGCTTGCAATAGAGCCTGAAATGCTTTTTGATAATTACCCCGGAACCAGGCGACGTTGGCAAGGTATAAATGCCCGGTGGCTTGGAGACCGGGAATTTCCAACGATTCGGCAAGGGCAAGTCCAGACAGGTAATATTCTTGTGCCTGATCAAAGAGGCCAACTTTTTCATAGGTGAGGCCAATTTCATAAAGAACTTCGGTTTCTCCGAAAAGATCTTCTTGTTCCTGGTACAGCCGTTGGGCTTCGAGAAAATTGGTCCGGGCATTTTCGTATCGTCCGAGTCGGAGATAGTAGATGCGGCCGATTCGGCGGTATTGAAAAGCCGTTTGTCCTAACTCCCCCAATTCCTGGTAAAGGGAAAAAGACTGATGGAATTCTTCCAGGGCTTCAGTGTAGGCCCCTCTGTTTTCTTGTACGATGCCCAAGGTTGACCGACTCTCGGCTAACCGATCAAGCTCCTCATGCTCTTCCCACAATCTCGTGGCTTCTTCAAGGTTCGCAACCGCTTGGTCAAATTGTTCTAAACGAGATTGAAGAATGCCCAATCGAAATAGGGCATCGGCTCGTTCATAATCGGGGGTTTCCGAGTCGAAAGAATCCAAGAGCTTTTGTTGATAAAATATGCCTTTTCGGTAGTTGTTCACCTCGAAAGCGGTTTCAACGGCTAACGTTACGAGTTCGGCAAAATCTCTTCGCTGGTCGGCATGGTTAATCAGGGCCAGGGCATGCTCGATATGTCCTAACGATTTGGGGAAATCCTGCGTCTCAAAAGCTTCCAAGGCTTGTCCAACCTCTTCTTCATACCAGATACTCGCGTATTCTTTCCGCTCCTCGGGCCCCATTCCCGCAAACCCAAAATGTCGAATCCGATTTGGAGTTGAGATTTCTTGGGCAGCAAGAAACACCGCTTCATCGGGTGAGTGAGTGGGAAGATAGGACAGGTATTGGGAAACGAATGTTTTGGCGGAAGAGAGATTAACCGGCCGATCGCTCAGGATAACGTGTGAAAACCCTGCCCGCAACAGCGCGGAGATCAGGACGGATGTTGGAGGGGAACCTTTAGCGCGTCCCCCTAAAAGAATGGCGGAATGGTGGGTTCTGCCTGCAAAATCAGCCACGGAAACAAATTCTCGAACCTCTCGGTCCTTTTGGACGACAAAAGCCAATCGTTCTGGAGCCCCCAGAAATACCGCAATATCCGTTTGAGCTGCCAGGTGGGAATCCGTTTGGCGTTGGCCGGAAAATTGATGGTATTCCATGGGAACCTCCCCTACATTCACGGGGACAGTTGAGTGCAGGGATTTTGGACTGGTTACATTGGCGAAAAAGAGACTCCGCTTGTGGAATCCATTAATAAAATCATAGCAGGTCTTCACCCAGGTCAGGGGTTTGGTAGAAAGTCCCAGGGAGGACAAAACAGATTCTAATTCCGGAGGTAAAGATACATAGGCGGATTTGGACTTCGCCAACGATTCATGAAAATCCGAATGTCCCTGGATTTCCCCCTTTTTATACATCAATGGACTAAATAGAAGTCCTTCTCCGTCGTGGATGAATCCATAATACTGTTTCGAACCTTTTATGATTTTGAGGTAGGGGTGCTGGGAATCCAGAGTTTGAAAAAATTGCTCCGGGGTGGGGGGGAAGGGTGAAAAGGAAGCGGAAGCCCAAGGAAACTCTTCGTTCAAGGCCATGAGAGTTTCTTGAAGGGACAGGTTGAGATCTCCTAATTTCTTTAGGTTTCTTGTGGCCTTTGCTTCCCGAATCTCGGAAAAAATGGCTTTCAGTTCTGGTGTATAGGTTCCCAGGCCGCTCAGAAAAAAATCCTCTTCCATGTTAAACGCGAGGGTTTTGGCCGTTTGATGCATGGCCAACCGTTCAGAAACGATAAACCCTTCACGAGGTGTTCCAACCCTGGCAAAATGATCGATGGCCAGCTCTAGCAATCGTTCGAAAGCTGGTTGAGTTGTGAAGGGTGGAGAAGAAACTTCGGTTTGAGGTGGGAATCGAAGAAACGCCTGAATCGCTTGTTTCACGAATAAGAATTGTTCATCGAGGTTGGATTGGTTTTCGGCTTGTGCCAGGTACCAGAGCCATCCATCGGCAGCCTGTTCCTGCTCCACAAGATTATTCAGATCTTTTTGGAGTGTTTGGTAGAGAGGAACCTGGTCCCCTGATCGTGCCAACTCCGCCTGGTTAAGTTTGACCATCAATTCTTCAGGGCCCAGATGGCCCTTTGGAAAAATGTCCTGGTTTTGTAAAAGTTGAAGGGCATGTTGGTAATACGACCAAGATAGGGTCTGAACGGTCATTTGCCAGTGACTTTGCTGAACGGCTTCCTTCAGAGTGAGGTGGCTATCCAAGGCAGGAGGAGCATTCTGTGTGAGCAACCAGGCGGTATTCGTTAGTGTATAAAAAAGGTGTCGATCTTGATAGGCGTGCTGTTGGAGGTATTGGAGACACGATATAAGCGTTTCGATCAGGTTGGGCTTACTTGGTTGCCCTTTCAAGGCCAGTGTGACAGCTATTTTGGAAAGGTTATACGCATTGACACTGGTCCCGAAGGGGAGATTCAACGTGAGGGTATAATTCAAAGATTGACGAAAATAGTCTAAAGACTTTTGAGGTTGGTTCAGGCGGTGGGACAGAACTCCCAATCGATTTAAGACGATGGCTTTTTCAGTGAGAATTGCCGAACTGGAGGGATCTGATCCCGATTGATCGATTAACAACAGTTTTTTTTCGTAAAACTGAAGAGCGGGGCCGGGCTCATGTAACTGTTCGTAGGTACTCGCAATATAGCTGAACATCAGTTTTTCTTCACCCGTCTCATCGAACCCCGTAGCGGCCTGAGAACCAGTTTCAGTCAAGGCCACACTCAATTTCACCAACCCTGGCCCATCGGTTGGAATGTCTTTCCCGATATTTCTCAGGCGCTCAAGACTGGAAAAATAACTCTCGAGGGCTTGCTTGAGCTCTGGGCGGCCACTTTCTTCCTTGGATTGGCTCAGGTTAAAAAGATTGATGCCGATGTTTCGCTGGAGAAGCGTAATATTATGAGTTTGTTGTAATTCCTGGTTTATCCCCAAAGCTTGGGAAAATTTTTCAAGTGCTTGAGCGTATTGTCCTAAATCTTGATGAGCCAACCCGATCCGTTCCAATAATTCGGCTTTGAGTCCTTGTTGCTCGGAAGGAAGTTGCCGTAGGGATCGTTCATATTGGACGATGGCCTCTTGACTCCGGCCGGATTTAAAACAGGCTTCCCCATAATTTTTTCGGTATATAAGCTCTGTGGGGTTTTCTTCCTGTGGGGAAAAGAGTTCCTCTCGTTGCCGATAATGACGATAGGCCTCACGAAAATTGGAGAGGGCGAGGTAGGTATTCCCCAAATTTAAAAGTAATTGTGATTCAACGTCAGGGAAGCGGTTGGCATTATTTAAGGTCAGGGCGATGCGGTACTCCTCCTCTGCTTTCTCGAGGTACCCCTTTTCTCCTGAAATTCGTTCGAATTGCTCGTAGGCCCAACCCAGGGTTTGGTGAACATAGCTAATGGAGGGATCTTTTTCTCGAGTTTGTTGAAGGAGTCGGATAACCTTTGGAAGGTCGAGGGGATCAAGGTAAGAAAGGGCCAAGGCCTGACCGTATTGATACTCGGCATGCGTTGGATGACGCTCGGTCATGGCGGTATACCAGGAATAGACCGAGGATGCCTCTTTGAGTAACGATTTGGTTTCAATATAGGCCCGATGGGCCTCCACAGATCGTGGGTACTCGGTAATGAGGTGTTTGAGGCTTTTGGCGGCAATCCGAGTTTCCCCGATTTTTCGATTTTTTAACGCCCGTTTGACCAATTGCAATACCAAGAGATTTTGAGTTTCTTGTACTTTCATTTTATTTCCACCGGTCAGCTTACTGAGGGCGGCATACGTTTCGGCGGCTTCTTGATAGCGCTCTGAATGGGATAGGATTGAGGCCTTTTTTTGATACGCTTCCAGCAAGAGAGCTTTGGGTAAGTCGGGGGTGGACAGAAGGGTGTTTAACGTTTCGAGAGCCGTCAATTGTTCCCCCTGATCAAAATTCAAATCTGCCAACTGTAACCGGACTGATGCTCCTAGCACTGGAAGATTTGGGTATTGGGAGATAAGGCTTTTTAAGGAAATCAATTTGTCCTCAATCGATTCCTGCCCTGATTGAGAAAACGCAATGGCTTGATGGATGGCTCGTTTTCCCCAGGAAGTTTGCTCCCCAAACATGTTAATGACATCAATAAACACCGGGACCACTTTGTGATGGTCTCCTAGCACTTGATACGCCTCTCCTCGCATGAATAGGGCTTTAGCTTTTAGGTCAAGGGAGCCAACCGTATCCACCTTAAGAAGCATATCTAAGGCTGTAAGGGGATCTTGGCCTAAAAGGTACAAACGGCCCATTCCCAAAAGCGTATTTCCGTAGACTTCCGGTTGCGTGCGGTGTGTTCGTCCTAATTCGGCCAACTCGCCAACCCCTTTTTGAACCAACCGATATCGTTCGGCAGGGCTCGTGTTTTGGCTGTCTTTTTGGACTCGGAGAACGATTTGACGGATTTTGCTCAAAGCTCCGATGCGACCACCCTGTTCGATATGGGGAGAAATGGTATGTTGGGCGGAGAGGAAATCTCCATCCTCGGCCAGTAATTCTGCCAGGGAAAAGTCGAATTCGGCTCGTTGGTGAGGGGATAATTGACCCAACAAATTGTTCGAAATGTTGGTAAGAACCAAAAGGGCCAAGTCGGGACGTTGAGTATCCTGGAACAAAGAAACGAGATTTTGTGCTCGGTCAAGGTCCTCATAGTCTTCAAGGAAAGAGGGAACGTGAATTCGAAACAAATCGCCAGCTCTTAGGTCGGAGTAATATAGGTATTCGCCCCTTACTTGTGGATATGCATGAAAATTTCGGGTTGGAGTCAGTCGGAAAAGGCTAGAGGAGCCAACCCCCTGTCGAGGGACTCTTTTCAACCAAATGGAAGATTCATCGTCGGTGTCCAGAACCCCATCCTTATTGGTATCTCGGTCATAATGTGAAAAGAATAGGAAGGGGGGGCTTTGTGAAGATGTGCCAAAGGGGTCAACGGATGGCCAGAGACTCAGGCTTGAATCAACTGGTATAGAGTAGGGAGTCGGTTGGTTGGGGGGATTCCAAAGTGCGAGGTAAACTCCATTCGAGAAAATAACCTGTCCCTGACTATTGACCGTAAAGCTATTCGCTTGGCCAATGACTTGCTTTTCTTCAAGGGTGACCAAGGATTTTCGATAGAGGGCGGGGGTCTGTTCGAGAGGGTGGGCTTTGAGATAAAAAAAACCTTCTTCTTCGAGATCCCATTGGGGAAAAGTGTCGGCACTACGGAGATCGGTGAGTCGTTGTTCTTCCCCGGTTATGAGGTCGAGTAAATAAATGTCTCCTCGAGGGTCAATTTTCTGGGAAACATAAAGAAGGCGGGTTCCATCGCGGCTTAAACTAGGGTTGTGATCATTTGCGGGATGATTGGTCACCTGGCGGGGAAGGGAAATGGTTGAGCGATTCAGAGATTTGAGCCAAATGTCAGAATTCCCCGATCGATTAGAGACAAACGCAAGGGATTGAGCATCACGGGAAACCGAAGCCTGGTAGTCCAACGAAGGGTGTGTCGTGAGTTGCTCCGGCAAATAGGCGAGGCTAACGGAAAATGAGGAGTGGACAAGGAAAATGCCTATCCACAGGATGAAGTTCTTGACGACTCTTTCTCTTCCCTGGAGCAAACAATGGTTGGGGTAGTTAACGAGAGATGAACGGGTCATGGGACTTTACTGATGTTGTGGAAAAATCGTCGGAATGAATGGGTTTAAGGACTAGGGGCTTTCTGAACCCATTTTCCGTTCTTCTCTTGAACCCATTCTCCTGGGGGTGCCTTATCCTTATTGAGGGCTGCGAACATGCCGTAGACGCGTGGAAGGTCTTTTTCCGAGAGGGTTTCATTGGTTTCAACCACACGGTTCATGATGACCTGGCGATCCTCGTTTTCTTCCTTGAGAAGATTCTTTACAAATGCAAGCTCATTGGCCGGAATCCGATCGGGCGCTATCAGCGTCACCCCTCCTTCATTATTTTCACCAATAAGGCCTAATGCCTTATACCGATTCAGATCATCTTTGTTAAAAGAGACCCTCTGTAAGGCCCGAACTACCGCCTTTTTCCCGTCGGGAAGTTTTGGTGTTTGTTTGAGTTTCCCTTTTGGATCAATATATCGAACCGATGCAACCAGTAAGATTTCTTGATTGAGTTCTTGATACGTCCCCAGAACTTGATTTTCAAGGGCCGTCCGTTCATCCACAACCGTGACTCCAACCAAGGGCCCCCCACAACCCGAGACGACACACACGACTGTGGCCCCACATAGGAGCTGAAAGAAATACTGAGACGAAAAGTTCACCCTTCTAACCTCAAGGCTCTAGACAGGAAAAACGCGGAACTGCCCCTGCACAGGGGATGGACAACCCTCTTCATCATACCAAATATTCATTATGAATGATGGCGCCTACAATATTTATTGATATTGAAGGGTCCCTTCCGGAGAAAAGTGGTAATGTTCAGCTCTCACGAGTTTAAGGGCACCAGCCAATTGTTCCCAATTGGGAATCGCAGAGGTCAGCTTCTCGAGATTTTTCATTTGACCAATCGGGATTCGGTTGAGAGTGAAAGATTGGAGAAGGCTGCCTTGAAAGTGGATGATTAAATCAAGTTGTCCTCGGGCGATTTCCAGTAGAACTCGTGAGGGATTGGCGAGTTCAATCTGAGCTCGGGCATTCGCCATCGTCGGGTTCCGGCCTTCGGGATCGAGGAAAACCAGTAGGCGATCCAGAGCCTCTTTGCCGATGTGGGTGATGTTCAGGGAACAGGTTAGACGGCTTAGGTCGAGGGCTCCCGTTTCCTCTTGGAGTAACATACCCAAGTTGATGGTGGCAGCCACTTTACTTTCTCCTGTAATTTGATTCTTTTTATCTAACAATTGATTGATATCGAGCTGCCCTAGGTCCAATGCTGCGGTAATTTGAACGGGTTGCTGTCCTGAAATGTGAATGTTTCCTCCGACACTCCCACCCAAAAGATCCATTGCGAGGTTTTGGATCTTGAGCGTATTTTGGTCGAAGGTCACATACGTTGAAAAATTGTGAATGTCATGGTTTCCAATTTGGAGATTTTGAATGGTAAGGGGGTGTCCTAACCGAGATAGGGATTTCAATTGAGAAATGACTTCCGTGGGTCGGAAGGGACGTGGCGAATCAGTCGCCAAGTTATCGGGTTGCCATCGTAAGGTTTTTTTCAACCCAAGGCGGCCATTGATATTGTTCAGTTTATTCTCACCCTGCTGGACGGACAGGTTGGTCGTGTTGAGATCAACCGAAGCCTTGAGGTTGCCCTGTGCATGCTTGAGGAGCGAAAAATCAACCTGAGCCTTTCCTTTTCCCTGTAGACCGAAGGAGGTCAACAGGTCCTGAAAATATTCAACACTTACGCCAATCTTCGTTTCCAGCTGAGCAAAGAGATTCGCTAACTGCGGAGCTCTGAGAGACGGGGCCGCGATCAAATCTTTGACCCCAACCATTGCCCCCTGTGCGGAAACGTCCAGTCCTTGCGCGGTGACTTCGATGGGGGCAATTTGAATTTCATCAATGTTGGGAGCAAGGATGGTGGCCCTAATGGCCGGGTCATTTAATTGATGCAAAGGGAGGGTGGAGGGTAAATGAATGGCGTCCATCCGTAAATCGGTGCTGAATTGGCCTTGTGGGGAGGCTTCGGGAGAGTAAGACATTAATACTGAGCCCTGGGTTCCTTGAACCTGGAAATCGGCAAAAGACCCCTCAAGATCTTGAATGGTGACTTCCCCTTTAATTCCGAGAGGTAATTCCCATTGTTGTAGGTCGACTTCTTGAGGAATTTTGCCAGAGGCCCGAAGGGCTATACCCATCAGCCCCTTGGGTTTAATGGTCGCCATTCCTTCAACTAAAGGCCCAGAGAGCCCCGAAAGAAAATTACCCATTTTGAGAAGAGGCATGTGTAGGGCGAGGTCAAACTCTTGGGACTTTTGAAAAAATCTTCCCTTCATCTGCAAATCTAACAAGTCTTCACCTTTGAGACGCATGTGTTCCAAAATGTACTGCTGTTTCAAAACATCTTCCTTCGTTTTGGTGATCAATTTCAAAGGAGGCACGATGGCCGAAAGGGATTGGTCTTGATAGGAGAGTCGGCCAAGTGTGACCTGAAGTTGGTCGGAAGAACGCAGATCGATGGGTTCGAAGGTAGGCGAGAGTCGACCTTCGAAAGAGGACTTGAGAATGACGTTCGCCGAGGAAAGGTCGATCATATTCAGGGCCTGTACGTCCGTTACACGGGTGGACAGACCCAAGGTTCCCTTGAGGTCTCCACTCTTTTCTCGATAGTCCGAAGATAATAACACCGTAAATTTTTCGATTTGCCCCTCAATTCCCGATTCATCCATCGTGAAGTGTAAGGGGGATAAATTTAAAGCAGTGGTGAATTTCCCCCACTGGGGGCCGAAGTCCTGATTCAGCCCCGCCGTAGCACGGAGGAGAATGCTATCCGGAGCCACGGCCTTTTGAAGAATTATTCCCTGAAGTGTTTCCTTCGGCACCAAAGTCAGCCAATAGTTGAGCCTGGGAGTAAGGCGTGCTTCAAGGCCCACATCCAAGCCCTGGGCCGGGGATAGCTGAGGTTTGATATGGCCCTTTCCTGAAAACCCTCCGAAATCACGGAGGTCAATAAATACACGGGAAAGGGTGAGTTCCCGCGTGTGGTGGTTGCCCGTTGCGTCTATCTCCATGTCGAAGGGAAGCCGGAATGGGGTGCCGATCAGGTTTTTGTCGATGGGGGTGACCCCCGACAGACTGAGACGGCCGGTAAAGGGGCCCGAAGAGTGATACTCGTTGAGGAATGCGAAATGAAAATTATGCACTTTATTCGATTCTATTGTGATATCCCCAGAAGAAATGTCAGCTGAGACCGTGCTAGATACAACCTGATTTTCCCTGACCTGAACATTGGTGGCTTGAAGGTCAAGACTTTCTGCTTCAAAACGGACCTGAAGCTCGGGAATATGGGCCGCGAAGTCCTCTCCCTTTAATCTCCCCTGAACTGACCCAGAAAATTCAGATTCCTTAATAGATCCGTTCAAATCAAGAGAGGGAAATAAAGCTCCATGAAGCGACGTCGAAGAAAATTCTGCTGGGACGAGATCCTGAAGAAAGGCTAACAAGGGAGTAAGGTGAATTTGGGTGTCATGAATGGAAAATTGAATGTCTTTTTGGGACAAAAACCGGTCAATCACTCCGGACATATTCACGTCAATCGTTTGCCCTATTTGAATAGACAAATGAGGAAGATCCAGGGATTCCTCTGGAAAATCCACGCGCGTGTCAAAGGAAAGGGTAAGGGGGAAGGATAACGTGTTCTCCGGTTGAGTTAGGGTGAATTCCTCTACTTCCAACGCTCCTTGAAGGGCGGCGACTTGTTGGGAGAATGATCCGGAACTTTGGAAGTTCACAGCCTCTAAATTCACGTGAAATTCTGGAGAAATTCCGAGGTGGAACTGGCTGTCGATGATGGCAAATTTCTCAAGTTCAAGGGCTACGGGAAGCGGCGGTGGCCCTTGTTGATCAACGGGGGGTGAAACCTTTTCGGTTGAAGGTGGACCCATAGCCAAATCCCAAACATCGAGGGTGACATTGGCCTGTTCTAGAGCGATTTCATTAATCGTGAATTTCCCTCGCAGGAGGCTCCATAGTCGGTAATCTAAATGCAGTCGTTTCAGGGTAATGGGGTCATGTTCGGGCTGTTGTAATTCGAGATGTTTCACTTCTAACCCGGTTAACAGGTTAAACGATAGAGAGCGAATTTTTACGGTTCCATGAAGAAGGTCGGATAAATGGGTCTCCAATTGCTCTCGGACCATTTCCGAGGGGAACCAGAAGGTCAATAGCATCCCAGCACACACTAGGACTATCAACAGGACACCAATGATTCCTAATGTCCATTTCAACGCCTTAGCCAAGGGGGAAGGTGTGTTTAGAAAAACAGCCTTTCTTGGGAGGGATGGTTCGGCCATGAAAATTCACAGATGATGAAGATGGGGGAAATACATGGGTCCTGGTGGATGTGAGGGGAGCCGGTACTCCTTTCAGAAGTCTAGTAAACTTCTTCTAGTAGGTAAAGGAAGAACCCCAGCTTGTTGGGGTGTCTGCAGGTTTTGGGAAGAATTGATGGAAATCAGGAAGAAAATATAAGAGGGGGATTTGGAAGGAATAACGTTAATCCAGCAAGTTTAGGTTCCTTTAATTTTCCGGTAACCCCATAACAGAATAAGGGACCCCATAATGGCCAGTCCCAGGCTTCTCAGGTCGAACCCCTCAACATCCCCCCAGCCAATGACGGTACCCAAAAACCCTCCAATGATGCCTCCGGCCAGGCCAATTAGGCTGGTGATAACCAGACCTCCGGGATCTTTCCCCGGCATGAGAAATTTGGCGATGACGCCGGCGACGAGTCCGAACACAATCCATGAAAGAATTCCCATGCGTGCCCCCTTCCTCAAAGATAGACAGGTTGTTCAGCGAGAATTTCTGCTGAATGGTCTGTGGATAATATGGTGAGGGGGTCATAGGGTTGAATATTATAGACTCTCCTTAGACATGGCTGAAATGAAAGCATTAGCCTGTTGAATAGAATTTTCCATGTCTTTGATGAGATCCTGAATGTTGCCTTCGACGACGCCTAATTCGCTTTTGAGGGAAGCGATCGCTTGTGCGTTGAGATTATGTTTCAGGAAGAGCACTTGATCCTTAAATTTGGCCAAGACCGGATCCATCTTCGCTTCAGCACGCTTCATCGCTTTAATCAGTTCCGTATATTGCCTTCGTGTTTTATCCAATTTTTTCTGGCTATTTTGCCGAAGGGTGTCGCTGGAATATTGCCGTAATTCGGTTTCCCATTCATGAAATAAGGCTTCTGAGACGTCTTCGACCGAGGCAATACGATCACGCACCGCCTGAGCTGTATCCTGACTTTGTTCAAATTCGGTATTAAGGGTTTCGTATTTATCTTTCAGTTTTCCACCTTTGACGCTGAGAACGGTCGTGAAACGGTCCAGCGCAGACTTAAACTGTTCTTTGGCTTCTTGTTGGGCATCACGGGCTTTTTCCACGTCGCTGACCATGAGATCCCGTTTGTGATACCCCATTTGTTCCATGGCATCGTAATACATGCTTTGACATCCCATGGTTAGAGCAAGAGGGATGAGGAACAGGAGATACTGGTTCATGAAGAAAAAATTCTTGACCCTAATAATAGATTTCTGATTGGTCATGCGTGCATCCTTTAAAAAAGAGTACCCAAATTTTCCAAGATACATGGTCTGTGCTAACCAGAAGGATTCAAAACCTTATCCAGCAAGCCTTTTAAAGAATCTCCCCCTTGGTGTTGCACGAAGGATAAGACGATTGGTACAAATTTCCCTACCATGTCAGAGCTTAACCCCAGTTGAGAGAATCCTCCAGCCAAACTGGCCAAATCTCCTAATCCTTCCATTTTTTCGCTCATCCCCCCAAGGGAAGAAGCCACGCTACCCAAGGCTCCGAGCATGCTTCCACCCCCTGTAGGGGCTGCTCCCAGGAGGCCCTGAATTCCGGGAATCGCGTCTGTGAGTTGTTGGAAGTCTCCCGATCCCAATTTCTCCTTGGCTAGGGAAAATAATAATCCGGCTCCACCCTTCGCTTGATCCTCATTAATGCTCAAACCACCGACGAGTTGTTGAATGAGTTCCATAAAGAAACCTCCAGGGGATAAAAGGAAGCTAGACGATTAAAGGGGTTCTGGATCGAATCCGGTCTGACCATGACCGGGGAAAAAGGATGAAAAATGTCATTTTAGAGTAACGGGGCCGTCATGAAAAGCATACGGGATTGGATGAAAAGAAAAAAGAGGACGAAACACGAAATTTTTACCGGGAACAGTTGCGTGGGCAATCCAAAGCGTATTTTAATCCCATGCTGGGATTTTTTTGCCCTCGGGATGTTCCCAAAAAGGCAACCAGCCCACACTCACAAGGTGCGTTGAAATATTCGTTTTTTTGGGGCGAATGGCGATGTTTTCCAGGGTTTCTGTTTGGGAGTCCCACTGGGAGGCTATGGTCTCGATTCCTTGATGAAGCTCTTCTTGGAGTATTGTCAATTGTTCCTGAAGGGCTTCCAGGTTTTCTTCGGCCCGTTCAATATCCTGACTTTCCTTCCGGGAACGACTGATCCCGCGAATGGCGGAGGTGGCTTTGCCCATTGAGGAACGACTCACCGCTTTTCGTCCGAGAAAGGCCGAGAGAAGGGTGGCTCCGACGGAAATGACGGTCTGAAATTTTTGCTGTTTGGCCTGTTCCGCTTCACGTTCGACGGCTTGTTGGGCTCGCCGAATGCGATCTTCCATGCGAGTTAATTTGGCCGCATATTTTTTGCGGAGCTTGTCCGTGGCGGCATCTCGTTTTTCCCGAGCAAGTTGTTGGAGACGTAGACGGAAATCTCGCTCACGTTCTCCGGCGAGTGAGGTGACCTTAAACGTGGGACTTTTCCAAAGCTGAATGGTGTAATGACGATAGACCCAATTGATGAAATCTTTTTCCCAGCGTTTATAATGTTTGGTTTGGTTAGCCGAGGTTGGGAGGGGAGTGAAAGTCGCTCCCTCCATGGCCTGTGTCTCAAGGTCGTCGGGAGAAAGTTCACAGAGTAGCGGTTCTGTCCAATCGATAGGAGTAGGATCGTCGGAGATGGCGGCTAAAACGGACAGTTCCCGCGATTCATCAATCTTTCGGCGGCCATCGATGAAATGGACTGATGCCGCTCCAAGAAGCCTCGGCTCATACACCAACGAAGTTCCTTCTGGTTGGGACCCTCGACTAGGGATAAAATATTGCGAAATGCCAGGGTTGAGGATGGGCGGGGATGTGAGGGTGTCAGAGGATTCCCTGTTCTGGGTTTTAGGGCTGGGTGGGGGAGTCCTCTCGGCAGAGGACTCCTGCTTTTCTTTATGCGGATCCATCAAGGTTTTTATTTGGTTGCGAGTGAGGGGTCCTCGCAAATAGGACATGACCCATCGGGTCTCAAACACTTCCGGTCCATCCTCATGGACGTTATTCATCAAAAACACCCGGCTGCCCAGTCCGGAAAGAATCGTCTCCATGGATTGGCGGTCATACTTCCCTTGGGAATGCGCGGCCGCTCCCTCCAACCCATCCAACACCCGAGCCATGTCCCTCTCGGTCTGCAGTCGACCGATAAACCAGGTGCCGGTGTTCCCCAACCCTTTGTAATCCAAATCCACAGGATTTTGTGTGGCTAACACGACGCCCAATCCAAACGCCCGTGCCTGTTTCAAAAGGGTGAGCATCGGAGCTTTGGATGGAGGGTTTTTGACTGGCGGGAAGAAGCCAAAGACTTCGTCCATGTACAACAGAGCCCGCAGGCTTGTGGTCCCTGATTGAGTACGCATCCAACTGACTGTTTGATTCAGTAGGAGGCTGACAAAAAACATGCGCTCCGTATCGCTCAGATGAGCGATGGAAAAGATAGCCATTCTCGGCTTTCCCGAGGGGGAATAAAGAATTTGGTTCAGATCCAAGGGCTGTCCCTCTAACCACACGGAAAATCCTGGTGCGCCTAATAAATTGTTAAATCGCATGGCCAACCCGAATCGGTCTTTTGTGGGAAAAACGGATTCAAGATCCATCACCCCCAATTTCGTGAAAGAAGGTTGTTGGATCTGTTGAATCAATCCTGGTAAGGAGAGATCGTTTCCGGCTTTCCAGGCCGATTCCAGCACATTGGCGAGGAAAATATGCTCCCGGCTTTGGAGGGGATCAGCGTCAATACCCACTAAATTCAACAGACTCGTGGCCATCGTACTGACTCGTTCACTGAGTAACTCGGGATCCTGAGCTAAGGATGGCGGGGGTGCCGAAAAGGACTGAAGAATGGAAACCGGTAGGCCCGCCGTACTCCCCGGGGTATAGATCAAACATTCAGCTGTTTCGCGAAGACGGTTGATCCGCTTGCCATCTTGTCCCCAGGAAGCCAATCCGGCCTTCCATTTCTCAGCTTCCCGTTGGGCATAGGCTTCAGGGGTAAAATCTTTTTTGGCGGCTTCCTCGTGATTAATCCAGGGTAAAAAATCTTTTCCCTGCAGATCAGGGAATGTTAACAACAGGTTGGCGATGTCACCCTTGGGGTCGATAATGATGGCGGGGACCGAGTCGATGGCCGCTTCTTCTAGTAAACTGATGCACAGGCCAGTTTTCCCACTGCCCGTCATCCCCACACAGACGGCGTGAGTGACTAAATCTTTGGAATCATACAGCAACAATCCCGGTTTGGGGGCCTTCTGGGCAAGGTCGTAGGGACGACCTAAATAAAATTCCCCGAGCTTTTCAAAATCCGTCATGATGACCTGTTCCTTTGTATTTTTTGGCCGGAAGTTAGGAAGCAAACGATACCAAATAACTCCGCCGGATTCCATTAAGTTAGGTTCAATGAACGTAAGAAGAGCCAGGCAATTCCAAAAACTCACGTGTAATAAAATTCATAATTTCACTTTTGCCGAAGGCTGCTCTAGAGTGCGCTGGGTTTTCTATGCCTCTCTATTGAATGCAGGTATAATGTTCAAAGGGCCAAAGAATGCCTGCACAAACAACTTTTTATTGATGAAACCGTTTAACAACCAAATGGTTGTATCGGATGAGAAATGCCCTGGTAGCTAAAAAGGAGTCTTGAATAAATTCGTAAAATAAATTCACCACCTTTGAAAAGATAATAGAAAACCATAAAATATTCTCACTCTGTATTCCTTCTTGAAAAATATATATATGGAACCAAAATACTTCGAGGAACAAATCTTCTTTGCCACGTTGAAAATAGTAGCGACTGATGAATCTGGTGGGGCCCCTATTTTAGGGACTGGATTCATTGTAAGACATCCCATCCCGCAAACCCAAGACAAATCGGTTTTTGTTCTTGTTACCTGTAGACACGTTCTTTTCGAAGGGAAAGGACAAGTAACTTTAATCTTCAATCTTCGGGAGGGGGAAGGTTCAAAAAAGGCAAAGCTCGGTAAAAAATTGCAGATTGGCCCTGCTAACTATCATGGTGCCTATTACCCTCATGACGATCCCGAGGTAGATATGGCGGCCATTAATATTTCCGGCATCATTGACAAATATCCCATGATTTTCTTCCGATACCTTGATGAGTCTAACTGGGGAGACTTCGATAATGAGAAGCTGGTTCCGACCATGGATGTAACCTTCGTCGGTTATCCTGATGGTCTTTCTGACCAAATGAATAATTTACCAATTGCTAGAGCGGGAAAGATTGCCAGCCACCCTCGCATCGATTTTAATGGCAAGCCAGAGTATTTAATTGATGCACAGGTTTTTCCAGGGTCTAGTGGTTCCCCCGTATTCGTCCGACTGGATAATGTCGCTTGGTTTTGCGGGCTTGTTGGGAAATCGCATTTTCGTAGGATTCCGGTTGAAACTATTCAAGCTTCTACTAGGCAAGTGGTAAAGGACTTCCTAGGGTTAGGAGTAGTATATAAACCAGCAGCTGTGCTCGAGGTGGTTAAAAAGGTTGCCGCAGCCGACCGATGAATCGTATAAAGAAATTACTTTTCAATTAGTCCCTGTTCAGCCAGAATTTATCATTCCCCTCGATCTTTTGTACGGACATAGCTATCAAGAGGCCCTTCTCCTTATCCAGCGATTGATCCTGAATTATGGCGAACTCCTGAAGGGATGGTCGGAATTAATTGGCACGGTCAAAACGTTAAGGAACCAAGGACATCGCATAGCCCAACTCCTTTAGTCCTAAGGGGGTGTCTTGGCTCCTTAATAACTTGCCAGGGGTTTCCGTGTACCAGTTTCAGATTTCTGAAACGTGGTTCACTTTGATTCCTGTCCGGCGCTCTTCGGTCAAAATTCTACGCCACCCAGGAATTTATGAATTTACTCCCACGATACAAGGCTTTTTTGGCCACGAACCACACTAATCCGTATGATAACCGAGACTACCTAGAATGGCATGGAGGAATTGAGCAATACGGGTATTGGGCGGTGTTGGTCGATCATCCCTCATGGATCCTGGCTTTTAACCAAGCCCGTCGTGAACTTTTGCCCTTTGTCTATCCAGAGTATCAACGTGCTCCTCACATTACGATTGCTTGTTGTGGTCTTATCCATCCTTCTTATTTTGCTGATGGGCTTATTCGACAACAGATTGATACCTTGAGACAGGCATCTATCCCCCAATTTATCCTGGAGGTAAACGGGTTGGATAGTTTTGCTTCGGTCCCCTATCTGCGGGTCGTTGACCTCTCCGACTCTTTGAACCATATTCGTCACCTTTTGCGAAGGACAGCCAAAGAAGATAATCCCGGGAGGTTTATTCCTCATGTAACCTTGGGGCAATATTGTGATACCTTCGAAACTCAAAAGATCGTGAATGTTCTCGAGCGTATTTCCCTGCCCGAGATCGACCCGTTATCTGTTGTGGAGGTAGCCTTCTGTACCTATGACACCCATTCGATCCAGGGACCCTTTGCCGTCGTGGAACGGGTGAGACTAAAAGGGTAGATAATGGATTTTTTTATAATTTTTGTCATTGCGGGTTTTCTATCCGAGGCCCAGGCAAATGAGCTTCCTTCGAGTGATCGATCTCGATCCGTTATCGAACGAGTTAAACCACTTTTAGAAGCTTCGCTCCATGCGAAGGGTTTCCGATTTGGGGATCCAATTTTTATTCGGATATTTAAGGAAACGAAGGAACTTGAATTGTGGATTGAGGCAGACGGAACATTCAGACTCTTTAAGAACTATGCTATTTGCGCCTTCTCAGGAGACTTAGGTCCAAAAGTCCAAACCGGTGATCGGCAAAGCCCAGAAGGGTTTTACTTTGTCACGGCTGGGCGGCTGAATCCTTCTAGTCAATATCATCTTTCTTTTAATTTAGGCTATCCGAATGCCTTCGATCGGTTTCATGGTCGAACGGGAGACTTTCTGATGGTACATGGGGACTGTGTTTCCATCGGATGTTATGCGATGACCGATGCTGGGATTGAGGAAATTTATGCATTAGCCGATGCTGCCCTCCGTCAAGGGCAATCATTCTTTCGTGTGCATATTTTCCCTTTTAGGATGACAACAGAAAACCTGAAACGGTTCTCTGATTCATCCTGGATTGAATTCTGGCAAAATCTGAGAGAGGGG
Source organism: Nitrospirales bacterium (assembly GCA_965223495.1). Taxonomy (GTDB): domain Bacteria; phylum Nitrospirota; class Nitrospiria; order Nitrospirales; family UBA8639; genus Nitrospira_E. The sequence continues at coordinate 2,954,243 of OZ245001.1, read as the reverse complement.
TATGAAGTTTTTGAGAGCCAAGGAAGACCGCCGAATGTGGAAGTTCGGGAGGGGAGGTATGTTTTCGAGGAGTCGAAATCCTAATGCTAAACCCTGTACAAGACGAAGGGTTTGGATTTTTTGTAGCTTTTTTGTTCTATCTTAAAGGATCCAGATAGTTTATTTGGCTTGAAGATAGGAAGGGCTATCTGTCAGGGAAAATCGAAAGGTGCTTACCTAAGAGGCCGCCTTCCTAATAAGGAAGAAGGGGGGAGAGACATTCAGACATTTTTGAATGAGGAAGAAGGACGTCTGATGCTGGAGTCTAAATCCCTATCTGATAGGGTTCACGACGTTCCGAGCATGTGAACGTTGCCGATGTTAGATTTTGACAAATCGGTTCTCGTGTTTCTTCTACGCCGTGTAATGATCGGGAGCACATCTCAAAACGATCTCAAGAAAGGTAACGACGTGACAAATCCAGATATTCCTTCAACGTATGATAGTGCCAAGGCTGAGGGGTTTGGCGAGAAAATTCTTCGTGCGCTCAATCACGGGGCTCTTTGCTTGATGATTTCGATCGGTCATCGAACAGGACTATTCGATGTCATGAGCTCCTTGTCACCGAGTACTTCCGAAGAAATCGCACGGGCGGCCACATTGAATGAGCGTTACGTGCGGGAATGGCTTGGGGCCATGGTCACTGGGGGAGTGGTGGAGGTGAATCCTGAAGGAACCAAGTTCCATTTGCCGGCAGAACATGCTTCAGTGTTAACCCGGGCCGCGGCGGCAGACAATATGGCCGTTTTTACTCAGTATATTTCAAGCCTGGGTGGGGTTGAGGATGCAATTTTAGAATGTTTTCGGAAAGGGGGAGGGGTTCCCTATTCCCAATTTCCAAGATTTCACGAAGTCATGGCTGAGGATAGCGGCCAGTCGGTGCTTTCCTCTCTGGAGTCCCACATTCTTCCCCTTGTGCCCGGGTTAATCGAAATCCTTCAGCGGGGTATCCGTGTCCTTGATGTGGGTTGTGGCCGTGGTCTGATTATGATGCGATTGGCGAAGCTCTACCCAAATAGTACGTTTGTTGGAATGGACCTATCGCTGGATGCTGTCACGTTTGCTGGGAATGAGGCAAGACGACGGGGGATACACAATATTCAGTTTATCGCGGGAGATCTGAGTGACTTTCATGAGACGGCTGAACCGGACTCCTACGATTGGATTACCACTTTTGATGCCATTCATGATCAGGCCAAGCCCCTCAATGTTCTCCTTGGGATTCAGCGGGCTTTAAAACCGGATGGAGTGTATTTGATGCAAGATATTAATGGAACGAGCCATGTTCATAAAGATATCGAGCACCCTCTCGGGACCCTGCTGTATACAGTCTCGTGTATGCACTGTATGACCGTCTCCCTCGCCCAGGGGGGTGAGGGGTTGGGTGCCATGTGGGGAGAAGAACGAACGCGCGAATACTTAGAAAAAGCAGGTTTTGGTTCTATTGAAGTGAACCGTTTTGCCCATGACATCCAAAATAACTGGTACGTCGTTCGGAAATGAGATCCCATCTTTGATGAGGAAAACTGAATATCCTCTTTCAAATACCTGGATGAACGTTCGGGATGAAATTCAATTTTCATAGGCAAAAAAGATTGTAGTAAGAGAAGGTTTTCCAGATGTTTGGACTGAGATGGCCAAGGATGGGCTTGTTTTCTTGAAGAAATTTCCGAGGGGTTGATTGTAATCCTGCTATTCCCCGCCAGATTCAAAGGGTTTGTGGTTTTGTTCGATCACCGGAAAAACCCTACCCTTGAGGGTGCTTGACCGTTTTTCAATTATCAAGGTTTTTTCGTGATCGACGGTAAACAATTGCAATGAAAGGGGAAGTCATTTTTGGAGGGTAAATGGTCAAATTGGGAGCCAGCTGTCCTTGTGACATGAGATTACAGTCTCGTTCGATCTAGAGGTCTTCTGGAAAATGGTGTAGTCCGGCAAGTTGGTGTATTTTATGTTACTCTGAGGCTCTACGATTGGGTTTGGAGGTGGTAAGGTGCCTATGGTGACTGTTTGCCATCCCATGGACGATCTTGAGCAGTTGTTCCTCATGGCCGCCTTAGAAGCAGCGGACATCCCGTGCTTTCTCGTCGGACAACATTTTGGCAGCTTGTATCCGGGGGTTCAGATTCCCTGGTGCAACGAACGTTCCATTCGTGTTCCGTCAGCCCTGTTTGATTCGGCTCGTGATGTGGTTGAGGAAGTGCGAGCTGCTTATGTGGCCCCCGGAGAAAATTTGACCATCCACTCAAAGGTGAGAATGTTATGTGAAGTATTGGTCTTTGGCTGGGTTCTTCCCGGTGGAGATAAACAGGCAACCCACATTCCCGAGGAGCACTCATGAAAACTTTTCTCATACTCTTGACCACGTTTCTTTTTTCTCTGCCTTCGGTGACTCTATCTGAAGAATTGACGCCACAAAAAAAGAGGCAAATAGATGATCTGCTCAACATGACCGGTGCAGGGCGATTGGGGGAAATGATCGGAAGTGCCTTTATCCAGCAAATGACCAGGATGTTAAAACAGACTAACCCTGACATAGATCCACTGGCCTTTGATTTGCTGAAAGAAGAAATCAATGATTTGATTCATGATGAAGTGGTGGAGGGGAACGCCCTTGGGAAATTAAGCTATCCCATTTATCATAAATATCTGACGTCCGCTGACCTTGAGGAGCTCATTCGGTTTTACAACACTCCCGTCGGGAAAAAGGCCATAGAAATTATGCCAATAGTGACGCAAGAGGCCATGCAAGCCGGGCAAGTGTGGGGTCGGTCATTGGGTCCCAAGATTCAGCAACGCCTTAATAGTCGATTTAAAAAAGAGGGAATTACGGTTCAGTAAATGGCCGTGGCTTCCATTAATTTTTGGGGGTCAGGAGAGGACGAAGATATTTCCCGGTGATAGAACCAGGGGTGCGGGCAATTTCTTCGGGGGTGCCCTGAGCCACAATTTTCCCCCCTGCCTCACCTCCTCCCGGACCTAAGTCAATCACCCAATCCGCACATTTAATCACATCCAAGTGATGCTCCACGATTAACACCGTATTTCCCCCGTCTACGAGTTGGCCCAACACCTCCAAGAGTTGCTTGATATCTTCAAGATGAAGTCCCCGTGTGGGTTCATCCAGAATATAGAGAATTCCCAGGGGTTTTGGGTTTTTCCGGACCATAGAGGAACTATTCGCTAATTCCCTGGCAATTTTGAGTCGTTGCGTTTCCCCTCCCGAAAGGCTTGGGGCCGGCTGGCCGAGTCTTAAATATCCGAGCCCCAAAGATTGTAGGATTTTCAAGCTTTTCCGGAGTACGGGGCATGTTGACCCAAAGGTATGGAGGGCTTGATCGACAGTCAGTTCAAGAACCTCATGGATGGTGTACCCATTCACCTGGATATTTAGGATTTTTTGTTGAAAGCGCGTTCCCTCACAGACCTCGCAGGGAACGTAGAGATCCGCGATAAAGTACATGTCTAGTTTTTCATAGCCATTTCCCTGACATCGTGGGCATCGACCTTTTCCCGTATTGAAGGAAAAATGCGCTGCGGTGAGTCGGGCCCGTCGAGCTTCAGGGGTATTGGCAAATAGGGAGCGAATACCCTGAAAGGCCTTAATGTAGGTCACCGGGTTGGATCGGGGTGATTTCCCTATGGGTTCCTGATTGATGAGCCGAACGGAACGCAAGGTTTGAAATCCAGTGAGCGAATCGAATTTTCCGGGGGGTGTGGAATCACCGTCGAGTTCCCGAGCCACCGCCCGATAAATCGTGTCTTCCACGAGTGTACTTTTTCCCGATCCTGATGGTCCGGTCACGCAAACCAGCTTGCCCAGTGGAATTCTGACCGAAAGATTTTTAAGGTTGTGTTGGTTGATTCCAGTGAACTCCAGGAAAGTTCCGGTTCCGGACCTGCGTGTGCTTGGCATTTGAATGGAGCGCTCGCCCCGCATATATCGTGCGGTTAAAGCCAATGAATCCTGACTAAAGCGCGTATAAGGTGCGGCACAAATGACGTTTCCTCCTTGTTCCCCCGAGGACGGTCCCATTTCGATGACAAAGTCAGCCTGTTGAATGATGTGAGGATCATGCTCAACCACGATGACCGTATTACCCCGATGAGCCAAATCTTTCAGAATGGTGGCCATGGCTTCTGTATCTCTGGGGTGAAGGCCAATCGTGGGTTCATCCAGGACATACTGTGTGCCGACGAGCCGAGCCCCTAATTGATTGGCCAAATGAATCCGTTGGGCTTCTCCTCCGGATAGGGTTCGCATCTCCCGGTTAGAGGTGAGATATCCTAGGCCCACTGAAATTAAAAACGAAAGTTTTTCTTCCAGAGGCTTCAGGAGGTCTTGGCTGATGGTTCGCTCAAATGGGTTAAGTGGAAGGTCCCGGAGCCAACCATGGAGGGTATCCAATGGCCAGGTTCCCACTTCATGGATATTTTGCTCCTGGATGGTCACCCCTAGGGCCTCTGGCCGAAGACGTCGGCCTTGGCAACGCTCGCAGGGAAGTGGGCTCCGATATCGACTGAGAAACACTCGTACGTGAAGTTTGTATCGCTTTCCCTCCAGGTACTCAAAAAAATCCTGGATTCCCTCTATTTTCCCTTCTCCCTTCCAGATTAGTTCTTTCTCGCGCGCTGAGAGGGTGCAGTAGGGTTGGTGGGGATCGAACTTTTTCGAATGGAATGCTCGAAGCATCCGTTCTTGCCACCAGACATTAGAGGGTTTGGTCCAGGGTTCGATCGCTCCTTCATTCAGGGATTTATGAGGATCGGGAATGAGGAGCTGTTCATCATACCGGAGGACATTGCCAAACCCCTTACATTCCGGACAGGCCCCTAAAGGGTGATTGAACGAAAACAACAGAGGTCGGGGAGGAGGAAATTCTCTCTGACATCCAGGGCATTGTAGATGGGCGCTAAAGGCCATTGCTTGTTGGTTCTTGGTCACCACTCGAACGAATCCGCCGCTTTCTCGGTATGCGGTTTCGATAGCTTCCACTAGACGAAGACGGGATTTGGCCCCCAAGGTCAGTCGGTCTACAACCACCAGCCATTCCGAAGAGGGAATCAATGGCAAGGGGTCATGTTGGAGCTTCAGGACTTGTCCCTCTGCCCATACTCGAATGAATCCCTGTTTTAACAATGTGGTTTTTATCGACTCCAACGATTCGGGTTCCCTGGTGGTGTGAGGAAAGCAAATGAGAATTTGTTGTTCTGGAAAGGTTTGTATTAATTCTTGGGAGAGCGAAGTTGGATGATGTGCGACGGCTTCTTGTTGACAACTTGGGCAGATCACGCGTCCGATTTTGGCAAAAAACAATCGCAAGTAATCTGAAATTTCACTCGCGGTTCCCACGGTGGAACGTGAAGAGCGGATGGGATTTTTTTGCTCTAACGCGATGGAAGGACGAATATGGATGAGACGATCGACTTCCGGGCGTTTGACACGATTAAGAAACATGCGTGTATAGGCTGAGAGGGATTCCACGTATCGCCATTGGCCTTCGGCAAAAAGGGTATCAAAAGCGAGGGAGGATTTTCCTGAGCCAGAGACTCCTGTAATCACCGTGACGGCGTTATGTGGAATGCGGAGAGAAATATTTTTGAGGTTGTTTTGTCGCGCCCCTTCAATGAGAAGGTCTCGATCGGGTGACGGGTCTATATTGGGAGAATTTTTCGTCCTTTTAGGCATTGAGGATGGAGCGTTCGAAAGTGGCTTATGGTGTGAGAGGTTCAAGGTTCGGATACTAGTTGTACCGTGTTCTCCTAGGTTTCGCCAAGGCAGAAAAGGGAACAAGGGGAAGGAGATTACAGGCGGCCAAGGGTATCGCCGATCCAAACGGCGGCAATGCCCAAGATCACATGAAGAAGAATATTTGCAGAAGTTTTTAGAAGAGCGCCTTCCTTTAGCAGAGCCAAGGATTCAAAGCCGAATGTTGAGAAAGTCGTAAACCCTCCAAGCAGGCCAATAAAAAGAAATACCCGGACCTCCGAGCCAAAAACATTTCGTGTTTCGGCGAAGCTGTGAAGCCAACCGATCAAAAAACAGCCAACTAAGTTTACCGTAAGCGTGCCAATCGGAAAACCCAATATAGGGCTCATTCGGGTAACCAGCCCCCCAAAGACAAATCGCCCTACCGACCCTAAAAATCCGCCAACTCCCACCAACAGTAACTGGGCGATACCGTATGGAGTCATCATGGATTTGGGTTAAAGGGTGATTTGATCAAAAGGTAGAAATAGCCCGTCAAGGCAACCCAGTAGTATTGGTCATCCTTGGAGAGTAATGAGGTGAGAATCATCATCCTGATAGGGTCAGGTAGGAGACGAGGATATCGCTGAGGTTATTGAAGTGATGGCGATTTTCTTCTGGTTCGTGGCGCTGGAGTTGGCCCCATGGGAAGTCCCCAGAGCGCAATGCCTCCCAGCAGTCCCGCGACGTTTGGCACGATCACCACGTTGGGTGGCAGGGGAATCGTGACTTTTTTCCCATTGCCTCCACCAATATGAAGATGGTCAAAATTAATGACCCGATCTAAGGTTTCAATGGCTTTGGCCAGGGTTTGATTCCATTTCTTTTTTCCTACTCGTTTGAGGGCCACCGCCCCCAATTCTTCTTCGTAGGTTCGACCTTTACGGAAGGGATGATGCGCGATTTCTAGATTCGGGACCAGATGGCCGCCCACGAATAAGGCCGTTCCAAACCCTGTCCCTAGAGTGATCACCAATTCCACCCCTCTTCCTTTTATGGCACCAAATCCCTGAACGTCTGCATCATTGGCTGCCCGTATGGGTTTCCCTAACCGACGTTCTAATTCTTCAACAAGGTGGGTCCCAGGCCATTCCGGATCTAAATTGGGTGCGGTTTTTACATGGCCGTGTTGGATCACTCCTGGAAATCCCACCGAGACACGGTCGAAGGTCCCTAGCCCTTGGGCCAATTCGGTTATGGCAGAAAAAACGGATAGAGGATGTGAGGGCTGGGGAGTGGCTAATCGAAGGCGTTCTGTTAAGGGCTGCCCTTCCGTATTAAGAAGGATCCCTTTAATGCCGGATCCTCCGATGTCAATGGCGAGGGTTATGGTGGAGGATTTTCGTGTGGCTCGTTGTTTGGTTGCTGCCATGGTGTTGTTCTCCTTACAGGGGAGGTGCTCCTCGTCCTTGTTGTCCGTTATAGACGGTACCGCCCTGGTCAACATACCGTTGGAGAACCTCAGCGGCCTTTTTGCGTCCAATATCCAGCGTGACAGAAATATTTCTTTTTTGCAGAGCGTCGACCCAATGCAAGGGTTTGGGGCCCTCATCAAATCCTACGGCTTCAGCATCACTCCCCCGAGCTCCGCAAATAATATGTCGAATCCCGGACCAAGAAAGGGCCCCCAAACACATGGCGCATGGCTCACAACTCGTCACGAGTTCATGCTCCGGAAGATGCGCTGCTCCCAAGTCAGAGGACTTCACAACTTTCTGCGCGAGGGTTAAAGCCACCATCTCAGCATGAGCGATGGAGCTAAGTGAGAAAAGAACCAGGTTGATTCCGGGTGCGATGAGTTCATGGGTGTCGGCTCGGAAAACGGCAGCACCAAAGGGTCCGCCGGTTCCGTGCCGCACATTCAATTCAGCCAAAGTGGTCACTAAATCCATACGATTCTCTGGAGTAGGAAAGTCACCTTTCCTCTCTTGGAAATATTCGGACACCCAGGGGGGCAACTCAAGGGCAAATGACGGGAAACGGGGATTCATCGCATGTCGGGAAGTTGGGAGAACAAAAACCTTGCGAATGACAATGGTGTTCGGAGGGACATAACAGGCTCGATACCAGACGAGGGACTATCCATGAAATGAATAGTCCCTCGTACCTTGTGGCAGGAACCACTGAGGGATACCCTCATGTGCTGCTGGACCCATGTGTGGCTCGTTCGGGAACCTTTCGTTCAAGAGATAGTCGAATCTTTCAGGTGTGAAGGTTGAAAGAGCCCTCTCACGACTTCCCCATGAGCGGCCATGTTCATTTCAGGGATTAAGACCCCACCATGCTCTGGCGGAAGTTGGGAAATGACTCGACGAAAAACGAAAGGGCCCGTCAGGACGATGAGGTATGCCTCGCCACAGATGGGCCATTGAGGCCTGGTGGAGATTGATCATCCATGAGAGACCTCCTTTGCTCATCATGGGTGGAAAAGGGATTGGCGTCCTCAATCTGCTTTTCCTCAAAACCGGCCTTTGGGGGACGCAATGCTCATGCTACGCCTGTTGGAAAATGGTGTCAATAGGGTGTTCCCCTGGTTCTATCGAGGGGGATTCGTAAGGGTCAGGATAGCCCTACCGGTAAAGCACTCTCTTTAGGAAAAGGGAGGTGTGGGAGGAAAATAGAAGAAAGTTGTGAATACGCTCCTTCTGATTATGGCATGGCAAATGACATCCGCTCTAGGTCGTAACCTTTTTCGGTGAGGAGTGCGATGAGTCCGTCCTCTCCCGCTAGGTGGGCCACTCCAACGATGACGAAATAATTTTTGTCGTCTTGTAAAAACGCTTCAATTTGAGGGACCCAACTACGATTCCGACGAACGAGAAGTCCATGATAATACTTGGGAAAGGTTTTGTACGTTGCCACATGTTTGTTCATACCCTGGAGATCCCCTTTGTGCCAACTTTTCACTAATTGCCGGAATTCTTTCTCCTGTTTGGATTGATCTCGGAGAACTTCTAGAATCATAGCTTCCTGTTCTCCTAGCGAAAGATTGTCAAACGCCTCCCATTGATCTTTTGGCGTTTCCAGACCTCCAATGGGTTTTCCGGCGTCCTTGGCTTTTTGGTAAAAATACATTTCAATCCCCAAATCGGGCCTGAACCCTTTGAGAGAATCCAATCCGCTACTGAGAAGGAGGTATACCTTCCATGGTTTGAATTTTTGAAGGTCGTGGATGTCGATCCCCCTTTGTTTGAGTTGAGCTTTGACCAAACGGTAGGTTCTGGGGCTGAGAGCTTTTTGAAGGGTCATCCCATTCTGAAAGGTAGAATACCTTTCCCGTGTGGTTTGGGTGGATTTTGAAAAGAGGATTTCTGGCGCGATCTCAAACACCAACTTTTGAGAGTTGTAATAAGCATAGGAAAATGCCCGGGTGAGCGGATAATATTCCTCCGCTAAGGCATGAAGAGATCCTAAGATATAGACCGTATTCTGTTCCCCCTGAATTTTATAGATCATACTGTTGTTATAGCCCTTGCCCACCACCTGACTGCGCACGGTTCCAGTGGAAAAAGACGCCAGCACTAAAATGAGAATGATCAAAAACTTTTTCCTTCCCTTTCGAATAGTTTTTGCCTTCATGGGTTAATCTCTTTTTACCTTCTGGGTTGACAAATTGGTATATGGGATTTGGGACCTGGGAAAGAGGCCTCCCTGTTTTCCTGTGTTGTCGGCGGGGAAATTGAAAAATAAAATAAAAGGTAATGAAGGTTGTGTGAGTTAGAAGAGGTTGCCGGTTTCTTCTTGATGATTGGTATGATTAATGCCAGATTTTGCGGACAAAAAAGAGATAGTTTCTTTTTTGAATAGATTGAGAATAGAGGGCAATGAAACGGAAACCATAATAAGAACCCTTTCCGGTGTGCTCTGGAAAGGGTTCCCAAATGGTTAATTGAACCGAATGGCAATCCCTTTCACGGTGGTACATGTGAATGAATACAGATTATAAATCGGGGCAAACCCGAATAAACTACTGGTTGTGGTGACATTGATCAGGGCATCACCGCCCGTTTTTTCTAGAGCATCCTCGACTGCCCTTTCAAAAGTTGAATTTCCGAATGGGGCCACGGCCAGGACGAAGTGTCGACAAGCGGCTCCTTCGGTTATTCCCAATTCTTCATACCCTTGAGCGTTTTCAAGAAGAGCTCCCGGGTTTGCCGTACTTTTTGTGACTATTCCCAAAGTTCCCACTGAAGTACATCCCGATACTACGAGGATAATCAAGGCTAGGGCTACCGAATATTTCCACATACTTCCCCCTTGGTTATTGGCCTGAGTGTGGATGGCAAATTTCCAGATTAGAGAGTGTTGGGGAAAGTATTAAAACTTTCGTCATTAAATGCAAGAGTGATGGAAAACAGGGTCAATAAAATTTCAGGTAACAAAGGAGAAGATAGAACTTTTCTAACCAAATTCTCGTATCATTTGGGGGGAGAAAAATGATTGAGTGCGTTAAAAATTAGTGCGCCTTCTTAAGAGTTTTGAGAACTTCCATCCTGATGGAAAGTGGCATGATTTTCTGGGCAAGCTACCTTTTGGTCTGGTTCCCTAAGGGAGTTCCCTAGGCGTTTTGAGAAACCAGGGGAATCGAAGGTAAAGGTTCTTTCCCTAGAGGGACGGATCCCCAATTTTCCGAGGCTCCATTTAGAATTTTCAACTGTAACAGTCCGAAATCTTTCAATTTACGGACGGGCAAAGGAGAGGCGTTCTAGGGTGTACCCTTTTTGAGATAGCAAGGCCAGAAGCCCATCTTCCCCCGGAAGGTGTGCCACACCCACGATGATAAGGTAGTTCTGGCTATCTTTGAGGTATTCTTCGATTTTTGGCAACCAATTGTGGTTTCGCTTCACTAACAACGCATCATAAAAAACGGGATTGGATTTTTCTTTCTCCACAAAATTTTCTAATTTATCTAATTTCCCTTGATGCCAACTCGTGGTGAGTTGAATGAACTCTTCTTCTTCAGTTTTTTGGTCTTCCATGCTTTTGAGGAGCCCCTTTTGCAAGATCATATCTTGGTCTTTGAGAGAAAGATTATCAAAGACATTAAAATGTTCCTTGAGGGTTTCGAGGCCTCCAGTTTCTTTCCCTGCATCTTTGGCCATTTGAGAGAAAAAACTTTCTACTCCCAAATGGGCCCTAAAGTCTTTTTTAGCATCAAACACCCTCCCTCCAGCCGTTAAATAGACTTTCCAGGGTTTAAATTTTTTAAAATCCCTAATATTCAACCCGAGTTCTTCTAGGTTTTTTTTGAGTAGGGAATACGTCCTGGGAGAGAGCGCTTTTTTGAGGGTCATCCCATTTTGAAATTCACTGATGGTCGATATGTACTTTTGCCCTTCGGGAGAGTCCATGCTGGCTGGGTCTACCTCCATGATTATTTTTTGAGAATTGTAATAAGCATAGGAAAAGGCCCGGGTAAAGGGGTAGAAATCTTCTGCCAGGGCATGGAGTGATCCTAAAAGATATACCGTATTGGTTTCCGAGTGGATTTTATAGATTAGGCTGTTGTTGTACCCTTTCCCGATAACCTGGCTGAAGGTGTGGTTGGGAAGGGCTACCAGGATCAACACCAACAGAATGATTCGCGTGAGCGTTGGCCTAACGTTTTCGTAATACATCTTCATCGACAAGGTCTCCCTGAAAAATGTATGGAAAGGAGAGGGTAGGCTGCCTGTTCATCGCTGTTTGCCTTCTTCAAAGAATTGGATCGGTTGAGGTGTGGCGAAAAGTAATCGGGTGCGGAGCTGGAGAAAGGGTCGATTTGTAGAAGGTTTTTTGGGCTTAATGCGAAATGCTATGTAGTATAAGCTTTTAGACTACTCTCAGTAGGACATTTTTCATGATGAAAAGTGGATAGTTTAGAGAAAAATACGGGTCTTAAGAGGCATTCTAATGATGGAATCCCTTTGAAATCTCAGAGGGAGGGATGTCGGGTTTTTGATAAGGGCCGGGAGAACGGCTTAATTGGATCCCTGTGAGGCCTTCTCTTGTTGAATGACTTGGAAGTCTTTTTGAGTAATAAAATTCCCATCTGCATACAAGCGAAATTCATACCGGCCAGGTCCGGGAAAAACCAGGTAAGGAATATTCACCCCAAAGTCATGGGTCGCCAATCGGTTCTTAATCTCGATAGAAGGAAGCGATCCCTTGCCCACCACCTGATCCTTGTCCAGATACACCAATTGAATATCGAAGGTGTATTTCCCTTCGGCATCGGTCAATGAAAAATAGACCCCCACTTGGGGATGTTGGCAAGGAAAGGTTTTTGCCCATAAATGAGTAAAGGCTCCAATAATGCTTTTTTTGCCGGTTAGACTGTCGATGATAATCGTATCGCATACGAGGAATGCATGGATAATGGGTTTCAAAAAGTCAGACATGGATGACGCCTTTCATGAGTATTGTTACGGAACGATGAGTCGAGTCAGCCCGACACCGGTTATATAAAGGCCCATAGCTAATCCATAGGCTGGCCAAAAGCCCAATTTAGGAACAGCTATGACCATGGTTCCCACGTAAAGAAACCAAGGGGGTGATAACCAAATGAGATGTTTAGCGAATGATACGGTGTGCGATGCTTCTGTGTTTAAATAAATGAGAATAAACGTCACTCCGCTGATCACGGGTAGGGTGCTGGCTAACGCTGCCCAAAACCCCCTTCCATGACTGCCCAAATAGGTGGAAAGGCTGACGAGTAGTCCGCCCAGGAAAAAGTATAGGATATATTTCGTAAACTCTGGCATGCGGGCGACCTTGTTAGGGTTAGAAAACTTAGGAAAGCCTCACTGTATCAAATATCTACGAATGCGTGCAGGGCTTCGTATTCCAGTCGGTCTCCCTGGCCGGTATACCTTGGAGAAAAGTGAAAGACGATTAAACGTCGAACGTGGGATTTTCTCCCCAAAATTCCTGCCTCCTTGGCGGTGAGATGATAGCGACGGGACGCTTTCTCATGGTCTTCGTCCAGAAAGGGCGCTTCGCAATACAGGGTGTCTGCTCCTTTGCAAAGATCGATAATTTTTTCTTCATTCTGCGAGTCATAGCGGCAATCGACCACGTAGGCAATTTTTTGCCCTGGCGTGATCGTCACAAATTGCCGTTTAAATTTACCTAATTGAAATTCTCGCCTTTCCTTCCTATGCTCCAAGTATAACGTGCAAGAAAACTGATGAGAGTCGGGATACCCTTCCCAAATCAATTGTTTGACTTCTTTCAACCATGAGCCTACGGGAAGTCCTGCCTCGTGAAGTCGGACTTTATTAATATTGATATGGAACGGTTCTTCTAGAGAAAAGGCGAAGCAAGGGATTCGGTGGTTCAGGGCAACCCCCCGAACGATGAGACCTTGCTCCTGATGGAGGGAGAAGACCTGAGAGTGATCCATCGCGATTGACGGGAGGGGTTGTCCTACAAACCCGTCTTTTGCCTGAAACAGGGTAGTTTGCAGGCTGGTGAGATGAAATTCTTTTACTTCGATGGTCAGGGGATATCCATCAACGAGATTCCAAGTATATCCCCCAAGTTTTCCTTGAATATTGTTGATGAGCCCGGGAGGGCCATAGAAACGCAGATGCTTTCCCCGACCCAATGCCACCCGAAGAAGGCGATCAAATCCGATAAAATGATCCATATGGGTGTGGGAAATAAAAATATCTTGGGCCCTGAGAAGGCTTGTGGGGCTGAGTGGCGCATTGTCTCCTAAATCAAAAAGCAACGCGCGACGACTCCACCGAAGTTGAATATATAATCCGGGGTCTCCAAATTTGTTATTCACAAGACTGGGAGAGAATGAAGGGGTCATAACAACACCGCTCGGATGAAAAGGTACATGATCAGGACTTCAAGGGCATGAGCCGTGATAACCACGTATAAATTTGTGGTCCGAATCCAAAGCCATCCCCAAATCAATCCGTCCCATACGGCAATCCAATGTAAATGCCGGAAAGTGGTCACCATGAAAGGATCGAATGCAAATGTGAGCGTGGAAATTCCCAAAGGCAAGACCGTCAACATTACAGGAAAGGCCCCCCTACTTCGATCATTCTCTTTGGATAATCGACTGAAAAACTTGAGGAGTCGTCCCAAAAGAAATCCCCGAAAATTGACTTCTACGAAAAAGGCAATGAATAGGATAAACCATGGCACCATGATCCAGACAGGAATCTGGGCATGGGGGGTGTTACGGAGAAAGTGTATATCCAAACCGAGGAAGGGGAACACGAAAAGAATTGCGACCGTATTGATGCCGCCCAAGACCATGCCCGTGATGGTCCCCAACCTTAATCCGGACGGAATGAGGTTGGCTCCTATTCCCAATTTTTGAATGAGTTCGGTATTCCTCTTGCCCCAAATTGTGAGCATGAGGAAGGAACTGATCTGAGGAAGAAATTGAAAGAAGAGGTAGGCTTGCCAGTGCGAGGGAAAACAATAAAAAAGGGCGGTCAAGAGGACGGGGAAGAAGGCCAGTTCTGCGGATGGTTCGTATGGGGGCTTATCATGTTTTACATGTTCGGGTGTCCTCTTCGTTTCGGAATCGTTGGGTGAATACATTCAATTATTGATAGCGGAGAGCTTCTGCCGGATCCAATTTGGAAGCTTTCATGGCCGGGAAAAGGCCGAATACGATTCCGACTACAACAGCAAACGTAAAGGCAATGACAATCGCAGTTGGTTGGATAACCGCGCCCCAATCACCCTCTCCCGGCATGGATTCGGCTACCATACCTCCAAAACCATAAGCCGCAAATATCCCCACCACAACACCTACACACCCACCCACCACGCTAATCGTGGTGGATTCAATGAGAAATTGCAGCAAAATATCGCTTCGTTTGGCTCCGATGGCTTTACGGAGACCAATTTCCCGAGTGCGTTCCGTTACCGTGACCAGCATAATATTCATGATCCCGATTCCCCCAACCAGTAGAGCCACGATGGCCACTCCTCCCAACACAAGTCGGAAGGTCCAAATGGTTCGATCAACTGCCCCGAGGAATTCTCCTTGGTTGCGGATATGAATATCGTCCACCCCATCATGACGTTGGACGAGGAATTGATGTATTTCTTGAGTGATTTGGTACATCCGTTCCCGTTCGGGAACATGGAGCACGATTGAGCGTAATTTATCGTTCCCCTTAAAGAACCGGATTGCGGTGGGGGTCGGAATAAATATCATTTCATCGAAGTTCGAGCCATAAATCTCTCCTTTGGGTTCCATCACGCCCACGACGGTAAACCGTTGGTCACGAATGTGGACTTCCTTCCCTATCACCGGCCCTGAGCCAAAGAGGACTTCGGCTACCGTTTTCCCCAATACCACGGTACGTTTCCATTCCTCCAGGTCTGAGTTCTTTAAAAACCGCCCTATTGCGGGATAGAAATTTCGTATGCTGCTGAATTCTGGAGATGTCGCGGTGATGGAACCGCTAAAGTCACGATCGCCGGATTTTAACTTTTCGTCGATATTGAGGACCGGCGCGACATCCAAATCTGGAAAACGCTCTCGTAGGGCCACCGCATCCCCATACCGAAGTTGAGTATGGCGACCCGCGAACATGCGGCGTTCTTCTACGGTCAGTCGTTTTTTCCAGACAAACAGTAAGTTGGTGCCGAGGCGCTCGATGGAATTGACCAACCACAATTGTCCTCCCTCGACGATCGCAATCATGGTGATGACGGAAGCGACACCAATGATGACCCCGAGCATCGTAAGACTGGATCGAAGCACATTGGCTGCTAGGTTCTTGAACGCATCTTGTAGTATTGACCCTAACATGATGGGAACTCCAGATTACGTGAGGGAAACCACTCCTGAATGAGTGGATTCATCTGAGGTGATTCGACCATCGGAGAGTGTGATCCGCCGGTTTGCCCGTTGGGCAATCAGTGGGTCATGGGTAATCATCACGATGGTTTGTCCTTCTTGGTGGAGGGATTCAAATACTTCCAAGATATCATTTCCGGAACGGCTGTCCAGGTTTCCCGTTGGTTCGTCCGCTAGGAGCAGGGCCGGACGGTTGGCTAGGGCTCGGGCGATGGCTACCCGTTGTTGTTGTCCCCCTGAAAGCTGATTGGAGAAATGCGTGGTCCGATTTTCCAATCCTACTAACGTCAATAACTCTCGGGCCCGGGTGGTTTGTGTCGTTCGAGAACATCCGGCATACATTAAGGGAAGTTGCACGTTATCGAGGGCGGATTTTCGAGGAAGAAGATGAAACGTTTGAAAGACAAATCCTATTTTTTTGTTTCGAATGTTGGTGAGTTGAGCATCGCTGAGTGTGTTGACATTCTCTCCCTCCAGCCAATATTCACCACTGGTTGGAGGGCTTAAGCAGCCTAGGATGTCCAATAGAGTGGTCTTTCCGCTGCCGGACTGACCAATAATCGCCACAAATTCCCCTCGTTCGATTTCAAGGGTAAGATCTGCCAAGGCGAGGACACCGATATCTCCGGTCTCATAGACTTTTTTGATATGTTTCAACGATATGAGCACGGGGGATCCGCCTATTGCATTTAGGGGTCCTTGGATTCTAGGTCATACGTCGGAATCACCACCTGGTCATGTTCTTGGAGACCTTGTGTAATCACTGCCTGGGTGTTCGTACGAAAGGCGACCCGGACTTTTCGGGGTTGAGGCAAGCCATTCGTAAGGACATCCACCATATCGTCACCTTTTTCTGTTCGGAGTACTTCCAAAGGAACCGTCAGCACATCATGGAGTTCTTTCGTCTGAATGTCGACATTGGCGGTCAACATCGGCCTGAGCTTTTCATCTGAGTTTTCTATGGCGATGGTGACATCATAGGTCACGATATTATCTGCTTTTACCCCTTGCGCGGCGATTTGGGTGACTCGACCCTTAAACGATCGATCCGGAAGAGCATCCAATCGTATTTCAACGGATTGACCAACCTCGACTCTTGGAATGTTCACTTCGTTGATCTTGGCGGTGACTAACATATGTGAAAGATCCGCGATACGCATCAGGACGGTGCCCCCTCCGATCGTGGCCGTTCCCGAGGTAATCATCTCTCCCGGTTGAACCAAGACCTCTAAGACGGTACCTCGAGAGGGGGCGCGAACTTGGAATTCTTCCGGTCGGGTGGTGAAATTGGAACTTTCCTGATACCGACGAAAGAGTGTTTCATTCCCGCCGAGAGCCAGAAGCAGTTGTCGTTCAGCCAATTCCAACCGAACAAGGGTTCGTTGATACTCTCGATTGGCAGTTTCTAATTCTTTTTCGGCAATGAACCCCTTTTGGAGTAAAGACTGTGAACGCATCAACTCCCGCTGAGCGGTGTCGACATTCAAGCGTTCTTCTTGAATGGCGGCTCGTAATTGGGCAATTTGTCGCGCTTGGTTGGATTCTTGCTTGATAATGGCGATGACCTGACCTTCTTGGACGGTTTGCCCGCTTGTCACGAATAATTGGGCTACCTCCCCTGAAAATTGAGACTTTAATTCAAGAGTTTGGAGAGGCTGAATGGTCCCAGTTTCCGAAACTTGTGTTCGGAGAGAACGGCGAGTCACTTCGATGATTTTAGGAGGCTCTTTGATGTGGGACTCTTCCTCCCAGGTTTGAGAATACTGCCAGGCGGCCAGGGCACTTCCTCCCAGGATGAGGGCCGTGAGTAGTGAAGTGTGTTTCTTCATTCCTGGAATCGACCGTGGGACGTCCTCTCTAATGAAAACAGGTTAGGTGAAGATAGCTGGATGCAGACAGGAGAGATTTGCCCTCCCTTTTTTTTGTTCATGCCCTTTGATGGATGACAGGTTTCAGGATGATGAACCGTTTGATATACACGTCTGCGAAATTGGAAACAAGAGATGTACTCACTGAACGGTGATGTCGTAATGGTCAAGAGCCGAGGCAGTGACAAGGCGGAGTCGGGCTAGTGATTGATTATAATCCAGGATGGCTCGTAATTCCCTCCCTTGTGCAACTCGGAAATCCCGTTGAAATTCTAATACTGAACGGGTGGTGCTCAGTCCTAGCTGGAGTCGTTCTTTTTCAGCTTTCCATTGCTTTTCAGAGAGGCGGCGTGTGGCTTGGTTCGTCCGAATGCGTTTGAAGTTCGTTTGAACTTGGCGAAGGGCTTCCTTCACATCAATGATGGTTTGTTGCCGTACGCGGTGAAGGGAGGCTTGTTGTTGATGGGTTTCCAGAACCCGCCGTTGATATTGACTCTCGGCGGACCGGTTTCCTAATGGGTAGCTTAACACGAGGCCACCCCCCATATTGTAAAATTCGGTGCTGATCATGCGGTCCCAACTGTCTGTGGGGTCATTTCCCAACCCGCTCAGTCCTACTCCTCCTTGAAAAGACAGGTTGGGTAGGAGTTGGTTTTTGGCAAATTGAGTCTGGCTTTGGGAACTGGACACCTGTTTCTTCGATTGCAACACATCCGGACGGTGCTGAAGGGCCAGGTCGACGTGCGATTGGAGAGTTGTGGATGGAAGGGCCTGAGAAGGGGAGTCCAGGGGCACGATAGGGGTAGTTTCCATCAACCGTGCTTCCGAACGGTTGAGGATTCGACGAAGTTGGTCCTCCTGGTCTTCCACAGTTTTTTGGGCAAGCAGAATTTGTTCGATGCGGCTGGCTACCCCCGCCTGAGCCTGGAGAACTTCCACTTGAGCCATGACCCCCGCTTGCGTCTTTCCTCGATTGCTGGCCAACAGTTCTTCTGCAGCCTTGAGAGAGTCTTTCGCAATCTTCAAATTTTCCCGCGCAAAGACTAACTCCCAATATGTGGTCTCGACTTGCGCGATGACCGAGAGGATTTGTTGTATAAAGGACAGGTGTTCTACCTGGGCGGAATTTTGGGCGAGGGTGATTTGTGTCGAATTGACGGAGGGGCCGAAGTTCCGCAAGAGAGGTTGAGTGAGTTGAATCGAGAGGGCGCTGGAATAGGAGGGATTAAAGAGAAAGCCGGTGGTTCCGGCCACTGAATTTCTATTGGTATCAAACGTCAATTCATAAGAGCCGCCTGTCAGCAAATTCTGAGAAAAACCGGCATTGACATTGGAATCATTCTGGTCGAAATTGTCCGGATCCGTCCCCTGGGTCACTCCCCCAAATCCGAACACGGGACGGTTCAGTGGAGAATTTGACCGGTCGTAACGACCCCCTAATTGTATGGTTGGGTCGAACTTGGCTTGTTCAAACATGATATCCGTCAACCGAACGTCTCGTTCATGTCGGCTAACCTCAATGTCTAGGTTGTTCTCCAAGGCTTGCATCACGGCCTCTTTAACTGTGAGGGTAATGACCGGGTCTTCGTTGAGGAGGGTTTTCAGGTCAGATGGGACTTGTGCGAGGGTCTCCTGCCCCCGATCGGTCATTGGCGAACACAGCCATGCCAACAGTACAATAATACAGGCAAAAGGATAGGACGGCCTGAAAGGGGTGGTAGGTGACATTGGAATAACCAAAAAATCTCTAAAAATACCTAAGATTTAGGGTATCAGAGGTGGAAGCTAAAGGCCAAATTTTCTCATTTTTTTTGGGTATTTAGGGGGGGAGTTTTCGAGTTGTCAGGGGTTGTCCTGGCAACACGAGAATGCGTATCATTTTTGGTTATCCCGAGTTTGTGGTATATATTTAACCATCTTTATTGACCATTCTAGCCTGAGGATTTTTATGCGTATGGGTCTTTTTCGCGGAAATGTGAACAGGGGATCAGGAAAAATCAGAGCACCTTTCCAAAGGATTTCAAATGGAATCGGTAGGAATAGGAAGAAAATGATATTAGGGTTATTAATGGGTTTCTCTGCGCTATGCTGGGGATCAATAGGAATAGCTGCGGGGCCACCTCAGGAATTGCCCAAGCCTTTTCATAAAACTACTCCCCCGCTCTTTCGGGAATGGAATTTTAACCAATCTGTCTCCCAGGGTTTGCCTGAAGGTTTTACCGAAGCGAGCGAGGGCTCGACCGTCAAAGCCAGTTGGGTGATTAAAGAGGATGCTTCTGCGCCCAGTCGTCCAGGCATGGTTGAGCAACAACTTCAATGTGGGGACAATGGGTGTTACCAACTACTGTTGGCTGAGGGAGTTGAGGCCGAATACGTCGACCTCTCCGTTCGTATGAAGATGCGTCTGGGGACCCCTTCCGGAAAAGCTGGGTTGGCCTATGGGGTCCAGGATGCCAAAAATTTCTATGCTGTGGTGGTTGAACCCAAGACGAATATGGTGGTGGCTTATGTGGTCAAAGATGGCCATTTGACCGAATTGGCCAAAGAATCTCTCATCCCTAAACCGGCCGAATGGCATACTTTACGAGTACAGCGCAATACGATCATTAGCAAAGAATTTACGGAAATTTTCTTTGATCATCACTTAATGCTCGATGTCTATGAACAATCCTTTAAAAAAGGGCAAATAGGACTCGTGGCGATGGGTGATGGGGCCTTTGCCTTTGATAATCTTCGTGCCATGGAATTAATGTCCAATCGTCCCCTTTCCCGACCCTCCGCGTATTAGTCGAGATGCTCGAAAAGGAGTTTTAGGTGAGATGCGGTTGGAGAAGAGAAAGTAAGGTTTCGGGATCTTGGGCCATGAGGATAAGAGAACGATTTTGAGGGGTGACGAATCCTGAATTCGTTTGGTGGTCGAAAAATCGCAAGAGCTCGTCAAAAAACCCGAAACAGTTCACCAGGCCACAGGGTTTGTGATGAATGTGCAGTTGAGCCCAGGTCAGCATTTCACAATATTCCTCCAGAGTTCCAAACCCCCCAGGTAGGGCAATAAAGCCTGCGGACAGTTCGGCCATTAAGGCCTTACGCTCATGCATTGTTTGGACCACGTGCGTTTGAGTGAGATGGGGATGTAAGAGTTCTTTTTCTGCCAAATGCTGGGGAATCACTCCGATAACCTGCCCTCCTTCCTGTAGGACCGTAGAAGCGAGAACCCCCATGAGCCCAATATTTCCGCCTCCGTAAACCAACCCCAACTTCTGAGCAACCAATCCCCTTCCTAACTGGCGAGCGACGTCAGTAAATCGAGGATCATTTCCCATACTTGATCCACAAAAAACACAAATGAATGGCATAATGCAGGATGGACCCTGGTCAGTGGGGGGTTGCCGTTTCGTTATGGTAATAAAGGTGGGGGCACGTGCTTAAGATGAGTGGTGCATAGGTAAGGCGGTGAGGGCGTAGGGATTGACTCTTGCTCCATGTAAGCGGATTCCCCAGTGAAGATGGGGCCCTGTTGCTCTACCCGTTGAACCAACTTTCCCGAGGGCTTCTCCTTTTTGAAGAAATTGCCCAGGCTTTACGCCAATTTCTGATAGATGAAAATACATGGAAAAAAGTCCGACTCCATGATTCAAAATAACGCCTTTTCCGGAAAAAAAGTGATCCATCGTGGCGGCTACGGTCCCCGTGTTCATGGCACGAACAGGTGTTCCGGTTGGCGCCGCAATATCTTCCCCGGAATGGGGTCGACGTGGCTGTCCATTGATAACCCGACGGCTGCCGAAGCGCCCGGTTATTTTTCCGTGCAGGGGCGCCACAAAAGGTCCGTCCCATAAGGGTTGGGAGGCGATGTGTTGAAACGCCTCGGTCATTTCCCGCTGTTCCCGTCGAACGCGTTGTAATGTTTTGGAATCGAGGTCCACTTGATTGTTGGGCAAAGTGAGCTGCTGGACAGGATACTCCTCTTTCATGATTAAAAGAGTGTAACTCATCTGGTCCGTTTGATGAGGTGTTTGAATGCGAATCTGTAATTCCTGGAGTCCCGGAGGATCTTCCATATCAATGCCCACAATGGCGCCAAACCTAGAATCCGACAAAGGGAAAAAGGGAATCGTTCTTTTTAAGAGGATCCCATGGACCTTCGCGTGAGGATCGGCAACGGGGACTTCCACCCACAACACTTCCCCCTGCTTGCCACTATATTGCCCATCGGCTCCAGGGCGGGGACGTTCCGCGCTGGGGACAATTTGAATGGGGACAATGCTGGCGATCAAAAGCCCAAGAATAAACCAGAATTTTCCCGGTAGTGGGGTAGATGACGATGACGATACCGAAAAATGTTTGATCATGGGTATAATCGATGGGGGGGAATTTGACTCAACAATTCTTCAACCCGTCGATTGTTGGGACAAAAGGGATCCATGCAAAGAATGGTTTCTTCCCAATATCCGTTGAGTTTTAAATACGTCCAATCTACAGTATACGATCGATTTTTAGCTCGGGCAAATCGAATGAAATCCCCACGAACCTTGGCACGGGTAGTTTGCGGAGGAATGGATTGAGCTTCTTGAATCGCTTCCTCATCCACGAGTTTTCGAATGGCCTGACGTTCGGTTAACACATAGAAAAGGCCTCGCTCACGATTGATATCATGGTATTGAAGGTCCATCATCCCCAGACGAGGGTCATCCCATCCACATCCTTTTCCGGCCATATAATTTTCTAATAACCATTTTTTTGTAATCCAATCGATTTCCCTCACGAGTTTCATGGGAGAATGGTCGAGAAGAGACAACACGCGTCCCCATTCACCATGGACTTCGGACAGGACTTTGTCAAAAGGATGGGTTGCCAAATAGGCTGCCGCATGCTCCCAAAATATTCTTTGAATCTCTAATGCCGTGAGCTCTCGCCCGTCTTCTAGCTTGATGGTCTTTTTTAGACTGGGGTCTCTGGAAATATCACGGATGGCCTTGACCGGTTCTTCTAATTCAATATGGGGAATCGTAAATCCGTCTTCAATCATCGATAAGACGATCATGGCCGTGCCAACCTTTAAGAAAGTGGCAAATTCGGACATGTTCGAGTCACCCAGAATAATGTGGAGACGCCGAAATTTTTCGGCATCGGCATGGGGTTCATCCCGTGTGTTGATAATGCTGCGAGAGGACGTCGTGGAGGAAGAAGTTTTTTCATGAATATGCTGGGCTCTTTGTGAGATGAAATATTGGGATTTTCCAGAAATTTTCAGAATTTTCCCAGACCCAGAAAAAATTTGTCGGGTGACAAAAAAGGGAATGAGTTGTTCGCTGACTTTCCAAAAATCCACGTCGCGGCGCATGAGAAAGTTCTCATGGCAACCATAGGTATTCCCCAGAGAATCCGTGTTGTTTTTGAATATGAATATTTCTCCGGATAGCCCCTCTTCCCGCAACCGCTCTTCAGCAATCGGGAGGCAACTTTCTAATATACGTTCTCCCGCTTTATCATGTATGACTAAGTCTAGGAGATCATCACATTCCGGGGTGGAGTATTCTGGATGGCATCCCGTGTCTTGGTAAAACCGAGCGCCGTTGGTCAGGAAGGCATTGGAGGGCCAACTATTGGGTATAAGTCCTTCAAAAATGTAGCCCAGAATCTTTTCAATGGGAAGGTACACACGTCCCGTAGGTGAAAACGTCAAGCCATATTCTGATTCGAGGCCGATTATTCGCTTCATCATGATTTCCCAACCCTGCAAGGGAGTATGCTGATCCTGTAAGCAGAATACACCCCTCTTCCAGATTGTTCAACTGAGGGAATCGCGAGTAGCGTGGTTATGAGGCGAGCAGTTCGGAAGCTTCAGTCTTTAACACCCGCCGGAACTTTCGTCCTGGACGGTGCCGATCCAGAAGGGCGATTTCTAAGCCTTCCAGATTGGGCTTAGGCTCACCTCCCCGTTCGAAAGCTTGTTGGCAGAGGGATAAGGCTTCTTTGAGAGTGGGTATCCGATCAGAAATTTCTTGTCTTATGAAGGTGAGGATGGCTTCCGATCGACCACCAATGGCGGTGGCTTGTCGTTCGTCAATAATACTGCCATCAAACGTAATCCGGTACAGTTCCGTATCGTCTGATGTCTCTCCTACCTGGGCCAGGAGTAATTCCACTTCATAGGGTTTCATCTCTTGACTGAAAATCGTCCCCAATATTTGTGAATAGCCATTAGCTAGAGAGCGGGCCGAAACATCTTCTCGGCTATACATCATCCCTTTAACATCGGCATGTTGAATTCCTGCTTTCCGAAGGTTTTCAAACTCGCTGTACCGTCCCGCCCCCGAAAAGGCGATGCAATCATAGATCTCTGATATTTTAAACAGCGATGTACTTGGGTTATCGGCTACAAATAGGACTCCGTCATTATAGGTCAGGGCAAGGATAGACCGGCCCTTTGCAATCCCTTTTTTGGCATATTCTGCCCGATCTTGCATCATCTGTTCGGGGGAAACGTAAAACGGCAACGCCATCAGTTAGGTCTCCTGTGAGGGGGTCAACATCGCTTGGAGGACAGGTTCGAGTTGAGCATCCTCTACGTCCTTGACGCCTTGAGCGTTCACCAATTTCACCGTCGGGAAAATTCGACGTAAAAGGTCCGGACCTCCGGTTCCGACGTCTTCTTCCGCAGCGTTTAGAAGTGCTCGTAGGGCAACTCGGACAGCTTGTTCCTCGGATAACTCTTTTTGGAAATGTTCTTTTAAGATTAGTTTGGCATCTTTGCCTCCAGAGCCAATGGCGTGAAAATCGGTATCCTCATATCGGCCTCCGGTAATGTCGTATTTAAATAGTCTTCCCACCTCCCGTTTCAGGTCATAGCCAACGAAAAGGGGAATGACGACCAAGCCTTGGAGGACCAGAGGAAAATTGGCTTTGACCATATACCCAAGACGATTGGCTTTCCCTTCACAGGTCAATGGCTGTCCATCAAGTTTTTCGTAGTGCTCCAATTCAATCCGAAATAACTTGGCCATCTCGACGCAAGGGCCGGCGGCTCCGGCAATGGCCATAGCTGAATAGGCATCAGTTTGAAATACTTTATCCATACGATTAGCGGCAATTTGAAACCCTTCGGTGGCACGACGATCTCCCGCAATTAACACACCTTCACGATAGGTTAATGCCAGCACGGTCGTGCCATGAGGCCAGGGAAGGGATCTTAAATTGACTAGTGACTCTCCCTCTGCCTGAGGAATACTCGTGGACCCCCATCGGGCCATGGGAAGGAGTTCTGGGCGTTGAGAAGAGAGATACTGGAAAAAACTCGAGCATGGATCCGAGGAGAAAGGAGAGAGTGCAATCTTGGGGTCAGTCATAGGGACCTCAATGTATATCCATGGGCTTTTTGGGAAGAGAATGGTAATTAAACCAACCGAGATAATAGCTGATCAACTGTAGAAATGTCCTGGAATAATTCTTGTGTTAATTGTCGCGAGCCTCGGTAAGGGTCCAAAAGAGGAATACGCTTGATCGTGGAATCCCCCTGTTCAAGGAGCACGGATGTCCAACTCATGCCATAGACTTGTTCGGGAAAACGTTGAAGGCAGGCCCCCCGAAAATAGGCACGGGTGTAAGCGGGGGCGGTGTGGCGAGCGCGCTGGATTTCTTCATCATGGGTTATTCGTTCCACTTGGCCGGTTCGTTCCAAAGTAAAGTACAGACCTTTGGAGGTGCGAACATCATGGTATTGCAAATCCAGCATGGCTATACGAGGGTCAGACCACGCGCAGTGCTTTCGTTCCATATACGATTGAATTAAGGCGTACTTGACGACCCAATCGATTTCCCGGCGGAGATCCAGGGGATCTCGCTCCAAACGATCAAGGGTAGACTCCCAACGGATTAAGACTTCTTTGGTCACAGGGGATAATTCTCGCGTTTGATAAAAGTTATGTGCGGACTGCAGGAAGGCTCGTTGAATGGCGATGGGAGTGGTGTATTGTCCATTTTGTAATGCCAGGGAGGTCTGGCAGGTCAAATCGCGGGATATTTGTTGAAAGTTTGTGACCGGATCTGCCAATTCTAATTTGGGGAGTTCTCCATGTTGCTCGAGCATTTCGATGAGAATGGCGGTGGTTCCCACTTTGAGGAACGTAGAGATTTCAGACATATTGGCGTCCCCCACGATAACGTGAAGGCGGCGATAATCGGCTTGACGAGCATGAGGTTCGTCACGAGTATTGATGATGGGGCGGTTGACCATCGTATTGAGATCGAAAAGGCATTCAAAAAAATCGGCACGTTGGGATAGTTGATAGTCGATCGGGTCCCTGCCGTTCTCGGCTCCTACCTTTCCGGCGCCGCAAAAGATTGGGCGAGAGATTAAAAAAGGTAAAAGGGTGGCAGCAATAAGTTCAAAGGGGATTGTTCGGGAGAGAAGATAATTTTCGTGGTAACCGAAGCTATTGCCTTTTCCATCAGAATTATTGCGATACACAAAAAATTCTTCTTCCCCCAGACCGGTGTTTAACGTGTGTAAACAATCGGCCACAATATGATCTCCTGCCCGCTCATAGGCTACGACCTCCCGAGGGTTACTGCACTCGGGGGTGGAATATTCCGGGTGAGCTCCATCGACGTAGAGTCGGCCGGCATTGGGTAGGACTTTGTTCAATTGCCGATTGTATTGGGCTCCAGGCCGTTCTGGATCCCCATCGACCAGAAAACCTCTGGCATCGAGGAAGGGGTTCTCATTTTCGTAATCCCACAAAGCTTGGGGTGCAGGAAGATTGGAGCAATGGCTGATGAGACGAAGGGAGTTGGTGACGGGATCTAGATGATTACGGGACTTGGATATGATCCCATATTCGGTCTCAGTTCCGATGATTCGTAACAAGGAACCCTCATATGGTGCCAGGGGGCAAGGTTAGAAATAATGACCGACACTGACGGTTTCGATTTCACGAGAATCAGCTTCTTCATCCGTCAGCGTACGAACGTGAACGATTTTTTCACCCTTTTTGCCAGCGATCTTAGCCCAATCGTCCGGATGGGTGGTATTCGGCAAATCTTCTTGTTCTTTAAATTCTTCTCGAATGGCTTTCAAGAAATCATCGCTCGTGAGACCTTTTATTCCTCCGGCAATCGCCCGTTTTATGGAAAGTTTCTTGGCACGGGACACAATACTTTCGATCAGGGCCCCGCTACTAAAGTCCTTAAAGTATACGGTTTCCTTTTCCCCGTCGGCATAGGTGACTTCCAAAAATTGATTTTCCTCTGTTTTGGCATACATCGCTTCAATAGTCGTCTCGATAAGGTGTTGGACATAAGACGCGCGATCATTGTTATGTTCGTTCAATTCCGATTCAGCTAATGGAAGATCGATGCCCACATATTTACCCAGGATGTCTTTTGCACCCTCTTTGTCGGGGCGAGGAATTTTGATCTTTATATCCAGCCGACCAGGCCGAAGAACCGCGGGGTCGATTAAATCTTGTCGATTGCTGGCCCCAATTACGATGACGTCGCGAAGACTTTCTACCCCATCAATTTCCGAAAGAAATTGAGGGACGATGGTAGATTCCATATCGGAAGAAATCCCGGTTCCTCGGGTTCGAAACAGGGCATCCATTTCATCAAAAAATACGATCACGGGATGGCCATGAGAGGCTTTTTCTTTGGCTTTGGCGAAGACTTCCCGTATTTGCCGTTCCGATTCGCCCACATACTTATTGAGTAGCTCAGGACCTTTGACATGGAGAAAATAACTCCGCACTTCCTTCCCCTTGAGGTGTCCAAGTTTTTTGGCGATGGAATTGGCTACCCCTTTGGCGATTAAAGTCTTTCCACAGCCTGGGGGTCCGTAGAGGAGGAGACCCTTCGGAGGAGAAAGTTGATGTTCGGCAAACAGGTCTGGATGGAGGAATGGAAGTTCCACGGCATCCTTGACCTGCTCGAGTTCCTTTTGGAGACCTCCAATATGTTCATAGTTGATGTCCGGAACTTCCTCGATCACCAGTTCTTCCATTTCCCCCTTGGGAAGTTTTTCGATGATATAGCCCGATCTGGGTTCGAACAGGAGGTGATCACCCACACTCAAGGGTTCTTTTTGTAATCGATCAGAAAGCTCGACGACCTGTTCCTCATCTAAGTGGAGATTGACGATAGCCCGGCCATCTTCAAGCACTTGTTTGAGATGGACAATTTTCCCTTGCGGGTCATAATCTCTGGCTTCAATAATGTTGAGGCCTTCGTTCAAGATAACTTCTTGCCCTCGTTTCAGGGAATCTATAGCAATTGAGGGGTGAAGGTTGACTCGCAACTTTCGCCCACCCAGAGAGACATTGACTGTTCCATCGGGATTGCCGTTATAAAAAATGGCAAAAGTAGAAGGGGGGGCCGTGAGCTTATCAACTTCCTTCCGTAGGGCTTCAATTTGGGTCTTAGCCGATTGGAGGCTGGCTGTGAGCCGCTCATTTTGTTGCTGGGTCAAGAGCAGTTTTTGATGGGAATCGTGGAGCTGGTTCCTTTCCCGCTCCAAGGACTCAACTTCGGTCTGTAGTTTTTTTATTTCGCGAGATTGATCGTCAATTTTTCGAATGCCCATGGTTTACCTCTTCGTGTTTCTACATCGTCGAGAAAACTGGAGGCAATACCTCCTTTGAGGGACGGCCCTGGGGCTTGCGAACCATGATGTCATGCGGAGATCATGAAGAGTCGGACTTGAGGAATTCTATCACCCAAAAAAAATTTGGGTCAACCGATTTAGATTTGTGTTAAGTACAAAATACCTTGACAAATCAAGAAAGACGTGAAACATATTCTTGTACAATATCGGGAATGTAAGGGGCTTGAAGAATGGAAGAAATCACCGCAATTCCATAGGCCCCGCAGGAAAGTACGGTGGGGACGACTGCGGGAGAAATGCCACCAATAGCATAAATTGGAAGGGTGCTGGCGTGACAGGCTTCCTCCAATAGGGATAAACCCAATGGGGAACCGTATGCCCGTTTAGAGGGCGTATCAAACACAGGGCCGAAGACAATGAAGTCCGCCCCTTCCCCCTGAGCTTTGCGGACTTCCTCTATGGAATGAGTGGATATTCCGATAATCCGTCGATCACCTAACAGTCGTCGTGCCTGGGAGAGGGGGAGACTATCGGCTCGGAGGTGAACCCCATCGGCACTGAGGGCTATTACTAAATCTACTCGATCATTCATGAGCACGATACCCCGAACAGGGTTCATCAAAGCCATAACAGATTGAGTAAATTGGATGAGTTCGCGGGTAGGTAAATCTTTTTCCCGTACCTGAATCAGACGTACTCCTGCTTGAATAGTTTCTTGAACTACAGAGGTCAAAGGACGGTTGGCCGTTTGTTTTCGATCAGTAATGAGATACAGGCGAGGGAGAACGGAGGGGGGCATTCCCAATGGCGATTATAACATGCCCTCTATAGGGCTACTGGCTGTGGCGTATAATTTCTTGGGAATTCGCCCAGCTTTATAAGCCAAGCGTCCTGCCTCCACAGCCAATTTCATGGCCGTCGCCATGGCTATGGGGTCCTTGGCTCCGGCGATGGCCGTGTTCATTAAGACTCCGTCAGCTCCAAATTCCATGGCCATGGCTGCATCCGAGGCCGTACCCACCCCGGCATCGACGATGATGGGAACCTTAACGGTCTCCATGATTATTTTAAGGTTATAGGGGTTCCTAATCCCCAACCCGGAACCAATCGGGGCTGCCAAGGGCATCACGGCTGGGCATCCGACATCCACAAGTTTTTGGGCGACAATGGGGTCATCATTCGTATAGGGAAGGACCACAAACCCTTCCGCGATGAGTATTTTGGCAGCTTCGATGAGGCCAGCCGTATCTGGAAATAAGGTACGTTCGTCCCCGATGACTTCTAGCTTGACGAGGTCTGACACTCCCGCGGCACGGGCTAATCGGGAATAGCGAACCGCATCTTCTACAGTGTAACATCCGGCCGTATTGGGCAAGATGGTGTATTTCTTAGGGTCAATATAGTCCAAAAGATTTTCGGACTTGTTATCGGTAATATTGACCCGTCGCACGGCCACCGTGACCACTTCGGCTCCGGACGCTTCTATGGCATTGCGAGTTTCTTCAAAGTCACGATATTTTCCCGTTCCCACCCATAGACGGGAACGAAATTTTCGACCAGCAATGGTTAAAGGATCCTGAATCATACGTTTGTCGTTACCGCGTCGGCTGAATCGGTGCCTCCACCGATGAAGCTGAGAATCTCAATGGTATCCCCGTCCTGAAGGAACCAAGTCGTAAATTCATTTCGGGATAAAATCTTTAGGTTCACTTCAACCGCTACCCGGTCTGTCCGAAGGCCCAGGGTGCCCAATAATTGATCCACGGTCAAGGGCCCTTCCCGTTCTTGTTGCTCACCATTGACGACGAATTTCATTTCGGTGAATGGTAGATTATTCCTTAGAGCCTTGGAAAAACTGGAGATCATCCTAAGGGACTCTTGAAATTCTTGTCAATGAATGGGGTTGTAAAAGAGGGGAATGACCCAAGATTTGGCCCTGCGAATTCATCGATCTGCCTTTGTAGGAGATAGTGGGATTGAAATCTTGGTATATTCTCTTTGCAAGGGGTTTTAGTTTGGAGGTGCCTCTGGTCACAACTGTATTGAGGTGTGCTCAAGCGCACCCCGATCGTTCAGGGTCAAGGTAAGATATGCTTCGGACTTACCGACAGGAAAGGCCTCGGAGATTGTCAACCACAATCCCAATGGAAGTAAGGATGAGTGCTCTTTTTCCACCCACTCTAGTATTGCCTTCCTGA
Organism: Nitrospirales bacterium; assembly: GCA_965223495.1. Classification (GTDB taxonomy): domain Bacteria; phylum Nitrospirota; class Nitrospiria; order Nitrospirales; family UBA8639; genus Nitrospira_E. The sequence goes on along the minus strand of OZ245001.1, from coordinate 2,923,966 downwards.
CCTAACATAAAATGCGTCATGCTGATTTTTTATGGGACATGATTCCCATTTTCCAATATGGCAAATAGATGATCGAGGTCAATCAGAAATTAGGTGCCCTGTTTACTTCCATGGCAGGGTTGTTGGGTTCTCGGGGGGAGAATCCTTATAAAGTGCGGGCCTATCGAAGGGCAGCGGATGTCATGGGGGCTCTTCAAGAGAATATTGGAGAGGTGGCTGCCCGTGGAGAACTTCAAAATCTACCGGGCATTGGAAATGACTTGGCAGCCAAAATCCAGGAATTTTTGTCCACGGGCCAAATTCGGGCCTACGAAGAATTAAAGACTCCCCTTCCTCCCCTTGTTCAAACGTGGGTCCATCTTCCCGGATTTTCGGAACCTATCGTACACCATTTGTTTTTTCGGTTGGGTATCGAAACCTGGGAAGACTTAGAAGCTTTAGCCCGCTCACATTTGCTTACCACACTTCCCGGCCTTGCAGGGAAAAGTGAAGAAATTCTTGATTCGATCAAAAATCAGCGTAGTATCCCTTCGGACACCTAGAACAGGCCGTTATTTTTTGCGGAAAGAATCTTAGCCTTGAAGAGGGAATTTCCGGTAAGATGTCGGAAGAGGAAGGTTACTTGTGACCGGGGTTAAGCCATCATCTTAAGTAAGGAATGAGACACCATGCCGATTTCAGCATTTGTCTTAATAAGTACGACCGGAAATCACACCAAAAGTGCATATAAAACCATTACGCGGATTCAAGGTGTAAAAGCTGTTTTTCCGGTAACGGGGCCACATGATTTAATTGCTCAGGTTGAATCCGACACCTTGGAGGAGTTGAATGATCTCGTCATGACTCGCTTGCGGGGAGTTGACGGGGTCACCCAAACTAGTACCTCCATTGTTCTGAATCTTTAGGGGGGAGGGGATGTAAGGGAAAAAGCCCGCCTCCTTCATAGCTTCTTACTGTTCGGCCTCTTTATTGCTCTGGTCGGTTTAGGCGGCAGGCCGAGTTTTTTCGAATACCTTCCAGGATTTTAACATTTCTACTGCTTTCATTAATTGAACATCTCCAGGTGGTACTTTGTGGGGCCCCTCCTTTTCCGAAACGTCTGTCGTGCTGGGATTATCTTCAGCGGGGGAGGAAGATGATTCTCCGGATGCCTTCTCTCCGTCCTTGTCATCGGTCTTGGGGGTTTTTGCCACTTGAATGGTTTTAGGATCAATGATGATATCGGGTTTTACCCCTATGGAATGAATAGATTTCCCCTTGGGGGTATAATATTTTGCTGTGGTTAAGCGTAACCCCGATCCATCTGAAAGTGGAAGAATGGTCTGAACGGACCCTTTTCCAAAACTGGTGGTTCCAATCACTACAGCCTTTCCCCAATCTTGCATAGCTGCCGCCACAATTTCAGATGCACTAGCCGACCCCTGATTGACCAACACAATCATGGGATATTCATAGTGGGCACTATTGGCCCTGGCTCGATACTCCTGATTTTCTCCGCTTCGTCCTTGAATGGAAACAACCAATCTGCCAGCTTCTAAAAATTGTTCCGAAACACCAACGGCAGCTGTGAGTAACCCTCCGGGGTTATTGCGCAGGTCAAGGATAAGGCCTTGGATATCTTTGGCCGCGAGTTTTTCTAACTCCTTTGATAAATCCTCAGCCGAGGCCTCCTGAAATTGGCTGAGTCGTATATACCCAAGGTTTCCCTCCAGGAGTCGAGAACGAACGCTTTGAATTTTTATGATATCCCGGGTAATCGTAAAATAGAGAGGTTCGTCTAAGCCTTCCCGGAGGACCGTTAATTTTACCGATGTTCTTGGTGGCCCACGCATGAGTTGTACGGCTTCCATAAGTGTCAGTTCTTTGGTTAACGTTTCATCAACTTTAATAATGGTATCACCGGCTTGAATCCCTGCGTCAAAGGCCGGAGTATCTTCAATGGGAGAGATAACCGTCAGCCGATTATCTTTAATCCCGATTTGAATCCCAAGTCCTCCAAACGCTCCTTTGGTTTCCACTTGCATTTCCTTATACATCTGAGAGGTCATAAACGAGGAGTGAGGATCTAGTCCGGCGAGCATGCCTCGAAGGGCACCTTGAATCAAATCTTTCGTCTTGGTTTCCTCCACATAGTGCTTTTTAATCTGATGTAACACCTCAGAGAAAATTTGCAACTCTTCATACGTTTCGCTGGCATGGCCCGCTCGATCACTACCTTTTCCGATAAAAATTCCCACGAACAAGATGGCGGTCAAAGTCAAACCCGAAATGAGGACGGTCGAAAAGCGTTCTGGTGTCATGAGAAGTTCCTTCTTTGGGTAAAGCGATCAGGGCTGTTTGGTCAGCCATTTAATTGGATCGATAGGGGTTGTCCCCTTCCGTAATTCAAAGTATAAGGTTTGATCTTCCGTAGCGCCAGTTTCCCCTGTTTCCCCAAGAGGAGAGCCCCTGGTCACTGACTGCCCTTCTTTCACGAATAGTTTGGAGGCATGGGCGTAGAGCGAATAAAAGCCGTTTGTATGATCGACAATCACTACCAGCCCGTATCCCTTCAGCCAATCGGCATAGACCACTTTGCCGGAAGAAACCGAGTGGATCGGACTTCCCTCGCGGGCTTGAATCTCAATTCCTTTTTTATTGACATACGTATCAAAGGTTGGATGTTTTTGTCGACCGAAGAACGAAACGATCTTGCCTTGGACCGGCCAAAGAAATGACCCCACGGAAGGAAGTTTTCCTGGGATCGTTCGGGAGCGTGATTGAGCCAGTTGAAAACGTTGGTCCAAGGCTTGCAAGATCTTATCGACTTGTTCAGCCGATCGTTCGAGGTCCTCAACCGTTCGTTCATGCGTATCTTTTTCTTTGGACAACCGCACGAGGACGGTCCGTTTTTTTCGTTTCAGTCCGGAAATGTCCTGAATATTGCGTTGGGTCTTTTCTTGTAAGCCGAGAAGAGAATCACGTGCTTGGCTTTGTCGCTCCTTTAGATTTTGGACCTGTACCATGTCTTCCTTAAATTGTCGGACAAGTTCACCCTCTCGTTGAGCCACCCAAGAAATAAAATCCATTCGTTGGAATGCTGAGGCAAGAGAATCGGCTGAAAAGAGCGTTTTAAGGTATCCGACACGGCCTTCAACGTATAATACCCGAAGTCGAGCCGAAACCGATTCCTGGTTTTGTTGTATGTGTTCTTCCAGTTGGGAAATTCTGGTTTGTAAATTAGCTAATTCCTGGTCTATTTCTTTGATTTGTTGATTCAGGCGAGTCTGTTCTTCTTTCTGGCGGTAAAGGCGTCGGTCTAAGGATTCAATATTTTTTAACACCGAACCATGTTTCTTTTTGGCTTGAGAGGCTTTTCTTTTGGTTTCAGCGATCTCTTGATTCAATTGTTCTAAGTGTAAACGTTCCTGATCGATTTCGTTTTTTATCGTGGAAGGATCTTTCTTTCCCGCCTCTAATGGAGAAAAGGAGAAAAAGAATGAAAGGGCCACCGGAAGGGCAATGAACCATGTTTTGGAGGCCTTGTTCATATTCGCAGTCTCATCCACCCATGCATAGTCGTGAAGGTTCCAATACATCCTAACAGGATTCCTCCCAAAAGAAGGAGGAGGGAAAAGGATAAGGGGAAAAATTCAAAAGTAGAAGACACATCTCCGATTAAACTCATTCCTTGGCTTTTATGGAGGAAAAATTCAAAACCTCCGCGCAATAACCCAACGGCTAACCCTCCACCCAGGGCTCCGATCACGGCTCCCTCAATGAGGTAAGGGATGCTAATGAAGAGGCTGGTAGCTCCAATGAGTCGAAGAATTTCCATCTCCTCCTGTCGAGTATACAAGGCTAATTGAATCGTATTGGCAATGATCGTGATAGAGGCTAATCCTAATATCCCTCCCATAATCAAGGCACCTAACTCCAGGTAGGTCATCACCAGGGTTAGACGTTCAATCCACTCCCGATTATACCTGACTCGATCGATGTCCGGATTCCTTTGAAGTCGGGTGACCAGGTTGGCCACCAGGTCGGTGGAAGGAATCTGTTCCGCGATGTGGAGAACCCAAGAAGCAGGGAAAGGACTGTCGCCTAATCCTTCTAATAAATAGGCTTCATCCGGAAACTGTTGCTTGAACTCTTGTAAGGCCATGTCCTTGGAAATAACGACAAGGGAGGCAATGGCGGGATCCTCGCGAATGGCCTGTTGCAGGTCCCGACTGTGTTTAGGATCAATGTCGTCTTTGGGATACACGATGATTTCAATGTTGTGTTGGACACGGCCCAACATGTTATGCACATTATGATAGAGGAGAAGAAATATTCCGAAGCTGGCTAGGGTGAAGGCACTCGTCAAAATTCCAATAAGGGTGCTGGCCTGGTGGGTACGGATACTGGTTAGCGCTTCCCGAATGAAGTACCAGAGACGTTTCATGCATAGGCCCCTTGGTCTGATAGCAGATGTCCGCAGTCTAGTTTCAGGATCCTCCCGTTTAATTGTTCAACGACCTGCCGATTATGGGTCGCCATTAAGACTGTCGTTCCCCGAGCATTGATGCCTTTAAAGAGATCGGCAATCTCAGTAGTGAGTTGAGGGTCCAAATTTCCGGTTGGCTCATCTGCCAACAGAATTATGGGGCTATTGACAATGGCTCTGGCAATGCAAACCCGTTGTTGCTCTCCCGCGGATAAAACGGAAGCCAAGGTGGATTGTTTGTGGTCCATGCCAACCGCACGGAGAGCTTCGTTGACCTTTCTCCGAGAATCAAAAGAAGATACCCCTCTAATAATCAACGGGAGAGCCACATTTTCAACCACAGTTCGGTGGGGCAGTAGTTTGAAGTCTTGCAGGACGAACCCCATAGTCCGACGATGGTAGGGAACATCTACCCGACGGAGTCGGGCAATATTCCGGTTTTGGACGAGAATTTGGCCATCATCGGGATGCTCCGCTCCAAAAATGAGTTTGAGCAAGGTCGTTTTTCCTGCCCCACTTGGTCCTGTTAATAGGACACATTCACCCTTATCGATTCGAAGAGAGATATCAGAAAGAGCCAGACAGCCTTCGTAATATTTGGTGACGTGAAAAAGTTGAATCATACGGGTTGATGGTTGGAGATATCCTCATACCCCAGGGGTTCAAGGCCTAGGTGCAGAGGGAGGAAGGAATGTAGGGAATTACAAGGTCTGTTACCTCCTTCAGAAACGATGAGAATGTTTCTTTTTGAGAATCAGGGGTTCACATACCCATACTTCCTAGTAATTTACCATTGCCAATCGGAGCTGGAAACCTCAAATGCATGTTCCAGATGAGTAAATGTGGGTGAATCATTGCCCAATTGGGAGACCAAAACCGCATCAAACCGACACTCGGGGAAGGCTAGTTGTCGTTGTGAAAGGTAGCAGGAAGCTAAACGAATAATTTGCCGTTTTTTCCTGGAATCAATGGAATACGATGCCCCTCCATATTTCCCGGTTCGTCGTGCCTTAACCTCAATAAAAATGAGCAATCCCTGGTGTTCGGCGATAAAGTCCAATTCTCCTCCGGCAATGCGAAAGTTTCGTTCGAGTATTCGATAGCCCTTTTTCTGTAACATTTTCTCGACGAGGGTTTCGGCTGAACGACCAAAGGTGGAGGAGGGCATCAGCAGTCTTAGGAACTGAGGATGGCCTGCACCGGCCCAAAACTTTGTCGGTGCCCCGAGCAGGGACCAAAGCGTCGTAATCGTCGCAAGTGGTCTTTTGTGGGATAGCCTTTGTGAATATGGAACTGATAGAGAGGAAACTTTTGGTGGTACTCCTCCATGATACGGTCCCGGGTTACTTTCGCAAGAATTGAGGCCGCGGCGATGGAAAAAGACAGTTGGTCCCCTTTTACGACTGGTTGTTGAGGAATGGAAACGCTGGGGAGATGAAGGGCATCTAGGAGAAGGAAGTCTGGTGATCGAGACAGCCCTTGAATGGCTCGCATCCCGGCAAGTCGCGTCGCAGCCAGGATATTCAACCGGTCGATTTCTTGTTCGGAGGCCGTACCAAAACCCCAATCGACAGCATTGTTGATGATGGAGGAAAATAAAGAATGTCGTTGTCTTTCGGTGAGGTTCTTAGAATCATCCAACAGCTGGACGGACCATCGGCGAGGGAGAATGACCACGGCTGCCACGACGGGTCCGGCAAGGGGCCCCCGCCCGGCTTCATCCAGGCCGGCGATTTGACGATAGCCACGAGCCCGGGCGGATGTTTCGAAGAAGTCAGTCGGCCCCATGGTCACCAGGTGGGAGGGTTGGAGTTGTTAGGCGGAACAGATCCCTTTCATCCTTTATTCCGAATCCTCGGAGGGGGGTGTCTCTTCTGCGGCGATTGACTCAACAGGGGAGGCGGTCGCCCCTTTGGTCGTTTTGGCAGAGCGTGTGTATTCTCGCTCGGCAATTTTTGCCGCTTTCCCCTTTTTGTCACGGAGATAATACAATTTAGCTCGACGAACCTTGCCTTTTCTGATGACGTCAATTCCTGCCAGGCTCGGTGAATGAAGAGGGAAAATTCGTTCCACTCCCACCCCAAAGGATATTTTTCGAACGGTGAAAGTTTCTGCTCCCTTCCTTCCTTTCCTTGCAATGACTAATCCTTCAAAGACCTGGATTCGCTCTTTTTCTTCCTCTTTCTTTTTTCCATATACCCGTTCCTCGACCACTCGTACCTTGACTCGGACTGTATCGCCAATCTCAAAGAAGGGCGCAGGCTCTTTGGCTAATGATTGTTCTAAACGTTCTAACTGGTTCATATTGGTCAACCTCCTTCAGGGGTTCGGCCGGAAGAGAAGGCCGAAGTATAGTCTTGAGTAATTTCTTCGAGTAATTGGTGATCTTCAACACTAAGGTGATGATGGTTCAATAAGTCAGGGCGTTTGAGTAACGTGAGCCGGAGCGATTCTTTGCGACGCCATTTTCTAATCGCTTGATGGTTCCCGGAGAGAAGGATCTCAGGAACGGGAAGGCCTTCAATCTCTGCGGGTCGAGTAAAATGAGGAAAATCCAATAAGGAATCAACGAAGGAATCTTGCTTGGCTGAGGAAGGATCTCCCAAGACCCCGGGAATGAGACGCATCGCGGCATCAATCATCATTAAGGCCGGCAACTCTCCTCCAGTCACCACATAGTCACCAAGGGAAATTTCTTCCACGGGGAATGCGGTTTTTACCCGTTCATCTATACCTTCATAATGCCCACAAATAAACACCAGAGGCCTGGCCTCTTTACTGAAGTCCAAGGCCAATCCATGAGAAAATCGCAGGCCTTGGGGGGTTGGCATGATGATCCGGATCTCTCCCAATCTTTTTTGAAGTGTCCGGAGAGCTCGAAAGATGGGTTCGGCCTTCATGACCATACCTCCGCCGCCACCGTACGGAGTGTCGTCCGTTGAACGGTGGAGATCATCAGTATGATCGCGGAGGTTATGCGCGTGCAGAGTAAGGAGCCCCTTGTCCTGTGCCCGCTTCATTATGCTCTGTGACCCCACGCTCTTGATGAGTTCGGGGAATACCGTTAAGACCTCACAGCGCATAGGTCAAATCCCACCATTCATTCGAGGTCAGCTGTAGGCATTTATTGTCGAGATCAACCTCTTGAACAGTTTGGAGGGTGGCGGGTATTAAAACTTCTCTTTCTCCGTTGCGCACAATCATTACCTGGTGCTGGGGAAAATCCACAATTTCCGTGATATGGCCAAGGGTTTGGCCATCCGAATCGTCTACTCTCAATCCAATTAATTCAAAGTAGTAATAGGTATTGGCTTGCCGAGGGAGATTGGCATCTTCAGGAATTTGGATCCAAGCCCCCCGGTAAAGCGAGGCTTCCTCGGGCGTAGAAATTCCGCTGAATCCTAGGATATATCCCGAAGGGATCGGACGAATGCCGGTTACCGTGGTGTGAAACGGTGGATAGTGCTCAGACGCAAGGGTGACATCCCGTAGTCCTTCAAATCGACCTGGAACGTCCGAAAGTGATTCCACTTTTACTTCTCCACGGACCCCAAACGGTTTGAGGATATGTCCAACCGTCACCAGGGTTTCTTTTTCTATGTCTGGAGAACTTAAAGAATTGGTCATCTATCTGCATGGTCCTATCAGAGATTCTTGGGAAGGGTCGAAGGTAACCCCTCTCAAGACTTCAGGAACTCACCCTTCTTTTGATGCCCGTTTTTTAGATTCAGCCAAAGCTTGATAGACCCCAGTTCGCCGGAGTAAGGCTCGAACCGAATCTGTAGGTTGGGCTCCTTTTTGAAGCCAATCCAATACGCGATCCTCTTTAAAGGAAGCTTTGTCTGTTTCTTTTAACGGGTCGTAAGTGCCGACGATTTCCAGAAAACGTCCGTCGCGGCGCATATGAGAATCTGCGGCAACGACCCGGTAAAATGGCCGTTTATGCCGGCCCATTCGTGTCAAACGTAAATGTACAGCCACTATCCCTCTCCTCTTTGAAAAATGAACGTACGGAAAAATTCGGCCAACTCCGGGCAAGACTATCGGGCGTGAATGGCTCGAATAAGCTTGCGCCGTTTTTTCCCCTTTCCCATCCCCATCTGTCCACCCACGAGCGATTTCATCATTCGTCGGGCATCTAAAAATTGTTTGATTAATCGATTTATTTCTTGAACCGACGTTCCGCTTCCTTTTGCAATACGTTTTTTCCGATTTCCGTTTAGGATGGTATGGTCCCGCCGTTCTTTCGGTGTCATGGAATCAATTATTGCGACCACCCGTTTCATATCCTTTTCAGGAACTGCGGGATTTCCAGCTACCGAGGAATTCATCATGTTTTTCATTTTTTGCCCACCCGGGAGCATATCCAAGATCTGGTCAAAGGACCCCAACTTGTTCACCTGCTGAATCTGATCGCGAAAATCTTCCAACGTCAGGGTATTACTGGAGACCTTTTTTTGCAATGCCTGCGCTTGTTCCTGGGAGAAATTTTCCTGAGCTTTTTCAATAAGAGTGAGGACATCTCCCATGCCCAATATTCGGGAAGCCATACGATCTGGGAAAAAAGGTTCTAAGGCATCAAGCTTTTCCCCAACCCCTAAAAACTTTATAGGCTGACCCGTCGTGGCGCGAATGGATAAGACCGCACCACCCCGGGCATCCCCCTCTACTTTGGTTAGGATAATTCCCGTGAGGCCTAAGGTCTCATTAAATCGCTCTGCGACGGACACCGCTTCTTGCCCGGTCATGGAATCTGCCACAAACAGTATTTCCTGAGGGCTTACCTGATTTCGGATTTGGACCAGTTCCTCCATCAATTCTTCATCAATGTGCAAACGGCCTCCCGAATCGAGAATGACCACGTCATACCCATGTTCCCGACCTCGATTCACGCCATCTTTACACGTTTGCACAGCTTGGGCCCCGGCTAGTCCTTCGTGGGTGCCTCGATGGACAGGAACATCCAGTTCAGTGCCCAAGGCCGATAATTGGTCTCCCGCGGCCGGTCGCCGAGGGTCTGCAGCCACGAGAAGCACCCGTTTGCCTTCTTGTTTGAAATGATGGGCCAATTTACCCGTTGTGGTGGTTTTTCCGGAGCCTTGAAGTCCCACCATCAATATGACGGTGGGGGGCTGGGAAGATAAGTGGAGGGTGCTATGCTCATGCCCTAGAAGGTCCCGTAATTCTTCCCAAACGACTTTGACGACCTGATGGGCCGGCGTCAAACTTTTAAGCACCTCTTGGCCGATCGCTTTTTCGCGAACTTTGTCGATGAATTCTTTAACAATTTTAAAATTGACATCGGCCTCCAGGAGGGCTAACCGCACTTCTTTGAGCGCGGCCGTAATATTCTCCTCAGTTAATACGGCTTGACCGCGTAACTGTTTGAAAATACTCTCGATTTTTTCAGTAAGAGAATTAAACACAGAAATTCCCTGAATGGTGAAAAGGCCTTTTACTCAAACTCATAAGAATAGTGAACAGCCCTGGGAACTGTCAAGAAAGCGAAATCAGAGTAATTGGCGAGTGAAAAGCGAGATTGGACAGAAAAGTAAATCTATTCCGACCTGAATGGGGAGTTTGCCTTGGGGTTATTAATGAAGGGATAGAGCCTTCATGCTTGGACTAAGAACCATTGCCCCTTCTTAAGAGCCAAGATCTTGAAGAAGAATCAGGTTGGGTTTTCCCTTACTTGAAACTATATGTCTCGGCCTTATGGGGCAAAAAGTGGGTCCTTTGCAGGTCCTTCTTTTCATTGATTGGCCCTTTCAAGACTAAAATGCATCTTTTGAGGAGCCCTTTAGCGTAGATTGGGTTTGAAGGCAAGGCTGAAACTGGTTGAGTGACATTGAAATTCGAAGTCTATTCTTTTGGGGCATGGGCATATCGGGAATCAATTAGGGGATCCTTCTTTAGGGGCGGATCACAAATCAGGGTTTTCATCGTGTTAGAAAATGGCCCAGCGCCCCTATAATGGGTAGGCCCCGGTTATTCAATCTAGGGAGGAATGGGAATACCGCAGGGTAATGCCGGTTGACAGGGCATCGGATTTCCCAAAGGGCGCTTTCGGCCAACGGTCCTTGCTGTTTCTTTATGAGAGTCTAAAGAAGAGGAAATTTTTCGACGAAGAGGTCCTTCGGGGGCTGGCTCTCTTTTCTTTGGATCGTTATCATGAATCCCTCCCCCCTTTAATGTATTGAGGTCATTGTGAACTGAAGAGGCTGGTTCCGGTTTACGACGTCCGTTAAACCTCCCCCCCCCTTTTTTATGCGAAAAGCGATAAAAATTTTTTTATTGACGATAGCGGGAATGCTGGTCCTGTATACCTTGGTGGGTTTTTTCGGGGTGCCATGGGGTATAACCACCAAGCTTCCCCCTTTATTGGAAGAAGAATTGGGTCGTCCGGTGTCTATTACCGATGCCAAATTTAACCCTTATTTACTGACTCTACAGGTGGTTGGCTTAGAGATTCGGGAACTCGACGGCTCACCCCTCGTGGGGTTCGAAGAATTGTTCGTAGATTTCGAGCCTTCTACTTCAATTTGGAATCAGGCTTATACCTTTTCCAATATTCGAATACACCTTCCTTTTGGGATGATAAGGGTTCGGCCGGATGGCTCATTGAATTTGGCCGAATTGGGATCAGCAGAACCCTCAGTAAACAATGAAAGGGAGGATCCTTTGAAACCTCCAGTGGAGACTTCGGAAGACTCTGGGGGAATCCCCCCGGTTCTGATTGAGGAATTGGCTATTCAGCAAGGACTCGTGGAATTTGTAGATGCCTCGCGCCCTACTCCTTTTGAGGCGCATTTGGTACCCATAAATCTTAATTTGGAAAAGTTTAGCACTCAAAGGGGGCGTGCCAACCCCTATGCTCTTTCGGCGGAATTGAGTGATGGGGAACAAATTCAGTGGGAAGGGGCCATTACCTTGGAACCCCTAAGGTCTGAGGGAAAATTGGCCTTAAACAATATTCAACTTCCTGCTTTGTGGGCTTATCTCCAAGATCAATTCCGTTTTCTCATTCCCCAGGGATTGATGACTCTTGAAGGACATTATGAAATTTTGATGCGAGGGGAGGATTTGGATGTTCGAGTGGATGGTGCCCAGGTTGCCCTGCGGGATGTACAGGTACAAGAAAAAGGCGAAAATGTTCCCATAATTGATGTGCCACTTTTTGATGTCAAGGATATTTCGGTCAATCTTTTTGAACAATCGGTCAATATTGCGATGGTACAAGGCAATAAAGCTCGGTTTCGAGGGTGGCTGGATAAAAATGGAGAGGTCAATTACCAAGCACTTTTTTCACCGGTGCAAGGGGAGGGCAACGGGGAGACGAGGCCTGAGGATTCAAAATCTTCTTCTGATGATCCCCCTTGGAGGGTATTGGTACAGGATGTTAATTTGGAAAATTTCACGGTTGAATTTGAAGATCGCCAGCCTGAGATTCCGGTACCGTTGTTGCTGGAATCGTTGAACTTCCACACACGGGGAGTATCCTCCACGATGGATCGTCCACTACCCGTAGATCTTTCATTCCGATTCAATAAAACGGCCCAAGCTGACCTGAATGGCACATTAAATGTTGAGCCGTTGATCGTGGATTTGGATTTGTTTCTGAAGAATGTTGCCCTACGACCGTTTCAGCCCTATTTGGCGCCCTTTGTGCAATTTGATGTAAGCAGTGGGGCCCTGACCCTTCAAGGAAAAACGCATGTTCAACAAGGATCTGATACCAAGCCCTTTGTGACCTTTGCTGGTTCGATCGGATTGTCTAGGCTGGCTCTCATGGATCCTTCCACCTCTGAACCATTTTTTCAATGGGAAATGCTGGCGTTAAAACAATTGGACTTAGCTTTGGAGCCAACGGTTGTTACCCTTCAAGAGCTTGTACTCTTGGAGCCGAGGGCAACTCTCTTAATCGATGCAAGCGGGGAAATGAATGTGAAGCGACTCTTTTCTCCCCCTGGCCAGGAAAAGGAGGAAAAAGAGGAAAAGGATGATGAAGCTTCAAGTGAAGAGGCCTCATCTCCTCCTCCTCCAATAAAGGTTGGAGCGGTACGGTTAGATAAGGCTGAAGTTCAAATTGCTGACCGCTCGGTAAGCCCGAATGTCGTCACACACATCCAAGGCATAACAGGATCTATCGAGGGGTTATCCTCCGAACAATTGGCAAAGGCCGATGTGGCCTTGAAAGGAAAGATTGATCGCTACGCCCCCTTTTCCATAGAAGGACAAATCAACCCTCTGAGCGAAGAGGCCTATACGGATGTGACGGTGTTATTTGAAAACCTTGATTTGACGACGGTCTCTCCATACTCGGGAAAATACGCGGGATATCCCATAAATAAAGGCAAGTTGTTCCTTGATTTAGTCTATAAGCTTTCTGAAAAAGAATTGGTGGGGGAGAATAAGGTGTTGGTGGATCAAATAACCATGGGCAGTCACATTGATAGTCCTGATGCTCCCTCCTTACCGATTCCCCTGGCTTTGGCTTTGTTAAAGGATCGGAAGGGGCAAATCGATATTGATCTTCCGGTCCGTGGCAATCTTGATGATCCAGAATTTAGTTATGGAGGAATCATTTGGCAGGCTTTGGTGAATCTCATTACGAAAGTCGCCACTTCACCCTTTTCCATCGTTGGGGGCTTGGTAGGTGGTCTGGTTGAGTGGAACGCCGATGATTTGCAATTTGTGGCCTTTCCAGCTGGTGAAAGTGTGTTGCCGCCTCCGGAACAAGAAAAATTATCTGCCTTGGCTAAAGCCTTGGCAGATCGACCGGGACTGCGTTTAGATGTGACGGGTGCGGCAGATCCTGACTTAGATAAGACCGCTCTGGCGGCACGGCAACTGCAACTGCGACTCCAAAAGGCTAAATTTGTTGAGCAAGCTCCTGGTGAAAAACAGGCGAAGGTAGCGGTCGAACAAATTGAATTAACACCTGAAGAGGAACGTCATTTCCTGACACAACTATACGTTCAAGCCTTTGGGTCTTCGACGGTGCCCCCTGCTGGAGAGAAGGATTCCTCTGAAACAAAACCTCAAAAGCCGGGACCTCTTTCCCTGGAGGCGAAGAAAACCCGATTGTTAAAGAAAATTGTGATTCATGACGAACATTTGCGTGCTTTGGCTCAGGAACGGGCCAAGGGAATCCGGGATTATCTTGTCCAGGTCGGGACGGTGCCTCAGGATCATGTGTTTTTGATTGAAGCGAATCTTAGCCCCGTGACCGAAGAGGGGACAGTCAGGAGTCCTCTCGCCTTGGCCGCCTATTGATTCAGGACTTCCCTTTCTCAAGGAGGTTCACTTTTCTTTCCGGTGAAGTCTCCATGCCTTGGGATTTCTTAATTCACTTCAATGGATGGATTTTGGTTCTAGGGCTCAGCCTGTGGTTTTTTCTCCTATGGGTTCTCCAACTTCAGCGGAAAAATGCCTCCTTAGCTGATGTGGGATTTTGTGTGGGCCTATGGATCCTCGTGCTGGTATGTGCCCTCAACGGTCAGGGAGATTCCGACCGACGATTTTTGGTAGGTCTCTTGGCCAGTCTTTATGCCTTTCGCTTAGGAGGGCATCTTTTTTTTGACCGAGTCTGGCAAAAAAATGAGGATCCCCGGTACCAATACTTGAGGAAGTGGTTGGGGAAGGGGGAAGAAATTGGGGCTTTTTTGTATTTTCAATTACAAGGCCCAGCCTGTCTTTTCTTTGCCGGGCTGTTTTGTTGGGTCATGTCACATCCCGAGACCGGATTAGGCTTGTGGGATTTATTTAGCGTGCTGCTAATTTGTGTCGCTCTGGTGGGAGAGGCATTCGCGGATCGCCAATTGGCACGGTTCCGAGCAAACCCACTGAATAAAGGGAAAATATTGGAAACCGGGCTTTGGCGATATTCTCGGCATCCAAATTATTTTTTCGAGAGTCTTCACTGGTGGGCCTATCTTCCCATGGCCGTGGGGTTACCTTGGTTTGGGCTCGTCATCATTTGGCCAATAGTGATGACGGGGTCCTTACTCTGGATTACCGGGATTCCCTGGGCGGAGGCTCAGGCGTTAAAGAACCGGGGAGAATCCTATCGTCGTTATCAGCACCGAACGAACCGATGTTTTCCCTGGTTTCCCCGAAAGGTGTCGTAATGGGGGCCGAATCCTTCAAGCTAAAGGGGAATAAATTATAGGGGATCGGCATGAAGGTAAACCCGCGCTGTTTGATTTCGGTTAACAAGAAATCCAAGCCTTCCAGGAAGGAATCTCGGCGATGGGTATGGGAATCATGGAGAAGCAAAATGTCACCAGTTCGTAATTTATTGACCACCCTTCTCACGTCTTTTCTGAGAAGCCCTCGTTGAGTATCAAAGAATCGTTGACTCCAATGCACGAGTGGATAGTGTAGGGCTTTCAAGGCTAGCGCCAGGTCCGGAGTCCAAATGCCAGAAGGGGAACGAAACCCAATCGTCTCTACCTGTAAAGTCTGTTCAATAATTTCACGGGACCGGGTTACCCATTTCATGAGGTACCGTTTATGACAAAAGAAGTGGCGATATTTATGGTCTAGGGAATGGTTGCCAATCCGATGGCCTTGATCCACGGTCAGGCGGCCGGTAGAGAGGTTTTTCTGTAAGGTTTCAGCCACGATAAAAAAGGTAGCCTTTATCTGATGCTGTGCAAGGACCTCCAGGACTTTTGGAGTGCAATGTTCATGGGGGCCGTCATCAAAAGTAAGATAGATGATCCTATCCCTCGACGGAATACGTCGAATGCAAACTCCAAAAATTTTTTCAATCATGTTCACTGACTTTCTAGCGATTGAACTTCCTCATTTTTTTAGTCAGGAAAATACATCCCCACTACTTGTTTGATTTTCATTATCCATGTCTCGTCTCCCCATAGGGTTCCCACCTATAGCGTTTATGGCACTATAGAATAATCGAAGGAAGGGAAAAAAGATATTCTTGAGGCCTATTTTATCCTGGTTTGTGATTATTTTGGGTCTTAATATTGCTCGGGATAATTGGTAGGTCTTTTGAAATGCCCAGGGAACTGTTGAAGACGTCGTATAGGGACCACGGACCAGGAAAATTTTTTTCAAGTAGGGCCATTCGGCGAATAAGAAGGCCTCCCTACTAAAGCGTTCAAACATTTTTTTCGGTGTGTTGTTGCTCCCCTATGACCGAAAGGTGTGATCTTCGCGTGGTCGTGATTAATAATCAAAAAACCCGGGCATTAGAATCGGTAACTCCTGGCAGTCGTTCGAGGGAGGAGGTTGTCCGGGTGTGGAAGTACCTGATGAAATAGAGCTAAGCATAAAGGGTATGGTTCTTCGATATCGGGATGGAGACTCCGAAGCCTGGCGAATGAAATTCGGGCCTAACCTTGGTTTTTTCTCACCCCCTGCTCCCTCCATAAATTCCTCCTGGGAAGAAAGTGCACAGGAAGTGCTTCATATAGCTTTCCATCAGGGGGACAGGTATGACCATTACGCTTTCCAAAAACCTTCCGAACCTGCCAGTTTTTCATTTCGGCCCTTTTTACCTAAAACCGGAAAAATTCCTCAAATTGGTCGTAGACACTAAAGATCTACGCCCGGCCGGTATTCTCCACCCCACTGGTTCCTGAAAGTTTGGGGGTAGATTTTCCGGTCGCCTGGGAATTGGGATCGAGGGATATTCGAAGGGATGTAAAAGAAATCTGATAAGTCCTGATGTTGTGCCTTTTAGTCCTCCATGAAAGGTTTGTGTTTTTTGATCCTCTTTGCATGTGATTAACGTATATTCACTTGCTGGAGTTAGGATTTTTGGGGAAAGTTTTTCTCTCGTCTGCCGATATATTCATTCGATCAGATGTTCTGCCTTAACTATTATCCGTAAATGGGCAAAGCCATCGCGAGATGGTGACGCAAAATCTCCGGTCTGAGCAATAACCGTTCAGATAGCGGGATTGCCGGATTATGCACCACATTGAGTTCTTTTTGGACTCGTCTTCCCTCTACCGGCTCTTGAAATTTGCCCACAATCTATGGAGGTCCCGTTATGAAATCCCATGGGTCGTGTGTACATGAGGGAAGTCTATTCCTGGAAGAAATTGTTCAACGCAAGTATGGTTGCCGAATTGGGTTGGGAGTATTCGGTTTTTTGGTGACCCTGTTTTTTCCCCTGTTGAGTTTTGGAGCTCCGCCGGATCATGCTCAGGCCGTGTTTATGGACGGGGAAGTGACGATGGTGCATATCGATGAAATCATTCCCGAACAATCCAGATTTGCGTTCTTTTTTCATCCCAAGGGGGCTAAAGGGGTAAGTCAAGATGTTGAGATGATTTTTGAAGAAGATCCGCCAAAGTATTTACGGACCGGGAAAAAAGTTCATGTAAGGGGACGTGCGGCTCGAGGAAAAATTTGGGTAACTGAGGTAGCAGCTTTGGATGGAGAGGATTCTTCGGAGATGGAGGCCGGATCCACCGCTGAGGCTACGACAGGAGATCGAAAAACCATTACGTTCGTGATCAATATGGATGGAGTGGATTATGCAGCTCAAGGCGCCTCTCCTTATACCCAGACCGATGTTGACAATTCCGGAATTGCGATGCATGACCCGGTACAATTTTCCGTGCATAGCGCCTATGAGGAAGCATCCTTTGGGCAAGTGACGTTTTCGGGGAGCACGGCGACAGATGTCTTTTTGGTGAGCGTTCCCTACGATCCAGCAGAACCGTGTGCTTATCGAACAATCGCTTCTCAGGCCGATGCCGCCTCCCCCGTTAGTTTGGCCGGGTACCGCCATAAGATGTATGTCGTGCCCCCTAAAGCCATTTCTGGTTGTGGGTGGTTGGCCTTGGGTGAAGTGGGGAGTTACGGGAGTACATCGGTAAGAAAGTCCTGGAGTACGCGAATTGATCCCATTGCGTTTGCCCATGAACTTGGCCACAACATTGGGTGGCATCATGCCGCGACTGATCCGGATAATGATGGGACCAAAAACGTGGAATATGGAGATACCTCAGACCTAATGGGCTACTGTTGTTCCAAAAGAAAACTGAACAGTGTCCATGTGGATCAAGTGGGGTGGTTTGATCGGGAAGATTTGCAAGAGAAGGTAGTTGAAGTGACGGTAGCCGGACAATATACCTTGGCTCCCTTAGGGACTGATCCAGGCATGTCCAGCCATCCTCAAATCTTACGAATCACTCCAGCGACCGGACGGCCCTACTATTTATCTTACCGCCAAAGGGTTGGGAAAGATGTGGGCATGTCTTCTACCTATACCACTGGTGTGAATATTCACCGCGGGACGGAAACCGATAATTGGTCGTATTTTGTGAAAGTTTTAAAAAGCGATTTCAGCGATTCGGCCCTATATGAATTTCATGACCCCGACAATAACCTCACGGTTTCCCAGGTAGAAAATAATGACAATTATGTGACCGTTGACATTAGTTTTGGTGGGGAGTGCGTGGTGGGGGAAACTCAGGTAGTCCTGTCCCCCAGTGCCCAGGAAGTTTCAGACCTTTCCCAAAGTCCTTCTTATTCGGTCACGATCACGAATGGGGATTCCGGGGAGTGCGGAGAGACAAATTATCAGGTTTCCTTTACCTCTATGACAGACACTGAAGGAAATGTGGTTTCGGCCATTACCGGAACCGTTCAAGATTCGGCGCTTACGATAGGACCTCAAAGCCAAGGGTCCACGACCCTCAATTTGGGCCTGAGTGAAGTCCCCAATGGGTTATATACCTTGGCCTTAGATGTCTCGGATCAAGATGTGAATGAACCTCTGCATGCTGACCAAGGTACCGGGACCCTGAACGTGAACATGGCTGTATGTGAAGTTGGCCCGCCATCGGTATCGGTGACTCCGACTTCCCAGGTGCTGACGGATCTTGGAGATTTGCAACCCTACACAGTCACCGTGACCAACACAGACAGTGCAGCCTGCCAGGCAACAGATTGGTCCGTTCAGTTGGCGTCATCGGTTCCAGGAACCGTGGTCGATCCCGTTCTGAATGTAGGACCTGGGGCTACAAGGGCCACGACCATTAATATGAATGTCGTAGGGATGTCAAACGGAGTGTATCCGTTGACGATTCAGGTGTCGGAGGAGGGGGTTTCAACACATTCTTCTGACGTGTCCGCTTCATTGGAATTGAATGTCGGGACCTGTGTCATTGGTACCCCAACGGTTGAATTGACTCCGAACCAGCAATTTGTGAGCAATGTTGCAGAACTCCAGCCCTATGTGCTGACCGTGACGAATAATGATAACTCGTTATGTCATCCTAGTACGTGGGCGGTGGCCGTTCTCTCCAATCTTGGAAGCACGATTGCGAATCCCACGCTGACCATTGCACCTGGGAGTGCTGCAGCGACAACCGTGAATATGCAGCTGAGTAATGTGCTCGACGGGACCTATCCCATCACGGTTCAAGTTTCTGATGCCATCTCAGGTCACCAGGGTGAAAGTGCGGCATCTCTCCAACTAGATCTGACACCCCCGACTCCACCATCGGATCTATCTGCGCAGCTAACTGGAAAACAGCGAAATCAATCCGTCCAACTTTCATGGACTCAGGCCAGTGACGGTTCTGGTGGGTCGGGTGTGGCCTCATATTCGGTGTACCGAAATGGAGTGATGCTCGGATCTACGACTAACATGAATTTTAAGGATGGAAATTTTTCCACGACCAGTGATAATGTTTATGAGGTGTATGCTGTGGACCAGGCCGGCCATGTATCTGTGATCCCTGGTAGTATCACCTACATCTATAGTGGTGGTGGGGGCAATAAAGGCGGTGGGAATGGCGGCGGAAAAGGAAAAAAGAAATGAAGATAGAAAAAATATCTTTCATATGGCTGAGGTATTAACCTCACCATAGCGTGCACGACTTCGTGCGCCTCCACAAGAACGGCGATCGGGCTAAAGTCCGATCGCCGTTCTTGTATCATCCCTTTGCTTTTGGCTATTTAGATTAATGATTACTTTTTAAGAAGCCGAAACCCGTTCCGGATCAGGAGTTCTCGTGATTCCATGAAGTCTTCTGATTAACAGAAGGCCAGGGATCGCGACCACCGTACAGAGAAGAAAAAACCCTTGCCAACCCAACACCGTGGCCAGGAATCCTGTAAACGAACCCGCCAGAACCCTTGGAATCCCCATTATGCTCGTGAGAATGGCGTATTGTGTGGCGGTAAATCGTTTATTCGTGAGACTGGCCATGAAGGCCACAAAGGCGGTCGTGCCCATTCCCCCGGATAGATTTTCAAAGGCAATGACGGCGGTTAACAAGTATATTTGATTTCCCCAATAGGCCAGGATGGCAAACCCGGCCGTTGAAACCATTTGAAGAATCCCAAAAACATACAGGGAGGGAATGATTCCCCAACGGTACACCACCAGGCCGGCTAAAAGTCCTCCTCCGATGCTGGCTGCAACTCCGAAGGTTTTCACTATCCCAGCGACCGTGGTTTTTGAAATCTCTAAATCTACCCAAAAGGGAGACAGCATTTCCGAGGCCATGTTATCTCCGATTTTATAGAGCAGGATGAATAGTAAGACCACGAGCCACCCCGAACGTTGGAAAAATTCCGTAAAAGGTCCGGTAAACGCTTCCTGAAAAGAAGTGGGGGGAGTGACGTGGATTTTGGGTTCAGGAGCATAGGCTGTGGCCAAAATACCGACTAACATGAACAACCCCATGACGGTATAAGCCGTAGGCCAGGACCAAAGGTCTGCCAGGACCAGAGCCAAGGCTCCCGATGTTAAATTTCCTATCCGATACCCATTCACGAATATCGAAGATCCGATCCCCAATTCTTCATCCCGTAAATACTCTCGGCGGTAGGCATCCAACACGATGTCTTGGCTTGCGCTAAAAAAGGTAATCAGGAGGGATAGAAGAACGATAGCGAATAAATGGTGGGAGGGTCTTGTTAAGGCTAATGAGGCGATCGTGATCATTAAGATTATTTGGGTCATGAATATCCATCCACGACGGCGTCCTCCAAAGGGAGGGATAACCTTGTCCATGATGGGAGCCCAAAGAAATTTTAGAGTGTAGGGCAGCCCCACCAGTCCAAACAGTCCAATGGTGGTTAATTCTAATCCTTCTTCCCGCATCCAGAATTTCAGGGTGGACCCTGTCAGGAGAAGTGGAAGGCCGGAAGAAAATCCGGTCAACAGCATGACCAACATCTTGGGGCCAAAGAGAAGGGCCAGGAAATTTCGAATCCAAGGAGAGGATGTCCCAGAAGTGGTCATACCCAAAACCTTATCAAAGAATCGAGCTTAGGTCTTGTGAGTCAATGAGGAATATCGGAAAATGTTGACCATGGGAGAGGGGTGGTGAGACCTGAGTGTTGCTCAGGAGAAAGAAGTTTCTCAATGACCAGGAAGGTTCCCATGAGTGGCCCTCAGGACGATATCGAAGCCGTGAAATCGTGGCTCCTGGCAAGGGTGAAAAAGGTTATCGATGTTGTCATTCTTCGACGTTCGGCCGAAGGAAGACCAAAGAAAGTCATCTGGGAAGGTCAAGGAAAAGTGCTCCGATGTGCTAGTTCGGGGGTGGTCTTGGAGCTAGGAGATGGAGCTTCTCACTCTTGGTGGGGTGGCATCCTACATTTTTTTAAAAATTTGCCAGTGAGATATGTGGTCCGGCCTTGGGAGCAGAGGCGGCTTTCTATTCCTTATGTGGATTTGTCCCTGGACGGAAAAGGCCCTGGGCAAGCCGTTCGGCTTATCATCGATGCCGCAACTTGGGATCGCTCACCTGAAGAATTAAAGCAGGGGCATTATACAAGAACAAAGAAAGAAAAAGGAGTCGATGAATAAGCGCCAAATTGGGTGAGTTAGGTTAATTTAAGCTGGGGTCAATGGGCATGTGCGAATACATGGAATAATGGTCCCCGAAAGTTTTAATGACCTCAGCCCAAAGTCGCGAGGAAGGATCTTCAAAGACAAGATGCGATTGTGCGGGCATGGTCAACCAGGACCCGCTTTGCATTTCGTTTTCCAATTGTCCTGGGCCCCAACCCGAATAACCCATATAGGCCCGAAAAAATTCCTCTTCCTGTGGACCCTCAATGAGACGTTTCAGAGTGTCCATGTTTCCACCTAAATAGACGCCATCCAGCACCGCATGGGTTTCTTCAATTTCTTCATTCAGGCGGTATAACACTAAGAGACTATCCTTCTGAACGGGGCCACCGGAAAATACCCGGTGTCCCTGGCCTTCCAAGACAGGAACATGTGGAAGTACTTCGGCAATGTTCATTTCCGTGGGGCGGTTTAACACCACACCGAGGGCACCTTCGGGGCCATGTTCACAGAGTAGAATGACCGTTTGCCGAAAGTTGGGATCACGCAAACCGGGTGTCGCGATCAGAAAAATCCCTTTACCTAGCGGGGTGCTCATAGGGAGATCCTACCGTCCATTTCCAAATCCTTCAAGGGAGCTCGGGTAGGGCCGTTCCTTAAGAGAAGGAGGAGAATGTCAAAAATCACGGGCCTCGTCGTCATTCGGGGGCAAATCGAATCGAAGGGGATGAAATTGGATGAAAGTTGGTAGAGGGGACAACGCTCTTGGGGGTTCCCGCTTAATGACGATAATCTTTAAATTCAGCGGAGGAACCGTCCAATTTCAGGAACGTTCGCATCTGATTTTTCAGGGTTTGTCTGGCGTTCTCATCTCCCAAATTTAACTGATATTCATTGATGACCATTGTTTTCGTCCCGCCGGGACCCGCCCACTCATTCCAACAGGATTGACAGACTTTTTGCTTGATTTCCTCTTCTAATTTTCCCATAAATAAATTATCGGTAATGGGATCACCGTCTTTCTCGCATTTGCAACAATGAATTTGCGCCATCCTTCTCTCCTTTTGTAGGTTCGGAAGCAACCGAGTACCTGGTAATTCACGCCTTCAAGGAGAAAATCCTACCATAGAAATCTTGGGGTGGAAAAGAAGGCTCTCCGTTTTTCCTGGAAATGATGTGTAGTTTCCACAACTTGCATGTTCTCTACTCGATGATCAACTCCGGCTGCGGAAGAAAATATTCGATCATGATACTCTCAGGCGAAGAAACTGGATATCCGGGCTGAGGGGTAGGATGCTTCTTGCAGGAATCGATATAGGCACGCTGACGTGTCGGTTGTTGGTCGCTGAGATCAATCCCCCGGATGAATTCAGGGAAGTTTTTGCCGACCGCAGAATATTACGATTGGGGGAAGGGGTCGATGAGCATAAATGCTTGTCCTCCAGCGCGATGAATCGGGTCCTGGCCACACTGAGGGAATGGAAAAACGAAATGGCCGCGTTTCCAATTCGAACCATGGCGGTTGTTGCCACCAGTGCCGTTCGCGAATCAAACAATCGTCACGAATTTCTGGAAAGAATCCGATTAGAGACAGGGTGGGAGGTGGAGGTGTTATCGGGGAAAGAAGAAGCCCGGAGAACCCTGCTCGGAATACGGTTTGGCTTGCCTGAAAGACCTGATGAATTTTTCGGGTTGGATATTGGCGGGGGCAGTACCGAATGTATCCTCGATCGAAAAGGCCAAGATCCATTGGTGCAATCTCTAGACCTTGGAGTGGTACGACTGATTGAACGAGTATTTCCCCACGATCCGCCAACCCTCCAAGACGTTCAGGATGCTGAAGCATGTATCGATGAGGAACTAATCAAGTTAGACGCGGAATTTGGTTCCATTTCATCTACTCCTCTCGTTGGAACTGCCGGAACGATCACCACGCTGGCGGCCATGGCCCAACGTCTGAAGAAGTATGACCGCCACCGAATACACAATTTCGAGCTGACGATTGTGATGGTTAAAGAATTAGAACATCAACTTCGCCAAAAAACCGGATCGGAGAGGTTGAGTATGCCGGGATTAGAACCAGGGAGAGAATTTGTGATCATTGCTGGGACGGTTATTCTTCGGAGGGTGATGGAATCTTTGGGGTTTAGGGCCTGCCTGGTGAGCGATTACGGATTACGGGAGGGGGTATTGGTGGATAAAGCCTTTATGCTTATGAGATGAGTAGGGTGGGTGAAGAGGCTCCGAGATTTCGAGCGAAAACAGGGATAGACAGATTAGCCAAATACGGAAAACCAGGTTCAACAGGAAGCATATTATTGTTGGGTGTACCAACGAAACCCGGCAGATGTTTTGAAGGCTGGTTGGTGGCCGATGCTCATCCCTCCAGGTTTTTCCAGGAGTAATACCTTAAAATCCCACAGGCCGAACCAGGCTGGGTCCAAGACATTATGATAATGCAAGCCCGTGAGTCTTGCATGCATTTCTCCCAAAGACGTTTTTAACTCACGTTCCGAATAAGCTCGTACCGAGAAAGGCTTTTGTAATTCTCGACAGAAGCGGCGAAGAGTATACGCAGCCCCGGTGCAGAGTACCTGTGTGTCTCGTTTCATCCCTAACAGTTGAGGCAATGTGCAATATTGTTCCCGGAATCCCAACCATTTTGCGGCATGACGCAAATGAGTAAATTGTACTTCATATTCGGTATGTCCGGGTAATCTCACAGGGGATGGCCAATCGTTTTCAATGCCGAACTCGACCAGGATCGCCCGACCCCCTGGCTTCAAGACTCGCCAAACTTCCTGTAAAAATTGCAAGGCTCCATAGTTGAATATCGCTTCGTCCGGGAATGGGGGAAGGAGTGGCAATCGCATGCGCCGGATAAGGTCAAGAGCTTCCTCATGTTGAGGATTTTCCGCCTTAAAGGTTAGGAGTTCATCCCCAGAAAATTGAATGGGGGTCATATCCGCTAAATTTTCATTATCGATTAACAGGCCAACGGACTGGTCCGCTAATGGTATACGCTCGGCGTTCCCTTGAATGGCCGTGGCATTCCAGCCGGCTTGGCGAGCGAGGGAAGTTTGAGATCCCAGAAAGGGACCGGTCAAATCAAGGAACGTGTATTGAATATCCCGTCGTTCATCTGGAGTAAACTCTCCAGCCAGTTCCTTTGAAACATAGCCGAGGCCGGCGCCAACTTCGACAATGCGGTGGGGTTTAGGGGAAAGCCATCCCATCTGTCGAAGGGTTTTTCCGAGAAGACGCCCATAAGTGAGGCCCTGCATCGCTTCACAGGGTTCACGAAAGAGATGAGAAACCGTGGTCTCGATGATTTCAAAATGTCCGTGAGGCCCCTGAATCCCTTGGACATGAAATTTTGAAAGGTGATCTTCTGTTTCAGCCGAAACATTTTGGTGCCATCCCTCTCGCACTTTTTGTAACAGGAGATCCCATTTGGCCTCGGCACTATGGCCGCTGGGTGGTTCAGTCCCATAATAGGCGAGGGAGAAACGGGGGTGAGCCCATCGCTCCAAGTGCCACCGGCCATTTTGCTGAGAGGGGCTACATACCCATTTGCCGAATTGGTTCAACAAACCACCGATGGTCGTGCGACCATCCATAGCCCCCAGCAAGGTGGCCCCCATTCTGTTTAATCGGACCAACGGCAGTTCCTCATCCAGAGGCGCCACCCACCATTCATCATCCGCATGTTGATAGATGACGATGTCGGGCATGCGCCAGGCCCGCTGGTTCAGGATATCCCCATCTAAGGGTTCAGGGGGAATAGTGGACCAGTCGTCCAGAGATGGTGAGGATGCAAGTTCGTTCATGAGGAATGAGAATGATGATTCACCAGAATCGAGTATCCAAATCGAGCGAGTTGCAAGACTACCCCAACTCTTGGAAAAGCCGCAAGATCATAGCTGGTGTTGTTGTTGGGACCTTTTGCGCGCCGGACTTCTCGTGTTCGTCACGTTCATCCATACGTGGATGCGAACCTTCCGTACCAGGTGAAAGCCGATGGTGGGATATCCGTCAAACACATCCAAGGAAGTTTCTGGGTCTAAAGGATGTGAAATGATCGAAAAGGGAGAAAATATGTGTGGACCTTTCGTGTCAGGAGTGGACAGGTACCCTTATCGAGCCTTTTCAGCCAGGATGCTTGCAAAGGCGGCATGACCGGTATCCACCTCCTGTTAGCGAAGAACACGGAGACCGGGCAGCATCGTTAATAATTCGTTGGGTTGCAAAAGATAGTTTTTGTTAAAACGGGGTCGATATTGAAGGTGAGCGGTCGTGTAGGTCTCAATGAGGGCTATCCCGCCTGGTTTTAAGGCTTGGGCTATTTTAGGGAATAAATCGCGTTGGAGATAATAAGTGCAGAGGATCACATCGAACGTATTCGGAGGAATCGTGTACGACTCCAGGTCCGCGACAATTGTCTTGACCTTAACCCCTTGTTCATTGGCCAACGCTTCGGCTTTTTGTAAGCCTTTCTCTGAAATATCTACACCCGTCACCTGATGTCCCTGGGTGGCCAAATATACTCCGTTCCTTCCCTCTCCCATCGCCAGGTCTAGGGTCTGGCCCTTGGGCAAGAGTTCCACATGTTCTCGTAAAAAGGGGACGGGAGTCCGCCCGAAGAGGTAAGACTCGGATTGGTATTTGTTATTCCATCGGGTTTTATCGTTTTCAGAGGCCCCAGCGAGGCTGGGCATGAAGACCCAACCCCCTAGCAGAGAAAAAAACAATAGAAGAATCCAGGAGCGATGGAAAAAAGGCTGAGGGGGTTGATGAATGCCAGTTAGGCTTAGCATGGATTTTCCTCAATGAGATAGAAATGTGAAAAGTTAAGGTATTCGAGACTCTTTGTTGGGTCGCCTCCCCGCACGTTACCATAGTGCGGGGGTTTTATCCTTTAATTTTTCCGTCGCTTCTCCCCGCAAACGATCCCAAAGAGACAACCCGGAACGGAGTTCGATCTCTGTAGTCGGGCAGAGAAAACGGGACAAAGGTTTTCGGGAGTTGTGATTGGGAATAATGAATGACCAAAGTTTTAACCGCCCTTTCACGCTTTCCGCTAGAATGGTTTTAAAGAAAGCATGGGGGATGGGGATGACGACTTCATTTTTATCCCCCTCGCCGATGACTTCGATTTTTTTCCCGATATCAAACAACGGGCCGCAAATGGCGTACACCTCTACGTAGATTTTAGCCAGGTCCCGAACTTTCTCCTCGAGCCGTTTCCAAATCCCCCGATTGAATCCGGGTTTTTGCGGGGAAATATTCGATAAAAGAAAGGTTTCGCTATTGCGAATTTCTGTGGCCCGGCGGTCTGCACTGGCCACCAAATGACCCCGATCATGTCCTGAGCGGTTGTAATCGATCAGATCGGCTCGAAACTTCTCCGGAATCCTAAGATCTGGCCGAAAACTGTTCATCCGGTCTACTTCAACGCGGGTGTTTGAAGGATCGATAACTTCCATGGTGAACCGGGCTTGTCTGAATAAATAGGAATACCCGACGATATATTCTCGATTGAACAACATTTGATCCGCCGTGGGAATCCCATAGCGGGTTTCGGGTCGTAAGCTGGGAATGTCAATCATTGGTACTCTCCGTGAGGTTAGAGGGGGAAAATCCTGTCAGGTAGAGTGCTGCACAGCCTCCTGTGAATAATGGGGGCGGAGGCTTGGGAAAGGGTAAGATCCAAGCACTCAGAAATTATCCGAGTTTACTGTAACTCAGAATTGGGAAGGACCAAAAGATTCGGGAATACCGTTTTGCCTCAATCATCGGTGGTCTTTCCCTTTGGCGATCGTTATGATTGAAAGGTGATGTCATTGGGCAAAACGATGAGTGAGGGACTATGCCAGATTATGTCGTGACCTGGATTCACCTAGTGGGGGCCATCGCATTTATCGGTGGGTGGTTATTTTTCCTTCTGGCGGTACGGCCTTGTCTTCAAGATCAAAAGGGACCGTTGCCCTCAGCCGAATCCCTGGAATTCGTGAAAAAAATGGGCAATCGATTCAAAACAGTCGGATGGGTGAGTTTAATGGTACTCATTTTTACGGGGGCCTCTCAATTATTGGATGAAAGTGGATCGGCGCGCATTGAAACCAGTTGGGGATTAATCATGATGCTGAAGCTTTTTGTCTTTGCCATCGTCGGAGGGCTTATTTTTGTCCATGATCTAATCCTGGATCCCTATGGCGTAACGGCGAAAGGACACAACCCGAAAGGGCAACTGTTGATGTTCTCCGGAAAGGTGGTGTGGGTCCAACGGTCTATTGTCGTCCTGAGTCTGGCCATCCTTGGCATCGCAGTCTATCTCACCGCCCATTAACTTATCTCGTTTTTGCCACTGTTAGTGAAAATTCTCATCTGAGATTTTTGCCCCAGTCTACCCGGTCGTACCCAGGTTTTAATAAATTCTGGCGGAATTATTGCTCGTCATTGAGGAAATCGAAGGGATCCATCAGGTAATCCCCTGAGAATTATTCTAGAGGCCTAGATAGCCCTGGAAAAATTCCGCCGTTGGGGGAGAAGTGGTACGATTGATGGTGAAGGTGCTTTTTGTAAAGAAGAGAGCCCGTGCGGAAAATGGATGATGGAGTGCCAGAAATACGCCTTCAGGTGATATTGGAAAGACTTCGTGAAAGGATTGTGGCCTTCGCGACATCACGAGGTTTAGGAGACAGTGCGGAGGATGTGACTCAAGAAGTCCTGATGGTTTTACATGAGAAGTATTCAGAGGTTACAGAATTGACCGAATTGGTCCCCCTTTCCTTTCAAATTCTTCGGTACAAAATGTTGGACCGTCATCGAAAAATCATTCGACGGGGTGAATACAATTCAGAACCGGTCGATCAACTTTCTCTAAGAGACCCTGCAGATGGTCCTCTGGTGCAAGCTGAACAAAAGGAGCGGGTGGCCAAGTTCATTGAGGTGCTTCAGCAGTTGGGCGAGCGATGCCGAGAATTGTTTCGCTTAAAATTAGAGGGACATTCTTTTCCGGAAATTCGGGAGATTTTGGGTGAACGGTCCATCAACACAATTTATACCTGGGATTCACGTTGTCGGAAGCAATTGCTCAATCTCATGGGAGGTAAATGGGAGGGGGAGCCGGAACGTCAGTCAAGTCTCCAATCCCGGGAAGAGAAGAATATGCGGGTACGCTCATGAGGGGGTCCTGGGACCATCTTCTTGGGGGCTATGCCACCAATACCCTCACTGAAGAGGAGAAACGTCAATTGTTTCAGGCGGCCCTACACAATCAGGAACTTTTTGATGCCCTGGCCGACGAGGAAGAGTTAAAAGCCATGCTGGCCGATCCGGAAGACCGACGGAAGATTTTGGCCAGCTTAAAGGAGTCTGGGAGGCCCTCCGATTCAATCTTGTCGCCGGGCTCAAAGCTTGGGTGGGTCCTTCCCACCTCCTCTTTAGGTTGGGCAGGGAGTATCGCGGCCCTGGGGTTGGTTCTCATTTTTGCCTGGCAATTTGAGAAGGAATGGCACCCTCTTAAGAGTCAAGAAAAACACGTGGCATTGGAAGCTATTAAAGAGGAAAGCCCTGGCGAAGTGATGAGCCCGCCTCAAAAAAATGGGGCTCGCAGCTTGAAAATGAAAGGTCTTCCTGAATCTGGGGAACCTTCCCGGGAACCTGAGGTATCAGATTCAATCCCGGCCTCAACTCCCGTCCTTCCCCCAGCGGTTTCCGAGCCCAAACGATTGGAGGAACGGGCATCTTCCTTAGAGCCCGAGGGACTTCTTGGTAAAGGAGCCCGACTAAAGAGCACTCCGTCCACTCTTCCAAAAGAAACCGAAGGCTTAGATGCCGTTCTTACGGAAAGATCAGAGCCAGTGTCTCGACGAGCCGACCACTCAGAGGTTCAGAAACATTCTGAAGTGGATCAAGGGCCGGGGATTCCCGAAAAACAGACTTTTTTTGACAGTGACAATTCCTTTGTCGATTCCCCCTTCTTGGCGGAATTGGAAAGGAAAAAGGAACGTTCTGCCATCTACGATGTTCGCGCAATATTTTATGGGGCAAGAGAAAACCGAAAAAATAAGGCAATGGTAGAGGGGCAAACGATGGAACGGGGTGCTTTTCGACTAAATGATCTTTCCGAAACTAAGACGCTGCCACAAGAAAAGCCCTTGGATTCCATGGACGATAAGATTCGGCAGTCCACATCAGGGCTAAGGAAAGGGATTCGGTATCGAATAATCAGGGATCGGGGGTCGGAAAAAGAACTCACTGAAACCATGGATGAAAATTTTAAGGAAGAATTTTCCGGTAACACAACGTTGGAAATGGAATCCAATGTGGCTGGTCATCTATATGTCTTCGCTTCCCTCGGAAAGGGAAAATGGCAGTCTTTGCGGCCAAGTCCATCAAATGGATTGGAACAGGCTTCCGAAGGCATTCGTGTTCTCCCCCATAAAATTTTTCAATTCTTCCTGAACCAAGTACCCCCGGAAGAGGTGGAAAAATCTGTCTGGGAAGTTGTTGCAATCCTATCACCGTCACCGATTGAAGAAATCGGGAAATTTTTGAGTGAGGGGCAAAGTCCGAACCTTTCCCCCAATATATTGTTTGAACATACTCCCCAGGGTGTCTTTGCGGTTGATCCCGAATCTCAATCCGAAGGCCCCCTTTGGCTGGGAATTAAATTTGGAAAAGAGGGTACATGATGGAATTTCTTCATTATTCCTGGGAGTTGCAATGAGGAAATGGGCTATGGCAGGGTAATCTTTTGGTCTCATTTCAATTTTGGAGGATTGGGGGATGAAGTATCGAAAGCAGGTCCATTATGTGAAGGGGGTGTTTGTGTGCCCAAAATGCCATCAGACGTTCGTCCAAGAAAAATGGATTGAGGAATGGCGTGTTCGATGTCATAAGTGCGATTACCGGGGCACCCTGACCCATGTATCGGTGGAAGAACAATACGATGAGGAAATTGAGCGGCGGTAACACCGATTCTCTATTTATGTGCTCTAGTCTTTTCTTAGTCTGTCACCTCTGACCATTCTTTCCCCGTGTTTTTCGTTCCATCAATAGGCCCGAAATTCCAGGTCCCATCTCTCATCTTTCTGAGTGTGCTACTTTGTTCGTTGGTCGGGGGACCATGTCAGGCTCAGGACCATTCAAACTCTCATAGTGATTCCCAAACCACTCAAATTTTGGTGACCTATCATTCGCTTTCCGGAAACACCCGAATGATGGCGTTAAGTGTGGTAGAGGGGGCTCGGTCCGTTCCTCAGACCCGGGTGATTCTTGAACATGTTGGAAAAGTCACGAAAGAGATGCTCTTTGAAAGTGATGGGATCGTGGTTGGTTCCCCTGTCTATTGGTCCAATATGGCAGGAGAGGTCAAGACCTTTTTTGATCGGTGGCAATTTGAGTTTGGGGTATTCCCCGAATTTAAAATGCGCAATAAGGTGGGGGCAGCCTTTGCCACCGGAGGGCAGGTATCCAGTGGGAAAGAAATCACGATGCTGACGATTTTAGCGGCCATGTTAGGGAATCAAATGATTGTGGTGAGCGACGGTGGAGCCTTCGGGGCTTCTGCGACCACAGAGGGAGATAGTCCTGGCATCGATGAAAAGGAAAAGGCCCAAGCTTGGGCTCTGGGAAAGCGAGTCGCTGAGGTGACCAGGCTGATGAAACAAGGGCAGCGACCATAAGAAAACGCCTCAATGCTCAGGCGAGGTACATTCGAGCTTGCCCCCCTGTGGCCGCGCAAATTTTAGGTATCCTTTCTGAGTATTTGGGAAAATTGGGAATCCTATCCGACGTTTTGGAAGATTTCGCCATAAAATTAATTTGTGTTTCCCTATACGGGGTAAAACCTTATGGATGAGTTGCCCGGCAGTACCGATCACAAATGGCCCATTTATTGGGAAAAAGAGTATTCTACCGCCTTTCCGCCAGAACGGTTAAAGATGGATTTTCATCCTCATCGTCCCCTCATGACCGGAATGGCCTTACCAGAACAACGTGAATTAGCGGCGAGCGGCTACAAGGTCATCCCGGATGATTGTGGCCCAGTTCGGTTTGTTGGGCAGTATGGCTGGCTTATTCGGGCCCCTGCCGATTGTCGAATTCGTCGTGCAGGGAAAGGATTTGAGTGGCAATCTCCCCCAATTCTTCCGGAAGAGCGCCTTTTGGGATACAAATCCTTTTCAGGAATGTATGTGGATACCATCCTCAACAGTGGGTTCCCCAAGCTGTGTTGCGGTATCCGGTTTTATTACCCCAAGCAATTGGGCATGATGATGAAGGATATGCCGAATCATTTCTATCATTTTCCCCAACGCACCTTTTCTGTCTGGGAGGGTATTAAAACCCAGGAGTATAAACTCACGCCAAATCTGTATGATTTCTTGCCCGATTATGACGCATTTGTGACCAACTTTCTTATTCAGTTGGATCCTGGAATTAAAGAGCCCACCACCATTTATCGAGGGGATCCCATCGGACTGGTCATTCCAGTCCTTCTTCCCAAACATTTTGCCCTTGAGGAGCTCAAGCGCCCTCCAGGAGCTTCCTCCTCCTAAAAAGCTCCCTCAAACTTATAGGGGAATGACCTTGGGATGGTATGACGATCAAATTGATTTCCCCTTGGCCCTTCCCTCTTTCTCCCATATTCAACGCGCTGCTCGAGTGTTGCAGGGTGTTGCGGTTCGTACCCCGGTCTTGCGATCACCCTGGTTGGATGAACGCTGTGGGGGGACCGTCTATCTGAAGTGTGAAAATCTGCAACTGACCGGCTCCTTCAAATTTCGGGGAGCCTACAATGCCCTCGTGCAAACCGAGACGACCGCGCCCTTTCATAGGGCTATAACCCTTTCTTCAGGCAATCATGCTCAGGGGGTGGCCTTCGCCAGCCAATTATTGGGATTTTCGGCTCATATCGTGATGCCCGAGCCGGTTAATCCGTTTAAACGTGCTCGGGTGGAGGGGTGGGGAGCCCAAGTATCGGTGGTTCCAACCAGACAGCGCGGGCAGGAATTGTTAGAAGACCTCGCTCGACACCAACGCGGGGTGTTTATCCATCCCTTTGATGACCCTCATGTTATCGCTGGGCAGGCGACTGTCACGTGGGAGTTCTTAGAGAAGGTGCCTGACCTGGATGTGGTGTTGACCCCAATCGGTGGAGGGGGCCTTCTTTCCGGCGCTTGCCTAGCTGCTCATGGGCATCGTCCGGGGATTCAGGTGATGGGATGCGAACCTTCGAGGGCGTTAGATGCCTTGCCCTCCTTAAATCAAGGGCGAATTCTTCGTCCCGATCCTGCTGATACGATGGCCGAAGGCCTGCGCACCAGCTTAGGACATTTGACCTTTGCCATTCTACGGGATCATGTGAGCGACATTCTGATAGTAGAAGAGGAGGAAATCGTTTCAGGGATCAAAGCTGCTTTTGAAAATCTTAAAATGGTGGTGGAGCCATCTGCATCGGTTGTATTGGGTCCGATTCTTCGGGGAGAACCCCGATTGCGAGGGCAGCGAGTGGGGGCCATCCTTTCGGGTGGAAACATCGGTCTTTCAGATTTTCTCGCTATCATTAACAGTCAAGTAGGAGAGTGAGGTAGGTGTTAAAAGAAAGAATGGTCTTTACTCATATGGATACACCGGGCAAGCCCGACATGGGGGATGTAGATCTGTCCCCTTTGTGTGCTGTTGTGGAGGATCTATCTCATTAATGAAATAACTTAGGTAATAAAATCTAAACTTTCTGCGTATTGAGTCGTTCAAGGAACGAAATCCCCTTTTATTCCTACCTTGGGTCTGTGCCAACCGAATTAAAAAATTTCCTAGATGTTACCTTTTGGTATCAAAATTTCGGTTTGTAACACCTTTGAAATTCCGCGAAAAAATGATTTTTTGCCATTGAAGTTTCAATGGGGAAAACTTTTCCCCATTTAATGAACGTCGAGGAAAATTAACATTTTTAGTATAAAATTCAACAACTTACATGTTTTTTTTTAAAAGAGTTTCTGTCGGAATGAGGATTGCACAAAAGGCTATCGCCTGCTTTAGGCAACAATGGATTCGTGTCACGTTCTTATAAATGATTGATCATCTATGAGGAAAAAGAAAGGAGGTCACCATTTACACGACAGAGGGATCCTGTCGTAGCCCTGTTCTTTTTTATTTTCTCCGAGTGAGAATTTTTTAAAAGGAGGTTTGTTCAATGTTTCTTTCTAGACGCCAATTTTTAAAGGTCTCGGCAGGGACCGTGGCTGCGGTGGCGCTGGCGGATAAAGCGTTAGCCCTCACCGCGTTACAACCCGTGATCGAAGTGGGCAATCCCTTGGGGGAATATCCCGACCGGTCGTGGGAGCGGGTGTATCACGATCAGTATCGGTATGACAGCTCCTTTACGTGGTGCTGTTCGCCGAACGACACGCATGCCTGTCGGATACGTGCCTTTGTGCGCAACGGGGTGGTGATGCGGGTGGAGCAGAACTACGATCACCAAACCTACGAAGATCTGTACGGCAATCGGGGCACGTTCGCGCATAATCCGCGGATGTGTCTGAAGGGGTATACGATGCATCGGCGGGTGTATGGCCCGTATCGGCTGAAAGGGCCGTTGATGCGGCGGGGCTGGAAAGCGTGGATGGATGATGGCAGTCCCGAGTTCACGCCCGACGTGATGACGAAATACAAGTTTAATGCGCGGTACTTGGATGACATGTTGCGGGTGAGCTGGGATACGGCGCTGACGTACCTGGCCAAAGCGATGATCATCATTGCCGAGCGGTATTCGGGCGAAGCGGGGGCCCGGCGGTTGCGGGAACAAGGCTATCCCCCGGAAATGATCGAAATGACGAAAGGCTCGGCGGTGCGGTGCTTTAAGTTCCGCGCGGGGATGCCCATTTTAGGCGTGATTGGCAAAATGGGGATCACGCGGATGAATGGGGGCTGCGGGGCGTTATTGGATACGTACATTCGGAAAGTGAAGCCGAACCAAGCCCAAGGGGGCCGGTATTGGTCGAACTACACCTGGCACGGGGATCAAAACCCGGCGCATCCGTTCTGGTCGGGGATTCAGGCCTCGGACGTAGACATGAACGACATGCGGTTTTCGAAGTTGAATACCTCGTGGGGGAAGAACTTCGTAGAAAACAAGATGCCGGAAGCGCACTGGAAGCTCGAAAGTATCGAGCGGGGCGCGCGGGTGGTGGTGATCACGCCGGAATATAATCCGACGGCCTATCGGGCGGATTACTGGATTCCGGTGCGGCCGGAAACGGACGGGGCGTTATTCTTGGGCGCCATGAAGATCATCTTCGATGAGAACATGTATGACCATGATTTCTGCCAAGCGTATACGGACATGCCGTTGTTGGTGCGGACGGATACGTTGCAGTACTTGGATCCGCGGGAAGTGATCAAGGACTATGCGTTCCCGGACTTCTCCAAGAGCTATTCGGGCAAAGTGCAGACGTTGAATCCCTCGAAGATCGCGCGGTTGGGCGGCTTCATGGTGTGGGATTTGAACAAGAACCAAGCGATCCCACTGCATCGGGAATTGGTGGGCTGGCACTACAAAAAGAGCGGCATTGATTCGGCCCTGACGGGGACGTACCGGGTGAAGCTGCTCAATGGGCGGGAAGTGGACGTGATGCCGGTCTTCCAGATGTACCAAGTGCACTTGCAGGACTATGACTTGGATACGGTGCACCAGATCAACCGGGCGCCGAAAGACCTGATTGTGCGGTGGGCGCGGGATTCGGGGACGATTAAACCGCATGCCATTCACAACGGGGAAGGGACGAACCATTACTTCCATCAAACGATCATCGCGCGGGGCGCGGCGATGGTGTTGATCGTGACCGGCAACGTCGGGAAGTTTGGGACGGGCCAACATACCTGGGCGGGCAACTACAAAGCGGGGATCTGGAATGCGACCCCGTGGGGTGGGGGCGGCTTGGGCACGCATACGGCGGAAAATCCGTTTAAGATCACGACGGACGCCAATGTGCATGGCAAAGAAGTGCATGTCAAAGGGTATTACTACGGGGAAGAAGTGGCGTACTGGAACCACGGGGACACGGCGTTGATCGTCAATACGCCGAAGTATGGTCGCCGGGTGTTCACGGGGAAGACGCACATGCCGACGCCGTCGAAATTCCGGTGGGTGGCCAACGTCAACGTGTTGAACAACGCCAAACACCACTATGACATGGTGAAGAATGTGGATCCGCACATTGAAACGTTGGTGACGCAGGATGTGGAAATGACCTCGGACGTGAATCATAACGATATCGCGATGGGGGTGAATACGTGGATGGAGTTTACCTATCCGGAGCACACGGCGACGGTGTCGAACCCGTGGTTCCAGGTGTGGAAAGGCGGCATTCGGCCGTTGTATGACACGCGGAACGATCTGGATACGGTGGCCGGGGTGGCCGCGAAGTTGACCGAAATGACGGGCGACGGGCGGTTCCGGGACTACTTCAAGTTTGTGTACGACAATCGGGTGGACGTGTACGTGCAACGGTTGTTGGACGCCAGCTCGACGGGCTATGGCTACAGCGTGGATACCATGTTGAAGTCCGAGAAGGGCTGGATGGTGATGTGCCGGACGTATCCGCGGCACCCGTTCTGGGAAGAGACGAACGAGTCGAAACCCCAATGGACGCGGACAGGCCGGTATGAGAACTATCGGGTCGAGCCGGAAGCGATTGAGTATGGGGAGAACCTCATCTCGCACCGGGAAGGGACGGAAGCGACGCCGTACCTGCCGAATGCGATCATGTCGACGAACCCGTATGTGCGCCCGGATGACTATGGGATTCCCATCACGGCGCAGCACCATGATGACAAGACGGTGCGGAACATCAAGTTGCCGTGGCAGGAAATCAAGCGGTACTCCAACCCGTTGTGGGAGAAGGGGTATCAATTCTATTGTGTGACCCCGAAGACGCGGCATCGGGTGCACAGTCAATGGTCGGTCAATGACTGGGTGCAGATGTATGAGTCGAACTTCGGCGATGCGTATCGGATGGACAAACGGACGCCGGGGGTCGGGGAACATCAAATCCATATCAACCCGCAAGCGGCGAAAGATCGGGGCATCAACGACGGGGACTATGTGTACGTCGATGGCAACCCGGTGGATCGGCCGTATCGGGGCTGGAAGCCGAGTGACCCCTATTACAAAGTGGCGCGGTTGATGATTCGGGCGAAGTACAACCCGGCCTTCCCGTACCATGTGACGATGGCCAAGCATGCGCCGTATGTGGGGACGGCCAAATCGGTCAAAGGGCATGAAACGCGGCCGGACGGGCGCGCGATTGCCTTGGACACCGGGTATCAATCGAACTTCCGGTATGGGGCGCAACAGTCGTTTACCCGCGACTGGTTGATGCCAATGCAGCAGTTAGACTCCCTGCCGGGCAAACATGCGGTGGCGTGGAAGTTTAAATTTGGGTACCAAGTGGACAACCACGCGGTCAATACGGTGCCGAAAGAATGTCTCATCCGCATCACCAAGGCGGAAGACGGCGGCATCGGCGGGCGCGGCCCGTGGGAACCGGTTCGCACCGGGTTCACTCCTGGCCAGGAGAATGAGTTCATGATCAAATGGCTCAAGGGTGATCATATTAAGATTAAGGTGTAAGGCGATGGAGTTGGAGGCTGGGGATTTTTTTCTTGATTGACGTCTAGAAAGAAACATTGCTAACACCTTCCCAGCCTCCCCTTTATCTTAGTTTATGATGATTGGTGACCAAATAATACTGAATGCATTTTTAAGAAACGGAGGAAACCATGCCAGAAGTTTATAATTGGCACTTAGGCCGGAAGATGCTGTATCCGTATGAGGAACGGCATCCGAAATGGCAATTTGCGTTTGTGTTCAACATCAATCGGTGTTTGGCGTGTCAAACCTGCTCGATGGCGGATAAGTCGACGTGGCTGTTCTCGAAAGGGCAGGAATACATGTGGTGGAACAACGTGGAAACGAAGCCGTATGGGGGCTATCCGCAGTTCTACGACGTGAAGATCACGCAGTTGATCGAACAGGTCAATCCGGGCGGCCAAGTGTGGAACGTGCGGGTGGGCCGCAAGCACCATGCGCCGTATGGCGTGTTCGAAGGGATGACGATTTTCGATGCGGGGGCCAAGATTGGGCAAGCCGCGATCGGCTACATCCCGACGGACCAAGAATGGCGGTTCGTGAACATTTATGAAGATACGGCGACGTCGATGCGGGCCATCGTGGAAGGCATCGATAAGACCGGGTTCACGAAAGAAG
The DNA here is from genome assembly GCA_965223495.1 of Nitrospirales bacterium. GTDB lineage: Bacteria > Nitrospirota > Nitrospiria > Nitrospirales > UBA8639 > Nitrospira_E. The sequence goes on along the minus strand of OZ245001.1, from coordinate 2,886,427 downwards.
AACCGTGGAAGATGACCGGTAGCAGCTTGCCGGAGCATGAAACGTACTTCTTCTACCTGCAACGGATCTGTAATCACTGTACGTATCCGGGCTGTTTGGCGGCGTGTCCGCGCAAAGCGATCTACAAACGGCCGGAAGACGGGATCGTGTTGATTGACCAGAACCGGTGTCGGGGCTACAAGAAGTGTGTGGAGCAATGCCCGTTTAAGAAGCCGATGTACCGCGGGACGACGCGGGTGTCGGAGAAGTGTATTGCCTGTTATCCGCGGGTGGAGGGCAAAGATCCTCTGACCGGCGGGGAGCCGATGGAGACGCGGTGTATGGCGGCCTGCGTCGGCAAGATCCGGCTGCAAGGGCTGGTGAAAGTGGGCGATGACGGGTTGTGGGCGGAAGATCGCTGGAATCCGTTGTATTACGCCATTCGGGTGGAACAAGTGGCGTTGCCGTTGTACCCGCAATGGGGCACGGAGCCAAACGGGTACTACATTCCGCCGCGGCAAGCGCCCCGGGGCTACATCCGGCAGATGTTTGGGCCGGGCGTGGACAATGCGATTGAGAAGTATCTGGTGCCGAGCCGGGAATTGTTGGCGGTGCTGCAGCTGTGGCGGGCGAGCCAACAGATTATCTTCCGGTATGACGTGATTCCGGGCCCGAAAGTGTTCGAAACCCAAATCCATGGTCGGAAGTTTGAGATGTACAACGACACGGTGTTGGGCTTCAACAAGTCGGGCAAGGAAGCGGTCCGGCAGCAAGTGGAAGAGCCGATTTACATTCGTCCGGCGGAACGGGTGAACTGGCTGTAAGGTCAGATCGGCGCAAACGCCAAGAAGCAGGGAAGGGAACTCCCCTTCCCTGCTTTTTTATCTCCCATTCCATAGGTACACCCGCCAAAAAACGAGCATTTGAGCACATGCGCACTGTGCATTTTCGCACAGTGAGTTCAAGTAACAAATATTAATAAAATTTTCTTATTTCTCCTGAGATAATTTGGAGTTTTTATTTTTAACAAAATCCATAAATAATTTTTACAAATCATTGTTTTTAAGAGGAAAAGTAAAAATTTTTTCCTTGAAATTTTAAGAAAGAATGGCAGAAATTTTTTTAAAATCGAAAAGGGATGAGAAATTTCATTATGGTCTTTTATTTGCATTTAAAAAATTAAAATTCCATCATTCTTATTGAAGGCAATTTCCAAAAATACGAATTCATCCCAACCTCAGACACCAGGAATTTGAGGCAGGCGATTGACGATGTTCATTTAACCGGTATGGCTGTTAATTCTATTAGACAATCCTTCTATCAAACCCTTCTTGAAGTTACCAATGTCCTGAATTCTCAAAAGGATACTGATGGTCTTTGGAAGGCTATCGCGGGTCATATCAAGCAGGTCATTCCCTGGGAACGGGCTGGCATTACCTTGTTCCATCCTGACATCGATGCCTTTCGTTTTTATGCCGTAGAAACGAGTATGCCGGTGGTTCGCCTCAAGTGTGACGCCATCATTCCCCGCCACGGAAGTGCTATGGGGTGGGTCTACCAAAATCGCACTCACCATGTACGTCCCTTCATTCAACAAAAACAAGAATTTCTAGAAGATGCCTATTATTTTGAGGAAGGGTTGGGTCGGATGATTAACCTTCCCTTACTGGTTGGTGAGCACTGTCTGGGCTGTTTGAATATCGGGAGCGTTGAATGTGGAGATCCCGATCCTGAAAACCTCGGATTTCTTCGCCAGGTGGCGACGCAGATTGCCTTGGCCATAGACCATGTTCGCGCCTATGAGGAAATCCATCGTCTCAAAGAGAAACTTACCCATGAAAATGAGTATTTGTTAGAAGAAATAAAAATTTCCCATGACTTTGGGGCCATGGTGGGAAGTAGTCAGAAATTTAAAAAAGTCTTGGATTTGGCTCAAGCCGTCGCCCCGACCAATAGTTCCGTTTTAATCATGGGGGAAACCGGTACGGGCAAAGAGTTATTGGCCCGCCTCATTCATGAGTTGAGTTCTCGAAAAGAGCGACCGTTTGTTCGGGTCAATTGTGCGGCCTTGCCGTCGGGTTTGGTGGAAAGTGAGCTATTTGGACATGAAAAGGGGGCCTTTACGGGGGCGGAACAGGTTCGGCCGGGAAAGTTCGAGTTAGCGAATGGAGGGACACTCTTTCTTGACGAAATCGGGGAAATGCCCGTTGAGGCCCAGGCGAAGTTGCTGCGGGTCCTTCAGGACGGGGTGATCGAGCGGGTGGGAAGTATTCAAAGCCAGGAAGTCGACGTTCGAATCATTGCGGCGACGAACGCGGATTTAAATAAATCTATTGGGGAAGGCCGGTTTCGTTCGGATCTGTATTACCGGCTCCATGTCTTTCCCATCGAGGTGCCGGCTTTACGTGATCGACCGCAGGACATTCCGTTATTGGTTCGGCATTTCATGGAAAAAAACCGGCTGCAATTTAAACGGCCTTGTCAGGATATCGAAGAAGCTTCATTGGAAAAACTCGTGCAATATACGTGGCCGGGAAATATTCGAGAACTGAAGAATATCATCGAGCGGGCCATGATTCTTTCAAATAACGCCGTCTTGCAAATTGATGATTCACAAATTCAAAGCACTCCAGAAACGGGGATGTCCATTCCTCCTACCAAGCTCAAGGATTTAGAGCGGATGAGAATCGAGGAAGCCCTTGAGACCTGTGAATGGCGAATTGACGGTCCCTTAGGTGCGGCCAAGCATTTAGGCCTGAATCCTAGTACCCTACGAAGTCGACTGAAAAAATTAGGAATCAACAGGAAGCCCCAACCGTAGATTCGTACCATTGGGCTGCTGAGTTTGGAGGCATCCTAAGGTTCTGCTGTTCCCAATCTGGTCTTTCCACGTGTTCTGCCCCCGGGTTCCCGCCATGAATTGTAGATTCCGACAAGAAGAATGCCTTCAATGTTCCGGTGTGACAAAAACGCACAGAATTGTGTGCTGGTCCATTCATTTTTTTTGACGATATCCTGGAGAAAGGAACAAAGTGGTGGTATCAGAGATCGGGTTGAGGTTAAACGTCTTCGATGCCCGAATCGCATATGTTCCTCGCAGCACATCCGCCTCCATGTAGGGTGGGTCCCATGAGTAAAGAACCTTCTCCCATTTCGTTGTTGCTGGTTGATGATGACGCCTTTGTGCGTACCAGTCTTTCCAGGCGATTACAACGGGATGGTTTTTTAGTCTGTGAGCTTGCATCCGGGGAATCGTTATTGGAATATTTGAGCAGCAATTCCGTATCCCCTGATGCGATCATCATAGATTATAAAATGATGGGAATGAATGGTCTGGAAGCCTATCAGTCCATCTTGCCCCGGTTTCCCCATATTCCTGTGATCCTGTTGACCGCCTATCCGGGGGTCGTGGACGTGAAGGAGGCGAAAAGGTTGGGTATCTTCGAAATTCTCACCAAGAAAGTAGACTTGGATAGTCTTCGATTGGTCATTGCCAACGCGGTTAACGGAAAACAGGAATGGTTGTGAACACCCTGTTTTTCAGGTACACCCGGTAGGCCTGCCTCTTTTTTATTCCCGGTCTCATTTCCGCTATAATTTCATCGGAGTCATTTCTGAAGGGTGGGACCTTGTGACCAACGTCTTTGTTCTGATTTGTCATTAATTTCCCTATTTCCCCTTGTGTGAAGTGAGTGTGGCTCGTGCGGGGTTCGTGATGAAAAGACTCTCATTCGACTCCATTGAAAAATCCTATCGTCAATGGGAAGCCCTTCACAGGATATGTGGAGGACCGGAAAGTCAAGCACGTTTAGAGCAGTTGGGCTATGAGATGACTCAATGGCCTCATAGTCAAGGGGCCTCAGCTCGTGCCGAAGTTGAAACCGCATTCTTTCTGATCCAGGCCGGCTTCTCCATTTCATTTTTAGAGGCATCGGGCGGGCGCACGGCCGACTTGGAATGTTACGATGAGGGTCATCGATTTTTTGTTGAAATTACCCTGATTCAATCAACCCTGGGATCTCAAAGAGACCAGGATTTTCGTGCGTTGGAGGGTATCGGGGATGACTTTTTTGAACAAGCCCTCGTGAAAAGGCTCATGGCGCGTATGGCCGAAAAATCCAAGCAGTTAGAACGGTATTGCGCACCGGTCATTCTTGCGGTCAGTGTCCCGGACCTTACTCGAAAAAATATTCGAAGTCCGAAGGTCCGACCTCTTGATTTGCCACGTATTGCAGGGCTGGTCGTCGGGATTTTGGCTGAAATCCCCCAATTTAGTGGGTTTCTTCTGACGTTTTGGAATGCACCGGCCCAAGAATCTCGAAACCCCATTCGAATCAAGCAGGTTTCCTGGGTCACCAGACCATTAGGAATTCCTGAGCACCCACGCATTCGACTTTGGGCTATCAATGCCTTTGCAAAGTACCCCTTAACCGCTCGAGAATGTGAACGTATTGAAAGGGCTCTCTAAGGTCAGTTGTAAACTCGTAAAGGAAGAAACTCTAAGTTGGAAGGGAAGTTCTTAAGTCTTCGAGATTTTTGATCACCAGTAAATCGCCGTTAGTGGTCGCCACCTCAATCCCTTTGGAACACGCCGAACGGCATTTTCCAAAATCTTGTTGATGGTGAAATGATTGTGCGAGGGCATGATAAGCAGCGGAATAATCGGGTCGGACTGCTAGGCATTGTTCGAAAGCTTTTACGGCCTCCGGCCAACATTGATCACTCATGTAGGCTTTCCCCAACCCAAACCACAGGGTTTCATCTTTGGGGTCGAGCTGTAAGACCTTTTTAAACTGTTCAATTTTTGGGTTGGCCATAGGAAAATTTAAAGGAAATTGAAGAAGGGGCCGTTAAGCTCACATGAATCTACCACGTCCGTCTTTGCGTTGTCTAAGAGTAGAGCCTATGCTAGGATCAATGCGGCTTTTCCTTCCAGGGGCTGTTGAAAACAAAGGATGTACCCTTTGGGATGCGGTCTCATTGTTCGTGGGATATGTTAGGGTGGCACCCTGAAGTATGCCCCGCCTGTTCAACGAGTAGGCCTCAGCTTCCTCCCGGTTTGCTGCCTTGCCGAGCACCATTTTTACACTGTCCGTGGTAGATTAGTAAGGCCTCGTTTGAATGGGTGTGGGAACTTTTTTTGTTGATAAGCATATGAAGTACTCAATCTCCAATGATTCTCGGGAAGAGAATTTTTCTTTGGCATGTTAATGAATGTGGCATTCTTTTCCAGGTAACTCAGGGTCGTTTCAGATGGTAAAGGTATAGCTATGGGACCTGTGGGGTTTGTCTTTGATTCGGCCTATCTTGACCATGAAATGGGCCCAGCCCATCCAGAATCTCCTGACCGGTTGAGAGCCATTTGTGCCAGAGTGAGGTCGACTGGCCTGTGGGATCACTTAACCCATATCGTTCCCAGGAAGGCCGAACGGCAATGGATTGAGAGTGTCCACCAAGCCTCTTACGTAGATACACTTGAACGTTCTGCGCCTTCCCAAGGTTATGCCACGTTTGATTCAGATACGTCGATGTCTCCGGGGACGTTGAGGGCAGCCTATTTGGCCACGGGGGGTGCCCTTTCTGCGGTAGACGCGATTATGAATGGGGAGATTCAGCAGGCCTTTTGTGCTGTACGCCCACCGGGGCACCATGCGGAAAAAGATGAGGCTATGGGCTTTTGTTTTTTTAATACCGTGGCCATTACCGCACGATATATTCAACGCCATCACGGGTTATCGCGTGTGATGATCGTGGATTGGGACGTCCATCATGGAAATGGTACGCAACATGCGTTTTATGCGGATCCCTCAATCCTTTTTTTTAGTACCCATCAATTCCCCTTCTATCCTGGCACTGGGCGAGCGACGGAAACGGGTGAGGGAGACGGGGAGGGGACAACCATCAATGTACCCCTTTCAGGAGGGCAAGGAGATGAGGAATACCTGGAGATTTTTCATAAAGTTTTAATCCCAGCCGCGGAAGCCTTTCAACCAGAGTTTTTTCTGATTTCGGCCGGGTTTGATGCTCATCGAAGCGATCCGCTGGGTTCTATGGATTTAACCGCCGAGGGCTATGGAGAATTGACGGGAATTGTCTTATCCCTCGCTCAGACCTTTGCGGAGGGTCGGGTCGTGTCTTGTTTGGAAGGAGGATATGAATTAAACGCTCTGGCGGAATCTGTCAGTGCTCATCTGCAGAGAATGGTGGATGAAGTCTGAAATGCGAGGAAAACGATCTTGGGGTGTTAAGGCCTGGGTTTTCTTGTTACTGGTCGTAGGAATTGGAATTTATGTATTTTATACTGAAATTCGTCCAACGGTAATATTTGGTTTGCGGGAGGATTATGCCAAGGCTATTCCCTATCAACAGGTTCCGGTGGGGTTGCAATCACTGAAAGCCGAAGAATGTGGTCAATGTCACGAAGAAATTTATAAGGAGTGGAAAACCAGTATCCATGCCAAGGCCTTTCAGGACCCTTTTTTTCAAGCGTATTGGAAAAAAGATGACAACATTTGGGTGTGTTTGAATTGTCATACTCCTTTGGAAAATCAACAACCGACTCTCATAAAAGATATTCCACGAGATCGCGTGGAGAAGGCCTTTGAAATTCAGAACTATCGTTATGATCCCGCTTATCAGCAGGAAGGGGTCACATGTGCGGCCTGTCACGTACGGGATGGGGTTATCTTGGGTCCTTATGATAATTCCGTGGCCCCCCATCCCACTCAATTCGATCCCTCCTTTCGAACGACAAAAATCTGTTATCGCTGTCATAGCGTGGTTTCCGGACCCATGCAATTTTATCGAGCTGGACCCTGCGGGACCTTTTCAGAGTATGAGGGTAAATTTTTCATGAAGGAAAAGGGGTTGATTTGTCAAAGTTGTCATATGCCGGAAGTGCGACGGCCGGTCGCCAAAAATAGTCCCATTCGCTATGGGAGACGGCATCTGTGGCGAGGGGGACATGATCCCGAGATGATAAAACGGGCGGTGGCGGTCCAAGTGCATGCGAATCCTCCTAACCCGGAACCGGGGGAGACAATGAGCTTTACGCTGACGCTTATTAATGCCGGGGCAGGCCATAAGATTCCCACAGGCGACCCTGATCGCTTTTTTACGGTGGAGTTCTTGGTCCGGGATTCCCATGGTCGAGTGGTTCATGAACAATCAGATTCTATGGGACGGTGGATTCTTTGGCAGCCGGTCATTCTGGAGGTGTACGATAACCGTCTGTTGCCGCTAGCCAGTCGGGATTATCTCTTTGATTTCGACATACCGAAAGATTCCCGAGGGTGGAGGGTACAAACCAGAATTCGGTATCATATCTTGACCGATGATCAACATGAGATGTTAAAACACAAGTATGGATTAACCGCAGAAGATCCCTATGTGTTTACGATTTACGATCGAGAATTTCCTCTCGATGCGACTCTCTCTGCCGTCTTAGATGATCAGATCACTGATCCGCGGCTGGGATGTTCGGTCTCGGGAACCGAACAGAATCACCAAGTGACCACAAAGATGTCTTCGCTTCATTCTTAGAGGGAAAGATGGAAACCGAAAATTTCTTTATTGATACCGAAACCTTGTCTCAAAATTTGGGAAGAGAAGATTTAGTGATTATTGACGTCCGAGGCCCTGGGGCCTATAGCTCCCATATTCCTGGGGCTGTAAATAGTACCTGGCATGAATATAGCGATCCGACTTCCGTGGCCAAGGGTGTGCTGGATCCCGACGTCGGCCGATTGGAACAACGGCTTCGGGCATTAGGCATTCATCAATCCAGTGACATCGTTATTTATTCGAATCCCTTTGATAATTGGGGCGATGAAGGACGTATGTTTTGGATGCTTCAGTATTTAGGCCATCCCAGTGTCAAGATCCTGGATGGCGGTTGGGTAAAATGGGTCGCCGAACAGCGCCCTTTTGCCCATGATCGGGTTACCCCTCCCATGGGAGACTTTACCGTTTCGGTACAACCAGAGTTGATGATTAACAAGGAGGGACTAAAAAAAATCGTGAAAAGTCCCCATCCCAATACGGTCTTGCTTGATGCTCGAAGTGTGGAAGAGTATGCGGGAAAGGAAATCGATGGTCTTCCACGGCCCGGCCATATCCCGACGGCTATCAATATTCCGTGGAATCAATTTTTGCAAAAAGATGCGACGGTCAAACCTCCAGATCAAATTAAAGCCATATTTGATGAACATGGCCTACAGGAGGGGCAAGAAATAATTTCTTATTGTTTAGGTGGGGTTCGGGCGGCATGGGTTTACTGTATGCTGCGCTACGTCGGATATCAACACGTGAAGACCTATCCCGGATCATGGTGGGAATGGTCAAGAGATTTTGCCGCACCCGCCGAAAAGGATGTGAAATTACTCTATAAAGTGACGAATCCGGAACAGGCCAAACCATCTTGAACTTCTCGAGTGGGCATGAGAGGATACAGTACGTCTCCCCCAGGTCAATTCATTCACCGTTTCCATTTATAAGAAGGAGGTCAGGGATGAGTATTCGCACGATCGTTAAAGGTATGGGGCTGCTGGGCATTGTTGGGCTACTCTCATTCGGCATCTGGAGTTCTTCCGCCCTTGCCGGAGGCAACCCTCATGTAGCAGAAGCTATTGCCCATGCGCAGGGGGCCGCTAAACATGGCGGGATGGGACATGCCGACGCGTTAGTCGAACATGCCAAAGAAGCGCTCATGCATGCGCAAGAAGCCCAAAAAGAGGTGAAAAATCCTCACCTGGATGAGGGGGTTCATGAATTAATGGAGGCCATTAACCATGGTGAGCAGGGCCATGCGGAAGTGGGTACCAAGCATGCTCAAAGTGCAGTCATGCATATGAAAGAGGTTCATTAAGCATTCTGGGAACCGGCAAAAAAAGCGGGTAGAGGAAACTCTACCCGCTTTTTTTATTGAAGGGCTTGGTGAGAAAGCATGAAAGTTGGGTATTTTCAATTTGCTCCAGTCTTTGGGGCGATTGATCAAAACCGGAATTCTCTCTTAGAGGCTATTCAGCTTTTTCAAGGGGATCTGTTGGTGGTTCCAGAGTTGGCTACCACCGGGTATCAATTTATCTCAAAGGAGGAAGTCCGAGACTTGGCGGAAGAAATTCCTGGGGGGCTTTCATGCAAACGCATTGCTGAGGCTATTCGGGGACGTTCCCTGTACGTCGTGGTGGGGTTAGCTGAGAGGAATAAGGGCCATCTGTATAATTCGGCCGTATTAATCGGGCCACAGGGGGTCGTCGGGACGTATCGAAAAGCGCATTTATTTTTAGAAGAGACCATCTGGTTTACCCCCGGCAACACAGGGTTTCAGGTTTGGGATATAGGGTGGGCCAAAGTCGGACTGTTGGTCTGCTTCGATTGGTTTTATCCCGAGGCCGCGAGAACCCTGGCCCTGAGGGGAGCCGATATTTTGTGCCATCCCAGCAATCTGGTCTTGCCCTACTGCCCCGATGCGATGGTGACTCGATGTTTGGAAAATCATGTGTTTTCCATAACGGCCAATCGGGTGGGGCGGGAACAGCGAGGGGACAAACGGGCCTTGAATTTTATTGGGTTAAGTCAAGTCGTGGATCCTCAGGGCAACATTCTTCATCGAGCTTCACCGGCCGAACGGGACCTCTACCTCTGTGACATTGACGTGTCGCAAGCTCGGGATAAGCGTATCAATCCCTATAATCATTTACTCAATGACCGGCAGACACAGTGGTATGTTTCATAACCCTCCTTGGGGTTTCGCATTTCTAGAGGAGTTTTACGTAACTTGTTTGCCAGGCAGGCAATCTTGACATAACAAGGAAGATACAATACATCCTTGTATAGAGGCTTCTTTAATAAATGAGAACTGTTGGAATTGGATAGTTTCAGGGAAGAATAATCGAGTCATGGAGGAGGAAGGTGTTATGAACAAGTGGGTGAGTATAGCGGTGATCATAATGATGGCCACGTCGGGCTGTATGGTGTCCAAGACGAAATATGATTCCACGTTAAGCGATTTAGAGGCGGCCCAGGCAGAGTTGGAAAAAAGCCGTATGCATCAAGAGGCGCTTGATGAACAGATTCGGAATTTAAAGGGGTTGAACGAAAAAATCTCCACCGATCTAGAAGTGATGACGACAGAAGTTCAACGCATCAAGGAAGGACGAGAAAACGAACACACCCTTTTGGAGACCCGTGAGCGTGAACTGGATGAAGAAAGGGCCAAATTGAGTACGAAGCTTCGGGTCATCACCGATCAATATCAAAAGGTCAAAGCGCAGAACAAGGCTTTAAAAAACACGGTCTTGCGATATAAAAAAGAACTCAAGGAGTCTCGTGAATTAGGAATGGAAAAATTTGGTGATGGGGGATTGGGTTCACGGACCGAAAGCAGTCAATCTTCCAGCTCGTCCGCCGGCTCTCTCAAGGTGGCTAAGCCATCAAAACCCAAAGCTCCAAAGATTGCGACTCCTCCATCCTTACCCAAAATAGGTTCGGATAGAATAAATATCAACACGGCTTCAGTGAGTGACCTGGTTTTGACGCTGGGGTTAAGTCGGGATATAGCTGAAGAAGTGGTCTCAAACCGACCCTATCGACTACGAGGAGAGCTGGTCGCCAAAAATGTCATTCCCAAAGCCACATTTGACGAGATCAAAGGACGGATTACTGCCGCACCATAAAGTATATCGATCAACCTATCTTCGATAGCTCTTTCCAAGGGACGTTCATCGGATATGAACGTCCCTTTTTTATGGCGAATATTGGGTTGCCTCTCCATAGGAGCTGAGAGGGATTGTGTTGCGAACTGCGTTTTTATGCAGGACCCATGGCCGAATAATTTCTCCTAGAAGGTAATGGAGTCCAGAGGTCTTCCTCCATTGCGAGGGAAACCCTGAGGACATGGCCTCCTCTTCACATTCCTCCTACTTTTCGATACTATTTTCACGTTTCCTAGGGGATTCCTTCCAAACCTGGAAACGTAAAGGAGGAAGGGAATATTAAATCAAAAATTTTCTAGGAAAAATCCCAAGGTTTAAAGAGGTTTCTCCGGAATTTGGGTGGTGGAAAATGAACATTTCCTGCTTGTGGCCTGAATAATTTTAGGAAAAACGAGGACAAATCTTCCCTAACTCTGAATACGAAGGAAAAATTTTCAATCCCAAGGATCACGATCGAAGCCTATTTGAATAAGGCCTTTTTCAACTAAGTCTATAAAAGGGCTTTTTTCAGGAGGTGGAAAATGACGGCCATTTTCATCAGTTATCGCCGGGAAGATAGCCCTCATGTCGTGGGAAGATTGCACGATCAAATTTTACATCACTTCCGACCTGATCAAGTATTCATGGATTTGGATACCCTCGAGCCGGGTGTGGATTTCTTTAAAATGGTTTAGAATGCCGTGGGGTCTTGTAATGTCTTGCTTGCGGTTATCGGGCGACAATGGCTGGAAGCTACGGACGAGGGTGGAAAACGGCGGATTACGAATCCCCATGATTTTGTACATTTGGAAATCCAAACCCCATTAGATCGCAATGTTCGTGTGATTCCCGTCCTGGTGAATGGAGCTCAAATGCCATCGCTGCCATGTTGTCCGAAGGGTGATCTCCCCTGGCCCGTCGGCAAGCCATCGAAATTTCCACCACTCGGTTTGATACGGATATTGCCAAACTTATTGAAACGTTAAAAAAGCTGAATCCGCCTTCTCACCCGATTCTATCCTTGCCAGAACCCACTTCTGCCAAGGTTTCCGTAGGCTGCAACTCTTTCAAGGGGGAAGAATGAAAGAAATTATTAAAAAAATACTTTGGGTGGTGTTGGGCCTTCTATTTTTCGTGGCAGGAATCGATAAATTGGTGGGAGATCCAAATCAAGTTCGACATTTTGCCGAATGGGGGTATCCCCTCTGGTTTCTGTATATCGTCGGGATTGTTGAAGTGGGTGGTGGCATTAGCTTGTTTATTAGCCAAGTCCGTTTTTATGGGGTCTTGCTGTTGTCTGCGACGATGGTTGGGGCTGCGGTGACACACTTGCGAGCTGGAGAAACCGGCGCATTTCCTGTCCCTGTTGTTCTGTTACTCCTTCTCATTACCCTGGCCTGGAGTATGAGGCATTCGACCCCAAAGGAAAATTTGGGAAAGCCAACAACCTGATTAGGTGCAGTTCACATACGAAAAGGGTGTTGTTAGGCTTCTTCATACGGGGTTGAAGTTTCAAGTGAGGCGGTGGTGGGAGATGGATGGCTTAATTGACGGTCTTCGAGAATTTGCCCATCCTGAAGATGAATAAGCCGGTCAGTTTGAAGGGCGAGTTTTTCATTATGAGTCACGATGACGAAAGCGGTTTCGTGCGTTTCATTCAATTGCTGTAAGAGTCCAAACAATTCTTCCCCCGTTTGGGTGTCCAGATTTCCCGTAGGTTCATCGGCTAGAACAAGCTTCGGGTTTTGAATCAAAGCCCGGGCAACCGCCACTCGTTGTTGTTCCCCACCTGATAACTCCCCCGGCTTGTGATTTAAGCGGTGAGAGAGTCCCACCTCATGCAAAAGGGCCTTAGCTGACTCCCGAGCGGTGGATTTGGGAATTTTTTGGATGAGTGCGGGGAGATAGGTATTTTCCAAGGCTGTAAATTCGGGTAAGAGATGGTGAAATTGAAAAACAAACCCCAAGCTTCGGTTTCGAAAGTCGGCCAACAGTGGTTCACTGACTTGGAACATATCCCGCCCTTCGAATAACACCCGTCCTCCCGAGGGACGATCCAAGGTCCCGATAATATGCAGTAGGGTACTCTTTCCGGCACCGGATGCTCCGATAATGGCGATCATTTCCCCTTTGTGGATGTTGAGAGTAATGCCATTGAGGACGTGCACGACTTGATTGCCCATGGAAAAAGCGCGACGCAGATCTTCTACTAAAACGAGAGGAGGTATGGAAGGGGAGGCCCTGTGTTGATCCCGATCATTCATAGCGTAGAGCGCTAACAGGGTCGAGTTTGGCGGCCTGCCAAGAGGGGAAGACGGTGGCCATAAAACTAATGAGAATGGCAGAGGTGGCAACAAGGACTACATCGAGGGGGAGGATATGAACGGGTATCCGCGATAGATAATACACGGAGGCATCGAAGGTGAAGTAATGTTCGATGAGCCATAGAAAGGTATAGCCCAACGGCACTCCAATGCACGTTCCAACCAGCCCAATGACCACACCATTCAGCATGAAGATCCGCATGATAGCCCTAGGAGTAGCCCCCATGGCCTTGAGAATAGCGATTTCTCGTTGTTTCTCATTGACGATCATGGTGAGGGTGCCCACAATGTTGAAGGAGGCGACCAGTGTAATCAAGACTAACAACAGAAACATCATCGTTTTTTCAAGTTTCAATGCCGAAAATAGGTTCCGATTTAATTCCATCCAATCCCGAGCCGTGAACTGAAGGCCCAGGGTTGCTTCTAAATCCGAAGCAATGTCTTTGGCTAAAAATACATCGGTCACTTTCACCTGAATGCCTGTAACCTTGTCTTGAAGGTTGAAAAAGTTTTGGGCTTCTTCAAGGCTGATATAGGCGAGGGATGAATCATATTCAAACATCCCCGATTCGAATAGCCCTACCACGACAAAAGGACGAATTTTTGGAGTCATGGTAAAAGACTTGATGGGGCCGACGGGAGAAACGACATTGATGGGATCTCCCACAAATACACCCAGTCTTAACGCCAATTCTTTGCCAAGAATAATTCCCGGACGAGCTTTAGGGGTGGCCGCTTTGGGGGCGGCGGAGACATCTTCAAAAGCAGACAGAACCAAATGCGGATGGTCGAGGCCTAAGATATCCCCAAAGGTCATGTTGTTCTGTAGATCGGTGACCTTCGTTTCTTGTTCGGGAAGAATGCCGCGTAAAATGACCCCTTGTACCCCTGTTTTGGAGGTGATCAGCACTTGCTTGAAGATGAAAGGAGCGGCAGCGACAATATTGGGCACGGTCTCAATTTTTGGGACGAGCTCCCTGTACCCTTCCATGTCATTGATCCCACGCTCCTGGACAATAACATGTGCGGTGGTGCCCAAAATTTTTGCCTGCAAATCTTCTTTAAACCCCGTCATAATGCCAAGGGTGCCAATGAGGGCGGCCACACCCAAGGTTATTCCGGCGATGGAAATAAAGGTATTTAAGGAAACCGTTCGTTGTTGACGTTTGGCGCGAAGGTACCGTAACCCTACCAATATTTCGTACGGTAATCTCATGAATGCGATTCCGGACGAAGTTGAGGAAAGAGAATCACATCACGAATCGAGGCTTGGTTGGTGAAAAGCATGACCAACCGGTCAATGCCTATACCTTCTCCCGCTGTGGGTGGCATGCCGTATTCAAGGGCTCGGACAAAATCCTCATCGAAATAGTGGGCTTCGTCGTCTCCGGCTTCCCGCAAGGCCACCTGGGCTTCGAACCGTTGTCGTTGATCAATGGGGTCATTTAATTCACTGAACCCATTGGCGATCTCTCGACCGCCGATAAACAATTCGAAACGATCTGTGAGAGCGGGATGGCCTTCTTTCTTTCGTGCCAATGGGGAAATTTCAATCGGGAAATCAGTAATGAAGGTTGGTTGGATAAGAGTCGGCTCGACGGTTTCTTCAAACAGATGGACCAGTAGATCGATATGATGGGATGGCTGGGGAACAGGGACATTGAGGTGTTTGGCCGCTTGAATGGCTTTGGAATGGTCGCGGAGGACATCCTCCTCAAGGTTATTTACCCGTAAGATAGCTTCAAAATAGGGGATGCGAGGCCAAGGAGGGGCCAGATTCATCCGTTGGCCCTGATATTCTACGCAAGAACTTCCGCATATTTCTTGGCTGAGGTGGTCGAATAATTGTTCGGTTAATTCCATGAGATCATGATAGTTGGCGTAGGCTTGGTAAAATTCCAGCATAGTAAATTCAGGATTATGAATGGTCGAAATTCCTTCATTCCGGAAATTCCGGTTGATTTCAAATACTCGACGAAATCCTCCCACGATGAGACGTTTAAGGTATAACTCAGGGGCAACACGCAAGAATAAATCAACATCCAGGGTATTGTGGTGAGTCACAAACGGACGGGCCGTTGCGCCTCCCGGGATTGGATGCATCATAGGTGTTTCAACCTCAAGAAAGTCCCGATTAGTTAAAAAGGCTCGAATCGTTGAAATGATTCGACTCCGGATTCGAAAAACTTCATGGACCGTGGGGTTGGCGATTAAATCCACATACCGTTGACGATATCGGGTTTCCACATCCGTCAACCCGTGCCATTTTTCAGGAAGTGGTCGCAAGCCTTTGCTCAGAAAGGTCACGATTTGAACTTCTACGGTCAATTCATCGGTTTTTGTCCGAAATAGCCGACCCTCTACCCCAACCCAATCTCCTAAATCTAAGGTCTGCCAGAGTTCATACGACTCCTCACTCAGTAAATCCTTTTTGAGGTAGATTTGCAGTCGGTTTCCATCTTCTTGAAGTCCAGCAAACCCAGCTTTGCCAAAACGTCGTAAGGCTACAATGCGCCCTGCCACGGTGCAAGGAATGGGATGAGCTTCTAGTTCGTCCTTCGAGCAGGAGGAGTACTGTTGCAAAAGGGCTGTGAGGGTATGGGTTGGGGAAAAGCGTGAGCCGAAGGGGCGTATGCCTTTGTTTTCTAAAATACGGAGCTTTTCCAGACGTTGTTGTTGCTGTTCGTTTAATTCATCCATGGGAAAAGGCGAAAATAAATTATGGGTTGTTAATCCAACACTATGGGTGCCAACTTAAGGGTGACAAGTATGGTCACTACTATCGGTCAAGGGGTTTGGGAGGGGGACGTGTTGCCCGCTTTCCTCGTGAGGTATGCCTCAATAAATGGATCGAGCCCTCCATCCATCACCGCGGTGAGATTGCCTGATTCGTAATTGGTTCGGTGATCTTTTACCATCTGGTAGGGTTGAAACACATACGATCGAATCTGGCTTCCCCAAGCGATATCTTTTTTTTCCCCGACGATGTTCTGAAATTCCTCATCTTTCTTCTGCTGTTCTAGCTCGAACAGTTTGGCCTTTAACACACGAAGGGCCCCCAGTCGGTTTTGTAATTGAGACCGTTCATTCTGACATTGCACCACGATTCCAGTCGGAAGATGAGTCATGCGAATAGCGGTTTCCACCTTGTTCACATTCTGTCCGCCGGCTCCTCCCGCGCGGAAGGTGTCAACCTTCAAATCTTTATCATCAATCGTTATGTCTACATCCTCGTCTAATTCCGGGTACACCCCGACGGCCGCGAACGACGTATGGCGTCGTTTATTGGCATCAAAAGGGGAAATTCGGACCAGTCGATGCACGCCAGCTTCAGACCGGAGGTATCCATACGCCATGGGTCCGGCAATTCCGATCGTCGCACTTTTTATTCCCGCTTCATCCCCCGGCTGCAAGTCAATAGTTTCAACCTTAAACCCGCGCTCTTGAGCCCACCTGAGGTACATTCGCATGAGCATTTGAGCCCAATCCTGAGACTCTGTTCCACCCGCTCCAGGGTTGATGCTCACGATGGCATTATTGTGGTCATGTTCATCGGACAATAATTGCTCTAATCGCCATGCCTCCAAAGAGGTTTCGATGGCTTGGATGCCCTGGCTCCATTCCGCCTCTAATTCAGGGTCGTCCTGTTCACCGATCAGTTCCAGTATCGCGAGAAGGTCATCGCGTTGCTGTTCCAACTGTTGTAATCGATGAATTTGCCGCTCCAGATCGGCCTTGCGGCGACCGACTTTGGCGGCGTGGTGGGGTTTGTCCCAAAAATCTGGCTGTGAGGTCTCTCGCTCGATTTCTTCGAGTTCTGACGTCAATCGAGGGAGGTCAAAGATACCTCCGAAAATCTTCTATGTGATCGTTGATTTTTTCCATTCGGATTCGGATATCCTCGAGCATGGGGAAAATCCTCTCGTTGGTTAATCGGTGATGAAAAGTCGATGCTGGATTTTATGGGTTCCGTCTACGGCACCTGACCAATAATATTCCGCTCAGTATAACACAACCCCAACTAAAGACATCCCCAAATCGCGTATAAAAAGAGGGCGAGGAGAATCGAAGCGGAATATGGCCACCCACGGCTTCCTGCGAAAAAATGGGGGTGGCCGAAAGGATGCGCCCATCGGGTGCGATGAAGCCGGATACCCCGGTATTGGCTGATCGAGCAAAGGCCAGATGATTTTCAATGGCACGAAAAATCACCATGCCAAAATGCTGATAGGGAGCGACCGATTGCCCAAACCATGCATCATTGGTGATGGTAATCAGAAAGTTCGCGCCCTCTTGGGCCATTTGTCGAACTAAATCCGGAAAAATAACCTCAAAGCAAATGGCCACTCCAAAGGTAGGCTGGGGCTCCCCAAAAGATTGGGGGAGCGTGATGGTCAAGGGGCCTTGCCCTGGCCGGAAGTCCCCAATCCCGACAACTAATTTTTCCAAGAAAAAAAGGACGGACTTAAGAGGGATATACTCCCCAAAAGGGACTAAATGGCGTTTGTCGTAACGAGCAAGAAGATATTTATCCTTTGTCAATACATAGGCACTATTCAAAAGGAAAGGTTGCTTATCCGAATCAAAACGTAACGTGGGGCTGCCAAAAATGAGCGTGTTTTGAGTTTCTTCGATTATTTCCAGGATTTTCTGTTGGTAAAAAGGTTCTCGTTCGAAGAAAAAGGGGGTTGCGGCTTCTGGCCAAAGGAGGAGGTCTGTATCCGGGCCAACCTGGGCGCTAAGAGTGGTATAGCGAGAAAGTGTTTCCCCTCGATAGGTCTCATCCCATTTTTTGTCCTGAGCAATGTTGGCCTGGACTAATCCAATCGACACCCTATCCGAGGCATCGTCCAAACGTCGTTGTTGTTCCCTTTGTTCCTGGCCATACCAAAGACTTCCCAGAAATAGGACCAAAAGGGTCAAACCGGGTTGCCATGGACAGGTCTCAGGTTGGGATGATCGAAGTCGTATTCCCCAACGTAGAAAAGAGGTCAACACCATATTCGTCAGAATAATTAAAAATGAAACGCCATACACACCGGTTATATCCGCAAATTGAATGAGGGAAAGCCATTGGTACTGAGAATATCCTAAAAGCGCCCAAGGAAACCCGGTGAGGGCATAGGTGCGAAGGTATTCCAGGGCGACCCAAAAAGATGGGGCCGCAATCCACAGAAAGCCTGGGAGAGAAATGAAGACTTTCGTGCATCCCCACGCATAGATACCCCAATACAATCCCAAATATGTGGCTAAAAGAAGCATAAGGAAAGCACTCAGTAAGAATGGCAGTTGTCCGAATTGATTCATGGCCGTAATGACCCATGGGATGGTTCCTGCGAAGGCGAGAGTTCCTACCAGCCAACCCACGGTGAAGGCCCGGCGAGGTGAAAAATGGGGGAGGACCCAATGGAGGGGAACAAGGACTATCCAAGCCAACCAGGATTGATCAAAATCTGGGAAACATAGGGGATGTAGGAGGGCGGTCAGGAACGGCAGGGAGTAGAGAAGGAATCGAGAATTTTTAAAGACAGAGCTTGCTTGAATGGGGTGGCTCACCATCACCTTAAAACGATTGGGTATTTTTTGCCATCATTCAATGTGAAACTCTATCCTGCCGTTTGAAAGGATAGGGTGTTAGGGTCGATAGGGACGTAAAAAGAAGGAAAACAAAAATCGGAGGAGAGAATCTTCCCAAGGGCAAAGGTTTGAAGGGAATTAGGGTAGGGAGTAATCAAACGGAGAGAATAGAATTTATTGTACCGCCTGAATAGCGCGTACTTTTTATAGGGCCTATACGGCTTTTTGAATGAGCCCGGTTCGTAAGCAACGTGTGCAAACTTTCATTCGTTTGGTGGCACCCTTCACGAGGGCTCGTACAGTCCGAAGGTTTGGGCGAAAGACGCGTTTGGTGCGATTGTTCGCATGGCTAACATTATTGCCGACTAACCGATTTTTCCCACATACTTCACATGAAAAGGCCATTTTTTACTCCTCAGGAAAGTTCCTTCCAATATAACGAAATCAAACGACAGGTAACCGCATAGGTTGTTACCACAGAGGATATTGTATACACAAGTCGTGCTAAATATAAAGAAAGGGTGATCTAGGGGAATGGTTTTTTTTGAGTTCTGAGTTGATTGGGCATTAATTTCGAAGGGTGTGCATGAACCCAACAGGGGGCAGGATGGTATGAAGGGGAGGATTGATGTAGGTTGAATTACGTAACTTCCTTCCTATTATATTATTCTAGAATTTGATCTCCTTAAATAATGGCCTACCACAAACCTAAGTTCCCCCCTCTTCATGAAATCCCCATCCAATTTGCTAAGGGTGTGGGTCCCCAACGGGCGCGTTTAATGGAAAAACTGGGGATTCAAACCATTGAAGATGCTCTCTGGTTCATCCCTTGGCGCTATGATGATCGGTCTGAAGTTCTTCCCATCCGTAATCTCTTGCCTGGAATGAAAGCGACGATTCAGGGGGTGGTGGAGCGGTGCCGGACACGAACCACCTCCCGACGTCGAATGTCCCTTGTCACCGTGACCGTGGGCGATGAAACTGGGAGTCTCGATTGTGTCTTTTTTAATCAGCCGTATTTGCAGAAAATATTCATACCCGGTATCAAGATTCTCCTTACTGGCTCCGTTGCCCCCCATTCATCATCACCCCGATATACAATGCGGAGCCCTCAGTATGAAATGATCCAAGAGGAAGAAGAGCAGGATCCACCCGGGCGAATCATTCCAATCTACCATGAAACCCACGGTCTGAGCTCAAAGCAAATTCGACATATCATGCGTTCAATCTTTGAGCATTATGGAAGGCAGGTTCCAGAGATTTTGCCGGATTCCTTGCGAGGTTCGTTGGGTCTCCCCTCTCTGTTTGATGCCCTTCATCGTCTTCATTTTCCGGAGACCACCCAATCCATGGAATTACTTAACGGATATGATACGGTGGATCATCGTCGTTTGGCCTTTGAAGAGTTATTTCTCCTGCAACTGGCCCTGGCTCTCAGACGACAGCAATTGCAGAGAAAGGTGAAAGGGATATCTTTTTCGGTCGATAATCGTTTGGTGGCCAAACTGGGAGAGGGATTGCCCTATGCATTAACCTCCGCTCAGCAGAGGGTGGTTGAAGAAATCGCTAGGGATATGAAACGTGAGCAATGTATGAATCGATTGATACAGGGGGATGTCGGATGTGGCAAGACCGTGGTGGCCTTACATGCACTCCTCATGGCCTGTGGGTCGGGATATCAAGCTGCATTTATGGCCCCCACCGAAGTATTAAGTGAACAGCATTATCTTTCCCTCGCCCCAACCCTAAAAATGTTGAATGTGGAATGTACCGTATTAAAGGGGGGACAGGGAGGAACGGCCCGAAAGGAACGGTTGGCGAAGATCAGAGAAGGCAAAGTACAAATAATCATCGGGACCCATGCCCTTTTACAACCTGACGTCGAGTTCTCTAAGTTGGGTTTGGTTATCGTTGATGAGCAGCATAAATTTGGTGTCATGCAACGTGCCCAACTCCGAAAAAAGTCATTTGGACAACCCGACGTACTCGTTATGACGGCGACACCAATCCCACGGACTTTGGCCATGACGTTTTACGGGGATTTAGATGTGTCTTGTATCGATGAATTTCCTCCAGGGAAAAAACCTATTGAAACCCGGTTATTCCGGGAAGCTTCACGCATTGAAGCCTATGAGGTGTTACGAAAGCAATTAGAAATGGGTCGGCAGGCTTATGTCGTGTATCCCTTGGTTGAGCCTTCTGAAAAACTGGACCTCAACGCGGCCATTGAAGGTGTTGAACGATTACAGGCAGATTTATCCCCCTTTAAAGTCGGTTTATTGCACGGTCGATTACCTTCACGAGAAAAACAACACGTCATGAAAAAATTCCAACAACGAGAAATTCATGTGTTGGTCGCGACGACCGTTGTTGAAGTCGGTTTAGATGTTCAAAATGCGACTGTTATGGTAGTTGAGCATGCAGAACGGTTCGGCCTTGCCCAATTGCATCAGCTACGGGGTCGTGTTGGAAGAGGGGAGCATCAGGGATACTGCCTTTTAATTCATTCCCTAAATATTTCTAACCCTACCACGAAGATTGAAAATTCAGGTCTTCCGTTTACATCCGGTATCCTCCGTTCAGATCCGTCTCTCTCCCCTCAAAGCGAACATTACTCGACCTCAGCACGTCAACGGCTGAAGGTCTTCGCGCAGTGCCAAGATGGTTTTCGCTTAGCTGAAGAGGATCTGAACCTCCGCGGCCCTGGGCAAGTGTTGGGGACGAGGCAATGGGGCGGCTTGGAGTTTTGGGTGGCAGATGTGTCGAGAGATGTGGGTTTACTGATTAAGGCCAAGGAGATCGCAAAAGAAATTTTTGAAATGGATCCCTACCTTAATTTCCTAGAACATCAAGAGTTAAAAAACAGCCTTTTTCGAAAATGGGGAGAAAAATTGGCGCTTGGACATATCGGTTAGGGCAAAGGGGACGATTCCAGGACATGATATCTCCTAGGCCAAAGCCTGAGCTTTTTTGGGGTTTTGTTTGACCTCCCTTAGGGTTCATGGTAGATATCGCGGGTGGTTATGGGGTCGCCCGGATGGCGGAACTGGCAGACGCGCCGGACTCAAAATCCGGTTCTCCTTGGAGAGTGGGAGTTCGACCCTCCCTCCGGGCACCAATAACAGAATTAAATTTTACATGGTTCTCTTAAAATTCTAATTCTAATTCTAATTCTAAGTATAAGCTATAATTTCTAATATTTAATGCTTATACTCTAGGAAGAATGTAATGCCTAAAATTGACTTGACAGGGGCCCCCACCTTGACTATAGTGTGTCCCCCGATTAAGAAATGAGATATACGACCTATTTGTCCGTTTATTTAAACTGTTTTTTGATTATTCACTCACACTTCCAAGGAGGAGCCACATGCGGAAGGTAGGGTATTTCGGAGCAGCAATCATTCTTGCAAGCTCGGTGAGCGTGGCGGTGGCGCAAGAGCGTGCCCCAGCCCATTCCGGGTTTGGTACAGGTGTTGGAGAGTCTCAAGGGTCAGGATCGCGGGCTCGGGTCATGGACCAAGGGGACATGTTACGGTATTTATCGGCTGATGAAACCATTCAGGGTGAGGTCGTTGCCGTCGACTTTGCATCTGGGAAACTGTATTTGGACATGGGTGGCAGTTCTCATGATGAACGGCAGACTCTTCGTGGTTCCTTGAACATGAAAGAGCTCTGGCTTAGTGATGTAACCAACATGCAATCTGTGAGAGCCGTGAACAAGGGCGATTATGTTTCCATCCAAGCGGTGAATGAGACAACCGACGACCAAAAGTTTGGAACTGGAAGAAAGATTGTTCGTGAAGTTTATGTCCTTGAAGGAAACCAATTATTGGGTGGTGCTGATAATCCCGATTTCGGTGGAGGTTTTGGCCAACGCCCCGATCCAAAAAATTATCGAGGTATTTCAACGAACACTGCTGGATACACGGGAGTGCCTGCTGGCGGAATTCAACAGGGCAGTGTAAACTCTGGCATTACTACTAATGTCGGCACCATTACTGGTGCGGCCCCTTGCTGGCAATGCGCCCCTCAACCAGACACGGTTAACGAACGTACCCGGAAAACCATTGCCACGGATTATGGTGATGACCGGAAAAATTTCAACAAAGGTACTGTTCAATAACCTTACCTACGTTTAAATAAAGTTTTTTGAAAAAGAGCGTGCCGGTTGAATGACCGGCACGCTCTTTTGTTAATGGGACAAGAGTGGGAGAGTGTGAGCTAGGGTGGTTTAGGAAGGGGCATAAATTCGCTAAGGAAAGGCTTTCATCGGTGGTCAAAAGTAACCTCAGAGGAGCAACCTGGTGGAAATGGAAGAATTAGATCTTCGAGGCGTGCTTTGCCCTTATAATTTTGTCAAAACCAAACTTAAATTAGATACGTTGGATTCTGGGGCCCACTTGTTGGTTTGGTTGGATGATGGTGAACCTATTCGCAATGTGCCTCAGAGCATAAAAAATGAGGGGCATAGCGTATTGATAGAAGAAAAGGTGGGGAATTCTTATCGTGTTATTATTCAGAAGGAAGGTGGGTAGGATGGCAATTGGTTGATGCAAAAAGACTTTTTTCTTTCTTCCCAGGTTTTTTCCTTTTGGATAGACCTTCAATTAATAGAGTGATTTCGCCCTTCATTGAGTTGTTCTTCATTGAATGTAGTATCTCCTGAATTTCACCTCGATAGATCTCTTCGTGGAGTTTGGTTAATTCTCGAGTTACCACAATGTTTCGGTTTCCCATTAAGTCTTTCATGATTTGAAGGGTTTGACCCAAGCGATTTGAGGTTTCGAACAAAATGATCGTCCCTATCTCATCTTTGAGCCGATGAAATAGTTTTTCTCTCGCCCCAGATTTTTTAGGGACAAAGCCCTCAAAAATAAAACGATCGGTTGGTAACCCAGATACGCACAATGCTGTGAGTATTGAGGAAGGGCCCGGAATGGGAACGAGCATAAGATCCGCTTCAACCGCCCGTCGAACTAAGTAATAGCCAGGATCCGAAATGAGGGGTGTACCTGCGTCACAAACCAGGGCTACGGAATGACCATCCCGAAGCCGGTGTAACAAAATGGCGGTTTTTTCTTCTTTGTTAAAGTCATGGTAGCTGGTGAGGGGAGTGGAAATTTGATAATAGTTGCATAGTTTTTGGGTTCGACGGGTGTCTTCGGCGGCAATACAGGAAACCTCTTTGAGAATTCGCAGCGCACGAAATGAAATATCTTCCAGATTGCCGATGGGCGTGCTCACAATATAAAGAGTTCCGGTCATAAGAAAATGGAGTTTTGTTATGGCGGGCCTAAGGCCTCGCCATGGTACTGGGTAGATAAAATAATTGTCCAGAAAACGGGACGCGGTATTCTTCCTTCATGATCATGGCTCCAAGTGTATTTGCTATTTGTCCGTGTAGGATCAAAAACTTTATGAGGGAAAGAAGGTTAGAGAGAACCTGGAGGTTTCCTTTTGAACCTGTGTTGTTAGTGTTGAAACAAGGAGGCCTCTTCACAGGATCTACAGGAGTCTCCTTAAACCATAAGAATACGCAAAGATCTGACCCCTGGAGGCGGGTGAGGGGCCATTTCCAGAACGGCAAGCCAGAAATTTTGGTGTGGAAAACTTTCAGGTTTTTCACATTGAACCGGGTAACCTATTGATTTTCTTGACCTTCTTTTGACGCGAATCTATACTTCACCCTAACCTAATCTGCCCGTTGCTAATTTCACGTATACGTGTCACTGCCCGTGTTATTCAACCAATTGGGTAAAAGACAATTCAATGGCTCAATCCCTGTCCTATCTCACCATGAGTCTTTATTTTGCGGGTACCTTGCTTTTTTTGGTTTTCCTCCTCCACCGGTCTAATTTCATTTCCCAAATTTCCCTATTCACTGCCGGTCTTGGCTTTTTGGCCCACACCCTGAATATTATCGTAGCCATGGTTTCCACTGGGCATGTTCCCATCATGACATTCCGTGATGCAATGTCGTTTTTTGCGTGGGGGTTAGTGTTAGTGTTTTTGATCGTTGGGTTAAAAAAAGGGTTGGAGGTGTTGGGAGCTTTTATTCTGCCTTTGGCATTTCTCTCTTTAGTCTCGGCCACCTTAGCTCCTGCTGGGTCTGATACGATTGCTCCAGTATTTCAGGCGGTATGGATTCATGTCACTTTAAGTATCCTGGGCACGATAGGGTTTGCGATCGCCTTTGTGGCCGGTCTTATGTATGTCATGCAGGAGCGGCTATTAAAATCTAAACAATTCAATGTTTTATATTTCAAACTTCCGCCATTAGACTTTCTCGATAGGTTGAATCAGCGGTCCATTCTTTTTGGATTTCCTCTTTTGACATTGGGAATATTAATGGGGGCAGTTTCGGCACAATTAACGATTGGATCCTATTTAAGTTGGAACTCTGAACAGGTATGGGCTTTAATTACCTGGATATTTTATTTTGTGGTGTTAATGGGGCGTGTGACGGCCGGTTGGAGAGCTAAACGTGCGGCGTATCTCACGATCGTGGGTTTTGTGGGGGTCATCCTGACTTTCGTGGGGATTCTTATGAAAACGCCACAAACGGTATCCCATCTATGAATATTATTGTTTTAGGCCTGAATCATCGGACGGCCCCCGTTGAAGTACGGGAGTTGTTGGCCATTCCTGAAAGCCGAATGGGAGAGGCCTTGGGTCGGCTGATGGCCTATTCAGGTATTAAAGAAGCGATGTATTTGGGGACCTGTAATCGAGTGGAAGTGTATGCGGCTGTAGAAAAGGGAGAATGGGGATTTAGGAAATTGGAGGATTTTTTGGTTGCCACACATTTTTCACTTTCAGCTGAGGATTTGCTTCCGCATTTGTACCGGTACAGTGATCAAGAAGCCATTTCTCATTTATTCCGAGTTTCGGCCAGTTTAGATTCCATGGTGGTTGGGGAACCTCAAATCCTCGGGCAGGTGAAGGAAGCCTATGAGCTGGCTCTTTCTCATCGCTCCTCCGGGGTTATTCTGAATAAAGTGGTCAAAAAGGCCATTTCGGTTGGAAAAAGTGTCCGCACTCACACCCGCATCGGGGAATATGCCGTTTCAGTGAGTTATGCGGCCGTGGAACTGGCGAAGAAGGTGTTTTCGAACCTTCAACAGCATTCAGTGTTGTTGGTCGGGGCTGGAGAAATGGGAAAATTAGCAGCGCATCATTTGGTCAATCAAGGGGTCCGAGAAGTCTTCATTTCAAACAGGAATCGGCATCGGGCTCTGACGGTTGCGGAACAATTAAAGGGTGAAGCGGTGCCCTATGATCAACTTCGAGGGGTCCTGCCTAAGGCAGACATTGTTATTTGTGCCACTGGAGCGCCACACTTTGTAATCTCCAAAGAAGATATTCAAGGGGCAGTTCAACAACGAATGAACCGTCCAATCTTTTTGATTGATATTACGGTTCCTCGCAATATTGATCCCGGGGTGAAGGATGTGGATAACGCATTCCTCTTCGACATTGATGATCTGAAAGCTCATGTCGGGCACAATCAAGAAGAACGCTTGCGTGAGGCTGAGGCCGCCGAAAAAATGGTCAAGGAGGAAGTAGAGAATATTGTGGGGTGGGTTCGGGGATTGGAAGCCACTCCTACCATCGTCGCTCTCAGAAAAAAGGCAGAAATAATCAAACAGGTGGAACTGGATAAAGTCTTCAATCGATTAGGAGAAGTCTCTTCAAAAGATCGTATGGCCATTGAGGGCCTAGCTTCGGCCATTGTGAATAAATTATTGCACGGGCCCTTAGTGACGTTAAAAACAGAAGCCCAGTCTCAAAATGGTTTTGCCTTTATCGAAGCGGCTCGCCGCTTCTTTGAGCTTCGAGAGCAGGAAATGGGGAGTACTGTGGAAGAGACCTCGGACACGACAAACACCGCTGACCCTCAAAAAGAGCCAGAGGGCACACCCGCAAAGGATGAGAGATGAGCTGGGGACCCTCTGCTCGTTCCTCCGTGGTTATTGGGTCTCGAGGGAGTCAATTGGCTTTATGGCAGGCCGAATGGGTCCAACGTCAACTTAAGGAAATTGCTCCGAACCTGTCGGTCGTTATTAAACGAATTCAAACGAGTGGCGACAATATTCAAGATGTTCCCCTGGCTAAAATCGGTGGGAAAGGTTTATTCGTCAAAGAGATCGAAGAAGCCTTATTGCGAGAGGACATAGATTTGGCGGTCCACAGTATGAAAGATATGCCGGCGGAGCTTCCAAATGGCTTAGAAATCCTCTGTGTGCCGAAACGAGAAGACCCTCGCGATGCCTATTTGGCCCGTGAGGGAATGCGATTGGATAAGTTGCCTTTACGGGGTTTAGTCGGAACCAGCAGTTTGCGGCGTCAAGCCCAACTCCTTAACTTTCGTCCTGATCTACAGATTAAAATGCTACGGGGGAATGTAGACACTCGAATCCGAAAGCTTCGGGACAACGACTTTGATGGGATTGTCTTGGCAGCCTCGGGGCTTAAACGTCTGGGCTGGGATCATCATGTAACGGAATATCTCCCCGTAGATGTGTGTCTACCGGCCATTGGTCAAGGGGCTCTTGGCCTTGAAGGACGCGAAAATGACGAGTTTGTCCGGGATTTGGTAGCCCAGTTTGAGCACGGAGTTACTCGCCAGGCTGTTGAGGCCGAGAGGGGGTTGTTGCGACGGTTAGAAGGAGGGTGTCAAGTACCAATTGCTGGATATGCCACGGTAAAAGATGATTTTCTGACCCTGGAAGGGTTAGTGGCCAGTGTAGATGGGAAACGAAACGTACGGCATGTCATGTCTGGTCCAGCGGGCGAGGCCAAGCAGATTGGGTGGAAGCTGGCAGAGGAATTATTGAGTCGTGGGGCAAAACCCATTCTTGATGAAATTTACGGCAACGCATGAATTCTCCAGGTTCTCAAATTGGGCGAGTTTGTCTGGTCGGTGCAGGACCGGGAGATAGGAAATTGCTCACATTGCGAGGGAAGGAGTGCCTTGAGCGAGCCAATGTCGTACTCTATGATCATCTAGCAAACCCCGACCTTTTACAATATGCTCCACCAAAGGCTGAACTGATTTATGTGGGGCGAAAGGGACGGGGGCTTTACCGTGCTCAAGAGGAAATTCACGACTTACTCATCTCAAAGGCGAAGGAAGGGAAGTGGGTTGTTCGATTAAAGGGTGGGGATCCCTTCGTGTTTGGGCGGGGAGGGGAAGAAGCTGAGGTGGTGGCGGATGCCGGTATACCGCTTGAAATTGTCCCTGGGGTCACGGCTGCGGTTGCTGTCCCAGCTTATGCAGGTATTCCTGTGACACATAGGACTTTAGCGTCAACTGTGGCATTCGTGACGGGTCATGAAGATCTGACCAAACCGACCAGTGCTATTGAATGGCCTCGTTTGGCATCGGCTGAAGGAACGCTAGTGTTTTTAATGGGTACGGTGAATCTCCCTCAAATTGTGACTCGCCTTCTTGAGGAGGGAAAGGCGTTATCAACCCCGGTTGCGGTGGTGCGCTGGGGAACCTATTCCCGACAGAAAACAATCGTTGGTAACCTTGAAACCATCGTGGAACAAGTGCAAAAGGCTGGGTTGAATCCACCGACGGTGATCGTAGTGGGGGAAGTCGTGAAATTGCGTTCTCGTTTAAACTGGTGGGAGACTCTCCCGTTATTTGGGAAACGAGTATTAGTCACAAGGCCTCGTGAACAAGCTCCTGCTCTCTCCTCCTTGTTGCTGGCGCAGGGAGCGGAATCTGTGGAATGTCCTACATTGGAAATTCATCCGCCTGATGATTGGGGTCCTGTGGATCGGGCCATTGAGGCCCTTGCCACATATGATTGGGTCATCTTTACCAGCGTGAATGGGGTTCGAGGGTTCATGGACCGATTGCGATTTCATGGAATGGACGTGAGAAGGTTGGCCAATGCCCGGGTGTGTTGTATCGGGCCTCGAACGGAAGAAGAAGCTGCGCTATGCGGGATCGTGGCAGATTTGGTCCCTCGAGACTTTCAGGCTGAAGGAATTTTGGAATCTATGGAAAGTATGACCCTACAAGGGAAAAAGATCCTTATTCCCCGGGCCACGGTCGCTCGAGAAATTCTCCCGAAGCGGTTGGCTTCAAAAGGTGCGACGGTGCATGTAGTACATGTGTATAAAGCCTTACCCCCTGATGTCACGAGTTCTCACCTGTGGGATCGAATACAGAATAAGGATATTCATTATCTCACCTTTACGAGTTCTGCCACCGTTCGTAACTTCTGTCAGTTATTCCCCAATCGCCAGGATTTATTGAATTTATTTCATCAGGCCACAGTGGCCTGCATTGGACCTATCACGGCGAAAACGGTGGAAGAAGAAGGGCTATCGGTTGATGTGGTGGCAGAAAAAAATACCGTGCCTGCCTTGGTTGATGCTATCATTGCCCATGCGGATCGAGCTTCAGGGAATTCCACTTGAGTTGTGAGACTCACATAAACCTATCATTTTCGCTATATTCTTGTTAACCGATTGATTGAAGGAGTAGAGACATGGTCCCAGTTAAATCGTTTATGGTCCCCATCGAAAAAATTTTGAAGGTAGACCGGGATGTGTCCGTCAAAACAGCGGCTCAAATCATGCGTGACAATGGTATTGGAAGTGTATTTATCACCAGTGGAGATGATGTGATAGGAATTTTGACCGATACCGATCTGGTTCGACGGGTTATTGCAGCGGGAGCAAATCCTGAAAAGACTGCCGTGGAGCAAATCATGTCGGCCCCCATTGCTTCAATTGAGGGGAACCGGACCTTATTGGACGCGAATGACCTCATGGCCAAGCAGCATATTCGCCATTTGGGAATTACAAAGGATGGGAAACTCGTGGGAATGATTTCAGTCAGGGATTTGGTCGTCTTTTTGACGAATCTTCCGCGAAAATAGTGTGGTGTTTGGGTGCCAGAATACCGAAATTTTTCCTGGATTATCCCTGGGATACCAGGCCATGGGTCTTTTGTTGAAAAGTCAGGACTGTTGATCAAAGAAGAGTGATCATGGGGTTTCCAATTCAAAGGCTTAGACGGTTACGTCAACATGCCTCTCTGAGGCGAATGGTTAGGGAGACTCCACTTTCTACGGCCGACCTTATTTACCCCCTATTTGTGACGTATGGCACCAACAAGCAAGAGCCGATCGAATCAATGCCGGGGCAGTTCCGGTGGTCGGGAGATCGGGTGGTTCAAGAGGCTGGGGATGCCTGGGCCTTAGGAATTCCTGCCGTTATTCTCTTTGGTATTCCAGAACATAAAGATGAGCGTGGTTCGGCGGCCTTTGAAAAGGATGGGGTTATCCAATGCGCCATTCGAGCACTCAAGGACCGCTATCCAGATCTGATGGTCATTTCAGATGTGTGTATCGATGAATATACCTCACACGGACATTGCGGCATCGTTCGTGATGGGGAAGTACTCAACGATGAAACGTTGGAAAGCCTGAAATCGATGGCCATCAGTCATGCGGAGGCGGGAGTTGATATGGTGGCTCCATCAGATATGATGGACGGGCGTGTAGGGGCGATTCGAGAAGCGTTGGATCATCAAGGATACCCCAACCTGCCGATTATGGCTTATTCTGCAAAATATGCCTCTGCTTTGTATGCCCCTTTTCGAGATGCCGCTTTTTCATGCCCATCTTTTGGGGATCGACGTTCCTATCAAATGGATTCGGCCAATGCTCGAGAAGCACTGTTGGAGGTGAATTTGGATCTCCAAGAGGGTGCAGATATTGTGATGGTCAAGCCTGCCTTGCCTTATCTGGATATTGTCAAACGAGTTCAAGAAATTTCGACGGTTCCCATCGCGGCGTATCAGGTGAGTGGAGAATACAGTATGATCAAGGCTGCTGCCCAACTTGGGTGGATTGAAGAAGCCTCTGTCATGATGGAAAGTTTAGTGGCAATAAAACGTGCCGGCGCTGATCTCATTTTGACCTATTTTGCCAAGGATGCGGCACGTCTCCTCATTCACGACCGTTTATGAAGATTACCCGAGGATTATCCTCGATCTCCCCCGCCCCTCATCCAGTCCTGACGATTGGGAATTTTGATGGCCAGCATATCGGTCATCGTGCCTTAGTATCTTCTGTTGTGAGATTTGCCCGACAAGTGAAGGGATGGCCAATGGTGCTGTCTTTTGATCCCCATCCGATTGAGGTGTTACGGCCCGATACCGTTCCCAAATATTTATCTGAAAGTCACGAAAAGTCTGACTTTTTCGAATCCTTAGGAATTGCGGAATTTGTGGTCTTGCCTTTTACCAAGGATTTGGCGAGATCAACTCCTCAACAGTTTGTCGACACGGTTTTACGGGATGGTATTGGGGTGAAGGATCTTTTTGTTGGGGAACATTTCGTGTTTGGCAAAGGACGGAGTGGAACGGTTAAGGATCTGATGAACTTGGGCAAGGAAGCCCGTTTCACCGTTCACCCCATGCCGCCTCTTCTTTTAGATGAACAAATCGTGAGTTCAACGCGGATTCGAGACTGTTTGGCTTCTGGTGATGTGGCACAGAGTGCCCGGTGTTTAGGGAGGGAATATCAAATTCGAGGCACGGTTGTTCAGGGGGAAGGACGTGGAGCCCCCATGGGATGGCCCACGGCGAATGTCCAGGTTCCTTCCTATCGGATTCTTCCTGAAGATGGGATTTATGCGACAAGGGCGCTTGTCCGGGGGAAGTGGCTTGATTCGATTGCCTATATTGGCACACGGCCTACATTTGCGGGGCAAGACCGTGTTTTGGAAGTTCATATCTTTGATAAATCGCTTCGATTATATGGGGAAGATTTCTCCGTGCGATTTATCGATCGAGTACGGGGCGATAAGACCTTTAACGATGTGAATGATATGATTCGGCAGATGGATCAGGATGGGAGACATGCTAAAAAACTCCTCTTAAACCATCCTACGAAAACCCATGATCGGAAAAACTCAGAGGCTAATCCGGAAAGGGCGTAAATGGTCCACACCCTACCGCTGTTAAAAACGGAAATGGCCGTGGAACAGACTATCCGAACCCGGGAATTGTTGGATCCTGGTGAGGCCATCGTGGTGGCCGTTTCCGGGGGGCCTGATTCAGTGGCGCTGTTGTCCTGTTTACTGGCTCTTCAACCAAAATGGGGGTGGAAAATTTTTGTCGGACATGTCAACCACAGGCTCCGAGGTGAAGAAAGTGAAGAGGATACAAGGTTTGTCCAGAATCTTGCCCAGGGGTGGGGAGTGCCGGTAAGGATCAGAAGTCTGGAATTACCCAAGCGAGGGGCGAATAGACCCCACCGATCGTTACAAGAAATTGCCAGAAAAGCCCGTTATCGAGTGCTGGAACAATTTGTTCGGGATTGTGGTGCTTCCAAATTAGCCCTGGGACATACGGCTGATGATCAAGCCGAAACGGTATTGATGTGGATGTTGCGAGGGTGCGGGAGTGGTGGGTTATCGGGAATGCCCCCCAAGCGAGAGCCGGGGTTGATTCGACCCCTTCTGGATACCACCAAGAGTGAAATCTTGGCCTACCTTCAGGAACGTCGAATCGAGTACCGAACCGACTCGTCAAATGACCTGCCTATTTATCTTCGAAATCGCCTCCGTCAAGATTTGGTCCCTTGCCTACAATCGTATTCTCCTGGAGTGGTGAAGGTTCTCAAGCGACAAGCCGATGTCATGCGTGATGATCATGATTATTTAGAAGAATTGGCTCAGAAGGCCCTTCAGCATATCTGTACAGATAAGAAGGATGGAACTATTCAACTAGACATCACCTCCTGTTGGGAACTGGCTATCTCTCTCCGTCGTCGGGTGATTCGGGCGAGCATGCAACGAGTCATGCACCGCAACCAAGGCCCCAGGTTTGATGTCATCGAAGAAATTCTCCATCGAGTGCAACGAGGGCATTCCGGTTGGACTATTCAATACAAAGGTTGTAGGGTGAGCCAAGAATATAACCACCTTATGTTTCGTCATTTCCCTGAACAAAATGGAAGGGATGAAAAGATGGAGAACTCTCACGGTAAAGTACTTTCTCTGTCTATCCCTAGTGAAGTGCTATGGCCATCTACCGGGCAACGTATTTGTATCGAATATAACCAGGATGCCACCCGAACCACATCCATCGATAAGAATACGGTGTATTTTGATGCGGGAACCTTTACACCACGATTAGCCATACGATCCCGAATGCCGGGAGATGTTTTTTATCCTAAGGGGATGGGAGGAAGAAGTAAGAAATTGAAGGATTTTTTTTCGGATATTAAACTTCCCCGTCCTCAACGGGATACGATTCCTCTCTTGGTGGCCCCGGAGGGAATCCTATGGGTTGGAGGTTTGCGAGAAGATGAGCGGTTCCAGCCCTCATCTTCTACTACAAACGTCATGGTCGCCAGGATCGTAGGGAATTGAGAGATCATTCATGTCTCAAGTCTTCGGAAAACCGGTAGTCACCCAGGAGGACATGCGAGCCCGAATTCGGGAATTGGGGAACCAAATTTCGAATGACTATGAAGGAAAGGATTTGGTGGTGGTTGGGGTGTTAAAGGGGGCATTTGCGTTTGTCGCAGATCTGGTGCGGGCGATTCGATTGCCGATTTCGATGGATTTTCTTATTGCCACACGAGCCTCAAAAAGTTTCTCCTCCGGGAAAACTGTCAAAGTTTGGACTGAGATCACCGAAAAGATACTGCAACGGCATGTGTTACTCGTCGAAGATATCGTGGATTCGGGGGTCACTGCACAATTCTTAGTCGAGAGTTTAAAGCAGGAAAACCCTGCCTCCATAGAAATTTGTACCTTGTTGAATAAACCCGCCAATCGTCAGGTTGAAATCGAACTTCGGTATGTCGGGTTTGAGGTTCCGTCGACCTATTTAGTGGGGTATGGGTTGGACTACAAACAAAAATACCGAAACCTGCCCTATTTGGCTGCTTTGGATTCTCGGCAGGAGTAGGATGGACTAGGGTCTCGTCTTAAGCCAGGGCCTTTAAACATCTAAACCAACTTATGGCCGGGGGGTAGTAGGGTATCCCTTTTTTCCTTCATGATCCCTGAGGGGGCCTAAAAAGGAATGGAGGCGGAAGGTCCCATCTTTGGGACATTTAGTGAAAAATGGAGTCCCGATTAGCTTGCAGTCTATTGAAAAATTAAAGGTTTTTCCGTCCGGTGGAGTTTATCTGCTGTTGTCAGTTCCAAAAAGTGCATGATAGAATTATAAAGTTGTCCCTGCATTTTCGAGACATTATGGTTGTTTGAATCGCTAAGGGGGTATCCCTCGGTATGAATTCTCGGGTAAAAAACTTAATGTTTTGGGTATTTGTGTGCCTGTTTATGATTTTGTTGTTTAACCTATTTACTGTACCCAATAAGGACCCTGAAACTCCGGTAATATTTAGCGAATTTATGGCCCATCTCGAACGGGGAGATGTCGAAAAGGTCATCATTAAACACAATAATATTAGTGCCATATTAAAGGATGGAAACCGCATTCAAACGTATTCGGTTGAATACCCGGACCTTGTCAAAGTCTTACGGGAAAAATCTGTCCAAATAGAAGCTCAACCACCTGATGATAGCCCTTGGTATGTGACGTTTCTCTTTTCATGGGGCCCCTTTATCCTCTTCTTAGGCTTGTGGTTCTTTCTCATGCGCCAAATGCAGGTTGGGGGAAACCGTGCCCTTTCCTTTGGTAAAAGTCGGGCTCGTTTGCTCACGGAAGAGAAGAAAAAAATTACGTTTGCCGATGTGGCTGGGGTGGATGAAGCCAAGGAAGAAGTGGTTGAAATCATTGAATTTCTGAAGGACCCCCAAAAATTTCAAAAATTAGGCGGCCGAATCCCCAAAGGAGTTCTCATCGTTGGCCCGCCTGGAACTGGAAAAACCCTCTTAGCCAAGGCTATTGCTGGAGAAGCGGGTGTGCCATTTTTTAGTATCAGTGGGTCGGATTTTGTGGAAATGTTTGTGGGGGTGGGGGCCTCTCGAGTCAGAGATTTATTTGAACAAGGGAAAAAACACGCTCCATGTATTATTTTCATCGATGAAATTGATGCGGTGGGCCGGTTACGAGGAGCGGGCTTAGGAGGGGGCCACGATGAACGGGAGCAAACCCTGAATCAACTCCTTGTGGAAATGGATGGCTTTGACACCACGGAAGGCGTTATTTTAATCGCCGCGACCAACCGGCCGGATGTGTTGGACCCAGCATTGTTGCGACCAGGGCGATTTGACCGGCAAGTGGTCGTAAATCGACCAGATGTGCGAGGTCGGGCAGATATTCTTAACGTGCATACCAAAAAAGTTCCCATTTCGCCGGACGTGGATTTGGAGCAAATCGCCCGAGGGACCCCAGGATTCTCTGGTGCCGATTTAGAAAACCTCGTGAATGAGGCTGCCTTATGGGCTGCTCGCTTGGATAAAAAAGCTGTTGAATTGATCGATTTTGAAAATGCCAAGGATAAAGTTCTCATGGGGGTTGAGCGGAAAAGCATGGTCTTAAGTGAAGAAGAAAAACGTACGACTGCCTTCCATGAAGCTGGGCATGCGCTGATGGCGAAATTATTGCCGGGGACGGATCCGGTTCATAAAGTCACCATCATTCCGCGAGGACGGGCCATGGGGATGACCATGCAATTGCCCATTGATGACCGACATAGTTATTCCAAGGAATTTTTATACAACACATTGGCCATCCTCCTCGGCGGACGGGTGGCCGAAGAGCTCATTTTTAAAAGTGTCACTACTGGGGCGGGGAATGATATTGAACGAGCTACCGATCTTGCCAGAAAAATGGTCTGCGAATGGGGGATGAGTGAAAAATTGGGTCCTTTGACCTTTGGGAAAAAAGATGAGGAAATCTTCCTGGGGCGCGAAATTGCCTCTCGTCGCGATTTTAGTGATCAAATTGCCCTCGAAATTGACAAGGAAGTGAAACGGTTAGTGGTGGAGTCTTACGAACGAACCACTCGAATGCTTACCGAGCATATTCATACCCTGAGAGCTCTTGCGGAAGCTTTGCTCGAAAAAGAAGTATTAGATGCTCTAGAAATTGATCAAATTGTTCAAGGCTCCTCCTCCCTGGAACCTGCTGCGGCGGTCTGATCCTTCTCCCACAGTCCGCCTCCTGAACCCTCTCAAATCCCCCTAATCCCAACCTATGGGAGCCTTATTGGTATTTCTGTCTCCGACCTTCGTGGGAGGGAATCATTTTTCAACAACCATGAAACGTCAGGAATAAATATCAGTGTAGCGTTTCGGGTTCCCGAGGACGTTTTATGTCAAATGCTGAGCACACCTTCACTCACCTTCAATGTCGAGATATCAGTATTCCCATTCGTTCTGGCGCCTTACTCATGGGGGTGCTCAATGTCACTCCGGATTCATTCTCAGATGGGGGAAAATTTCTTGATCCTGGGCGAGCCGTCGAGCATGTTCATGAGATGATTGCCGAAGGAGCTGATATCATTGATGTTGGAGGAGAATCCACCCGCCCTGGGGCAAGGTATGTAGGGGAAAAGGAGGAAATTCAGCGAATAAAACCTGTAATGAACGCTTTGGGAAAGGAGATTGACGTACCTATTTCTATTGATACCAGAAAAGCGGCGGTTGCGGAAATGGCCTTGGACTTGGGGGCTGCCCTGGTCAATGATGTAAGTGGCTTACGAGATGATCCTCAATTAGTCCACACCGTCCAGAAAACTGGTGCAGGTGTGATTATTATGCATCGGAAAGGATCAAGCGAAACCATGCAACAGGCTCCCTATTATGAAGACGTCATGGGGGAAGTTCTTGAATTTTTAACCCAGCAAGTGGATTTTGCCCTAATAAACGGCATTTCCGCAGAAAAAATACTGATCGATCCTGGCATTGGTTTTGGAAAAACCGCGACCCATAACATAGAACTTCTTGCGAATATTGGTAAGTTACGCCAATTAGGGTATCCTATAGTCGTGGGTCTTTCCCGAAAATCTTTTCTCGGGGAGTTAACGAAACAACCAATGGATCAACGAGAAATCGGTCATGCGGCCAGCTTGGCCCTTATGGTATGGGAAGGGGCTCACATTCTCCGTGTACATAATGTGGGAGCCATGAAGGATGCTTTACGAGTGGCTCAGGCACTGCGAAATGCCAAAAAATCCTAAGTGGCCCACATACTGGATGGCATTATTTAGGGGTTGAATATGGGAAGACTATTTGGAACTGATGGGGTTCGGGGGGTGGCCAATCTCGAACCCATGACGAGTGAGATGGCGCTCAAGTTGGGACGTGCGGCTGCCCAAATCTTTCGGAAACGGGACGGACGTCATCAAATTGTGATTGGAAAAGACACGAGAATTTCTGGGTATATGTTGGAGTCGGCGCTGACGGCGGGCCTATGTTCTATGGGAGTTGATGTCTTGTTGGTCGGACCCTTACCGACTCCTGCCATTGCCTTTCTGACACGCAGTCTCCGGGCAGATGCTGGAATAATGATTTCGGCTTCTCATAATCCTTATCAAGATAATGGTATCAAATTTTTCTCCAATGGGGGGATGAAATTACCAGATGACCTAGAACGGCGAATTGAAGAACTCATCGTGTCGCCGGAAAATGATCACGTTCGTCCGACCGCTGAAGCAATTGGCAAAGCTTTTCGGATCGACGATGCCCAGGGCCGCTACATTGAATTCGTCAAACGTTCACTTCCTCGGGACATGGATTTTCAACACCTTCGGGTTGTCTTGGATTGTGCCAACGGGGCAGGTTACCACGTCTTTCCCAAAGTGATTCGGGAGCTTGGCGCCAAAGTGTGGGTTACCGGCCATGAACCAGATGGATTAAATATCAATGATGGTTGTGGTGCCGTTCATCCTGAACGCTTACAACAGATGGTACGGGACCGAAAGGCGGATTTAGGGATTGCCTTAGATGGAGATGCCGATAGGGCCATGTTTGTCTCGGAGCAAGGGCAAGTGGTGAACGGAGATCATGCTCTGGCCGCCTTTGCCCTGGATCTCAAGCAGCAAGGCCGTCTTAAAAGAGACACGGTGGTGGGGACGGTGATGAGCAATTTTGGGTTCGATTTGTGTATGAGAAAAGCTGGTATCACACTGGTAAGAACCCCTGTAGGCGATCGATACATCCTTGAAAAAATGGTAACCGATCAATACAACTTAGGTGGGGAACAGTCTGGCCATATGATTTTTTTGGATTACCACACGAGTGGGGACGGGATTATTTCAGGTCTGCAAATGCTCAAGCTCATGACCCGCACGAAAAGACCCCTATCGGCCATCGCGCAATGTATGAGCGCCACTCCACAGGTTCTTCTGGGGGTGAACGTCCCAAGCAAGCCAGATTTGCAGACTCTGCCTGTACTTCAACGGGCTATTCAAGAGAAAGAAATGCAACTAAATGGAACGGGACGAATCTTGGTCCGCTACTCTGGAACCGAGCCGTTACTACGGGTCATGGTTGAAGGGCAAGATGCCCAAATCATCAGGCAGATCGCCGAAGATTTGGTGACCGTGGTCAAATCCTGTATTTCCTAACCAAGTGTATGACCCGATGTGATCCTGCTGAGTCTGTTGACCTTAATGGCTGGGCTTTGGCTCGGTCCCTTTCTCTCCTTTTTCCCAATAACCTTCCTCGTAGGGCTTTTAGGGGTTGGATGTTTTCTCACCTGGGTTGAATACCATCACACTCTCTCTCGGTTAGCAGGGCTGCTTCTTTTTTCCCTTTTGGTCAGCGGGATTCTCTATGCCCATTGGGCATCTTTGTCTCGAGATTCCTCCTTTCCGTTGTTTACTCCGGAACCCCCCTTGGCTTTTCAGGGAGAGATTGTGGCTCCGGTTCGGCGTACACCTGATGGCTTGATCATGATCGTTGATGCGAGGAGCGTGGATGGTCATGGACAAATCACATCGCCAAAGATCCGTATCCGGGTGAATTGGCGGAAGGCGCAAGGTGGTTTGGTGTATGGGGATGTGATTGCGTTTACCTCCCGAATACGGAAACCTCATGGAACACGAAATCCCGGAGGATTTGATTATGCCGCCTATCTGAAGCAATCAGGGGTCCATGCCCTGGCCACCGTCTATGGCCTGGAAGGT
The DNA here is from genome assembly GCA_965223495.1 of Nitrospirales bacterium. Lineage (GTDB taxonomy): Bacteria > Nitrospirota > Nitrospiria > Nitrospirales > UBA8639 > Nitrospira_E. Next base: position 2,847,769 of record OZ245001.1, on the reverse strand, counting down.
GTGCGGAAAATTGAAGGTACTGAACCTTCAGGAGCGAAGCGGCTGCTTGGACTGGTTGGTGAATGGCGCCAACGTATCCACCAGACGGCTGAGTCAAGTTTGACTAATCCCGCATTAGGGCTTTTTTTAGGGATGATTCTGGGTGAACAAAGTTATATCTCTCAAGAAATCCGCGATGCCTTTATGACCAGTGGAACGGTCCACATCCTTTCAATTTCAGGGTCTCACTTGGGATTGCTCGCCTTGGTAATCTTTCTGGTCATCAGGTGGGGAATGCGAATCTGTCCGGCTTCCTGGATTGAACGACTTTCAGTCCATCTCACCCTGACTCATGTCGCGATAATCTTTACATTGCCGGCGATTTCCTTTTACGCCCTGCTAGCAGGTGGGGAAATTGCCACGATTCGCTCCTGGCTGATGATTGTCGTGGGGTGTTGGGGGCTGTGGTTGGGCCGGGGGAGAAATATCCTGACGGCTCTAGCCGTAGCTGCCCTCATAACGTTGCTGCCTAATCCCGATACCATTCACCATATTTCTTTCCAATTATCGTATCTTTCTGTGATGGCCATTGGATTGGTCGTCCTGACCAATCAATGGGACGACTCCAATCTTTCCCACAGTCCGTCCGAAACGAGGAGCAAGGCTCAAAAGTGGGTGGCGATATTTTTGATGAAAAGTAAGGGTGCTTGGTTGATTACCTTGGCTGTGACCTTCATGACGTTGCCCCTGGTCGCGTATTATTTTCATCAAATTCCTTGGTTGGGCCTCCTCGCCAATATGATCATCGTCCCCTTAGTGGGAATCTTGGTTATTCCGATTGGGTTACTGGCCGGAGCCATGACGCTACTCTCCAGAGTGGAAGTGCTCCCTTTTGCCGCATACATTCAAGGGATCTATGACTGGCTTGCGTACATGGTCCTCATGATTGCTCAAATTCCTGGTGGGGATTGGCATGTGTCCTCGCCGAGCGTTCTGGCCATGTTGATGTTTTGGGGACTGTTAATTGGCCTGTTGATGCTGCGTGGCCGCCCCCTCGTTCAATGTGGGTGTGCAGTGGGTCTTATCGCAATCCTGGGTTGGTGGGCTTGGTCTCCAAGATCGGATTGGGAGTCAGGGAGGTTACGGGTTTCGTTCCTGGATGTCGGCCAAGGTGATGCCACGGTCCTTGAGTTACCTGATGGGCAGACAGTTTTAATTGATGGAGGGCCCGCTTACAGTCGTTGGGATATGGGGCGAATGGTGATTGGCCCCTATCTCTGGGACAGGGGAATTCGATACATCGACCATATCGTGGCCACCCATCCCCAATGGGACCATGTAGGCGGCCTGCCCTGGGTGCTTCAAGCATTCGAGGTTGGGGAATATTGGAGCAACGGGGTTCCCCGAAACCGGGTGTTTTACGAACGGCTAAAAGCAGCGTTGCAAACCGCTGAACTTGAAGAACAGATCATTCGAGCCGAACATGACATCGTCGGGTCGGGTCCCTGTTTGTTGTCTGTGTTAGGTCCATTTATGGAGGACCTCCCAATCGGGTTAGCCTCAACGCATGAAATAACTGGCACAGAGTTGAATAACCGATCACTTATTACCAGATTGGATTGTGGCCCCCATTCGTTTTTATTCACGGCGGATGCTGAACAGAAAGCCTTGGAGCAGTTACAAAAAACTCAAGCTGGCTACAAGGCGAAGATCGTCAAAGTTCCTCATCATGGGGCCAGAAGTTCCTTGCACCAAGGGTGGGTGGATCAGGTCACTGCCCAAGCCATGGTCGTCTCTGTGGGTTCCTATAATCGGTATGGACATCCGGCTTCAGAAGTAGTGGCGGCCTATGCAAAGCGAGGACTTCCTCTGTACCGAACGGATCGGGATGGGGCGATTATAATGGAGGCTTCTCTCGACTCACCTGAGTTATCGATACGTTCAACCAGAGGACAGGAACTAATCCCAGTTCCTCTTAACTCTCAGACATGGAAACACGAATGGGAAAATTGGGAAAAGATGCTGTGAAAGGAAGAATTTAGAAATTTACCACACGATAGAAAAAGTCTGTATCTGGAAAACCAGCCTCTTTTCGCATGGCATTTATGCAATTTCTATAAGAACTTATTAATATTTCTGGAGAAATCGATTGTTTATTAGAAGTGTGTTGATGAACCAGGTCGAGAAATTCACCAAGCACATTCATGACAGAATCGGGGGCCCAAAGGGCGGCTTCATCGTATGCCAGAAGGAAAGTGGAATGCATTTTGGGAAGATGCACTTGGTGTTCCTGAAGAAAGACGCGCATTGAAGTTGCCAGTTTTACGTACACGTCTCGTCGGGGAATTAGCAACTCCTGTTCTTGTCTGTGGATAGCCCTTTCTCTTTCTAAAATCCTATTTGCTATGACTCTTCCCATCCAACTGGAAAAACCCAAAATTATTAAGGCACCACCGGCAAGTGAAGAAAGTATGACCGCTGAAATTTCAAAAATATCGTATTTATTCATTGAGGTTGACCGGAACTCTAGACCTCAGAAAACTATTTAATCCTCTGTTTACATCATTTAAGACTAGAGGATTCTTCGAAAAACATCAATTTTGGTCTAAATCAAATAGGGGTTTATTAAGAAAAAACCTTGGAATACTGCCTGAACTAAGAGATGGAGATAATACTGAAGGGGTTATTGGATATTATGGAGGGCCTCAAAGATTGTGCGCGGTTTTTGAAGAGGTTCCCATTGGAGGATGGTGAGTGAATCGTCGACGTAGACGGGGTGGCGCATGCCGTTGAGAACACTCGTGACGCCAGGGGTGCTCGCGACAGTCCAGAGGGCTTTTCGAGAAAAGGGTTCTTCACGATTTGATTCTGGAAGTAATGGATCGATAACCTGACGTAATTCGGAGATTTTCTTTGCGCTTTTCTGGGCCGCTTCCATGCGCATGACTTTTAATAGAGCCACCAATTCTGGGACATATTTATCTCTCCAAGATTCCCAAATTTGTTCCTCTTCCTTTTTTCCCGAAAAGTGTTGGGTGAGCAATTGGAAGACACGATTCACATGAGGTGCGATAGTCTGGGATTCGATTTGATCCCAGTGCTCAAGGTTTTGCACCGACGCTCTCACTCGTTTGAGTTCTTCTGCCCAATTAAAATATTCAAGCGGTGAGGCGCCCTTTTCTGGGTGAGGAATATTGGGACCTAGGACTTGCTTGTAATCATGCTCGAGGGCGGCGACTTTGGGATGTTGGGCTTCAAAGTTGGTATTGGATATTTCCGCTTGGGGGTCTGCTAGGCGAATCATTCCCCCTCCCCTCTGGGGTATGGCGTTCAAGGGCCGATTGACCAACACGGCGATCTCTTCCTCACGCGCGAAGGATAACACGGTTTGGGAGTGATCCTTTCCGGTATTGGGTATCAGGAGTGCGCCGGCTTCAAAGAGATTCATCGGCAGCTGGAGTACCCGAAAATGGTGTCGCGACTGTCCAGCCTGTTGTGCGGCGGCTTGTGCTGCTTCAAGCATGTGAGAAAGTGAGGTGGCTTCAGGGTTATCGGGTTTGGTTGTGCAGGTGTTTGAGGATACGCCGTAATATTGCATTCGGCCTGCGGCGACTTGTTCCTCGAAATAGACGAACGCTTGTTGTAATCGACGATAGAATTCCTGCCTAAGGTCATGTAATTGGATGGCATTAAGCGAAAGGTTACGATTCTTCGCATCGGACAGGAAATACTCAGGGTTATGTAACAGACAGATATCTAGGGTCGCCAGTCCCAACCGGTCCAGGGAATTCGTGAGTTGCTCTTCCAAAAACTCAGGGTGGAGGCAATGCCATATGCCTTCCCCGTATTTGACCATTTCAGGAAACGGCTTTCCGGCTTGTTCCTTGGCTTCTGCGCGAATGAGGTTCGCGCCTTGAACGTAACCGATCTTTGAAACAATGATCATTTCCTCTCGGGAGATGAAACGTTTGGCGATGAGGTCTTTGACGACCGTTCCTATCAACTGTTCACTTTGGCCATCGGCATAATTCGTGGATGTATCTATGAGGTTGCAGCCTTCTTGAATGGCTTTTTCCAGTGCATTGCGGTGATCATCTACCCCCAAACTGATTCGATACCCTCCAAAGCCAAGTCTTGAGGTAGTTAATTTCGTGGAACCTAGGAAGGTATAGCCATGAGAAGATGGCCGCGTTGCTCGACTACTCGCCAAAATATTCGCCACATAAGACCCGGTCCCCTGAGGTGTGGCACGTCCGGGCAGACCATGGGTGGTCAGGGATTGGTGAGTGGCTGCCTTTGGCAAGGTGGAATGTTGGGAATGGTCCAGTGCACCGGGTATGGTTTTCGGGTCGGTAATGGGGGTTTGGCAGGCAAAATTTTTACAGATATAAAGAGTTGCCTGTCCGTTAACTGGGGTTTTGCCAGATAAGAGGGGGTGAGATGATTCTACCTCGGGATCCGATCGATAGGCCAAAATGCGATAGGGGATAAAGTATGCGTTCACGGCGGAGCAGAGTTCGGAATAGGAGCTATTATTCGTGCTGCCCACCACCGCTAACTCCAAGGGCCCTCGGAGCAAAAGGTCCACGACCATTAAACTTTTTGGGAAACCGCGCGGGATTTGGTTGATGTGTTGCCCATAAGCCCGAACCGCATTCGTCGCGGCTGTTCGAAAATCTTCACGGTCAAAGTGGAAAGATAGGCGAGCTAAGACCCATGCCGCGACGGCATTGCCACTCGGTGTGGCGCCATCCGCTCCCTCGCGCCCACGGAGGATTAATGTTTCATGATCGACGGCGGTGGTAAAGAATCCCCCCTGCTCTCGATCTTCAAAATCTTCAATGATTCTTTCAGAAAGCGAGACGGCTTCGTGAAGGTACCGCTCCATTCCAGTAGCTTCATACACCTCCAGCATGGCCTCGGCCGCATAGGCATAATCTTCCAAACAGGCATTGAGATGGGCTTTCCCTTCCCGATACGTCCGCCATAAATGGTTGTCCGGTCGCGAAAGGGTTGTGAGGAGAAAATCGGCAGCTCGGATGGCTCCATCTAGGTACGGTTGATGACCGAATACCCGCCCGGCTTCGGCCATGGTGCCGATCATCATGCCATTCCAGGCAGTGATAATTTTATCATCCAATCCTGGCGGAACGCGTTTAAGACGTGCCTGGTAGAGGACCGGGCGAATGCGGTTGATGGTGTCCTGGAGGTCTTTTGGCAAACAGCCCAAATCTTTGGCCACGGTTTCCAGTGACTGGGGAGTGCGGGGAATGCTGGCGTGTTCCCAGTTGCCTTCTGATGAAATATCGAAATAGGCACAAATTCTCTGAGCATCTGTTTCGTCCGTCACGACGTTCCGGACCTGATCGGGGGTCCAAACAAAAAATTTTCCTTCTACGCCTTCACTGTCCGCATCGGTGGCCGAATAAAATCCACCCTCCGGTGAGGTCATTTCCCGGAGAATATAATCCAAGGTTTCAGTGGCCACCTGACGGTATCGTTCCAGGCCGGTAACTTGAAACGCTTCGACGTATGTGCGGGCCAGCAGGGCATTGTCATACAACATTTTTTCAAAGTGGGGAACGAGCCATTCATCATCCGTAGAATATCGTGCGAATCCTCCGCCGATGTGATCGTACATGCCTCCAGTAGCCATGCCATCAAGCGTTTTGGTTATCATAGTGAGAATCCGCTCTTCCCGACTCCAATAATATTGCCGTAAAAGGAAGGCTAATCCTGTGGCAGGAGGAAATTTTGGTGCTCGGCCAAAGCCTCCATAACGCGCATCGAAGTCACGGGCGAACTGCTGGACGGCGTTCTCAATGTTGGCTTCCCCAACGGCCAAGGGGGAAGCAGGCTGGAGTGCTGAACGGAGCCGAGAGGTGAAGCGCCCGGCTTGCTGAACGATGTTGGCTTGATCTCGTTTCCAGGCCTCCCCAATATTGGTCACGATTGATCCAAAGCCTGGTCTTCCCCATTTGTCAGTTGGAGGGAAATACGTGCCCGCGAATATCGGTTCTTGGTCAGGGGTGAGAAAGACCGTCATGGGCCATCCTCCCTGACCCTGATTCATGGCGGTCGTGGCTTGCATGTATATTTCGTCGATGTCCGGACGTTCCTCACGGTCTACTTTGATGTTAATGAAGTAGCGATTCATGAGGTCAGCAATGGCAGGATTTTCGAAGGATTCCCGTTCCATCACGTGGCACCAGTGACAGGCAGAATATCCTACTGATAATAAAATAGGTTTATTCTTCTCCTTCGCTTCACCAAGAGCTTCCCGCCCCCATGGGTACCAATCCACGGGATTGTGGGCATGTTGCAAAAGATACGGACTGGTTTCGTGGATCAACCGGTTTGGTTGAGCATTGCTTGTGGCGTCAGACATTTCTTAAATTCATCTTTGGAATGTCAGGAATATTGATCCCAAAACTCTGGAAGGAGAAATAGGATTATCTAGGCCATTACTCAGGTTATTGCTTTTCTCCCAGGCTTCGTTCATACAAAAGCACTTTCCAACCTTCTATTTCTGAGATAAATCCCTTGGGTTGAACGACGGGCAACATTCCTGTCCCGGGTACCCGACCTGTTTGACCCATACTGCCATTTTTGAGAACCCACATCATTTCCCCAGGGGTGCGGTATTTATTAAATTTGGGATTGGTGAAGTTCCGGGGTTGAATAGGAAGATTGCGGGCCGCGGCTCCGTCCCCTTTTCCTTCAGCTCCATGACAACTGATACACCCGCCTCGACCTAGAAAAATTTCTTTCCCTTCAGCCAGGATTTCTGGTGTGGCTTGAAATGGAGGCTTCGTGGCCTTGGCTTTTTTAAGTTCATTCGATGGGACCCGAGAAATTTTAATGTTAAATTCCCCTCCAGCACTCCCATATCCGGCAGGGTTGACGGCCCAAGCGGATTGAATTCCTGGGACCAACAAGAGACAGCCGAAACTCATCACGAACATTGCGTGTTTCATTTTTCCCTCCCTAAAAAAGTAAATCAATGAGTGAATATAAGCCGATTCTTTGGGTGTGATGAACTGGGAAATGATAGCTGAATTCCTGAAGACGACATTATAAATTTGAGAACAGGCAGAATAGCAATCCCATGGCTTTCGGGCAATGGGTTTTCCTGTTTTGGGGTCTTGTGAAAGGTGAGGAGGACTCAAGGGGAACACTGGACAGGCGGGTTGGGGTGTTGTGGTACAATGGGCATCCCAAAATTTTTCTTGTTACCATTATGGCACTGAACGAACGCAATCGACGGAAGTTTGTGACGGGGATGACTAGGCGGATAGACCAACTCCGAGCACAAACAGAAAAAAGCTTGGATTTTGCCATTGAAAATATGTTTCAGGAGCGAACCGAGGCATACTTGCGGGTGGAGCAGGGGCTCATGGAAGTCGATCGAATGCTCAACCTCGTTGCGAAAGAGGTGGAAGCGGTTCATGAGCTGAATGTGGCCCAACGATTAGAATCCCGTCTGGAATTTATCGAAGACCGATTTGAAGAATTTGAGAGTGAAATTCGAGAACGACCACGACGTCGACGACGAAAAATCAACCTCTTTAACTTTTTTAAGGCTGCCGGAGGGAGCTCGAGTGGGGATCCCACGAAGGCGAATGGAGAAGTCACGTCCACGATTCAAGCCTATGAAATTTTGGAATTGGAATTTGGAAGTCCCTTGTCTGCGGTCACCCGGGCTTTTCGAGAGCGAGCAAAGAAACTACATCCCGATATTCGGCAAGGGGATCGAAGCTCGGAACCGGAACTTCGAAGGCTTATCGAGGCTTACCAGTTTTTGAAGAATGAATATTTTGGGAATGGCCCAGAGGAACCCTTCCGCCCGACCTAGGTTGAAAAAGAGAAAAGAAGGTTTATTTGAGGATTTCCATAATGGTTTCGGGGGGCCGGGCAAGAATGACGGTATCCCCTTTTTGAACCAAGGGGCGTTGGACCAGGTCGGGATGCTTAATCAGGATATCCAGTAATTCATCATCCGTAAAGAGAGATTGTCCCAGATTAAGCTTCTTGTAAATTTCTTCTTTTTTGCGAATGACTTCAGATGCCTTCAGTCCGGCTTTTTTCAGCAAGCCTTTTAGCTTCGATTTTGAAAAATGCTTCTCATAGTAATTAATCGTAGAAAATGATTGACCGCTTTCCTCGACGAGGTTGATAACTTTTCTACATGTGGAACATGTGGGTTTGTGGTAAATAATTATGTCTGGCATTTATACCCTCCTTGGTGCCAAGGGGACAGGTCTCCATCCCTTGACCTCCTTTTTGAGCCCATGCTACAAGCTTTTCGGCTGGTAAAACATACGGGAAGATTGGGTGTCCTCCTGAAAAAAATTGGTTTTTAATTCCTATGAGTACCGTGACTCCTCCTGAAGAGTTCTTTTGTGCGAGCCAAACTGAGCGCACCTTAAAGGATTTGCGAACCAAACGCAAAGGACAACCGGTGTTTGTCATGGGACAGGAGGACCAGAAAAAGTACCAAGAGGGGGTTTTCGAATTTTTTAATGTTCGTCTGGCGGTCGTTCAATTTCCCGATGGGAAAACTCTTGGATTTGACCCCATCGATTTATTGTTGCCCTGTGAGATAAATCAAGAGGGGGTCGCCTTTTTTGAAATTCGAAACTGTGAGGTGTGTGATCAATTGTTTCCCCTCACATCCGAAGAGTTCCACTCCTTGGAAGAGCGTCGGGAATGCCCCGAATGTGCCCCCTGAATCCCATGGTGCCCATTTCTCCTTAATGGGCTTCCATCCTTTCGGAATATTCCCTCCTAAAAGTTCCTTCCGTAAGGGCGAATTCAACTCCCATTTTTAAAGAGTCCTGAGGGAAAAGCCAGGTACGTGGGACAGGTGTGCCGGTAGGAATTGGGATTGTTTTACGATTGGGTGTTGGGGGGAGGCTATGCAGAAATGTCGAGGGAATTTACCAATCACCCCATTTCAGTTTGGTGCGGAGGACTTCGAAATAACTACGATCGGGAAAACGAATCAGTTGCGTCTGGTGTTTGGAAGTACGGATTTCAACCCGATCACCAGAAAGGATTTCTATTCCCACTTGGCCATCTAACGTAGCCATAGCAGGTTCCTGGCTTGTTAACTGAATGACAATCGTGACATCACTGGAGGTCAAAAACGGGCGATGAGAAAGCGTGTGAGGACATATCGGATTAATGAGCAAAGCTTTCAGGCCAGGATCCAAAATCGGTCCATTGGCTGAGAGGGAATAGGCCGTTGACCCGGTGGGAGTTGCCACGATTAGTCCATCCCCCCGTAAGTTCGTCATAAATTGGTCTTTTACCGACACCGTCATCGAAATCATCCGCGCGAGGTGACCCTTACTCACGACAACATCATTCAGGGCGGAATAAGTTCCATGGAGCGTTTCTCCTCGTTGGATCTGAACGGTCAACATGACGCGGGTATCAAGTTGAAAAGCCCCGGAGAAAATTTTTTCCATCGCTCCTGGGAGATCTTCAAAGGTAATTTCAGTAAGAAATCCCAACCCACCCATATTGACACCAAGAATGGGAATTTCCCGTTGTTCGACTAACCGAGCCCCGCTAAGCATGGTCCCATCCCCACCAAGCACAATGAGGAGATCCGCTTCCTGCGCTATCCGTTGTCGTTCGGGATTGGATTCAGCCGGGGGGATAGGAGAAGAATCTACGATGACGGTTTTATTGTGGGTGAGGAGCCAGTCCCGAATTCGATGCGCGCTCGGTTGAATGTCTCTTGCGCTGGGCTTGGTTAAAATGCCGATCGTTTGAAATTGAGTCATTGAGCACGTCTCATCCAGGAGTCCAATCAGTGAAAACCCCGATGGTAGTCGGTTAACTCGTTGATAGCAAGTCAGAATTACCACAAAAGTCAAGGGCAAGAATTAGGTGTTTTTCAGACTTTCATTAAGGTATTTTTGCTGGTAAAGTTTGAATTGAAACACCTTTTCCTTCACTCTCGGCACCTTGTGTCTCTCTTGACAGTTTTAAGGGTCCACGGATAGACTGAAACGGTGAATTTTCCTGATAAATTTCTGTATTTTCCAAATATGATTGACCGAGACGTTTCGCGGATAATCGGCTAAAGGAGGGACAATGTTCGAACGATTCACGGATCGTGGCAGAAAAATCATCATCCTGGCCAGAGAGGAAGCGGAACGACACCAGAATGACTACCTTGGCACGGAGCATTTGGTCCTGGCCATTCTTCGAGAGTCTGACGGGATTGCCCTCATGATTATTAAAAAAATGGGCTTGTCTCCCGAACAGATTCGATTAGAAATCGAACGAAACCTCCCGGGTGGTGGGACCACGGTTACTTTTGGTGAAATTCCTTTTAGTCCACGGGTAAAAAAAGTCATCGAATATGGTGTGGAAGAGGCCCGCTTACTCGGACACAATCATATTGGGAGTGAGCATTTACTCCTTGGTTTATTGCGTGAAGAGGAAGGAATCGGGGGCAAGGTCCTTCGAAGTTTAGGGGCGAATCTTCTCACCGCCCGCCAGTTAACCGTGACCTTCTTGCGGAAATCGGGTACTCGCGAACGTGACAAGAAAAGTAGTACTCCTGCCCTTGATGAATTTGGAAGAGATCTCACACAATTGGCTCAAGAAGGCACGTTGGATCCGGTTATCGGTCGGGCGGATGAGATTGAACGGGTTCTCCAAATTCTTAGCCGGAGAACAAAAAATAATCCGGCCTTGATTGGGGAATCGGGGGTGGGTAAGACGGCTATTGTCGAAGGCCTGGCCCAACGTATTATCGGGATGGATGTCCCGGATAATTTATTGAATCGACGAGTGATCGCTTTGGACCTCGGTTCCCTGGTTGCTGGGACGAAGTATCGGGGACAATTTGAAGAACGTTTAAAAGTGGTCATGAAAGAAATAGCTCAGGCTGGCAATATCATTTTATTTATCGATGAGCTGCATACGTTGGTTGGTGCTGGTGCGGCGGAAGGCTCTATTGATGCTGCCAATATGCTCAAGCCCGCGCTGTCCCGGGGCGAGATTCAATGTATTGGCGCGACCACCTTGGATGAATATCGCAAGCACATCGAAAAAGATGGGGCGTTAAAACGACGTTTCCAACCCATCTATGTTCAACCCCCCTCCGTGGAAGAGACGATTAGTATTATCCAAGGTCTTCGAGATCGCTATGAAGAGCATCATGGCGTAGAAATTACGGATGAAGCCGTGGAAGAAGCGGTTAAGCTGACCGATCGGTATATTACGGATCGGTTTTTACCTGACAAAGCCATCGATTTGATCGATGAAACCGGGTCACGGGCCAAGTTGTTGACCTATGCCTTACCTCCGGAACTGAAGTCTTTAGAACAGGAATTAAAACGAGTGGCTCGTGAAAAGGAAGTGGCCATTGGTCTTCAAAATTTTGAGGAAGCCGTGAAATTCCGTGAGGAAGAAGAGCGATTCAGGAAATTGCTGGAAGATGCTAAGAGGGATTGGAAGAAAAAACAAGAAAAAAATCGTCCCGTTATTTCCGGTGAGGATGTGGCCTACGTGGTGTCGAAGATTACGGGAATACCCCTCTTTAAGCTGGAAGAAGAGGAGTCTGAGAAACTCCTACATATGGAAGATTTTCTGCATAAACGAATCGTGGGTCAAGAAGAGGCGATTTCGGCAATTTGTCGGTCTATCCGTCGCTCCAGAGCGGGTCTGAAGGATGCGAAGAAACCCATTGGGTCCTTCATCTTTCTTGGGCCGACGGGAGTTGGAAAGACTGAGTTGGCAAGGGCCCTTGCCGAGTTCTTGTTTAACACGGATGAGGCCCTGATTCGTGTTGATATGTCGGAGTATCAAGAGAAATTCACGAGTTCGCGATTATTTGGTGCCCCGCCAGGGTATGTTGGGTATGAGGAAGGGGGGCAATTAACCGAGAAAGTTCGGCGCCGTCCGTATTCCGTGGTGTTGTTTGACGAAATTGAAAAAGCGCACCCCGATATCTTTAATGTCTTACTGCAAGTTTTAGATGATGGAGTACTCACGGATAGCCTTGGTAGAAAAGTCGACTTTAAAAATACGATATTGGTCATGACCTCAAATTTAGGGACCAAGCTAATTCAAAAGGGTGTATCCCTAGGTTTTCAACGTGATGTGGAAGAACAAAAGTCTCGAATGAAGGATGATGTTATCGCGGAGCTGAGAAGGAACTTCAGTCCAGAATTCTTAAATCGTATCGATGAACTCGTGGTCTTCCATTCGCTCACAAAAGAGCATTTGTTTAGCATCATTGACATCCTTATCGCAGAATTGAATTCGCGCCTGGTAGACCGGGGCGTCCATTTAGATGTGACGGAGGAAGTCAAGCAATGGTTAATCGACGAAGGGTTTGAAGCGCAGTATGGAGCTAGACCCCTCCGGAGGACCATTCAGCGGTGTTTGGGTGATCCACTCTCAGAAGAATTAATCAAGGGCCGGTTTAAAGATGCCAAAAAGATAAAAGTCGTCTTGACGGATCAGACTCCCAACTTTATCGAGGAAGAGGCATTGGCGAGTGTGTGATCGGCGATAAATGGGTTTGAACCTTTTACAAGACCCTCAGGACTTGGTGTTCTGAGGGTCTTGTTGTTTTTTGTGCTGAAAAAAAGGATCAATGTTGATGGGATGGAATGTCTTAGGAATTGAGTCTTCCTGCGACGAGACAGCAGTAGCGGTATTAAGCGGTAAGGGGGAAATCTTAGCCAATGTCTTGGACTCTCAAGTGGATATTCATGCGAATTTCGGCGGAGTGGTCCCTGAACTGGCCTCCCGTCGGCACATGGAGCGGCTAGAACTTCTCACGGGAGAGGCGTTGGCTCGCGCCCAGATTTCTCTGGCGGAGGTACATGGTATTGCCGTGACCAATTGCCCGGGTTTGGTCGGGGCCCTCATCGTAGGATTAAATTTTGGAAAGGCCCTGGCTTATGCAGCCAGGGTGCCTTATGTGACCGTTAATCACTTAGAAGGCCATTTGGCATCTGCATGGTTGGCTTCCCCTGATCTTCCATTCCCGTCGATGATGCTTGTCGCCTCGGGTGGACATACTCACTTAGCATGGGTTTCGAAACGAGGATGCTATCAATTCATTGGACGGACCATGGATGATGCCGCCGGGGAAGCTTTCGATAAAGGAGCGAAAATGTTAGGGTTGCCCTACCCAGGGGGACCCGCAATTGATGCCCTTGCAAAAAGTGGAGACCCCTACCGAGTGCCCTTTCCTCGCCCTACCCTCAAGAGCCATGGCTTCAATTTTAGTTTTAGTGGTCTGAAAACCGCATTGCTCTATTACCTCCGAGATCGCAATCAGAATGAACATTCTAAAGTCTCTTTGGCTGACATCGCCGCCAGTTTTCAAGAGTCCATCGTCGAAGTGTTGGTGGAGAAATTGTTTCGTGCGGCCCGTGAATATCAAGCACAGTCGGTCGCCCTTGTGGGAGGCGTCGCCGCCAATTCTCGATTGAGAGAAAAAGCTCAGGTTTGTGCGCGAAAGGAAAAGATGCCATTCACAATTCCCCCTCACGCATTATGTACCGATAATGCCGCCATGATTGCAGCGGCAGGACTGGAAAAAATCACCCGCCAAGATTGGGCCAATTGGGATGCCGATGCAAATTCGACAGTAGAATGGAAAACTGCATCATTGGCATAAATTTGTATATTTCTGTCCCAAAACCTTGGTGAAAAAAGGAGGATAACGTATTCCCACTGTTGTAGGTAACCTTCGCGGTCTGAAAGCCAGCCAAATTAGCCGAATGGAACGGTTGTATCGGCGACGAATTCCACTGGATAAAATTATTACCCCTGAATTGGCGAGAGAGTGTGCCGATCTTACCTTTGAGACACGCCGACAGATTGGACTGCTCATCACTCGCCAAGGTCAAGTAGACTCGGTCATTATTGGCAATGACCATGAATTGGTTATTCCCAATTTGTCTAGAACGCGCTCAGGCCTGCGGTTATTACGTGGTGTGCGATTGGTCCATACGCATCTGAACAACCAACCGTTAACCCAGGATGATCTCACCGACCTGGCCTTGCTTCGTCTGGATTTGATTCTTGCCTTGGGGGTTGGAAAAAATGGTGGGTTGCAAGATGTGTTCGGTGCCCATAATCTCCCAAAATCGGCAAAGCCGGAAGCATATAAGCAATGGGACCCCATTCGTTTTCATGCTCTGCATCTGAATTATCAAGAATTTATTCAGTCGTTAGAGCAGGAAATCCTCAAGTCCTGTCCAAGGTTATCTGAGGAAATACGGGAGGGCAGGGGCCTTTTGGTGAGTGTGAGTACGGAAGATAGCCTGACCCAACAGAGTCGTTTGGAGGAATTACAGGAATTAGTTCGAGCCCATAATATTGAAATAGTCGGCTCTCTGACCCAACGGCCAGGTTCTATTCATCCCAAGTATGTCGTGGGATCGGGAAAAATGAAGGATTTAGCCATTCAGGCCTTGCAGTCGGGGGCCGATACGTTAATTTTTGACCAAGACCTCACCCCCGCACAAGTACGAGGGATATCAGAACTCACGGACCTTCGAGTCATGGACCGTTCCCAGATCATACTAGATATTTTTGCCAAACGCGCTCATACGCAAATTGGAAAAATTCAGGTAGAACTGGCTCAATTGCGTTATCAACTTCCCCGTTTGGCACAATCGAATATGGCCTTTTCCCGTCTGGCTGGTGGGATCGGGACAAGGGGGCCTGGAGAAACCAAGCTGGAGTCGGATCGGCGGAGAATTCGTGAGCGGATCCAACGGCTCGAAAAGGATCTGTCCGTTTTGGGCAATGGTCGACAGGAACAACGTAAGAAACGGATCAAACATGGGCTGCCCGTTGTTTCGCTCATCGGTTATACAAACGTGGGAAAATCCACCTTACTCAACACGGTGACCTCCAGTCATGTTTCGGTAAAGGATCGGGTCTTTGAAACCCTGGACACGGTGAGTCGGCGATGGTATTTGCCAGAGGTTGGGCAGGTCATTTTAACCGATACGGTTGGGTTTATACGTGACTTACCCCAGGATCTACTTGCCGCCTTTCACACCACGTTACAGGAATTACAAGAAGCGGACGTCTTGGTCCATGTGATTGATTCATGTGTGGAAGATCCAGACCAACAAATTCTGGCCGTTGAAAATATCCTATCGGAGTTGAAATTGGTATCCATTCCCCGCCTCCGGTTTTTTAATAAGACTGATCTTGTGGCCCCTGAACGAGTGCGCCAACTCTGTCAACGGTATGGCGGGATAGGGGGGTCAGCTCAGCATGAACATTCACTGGGGGAGATGCAACAGGAAATTCAGAATCTATTGCGACAACATCAGGGCCAGGGACATCAGGACTGGGAAAATGGAGTATCCTTTAAAAGGTTGCCCCCCATTTCCGTGAATGTGTTTTGATGAGGACTCCTTCACCACACGCTCTGTCCAAGAAGACAAAAACCAGGGGGATGGAATCATCTTCCACATTAAAAAAACGAATTCAGCGAATCCTCAGGACATTGGAACAATCCATTCCTGTTGCTGAGGTGGCGCTGAACTCGTCGAATCCTTTAGAACTATTGGTGGCCACGATTTTGTCGGCCCAATGTACTGATGAACGTGTGAATCAGGTCACCCCAAAGTTATTTTCACGATTTAAGACGGCGGAAGACTATGCTGAGGCGACTCAAGCCCGGTTAGAAGAAATTATCAGGCCAACTGGATTTTACCAAAGTAAAGCGCGACACCTTATGGGGTGTGGAAAAGTATTACAAGAGAGATTTGACGGGCAAGTGCCAGAAACGATGGAAGCCTTGACCTCTTTACCTGGGGTAGGAAGAAAAACCGCCAATGTTATCTTAGGGAATTATTTCGGAAAACCGGCCATTGTCGTAGATACTCATGTCAAACGAGTCTCCAATCGCCTGGGGTTTACAAATAGTCAAGATCCGACAAAAATTGAGGCTGATCTTCAGCGTATTATTCCCCCATCGCAGTGGACAATTGGTGCACAACGATTGCTGCTGCATGGTCGGCATGTCTGTCAGGCTCGGACACCGCAATGTCAGTCATGTGACATTTTTTCAGAATGTGGTTGGGAGGGGAAACGAACGCCTTTATGAAAAGTATGACAGGTTTTGGAAAACGAGAAATGTTGTGTCGAGGAACGGCAATCGGGGTTGAAATTCGATCCGTTAACCATCGATTTTGCGAAGTGCTCACTCGGCTCCCTAAGGGATTCATTGAAATGGAGCTAGAATTAAAGGACCGTATCAGAAAGGTATGTGAGCGGGGGCGTATCGAATTAACGGTCATCGTGAATGGTACAGGCTCCGGAGGTCACAAGGCGATGAATATCGATCGACAAGTGGCTCGTCAGTACGTCCAAGAGTTACGAGCGTTGCAGCAGGAATTTCATTTGGGTGGGATCGTGGACATCAATGTTTTGGCCGGATTCCGAGATATTTTTGTCACCCGTGAGGACGGAGGTTCCTTAAAAGGTGTGACCAAATCGGTGAATGAATTGACTCAGAAAGCACTACTAGATTTAGAGAAAATGCGAAAGAAGGAAGGGTTAGCCTTACAAAAAGATCTGACCTCACGAATACAGACTATTAAAAAACATCTCCAATCGGTCCACCGGAGGATTCCTTCGGCTCTTCAGGCCGCCTCTTCCCGATTGCAGAACCGAGTCGTCAAGCTTCTTGGGAAAGAACACCTTCCCCCTGAGCGGGTGGCTCAAGAGGTTGCCCTTCTTGCGGAGCGGTCAGACGTTACTGAGGAATTGACGCGTTTGGACAGTCATGTCAGTCAATTCTGTTTGGCCTTAAAGGGAAAGGGCCCTGTGGGAAAACGGCTGGATTTTCTTCTCCAAGAAATGGG
This sequence comes from Nitrospirales bacterium, assembly GCA_965223495.1. Taxonomy (GTDB): domain Bacteria; phylum Nitrospirota; class Nitrospiria; order Nitrospirales; family UBA8639; genus Nitrospira_E. The sequence continues at coordinate 2,830,916 of OZ245001.1, read as the reverse complement.
CCGGGAAGTGAATACCATCGGGTCTAAAGCCAATGATATCGAGATTTCTTCCTCAGTCGTAGAAATGAAAAGTGAATTAGAAAAAATTCGTGAACAGGTTCAAAATATTGAATAATCAAGGACAATCTCATTCTTCTGATAAAACAATGCCGGTTTCAGAAGGCAAGAAACTGTTATTTGTCGTTTCGGGCCCATCAGGAGTTGGAAAATCCACTTTGTGCCGCCATATGTTGGCCACGATGAGGGATATTCGCCTTTCGGTCTCCTATACGACCCGTCAACCACGACCGGGAGAAACCGATGGGCAGGAATATCGATTTGTGAGTAAGGAAGACTTTCAAAAGAAAATCGAGGAGCATGCTTTTGCCGAATGGGCGGAAGTCTATGGGAAATATTATGGGACTCCCTGGAAGGAATTGGAACAACAATCTGGCTCCGTTACGGACATTTTATTGGATATTGATGTTCAGGGGGCCCGGCAGGTCATGAAAAAATTACAGCGGTCGGTGAGCATCTTTATTCTCCCGCCCTCATTGGAAATCTTACGAACACGCTTAGCCGATCGAGGAGCTGATTCTCAAGAAGAACAGACTAGACGATTCCAAAATTGCCAGGAAGAAATGGGACGGTATTCGGAATACCAATATACGATCCGAAATGGCCATTTAGAGCAGGCCATCCTGGAATTACAGGCGATTATTCTTGCTGAGCGGGTGAAGACCACTCATATTGATCCCGCGCATGTCTTTCGGTAAATTTAGAACCAACCCATAGAGCCACTAAAAGGGGAACATTCTCCGTAACTTCTCAGAAAGGAAGCCCAAAATTTATGGATGCTTTATCATTATTACCTCAACACCATCAGAAGGATTTTGATTCTCGGTATCGGATTGTCTTGATTGCCGCTCAGCGCGCCAAGCAACTTATTCGCGGAGGGGAGGAACTGCCAGTGAGTAAATTTTCCAAAGGGACTTCTCTGGCTTTAGAGGAAGTGCTTCAGGGTCACGTCACCTATTTGGTCGGTCAGGAAGCGAAGCAAGCCATACGGGAGGCCAAGCAGGCCAGTCAACGGCCTATCGATCCTACTCTTTATGCTCAACCTGATGAAAATTCCCAAGAGATTAAAAAAGAATTAAGTGTCTATATTGATGATTCCACTCATACTCCTGTCCAGGAGGCAGACGCAGAATCGGGTTCAGAGGAATAATGTGGTAAGAGGATGAGTTGAGTGAAGCCTTCTCCAACAGGCAAACATATCATTCTTGGCGTGACCGGGAGTATTGCGGCCTATAAGGCAGTGGGGTTATTGCGACTCCTGATCGAAAAGGGAGTACCTGTTCAAGTCGTGATGACCGAATCTGCAACGAAGTTTATGGCCCCTCTGACCTTTGAGGTCCTATCGGGGAATCCTACTCTTAGCGACCTCTTTGAAGGGCACGAGGAGATGAAGCATCTCTCCTTAATGGAAGAGGCCTTGGCCTTGCTCATTGCTCCCTGTACGGCGAATACGCTCGCGAAATTGGCCCTGGGCTTAGCGGACAATTTGTTGGGAACTATGGCCTTGACGGCGGAATGCCCTCTGGTGGTTTGTCCCGCGATGGATGGGGAAATGTGGAATCACCCTTCTGTTCAGGCCCATGTCCGCACCCTAAGGAATCGCGGCGCCTTGGTCATTGAACCAGAAGTTGGCCCTTTAGCTTCCGGCCAATGGGGAAAAGGACGATTAGCTCATGAAGATAGCATTCTCTCGGCCTTACAGCCGATCTTACAGCCCCGAAAAGATTGGCAAGGAGAACGGGTCCTCATTTCAGCGGGTCCTACACAAGAACCCATAGACCCTGTTCGCTTCATGAGTAATGGGTCTACCGGAAAAATGGGATATGCTCTAGCCGAAGCGGCCGAGTGTCGTGGGGCCGAAGTGGTGTTGGTCACGGGACCGACGAATCTGACTCCGCCCAAACATGTGGCAGTCATACCGGTGATGACGGCGGATGACATGCTGCAAGCCCTCACAGCGAGATTCGAGTGGGCCACTACTCTTATCATGGCCGCGGCGGTCGGGGATTTTCGTCCTAAACATTTCTGTGCTTCCAAACTCAAAAAAGAACAATGGAATGGGGAACCCTTAGATTTGGAACGAACCCCAGATATTCTATTAGGCCTTTCTGCACAACGGTCTCATCAACGCATGGTGGGTTTTGCGGCAGAGACTGAAAAACTAGTGGAAAATGGTCAGAAAAAACTCGCGCAAAAACACCTGGATATGCTCATTGTGAATCAGGTTGGAGGCCCCCAATCCGCGTTTGGGAATGACTCCAATGAAGTGGTGATTCTCACTCCCGAATCCCAACCCTACACCATCCCAAGAATGGGTAAGCGTCAATTGGCTGATGATCTTCTTGATCGGATGATTCGCATCTCAACCCCCAAGGTCTCTCAAGATTCCATTTCTCTCCCTTCACCTTAAACCGGGTAGGATTCAAAGTTGAACGAGCTTCTCAATTCATCCAGGCAAACCTGGTAAGGGAGGGCTCCGACCAAGGTTTTCAGGTATCAGACGGTCATCTTGGAATAGTTTTTCAGAGGCTTCGGAAGGGGGCATGAAACTATAGAAACATGAAAAATTGAGAATTATTCTTAAAGAACTTAACTTTTTGACCAATTCGACCGAAAAAGTATCAAATGGAAGCGTTCCTCATGAACATACTCTTTTTCGTCTGGATTGTGTCGATATTTTTTCTGGTGACGCGAAACACGTAGTGGGAATTTCCCCTATCCAGCAGACTCTTAGGGAATGGAGCCTCCATGGCCGGGGCCCTTGATGTCCCATTCCATCCCCATGACCAATCCCACTTATCACTCCAGGATAGAGCAGCTCTCGAACGCAGTTTGGTTAAACCTCGCTTCTCGGGCCAGAACTTCCAATTTACATACCTCTCCCTGTGCAACGAATTCAATGGAACCCTCCGTGGAGGTCTTCCCAAAGGGAGGGCACATTTTTGGCGGAGGCGAAATGCGCTCCGACCACATGCACTTTGACTTCCCAACCCTACCCAAAATCATAAATCGTGTAGGGAATGGTCGGTTGAACCTTGGCTCCTGGTAGTACGCTATATCTCCATTTCTTTTGGGTTCGAAGGGAGATTCGCTCAAAAGCCTCCTGCTAGGTTGGATCTGGAATCTTTTCCCGCGAAATAATCAATTCATCATACCAGGTAAAAGCCACCGGGTTGGTTACTGTGGGATCTTTCCCCGTGTTGTAGGGAAGGAGCCATACTTTTCCATACTTGGCGTGAGGATTGTTATTGGCTAGGTCATACCCATTCCCAGTTCCGGGGATTGGAAGGCCAAAGAGTATGGCGGGGTCAGGATTCAAGTCGATAACCAAATCTGATTCCCTGCCCTCGCGCGCGACCCAAAGTTGAATGCCACTGTCACGATGATAATTACGGTCGTTTTTATACCAGGTTCCGATCTTAACATGGAGTTGAAAGGTCATCCATTCATTGGGATAGAAGCCCCCTCCTCTGCCCACCGGATCATACCTCCCGTCCTTCCCTCCACAACTGTGGTAGATGGAGGGCCACCCCCCATGGTAGGAATTGTCAACTACGATCTCGAGTTGAGTGCATGAATTGGCGGTGTGGCCCGGGCGATCTCCCTCCCCAACAATGAGCATTTTCCATCCGCCAGCTCCGGCATAATGGGTTTCCAAAAATTCGTGAGAAAAGCGCTGGCGCCACTGAATATAGAATTCTTGACCCTCTCCGAATTGTACCGAAAGATCTTCTGAAAAATTCGCTCGAAAATGGCCTGAAGTGTCGGCATGGGAGTTGGGAGGAATCTCGAATCGTAAAGAGCCTTTCCCAGATGCTTTATGGTCCTGGGCAACTTTCCCCCGTTTTTGTTTTTGCCCCCAGGGAGGAAAAACATAGGGATCTGTTGCTTCTGATGTATCAAACCCGAAACATCGAACGACTCCTGGACTTTGACAGCGAGTCTGAAAGTCCACACCCTTCGAAAATTTCCCCGAGGTGACGCAACCAGATGTCACGAGTAAGGCCAAGCTCAGGGTGCCGAATACAAAGCGAAGGATAGACCACTTCTCTCGGCAGAACCTTTTCTCAAGCGGGTGATTTACCAACCTTGACCTGAATAGACCTAAGGGGGTGTTCTGGGAAAGGTGAAAACATAATTTGCCAATCACTCTCTGATCTCCTTCGTTATCCAACGGTTTTTTTTCTAGCGATTCCCAACTGTTTGAAATGGTGAAACGTGGGGTCCCATGCTGCATCAAAATTTGGAATGATCTTAATCGACATTTCCATAGTCACATTGTGGGACAGCATGTCGGGAAAGGTCCAAGGCTTGTTGTCATATTAGAACAAGGAAATGCCAAAGGGAAAGTTGAGTTGTTTTGGGGCATGAAAATGAGAAACGTTCACATTGAAAGAAGAGAAGTCATTTTTCAAGGGGGAATTTAGTTGGTTGTTAGGGACTAGTGGCCCAAAAGGGCAGGAGAAAATGTTGGTTTTTCTCACCCTCACATGCTCCGAAGGGATATGATAGCGGACGGGCTTTGATGACCCTGCGGTAAACCAGTTCAATCTGAAAATCTCACACACACAAATGCTGGGGCGTCAGGATTCTTTTTGGAAATTGTAGAAATTAGGGTGTTCCTGGATCGTGACGCAGTAGATGGAAAGAATCACAGGTGGGTATCCTAGCCCCCCGGAAGGTTGACGGCCCTTGCTTGCCGAGGGTGTAGCGGTGAGTTTTTCGAGTTTTCCCCAGTGCTCTTTCTAGGTGTTGGCCCGGCAATCCCCTGCGCTTTATGGGGGATCTTACCTTAAACGATTGACCCTCCAGTGAATTCTTTGATAGGTTCCAGGTCAGTCAAAGCGGCCCTTGCGTTTGCGTTCCCTTCCCCCAAAGGGGGCCATTTCCTTTTATTCATGATCATGGAAATTTTCCTTTTGCTTAAAGGATTCCTTGGTCGATGTGTGTAGTCATGCCAAGAAGGTAAAGCATCTTGAAATTATTGCTCTATCTTTTGCTTTTCATACATTTCTGTCTGATGGGGACCGCCCAACTTTGGGCGGCAGTCGGAGATGTGAATTACATCTCCGATGTGTTAAATGTTCCGCTACGAAGTGGACCCTCTTCCGCCCACCGTATCATTCATCGTGGTCTTCCAAGCGGAACCCACTTGACCGTCATGGCCACAGACGAGGAGGCCGGATTCACCCAAGTTCGGACTGACAGTGGGATGGAGGGCTGGGTTCGGTCGCAATACCTCGTCGGAGAACCTATCGCACGCGTCAAGCTGTCCGCTGCCCAGAAACGTCTTCAAAGCCTCAAAACCAAATTCGACAAAGAGCGTGAAGAACATGAAAATCTCAAGGATGCTCACAAGGAAATCGAAACCACGAACAAGAGGCTGAATTCCCAGGTCGAAGCCCTGGCAAAGGAACTTGAGGAATTAAAACGTATTTCGGCCGATCCCATCAACGAACATGCCCGTAACGTGGAGTTAAACAAACAAAACACACGATTGCATGACCAAGTTGGAGAATTGTCTTCCACCATCCAACGCCTAGAAGCCAACGTACAACGGGAATGGATGCTCATCGGGGGTACCTTGGTACTTGTCGGTCTGTTGCTGGGTGTCTGGATTAAGGCCAGGCCTCGGAAGACGACCTATTCTTCCCGATACAATTAAGCCTCAAAGGACGTAGTTTTTTAGAGCATTTGCCCTTCTCTATGTTTCAATGGCGGTGGAAGGGGAAACGCGTTTTTCATTAGCTCTTTCCCCTCCGTTGGATTGTAGCTAGGTTTTTGGCTTTCCATCGTCCCGGTTTGTTTCAGGAAAATTCTTACCTTCCTGTTCGACCAAATTTTCTCTCCATAAAGTTCTGCTATGCTCGTAATCCCTAACAAAGCGATCATGAGGTAGGGTATTTGGTCCTAATGGTCTGTTGATCGAAGCCTTCGATCGAGTTTTCTTTTGAGAAGTTCCTGCTGGGATGGTGGAAGTTTGGATATGCGTTCCCGGAGGTTTTCTCTCCGCCTTGAAAGCGGGGTTTCGTCTCCTGAAATTTTTTGTTCGGTTACCGCCTGTCTTTGATTTACGGGCGTGCTTTTTCCTTCTTTTTGTTCAACGGCGTTGAGAGAAGAGTTGAAATCGATGGAAATCGATTGAATGGATTCGTCCGGCCGATGGATAATCGACTCTAATATAGTAGGATATGCGGCAATGAAGGCGGTGATCATGTCACGTTTAATGAAATTATGGTTGAACACGACATGTCCACGAATCTGTTCAGGGTGATCCCATAAAAGCAAAGAAAGGTTAACGGGAAGAGGGTCACCCCCAGGAAGAGCTAGGGGTTGGCAATGGAGATTTTTGAGTTTTGGGACGTACTGAGGAGCATTTTCGAATACGAATAAAACTTGGAGTAAGGACTGTCCGATGAGATTTTCGGAATGGTCCAATGTCTTTCGAATTTCTTGGATGGGGACCTCTGAATTGGTATAGGCTCCTAACGCAAACGTATACAGTTTCTGTACGAATGATCGGAGGCTATTCTCCCAGTAAATAATCGATCGAAATGGCAGAACATTGACGAAGTACCCAATGAGGGGTTCGAGGAGGGGGTGAATTCTATTGGCGATGGGAACTCCGACGATAAGGTCGTTTTCTTGAGTCCATCGATGAAGAAAGATGAAGAAACCTGCTAAGAGGATCGTGAAAGGCGTCACCCCTTCGACTTGCGAAAATTTTCGTAACGCAGTCGTCTGTAAAGGTGACAAGGCAACCATTTTCCGTTGGCTTGAACCGGGGGTAAGGGTGTTGGAGGCATGACCGGGGGGTTGAAATGGTGAAGGACGGAACCCGGTGAGATGGGTGGTCCAATAGGTGACTTGGCGGTCCAGGTTTGGTCCACTCAATCTTTGTTGTTGCCATAGTGCGAAATCCCCATAGTGAATGGAAAGGGTGGGGAGGGGGGAGGGGTCCCCACAAATAAAGCTATTATACAGAGTTTCAAGTTCACGGAAGAATACGGCGTCGGACCACCCATCATAAACCAGATGATGGAATACGATCAGGAGCCGATGATCTAAATCGTTGACCTGATATAGAGTGCCCCTAAAGACAGGTCCTAGACTCAAATCAAATGGATTCTCCATGGCTTGGTTAACCAGACCTGTGAATTTCCCTGGGAGCTCAGATGCAGGGACTTGGGAAAGGTCTCGTCGGGAAAGGGTAAAGGAAATTCCTGAGAGGACAATTTGCCTGGGACCCTCGGAGTCAAGAGGGAAGACGGTTCGTAAAGGGGTATGGCGCTGCATGATTTCATGAAGAGATCGTTCCAAAACTTCAATATCAAGGGGGCCTGTGAATTGAAGAAGCAGGGGGCGATGGGATGCCGTCGAGTCGGGATCTAATTGGGTGGCGAGCCAAAGGGGCTCTTGGACGGATGTCAGGGGGAAGCTTGTCTGGTCTGGTTGTGTCACGAGGGGGGGGAAAGGTGCAGGGGCCTGATGTTGAGATTGTGCTTCAATAAAGGAGGCAAGGGTAGCAATGGTGTCGGCTTCCTGGAATAAACTTAACCAGGGAACGTCCACCTGAAAGATCTCACGAATTCGTGAACGTAATTGTGCACCACTTATCGAGTCACCTCCCAATTGGAGGAAGGGCTCATGACGGCCAATCTGCTCTTGGCTCAGTACACCCTTCCATAGATCGGCTATCTGCTCTTCCAACGCGGTTTTTGGTGTTTCATCGGCCTTTCCATTGGAAGGTTCTTCGGTCCCGAGGAGTTTTTCAGCCAATCCCGTTCGCTGCAGTTTCCCTGTCGGGCCTAGGGGGATTTCAGGTACGAAGACAATTCGTCGGGGGATTTTAAAGTCCGCCACGGAAACAGAAAGGAACTGTTGAAGGGCTGATTCCGTGATGTCAGGACTTCCGTCTAACACCACAGCTGCAGCGACGTCTTCTCCCAACGTGGGATGAGGCATCGCGAAGGTGACGGCTTGTTGCACGCGGGAATGTCGCAGGAGTGCTTGATCAATCTCAATGGGGGAAATTTTCTCTCCCCCACGATTAATGAGTTCCTTTAATCTTCCGGTAAGAAACAAATATCCTTCATGATCGAAATAGCCTTGGTCGCCTGTGCGGAACCAGTCATCGGAAAATGCTTGAGTATTGGCCTGAGGATGACTCTGGTATCCCCGCATGACGTTAGGTCCTCTAATGCCCACTTCTCCGACTTCTCCCTGAACAAGTATGGCTCCTGCTTCAGAGAGAATGGCCACCTCCGGGCCGGCAGGGAGGCCAACGGAGCCGGGTTTACGAATCCGGGGCGGTAGCGGATTACTCGTCATTTGATGAGCGGCCTCCGTCATCCCATACGCTTCAATCACCGGAACCCCAAAGACATCTTCAATTTCTTCCATCACTGTCGGGGGTAAGGAGGCAGAGGAAGAACGAATGAAACGTAGTGCAGCTGAGGCGCGTGGACGGTCTTCGGTACGAGCCTGTTTCAGAATCGCCTGATGGATCGTGGGTACCGTCGTATACCATGTGGGTTGAAAGGCTCGAAGCCATGGGAAAAATTCGCTTGGAGAAAAACTGGGTGGACACACGACCTGTCCACCACTTCCCAACCCTGCCAGTAAGGCTCCAACCAGGCCATGGATGTGGAACAAGGGCATAAGATTTAGACACCGATCCGCAGTGGTGAGGGCGAGACTCTGTTGAAGATGATGAATCGATGCACAGAGATTCGCATGGGTCAGCGGCACCTGTTTGGGCCGAGCTGTGGTTCCGGAAGTATGAAGAATGAGGGCGATGTCATCTTTGGTTGTGGCCTGTTCGCCTTCGGAGGCCAGTCCCGTCTGGCCTTCGAGCGAAAAAGATCCAGCGGGCCGATCCATTTGGGTAGAGATTTCTAGGACCGGAATGCTCCGGGCTTGAGCTACTTCTCGAGCTGGAGAATCAAGAGAGCAGGAAATCAGAAGCGCGCTGGCCTCCAGGTCTTCAAGATAAAAGGCTAATTCCTCCCTTTGGTATGCAGGATTAAGGGGAGCACAGATGGCCGAAGTAGAACCGCAAAGAAAGGCTAGGGCGAGTTCCGGGCTGTTCGGTGCGAGAAGCGCGAGACGGGTGCCGCGGCCAAGCCCAAATTCCCGAAGGGTTTCCTGAAAGGTCCGAAGGTGATCTCCAAGCTGGGAAAACGAAAGAGAAGAACGGCCTGGACCTAAGAGTGCGGGATTGTGTGGAGTCTGCTGGGCCCAATGGGCAAATAGCTCTTCCAGGTTTGTGGCGGGCAATGGAGGCATAGTGTGTGAATCGAACAGAGGGAGCTTCAGTCCTTAGATAAAATGGGGTCGGTCTCTCGCATTCTTTTGGCCAACCGAGGGGGTGGGCTCATCGAAATCCTCTAATAATTTTTCCCTTTCCCACGAGGTCTACCCATCCTCAAAAGTATTTTCTTTTCTTTCATGACGTTCTTCTTCCATCCTCTCAAATTCTTCCAGAAGGTGTTCTTCAATGGTTAGGGCTTGGTCCTCCAAGGACGGATGGTCGAAGAGAAGGCGTAAGGGTAAGTCAGTTTCAAAGGTCTTTTGCAATCGACTCAGAAGTCGCGTGGCCATTAAGGAGTGTCCGCCCAGGTTGAAAAAATTGTCTTGCACGTCGACTTTCGGGAGCGAAAGTACTTCCGCCCACACCTGAACCAGGAGTTCTTCCACGGGCGTTCGTGGGGCGGTGGGTGGATCCGAATGATCATGTATTTCTTCCGGAATCGGAAGGGCGCGGCGATTGACTTTACCTGATGAGAATCGAGGGAATTCATCCAAGGGGACGATGTAGGTCGGAATCATGTATCCCGGGAGTCTCTCATGAAGGAGCTTTTGGAGTGAAGGAAGGAAATCGTCTTGATGGGGGGTGTTGACAACATAGGCCGCGAGTTGCTTTTCCTTGGACACTTCGTTTTCCCGATAGACGACCAATGCTTCTTGTATGGTTGGGTATTGCCGTAAGGCCGCCTCTATCTCTCCTAACTCGACTCGGAACCCACGAATCTTGACTTGATGATCTGACCGACCTACCAGATGAAAATTTCCGTCGGGATGAATGCGTGCGAGATCGCCGGTACGATAGAGGCGCATTCCTGGTTCACAACCAGTGGGATGGGGGAGAAACCGTTCAGCCGTCAACGCCGGGCGTTCCCAGTACCCTCGTGAAAGCCCATCCCCCCCAATGAATACTTCCCCAGTGACTCCTATGGGAACTGGCCATTGTCCCTGATCAAGGGCAAACATGTGAATGTTGGGTAGAGGGCGACCAATGGGGACAGATTGGAGTGGTGGAAGGTTTCCATGTTCTTCTTCGAAAAAAGAGCTGTCGATCGTGGTTTCGGTAAGTCCGTAGGAGTTAATCACACGAGTCTCAGCATTACATAGTCCCTTGATTCGTCGAAAGTCGGCAACTTCCAACATATCAGATCCTACGATCACGAGACGAAATGAATGCAGATTCCCATTAAATTCTTCTAAGAAGTTCAATAAATTTTTCAGCACTCCAGGTACAAACTCTGCACAGGCGATTTGGGTGGCCTGTATCAAGGCATATAAGTCTTGGGGGTTGAGGAGGACTTCCCGAGAACAGAGGACAAGAGTGGCACTTGATCCCAAGGCCCGAGTGAGGTCGCCAGTAAATACATCGAAACTCACGTTGGCCATCTGTAGGTGCATGGGGCAATGGGTGCGAAGGCGGTATTGTTGATCCCATGCACGATAGGCATTGAGAATATTACTGTGCGAGACGACGGTACCCTTAGGACTGCCCGTTGAGCCTGAAGTAAAGATCATATAGGCCATCATGCTAGGCGCCATAGAAGTATCGAGATTGGGAGTTGGTTGGTGAATGGACGATTTCAGGATTTCGGTAAGGTGGAGGATGCGTGCCGAGGGAGCGGTCAAATGTGCGGCACGTGAAGGATCCGCTACGAGAATGATGGGGAGGTTGGCCTGATGGGCCATTTGGGACACTCGATCGATGGGCATAGCAGGGTCCAGAGGAACATACGCACCGCCGGCTTTCAGAATAGCGAGTATCCCGATAATGCATTCGAGGGATTTGTCAGAATAGATACCGACCATCACTTCCGGTCCAACTCCGTAATGTTGAAGGGTCCGGGCCAGTTGATTGGCCAGGCGGTGTAAGGTTCCGTAAGTCAAGTGCTGCCCCTCATTCACGACGGCGATGACATCTGGAGTTTGGAAAGCTTGCGCTTCAAACAAATGGTGCAGGCACGAAAAAGATTGATCGGAAATTGGGGGGGGATTCCATTCAACGAGTAATTGATGGCGTTCATCGTCGGTGAGAAAAGGTATCCCAGTGATAGGAACATCGGGGTGAGCCAAGAGTTGTTCTAGGAGGTTATGATAATGGGTCGCTAGGCGATCAATGGTAGAAGGTTCAAAAATGGCAGTATTAAAAATAAAATGGCCCATGAGGGATTCCGGGGTCAAAGTCAAAGCGAAAGACAGATCGAATTTGGCTGTTTGGGTGCCAGCACTCATAGACTCCACCTCCACATGAGGGAGATGGAGGGGGGGCTTCTCCTCGTCATGAGTCAGTTGGAACATGACTTGAAAGAAGGGATGGCGACTTGGGTCCCGGGTTGGTTGCAAGGCCTCGACTAACTTTTCAAAAGGAAGATCTTGATTTGAATAAGCCTGGAGGCAGGTTTCCCGCACCTGTTGCAACACATCCAGAAAAGTGGGTTTTTCAATAATTCGCGTTCGAATAACCAAGGTGTTCACGAAAAACCCAATTAGGGATTCCAGTTCAAGTTGTGATCGTCCGGCAATAGGGGTGCCGACTAAGATATCGCGTTGTCCCGAATAGCGAAAAAGTAGGACCTGAAAGACGGTCAAAAGGGTCATGAACTGGCTTGTGCGTTGCTCCTGACTGAAAGTACTAAGTTTTGGTAATAGGGTGGAGGGAAGCACGTAAGAAAGGGTAGCCCCCTGGTACGATTGGTCGAGGGGACGAAGTTTGTCGGTGGGAAGTTCCAATTGATGCGGCGCATCCGCTAATTGTGAGCGCCAATAGTCGACTTGGCGATTCGATTCTTTCCCTTGAAGTTTGTTCCGTTGCCATAGGGAATAGTCTGCGTACTGAATGGGGAGTTTGGGTAAATCCACTGGAACGTGGAAAACCTGAGCGGCATAGAGTTTTGACAGTTCATTGAGAAGCACGTTCATCGACCAGCCGTCCGTCACAATATGATGGAGCGTGAGGATAAAAACGGCCTCCCTATCGCGAATAGATATTAATTTCGCTCGCATCAACGGTCCTTGGGAAAGGTCGAAGGGTTGTCTCGTTTCTTGTGTGATGACTCTTTGTAATTCCTCCTCGGAGTTGTCTAGAGCCTGCTCGGCCAGCTTCACCACAGAGAGAGTGTACTTTGCTGCTTCTGCCTCGTTCTGAATATGTTGATATGGGCTACCATCAAGCATTGGAAAAGTCGTCCGAAGGGTTTCATGTCGGGCCACGAGAGCCTGAAGGGCCACTTCCAATGCCTGGATCTGAATCGACCCTCTCAAACGAAAAACCAGGGGAAGGTTGTAGACCGAGCTAGCAGGACTCCATTGTTCCAGAAACCACAATCGCTCCTGGGCAAATGAGGGTGGAAGGTTGGGCTTTCGGGGAATCGATTGTAAGGGAGGGGGTTGGTCCATATGGGGTGGCACGACTAAAAGGGGGTGTAACTCGGCAATGGTTGGGTGAGTAAAAAACTGGTGGATTGTCAGTTCAGTGTTGAATCGCTGATTGATTCTCCCCAGAAGTTTGGTGGCTAATAGGGAATGGCCGCCAAGATCAAAAAAATTGTCATACATTCCAATCTTGCCGACTTGTAAAACATTCTGCCATATCTGGGCCAGAATTTTCTCCATTGATGAATGCGGGGGATGATAGTGAGGTTTGTGGCCCCGATGCTTGGGAGAAGGCACCGGGAGAGATCGTCGGTCAATCTTTCCGGTTGGCGTTAAGGGGAATGCCTTGAGGTTCACAAAGGCGACAGGCAACATATAGGAGGGCAATTGCGACTGTAAGTCAGTGCGAATCTGGAGTGGTTCCGGGGAAAGTCCCATTTTGGGAATGAAATAGGCCACCAGGTGTTTCTCTCCTGGAGTATCTTCCCGACAGAGCACAACGGCATCTCGTATGCTGGGAATATTACGTAATGCCGACTCAATTTCACCAAGCTCAACGCGAATTCCCCTGATCTTTACCTGATAATCACGGCGGCCCACAACATGAATACTCCCATTAGGCAGGTAACATCCAAGATCTCCAGTTTTATAGAGTCTGGCACCAGGTATGCTGCTTAAAGGATCGGGTACGAATTTCTCCGCCGTCAGGGTAGGGCGCCCCAAATATCCTCGAATCTTTCCTTTGGCTTCCACATACATCTCTCCCTGGACGTCCGAATCTGGTTCCGACCACTGATTGAGAACATAGACTTTTGTGGGGGATGTGCTCTCAAAGGCTAAGGGTTGATCACGGTTCCCACGATGGAGATGGAGGATTGTCGCTCCCGGAGCTTCGGTCGCCGCATAGTAAAAATAGAGGTTGACATCCAAGCAATCAAAAAAGGTTTGACGGACATTCTCTTGAAGAAATTCTCCACTACAGATGATTTGGGTAAGACTTCTACATCGTGGGACCTCGGGTTGTTCGAGAAATTGTTGGAGAACCGATGGGACAAAATGCATCTTCGTCACGTGTTCATCGCGAATAAGATTGACGAGGTATGGGAAATCTTGCTCTTGGCCTGGGCCAGCCAACACGAGCACCCCTCCTCCAAGCAATGGATCGATAATCTCCCAGAAGGATGGCGCGAAACTAATGGGACATTTCACTAAAACTCTATCCTCCACACCAAATTTCAAGTCAGGGTGGGCTGTGGTGAGTACTTCATTCTCCGGAATTGAAAATGACCCTTGTTCTAGATGAACTTCCATGACGCCTTTGGGGCGTCCGCTAGACCCCGATGTAAAAAATACCACAGAAAGATTTCCCTGTTTGAGGTCTTCACTCAAAGGAGTGGTTATCACGGAATGAGTTTGGGTTTCGTGAGCATCAGGGAGCATAACTGGGATGCCCTGTGATTCAAAGAAGGGTCTAAAATCCTGAGTCGTCAGAATCATGCAGGGTTTGGCCTCTTCCAGCATCATTCGAATTCGGTAGTGAGGATAAGAAGGTTCGAGGGGAAGCACCGCTCCACCAGCTTTGATCACCCCGAGAATACTTACGACAAGATCGAACGAACGAGTGAGGGAGACTCCTACGATCTTTTCCGGAGTTACGCCATGCTGCCGAAGAAAACTCCCAAGTTTATGGGAACGGCAATTGAGTTCACGATAGGTTAGATGATGGTCGTCCTGCACCATGGCAATGGCGTCGGGCCGATCCAAGGAATGGGCCTCAAAGTTTTGAAGTGGACGAATAGATTGGGGGGAGTTGGCACCCAGAGAATTGGACCTTTTGCGGGAGCCTTCCTTCACTCTGCCTTTTTGGTGGGATGGGGAAGGCCAAGGTGATCCAGGATTTGAAAGATGTAAATCGTGTGGAATGATTTTGTCTCCCATAGGAAAGCCGTATTCATTCCGAATACGGTGCACTAAAACGACTTGAAAATGTTCGAATTTGAGATTGCGGGGCCTCATACCCCTCGCAGTGTACATCGGCTCCCTCAAACCCTAAATCCTGAAGGAGTCGAAAGTTCTTCATTCCCTCTTCGGCATCCACAAGTCCAAGAATAGGGGTCTGATTGGGGCGAGTGGCCAAGAGAAGGCTTGAAAGCACACATCCGGTAATTCGCCGGGAATGAAATCGCGTGAAGAGTTTTGCTAACTGTGGGGTCATGGAACGTTCTACGTCAGATGGGATGTACCGGATACAGGTTATAGAGGATGGGCATTGGATATTCCCTCCCTCCGTGAACAAAATGTCTTGCCGGGAGGTTATCCGATTGATTGCCGCTTGAGGAGAAAAACAATGAGGTCCCGAATCATCCACGATGAGAGTCCCGGCTTGGAGATGTGTGATGTCTAGGATGTTAGGGACGTTGGTCGCCCCCACGATGAGACTCGATTGATAAAAGCTGTCAGGAACTGAGCCGATTGAGAGAGAAATCGTGATGCACCCTTGAAAGCCGTAGGTTTCTTTGAGTTTGTGCTTGTAGGTATCTAAGGTTCTTCGTCGCTGGTAGACATCACATAAAATGATGGCCTTTGGGTGGGGCAAACAGCATAACATGAGTTCCAAAGAAGCCAGCCCGATGGAACCTAAGCCTAGAAACCCGACTGTTTCGTCGGAAAGGACTCGCTGACTCGTTCGAAGAATCTTCTGGATATTCAAGACTACCGTCGCGGCAGTCGTCGCATGTCCGGTGGTAATCGGTGGTGGAACCGATTCCTGCGTTTTGGATTGTTTGACCGCATACCCATATGCGGTAGCTGAGGGCAACAAGCCGGTAAGGGAGATGGCTCGAGCACCAATCGACCTGGAAATCTCCAGTCCTTCCTCGATAAGGTCCAAAAGATGACCCTGATCTCGGTAGAGGTCATAACCGGTTCGTGGAAGCATGAGGACTCCCACTCGGCCCATGGAAGTATGAAGGATGTGTGTCAACGAAAGATTTCCACCATACCAGTCTTGAAGGATGTGACTTTTGGACAACCCCGTACCATTGAGATAAAAATCCTGTAAGTAGGAGAGGGCCACCGAATCAACAGGCGGAAGGACTCCCCGGTTAATGAGTGCCCGTAAATCCCGATATTCGATGGTCAGGCCCTCGGGTAGGCTGTTCTGGAACTCGGACAAGGAAAAAGCGTTGGATGTAAGGCTGGGTTCAAGAAGCGTCTTTGGTAGGGTGGATGATTCCGATAAGGTTAAGGCGAATTGAGCAATGGTGGGGGAATCAAATAGGGAGCGAACAGATACGTCAGCCTGCATCTGAGTCCTAGTGCTGGCGATGACTCTCATCGCTAAAAGCGAATGCCCCCCCAACTCAAAAAAATTATCATATCTTCCAATTTGGGTGACAGGTAAGAATGTGCTCCAGATGTCGGCTAATTGTCTTTCTGTAGCTGATTGGGGGGCGGCAAAGGGTTTTTGTGTGGTTGGCCTAGGTCGCTGGATTTTTCGAAGATGTTCGAGATCGATTTTTCCATTTGGTGTCAAGGAAAACCTGTCTAACGGGACTATGGAAGGAGGAACCATAAACTCCGGCAATTGCCCCCTAAGGTAGGTGTGAAGCTCACGGGTGAGAGTTTGAACCTTTTGTGCCTTTAACGGGTTTGTCGTGTACGAAAAGAACGGTATGGGGAAGGAGGATTTTGGAAGAGAAGATTCTAAAACACAGGGGCGTGAGGAAGTATTACGGAGGCAAAACATCGCGGTCATCATACCTGCCTGGCCTACCTGGGCGTTCTCCTCATATCCTAATTCACACCAGTAGGGAAGATTCGCGAAGGCCTCCCAAAAATCCTGCGGGTCAATCCCCTGTATTTGACGATTCGAAAGAACGTGACGAATCTTTCCCGAAGTTTCAAGATCGCCAGATTCTTCAAGAAGGTGTTTGATCTGATTTGGTTGAAAGAGGCGAGAATTGGGAATCCTGGAAATGCCTACTTGGAACGATTTTTGGCTTTGAAACCATGATTGAAGGGCAGGGAGGTTTAATCGGTCATTCACCCAATCCATCCATAGGATGTCTGTTTCCGGACCCCTGGGAGGATCGATATGCAAAATGACGTCGTAGCGAAATCGAGTGAGTTCATTGTGGGCTCGTCCTTGCTTAAGGAGAATTTCGACTTTGCCTACTCTGGAAATATGATGTACCAGGGAAGTAAAGAATAGTGGTGCAATGACTAATTCTTCTTCCTGATCTTGTGCCCAACGGATGTGTTGTTTCAGATCGGCGATCGGTATTTCCTCTTCTGCCTTTTCCAATTGAACGGAAGCGTGAAAAGCCTCTTGTAGGAAAAGATCCCGGACATCTCCCACGATGATCCGGCCGCCGGGTTTGACCAAGGCTGTGGCCCCTTCCAAGACCGTGATGAGGTAGGTTGCGTCGGGAAAATATTGAATGACCGAGTTGAGGATGACCGTATCGTACCAATGGGGTTTGAACCCGGAAAAGTCATGAGCAGGACGTCTGTCCAGGTGGACATGCTGTAAGGATGGTCGAAGAGCAATTTCCGATTGTAGGTTCGTGAGCGAAGTGAGAGAAAAATCGGTGCCCACGTAAACCTGACACGAGGGGGCTAACCGATGAAGCAAGAGTCCGGTTCCACAACCAATTTCCAACACTTGCCGTGGTTGGAAGGCTTGTATCCGATTGACGGTGCCTTCAACCCATTCCCGCATTTCCTCCGAGGGGATGGGAAGTCCTGTGTAGCTACTAGTCCAGCCCGTGGTATTAAAAGTAGGGTCGATGGTTGAATCGGCAGATTGATACGTTTCTTCGTAAAGCTCTTCCCATGTTTTGAGATGATGGGTCCACCGCTCCCATGCTTGAGGATCAAAGCCGTTTTGAGAACCGTGCTCTGATTTGCCCACGATGTAGGCGACCAAATGCTTGTCGTCGGATGATGGGTCCTGACAGACCACAAGGGAAGTTTCGACCTGGGGGTGTTGATTTAAGACGGCTTCGATTTCCCGCAATTCAACCCGAAAACCCCGTATTTTCATCTGTCTGTCATGGCGTCCCAGAAATTCCACTTGGCCCGAATGAAGCCATCTGACCTGGTCTCCGGTTCTGTACAGCCGGGTTCCTGGAAAAGATGAGAAGGGATGGGGAATGAAACTTTCTGCGGTCCGGGCTGGTTGGTTCAAATAGCCCAAAGCTAATCCAGCTCCGCCGGTGAGTAATTCTCCAGGTAGGCCTATGGGTACCAATTCCTGATGCTGGTCCATCACATACACGTCAGTATGGGAAATGGGATTCCCAATGGGTACGGTCCCGTCTGGGGGGTCATCCTTCGTGAGTCTCTCGCAGCAGGTAAAGACCGTATTTTCTGTGGGTCCGTACCCGTTGATGATGATCCGATGGCCATCTTGCTGTAAGAGTTGATGAACGTATTGGGGGGCTAAGGTATCTCCGCCAGCCAGAACTTGAGGGACGTTCGATAATCGGGGGATTTGGTCTTGGACAAGCTGATGGAATAGTCCGGCGGTCAACCAGATCGTCGTAATCTGTTCATGCTCGAGATACGCTCCAATCTCCTCAGAATCTAAAAGATCCTTAGGATAGATGACCACGGTGCTCCCATTGAGTAGTCCTCCCCATATCTCAAACGTTGATGCGTCGAAAGCGAGCGGGGAAAGTTGAAAAATCCGTTGCGGGGCCTCCAAAGAAACAAAGGTAGGTTTGTGGGCGACGCGAATGATATTTCGATGAGTCGTGAGAATGCCTTTGGGGAGGCCCGTCGATCCGGAAGTAAACATAATACACGCTAACTGCGCACTGGTCTGGCTCAATTGCCAGTCGGTCGTGGGTTCACCCGTAATTTTGAGTTTCTCCTCCTCGAGGGATATCACCTTAACTCCAGTCAAGGCAGATCCATTTGTTAGGAGCTCTGGAGTCAACACCCATTGAATTTCCGCGTCCTGAAATAAATGCTGGATCCTGCCGAGTGGGAGATGGGGGTCTACGGGAACATACACCGCTCCGGCCTTTACGACTCCAAGCATGCTGATGATGGCCTGAATTCCCCGTTGACCCCAGATGCCAATGCGCTCTCCTAGGCCGATCCCCTGACGACGCAGAAAATGTGCTAGTTGATTGGCATGGTCGTGGAGCCGTTCATAGGTGATGTGATGATCTCCCGAAACGATGGCGATGCTGTGAGGTCTGCGAATGACCTGGGCCTTGAAGAGATCAGGCAGAGTCCCATCGGGGGTAAAGCTAGGCGTTGTCCGATTAGATTGAACCAAGAGTTGGGCTTGTTCCGCCTCATCTAATAACGAATATCGAGAAAGGGGAGTTTGAGAATGGGTGGAGACAACGGAAAGAGTTCGTTGGTAGTCACGAGCGAATCGATGGATATGTTCCTCGTTGAATAAGTCCTGATTGTGTATCAATCGAACGTGAAGAGAGGGACCTCTTTCGACAACATGGCATTCCAAATCGAACCGTGTCCGAGTGACATCTGTTAAAAACGGGGTGACGGTTAAGCCTGGAAAATCGAAATCTTTAAAGGGAGTGTTTTGGACGGCAAACATGATCTGAAAAAAAGGATGTCTGCCCGGATCCCGGGGAGGGGCCAATTGTTCCACTAATTTTTCGAAGGGGAGGTCTTGATTGTCATAGGCGCCAAGGCAACCCGTGTGGACTCGACGGATGATGTCTTCAAGTGTGGGGGTGCCGGATAGGTCCGTTCTCATGACTAAACTATTCACAAAGAATCCGATAAGCGGCTCAATTTCCGGCCGATTCCGATTCGCGATCGGTGATCCAATGGTGATATCCCGTTGCCCTGTGTATTTCGCGAGGAGGATTTTAAAACCTGCCAATAAGGTAATCGCCAGGGTGACTCCCAGGTTTTGACTCAACAAATGCAAGGAGCTTAGGAGCGAAGGGTCAAGGGGGAATTCGTGGCATTTCCCCCTATGGGTGAGGGTCGTGGGACGTGGTCTATCCGTGGGCAGGACTAG
This sequence comes from Nitrospirales bacterium, assembly GCA_965223495.1. GTDB lineage: Bacteria > Nitrospirota > Nitrospiria > Nitrospirales > UBA8639 > Nitrospira_E. The sequence continues at coordinate 2,811,172 of OZ245001.1, read as the reverse complement.
AGGAACAACCCCGGAAAGGTGGTTTTTCCAGAAAGACAGTTGTTTGTGAAAAACCTTGGTTTGTAACCATTTGTGTTGCCAGAGGGAAAAATCTGCATATTGAATGGGTAGAGGGGAAAGAGTTGGCCCGGTTCCCCGTATGAGTGAGTCGTAAATTTTATGAAGATCATGACTCATGACGCCTAATGACCATCCGTCAGCGATGATATGATGCAGGGTTATCACCAGTAGGTGTTCTTCTTCCTTAATCTGAAGTAAAAGGACGCGGAAAAGGGGGCAAGCCGTCAAGTCAAACGGGGTGTGGACCTCTTTTTGGATCAGCTCATTCAGGGTAGTACGAGAAATACACTGTCCCAGACTCCTTAAGTCCCTTTTTTCCCAGGGGGCAGTCAATCGAGGGGCAATGACTTGGATGGGTTGCCCTTTATGAGAAGGGAAGCACGTACGTAGGGATTCGTGCCGGTCTATGAGTTTTTGAAAACTTTCCCGTAAAAGACGTTCCTCGAGCTGCCCGTGAATCTCCAGGGTTACGGACATGTGGTAGGCCGTTTCTTCCTGCTGGAATTTTTGTAAAAACCATAGACGTTGTTGAGCATAAGAGGGAGAAAGGGTTGGGGGTCTTTCCCTTGGAAACGGGTTTGAAATTGTGGGGAATGTTCCCGTCTCGGTTAAGGTGGTAAGGGTGGAAGCCAGGTGGGCAATCGTGGGTGATTTAAAGATGAGACCCAACGGCAAGTCTTTTTGTAGATAGGCTCCAATACGGGACATGACCTGTGTGGCAAGGAGTGAATGGCCTCCTATGTCAAAAAAATTCTGATGGATTCCGATTGTGGCTCGACCTAAAACTGTTTCCCATATTTCGGCTATGGCTTTTTGGAGGAGGGTGTCCGGAGACGTGTAAGGACCCTCTTGAGGGTGCTCTTGGAAGTTGTGCTTCAGCAATTGATTTCTGTCAATCTTTCCACTGTTGGTTAGGGGGAAGGAAGGCATCAAAAAAAAGTGTGTGGGTACCATATATCTGGGTAATTCTTCGATTAAGGCTTTTCGAAGGATGTCTATTGAGCAGGTGGAACGTGTGGCGGGAATAATGTAGGCGAGTAACTGACTTTCCCCGGTATCCGTTTTTCTACAGAGGACGATGGCGTTTTGCACCAGTGGGTTCTTGCGAAGGACAGATTCAATTTCTCCGAGTTCGATTCTGTGCCCGCGCAATTGAATTTGATGGTCGATCCGACCGAGAAACTCCAAGGCTCCTTTGTGGTCATAACGGACAAGATCTCCCGTTGTATATAGCCGATTACCCGGTGTGGGGCTAAAGGGATGAGGGATGAAGGCCTCCGCGGTGAGCGCGGGACGGTTCCAATAGCCCCGTGCGAGTTGTGGCCCCTCCAGGAGAAGTTGCCCTGGGATCCCTATGGGGGAAAGTGTAAACCATGGGGTAAGGACAAAGGTTCGGGTGTTGGCGATGGGGTATCCGATAGGGATGGTTGAAGGGGTCTCATTTCGATGACAAACCCAAGCGGTGACATCGATCGCAGCCTCGGTAGGGCCATATAAATTGTGGAGTTCGGATTCTGACACCGAAAAAAAATCCCTCTGCAGAGAAGGGGGAAGAGGTTCACCGCTACAGATGACTCGTTTGAGACTTCGACAGGCTGGTAGAGTAGGAATGTTGACCAGATCCTGAAGTTGCGAGGGAACAAAATGGGCGGTGGTTATTTGTTGGGTCGCTATGAGTTCGACAAGATACCTTCCATCGCGATGCCCCTCGGGTTTGGCCATCAACACCGTTCCCCCGCCGAGTAGGGGGCCAAACAGTTCCCAAACCGAAACATCAAAATTGAATGGAGTTTTCTGTAAGACTCGTTCGGAGCGATCAAGGTGAACAGTTTCCTGCATCCACGATAAGCGATTGATGATTCCGCGGTGGGTGTTCATGACTCCCTTTGGAGTTCCCGTAGAACCGGAAGTAAAGATTACATAGGCTAAATGGTCAGGATGACCGGTATGCTTGGGGTTCGTGATGGATTCGGAAGTCAATGGGAGGTCTTCCGTATCGAGGTAAGGAATGGAAGAGGTGTCAGGAGGTAGGTGAGCGAAACCGGTTTGGTCTGTCAGGAGTAATGAGGGTGTACTGTCCTGTAGCATGGTGGCATTCCGTAAGGGAGGATTTGTTGGATCGAGAGGGATATAGGCCGCTCCGGATTTAAGGATCCCCAGCAAGGTGTGAAGGAACTTGCCGGACCTTTCCATCAAGACTCCTACACGGTTGTCAGGTCCTATCTTCAAGCGGCGTAGATAATGTGCCAACTGGTTGCCTCGAGTATTGAGCATTCGGTAGGTGACGTGTTGATCTCCGAATACCATTGCGATGGAGTCGGGAGTGGCCTCGACCTGTTGTTCAATGAGCTGCTGAAGGGAAGAGATGGCGGGGTATGGACGGGCGGTCTCGTTCCAATCGACTAATAGCTGGGTTCGTTCCGACTTGGGTAACAAGCAAACTTCCCGAAGGGTCTGCATAGGGTGTTCGGCCATACTCATCAAAACGGATTCGAGTTGTCGTAAAATTCGTTTGCCCTTTTCTGGAGATAATCGTGTGGGATCGTAGGAGACTTGGATGAGGAGTTGGTTTCCCCCATATCCATGAATGGTGAAGGGAAAATGGGGATGTTCACGGAGTGAAAAACAGCGGTGTTGCCAACGCTCCCCGAGGGATTGCAGGGCCTGATTGAGTGAAGAATGGTCGAAAAGCAGAAGACTGTTAAACAAGGGCTCACTGGAAGGCACCTCGCTCCAGGAATGGATCAACGGAAGGGGAGTATGCTCCTGCTCCTGGAGCTCTTTCCATATGGTGCGGATGTGTTTAAGCCAGGGCAAGACTTGTTCCTGGGGTGTGATCTCGATCCGGAGTGGAAGCGTAGTGAAGCAAGGGCCAATGATGTTATCCGCATCCTTGATGGTGTCACGGCGACCCGACCGAGTGACACCAAACAGGACCGAGGGTTGGCCGGTAAGGGAGCCCAAATAGATGGCCCAAGCTCCCTGCAACAGCGTGTTTAATGTCAGACCATGCGAATTGGCAAAAAACCGGAGATTCTGGGTGTTCTTTTCCGAAAGAGTGATGGATGGGGTATGGGAAGTTAGGGCAATGTCGGGATGAGATGAAGAGGGTTCAAAAAAGGGAAGGGGTGTTGCCTCTTGTATGCCTTTCAGTCTCGTTCGCCAGTATGACTCACGGTTGGTGAAGGTATGTTTTGTGAGCCAATCGACGAAATCATGGAATGGAGGAGGAGAAGGAAACGATAGGGGAATGTCCTTGCAACGGGCGTCATAGTGGGCAAAGAGTTCTTTCAGGATGAGGAAACGAGCGCGTCCATCCAGCAAGAGATGGTGAGAGGTCCAGATAAGTTTGTGATGGGTGTCTCCAAGATGAAAAATGGCTAGCCGCATCAAGGGAGGCTGTTGAAGATCGAAGTCTTGAGCACGATCCTGTTCCAGGTATTGGTCGATGTATTGTTGACGATCACTCGGCGAATCCTTCCGGCAATCATACTCCTTAAGAGGAAGAGGAACCCATGGATGCACCGTTTGAAAAGATTCTCCCTCATGCTTCCAAGTAAATCCGGTGCGAAACATCGCATGGCGTTGAAAAATATGGTGCCACGCTTCTGTAAATTGAGGCATATCAAGAGGTTCATGGAATTCACCGATCAATTGCTGAAGGTAAACACCGGACTGTGGTGCTTGGAGGGTGTGAAAGAGGAGTCCTTGTTGGAGGGGAGACAGGGGAAACGAGTGCTGAGGTTTCATCTCAGATCCCGAATGATCAAGATTGGCCCATTGGCCGTGGTGGCAAAATGACCTAGAATGTTTAGGTTACCATATACAGGGTTAGTTGACGCTTTAACAATGACCCAATTGAATACGGTCCGGTTTAGTGATGGTGAAAATAGGGTCGGATGGTGGGTATTCGGGCTTTTTGACTCAGAAACTTCCAAGTTCTTAAGAGTGGAATGAATTTCCTATCTAAGGGATTGAGGGGAGCGAATCCACACCAAACCCTGTCTGCTATCCTAAGGCCAGTAGCCCAAAACCCGGACGCGAGACAGGTCCAAGGAGTCAGATTGGGTACAATACCATCCTAAATGGGAAGCTAAACTTCAGGAGAATGCAGGGAATCGAAACCTATAGGAGCTGATTGGCGGTGGGGGCAGTCAGCACCGAACTTCTCTCTACTAAATATCGATTCCTGCTAGATTAATCCCCCCATTTTACCTGACTACCCGGTTAGCAGGTAGTCAGTCTCAATAATTTCCGTCTTTAACAGGGAAAATACAGGGAATTTTTTACCCTTGGAAGGCAGGATTTGGAATCGCAATAGAAGAATTATCAAATTAAACAAGGTGTTTGGAGCTTTTCCTTTCTCAGTGGGGATTCAAGAACAGGGAATTAACAGGGAATTGAGAAAATTTTAATTGGAGACTTCAGCAATCCTGGTAAATAGGTTGGTCTAGACTTTTTTGATCTGCCAACCTTCCCGGCGTAATGGGGCATTGAGGCGTCGCTAGCCATAAAGGGTGGGCGTCTCGGCAATCTGACAAACCCTTTTCCGTGGGAAGGTCTGTGGATCTCGACGTGCCTGATACTGATAGGTCGCCGGGCAAGCTTTTAAGACCTGGCAGGCCGGCAGGGCACTAGCGGCGAACTGCTGCTTTTATCCATCGATGACCGCAGGCCGCCGGGCAAGCCTTAGAGCTTTTTCTGTACGACCTCCTGCAACTTCCCTTTATCCAAGGCCAATTCGGCCACGAGTTTTTTTAGGCGGAGAATTTCTTCTTCCAATTACCGGAGCCGTTTCATTTCAGAGAGCACGGGGTCCCAATTCTTCTACCGTCACCGATAATATGTCTGTCACCAGATCCCAAGTTTTCGAAAAATCTCGTCGTTGCTGACACGGTCGTCGTCCTTTTGTAAGGTTATGGAAATTTGTCCGTCTGTAAATTTTGACCGTTTCATGACTCTCCTCTTCCCTTGAACTGAGATCCTAAGGCATGGGATTTTTCTTATCAGCCCTGGTCTAATTTTGAGGTTGGGGAAAGGCTCATTGGTACCGACCTTATTTCTAGGAGGCAAGGGACATTTGAGTACTCTGAGAAGGCTTGAAAATGAGAGAACACTATGACTAAAAAGGGGGAAAAACTAATAGACAATCACAGGAACGACTGACCCTCCACGGGTTTGCACCCGTGGTCTCTTTTCTAGATTTCAAGCTGCGTTTGTCCGATGTCTATGAATCAAGAACACCCGAACTTGGTCGCATTCCGGTTTCACACACGGGGAGTTCTAGCTGGAATTAAATAATTTTCCAAAACCACAGGATGACTCCGAGGAAGATCAATGGAATGAGGAAACGTGAAACCAGGTCAATCCGAAGGGCAAATTGCTCTTTTCCTTGAGCAGCCAATCTGCCACTCGTGATGGCTTCGAGGAATGCCAAAAACACGAATGTGAGTGAGGAATATACGAAGAGGTCAATACGAGTTAGGTAATCCGTTTTCGGAAGAATATGTTGAAGACTGAAAAGAAAGGCGATTAGGCTAAGCATCATGCCGGTGCCAATACCCGTTTGAATGCCCAGTTGACTGGGGTGGATCCAGAAGACTGCCCAGGACACCATGACAATCATGCAGAGTGGCACAAAAACTTTCCAGACATAATACATGATTTGGCGTCTCACCTGAATTTCGTAATCAAACCGTACATACCCTTGGCTCACGGCCTCTCCCTGGGTCACACCAAAATCAAATTTAGAGGAATGAGCGCTAATTCCTTCCACTGTCCATCCGGTTTCGGTGAAGGCCTCCGAACTATCTGAAGCTTCAAACACAATTTTTACTTCGTTTGGGGAGTATTGGGTTGAGATGAAGGTGATAGGTAAGACTTGAGTATCCAGAGGAAATTCGCTGAGATTAAATTGAGTGCCGAAAGATCCCATGAGACGTTGCTTGCCCTGTATGATCCCATCATCAGTGACCAGAAAGATCTGAGGTAAGCCAGTCTTCATGTTGCGAACATTTAGGGAAATCATACCTGGGGTCCAGATTTGTCCCAATGCCATCACACAAGATTTGACCCCGGCATTGCGAAGCAAAGTTCCAAGACGGGGATCATTCCATGTCGCACTATAGAATAGGTCGACGACAAACTCTTGCTTGACGGTTATGACGTCGACGAGGTCCATGAGGAAGATTTTGACATGAATTTCAATCGGGTGGCCCTCTGGTGCGGGTGGACGGGTCATAGGAATCTCTGCGTCCAACTGACAAGGATCTAAGGCAGCAGCAGGGCCGCTCCACATGAGCAAGAGTATAGACCCCAAGAAGATGCCTTTGAACATTCGGGAAATAATTGATGTGCAAAACATGGTGGCCACAAGGATTGCTCCCAATTTCTGAACCAGCAGGTAAAAGTGCTTCAGATTTTTCTCGGGAAAAGCTTAACTCCTTTCGCGCAGGAAAGAGATTTCTTATCGACGCCAGAAAGTGTAACCGATTTTAATATGGAGTCCAATTGTTGGTGGACCCTTTGAAAGGGTCATCAATTGGGTGGGGCTAGGAGCTACGAGGTTGTTAGATAAATGATGATGTTTCATGGCACTGGGGAGTTCACTATGCCACATGGTACCCAGTAATTTGTGATCGATTGCACAGTGAAAGGACATTAAGTTGGCCTTGCGATTGTCGTCTTTTCGGGGAATATGTTAGCAGTCGTGTCGATGATAATCCATCGCTCATGTCCCCCTGTTTTGCAGAGTCCAAGGGCAAAATACTATCAGAACAGGAAACGTCCACCAAACCACACATTGAGGTTGCGCAAACCTTCTTCGAAGCTTTCCTTCCTGTAAGCACCTTGAAAGCCTGTGGTCAATTCAGCCGTGTTAGTCAACTCGTAGATAAAACCGATATCTCCTGAGAAAATGTCTTCGTGTTCCCCATTCCGCTCATCGTCGACAATACCGGTCGTAAACCCGTTCCGTTCGTAATCGAGAGCAATTTCAAGACTCAACTCTTTCAATAATTTAATAGTGAGTTCTGCAGTAACAAAATGATTGAAATAAGAGATGTCATCTTTGAGCAAAGGCTGCTTCCGACCATCCGCAAGCCCTCGTTCATAGTGATACCCTAGGGCTAGCTCGATGTGGTCGTGTGCTTCCCATTCGAGGTGGGTCCCGATGGTCCAGAAATCCGTGTCACGCTGATCAAACGCGTCGGTATATCGACGAAGCCCGTAGCGTCCATAAAAAATAAGGGTTAGGCCTTCATGGACCTGTTGTGCAATCCCAGTGGACCAAAAGTGGGTCGTGACTTTCTCATCTTTAAATTCATCCTCAAGACCCACAACGGGCGTTCGTACTTCGTTTTTACCTAAAAAAAGATCGGGACCATAGAAATAGCGAACCCCTACTTTCGTCTCTGTAGAGAGTTCCTGAGTAATTTGTACGCCAAGGGTGCCATGATTGAAGCGGCCATTGTCGGCAAACAGGAAACCTTGACCGCGCACGCTCACCTCAGTTTGACTTCCGGAGGAACCGAAGGACTTGGTTACCTGCCCTGCCGGTTCGTACACAACATCTTCGCCTTGCTCCGCCAGAGGCCGGTCGATGATAGGTTGTGTTGGGTCCTGGTTTCGCGCTAACCGACGCGTGGAGGAAAACAAGGCAGCATCATCGGTATAAAACAAGTAGCTTTCAGCTTTCACGGACCATTCGGCCAGACTTGTAGGAGGCGTGATTAGTTGAGTGCCGGTCAACAGGAGGCCGAAACTGAAGACAACGGATATCTTGAAAAAGAAGTGGCTTGGAATCGTTCTCATTTGCTCCTTAGCACGTATTGATGAGTTGATAGGCTGTTTGCCTGTGTCTTATTAAGATAGCCAGGTACATCCTGAAGGTTCTAGAGAGCCATTTTTAAAGAAGAAGGTCTAAAAATCGCCAGAGTTCGAGACCGGGTTTGTTATGTTCATGGAACGACGAAAGAGGTGATTCCCCTTATTTCATGTCGAGCTTGGTGTATTTGGATCCTTCTAGAGTTAAGTTGTACATCAGTCCCTTTTGGCCAAAGACAAAGGCGAGAATGGGGTCCTTTATATTGGTCGAATCGACTGATCCGCCAGCTCCCACGGTAACCAGAGCCACAGAACCGTCCGCTCCTACCTCCCACCCTTGACTATTTTGAAAATTATCAAGGGCTTCCTGCTGCACAAACACTAAGACAATCGTTTTAGCTTGAGCGCCAAATTGTAAACCGAATGATGCGGAAGCCGTGTTGTAGTAATCTACAGTTTTTCCATCGATTCGCAGAGCTCCTTCTCCGTATTCTCCACCAAATCCAAGTCCTGCCTTTAACACTCTTGGGAATACTAAAACTCCTTTTGCAGTTTTCAAAAACTCTTCGCTCCCTTTGACGTGCTCTTGAAAATTTTCTAGGGCTACATCCACGCTCACATCAATTTCTTTGGCGGTGGCGGCATGGGTTAACGGAGCGGAATGAAACAAAATGGAACTAAAAGCAAAAAGTGAACAAATACCAAGAAGGAAAACCTTTGATGTTCGTGAAAAGGGAAACGGTAGATGTGGTAACATGCAATCCCTCCTTAATGAAAATAGATAGACGTCTAGGGACTATTAAACCCCCAATATCATCTTTATAGAGTCTCCTAGAAAATGCCTTCCTCTGTTTTACATTTCAACCTTACGGTTCCAGAAATTCCCTAATCTGTGATTCGTTTTGAGCCACTACCTTGGCTGCAGAGGCCAGGATCAAATCACGGTCGCAGGCAGATTCTAGCCAGAGCCGCGTGACGATTCCTGCCAAGTGGGTCGCAACCTCTTTAGGAGAATGCCAACTGACTTCTTCCTTGCGACAGGAATCCGGTAAATCAGTGAGATCATCTTTCCACTGCGCATGTGTATGACTAAGCCTGATCAGACTTAAGGTATCAGAATCTGGCAAAAGTTCTTGACGTTGGGCGATACCCAGAAACATGGCTCGGTAAGCAACAGAACGTTCTTCCATGATGCTAGGTATTCGTGAGAAATCATAACTGAAGAGTGAGAAGCCTTCTTTTCGATGGTTCAGAGTCGCGCCGCCAACCGAAAAGGGAAAAGAACTATCAATCATAATGATCAACGCACGGCGGGTATGTCCCTTTTGCAATTGTTTGAGGTACAGCATGAGTAAAGACTCGGCGCCGGTATTATCGGAAAGACCTCCGTCTCCGATGTGCCAGTACTGATCTTCTCCCTCACCACGGAGACTTATGGGCCCGATAATGGGAGGAAACGACATAGAAGCCGCTACCGCAGCTGCGACAGGGGTGTCGCAAATATCAATATTCAAATCTTGAGCCGTCTGGGATTGCAAGGTTTTCCAACGAGTTTGGAGCATTCGTTCATGCTCCTTCTCTACCAGATTAGTCATGGAAGATGCAGGTAAAGAGCTGATGAAGTCGTATTGTAATACTTCTGAATTGAGGGTGCTAAGAACCAACCGGCGACCGTCGTTATACAAAGTGGTATTGATGAGCAAGGTCGGGGCACCACCCTTTTGTTCCCAACGTGCGACATCTCCGAATTTCGTCTTCCCTAGATACTCTTCACCCAGAATCTCTGCCAGAGATTTTGCGGTCCAAGCTGGGTTGAACCAACGTAGACCAAAAAGTTGACGCCAAAGGAGTCGGCTCTCATAATCTTGAGCCATCGTATCTTTAAACTCGTTGAAGAATCGCTGATACCCTTCAGTCAGTTCTCCGTCAGAAGTTAGGATCGGTGTATTGAATGAAGGCTTTTTTAACACATAATAGGCAGAAGCGAGGCTACCACCGGACACACTAGAGACATGGGAAACCTGACTTAACAAGGACTGATGCCTCGACCCAACTTGAAGCCGTCCTAGGGCCTCAATCGCTCCGGCTGCAAACAATGCCGCTCGACTGCCGCCCCCCGAAACGGCTAATCCGATCAGCACCTCATTGTCGGGCGGAGAGGTCAAACAACTGGGATGATCTGGTATAGCCTTCAGTGTGTAGACCGGAGAAGTCACACAGCCGGCCAAAACAATGGCGAAGACTAGGGACAGGGCAAGAATTCGAATCATTTTCGTCTTTGTTCTCCCATTTTAATTCTTAGGATCGAATGGGTAGATGACCTTCCAATCTTTTTTCATATCTACGATCGTCCAACCACGTCCCAATCCTTCCTTGAGTGCTTTGTCCAGGTGCCCGATTTTTGACTGACGATCATAAGCCCATTCCCGATCAGGGTCGGTATGACGAACGATACCCATAAGCCGGATTCCTTTGCCGGCAGCGGTCCATTGCAACATTTGAAGATCACCATCAGAATTCCCGAAGGCAGCGATGGGACGCCGGCCAATAAATTTGTGAATCGCCACAGGCTTCCCGGCCTTATCGTCAATGAAGTCAATTTCAGGAAGACGAACAATCACCGGGCTTCCATCGCGAATTTCAAATTTGGTCTTAATACTACTGCCAACAACCTGTTCAGGGGGAATACCATAAATCTGCTCAACCCAGGGTCGCATAAATTCAATGCCTCCTCCGGAGACTATAAACGTCTTAAAGCCATTGGCCCGCAAGTAATCAAGCAATTCCAACATTGGTTGGTAGACGAGATCGGTGTAGGGACGTTTGAAACGAGGATGTTGCGAGGTCGCAAGCCAATCTTTCACAATCTTCTCAAATTCAACCGTGGTCATGCCGGCGTGTGAGGCCATAACAAGTTGTAGCAATCCCTTTTCGCCAGAGGCCGCTAATGCCGCCATATCATGTTCCAGGACCGCCTTGAAAGGCATCTGATGGCGCCACTCCGGATGTTGAGCCGCCAGGATTTTGACGCGATCCATCGCGAAGAGAAGTTGAAAGTAGGCCGGTTGCTCAGACCACAAAGTCCCATCGTTATCAAATGTCGCAATGCGTGATTCTGGAGGAACGAAGTGAGAAGAGGACGAGTTCGTCACCTCCTTGACGAAGCTGAAAATCTGTTGTTTGGTTTTTCCTTCATTCCAAGATGGCAATGGATCCTGTGCATAGGCAGAGTAAGCTGAGACAACTACATAGGCACACAGAACGCGAGTCCACCAAAAGAACTGTCTCTGAAAATTTCTATTCATCTGGTTTTTCCCTTTCAAGGTGAAGGGTCAATGAAGCAGCGAGAAGCCATTGAGGTCACGGGAGTATTTTTAGCTGCAGCTAGACAATTCATGATAGCAATCCGAATCAGTAGCGCATGACTCTCCGGTCCTAATGGTAAAACAGCTCAGAGGCCATCCAGACTGCATAGGTCACCTCTAGCTCCAATGATCCAGTCGACTATCGATAAGAAAACAATCACAATCGGATGGAGGAAGCGCACCTGAGCCTTATTCAGGACGGTTTGGTTGTACCATTAACTGGCAGGTGGCGGGAATTTTTCAAACATCTCCGTGAGGACTTCGCGAATCTGGGTCTCAACTTTTTCAGGGTCTGCATGAACCGTATCGTTTCCGGTCCCACGCCAAAGCAATAATTTTTGTTCCGCCTCGTAAATATCTACGATGAGGGTACCTTTGACAACAGTGACCGGAGTGGCGGTTCCCGCTGAGAGACCCACCCCCCACATTCCCAGTCCTCTGCCATATCTGCCGTAGCTAGATCCCCATGAGGGGCCATAGCCATATGAAGTCGTGGTGTAACTGACTTCCTTGGTCGTGGCAACATGATAGGAAACGAACATGTCCGGGGTTACGTCACTCTTTTGAAATCCTTTTCCAGCAAGTTGTTCATCAATGGCCGATACAATCCTGCGATCCATAAGTGGATTTTGTGCAGATGTCCCCTCTCCCCAGGCATAGGTTCGGTACTTCGTGAAGTCCGCCTGTTTATCGTAATCGATGTATACTTTGGATGTGCAGCCTGTCAAAACCAGCACGAAAAACAAGACTAGAGCTTCTGTTTCCTTCAAGAATTTCCTTGTCTTCATGTCTTGTTCCTTTTTTATGAAATTTCCAACTACCCTTATGTTCTGTAAGTTAGTATCGCTTCAGAGCCTTTGCCCGCATGTAGAGGTCAGGAAAATTCTGGAAAAATGGTTCAGGATGTTGCCACAATACAACTTTCGATTCAAGCGCGATTTAGATGATGTAAGGAATAAGACAACAACGGAATTTCAGATAATGTTCCTCCCTAGATAACCGCAAAAATTTTTTGCGGAAATAGGGAAGAAAGGAGGAAAACATCGTAGCATCCATAAAATATTTACGATTTTTTTCTCTTGTGTGAAGGTGGCAAGGACCAGCCCATCGCTTTACCCGCCCCCTATGGCCATTCGCTTCCGCAAGGTGCACGGCCTTGGCCACCTAACCTTTCTCTTTCTCATAAGCTGTGTTTAAAAAGGAGAGACGAAGTTAAGACTTGCCACCAACTGCATGGAGCACAGCTTCAGATATTCAGTCTTTTCAAGAAAAAGTCTATTAATTCATTCGTTTTCAATAAGTTATGTAAAAATATACTTAATGTTAAAAATTGACTAAACGTCATTTTTGTGCTAAATATACTCATGGCAACCTCGGAAAGGAAGAAACGAGAATATGCACAGCGTGAAACATTGATTATCGATACCGCGAGAAACCTGTTGTTGAAGGTAGGCTATATTGAACTCAACATGGATCGAATCGCGGAACTCACAGAATACTCAAAGGGAACGATTTATCAACATTTTTCTTGTAAAGAAGAAATTTTAGTGGCGATGCTCATTCAATCTGCACAGAAATGTGGTACTTTTCTTGTCAGAGGTTCTCAGTTTCCTGGCTCTCCGAGAGAACGGGTGGCTGCGATGGCTTTGGGGTACGATTTGTTCATTCGTTTAAATCCGGATCATTTTAAATCAAAATTGCTGGTCCAGAATGAATCCATCAGGGGAAAAGCTTCTTTGGCCCTTCAACAAAACCTGGAAAAGGCCGAGCAGGATAATATCGGACTTGTGTTTGGAGAGTTACGGGATGCGGTTGAACAGGGCCATATTCAACTTCGGAAAGGGGTTTCCATTGAGGAAGTATCTTTTGGTTTGTGGACAGGGGCCTTCGGGGCCTATGTGCTTATGCATTCTGAAATGAACCTGGCTTCTTTGGGAATTTCAAATCCCAGGAAAGCGGTGTGGGAAAACATTCACGCATTGTTAGATGGGTTCGGCTGGCACCCATTTTTTCAGGAAATAAATTGGGACCAAATCAGGACCCGTATTCTGAAAGAAATTTTTTTTCACGAGTCTCATCAAGCTGGTATGGCCTAGAGCGCACTATTTTTTTGCCATTAAATGACGAAAGGTCAAATTTTGACCATAAGAACTTCTAGTTAATACTTTATTTAAACAATGACAAGGAATCATGGAAAAAAGTCTTCCCACGCTTTCACTAAGCCCAGCTCCTATTCATCGAAAAGACCCGGTCTGTTTGAGTGAAGATCCATCTGCTTGGAGGAACCCTGGGGAAAGTGATTGGACAACCGCAAGGACAAGAAAGGACTGTTGAACAATGAAGATATCAACATCAAGAATTCTCCAACACTTCCTCGATCAACAGCCCCAAGAAAGGAATCGCATCATGTATTCATTAGCCCAAAAAGATTTTTCACAAACCCTTCTATGGATTTTTACGCTTTCATGGATGATGTGTCTGCACGTAGGGCTGCCCGTCGGTGCAGAGGCAATGTTAGTCGCAGGAAATGTTTTAAAGGAAAGGGAATTGGGCCCCATGACCGATCTCATGGAAAAGAAATCCGACATATTACGGGATTCCGTAATAAGATGGGAAAAACGATTGTTCGACCTCCCACTGGTTAAGCAGACGTCTCCCAACTACAGCCTTCAGTGGAAGCATGGTCCAAATGTATTTCTCAAGGATCCAGGGGTATTCCCGGGAATCGAATTGGGCGTCGAAATGCATAGTTTCCGTGCTCTGCAATCAATCATCCCCGAAGAGAGGCTTCCGAAGGGGATACCAGGAAACAGTGACGGGCCGCTGCTACTTCCCCCTTCTGTCATTGCCCCAGACTACAATGGCGGATTTCTCCGGTTTACCTGGTAAGAACTGAATGGGTGTTTCCAGAACCCGTATATTTTCCTCCTAATTTTGGCCGCCTCTTATCCCCAACCCCGTAGGATTACTTTCGTCCACAACATGGTTGGGGTGAATCCTTTTTCCTTTTAAATCGACTTTGGACCTCATGTCAGTCAAGCTGGGATTGAGATAGATGTACGCGTACCCCAAATATTTTCTTTCTCAATGGTCTGCTAAAATCGCTCCCCGCGGTCAAAGAGATTAGAAGGCAGTTTGGAACGTCACACAAGTGTCCTTTCAAAGTTTTCGAACCTTACATTTGCCGAGGGTTGCTTATTGGGAGGATTCATCGTCAAAGTCGTGCCAGGGCCTGTAAGGTTGCGATATAGCTTAGTTTCTGCCGGGGAGGAAGGTTGGGATAATTTCTCTAACCCCTATTCCTAAACAAACCTCAAGTATTTCCGTCATAGTTTTTCCACGACGAGCCGTTGGTTTCGCGATCCTGCTGTCAGTGTTGCCCACCCTGGATGTCATAGGGAAAGAGCCGGATTTGTTCAAAAAACCGTCGAGGATTTTGAAAATAGCCGGATCGAGTTAGCCGGTGGGCGGTCGAATCTCCCGTTCGTTCCACTGGCGTTCTTGGGGGCAAGTTATTACGATCCCGCGAAGATCCCCGGTGTGCGCGGGATGGACCAGGAAAACAAAATCACCATCGTCTACAAAGGAGCCGGTGTTTCTTTTTGATAGGAGAGCCAGATGCTCTGCTCCGGGGAGAATATCTGAATCGGGAGGATTTTGATGTCACCGATCCCTCCCTTAACTCTTTTTACGTGAAGACGGTCGGCTTGCCTGTTGGATGGTTGTAGCAAGTCAATCCGGAATGGCAGGCCGCGGCATTCATCATGCCGATGGCCCACTTCAGCTCCCTAGACAATGCCGAACTGAGCTGGCAATACAGGGAGGGGTATTCGGCCGTTATGTACAAAACGAACACCTAATGTGGGCAGGGGGTGCTAACCTTGCGCCAGGCGGAAACATATATTTTCCGTATCTTTGGGCGTCCTGGTCGATCGACGAGCAATGCATGGCTAGTCTTATCATACCTTGCCCGGGAATATATTATTCCCCGACGAAAGACTGGATGGTGCGTCTGGGAACTGTTCCATACGGAGTTTCCTAGTTTGTGAATACGGAAAAAGGAGACGTGGCGTTAAACTTGCTATCCTGGGATTTCGGCCTAGGGGCTGAGCGTCGTGTCATCTTAAATTTCTGGGCAAGCGTTGACGCTGGAATCGGGGGAATGCGCGGGGTTAGCTTGTCCGTTTCAGCTTTCGAAAAGGTTGAATTTGATGTAGATTTCAGTCTTCTGGTGGGACTTGTGCTAAAATTCAGACCGTCAGTCCATTAATATTCTTCAGCATAGCTTAAAATCCTTTGCCAAGGGTCAGCGTATAAAATTGGCCTTCGAACCTGGCTTCCGCCCCGAATTCCTGGAGACCATGAAACACGATAAACGCTTCCCAGGGAACATACGTTAATCCGATTTGTCCTCCGGCTGCATGAACCTGATCCTTGACGTTAAACCGCCGGTTCACATCCGACCCCGAATCTTTCTCCACCTGCCACTGGGAATAGCCTAAGGCTCCCACTTCCAATAACAGCGAGTTGGCATCGTTGAGGGGGAGGTACTGACTGACTCCCCAATTGAGGGAAACCCGATCCCCGGGGGTGATATTTACATCTTCGATTTCGGAGTGGGTTTCAAAAGTTCCTGCCAATGTTACGGCCGTTCCTTTGTGTTCCCAGGGATACCAGGCGGTGGCCAATTGAAACTCATGGGTCCAAAACCCCAACCCAATATTATCCGAGTCAGCCTCGTCATATTTTCCTATTGGCGCATAGAACCCATACCCTGCGGCCACAGAATAGTGGGCGCCCTCCCATCCTAACCACAAGGGTTTCACGTACAAATCCCCAACCCCGAATTGGGATTCATCCGACTCGAGACCAAATCCTGTCTGGGTACGTAGCGACGCTTGAACGGAGGTATTCCCGAATGTGGGAATGATTTGCGCGCCATATTTGGCGCCTAAGAACTCCCATGGGCTCACCCAGACAAATGCCGGAGCCACAACGAACACATCGACGTCGGCATTCACGTTGAGGGTGGTGACCGGGGTGTCGATAGACTTCACTTTATCCCCGGCTTTATTTCTGAATGTATCTGCGTTATAGGCGGCCAAATACTGGACGAAATAAAACCCAGGGTCAGGTACGACTAAGTCTCGAATATTGGGTAACCCTGGGGCATAATGACCGAGTTCACCTGCCCACGTTGGCCCAAGGACGCCAAGAAGCACATACCAGAAAACACAAATGACGACTCGTTTTTTTCTCTGTAGGGGCTGTCGCATGGAAACCAATTTGTGATGACACCTTAGAGTTATTTTCATCTGAACCTCTTAAAATTGTTGATCTCAACATTGTGGAATGGCCATCAGGAATGATTTTCTACTTCGGTTTCAACGGAAGAAACCAAGACTTTTTCTAATATTCAAAAACTAGTTAAGAACAAATTGGGCCAATAATATATAAGTCCTTAAAATATTAGGCAAGCAACTTTCGGTAGTGTGGGTATTTTGTAACCTATGTGTGCGATAAAAAGCGTATGGTAATTGGACGAATTACGGTTTTTCGTTGTGTTGCCAATTTTTTGCGAGGTCGCAAGAGAATGTTTTGTTGGTTTTTCACTGTAGTGTGGCCCCAGTGGTTGGACCAGTGTGCATGCAGCTCATCCACATTTGTGACCCCTCCCTGGAGGTTGGGTCATCAGTCGTAAGAAGTCGTAAGAAGTCGTAAGAAATTGTGTGTTTCAGCGGTCGATTTCTCCTGGGCCTTGTTCACAAATTCTGTTGGCACCGGATATCCCTATGACCCATGCAGTCGTCGCTCATTAGGGTCAATCCACTATTGCTCAATCTTTTGTCTCGTATCGTGCAACGAGACAAACACTTGGGAATTGAAACATTCATCTCGGAATCGGCCATTAAAACTCTCAATCACTGCATTCTCCACGGGTTTGCCCGGGCGAGAAAAATCCAAGTGCACACACTTGTGATAGGCCTACAAATCCAGGTCGCATGCGACAATTTCTGGGCCCTAGTCAATTCGAATATTTGTGGGTTTCCCATATTGTTTCGTCGCTTTCTCTAGTGTTGCTACAATCTCATGGCCGCGATATCCCATGCCGACTGCAATCACCGGATACACTTTACTGTAGATATCTACCACCTTCAGGATTTTGAACCAAGGTCCCTTCACCAATTGATCATGCACAAAGTCCATGGCCCTACGGCCATCGGGGGCGTGCGCTTCTTCTCGGTCGGCGCGGATCTTCGCGGCCACCCGGCGCTTGGGCGACTTCGAGCAGATCTGTAACCGCTGTGGTGGTAGAGGCGAAATACCCTTTTATTGCCTAACGGCATGTCAATTTTTCTTCAAAATGGCCTTGTCAGTTCCGTGCCGGGTTCGTTGTCGTATTCGAGGTCCTTCCATTTGGCCGGAACATGTTGCCAGAAATCGTATGGATTTTCCTAAGTGATTCTCGCGGTCCACACTATCCTTGTCCGTGAAGCGAGTCTCGGGATGATGCCGACAACGTCCCCGCTGGACTCCTGAATGATCATTTTTGAAGAAGAACCTTGATCCTCTCGCCTTTTAGAAAACCCCGCGGGTTTGAAACTACAATCTTTCATCCAAAGGCGAAGGAGGAAGACTGATAGCGTTTGCGCAACGGCAGCACAAGCCTTTTGGTGGCCAATTCGCTTGACGAGTTCTAACACCCACGTTTGGATCCTAGAGGGCTCTCTATTCCGAAACAGTTGGGTGCACGCTGCCTCATACAACAAACTAGGGGTAAGTCGATCACCACATTTTGAGACTCCGTCTGGCCGAGCAATGGCTATGGATTGATAGCGTCGAGGGGTTAGGCCCAAATAGGTTCCAACATCTGTTGACCAGGGAAACCATCGCGAATTAGCTACCGTAGTCGCATAAGCCAAGGCAATGAGTGGCCCAACTCCTGGAACTGTCATGACACAGCGACCCACCCCTCGCCAACGGCAATATTTCATAATCGTTCGATCTAACTGCTTAATCTTAGCCGATACTTGCCTCCATACCAGAAGAAGCCCATCAATGGCCACCGCCCTGAGGGCCTTCCTGTACCCTCGTAGTCACTAATCGTTCAAACGTTATTTGGCTTTTAAATGTACCGGAAAATCATGAGACGATAAGCGAAGCAATGGCGTTGGCAATTAATCTTTTGGATCGTCATTTCAGGCGCAAATCTCTCAGCAACAAAACAAAATATTTTCCTATTTCCTCGACTGAATTGACTCGAAAAGTTGGCGCGCTCCTGCAGAATAAGGCGTGAGTGCCAGGAGTTGTTCGGCAAATTGTAGGGCTTTGGTGTGATTGTCTTCATCCCGGTACAGAGACGCCAACAGAAACACCAATGACGGATTGTTCGGATGACGTTGATAGGCCTTGTTTAACACTCCCAATGCCTGCTTGTTCTTCCCGGCCGAACTTAGGGCGACGGCATACACATACCCGTGTCGTGGGTTTTCAGGTCCCAGCTTTGTGGCCTGCTCAAACATCTCAAGGGCTTCGTCCTTTTTACCATTACGGACCAATAAAAGCCCAAGCGCATGAAGCACCTCGGCATTGCCTGGCGCAAGCGTAAGCGCTTTTCGAAGAGTTGCCTCTCCATCCTGGTCTCGATTCTGTAACCGATAGAGATCTGCCAAGTTTACGTGAGCGGGAAAAAAGTTTTTGTCCAGTTTTAAGGCTATCTGGTAGGCCTCCTCAGCTTCCTTTAACTGTCCACGCTCCATAAAGACCAGTCCGCGATTTAAATGAGCCTCAGGTCGTTCGGCAATAGCCCATTGTGCCAGAAGATAATCTTCCACAGCCTGATTAAGATTGTTCTGTTTACCAGGAGATAAAGAATCCAAGGGGATAGATGCCAGTTGACGACCGGCTTCAATCCGGACAGCACGGATCTTATCAGTCAACAAATGCTGAGCTAATGCCGATCGGTTTTTGGGAGCAATCGTTTCCAGGGCTCTCAATGCGCCTATACGAACCAATGGATCTTCATCATGAAGCCCGAGAGTAATGGCATCCAAGGTGGTAGGGCCCGCATAGCGGCCTAAGAGAGAAAGAGCCGACGCCCGAATGATTCCTGGTTGTGTTTTTTCTTTAACTAGGTTAGCCAGTAATCGATCAGCTCCAGGAGTGCCTTTTCTCCCAGCTTCCAAGGCTTCCCCGTAATGT
Source organism: Nitrospirales bacterium (assembly GCA_965223495.1). GTDB lineage: Bacteria > Nitrospirota > Nitrospiria > Nitrospirales > UBA8639 > Nitrospira_E. The sequence continues at coordinate 2,791,721 of OZ245001.1, read as the reverse complement.
ATTGTATCTCGTCGTAGGTCTCCGTATCGCTTTTTCACCTCTTCAGCCGCCCATTGGGCCGTTCGTTTCTGGTGGCATTGCGTACAGGCATTAGGAGTTCCAAGAGTTACTGAAAGATCCGGACGCGGAATACGGAGGCTGTGATCACGTCTCGGATCGACCACCATAAAAGTCTTGGCCGGCATATGGCATTGGACACACTGCGCTCCCGGAGAATCCGAGGGATGAAAATGGTGGGAGGGAGAATCAAAGGTCTCAGAATTGTGGCATCGTGAACAGAGCCCGTTTCCCGTTGCCCGTAATTTCAAGCCATGCGGTTCATGGCAATCATGGCAGGTTACCCCTTTTTGAAACATTTTACTTTGGAGAAACGACCCGTAGACATACACTTCTTCATCGATCTGCCCATCGGGGTGGTACAATCGCTCTTCGAGCAGGGCAGGTAAATAATGATCCAGGAAATGCTCTCCCGCATGCGCACCTTCGGAAATCACGCTACGCCGTGAATGACAGCGGGCACATGTATCGATTTCCAAGGAAGATGGCGTGACGGTCTGGGGTACGGCTGTATCGGCGCCGGGTGAAAGTTTCCATGCGTCCTTCCGGAATATGGGGAATGTCACTGGCAATCCCTTAGCGGCATAGGGCGCCGCTGATTGTTCGGATTCAAGCAACCGTGCCCATTCGATATGATGGGATCCCGGTCCATGGCAGGCTTCGCACCCCACCTTGAGATCGCTCCAGGTCGTTTGATAGGTATTTCGTGTCACGTCGTAGCCTTTTTGAAGATTCGTCGAATGGCAGTCCGCGCACATGTAATTCCAATTCTGATTCGGCCCTGTCCAGTGTAACGGATCAGTGTGATCGATTCGTTCATCAGGGTAGAGGTGGAACCAGCGCTGTCCGCCGGCCTCTTTCGACCGAGTGTCCCAGGCGATTCCGAGCGCCTGAAACCGTCCTCTCGGTAAGGGAATGAGGTATTGTTGCAAGGGCTCAATGCCAAAGGTATACGCGACTTCATACTCCTGTGGCTGACCATCCGGCCCATCAGTCTGGGTCCTGAAGGTACTATCGACATGAGAGAAGCGAGAGACCTGATCTCCGTGAGTAAAAACCACGTCATTAAAATTGCCCAGCACGGTATTTGCGTCGGCTTGTTGCATTGAATAGGCATGATGAGAGGTCTGCCAGGCTTCATATTGAGCGTGGTGGCAGTCAGCACAAGCCTCGGAACCTGCATAGTCAAGAGGTCCAGGTAATTTGGTGACTTGCTGAGATGGAGCGATCGATTCGGTAGTTGGGTCCTCTCCGCATCCATCCAGTGCACCGGCGAGAGAGAGAAGAAGGCAGAGGGGAACATACTTTAGGATTCGACCCACGGATTTGTTCCTTTACTCGGGTTTCTCGGGAGAAGCAGCGGAAGATCCGAGAAGGTTGGAAAACGTCTTTTTGATCTTTCCCCACCACCCACCTTTCACATCATCCAGAGCCTGGGCAGTATGGGCTTGACCTTTCAATGCCTCAAGGCAGGGATTTTGGTTCATCGTCCCCATGGTGGTTCCAGAAATTTGGGGAATGGCCAGCGCCCAGTCTATCGGGGCTGTCAGCCCGAGTAACGTCCAGCCTTCGCTTTCCGCAACGCGGAATTTATCTCTGGTGACGTCCGGATTCGACAGAGGTCCCGTAATGCGAACCGTATGGGCCAGGCTGAGCAGACTGGGGTCTTTGGGTCGCGGAGTCAGTATCACATCCATCATTTCGCTGGCGAAGTGTAATGTCCCGACTCCTGCGATGGTCAGGCGCGGCGAATCAATCAGGATCGTCTCTGTGTTCATTTGTCCTTCCTCTATATCAAAATAGCCGACGGCACAATTCAATTCACTCACGGCTTTCGGTTTCAACGCCATGGATAACGCTGTCGTAATAAAATCGGCAGCCCATAGGTCAAGATATTTCGTGGACAACTCCAGAGGTCCGTTCACCCACTCAAATTTGCCCTTGGCTCTGCTCAACACTTCGTTGACATTATCCCCTCGCCCTTTCAGGTCCAACATGATGGATTGCGCTCGTCCTTGTATAATGTCTATCTGTCCGAACATGGCCATCAAGCGACCATAATCCGCGTCACGAAGATTGAGAGTCATCTCCAAAGTGGGGACATATGACTTGACATCCAAGGCCAAGCTTCCATCAACTTCTCCGTTCCACAGTCTGCCCGTCAAGGGCTGTATATTGAGAAGGCCATCTTCAAGAGTCGTGCGAAAATTGAGAAAACCAATATCATGTGTTTCCGTGCGCAGAACCTTGATCTCACTCACAATAGACAGGTCAACCGCTTTCAGACCATCCACAGGAAAACTCCAATTCGGCAAGATACGTGCTTCAGCATCGTGATCCGGTTTGCGCTTTTCAATTTTCTTTTTCACTGCATCAACGGCTATAGACCCCAGACCTATCACGGGAGCCGTCATGGTTTCCAGCATGGAGGTTGGTTTTTCTGCCGAAGAATCCTCTACAGGAGGCTTCAGCGTGTTCAAAACAATACGATCGGCATTCAAGGCTCCCATCAGCCGTGGACGGATTCCATCGGTTGTGACCGACAAATGGCCTCCGATGGCGGTCTGCCCCACCGATCCTTCCAAGTTCGTCACGCGATAGCCTGCAGGGGATTTAGTCACCAGGCCAGCGAGTTGCAATGGTTGCAATGAATGGACGTCCGGCAGGTCGGAGGTTGCGAGAAACTGCAAATCTCTCAAATTGTCGGCATTCACCAGGAGCTGCAACGCAAATTCCGTGTATGGAAAAGGAAGGTGTACGTGCCCGTTTAATTCGATCATGGCATGAGGTACATCTACCCGGGCTTTCACAGGCCACGAACCAGTCTTGTGCAAGAGATCTTTCATTGGGCCCATTAAGGAACGTACCCGAAAAGAAGTTGCGTCAAAATTCCCCTCAGCATACAGGCGCAGAGGACCGCCCTTCACACTTTCGACCAAGATGTCGGAATTCAGTTGCACGGGGGTTGATTGATCAGCTTGTCGAATAAACTGGACCTGTAAGTTTTCCCCTTCAAGCATCAGAGTCGATTCGTTCAGTATGTTCGACCAGGTGGTCCCAGCACCAGAAAATCGCACATTCAGATTCATCACATGCTCTTGGAGGTTGACAAACTGTACATCGGGAAGCACATGCTCATACCTGATGTCTTTTAAGGCAAGGTTACCTGAAATATCCGGAAACGCTCGCGTGGCGTCGAGTTGGAACGTACCTTGAAAATCTCCATAAGCAGACGTTTGATTCAGGACGGTTCCGTGAAGATCCTTGACGTTGAGGTGCCCATCTTGAAGATTGGCGTTCACGACCAGACCACGCAATTCCAATACACCGATTTTGGATCGTTGGATTCCCAACATTAGATTTCCATTGATGGCTCCAAGGACTTCACGAGGAATGGCAGAATCCCCGGGTCTGGACAGTTCCTTGAAATTGATAAGGTTTGAGGTCAAGTCGAGGATTAATTGTGGGGTATGCTTTCCAGTATCGACCGCCAAGGTTCCCGATAGATCGCTGGTTCCAAATCGGCTTTGAAGCGAATCGACCGAATAACGTGGGCCGTCCTTGGTGACTTGCGCGATAATGCCATATGGTCCAACGGGAGGAAAGGCGTCTCCAAGGTCACTGAGCCGCTTTCCTTTTAGAGATACTGCGAATGTCCAGTCTATTTCAGGAAAGGCAGTTTTTATGCTCCCCTTGGCCGTAAGCTTTGCATCACCTAATTTTGCGTTGAGAGAAACTGGCCAGTCCTTTTCTTGAGTGAGGAAACGAAAGGGAGAGGGCCCTACAAGAGTGGCTCCAAATGCGGTTTTATCAAGGGCCCCCTTGGCGGCAAGAACCATTGGCCCCCCTTTTTCAGTACTCAGGGATCCCTGTAAGACGGCAAGCTGTCGATGATTCGGGATCGAATCAGAATGGCTCCATGTAGACCGATTAATCCGGATTTTTAAGGTCAACCCTTTCAAGAAATCTCGAACGTTTGCTCCGTTTCCGAGGACCCTCAAGTCCAAATCGGTCGTTCCAGTGAGGCCCTCTGTCATTTTAAAAGCCTGTAAGGCTTGTCCAAAGTTAAAAGATGTGAAGTTGGCGGCAAGCTTGGTTTGCGGTTCTGCATGTTTTAGGTCAATGTCCAAGTCGCCCTTCAGTTTCCCTCCGAAACTTTTCGCGCGCAGGGAAGAGACCTGAATGCGCTTTTCCCGGATTCTGGCAGTGAACGCACTCGACCCGAATTCGATGTTTCCAAGGTGCCACTCGTGAACGGTCACATCAACATCTGCATCAACAGGGAAGAGAAGTTCCGATGTAGGCAGGGTTATCGGTTGCCGAACGGCTTCTTGAGATATGCCCTTTGGCGATAGCCGTAAATCATGTACTTGGATACGGCTTGCCGTCAATGTACCAACAAGTGTTGGACGATCGTCCCAGCCTTGAAGGGTCAAATTCCCAGCGATGTCCGAGGATCCCAGTTTTACCAGGATATTGTTCAGATCGATGGCCTGTCTCTTTTGAGCAACATCGACGGCGACCATAAAGGGAGCCGAATCGGGAAGGTTCCCCTTCAGAATGTCGTTCAAGGCACTCAAGCGATTTCCATTGATCTGTACGTGAAGGGAAAATATCTCATCGGGGTGGGTCCCTCGTAAAGAACCCTTCACCACAACCGTGATTCCATTCATAGAAAGTCTGCCATCAATGGGCCAGGCCTCTTTCAAATCTACCACATCGACGAGGCGTCCTCCTTGAAGATCAAGTACCATAGGGACACCATCCCAAGAGCCGTCAATGGCAAATTTTCTCAAATGGTCATGAATGGCCACGATAGAGGCTCGTTGAATGGCGATTTCGTGAGAAACGTCAGACAGATGCGATCGATACACAATTCGTGAATCATGAATGGCCAGCGCTTCCGTTTCGGGAATATCAAGAAAAAAATCTGGAATAGCCTTCGACAAGATACTGGAGGGTTCTGCTTTTTGGACAGTCCAATTTCTGAGGCCATCAGCGTCTTCCTCTAAGAGGAGATTCGCGCCAATAAGCAGGACTTTCTCGAGGCGCAAACGACGTTGAAAAAGAGGAAGCAAGGACACTTGTATTTCAAGACGGTCAGCTCGAAAAAAGTCTGCCTGAGAGACCGAAGAAGGGTTACCAACTCGAACGTTTTCAAGAGTGAGTTGCGGTTGAAGGGAATAGGTGAAGGCTATAGGTCCTTCTAGACTGACAGGACGTCCCAGAACGGCTGAGAACCCACTTTCCAAGGATTTCCGGTAGCCGTCCTCTTGAAATAAAGGGTACAGAAGATAGGCCAGGCCGAAGAGAAAACCCATGGCCAACCCAACACCTATTCCGATCAATACCTTGCGACGAAGCATACCTTTTTTTAAATAAGGTCACCCAGTAGCTGGTTTTGTCGCCCATTTAGGCGGATGGAATTTCTTTCTTGGGGAATGTTTCATGCCATACCCATCTTCATGGCTGTTTAATCGTATAGTAGGTTAAAAAAGTCCAGGCTTTATAGGAGAGCTCATCATGAGTGTGTTATGGAATCACATTCCTCCTGCCTTCCGCGTCATTTTTTGACCGACTCTCACTGGTTAAGCCACCGGTTGAGTGAGCGTATAGGTGTCTTGAACTTGCCCCCGATGCCTCGTAACCTAGAGACGTTGGAGAACGGCCAATATTATCGCATTCCAAAACTCTGGAATGGTTAAAGACCAGCTTTGGGCAAGCGAGTGGAACATCTCATCAAGCCAGAAGATGGTGGGTTGTTATCTATGTTATGTGGCTCCGGCGATTCATTTCTTTTGTCTGTCTCCTGAAAAAATAAAAGGGGAGTGTTAACCGCACAGACATCAGAACTCTTCAGCGGTGTGAGGGCACCCGTGATCCAGACGGAGTTTTGATCCCACCCCTCTACCTAGCTCCCAATTCTTGTGGGACATATGGATCCAACGTGCCGGGACGAATCGGTGGTTCTGTCTTAAGCGACTCCAAGTGCTTGACCAAATATTCCCCCGCAGGCCAGCGAATCCATCCATTGTGATACCACCGAGAGTGTAAGGGGTTTTCTTCTTTCGGATCAGTGTGCAGATCATATATCAACGGAACCCCGTAGCTACGTGTGGGATCGGCAAAGGCGCTGTCGATTTCCTTGCTCATCATCTTGTAGTTTCGCCACTTGATTCCATACAATTCCTTGCCCACGTAAATAATGACATGCTCCCTTTCAGACCTATCCCTTTTGCCTGTAAAAAAATCCAACTGGTCCATACCATCGATAATGCGATCTTTGGGAATACGCCCCCCGACAATGCGTGCGAGTGTGGGGAACAGATCCATCTCGTGAATAATTTCGTTGTTGACCGCCCCCGCCGGGACCTTGCCTGGCCAGCGAATAATGAACGGGACTCGTAGTGAGCCCTCCTTTCCCGTGAAGTAACTGCCGCTCCAGGGCCCGGCAAAACTTTGATGTGGAACGGTAGGATCTGGTCCGTTGTCGGAAGTAAAGATAATGATGGTATTGTCGCGGATTTCAAGCTCATCAATCGTATCAAGCAACATGCCGACGTGGGCATCGATCTGGGCCAGGACATCAGCAAAATCTCCATTGCCGGTTTTACCTCTGAAATCCGGATGGGGCGCTACAGGCATATGTGTCATCGTGTACGGAATGAAGAGAAAAAACGGTTTCTTCTTGTCAGCTTGGCGCTTCATGAAGTCGATTGACTTGACGGTTAGAGTCTGGTCGATACGCAGCCGTTCCTCGGTGTTGTAGACGTGGAGCTTCTTCGGCTCTTCACCTTTTCTGCCTTCCATGATGTACTCCGGATGCGCAAAGGGATGGGAGTCAGGCCGATATCTTGTATCATCTGGCCAGGCACTCTCATCTGAAGAATTCGGAATACCATACCATTCGTCAAATCCTTGGTCAGTTGGGTAACGACCTGGTGTGTGGCCCAGGTGCCATTTACCAAACATGCCGGTGCTGTAACCGACGTCGGAGAACATTTCAGCCAAGGTGTATTCCCACTGGGTCAGCCCATATACCGGGGTCTCGAGCGGAATAGAAGCGTTACCAGTGCGTATAGCATACCGGCCGGTTAATAGCGCCGCCCGACTAGGTGTACATTGAGCTTCGACGTTAAAATTGAGCAAGCGCATACCTTCAGCTGCAAGCTGGTCAATCCGGGGAGAAGGTGCCCCCCTCAAGATGCCTCCTCCATAAACACCAGGCTCCCCCCACCCATAGTTATCGAGAAAAATTAACACCACGTTTGGCCTTTCCCCTTGCGCGAAGACTGGTTGGGCTATCATGGAGAAAAGAACGAGAACAAGGTAAAGGGTTGGTTTCATCACGTATTCCTTCCTGTCTAGTAGCTCTCCACAAAAAGATCAAGATTTCCTGTGCGATTAAAACACCACTTGTCCAGGCTATGGATTCCCATAATCAGAACCTGTGGAAATTTTTTTATCCACTTTTTTGAGGAACCCTTCCGGCGGTAGAACATTCACCCAGGGATTAAAGCCATGGTCCTCTGCAAGTTTTGATAGAACAACCCCAGCCATTCTGGCTCATATGAATTCTCAGGACCCGCTTCGCAGTCAGTTTCCCGCAACGCATGCGGAAATGGTGCGGCACTCACCTGAAAGTGCGAGTCTTGTAAGCGTTTACGGTCGCTTGAGTACCAGGCGTATTAGGGTCCCTTCTCCTAAACGTCGATCAAGGCCCTTATAGAGATGATAGCCTAAAAAGGTCAACCCAATGCATAATACCTTCGCAAAAATAAGGTTTCGATCCCGGTGAGCCCACACCTCCATGAAGGCCTCACCCAGCATGCCACTCTCCCGGTAGGCATGAAACATTTTTTCCGCCAACAGAACGAGAAGGGTGACGGCGCTATACGTTGTGGTCTTGTACAAAACTGCCACACCGATTGAATGACTGGCGTCGAACCGGTTCCCTGCCCAAGTTTTATCCAGTACCACCACCACTTTTCCCACAATCAGAGCTCCGACCACAGCACCCGAAAGGGCATAGAACTCTATTTCATACGTGGCCAACATCAATTTCTTTAATGTTAGGATGATGCCGAAACACAAGAAAAAATACAGGGTGACCAACCCGACTTCCTTGGCTTCATGCTTCACAGTCGAAAATAGTCCCATTATGTCTTCTCCGGTGATGTGAATGGTATTTTAAACTGCATGCACGCCCTCTTCCAGACCCCTGCTTTGTCGTTTAGTCTAAAGGCTAGACCTTCCGACCATTAAAGTCTGTACCCTACCAATTTTTCAAAAGCGGGGGTGAGGACCTAACTTAATATTCATCTCCTTTCCAGAACCATTTGTGCCATTCCTGGTTTTCATAAGCACAGCCGCAAGATCTCTTCCTATACGTGGTCCCTCTTAAGTCATTCCTATTGCCTTATCCGAACTAAAGTGATGGGTCTTTTTGGTGAACTAGTGTACTACAATAAGCAGGGATTGTTATTCCTGGGATACGACAAGAGCTGTTTCGCCCCTTGTGCAGGGCCCCACTCGGGCCAGGCCAACAACACCGAACCAGACCTGCCTGCACACAAACATGAGGCCGTGAGAAATAAGGATTCTTCATAAGGATCAAGGGGCTGCGGCTTTAGATTGCATTGGTAAGATTTGGGGTCTAGTGTAGGGAAGATTCTTACGATGGAATTTCAGCAATCCCCAGATTGAGAGAGTCATTCGAAAAGGAAAGAAAAACGAAATCCAGGTTTGGGGCGGGGTGGGCAGCCGACGAACCGGATAATATAAAGACATCTTTGGAAAACCCCCTGACCGTTGATGGGTCGTTTTTGATACTACCCATTAAAGGGGGATTGCTCATGACGGCCAATTGATTAATGTTGCACTGTTCCTGGTGGCCAACCAACACAACTCACGGGACGAATAACTGCTGAATATTGATCCCTCTAAACGTTTAGGTCCCCACCACATCGGGAGAAGAATCTTCAAGGGAGGCTAACCCTTGAAATTCCAACTTGGCTCGGAAGGCCATTCATGGGAAGGAGTCATCTGGAGGAGGAGTTAATTTTTCAGATGACCACCAGGGGAATACATTCCAATAGTTTTGCGGTCTGGCCATTGAATTTCCTCAGATACGCCAAGGAACAGTCTGTTAAGAACTTCATTTTCCTTATTGCCTGAGCCAGAGGATAGCTAGGAACCCCAATTTATTGGCCATCTTATATTTAAAATAGGCATATCGCCTTTCAGGCTCAAGAAGCCTCTCACCATTGCAATCCAGCAGCTCGGTTAATGGGCCATCGGTGGTCGCATTCTGCTTTCTTTTCGGCTATAAATACCTCTACCACATAGGCAACGGCATCTGCGCTGGATGGCAAACCCCTGCGATCAGATTCAAGTCTTAAAAAAGAGTGCCACAATGATGATATATCGCCAGAGTCCAAACTACTCTCGACCCGGTCATGGCCTATGGTTCCTCATTTCAGGATTTTTGGTTCTTTCCTTCATGACACCGTCCGTTTCACAGGCTCTTGGAGACGATAGCTCCACTGCTTTTATCAGGAATGCTATAGAACAGTGGACTGGCGACTTCGACGAGATGGTCAAGCGCAACAAAATTCGAGTGTTGCTGCCATTCAGTAAAACCTTCTATTTTCTTGATCGAGGAAGGCAGCGCGGGCTCTCGTATGATCTGTTCAAAATCTTTGAAGACCAGATCAATAAAGATTTGCAGCGAAAAAACGTGCGAGTCGACATGATCTTCATTCCAGTGGACCGAGATGAGCTTATTCCAAAATTGTTGAAGGGAGAAGGAGATATCGCCGCAGGAGCTTTGACCATCACGCCCAAGCGAGCGGAACAGATTGATTTTTCGAATCCCTTTCTTGAGGGCGTTAAAGAGATCGTGGTTACCTACTTTCGCGGACCTCGGCTAAATCATTTGGAAGATCTTGCGGGACAAACCATTCACGTCAGGAGATCAAGCAGTTATTATGAAAGCCTTGTCCGTCTCAATGCAAAGTTTCGCGCAGCGGGATTAACGGCCATGACGTTGGTTCCTGCGGACGAGTTTCTGGAAGATGAAGACCTCCTTGAAATGGTGAACGCCGGCCTGATCCCGATGATAATCATGGATAGCCCCAAAGCAGAGTTTTGGTCGAAAATTTTCGGCAATATTCGTCTTCATCCAGGCTTAGCGGTCAATACAGGCGGGCAAATGGCTTGGGCCTTTCGCAAGAATAGTCCCAAACTGAAAAAAGTCATCGATCAATTCGTTTCCCACAACAAAAAAGGCAGTCTCATCGGGAATATCCTCTTTAACCGCTACCTAAAGAACATCGCATATGTGAAAAATTCCTTGACCGATTCGGAGCGCGAAAAGTTTCAGAACATGGTTCATCTGTTTCAGACATACAGCCATCAGTATGACTTTGATTGGGTCCTAGCAGGAGCGTTGGGGTATCAAGAGTCCGGCTTGGACCAAAGTAAGCGGAGCGCAGCGGGGGCCATCGGCGTGATGCAACTCCTGCCCAGCACAGCTCGTGATCCCCAGGTCAACATTCCTGAGATTGACCAGCTGGAGCCCAACATTCATGCTGGAGTGAAATATCTTCATTTTCTCCACGACCGGTACTTTGCCAAGACGGCCATGAACCACTTGAATCAATGGCTTTTTACCATTGCAGCCTACAATGCCGGCCCTGCCAGAATCAGAAACCTTCGGCAGGAAGCCATTTCTATGGACCTTGATCCCAATATCTGGTTTAGGAATGTGGAATTCGTGGCAGCCAAGCGGATTGGGCGGGAGACCGTTCAATATGTCAGCAATATTTACAAATATTACCTAGCTTATAAAATGATAATTACCAAACAAAAATTGAAATCGACCGAGGTAAGGTGATGGTGTTCAGACAGGAAGACTTAATCCTTTACCCATCTGTTATGAAACAATTTCTTGAAACCAGAATAGGCAGCAATGGTCGGAGTGATGCCATGTTCCTTCCGCATTCCGGGTGGCAAGCCATTTTTGAAGGGGGTCAGTGGAATACTTCACTCTCGACATTTCGACGGTTGGTATCCGAGACGACTTCCTTGGCAAGATCGGTTTCAGTGATCAGAGAACAGCGATTTGGGGAGAAGCAAAGCCAATTGAATACGCAACGTCCAATCGGCCCCGCCATCCGGTCTCACCACATTAGAAAAAGCTGCGATATTTCCGTTAAAAGGAATTTTTCCGATCCGAAAGATTTTCCCAATACCTCCCCCCACCGGCACGGTCCATTTATTTCCGTTGCCTGCAGCTTCCCAATTGGCCGTAATCACTGGAGCGGCGGTCAAATACCAGGCATCGGGCAAATTGTAATTGACAAAATATTGGGCTAAAAACTGATTCACATCTCCGCGGTCGTCATTCCCTGCATACGACCATATGTTGCTCGCTAATACGCCAACCACCCATGGCCCTTGCATGAGGAGTCCTACTCCCGTCGGGCCAGCCGCCCACTTCCGGGAACTTAGGACTTCATCTGTACCCGTAGGAAATTGTAGAGCGGGACCGACGCCCCAAATCACGCCGCTACTTTTGGACGGAGAGAAAAACAGGGATATATTGATATCGCCAATACCCCACGTATCATCACGAGTTGTACGGAGGTCTGGTTGTTTAATGACAGGCAGAATCGTCCGTGTAATCAGATTCCAATCGTCTGTTAGATTTAGAGGAATGACAGGCTGAACGTTCAGTACATTTTGCGTCCGGTGGTTGGGCTCTAGTCCGAAATTGGTGTTGTTTTGGAATGGAATACTAATAAGATCCGCTACCGGATTTTGTGTCTGCCTGGCCAAGTCCGAGTCATCTGCGGCCCAAATCGGTACGGCGAGGAATATTCCCATCGTCAACAGTAGTCCAAGAACAGCAATTGGTATTTTCATTTTTTCCCCATGGGGATTTTTTATCCGAAACATTGCTTGGCTTTTACTATATGCAAAGGGGAAAGGAATAACAATAATCAAGTCTTCGTCGTGGAACATTGTCAGATACGTTGAGCGATATTTTTACCTCAACAACACCAATGTTGGGCGCTTCGGCGGCTGGTTCCGGGATTCATCTTCAGAATGTCATCGCTAGGCGACTCACTCAGAGATCTACCTGAAAATGTAACAGCGCTATTCTCGATGGCGACTCTGGACTGGCCAACTCAAAGCGTTATTCCCATCGCCAGGGGATAATGATTACAATGGTCTCTTCATGGTCACACGCCAGAACGTTGAAACGCAATGCCCTGGCACATCAATTACGCTTCGACACCAGCCGTTCGTCCCCTTTTGTTAATTCCGACAAAAATTATGAACCTCCACAGCTTTCGAATGAAACGTGGGCCTTGCTGCACAGCGCTGACCCTAGTTTTCCTAACGTTGTTCTTATGGAAACCCATCGCAGTCCATGCGACTGATGTCATCCTGCTCAAGAACGGTGATCGCGTCAGTGGCGACATCATCACCATGGAAGACACGGTTCTCAAAGTCGACACGGATTATGCAGACATCATTAAAATCGACTGGGATGACGTCAAGGGGCTGACCTCCGACCAGCCCTTCTGGGTGTCCTTCCACGATGGTGCGATAATTCCCGATGGGATCGGAGTTCGCGACAAGGACCGCTTGATCCTGTTCCGTCTCGAGCCGGATGGCCCTATTCAACTGGACAAAATCAAGACAATCAATCTGTTTGAGCTTTCCTACCGGGGAAATCTGGGTATTGGGGGGAGCGCCACCTCAGGAAATACGAATACCCAATCCCTGAACGCCTCTGGGACGCTGACCGTATACAAAGGGTGGCATCGGTTCATTCTGGATGGGCGGGCGAATCGGGGCAAAGCCCAGGGGGAAATCAACGCGCAAAATGCCAATCTGAATACCCGTTGGGATTATTTCCTGACTAGACGGGCCTATATCCCAGTCATTAATTTCCTGGAGTACGATAAATTTCAAAATCTCTCTTTACGGAGCACGACCATCATCGGGGTCGGTTATGATGTCTTTGATCATCGTACCAACTTTCTGACCATCGCCGCAGGCCCCAATATCGTCTATCAGGATTTTACGTCCGAGCCGAGTGAGGTCATCCCTGGTTTTTCATGGCAAACACGATGGAATGTGGAATTCTTCGGAGGGGACCTCAAATTTTGGCATGATCATACCGGGACGAGAGACATCGGTCATGATAATGCCCTGCGTGTGAATGCCAATCAGGGATTCAGTGTCAAAATCTACAAAGATTTTTCTATCCGTTTCGAATACAATGTGCGGTATAATTCTCAGCCCGCGGAGGACCGGAAATCCACAGATTCCACGATCACCTTCGGGTTGAGCCTGGATTTATTGGGGTAATTATCTTTTGAATCGCTGGTCAATCACGAAAAACGGGGACATTTTCGACCACCCTGCGGGCCCCCTTTTCGATTCCATGGGCATGATTTAGTGTGGTTTCTTCACTTTTGAATCGTTTGTGGCAAAGTATTTTCCTTGAGGGAATTTTTGCGGAAGGAGGGATGCGTGATGAACAAATCTTGCTGGGTTGTGATTTTGCTTTTATCCAGTGTGGGTATTTTTGGTCATGTGGAAACAGGCTTTGCCGAACAAAAAGAAATCCAGGCTATGGCCCCTTGGAAAGGGGAAGGATTTGCCTTTCCCATTGGGGACGACAAGGTCTATATGGTCGCGGTCTATACCGGCATGCTGTTTGTCGAGGACAGCCAGGGTGCCCTGCACGCTGGTTCACTGGTATGTCCAGCGACCGTCGAGGCCGATTTGAAGGCCATGACGAAAGCCGGGAAGGGCCATTGCATCATTTCCAATCCTGAAGGCGAGCGGGTGTATGCCAAATTCTCCTGCACAGGAGATGCGGAAGCGTGTCGTGGGCCATTTACGATTACGAGCGGAACCGGAAAATTTACCGGGATTACGGGGCAGGGCGAAATGATTTCACAAATGCAATCACGTCAGCTCCTTGTCGTGGAGGGATTCGAATCCGCACGCCAACATGGGGAAGGGATCGCCTTTTGGCCACGAATCACCTATTCGATTCCCGAGTGACCCTAATCCCTTTTCCCTGATGTTTCATGCCCAATGATTCCTGCTCGATGGAGGTATTCTATGCGTATGTTATCCATGATTGCTCACATGACCGTATTGATAGTATTAATGGGCTTGTCTCAGGCCCAGGCACAAATGTTTATCTTTCCACAGAATGGGCAGAGCCCTGATCAACAAGAATTAGATGAATTTACTTGTTACAAGTGGGCCAAACAACAAACCGGGGTTGACCCCAATCAACAAGTCGCTGATTCCTCTCCCCCAGCCCGACACCGACGCCAACGAGGTGGAATTCTAGGTGGTGCGATGGGTGGGGCTGCGCTGGGGGCGATTGGAGGAGCGATCGCGGGGGACGCCGGCAAAGGAGCTGCTATTGGAGCTGCGGTAGGTGGAGGTAGTGGCATGCTTAGGCAAAGGCGAGGAAATGTCAGAGCTCAAGAGCAACAGCGCCAAGCTGCAGCCGACCACCAACATGGCATCCAGACGTTCAATCGCGCCTATGGCGTATGCCTAGAGGGAAAGGGGTATAAGGTCGGATAAGGGGGTCATGGCGGTGAGGTATGGTTTCCATAGAGTATTCGGCTAAGATGGTTACCTCAAAACTGGCCTCTAGAAAAAACCTACTGGGGGCGTTTTCGTAGTTTGGCCGTGTCCTCTGCCGCAGATCCGTATTCAACAAACCAGATTTTTTTATCATAAGAACCTTTTCATATTTATTGAGCTTCTAACAAAATATGCCAGGTATTGTTGATTGAATTATCAAGGTAAGGGTTTAAAGGATTCCTTAAGACCAAGATTTGTATAGCAAAATGGGTTTTGTTTACTTCTTATTTGTGGTTTTGCTACCTTGACAGGTCTAAAGGTTTGTTCAAGAAGAGGACGGAAATTTATACGGACCTAATACCACCTGCGTGAACTTGTGGATGAAGGGGTTCCGTCACAGCGGACAAGCGAGGCTTGATAGTTAGGAACGATACTCTGGGCCCGGAGAGGTTCATTTTTTTATTCATATTCCCCACCATTTTTCTACCATGTTAGGAGCCCTCTTTATATGAAACAGCTCTTTATGCCCCTCATCCTTGCAGTTATCCTGTGCGTGACTCCCGCCCTTGCAGAGGAGAACGCACAAAACACCAACATGCAAATTTTGCTGGATAAAGTGAAAGCTGACAAAAAGCTACTCATCGCCAGCAATATGGAACTAACCGACCAGGAGTCCAAAGATTTCTGGCCATTATATGAGGGTTATCAAAAAGGTTTGGAGAAGATCAACGGACATATGGGCCGCATCATTAATAAATATGCCGAAGCCTATAACCAAGGGTCCGTACCTGATGCCCTCGCGAAAAAACTTATTAACGAGGCCATCAAAACAGAAGGGGCCGAGGTCCTCTTGCGAAGAGAGTTTGCCGAAAAACTGACGAAGGTGCTTCCACCCCAAAAAGCCGCCCGCTACCTGCAAATGGAGAATAAAATCCGGGCACTTGTCAAGTTTGACCTGGCCGCCAATATTCCCTTGATGTACTAGACGAACATTTTCTTGAGGAGAACGATTTATGGTTAAACCACCAAACACCTTGTTATTTCATGGCGGGGCCTTGATCCTTAGCGTCCTGTTGAGTTTGGGCCTCGCTCAAGCTCAAGACAAACCCAATATCCTGGTCATTTGGGGGGATGACATCGGCTGGTTCAATATCAGCGCCTACAACCAGGGCATGATGGGATACAAGACACCCAACATCGACAGTATCGCCAAGGAAGGTGCTCTGTTCACCGACTGGTATGGCGAGCAGAGTTGCACTGCCGGACGCTCTGCGTTCATCACCGGGCAAAGTGGTTACCGTACCGGCAACCTGAAGGTCGGTTTGCCGGGAGCTAAAGAAGGCCTGCAGGCACGTGATGTCACGCTCGCTCAATTGCTCAAGGCGCAAGGCTACATGACAGCGCAGTTCGGGAAGAACCACTTGGGCGATGCGGACGAAACACTTCCGACTGCGCACGGGTTCGACGAGTTCATGGGGTCGCTCTATCACCTGAATGCCGAGCAAGAACCGGAAAACCCTGACTACTTTAAGGATCCAGCGCTGAGAAAGAAATACGGGACTCGCGGCGTCATACATACGTGGGCTAACCCGGACGGCACTCAAAAAATCGAGAGCACCGGCCCGCTCAACATTGAACGGATGAAGACGATCGACGATGAAGTCACCAATGCCTCCCTGGATTATCTCGAGCGTGCGAAGAAGGCCAACAAGCCCTTCTTTCTCTGGTGGAATTCTACCCGCATGCACATCTTCACCCACCTCAAGAAGGAAAGCCAGGGCAAGACCGGCCTCGGCGTGTATCCCGACGGCATGGTCGAGCACGACGCCCATGTGGGCCTTTTACTCGACAAGCTCAAGGAACTTGGCCTCGACGATAATACGATCGTGATGTATTCGACCGACAACGGCGCCGAGAAATTCTCCTGGCCCGATGGCGGCACTTCGCCTTTCCGGGGGGAGAAAAATGAGAATTGGGAAGGGGGCTATCGCGTGCCGACTTTGATCAAGTGGCCCGGTACGATCAAGCCGGGCACGGTGAACAACGACATCTTTTCCCACATGGACATGCTGCCCACCATTATGGCTGCGGTAGGCGTGCCAGACGTGAAGGAGCAGTTGCTGAAAGGCATGAAAGTAGGTGACAAAACCTTTAAAGTCCATCTGGACGGCTACAACATCACGGACGCACTCGCGGGAAAAACACCATCACCGCGTCACGAGTTCTTCTATTGGAATGACGACGGTTCATTAGTGGCACTGCGTTACAACCAATGGAAAGTTGTCTTTCAGGAGCAACGCGCCCATGGCTTCGATGTGTGGGGTGAACCATTTGTTCCGTTGCGATTGCCAAAGATTTTCAACCTCCGTTCGGATCCGTTCGAGGAGGCCGACCATGTCGCCATGGATTACAAGCACTGGATGATTGATCGAATATTTTTGCTCGTCCCGGCCCAGGAATATGTCGCAAAATTCCTGAGCACGTTTAAGGAATTTCCACCCAGCCAGAAAGTTGGCAGCTTCTCGCTCGATAATGTGTTAGAAAAGTTGAAGTCGGCGCAGACCAGTGGCAATTGAT
Organism: Nitrospirales bacterium; assembly: GCA_965223495.1. Taxonomy (GTDB): domain Bacteria; phylum Nitrospirota; class Nitrospiria; order Nitrospirales; family UBA8639; genus Nitrospira_E. The sequence continues at coordinate 2,774,453 of OZ245001.1, read as the reverse complement.
CCACCCTGATTGTGAACGTTAGCTGCTGAATGATGGGCCGCATCCGTGGAAAATGGATGCGGCCTTTTTTATCAGTGCCATGTCACTCCCCCCCCATGTAAGAAAACCAAGACCACCAGACCCCCGACAAACCCAATTGGCAGGACGGAGTCGTCTTGTCCCCAAGGAATCTGATAGTGCCGTAACGCGCGCTCTGTTACTGATGATTTCCGGCACTGCCGCCTTGATCTATCAGGTGCTCTGGATCAAGCAATTGACGCTCATCATTGGGGTAGACGTCTACGCGGTCACGATCGGCATCAGCAGCTTTTTTGCCGGACTCGCCTTGGGCGGATTGTTGCTCGGGCGTTATGTAGACCTGGTGCAACGCCCACTACGCATATTTGGGTGGCTTGAGGTCGGTGTGGCCTTGGTTGGTGTTCTGGTGACCCTCACGCTCTCACAGGCCTCCTCTCCTTTTGTGTCACTTGAAGGCCAGAGTGGAGTGCTCGCCTGGGGGTTCATATTTTTGGTGGTCGGCGTGGGGCCGTTCCTAATGGGCGGCACGTTGCCAGCGATGATTCGTTCCCTCCGGCTCACTGGAGACCGCATCGGCGCAGGAGGCGGGTGGATGTATGCCGCCAATACGGCCGGGGCGATCCTCGGTGCGCTGGTTTCTTCTTTTTTCTTCATCCCCATGTTTGGCATTCAAGGTTCGGCACTGGCCGCCGCCGGGCTCAACATAGTGACTGCAACGGGTGGATTTTGGCTCGATCGGACAGCGCCAAACCAATCCAGAATCGAACAACCATCCATGGCCTCACCGCTCGCGAAATCAGCTAGGGTCGCTATCGTTTTCTATTCGGTTGCCGGGGGATTGGCGCTTGGGTATGAAGTCATCTGGTCGCAATCGCTCGTACAGTTCATGAGTACTCGCAGTTATGCGTTCACCATTATGCTGGCGACCTACCTGGCCGGCTTGGCGTGTGGCGCGGCGCTATTCGCACGCTGGGCCGATCGAATTCGCGACCCTTGGGGAATGTTTGGCTTATTGATTGCCGCAGCAGGCATGACGGCCTTGCTGGGGATATCCCTGCTTGGGTCTTGGCTACCCGTCCTACAATCTATGGGAGAAAAGGCCACGTTTATGCTGACTGAAAGCAGGCTGGTCGCCATGTCCACTCGCTTTGCCATTGCAGCAATGTATATGGTTTTTCTTCCCACGATGCTACTCGGTGCCGCGTTCCCGGCGGCCCTGAAACTGATCGTCGATTCGGAGCATGTTGGACGCGATATCGGACAAGTGGTTGCCCTGAACACCGTTGGGGGAATCATGGGTTCTGTGATCACCGGGTTTGTCTTAGTACCACGATTTGGCTTGGTCCGGACTCTGGCCCTTCTCGCGATGGTCGCTGTGCTACTCGGAATGTTGGCGGCGATGCGGAGTACATCAAGGCCTCCCTTCCTACGTTGGAGCATAGGCGTCATCGGCATCGGAGTCATGGGCGGGGCTATTCTGACGCCGGCCGATCAATTAGCCGGCATGCTGGCCAAAACCCGAGGAGGCGGGACGGTGGTTTTTTACAAGGAAGGAAAAGGGGGGGCAGTTGCGGTCCTTGAACAGACCGCGGGACACAAACGTTTTCGCCGTTTGTTTATCCAGGGGGTATCCAACACCGGTGACACCCTACCCTCATTGCGCTATATGCGACTCCAAGCTTTTCTGCCACTGATCATTCATAACGGCGACCCAAAGTCGGCGCTAGTCATCGGGCTTGGAACCGGGATAACGTCCGGCGCGTTACTACGTTTCCCAGGACTTGAACAGCGCGTGGTTGCTGAGCTCTTGCCGGAAGTAGTGCAGGCCACCACGAATTTTCAGGGCAATTTCGGTGCAGTGACGGATTCTCGACTGAACATCCGTTTGCGTGATGGCCGACGCGAATTGTTAAGCAGTCGCCAGACTTATGATCTGATCACGTTGGAACCGCCGCCGCCGTCTGCAGCGGGTGTGGTGAATTTGTATTCAACTGACTTTTACGAATTGGCCCGTGCACGGCTGCGTCCGGGTGGCCTTGTGGCCCAGTGGCTACCTTTGCCGACTCAGAACGACGAGGATACCAGGTCGTTGGTGCGCAGTTTTCTTGACGTCTTTCCCCATGCCTCCTTGTGGACGACCGAGCTTCATGAAATGTTGCTGGTCGGTTCCCTTGACGTGGTTCATCTCGATGTCCCGCGCATCATCGAACGGTTCACCCAGCCAGAGCTTGCATCCGCCTTGCGCGAGGTCGGCATCGCCTCGCCAGAAGCTTTGCTCGCGACCTGGGTCACGGACCGTACTGGCCTGGATGTTTATGCAGGTAATGCTCCCCCGGTCACCGACGATCAACCCTGGATTGAGTACGCCGATTGGGTTCGCCAGGATGAATTGCAGCGAACGCTGCCTCGTTTGATGGAATTACGCACTCCACCGCCATTGCGCCGGGCGGACGGTATGTTTGTCAGGTCGGTTTCTGCTGAACGCCAGAATTTATTGCTGTTTTATCAGGCGGCGTTGAATGGGGCAGCCGGTCATCAAGGGCTTTGGGCGAAGGACATGACACGCGTTCTTGCAGCCGATAGCGACAATGCCTATTACCGATGGTTTGGAACGACCCTCCGATAGAAAATCCACCGGCGGGTGCTTCCTAATTCCCGGTTGAGGTCGGTATGGTTATTTCTCAAAATTGGAGCCGCATGCAGGGATCTGGGTAGTATTGTCAATTTTACAATAGAAGGACCCATTGGCACCGCTTGGCACGAGCCCTTATGCAAACAAACGCATTCTGCCAAATCTGAAACAACTGTGTTCGAAAGAGCCGATAGATTGACCAAACCCCATTGGTAATGCAATCAGTTCGGTTAGGGGGCAAGTCCATCACCTGCTTGAAGTCCCCTGGGCCATAGCTCAACACAAGGGGCTGACCGAAGTCCACGAGCAGGGGGAACTGCGAGTCGACAGCGCCCGTCCCTCCTCCTGAGTGGGTTCAGGCGATGCGTCGCGCGTGTCAGTGGCGGAGAGAACTCATGGAAGGCAAGGTCGGCACCATCAAGGCTTTGGCTCACCGCGAAGGGTTGACCCGACGCTATGTCATGCGAGTTCTACGTCTCAGCTTTCTGGCTCCTGATATCATTGAAACGATTCTTCAGGGTCGACAACCTCCCCACTTTACATTAGAAACGTTTCGTCGTCCCATCCCTGCAGACTGGGTTGCCCAACGACGGTATTTGGGTTTTCCATCGGTTCCCAGTGATGGGACCGCAGAGACAATACCTCGCAAATAATCACACACTATTCTCCTGACTAAAGTCTCTCCGGTCCCAGCTATCTCGGTGGAGTGGGACCGCGAAATTTGCTCCAGAGAAATTCATGGTATTAATGAAGGGAAAACCGGGAAACAGGCGAAGCAGAGAGCCCTCGGTGAGCAGGGGTAGTGCGGTAACCTGCGGAAAGGTTGATGGAAAATCAGAAGAAGGGAGAGAACCCTATTTGGCTACTGACTAGTTGGCGGAGAGGGTGGGAATTCGAAGTCGTACATGACTTGTTTGTCACGCCCTCCTACTAGGGGGCCAGCCCCCTCGTGCCCTCGCATGGCTTCGGGTCACCCCATGAAGGGGAAATATCCCCTTCAAAACCTCTGTTCGAACCCCACCCTCTTTCTTTTATCGACTGACGGGTTTTTTGCTCCGCTCTTTGTCATAATGCTATTAATGTTGTAGCGGTGGAGGTAGTCAGCACCGAACTTCTCTCTACTCCTTATCAGTTCCCTCCAGGTTAGTCCCCACTTTTTTACTGACTACCAGGTTAGCAGGTAGTCAGTCTCAATAATATCCGTCTTTAACAGGGAAAATACAGAGAATTTTTTACGCGTGGAAGGCAGGATTTGGAATCGCAATAGAAGAATTATCCTATAAAACAAGGTGTTTGGAGCTTTTCCTTTCTCAGTTGGGATTCAAGAACAGGGAATTAATAGGGAATTGGGCCACATGAAAATCTATTGCTTACAGGCCGGATGAGTTTTTGACCATAAAGACAGCTTGGTCAAAACCCGCTTATTGGCATCTGACTGCGTCAATTAGTAATTGGCCATGCCCACCTAAGCTTGTTAGGTATAAGTTCCCTTGAAATGGGAGTGTTGAGTTTTTTGACTCTACAAGGAAGTGGTCTGTGCATGAGATGCTCTTGCAAGCGGCTCCATATTGTCCTCAGACCGTTGTCTTGACAATGCCGATCATCGAATCCTGAGGATCAACTTCCTTTCACAGGTGTATCCTTTTGGATAATTACTGGTATCCATTTGGATAAATCGGAAATTTGCTCTCACCCTTGTCGTCTGAAGAGAGCTGGGCTGGCAGTCAATATACCATTAAATTTATAAAGATTTTTAATTTCTCCCCAACTTATTCTTAGTATGTCATTTGGGGTATGGTTATTGCCCCCTATGGATATGAGCCGGAGTATTGTGAATGAGCTTCCCCCGGTAAATTGAAAAATCAGAAGGGCTTGCCCATAGAGCAAGCCTGTACAGTTGCATCTTTGTTATTTCCTGTTTCGCCCAGTGAGTATGCGGTTTGCTTTTAGTTGAAGACCAGGAATCTGGAGTCTCAACCCTAAAATGCCTGTTGCCCCCTCTATTCTTATCGTCGACTCAGATTCTGGGGAAGCGGTTCCTGACCTTCGAGAACGCGAAAAGTATTCGGTCGTGGTGGTGAAGACAGGGCAAGAGGCCCTTTCTCAAGTCCAGCAACGTCCCTATGATCTTGTGCTCCTAAATAGGAAGCAGCCGGATAAGGAGACCTTGTCCCTCCTGAGGTCCTTGAAACAAGGACACTCTCATTGCCCCATTATCATCCTCACTAGCTTGCTGGACCGCAAGGACAAGTCCGAATTCTTAAAGCATGGGGCGTTTGATTGTCTAATCAAGCCCTATGCTGAGGAGGAATTCCACGGTACCCTTGGCCGGGCGTTGGAGTTTAAAACTGCCAGAAGAGTCACGGAGCATACCATTAGGGGGTTAATTGCTAATGGAGAACGATACCGTGCCATTGTTCAGGCTGCTCAAGATGGGATCGTTTTAGGAGATCGGGACGGGAGCATCCTATCATGGAATCAGGCAGCGCAGAACATGTTTAAGTATACAGCGGAGGAAGTTGTTGGCAAGCCTCTTACCCTTCTTATGCCGCATCGTTACCGTCAAGCCCATCAACAAGGTCTTAAGCGCATCCAATCAACGGGTGAAACGCGAGTAGTTGGAAGGAAGGTAGAGCTTCATGGTTTGAAAAAAGGAGGAGAAGAATTTCCCATTGAACTATCTCTCTCTCGTTCAGTGGAAACGGAGGAGGTCTTTTATTGTGGCATCATCCGGGATATTTCCGAGCGGAGGCTTGCAGAACAAGCTCTGAAGGACAGCGAAGAGCGTTTCCGGAAAATTTTTGCCAACTCGAATGATGCGATTTTTGTGCTTGATCTACCGAATGACAGAATCCTTACGGTGAATCCCAGGGCCTGTATGCTATTGGAATATCCCCAGGAGGAATTATTGTCCCTCCCTATCACTACTATTCATGGAAACGACATTCACAAGTTCCAAGCGTTCTGTGATTCGGTGGAAGAAAAAGGGCAGGGGTGGACAGATGAATTGTCATGTCGAACCAAATCGGGCCGTCTCCTGTTCTGCGAAATTTCAGCATCGGTCTTGGAATTTGGTGATAGTCAATGCCTGGTGTGTTTTGTGCGGGATCATTCTGCTCGTAGAGAGACAGAACAAGCCCTGGTGGACAGCGAAAAACGTTTCCATCTGACCCTTAATAATATCAACGATGCGGTCTTTTTTGGAGATTTATCCGGAAAGATTCTTTGGGTGAATCAACAAGCTCTAGATCTCTTTGACCGTCCTTTAGGAAACCTGATTGGGTATCCCTTAATGGACTGTCTTTCTGATGAGGCCGCAGCCTTGGCTGAATCCCGGCTTGTCTCAGTTCGTGCGGGAGAAACGGTATCGTCGTTAGTTGAATTTGAGGTCATTCGCCCTGATGGTACCTCGAAATGGATTGAGGCGAATGTGAGCAACGTTGTCCGAAACGAAAAAGTCGTGGGTCGGCTTCTGGTAGGACGGGATATCACACAGCGAATGCAAGCGGAAAAGTCATTGAGTGAACGAAACGCCTTGTTAGCGTTAGACGCTGAAGTGGGACAAATCATCAATAGGAATCTGGAGTTTCGTGACCTGCTTCAAGGCTGTACGGAAGCGATCGTCCGACATCTTGATGCCGCCTTTGCCCGTATCTGGACACTCAATGTGGCGGACCAGGTGTTGGAATTGCAGGCTAGTGCCGGGCTCTATACGCATCTGGATGGGCCTCATAGCCGGGTACAGGTTGGTCACCTAAAAATTGGGAAGATCGCGTCAGAGAAGAAACCTCATTTGACCAATACCATTGTCGGGGATCCTCGTATCCCGGAACAAGAATGGGCGAAACGAGAGGGACTTGTTGCATTCGCAGGATTTCCGTTGGTGAGAGGGCATGAAGTCATCGGAGTCATGGCCCTTTTTTCCCGACATCCTTTGTCGAAGTTTACGATGCATAGCCTAGGGATGGTGGCCGACCGACTCACGACAGCCATTGACCGGCAGAGAGCGTTGGAAAAGGAACGAATGATTTGTAAACAAAATGAACAGATTCTCGGGTCCATGGGTGAAGGAATATTCGGGTTAAATGTGGAGGGGAAAATTACCTTCGTGAATCCGATAGGGGCAAAGATGCTGGGAAATGAGGTGAAGGAACTCATTGGAACTCCCATACAGGATGCGATTCACCATACCAAACCCGATGGGGTTACTTCCTATCCACGCGACGAATGTCTGATGTATGCGGCTGTTAAGAATGGTCAGGTGTATCGGGTTGACGATGAAGTGCTGTGGCGAAAAGATGGCACCAGTTTTCCCATTGAATTCATCAGTACGCCGATGTGGGAGGATGGCCAACTGATAGGCGCGGTAGTGTCCTTTCAAGACATTACGGAGCGCCAACGTCTGGCGGCCCAATTAGTGGAGGAAGCGAAACTCTCGCAAGTGACGAAGGTACTGGGAGATATTGGTCACGATATCAAGAATATGCTCATGCCTATTCTAAATGGGGCCAAGCTCATCGAGGAAGAACTGCACGACCATTTTGCGAGCTTGCGGGACGTGAACGCCAAGGAGGTAGAAGCGAGCAGAAATTTCACAAAGGATGCGATTGACATGATTGTGAATAATGGGCGTCGTATTCAGGAGCGCGTTCGGGAAATTGCTGATGCTGTGAAGGGAGTCACCAGTCCACTCAGACTTGGTCCTTGCCAAATCACTGATATTGTCGAAAGCGTTTTTGAATCGTTGAGGCTCTACGCCACCGAGAAAGGCATATTATTGCGTGTTCAGGGTCTTGCTTTACTGCCCCCTCTTCATGCGGATCATCATCGATTGTTCAATGCCCTGTACAACCTGGTCAATAATGCCATTCCAGAAACTTCGAAAGGCGGAATGATTGCCGTATGTGGGTCGATGGAATTAGATGCCAACACGTTGGTGTTACAAGTGGTTGATACTGGCAAGGGGATGCCTCCTGAAATTCGTGACAGCTTATTCACCGAAATGACGATTAGCGGTAAACCTGGAGGCACGGGCCTAGGGACCAAAATCGTGAAGGATGTCGTCGATATTCATGGAGGAACCATAACCGTTGACAGTGAACAAGGGAAAGGTACCACCTTTACGATGAAGCTACCTCTTCATTGCCAACTTGGATAATGAAAAATCTGGTTACTCAATCGGGCTTTATACATAAGGTTGCTATGCTCAAGGAAAATGAGCTCATTCCCACCATTTTCTTAGAGATGAGGATGTGGGGCCAATAGGTAAGTTTCTCAGGAAAGGGGCAGGAAACAATGTGTTTTTAACTTACAAAGGAGAGTTGCCATGACACAAGGAACAGCTGCAATGTTTGGTGGACACAGTACAGCCGGGCGCGTGTTAGTCGTGGATGACGAGCCTGATGTCCGAAGAGTGATTCGTATGAGCCTGGAAAAGTCGGGGTATGACGTACTCGAAGCAGACAATGGTGAGCAAGCCATTACCGAAATTAATCAGGGTGAAAACCCCCTTCTACTTGATGTCATCATCACCGACATTCGCATGCCGAAAATCAACGGGGTGGAAACCATTCAATATTTTCAGCAACAATATCCTCGTGTTCCCATTATTGTCTTGACCGGATTTCCCGATGTCGAAATGGCTTCCGGATTTCTGAAGAAAGGGGTGGTGGATTACCTGGTGAAGCCCGTCGAAAAAGAAAAAATAACGAACGCGGTGACCAAAGCTATGGCAGCGAGAGAAATCCATCGTTTATAGATAAATCACACGAGACCTGCAAGCCTTGTGGTCCGCAAAAATTCATGTAGCCTTGGGTTTCAGCTTATATTCATAATGTAACCCACCCAGGACAAGATGACTCACAACCTTAAGGTGGTCTGGAATGCGGTCGCCCGTGATTGTAATGGGCGAACCAGTTCTTTTACAGTCTACACAAGTGGTTTTCTGTTATTGGGATGAGATAGTCGAAGCATTCTCGGCGGAGGTTTTTGTCAGGTTAACTGGCTGCGGGCACAATGGAACGTGTGCATGGCGAATTCCTAATCATGCGGCCCTTGGAGTGTAAAACAATCCCTGACAATGTGATTGCCACACAAAATGCGTTGAGTCTGCGGGTGGCGGTGGGTCTTTTCCAGCTATTTCCTCTGGAGTTAGGGAATTCAGGCTCTGATGAATCCGAAAATTATTGTAATATGCTTTGAAGGCTTCTAACTTCCGTTCCAGATCCGATGCATTCCAAAACAGCAAGTGATCCAAATATTCTCGACGGATGGTGCCAATCAGTCGTTCGATGAAGGGATGGGACACCGGTACGCTGGGAATGGTTTTCACCTCCTGGATTCCCAGAATTCTCAGATTCGCTTGCCACTGGTGGAACCGAAACACGGGATCATGATCGGAGCTGAGCCAGTGAGGCACCTCTGTTCGGCTGGTGGCCTGATGGAACAGGCGGCATAGCGCTCTCCCATCCATGGCTTGAGCCGGGTGGACTCCGAACCCAATTATCCGACGCGTGCATTGGTCCATGACGAGGAGGACCCAATGGGTTGTGAGTCGGAGGGATTCACACCGGAAGAAATCCATGCTCCACAGGCTATCCTTTGTGTGGCCAAGGAAAGTCAGCCAGGAGGGGCCATCGGTTTGGTCCGGGTGAAAGTGGGCGGCGAGGATCCGTCTGACGACATCTTTATCGAGAGGGAGGGCAAAGGTCTTGGAAATCTGCTCGGCAATCTTTGGGCAACCAAAGTTGGGATTACGCCGTTTCATCTCCAGCACCAACTTAATGAGTTCGGAGGAAGGGCCTTTCGGGCCAGGCTTCTTGCGGTTCGGGGACGAATACAACCATCGATATTTCCGCTTCACCATGGCCTGATGAAATTTCAGAAGGGTCGATGGTTGAATGAGAACGCCCACCCGCTTGATGCGACGAGGATTCAAGAAGGTGGACCACAGGCCTAGGAAGAAACGGGCAAAAGAAGAAAGATTAGGGGCCCGTTTTCGGGACCGGGTGAGGACGAGCAGCTGTTGCTTCAACAGCAAGTTCTCGGCAGCCACCGCCTTCAGGCTATCATGCTTGAGGAATTTGTGTATGAGAGAGAACAGGAAGGTGAAAACCATGAAGAGATGTTTCATGGCTGGGGAGAATACGGAGAGTTGGAGAGAAGTTCAAGCGGGATGAAAGAGCGCACTGGGGGCGAGAATTAGGAATTCGCCATGCACAGGCATCAAATAGGTTCTTCCTTTTGCAAAATGTGCATACAAAAAAAGCCTATTGTGGTTAGGTATCTTTAAAAGGAGACCCTTCAAAATCGTCTTGTGGGGGCCAGGCCAGAAAGAGGCAAATTTGCTGGAATTGGTGTATTCAAACAAACAGGAGTGGATAGGCTTTAAACTAACTTCTTAATTATTACCTGAACTATTCATTTCCTTTTGAAGCCCTCTAACATTTTGGAGGAAGCATGAAAATTTCAACTTTGTTAACATTCGGTTGTTTGCTGGCATTTGTCTTAGGCGGGTGTAGTTTCTTTACCCGTCCTATGGAAAATCCGGTCACTGAAGATAAGCTCGGACCAAGTTGGCTTGGGAAGAAGGAAAAGATTGGAACACTTTCCTTGACTCCTGAGCGCCGGGTCGTCTTGGTCAATTTTGCCAATGACCGATTTTGTGCCGAAGCTCCAACAGAAGTAGGTCTCAATGTTTCGAGCCTTTTAAATGCCACGGGGGAGGCGGACATTCCTGCAAAAGGCAATATTGCCCTAGGCTTATTACTGGCCGGGAGCAGTGAGAATTCGGTCCTCAATAAACGCTCACAAGCCGTCCAGCTTTTCCTTGCCAACTCGTACTACATTTGCCAAATGTATATGAATGGTGTAATGCTCCCCCGAAATCAAGCCACCTTGGCTACTTGTTCACGTTGATATCTCCTCGGGCTTCGATACTGCAAGGCCTGATGCGGGCGGTCCTCGTTGTACCACCGCATCCAGGTTGAGACCGCCCGCTGGGCGTCCTCAAACCCAGCGAAGTGATAGTGCCACACACACTCTTCCTTCAAACTGCGAAAGAACCGTTCAATGAGCCCATTCTGTTCTGGGGTATAGGGGTAATAAGTTCCTGCTGGAGGCGATAGTCTCGACACGCTTGACGAAACCGCCGACTCTGAAAGATTAAGCCATTATCACTCCGAAGGATTGGCGGGGAGCCCGGAGACCGCAAGGTCCCCAATCGTGCCAGACAGGCCGCCTCAATGGCCCGCTCCGCTTCCCTCGCTCGGCCGCGTAAGGCAAACTCATAACCCACAATCTCGCGATCGTGACAATCAATCACCGCCGTCAAATGGCTCCAGCCATCTCGCCCACAGGGAATAGGCGTCACATCCATCGCCCAGCGTTGGTTACTCTGTGAGGCTCGACTGCGTAGGCGTGGCGCCCGAGGCCGAGGGGTGCTGACCCGTTGATGCACCAACCAGTGCTTGATCCGTAAGACTCGATACACCGCTTTGCGATTGATAGAGGAGCCCTGCCCGTACCGTAACAGGGCCCATAACCGGCGATAGCCATAAGTTGGATGCTGCTCAATCAGGGCCCGCAGCTGTGCAACCAACTGCTCCGAGACCACAGGGGAACGGGTTGCGGCCCCAGGAGGCCGTCGCAGGCGGGCTCGTGCCATCCCCAAGACCCGACGTTCCGAGACATCCGTATGGGTCGCCCTCACGCGTCGGATGTCCCCCGGGCGAAAGGGTAGGGCTTGAGGGCCTCCCGTAACAGATCATTGTCCACCACCAAGTCACCAATCTTCTGCTTGAGCTTCTTGATCTGCTCATCCTTCAGGGCCTCTTCATCTTTTGGCCGGGTCCGCAACGCATTGTCCGCTCCGATCAGAAACCGCTCCCGCCACTCTTCGAGTTCTCCGACCGTCAGCCCATGCGCCCGAGCGGCCTCCGCAACCGACGTCTCACCCTTCAAAATGCTTGTCACCAACGTCAGGCGGCGTTTGGCCGTCCATCGTTGAATTGGTTCGTGTTGTTCGTCTGCCATGGTCCACCTCCTATCGAAAAGATTATGTCTTATCGGTGGACTCAATTTCACGAGGGGCAGGATATTTCCGTTGCAAAGATAAGCCAAGAATTTATTCTCGAGGGATGTCTTTTTGCATTGGGAGTATGGCAGGGAAAATCCTTTAAATAACCGGGCAGGCAGGCCCACTGATAGATAGTCAGTGGGCCTGCTGGAGAAAAGTTCTTCCTGGTTAAGGCTTTACATCGATCCTAGGATGAGAAAAATCTGTTGTAGGACCTGTTTTCGAAAACCGGGGCTGAAAATAATTAAGTAGTGGAAGATGGAGCCCGATAACTTAACTCACCATCTTGCCTCCCCAATACCTGCTGCCAAAAATTTTCTTGACAACCTTCCTACAATATTTGAAACTGCAGGAGGACAAACTTTCCCTTTCGCAACATTCGCGGTCCGGTTTTGTGGGGATATCAACTCCCCACAACTACTGTCCCCTTGTATAGATTCATGAAAGAGCACCAGAAGGAGGGTCAATCATGCCTGGTTCCGATCCCTGTGGCCTCTGCATACGATTTCCTGGCCTGCCAAATTCCACTGAATTGATAAAACTGCTGAAGTTCCTTCAGGCTTCAGTTGGATTAACGGCCCTGACCGGTGTTCAAATTGAGTTTCGCTCGCAACGGGCCAAGCTCCAAGCGGCGAGGCTTCTTCGACAAAAGGGAGTTCCGTTTGAAATGTATGGGCCTCAAAGGAAATGAACCACTCGAAAGAAAATGAAAGGATGAAGACTTACTCCTTTCAACTTGTCCGACGTGAGTGGCCTGTCCCCAGGGACGGTCGCTGATACACCCCTTCAAATTGCTAGATCATTTGGGAGGGGGAACCATCTGTTTCACGCCTGATCTCCAACTCCCTTTCCAAAAAGTCAGAGTTCCAGTGGCTGATGGGAAATAAGGCTTGAATCTCTCTGTGTGGTCCGCAAAAATTCATGCAGCTTTAGGTTTTAGCTCATATTCATGATGTAATCCACCTAGGACAGGATGACTCACCACCTGAACGTGGCTTGGAATGCGGTGCCGATGTTTTTGTCGTGGGACAGGGAGACCGGCTGGCGGGTCCGGAATTCCTGGCCCAAGGCTGGAGTGTGGGCGACCGTGATTGTAATGCGCGAGCCAGGTCTTCAACAGCCGACACAAGTGGTTTTCCGTTAATGGGATGAGATAGTCGAGGCATTCCCGGCGGAGCGTGCCGATGACCCGTTCACAGAGGCTGTTCGCTTTGGGGCTCCGATATGGCGTCCTCAGGACTCGCAGACCCATGTGAGAAATCGACTGATCGAGCTGAGCAGAGAAGATGCCATCGCTATCCTGGATGAGAAAACGGTAGTCGTGGTCCGAGGGGATCGCTTCTCGAAGTTGTTGTTGGGTCCATGCGGCTGTGGGGTGATCCGTGACATGGATGTGCAACAGCTTTCGTGTGCCCAGTTCGATGATGACCAACACATAAAGACACTTGAACGTCGCGGTGACCACCGTCAGGAAATCACAGGCCACGATCATCTTCGCGTGATTGGCAACGAAAGTGGCCCAGCGCTGATCGCCATGTGGTTGCCCTCTCAGTGTGTGAGGCATGTACTTTCGTACCGTCCGGGGCGATAACTGGATCCCAAGCTTGAGGAAGAGTTCATGGGTGATGCGCTCCTCTTCCCAGCCAGGATTGTCTCGCGCCATGGCTCGAATGAGGGTGCGCAGTTCCGGTGGGATCCGGGGGCGTCCTGGCCGCGACTTCCACCGCCAGAATAGGCGGAAGCCTGCCCGATGCCACCCGATGAAGGTCTTTGGCGTCACCTTCACCAAGGCCTCTTTCCAGGGGAACCCATATGAGAGCAGTACCAGCATAAATCGCGAGGCTTTGTCGAAGCGTCTCGGTCTGACATGCCGCTCTTGGTAGAAGGCCAACTGTTTTCCCAGGAAGAGATTTTCGGCAGCCAATGCGGTACGGGATCGGGTACATAAGGGAAGAAAATGTACGCCATCCGTCATGAACTTGCGAGCGAGCTGGACGAGTTCAACTACCACGGTGAAAATGCGGGATAAGGATTTCATGGGCTGAGCATACACCCAGCTATCTAGGCATGGCTAGCTGACATCAAACCAGCCAACGGTGTAGTCGGGGAATATTTGCGGAGGACAGGAAGACATTCGAACTCCCGGTCCCACACCTTTTTTCTAACCTCGCGAAAGGTTGTCACTAATTCGCACCATTATTATCTCTTTGGCTGCAAGAGAAAAGGAACGGCTCAAAGGGCCGCTTCTTGAGCGCTGCAGAGAGAACTGCGGTTGGATAAGAGTGGGACCGGGAGTTCGCAGTGTCAAACCGTGTGAGTGAAATTTCTCTCTGCAACCAATGACTTGCTGGCGGAGAGGGTGGGATTCGAACCCACGGTCCCCAGTAGGGACAACGGTTTTCGAGACCGTCCGAATCGGCCACTCTCGCACCTCTCCGACAAAATTATTAGACGCGTATGGTTGGCGCTCCCCGCCGAAGTTGAAAGAATCGTTGTAAGAGGGCTCTGGAGTCATCGGCCAAGAGACCGGTTTCCACCACAACCCGATGATTCCATCGGGATTCCGCCGTGAGATCACATATGGATCCGCAAGCCCCCGCCTTGGAGTCCCATGCCCCGAACACCACTCGTTTTACTCTTGATTGAATAATTGCACCGGCGCACATGGCACAAGGTTCAAGGGTGACATAGAGTGTCGTGTCGGTTAGTCGCCAGGACCCGATCCTGGCGGCTGCCGATCGAATGGCGAGAATCTCTGCGTGGGCGGTGGGGTCCTGGAGTTTTTCTCGCTGATTAAACCCCAGAGCAAGGATGTCGCCATCCTTGACCAGGACGGCCCCGACAGGAACTTCTTCCCGAGAAAAAGCCTGGGAAGCCATTTCCAGGGCTTTCCTCATGTAGGTCAGGTCATCTAGTTCAAGGGGCGAAACAGTCATGAGGAGAAATCAGGCGGAATACCCATGTAAGTTTAGGAGATTAAAAAAAAACGGCCCGGGCGGGCAAAAAAATGGTACCATAGCCATTACGTCATGTATAGCCAACCTTTTGGAAAAATTCAGTGACCTCACGGGCCACGACTTCACCTCCGACTCTTCCCTCCCTTGCCGATCTTCAAGCTCTTTGGAAGAGCCTGGCGCATCGTTTTTTTGACGATCGATTGCCACCCATCGGGATCGAGTGGAGTTCACGGTTAACGGCCTCCACGGGGTTATTCGTGAGTCAGGTGGGCCCGAGAAGCCGATGGGTTTCTCCGGCCTATCGACAAGGAGAGGGCCGTGTGATTCGGTTGTCGGCTCCCCTACTGGCTGATCAATCCGAGGAGGAACTCGTTCGGACGTTAGCCCATGAAATGATTCATCAATGGGAATTTGATGTTCGAAAGCGCCGTCCCTCGCATGGACGGGAATTTCGAATCATGATGGATCGGATGAATCAGGAAGGGATGAGGATAACCGTCCATCATTCGTTAGGGAACGCGGTTGAGAGTTACAATCGATATGCGTGGCGATGTCTGGCATGTGGGATGGACTATGTCCGTCAACGGCGCACGATTGTGCCGTCACGTCACGTGTGTAGCCGTTGCCGGGGGAAGTTGGTGGAGATATTTTTCGATGTGAAGAAAAACCAGAGGTCGGAAGGAGGCAGGGAATTCACTAAAGATATATGTCCTACTTCTTATTCCCGTCCGGTGCAACTCGAGTTTAACTTTTGAGGGAAGGGGAGGTAGCCGTCTGACGAGGACTATCGACGAAATGCGTCTTTCCCTCGAATGACTTCATCCAGCAGCTTATCGGCGAGTTTCGCGGCGCGACGTTGTCTCCACCAGCGTTGAACGACCACACAGACGACGATGGTTACCAGGATGAGAATGAGTCCGGTAGTGGCGTTGTCCATACCAGGCAGTTTAGAAGAATAATTTTCCAAATGGCAAGGTCTGGGGAAGACTCATGAAATTTTTCCCTGGATCGTTGATTGTTGATTTTGGCCTTGAGGGGAAATAGGCCGGTTTTGTCCTCAATACGAGACCCGAGGATGGAGAGAATATAAAGGAAAGCACGACCGTCGATGGAATTATTGATTCTCATGGGGGCCTTGATCGTCATTTTGATGGGGGCCGAGGCTTTTACCAATAGTTTAGAGCATTTTGGGGAGCGGTTGGGCATTTCCGAAGGGGTAACCGGATCGATCTTCGCCGCCATTGGCACGGCGTTGCCCGAAACGATGGTACCCTTGTTTGCCATTTTATTAGGATCTGGCTCAGAAACCCTGCGCCATGAGGTGGGTGTTGGGGCTATCCTTGGTGCCCCCCTCATGTTAGTCACTTTGGCCTTTTTCCTCATGGGCTATTTCGCCGCACGGTCACGAGGGTGGCAAGGGACCATACAACCGGAAGCCACGGGGTTTCAGCGAGATCTTGTCTGGTTTAATTGGGTCTTTTGCATTGGAGTTCTCGCGACCTTCGTCCCTTCCGAATGGGTGGGAGTACGGGGAGCGATGGGTTTCAGCTTGGTCGCCTTGTATGCCATTTATCTGTATCAGACGATCCGTTCTTCCTCGGACCTTGTCGTCGATGGTCATGCGACAGAAGCCGACCACCCTCTGTATGTGACAAAGGTGGGATTGCCCGACAATTTATTGGTCATTTTGTTGCAATTGGGGGTAGGGCTGGGGTTGATCATGTTGGGAGCCAAGGGCTTTGTGTATGGAATCGAGCACTTAGCACCGGAATGGGGGGTGTCGGCCTTAGCGCTTTCCCTGTTAATCATTCCCGTGGCCACGGAATTACCGGAAAAAGTCAATAGCATCATTTGGATCCGACGGAGACGGGATACGTTGGCGGTGGGGAATATTACCGGGGCCATGGTCTTTCAGGGAAGCCTTCTGCCGGCCTTAGGAATCATGTTAACGGCCTGGGTACCCAAACATGAAATTCTTATGGGAATGGCCATGACGCTCCTCGCGGCCTGTTTTCTCACCTGGGTCGTGAGGCGAGGCCCGGTTACACCCCTTCATCTCATTTTTAACGGCCTGTGTTATGTGGTGTTTGTGGTCTCCGTGCTATTTTGGTAGGGCGGTTCCAATTCCGGAGGAAGGTTCTTCGATGATGGATAACTCATGGCCCATCCCCCTGTAGTCGTGACCCGTACGATTTCCCCTCAAGCCTGGGATCGATTGAGGGAGCAGGCTGACCCAGTCTGTTGGTCCGCCGATTGTCCTGTCCCTAGAGAATGGCTCAGAGATCACCTCGTCGAAGCTGAAGGTCTGTTGTGTTTGTTGACCGATTCGATTGATCAAGACCTGCTGGCTGAGGCCAAGCAGCTGCGTGTCGTGAGCACGGTGTCGGTAGGGTTCAATCACATTGATGTTGAATTCTGTACCGACCGGAACATTCCGGTAGGATATACTCCGGGCGTCTTAACCGAAACGACCGCTGACTTGGCCTTTTCTTTACTTTTAGCGGGGGCCCGACGGATCGTGGAAGGGGCTCGGTATGTTCAGGATGGGCAATGGACTGAATGGAAACCCGATTTGTTACTCGGGCGTGATGTCTATGGGGCCACCTTGGGAATCGTGGGGTTTGGTCGAATCGGTCAGGCGATGGCCCGTAGGGCTCAGGGGTTTGACATGCGGGTGGTAGCCGTCACCTCAGCCTCTTCAAACCCAACTTCCACAAGAGGCCTCTCTTCTCAAGTCACGGTTTCTCATAAGGGGAAAGTGAGTTCCGTCGAAGCCGTCGACCTGCCCACCGCGTTGGCCGAATCAGATTTTGTGAGTCTTCATGTTCCCTTGACCGCTCAAACCCAGCATTTACTGGGCCGGTCTGAGTTCCAAAGAATGAAGCCCACCAGTGTGCTCATCAATACGGCCCGAGGAGCCGTTGTCGATACAGAAGCTCTATACGAAGCCCTTTCCAATGGCACCATTGCGGGGGCAGCCTTAGATGTGACAGACCCCGAGCCTCTTCCCCTCTCCCACCCGCTTCACCAGTTACCCAACTGTGTGGTGATTCCTCATTTAGGGAGTGCTTCAACGGCTACCAGAGAGAAAATGGCCTCTATGGCGGTTGAGAACGTGCTTGCCGGCTTGCAGGGTAGGGTGCTGCCGTATTGTGTGAATCCTCAAATATATGATTGAGATTGAGACGGGGTACCTAAAAGGTTCAAGGTACATCCATGAAAGGTCGTGCAAGAAAGCACGGATGAGAAAATGGAATCTTTTTTTGTTCCCTGCCCTCGAGGGCTGGAAGGACCACTCTCTGAAGAATTGAGAGTCATTGGAGGAGCTGGAATTGAAACGACTCCGGGGGGTGCAAGTTGTCACGGGCCTTTCGAGTTGTGTTATCGGTTGAATGTTCAGAGTCGAATCGCCAGTCGAGTCCTCTGGCGGGTTGGACAAGGGACCTATCACCATGCGGACGACCTCTATCGATTGGCAGTAGACCTCCCCTGGGTGAAGTGGTTTTCGGTTGATTGCCGAATAAAAGTTCGACTGGTAGCCCAAAACTCTCCTTTGAAAAGTCTTGAATTTGCTACCTTGCGGATCAAAGATGGTATCTGTGATCAATTTTCCCGCACAATCCGCCGCCGACCGACTATTGATAAGCGAAATCCCGATATCCAGGTCGTGGCCTTCGTCGATCAGGAAAAGGTGGTGTGGTACCTTGATACATCAGGAGACCCTTTGTTCAAGCGTAGATGGCGGAAAGTCACCGGAGAAGCCCCTGTTCGTGAGAACCTCGCCGCTGGCATTCTTCAACTAGCAAAATGGACTCCTGAACACGTGCTGCTCGATCCAATGTGTGGGTCGGGGACGTTTTTAATCGAAGCGGGTCTTCTGGGTAAAGGTGTAGCGCCAGGGATCAAGCGAGAGTTTGCCTTTCGGCATCTCCAGAATTTTAACAAGTCTGCCTGGGTTCACATCCATTCGGAATGTGGGCATCTTCCGCCTTCCCCCTTTCCGGTGACCCTCTACGGATATGATGAAAATCCCGAAGCCTTATCGAAAACCCGGAAGAATTTGAAGGGAATATCGTTAGACGGTGTTGAGCTCCGTCAAATCGATGTTTTGCACATGACCCCCCCCAGTTCAAAAGGCGTGATCGTGACCAATCCACCTTACGGGGTGAGGACGGGGACCCGGGAGGGGCTTGAAGAATGGTATCCAAAATTTGGTAATGTCTTGAAGCAACGATTCGTAGGATGGCGGGTATATATTCTCACGGCCGATTTTCGATTGCCCAAACTTATCCGGTTGTCCCCGTCCCGAAGAATTCCCCTTTTTAATGGAGCACTAGAATCTCGACTGTATGAATTTTCTATGGTTGCCGGGGGAAATCGAAAAACCGCCAGGCAATCTCGACAGGAACAATCTAGCCCTCTGAGGAGTTAAATTCGTGGGGTCCCAGCCATATTTAACAGGGTGACCCAAACGTCCTCAATACACCGCAAAACATAAATCCATTCATCACACGTGGTCGGTCTTTTGAATAGATGACAGTTATTGGGGAACAGGAAATTTTTGGGAGTATGGGGAGGCTCTTCCGAAAACAAGGCCACGGGAATGGCTTTTAAACGACGGTCTCGTTGGAGATCTTTGATGATTTCAATCCCTGACCGGTCGGGTAAATGATTGGAAAGAAAAATCAGGTCAGGTTGGGGGGCATCCATGAAAGGGTATTCTTGGTTTAAGAAGACCATAGCCTGGTCCCCGTCTTCGGCCTCATGAATTTCTACACAAATTATCTGAGCGACGGTGAGAGCCTCCTTGAGAGCCTCCGTTTGGGAGGGGTCGTCCTCAACGGTGAGAATTTTTATCGTATTTTTAACAGCACCACGCATATTTCAGAACCTGTATGGTGTTGGTGAACGTGCGTCCCTGGGACTGCCCGGTCAAATGAGCATATAACGGGCAGTTGTCCCATACTATGCTGAGGATAAGGAGGATGCCTTATTTTTCGGTTGAAATGGCTTGGAGGTTGAGTGGTAGAGGAGGGGTCACCCAAGTCCATCCGGTCAACCAAACGGCTTCCACCGGGAAGAAATGGAAAAAAAGAAGCTATCCGAGCACAATCAGGAGAAATGTTTATCTACAGAGCCTGTTGAATAATGAAGATATCAAGTGCCGAATTTCTCCAGGAGGACGTGGGCTATCAGAAGCTTTGGGTCGGTTCAAAAAAGTCCGTCCAGCAAGGCCGCAGCCATTTTTGGGGGCGGAGCGTACTGGCTATACGTGAGCACGGAAAAATGGCGAGAACGCCGCTGGCGGCTTTTTTCAACAGACCCCTACACTATCCATTGAGGATGAATTCGCAACAGATGAACGAATTGGGTAAGGCAAACACCAGAAAAGAGATTTCTGTTCCTAGGGTACGGGGAAAGGTGGGATTCGGCTTCCGGGAGAAGAGAAAATATTCTCCTAGGGTATTTTTAGCAGTTCTTTAATATGAGGAAGGGCCTCCGGGCGGATAGCTACGATCCCGTCCACCACGGGATGGGGTTGGTTAAAGAAAATGGGCTGAAGGTGCCGGTTCAGGACCAAGCCTCCCGCGCGTTCGACCAACAGTTTCGCCGCGGCAATATCCCATTCATTTTGTTGACTGAAATTAATGACCCCATCAACCTGGCCGGTGGCGACCAACCCCAATGAGTAGGCGATAGACCCCAATAGGCTTGGGCAGCGATGTTGCTTTTTCAGGTTTTCAAGTAACGGTTTGGGAAATTGCCAGCGGTTGACGAGGAAGGTCATTGAGGTTTGCGGTGTTGTTCGTACATGGACCGGGTGACCGTTGAGAGTTGTTTGGGAAGGATGTACGGCACAAAAATATTCCTGGGTGGCAGGGTTGAAAAGAGTGCCAATGATGGGGTGCCCATCCATGACCAAGGCCAAGGAAATGGTAAATTGAGGCAAAGCTTTTAAGAAAGGTTTGGTCCCATCGATGGGGTCGAGGACCCAAACCCTTGTGGATTGAAGGCGATCAGGACGGTCCGGGGTTTCTTCAGATAACCAACCGTCACCAGGGAATTTCTCTCGAACGGTCTGTTTGATCATTCGGTCAACTTCTATATCGGCGTTCGTAACCGGAGTGCCATCCTTTTTAATATGAATGTGAAGGGTTTCAGGCGTGAAGGCTTTAAGACGCTGACTAGCTTGGAACAGGGCCTGGTGAATGAGGGTGAGTTCTTGGTGATATTTAGTCATGAAAGATCATGGGGTAGAATACGACTCTTTGTGGGAAAGGGAAGACGGGAGGGACCTAAAAGTTTTGAATGACCACCAAATTCCATCTTGGCCATATCATACCTGAGGAAAGGCTTTCTGTCTGTTTTCTTCGATGACCATAGGAAACAGCTTTTGGTGAATGCCACGGGACAGAGGGCGAAATGAGTAGGTCATCTCGAGTTTTGTGTCCCTACCTTTGGTTTGGTATTGGGAACGATTGGCGTGAGGAAATTTCATGCAAACCATTACCGTGAGGTTGAGCATCTCTCCCGAACGGTTTCAGGCGTACTATCAAGGAGTCGTCGAATACGTGAGGGCGACCGCTGATGATGGTCGCACGGTTCAATTCCCGGCGCGAGTGTTACGTCCCTTTTTGACGTACCAAGGCATTCAGGGGACCTACGAAATCGTGTGCGATGCCAAGCTCAAGTTTCAATCGATTCGCCAGATCCATTCGGAAGCCTAGAACGAATGGAGGTCCTGAACGAAGAGTATTCCCTAGCGGGGTTGTTCATCAGTGCCTTTGTCTCTTCTACCATCTTACCTGGGAGTTCAGAAATCGTCTTGACCGCGTTGGCCGCTCAAGGGGAAATCTCTCGGTGGAATCTCTTGCTTGTGGCCACTCTGGGCAATACCTTAGGTGGGATGAGTTCCTGGGGCCTGGGGTGGATTATAAGTTGGCGTTTTCCTCTGACTGAATTGTCGAAACCGGCCCACCGAAAAGCTGTGGATCGCCTACGGGAATGGGGAAGTCCCCTGCTCCTCTTGTCTTGGGTTCCTATTATGGGAGATCCCCTTTGTATTGCGGCGGGCTGGCTACGTTTATCCGGGGTTCGGGCTTTCCTCTTTATTGGAAGTGGAAAAGCACTACGGTATGCTCTTCTTTTAGCGCTCTTGCCTACGGAATGGAATTAGAGATTCCATAGGACCTTTTCTTCGCCTAGCCTTTGGAGAGGGGTGGTGGTAAGGTGTTGAACAAATTGACCGGGCTAGGCTTCTACAGCTTTTCTTACACAGAGCCAAACATGTTCATGCCGGTGCATGGTTGGGGTGAATCAGGTGGTGTCGCGTGGAAGTACCTCTCCTTGATTTGAAACTGCAATATTCTCCCATCCAGCGGGAAATTCAAAAGGTTATTCAAGAAGTCTGTTCGGATCAAAGTTTTATTCTTGGAAAACATGTCGAACGTTTGGAAGCCACCTTAGCCAAGTTTATCGGGGCGGAGTATGCTGTTGGGGTAGCTTCGGGTAGTGATGCGCTGTTGCTCTCGCTCATGGAGTTGGATATTCAGCCTGGGGACGATATTCTTACGGTCCCATTTACGTTCTTTGCATCTACCGGAGTCATTTCTCGATTACACGCCCGTCCGGTTTTTGTGGATATATGCCGGGACACCTTCAATCTTGATCCCACTCGATTGGCCGATGCTATTACTTCTCGCACGAAAGCCATTCTTCCGGTTCATCTCTTTGGGCAATGTTCGGAAATGGAAGCGATCATTGAGATCGCCAACGTCCATGGGATTCCCGTAATTGAGGATGCCTGCCAGGCAATTGGGGCTGTTCGCAAGGGGACCAAAGCCGGTGCGTATGGGCGGACGGGGTGTTTCAGCTTCTTTCCCTCCAAAAACTTGGGAGCATTTGGAGATGGTGGGTTAATCACCACGCAGGACTCTCAAGTGGCAGAACGATTACGACTCATGCGAGTTCATGGGAGTCGGTCGGAATATCATCATCATCTCATCGGGATGAATAGCCGCCTGGATGCCTTACAAGCCGCAATCTTACAAGCCAAATTTCCCTACCTTCCAGACTGGACCGCGAAACGCCAAAGCAATGCAGCGGAATACCACCACCTTTTTCACGAGAACGGACTGGATGACCGACTGACCCTGCCACTTGTGGCTCCGGGGAATACTCACGTGTACAACCAGTTCACCATTCGGACTCCTAGACGGGATGACCTGAGTGCCTACTTGACCGAAAAGGGTATCGGCAATCGTATTTATTATCCTGTTCCGCTCCACCTTCAGGAATGTTATGAAGCTTTGGGTTATCACAAAGGAGCCTTTCCTGTGGCGGAAAAGGCTGCGCAAGAAGTCCTCTCCCTCCCGATCTACCCGGAACTCACCTCAGATCAGAGAGCCTACGTCGTCGAAACTATCAAACAGTTCTTTGACTCAGGACTATAACCCACAGTTTTTTTATTGAATAGGGTTGGGGTTGAAGGGCAATGCGAGTCTGAGACTCAGGGAAGGAGTGTCTCTCAAGGATAATGAGCTTGGATGGTACTGCTTAATCCGCCTCGAGCGGTAAAATCACCGGTGACCGTCGCTGACACAGGTCGGCAGGCTTTGACGATATCGGCCAAAATTTTATTGACCGCATTTTCATAGAAAATTCCGATATTTCGGTACCCATGGATGTAGAGTTTGAGCGATTTGAGTTCCAAACAGGCTTTGTTGGGCACGTAAGTGAGACGGATGGTGCCAAAGTCCGGCAGGCCGGTTTTTGGGCAAATGGCCGTATATTCGGGAATATCGATGGTGATGGTATAACCCGGATATTGGTTGGGCCAGGTTTCCAGTAGGGGGAGTTTGGCGTTTAGGCCACTTTTCGCGTGTTGTGTGGTATAGGAAGAGGTTCTTTTTTTCATCATTCCGTCCGTGGTTAGGCTTGGAGAGATTGTAAAAAGAAAGTCTAATCTTTTCTTCTGATTCCTCGCAACGGTCTTCATTTCCTTTCTTGAGAATGCGGGTACCCTCCGCTATAATCGCCTGTTCTCATCAGGGTATGACGCTATTCCGCATTCATGCAAAACCGTTTTTCCTAAAGGATTGCCTCGCTCTGAAAGTATTCTACCACCAGCGCCCGCCCGTTATTTCGGGGTACGAAAAGGGTCTTCCGGGTCTTGGAGGCCATGATGATTGATGCCGATGATTTTGTGAAAGGGTTACAGGGCATCGGATTCGACTTTTTTACGGGAGTGCCGGACACCATTCTTGGTGGGATTATCGCCCATTTAACCGAAGAGCGACTCTATACTCCAGCGGTTCGTGAAGACGAGGCGGTGGGCATGGCAGCCGGGGCGTATTTTGGTGGGAAAGTTCCTGCTGTGCTAATGCAAAATTCGGGTCTCGGTAATGCCCTCAATGTTCTAGAGTCCCTTAATTTAATTTACCAAATCCCCTGTCTTCTCTTAGTCTCCTGGCGGGGCTTTGAAGGTAAGGATGCTCCCGAGCATTTGGTGATGGGTGAGACGATGACCACGCTCCTCGATACCATACGGATTCCCCATCGAACGCTTTCGGCGGGAACCATCATTGAAGATCTGCAATGGACGGCGAAAACATTCATGGACCAACGCATTCCGGTTGCCTTGCTCTTAAAAAAGGGTATCGTCAAGACGGTGCAGCCCTAACGGTGACACGGATAGAACTGGTACATCGCGAGGTCGCGCAATCATGATTGGACCTGAAGAAGGGGTAATGCAAAGCCGTGCTCAGGCCATGGGGGCCATTTTAGAGTTGCTCACCGATCAACCCCTGATTGTGTGCAACGGGTTTCCTTCTCGAGAAGCTCAAAAGCTCCATGATCGAACGCAAAATTTTTATATGATTGGTTCGATGGGTGTGGCGGCCAGTATTGGTTTGGGGTTGGCCTTAGCCCAGCCCCAGCGGGTTGTGGTGGTGTTTGATGGGGATGGGAATGTCCTCATGAATTTAGGAACTTTGGCGACGGTTGGAGCCCTCAAACCCACCAACTTCATTCATGTGGTGTTCGATAATGAAGTCTATGGCACCACAGGGAACCAACCGACCTACTCTCGCTTAGTTGGACTGGATAAGATGGCGAGAGCGGCCGGTTATCAAAATGTGGAACGGGTGTGGGAACGAGAAGATATTGTGTATGAATTTAAGTCGATGTTAGGTGAACCCGGCCCGAATTTTCTCTTAATCAAAGTTAATGAACAAATTGAGGATGCCGATCGAGTGGCCTTACCTCCTCAAGACCTAACCAAACGCTTTAAAGCCAGCTTATCTTGACTGTTCCAAGAATGCCTAAACGAACTCATAAAGGAATTGTCTAAATGATTTTATTAAATCCCGGTCCGGTGAATGTATCTGAACGTGTTAGGCAGGCGCTGTTACACCCGGATATTTGTCATCGGGAATCGGAATGTTCGGAATTGATCGGGAGTATTCGACAGAAATTGCTGAAGGCTTTCGTTCCTGGGGAGGAAGATGAGTATACGGCAATTCTTATCACTGGCTCTGGGACGGCCGCGGTGGAAGCCGCGCTGCTGTCCAGCCTGCCAGTGGGCAAACGCGCCATGGTTATTACCAATGGGGTGTATGGTCAACGACTCTCGTCCATGATCAAAATCCATCGCCTAGGTGTCCCGGATATGAAGTATGAGTGGGGTGTTGCACCGGACATTAAAATGATAGAACTGGCCATGATTCAGCATCCCGAGGTGCATACGGTGGCCATGGTGCATCATGAAACTACCCTGGGCTATATCAACCCCGTCAAGGAAATCGCGGAAATGGTGGATGGCAAAAACCGCGTCTTTATGTGTGATTCGGTGAGTGGGTTGGGAGGGGAGGCCCTGGATATTGGTGGAAGCAAGATGTATTTGGTGGCCGGAGCCGCCCAAAAATGTATTCAAGGATTTCCCGGCGTGGCCTTTGTGTTGGTTCGCAAGGGGTTCATGGAACGAGCGATGAAGTACCCGAAACGTTCCTGGTATTTAAACCTCGCGAACTATTATGAAGAACAGGAACGGGGGACGATTCCGTTCACACCGGCGGTTCAGGTGTATTATGCCTTCCGGGAAGCGCTGGATGAATTATTGGAGGAGGGGGTAGCGAATCGTATCAAACGCTTTCAAGGGTATGCGTTGAGGATTCGCGCCCGAATGCAGGAGTTGGGAGTGCAAGCCGTCTTACCCCCAGAAGTCCAAGGCAATACGCTGACCGCTTTTTATCTTCCTGAAGGTCTTTCCTATCCCCAACTTCACGACCAATTGAAGCAAGCGGGTTACGTCATTTATGCCGGACAAGGACAATTCGAGGAGAAAATTTTTCGTGTGGCCAACATCGGGGCGCTGACGAATGAAAACGTGGAAGGGTTTTTGTCAGCCTTTCAATCCACATTGGAGAAAGCCCCCCTATGAGGGCGATCATTTTCGCGGCTGGTGTGGGGCGGCGCTTACAGTCAGTGACACAAGGCAAGCCCAAATGTTTACTGGACATAGGGGGGCGAACCCTTCTCTCACGACATCTTGACTCTTTGAGCCAGGTTGGGGTGAAGCAAGTGGTCTTGGTCGTAGGGTATGCCCATGAAGCCATTCGCCAAGCCATAACAGATGAGGATTGGGAAGGGGATATGCGTTGGATCATGAATGACCAGTTCCGTCGTGGCAGCATTACCTCTTTATGGGCCGCAAGAGAGGAAATGGATACCGATGTGGTGCTCATGGATGCTGATGTGTTGTATGTCCCTGAAATATTGGCCCGATTGGTGCACGCCTCATCCCCTTCGGCTTTGCTCATGGATGAAACGGTCAAACAAGAATCGGAAGAATGTATGGTTGCGGGTCGGGATGGGCGGGTTCTTTCCCTGAGTAAAACCCTTCCTGCTGATTATTCCGAGGCCGGAGAGGGTGTGGGATTTTTAAAGGTCCAAAAACAGGATATTCCCGCCTTATTACGATCTGTTGGAGCCTGTATGACTGAGGGTAGATTGGATATGGAATATGAGGATGCCCTCACCAATTTTTTTCAAGAGGTGCCGGTGGGTTATGAAAGGATTGGGGGACTCCCCTGGATAGAAATAGATTTCCCGGAGGATATTGATCGGGCCAGGGAGGAAGTCTTGCCTGTCATGCGGTCAATGGAGAATAATACCCTTAAACCGGTCAATATGAAGTAAGAGTTCCCCGTAATGGATGGCATTCTCAATCAAGAAACGACCTATACCGTTGACACGGCCATATTACTCACCACGTCAGGGGTCTTGGCTGCGAGCCCAGGAGCAGGAGAGGAGCGGATTCCAGGGCCTTTGACCCCCGTGGGTGGAATGACCTTGTTTCAACGGGCCGTCATGACTCTTCAACGGGGAGGCATTTCTCAAATCTGGGTGCTGGTGGGCCAAGAGGAAGCGGCCCTCCGAAAATTGTTAAAGAAAGACACTCGGATTCAAGCCGCAGTTCGGTGGTTGCCCGTTCGAGAGTTTCCTCCTCATGACCCCCAAACATGGGAAACCTTGGCAGATGAAGTGGAAGGGGCCTGTATGGTCGTGGGCTGTCACACCGTGTATTCACCCAGTTTAGTGCATCGTCTACGGGATGAAGGCGCCCAGGGCAAGGCGGTTGTCGTCGTCGGCCATGCCCAAGAAGGACACTTTTGGGGGAATCCCGGGGTAGTCGTTCGGCCTGATTCCTGCGATGGGCAAACGGCCCCCACCGTCGTTTTTCAGGATTCTGAAAAATTTGACGATCATTCGGAGAGGACATCTTCGAAGAATGAGTTGACCAAAGCTAGGCCTCTGGTCGGAGATCTGCTGGTTTTACCGGCCCGGTTGTTGGGGGTATCGGGAATACTCAATGCCAATGGGACCAACCCCTTGCGACTGGCGCTGGAACAAGCTGCGGTAGAGGGGGCCGTTCAGACGGTGAAGGGCCCATCTCATTGGTTCCGAGATGTTCGAGGTCCCAAAGGCCCCCAAATGGCTGAACGAACCCTCGTGCAGTCTCTTCAAACACTCAAGGGGGGATTGGATGGGTTCGTCGATCGCCATGTGAATCGTAAATGCTCGGGATACCTGACCCGCCTATTCCTGCGTCTCGGGTGGTCTCCCAATTCCATTACCTTCCTCTCAATGGGGGTGGGTTTATTGGCGGCCGCCTTTTTCCTTCCCGGAGTATGGAAATTCGCGATTCTTGGGGCCCTCCTGTTTCAGGTCTCAGCCATTATTGATTGCTGCGATGGAGAAGTCGCTCGGTTGACTTTTTCAGAGTCAAAGTTCGGCCAAGAATTGGATATATGGGCGGACAATGTCGTTCATATGGCTATCTTTGCCGCGATGGCTGGAGGGGCGTACCTTCAGGGACCTTGGGAAAACAGTTTTCTTCCATTGTTGCTAGGGGCGTCCGCTGTTCTTGCCAATTTAGTCTCCCTATTGTTGGTCAATCATGCCCGGCACTTGCGGTCTCACCAAAAAGGGTTCCAGCGACTGGCGGAATCGGAACGCCGGATGGTCACCTCTCTTTTGAGCCGGGTCGCGAACCGAGACTTTTCCATCCTTGTGTTGATCTGCGCGGTGTTCGGGGTGTTGCATTGGTTTTTAGCTCTTGCGGCCATTGGCTCATGGATTTTTGTGGTCACCATGGGTTGGGTGCTTCGGCGCAGTCTCCTTCCTCGTGCTTAAATCGATCCTTCTGATCCTTGGCCTTGTGGCCATGGTCGGAATCATTTCCCACATCGGGCTCGGGTCTATTCTGGACACGATTTCTCAATTAGGGCCCGTTCCGGTCATCTGTATTTTACTTCCGATGATTGCGGTCTATGCACTAGAGGCGATGGGCTGGCAATTGACTCTAGGCTCGTATAGTGGGCAAGTCGGATTCTTGAGAATTTTTGCCATTCGGATGGCTGGGGAAACCGTGAATGTCACGACGCCAACGGCGTATGTGGGAGGCGAACCCTTGAAGGCCTACTTACTGAAACGATATGGAGTGCCCTTGGTGGAGGGGTTAGCGTCCGTCATCACGGCAAAAACCACGATGACACTGGCCCAAATTTTGTTCATTTTGTTGGGAATCGGGTTGGCCTTTTGGATTATTGGAGATGCCGACCAGTATGGGATTCCCATGCTGGTGAGTGTGGGGTTATTGGTCTTTGGAGTGGGTTTGTTCGTGGGACTTCAGCGTTATGGTATCGGTATGGGGGTTTTGAGGATATGTCGTCGTGTAGGGTTGCACATGAATTTTCTGGAAACACGCGAAGGGAAGTTGCAAGAATTGGATCAGACGATTCAGGATTTTTATTCTCGACGACGTTCGACTTTTTACACGACTTTGGGAACATTTTTGGCGGCATGGCTTCTTGAAAGCGTAGAAGTGTATGCCATCCTCTATTTTTTACACGCGGGGATTGATGTCTGGGCCTCCATTTCCATCGCGGCTCTCACGGTATTCATTAAAGGGGGAACGTTTTTTATTCCCGGCAGTCTTGGTGCCCAGGAAGGAGGGTATACCCTATTATTGGTCAGTTTCGGGTATTCAGAGGTCACTGGGATTACCTTTGCTCTCATTCGACGACTGAGAGAAATACTGTGGATCTTGGTCGGTCTCGGTTGTCTGATGTTGCTTAAAGGAAAGGATGTGGAACAGGAAATTGAGAGGGCACCCAAACCCTAGAGGAAAAGGGGGAATCGCATAATGATGGAAGAGGCGTTCTCCGGGAGATGGACGGTTTGTCCAAGAGGGTGTCTGCTAATTACCGATAGCTTGAACTCTTGGCTTTTAATACGGAATAATCACCACATGAAGACATTCGTTTACGGGAAGGAGTAGGGGCAGACATGGATATTCAAATCGGAACCAATACACTTCGTAATACCAACGGGGTGTTTTTAGCCCATGGGAAAGAACATATTCGTATCGAGTTGGTAGACGAGGACCAAAAGGTATCCCTAAGTATGGGCGTCTTTATGCCCACCGGGACTGAGGCGGCCACGTTAAAGCAGAATACCTGGGAATCAAATTCGGGAGAACGGTTTACTCTGACTCAGACGCCGGGTTCGGTGAAAATCGAAGATACCACTTTAAACACCGTCGTCATGGAAATTCAAAAGGGCGAGAACAACTTAGTGGTGATTCCCAAGGCCAAATTTTATACCTCGAAAGGGGTCTTATCCGAAGTGTCTGACGAGTGGTGGCGGGTGGGCAACAAGATGGAATTGACGAGTTTCGATGCCGATCTGGAAGGCGGAGGTATTGAATTCCCCGATTGATTGTCTAACGATACAAATGATTCCTCCCTCCAGTCATCCTGGGTTGGAGTGTTCCCTCTCTGGGGAAAGGAATTGGTCCCTCGCCTTTATCCTTTTCCGCTAGATCCACGATATTCATGATCCAAAGGTTTGGAATCACCAAATTCTGCCCTGATTTCCTTAAATCTTAGATGGGGGAATGGGTGGGTAAAATTCTGGCGTTTGCCATGGGAAAGGGCGATAACCGTAAGAGCCTTTCTTGGTGATCGGGTCGGGGCATTCTATAGAAAGGGATGATAGTGGCTTCTCGTTCATATCAAGTCATACCTTCCGCCAAGGGTGCTCCCATTAAGGGATGGATCCAGGGAGTGGCTCTGGAGCCGGAGGCCGAACAGCAATTACGCAATGTCGCGTCCCTCCCATTTATATATAAATGGATTGCCGTCATGCCGGATGTCCATTGGGGCATGGGTGCGACGATCGGAAGTGTGATTCCTACCAAGGGGGCTATCATTCCAGCGGCGGTAGGCGTGGATATTGGGTGTGGAATGATGGCCGTTCAAACCACCCTGCAGGCCCATCATCTGCCAGATTCTTTACGGGTTTTACGATCGACGATTGAAAAGGCCGTGCCCCATGGGAGGACCCATAATGGGCGAAAGGAAGATCGGGGGGCCTGGTGGACGATTCCCCCGCATCACCTTAAAGAATGGGAACGTTTGAAGCCACGGTATGATGCCATCGTTGCCGGACATCCCAAATTAAACCGTGGGAATGACGTGAATCATCTGGGCACGTTGGGGACGGGAAACCATTTTATCGAGGTCTGTATCGATGAAGATGATAGTGTCTGGTTCATGCTCCATAGTGGTTCCCGGGGGGTAGGCAATCGCATCGGCACCTACTTTATTGAATTAGCCAAACAGGATATGCGCAAACACGTGCGAAATTTACCCGATGTCAATTTGGCCTATTTGAAAGAAGGCACAGATCATTTTGAAGAGTATGTGGAAGCGGTTCATTGGGCCCAGGATTTCGCCCTGACGAATCGACGCTTGATGATGGACAATCTTCTCGAGGCCGTGCGTCAATCGGGGGAGGTGCCGGAGTTTGAGGTTTCCCAACAGGCGGTCAATTGCCATCATAATTACGTGGCCCTGGAGTCTCATTATGGCGAACAGGTTTTGGTTACCCGAAAAGGAGCGGTTCGGGCTCAAATCGGTGATGTTGGCATCATTCCGGGGAGTATGGGTGCCCAATCCTTTATCGTGCGAGGACGGGGGAATCCCGAAAGTTTTACCAGTTGTAGCCATGGGGCGGGACGCCGAATGTCTCGGGGGGAGGCTAAACGACGATTTTCCCTGGCGGACCACGAACAGGCCACAAAAGGGGTGGAATGTCGGAAAGATAAAGATGTGATTGATGAGACCCCGGGGGCCTACAAGCCAATAGATGCCGTGATGCGGGCTCAACAAGATTTAGTGGACATCGTCCATACGCTCCGCCAAGTCGTGTGTGTCAAAGGGTAATGATGAGGCATTTGACGACGATCGGGCTTTCCTGAATGCCACTCTTTGCCCTCCATGGTCCCCTATTGGATAATTGACAACCTCCTCTATTTGTTCTTAGTATCAAATCTCCCCCTTAACTTGCCCCCTCAAAATTCAACGGAGGTTTCCCATGACTGTATTCACCACCAGACTGTTAATCGCCCTGTTTGTCTTAGGTTTGAGTAGTATCTCCTATGCCGGGATGTTGGAAGATGTGGCCGAGACGACGGAAAAGGTCAATAACACCGCCCAAGAAGCGGTCAAAATGAAAAACGACACGAAGCAGCAAGCTATCGAGGCTCAAGACGCCTCCAAAACGGAGGGCGATACGATGGTCCAAGATGCCAAGGAAGAAGCCAAATCTATCGTGAATCAGTCGATCGATGATCTTGGCAAGTAACCTGTCGATCGTAAAAAAATACGGGTTTCCCGTGAGGCAGCACGGGAAAGCGGTGTAGGTATAACGGCCTCTGGGGGACCCTCCTCTGGAGGCCGTTTTCTTTTTAAAAGAGCTCGGGTAATCAAAAGAGGAGCAGGATGGACGATTGGGGAATTAGCCAAGACTTTTTCCCTGAGGGTTCTCCTAGGGCGATTAGGAAAGTGCAGGTCACTTTCTCTCAAATTTTCTGCTTACCAGCCTGGAAGAAAATCGCTGGTTGCTTGGCTACTCCCGCCTAAACATCCGGTCAAGGATACGATGTGTGGCCTGGATGAGTCGTTGAGGATCGTTATTCTCCAACTGGAGTTGTTCGAAACGGTCATGGGCTTCAGCCAAATCCGGTTGGAGTCGAATCGCTTGAGAAAGGGCTTGAGCCGCCTCATGAGAAAATCCTTGCGCCATGTACCCTAACCCCAAATCCGAATAGATGATGGCATCGGTTGGGGAAAGTTGGATAGCCCTGAGGAAAGCCGAAGTGGCTGATGAAAAGTGCTGCTGGGCCAAATAGGCACGCCCCAGCCAGAAAAAGGTTTGTGAGTGGTGAGGTGCGAGGTGTGCACTTTTCTGCAAGGATGCTTGAGCCAATTTCCATTCATGTTTATCCAAATAAACGGCACCCAATCCTCGGTGTGCCTGAGCAAGGGAGGAATCAAGTTGAAGGGCAGCCTGGTATTCCTCAATGGCTCCATTGGGGTCCCCCTGCTGGCTAAGAAATTCAGCGAACTTTAAATGGGTGGAGACATCCCGGGCGGAGAACTCTGGTGAGCGTCGAAGAGATTCACGCAGTTGACGCAGACCCGCTTCTACACTGGCATCGGTAACGGGCTTTCCTGGGGAAAAATGTGGGTTTTGGGGCAGGGAATCAGGACTACTCCCTTCAGCGAGCGGCGTGCCTAAGGCGAGCAGCGCAAGGGCCAGGAATGAGGCACACGTTCCCTTCATGGTGTTTTGGGACCGATTCGAACGGAAGGAAGGGATTTAGGAACCTGAGTGACTGGGATATACCATTTAGGTTTGATCCGTCCAAAATCCGTGCGGTGATGGGTGCGGAGGGTGTGTTTGGGATCCAGAACCACGGGCCCGTTGGGACTTCGCCAAAACACGGTCCAATGCCAAAATGGTTTCCCTTCTATAGAGTGCCATTTGATGGCCAGGAGGGCCACGTTGGGAAGCGATTCCCAGGAGGAAAAGGGGATTTCATTGGCAGTGGTTCGAATCTGATATCGTCGTAACAATTTCCGGATATACGCCGTTTCCGACCACAGACGAGAATCTGTCACTGAAATTCCTAATTTCAAAGCGAGTTGTTTCGTGTGCTGGTAGGAAACGCCCGCGAGTGTGGCTACACTCGCGATCCCACAACCCGTTTGATCTTCCTGTATGACGGGATTCATGGTGCGATGCTAGAAAAAAGGGTAACAACAGTGTTTGGTGAAAAGGGGTTCATGAATTTTCCGAACTGTCAGTCAAAAATTTCGATATTCAATCGATGAATGATAAATTCAGGGTTCATTTCATGCGGCGTTTCCGGGAATATAACCAACAATCGGTCGTATGATCGTTGACGAGTCCAGCGGCTTGCATGTGGGCATACATGACGATGCTCCCAACAAACCGGAACCCCCGTTTTTTTAAATCCTTGGAAAGTGCATCGCTTTCAGGGGAGCTCGCGGGGACTTCACTCATGTCTTTCCAGTGGTTCTTTTTGGGTTTGCCGCCCACAAATCCCCATATATATCGATCGAACGACCCAAATTCCTCTTGTATGTTCAGAAACTCCTTGGCATTGGTCACGGCCGATTCAACTTTTAACCGGTTGCGTATGATCCTGGGATTGGTGAGCAGTGCTTCTTTTTTTCTTTGATTAAATCGGGCCACCTTGTTGGGGTCGAACCCCGCAAAGGCTTCTCGGTAGCCTTCTCTTCGCAATAGGATTGTTTCCCAAGACAAGCCGGCTTGGGCACCCTCTAGGATGAGCATTTCGAAATGTCGGATATCATCATGGACGGGCACCCCCCATTCTTCATCATGATAGTGAATGAAGTGAGGCTTTTGCCCAACCCATCCACAGCGGATTTTGTTCTCTTTTGGAGGCATTCCCTAATCCATGGTTGGCTGGTCGGTCGATTCTCAACAGGATGGATATCCGGGTATCCGTTGGCCCCTGGGTCTAAAAAAAACCGGAATAGGCTACGGGGGAAAAGGGGTACAGTCAATGCTGAAGAAATGAGGTAACAAAACCTATTGAAATTATTGAAAAATTTTCATCGCAGCGCGACCGTTTTTCCTCAGAGGGATCTTGGTATAATAAAACTTTGGGGAAAAGCGGCGCCTATATCATGGAACGTCATCTTTCGTTTCATCAAAATCGGATTACTTCTCACGGTTGGGGAATGGGGTGTTCTCGGCTCATGGGTGCCTTCCTTATCGTGGGGTTGCCATGGTCTTTGCCAGCTTGGGCAGGAGATGATGCCATCCCATGGGAGTGCTCGGGATTTTCCGGCGAAGCGCAAGCGCGTTGCATGAGGACGTTTTCCGAATTACAACAAGAAAAAATCGCGAAGTTAGAGCGGCAACTCGAAGCCCAACGACAGAGGGTTGATCGGCTGGAGCGGCAAATGAGTCAGCAGGCTACTCAGGCAGCTCACCTCCAAAAGAAACTTTCCAAAAAACGCTATCGTCGATATCGATATGGTTGGCCCAGGGCTTGGTTGTATTCCCCTCTTGGCTTTTCGCTTCAGTTTGGCCCGCATGGGGTGTGGGCGGGTCCCCGTTTTTTTGGAGGGCCATTTGGCTATGGCTATAATTTCTATGGCCATCGGTATGGCAAGCGGCGCTGGCACCGCCATTAAGGACCGAGCCTTTCCGGAGGCTGCCTTCCCAAGCCGTCTCCCCGTGAATCACGCGTCTCGATGAACCGTATCGGGGGAAAAGGCCGGCAGACAAATCGCGATGTATTCAGCTCCCTCCGGGTTTGGTGTACTATAACGGATCCATTCCCCTCGAATGGTTAGGACTCCTTGGCCTGCATGAACATCTAGGGTCCCGTCTTTTGTTTCAACCCGCAACATCCCTTTCAGCACGACCGTGTATTCATCGAATTCCGGGGTCTGTCCGGGTTCCTGCCATCCTGAAGGACTCTGCATGCGCGCGATGCTGATCTCGGTAGTCCCAGAATTCACCCGTCCAAAAAATTCATCGATTAATTTCGGCTTATTCCCAGCCGCTTCAATCCTCGTGGGTTGGTCAATCAGTTTGGCCATAATCTCGTAACGTCCTCCTTCTTTTCGCGTGCCATTGTCAGGGGCCCCCTCAATTTGGGGTCGAATTTTGAGGCTGTTGTCGCACGATTTCCGAATCCAAGTCAAATTGAATCCTTGGTAATCCCCGTAGCTTGCTACGGTGGTCCGCTATGGTTCCCCCTTTGGAAAAGGGGGGTAGGGGGATTTTCAATTCTGTTTTTCCTTTGAATACCCTGTCACCGTGCGGCGGATATTTTTTAATAAAAAATTGGGTTGTGGTGTTGATCTTATCCCGGAAAACATTCTGCAAAGGCTCGCAGGTATCTGACCGGACCCCTGAAGCGAATTTTGCGGGTGAGAAGGGCCCATACCAAGTTGCGTTCCTTGGCGACAAATCCCAGCCATGTTTGGCTGTCGGCCGTCAGAGAAAAATTGGGTTCTTCATGATGCCCTTGTAAGACCCGCAACGTTTGATTGTTGATGATGACCGTCGCGTGTTCGGGTTCCTGGCCGGTAAAGGAGAAATGGTACGTAGCCTCGTGCCCTTTCGATCTATTTGGTTGAAAGAGCAGCGGTAGGCCATCGAGAAATCCTTGTATGGACCGTGGACGCAAACTGTTCCCGACTTGTTTAATGGTTTTGTGAGGAAACCGTGTAGCCACATGGGTTTCGGCATCGGTGCCGGGAACGACATATATGGTTTCTTTCTTGTGTTGAAGAGGCTTGACCACCTGACGCACAAAACCTTTGCGGTTGGCGGAAAACGGAGGAAGCACGTCCTCTCCTGCGGGACAGACGGACAGGCAATAAGCCGCCTTGTAATTGGCGCCAAACGAGAGGCTTTGCCACATGGATGATGATTCCGAATCGGTGACCTTTTGACGATACTGTTTGGCGGAACGGCTGTCAGCAATATTCCCGACCCAATCGGTAAATCCACCCATAAATTCCTGGTAATTATGGGTATAACAGGCCGAAAAGTTAAAATATCCATCCGCACCAATGGCGCCCACCGGACAAGCGGCCACACACAATTTACATTCTAGGCAGGGATTATAATCGATGGGTGTATTGGGGCTCGTGACGAGGGAATCCATCAAAATCGTGCCCAGTAGGATGAAATTCCCAAATTTAGGATGAATGACGTTCCGATGAATGCCCATCTGGCCTAAACCAGCCGCGACGGCGACGGTTTTGTGGGAGACCACCCAAATCTTTCCCGGAAAGTGCTCCATTTCCAAGGGGAACCCCATGGCGGGATTCACCGCACGGATTCCCTGCACCTCCAGTTGCTTTACGATAGTCCGGGCCACGTCATTGACCTGGTCGCCGGTATGGTGAAACTCCAAGTTGGCCAGGGATCGTGCCGGACTGCGGATCGGTTCCCGGTTCATCCGAATCACGAAGCTGATGAGGGTTTTGGTGGAGGGAAATGCCTGAAGTATGTCCGGGCGGTCTTTCTCGAGGGTGGGGCGATCAATTTCGACGAAGCCCACATCATCGGCGCCGGCTTTTAAACACAATTGACGAAGCCTATCCTGATGAATGAATCCTGAATCCGTCAGAAGAGAGTCGAAGGGGCTGGAATGTGCTAGTGAGGCCTGAGTGTGGCTGGGGGCCATAGGGAATTCGTTCAGCAGTGACATGGTACTCTCCTTTGAGATTTAAAGTGCATATACACTTAAAATAAGAAAAAATTTTACACGGCTGGTGCCAACTCAACCGTGGCTGATAAATCTTTTAACAGTCGGGTGGCCCGTCCCTGTCCCATTGCTTCAATCACCGATTCCTGGACCGTCCTCCATAAGGGGAGGGCTTCAGACAAGATTTCTTGACCGGTAAGCGTTAACGTCACTTCCCGTTCCCGGCGATCCCCCTTTCCAGGCATGATTCGGACAAAACCGTGCTTTTCTAGGGGTTTTAAATTTCTAGTCAGTGTGGTTCGATCCATGACCAAGGCTTTGGCCAATCCGTTGATGGTGGCCGTACCCATAACCCGGATGGCCACTAAGAGGGAAAATTGGGTAGCGCGAAGACCGGTCGGGCGTAGAGCGTCTTCATACAACTGCGTGATGGCTCTGGCCGATTTTCGAATATGAAAGCAGACGCATCCCTGTGCCGGTTCCAGAAATTCACCAAAAGGGGGGGATTGGGATTTCATGATAAAATGAGTATATGCACTTAAAAAAGATATGTCAAGCGCATTAGGTCACTGGCCATTGACCTTAAGTTTCTATGACCCCCCCTAGAATAACGAGGTGAGAGGGATTTGAAAGCTGGTATTTCCTCTGAATGCTCCGACAGCTAGGTGCGAATATCTTTTTTTTAGGGAATTACCCCCAATGTTGGAGGTGGTCCAGAAATTCCTGACCGTACTGGTTCGCAAATCCTTGTTCAATCTCCCATGTAATAGGACCGAATTTCAGTCTGTTGGCCACTTCGGAAAAGTATCGCTCAAGTCCTGAAGGGGAGAGCACGAGTACTTTTCCCCCTTCAGTGTCTGATTGATAATTATGGGGTGTGTCCGTTGGAAAAAAGACGAAATCTTCTTATTCCTCCTGGTACAACATATTGTCCCAATGGAAATTTAGGTACCTTCCAATCTTTTGGATCATTGCCAATTCCTTGTCGGGTTTAACAATGACAAGTGTTGTAGGGTTAATGTTTTTCTCGTTGTTAGCTGCCCTTGTAACTAAGGATAGGGGTAAGTCTTCTCACAATTTTTGTAAGCGGTTTTTGGGCACGCATGACTTTTTTAACATCCTTATAGGCGGATGGGGCCTCTTCTCGTAGGGAAGAGGCCCTTCGGTGATCAAACCAAATGCCGCTCATTTCCTTAAAAAATTTATGGACGGGGATTTGTTGGCGTGCTTGAGAGCGTGGCATGAGACGACCGGCTCCATGGGAACTCGAACACAGAGCATCGGCATAACCTTTCCCTTCAACATGATAACTACATGTACCCATGGACCCTGGAATAATGCCGGGTTCCCCAGCTGTAGCCGAAATCGCACCCTTTCGATGCACCCAGAGGGCAACACCTTCATGGGTTTCCTTTCTCACAAAATTATGTTGACAACTTAGAAAGCTCCCAGGATCGACCGTTACGGAAAACAATTGGTTCATCAGAGTGGTGACACGAGAAATGAGAACCTGTCGGTTGGTTTGAGCGAACAACGATGCCCATTCAACATCCTGAAAATAGGCCTTACCCTGGTCTGAGTTCGCATCGAAAAATATCAGGCCTTTTGGGGTTGACCTGCCCATTTTTGCATGAAATGTGTTGACCATTTGCCCAATGGCTCGTGATCCACTGTGAACCATAAGCCAAAGCCTCTTTTCCTCGTCTTGTTGGAATTCCAAAAAATGATTGCCTCTTCCCAAAGTACCTAATTGACGCTGGGCTTCTCTGGTTTTTACTTTTTCTAGGTGGAGGTGGCTTAAAGCCCGATGTGAGAGATCCCCCAGAAGTTCAAGATTTCGGTTTTCTGGGGGTTGGACCATTGCAGGAACCAGGCGGCTCAAACCCGAAAGTAGTCTGGCCGCCGCCTTTTCATTGTCAATGATCGTTGCCTGACAATTAAATCGAATGGCAGCTATTCCGCACCCAATATCGCCTCCAATCGCCTGTGGAAAAATACGATGCGAGGTGCCAATTACCGTTCCGATACAAGCATCTTTCGATAAATGTACATCCGGCATGATGGCTATGCGGTGAATGTCCTCCGTTCTTGCCAGGAGATCAATTATCCGTTTGACATCTGGAGGAAGAGGATCGGTTAACCAGGCCTTAATAATCGCTGTTGGTTGACCATTGTTCATATTTTCTCCTCCTCCGGTTGGACGAGCTGAAAACTGAGCTCTGGAACCCGTTTTCGGCAAATGGCGGCTGCCACCTCTCTTCGAAGTCTCCCCGAAAGTTTTCTTAATTGTCGAAGGATCAGATTGGCTCGGGTTACATCGGTTCCATTTGGAATTATTACTTTTATCGTTAAGCTATTCTGATCTTTGGGAATCACTTCTTGAACAGTGAGACCAAATAGTTCGTCATCCTGAAGCTCTCCCCCAAAAATGATATTTAAGGTTTCTGCGGTTTGGGCGCATAATTGCAAGCCCTTACGACTGTTTTTTCGAACGAAGGTTCTATTAAAAAATTTTCGAGGATCGAGTCCATCATCCTCACGTATGTGTTCACAAATATTGGACACGGATTGTCGCATAGGTTGTTGTTTTTTCATGATTTCTCCCACAAGTAAATAAGGCATGGCCTAAGGTCTTTAAGCCAAGCGTTACAAAATTATGTGAGAGCCTGGCCCAGTCGGGCCAACCGGGAAAGGTAAAGGTTAGAACGAGCCAGGGGCGAGGCTCTTGGAACATTTATGATTTGTTGTGGCAATCATACGAGCCTCCTTGGCTGGGTGTGAAAAAGCAGTTAACGCAATTTTCATTCTTTACCACCTAAGAATGGCAGGGTCAAGGTCCTGGAAAAAGTAAAACACTAATTTAAGAGGAAATTCATGGAAAATGAAAAATGAACTAAGGAGTTTTGTTCTGTGGTGAGGGGTAAAGTTCCGATTCGAAAACTATTCCGCAAGATTAATGATTTCTTGAGGTTCTTTTTCAGGATAACCCAGTTCTTGGGCTAAATGGTGGAGGTCGTCGATGCGTTGTTGGAGGTCGGGGTGGGAAGAGAAATAATGCGAGATTTCAAAATTCAAACCATATTTTTGGTCTTGCAGTGACTCAAAAAGTTCCGTGGCGCCTCCCACGTGCCCGAAATGACAGTTCAGCGCAAGCAGAGCCGTCCGGTCAGCTTGGCTTTCCCGACTTCGGGAATAGGTAAGATGACGTAAATTTATCGTTGAGGAAAAAAAATCCGGAATGCCGGAATCACTTCCGAAGGCCAACAGGGACAGGACGGCCAGGACCAGTCCCCTTCCCATTTGTCGTAGGTGGTCTCGATTTTTAAAGTGGCCGAGCTCATGGGCTAAGACAAACATGAGGCCGTTCGTGGAAGACACCGCCTCGAGCAGTCCGGAAAACACGACCATATCCCCACCCGGTAAGGCGAAGGCATTGATGTCTTCTGATTTAACCAGATGAAGTGTGATGGGATAGGGCAGGGAAAGGCAGGGCTTGAGGGCATCGAGATAGCCTTGGAGCTGAGCTTGTTCCTTAGGCATCGATTCTTCTCCCCAATCCCACCCCACATCAACTTTGGCGAAAAGCTGTGCCTCCTGCTCAGGAGGGAGGTAATCGACGGCCAGGTCCACGAATAATCCAAGCATCCAGTAGCCAATGAGCACGATGACCAACACCCCGGTCAGCAGAATGAAAAATTCTTTGACTGGTTGTTGATGGGAGACGTTGTCGTTGTGTTCAGGAAGGCCAGGCTGATACTTCACGGGTTGGGTGGGGGCGAAGGGGACTGAAAGTAGATGGCAGTCCCATAGGCCAAGACTTCGACGGATCCGATTCGGTTGCCACCGCCTTTGTAAATGGAGGAGGTTTCAATGCGAAGATTGAGGATTTGGTCGGCCTTGGGGCAGGTTTCTTTCAGTCGAAGCACGGCTTCTCGCCGAGCACGGTCTAAGAGGGTTTCGTAGGACTGGACGGTCCCTCCGAAAAAGTTCCGTAATCCCGCAAGGATTTGCTTGAAATAATCGATGGAAATGACCACATGCCCATGGACCAATTCTGCATGCTGAATTGGTGAATGAGGACCCATTGGTTTCTTATTGGAAATGGTGGGAAGGGCCATGAAAGCCTGTTCCCGGGCTTGAATCGAGCGATAATGTCGACTCTCGGCCATTTTACCGAAGACGAATCCCAACGCCAGCAAGACCAGAAAGATGACTAAGGTATCCATACGCCTTACTCCACCGTCACCGCGGTCCCGTACACATAGATTTCTGCGGCTCCTGCGGCGACCGAAGACGTCGAAAAGCGGACATTGACGATGGCATTGGCCCCTAGTTGCTGGGCTTGGGCCTTCATCCTTTCTAACGCCTCATCTCGCGATTCTCCCAACAGTTCGGTATACCCCTTCAGTTCACCACCAAAGATGTTCTTAATGCTGGCAAAAATATCCCGGCCTACATGTTTCGCACGGACCGTACTCCCCGACACGATGCCATAACAGGTTGTGATGGTTTTGCCAGGAATTTCTTCAATATTACTGACAAACATGGCTCCTCCTTCTTGAATGGGCGAGGGTGCGAAT
This sequence comes from Nitrospirales bacterium, assembly GCA_965223495.1. Lineage (GTDB taxonomy): Bacteria > Nitrospirota > Nitrospiria > Nitrospirales > UBA8639 > Nitrospira_E. The sequence goes on along the minus strand of OZ245001.1, from coordinate 2,733,055 downwards.
GCAACAAGGGGAATAGTCATGAGGAGTATAACAAGTCTAGCGATTGAGGCGAAGAGTTTCTTGGTATTTTTCCCAAAGGGCTTAAATCTGAAAGGAATTGGTGTGACGAGGGTCTTTGAGAGGTTAAATGGGAATTGTGACCACTCCATGCCTGGGAAATTCTTGTCTCCGATGCCTATGTGAGTAGCGGGCGGGGAGGGTACGCAAGGGTCATGTTTAGTTCGTACGAATTCTTATCCTGCGGATTCAATGGTATAGTGTTTAGGAGGCTGAATATGGTTTAAAAAGGTTGAATATTCAAGCCGGCCTGAACGAAAAGCTTTTACCAGGAGGTTGTAATGTTTGGTCCTATTACGATCCCTTTCGGGGCAAAAATGTTATTCAATACGGTTAAGCTCAAAGCAGGGGTCAGCTTTGATGACGTAGAGATGGCAGTCGGGGAAATGTGTATGGTCGTCAAGGAAACCTATGGGGGTGAAAAAGGCGGGTTTCTGGCCGGCCAGGTCTTTAAATTTTCCGGATTTGTCTCAGATGAGGGTTCCCTGACCGATACCAAGACGGAGGACGAACATTTTGCGATCGTGACCTATTGGAAGTCCTTTGACGAACACGAGAAATCCCATGCGGATGAAATCTTCAAGAAAACCTTCACGGCCATCACGAGTATGTGTACCGAAACGAAGGAACTGGGTTACGACCTTCTTTGGCAAGGCGAAGCAAAGGCCTCTTAGACTTTTATTTATGAAATCACCACCCTTCCCTATCGTCATACCCGCGGTTTGTGGCGGGTATCCATCCGAAGGGCTGAAGAAATATTCCGGCCCCTGACAAAAACTGCAGGGACAGGCTCAAGAACTAACAGGAATGACTTCTTAGGGGTGTGTTTTGGGCCTGCAACCGTTTTGGGGTGGGGAGTCTGGAAGGGCTTGTTTCCGGGTCCTAATAATTAAGCGTTCAAGCCCTTTTCTTTAAGCATTCCCACAGCATTTCTTATACTTTTTTCCGCTGCCGCAGGGGCAAGGATCGTTGCGACCGACCTTGGCGGTCTGGCGTACGATCGGCTGTTTGGATGGGTCCTTGGCATCGAAGAAATACCACCTCCCCTCATGCTTCCGGAACTCACTGAGCTCGTGATGATCCTGCAGTCCTTCGTCCGTCACAAATTGGGCTTTGAACTCCACCGTTCCCGTTTCATCTTCAGGGCCGCCTTGGCTCGTTCCCAGAATTTCTAAACCATCCCATTTGGTGGATTCGGCCCATTCCCGATTGGCTTTCATGTCTGTAGTATTTCGCGTCTTGGGGTGGTGAGTCTTCTCGATAAAATCCATCTCGATTTGCGTGTAGGCCGTGTACCGGGCGCGCATGAGTTGTTCAGCAGTTTCCGCCTCTTTCGCACCTGTAATGACCGGTTCACAGCATTTCTTGAATGATTTTCCACTCTGACACGGGCATTCCATAGCAACTCCTTTGCGGGAACTGAGATGATGTCGTACGTTTGTACGCGGGCGAGGGACAAAAAGTCAAAAGGCTTACATTCTGGCTTTAATCAATCTCTTTTTGGGATTTCGTGGAGGTGAGATAGTGGTTGAGGTGTTTGGCAAAGAGTTGCCGATCCCGTTGGCTTAGCGCAGGGGGTCCTCCCGTCTCGACACCGCTGGCACGAAGGGTTTCCATAAAATCCCGCATGGTCAGCTTGGCCTGTATAGTATCAGCCGAATGCATGTCACCGCGTGGATCGAGGGCATGGCCTCCCTTGGAGATGACCTCAGCGGCCAATGGAATATCGGCGGTGATGACTAAATCGCCCGGTTCGAGCCTTTTCATGATTTCCGAATCCGCGACATCGAAGCCATCGGCCACTTGTATGGCCGAAATATACGGCGAGGAGGGGGTATGTAGCAATCGATTGGCGACAAGCGTCACAGGCATCGCAGTTCGTTCCGCCGCGCGAAACAAAATCTCTTTAATCACCTTCGGACAGGCATCCGCATCAACCCAAATTGGCATGGAGTATCTTTATTTTATTTGAAGGGAAATGAAAGAGGATTCTAGAGTCTTTTTGAGTTGATCGTTCATTCATACGCATACGCTAGGAATTGGTTTTCAAGCGTTAAAGTCACCTTGGCATTCTCCTCTCTTATTGTTGCCCGGACCCTATAGGTTCCAAGTGGTTCATGTGGCTCAATTCGAATCCGAATAAATGCTTCTCCCCGTTGTAAAGCTCCCGGCTTTGGCCTAGGGCGATCGATCCACAAAGGTTGGTTAGGAATTTTTGCATAGAGCTTCCCATTTGGTTGAGTGATATGAAAATCGACCCATACCTTGCAGTTGCCAACCCTATTTTCTACACATCCACTAAATATGATTAGCGCGGTGATATAAGAATTTTTCTTTATTTTCTTGACGGTATCTACGTTCAGCGTTCCAGGAATAATCCATTCATTGTAGAATTTTTCCTCGTCATCAATAAGCAAAAGCCACGCACCAAAATTTCCGATTGATTTACGAGCGAGGGTGTCCTCTAAGGGATCGCCATTGGCATCAATCCATGCGTTGGCTGGGTTTCCCAAAATGATCAGAAAGAAAACACTTAGTAGGAAACGGTGTGCCATACTTCCTCCTTATACTTAGGATCAAAAGAGGGGCTTAAGGGCTATGCGGAGATTTGAGAGGGAATCTTTCGGGATGTTTGATGGTTTCAATTCCCAAGTCTACATCGAGGTCTGGCCAATAGAAATGACCTGGTGTGGGTTCCTGAATATTAAGAATTTTTCCAACCGGGGCTTCTTTAAACCAGGGAAAATCTTTGTATGATAAGAAAAGCTCTTGCCCATTGGTTAATAGCCAGATGCCATGGGAGGAAATATTGGTGACTTCAAGTTCTGAAGTGGTGTTTCCAGGCGTTTGTGAACTCATCGTAATGTTCCTCTATTAGTTGTTCAATCTCTCGAAGGTGTGACACTCCTAGAGAATAACTGTGGGCTTATTCGATTTCTGGTTCAAGCCAAAATTCCCCTCTCCATCTCCACAATGTACATGAATGTGCATGCGATTTTCCTCGCGAGAAAAGAAGAAAAAACGATAGCCTAGAATTCTGAGAACCGTTGGACTCATGGCTTTAGTGTAACATGGACCTTTGAGTAGACTTCTTAGACCAACCCCTGCCCTGTTCAGATCAATATTTGTTTTAGACCGTACCCCGGCTTAATAAGAACCCAACATATTCCTCCAAAAAGCGCAATGGCGGCGGCGAGGCCGAGGGCGGCGGGCCAACCGAAGGCGTCGGCTATCAATGGAGTCAAGGTCGGGGAAAGGGTTCCACCTAAATTGGCACCGGTGTTCATGAGACCGGAGAGAGTTCCGGCGTAGGGTTTGGACAAATCCGTGGTTGAAGACCAAAAGGGACCGACGGTGAAGTAGAGCCACCCCGCTCCCAAGGATAAAAACCCAATAGCCATGTAAGGGGCTTCAACGTTGGCCCCGATGACGATGCACACGGCCGCTAGGATCATGCCGCTCCCCCCCACGCTCCCCCGTCCCCAATTGATGCCGTATTTTTCGACCAGTCGGTCGGTAACCCATCCGCCTAGTGGACAGAAAATGGTCATGGCGATAAACGGGGTTGCCGCGAAGAAAGCCCCTTGTAGGATGGCGAAGCCTCTCTCATTGACGAGATAGAGATAGAACCAAGACATGTAAATGTAGGCCACGTATCCCAGACAGGTATAACTGAGGGTAATCCACCACACGGTCGGAGTCGTGAGAATGGCTTTCCAAGGAACAGGGGCCGATGGGTGTTTCCTTCCCACGCGGGCAAAGGAGTCCCGTTCTTCATAGATTTTCCCTTCAATGATATTGGCTTCGGCCTCATTGACGTGTGGATGGTGTCGAGGGCTATCCGTGGCATACCCGTACCACAGAAGCGCGATCAGGATGCCCAGTAACCCTGCGGCATAGAAGGCGGTTTGCCATCCATAGTTCACCATAATCCAGGCCGTGACTGGGGGCGTGAGCGCCGAGCCGATGCCAATGCCCCCGATGGTGATGCCGATACCCAAGCCGCGTTCCTGAGGAGGGTGCCAGTTGGCCACCGCGCGGTTGAAGTTTGGCAGGGCGGCAGCTTCTCCCACGCCAATCAGAAATCGGACAATTAGCAATGAGCCCATGATTCCGATTATATTGGCCAATGGCAGCGTGGGTGCCACGGCCGTCAGGGCGGTAAAGATCGACCACCAAATGACCGCGAAGGTTAGGACCCGTCGGGGTCCCCATCGATCCCCCATCCAACCGCCAGGTATTTGAAAAATCGCATACCCGAAGACAAAGGCCGAAAAGATGGTGCCCATTTGAACCTCGGTCAATCCGAGGGCTGGCATCATATGGCGGGCGGTGACTGAGATGTTGACCCGGTCGATGTACGTGATGATGCTGATGAGGAGCAGCAGAAAAAGAATTCTCCATCGGACGCGGGTTGGTGGTATGGAAGTGGGTGGAGTGGGCATTCAGGAGTGAAAGGAGAATGTGGTGTTTGACTTGATGATTCTACCTCCCCTTTCCCCTCCTTACAAAGGAGGGGGATTGATTGAGAGGAGGTTATTGCTTCCGACCTTCCCTTACTAGGGAAGGGCTATGGTTTCCGACTCTTGCTTGGCGTTGCGGGGGACTTGGTTTTTTTCCCTTGAGTTCTCTCCTGCGCCACGAGGGTTTTGGCCAGGCGATATTCATCTTCCGGGGTTGTCACCAGCCCATCGAGTTTGGCGGCAAACAGTTGATTGAGAATTCGTTTGTAGGACGGCCCTTTGGGAAGCTCTAACGACTCCAAGTCATGGCCGGTCAGGGTGATGGTCATGTGCTGCCAGGTGGTCAGGAACTCACGAATTCGCCCCATGGCTATGTGAGAAGAAGACTTGGTTTGCGCTTTGGCCATTAACACCAGCAAGAACTCTTTTGGCCATGGTGCTAAGAGCCCATGAATTTCCGATGAGGCCAATTGTTTTTTGTTCAACGTTCGCCGTAAGCCGGCTTGTGATGAGAGAAACGTGTGGGTGGTTTTGATCATTTTTTGAGGGAATCCCAGTCGCTTCCAACTGTCCAGGAGTTCAGGAGGTCCCAAGGGCTCAAACCACGTGAGGGCATAACACAGCCACGTGTGGATATCGGATTTTTCGCACTCCACCTCATACCAATCTAATATCTTCGCGATTGATTCAAAGAGTCGGAGCTGTGAGTCCTTCCATTGGAGTTTTGGATGAATGAATCTGAGTAATTTCAGCTGGCGTAAACGCTGAACTCCTTTGGCGGGGGCTGGTTCTTCTAGCAGGTGAATGAGTTCATTGCCCAATCGAGACCCGGACAGTCGTTGAAACAGCTCGAGGCTTTCGGCCTGGTTGATGAAATGTTGGGTCTCTTTACTGATGGAAAATCCGAATCGTTGTTCGAATCGGATGGCGCGAAACACACGTGTCGGATCTTCCACGAAACTGAGGCTATGTAACACCCGAACGACCCCATCTTTGATATCTCGTTGTCCCCCGAAATAGTCCAAGAGCTCTCCGGGGGGGTGATTAAGGCGAATGGCGAGGGCATTGATCGTGAAATCCCGTCGGTACAAATCTTTTTTGATAGAACTCCTTTCCACGGTGGGGAGGGCGGTCGGATATTCATAATATTCGGTCCGGGCGGTGGCAATGTCCAGATGGTGGAGTTGGGGGCTGGCGAAGGGCTTGGGAAGTGTGAGAGAGACCGTGCCAAATCGTTCGTGAATACGCCAATCTGCTTGAATGTCTTTGGCCAACGTTTGTCCAAAGTGCACGCCATCCCCCTCGACGACGATGTCGACATCCGTATTTTTATTCCCCAACAAGAGATCACGCACAAATCCGCCAACCAAAAAGGCCCCGACTCCCAACCTATTCGCCAATGCCCCAACCCTGTCGAGCAGGGTGAGGAGGGAGGGAGACAATTGATTTTCCATGAGTTTCTTAAGATGCCGGGTTCTGAGCGGGGGTTCAGAGGGATTCTCTGGGGCCGAGGGCATAGGCGCGCTTGCGTCGGGGGCAGGCCGGTCCTGATGGAGGGCCCGAAGAAGATCCGTCCGGCTGAATATCCCCACGATAGTATCTTGATCCAGAATCGGCACGATGCGTTGGTTGCGTTCGACCATTTGGTGCTCAACGTCTTCAAAGGGTGTCGAGGGAGAAGCCAAAAAGATGTCCTGTTGCATAATCTGATCGATAGGACGTGACCCTAGTTTGTGATAAAGGGCCTTCTGAACGGCCTCCCGTGTGGCTAGCCCCATAAATTGCCCTTTGGCATCCACGACGGGTAAGGCATTGACTTCGTACTGCGTCATCAGCCGTTCGGTATGTTTGATGATTGTGCCCTGTTGGACCGTTCGGACCGGAGCGGTCATTAAGGTTCGAATAGGCAACCACGTTCGGCCCTGCTGTTCAAGGCCCTCTTGTAATCGTTGAGCGACTTCTACCAGCGTAAAGTCTTTGACACTTGCCGCTGCCGCCATCGTGTGTCCCCCTCCCCCTAGTGGGCGCAGGAGGGCATTCATGTCCATATCTGGGTAACGACTCCGTCCGATCACTTGAACCTTTCCTTCCATGGCCACAGCAATGACGACCGCATCGGTTCCATGTAATTGACCGAGTTGTTGGACCACCGGAGCCAGGTCTTGGATGTATTTCTTCCATGTGAGCGTAGTAAAAAGAATACGTCGCTGGCTGAGGGTGCGAATTCGAGAGGCCTGGAGCAGGGCATTGAATAATTCAAGTTGAGGGGTGGTCCATTTTCGCTGAAGATATCGTGATACCTGGTTCACATCAGCTCCGGTTTGGACGAGGCGAGCACCGACATGAAAGTCACGAGGGGTGGTATGTGGATAACTAAATTGGCCGGTTTCCTCATAGAGCGCAATGGCAAAGAGGGTGGCTTCTTGTGGGGTCCAGGAAAAAGACTGGGCTTCTAATTGTTCGCAAAGCAGAGTGATCGTGGCACCGACGGCCTCAAGGCGTACCAAGTCGGCCGATTGAAGAAGAGCATTCTGATCTCCTCCGGGATGGTGATCGAAGATATGAATTGAAATATGTTGATTTTCAATGATTTTTTCAAGTTTCCCCAAGCGTCCTTGTTCTTGACAATCCACCAAGATCATTCGGGTAACCGTCCGGAGATCAATGCTGGCGGGTGGAAGAAAGTCTATGGGGAAATCCGCAAGGTAGGCTCGTTCGCGTACCTGGGACCCTGCTGGGAGAACGAGATGTGCCTCCGGATATAGTTTTTTTGCCGCCACCATGGAGGCGATCCCATCAAAATCGGCCTCAAGGTGTGTGGTGATAATCTCCATAAAGGCCCTATTTTACCAGGGATGGGGAATGGTCGGAAGTTTGACAATTGATGATGATTTGCGTAACTAAAAATCTTTGGTTGAAAGAGATGCCCTCTCCATGGTAGATGGGGGCAATATAGAAAAGGGTCCGTTGGATGCGGATCACTCGTTGATCACACTATCAGGAGGGTGACACATGGCTGCTAAGGCTAAGCCCAAGTCCAAGGCCAAGCCCAAGTCGAAAAAGAAGGCGGTCAAACCGAAGGCTGCTTCCAAAACATCTTCGAAAGACCAAAAATCTTCGACGAAAGGGAAGGCCAAAAACGTAAAAGCCAAAGCCAAGGTGAAACCTAAGGGCAAGGCCAAGGCTTCTTCTCAATCGAAATCTTCGGCAAAGAAGGCCGTGAAGGGGAAAGTCAAGAAGTCACCCAAATCTAAGGCTAAGAACACCTCCAAGGCCAAGGCCGCTCCAATAAGTACGAAAGGGACGGCAAAAAAGCCAAAGGTCCGGACTACGGTTGCCAAGACAAAATCCACCCGTGCGGTGACAAAGAAAAAAACGACCGCTAAGAAAACAACGTCCAAGAAAACAAGCTCGGCTAAGCCCCCAGCTTCTAAGACCAAAAAGGCTGTGAAGAAGGCTCCCGTTAAGTCTCAAGTGGCCAAGACCGCGAAAAAGGCCAAGGTTCCAGCCAAGAAGACCACCCCTGCGGCGACCAAAAAAAAGGTTGCGGGAGCTTCCAAACCTGTGAAAGCGGTCAAAAAAGAGGCTCCTCTTGAAAAGTTGGTAACCGCGACTCCCGTTGAAGTGCCCGCACCTGAACCCATGACACCCCCGGTGAGTTCGGTTGCGGAAATGGTTGAAGCTCCTCCTGCGGGAGGGGAAGGCGTGGAAACGTCAGAAAAGGGACTACCCACCGATATCGATGGGGAGTTGGATATTGAAGTAGAACGAGATGATGGGATCGGTCTCGACGCCCTAACGTCAGAATTAGAAGAGGCTGCCGACGATTTGGATGTGGATGATCTGGACGATGATTTTGATGATGACGACGATTTTGGGGGCGATTTAGCCGACGAATCGGATCAAGATTTAGATTTGACAGAAGATTTATCCGAAGAGCTCGGGCCCGAAAAGTTTTTCCGGGAGACGGAGAACAATATCGAGGATGATGAGGAGGAAATTCCTCGTACGTGGTAAGTCCCTTTGGGTAGTGAATCGTCTTTTCTTGTATACTCTTCTATAGTTCCCCCCAACGGCGGGGTTTCCAGTTAGTGTGTGAGGTTGGATTGCTCTCACCTGTCCGACCCCGGTAAACTGATTGCCGAATGCCCTACCTGGTTTTTCCAACACAAGGAGGATTCATGTCCGAAGCCCGAGGGTTACCTCGCATTGGAGATCACGCGCCAGATTTTTCCGCTGTCACGACCCAACATGCTGACTTTAATTTCAGCGTTTGGCAAGAACAACATTGGGTAGTGTTTTTCTCTCACCCTGCTGACTTCACTCCGGTTTGTACGACGGAATTAGCCGCGTTTGCCCAACGGGAGGAGCTTTTTCGAAAACGAAATATCAAATTGATTGGGCTGAGTGTGGATAGCATTCACGCTCATTTGGCTTGGATACAGAATATTCAGGATAAATTAGGCGTGTCCATTCCGTTTCCGATGGTTGCCGATCCAGACATGAACATCGCCCAGTTATACGGGATGATCCATCCCGGATCGAGTTCCACCGTGACGGTTCGGGCGGTATTTGTCATTGATCCGAAAAGAGTGATCCGGGCATTAGTGTATTATCCCTTGAATGCCGGGCGGAATGTGGACGAAATTCTTCGATTGGTCGTAGCTCTCCAAACGACGGACCGGTTAAGTTGTTCGACCCCGGCCAATTGGCAGGAGGGGGAAAAGGTGGTGGTCCCACCACCCAAAACCCTTGAGGAAATCGAGCAGTCATTAACCCATACGGAATATGATCGGAAAGAATTTTATTTAGCTTTTAAGGATCCTAACAAACCTCCAGCTCCCGAGCCTTCCAAAGCTCCTTCGGCCGAGAAACCATCAGCCGCCCCATCAAAGCCCCCTGATCCATCCGAAGCCTCCCCGACCGAGCCGGTAGAGCCAGATGGATCCCAACCAGTTGAGAAGACATCGACTGCCTGAAGTATTGGTGACGCTGGGTTCCACTTTTTCAGGGAGAGGGGTGGGGGTGTGTGGTGGGTAAAGACTTGCCGCCATGCCACAGCCCCTTCCTCCTTTTCCTTCTGGGTTTCTCTCTCCCGTGAACTTATTCCCTTCCTTCCCAATGGGTATTTCGGAGTGTGGAGATACAGTCGGTGCATGGATCATCCCAAATTGGATAAAAGGGCTCTTCGCGACCTCGATTCTTTTCCTAATTCATTTGGGCACTTTCCAAACTCTTTATGCCTGTGGTTTGGTTGACCCACCCGAACACATTCGATACACGCTATGGATTCATGTGGAGGGGCCTTGCTTGCCGGGACAACGGCAGGACTATGCCGTTCAACCAGAGCAATTGCTTTCGGCGTTGGCCCAAGGGCACAGTCTGGATTTAAAGGGAGTGGTGATTGCCGAGAGTGTGATGTTGGATCAGTTACCGCTTCAAGACCTTTCCTCCCTACCGGATCTCCCCTCAAGTATACGGGCCCGTTTCCAGGAACAGGGGCTCGAGAAAATTCGGGTTATCGCGGGTTCCGTCCATATTCGTGATGCCCAGTTCGAAAAAGTCTTGGCCACGAATTTGGTCGATGGAGCATTAGTGGTGTTGGGTGAGGTCAACCTTTCTCAAAGTGTGTTTGACCAATCGGTGGACTTTTCCAGGACGGTCTTCGCAGAATCCGTGACCTTTTCTGAAATAGAAGTGAACAGTGAGACGTTTTTTATCGGGGCCCAATTTGATGGACCTGTGGATTTTTCCCAAGTGACCTTTGGCACGCATACTCGATTTCACAAGGCTCAGTTTCATGATGCTGTCACCTTTTCGGGAGCAAGGTTTATGGGAGTCGCGGAGTTCCTGGAAGTCGCCTTTCGGAACACTGCGGCCTTTCCAAACACATTTTTTGCCGGCGGGACAGGGTTTTCGGGCTCCATCTTTTCTGGACCCGCTGATTTTTCGAGGATGAAGGCCAAGTACGAAGTGTATTTTCGGTTTTCCACGTTTGCTCAACAGGCTTCCTTTCGTGACGGTGAGTTTGACCGTGTGGTCGATTTTACGAAAGCCCAATTCGCCAATGAACATGATTTCTCTGGGGCCAAATTTATGATCCAGCCCATTTTTTTGGAAAGTAATATTTCTCCGGAGGTTACGGTTTCTGGTCAGGGGGAAGGGATATCCGTTGAAATACTTATTGTTTTGGGGATGATTTTGTTAGGTGGGGGTTATCTGTTGTCCCGAAAATCTCGTAACTCTCCCTCACAATAACCCCCTATATTTAGCGGGGCTATTGCGGGTTCCCACAAAAGATGGTATACCAAAAGCATATTCTGCATTCTCCATTCTTGCAGAAAGGTGTGTTTGTTTGGATTTTGCTCCTTCCTTGAATCTTTCCGACCTGGATGAAGAAAATCCCTATCAGGTGAAGCTTGAGGCCTTCACTGGTCCGATGGATCTTCTTCTCCATCTGATTCGCAAACAAAAAATTAACATTTATGATATTCCTATCGCGTTAATCGCGCAGCAGTACCTGGAATATCTTTCCTTAATGAAGACCCTGAATTTGTCCTTGGCAGGGGAATTCCTGGTTATGGCAGCGACACTCCTTCATATAAAATCTCGGATGTTGCTTCCCAAGGAGCATCCTGTTGAGGCCGAAGATGAAGAGTCTCTAGATCCCCGGAGTGAATTAGTTCGTCAACTCATCGAATATGAGCGGTTTAAGGATGCTGTCGGGAGTTTGGTGGCGCGGGAGCGGATATGGAAGGAATCTTTTTTTCGTGATCCGGTCCCTGTCATCGAAGCGCAGGATGAAGAAGAAGTTCCGACGGACGATTTGCAAATTTTTGATCTTCTAAATGCTTTACAGGGTGTGCTGGACCGGGTACCCTCCGATCGATTCGTAGAATTAACACCGGAAACTTGGACCGTTCAAGACCGGATTCAACATATTCTTGAACGTCTGGAGCATGAATCGACGGTCTCTTTTGAGGGGTTGTTTGAGGATTCCTGGTCTCGTCCCTTGATCGTTAGTACCTTTTTAGCCCTACTTGAGTTGGTTCGGATGAACCTTGTTCGTCTCTTTCAAGGAGAGTGGTTTGGTCCTATTCATGTCACCCGACGTTTTTTGCCAGGGGAGGGGCTAGAGACCCTTGGAACAGAAATGGGAACCAATTGAGTTCGTTCTGGACTTTGTGGGGTGAAGAAGAGGGGTCATGGGCAAAACGAAAGCTAAAATGATGAATGAATACGGAATGAGGCAAATTCATGAATGGACTGGACCAGTCCTTATAGGAATAGGGAGGCAAGGATGATCACCACACCCGATTTGAATCAGGGGCATGTCACAGCCAATTCCTTGGAAGAAGACAGGGAGTTTACCCCTCCTTCAATAGAACCTTCCCTCAATGGAAATGGGAATGGGACCCCAAATATTCCCGATCTTGAAGAACATGATCAGGAAGAGTCGATGGACCTTCAAGAGGTCCGGGGTGCCATTGAAGCGCTGTTATTCGTCTCGCATGAGCCTGTGACCTGTGAACGGTTGATATCTGTGCTCGATCATGTTCCGAAATCGGTCGTGAAAGCAGCGCTCCAGGACCTTCAACAGGAGTGTGCAAAGGCCGGTCGTGGGCTTCAGATTCAAGAGGTAGCCGGCGGATTTGTCATGGTGACACGCCCGGAGGTGAGTGTCTTCGTCAAAAGATTTTCCAAAACAAAATCCTCGACCAAATTATCCCGTTCGGCCTTGGAGGCCCTAGCGATTATCGGGTACAAACAACCCATAACCCGTGCGGAAATTGAAAAGATTCGAGGTGTCGAGACGTCTGGTGTCCTTCGTACTCTCCTAGACCAGAAACTGATTAAAATAGTCGGCCGTCAGGATATCCCAGGTCGTCCCATGCTGTATGGGACGAATAAACATTTCCTTCAGCGGTTTGGATTGCGAGACCTTCGCGACCTTCCACCGTTAAAAGAATTTAAAGATCTGGGAAATTCAGAAGCGTTCCCTTTAGAATTGCCATTCGAGGCCACGAAGGATGGAGAATCTCCTCCGCACGTTCAAGATCTCTCGGCCTAAATAACCCCGACGAATACATTCCCTCCCTGTGCTTGTTGGCCCCTCGTCTTCTTCTCTACAATAAGCAACAAACCCTTTTGGTATGAGTTGGGGCTTATGTCTTTGATTCTTCCTGAAAAAAAATCTGCCATAGGGGCCGATTTAGCTTCGCTCCTTCATCCAGACCGAGTCCGCTGGGATTGGGCCACACTAAAGGCCTACTCCGTGGACGCCAGTATATACAACATTCCACCCCAAGCGGTGGTCCTCCCGGAAGGGGAGGAAGACATCGAGGTGGTAATGGACTACGCGGTTCGGCGAGGGATTCCCCTTACCCCCCGCGCTGCAGGAACCAATTTAACTGGTTCCGCGATTGGTCCGGGAATTATCGTGGATATTTCACGGATGAATCGGGTGTTAGAGGTCAACCCGGAGGAGCAATGGGCACGGATCCAGCCGGGTTTGGTCCTAAATGAATTCAATAAACATTTGGCTCGCTGGGGACTCATGTATGGCCCGGATCCATCCAGTGGGGATATGTGTAAATTGGGGGGGATGCTGGCCAATAATTCTTCTGGTCCCCATACGTTGCGGTATGGGTCCGTGAAAGACAATGTTCATAGCCTCAGGATTCGGCTGCTTGAAGATGGGTGGTTGGATGCCCGATCTATATCCCTCCCTGAGAGTGGATTAGACGGGCTTCTTGGTGGGCAGTCTTCACTGCGTCAGGTTTGGGACCTTGTTCAGGAGAATCGAGGGGCTCTACTCGCCAAGCGTCCTAGGGTGAGCAAAAACAGTTCCGGGTATAACCTCTTTGATTTGGCTGCAGGTATCACGGAAGGTATGTTTGAGATACCCAAACTCTTTATTGGCAGTGAGGGGACGCTCGGAATCGTGAGTGAGGCGAAGGTGGCGTTGGTGCCCCGTCCCCATTCCACGGTCACCGGGTTGATTCATTTTCGTGATTTAGAGGCACTGGGAGAAGCCGTCCCACATTTATTGGAGTTATTCCCCAATGCTTTGGAGGTGATGGACGGGAATACGCTCGATTTGATCGGGCGAGCTTCCCACAATATCCCCCGAGAAGCCGCCGCGACGCTCCTCATTGAATTGGATCAACAACAAGGAGACGGTCGGGGTGAACGATTGGACGAGATTTGCCGGAATTTTCCTCTCGCTTCCTCGCCCCAGTTCGCGACGGATCCCGGACAACAAGCGCAATTATGGGCGGCCCGGAAGGCCTTATATCCCACTCTGTATCGCTTTGACCCCAAGAAGAAACCGATTAACTTCGTGGATGATGTGGTGGTGCCGGCTCCACGAATTGGGGAGTTGATTCGTTATTTAGAGGACTATTTTGGCCAGCAAGCGGTTCCTGTCGCCATTTTTGGTCACGTGGGCAATGGGAATGCGCATATAGTGCCTCTCCTGGATCTGCACAACCAACTAGATTTTCAAACGATGATTGCTGCCCATCAAGAAATTCATCAAACCGTCCTCGATCGGTTTGAGGGTTCTATTTGTGGAGAACATGGGGATGGACGAATACGGGCCGAGATGGTGCGTGCGATGTATGGGGAGGAGGTGTATCAACTCTTTGTGCGGGTCAAAGAGGCATTTGACCCAAATGGATTGATGAATCCTGGAGTGAAAATCAGCCAAGCCTCGTTTACCCAACATATTGACTTTGAACGCATGGGGAAACCTTGTGCGACTTGTGCCAAATGTAATTCTGTATGCCCGGTCTATGATGTGTTTCAGTCGGAAGATATGAGTGCGCGAGGATGGTTTGAGATTGTTACCGCCAACGATTATGAATACTTAAATTCTGAACGAGTGGTGGAAGCTTGTCTGAACTGCAAATCCTGTCGCACGATTTGCCCAGCCGGGGTCGACGTCTCTGACCTTATCCTTCAGCGACGAGCTGAACAGCCTAATCAAATGGCCCGTGCAATCTTCGGTCTGCATGCCCGCCCAAAAATTTTTGAACCCCTTTTAAAAATGTTGGCTCATTCCCAAGGACTTTGGGATCGCCCTATGATTCGAAGGGTATTAGAAACGCTCACGAAGCCCTTGTTGGGAAAATTGGCCTCTACTGCGAGGCTTCCCCAAGACTTGCTTCTTCCATCTTTAGCGACGCGGCATTTACGTGATCGGCACGCTCTCCTCTGTCACCCTGACCATGTTCAACAAGCTTCTGTGGCCTATTTCCATGGGTGTGCGGCCAATTATTTTCAGGATGGGGTAGGGGATGCGATCATTGGGCTCCTCAAACATCATGGGGTGAAGGTCGCCCTTCCGAAACAACGGTGCTCGGGAACTCCGATCGAAACCTATGGATTGCGGGAATTGATGAAGGAAGGAGCCAGAGAAAACATTATCAATCTCGAACGCTTTACAACGGTGGTGACGGGGTGTGCGTCTTGTACCTTGAGTTTAAAGGACTATGCAGGTCTGTTTCAGGGGGAACCGGAGGAAACTGCAGCTAGGGCGTTAAAAAAAAAGGTGAAACATATTTCTGAATTTCTGGTGGAACAGGGATTGGAATCGAGGGAGAAAACCAAAAGATCTTCTTCAGGAAACAAACGTGGAACCATAACCTATCATTCGTCCTGTCATCTTCGAGCAGCTGGCGTTTCCCGGGCCCCTCGTGAATTGTTAAAGTCTGCTTCGAATTGGGATTTTGTGGAAATGCCAGATGCCGACCGGTGCGCGGGGGGAGCTGGGACCTACATCGTTAAAAATTATGAGGTGTCACAACGAATTTTTCAACGAAAGCGACGGGTAATTCAGGAGAGTGGGGCAGAGGTGGTCGCCACCAGTTGTCCCGCTTGTATGATTCAGTTAAAGAATGGGCTCAAGGGGACCGCGAAGGTCAAACATATTGCTGAGATCATGTGGGAGGAGATTCAAGCTACCGATCAACGGTAATCGTTATTCTCTCGAATAAGTCTCGCGGTGGAGAACGATTAATCACTCAGAAACTCATAGGGAAGGTGGTATGGTTAAAATTTTGATCTATGGGCATGTGCTTCGTGAAGCGGTTGAGGATCCTGAAATTGAAATTGTTTTGAAAGAGGGCGTATCCCTTCGGCAGCTTTTAGAAGAGTATCCTGATCATTTTGAGGGTCTCCTACCATTTCTGCGGGCCCACCAATTGATGTTGACGATTAACCAGAAAATTTCCACTTTGGATGATATGGTCCAGAACGGGGATACTGTGAAGATAACGCCACAAATCACCGAGCATCACGAAGGGGCGATGTGGCACAATCCTTAATGTGGGATGTGTGAGGACCTCATACCCTATTCCTTTCCACCGGGGGAATTTTCAATTACTTCAGATTGCCGGATTATTGGTCCTGCTTTACGAGATCGCCAATCGTCTTGTCGTGGGGCAGAAAGAAACGCCAACAGAGCAGGGGGAAGTGAGTGACCACCCTCCTTACTTCTCATCACATTTTTTGCATTTCAAGGTAGACCCGATAAAGGATTGCCGTCCCTCTCTTGAAAGAACCCAAGGCCGATAACTTAATGGAGGGTTATGGCGAACATGTTGGCCGTGTCCACAAGATAAGTCGGCGACCCAATGCCCCTCTTCATCTTGATGGTACCCAATAATTGATTGGTCCATGTCAGCGAAAAACGGGGGTACAGCGAGAAGTGGTGAGGAAGAAAGTTGGGTGGTGAATTCCGGCTTTCCGGATTTGGGCCCCTTCAAGAAAAGGGGCCCACAAGAAAGAGGGGAAACTCGCCGCCTGAGATTATCCTGGGGAGGATAGACTGAACAATTATTTAGTCTTCGTATCCTCAGGGAGCCAATTCCTACTCTCCCTTGTGGGTGGTCCAACCGACCCTTAAAAAACAGGAAGGGGACAGGTTTAAGCAAATGAAGAGCAGCTCATCCCTGATCCCTTGCTTTTGGAAGACGCTAAGGGTCTGGACAACAAGGGGCGTGTCTTTTTCTTCATAATTTCACGCTGGGGGTTTTGACGGTTTTCCAAAATTACTGGATCAATAACCTCACCGCATTGCAAGCATCGCTTGGTAAGGATCTCCATCCCCCCGGCATCGTAATTGACGTTCATGCACCAGTGAGAAACCATAAATCCGCCGCAACGTGTACAAGTATCCGTGTCAGAACTTTTTTCAACCTTTAAAACGGTCGGTTTGTTATCGTGTGCCGTTGGAGGGGCCTTCGGTGCACGCTTAACGCGGGTAGTGGTCTTTTTTTGAATTCCGAAGTGTCCCATGTGTATCTCCTTCTGGGTGAAATCGCTTTAGTAAGGTATAGTGCTATATTCTAGATATAGCCTTTTGACCTTAAGTCAAGATTAATGAAGTATTAAAAATTCCTCATAATTGGGTACCCAGGGCTGACAACCCAACTATCATTGTAGACTATTGGACAAAAACTCGCATTACTGACAGTTATCCCATAGCCGGGATAATACGTGTTTACACGTAATTCAATAAGCGCAAAACATGTTTTTCCCATTTGGTTACGAGGCCTTTCATTCCTAAAACCAAAAAACATCCTGGAGTTCACTTTAGGGAAAAACCTTAGGCTGGTTTAGCCATTAATGAGTAATGTCCCTATTGGAATTTCTGTGTCTACGTATTTTCCAAATAAAAATGCTTGGGAAAGACGTATGGTTGGTTCTGAGGGGGGGACTTTATTCCAAAATTTTTGATTTTGCAAAAAAACGGTGCTGGACTTCGTGAAAAATAGGTGTAAAGAATGTGCCCAACCGCACTTTACTTTGGCCTTTTTTAGTTATTTCTGATGCTCTTATCTAGACTTGTCGGGCAATGATCTTCTGAGCACAGGCTGTATTATGGCCAACGAAAATACGACACGGTTGTCTGATTATTGGAAACCCTAATTGTTTTAGTCAGCTTTCTCCCTGAAGAGTCCGTAGCATTAACTATGTATGATCCCTTGGGAAGGTTAATAAACAACCAGGGGCCTTGAACATGCTCGGGGGGGATGGAGGCCAATAAAATAAATTCGGAAACGATATCTACCCCAATCCGAGCCATATACGCTCCTCCCTCTTGGACAAAGATTAACTTGAGGGAATAGGGGGGGTAAGACAAACTTCGCTCTTCTTTACCCAATCCCGCGCTGAAATAGCGGATAGATTGTTGTTCGTGGAGGGGAAATCGAAGAATCTGGGGAATTTGGTCCGATGAAAGAGGAATTTCTAGGAATTTTTTCGAGTTTTCAGGATTATTGGGATCCTTTGCCCATCCTCCGAAAGGGAAGGCCAGGCTAAGAATGAGCACACTCAGGCCTATTTTCCAACTCGTCAACCGGCAAGAAACCGAAGCTTTCAGAAACATGGGAAACGTGTCCACCGAATCACCTCTTTTTCAATGACTTTTCCTATTCTCCATAGGAGAAAATCCGGGTAATGTGCCCTGATTTTATTAAGAATAGCGCATATTTTTTCAGGGTCAAGCTTCCAAGAAGGGGAATTTTTTCCGGAATTATAGTGAGGAACTAGGGGGATCCAGAGATTCTGGGGGGGAGACACTCGTATTGATTATGGGTTCAACCGATCGAAGTTCGGGAATATCCTTTCGGGTGTTGACCCCCAGCTGTTTGAATTTTCTCGCTGATGGGAGCACTCGGTTTTCCAGGGATGCAACGGTAGCATTGTAGGATTCTACAGTTCGGCTAAGCGAGGTCCCCACCTTGGAAAAATGCTCCACCAGGGTCCCCATCCTATCCGCCATTTCTTGTCCCAGCGCACTAATGCGGTGTGCTCCCTTAGCCACTTGCTCTTGGCGCCATCCATGGGCAATGGCTCGTAATAAGGCGATAAAGGTTGTGGGGGTGGCGAGGACCACGTTTTTTTGTAAGGCTTTTTCTACCAAAGACGAATCCTGTTCGGCGGCGGCAGCTAAAAAAGAATCATTGGGGATGAAGAGGACGACGAATTCCGGGGCAGCCGGAAATTGCTCCCAATACTCTTTTGAGGCCAACGTGTTTACATGGGTCCGCACGTGGGCGGCATGACGGGTAAGGGCGGCCATCCGGGCTTCTTCGGTTTGAGATTCCAGACTTTCTAAAAAGCCATGTAACGGAACCTTTGAATCAACCACGACTTCGCGCCCTCCAGGCAACTTGACGATCATATCGGGCCGAAGTCTCCCTGTGTCGGCGGTGGCACTCACTTGTTCCGAAAAATCGCAATGGGCGGACATGCCGGATAATTCGGCGGTCTTCCGAAGGGCGATCTCTCCCCAACGACCTCGAATATGTGGAGAGCGTAGCGCATTGACGAGTTTGGAGGTTTCCATTTGTAGGTTGGTTTGGGTGGAGGCTAATTGGCGCAATTGCTCACTCACAGCACTGAGTTCCCGCAGCCGCTTATCTTCCAATTCTTTGGCCTCATGTTGATATCGCTGAAGAGATTCGTTGAGAGGTTGAATCAGAGTTTCAATCGCGGTCTGACGACTCAGCAGTTCAACCGCCGCTTCGTCTTTCAAAGCTTTAAATTTTTCTTCTGCCAGCGTGAGGAATCCTTGATTGCTTCCTGCCAGAGCTTCCGAGGCCAATGAGCGAAATGTGTCGGACAAGCTGGCCTGGGCTTCGTTGAGGAAATGGTGTTGTTTGGCAAAATGTTCTTCTGAACAGGCAAGGGTCGTTTCCGCGGCGATCTTGGCTTTCTCCAATTGGCGAAGATTTTCTCGTAAGGTTGTATTGTCCAGTACTAGCGAATCGATTTGATGTTGTCGCTGCTGTGCCTGAGCGGTGACCGTGGCGTTCTGAGATTGGAGTTCCGCCAAGGCTTGTAATGTTTGTGAACGGGCCAGAAGAGACCGAATGGCCCAGGCTAGCCCCCCGCCCACGAGAAAGCTGAGAAGAATCCAGACGGGAAAATGAGGATGATTGATGAGCTCCATGGAAGTCCTAGTGCATTCGAAAGGGGTTCCTTGCAACCCTTACACATGCGGGAAAGGAAAGAGGAAAGATGAGTGTAATCCCTTTGTTCTCGTGCCTGTAGGCGCGGTGTTTTTTATTTGGTCAATAGACGCATCTTACAATCTTGGGTACAGTAGTACAAAGAGGAAAATGAGCCAAGGCCCTAGAGGGAGCGGGAGCAGGAGAATGGAGAAAAAGTATCGAGTCTTTATTTGGTATTTTATCCTCGCGTTTTGGGGATTAATCATCCTTCAAGAAGTCTATGTGGCTTCTCAGCATATGGATGAAGTGCCATATAGTCAATTTAAGGAATGGGTGCAAGCGGATAAGGTGCAAGAGGTTTCCATTACCGAAACGGTTATTCATGGAAAATTAAAACCCGGGAGAGAGGGCGAAGACCCGCAATGGTTCCAAACTGTTCGAGTGAACGATCCGGATCTTGTTCGGCTTTTGGAAGACAAGCAAGTGGAGTTTGCCGGAGTCGTGATCAGTACTCTGTGGAAGGATGTGGCGTCCTGGGTCGTTCCCATTCTTCTCTTTGCGGGTATTTGGTTTTGGTTACTCCGGAAACTGGGACAGGGGGGCGGGGGGAGTTTTATGAGGATCGGACAATCCAAGGCCAAAGTGTTTATGGAGCAGGATATTCCGACTCGGATGAAAGATGTGGCGGGAGTTGACGAAGCGACCGAAGAATTGTTGGAGGTCGTGGAGTTTTTACGAACCCCCGAAAAATTTACCCGCATAGGTGGCCGGATCCCTAAGGGTGTCCTACTCGTGGGCCCTCCGGGTACCGGAAAAACCCTCTTGGCAAAAGCGATAGCCGGAGAAGCTGGAGTCCCCTTCTTTTCTATCAGCGGCTCGGAGTTTGTGGAAATGTTCGTGGGTGTGGGAGCCGCGCGCGTTCGAGATCTGTTTCAACAAGCTCAGGGCAAAGCCCCGTGTATTATTTTTATCGATGAGCTCGATGCGTTAGGAAAGGCACGGGGCACGGGTCCCATGATGCATGAAGAACGGGAACAAACGCTCAATCAGTTATTGGTGGAAATGGATGGATTTGACCCGCGTGTTGGGGTCATCATCTTAGCCGCAACGAATCGGCCTGAAATTCTGGATCCGGCCTTGTTGCGAGCGGGGCGATTCGACCGGCAGGTGTTGGTGGATCGGCCTGATCGATCGGGTCGTGCGGCGATTTTGGCCATTCATGCCAAAACCATTACGCTGGCTCCCGATGTGGAATTAGACAAGATTGCGGCCATGACCCCTGGTATGGTCGGGGCTGATTTGGCCAATGTGGTGAATGAAGCCGCCTTATTGGCTATTCGGAGGGGAAGAGAGCAGGCCCAGCAAGCGGACTTTGAAGAAGCGGTGGAGCGAGTCGTGGCCGGGTTAGAAAAAAAGAGCCGTGTTTTGAGTGAAGATGAACGGAGGCGGGTCGCCCACCATGAGGTAGGCCATGCCTTGGTTGCCTTGTCGTTGCCAGGGTCTGATCCGGTTCAGAAAATTTCTATCATTCCCCGAGGGATTGCTGCATTGGGGTATACTCTGCAATTGCCTACGGAGGATCGATATTTACTCACCCAAACTGAGCTTGAAAATCGAATTGCCGTGTTATTGGGTGGGCGTGTAGCCGAAGAATTGGTGTTTGGTGAAGTCTCCACAGGGGCTGCAGATGATCTCAAAAAGGCCACCGCGATCGCCAGGCGGATGATCAAGGATTATGGAATGAGTGACCGGTTGGGGACGGTATCCCTCGATGATTCGGCCCAGCCTACGTTTCTCAAAAATCCCGACGTCCAAAATATGGCCACCTATTCCGAACAGACGGCCCAAGAAATTGATCAGGAAGTTCGACGGCTCATCGAGGAGCAAGGGGTAAAAGTCCGAAATTTGCTCAAGGACTTACGGGGAGTGTTAGTTGAAGGTGCAGAAAAGTTGTTGGCAGCAGAAGTAATGACCGGGCAGGAATTGAAGACTCTTCTCTCCACCCATTCGGCGATTCAAAAACCCTCCTAGCTCACCCAAGTTATAAAGAACGAAACTCCTCTTTTAATGTCCTTCGTGAGATTCCTGGGTTTCGTGTGTGACTTGAATATCCACCACTTTTCCTTCGCGTTCCAAGGCACGTTTCCCAAATCGATAGTTCGGGAGCATGGTGTTATGGGCCACATGTCGGTCTTTGGGTTCCTGGAACTCCATACGGGTTTTCAGTGTTTCCCCGGCAAGAACCACCACCTTCATATCTAAAAAGCCCGCCATGCCGGGATGCCAGGTCACCAACTGATACACCCCTTCGGGAACATCAGAAAGAGTGAAATGTCCTTCCTCATCGGTAATGGCGAAATAGGGATTCGTCACGGCAAGACCCCAGGTTTGCATAAAAGGATGAAAGCCGCATTCCAGGAAAAATGTCCGTCGGCCCTGGGTGAAATTGATGGTATCGATCATCGCGTCCCCGGGTTTATGCTGGTGGTCTTTGAGGACATTTTTAGGGTGGAAGGGGTTTAATCGAAGGGGACGATGTAGCATGACTTTTGTCCCAAACGGTGCCGTTTCATACATTTGGACATCATGAATGATAGGATCCATATTCGTCACATGAATGGGCTGCTTGTTTTTGACGACTAAGATCCAGGGTGAGAACACACAGTCCTGGACCATCACTTTGGCAGGCATTTCCTCCGGAAAAGGTTTCCCTTTATGGACCCCTTCTAAAAACACCACCGCATTCTGGAGGCCTCCATCGGGAGCGACCTGAAATTCATCAACCAACCGCCACCCCGTTCCAGTAGAAATACGGCCACAAAATTCGGTGTCGTTATTCGTGATGAGGCTGTAAGCCAACGGAGCCGGTTCCTTGCCATTCAGCAGGACCTTTCCGGTTATGGTCCCTCCGTTGGATACCGAGATTTCCTGATAGGCCGAAGAGGGAGTGGTCATGGTCAGTGATAGCCCGATGATCAAGAAAAGGTGTGGAAATCTCATGGGGTCGTCCTTTAGTAAAGGTCCAGGATGGTTTTTGCTGCTATTGATCTATTCTAAGAAATCAGGAGAGGAGATGGCTAGCCCCCTATTTTCCCGAACTTATTGGCTGAAATCCGGTGAGGAGGGGGGATGACATCGGGGGAATGGAATCTTGGCCCTGAATGGCCAGGCTTCCATAAAAAGGTGATCTCAGATTACTCAATACGAAAATAAAGGGTTTGGAAAGGGACTTCCGTCCCTCGTACTACGACCGTTTTCACGATTTTCCTGGTTTCTTGCACCGTTCCTTCAGAGATTATCAAGAACAAGTCACTCTTAATATCATATCGTTTTTGAAGTCGTAAGGTTTTGGCAATGTCTTGCATCCCACTCACTTGGTCTAAGGCCAATTTGTTCGTGAACGGGCGACGTTGAGCAATTCGTGAAGCTAACTCCGGAGTAATTCTTGGATCGAGCCCCTCGATGACCCAGGGGTGTGCGGTATTGATATTGATCATCCCATCACCACCGAACGGGTAAATCGTGATAAAGGGTTGGAGCCGAAGAAAAATTTCCTCTGAAATCCCTTTGATTAACGTAAGATCTGAAAGGGTTTGGAGTTGTTGATTTTGGGCTTTGTAAGGTTGAGGTAAAGATTCGTAATAGGGTGACTCGGCTCCAAAAGGACGTTGCTCCCCATCGGCATCAATCCAATCGGCAATACTATCAACCAGATCAGGGTTAACGCTTATTCTTTCAAAGAGGGCTCGTAATCGAGTGACCTGTTCAGCTTGTATTCGAGGATCGGTGATTGAGGCCAGCATATTGAGGTTGAATTTTCCTCGTTCATCGAAAATTTGAACCCCCACTGATCCATCATTGACAGGAAAGGGTGGGACGGGTTTGGCCCATATGTCCTTCAAGGTATCTAGGGGACCGCCTCGTTTAGCATCTGTCTCCAGGACTCCCTTAGCCGCGGCGACCCCGGCTTTGGCTAGTGAGGTGGCTTTGATGCCATCACGGAAATGACCGGTCTCCTTGGCAGTCATTCTTGTTCTGACATCAAATTGAACAATCAACATGACCAGCAGGGCCACCGTCACGATCGTCATAAAAAGGGCCAGGCCCGATTCATCGTTGAGGGGATTGCTTGGCCGGAGAGGAGGCATAACCAGAGACGACGATTCGGACGTCCAGAAGTGATGGATCTGAAAATCGAGATTTCATGGAGAACTGTTTAATTTGAATATGGTAGGGGGAATCCTCTAGTTCCTGGATGAGGGAAACGGTTTGACTCAAGGTAAGGGCCTCCAGAACCACTTCTACTGTGGTTTCCTGAAATCCTTCGAAAGGGGCTGAGACCTGTGGGCGAAGGCCGACGATGGAATCTTGTAAACGCTTCGTGATCGTAAGTTTTTCGATATAGGAAATCAGAGAAAAATGCGGAGGTTGTTTTTGGAGTTTTCCGTTGATGTGGTCTAGCTGTTCACGACCTTCCTGATAAATTTGGCTCAGTCTCCCAAAGGATTGCAATTCTTTTTCTTTCTCTGGGATTAACCGATCTAATTGGGCCAGGCGGTCAACCTTCGGCAGGATCAAAAATTCGGCAAAAAGAAAGCCAACAATCAGGATACTTCCTCCGAACAATAGCAGCTTTTCCCGGTTGGCCAATTGATCGAACCATTCTCGCAAGGCCACCATTATGCTGCTCCTATATTGAGGGAAAGCCCAAAATTGACGCGGTTGGAGTCGGTGCCGATTCGGGCATCAATGACTTTAACCTCCTGAAACCATGGGACTTCCATGACGGTTTTTCGAATCCGTTCCACCGCTTCAAATGAACTCGTGGTAGCTTCAAATTGCATGGAGGTATTATCGACCATAACAGAGTGAATTTCGGTATCCTTTTCTTGGCCGACCCGCTGACTGATTTCGGCAAGGAGCGTGAGGATCGTTTGCTGGCTTCCACCAAAATAATTTAAGAGACGGCGGTTGCGTACTACCTGAGTTTGAATTTGTTGAACTTCACTGACCACCAGTTTAGTGTTGGGAAACAAGGTGTGAAATTGTTCGCGCAATTGAGCCTTGAGTTCGAGGTAGTGGGTTTCTTTCAAATGGGAATGAATAAAGAAATCGGCCAGGCCCAGGATCGCCACAAGGCTGGCCGCCACAGCGACATGCTTCCAGAGCCGTTTAGAGGAGTTGTAGGCGTTGTGGCCCCCATCCATTTTTCGATGAAAATTAATGGTGGATCCATGAGGCCGTACGAGAAATTTAACGGATAGACCAAATGCCGGAAGAAAAATCGGGGAGAGATGATGTTTGCGGACGGAAACGGGACAAACACGGAGCTGGGGAACCCCCAGTTGGGTTTGGAAAAAATCCGGTAGCTCTTTCAAGTTGGCACATCCGCCGAACAGATATCCTTGTTGAATGGGTTGGCCGAGTTGTTCCTCAAAAACCCGAATGGTCATCTTCATGCCTTGAATGAGGAGATCAAGGCCTTTAGACGGGTCTTGGTTCTCTTTTTCTGAAAAAGGAAATTCACGTGATGGCTCCATGGGGTTAGGAAGTGGAGGGGCGCCGGTCTGTTCTTGATGAATTTCCGACGCCAAGAAGTTTTTCTCCAGTAAATGGGTTCGAAGTCCAGCAAGACCATGAGGGCCGACGAGTGCGAGGGTGGTAGAAAATTGACCCACATCGATTAATAGGGTGGGAGCGGTTTTTGGGGAGGGAAAGGCCCAGCGAAAGGTATTAAACATGGCCAAACTTTGGGATTCCAAAGCGCGTAAATCGACCCCGGCATGGGAGAGGGTATCGACAATGTACTGAGCTCGGTCGTGAGGAATACCCAGAACCAACACCCGGGTCCCTTGCGTAGAGGTCGACAGTATTTGATGATCCAAAAGTAAATCGTCGATGCTAAAAGGAATTTGCGGTTCCAACTCATAGGGTAGGACTTTGGAAATTTTTTTGGGGTTGGAAAACGGAAATGTCAGAATCCGGGAAATTGTCCAAGAACTCGGAATCGATGCAATGGTGGGGAGGCCCGTAAGGCGGTGACGGGTTAGAAACCTTCGAATAAAGTCCCCCAATTCTTCTTTGGAAGGTTCTTTTCCAAAATGTTCCGGAAAGCGACATCCTCGGCACACTAAGGAGGTGGATCGATTCATTCCCTTTCGAAAGACCACAGCTTTTATCGAAGCGGTTCCGATATCTAAACCCAGCATGCCAAGACTCATGGGCGGTAATCCTACTTTTCTGAAGCGTTCAATTGTTTCAAGCGAAGGGCAACATAGGGAGCAAGTCTGTCGATCGTCCCGGCATCAAATTTGACCGGGATGGGCGAATTGTGTATGCGAACAGATGGCCTTGCCAAGGTACCGGATATTGTAATCGGAAAAGGTTGATCGGGGGCAAGATTGAGGAAACCCAACTGGGGAAATTGTTGAAAAAGTGTTGCTCCCAGAGAAAGGGTCCCAGACCCTTCCAATTGACTTTCTCGAAAATTACGCTGGAAAGAAAGAGTTGCCTGTCCTGATACCGTGAGATCCTCTCCTGTCAACTGGAAACCCTGGAGGAGGAGCTGTCTTTCTTGTAAGGTGAGGGTCCCTGAGAGAGAGGAAAATTTCAGGGAGGGAAGCTTCTGGGGCATTCCAGGAGGAGGGGTGATTGTGAAATTTGAGAGCGTAAGAGCGAACTCTCCATCACCGGCGAAGTGATGGGGCCCTTGCCAGCGAAAGGTCAGAGTCCCGGTGGCCCGACCCTGCCGCAACAGGGGAAGATTTAAGGGAGACATATCTAATCGTGAAAAGGAATGGGTCAGGTGATTTTGGGGAGCAAGGGATAGAAGTCCCAGATTGAGGGTCCCCCGTCCTTCCCCATCCAGTAATGCCAAATGACTACTCAATTGAAGATTTTGGTTTAGAAGGGTAAATGGGTGCCATTCAAAGAAGATCCTTGGCCATTCAATGTTTTTGACTACGTCATTCTGTGGCATCCGAAATCGAGCGTTTCGCCATACCAGCCAGAAGGGGCCTGCCCCCCGGTCTTGGGAAAGGATTTCTATTCCCGTCTTTTGTTGCAGTTGGTTTTCCAGCCATACTTGCAAACGATCATAGGGAAACATCCAGTAAGAAAACGCGAGCAGCAACACCAGAGTATAGAGCCCGTACCCAAATATGGCCCAAATACGAGCGGGCTTATTGAATACGGTTTTGGCGGTCACGCGGTAGCCCGACAAAGGTGGAAAATGTTTGAGTCCCACCATCGGGGAGCTTAAGGGTCATGGCCAACGATACCGCAAACGGGAGTTGAAGAAGGGTATGCGTTGACCATTGGTCTACCCATTGAGAACCATCGTGGTACCGTAAACGAAACTCCTTGACCGCATTGGCCAAGGGATACATACCAGAAGAAAAATCAAATTCAATATCTGCGTCTCGAGTAGCCTGTAGGGCCGAAAAGGCCGAAGAGGATTGTCCTGTCAATCTGGGGGTCTCCTGCTGCAATAATTGGTCCTGATGAACCCACAGGGTGAATTGTGCCAAATCTGTTCCTGATCTTCCACCGGGATACCGACGATAATTAAACGAGTCGAATACCATCCGATCTAAAGATACGTTACGGCGTGTTTCATGGACGCCGATCAGTTGAGAACCTTGACTGAAAGAAGGGGATGCTGTGGATTGCAATTCATCCACCAGTAATGAGAAGGCCAATCGGCCGGAACGGAAGGCTTCCCGGCGTTCTTCTATCGTATCGATGGTGTGCAGAGTCGTTCGGAAAGACACCGTCAGAACCGTAAAAATGATGGCGACGATAAACAGGGAAATTAACAGCTCAAGAAGAGTAAAACCATCGGTCCCACCGACACCGGAACCAATCGGAAAAGAACGAGAAGAGGTGTTATTGGGTAATGACATAAGTGGAAAGATTGACACTTTCTTCAGTGGTCGTGGGTCCCCAAAATACCTTGATCAAGACTTCTCGTACTTGGGGAAAGAGGGTTGATTTTACTTCTTGTGACCACCGAAACTGAGGAAAGGTTGAACCAAAATCGCCCGTGGTTGTTCCTACAGAAGGAGTTCTGCCTAATTCGGTCTTAACGAGAAGCTCCTGAGCCAGCAGAATAGCGACGGTGGTACGTTCGGACGAGATATGGATGTCCACACTCCGATTGAGGAGAGAAAGCGTCATGGTTAAGGTGAGAGAAAGAATGGCGAGAGAGACCATGACTTCCAGGAGGGTAAATCCTTCTACGGACTGATCCTCATGTTCTATGGGCTTTCCCTTCTCGGAGGAACGTGGCAACACCAAGCCGTTTATCATCAGGATAAAAGCCTGTTCCATTTTTTGGGGACAAAATTTCCTTTGACGATCCGAACCGTACCATTTAAGGGGTGGACAACAAGGCTCAAAACATTTTCATCGTCAGTTAATTGGATGACCGTGGGGTCAACACGGCCCACGGGAAAAAATTGCATAAATTGGGGTCCCTTGCGAAGTTGAGAGCCAATCAAGACTTGATGGAAGTGAACCTCGGAGGGCAGAGTGTGGCGTTCTCCAATCAGTGGCATCGCGACAGGATGTTCCTGTCTTCCCTTCAACACGGTGACCCAATACGAACCTTCCCTGACATTAAAATGTAGACGGTAAAGAGTCTTGGACGATCGAGATTCATCGAATAGAGAATGGATGATTCCCGCGAGTTGGCGTGAAGAATGTTTCAGATCCGATTGAGACCACATTTTGGGAATAACCAGGCCCACCATAATGGTAAGGATAAAAAGGACCACCAACAACTCAAGGAAAGTAAATCCTCTTTGAAGAGAGAGGAGGGATATCCGTAAAGGTTTGGCAAATGAATGTTTCAATGCCCTGAAGGCCCGGGGGGGGTCCCGTGGTGGGAGAAAATGGAAAAACTTCATTTTGAGCAAAAACAGGCGCAGGAGTAGGACATTTATTGACTTTCGACTTCCCAACTTTGGATATCGGAATTTTTCCCTTCACCTCCCGGCTCTCCATCAGACCCATAGGAAAGCAGGTCATAATCACGAAGCCGGTCGGTTCCATATTGCCCGCCAGGGCTAAGGTACACGAATGGGCGGCCCCAGCCATCGTCGGGGATTTTGGGGAGATACCCTCCCTCCCGCCAATTGAGTGGGACATTGCCTTCCGTAGGTTTCGTGATTAACGCTTGAAGCCCTTGTTCCGTCGTCGGGTAAAGGCCGGTGTCCAGTTTATAGAGCTGAAGGGCCTGTTCGATATTTCGAAGTTGGACGACGGAAGCTGTCCGTTTGGCGTCATCCGTCCTACCCAATATTCGAGGGGCGACGATCGCGATGAGCACCGCCAAAATCGCGACAACGACCATGAGTTCGATAAAGGTAAACCCGGCTTGTTTTCGAATTCCAGTTGCAGGTGGGTGCACGGTCACATTACCTCCCTGTGAAATCACTCCAGGACTTAATGAATGATTTGACTCATTTGAAATAGCGGTAACAGAATAGCTAGGACAATAAATAACACGACTCCGCCCATGATTAAAATCATGATCGGTTCCAGAAGAGCCATAATGCGAGTGAGATTCAGTTCCACCTCCACATCATAGGCCTGTCCGATTTTTACCAGCATTTTTTCTAATTCTCCAGTCTGTTCGCCAACGGCCACCATGTTTACGAAGAGAGAGGGAATTCTGGGCTGTAAACTCAAGGGGTCGGCCAAGCTTCGACCTTCCCGAACCTGATCGGCGGCTTGCTGAAAGATGCTCTCCAGTGTGTGATTCCCAAGAATTTTTTGCGAGATTTGAAGGGCTTCTAAGAGTGGGATGCCACTTAACAACAGGGTTCCCAGGGTTTGCGAAAACCGGGAAAGGCCTACCTGCAGAAACAGTTTGCCGAATAAGGGGAGATCCAAAAGAACCTGGTCACGCAGCTTAGAACCTCGAACCGTGGACAAAAACCGAATGAGCAAGACCAGGCCGATCAAAAACCCGATAAGCAACCAACCACCATGGTCTTGGAGAAACGTACTGATGAACATGAGGACAATAGTCGGGAGGGGAAGAGCTTCTTGCATATCCGAAAACACCCCTGTAATTTGCGGAATCACGAAGGTGACCAACCCAATGAGAATAATGATACCAACACCGGCCATCAGGGCAGGGTAGATCAGGGCGTTGATCAACTGACCTTTTAATTTCGCTTGCCGTTCCAAATATTGGGCTAAACGGACCAACACCTCACTCAAGATCCCCCCGGCTTCTCCGGCTTTGATCATGTGAATAAACATCGGGGTAAACACGGTCGGGTGGGGCGCCAAGGAATCAGCGAAAGATTTACCTTCTTTGATGCCTTCCCGAATCTCAGACAGGATCTCCTGAAAGCCTGGATCATCCACCTGGTCGACTAGGATGGAAAGAGCCTTGACCAACGGAACCCCCGCTTCCAGAAGAATCGATAATTGTTTGGTGAAAACGGGCAGGAGTGCGCGGTGCTGGCGAAAGGGGGAAAAGGAAAGACTTTTCCCTTTGGTTAGGGAATCAAAACGTTGAACCCGTTCGGTGAGTTCTACCGGAAGGACCCCGGTTTGGCGAAGCTTGAGGCGGGCACTCTTGGGACTATCGGCATCGATGATCCCGCTAATATTTTTCCCTTGTGTGGTAATGCCGTGATATCGATACACCCCCATAATTGAAACACTGGCTATCGACGAGTGGCTCCTTACTCGGAATGGGTCGTGGTGTCCTGTTGTTGAAGCACGCGGACCACTTCCTCGGTTGTGGTGTGCCCTTGAAGAATCCGGTCGGTTCCAGCCATCCACAAGGTCGTCATGCCTTGCTGCACGGCTGTTTGAAGCAGTTGGGTCGAGTCTTCCCGGGCTAAAGTCAAGGCACGGATATCATCGTTCATGACCAGGATTTCATAAATGCCCACCCGTCCGCGATATCCGGTGCTGAGGCAGGCCTCGCAGCCGGCCCCACGGTAAAATCGTAAGGGTTGAGGGAATTGAGAGAGTGGGACGCCTAATTTTTGCAATTCTTCCGTGGAGGGTTCATAGGGGGTTTTACAATCAGGGCAGATTTCTCGGAGTAATCGCTGGGCGATAATCGCGACCACGGAAGAGGCGATCAGGAAGGGCTCAATGCCCATATCGATGAGGCGGGTCACGGCCCCGGCCGAATCATTGGTATGGAGCGTGGAAAACACCAGATGACCCGTGAGGGAAGCATGGATGGCAATTTCCGCGGTTTCTCGATCTCGAATTTCCCCGACCATGATGACGTCGGGGTCTTGTCGAAGGATGGATCGGAGCCCATTGGCAAAAGTGAGATCAATTTTGGAATTTACCTGAATTTGTCCGACTCCGGGGAGCTGATATTCTACCGGATCTTCAATCGTCAAGATGTTTCGTTCCGAGGTATTAATCTGGGTAAGGCCGGCATACAGGGTTGTCGTTTTTCCGCTCCCGGTAGGACCCGTGACGAGCACGATCCCGTGGCTCAGCCCGAGTAAGGAGGTGACCGTCGAATGCAAGGGGGGAGAGAGCCCAATTTCTCCAAGATCGAGAAGGCGGTCGTTCTTTTCCAGGAGCCGAAGGACGGCCCGTTCCCCGTAGGAGGTGGGGATGATCGAAACCCGGATGTCCACGGGTTTCCCGGCCGTGGTAATACCAAAACGGCCATCTTGGGGGAGTCGCTTCTCGGCAATATTCAAGCCCGCGAGGATCTTAATGCGTGAAAGAATGCTGGGTTGTAAGCGTGGAGACAGGGACAAGACTTGGTACAGAATACCATCGATGCGATAGCGGACCAGCAATTCCCGTTCATAGGGTTCCACATGAATATCACTCGCTCGCTGTTTAACCCCCTGAAAGAGCATGGAATTTACGAGTCGGATCAAAGGAGCATCATCCACCGTGTCTAAAAGGTCCTGAGGGGCATCAATCTGGGTAGCGAGTCGATCCAGGGACTCCTCTTCCTCATGAAGATCTTCGATGGCCTGTGTGGCATGATGATGGGCCGTTTGCTCATAGATCTGATTGATGGCCGGGAGCAAAATAGTCGACGCCACCAAATACGGTTGGATGGGTTTTTGAAACATCACTTGTAGGTCGTCAAATGCCGAGATATTCAAGGGATCGGGTGTCGCAATCCCGACCGTCCTATCGTTTTCCCAGAGGGGAAGAAGGCGAAACTGTTTGGCAAACCCAATAGGAATGCGTTCGACCAATGACATGGGCACGTTCTTCATATCCAGGTGTTTCGCAGAGGGGAGACCCCACTGGAGACTTAAGGCTTCGATGATGGCTTCTTCCTTCGCAAATCCCAGGGATACCAATACTTCCCCAAGGCGACCGCCTTCCTCGGCTTGGGCATTGAGGGCTCGTTCTACGTGTTCGGGTTGCAGACCCAAACGCTCTACCAATACTTCCCCAAGAAGTGGGGAGGGCATGGAAGAGGGTTTTGAAGTTTGAGGTACCGTCTGAGAAGTCATGGGCGAATCTTAATAGGGAGAGTTTAAATCCTCTTGGGTATCATCCCAGTGTAATTTCGGCATATTTTTTCCAGATAATTGATCTTCCCTCAAGGCTTCGGATCGACTTTTTTGCACTTCCACCAGTCGGTTCATTCCCAGAGAATCCTTCACGATCGTGGGCGTCAAAAACAGAAGAAGATTCAGTTTTTCCCGGGTCGTGTTATCCGACTTAAAAAACCAACCCACGATAGGAATGTCTCCGAGGAGGGGGATTTTCTTCCGTGTCACATTGGTATCTTCTCGAATTAAGCCTCCCAGAGCAACCGTTTGGCCATTCCGAGCCAGGATAGTGGTCGTCGCAGATCGTTTCGTCGTGGTGGGTCCCACCGCCACATCTTCGCCAAGGACTTGGGGGTCGTTCGTGACCGCCGTGATTTCTTGTTTCACCTCTAAGCGAATCATATCGTCTTCAAGAAGATGGGGAGTAATTTCCAAACTTACCCCAACATCCTTCCGTTCCACGGTGGTTAAAATGCTTCCTGTGGCCCCAACCGTCCCAGACCCGGTCACGAAGGGGCGATTTTCTCCCACGTTGATGCTGGCTTGGACGTTATCCAACGTTAAAATCTGGGGGGTGGCTAGGACATTCACGTCCGTAGAGGTGAGAAGAACCTTAAGGAAGGCCCGTAAATTGAAATTAGATAAACTGACCAGTCCGGAAGACAAGCCGGTGAAGGCGCCACTGATAGCGGAAAGGGAAGAAAGGGGTTCGCTATTAAGCCCAATGGCTCCGGCAATGGGGCCTTCCTTGAAAATGGCAATCGCATCGGGATCGGAGCCCAGTTCCCGCAAGCGATCGACTGAGACTTCTAAAATGACCCCTTCTACGAATACCTGATACCGCCGAACGTCCAGTTTTTTAATGATAGGGCGCAAAATTTGATAGTCGCGTCTGGTGGCCGTGATAATGAGAGAATTCGTCGGGGCATCGGAAAAGACCTTGACGGGGGCTTCAAACTCATCTCCCTGGATTACGCGTTGTTGTTTGGAGTTGGATTTTTCTTGTCCTGCCGAAGTGGAAATTAATGATGATAACGAACCGCTAACTTTGACCACATCGGCATTCTTTAGTTTCACCATAAAAATATGCCGTTGGGGTGGGGCCTGCATAACCTTCACGATTTGACGAACCCTGCCTTTTTTGACGACCCGGTATCCCTTGAGTTCGATCGCGGACAGGAAAATCCTATAGGCCTCCTGGGGGGTGACTTTGCTGGGAGAAAATAAGGAAATTTTGCCTTTGACCTTTTCATCCAGCACAAAATTTTCTCCCGTTAATTCACTGATAAATCGCGTGAGCACGGGAATTTCCACGTCGGAAAAATCCAAGGTGATTAAAGATTGTGGTTTGGGTGATTTGGCTTGAGCCTGAGGCGTTCCGAGGCACAGGATGAACCAACCGATAAAAAGAAGAGGGATCAATGGCAAAAGATATCGAAAGATTCCCGAATAGAACGAGGGATGTGCTTGGCGGAATCGAATGTCCAATGAAGCGGGTTCCATCAAGTGATTAACGCCATTGTTAAGGACAAAGCTTACCCTGACCCGTTGGATAACCTAGAAAGAAAGTTGAATACCAATCCCTAATGAATGTGAAGGAACCCAAGTCTTCGGTTTCCGGTAAATGGGTCCCATGGAAGACCGGAAGATGGATCGGAATGGCGGAAAAAATGGAAAGGAGAAAGGGAGCTCCAGCTCCAGGGGAACGGGGAAGGAGAAAAACCCGTTGAGCGTAAAGAGACATTGATTGTTGTATCAAAGGAGAAGGGAGGTTGTCCAATAGATGTAGCGAAATTTGCCCGGAAGGGCCAGGATTGAATCTCGAGATCGACGGGGGTTAAGAAAGGGTCCATCTTCTTCGTCAAAAAGCCAGAACAAGCAAAAGAAAAGCCAAGTTACCGAATGTCATAATGTAACGTCAGGTTTTTCCCCTGCCGTTCGATTTCCACCGAAATCTGTGATTCATTGGGAAGTTGTTGTAGTGCTGTCAATAATGCCGAAGGCTGTTGAATGGGCATGCCATTGATCGTTCTCACGATGTCCCCGGCAAGAAAGCCAAGTCGTTCAAAAAGGCTGGGGGATTTGATTTGTTGTAAGGCCACCCCATTCATACCCGATTGAGAAAAACTGGGCGTGGCTCGAACTTGGCTCAGGAGCAACGGCATATTCGAGAACGCCTCAAGGATTTCTCTCCGGTCCAAGACCGTCCGTTGGGCCCGCCTATGAGAGGAGGGAGTATAAGACACCTTTTGAGGTGGAGGAGACATCGGAGTTTTTGCCCAACTGGCTTCTAGGGTAAATTCCCGTCCCGTGGGAAGGGCCACTCGGATGGCCTTTCGTGAAATCCCGATTAACTTTCCCACATTGGGAATCTCATCATTGAGCCGATAAAGGGTCTGGTGGGGGGTGTTGGGTTCCTTCAATATGGCATACCCTAACGATCTTCCACCCGCGACCGTGCCGATTAATTCGACGTCAAGCGAGATGGGGGTGGAAATGGGGGAAGGATCGTCAGTCGAGAATGCCTCCTGCGAGAGAAGCGGGTTGTGGGGGAAGGCCCGGCTTTTTAAGATGAGATGCGCTGAGGTCTCGGCCGATACGGGTTTTTGTAAGCCTCGTGCGGGAAGGGGGGAAAGAACGGCCAGTTTTCCTCCGAAGGCCTTGGCCACGAAGAGAGAGCCGATATGGGCCGTGATTAACGCCATGAGGGCTAACCACAGTAAAATGAGACCCATTCGGATGGCGGGCCATGGAAGATGAAAGGGCATAGACATGTTCAAAGAACCCCACTCCTGAGCTATGCTATCGAACCATGGAAAAGGGGTCAAGTCAGCAACTTAAATCCATTCAGGCTAAAACACGATTCCCAACATCAGGCCGTTGTAAGTGCGGGTAGAGCGACGAAATCGCAACACAGTCCCATCCCACCCCAATTGAAGGCTTCCCCAGGTCCAGAGGTTCCAGGTGCCCGTGAGTTGGTAGGTGGTAATATATTGGGCATCACCGAACAGGGACGGGCTTGTCGAACCCGAAACCCGAACCCCTCGGTTGCTGCCCGTAGTGGAGCCCACCAAATTTGCCGTGACATCAGCTTTAAAATCCAGTCGCAAGTCCCGAGTGAGCTGCCAATCCACCCCCCCTCCAAAGAGCGGCCCGCCGATTTCAAAGTCGGAAAAGGAATTAAACAGGTAAAATTGCCCATATCCCACTTTGATGGTGGTGATATAATGGTCGCCCTTTAACAATTGGTAGGCCAGGCTGCCCTTGATGTCGATTCGGTGTTCTGTGACCCGACGTTTATCGAAGGGGATCGAACTCGCGTTGGCGTTTAACGCACGCAGGGTGTCGAGTGTGGCTCGGGTATAATGCTGTTTGTATTGGCTATAGGCCATATGGCCATCAAGCCCCCATCGGCGATACACCCAGGCCCGGCCTTGCAACCCGACTTTTCCGTACCATTCCGGTTCCTCACCTTTTTCACTGATCAACCCTCCCCCCAGAAACGGATTCAATTCCCACGAGGGAAGGAACAGGACCTGGGCGAATCCTTGCTGAGGAAGGAAGAGAAGGCCGAGCAAAAGCACGCCAGATACCAGGGCCAAGACATTCCTGAGGGAGGGGCGACAGTCCGGAGGAAATCTGTTGCGAAATCGGTCGGTGGTCACGGGGATCGTGTTTGGCTTGGAAGCATGAAGGAATCCGTTCAACGAGGGGCTCCTGACTCAGATGAGAGTTCGAGTGGGGTACTCAGTTGGGGTAAGACTTCTTGAAATTCAGCGGTTTGCATCATGCTGTGCATGGCTTGGGCCATAGCCCGACGAATCACTTTGCCGATATCCTCTTCCCCACCCGTGGCCCGCCCCTGGGCTTCTCCTGACCAGACGGGTTCTTCCTCAGCAAAAGATGAGAGCCGGAGGGTTACCGTAGCCACGGCTTCAGTCCGAGCCCGTCCGGTCCACCAGTCATATGTTTTCACATGCAGGTCGGTTAAAAATCCCTCTACATAGCCAGTCGGATGCATCGGGCCCAGGTGAATATGGTCGGCTAATTTGAGGGGAAGGACTTGAAGACCATGGCGGCGGAGAACCCATCGGAGTGTTTTCGTCAGCATGGGGGGTGTGACCAGGGCTTCCGCTTCCCAGGCATGCTCCGAAAACTCAAAGCCGGCATAATGCCATCCTACCGGCCCGGAAATCTCAATAAGACTGGGCAAGACTTCTAAAACCACCCGATGATCGGTTAAGGGAGAAAAATTTGGGGTGGATAGGGATGTTCCGGATTGCTCTATTCCACAAGCGGAAAGAAAAACTGAATGAAA
Source organism: Nitrospirales bacterium (assembly GCA_965223495.1). Lineage (GTDB taxonomy): Bacteria > Nitrospirota > Nitrospiria > Nitrospirales > UBA8639 > Nitrospira_E. The sequence continues at coordinate 2,696,733 of OZ245001.1, read as the reverse complement.
TAGAAGGAAACAAAGAAACCGCCTCCGAAACATGTCGGAATCGATGTAAAACTTCATGTCAAAGAGGAAGTGGAAGTAAATTTAGAATACCAGAAGAAAAACTGAAGTTTGTTTTGAAATTAATAAAACATGAATGATTAAAAGGTAGGTTATTATACCATGAATACCATCTACCTTGCATTATATTCGAGGTAAAAAGCCCAATGGCAGGAGGATAAGGAATGAGGGTGTCATTCAATTACATTATGCCGTTGAGCAGAGTCACGGACAATTGGTGGTGAATAAATCATTAACTCTTGGGTCTACAAAACGTGTTTGTAAGAAAATAACTTGAGGTTTGCTCTGTCAGTAGAGGTTAGTCAAAAAGCGATCAGGACTCTGGCCTGAGGTAAGTCGAATGGGGATCGTCAATTGCGGATGATTGCGACTTTCAAGAGCATGTCCCTTGTCTTTGAGAAAGCGAGACAGAATTAGAAAAGGGGGAGCTAGGGGGGTGTATGGTCAAAAAAATAACCCCCCTGGCCCAATACAAGGCCAGGGGGGCAAAACCGAAACCTTACCTTTATTAATTTACATCGAGTGTCACAGTGTCCTGGAATAGATTTCCACTGACATCTCTGACACTAATGAACAAGGTGGCGGAGTCCGCATCATCATCCAAGGTGAGACCAGGAATTGGTTGGACAACCCGTACTCCATCTGTGTTGAGACAAGCTGTACAGGGATTGGGGTCTGGTCCACCTGTCGTATCACCAAAGTGGGAAGCCAAAAGGGTTGTCGTCCCAGGATTGATGGCCACTGGAGCGGGGCCAGGAACGGTGGTGGTTGTTCCGTCTTCAACGGAGGACAGAAGCGTATAGGTTCCCACAACACCTTCATTAAATGTCAGAAACACAAGAGAAGGGGTGTCTGTGGTAGCCAATTGTCCTGATCGGTTGTCCAAGGTTGGCACCGGACCGCTGGTTTCATCATTGATATAAATTCCGCTGAAGCCACCGGCCGCGGCAATGGTCACAACTTCACCATTGGTGGGATTTCTTACCGATCCTTGGATTGTGTACCGCTCATTGACAGTTAGGGCCGGACGCTGAACAGTCAGGATCGTCCCTGTTGCATCCAGCGATCCAGAAACTCCGGTGACATTGCCCGCCACATTAAATCCTGTGTCGGGGTTCCCATCGTCATCCGTATCTGGATCGTTGAGGCGATTTTGTTGTACTCGTAAATCGACATCTCCGGTTCCCGAGGCCACGAGTTCCACAGGAAGATTGAAAATGAATATCATGTCACTCGCCGCCGCCCCTGCCGTGAGGTTTGTGGCGCCAAATCCCAAGTTGTTAGAAAAGCCAAGGTTGAAACCGCCCGCTACGACATCATTTTCCGTCTGGTTACGGACCTGCCCGAATCCTGGGAGATTAGCCGCCGCTGTAAATAGTGGGCTTGCACCAAGATTGTGGGAGATAATTGCGACGTCATCATTGTCAATCGCGGTTCGAACATTTACGACAACAAGGTTATCGCCTTCGATCCCCGCAGTGTCATTGATGTCTACGACTGCAGAGCGGTGCAGAACATCATTTATTCGTTGGGCAACCACAACAAAGAGGTAGTCTTGGCAAATGTCTAATCCACCAAATGCTGCAACCCCTGAAACGGTTGTTTGTCTGATGGGAGCCAATTCATGCTCGAAACCGGATGATTGTTCTGTCCAATCCCCTACACAGTTGTCGTTTGTTCCCTGAGAAAGGGCAACAACTACCACTCCATCGGGTGCCAATGTTCCACCCGTTAAGGTCACTTGGACGTTAATGGTAATACCCAGGCCCAGAGCAATGACCCCAAGGTCACGCTGGAAGGGCTGATTTTCACCCGCGGAAACAGAATTTAACTGGACTCGGAAGGAGGCCGTGGCCAAACGATCAGCCTCGGTTGGAATTTGATTGTCCCCATTTCCTTCGCTTCGTTCATCTGTGATTACCACAAGGTGGTTGCTTCCTCCGCTATCTACCGCCAATCCGCTGACGCGGAACCGACCGTCAGAATCGGTTTTTGTACTTTTGAATTTGCCTCGGTCCATCACTTCAACTGTGACACCTTGTTGGGGTAGTTGGTTATCTCCCCTGATGACCTGACCATTAACCGTTCCTGGTGCCGCGGCCACGTCGGCTTTAATCGTTAAATCCCCATCGTCGATCGCTGGACATCCAGCTAATCCCACAGCCATCAAGATAGCTGCTCCCATCAGTGCAAAGCTTTTTGCTTTGCCGAAGAGTTTTCTGTTCATGCTTGTGACTCCTTTCTGCATGTGTGAACCCCCTTAAAAGTGTGTTAGTTAATGAGTTTTCAATCCACGCCTGGCTTGCGTGAGATCATACCAGAGTTTTTTTATATGTAAAGAAATAAAATTGTGTTGGATTTTGGTGAGACCCCTCCAGAATGCCTGATCTGACGATGTGTCTCTGTGTTCAAGTAATTTAGCAGGGTGCGGGATGTGTTGAATGTGGCTTGCACCATCCTTAATTAGCCGTAGTCTAGGCTACGTATGAAATTTTGTCAATAGTTTATCTTTTCTTTCTTTGTGGCTATGTATTACTGGGTTTTGAGGCGGGCTTTTAACGTAGTCCATCCGAAGTTCGGCCTTTTTCTCGGGGGTTCTATATTAATCTAAGGACAATCACAACCTCCTTGTAAATTTTGGATGATCACAGTCAAAGTCATGGTTGGTAGGTGGCGGTTGGGGCCAGGGGTAATTTTGCATCTTCAGTGAGGGTTTTTTCTGCTGATTCTGGTCTGGGCTTCCGGCCCCGCGAGGGACTTGATGGGGTGATAGCGGGGAGGTGTCCTATCTTATGTTTCGAGTCAATTTCTTGCCGGAGGAAATTGCCTGTTCATTAGGATGGGTGGATGGGTTGAGGGGATTTGGTTTTCATCTTTTTTTGGAGAAAATCTTCCGGCTATAACTGAAAGGGGGGTGGGGAAAAGCTTTTGGTCCAGATCAAAGGCCACCTTGCAATCTTTTCATTAGGCGGGTAGGCGGGGACCGGGTTGGTTACGCTTTTCCTGAACTCGCCATGAGGAGAGGCTTGACATGTGGGAGACCATTATATTGATCGTGGATGCAGTCGGGATAAGGAATTCTCCCCTCCACTTCTAGTCTTGGTTGCTAGAGGATATCCGGCTAACACGAGGGAGTGTGAACCTCTTTTTTCTTGATCAAAAGAATCTTTCCCGATTTCTGTGTCGGGTTGTGGCTCTGGTTTATCGTTAAAACGAGCAGGGGTACTACGAGCCCTCCTACGATCAGGTTTTCGTTCCCCCATGAGTAAGTTATGGTTTGAATGGCAGGACAAACTACCCGATTGGCTCCAGGAAGTGCATCTATCATGAGGGCGAAACCAACGACCGAGGAAGTGCCTGAAGTTTCTATCGGATGGTTTCTCGGGGTCGCTTTAGCTCTTTCGGTGGGGTTGCTGAGCATCGTGTATGTTTTAGCCAAGGTGAATCAAATTCCTCTTGCCATGTTGGTCCGTGACCCCGCCCAAATGTATCGATACAATCCTTTCGTCGGCTTTCTTTCTTATCTGGGAATTTTAATGTGGGGGGCGACTTCCACCCTGTGTTTTTTTACCTTCGCGCTGATTCCCGGAAGTTTGAGAGGGTCAGGCCAGGGGACAGTCCGCGTCTTTTTGCTCGTTTCGGGGTTATTCACGTTTATCCTTTTACTGGATGATTTATTTGTCTTCCATGAGGGATGGTTTCCGCATGTGTTCTCCATTCCTGAGAACATCGTGTATGTGATATATGCGGTCCTTTTTTGTCTGTACCTTTGGACGTTTCGCCTTCATCTCCTACGCTATGAGTATCGAGTGTTGTTCTTAGCCGGATGTTTTTTCGCCGCTTCCATTGGGTACGATATGGTCTTTCCTCAGAAGGGGATCCATTACTTTTTCGAGGATGGGCTGAAATTTCTGGGAATCGTAACCTGGATGGTGTTTTTTATTCGAGTGTGCCAACAGGAAATCAGAGGCTTGACACTCAAAAGGTAATATCAAAAAGAAGCATGCAAAAATGGGGTTAAAAAAATGGGGTCAGACTCGAATTTTTTGATTCACTGCAATTATCCTGACTTGAACCCTCTTTCTTTTGTTATTTATGAAGGAGCGTATGCCTGCACGGTGTTATGTATGGGGAGTGCGTCCTTGGCTATTGTTGGGTGTAAACTTTCAGGTCTTTGGTCATGTTATACATTTTTCTTTTCGCACCGGCCATGCAAATGTTTTGTTGTTTGGGCGCGAGCGTTTGGCATACCTCGAAAGCTCGGGGTTGGTCATATTTTGCCATCCGCTCGATGGCTCCATCGATGCAGGCAAATTCTTTGTCTCCCTTCAAGGTTCCACAAAGCTCACTCAATGATATGACCCCACGATAAATATGCACACTATGGGCATTCCCCAAACCATGAAAGCATCCTACTTGTAAGGGTTGCGAGAGGGCCTGGCATTGCTGTTTGAGGAGGTCCGTCTCCTTGTCTTTGTTGTCATGCCGCTCTTGGTAATGGCGACGTACGACATGGACCATTTTATACCTGGCACAGGCCGCGACATATTTGAAGGTATCGCAGGGGTAGAACCAGGATTTGGTTTTGGCCTCCACCTTGTCAAATGTGGTTACATATTCCATGTAGACCCCCGTTGCGCAATAGTATTCGCCATGGATCTCGGGAAAAAGACTGCATCCCTTGAGTGCCTCCGAAATCTTGTGCTCCGCGACCACCGCGAAGGCATGTCCGACACCATGGGCGCAATCCCCGGGCGAATACGATGTCGTCATGGCTTGGGATTCATGGCAGAGTTTTGACACCATTGGCCTGAGGGCGGAATAATCTACGGAATCCGAATGTTGTCGGCCTAAAGTGCTAAAGGCTTCCATGAGAACCCCGTGCATACACCCAGAGTGACACCGGGCATCACAGATTTTCAGAGCCTCCTCAATCTTTCCTTTCCGTGTGAAAATCACTTTTCCTAAATCATGGGCTTCGGAATGACATTGCGGTGAGATTATTTCGATGCCCTTTAAGATCCCTTCAGCCCCCAAGGCGTCGTAATACTGCTCGTATAATTTTCGCCTGTCGACAACAAGGTGCTTCAGGGCCTGAATGAATTCTTCTTGAATGTTTGAGTTTGGTGCCGATGTAGATGGGTGTGAAAGGTTTGGATCTGTTTGGTGAGGACTAGTATTTTCTGACACGCTTTTTTCATGAGGAAACCCCCAATTGGGGAATGACAATATGAGCCCAAGAGCAATGCCGACTCTTAGGGTTTGAATCACCTGAATACTCTTCTGATGTGATGGACGAGGAGGCAAAGATGAGTCATGAGAAAAGTACATGATGTACAGTTTTACAAAATTTCTTGTAAATGAAACAAATGCCTATGGCCCCTCAGTCATTCAACTTGGTCTTAGATATACCGGAGGTCCCCTCAAGGTAGTGAATACCATTTCCGATTGACTGCCTTCCAAGAGTTAAGAAAAGGGAATAGACTAAGGTCGTCATGACCCCGGGCACGCTTGGCGGTTTGCTTGCTAGATATTGATGCCTTCAGGGCCACCTCTTTCCGTGACGCAGCCATGGTTGCGGTACCCTGTTAGGAAAGGCCCAGGGACAAATATCTCTGTCCGGGAATTGAGTTATCATAAGGATCGTCGGCTTGAGCCCAAGGAGTGGGGAGAGCGAGGATTCGCCAAATTTCCATGGCCCCATTTCCATGGTTCCCAAGGATTGATGCGGAGATTCCAGGAAATGTACAATACGGCTGGTTTTCCATGAAACCTTGTTTCCTTCATTCACGTACCCTGTCTGGCGAGCATATTACAGTAAGTCAATATTGATTCATGTACCCAGGGAGTGTTTCGATGGCCGGGTCGAATGATTTTCGTGATGTTGAGTCGAACCCATCCTTAGCCGCTCGCTTGGAAGGATTGAAGGTTTTAGCCGATCATCTGGAAGACCCCGTCGTGATCTTTAACCCGGCGATGGAATTGGTGTATGCCAATCCTTCGGCTGACCGCATCGCTGGGGACTGCCCCTTATTTCATCCAGGCCAGGAAGGTCACGAGTCCTGCCTTGGTCTCGAGCTGACTTCTTGCGATACCTGTCCAGGCAAAAAAGTGTTTGAAGAAGTGGCCGAGTTGCACCAGCATCCGGATTTCCTGGCCAGGGATTCCATCTCATCTTTACAGCCTATTGAGTCTCCGGTCGGATGTCCCTTACCGCGGGCTGTTCCTCTGCATGGCGATTTGGGGGAAGTGAAATTCGCCGTGATGATGGGAACTCGTGGTCGGGAAAGCGTCGTGGTCAGTCCGGAATCTGGGTCCTCCCCGGCTCTATCCGCTACCGAATCTCCTAAAAAATTTCCTGGCTCGCCCGTTCCGTTCATCGGGGAAAGTTCGGCCATGCAACAATTGGCCGAATTGATTCAATTGGTCGCGGCCAGTGATGCCACAGTGCTGATTCAGGGGGAAAGTGGGACCGGGAAAGAGTTGGTGGCTAAAACTATTCATTCCCTCAGCCCGAGGTGTGCGAGACCGTTTGTCGTCGTCGATTGTAGTGCCTTGTCCGAAACGCTGCTGGAGAGTGAATTATTCGGCCATGTTCGTGGGGCTTTTACCGGTGCCGTGGCCAATCGAAAAGGATTTTTTGAGGAAGCCGAGGGAGGGACCATTTTTTTAGATGAGATCGGTGATACGACCCCCGCGTTTCAATCCCGATTGTTGCGAGTCTTACAGGAGGGTGAAATTCGACCGGTTGGAGGGAATCGATCCGTCAAGGTGAACGTCCGGGTCATTTCCGCCGCCAATAAAATATTGGAAGAGCTGGTTCACACAAAGGTGTTTCGATCGGACCTGTTTTACCGGTTAGCCGTCCTCCCGATCGTGGTACCTCCCCTCCGGGAACGCAAAGACGATATCTGGTCTCTCGTGGATCATTTTTTACGAGTGGCGGCCCGCAAACAACGCAAGCCTGTTCCCGTAATTAGCCAAGAAGGGTACCAGGCACTTCTGTCTTATCAGTGGCCGGGGAATGTTCGGGAGTTAGAAAACCTGATTGAACGGGTTGTGGTGACGACCAAAACGTCATTTATCGAGGCCGACGATTTATTCGCGGAAGTCTTCCAAGAAAACGCCCCTCGTGACCTCACCGCGATCGGAAAAACAGCTCGGCATGAAGCCGAGCGAATGCGCATCGTCCAAGCGTTAGCTGAAACCGGAGGGGATAAGACCCAAACCGCTCGTCTTTTACACATCAGTCGGTCCAGTCTGTATAATAAACTTCGGGACTACGGCATTTCGAGTTAGGTCTCCTCCCCGCATTCATGTTCCCTGTTGCTTTGTATGTTGGATGAGGCCAGCCTTCCCCGCCCTTCTCGTGCTCGGGTTGAACAATCCTGTTCAACCAATCTTCATATCTGACTCTAATTTTCGCTCACCCACGGGGATCGCTTGATCCGAACAGGTTGTCTTACATTGAAACGCTCTGTGTCCATTCTTGTCCCATTCCCTTAGTTCCCTTGTCCAAAAAAATTGACAGTTTTGTCGTATAGTCAAGAAGACCCACCCGCCTAGTCCTCTTTTCCACGATTCAGCGGGCTTGTATTGTCAATTGATGAACAGGCTACGTCTTCGGAATCCTTTCTCGTTCCAACCGCCAGGGGAAGGAAAAGCCGCTGTATCCCTTTGAAAAACATGAAGAACGGTTCCCGCGTCTGCTTTTTGCGTTAGACGTGTATCCTACACGACGGGTTCTGGTCCATCACAAGGAAACCTGTTTCCGGGGTTCAATACATGAGAGTTGTTGAAGGAAGGTATTCCTCTCCGATGTCCAATTGTTTGGACGTGGTGACAGGTAATTTTTCCCATTCCTCTGTATGGGTCTTCATCAAAATGCCTTGTCTGCATTGAGTTTTTTGCATTTCTTTTCAGTTTGTTCCCTCTTGGTATTCTAGTTGCTTTTTTAAGTCGTGCCGGCATTGGGTGGGGTGTGATGGACCGGCCTCCGGAATGCCCAGCCTCTTCGTGAGGTCTCAATGCCGGCTCTAAACCCAACGCCACTCAATCCACGGACCAAAGGCCGGAGACATACTCATGAGACCTGAGCCGCTTCGTGGGAGCAACGAGGGGGTTTAGGATGTAGGTTTTTTATTCACCATTTGCTTCATGTAAGGAGGCCGGAGAATGACTCACGGCACAAACTCAATTCTCACAACAACCGCATTCTTCACCCTTTTGGGTGGGATGACCCTTTTGGGAGGACCGCCTGCTAGTTGGGCTGAGGGGGACTCCTCACCTCCCCAAGGTCATCAAATGGCCATGTCGAGTCAGTCGGCAGGGTGGGCAGAAAAGCTGAAGGGCCAAACGGTCGTCGAAAACTCCGTCGAAGGACGAGCCGAACGGGCCGCGAGGGTCGAGCTTCAGCACCAACGTCTTATGCAGCAAATGCAGAAAGACATGCAGCATCAGGGTGGCAACACCGGTACCTTTAATGGGATGTCGATGATGCATCAGTATGGTGCCGGGAAAGGGAATGGGTTGCTCATGTCAGATCCGGATGTCCAGCCGGTATCCAATAATGGCGGCCGATGTCCGAGTGGAGCGCCGGTCAAGTCGTATGATATCTCCGCGATCAATGTGGAGATCACGTTGAACGCCTGGCTGGATTACTACCCAGGGTACATGTATGTGTTGACCGAAAACGTGGACAAGGTTCGGGCCGAAGAGGCCAAGAACAAGGCGGCCCGAGAAGTGGTGGGCCACACGGATCCAGGGGGCATCATCCCTGGCGTGCAAGACCAGTGGATTCAACCGTTGGTCATTCGTGGGAACCAAGGGGATTGCGTCAAGTTCACGTTACGCAACAAATTGGAGTTTGGCGAAGAAGTCAGCCTCCACATCAATGGGTCCGATATGGTGATGAGTGATACGGGGAAACCGGCCCTCACCACCAACCCGGCCTCGGTAGCAGGGGAAGGCCAAACCGTCAAGATGGAATGGTACATTCATCCTGACACTCAAGAGGGTGGCCGGCAATTCCACACCAATGGGAGTAATGACCGGGAACTGACGGTAATGGGGTTGGCTGGTGCGTTCATCGTGGAACCCCGGAACTCCAAGTATTGGGAGCCCTTGGGAACCGGACCCGCCACCGAAGCCAAAAGTGGGTGGCAGGTCATGATCGAGAATGGGACGGGGCCCGCCTTCCGTGAATTCGTCGTGATTTATCATGAGATCGGCGATGAAGCATTCAGGCCCGTCAATAAGCATGGGGACTTCCTTCCACAACGGGATCCTCTCACCGATGCCTATCGGCCGGGTGCCCGGGCGCTGAATTATCGAAGCGAACCGTTTGGCATCAACAATATGCACATTCAGCATGAATACTTTGGGTTTGAAGATGAATCGATGGCCTATAGTTCCTATACCTTTGCGGATGCCGCACCAACGATTCCGAGGAGTTACTTGGGCGATCCCGCGAAATTCCGGATCATCCACGGTGGGTCCGAAGTGTTCCATTCCCATCATCCCCACGGAGGATCCATCCGGTGGCAGCGCAGCCCACGCGCGACGCAAATGCCGGTGTGGAACATTGGACAAAATGGGCCGCAAAAATATCCGGTGATTCGAACCAAATCGGATCGCGTGGATGTAGAACTCATCGGTCCGGCCGAAGCTTTGGATATGGAAACCGAATGTGGTTCCGGACTGTGTCAATGGTTGGCGGGCGATTTCCTCTATCACTGCCATGTCGCGCATCATTACGTGGCGGGGATGTGGGGCTACTGGCGTGTGTACAACACCCTCCAAGTCCCGGGCTTCAAAAATGATGTCATGCCCCCTCTTCGTGAATTGCCCGATCGGATGGGTCGGATCGCCAAACCGGTGACTTCTGATCAATTGGTCGGCAAAACCGTCAATTGGTTTGGGGATCTCTTTAAGATCGTAGGCAGTGGCAAGAGCAATTGGAAAAGTGATCCTCCGGTCGTGACCATCAAGGATTGGGTGGAAATGCAGTTAGCCAATCAAGGGAAACCCGGAAATACGGACGATGAAAAGGGCCAGATTATGTCCTATGACGCCACCGTGATGGATTGGGTGTGGCAAGGCAATCGGGCCATGAGTGAGAAAGAGGCCACCTTGGGAGCGAACCCCAAGTACCGTCCCGAATGGCAAGGCTATAAACCGGGAGAACGACGGGCCATCTGGTTTGAGCCAAGGACAGGAAAAGTGGCCTGGCCCTGGGTGACCCCGCATTTTGGTAAGCGGGTCCCGTTCTCGAAAGATCATAATGGGGCGCCTTGGCTTGAGCCGATCAAGCATAATGAAGATGGAACCCCGAGTGTCTATCCGGCGCAGCCCGGTGAAAATGGACGGTGGAGTCTGTGTCCAGAACGGGCCGGTCGCCAAGAATACAATGTGCACTTCATCGAAACCGAGATCACGCTGGCGGATGCCCAGGGGAGTGAGCCCGCGATCGTGGATAAACATGGCTTAATCTATGTGGTCCACGAAGAAGAAGAAGCGGTGCGGGCCAACAACGATCTGAAGTATCCGCTGATCTTACGGGCCAATATTTACGATTGTGTGGATTGGCTCCTCACCAGTGAATGGACCGATGATGATCTCACCAATTTCCAATCATCGAAAATCAACACCCATTTTCACTTCATTCAGTTTGATAACCAAGCGTCGGATGGGGTGATTTCAGGAATGTCGTATGAACAGTCCATGCGCCCATTCCATCAGTTTAAAAAAGAAAAGCAGAAAGGGTTGCCGGTCCCGATGAACGCCAAGCTCACCAAGGCGGCGAAGGCTGGCGACACATCCATTCAACTCACCAATGCCAAACAGTATCATGTTGGGATTCCCATCATGGTTGGTGTGGATCAGGTAGGGCGATGGGAAATCGTCCGTATCGCAAAAATCAGCGGGAACACGCTGACTTTTACGCATCCACTCAAACATGACCATGCTGCGGGCGAAATCGCGACAGTCGAATACGTCTGGCAACGGTTCTGGGCGGACGCGGATGTGGGGACCACCTTCTGGCACGATCATGCCTTTGGGGGAACCACCTGGCCGCATGGTGCGGTGGGGACGATTATTATTGAACCCTACGGGTCCACCTGGCATAACGCGAAGACCGGAGAACGGATTCGCACCGGGCCGATCGCCGATATTCACAATACCGAAAAAATTGGCCATGATGTAGCTGGGAGCTTCCGGGAGTATATGTTGCACATCCAGGATACCGTGCCGCATACGGTCAATGTGGTCACCGCCGGGAATCCTCCCGGGCAGCCGGTGGAAGTGGCGTTGGAGGCCGGAAGAACGGTCGCCTTCATCATGCCGGCCACCGAATTGATAAAGATGACCCCGATGCCCTTCCTGAACGGAGGGACGCATACGACGGGTGGGACGTTCAACTGGCGGGCCGAGCCGTTTGCCCAGCGATTGGCCAACAATCCGGATACCTCGAAACTCTTCAGTAGTGCCGTGCATGGCGATCCCTTTACTCCCATGCTTCGTGCCTACGTCGGAGATACGATGGTGCTTCGGATGTTGGACGTGACGATGAATGAAAGCAATGTCATGACGCTCTCCGGACATTCGTTCTTGTCAGAGCGGTATGCCGGGGATGCCAATCGGAAGAATTCCCTTCATATAGGAATCGCCGAGCGATATGACCTGGTGCTTCCGGATGCGGGTGGTCCGCGGCGGCAAGCCGGAGACTACTTGGTCTTTAACGGAAGATTCTCCAAGTTTTCGGAAGGGTCGTGGGGAATAATCCGGGTGCTCGATAAGGTCGTTCCGGATCTTCAACCTTTGCCCAATCAGGCTACTGGCGGCGAGGGAATTCCGGAAGCGTTGCCGGTGTGTCCGAGTGATGCCCCCGTCAAGAAGTTTAACGTCGTCGCGATTGATTATCCGCAGATGGATTTCAATCCGAATGTCCCTGAAGCTATCGAGGTCGACTTTGAACGAAAGATCGAAGTCAAAAATCCCGATGCCAAGATTTATGTCTTGGAGGAGGATTTAACGCGGGTCGCGGGTGAACAACCGATGCCGCTGACCTTGAGAGTGAACGTGGGCGATTGTATGAAAGTGAAGCTCACGAACAAAATGAAGAAAAGCCGTGCCTCGTTCTCCGCCATGGGGATGGCGTTTGACCCGAAGGATTCCTTGGGAGTCAACCTTGGAAACAATCCTGGGGATCAAACGGTGGGCCCAGGGGAAAGTCGAACGTACACCTACTATGCCGATCCCTTTAACGGGGAAATGCAAATGGTGGTGTGGGATTTCGGGAACGTCGCGATGAACGTCAGAAACGGGCTGTTCGGCGGGGTGATTATCGGGCCGAAAGGATCGCAATACCGAGATCCGAAAACCGGAGCTGATATTTCCCTGAAGAATTCCTGGGTGGCGGATGTCATCGTGGATCGGACCATCCCGGGTCAGGAGAATCGGGCTAACTACCGTGATGCGGCCTTGTATTTCCAAGACGAAGATAACATCATGGGGACGGCCTTCATGCCGTACGTGCAGAATGTGGCAGGACTCACAGGGGTCAATTATCGGACGGAACCCTATCCGTACCGAGAAGAAGCCGGTTGTACCTTAGGCCGAATGTTCCAACCCTGTGAGGTGGATAATCCGCAAGATCCCGTCACGCCGACTATTATGGCCCACTCCGGAGATCCGGTTCGGGTCCATGTGTTTGGTGCCGCCAGTGAACAGAATGGCATGTTCACCATCGAAGATCATGAATGGCCGATTGAGCCGTTCATGGAAGGTGCCGACATGATCAGCACGGTCGAGTTTGCCAGTTCTGAAGGATTGGATGTGTACCTGTCTTCCGCTGGAGGCCGAAATGCTCATAGTGGTGACTACGTCTGGTCCAATGGCCGACTCAATTATGCTCAATCAGGTCAATGGGGGTATTTCCGAGTGTTGCCTCCCAACGATCCACGGATTCAACCCCTGGGTGGAGCGGCTGTTGGTCGGGCCACTGCCCAAGCGGATCAACCTGAGCAGATTAAACCCACTCCGGCGTCATTCAAGTAAACAGGAGGGGGTTGAGAAAGCGTGCGGATTTTTACGGGGGAGCCATGAGGCTCCCCCGTTTTTTTTGGGGGAACGTTGAAAAAATGCGCAAGCCGTGTTCTCCCTACAAAGGTATGCCCCTTCGGGATCAAGCAAGCAATGCTGTGTTCACGTACTGTCTGTGCGCTCCGCGCATAAAAAAGGCTGCGGCCTTGCTGGACAGGCTCCCTGCCTTCGCAGGGACAAGCTTGTTGAACATTCCCCGGTGTTCCTGATCTCGGTTCCGTCAATGACATGTATGAGCCATGCGAGTGAATTCATCAACAAGCCCTTTCAGTGAAGAAACTGTTCTCCTCGATTATTTGGCAAGGAGAGTTTTATGAGACTTCTCATTGTTCTGCTGGCGCTAGGATTACATATGAGCCCTTTGGCTTGGGCTTCCTATGAAGAAATCACGGTGAGTCAGGGGGGTGCTGTTCAGGGAAAGGTCCTCATTGAAGGCGGAAAGCCCCGAGCCATGGCCTTCAATCTGGTCACCATTCCCGATCCCGTGTTTTGTGGGACGATTTCCACGGGAACGGGATGGCGAATCGTGGAGGATTTTATCATCGGGCCTCAGGGAGAATTAAAGGACGTGGTGGTCATGCTGAAAGGGGTGCCCAAAGGAAAAAAGTTTTCCTTGCCGAAAGTCCGAATTGAGTCCATCGACTGTGAATTCCTTCCGTTCGTGAACGTGCTCAAGGATCGTGATGAAATCGAAGTTGTGAACATGGATCCGGTAGAACACGATATCCAAGGGTATGAAACGGCCCGGACTCGGGGCGCCCGTGTCCTGTTTAACCGGCCCCTACCCATGAATCCATTTTTAGAACTGGCAGGGATCTTTGGGAAGAAATACATGGCTGGCGAACCCATGAGGGAAAAGATTCATTTACGAAAAGGCCGAAATGTGTTTGTGATGCAGTGTGGGTTTCATCCCTATATGTTTTCCTGGGGGTTGGTGGTCGAGAACCCGTATTTTTCTATCACGAAGGAAGATGGGAAGTTCTCGATCACCGATATTCCCCCTGGGGACTATGTGCTGACAGCCTGGCATCCCGGGGTCAACAAGTTTTTAGAACAGCCTATTACCGTTAAACCGAACCGAACGACTTCGGCCCAGTTTACCTTTCAATCACCGCAGGGGCGGCGCAGTGCCCATGAAATTGAGAAAAATCCGCGATTTGGTTTGGAATTGTTGGAAGAAGGTCAGGAAATTATCCCTTCCATTCGGTTGCAGGTGCCCTAACGGGTTTGGAAGACAAGAGAGGGACTTTGTGATTGTGTGAGGGCACGCGGTGTTCCTCCAATGTTCATTGTGGGAATGCTATTGATGGGTTTTGGGAGTATTCTATGTTTGACTTAAGGAGCCAAACAGGAGTACTTCTTGTTAGGTACAGCTGTTTGGAGATGTGTCTGTTTTCACTTCCTATGAGGTTACGTTGTCATCTTTGATTAGGTTGCAAACATAATGAGTTCAAACGTGAGAAAATTCTTCATGCCGCGGGCCATGAAAAAAAAAGGGTTTATTCCTTCTCTTATACTGAGCGGTTGCCTTGTTTTTGGAGTCGGAGTTATTGGTTGCCAAAATGTCGAAGCCAATTATCAGGAAGGGGTTGCCGCGTTAGAGGCCGGTGACTATGACACGGCGTTGCAACGGTTTCGTTCCGCCGCCGAAGAAGGACATGCTGGTGCTCAAGTCGCTCTTGGAGAAATGTATATCAGGGGAACGGGAATTTCTCGTGATGCGCAGGAAGCGGCCAAGTGGTACCGATTGGCGGCGGACCAGGGGCATTTGGATGCGCAGGTGTCGTTGGGGTGGATGTATAACGCCGGTACCGGCGTACCCCAAAATTTTACTGAGGCGATCAAGTGGTTTCACATGGCTGCCGAGCAAGGACATCCCGGTGCCCAAAACAATCTGGGGGTGTTGTATCGTCAAGGGAGAGGAGACCAAAATGATGTGCCGAAGGCGGTGGAGTGGTTTCGGAAGGCTGCGGACCAAGGAATGGCGCCGGCTCAATATGCTCTGGGGCAAATGTATTTAAACGGGGAAGGTGTTGAGCAAAGTGTGCTCAAGGCCGTGGAGTGGTATACACGTGCAGCCAATCAAGGACTGTTAGAGGCCCAGGCGGATCTGGGATTTTTATATGCCACGAGGGAAAATAAGGTTCCCGAGGATTTTCTTATTGCGTATAAATGGTTATCGATGGCCTCCCGCCAGGGGGATAAGATCGCTAAAAAGGATCTTGAGAAGTTAGTGGCTACCATGACCTCTGAACAAATTGAGGAAGCTAAGGCCCTTGTCCCGAAAGAAGCTGGTTGAATGAGGTGCTTTCAGTTGGGAACATCTGGAATGAGTCTGACGTTAGGGGATGAGGAACCAGGCGATAATAGAAAATGTTGACTATCCCTCTCGTGGTTGTCGGTTCTTTCCGTGAATGAAATCCCACCCTATGGGTTTCTATTGAGATCCGTTTTCTCTTGGGTATACCCGTTCTTCTCTGAATAACGACGGTTTTCGTACTTTTCCCTCCTTTGGGTCGTCACTCTCCCTTCTTGTTGTCCGACGGGAAACACCTGGCTTGGGTTTCCAACCCTTCAATTTGAAATGGAGCTCCTCATGGGTCTGTTGAAAAAAGCCGCCAGCGGCGTTCTCGCCACAAAGGTATGCCCCTTCGGGATCAGGCAAGCCATGCCGTGCTCACGTATAGCCAGTACGCTCCGCCCGAAAAAATGGCTGCGGCCTTGCTGGACGGACTTTTTTGAACCGACCCAAAGCTTCTGATAGCCCACGTCCTCCTGGAGAAATTCGGCACTTGATATCTTCATTATTCAACAGGCTCCTCACGTAACAGCCAAAGCCCTTAGGCTTTTCACCTGGATAATAGCTGGGTGTCCATTTTTGTCCCAGACTTCACCAACCAATGTCCAAAAATTTGGACACTTTGGAGCAAGGTTAAGAAAACTCTTGGGGGCAGTCCTGTTTTTCCACAGCCCGGCACGCGTGTCCTAACGAGGGAATGAGATAATAGGGATGGTTCACGGGCACCGAGGATCCCCAGGGCTTGAAGAGGGGGCTTTTGTCTCCTTGATTTCCTTCGTTTCTCTCATCCTTTTTGGGAAGGCTTGCCAGGAATTGAAGCCTGCATTTTTCGCTTTTCCGTCTTAATGGGAAAAAATTTTTTGATAGATTTCTGAAATTTTTGGTTTTTCCTTGTCCAAAAGTTTGGACACCCGCCTGTTTTTCTCTGAGTCATTTCCTCACCACTCGTCAACCAAACGCCTTGTCAGTCTTGGGTGAACGTTTTCATCCTTTCCCTTGGTGGCCTATGGCATTGTTGTTGCTCATTTCTGATGCTGGCCGGCATTGGGATGGGTGTGATGGACCGGCCTCCGGAATGCCCAACCTCCTTCAGGGGACCCAATGTCGGCTTTAAAAACGCCAATTTTCACCAGTGAGGTAAGGGTCGGTTACTTCATGGATTGATGTGAGTCGCTTCATGGGAGTCATGGGGAGACTCAGATTTCAGTTTTTTATTCACTCTACGCTTCAAATGAAGGAGGCCGGAAATGTTTCACGGAAAACCGAAGGTGTTGACCGTTTCTGCCTTCTTGGCGCTATTTGGGGGAGCTACGTTTTGGGCCACTCCCCCGATGGTTAGCGCTGAGGATGCTTCTCCTCAACATGTTCATTCGGCGGGGATGAACTCGTCATCACCTGGATGGGCCGAAAAACTCAAAGGGCAGACCATCGTGGAAAATGCGATGGAAGGGCGAGCGGAACGAGCGGCATTGGTCGAACAGCAACACAATCGACTGATGCAGCAAATGCAAAAGGATATGGAAAAAAATGGTGGGAACACGGGGGCCTTTAATTCCATGTCCATGATTCATCAGTATGGCGGAGGACCAGGCAATGGCCTCTTAGCCAGTCAAATGGGGGTGGAACCGGTTTCTACGAATGGAGGCCTGTGCCCCAAGACGGCCCCGGTTCGAAACTATGATATTGCCGCGATCAACGTGGAAATTACGTTGAACCAATGGTTGGATTACTACCCGGGGTATATGTATGTCCTGAAAGAAAACCTCGACAAAGTTCGCGCGGAAGAGGCCAAAAACGCGGCCGCCCGAGAGTCGGAAGGCCATGATGACCCAGGTGGTGTCAAAAATGGGATCCAAGATCAATGGATTCAACCTCTGGTCATTCGAGGCAATCAGGGTGATTGCGTCAAGATCACCTTGAGCAACCAATTGGAATTTGGTGAAGAAGTGAGTTTGCATATTAATGGGTCCGATATGGTGATGAGTAAAACCGGGAAGCCCGCCACAACGGCTAATCCCGATTCTGTCGCCCCCGAAGGGGAATCGATCAGCATGGAATGGTACATCCATCCCGAGACCCAAGAGGGTGGACGGCAGTTCCACACCTTCAGTAACGATCGGGAGTTGACCGTAATGGGGTTGTTCGGGGTGTTCGTCGTGGAACCGGCCAATTCGGAATACTACGAACCCCTAGGAACGGGAGCCGCCACCAAAGCCAGTAGTGGGTGGCAAGTGATGATCGATAACGGGACCGGCCCAGATTTCCGGGAATTTGTCCTGATTTATCATGAAGTGGGTGATGAAGCGTTCCGCCCCGTGAATAAACATGGGGATTTCTTGCCGCAACGGGACCCTCTCACGGATGCCTATCGGCCAGGAGCCCGGGCGTTGAATTACCGGAGCGAACCATTCGGTATCAACAATATGCATGTCCAACATGAATACTTTGGATTCGAGGATGAATCCATGGCGTATAGCTCGTATACCTTCGGTGATGCGGCTCCGACGATTCCTCGAAGTTACCTGGGCGATCCGGCGAAATTCCGGGTGGTGCATGGGGGATCGGAAGTCTTCCATTCCCATCATCCCCATGGTGGGTCCATTCGCTGGCAACGGAGCCCAAGAGCCACCCAATTGCCTGTTTGGAATACGGGGCAAAGCGGTCCGGTTAAATATCCTGTGATTCGGACTAAATCCGACCGGGTCGATGTGGAAGTCATCGGGCCCTCCGAAGCTTTGGATTTAGAAACGGAATGTGGCTCGGGATTATGCCAGTGGTTAGCCGGGGACTTTTTATTCCATTGCCATGTCGCGCATCATTATGTGGCGGGGATGTGGGGCTACTGGCGGGTGTATAACACTCTGCAGGAACCAGGTATTCAGAACGATGTCATGGCCCCACTGCGGGAATTGCCCGATCGACTGGGCCGGATTCATAAGCCGGTCTCCTCGGACCAATTAGTCGGCAAGACGGTCAATTGGTTCGGTAAGCAGTTCAAGATTGTCGGGGAAGGCAAGAGTAATTGGAAGGCCGAACCGGCCGTCGTAACGATCAAAGATTGGGTGGAAATGCAGTTGACCAATCAAGGTAAACCGGGGCATGCAGATGATGAAAAGGGCCAACTGATGGCCTACGATGCCACGGTTATCGATTGGGTATGGCAGGGTAAGAAAGCCATGAGTGAGAAAGAGGCCACGTTGGGGCACAACCCCAAATATCATCCGGAGTGGCAGGGGTATAAACCCGGTGAGCGCCACCCCATCATGTTTGAGCCGACGACGGGAAAGGTCGCTTGGCCGTGGTTGACGCCGCATTTCGGCAAACGAGTGCCGTTTTCCAATGATCATAACGGTGCCCCCTGGTTGGAAATGATTCGGCTGAACCCGGATGGAAGTCGGTCGGTTGAACCGGCGAAACCGGGTGAGAATGGCCCGTGGAGCTTGTGTCCGGAACGAGCCGGGTCACAGGATTACAACATTCATTTCATTAAGTTACCGATTGAACTATCGGCTGCCGAAGGCGATGAGCCGGCCATCGTGGATCCCAACGGATTATTGTATGTGGTTCACGAAGAAGAAGCCGAGGTTCGGGCCAACAATGACAAGAAGTTTCCCTTGGTGGTACGAGCCAATGTGTATGATTGCATCGATTGGATGTTGACCAGCGAATGGTTGGATGATGATATTACGAATTTCCAATCTTCGAAGATCAATACCCACTTCCATTTCTTTCAATTTGACAATCAAGCATCCGATGGCGTGATCTCCGGGTTCTCCTATGAGCAGTCCATGCGCCCGTTCACGCAATTCGATAAACCAACCGATAAAGGGTTGCCAATCCCGATGAATGCCAAGGTCACCAAGGCCGCGAAAAAGGGATCGAAGACTCTTCAGGTAACGAATGCCAAGCAATATCATGTGGGCACACCCATCTTAGTGGGAGCTGATAATGTGAAGGGTAAGGAAGTACGTCGTATTGCCAAAATCGACGGCAATACCCTCACCTTTGCTTTCCCCCTAAAGAACAACCACGCGGTGGATGAAATCGTGACCGTGGAATACGTGCGGCAACGATTTTGGGTGGATGCCGATGTGGGAAGCGTGTTCTGGCATGACCATGCGTTTGGTGGGACCACCTGGCCACATGGAGCGGTCGGGACCATGATTGCCGAGCCCTTTAATTCCACCTGGCATGATCCCAAGACGGGAGAACGAATTCGAACCGGTCCGGTGGCTGACATCCATGCCGTGGAACGAGTCGGACATGATGTGGCAGGGAGTTTCCGTGAATTGATGGTGCATATCATGGATACGGTGCCGCATACGGTGAATGTCGTCACGGCTGGGAATCCTCCCGGACAACCCGTTGAAGTGGCCTTGGAAGCCGGTCGCACGGTGTCCTTTATCATGCCACCGAATGACAAGATCAAAATGACGCCCATGCCCTTCCTCAACGGGGGGACCCATACCACGGGTGGCGCCTTAAATTTCCGGGCCGAGCCATTTGCACAACGGTTGGCCAATAATCCCGACCCGTCGAAGATTTTCAGCAGCGCGGTTCACGGAGATCCCAGCACGGCCATGATTCGGGCCTACCTCGGTGACGCCATCGTGTTCCGGCTGTTGGATGTGACGATGAACGAGAGCAATGTGTTTACCTTGTCGGGCCATACCTTCTGGTCCGAACGGTATGCCGAAGAAGCCAATCGAAAACATTCTCTTCATATTGGTATCGCGGAACGGTATGATCTGGTCATCCCGGAAGCTGGTGGTCCGCGACATCAAGCTGGGGATTACATGTTCTTCAATGGACGAAACTCCAAGTTCTCCGAAGGAGCCTGGGGAATCATCCGCGTGTTGGATAAACCGGTCAGCGATCTCCAACCGTTGCCCAATAAGGCGTATGGAGCGGAGGGAATGCCCAAGCGGTTGCCGGTTTGCCCGAGTGATGCACCCGTGAAAACGTTCAATGTGGTGGCCATGGATCATCCTGGAATGAGCTTCAACTCCAATGCTCCGGAAGCCATTGAAGTGGACTTTGAACGGAAGATCGAGTTGCGGAATCCCGAGGCGAAAATTTACGTCCTTGAGGATGAAGTCCAAAAAGTCTCCGGTGATGCGCAACCCATGCCGTTGACCCTCAGGGCCAACGTCGGGGACTGTCTCAAAGTCAAACTCACCAATAAACTCAAAGAAGGGCGGGCTTCCTTCTCCGCTTTTGGGTTAGCGTTTGACCCTAAAGACTCCCAAGGGGTGAATTTAGGGAACAATGGAGGCGAACAGACCGTCGCCTCTGGTGAATCCCGAACCTATACCTTCTATGCGGATCCATTCAACGGAGAAACGCAGACGTTAGTATGGGATTGGGGAAATGTGGCCACCAATCCAAGGAATGGGTTGTTTGGCGGCATTATCATCGGGCCTGAGGGTTCTACCTATCGGGATCCTAAGACCGGTGAGGATATTTCCCTCAAAAATAGCTGGAATGCGGATGTGATCGTGGACCGTACCATTCAGGGTAATGAAGGACGGGCCAATTACCGAGATGTGGCCTTGTACTTCCAGGATGAGGACAATATCATCGGGACCAGCTTCATGCCCTACGTGCAGAATGTGGCCGGTCTGACCGGGGTGAATTATCGTGCGGAACCGTACCCCTATCGTGAGGAGGCCGGGTGCTCCCTAGGTCGGATATTCCAACCTTGCGAAGTAGATAATCCGCAAGATCCGGTCACTCCGATCATCCAAGCCCATGCGGGTGATAAAGTCCGTATCCATGTCTTTGGAGCCAACAGTGAACAAAATGGCATGTTCACCGTTGAAAAACACGAGTGGCCGATCGAACCGTTCCTCCCAGGAGCGGATATGATTAGTACCGTGGAATTCTCCGGGTCCGAAGGTCTGGACGTCTTTCTCCCGTCTGCAGGTGGAAAATGGGCATTAGCCGGGGATTATGTGTGGAGCAACGGTCGGTTACCTTACGCCCAATCGGGGCAATGGGGTTTCTTGCGAGTCTTGCCGAACACGGATCAACGGATTCTGCCCTTGGAAGGAGGGATGTCTTCTTCGAAGCAAGCAGCGGTGGACACACCGGGAACAGCCCGGATTATCCCCACCGTGGCAAAATAGGATCCTGCGATATCCAGGGTTGTCAAGAGGCGGGGAAGTCGAAAGGCTTCCCCGCTTTTTTTCGATGTCGGGCCTCTGTACAATGTAAAAATGTGACGAAGGAATTTCTTGGTGGAGGAATAAAAGGCGCTGCTTTGTGGAGGGACTGATGAGTCGAACATGTTTGTTCATAGGAATGTTGGGACTAGGGTTGGGGCTTCTGTGGGGGCCATCTGCCTGGTCCTACGATGAAATCAAAGTAACGAATGGAGGAACCGTTCAAGGCTCTGTCCGCCTTGAGGGTGGAAAACCCCGAGCCATGGCATTTAACCTGGTGACCATCCCCGACCCCGTGTTTTGTGGAACGATTTCCACCGGGACTGGATGGCGAATCGTGGAGGATTTTATCATCGGCCCCAAGGGAGAATTAAAAGATGTTGTGGTGATGCTCAAGGGGGTGACCAAGGGGAAACCCTTTACGCTCCCCAAAGTCAGGATTGAGTCCATCGATTGTGAATTTCTTCCGTTCGTCAACGTCATCAGAGATCGTGATGAAATTGAAGTCGTCAACATGGATCCGGTGGAACATGATATTCAAGGGTATGAAACGGCCAGAAGGCGTGGGGCTCGAGTCTTGTTTAATCGACCCTTACCCATGAATCCCTTTCTGGAACTGGCGGGGATCTTTGGGAAGAAATACATGGCCGGAGAACCCATGAGAGAAAAAATTCATTTACGGAAAGGACGGAATGTATTTGTGATGCAATGTGGGTTTCATCCATATATGTTTTCGTGGGGGTTAGTTGCCGAGAATCCGTACTTTTTCATCACAAAAGAGGATGGAAAGTTTTCTATTTCTGACGTTCCTCCCGGAGACTACGTCCTGGCTGCCTGGCATCCCGGGGTCAATAAGTTTGAGGAGCAACCGATTACTGTAAAAGCGAACAGTGTGACTTCTGCACAGGTAACCTTTCAATCTCCGCAAGGTCGACGGAGTGCCCATGAAATAGAGAAAAACCCACGATTCGGGTTGGAGTTGTTGGAGGAAGGGCAAGAAATCATTCCTTCAAAGAGGAAACAAATTCCATGAGCTCTGAATCAAGAAATTACATGAGGGTGAAATTGGTTGATTGGCAAGGGCAATGGAGGATTTGAAAATTCCAGAAATACAAAAAAGAGGACTCGCAGACCTTTCACGGATTCTATTATGGCGAAAGGAGGGGCGGTTATGGACATGAAACGAGTCATGATCGGGTTAATCGCAAGTGTCGTCTTGGTCTTGGGAAGTCCCGGTACCAGTCCTGCCTCTGAAGAAGAGGACCTGGAAGTGAGTTTCTCACCAGATGTGGTCGCCAATTATATTCATGCGGTCATCGCAGCGGACCGGGCCCTGTATACGACGCACATCGTGGATCGATTGCAGGAGGAGCGTGTTGTGGTGGCTGCTGAAGCCTGGAAACAACGGAAAGCCCTTCCTCTTCCCGCGCAAATGCTCTTGATGGCGGGAAGAGTGGTGGAAATGGGTGGCTCTGGCCTTCGATATCGGTTAGCCAGTCTCTGGCCCATCTATGAAGAAAATGGACCGAGTACCGTGTTTGAGGAAGCAGGGTTGAAAGTGGTCGCTGAAGACCCAGATGACGTTTATAGTGGAATTATTACGAGAGGGGATAAGCGGTTTTTTAAGGCGATCTATGCGGATAAAGCCACGTCCAAGGCATGTGTCAATTGTCATAATGGCCATATTCTCAGTGCGAAACGAGATTTTAAATTAGGCGATGTGATGGGAGGCATTATTATCTCTTTCCCTCTCCCCTTAGAGAAAGACGAATAATTTTCATCTAATCCTGATGAAAACTGAATTGACAGGGTAAAGGGCCAAGAATCGGTCCTAGCTGACATTTGTGGATAGGCCCTTCCGGTCGTTTTGAGCCCTGGCCCGACCCCTGACTTGAACAAAGGGGTAAGGGTTTCCCCAGCAGTTTTCATGTTGTGCGCTGTTCCCCAGGGTGTCAATTTCTCCCTACGGGTTAGGAAAGCCACGACCTGTTTTCTCCCGATAAGTCGAGATCTTTCGACGGAGGTCAATCAGAAGCTTCTTGTATTGGGCGTGTGTTTCCTAGACATTCGACCCTCAAACAAAACATATTCCAATAGATTTTTTCATAGACACCAAAGAATTTTCTTTGTTGATAATCAGAACACTGGAAAATGGTGAGGATTAGGAAGAAAACGGGTAATTTATTCATGGAAGGTGTATGGGGTGAATTAGCCTTTTGCGAGAGTCGTACAACCTGATTGTTCTCTTATGCCGGAAGTCTGATCTTCGGAGTTTTTCTCTACAGGGATATCGAAGAAAAAGGTCGTTCCTTGGCCGGGGCGAGTGGTAAACCAAAGTGTGCCATGGAGTCGGTCTTCTATCGCGGTGCGCACCATCGACAAGCCTTGTCCCGTTCCTTTTCCTATCTCTTTGGTGGTAAAAAAAGGGTCGTAGATTTTATCTTGAATTTCTTGGGGTATACCGGTCCCGGTATCTTGAATCGTGACCTCCACCCCATCGGGAATCTCCCTCGATTGGATGGTAATCAGACCTTTTTGTTCTGCTCCTTCAATGGCATGAGAAGCATTGACGATCAAATTGACCATGACTTGACCCAATTCTCCGGGAAAGCAAGGAACTTTGGGGAGATTGGGGGATAAGTGGGTTTTCAGATCGGCCACGTGTTTCCAGGTATTTCGAGAAACCGTGATCGCATTTTCAATTAATAGATTTAGGTCAGCCGAAACCTTTTCTTTTGTGCCTGGATGGGAAAAGTTATTCATGGCCTGGACAATTTCGGCAATTCGTTGAATGCCGATTAAGGAGTCTTCGAGGGCTTTGGGTATTTCCTTAAAAAAATACGCAAGGTTTTCATTTTCGGAGTGTGGCAGCGAAGGGTTGGGATCCGTACGGGAACCTTTCCGGTTTTCTTGGGAGTGGTCGATCAAGCCATTCTGTATGTATGTGGTGTGAATGGCCTCAAATCCCTCTTTTACAAACCGAATATTATCCCCCACAAATTGGGTCGGAGTATTAATTTCATGGGCCAATCCGGTGGCTAACGTCCCAAAGGATTCCATTTTTTGGGCCAGTCGAAGTTCGGCTTCCGTTTGCTCTCTTTTGGCGATCTCCAATTGGAGCTGTCGATTGCTTTGGCGCAAAAATTCCGTCCGTTCGGCCACCGATTGTTCTAAAAAATCCAGGGACTGTTGGGTGTATCGATGCAGCTCCCATTTTTTAGTGAGGGCATGAGCCAGTTGTAAGATTTCTTCTTTATCAAAGGGTTTTTTCAGGATAATCAAGTTATCCCGAATGCCCAACTTTTCAAGGATATTCACCCAATCATAGTCAGAATAGGCGGAGCAAATCACGATTTGGAGATCAGGGTCCACTTCCCATAAATGAAGGATGGTTTCCATGCCATCCCATCCGGGCGGCATGCGCATGTCGACGAAAGCGAGCGCGTAAGGTGTCCCGACCATGACAGCGTCCTTCACACGTTGATACCCTTCCTGTCCCTGAGAAGCCCAATCCAGAAAAAACTTTTTCCCTCGTGGCTTCCTGGCACCTTTCTTCAGGACCATACTTTTTAATAACTGGAATTGGTCGGTTTGGGGAAGGACGTGACCTTGGTTGCCGAGAATCTTTTGGAAATCTTCTAGGATAGCCTGGCTATCATCAATGATTAGGATTCGGGAATTCTCTGAGGTTTGAATCACAGAACACTCCTTTTGAAATTGATATGAAGGCCATAAAAATTATATTCCCAAATGATGATTTGCGATAACCTCTATTGATTTCAATCGGTAACCAAGAAAATGCAGTTAAGTGAAGCCAGGAGGAATTTTCACACACCTGACAAAAAACATTTTTTCCTCATAGACAGATGGCATGATGGATAGGGAATGAAGAATATGCCCGGTACAGATAGGCTATGGGGAACTACTCATGAATGATTCATGCAGGAAGAAATTTTTGCCGGGTGAATGGGTGTCGACATCATACTAAGAAATTATTTGGCTCTTGAGAAACCGTAGCGTAAATGGTCTTGATGACGACAACCGCGGGAAACTTGGTTTCAGGAAATACCCACCGATTACATACATTTAAGATGCAGTGCACATGCACCTGCTTCAATCCCTGTGTCCCTAGGCAAAATGTGCATAGAGACAAAACACGTATCCCGGGTTTGAGTTTGCGCGATGAAAGGGGAGATGGTGAATGAAGGAGTGAATAAAATTTAAACAAAAGTCGAACAAGTGAACAAAGACATTTTTAGGGATTCCAGGTGGCAAACGGTCGAGGGATTATCTTTTGGCAAAAGATCCGGGTACCGAAAGATTCCGGTGCCTCCTCCAATGAAGACCAAAGGGTTGAAGGCCGGATCTTCAACATGCATCCTCTCTCATGGTGGCTTTGAGAAAAATCCCTCTCGTTTCAGACATTGAGGATTCGATTGGTGTCTGCGCTTTCCTTCTACCCTCTTTTTTGGCGGTCTTTAACATCCAGCCAGTCTCTTAACCAATCACCGAATACATTGGCGGCAAGCACCACGGCCATTAGTGCTAGCCCCGGGGCGATGACTAGGTGCGGGGCGACCAACATATACCGTGTGCCGTCGCGAATCATATTACCCCAAGAGGCTTCAGGGGGCTGAATACCTAACCCTAAAAAGGATAACCCCGCCTCGGCAATGATCGCGCCAGCTATCCCGAAACTGGCCTCGATGAGTAAGGGCGCAGTGGCCAATGGTAAAAGATGGAATACGATGATCCGCCAAGAGGGCGCACCCATGGCTTGTGCGGCCAGGACATGGTCGGCTTCCTTGAATGACAAGACCTGTCCGCGGGCCAGCCGGGCATAGCCCACCCAACCAACCAGGCCGAGGGCCAAGATGACGTTTTCGATGCCCGGGCCCAACATCCCTGACAACGCGATGGCAAGGAGGAGGCCTGGAAAGGCCAACAGGATATCCACCACTCGAACAAAAACGTGGTCTACCCAGCCCCTAACATACGCACTGGTCACACCAATGATTCCCCCGATAGTGAGTCCGAGGGCGACCACCGCAACTGCGACGAGAAAAGAAGTTCTAGCTCCCGTTATGAGCCGGTCCAAAATAGGCCGGCCTAGCTCGTCAAAACCCAACCAAGACTCGAAATTTGGGGGATGGAGAATTTTGGTTAAATCAATGGTGTTGGCCTCCAATGGTAAAAGAGGACCCAATAGAGCACAAAGGAACCAGGTCAGGATAATGGTAAAGGGGAGCCAGAGCCGCATCACGAAGTTTTGTGGAGTTGAACCCGAGGGTCTACCCACGCGTAGGCAATATCGGTTATGAGATTGATGAAAATGTAGGATACGCTTATACACAGGACTGCGGCTTGGACCACCGGATAATCTCGGTTTTGAATGGCCTCGATTACCAAAAGTCCGAGACCCGGCCAGGAAAAAACGGTTTCCGTGATGATGGCTCCGCCTAGGAGACTTCCCATCTGGAGGCCCAACAGGGTGATGATGGGTAACAGGGCATTGGGAAGGGCATGGTAAAGAAGGGCCTCCAGAGTCGAGAGGCCTTTGGCGTGTGCCGTCCGTAAGAAGTCCTCTCCGAGACTTTCCAAAACGCTACTTCGCACCATCCTGGCTAAGATTGCCGCCATACCCGTCCCCAATGTGAACGCTGGGAGGATGACGGCGTTCCATTCTTCTTGCCCACTGACAGGAAACCAGCCCAACCAGAGAGATCCGACGAGGATTAACATGGGACCCAACCAGAAGTTCGGGATGGAAATCCCGAACAAGGCCAATCCCATAGCTCCAAAATCCCAGACGGTCTGTTGGCGCAGGGCGGCAAAGACTCCCAACGGAAACGCGATGATCACGGCAATAAACAGAGCGATCACGCCCAGGTAGGCCGTGGAAGGGATGCGTTCAAGGAGTAGGTCTAGGATAGGGCGACCGGAAAATAATGAACGTCCCAGGTTCAACTGGAGAAGTCCCTGCACATAGTTCCACCATTGTTGAAGGAGGGGGAGGTCAAGCCCGAGTGCTCGGCGAAGAGCTTCCCTGTCCGTTGAAAGAGCGGATTCACCCAACATGACATCAACCGGATCGCCGGGGATGATATGAATCAACAGGAAAACGAGTGTGATCACTCCGATGAGGCCCCAACACGCGCTCAACAATCTTGTCACGAGAAAATTCAACATGGGAACCGCGAAGAAAAAGAAGGTTGAAAAATTAGAACATGCAGAAAAGAAACGTAGCGATTATTCCCGCCCTGTTGAACTGAGAACCTGTTGAATCACTGATGTGTCCGAGGTCCATTGAATATCATTTAATCCATCATAATTCCCATCGGACTGAACACGATATCCACGGACTTTGGTCGTGGATAAGGCATAATGGTCTTCAAACCACAAAGGAACATAAGGAAGGGTGTCAAGAAAATGGGCTTGCAGGGTTTGATACAAGGCCTGTTGTTCAGAGTGGTTGGTTTCCTGTTCGGCTTGAAGAATGAGGGTGTCGGCCAGAGGACTGGAGAACCTCCCTCGATTAGCCCCAGCGGGAGGGATGGACTCACTATGGAAAGCATATCGAAAAATATCGGGTGATTTCACTCCAACCCATGCCAAACTATACATTTGGAATCGTCCACTTTTGATATCCCCGTAGAACGTCCCCCAGTCATGGCTGTGGATAATCACCTGAATTCCCACTTTGCGCAGTTGGTCTTGAATGATGGTGGCTAATCGAAGTCGAAACGGATCGGTTGATGTTTTATAGATCAAGGTGGGTTTATGGGTATCGTCAAATCCAGCTTCTCTCAGGAATTGAATGGCTTTTTGGGGGTTATACGAGTATCCGGCCAATTTTTGGGGGCCGGCCCAATGGTCTGGAGGGAATAGGGCCTGGGCTGGTCGAGCTCTTCCCCCGAACACATAGTGAATAATCTGTGATCGATCGATGGCATGGGCGATGGCCTTCCGCACTTGGATTTGCCCAACGATCGGGTCAAGCTGATTAAACCCCAGATACGCGAAGTTCGATCCCCTATGTTGTTGCAAATGAATGCCTTCCTGCTGGGAAAGGTAGGTGATGAGTTCAGGGGGGAGATCGTTTTGGAGGAGATGAATTTCTCCTGATAGCAGCTTTAGGGTACGGACGGTGGGGTCGGGAATGCGTAGTAATTCCACGGTTTGATTGTCCTGGATCCGAACCAGACGCAGCCGGGTATCGTCTGGGCGATCCAGAAACCGAAACGGCCCGGTTCCGATAGGATGGGTATGAAAGGGGTGGAATTTGGCAATAAGTTTTGCCGGGAGAATGCCGATAACTAAATAACTGGGAAAGAGGGGATCGGTCCGTCTGAGAAAGAAACTGATCTTCTCGTCTGATATCTGTTCCACACGTTCGATAATCTGAAGGACTCCTCGATGAGGAGAGGTGGATTGAGGACTCAGGATGGACTCATACGTCGCTTTGACATCTACAGACGTGAGGCGTGAGCCATCATGAAATCGTGGTAGTGGGTTTTTTAGTCTGAAAATATAGTGTGTAGGAGATGGTTGAGTCCAGGTGGCTAACGCCGGAATGGGAGTGGCATCCGTGCCAAAATCTACCAGCCGTGAATACAATAGTCGATTGACCCGGGCCGAGGTGGCGTCAGTGGCGAATCGGGGATCAAGGTTCGTAGGACTATGAGCCAGTCCCATACGGATGATGGGGTCCTCGGGTGTGGGTGTGCAATGCCAGCACAGCGCGGCCAAGATCACACCCCAAATGATGGGTGAGGCGAAAAATTTGGTGGGAAGGATTGGAGAAAGAGGTGTAATGAGAGAGCCGAAAATCTGGGATAAGGAGAAAAAGCGAATGCTCATCACCCAGTGACAGAAAAAAGCGGAATGACCTCGATCGATCCTGACCATTATAACCTGGTTCATTCATAGTACAAAGTGTGTGGTTGGCAGACATGTTGAGATCCGGAATGCTCCACGAATTCGAACTGCCCATAAGTGGCGGACGTTTCATGAACAAAGGAGAGAATCAATGAGTAGCACGATTACGATTCCATCGTATGGAAACTCTACCCAAGAAGAAACCCTAATGCCGGAGGCACCCGCTTCTTCGAATATTCGAAGTCTACCCGCACCAGGTACGATCGAGGAAACCGGGCTGCCCGAAGAATTATTGGTTCAGCTCTTGATTCGCACCCTTTTCACTCATGGGGAATTAACGGAGCGAACCGCTGGGGATATCATGAAGTTGCCCTTAGGAGTCATGAAAGAATTGTTTACCTTAGTGCAACGAGAAAAGTACTGTGAAGTAAAAGGACATGGGGAGTCCCTGGGCGTCCTCTTGCGTTATGTGCTCACCGATGCCGGCCGTGAACGTGCGAAAGGATATTTAGAGCAATGTCGATACGTGGGACCGGCGCCGGTCCCGCTACAGCAATATATTGAAATGATCAAAAGTCAACCAGTGAATAGTCTCACGATTGATCGAAAAACAGTGACCGACGCGACCGAGCATCTCGTGTTGACTCCAGGGACGATTGATCAGCTAGGGGAAGCGGTCAATTCAGGGTGGGCCATTTTTCTCTATGGCCCACCAGGTAATGGGAAAACGGTCTTGGCCGAAGCGATCGGGAAAATGTTGGAAGCCGTGGGGGGCGGTGAGATTTACATCCCATACGCCATGGAGGTGGACGGGCAAATCATTCAGGTGTACGATCCCATTACCCACGTCAAAGTGGACCTTCCGCAAGAATCCACACGATCCCTGATAGAAAACAAGAAAGAATATGATCGTCGCTGGGTTTTGTGTAAACGCCCTATTGAGTTTGCCGGCGGGGAGTTGACCATGGCTACCCTGGATTTGTCCTTTAATCCCTCGGCCAAATACTACAAGGCGCCCCCGCATATCAAAGCCAATGGGGGAGTCTTCCTGATTGACGACTTTGGTCGACAATTGGTTCGACCGAGGGATTTGCTCAATCGTTGGATCGTGCCTCTGGAAAAACGCGTGGATTATCTGACCCTCCATACGGGAAAAGTGTTTCAAATTCCTTTTGATACCATCGTCCTCTTTGCCACGAACTTGGAGCCGGCTAAATTGGCTGATGAAGCTTTTCTCCGACGGATCAGGAATAAGATTTTTATCGCCGATCCTACCCCTGAACGGTTTAAGCAAATTTTTGAGGAAATGTGCAAAAAGAAGGGGGTTCCCTACGATGGGGAGGCGGTAGATTATTTGTTGGAATTTGTGTATGAAAAGTATCAATTAAATATGCGAAGTTGTCATCCTCGGGACTTAATCGAACAAATCATGAGTATCGCCAAGTTTAATGGGGTCCCACCCACGCTATCCAAGATGTTTATTGACCGAGCGTGTCACACCTATTTCTTCGTTGAGGCGGCCGAATACGATCAGGACATGGCTTAAGAAAGGCCTTACGAGGTCATTGGAGCCTCAAACCCTTCGCAAAAAGCCTGTGGGTTGATCCCGGAATCACCCGCCTTTTGTCCTGACCCCTGAGGGGGGTAGGGAGTCTGGAAAAGGGAATCGTTCGGTTTTTGTTAGGTTTTGGCCGAATGAAAATCGATGTTGAACCAAACCGCCATTCTGTTAATCGCCTGCCAAGATCAAAAGGGCCTCGTGGCCCGAGTCTCTGGGTTTATTCATGACTTCGGCGGCAATATCTTAGATTCCGACCATCATACCGATCAGGAAACCGGCGATTTTTTAATGCGGACGGTGTTTGATCTGGATGGGTTTCAGATTCCCACCGAAGACATTCTCCAAGCCTTTTCTCCAATCGCGAAAATCTATGGGATGCAGGCAGAATTTCATTTCTCAGGGGAAAACCCCAAGGTTGGAATCCTGGTATCACAATATGATCATTGCCTGGTTGATCTCTTGCAGCGACAACGGCGGGGAGAATTAGACATCCAGGTTCCTGTCATTATTTCCAACCATCCTACGGCGGAATGGTGGGCCCAACTCTTTCAAATTCCCTTTTTCTGCTTCCCGGTTGAGAAGGGTGAAAAACCCAAACAAGAACGTCAGGTTTTGAAAACATTGAAAGAGGCTGGAGTGGAATTGGTGGCCATGGCCCGGTACATGCAAATTCTGAGTGAGGAGTTTTTGCACCAGGTGGGCTGCCCGGTCATTAATATTCACCATTCTTTCCTTCCTGCCTTTGTCGGCGCCAAACCGTACCATCAGGCCTACGATCGCGGTGTGAAAATAATCGGAGCCACGGCGCATTATGCCACCGTGGAATTAGATGAGGGGCCGATCATTGAACAGGATGTCGTGCGGATTGGCCACAGAGATACGGTGAAGGACCTCATTCGAAAAGGCCGTGATCTGGAAGTACTGGTATTTGCGAGGGCTATTCGGTTGCATATAGAGCGGCGAGTGCTCGTTTATGGGAGAAAAACGGTTGTTTTTGATTAGTCCCCTTCCACCTCTTTATGCTACCCTTCCTTAGATAACTTCCCAAAAGTTTCGCATCTTTTACGTCGGTCTCTTTTGAAAAAGGAATTTTCGAAGAGAGGCCCCGGCTCTTTCCTTGCCCATGGGTTCTACCCGCGTCACAGCACAGGATCTATATAACTATACGAAATGTTTGCATCGAGTGTACCTGGATGCGAATGGTGATCCTTCGGAGAAATCTGAAGTCAGTTCCTTCGTAAAACTATTGTGGGAGGTGGGATTGCAAACCGAGCGGGACTACCTTGTTTCGCTTGGGGGTGAGAAAATCGTGGATTTGCAGGATCTGGGCGTTGAACAGGCCTTCCGGAAGACAGTAGTCGCCATGAAAGAGGGCGCTCCTTTCATTTACCAAGGTTGTTTGATCCATGACCAATATGTCGGGCGTCCGGATATTTTGATAAAACGGGAAGACGGAGCCTCGTGTTTCGGCCCGTTTCTCTATGAACCCATCGATATTAAAGCAGGGAGGGGATGGGAAGAAAGCGAAGGGAAAAGGCGAAAATTTAAGGAACACTATGCCTTTCAGATTCTATTCTATCGAATGGTTCTTCGCTTCATTCAAGGTACCGTTCCTCAGGAAGGTCGAATAATCAATGTCGACCAAGAGCTTGAAGTATTTGACCCTGAAACGTTTCAGGAACGGTTTGATAACGCGGTGCAGGAGGTTCAGCTTTTAGTCGAAGGGATGGAATCGTCCGAACCGGTCTTAGGAAGTCACTGTACGATGTGTGGGTGGTTTGCTCGGTGTTATCGATGGGTGCAAGAAACCTCCGATCCAACTGGGTTGTTTTTCGTCGGCAAACAAAAGTTTTCCTTGCGGGAAGCAGGACTCCGAACGATTCAGGATATTGCCCACATGCAGGTGGAAGATTTCTTATCTCCACCAAAAAAGATTCCGCGGATGGGAAAACTTTCATTGACACGCATGAAAGAACGAGCCCGAGTCTCCTTGAGCGGGAGGCCGGTTATCCGAACAGGGTATACCTTCCCCATCGTCGAACAGGAAATCTATTTTGATATTGAAGATGATCCGACGCGAGGTGTGACCTATTTGTTTGGGATGGTAACGTACGATCAACACCAACATTCTCGTTATTCCTATTTTCTGGCGAGGACCCCTGAAGAGGAAGAACGGACTGTGAGAGAGTTCTGGCACTTTATTCAAGCCAATGATCATGTCGTGTATTATGTCTATTCTCATAAAGAACGGACCACGCTGAGACAGTTAATGGAAAAATATCAGTTAGATGCGGAAACGTTTGAGAAATACAGGTCCAAGGAATTTGATCTTTATCAACATCTGATCGTGGAATATTCCGATTGGCCGACGTTTTCCTATGGCATCAAACATATTGCTAAATTCGTCGGGTTTCACTGGAGGGACGTGGATCCGTCAGGCGCCAATTCTATAGCCTGGTACAATGATTATTTATCACAACCCACCAATGAAGGCTTGTTGAATCGAATATTGGAATATAATGAGGATGATTGTCATGCGATGGCGGCGATCAAGCGCTATTTCGAACGTCACCAAGGAAAGAATTCTGAATCGGTTAATCAGCAGGAACAGGAAATTCAATCTTGAGGAGAAATCGCTATGTCGGCAACAGTGTTAGTTGTGGATGATGAAAAGGATTTAATTGAACTCGTTCGGTACCATCTTGAAAAAGATGGGCTTACCTGTTTGGAAGCCCGAGATGGGGAAACGGCTCTCCAAGTCGCGAAAGAACGAACTCCTGATCTTATGGTTTTGGATCTGATGTTGCCTGGTGTGGATGGTTTAGAAGTCTGCCGAAAAATTCGGCGCGATCCCAAGACGGCTTCTATTGCAATCGTCATGTTGACGGCAAAGGCTGAGGAGGTAGATCGCATCGTCGGTTTGGAAATGGGAGCGGATGATTATATGGTCAAACCCTTTAGCCCACGAGAACTGGTGGCCCGGGTTAAAGCTGTTTTGAGGCGAGGGCAAGGTCCAGATACCCCAACGATTAAACGGGTGGGAATGTTAGAAGTCGATGAAGGAAAGCACCAAGTCTCCGTGGGTGGAGCCATTGTCGAACTAACGGTGAAAGAGTTTGATCTCCTCTGTGCACTCATGAAGGCAAGCGGACGCGTCTTGAATCGTGACCAGATCATGGAAACAGTTTGGGGGTATTCCAATGCGGTAGACATTGAATCCCGTACCGTGGATGTACATATCCGGCGGCTTCGGGAAAAGTTGGGGGACGAACAGAAACGAGTGGTTACCGTGAAAGGTGTGGGATATCGATTTGATGCTGAAATGGCCTGAACGACCTATGGCCTGGAATTCGAACGCTAAGCATGAGTAAATCTTCCATCGTTCTCCTGTGTGGAGTATTCGTGGCTTTGGTTCTGATGGGAGGAGTCCTGATCTGGGGCTGGCCAGGGTGGATTGCCGTCGTGTTGGGGCTGGGGTCGGGGGGGGTGGTTTTCGGGTTGTATCAGGCCAATTGGCGACACCTTCGTGAACAGGAAGAACGGATACAGGCCAGTCTTCAACAATTGCAAAAATTGGGTGAAAGTCCAAAAAGTTCTTCAACCGTTTCTCCGCAATCTGAAACCATTGCACAAAAACTGCAGAACATTGTAGGTCAAATCCAATCACGAATAGACCACCTTGAGGAGGAACAGGCTAAGATTGTGGCCATTGTCGAAAACTTAGTTGAAGGTGTTGTGGCGTTTGATCCGAAAGGACAGGTGCTCTTCAGTAATTCCAGTTTGTGCCGAATGCTGGGGTTGGACGCCACGCAACTGCAGGGGAAGTCAGTGTGGGAGGTGATTCGAAATAAGGAATTGGCGGAATTAGTGGACCGTTGTCAAAATCTTCCTCTGAATGAATGCCACCGTGCGGAAATTGAAATTCATGCGCCAGCCCCTATGACCTTAGAGGTGTATGGGTTGCCCTTCCCACTCGCTTATCAGAAGAAGGGCAGTGTGATCGTGTTGCATGATATTACCCAATTAAGGCGCCTCGAACAGGTGAGGGCAGAATTCATCGACAATGTCTCTCATGAATTGCGTACGCCTCTAGCCGCCATCGTCGGGTATTTGGAAACGTTGATCGATGAACCGTCCCTGGAAACGCCGAACAACCGAAAATTTGTCCATATAGCCCATCAACATGCCGGGCGGCTCAATCGCTTAGTCAACGATCTACGGAGCCTCTCGGAAATTGAATCCGGAAAAGTCGTCATTCGATGCGTTTCCGTCCCAGTTCGAGAGGTGGTCGAAGAGGTCTGTGACATGTTCCACAGTCAGGTGTCGAATAAACAAGTTCAGATTTCCAATGAGGTCAATGAGGCCTGTCATGCCTGGGCAGATCGTGATCGGATCATACAGATTCTGGTCAATGTGGTGGATAATGCTCTGAAATATACTTCCCATCACGGTTCCATTTCCTTTCAGGCCGTTCCTGAAGATGGGGACCATATGAATCTTCGTGTCCAAGATACGGGTCAGGGCATTCCCTCCACAGATTTGCCAAGGATTACCGAACGATTTTATCGCGTGGATCCTGCGCGTTCACGAGAAGAAGGTGGAACCGGGCTGGGCTTGTCCATCGTCAAGCATTTAGTCCAGCTTTTGGGTGGCCAACTCCGTATTCAGAGTGAATTAGGCAAAGGCACGACTGTGGAGGTCGTGTTGCCAACTCGAATGAAAGAACCACCACCGGGAGAATCATAGAGTCCCAGTGGCATCTCACTCTAGGAATCCTCATACCCTTACCTTTCCCTTAACACTCTTTTTCCCTCATCCTTTTCACCCACCCATTCCGGAGAAAAAGTAACAGAGCTGTAACCTAGATCCAACTGGATAGCAATATGGTCCGGTTAAGGTGTGTTCAGATTCGAAATGGCGTTGTCCCGAGGATAGGTTAATGACAATTACCCTGGAGGTGGGAGATGGTTTCACTGAAGGAAAGGGTGAAGGCTCAAACTCCTTTTGATGGACAGGTTGGGGAAAGGATCTTGAAATTTATTTCTGATGAAAAAGTTGTCACGTTGGAAATGATCGTAGAAAGATTCCCCTGGGTCCGATGGGGCGATCTCTTTTCCATTTTAGGAAGGTTCCGACGAGAGGGTCTTCTGACGGTTCATCAAGCAGAGTCCATTTTTGAGATGAGAATAAAAGGTCAATAAAAATAACGAGTTGTGGAATTATTGTCAGGGTTGTTTTCTCGTATTTAACGTGTTCGTAACATTCCTGTTACACAAGGGCAATCTAAAAGCCATACAATTTCATTCTTACCAAGGAGGAGGGGTTCATGAGGATAGGGTCGAAACATTGGAACTTTTGGCAGAAGACAGTACTGGTTGGTCTGTTTGTAGGAGGATTTGGGTTTAGTGCACTTGAGACCTCCACCGCATGGGGAAAAGAGTCCATGGACGACCCCAATTGGAAAGGCTATGCCAGGGTCAGTGGGGTCTCGGGAAATTTAAATAGTATAGGATCGGATACCCTCAATAATTTAATGACCCTGTGGGCTGAAGGATTTCGAAAACAATACCCGAACGTGAAAATTCAGATTGAAGGCAAGGGGTCAAGTACCGCACCCCCGGCCCTCATTGAAGGGACGGCGCAACTAGGTCCTATGTCCCGAAAAATGAAAGGGAAGGAGATGGATGCCTTCGAGGCCAAATTTGGGTATAAACCGACGCCTTTTCCGGTAGCCATTGATGCCCTGGCCGTGTATGTCAATAAAGATAACCCCATACCGGGTATGACGGTGCCGCAAGTGGATGCGGCTTTCTCGAAAACTCGCCGACAGGGATATAAAGAAGCGATCACGGCCTGGGGGCAATTGGGATTGAATGGCGCATTCACAAAGATGCCTATCAGCTTATATGGCCGAAACTCGGCTTCGGGTACCTATGGCTTTTTTAAGAAAAAAGTGCTTCAAAATGGGGACTATCGTGACCAAGTCAAGGAACAGCCTGGTTCCGCTTCGGTGGTTCAGGGGGTGACCGAAGATCGTGCGGGTATGGGATACAGTGGCATTGGATATCGAACGTCCGGGGTCCGAGCGATTCCGCTGGCTATGAAAGAAGGTGCCGGGTTTGTGGAACCCACCTTTGCTAACGCATCAAAAGGGGCGTACCCTTTGGCACGATTTTTATTCGTGTACGTGAACAAAGCTCCGAATAAACCGTTGTCTCCCATCGTCAAAGAGTTCCTGAAATATGTCTACAGTCGGGAAGGGCAGAATGTGGTGATCAAGGATGGCTACTTCCCCTTAAGTGCGGATCTCATCACCAAGCAACAGGGAAGTCTTGAATAAACGATTTCACCAGAAGGTTGGCCACCTCCGAGTCCTAGGGCTTGGTGGTGGCCTTTTTTTGTGATCGACCTCCTTTTGATCGTTAGAATGTAATGGCCACTGATCCGCCTGCTTCTATCGCTGGAAAAGAAATCCCTTCTTCGTCGGGACAATGGATGAAAAGCAAACCGCGAGCGGCTCATCGACGCCTTCGTCATGCCCTCGATCGTTCGGCTGGGGTGGTCGTCTGGGTGGGAGGCATTGCCACGATTGTCAGTATTATGGGGATCTTCCTGTATTTACTGTGGGAAGTGGTCCCGTTATTTTGGGCGACCGCCGGTGCTCGGGTTGCCACCATTCAAGTCTCCCAAGAACAAGAGTTTCCTTCCGCCACTACCGTCATTGGGACGGATGAATATCAAGAAGTCGTGTTTGTCCTCCTGGGGAACCACCTGCAATATTTTCGAATGCCTCAGGGCACACCCATCCCGGAGGTTAGTGGTGAGCTGAGCATTTCCGGGTCTGCCCAGTCGGTGGTCCTCATTGGACAAAAGGGAAATCGGATGAGTGTCGGCACCCACGAGGGATTGGTTGTTCCTGTCAATATTCAATTTCGACCGCTGTTTGAAGAAAATACTCGCACCATTGTCCCCAGTCACCGATTGGCTGATCCCATTCGGGTGATTCCCGATGGTGAGAAGTTGCTCCTCCATGCTCATTCACAGCAGGATGAGCGACAAATTATCGCCGCCATGACGCGCTCCGGGGGCTTGTGGCTAACGTTGGTGGATGAACCAGGGGACTTTTCTTTCTCGGATGAGGTTTCCGTCACCCAACGGCGGCTGGAGGTTCCTCCGCAAACCAGCATTATCCGTATGGTATTAGATAGTTTTGGCAAACGCTTAGTTGCCGGAACGGATCAGGGGGAGCTCCTTGAGTGGGATTTAGGAGAAGGAGGTCATGCGAAAGTTCGGCGAGTCCAAGTGAGTGAAAATAAAGACCCGGTCACGGCGTTAACTTATTTGCTGGGGGAGCGTACCCTTATTGTTGGAACCCAGTCTGGCCAAGTGATGACCTGGGTGCCTATTCGTGACGGGAAGGAGCGGTCAACCCATCCATTCCGGCATGTGGCCACGTTCCAGGCCCATACAGGAATGGTGCGAGCGATTTCCCCTTCTCAACGTGACAAGGGGTTTTTGACTGCGGATACCAAAGGGCACGTGTTCTTGCATCATGCGACGACAGGCCAGACCATGTTGAAATTTGATCCAACTTCCCAAGAAACCACCGCTCTTCGGTTTTCACCGAAGGCCAATGGTGCCACATGGTTAGGCACAGACGGGAGCTTGCAGACATTTGCCATCGATAACCCTCATCCGGAAATTACGATCCAATCCTTGTTTTTTCCGGTCACCTATGAAGGTTATGAAGAACCCGAGCTCATTTGGCAATCGTCCAGTGGATCTGACGACTTTGAACCGAAATTTGGCATGATGCCCTTGATATTCGGAACGTTGAAAGGAACCATTTATGCGATGATTTTGGCCATTCCACTCGCCATCATGGGTGCGGTCTATACTGCCATGTTTATGCACCCTCATCTCCGGGCCATGGTCAAGCCCGGCATTGAAATAATGGCTGCCCTCCCGTCGGTCGTCCTAGGGTTTTTGGCGGGGCTGTGGTTTGCGCCGTTGTTGGAGAAAATTTTTCCGGCCCTGGTAGCTGGAATCGTTATCCTACCCGTGGTAATTGGGAGCATGTGTCTCTTCTGGCAAATTCTTCCTCGGTCTCTGGCCCGTTTAGATAAATACGGAGGAGATTTGCTCATGATTATGCTGGCCGTGGTGACGACGGTGAGCCTTTGTCTGGTGATGAACGCAACGATTGAATCGGTAGTTTTTGGAGGAGACTACAAAAAGTGGCTCCTGGACCATTTAGGACTGGTCTATGATCAACGCAATGCCATCGTGATCAGTTTTGCGATGGGGTTTGCGGTCATTCCGATTATTTTCAGTATTGCCGAAGATTCCCTGTCCAATGTTCCGCGCCATCTCGTGGCGGGATCGCTTGCTCTTGGGGCGACCCAATGGCAAACGCTCACCCGCCTTGTGCTCATTTCTGCCAGCCCTGGAATCTTTTCGGCATTGATGATCGGGTTTGGTCGGGCGGTGGGCGAAACGATGATTGTGTTGATGGCCACCGGCAATACTCCCATTCTAGATTGGAGTATTTTTAATGGGTTTCGAACTCTTTCGGCGAACATTGCCGTTGAAATGCCAGAAGCCCCTCATGGAGGTACGCTGTATCGAGTCTTGTTTCTTTCCGGTCTGATTCTCTTTGCCTTTACGTTTGCCATAAACACGATAGCTGAGGTGATTCGCCAACGGCTTCGCCAGAAATACTCACAGTTTTGAGGTGAAAGAGGAAGTGGGTCAGAGTCGGGCTCAAGCCGTATTGTCGGTGTTGGTTGTCACCTCATTGGTTCCCAAATGGAGGTCTTGGGAGGGTAGTCTGAGATTTCAGCCCCTGGACATTGCCGAGATGGGGGAATACCGAGAGATCTTTTATGTATTTTCATGAAATTAAGGGATGAATCCCCGATTTGACGGAAACATGAAAAACGTCTCAATGAAAAAATTCCTCGAATCCGGTTCCTTGTTTATTTGGCTCTGTGGGGGGGCGCTCGGACTTTCCCTCCTGATGATTGGTGGTCTTCTATTCTTAGTGGTCATGAATGGGATGGGCTATTTTTGGCCAAAGGATTTAATCCAATTGACCCTCAACGATGGCAGTATGGTTTTGGGTGAATGGGTGGCTACCGAGACAATCCCTGAGACGAAATCACCGACGAATCCAGATGGGAAGGAGCGGATTCAACTCAAAATTGGCAATCGTGATCTCTATGGGTTGGATTTCCGATGGGTTAATCGGGATGACATTCAGATAGAACATTATCCTTTGGATGTTCTAGCCTTTGAGCGAAGGGAGTGGGGAAATTTTTTTGGGTGGATTAAGGATATTCGAGAAGGAGAAATAGTGGTTGCCTCCGGTCATGAGGAAAGTATGAAGGCCCTCACTTCGCTATTGGGAAAAACGAATGCCATTCAAGAGCGGATACATGAGATTGAACACGATGAAATCGGTGAGTTAAATCATCGTTTGGAGCAAGCGCGACTTCGACTACGTTCTCTCGAATTAGAGGGCCCTTCGGGTGCGACTGAACATGCCACGATTCAAGAGCAAGTCAAAAAACTAGAGATGCGATTTGAGGTCCAAAACTCTGCGCTCATGGGCTTATATGAACAATTGAACCGGTTTCGGATGACGGTGAGGGATGTGGCAGGAGAGGAGAAAATATTCACCATGGGCACCTTGGTGAAGGTCTGGTTGCCCAATAGCATGGGGATGGGTGAAAAACTCTCGATGTATGCCCTAAATTTCTGGAATGTGTTGAGTGA
The DNA here is from genome assembly GCA_965223495.1 of Nitrospirales bacterium. Classification (GTDB taxonomy): domain Bacteria; phylum Nitrospirota; class Nitrospiria; order Nitrospirales; family UBA8639; genus Nitrospira_E. The sequence goes on along the minus strand of OZ245001.1, from coordinate 2,655,893 downwards.
AGAGCCGCGAGAAGCCAATACCGAAGGAGGCATTTTCCCAGCCATTTTTGGGACGGTGATGATGGTGGTCATTATGAGTATCGCCGTGGTGCCTTTTGGGGTATTGGCGGCAATCTATCTGAAGGAATATGCCAAACAAGGGGTGGTGACCCGGATGATTCGTATTGCCGTGAATAACCTGGCAGGAGTCCCCTCGATTGTCTTCGGGGTCTTCGGGTTGGGGTTTTTCGTCTATGCTGTTGGTGGTACCCTGGATCAATTGTTCTTCCCCGAAGCGTTGCCTAACCCAACCTTTGGGACCGGGGGCATTTTATGGGCCTCTTTGACCTTGGCCCTCATGACGGTTCCCGTGGTCATTGTTGCCACAGAAGAGGGCCTGTCCGCAGTTCCGCAGGAGTACCGTGAAGGGTCGTTAGGGCTTGGCGCGACGAAATTTGAGGCGTTATGGCGGGTAGTTCTTCCTTGTGCGATGCCAGGAATTTTGACTGGACTCATTCTGGCTGTTTCCCGTGCCACGGGAGAAGTAGCGCCACTCATGCTGACCGGGGTGGTGAAATTGGCGCCTTCTTTGCCGGTGGACGGATTTTTCCCTTTTGTGCACTTGGATCGGAAATTTATGCATTTGGGGTTTCATATTTATGATGTGGGGTTTCAGTCTCCGAATGTCGAGGCAGCGAAACCGATGGTGTATGTGACCACCTTCATTTTAGTTTTCGTCGTCCTTTTATTAAATATGGCCGCTATTGCCCTCCGAACTCGTATGCGGCGACGCTATGCTGGTTCTTCAGTGTAAATGAGGTACAATTATGCCGACAGCATCCAGACCGGGGAGTCCGGGGGCCTCTTCGGTTAAACAGAACCCTGCCCCTCTGAAGACTCTGGTCGTAGAAAAGACGATTGATACACCAACACGGATGAGCCAAATTCACATGGAACCGACCTCTCAACCTTTACCTGACAGGCATCCGAAAATTGTCATTGACGAAATGAATTTCTTCTACGGGTCCTTCCAAGCTCTGACCAAAGTGACCATGCCGATTCCTGCTAATCAAGTGACGGCTTTTATCGGACCTTCAGGTTGTGGGAAGTCCACCCTGCTTCGGTGCCTCAATCGGCTAAATGATTTAGTTGATGGTTCGCGGATAGAAGGGAAAATTCTCCTGGAAGGAAAAGATATTTATGATCCGGGGGTCGATGTGACCGATTTACGAACGCGTGTAGGGATGGTATTCCAAAAAGTCAATCCCTTTCCCAAATCAATTTGGCAAAATGTCGCGTTTGGCCCGCAATTGCAGAATGTGCGAAAACGAGCCACGTTGGATGAGATTGTGGAAAAGAGTCTTCAGGGTGCAGGTCTTTGGGAGGAAGTCAAAGATCGTTTGCATGCTAGTGCCCTAGGCCTTTCTGGTGGACAACAACAGCGGTTATGTATTGCCAGAGCGTTAGCGGTTAATCCGGATGTCCTGCTCATGGATGAACCCTGTTCTGCTTTGGATCCGATATCGACTGGACGAATCGAAGAACTTCTTCATACGCTCAAAGAGCGATTGACTATCGTCATTGTGACTCATAACATGCAGCAGGCTGCGCGAGTCTCTGATCTGACGGGGTTCTTCTTGTTGGGGGAGCTGATTGAATATGATGATACGAAAACAATCTTTACCAACCCTTCCGATCGCCGGACGGAAGATTATGTCACTGGCCGATTCGGCTGACCACATTGTAAAACCGAAAGCTCACCATGCCGATAGCACGACACTTTGACGAAGAGTTGGCCGAACTCAAGCAAAAGATTTTACGAATGGGTTCTCTGGTGGAAGGTCAAATCCGTCAGGCCCTGAATGCGTTAATCGATCGAGATGACGATCTGGCTGCGGAAGTGATTAAAAACGATCGACAGGTGAATACCATGGATGTAGAAGTTGATGAAGCCTGTCTGGAGTTGTTAGCGCTGAATCAACCCGCTGCCCGGGACCTCCGGTTTGTCACCACCGCTATGAAAATTTCTACCGAACTGGAGCGCATGAGTGATCTAGCCGAAAATATCTGTGAACGAGCCATTGAATTACATGCAGAACCTCAATTAAAACCCTACATCGATATCCCGCTCATGGCAGAACGTGCGATTAAGATGGTGGGGGCTTCGTTGGATGCCTTTGTCAGGGGTGATTCGGAATTGGCCAGACATGTGCTAGAAGAAGACGATTATATTGATGAACTGAACGAACAAATCTTTCGAGAACTTTTGTCATTCATGATGGAAAATCCCCAAACGATTTCTCGGGCCATTCGCCTGTCGTTTATTTCCAAGTATATTGAACGGATTGCCGATCATGCCACCAACATCGCCGAACTGGTGGTGTATATGGTGGAGGGCAAAATCATCCGCCATATGATGCCTTCCTCTTAACCTTTTTTCCTTCGCATTCCCAAGGAGAAGGCTCTCCTTATTTCCCCGGTCTTGAAAACCGGCGTCGTGCAAGCGACCGTGGGTTCGAATCCCACCCCCTCCGCCAATCTTTTCAAGGGGTTGTGGTGTCTCTTTCTCCCAACTCCAATCTGATAACCGATCCACTGTAACTATATTTGTAACCTTTTGTTCCAAAAAGTAGTGATTTAACTGGTCCGCAGCCCTCTTCAAGTCCTCTTCACTTGTGACATTATAACGGTCAAACACCGACCGCGTTTTATGCCCTGAAATCTTCATCGCCACTGTTTCAGATACTCCTGCCCTGACTAAATTTCGAACCCCTGTTCGTCGAAGGTCGTGGAAGGTCTTTCCCTCCAACCCAATTCTTTTACAAGCGACATTCCAGCCTTGACGAAGTTGGGAAAAGGATTTTCCATTGATATGACATACAAAAGGGCACGTAGGAAAATCTCGATCTCGAATCTCTTTCGCTTTGCTTAATACCTTATAAAAATCATCTACCATAAATATTACTCGAGGTGTCTTGGTTTTCATTTGTATGGAAGACAGTCTAATGCACTGTTCTTCAAAATCTACCTGATCCCAAGTTAGACCTTTCCCCCCAATAATTTCCCGTAGGCGCATACCTGAGTAATAGCCAATGGTCAGAGCAACCTTGATATGAAACGGGGAAGCCCCTCGTAAAGCGAGAAACTCAGCATGTGTAAAGAATCCCTCACGAATATTGGTTTCCTCTAATTTTGGAAAATGAGGCATTCGCCCAACTTTGGGTGGTGTCTGACGAGACCCCAAAACCATCATCCGATGAAGACAATCCAATTCTCGATTGATCGTAGCGTTAGCAGCCCCTTCCTTTAATCGTTTAGAAATATAATGACCTAATTTTTCACTAGTAATAGCTTTGACACGGATTCCACCAAAACTTTTCCTTAAATGGGCAATATGTTGCAAACGTCTTCCCCAAGTCTTTCTCCCCTTCAATTCATACTCCTGCTGGAGCAGCACAACTAAATCATCAAACCGAGTCCGATTGACAGTTGAACCCTCACGTTGTCCCTCAAGGACTTTTGCTTCGGCTTTTTGTAACACAGCCTTAGCTTCACGCTTCTCATACTTCCCCGTACTTTGGGCTATAGGATGACCGCTGTCATAATATTTCATCCACCAAGGCCCCGTTTCCACTAACTTCCCTGTTTCAGAATCGCGTTTTTTCCGTCTATACAATGAACCCATATCTCTACCCTCATCTAATCCACCAATTCTGAGATTTTCACCTTTAACGCTTTGGCTAATGCTCGCAAAGTCGACAAGCGAGGATCAAAGACGCCTGTCTCAATGCGTGCAATCGTAATATGCCCCACGTTTGACAACCTCGCCAACGCTCGTTGCGAGAACCCCTTCTTTTTTCGTATGAGAGCCAATTGCTTCATAATGCTACCACTTACGATAGCACTTCTATGACACCTTTTCAAGGCTCAGTTGTTCTCAATTACCTTATGTTGTTCGATAAATGCATCCATATCTCTCACGTCAACAAGTACACGCCTGTCTGGACGGACGGATGGAAGGTCTCCATTCCAGATCAAACGTCGGATAGACCATTTCGACCGCCCAAGGTAGATCCCCGCCTCAGGAATGGTATACAGACGTTTGGTAATAGCTACAGGACTTGACATATTTTCATCCGTACTAAATCGACTACGTTCCCATCCTACTGCCCCTTACTACCCCCACCTCCTGCACCTTCAGGCCCCACTCCCCAGAGGTGTGGCACGCGAAAACCCGCTGCTGGAGCGATGTTCCACCACCACCTACACCTTTCCCACCTTTTGGGGCCATTCCATAGAGAGATATTTCATAGGCGGATGCTCCATGGAGAGATATTCATGTTCTTCTAAAAAATAAAAAAGGTGTCGGAGGTCTAGGAGGTGTCGCACTCCCTTGTTTTCAAAGGCGTTTTTCTCCATAGACCTCTACCTACCTCCCGGTTACGGTCCCGGAGGTCTTGTAGTGTCTTCTTCCTGGGGTTCCGAATCCCAGGGATACGGATACTTCAAGACTTCCTCAAAAGCTTTCCGACAAGTATCTAAGTCGGGAATCTCCCAGATGAGCTCTTGTTTCCCGTCTACGGTTCGCTCCATCCCCCTCAACCCTGGCACCAGCCTCTTCAGTCCCATCCCGAGTTCGGTTTCGGTGGACTTTCGAGTTTGCCCAAGATCTTGGACAAAGTACTGGTAATCTCGATGAAGCGTTTCTCGTTTAACCGTTCTACACCATCCCTCCTCTTTGGCGTAGTCAGACAGATACCACTTTATCAGCTTTCCCAACCAGTATTTTTCGAACTTGCCCATAGTCAACATCTTGTTCTCCAACAACGCTTCCGTCTGGGGAAACACCCGAAGATTCTTCCCCTTGAGCTCGTAGTGTTGGAGCATGTACAAGAGTGCCTCGTACCCCCCAGCTTCCATCTGGTTCACGATGGCCTCAAAATATGGGCCATTCTGCATCTGCTGCTCTCCCACATCCAGAATGCAGAACCGCCGTTCTGCAGGTCCCGCCGGTACCACCCACTCATGGTTAGAAGCCACGATCAGATGGACGTGATTCTTCACAGGGATGACATCTTTGCCCTTGTATTCAATCGCCAGCTGGTCTTCCGTCACGAGGCCCTTAAGAGGCCCTTCGCTCGCTTTATTCCCCGCCCAAAACGCTTCATCCGCAAACACCAGGAGGGCGTCTTTTAAGTGCGCATTAAAATTTCCCAGCAACTGATTTTGCTGGGTGATATGGACAAAGTGTTTGCCTAAGAGTTTCCCCAACTGTGTCACCATCACACCTTTCCCCGTGCCCTGCTTCCCCCGTAAGGCCAACGACACCCCCACACGTTTCTCAGGGTGTTGAATCATCTGGGCCATCCACGCCAAAAGGTACTCGTAACGTTCCTCATCGCCTTGGGCAATATTGTCTTTGAGGTGGTTCAAATACAGGCTACAATCCCCCTTCTTGGCTTCCACCGGAAAGCCTTGCCAGAGGTTGTAATACCCTGGCACCTTCCGATTCGGGGCAAACACGATGCTCTTATACTGGCGTCGGTCTTTATGCCCCAACCACACATCCACCACGGGTTTCGCACGCAAAGGCTTGCCGACCCATTCATGCTGATTCCCATATTCCAGCCGGAGATCCGTCGGACTGGATAACGCGATATCCTTCCGATCTAGAACGGGGTCGTATATTTCCGTGAGAATCACACATTTGCCGCCAACCTTGGTCACGGCATGCTTCTGATTCAACTCGGCAATACATGAGGGTGCCAGCCCCAACGCTCGACGTGCCGCTGCTTCGGTGACGCTCTTCACCTGCGCATAGAGCTTCACCAAATTCCCCTTGGCTCCACAGCCGAAACAATTGTAAATCCCGTCACTCAACCTCACGCTGCATGACGGATTCTTGTCGTCATGAAAGGGGCAATGCACAACCCACTCGCCGTTCCGCTCTTGTCCCTGTGGCAGGAGATCTCGAATCGCCCTTGCGGTATCCGGTTGTGAGATGGCTTGGGTGGTCTTGCCTTCATTCGCCAAATCGACGACCCACTGTGGACAAGGCATGATGGGCTTCGTAATGATCCACTGCTATGGCAGTCCATCAATCATGGAGGGAGCGGCCACGAAATACCGCCCATCGGCTAAGATATCGATGCCTGATCTCACGTTGAGCGGTGAACCCATACTGCCTTGAGGAGCTTGAAACACGAAGTGCCACCCACCAGTCGGCGTTTGAGCCTGACGCGTTTCCGGTAAGGCCCAATGTTCCTCCACCAACGCTTGGAGGGACACATCGCCCTTCTTACCTTTCTTCACATCCACATCGAGTACCACCCGCCCTGACACCTTGCCTGTGGCGAGTCCGATATTGGCATCCGGCCAGCGCGTCCACCACTGCTCAATGATAGAAGCATCAGTGCTCGCGTCCTTGTAGCCGTTTTTCGTACGGGGATGTTTGCCAGGAGTTGCACAGGACTTTTTCCCACACGAACACGTTCCTTGAGCAGCTGAGTGCAGTGGCAACACCGCCCAGCCGTCCTTGGCATAGTCCAATGCCGCTTCAAGGAGCGAGAGTGGGGGTACTTGACCACCACCCGGCTTGGCTTCGCTGGACTGGCCTGATTGTTGTTGATTGGGTTGAATCCCTTGGTTTCCATCCATGATGTGATTACTCATGATAAAGCCCTCCGATAAATGATTGAAATAATGAATCCGATGTTTCCCTTTTACGGTACTCATTAAAAAGTGAAGAAACAAAAAGTTTTAAGCGGGGTGCTTAGGAGTATAAGACCGGGTATTGGACAACGAGCATGTACCCCCGACAGGGCTATGCTCATGAAACAGTCATCCCCGTTTCAGGGGGTAGAGATACGTCTGAAAGGCGAGGAGTAAAAAGGTTTTAAGCGAGGTGCTTAAGGGTATAAGACAGGGAGGATACGCCGAGGCATATCAGGGGGGAAGATACTCAAAAAATCATCTTGAAAACATAATTCCAGATCCGGATGTGGCCTACGAGGAGGAATAATTTTCTTCCACATTTTTCTAGCGGTATTGAATTCTGCCTCCGCATAACCAACGACTTTCACTTTGTCTTTATTTTTACTTGAACGTCCTAATAGTTTTACCCCAATGTCATGAAACTCAAGACCCTGCTCTCGTGCATCAAGAACACGAAGAAGCTGAGGCCACTTCTGGCGATCAACCTCACGCGTTCGCTTCAATTTTTTACAATAATGTTTTTGGTGTTTTTGGAGATAGGAGAAGTAATGGTCGAGCTGGGGCTGTAAGGATTGCTTGAGATCTATACTAATCAGGACTTCAAGTCCTGGCACGACATGAAAATATACATGATTGGGACGAGGTAAGGAAGGATGCGGGAGACGTGCTAATCCATACGTTCAGATTAATCGCCATACCTCGGACCATAGGTCTTGATGATCTTCCGGGTACCATACAACATCGAAGTCTTCTTCGTGATCATCCTCCATGCTCAGTGCTAATAACTTGGGGTGATCTTTTTTGCGATGTTTCTCCCAATCTTGACGATATTTCGGATCTCTTCGCAGAAACTCCCACTTCCAATATTGATCGTGTCGGGTCGTGGGGTCTCGTTCAACACACACCGAGGGATACGCCGAGGCATCTCGCCAATCAGGCACCCCCCACTTACTGGCATCTGGTATAGACTCGATCTTGTGTTTCGCCATGTAGAGATGCTATCGGTCATTTTCTTGTCCCAATCAATGGGCATGTTCCCCTAAATCTTCCTTCGTGCTCCTCTACCTGCACCCTATTGATGAGGATGCTCATTGGCCAATGTTGCCGCAACCCCCAACTCGTAACCCATCACCCGTCCGTCGCACCCCTCCTGTCTGCCCCTGTGTGCGGTGTGACTTGGGTCTTGGGAGGTGGGAGTTGAGTGAGCATCGCAGAGGTAAGTTCGCAATGCTGGCCCTATTCGCATCCTGCTCACCCGTATCACGTTGGACAAGAAGATAGAGGGTGGGCTTCGCACTGCTTAATCGATCAATGTTATACCACCGTAAGGAGGGAGCCTTTTTCCCACGGATCAGTGCGGTGAGCTATAGCCCCGTATCCATTCTGTACGAACCTAGCACAAATCCAGGGCCAGGCCAGCCTGCTTAACACAACTAGATAGAGCCAACACACCACCTTATGTTCTTCAGCCCTTTATTCAATTTGTTCTGACGACATACAGGACGGTGCCCTTTGCAACGGGCATCTCATTTTATTAGGGCTTTCCAAATTTTGAAATGAATTTAATGTTTTGAAATGAAAGGGAAGAAAATTATTGCTTTTCTTTTTCTAAATTATAGTAATTATTGAGTTAATCAGAATGGCATCTGACTTGCCCTAATATCTTATTATTATGTTTCTTTTGACTTACTTGTTGATATTTTCTATTTCCTAAGCATTGAAGGAGGACACAAGCATAGCTGGGTTCCAATTTAGGGGAGCTTGACAAATAAGGCAAAGGGAGTACCCTACTCCCTTGCGTTTTTTGAATTCCCTGGATCAGCCGGGTTTCTTCTTCCTTTAGCCATCTGCCCACAGATGAGAAAGGAGCATCCATGATTCCTCAAAATATCGTCACGAAGGCACGTGAGGCCACCGACGGCATTTTTCTTAAACTTGTTGTTAATCAAGAGTGGATCCGTGGCGGACCACACCTGATGGTCAAGAAGGCGGGATGGATGAGTGTGGAAGCCGTCTCAATTAGCAGAGGGAAGAAAAAAACCCCTAGGGGGGATGTTTATGTTGGTGTTGATATCACCTTCCGGATGGGCAAGAACACGGGTACCCAGAAATTGGATAGACTTCTGATGAAACCAATCCCTATAGAAAAGGCGATTTTCGATTTTATGAAGAAAGGGCGGGAGTATTTTCAGATGGAAGCTACCGATGGGTCGGTCAAAAGTAAAAGAACAGCTCTAGATAACAAAGATGAGTGGACCATCACATTTGCGACAGCGAAAACCAAAACTTTGTAAATGCCCTGGATGAGCGTTCAATGGAAGGCTGGGGAGAGGTTTCTGCCCTTCTTCGGGTTTTACGAACCCCTCCACGAAACCGGGGCAAGACCAGAAAAAAGGGCCATTCACTCGGGTTTGTGACCTTCACAGGGGGTTTTTGGGGTGGGAATTGCGGCGTGCGGGTTAAAGGTACATATGGGATGTAAAGCAGTTTACTTTACCGGGCTTTTTGTTTTTTCTCGCCCTACGAGGCACCAGGTCTAGATCGAGGGGGGTGGGGTCGGGTTTTTGAACACCCCCTACCCCATTAAAGAATAGAGACTTCACGGGCAGAATTAGGCGAAATGCGGAGGTCTTTTTTATAGGAGTGCAGTACGTAGATGGGCAGGTATAAGAGACGTATTGCTATTCAACTGTACCCAAAAATGTAACCTAATTGAGGCAACTCCCCGCAATTCCATGCAACTACATGCAATCTCAATTCAATCCGATTCTTTTGATTTATTAGGAAAATCCTCATTTTCACAGGGGGATTCTTCATCCTCCAGTTGTTGCGATTTTAGGTCTTGCCTCCACGTTTGGTTTCGTCCGTACCTTCGGCGGTTTTTTCGGCATTTCCCTTATCTTCATCAATCTGCAGGATCCATTCCCACATCACTTGACCCCTTGTAACGGGGTTTTTACTTGTCTGTGATCAGCATGACATTTGTCGGGTTTAGGATGATGTGTAAAGGAGCCCGGTTACCCTGTCATATCATCCTGAGGAGTTCCGCATGAAAAAATGGTTTATGACAAGAAAAAATGGCGCTTTTCCAGTCGAAACACATCCCGGGGAAGATGCTGTTCGCTCCCAAGGGCAATATTGGACAGTTGTTTTGGCGGGAAGGAAGGATCTTCCCGATAAAAGAAATACCCGTTTTGCCAGCGAGCAACATACGTTTAATGGACCCCATGCATTTGTAAGTATGCCAGCCCAGATTCGGCAGGTCTGGAATCGTGCAAAACAGTTATGCGATGCCAAGCGAGTGGTCACGATTTTGGACAACCAATATTGGGATGCGGTACGGAGACATTTATTTCAGGAACAAGTGGGTCGTTTCGTCTGGGAACCTCAAAACCGTGGGAATCTTACCAGCCTTTTTCTCGTACTATCCTACATTAGGTTTCATGATCCCCATGCCATCGTGTATGTGTGGCTTACTGGGCATTCCCTTCATCCCTGGGGACGGGTAATATCGTATTTAAAAAAGGCCCAAGCCTTGGTACGGGCCAATCCCCGAAAGATCACCCTATTAACCGTTCCACCACCAGGAGGTGAAGAATACGATGAATGCGACCTCCTGGAGAATGGTGATGAGGGAGAAAACGTAATCGGAGTCAGACATGGGATGGAGAACAGGAAGCCACGGGGCATGAAAGAAGAAAACACGCCATGGTATTTCAAAAATGAGCGAGGCCAGACGTCGATCATGATAGGGAATGTTCAAACATTATGGGGGGTCGGCCATAAATTTGTCCCTGAAATCCTGCTGCCTTTGAGCAAACTTGAATCGTTTATCGGAACTCCACGGGAACAACGGGTGATCAATGATTTCTATCGTTGGTTACCGAAGAGGAATCTTCATGCTCATCTCCTTTCTCATCTTGGAATTGACTTGGAGAGAGTGGAGTTACAGGGGGTCTATGGGGATGGGTGGGTCGGTAGCCAACATAGTCCGAAGATTTCCAGCCTCCCCAGTCCCGTCGCAGTGGGTGTGGGCCAGCCCGGGGAAGTTAGTTATTCGACCGAACGATTAACGCTGGACAAGAATTCAAAGCACTTCTAAGAAAAGCCGTTATCCGTGGGGTAGGCGGTGCCGCAATATGGGAGGGATATGATTCGATAGGTCCATTCCGAAAGCGAAGGCCAGGATATTCAATGGAAATGTCTCTCATGGGGGAAAGGTTGGCAATCTCAAAGGCCAATCTTTACCTGGCCGAATTGCGTAAATGAAGAATTGGGTGGTCAAGTTTGTCATGAGCTCCATGTGGCCGTACCCTCTGGCATGTATACCTGAATACCCTAAAGGTCAGAATTGGTATATGGGGTTCATTTCTGTCATCTGTAAAGAAAGGTGAATCATGCTGGCAAAATTAGAGTCGGAACCTTACGACATGAAGACGAGGAAGCTCATGAAAACCCCGTTATCGGGTATCGGGGATCGGTGTGAGTGTTGCGGGGTCAAGTGGGAAATTGAACACGGGTTCGATGTTTGCCCCCTGTGGGAACTTGAATTGGAATTTCTCTCCGTCGAGTGGTTTGAAGTTCATGTGGCTGAAGGGGAATTCTTTGTTGAGAATTGACTCTAGGCCATTCTCTTTCTACCCGATTGAAAGTTTTGTCCCCTTCCCTTTCCATTCAGATACGCACCATTCCTGAAGATTAAATTGAGGATCTTCGTTTTGTTTGGTTCTCCGAATATAGGTTCCGTCATGTTGAAGTTGCCGGGCTTTGGTATTGTCCTGGAAGGCGGGCAAAAGAATTGATTCTAGGATCCAGGTCCGCAGTTTCTGATTTTCGATCGGAAAGAGAACTTCGACCCGTCGATCCAAATTCCTGGGCATCAGGTCGGCACTCCCGATAAAGAGTTCGTCTTCTCCTCCGTTCCGAAAATAAAAGCAGCGGGAATGTTCCAAGAATCGGCCCACGATGCTCGTGACGGTGATAGTCTCACTCAATCCCGGGATTCCAGGGCGTAATCCACACATTCCCCTGACTAACAAATCGATTTTGACTCCCGCCTGGGAGGCTTGATACAGGGCTTGAATACAAGTTTTATCCACCAGGGCGTTCATTTTACACGCGATATAGCCGTCCCCATGAGATTGATGACGTTGGATTTCACGTGTAACTCGAGCCAGGAGTTGTTCCCGAATGCCTCCTGGAGCCACGAAAAGCTTGGTGTAGGATTGTTTCTTCGAATACCCGGTCAGGGAATTAAATAAATCCGTGACGTCCTCCCCCAAAATCTGGTCACAGGTAAAAAAGCTGAAATCTGTGTAAATACGACTGGTCGTGGGGTTGTAATTCCCTGTCCCCAGGTGTAGGTAGCGGCGAATGCCATCGGACTCTCGTCGCACCACCATACACACCTTGGCATGCGTTTTTAATCCCATGACTCCATAGACCACGTGGACGCCTTCATCCTCTAATTTTCTGGCCCATTCAATATTATTTTCCTCATCAAAGCGTGCCTTCAGTTCTAAAAGTACGGCCACTTGTTTCCCGTTTTGGCGGGCGTCCATCAATGCGGCCACGATAGGGGAATTGGATCCTACCCGATACAAGGTTTGCTTGATGGCCAACACATGCGGGTCCATGGCGGCCTGGCGAATAAAGTCTACGACAGGGGAAAAGCTGTCGTAGGGATGATAGAGGAAAAGGTCCTCTCGTCGGATCAAAGAAAACATCGATTCTTTAGCGGGAGGGTCCATGAGGACGACCGGGTGGTGAGGCGGGAACTTGAGATCAGGTTTTTCCAAGGAGGCTATTTCGAAAAGATTGGAGAGTCCGAGACGAAAGTCATAGGTGTAGACCTGATAGGGGGCCAAAGAGAGATTGCGAATGAGAATGTCTTTGATGGAATCGGGCGTATGGGCATCCAGTTCCAGTCGAACCACGGACCCATATTGGCGAAGGTCGATCTGTTCTTTAATGGCTGAGAGTAAATCACCGGCCTCATCTTCTTCAATTTCAAAGTCGGCGTCTCGAGTGATGCGAAAATAGTAAGCCGTCTGGACGGTCAGTCCGGGGAACAACAGGTCGAGGTTGGCTGAAATAATGTCTTCCAACCACACGAAATTCATGCCTTCAGGACTGCCCCCCAACCCTAGTTGTTCGTCATCACTGACTTGATGTTCATCAGGAATTCGAATGAGTCTCGGAAAAACGTTCGGAACTTTGATCCGAGCAAAACATTCTCCACGATCGGGATCTTTGGCTACGACTGCGAGATTGAGGGTCAAATTCGATATGTGCGGAAAGGGGTGGCTGGGATCGAAGGCCAAGGGTGTGAGAGCAGGGAATATTTCCTTCCGAAAGTACCGGCGGAGTAAAGAGCGTTGGCGGGGCTTGATTTGTGTGTAGGACAAGAGATGTATGCCCTGTGCCGACAGTTTGGGTAGAAAGTCTTCCTGCCAGCATCGTGAAATGCGAGGAAAACCTCGCAGGAGGACATCCCGTATTTTCCCTAATTGCTCTGAAGGGCTGGTCCCATCCAATGAGGCTTCAAGCACCCCGCTCGACAATTGCTCACGAAGACCGGAAATTCGAATCATAAAGAATTCATCAAGGTTATTGAAAAAAATGGCTAAAAATTTGATTCGTTCCAAAAGGGGTTGGCTGTCATCTTCGGCCTCTTCAAGGACACGGTTATTAAATTCCAGCCAACTCAGTTCTCGGTTGAAATAGAGTTTCGGGTCATCCAAATTTTCAATCAGAGGGGCTTTTGGAGGACCCGGGGAGGGGGCGGGTTCGGTCTGAACCGGATTGGGAGCTGGGTCCTGGGCGTCTTGATCAGTCACCAAGGTTATATGGTCTTGTGTTTGGGGGCCCTGCGGATTATCCATGTGGTTGCCTCTTGAAAAGGACAGGTCTGAGGTCGTTCTTGGAATTTATAATTTCTTCCCTAGTTTTCGGAGTTTTTCCCATTGATGGGGAACTCGTTGAAAAAAATCTTTCCGTCGATGACGTAACCGTTCAACCATTAACCCACTGACAAACGCGATCCCCCTCCCTCTGGTTTGGGGAGAGAGGCCCATGAGTTGGTGTTCGGCGACAACGGCATCCTGGTGTTGGCCTAATAGATCTTGGAAGAGTTTGGCTTGGTGGATAAATCGTTTGGCGACCTTTCCTAAGAAGGGTTCGGCCAATTCTACCGCATACCTTGCACGTTTCGTGGATATCCTGATGCGGTGAAGTCCTTGCGCAGTCAATAAGCCATCTGTGGAATCCACCGCGGCCTCAAGTTTCCGGAAGGTTTTTTTGGCGAGTTCGGGAATGGGCGGATGATCGGACTGGGTCGGGAGTTGGGGGAGAGTTTGTTCAAGGTGGGTTAAAAAATTCAGATACCGGTCGCTCCCCAAGCCCTCAAGCATCCGGGTTCGAGCCACCTGGCGTTGGGTTTCAAAGGAATCAAGAATCCGTTGTAATGTCCGTTGTTCCTGGCCCTGGAAATCGAAAAATTCCCGGCGGAAATATTCAAGCAGTACATCCCAGTCCCTGACTCCTCCCAATAAAGAGCCAACCCACCGGACCTCATCTTTGATCACTTTCGTCCAATCCGGCTCCAGGATTGGAGCCACAGTCCGGAGAAGGGAACGGATGCGACGTGTCGCGACTCTCATCTGATGGAGGGCTTCACGATCCTGGCCCAGGCGGGTTCCCGGATCGTGTAGTAGCATCTGATGAAGAAGGGAATGCAGTCTAAATTGAATATGAAGGGATGCTGAGGCGTTTGAATCAGGACTGGTGAACTCTTCCGGATATGGTAGTTGTAAGACCTGAAAAATTTTGGGTTGTAAGGATTTGATTTTGGCGCCAGCCTTTTCCAAAGCCTTTCGAACACCTTGCCACTGATTTGGCTTTCTTTGTTGGTATTCCACCTCCACTTCCTGGAAGCGGCCAAGAATTTTGTTTTCCTTGATGAGAGCTACCGAATCCAATGTGACCTCAGCTAAGGGGGTTGCTTCCTTTTGAATACCGACCCCTGTTCTCCACGTCCGCAGCTTTCCCAGTTGAACTGGTTCAGATTTTCGGAAAAAGGCGATCAGAAGGTCTTGAAAGAGAGAAGGTATGTGTCGACTGCCGGAATGAATTTCCAGTTCAATTCGATTATCCCCACTGGGGATTTTTAATTGCCAGGTTCCTTTTCCGCGTTCCACTCTTCTTCGGAGGGTGATGCCCAATTTTCCCAACCGGTGGTTGGCAGAATCGAAGTAGGTGGAGGTAAACACTCGCGGTGGGAGTGGCGTTCCCAAATGGTCGGGCAGGGCAAACCCGGGCAGGACCTCAAATTTCACTTCTCGCTCGGTTAGGACCTGAATGTCTGCGATGGTGAGCAAGTTCTTCACCGAGGCTAATGGGGGAGTCTGACCCTGCATTTTATGATTCATGGCGTCAATCATGATGGGCAGGAACTCATGCCTGAAATAAACATTTTATAGAAAACTCCTAGTATAAATAAATGAAGAGAGGGAAAAGTGTGAAATTTTAAAGGGTTTTTTGCCCCCAATGGCCTCCTCTGTTCCGGGGAAATAGGGCTGGAAAAACCAGTGGTATCTGTGCTTGAGAATACGGAGGGAAAGGCGAATTCTGGTACTGGTGAGGGGACTTCCTAGCCCAAGTAAATGAGAAGAATCGTGGCCAGGCTGAGGTAGATCGCGATGCCCATGATATCCATGGTGGTAGAAACCAATGGCCCAGCGGCAATGGCAGGATCCATATCGAGGCGATCAAAGACAATCGGAATTAAAGAGGCCAGGGTCGTGGATACGAGAAACGCCAGGAGCAGGGATCCCCCGACGACGACACCCAATAAAAAATCATCGTGCCATACCCACCCCACCGTCATGACTAAACCCCCAGACAGTAAACCCAAGAGGAGGCCAATGCCTAACTCATGCAGCCATACACGCGTGAGGTCCCGCCTTCCAATCTGGCCGGTCGCTAACCCTCGGATGACGAGCATGGATGTCTGGAGCCCCACATTTCCTCCCATGGCCGAAATAACCGGAATAAAACTGACGAGGGCCACAACTTCCTGTAGCGTAAATCGGAAATACCAGAGTAAGCCTCCGGAGAGAAATGTCCCGAGGAGATTCGTGAACAGCCAGGGAAATCGAGCACCGGCCGCTTTGGTGATTGAGGATTGTAGTGAGGCCCCTTCCTCGGGAGCGCCGGCCATTTTGAGCATATCCTCTGTGGCTTCCTCACGGATGACGTCAATGACGTCATCTACCGTAATAATCCCGAGCAGGACCTTGTCTTGATCAACGACGGGAACGGCTAGGAGGTTATAGGCAGCCACGAGTCTGGCCACTTCTTCCTGGTCCATGTCCGGGGTAACGGCGATGGTTTTCCGAGTCATGATCGTTTGAAGGGGTGTGGAGCCCGGTACCGTGAGCAATCGACGTAAGGACAATATTCCGGTAAGGCGTTCGTCCTTGTCGGTCACATAGATGTAAAAAACCGTTTCAGCCTCCGTGGCCTCCTGGAGGGCGTGAATCGCCTGATCGACGGTTGTGTGTTCCTCGAGGAAGAAGACCTCCGTGGTCATGATGCTCCCAGCGGTGCCCTCATCGTATTGCAAGACATCTTTGACTTCAGTGGAAGCCTCCTGGTTCATCAGTGAGAGAATTTGGACCCGTTGGTCTTCAGGGAAATTGCGAAGAATGGCGGCCGCATCGTCAGGACCCAACCACCGGAGAATATTGGCGACCCGGGAAGAAGACAGATTGATCACGACCTGGGAACCCGTTTCCGGTTCACATTCGCTCAATACCTGTCCACGTGTTTCATCGTCGGGCAAACAATCAAAAACTGTTCGTTTTTCTTCTGGGTAATCCAGTTGTTGAATGATATGGGCAATATCGGCGGAATGAAGCCGACTCAACATGTTGGTCAGGTGCCGAATGGCTTGCCGATGGAGCAGACGTTTGGCCGCGATTAAAAGAAGGTCTTGTTTGGGGAGAAGCACTCGGTCTTTGGTTTTTGGAGCCGGAGTCTCTTTTGAAGGATTAGAAACGCTCATACGTCCTTTTTTCCTCGGAGATCATGTTTCCTCATCACGTATTCTCATGATTTCCTATCCATCAGTTGAAAGGGAGTTTCTTCCCCCTCATAGTAATCAACTTGGTCCTTAGACTTCTACGGAAACTCCCCAAAACCCAAGGTTTTTAGCCGGTTTATTTGAGAGTCTCTAAGATCGCGAGTTCTCATGAGGAGCTATTCTCTTTCCCTTGAGGGAAATGCCCTCTCATAACCGGCCCTTGAAGGCCCTTTTGCCCTTTTGATGGTAATCCAGAGCGATTTGGGGAAAAAGAGATACCATGGGATCATGGGGCCTCTTTCAATATCACTCGTATTTTACGGCTGGGGACCAAACATGAAACATTTCTGTAATAGCACCTCCTTGGAACGAGGGCAAAGAGGCTGACCTTGGGCCGGAAAATGTCAATAATGAGTCGAACCAAGTACAGGCCGGAAATACAAAGGGCGTCATGGGGGAACCCTTTAGGAAAATTGAAATCAAGACTTTGAAAAATTTCGCCAGTTTCCTTTTTGTTCAACCCTTCGATCGTTTATCGAAAAGCATTAAGTCGGGCTTTCTGCGACAGAGGAGGCTGACCGTTGGTGGCCCCATCTGTATCTAGGGAAACTTGCCTGCTAGGTGTAGGGAAGGTAGCATGGTATCCTCGACATTCCTCAACCATGAAGAGGTGTCCCGAGTGGATTCTGACTTAACGCTTGCTCAACAGACTCAATTGTTAGAAACCGCCATCGGTGCGGCCAAAGCCGCGGCGATTCCCATTCAAGCGTATTTTGGCAAACAAGACCTGACCATCAACCGGAAAGTCGATGGGTCTCCGGTCACCCAGGCTGACCAGGAGGCCGAGGGAATCATTCGCACTCATTTACGGGAACGTGCGGAATGTGGGGTATTTGACGTTTTGGGTGAGGAGGAAGGATTCAAAGGTGAAGGGACACGTTGGCGATGGATCGTGGATCCTATCGATGGAACCCGGTCCTTTATTCATGGAATCCCGTTGTTTGGGACTCTGATCGCCCTTTTGGATACGAAGGCTCAGATTCCGGTCCTTGGAGTAATCCATCTCCCCATGTTCGCTCTGACCTATGCTGCGGCCAAAGGTCAAGGAACGATGTGCCAGGGGGAAAAAATTCAACTTGGCGAGGCCATGGATGTGTCGGAGGCCATCCTGAGTGTGGGAGATGTGGCGCAATTCCGGGACGCAAATCGTGAACACGCCTATCAACGTTTACGGGAATTGAGTGGGTATGTCCGAGGCTATACGGACTGTTTTGGACATACGTTGGTCATTCGCGGAGCCATTGGTGCGATGGTTGACCCGGCGTTGAATCCTTGGGATATTCTCGCGACGCAAGTTTTAATCGAGGAGGCAGGGGGATCTATGATTCTCCGTCCTTCTCGGCACCCTCAGAAAGTCGATGCCCTTTTTGGCAATAGCACCTTGGTTGATGAGATTTCCCGTGAAATCGAATTTTAGCCCATCGGGCCAGCTCGTCGGGTCTGGATGCCCTCTTTTTTCATCTTCTTCAAATGGAGGCTTCCGTTAGGATACCTTAGTGAACTTGTAACACACTCCTAACGATCATGTAATGTACGAGAGATACAGTAAAAGCCCTCCTGTGACACATGAAGAGGAGCTTTTTCAAGCATGTCTCTTAACCAAAACCCTGAACCTCTCCCCAGCCAATTTGGTCCAAAGTTGAGCGTTGACTCTCCTACCCGCACTGTTTATTTTGGAACACATCATCAGCGTTTAACTCGGATTGAATTTCGGTTATTGGAACTCCTGTTAGGACAGGAGGGAAAGTTGATAGACCGCCAGGAAATTTTGAAACAGGTTTGGGGGGCTGACATTTCTGTTGGGCTTCGCACGGTCGATTCTCATATCGTCCGGCTCCGCCGAAAGTTGGGGTCTTTAAGCGATCAGGCACCCACTATTGAAACTGTATGGGGGCTCGGGTATCGTGTGCGATCGACTACCTGAGCGAGTGAAACTTGGATTGAAGGATCGAAATTTTTCATGAAACGCCTCGCCGTCATCGATATTGGGACGAATTCCATTCACATGGTTCTGGCTGAGATCGGGAAAGGGTCCTCCTATCAAATCGTGGATCGAATGAAAGAGATGGCTCGATTGGGGGATGGGACCTTTACTTCCCATCGGTTGTCCCCCGAAGCGATGAATCGGGGGCTGACCATTCTCAAGCGATTTGTGATGTTGGCGACGAATAAGAACTGTGATCCCATACTTCCCATCGCGACGAGTGCCGTGCGAGAGGCGAAGAACGGCGGTGATTTTTTAAAGCTCGTTCGACGGGAATTGGGGTTGAGAGTGAAAGTGATCACCGGAGAAGAAGAGGCTCGTCTCATCTATTTGGGTGTCAGAAATACCATGGATTTATCCAAATCTCCGGCTATGATCGTCGATATTGGTGGAGGATCAGTCGAGGTAATGGTCTGTACCAAAAAGCGATTGAAATACGTGCGAAGTCTAAAATTGGGGGCTATCCGCTTAAAGGATCAATTTCTGGTGGGAGACCCACCGGAAAAACGAGCGATTCAACGGATGGAACAACTGACCAATCAAACACTCAGTCGGGCACTTCCCAAGAAACATCTGGGTGGGTTGACGCAACTCGTCGCCACGTCTGGCATGGTTGGTAATTTGACCGAAATCATTTACTTGGCCCGCAATGGCCGTCCGTTGACCCAACTGGATATGGCCACGATTGATTTACAAGAGATCAAAGAAATCGAACATTTGTTACGAATTAAAGATACCCAAGGCCGTTTGAAAATTCCCGGTCTGGATCCCAGGAGGGTGGATACCCTATACCCGGGAGTGGCGGTATTGAGAATGCTCATGGAACATATTGGCCTTTCACGAGTCTGCATAAGCGATAAGGCTATTCGTGAAGGCGTCATATTCGATTATATTCAGCAACATCAGGAAGGATTGCGGGCAGAACAGGAAATCCCACAAGTCCGAAAGCGACAGGTCTTATTATTGGCTCGCCGATGTCAATATGCCAAAGTGCATTCGCATCATGTGGCGAAGTTGTCGTTAAGTATCTTCGATCAAACCCAGTCCCTCCATGGGTTGACCGAAAAAGAACGGGAATGGTTGGAATATGCCGCTCTGCTTCATGATATCGGGCATCACATTCGAGAAAAGAAACATCATAAACATACCTACTATTTGATTTCTCACGCAGACCTGCCGGGATTTTCTTCCGAGGAAATTACCGTTATTGCCAATGTGGCACGTTATCATCGTCGAGGGTTGCCCAAATCTCGACATCAAGGATTTCGGTTATTACCACCCCCACAAAGACAGGCCGTGTTGGTGTTAAGTGCTATCCTTCGGATCGCTGACGGATTGGATCGGAGTCATTTTTCGGTCATAAAAAGTGTCAAGGTTGAACTGGGAACGTCACTGCAATTCCGGGTCTCTTTTCGGTACGACCCAGAATTGGAATTGTGGACGACCGAACGACGAAAAAAACTCTTTGAAAAAGTCTTTCATTGTAAGGTCGAGTTGCGGACATCCATCAGCACCTCAAAGGATGCCGCCTAAGGTACTAGTACAGCCAAGGGAGCCTTTGGTCGTAGGAACGAATCGTCGCTCTGGGCCCCAAAGAAGTCCAGCGAAGATCCGGTGTGTTTACCCTCGTACTTTTTCCTTCTATCTTGAGCCTTCCTTCCTAATCTCCGATGACTTGAACCAGTAGAAGACAGATTCCCAATTGCCTGTTTTCAGAGAGCCTTCCTCTCATCCCCTCAAATGAGGGATTGGCCCCTTGAGGTACTCCCAGTATTCTATTGTTGTCCAGGGGCTGGTATCAGGAATTCGGGCTTTACAATCAGGAGGAGAAGTGATGACGGAAACACAAGAAATCGGGGTAACTCATGTCTCGGCTGATACACTTCGAGATGAAGGCTTTCAGATGTATTTAGGTCAACGGTGTCGGCTTGAGGGGGTGTTAAAAGTCCAAGGCATGGTGAGAATCGACGGTCAAGTGGAAGGCGAGGTGTTCGGCAGCGACCTTATACAGGTGGGGAAAAACGGAAAGATTGAGGCCACGGTTTATGGTAAGCAAATAATGGCACAGGGGCCATTACGGGGAGATATCAAAGCCGAGCAAAAAGTGGAACTGTTGGCCCCCGCGACTTTAGAAGGCACGATTGATTCTCCTGTCTTCCTCCTGGAGGAAGGGGTGTTTGTAAACGGGACCGTGAAGATGAAAGCTGGGAACTAACATAGCCTTTGATTCAAAGTATCCCAAGCTTGGTCGAATCGGTTCTGGTTGATTGGGGTTGGGATTGGGAAAAGGAGGGAAACGTCAGTCCTTAGAGCCGTTCCCCCACCTCAAATTTAACCTCGGTCTTCGTAGGAGACCACTGCACCGCGACAACTCGGATTCCCCCCAGTATCACTAAAATTCCTCCCAAGATCATCCATTGGGTGATGTGTGCTTCTGAAAACCATTTTGAGATAATTTCCGTTAACATCACCACGAGAATCGTGTCGAC
Source organism: Nitrospirales bacterium (assembly GCA_965223495.1). Taxonomy (GTDB): domain Bacteria; phylum Nitrospirota; class Nitrospiria; order Nitrospirales; family UBA8639; genus Nitrospira_E. Next base: position 2,634,583 of record OZ245001.1, on the reverse strand, counting down.
GATAAAGGTGACCTTCACTCGTCCTTCAGTAAAATAGGTGAGCGTTGTTTTAAAGACCTCCACGATGGCCAAAATAATCAAGGTATCGACGATTAATTGACGAAAGACGTGTTCGATCGGTTGGGTGAAAAGAGTTTGGAGACTCAGGAAAATTCGTAAGACCCCTCCGGCCAACCCAATGAGAATGGTCATGATGAGCAGGCTCAAGACAAGCTTGATCCCCTTCATCCAAATATGACTCAGATTGGCAGAAAATAGTTGATGAAACCAAGAAGACGATTTTCCGAGGGGAGGAGAGAATAACGAAGAATCGGGTTGAGTCAGCGTGGGTGGCATTTTATAATTCATCTTTGGCGACCGGGGCCAACAAATCTCGAACCGAAAGCATTCCGAAAACCTGGTCTTCATCACCCACAGCCAGGTGACGAGTTCCGGATGCATTCATCATTCCTGCCGCTTCAAACACGGATTCGGTCTCGTCGATACATAATAGCGGAGAACTCATTATCTGTTTCACCTGAATAAATTCTGCCTGTAAATGAAAGGCCACAACTTGGCGGACGATGTCACTTTCAGTCACAATCCCGACAATCTCCGTCCCGCAGGTCACGAGTAAACTCCCGATTTTTTTTACCCGCATGACATTGGCGGCCACCGAAACCGCTTGGTTCGAGTCAATACACGCTAAGTCCCGGGTCATGAGTTGTTCTACTCGTAGCATACGATCCTCCTGTTTCTTTTGATAGGGTTTCCTACAACGTACCAGGCCTAGGTTAGATACGGGTCACATCCATATTGCGGGGGGGTAAATTCTTTTCGAAGCAGTCGGAATTCAGCCCATAGTTAAGGTATTATCGAGAGGAAAGGGAGAGAAGGTTAATTGGGTTGAGGAGGAACAGAATGAGAAACGTGTTGGTTGGTGGGGTAATCTTGAGCATCAGTATGTATTTGGGTGGGTGTGCAAGCTCTCAATTTCAAAGTCTCACGATTTTTGATAGCCCAAATCGAGTCGTGGCTTTGCAGGTAATGCCGGAGGCTAATGAGGGGAAAGGATACGGCCACCCCGTGACCTTGACCAAAGAAGACATGGTGCGCATCCTGGAAAACGTGCGGGTGGATCAGGGATTGTTTGGCTCGAATCCCATGGATGCCCGTTCAGCGTTTAGCGACACGGAAATTCAGTTGTTCGCACCTCATTTAGTGAAGGGATTGGAGCAGGCGACCCCCGAGGAAATCGTCACGTTTTATGAGACGGCGGAATGGGGAGAAGATCATCAATTGACTACTTCAGGCGGGCTCTACGTTGCCAATGGACATTTGCACATCGTCCTCAGTAATTTTTCGGTGAAAACCCCGCATTGGCAAGATCTGGAGGAATACGAGGCCTCGTTCCGTTTTCGACCCCTTGAACAAATGGAACCTAAAAGAGGGCGTTTGCTCTTTGTCCCGAGTCAATTTATGGTGGAATCACCAGGAGGAGAGTTGGGGAGTCGGTTCAAGGGAAAGCCATGGCAAGTAGCCATTCGGTACCAAGACTTTTTATCCCATTCCACACGCTAAGACCATCGGATTTTTTCCAGCCCTTTCCTCTGTTTTTCTCAAAGGCAAACCGTTCTAGTCCCTGGTCTCATATATGAGTGATGTCCCTTCTCCTCTTGACCGGGCTGGGATCTCCCTTTACGTTTTCCCGCCAGCCTTAATCGGACTTTGGCCTCACAGCGATCGAGGTGGTAGGGGGACTCCTTTTTGACACAGTTGTATAGGTTTTGCGCCGTAACCCTTATTCCACTTGTACTATCATCGACTGTGTTTCCGTGCTCGCTGATCTGGTTGACAATCTTGGCTGTAAAAGCACCCGCAAAACCACATTCAGTCACATCAGGTCCTCCTATATTTTTCGTTAAAGCCTAATAGTGGTCACCTGTTTGAAGACCGTTCTGTCGGCGCCTTTCCATATGGGGTCTGTTGAAAAAAGCCGCCAGCGGCGTTCTCGCCAGTTTTCCGTGCTCACGTATAGCCAGTACGCTCCGCGCGCAAAACTGGCTGCGGCCTTGCTGGACGGACTTTTTTGAACAGACCCGAAGCTTCTGGTAGCCAACCTCCTCCTGGGAAAATTTGGCCCTTGCTATCTTCATTATTCAACACGCCCATATGACATTCTCCGCAATAAGGCTGCTGGCTCTCCTTGGGCCCGGCCCAGGAAGGGCTTGGAGCGAGTGCTTTCCTAGAGGGAGTGGTTGGGTAATTGAAAAATGAAAGAAGCAAAAAAATCCCCTTCAGAGTGGGGAGCCTCTGAAGGGGATTGCAGGACGAAAGGAGGAGAAGCCTTTAACGTCCCAAGGTCGTGGGTGAGAAATGGGGTATTGGCTTAGAATGATACGTCCCATTGGAGCCGAACCCGTTGTTCCGTGAGGTCTTTGGCCCCCGCACGAGCGAGAGTGAGATGAGACGCATCGAGTGTCAGCTTATTGCGGTGTCCAGCAAAAAACCAGTTGATCGCGCCGGTGAATTCCTGACGTTTGTCTTTTTTCACGAACACGTTGGGATCGACAAATGCATACCGGAATGCAATTTCTAATGGCTTGGGTATGGCCGGAATAAGATGGTGCGGAATCCAACCAATATTAGAATAACTTCCCATCATATTGGTCTTGTGGCCCGTTTGTCCTTCCAGGACGGAGTTATCCTTGATTTGTTTCCAGTGGTATTCATGTTGAATGGCCAAACCCATCCATTTGAGGGCAAATTCTTCTACCATGCCCTCCACCCGGAATTGCCCATCCGAAGCCGAACCATCCGACGTAAACCCATCCAAATTGCCACACCCACTGGAAGACCATCGGGTACACTTCCCGATGGTGGTATAGGCACCAAAGGCAATACTGGCGGCTGGTTTCTTGTGGCCCTTGATATCGCTTTGTTTCCACGCGAGGTCACGGCCCAGGAAGTTCCATTGATAGCGAGCCATGTACATCATGTTGTCATCATCGTTGGCTTCCCCACGGCCCTGGCCGGTAAACACCCCGACATAATACCAGGAGTCCGCAAAGGTTCCCGGGGCCAGATGGCCATAGAGCATCGCCCCAACTTGCCGGTCAATCGTGAATTCCCGGTTGACGATCGACCGTTCCACGAAGGTTTGTTTCCCCGAGGAATCGACCCGTTCCCGGTTTAAATTGATTTTCCATTGTCCAACCCGAAGTTGCAGCCATTTGTACTTTTCAAGCATGATCCGCCAATCGATGAGCCGGGTATCCGATCCGCTTGTACCGGCAGCACGAGTGGGTTGCCAATCCACCTCGAAATAATACTTGATCCAGGGTTTGAAACCATGACCACCCACCTTCATTCGGACCCGGCGCAGTTCAAAAGTACTTTCTTTATTGTCTGAACCTTCTTCCTCATCCCCCCCTAAAAAGTCTCTGGCCCTTCGGGGGTCTGAGCGTTCGGGGTAGGTATACCGGCCTTGGAATCTCCATTGAATGGCCGTTTTAAACAGCCCGTCGCCTCGTTCCAGGGTGAATCCTTTCTTACTCCACCCAACTTTCACCTCTGATTTGTCACCTTTTTTGGCGCTACTGGACGCTTCTTCTTTTTCTTTTGCCGCCTGAATGCGAATCCAGTCTTCTTTGGAAATCATGCCTTTTTCTCGTAAGACATCGGTTAGCGTGTCCCCGGCCCACCCCTGAGCCAGAAACAGACCTCCCCACCAAATCAAGACCATCAAAATCCTGAATACCTTCATGAAAGGGTCCTCCTTACGTCGTATTGAGATTATGTGTAAAGGGAGTGAAAATTCATTTTTGGATGGGTATGACTCTAAACCGGTGGGATTACGAAACGGTTAAGTGGAGGTCAAACAGGTGTAAAGAAACTGGAAGAACTTGATTTGGGGAAAAAAAGGGGAAGTTACCCTCGGGCTCCCGAAACGTAGGCTGCGGTCAACTCTGCCTGGGGAGATTCAAAAAAATTTTTGGCGGGGGCATGTTCAACCAGCTGGCCGCCATCTTCAAACGTCCAAAAAAAAGCCACATGGTCGGCTATTCGTCTGGCTTGGGCCAGATTATGGGTGACTACTACGATAGTGAACTGGCCGCGGAGACTCAGGATGAGGTCCTCTACGACACCGCTGGATAGGGGGTCCAGGGCGCTGCAAGGTTCATCCAATAAGAGAATGGAAGGTTCAAGGAGGAGGGCTCGAGCTAGACAGAGCCGCTGTTGTTGTCCTCCGGATAAGGCTTGGGCTGGAGTATTTAAGCGATCCTTTACTTCTTCCCACAATCCAACCTGTTGGAGGCGTCGTTGAATGGTGGCGGCTCGAGTAGATTTATCACGTATCCCATGCTCTTGGAGAGGCAGGTCTAAATTTTTTTTGATAGAAAAGGGAAACATAATGGGTTTCTGGAATATCATCCCTACCGATTTTCGAAGGGTCAGGGTATTGGTGGATGGGGCCAATACATCTTGCTCCTTAATGTGCAATTGACCGGTCACTCGGCACCCGGGAATGAGATCGGTCAGCCGATTGATACTCATCAGAAAACTTGTTTTGCCGCATCCAGAAGGTCCTACCAGAGTGGTCAGGCATCCTTGGTGAATATCGAGGGTCACGTCGTTGAGTGCTGGTCGATGGTGGTACCGAATCGTAAGGTGGTCAGCCCGAATATGAGGGATAGGTTCACAACAGGGTTGAGGGGGGTGAGAGGGGATCCATTCCCGGACTCCGGGTGGTGTCATTGGTTGTGGAGTGGTGTTGAACATGGGGTTGTTCATCGGGAGCTCCGTCTAATTGCTATTGAAAGGCCCTTCATCAAAGTGGGTCAGGGGAGATTGAAAACCTGATTTTCCATAAGGCGTACTTAGTCACACAAAACGAAAACCCCTCTTGAAATCTCATGGTTGGAGATATCATGGAAATTTGATCATCCAACCGATTTAAAAGATTATCCCTTTTACCCCAGCAACTCATTGGGGGTGCTCCAGCGATTAGCGGTCCAAGTGGCCAATGCATTAATAGTGAATAAGGCACAAACCAGAAATAAAGCGGTGGCATAGGCATGAGAGTTGCCCCCAGCGACATTCATGGCCAAATCATAAATATGAACAGATAGTGCCCGCCCCGAATCAAGCAAAGACTCTGGCATGCGATCTACATATCCACTGGTAAAAACCAATGCAGCCGTCTCAGCGAGGGCACGACCCAGACCCAAAATGATACCCACCAATACCCCTGGCAGGGCCGCAGGGAGAAGAACCGTCCAAATGATCTTGGGTTTTGACAGGCCCAAGGCGGCTGCTGTGAGCCGTTGTTCCTGGCTGATGGCCCGAAAACTTTCTTCCGTTGTCCGAATAAAAATGGGAAGGACCATACACGCCAACGTCAATCCACCCGAGAGAATGGAAAACCCCAACCCGAGGGTTTGACAAAACAGGGCATTGCCAAACAAGCCAAACACGATCGAAGGGACGCCGGCTAGAATATCCAAAGACCGGGGGATAACCTGGCTAGAAAAATGGTCCGCCCCTAAGTATTCAGACAAAAAAACCGCAGTGCCAAGGCCAATGGGGAGCGTCACGGTTAGGCACACCCCTACTATGAGGATGGTGGAAACGATCATTGGGAAAATGCCACCCCCCCGCCCAGCATTTTCAGGGGCCGACAGAAGGAACTGAAAGGAAAGAAGAGACCAGCCATGCCAAATAAGGTCGCTGAGTAATGCGAGAAAAAAGAGGGCAATGATCCCTGCAGTGGTCCACATCGCTCCGGTCACCAGCCGCTCCTTCACGCTGTTATCGTGTGACAACATCGTTCCCTCGTGTCTGGACAATCGTGGCCAGGAAAATAAGGGCTCCCACGGCTCCCATAAGAAGAAGCCCACTGACATAGAGAGCCGAGCGATGATCGTCTAGAGCATAGGCCATCTCTAGGGCTATGTTGGCCGTGAGAGTTCGAATAGGATCAAAAAGGGTGGAGGGTGTTTGAACGACGTTCCCACAGACCATTAACACCGCCATGGTCTCCCCTAAGGCTCGAGCCAGACTTAAGACCAATCCGGTCATGATCCCGGATTTTGCGGCAGGGAGTAAAATCCGCCAAATAATCGTCCATCGACCCAACCCGAGGGACGTGGCTTGGAACCGAAGGGCCACAGGCACTTGCTGCAAACTGCCGAGTGCGGTCAACATCATCGTCGGAAGGATCATGAGAAAGAGCACGAGAATGCCTGCCAACAAACTGGGCCCCGGAGGGTGAAGGCGCCCAATCAGGGGTACCAGAACCATGAGTCCCCAAAACCCAAAGACCACGGATGGGATTCCTGCCAGAAGCTCAATAATCCGCCGATACCACGCTGCCAAGGAAGGAGGGGCGTATTCCTGACAGAAAATGGCAGAGAGAATGCCAAATGGCGTTGCCAGAAGAAGGGCACCCAGAGTGGTCCCAAGGGTTCCCCATAACATGGGTGTCAATAAATAGAGGTTTTCGGATGGAGCCCAGTCGACGTCGGTTACGAATGCGTGGAGGCCAAGATGGTGGAGGGCAGGCCAGGATTCTGTGAGGAGAAACCAAAGCACCAAAAGGAGCAGGCTTCCCGTCAAGGCAGCCAGTAGGCCAAGCACCCCTGCCCAGAGATAATCACTCGGCAATCGGGACGAAATATTGTTGAAGAATGAGATCATGGACGGCTGGAGATCGAGCAAAATTAATGAACTGTTGTGTGAGGCCTACGGGTTGAACTTTGGTAATCAGGGTCAGAGGCCGCGAAAGAGGAAAGTTCCCCGAACGCACCGATTCCATCGTGGGTGGGATGTGCTGCAAAGGCAGGAGGCGAATGGGAATACCATGTGTGGCATCATAGTGGGCCGTGCCAATCGAGACATATCCAATCGCGTGGGGGTTTCCGGCCACCGTTTTGATACCCTGTTCGTTGTCTCCGATAACCACCTGTGCTCGAATGGCACGATTGGAAAGGCCAAAATAGTGTAGGAATAATTCCAGCGTCGACCGCCCTTCGGCCTTATTGACGACCGTGATGGCCGCATCCCTGCCTCCCAACTGCTCCCAATTCGTAATGCCACCAGTAAATATGGCTTTAATCTGTTCATCGGATAATTCTCGGACTGGGTTGTCTTGATGCAGGATGATCGAAATGCCATCTTGGGCGATGATGGAGCCAAAGAGATTCTGCTCCTGAGGTTTGAGTGCTCGGGAAGCCATGCCAATGTCCGCTAAGCCACGGAGGGTATCGGCGATTCCTCTTGATGACCCCCCGGTTTGCACATCGACACGTATGCCGGGATGAAGAGATTCAAAGCGTTTCCCAATTTCTGCAACCAGTGGAGCCATGGTTGACGAACCCGTGATCACGAGTTTGTTTTGGGTGGCTTCAACCGCGGACGGGGCCCTAAAGGAATTGGCCAAAATCAGGCCCGAGAGAACGAAAAAGGCAACTGTGAGCGATCGAATGAGAGAACGGTATTTGATCAGGTAAGGGTTCATTCAATCAAAAGAGATCTTGCAGCATCCTAAATTTATGGCTTTGCTGGTCGATGATTCGGTAACCGAATCGGGCAAATCGTAAATCATGGCTTTTCCTTCCCGAGTGGCTTCGACTAATCCGGTATCGCGAAGAATCGCGAGGTGATGAGACAATAAGCTTTGTTCCACATTCAATCGTTCCATGAGTTCCCCAACGCTTTTTGGTCCGGACATCAGGGTTTCCAGGACTGCTAACCGAGTGGCGTCAGAAAGGATTTTGAGTTTTCCCGCACAATCCGGGGATGGGAGTTTCGTCTTCATTCGGGGAACCTAATAGAGAAGCTGAAGAAAACACATGAATATAGATTCATATGAAGCATATGTTGATATATGTGGTTGGTCCTAGTCAAGGCCAATATGTTACAAGCGCCTAGACCTGATATGTCGGTTTAGGCCACAATACGGCATCCTGACGTCCGAGGCATAAGAAACGGAGGCGGAGTATGGCAACGGTGGGGCAACTCATGACCAAAGACATTAGCGTCATCTCAGAAGAATCCAGCATCCAGGAAGCAGCCAGCCGCATGCAAAAGGAACGCATTGGGTCCTTACTCGTGGAAAAGGAACAAGATTACACGGGGATCATTACCGAAACGGATGTGGTGCAGGCGGTCGCAGAGCAACCGGAAGTTATGGGGCAGTTAACTGTCAAGAGCGTCATGTCCAGTCCTATCATTACGATTGAACGGAAACTCTCCCCTCATTATGCCCGCGATGTGATGGCTGATCGCAAAATTCGCCATCTGGCGGTCACCGAGGAAGGGAAAATTGTGGGAGTCCTTTCTGTTCGCGATCTTCTGGCCTATTTCAAAACCGTGTCAAAAGATCTTCAGGAATAAGATCGTCTAAGGATAGCTCCCTTAGAAAAGACCTTCTGGCATTCGGGCTCTCTTCGAAATAACCTCCCTGTTTTGTTTCAGCAAAGTGGTTCAAGAAAATATTGTTTCCTCTGATCAAAGAATCGTGAATTCTCCAGTTTTAACTGGATTTCTGATTTTGCTCATTTCAACTGAAGCTTCACACTTCTTGAGTGCGGAAGCTCTCAAGCCATGCTTGCAACCCAGCATTAAGGCAAGGGGGATGGGGGTGATGAAGTCCACAGAAAAATTCTCTCGAGCATCGATGCCAAACTGGAATGGAAAGCCTAACCACATAAAGTTCAATGCAAGTCGTCTCGATGGGTACTAAAGAATCCGCCTTAGAGTGAATCTTCCAAATGGGAAGTGGAAAAGGCCTCACCCGAGCAAGTCACCCTAGGGTAAATCCCACTCGGCAATTGGATAAGAAAAGGGAGAGCATTCAAAGGCTCCCTCCCTTACTGGACGAAAGTGGGATAGTGGGAGAATCGTCGGGAGGCATAGTTTGGTTACATTCAAATTGACTTTAAGACCTTTTGGGACAATTTGTATGATCCATATCCTACAGCAGTGGCCACAGCGACCGCTGCACCCCATATAGGGACGGTCAATGTGGCTGGCGCCAAGATAACCGGTAAGATAGCAGAATTGATCCCCACCGCCGTTGCTAGGCCACTTCCGACTCCAACGAGCGAGGATGCCCCTTTCTGCCAGGTCGTCCCAAGGAGGGATTCCAGTTGCTGAATGAGTTGGCTCACGTCGTACTTCCACCGTGTCGTCGTGATTTCGAATGCCTGGCATCGCTCTAATTGTAATAGGTCAGGAGGTAACTCTTGCGCACTGGGCATTTTGGCCCCATCGATGAGTACGGGAATAATGGGAATATCTTGGGCAATGCCTGCTAAGATTTCTCGCCTGACATAGTCAGTTGGGCTATCCAAGTTGTGAAGGCCCGTAGGATCGGAATCGGTTAGCCAATGGTGTCCAATCAGGACAATCATGACTTTAGCCGATTGGATATGTTTGGTAATTTCCTGAGTGAAATCCAATCCTGGCATGAGGGTATTGGAATCCCTGAAAACTTTGGTTTTGCCAAACACGTCACTCAAGTCACGATAGAGTTGCTCGGAGACAGCTCTGGCATCATGCCGGCGATAACTCATGAAGATAGTAGACATCGAAGGACTCCTTTATTGGGGTAAGGGTGGTTCTCATTGATGCAGAGAACCACCTCACCCGAATCTGATGGTTCATAGGCTCTAGTCGAAATCGCCTGCCGCTTTCTTGAATTTGAACTCTTGTTTCGCTTCCTTTATAACTTCCCCAACATCATCCTCATTCGAGGCGGTCTTGGCTTGTTGTTTGAGTTCCTCTTCATTGAGCGATGTCGGATCAATCCCCTGGCTAAACAACATCGTCATGGTTTTCAGGTATACGTACCCCGAGGCCACCGTGAGGGCGTAGCAAGTCGCTCCCATGATGGCCGAGGCTCCAATACCACCCAGGATTGGTATGAACGAAATGGTCGTGGCAAAGGCCATACTACTGAGATATCCTGCCGCGAGATTTATCGCCATCCCCGACGCCAGGGATTTCAAAATGTTTTGAGAAAATGGCAAGTCAATTTTTGCCCCGATCCGTCCATACATCGACCATATAATTCCTGCCGATGCTAAGGCGACACCAGGACTTCCGACGCCTGGAACCCAAGCAGCAGCGAGAGCGGAGACCGAGGCCGCTTTTGCGTGGAACTTCACGATTTCAGCGATCTCGTTAGGCAAATTGTTGTCCACGGTTTTATCCATGGCCTTAATCAACTTCGTGGCTTGAGCGATTAATAATCCGTCCATGGTGGCTCCTTTCCAAGTGGGAGAGTTAGCCGGTTGGTCGATGCCTGAAGGCGGCGGAAGGGGCAGAGATGCATCCTTTTGAGGGAGTTCCATCCGTGATGTTGAATCGAGGCGACAACATATTTACACCCTTTTCTTCACGTTGGTGCCAAGACTCTCCCACTCTTCATCTTGGTAATGATTTGACCCCTTGAATCGTGTTCCCTGTTTGGAAGCTCAACGACTCCTTTCAATCAGAGGTTTAGCAACCGGCATGCCACTCATGTCCTGAAAATTTGTTCGATTGATGGAGCATAGAAGAGAGAGTGATTTCATGGAACATTCGAGAGCTGAGGAAGGCAGGATTTTCACTGCAGGTCTTTCTTGGTTTTTTTACCCGTAGACACAATGTAAACTTCTGGTGACCTCTCATGCATTCCGTGGTCTGTGGGGCAAGCTTGAGGCACAAATCCTGACTTCCACGTTTTCTAGGGGGAAGCAAAATTAAGCGGAGACAACATGGTTGAGGCGATTCGGGTCAGGGACGGAGTCGAAGAGGAAAGACCAACGATCTTTTGTTTGGTGTAATCAATGAGAGCTTTTCTTAACGTCCTTCTCATTTTTGTTCTCGTGATTCTGGGGATTGATATGATTTGGATTCTATTTTGGGGAGGGATTCATATCCCCTTGGGTTTCTTTCGGCTACGCTCCACCACGATCGAATTTCCTCTTATCGCGTTTCTTCTGACCTTTCTCAGTCTTTTGATCAACAGGAAAAAGTCTAAAGAAGCCTTGTTGTTTATGTGTTCTATTATCTTTGTCGGATTGGCGGGCGAGGGCATGCTTCGTTTGTTGGATCCCCCTTTTGCAAAACCCCATTTAAAGTCATGGTATGAACCCTCCGATCTATTAGGGTGGCAATTGGTGAAAAATTTTGAAGGGATTGGACCGTTAAACGTTCTCATTAAAACCAACTCCCATGCCCTTCGGGATGTCGAACGTTCGTGGAAGAAAAAGGAGGATACGATAAGAATCTTAGGGTTAGGCGATTCGTTTACCTTCGGATGGGGAGTGCCGCTAGAGGACAGTTTTCTAAAAGTATTGGAAACAACACTTCAAAGCGCCACAGGAAAAGAGGTGGACGTCATTAACGCCGGGGTCCCAGGGTGGGGTTTAAACCATTACTATATCTATCTTAAGCATCGTGGGGCTCGATATTCACCCGATGTCATTGTGCTGACCTACTTTGTGGATGATCTGCCCGAGGATTTCCGTGAAGTGCTACCCGTGAGTCGGCGTCATGGAAGTGGATTAGAGTTTAACGGCGGAATGATGCATCATTCCAGATTGTATAATTTTGTTAAGAATTATGCCGACCAAATCCGGTATAGAAATCGCACAATGCGGAAGGAGCATTTTTATAATTTAGCATCCAGGCGAACCAAATATCTGAAAAGGAAGAATTACTTACTGTCTTTTGAAGAAAGTAAGGACCTGTCCAGGTATCAGGATCTTCTGGATCAGTATCTGGTGAAGATTGATGCTTTATCCCGACAAATAAATGCCACGTTTATGGTCTTGCTGATTCCTGATGTCTCCCAACTCTACCACGCCGAGGCGCAGTATATTAATGAGCTGTTGGGTGAGTTGACGAAAAAAAGAAAAATTCCTTTTCTTGATATGACGACAGAATTTGAAAAAAGTCCGAATCCGAACACATTTTATTTCATCCCGAGAGACGCCCACACCAACCAGGCCGGACATAGGTTGATAGGGAGGTCGTTGGCTTCTCTGGTGTGTGAGGCACTCACCACACAAATCATAGATTGTACAAGGGATGGGAGTGGAATGAAAAAAGAGAAGCTCTAGTCGGGGGTTAAAACCATTCCCGCGATATCCCTCATTTTGGATCGCGTTGGGGGGCCAAGCACGGCTTTCCCAATACCCTAATATCCAAAGGAAGGAGGGTCCGAGTGTTCCAAGGCCTCCAGAATGGCCCCTTCTTTGAAGAGGACCCCGGCCATACCAGGTGGTTCACAGATAGGTTCACTAACAGCCGGTCAAACGTTCAATGCTCCCTGGCGAACATCAAAGATAGACGTCGTGCATTCACTGCCCGATGGCAGAATTCCGGTTCCCATGTATGGAACGTCGTGGCCTCCGCATTCCCATTGGGGAGGGGGAGATCCCCAATGGGAGTCAGCCCTTCCATAAGTGAACGGCTGAGTGGTTTCGCGCCTCCGAGAGTGTTGGTGGCTCTATCCGGCACCTCTTTCCCGCCTAAAAGGTAGAGGCCATTCCCTCACAGCATGTTGAGGAGGCGATCCATTCAGGGACATACGTGGTGTGGCCCTAATGCCAGCCGGAAAATCAATCTTGGACCCCATCACGGACCATGCGGGGTTTTCATTCTGTTCAACATGAGGGCGCTCCCATCCCAGCATCGAGGGCGAGGACGTACAGGTCATAACTCTTTCGAATAGCGTCTTTGACTCCCTGAACGCGCTTGGGTGAGGGGTTGGGTCCCAGAAGGTCGCGAATAATGTCCAGCGCTTCCACGGGATGTAAATCGTCATAGGCGGAATGAGCCTGAATCCATCGCAAGGCCTTCTTCCGTTCGGATTCCTTAAAAAACTGTTTATACTCGGAACTTTCCCACACCATCGTGGTCCAATCTCCCGTGACACCCTCGATGGCGTAATTCGTGGCCGCCATAGCCTCCGCCAGATTCCCGGATTCACAAACATGCCAACACCAATCGGTGATCGCGGTGGTGGCAGCAGGACGAGTTTCATGAAATAACGACTCTCGCGACACTCCGGCGCATTCAGCCCAATCCCGGTACATTTCGGCATGCCGTTGTTCGACACGAAGATTTTTGATGAGCCAGCCTCGTGCCTTATTCAGGGCTGGGTCTCCTCCATAGGAGCATTTCAACAGGTTCAGGGCGAGAAACTGTGGAAACCGTTCGATCAAAGGCCAAAAACCGACCAGCAAGGCATGGTGTTGGTTCTCGGGGATCGTCCCATCGCTAAAGCGGGACCAGGCTTCATGATGGGAAACTGCCTGCGCGGCTTCTCGAGTGTCTACGATAACGTCCTCAATCCATTGGGGATACCGGCCCGTGTCTAAGGTTGCTTCAACAGTACGTAACATGATGACCTCCTCACGCATGGAAATTTTGGTTGATAAGCACAACGACGGAATGTAGCGATGGCTCAGCAACCTTGATGCCAAGAGAAGAAAGTAAGAGGCTCATTCCGAATGAAACAAGCGTGGCAAGAAGCGAGTGATGAGGTTTATCGAAGAAAATGAAGACCAATGTATGAGATTGAGAAAATCCAATTTGCCAAAAAGTTTCTTCCTTTTATCGGTCTCCGACGATGATCGGTAGACTCGGGGTTGTCTACGCGGGGACACAAGAGGTTTCCTCCCGTTGACTCGACGTGAATCGCTTCCTCGGCCCCTGTAGCCACTCCTCCAGCCATTGTGCGCCCCCATCGCGAAGCAACTTATTGATTGTAAAGGTGAATTCCTGCTGCCGGCCGAAGCCAATGGTCGCGTGTTGCCGAGAGGAATGCCCCTTGCTTTATAGGAAAAAGCATGGGCACCGAAAATTTCACACATCACCATATGGAGGAGACCATGAACCAATTCCATTTCCACTCACGACTTACTCAGTTGACCCTGGCTTGTTGTCTCAGTTTGGGATTTCTCTTCAACGGGATGGCTCAGGCCGAAACGCTGGACACGAAAACGACAACCACCTCGAAGGACTACACCTTGAGTGAAGACCTGTATGACTCCTCGACCAAAGTCGTACCCGTTCTGGGAGCCATGCGGCCGCCCGAGACGGTCTTTTCTCAAGTCGAGAAATACGATCTTCTCGAACAAGACGCGCAGCGGCAAATGGAGGCGGAATCCGTCGCGACAGGCGGGTCGCCCTCCCAGGCCGTCATCGATGCGTATACATCGGCCAAGGCCAAGTTGGATGCCGCTCGATACGATGCCTGGAGCCACATTCCCTATCATTCAAGCATGACGCTCTTAATGGATGCGCCCCTACGGTTGGCCTTGTTGGAATGGCACATTTTGATCCGGCGGCAAGTGGGGCCGGTGCTGCATACCTTGGTGCCGGGCTTGACGACAGACCCTGGCTGCGGCGGAGACCTGATCGCAGATCGGCTGCTCTACACCTATGGGCGGGCCGCGACGAATTATACCACCGTGGTCACCGATGGCTCCGCCCCCGTCAAGGAAGCCTTGGCCGATGTGGGTCGTCAGGTGGCCTGCCTCGGGAGCGAACAGTTGGCGCGGTTAGATTGGGCCATGCTCAATGCCTGGACCAGCCTTGCGGGACAAATGAAGGCCCAAGGCACACCGGCATTGGTGGGGCCCTTAGCGCGACTCCTCGCCCCCGTAGAAGTGCTGGTGCTGGATGCCCGCAAACATACCGGGGCAACGGCGGCAGCCTGGCAATGGTTCACGGCCAACGAGACCAGCCTCAACCACACCGTCGGCCAGGCGGGATGGGCTTCGAAAGAATTGTTGCTGTGGAACCGGCAACGGGGAGGCCTCTATGCCTTTCCCCTGTGTGCCAGCGGCCAGTATGGCCCCACCTGCGTGGATATCAAGACCTTCCTGGCTTCGTTAACCGACCCGCGAGCCTTGGGTCTGGGCCACTGTGGCCTAGCGGGCATGGTGGGTCGCGGGATCGAGTTTGTGGATGGCGACCAGCGGTACCTGTGTCCTCTGCGGGCCTGTGGCGATGACAGCACGCTAGAGAGCGATTCGGAGAGCACGGTGGATTACACCGACCTGAAAACGTCCTCTAGCACCACACCGACTCCGGAAGAAGCCCTGCAAGCCCTCTATCCGGGTTTCGATGGCAGCGCCTTTTTGGGCCTCAGCCAGTTTTGTCGAGGAGAGGGTGAGATGCTTCAAGGCCTGACGTGGGACCCGCAAGGCTGTTTTACGACCAATCAAGAGAATCCCTACGACACCTATGCATCGTGTGTGGTGGATATGGGCGTGGGGGATGACCCTCAACCCATCGGCGAACCGTTAGCCGGTTTGCCGATGGGTAGAGAATGTGGCCTTTCAGATGACAACCCAATAATTTTCGCAGTCTCGGCTGAGGAGGAAAATTTTTGGAACTATGTTGGGAGCTATAAAATGCCTGGGGGAACCACAGTGCTCTCATACCGAAAATATGCATCAGGGAGGAGATATGTGTGGCTTGATCCCAACGGAAATGAGATTCAAAATATATTTTATTATGGTTCTGACTTTAAAAGTGAAGTGGTGTACGATGAGTGGGGAAAGAATATTGGTCTTGAAGAGACAGAAAGACGTTGTGACGAAAATGGTGTTTGCACGACTAAGGTGAATCGGTTTACAGAAACTTGTGACAAGGGGGTGTGTACCAAAACTTGGACTGATACTAAGAAAGTGGAAAAGTGTGATGGGGCCGGAAACTGCCAAATCACTTCTAATACCACAACGACCACTACACAGACATGTGATGAAGATGGCCAATGTAAGGAAACTATCACGAAGAAAACCTGTGACGCGGATGGCAAGTGCACCACCGAAACCCCGAAAACGACTGGCAACCAAGGTTCTTGCGATGACCCCGCGCGTTGCGCCAATTCTTGCACGGCGTTAGGCGAACAGGTGGGTACGATGGAGGCTTGCCTGGATGGGCTGCTGGACAAAATTCAGGAAGGGGCCACCGGCAGCGACACCACCGACCTCACCTACCTGGATTTGGTCTCCAAACCGAACCCGGAAGAAGCTCAAGATCAGAACATCGAGATGAACATGTGTCTGATCGATGAAGGCGGGGCCACCAAACCGTCTTTGGCCTGCGGACTTCAGTTGTGCGCCAACGGCGCCCTGAGCACCGGCAAGGAAGGCACTTGTGGGTGTGGGCAAGATCTGTTTGATCCCTTGAAAACGGTCGTGAATAAATGTGCGTTAACGGCCTATTGCCCGGATGGTTCGATTCCGACCGAGACCTGTCAATGTCAGCCGGCGACAATGATTGAGCCGACTGAACCCGGTGGACCGGACGGCCCGATCGACTAATGCCCAGTTTGTTGGGAGTCTCTGATAGGGTAGGGGTCTCCCACGAGGCGGCGAGGTGGGGGAAGCGAGAAACGCTTCCCCCACCGCAGGTTTCCCGGCCCTAAAAATTTCTCTTTCAATGCAAGCCTCTACGGGATAGAATGCCCACGGTTTTAAGATGACCCTCTAAGGAGATAGGACGACTATGGATACGAAATTCACTTCCACTCAGTCTCACGGTGCTCACGAGAGAAGGCTAGGTTTGTTGATGACTATCATCGTTTTGGGCTGGGTCATCGTGTTCACTGGCATGTTCCCTAGTCTCAGCCAGGCCGAAGGGCTCACCAAGGAACAGGGAGATGCCATTCTTCAAGAGCTCAAAGGGATTCGGAAAGCGTTAGAACGGTTACAGGCGACGGGATTGGCCGGACAATCGGGAAAGACCAAGCCTCCGGCTCGGGTCGCGCTTCCTATGGGAGGAGGACATGTTCTTGGCGATCCGAATGCTCCCGTAACGCTGGTGGAATTCACCGATTATCAATGTCCCTACTGTCGGCGATTTACCCAAACCACCTTCCCGGCCTTAAAGAAAGCCTATATCGATACGGGCAAACTACGGTTTATCAGCCGTGATCTCCCCTTGCCCAGTCATGCTCACGCCCGTTTGGCCGCCCAGGCCGGGCATTGTGCTGAACAACAAGGCACGTATTGGGACTATCGAAATATGATTTTTGCGAATGCCCAACGGCTGAGCCGACCCGTCTTAGTAGAGCTAGCCCAGAAGGCGCAGATGGATGTGGCGCGATTTGAAACGTGCCTCATGAGCGAGTCTACCCAACAGGCTGTTAACCGAGATGTGGCTGCCGCCCGAGGGATCGGCGCGACGGGGACGCCAACTTTTGTGCTTGGGAAAATCCGAGAAGACAAGTTGGAAGGTCCGCTCATTGTCGGTGCGAAAACCTTCGGAGTCTTTCAGGCTAAGATCGAGCAATTGCTGAGCTCGGAAAAACCTTGACCGACTGGATTCTCCAAGGCGTTCTGTTGATATCTTCGCGTGACCGATGACCAGGACCATTGGGGGAGACCGGGATTTTCGGTATACTGCCCCCTCACCGACCATTCTTTGGGACCCAGGTATAATGATGAAGAAATGGCAATCCGTCCTCAAGGCCGGCATACCCTGTCGGGGGACGATTCACCCGTGCCTCCTCACCGGGGTCTATAAGGGTTTGAACCAAGAAGCGATCAGCACCTAACATGCGACTTCCTTTTCTCTTCGGTTATATCTGTGGTCTGCTCCTGTGTCTTGGGATGGGAGTTATCTATCCGGTTTCTGCCACCACCCTCGATATTGGCACGAATACTCGTGTGTTCGTTCCGATGAAATCGTTCAAGGCCTTGCGTGATGAAAACATGGTGAAACAGGCCTATGATTATTCCTGCGGAGCGGCCGCCTTTGCCACCCTGTTGACCTATGGGCTCGGCGATCCTGTGACGGAACAAGAGGTGCTAGAAGCGGCGTTTAGGGCCTTGTCCCAAGATGAGGAAGCTTTGCGGAAAAAAGAGGGCCTCTCGCTACTGGACTTGCAGCGATTGGCTCAGGCCCGTGGACATAAGGCACAGGGATTTCGTATTGAGGCCAAATTTCTTTCTCACCTACGGGGACCGGTCATCGTCTTCATTAAACCTCGGGGGTACGAACATTTTGCGGTGCTAAAAGCCGTCCGGGGCGATCGGGCCTATCTGGCGGATCCTTCCCTAGGCAATGTTCGTATGCCCATGTATAAATTTTTAGCGATGTGGCTGGATGATTCTCAGCGGGGCATTATTTTTGTCGCGGAACGGGGAGATGGGATGCCCACTCCTGTTGAGCCTTTAGGAATATCCGAGGCGGGGACGCGCCAACCGGAAGTGTTTTCCGTGCGACAATTACTAGAAATCGGGAGCAGCTTTCCCCACGCTATTCAACCCATCAACCTACAACCCTAAAGAAAGCCTACCGCACCAGGCCACCGGGTACAAATAAAAGTTCATGTAATGGCAATGATCCCCCTCTTCCGATGGTACCGGGTAATCGGCTGTGCCGTGGTACTCGTGTTGACGGTCATTTTGGGGACCTCAGGAGCAGTCAGTGCGGCGCATGTTTCTCCGGCCCACTCGCAATCCTCGGAGGTTCTGACCCTCTGGGAAACCGCGCAATTCTTGCGAATCAGTCTTCGGGAGGCGGTTCGCCTGGTGAACGAGGGCCGACTCCCTGGGAAAAAGGTGGGGAAATATTGGCGCTTCCGTCGGTCCGCGTTGGAGGAGTGGCTCTCGCAAACGCCACACGAGGGTGTTTCTGGGAACAGATCTCAACCAGACCAGGCCAAGTCATCCTTTTCATCCGAATCTTCCCAAGATCATTCGCCCCGGCTTACTCTACCCTTTAGCTCAGATTCATCAACGGACCGTGTGATGGATCCGATGCTGCTCCCCAGGATTTCGGGGCGGGGAACGGCGGGTACCTCTACCCCCTCGGCCGAAGAATCTGGAGACCAAATACCTCCTGACACGATTGGTGAGGACCCGGATTTAGCCACGGCCGATGAAATGTTTTTGCGTGATCAACAGGTTTTACTCAATCAAAATCAAGCGACTCTGGAGTTGGGATTCTTTTATTCTAAAACGGAACAGGATGGGCTGACGGTCCTCCCCATCAGTTCGTTGCCGGTCCTGGCTTCGACAATTGGGGAGCAGGATCTTTTTATCTGGAATTTTACCGCCCGCTATGGTTTACCCTACGACACACAATTTTTTGCCACGCTTCCCTTGCTCCACTCGAGGCAAACGATCACTGCGTCCGTGCCTAATTCGACGATTAGGGAATCCGATGATCAATCCTTGACGGAGACCGGAGATTTCGTCTTCGGCCTTCGTCGAACGATGGTGAAGGAACGGGTGGGGTGGCCCGATATTATTTTGAGTGTGGAAGGACAAATTCCTACCCGCAAGAGCTCCTATGGGATTGGGGGGGGGCTGACCCTGGTCAAACGATTGGATCCTGTCGTGTTATTCGCGAACGGGAATTATCGCTATATCTTCAATCGAGAGTTTTCGGACGTCACCCGACTCCAACCGGAACATCTCATTAGTGGGCAATTGGGATACGCGATCTCCCTGAACGATTCAGTGGCTGTGAGTACGTCGGTCTCGGGAACGTTCACGACCCGGACCACTTTTGAGGATTCCGATCTTCCTCCCCTAAATGCCACCGAGCGGTTCAGCATCCGGTTGAGTCTCACCGCCTTACTGGCGGAAGGGCTATATGTGGAGCCATCGGTAGGGTTTTCACTCAATGGACCCAATCGCCTTACGCTGGGATTTACGCTGCCCTACACGTTCGATGTGCCCCCTCTGCCGGTGCTGTAATGCCTCACGGTTTTCGCTGAACGAGCCTCAATCTCCCGAATTCTAACCAACCCCTCCTTTTTTCCCTGTACCCCTTTGGCCCTGTTAACGGATGACTACGAGCGGGGTCTCCTTGTCACCTGAGGTTGACAGGGTCCTGACGAAGATACCTTGGGCGCATGCAGCCTCTTTGCCGACTTTTGTGGGGAAATACGGCATTTTTTCTGAAAAAATCGACCAAAGGAGAACAGTCCTAAGTTCCCGCACTCCAAAGGACGGGATGGCATTGCCGTTGCTTTATTGAAAGGTATGGCAAAGAACACTAACCCATACTTTCATCCTAGGAGGTCCATCATGACACGCACAGGCTCTTTATTAATGTCAGTCCTCACAAGCGCGATGTTATTGACGACGGTTGCGCATGCAGAAGTCACGTTTACCACGCTGAAAGGCATTCCAGTTCAGGCCTTGAATCAGCAGGAGATGGCTGAAGTCGAAGGAAAATTTTATTCTACGGATCTTTACAAAGGGACGAGTTATCAATTGGACCCTATATACACAACGACAACAACCAAGACGTTTGTGTATGGGGAACATTGCGCGTTTGATATGTGTTCGGTCGCTCCGGCCGGTGCGGGTGAGGCCTGGTTAGATGCTAAAAATCGTACCCGGATGAGTTTGGATACTGAAGCCAGACGCTACCTAGGCCATCGTTGGGAAAGCATTATGAACGATCAAATAAGACAGGGGCGCGACCCGGAGGAGGCCTCGGAATATGGTCTTGGTGCGGCAGTTAATTTAATTCGCCGGATGGAAGATTCGGGGGTTCACGGAGTATTAGTCCGGGACAACGTGCGACATCATAAATTTGCTGAGTCAAATGGATTTGTGATGATTGTGAAAACGTATGGAAATTGGACGCCCTCATTATCCGACCAAAATTTTATGACGAAAGATAAATTGTTTACGGGAGATCATAGTCTCCGAGGTTGGGCGGGGTGGTCAAGAACAGATTGGCATGAATTCAGTTATGGCCGATGAAGGGCCATCGCGATCCCAGATGCGCAGGGGGACGGAAGGGTTGTCCTTCCGTCCCCTAGTTTTGGTTCAAGGCCAATTAATCCGGTCTTTTGGAAACTATGAAGGGAGAAGATCATGAGCATTCCGACAAAACCAATAACGATACTGCCAATTCTATTCATCATGGGGCTGGTGTGGGGTATGACCTTTGGGAATAGTGTCCATGCCACGTTGGCTCCTCTGGGTATTAAGTCAAGCATGATTAAGGAGTCTCAGCTCCGACAAGTGGGATGTGCGCAACGAATGGGTCCGTACGTTTCCATAACGGCCGCTCGAAGGGCCGCTTCATATTATCGAAGTCAAGGATATCGTACTTCAGGTGTGTGGGGCGAAGGGGGAGTGATCCGAGAATGGTCCACCCGAAAATATTATTTCAATGTGTTTTATTGTTAGGTCGTGCGGGGGTGAAATATATATTGAGGTTCACCCCAGAGTATCGTCAAAATGCTTGCCGGACGTTTCCCGTTTACCTGTCTGTCACGACGACTATCCGATGACCTTCCTCCGAGAAGGAAGGTGTCGGGTGGTTGTCGTTCCCTTCCCATCTCCACGGCCTACCTTCTTTGAACGTGATTGTTTGGCCCAGGGGAGAGCCCAGGCCAGATCCAACCTGCCTTCCTGATGACCTGAAATAGCTAAATCTGCTCCTGGAGATGAGACGGCGGCATCTAATCTGAACGTTTGCTCCTTATCCTCAATCAGTACCCCTTTGTAGCCTTCTGAGTGCCATCAGAGAGGGCGTTCCCAATTCCTCCTCCAAATCAGGTACGGCAAGGCTTCGAATTGATCGGTTCGCAAAAACCCGCGGTCTAATTCACACAATGACAACCGTGGTTGACGTGGCCTTTGCAAAGTCTGGTACCGAACCATGACCTATCGGGGCATCAACAAAAAATTTCATCCCATAAAACAACGAGGATAGTCCATAAAACGGATTGAGTGGAGCTTCATCTGGAATTTCGGCATCACGGTTGCTCTTGGAAGGGTCAAGACGCGACCCAGCAAGGGGTATTTCTAGGAACCATTCAGAGGAAATTCCTCATCACACAAGGAGGCATCACATGAGACGTACAGGCATGGCCCTTACCACTATCTTCGTCAGTTTGTCCCTGGCCTTGGGCACCCCGGTTCAGGCTGAAAAATGGAAGACCCCAGTGACGACGCTAAAGGAAGCACTGCAGACGGGACGAATTACTCAAAGCACCTGGGAAAGACTTAATACCACCGGGCGAGCCCCGGTGATTGTTCAACTAAACCTTCCCAAGGGGTTTCAACCGGAAGGCCATTTGACGGGAACGGACTTGGAACATCAACGGCAGGTAATCCAGGGGATGCAAGAACAGATCATCATGAAATTGCAGGACCAGGAAATCTCCCATGTTAAACGGTTTCGGACCATCCCTCACCTGGCCCTGCATGTTGACCAACCCTCCTTGATGAAGTTGGTAGCTCTTTCTGATGTCGCTCGTGTTCATGATGATAGGATTGCATCACCTCTCCTGGACAATAGTACGTTGGTTATCGGTGGAGATAGGGTGCACAGCGCCTATGGACAAGCTGGGAGGGATCAAACGGTAGCGATCATCGATACGGGTGTGGATAAGACACACCCGTTTTTCGGTGATCGAGTCGTATCGGAGGCATGTTATTCGACTGAATCTCGTTCGAGTAACACCACTTCTCTTTGTCCTGACGGGAACGATTCCTCAATCGATGTGGACTCCGGACTTAATTGCCCCGATTTCATCGTTGGCTGTGATCATGGGACGCACGTGGCGGGAATTGCGGCAGGGAACGGGGAAGCGCGATCCGGTGTGGCAAACGGTGCGAATATTATTGCAATTCAGGCGGCAAGTTTAACCAACGATGCTGATTTCTGTGCCCCTGGGGGAGCCCCTTGCCCGACTATATTTGACAGCGATTTAATGAGGGGCTTGGAGCGAGTGTATGATTTGAGAAATCAGTTTCAAATTGCGGCCGTGAATTATAGTTTTGGGGATCCTGATTTTTTTTACGACGTCCAATCCGGGTGTGATGAGGATTATGAAAATGTCAAAGACTTGATCGACAATTTGCGAAGCGTGGGAATTGCCACGATTATCGCCAGTGGGAATGGAGCAGGTGGTTCGAATGGGGATACCTTTATCCTCGGCATTGTAGGCCCGGCCTGTATTTCCAGCGCGGTCAGTGTAGGGAATACGACTATCCTGGACCAGGTGGCTGGTAGTTCCCAGACCGCCCCGTTTTTGGATTTGTTAGCACCCGGCACCGGTATCCTGTCATCCGTACCGAATAATGATTTTGATATTATGAGTGGCACTTCCATGGCCGCTCCTCATGTCACGGGAGCCTGGGCCGTTCTGAAATCCCTGGACACGTCCCAATCCGTCGATGACAACCTGGCTACACTCCAAAGGACGGGAATCGATGTGGATGATAATCGACCGGGTACCACCATCACGACACCACGGATTCAGCTCAACGCGGCTGTCGAGGAGGTGATCAATGCCCCCTTACCTCCTAGTGAAGTTCGGGTTTCGACGGTCACCGGGAAAACCATGGTCGTAGAATGGGTTGATAATTCGGATACGGAAGAATTTTTCCAGGTCATCGCGGATTCGGGGGCCGAATATGGTACCTCAACCTTAGAAGTGCCAGAAAACGGTACGCAGGCTCAGTTTCAAAGTCTTGACATCGCGACCAGGTATGAAGTCCGCGTGAAAGCCTGTCGCGAACAAATGGGAGCCAATGGAAACGCTGAAGTCGTCTGTTCGACTTCGGTTGAGCCAGTCTTCCAAACGACCCTTGATACCAGACCATCGATTCCTACCCTTGGAGTGGGAACTGTCACCCAAACCAGTATTGAAGTCCTCTGGAGCGTGACGAGTTCCAATCCCATTACCTTTTTCCGTATCGGGACCAACGCCAATTTCCGATGGCCAGAGTGGCAGGTCTACACCGTTTCTCCTGGAGACATTCGCAGTCGGACTTTTGGAGATCTGAAACCTGACCGGGGGTATAGTTTCTGGATTCAAGCGTGTAATGAGGAGGCGTGTTCCAACCAGAGTAAAAATTTACACGTTGGGACGTTATCGCTTGGGATTCCCATTCCTTCGGCTCCGACCGACCTGCAGGTACTGATGGCTCCCTGTTACTGGTGGAGTTGTCCCGCCTCCGGGCTGCAGCTCGAATGGAGAGACCGCGCGACGAACGAAGATCGATTTGAAATCCGATGGGGAACCGTACCCCCTGGGGCCCCTAATTGGGAGGCTTCCTGGAGCATTCTTGGTACGGTGGGTGCAGATTCGTACCAATACCCAATTGACATCAAATTGGCTTCTGGAGTGGTGTATTACTTTAGTGTGAAAGCCTGTAATAAGGCTGGCTGTTCGCAAGAATCGAATATCGTGAATTCCACCGAGGTTGGACTGGAGACACCAACGAAACCAAGTCTTAGCACCTTCTAATAACCTTGGGCTGAGTTGTCAGATGAGTCGGAAAGGGTTCGGACCAGGGATCCATCCAGCGAAGGGCCAATGGCATTGGCCCTTCGCTTTCAAATTGGCAGTAAAGGATATCCGGGGCAACCTAGAAAGGTGCTTTCCGAAATTTTATTATTCGATAACGATCAAGTGATGGAAACCTGACTGCTGTTGATACCCATGCCACCATCCAGCCTTCGGAAGAGTCTGGCAGGCGTATTAGTAGAAAGATTGTTAGAGAATCATTAATCAAATGGTCCGAAGACGGTTCCAAATCGTAGTCTCACGGTTTCATCGCCGCTTTACCTTTTTTTCTGATACCTAATCGGCGGGGTATGGCCTTTTCCTTCGCTCAATTAAAAATATATTCCGTGACCCTTTTAATCTTGACATCGTGTGAATGACCGGTGTCATTCCGTGACCGCTCGTTGACACTATCTGGTACCTTTCCTTCACTCACTCTAGCGTTTCTTCCTGGTTATCTCTTTTTAAAAAGATTGTTCATTCGTTCTGGTTCATCGGCTTAAAAGTGGAGTCAACGAAGTGGGACTGCCAGGTTCTGATTGGTATCGGGATTGCTTAATAACCTTCATGATGAAGAAGAACGGTTTTTACCAATCCAAGGAGGGCACCATGGAACAGCCTCAATCGGCCAATCAGATGAGAGCGAACCACTCGAACACCATCGACCGGACCCGGGTTCAGGACGGCCATCTTGGGGGGAAACCTCCCTCTGACGCTATCATATTGCTCCCAGACCGGTCGCGCCATCGGCAGCGTGTACGGCGGACCCAGTGGACGGCGGCGGCCTCGGTGAGTTTTGCCGTGGCCAGGGCCATGATTAGGCCCTAAATGGTCGTGCTCAAAAAGTTCCTTCACGGAACATCCGACACGGTGAAGTGAAGAATGGACATTGTACCAACACAGCAAAGGAGAGGGAAAATGTCATCGCGTCATAGTGATAGATCAGGCAAATCGGCCTTTCCCTCTGATAATCATGCCAGAACACGTTCATCAACCACCCCGGTGCCGCTGGAGTGTCCCGGGAGATGCCTAGAGTTCTGGCTGGCACTACCCCTTGCTTCAGTGAGAAAAAGAGGGGTACCGGATCTGGGTCTTTGTCCCTACTAAATTGAGGAGGGGAGCCGAGAATGGATCGATTATTGAATAAAAATGCCACTGAAGAAGAATTTGTGAAGAACCTTACCATTTTGGATTTCCTTTGAATGAAAAAGTCGGTTTTTTCTCTTCACAAAAAAATCAGTTTTCTGTACAGTCTCTTATCATTTCATTCGTCGGGTAGAGGCACATTCCTCAAGGGAGGGCTTTCCTGCCAGACATTTTTTGCTGATTTTATAGGAAATTTTGTTGAAATTTTTTTCGAATACCAGGAGCAAGAGAACCTTGGGTATCCAGAGGCCCGCTCCTCGCTGGAACCCTTGCCGGAGAAAGTCCCGTGAGTCTGTTGGATCCCTGTGGACTTCTTGGCTGCTGGTCGTACTGGTCTTGATCCTTCCCCAGCTGATTTCTCCCGCCTTCTCGTTAGCCCAGGGCTCTGAAGCCGATGTCTTGGTCACCGAGGCGATATTGGCCTATGACGAACAACGGTACGACGAGGCCTTAGGCTTATTGAAAGAGGCGCAACAACTGGCCCCGGAACATCTCGAAACGAACTATTATCTGGGTCTGGTATACCTCGCCCAGGGGCGAGCCGAGTTGGCCATTCCCCCATTGGAACAGGCCCGTCAGGTCTCACCGGAAAGTCTGCCCGTCATGTATCAGTTAGGTGTCGCCCACTTTTCCCTTGAACACTTTGACGAGGCCGAACCCCTTCTCACCCGGGTGTTCGAAGAACGGCCGGACACTCCGAATCTGGCCTATTATGTGGGCTTTATGCGGTACCTTCAGAAGGACTATCAAGGTGCCCTGCGCGCCTTTGAACAGGAACAATCATCCGATCCTCGCATTCAACAACTGACCAAATCGTATTCGGGACTGTCCCTGGCCATCCTCGGCCTCCCCTCACAAGCGGCCAGTGCGTTGGCGGAAGCCAATCGGGTCCGAACCGTGTCGCCCGTCATTGGTCCGGCGGACCGGCTTCGCGACTCTTTGGTGCAGACTCGAGTTCAGGAAAATCGATTTCATGGGCAGGTGAGGATAGGGGGATTTTATGATACCAATGTCCCCGTGGTCCCATTGGATACCAGTGATCCCACCGTGAGCACCTTGCGGTCGAGGGACACCAATTCTTCCGGAGAACTTGCCTCCGTTCACCTGGCCTATGATTGGATCCGACAGGGTCCCTTGGATAGTACGGTGAGCTACACCTTCTTTCAGACCTACAATAATGATCTGCCGGCTTTTAACGTACAAAATCATTTGATTGCGTTCGACGCCTCCTATCGCGGGCTGCTTTTCTCCATGCCCTCTCAGACGGGTCTCCAGCTCACCTTTGATCATACAACCTTGGGAGATGACGACTTCCTGAACCGGTTTTCAGCCAATGCCTACTTTACGCTGGTCGAAAGTGCTCGCCACCTCACCACCCTCCAAGCGCGAGCACAATCGAAAGATTTTAAACAAAAAGGATTGTCTTCGCTCGCATCCATAATTCCAGCCTTTGGCGAAGATGTCCGGGATGCCACCAATTGGATGGCAGGAATTTCTCACATCGTCCGATTCGCAGACGGGAAACATTTGATTCGTCTGGGCTATCAGTTTGACTCGGACCGTGCCATCGGAGATAACTTTGACTATAACGGGCATCGCCTGTTAGCGGGTCTCGAAGTGACCCTTCCCTGGTGGGCTCAACGTCTCAGCTATAATTACGACGTGCATTTTCGTGATTATGACCATAAGAACACCCGATTCAGTAAAACCGGCGTGTTACCCTTCGGGGCCGAACCCGAGGTGAGACAAAAGGTCACCGAACAGAATCATGTGGTCCGTCTCCAACAACCTCTGCCCTATAACCTAACGTGGACGATCGACTGGCAGGGCACCTTCAGCCGCTCTAATATCGATTTACTCTTTCGATTCAATCGTCATGTGATTTCTTCGAGTTTGACGTGGGTGTTTTAAGTAAGAACTGTCGCCAAGTTTCTGATGTGAAAAAATCCTGCCAGACTTTCCGAATGTTTCAGCAAACCGGACTCGTTGCCAGCCTCACTACCTGAGAGGGCCGCCATGTCTCCGTTGGCTTTGCCTCATTGGCTCCTCCCATTCGCGGGACTCTTCCTGTTCCTCGCGCTTGGCTGTTTTCAAAAGGAATCTGACGTATCTTCAGGAGACCACCACTTTCAAAAGGTCTCTTCCTTTCCGAGCCACTCAGAGGGATCCGATGCCTCGCTTTCCTCCATACAAGCCGAGGTTCACCGCCTGTATGATCTCTGCGAAGGCGACATGCCTTGCTACAAAATAGCCCTGGAGGGAATCGTAAAGGACCAGGGATTGGACCAGGCCCTACAAATCATCGAAGGGATCGCACCCAAAGATCCTCAAGCCTTGAGCGAAGCCCATAATCTCACGCATCATGCGGGGCGAGTGGCCTATCAGCATCTTCAAGATGTGTCTCTGGCCATGGCGCATTGTAGCGCCCTCTATCAATCAGGGTGTTACCACGGAGTGCTGGAGGAGTATCTCAGTCAAAAACCAGAAGTTTTCCCGACTGATGTGAGAGTGATTTGCGGACAAAACCTTGAGGAGGAAAAGGGCCGGTTTGCCTTCTTTAACTGTTTGCATGGCCTAGGGCATGGCCTGACCATGTATGTGAAGCATGACTTGAGAAACGCCCTGACCCTTTGTGATGCCTTGGCTAGTCTCTGGGAACGCGATTCCTGTTATGGCGGAGTGTTCATGGAACATGTGGTGACCGCCACGCGGGGGCGTCATCAACACGGGGGAGGGGATCATGGAAAACTTCTTAATCCCGACGATCCCCAATACCCCTGCTCCGCCATCGACCAAAAGTATTGGCGAGAATGTTACATGATGCAAACGGCCATCATGTTGCATGTAACCCAGTACGATTTTGCGGAAGCGTTTCGCCTGTGCGATCAAGCCCCGGAGAGCATGATTCCGACGTGCTATCAGAGTATGGGAAGAGATATTGCGGGATTCACCCTGCGGAAAATTCACCCCTCCGTTGACCTGTGTCAGAGAGGAGGATCCCGTTACCGGGACAAGTGTTACGTCGGCGTGGTCAAAAATTTTCTGAATGTCACCGGTGAGGCTTCGGACGATGCCTTTCAGTTTTGTCGAACGGTGCCAGCCAAGAGTAAGGGGAGCTGCTATTTTGCGATAGGAGAAGAACTGGTTACACTTTTTTCCGAGTCCGAAAGGCGTCGAGAAGCATGCGCACGGACCGAAGCTTCATATGTTCAAGATTGCCACCGAGGCGCGCGAATTCTGTAATATTCCCCCTTCCCAAAATATCCTCTTTTCCCGTAATCCCGCATTTTCCTTTTTCAGCTCTGGACACAACCTCATTCCTCAGGAATCAGGCAATATTGGGCTTTCCCAGCCGATTCTCGATTCCATGGCTTTTTAGAAATGGTCTCATTGGCCTTGTATCGTCACAGTAGCTTCAGTGCCACCAATTGAAATGAGGGTCCCCGTCCCGTTATTTGGATAGTTTATCGTGCCTAACCCAGGATTTTGAATGGGTGTGCCCGAGACCATGATCTGATTTGGCTGAGCCCCATCTGAGAGGAAAACAGGCAGTCCTCCGACGGGAGTAATGAAGTTTGGTTGTAGGCCGTTATTAACAGTAATGGTATTCCCGCCGGTTCCGCCAAACTCCACCAATCCTCCGGTGATATTTAACACGGCTTCTCCACTGATGGAGACAAGCCCTACAGAATTCGGACCTAAATTTATGGCACTGCCATTTCTTAAAGTCACTAAGGGTCCATTGACGTTTACAATACTCTCAAAGATTCCAATTAAAGATCCTTGGGTATTAAGTACACTGGCATCCAACGCCACAATGGGGCCTTCACTCGTCACCTTTGAAAAAATGGCTTCAAAGAATTGGCCTTCCATGGTAAACGTACTATTTTCTGTTAAGTTCAATAATGGAGCGCTGGCCTCTAGGAGGGCGTTCAAAATTGAAAAAAATCTCACCCCATTTACCTCCGCAGAGGCTGCTGTCTCCAGGAGGGGTTGGGAGATTGGACCCAGAACGCCATTGTCTAAACCTCTAATGGGTTGATCGGTACCGACGAAAATTCCGGTTTCGGCATCAATTTCGGAATTTCTAGAATCTCCCCCCACGTCAATCATAATAAGGTCAAAAGGGTCTGTGGCAAACGTGTGCGTACCGCCAACCAATCGGATATGAGGTCTGGAGCTATTCGTTGACAGGACACTATGACCGAATAAACTTAGGAGAGGATCAGGATCTAAGATATTAGAGCCATTCAAAATGCGAACATCGTCCACGCCAAAATTGAGGATACTCAGATTGCCCACCGCCCCGAACCTGATTCCAATCTCTTCCCCCGCATAATTCGATAAATCAACCGTAAAGATTTGCCAACCGGAGGAACTAGCTACCCAATTAGTTTCTGCAGTTGTCAAAAATACCGTTTCAAGTAGCCCAAAATCGGAAAAGGGGTTTGGGACATCCATCAGATCTACCCTGGCATGTTGGTTTGGGAAAACATCTGGACTTAAGGAAAAGAAAGGTGGAACCACAAAGCGGCGCGTTTCACCTGGTATGGTCGTGTCGGCATTCCCAATATTTATCGAAAAGCGTAATAGAGGGTTGGTGGTGGGTACCGTAAAAACAGGGGAAAGCAAGGAATACCCCTGGCCCTCTGCCGGATACTGGGTCCCCAAAAGCGCATCCGTCATCGCCGAAAAAACTCCTTCTGGTGGGAAGGCCGCCAAATTGGTCCCAGACAAAGGAGATTGGGAGCCCGTTTGAATAGAAAACCCTGCCCCTAAAGGGCCCAATCCAAAATTCCCCCAACCCTCAAAATTCTCGCTCTCAAAGCCACCATTAGGAATACCTGCAGGCGGCGGTGGTGGCGGTGGTGGCGGTGGTGGCGGTGGTGGAGGTGGTGGTGGTGGTGGTGGTGGTGGCGGCGGTGGAGGTGGTGGTGGCGGCGGCGGCGGTGGCGGCGGCGGCGGTGGCGGCGGAGGTGGTGGCGGAGGCGGCGGCGGAGGTGGCGGTGGCGGCGGAGGTGGTGGCGGCGGAGGTGGTGGTACCGCGGCACTGCTGGTGGTCCTTGGTATAATGATCGTTCCTTGTGTCCCAGGTGATTGTGTGGAGACAATCAGGTTGCTCCCGGTACCATTAATCGTATTCGCCGTACTTCCGTCAGTGAGTGTGGCATCGAATGTTCCGGCTTGGTCGGCAACTTGAGCCAATATGGAAGGCGTTGACGTTGTCCCAGAGTCCTGTCCATCTTGCGCTTGAGTCTCTTGGCCGCTCCTCTCCTCCATTCCAACCCCTTCCGCCCCTTCGTCAATTGGGGAGGAAAGAGGGCTGGTTTTCCCATTTATGAGTCCTGTTACCTCTTCATCGGGGGATGCTCCACTCTCTGCGGTTCCTTCTCCCGAAGCTGAATCGGTTGGACTCTCGGAGGTTCGTTGGTCTGCCGATTGTTGTTCGGCGGACGTTTGGGATTCGCGTTCACCCTGGCCCGCATCAGCATCGGTTTGTTCTTTTGGCCGGGTTGGCTGCGAGGGTTGCGTTTCGGGCGCCAGCACTTGCAGTAAGGCTGTGAGTTGGGCGACATGGGTGTCGGCTAATTGATTGGCGGTTTGTTTGGGCAGACTGAGATCTCGGGGGTCGGGATGTAACACTCGGTACGCTTCCAGTCGCTGAAAATCCGATTGGTCGTACAAAGTGGTGTTCAGTTCCTCGCCCTCCTCAGCGATGAGGTACCCCTGTCCTTCTTTGACCAAGACCGGTGGTTTGGATTTATCGCCACCCGGATAGACTTCAACTCCCTTTCCCGATCGATCTTCCGTCACGCGAATATCGGTTCCCGGGTTTGGGGACACGCGGATCGTGACACTGGTTCCTCGGATGGCCGCAATGGCCTGCGGCGTACGAATTTCCAACGTTTCTCCCGCCCGCATGCGTTTGCGGGCCACGGACAGGCCTAGCGTGCCTTCGGTGATATCAATCGTGGCTTGGTTGATCTCCTCGGTGATGGTTAGGACGGAGAGTTCCCTGACGGTGATGAGGGCTTTGCCGCCTAAAAGCACGCGCACCAAGGATTGTTCTTTGGTTTGAATGGTGTCCTTTAAAAAGACATCGTCCCGGAACTTCACGTGCAAGGGATCGGGAATCCCCAAGCGGGTGAGGCTGGCGTGGCCCGACACTTGAGTGACCATTCCTGCTCGGTCCTCTGTGGCCGCCGAGGCTAGGGATGCCAAACACCCCAGGGCGCTACTGATCAGGATGAAGGATTTAAGAATATGGGTATACGGGGATTTCATGTTTTTTCCTCTCCAAAGAAACTTGCCATATAGCCGAGGCCGATTGCACGTATGACTAGTCTGCACTATACCCTGGTATTCAAAAAAAATACCACCCTTTCTTTAAGTCCAAAAGCCTCCAATTTCCCAAAGCGGCTGTCATCCCGCACCGGAGGCCGGGACAAAAAATTCTTTTTGCTTAGCTCCCAGGGGACCGTTTACGTGAACGCAAAGGCCTGAGATACAAGGGAAAACCTGTACGCCCAAGCTTGGCGTAAAGCTGATAGTCATTTTCCGGCGATTTTGTCCATTTCCTAGGACGAGAGTTCCTCACTGTTTTGTGAATGACTCCTGAATTCTTTGTCCCTGCAAAAATGTTACCCAGTCGGAAATCGCTTGATTTCGTCACCCTTTCCTGGAGATTTTACTTTGGGGCATTTCCCCTTGCGACCTATGTGTCCGGAGCAGATCCTCGAGGGGTTTCAGCTCTTCGGTTGATTCATTCAAATACCTCACCGCCAATCGGTCCCCTTCTTTCCACAGTATTTTCCCCCGCCCTCGTATGGGATGGTCCCAAGACGGAAGAGTTATGGAGAACGGGCGAATGTCTCCCGTTTCCACCATCCCCTCAAGTTGACCCACCGCCAGCCCTCCAAGGCTGACATTGATGAGGGTACCTCGACACCGGTGCCCATTTCCTTCGAACACGACGTTTCCGGTAATCGCCACCCGGGGCCCCCTTCGAGTATCGGAATTCAGGGCTGTATACACGCGCACAGGTTTGGCGCGGCCTCGCACGGCGACGGGGCCTAAACATCTTGTCAGCACGCTTCCTGCCATGGCTTGGGCCGTGGCTTCGCTGAGTAAAATGGGAACGTTAAACTCTTTAGTTAGACTTTCCAGGCGTGAACCTAAATTAATGGTGTCCCCAATCGCCGTGTATTCAAACCGTTGTTCCGATCCCATCACGCCCACGACGGCCTCGCCCGTATGAATTCCGACTCCGCAGGTTAATGTTGATGGCGAGATTTTTTGAAACTGTTTGGCGAGCTGAGGAAGCCGTTGTTGAAATTCAAGGGCGGTTAACACGGCTTGTCGCGCATGATCGGGTTGATCTAATGGGGCGTTATATAGGGCCATGAGGCCATCCCCCATGTATTTATCCACGGTTCCTCCATGGCGAAAGACGGCGTCTGTCATGGTGGTGAAATAGTGTTGGAGGAAGGTGCCCACTTCTTCCGGGGGCAGGGTCTCCGACAGCGAGGTGAACCCTCGAATATCGGAGAACAACACGGTAATGACTCGCCGGGTACTCATTAGCCGGTTTCCATCGCGTTGTCCCACGACTTCATTGAGGACCGCGGGACTGAAATAATGAGCCAGGCGTTCTTTTTCCCGCCGTTCGCGCATGAAGTTTTCCACTACGGTGGTTCCGAAGCCCAGCAAGCCTATGAGGGGAATAGGGACCACATCGATCCAGAAGTGTCTTTCCGTAAAGAAGAAGAATCCCCCAAGGCCATAAAGGCCTGACAGTAAGATGATGAGGCTCAAGCTTCGAAGTGGAGACAGCGTGTTGGTGGTCCAAACCACGAGTATCCCAATAAGTGCACAGACCAGGCCCAGCACGACTCGTGAGACTCGTGTGATAGGCTTCCCACTCAACAAGGTGTCGAGAATATTGGCGTGAATTTCGACCCCGGGCATCTCGCCCTGTGTGGCAAAGGGGGTGGAATAGAGGTCGTGAAGGGTCGGACTTGTGGCCCCGACCAGTACAATTTTGTCTTTAAAATACGAAGGATCCATCTCGCGGCTCACCACTCGATAATACGGAATGGATTCAAACGAGCCCGGTGGCCCCCGGTAATTGATGAAAAAAGGAGAGTCTCTCTTTAGGAGGCTTGAGGGTGTTTCCGAGTTTACGAACTGATAGATCAACAGGGGAAATCCTGGAATGGTATTTTGTTGAAAAGGAAAGGTGAGCTGTGCCTGATGAACAAACGCGTCTTCTTCTAGTTTTAGGTTAACTGGGCCATATCCGGCGGCACTCGATCGAATGCTCCCAATCGGGGGGTTTAGACTTTCTTTGATAACAAATCTTCCCTGGACCAGTGTGAGCGCGGAGGCCAAGACGACGTTCCCGGCTCGAGCCAGGCTTTCCTGGAGGGCTTGATCATCACTCGGTCCGAGATAGCTGGGCTCCGTAAAGAGGATATTCAAACCAATGGCTTTGGGGTGGCTTTGGTGAAGCGTATCGATCAATTGGGCATGGAGCGAACGTGGCCAGGGCCATTGCATGTGCAATTCGTCGAAGGAGTCCTCGTCTATCGTGATGAGAACAATGGGAAAGGTCGGCTCTTGGGCTCCGCGGAGATGAAACTGCGTATTGAGGAACCACCGTTCGGCTTTTTCAAACAGCCCTAAAGCCAGGCAACCAGTAATCAGAAGACCAACCGCCAGCCCCCGGAAGACTATCCCCACTGTTTTTTCTTTCACCGTGCCCTTCATGGTCCAAAAGAGTACACCCTTTGGAATAATTCCTCAATTCTATGATTTCCGGGTCGGTCCCTATGGTTCTGTATTTCTCTGTATACCGCTCGGAAGTGAGAGATTTTTGTGAAGTTGCATACGAAGAAAAAGTGGAAAGTGAGGATGCCTTCCCCAAAAGAGGGGGTGCCCTGGCTCTCAATGTCGGGAGGGAAACTCAGAGTCTATGTGGAAAGACCATGAGAGAAGGCAAATGCCAACTTAGTGGAATTGCCCTTTTATTAGATGGCGAAGTTCGTGTCCGCAAGTCTGGAGTGACTCGATAGATTCGTCATTGGGACACCAGACTTCATTTCTGACCGGATCGTAAAATCCTTTGACTTTATTCTCGCTGGTATACCCGCGGCCCCTTGCTGCTAAGTTGATCGTGTCTGGGTCGGCGTAGATAATGGTGGTATTGATGTGGACCCTTTCCATTTCTGGAGTGAAGGGAGATGAACATCCCCCTGATAACAAGAAAACGCCCGCAACGCAGGCGAGCGATTGAAGAATTGGAAATGGAAAGTTTGGGCAGAAAGAGTGCATGTTTATTCATTTCGTATATTCCTTCTTCGGTCTGACGCGGCGGCAACCTTAAGTCGATCGGAGGGGGGTGTGGTGAGTTTTCATCTTTTTCTGGTTGGGATGCCGGATAGGGAGGGGTAGGGGGTCAGGATGACCCTCACCCTGGAACTTTTGGGAAATCCTAAGTGGGCCCTTCCCTTCGAACTTTTATTCGGGAGAGAAATTTTCCCTCCAAAAGGTAAGTGGGAGGTTTTTTGAAAATAAGCCAGGCGCCTGGCCGGCGCCTCACTTGTTGTATTCATATTTTAAATCCTGTTTCTGCTCTAGCATTGATGGAGGTCAGTTAAAGTTTGAAATTTACTTCTCCAAAAATTTCTCTATTTGGACATTTTTTTTGATCTATCAAATTTAGACTGGAGGAGGCCGTCGCCGCCGTCCAAAAAATGCTGTTCTATCATAATTCCCATAGGAATAAAGGGGGCGAGTTTCCTCTCCGGGGTAGATAGGATGTCGTACCTTTCCCAGCCCAGAATATTAGATTTCCGATTTGTGGATTGCCATCAAAAGATGGGAGGCGACTAGGGGAGGTTTCGGTTAGGAGGGATTGTCCAGAGATGCTTGAATATTAAATCGCTTCATTTTCTTAATTAGTCCCTGACGGCTCAGTCCCAGGACTTTTGCGGTATGGCTTTGGCGGTAGTGGTGGGTTCGTAGGGCTTCCTCGATCAATTGTTTTTCAATTCGGTCGAGGGATTCCCTTAAGGATTGCCCGTGTTCCTGGTGCATGGGCTCTTCCTGCGGCTCTGGAGGGAGGCGAATGGACTCATCTAAATCTTCTGCCCGTATGACATCAGTTCGGACCATGACGGCCAACCGCTTGATTTCATTCTCCAATTGCCGAATATTCCCGGGCCAGTGATGGGCTTGCATCACCTTGAGGGTTTTTGGGGCAAATTGTTTGGGGTCCACTCCAACTTCCCGGCAGTATCGCAACAGGAAGAAATTCGCCAGCAACGGAATTTCCTCTGGAATCTCCCGTAACGGGGCAGTGGTAAGGTGAATGACTTTCAGTCGATAGTAGAGGTCCTCCCGGAATGTGCCCTTGGAGGTGGCCTCTTCAAGGTTTTTATTCGTGGCCGCGACAATTCGGACATCTATGGGAATGCTCTCACGTTTCCCGATGGGTTCTAATCGTCGCTCCTGGAGCACTCGAAGAATTTTCGCTTGGGCTGCTTGTGCCAAATCTCCGATTTCATCCAGAAACAAAGTGCCCCCTTGGGCCTGTTCAAATTTCCCTATCCGGGATTCTACCCCGGTGGCCACCCCTTTACTGATCCCAAATAATTCACTTTCCACTAAATTGTCCGGGAGGGCGGCACAATTGATTTCCACGAAAGGTTTATGTGCACGAGGGCTATTGGCATGGATGGCTTTTGCCACCAGTTCTTTGCCCGTTCCGTTTTCCCCGGTGATCAGGACATCGAAAGAACAATCAGATATTTGATCGATTGTACGAACAATTTGTTGAATCCGTGGGCTGGTTCCCAATATTTTTTGGGTGGCTGACTGGTTTTCAATTTCTTGGCGTAATTCCTGGTTTTCTTTTTCCAGCTCGCGATGCTTTTGTTGCAGCTGCCCGACCATCCCCGCGGTCACAATCGCCTGGGTAGCCTGAGTCGCCAGCGCAGCAGCAAAACGTTCATCATCGGACGAAAAATGTCCCTTTTTTTTGTTTAAAAATTGAAACGTCCCGATTGTTTCTCCCGAAAGCTGTTTTAAGGGAATGGACAAGACGCTCCGGGTACGATATTTGGTCTGGGCATCAATGCCTTTATGAAACCGGGAATCTTTTTGTGCATCCGGCACATTAATGATCTCCCCGGTCATCGCCACAGCTCCCGCAATGCCCAAGCGCGCATCAAATCGGATGGATTCATTCGGGAGCGCTACCAGTGACCATAATTCACAGGTTTCTTGATCTATGAGAAAAACGGAAGCCCGTTCGGCTCCAAGTAACCGGGCCGCTTCTCCTGAAAGTACATGTAATAAGGAATGTAAATCTCGCTCCTCATGCACTTTTTGGCCTATTTCCAAGAGCATTTTTATTTGCTCCCCAGAAAGTTTGTCTATTGAAGGTCCGGACGTCTTCATTTCGGTCTTAGCCCACGTAAAAAGCGTTAGAAGAAAAAGCTCAGGGCCCCCAAATCTTAAGTGGCACAGATTATCCAGCATTCCTTTGAGATGCCGGGCGTTTCTTGTTGAAAAACTGAAAGTGCCTGATTGTACCAATCACGCCAAAGTCACGAAAGCTAAAAAACACGTCAGGTCAGAAGCCCTTTTCACGGCGATTCTGTGATATTTTAAACTACCCCTTGTTGCCATTTATTTGGTCTAAGAAATCTCTCATTTCCCTCAACTTTCCTATT
This sequence comes from Nitrospirales bacterium, assembly GCA_965223495.1. Taxonomy (GTDB): domain Bacteria; phylum Nitrospirota; class Nitrospiria; order Nitrospirales; family UBA8639; genus Nitrospira_E. The sequence goes on along the minus strand of OZ245001.1, from coordinate 2,597,434 downwards.
TTGATTCCAAGCTTTCGAGGGGCCAGTACCGAAATTGCCGGGAGCCAACCGGAAAAAGCACCGTTGCGCCGAGGGTCTATTGTTTCATGACCTGCAGTTTTTCTTATGCTTGGCCGAGTTTATGAGTATCGGACAATGAAACTATGGTTTAATTTCTCCGCCTGGGTCTGACCATTGAAGCCTTTTGGGTTGCTCGAACCTCCAGGTGTACTGGCTCATGAACAACGGTTGAGTCGCAAGATGATCGAATGGGTGAACGGACCTGGAGTTTTATTGGGGTGCGGGTAGTCGCGAGCTTATCTAGGGAGACAACGGTTAAATTGAATCCCCGAAAAAGGAGACGGGCCTTCAAGTCGATCGGTCTCCAGGGCTGATTGTTGATGCTATACATCACTTGGTGACTTTCCGGATGAAAACTCTTGGCTTCAATCCATAAATCTTGCCCATTGGGTTTTAACATAAACGCCAACGGCTGAGAGAGTGAATACCTTTTACCCTGTAGCTGAGATGTAAGGTCGGTATCCCTTGGGTGACAGGCGCCAACATGTTCTTCGAATCCTCTTTGATTCGATGCTGTTACGTCCGTGAAGGGGAAAAGCCCTAAGACCGAAATGACACACAAGGTAGCAGCGCTGTGTTTCACGATATCCTCTCTTCCTTTCACCCCGCATGAACAGCGGTAATCATTTTTCGTTTCCCTACATCACGACTCGGGTGAAAACTTTGGCAAATTCAATGCCAGCGCCTTCTCCTGTTTGGAGAACGTAATCGACATGAATTACTACCAAGGGCCGTTAGGATATTAAGGGCATCTGCCAGGGCAATGCTTGGATTGATGAAGAGAAAATCCAAAAATTTTTTCTGGAGTGCACCTGTAACCAAAGGGTACAAAGCGTATCCCCTGGTGCACAGTTGAAAGGGAGGAGAAGGTTTTTGTTCTGGACAATGCCCTCATTGGATTGAGTGGTATTGAGAATTCTTACCCCTGAGAAACATAAAGGAATCTTATTCCTTGGAAGTCAGTTGAGATTCCTATGATTGGCTTAGTACGGGGGTTGCTATTTGAAAGGCTCATGACAACATCGTTTTCCGGCGCCCATTGTTTTTTAGCAAGGAGGATTCATGATGAAACTGAGAATGTTGGGTAAACACCTTGGGATCGTCGTTACTTTTATAGCCGTCATGCTCTTGCCCAGTCTGGTGTTGGCTTGTGTGTGGGTGAATGGCATTCCCTTTTCCCCTCAAGAGGTTCGTGAAGCGGAACGGTTCATCGGTGGACAGATTGCCTGTGGGGTATATGCATTTAACCCCAATACAGGAGATTGGTGGGATTTTACACGACAACAAGGTGGCAACATTAGAAGTGGTCAGTATCAGAACCCATCCGGAAATTTCCCAACCTATGGTTCTCCACGACCGGAGCGACGGAAGAGCTTGTCAGAAAGAGGGCTGCTTTTTAATGGAGGTCTTGATTATTAGAAGAACCTTGCCCACCTCTACTTATCGCCTTTTATGTCCTGAAACATCTGAAGCGCCCATATGTTCCCGTTACGTGAACAAAAAAAGGAGAATGAATCATGAAAATCTACTCTACTCTCATCTTAGCCGCGTGGTTGCTCACCGTGGTGGGTGTTGTGGCTCCTCCAAGTGTCGATGCTGCCTGTGTGTGGGTGAATGGCGTTCCTCTGTCCTACCAAGAGATACGTCAAGCCGAACAACTTATAGGGATGGAAATTGTCTGCGGAGTCTATGCTTTCAATCACTATACCGGGGCCTGGTGGGATTTTACGCGTGGACTTGGAGGCAATATTCATGATCGTTCCTCCCAATCATCTCCAGGAAGTTTCCCTTCCCAAGGAGAGGAGCAAGATTGCAGCTCGATAGCCTACTTTGGTCCCTATAGCGATTATACGTACATCGGGGATGGTTGCTAATCAATCGATGGTGCTAGGGATGGACCAAAGAAGAGAGGGGGAGGCCAACGTATCTTCCTCGTTATGTAGAAGTCGGTTGGAGAGATACGGAGATCGTAAGGGGTTTTTTCATATCGGCTTTGGTGATCACCCCTTTTCTTTGGTTTTACGGACAAAGAGTCATTAGTCGGTTTTTGTCTCTTCCGCTTGTTGAATCTGAATGGTGAGGCGTTCCAGGTCTTGTTGGATGCCCTGAATGCGGCGTTCCATCCAGGGTTTCACGTTTTCTCCCGCTTTTTTTAATCGAATCTGTAACCCCCGTACTTCTTCCTCGAGGGCTTGTTGCTTTTCCCGCAACTCTGCGACCTGGGCAACTGCATCGGCTTTATCGAATATGAAGGCCTCTGGGGTATCACTGGGTTCATCTTGGGATTGATGTACTTGGTTCATTGAGTGAGGTGGAAGCACGAGTTGGCCTTGTTCCAATCGTCGTTGGTTCATAAAGGAAGGTGAAACGATTTCAATGTTTGCACCATGGAGAGTCGAGAGGATACTCGCTTTCAATTTTGACCGAGCCGTGAGAAGTTGTTTGACGTCTTCCAACATGCCGGATATACGATAGGTTACGGAAAAATCTCCCAATTCTAATACGTGGACAAAAGGGTCCTTAAGCTTTGTGGCACGAGCCGCTTCTAGGAGGTAATACTCGATCGTATCCTGTGGGGTGTCGTATCCGAGGGAGACGCATCCGGAAATGATGGTGCCTGAAGCGCGGACGACCGTAAAGGGATGAGAGACGAGAAATAGATTGGGCAATGTCGTCAGGTCCCGATCTTCGGTTTGAATTTCGGTGTGAAATAACCCCCGCTCTGTGACGCGGCCAAATTGGTTCTGCACTCGCAAAAAATCTCCCAACCGGAAACTCTGCATGCCCCGCAGCATGACTCCGGCCATGGCATTGGAAACAAACGTGGTGGAAGAAAGGGTGATGACCGCAGTGATGAGGAGCGCTAAGAGTTGAAAAAGGTCCTTATGCGTTTCTCTATCAAGGGGAAGGGTCAATAAGATGAGAATGATACCCGTTCCCACGAGCAGACTCATCGCCACGCGACCCATAAAACGGGCTTCTTCTTTGAGCCCCCCGCCCCGTCGGAACAAAAACCAATGGGCTCCCCACAAACTTGGGATGACGAGGGCTAGGGCCACCAGAACAGGGAGAAAGCTGGGGAGGATTTCAAAGAGGTGTTCAACGAGCGACATGAAGAACCACGAAAGATTTTTCCGTCATAGACCAATGAGCAGTCTCCGACAAGGGTGTGCATTACTTGCCCACCCTTGAAAGAGGGAAGTCATATTCAGGTCACGATATCCTTCCTATAGATTTTCGTCAATGAAAAAAGCGAGGGTTAGGGACAAAGGGGTGGAATTGTACAGTTTATATGATGAATGCTGGTTGGGCCTTTTAGAAGAGGGCTGCCAATATGAAGAACAATGAAATGGGCAAGATGAGTCTTGGATGCGTGAAGGCAAAGTTTCATTTAAGGGGAGTTATTGAGGCCGTTGAGCCAGGACTGAAATCGTGGAATGATAGATCGTCCAGAAGCCAGGCGTATGTGCATTATTAATGTATTGTTGAATATCGCTATCGGTACATTTTCCCGTGGAGCAATAGGCTTCCTGTAACGCCAAGGCTGATTCAGCCATAACCTGGGCAAAAGGGGAATTCCCTTCTCCCAAATGAAGGTTGGATTGCGTCTGGAGAATATGAAAGCCACAGGTCTGAAGGTTTTTGGGAAGTTGTAGGCCATAGGCTGGGTTCAATCCATAATGGTGAAACATCGAACAAATGGCGGAATTCACTCGGCTTTGAGCCCTGGAAGAATCATCATTCAGTAAGGTACAAGATGTGAAATCCGGTTCTTCAACGAGAAAGAATCCCCCAGGCTTGAGTAAATGGTAGACTTTTTCCATCATGTCCTTGGCCTCTTTGTTGTGGATAAGCACGTATCGGGCATGGACAAGATCCAAGGGGTGCTCAATATCTACTTCTAGGAAGGGCCCTTCTTTTATAGAAAAAGAGGGATTAATAAATTTCTTTAAATAGGTGGTGTTTTTGTCGATGCCATAGACTTTTCCGGTCGGTCCCACGCGATCTCCCAGCCATTTCAGGATAGATCCAGCTCCGCCCCCCAGTTCCAAGCAAGCCCAGTCGGCTTGGATGCCAGTCTGTTCCAAGAGAGAAATGGTTGTCGGGTCATTGGCGTGTTCGATGATTCGAAGACGACCATATTCTTGATCCTCCTCATGATTTTCAAAGATGTAGGACGTCATTCCCGAACCTCCCGAACAAATTTGCCTTATCCTACCATTTCATGCGCGAAATTGGGGAATGGCAAGGTAAAGAGGTCATAAAGGATCATCCATGACGTATGGGTGCACCAGTGTTGAACGGAGGGAATGAAACTCTTTCGACCGAGTCCTTCTAAGGGGCGTTCAGTTGCCTGATGGAGATGTAGATTTTCCCCTGTCTGCGGTACAATCGGTGAGTTGCCCCTGCCTACAAATAGGCCGGTGAATGAGGTTTCTGTTGTTTGGAACGATGGGCAGTGTGTAAGGGACTGGCTGATTCGGATATCCATGTGATCCCCCAATGAACCTGACTCGAAAAATAGCCTCGTCTCAGGTCGGAACATGTCTCTTCGAGCTTGATGAAGAATCCCCCTCCTAGCCTCTATTTCAGGTGGTTTGCGGGCTTGGGAATTGGCTTGAGTCTCTTAGCGATTCTGGTTTTTGTGTTCCTTCCGTCCTTCCGAAAACTGTTGATCCGGGAAAATCATATTTTAGAGATCAGCACGGCCCTCTTGTATGTTTGGGCTTGCCTGTTGTCCGTTCGGAATGTTCGAAGATTCCAACATGGGGTAGCGAAAAACGTCGCGTTGGGGATGGCCATCGTCAGTTTGATGAGTTTCCTCGAAGAAATAAATTATGGGATATATTTCATACGGAATTATTATTATTTCCCCACACCCAAATGGTATGGACAGAAGTTTGATGCGCTTCATGATTTATTGGAGATTGGATTAAAAGTTATTCAGGTGGAATTAGGCCTTTCGTCTTTTCAAGTACTAGGGTTAGTTGGAGTGTGTATGGGATTAGGAATGGTTCTCCTGAGTATTTGGGTAAAATACCACTTCCTGTCTCTTGTGGGATGCTTTTCACGGCATCCTTTCATTTGGTTTGTGGTTTGTTGGTTTGTGCTGATGGCTGTGGCCAATGTGCATGACCTCTTGCTCCGTTCCTCTCATGATCCGTACGATTTTGGGCAGCTAGTGGAAGAACAATTAGAGATGCTGGCGGCTTTGGCTTTGGTTTTCTCGGGATTGATGATGAAGGTGGGGCTCGGAAAAGGCGCAGGTGATTGAATCAGTCACAAAGAAAAAAGATAAAGGACCTGTGAGGTGGATCTCGTTGAAGGATTAACTTATTTTTCAGTTTTTCCAATGGATTGTGAAACGTGGTTGCCCGCAATATATCCGGTGGCCCAGGCCCATTGAAAATTAAACCCCCCGATACGACCATCACAGTCCAACATTTCTCCAATCACATACAGCCCAGGGATCTTTCGAGATTCAAGGGTTCCGGGGTTTATCTCAATGAGGGGAACGCCTCCTGCGGTGACTTCTGCAAAATTCCACCCGCGGGTTCCCCTAACTGGCAGAGACAGATCAACCAACGTGTTGACTAACCGGTGTCGGGTTGCGCGGTTCAATTCGCCCAAGGTTGTCGTGGCCAATGATTTCTCGTTAGCAGGACTTTCGTTTTCCTCCTGATTGAGAGGGGTGCTCGGAGTCAAAAAGGTGCACAGGGTCGTGGCCACCCGCTGGGGAAGTCGTTCAGCCAGGAGAGAACTCACACTTTTCCGACTTGACCGTGTGGCTTCCGATATTATCCAATCATGGATGGCTTTGCCCCCTTTACCCGGAAAACAATTGAGGTGAAGGTGGACCTCTTTGCCTTGTGCCCGAGCCAGACCCCAAAAGCGGCTCGCATCTAGGACGACGGGTCCACTCACGCCAAAATGGGTCCAGAGGAGACTGCCCGTGCGTCGATCCACCGTATGTCCATCAATTCTGGTGGACAAGGTCACCTCATGCGAAACCCCAGCAAGCCCGGCATGAAAAAAGGAAGGAGATAGTAGTAACGGGACCAAGGCAGGGACGGTGGTATTTACTGTGTGACCCACTGATTGAGCCAAGGTCCAACCACTACCGTCCGATCCTGTTCGGGGAAGTGATCGGCCTCCCGTCGCGAGAATAACTTTTTTTGTTCTCAAGGTCCCTTGGGAATGATGGATGGAAAACCGGTCTTTCATGGGTTCCAGAGCCTGGACTTTGTGTTCGGTGTGAATGCGTATGCCCAGTACCTGACATCGACCGATGAGTGCCTCAAGGACGGTTCGAGCTTTGTTGCTGGCCGGAAATATTTTTCCATGTTCTTCCTCCCGCAAAGGGACGCCGAGAGCGTGAAACCAGCGTAGGGTAGCCTGTCCATCAAACCGTCTTAAGACCCGATCGATAATTTTTCGATTACCATGAAAATCCGAGGCCGTCACGTGGGAATTGGTCACATTACATCGTCCTCCTCCGGAGACGAGTATTTTGGCTCCGATGGATTTGGCGCTATCGACGAGTTCGACCCGGAGGTGGGGATTGGATTCGACAGCAAAGATCGCTGCGGCTAACCCGGCAGCCCCAGCACCGATAATGGCGATATCTGCGTCGGGTGACATGGTTGGGACGAGAATTCGAAGAAGGTGGGATCACATGGTCTAGGAGCGAGATTCTTTCCGAAAAATCATGACGTCGCTCCCGATACGTTCCAATCCTGAATCCCATTGTCGAGCCAACCATTGAAACGTTGTAACAGAATAAAAGCAGACATGAGTGGGGTCATTTTTATAGTGCCATTGAGGAAATGCTTCGACACTGGGTAACAGTTTTGTCATGACCCCCAGGTAACCTTTCGGTTGGAGAAGAGACCATAAATGATTCAAGATTTTTCCGGGTTCGTGCAAATGTTCCACGACCTCGGTCGCGGTGATGAAGTCATAGGAATTCGCTAAGGCTGACGGCTGATGAGCATAATAGGGATCGTAGATCCTCATCGCGAATCCGGCCTCTTGGAACATGACGGAAAGGGTTGGCCCTGGGCCAGATCCAAAGTCCAATCCCTGACTCCCCGGAGATAATCGGTCTTTCATGGGATGAAAGATGCGTCCCAAAAATCCACGATAGTGAGAGTCGTGGGGGGAGTTTTGATGGTAATCGTACGCGGCCTTTTCCTCTGAGGCTGATAAGAATTGATGGGGTGGGATAAACACCAAGTCACAGGTAGGACAGTTCCAATATTCGCGTTGGTGGTCTTGGTAATATGCGCCGGAGGTCGTCGTATGGCAAAGGGGACAATGAGGGCTTTGGTCCGTAGAAAGTATCATGTTCTTGAGCTAGGATTTGACGATAGGAGTTGGGGAGTTTGAATGAACAAAAATTACGGTTGAGGTCTGTAGGATATTCCAGGCCACGTTTGGGCAATTTCGTCGGCCTGTTGGTCGGCCGAAAAATATTCCCAAAGAATGTTGTTGGAGTCCGTCTCGGTGGAAAAATTTTCTGCCCCATCCAATTCCCATCCCAAGTGTCGTAGGGTTCCCGATTTTTCGGGTGGTACCTTTCGAATAGAGACGTTCAGTGTCTGGGTCCGCCAGAGGGCGTATTCGTCCGGAATGATCACATCGGCCTGTTGTCCCAGACGCCGGGAATAATCCTCCACTGACCGTTCGATATTTGAGACGCCAAGGGCTACATGAAACTTTGTTCTGCCTTTGTTTGGTGTGGACATTGGATACCTCAGGAGAGGGAATGGGTAATGGAGTGATGGATCACCAATGAAGAGATCTTCGGTAATTTCATTTATGTCTTCTTGGGTCAGCGCAATGAATGCATAAGGGGCTGGTGGGGTCAATCTCCAAGCGTTTTGAAGCAATGTATTCGCCACATTTTACGCACAGACCAAATTCCCCCTTTTCCATCCTTCCCAAGGCGGCTTCGATTCGTTGAAGTTGAATGGCCCGTCGTTGTTGGGCTTCTTTGGCCATGGCCTGGTTTTGGAGCGCATCCATTCGGGAGACGCGCCCGACTGTGGTTTGATCGAGTTCCACGGTTTGGGCGGCTTCTTGCCCGGACTGTTCGACCTGAAGAAGCCCTTCACGAAGGTCCAGTAGGTGCTTGTGGAAGGCTTGTACGTCGAGCGGTGGCAAATCCATCATCATTCCCCGTGTTCGTGAAATGGAGTGGAAGATGAAGGGAGTTTCTGTAGATATTCCAAGGTGAAAATGGGTCTCCAGCGCATAGTAAATGATGGGGGAGATGGTCAGAAGAAAGTCAGACAGAACAGGTTTCCTTTATGAATGAGTGCCATTTGATCAGGTCCTAGCATGGAGTGTTCTCCGAGCAAGCCTTGATGGTTTGTGTGTCGCAATGTACCCTAGGCAAGCTTCCAAAGGCCAATCCTGGTCTAGGCCAATGAGAAACGTTCCTTCCCAAAGGAGAGCATATGAAAAATGTCCTAAAGGGCCTAGTCAAATTTCAAAAAGAGGTGTTTTCAAAAAAGAAAGGGTTATTCTCTTCTTTGGCTAAACACCAAAGTCCCAGTGTCCTGTTTGTCACCTGCTCTGACTCGCGGATAGATCCCTCCCTCCTGACTCAAACAGATCCGGGTGATTTATTCATTATCCGTAATGCCGGGAATTTGATCCCCACCTATGGAGCAGCCATAGGGGGCAGCACGGCTACCCTGGAATACGGTGTCTCGGATCTTCAAGTCAAAGACATTATCGTATGTGGCCATACGGATTGTGGGGCCATGAAGGCTCTCTTACATCCAGAAAATTTAGAGCCCCTTCCGGCTGTGAAGGCTTGGCTTCAACATGCCCAGACGACCATGCGAATCGTGAAAGACCATTGTTCCCACCTGGAGGGGGACGAATTATTCGCGTCCACCATCAAGGAAAACGTGGTGGTTCAACTGAATCATCTCAAGACTCACCCTTCCGTGGCGACGCGATTGCGAAAAGGAGATTTACGTCTGCATGGATGGGTCTACTCCATCGGAACCGGCGAGGTTTGGGTCTATGATGCGAAGAAAAATACATTTGTAAACCCTGAGAAGAAAAAATAAGGACATCCCGGTGAGTTCAGCATTGCAAGGGCCAGAGACTAAGAACGGGTTAGCGTGTTCTGATCGGTGTGGTGGAAGATATCCGAGCGACCACTCATTTGCAATTGCGTGTCTTCCTTATAATCCCATTGGCCGTTTGGGTGGATAGTGATCGTGACCTCATACCTGACGGTTTTTGCCGCTTCATCCAAGTAGGGATTGGAGAGAATCCCGTACACGGATGAACCCACGTCCGCGGAAAGCGTAAATGCCGTGGCTTGGGCATCCACGGTTCCCCCTGCATTCACGAGAACGCCTCGTGGGACAATGAAACATCGCATCACTTGGTTTCGCTCTGCATCCCAAAGCCAATAGCCAACTTCTTCGTGGAATGGGTGTTCCTGAATGAGGGGCCATGCCATTGTGGAGTATCGCAGTCCATACAAGGTTTGGGTTCCATTGACGACGGGCCCAACTGGGTCAAACGTGATGCGCTCCCGGAAATGCGTTTCTTTCGAACCATCCTTGGCCGGGGCGATATCAATCCCTTTGTCTCCTTCCCAAATTCCGGCTAAGGAAGCAAGAGGCCCAAGGTGACGATGTAGATCTGTATCCATAGTGTTTTCTTCTCCTTTGTGAGGAAACGATCTTTCTAATGGAGGCCTAAAGGGGGTGTGTTCGGAACATGAAAAAATTAGGATACCAAAACTTTTTTCTTTTTTCCAAAGGCCCTTAGGATACCCATACCCGTAGGGATTGTATCAAGCGAATTGCGTGAAGGAGGGCCCCGATGGTTTTCGGGACGCTTACTTGAATGGGTCGTGTGTGTAAGCATCGCACGACGTGGTCTGCTGCCCGAGTCGGTGTCATGATGAGCGGTTTCCATGAGGCCTTGGGCAGTTTCGTGTCCACGTATCCAAAACGAATATTCGTAATCGATACTCCATGGGATTTTAGTTTCAGGGCCATGGAGACCAAATAGTTGCTAAATCCAGCTTTAGATGCGGTGTATGAAGGGGCATCGGTATTGTAAAAGTCATCCGCGAGGCTGGAAAGGCCAATGAAGTGGCCCTGTTTCCTTTCCATCCAGCCTGGGACCAAGGCGGCAAGTGTCCGGACCATCGCGGTGAAATTCACTTCAAGCACATGGGCTTCCTTTGAACAGTCAGGAAGAGCTAACCCAGAACCGATGGCTGCACAATAAATGCACGCATCGAATGGTCCTTCTTGTTGGAGGAGCTGTTGGAGGGTTTCGGGATAGGTGGGAGCGGAGACATCGTGGAGGATGTGCCGAGGCGCCTGTGACCCCAACGGGCTGGGACTTCGAGATATTCCCACCACAGAATGACCTTGGGACAAAAGAGCTCGGGTGACGGCTAACCCTATCCCGTCGGAATTCCCTACCAATAAAATGTTCAACTGGGCCTTTCTAGGGTTTGGACAACGGGAATCAGAAAATCATCGTCGTTCCATTTTCATCGTCCTTATAGCCTTTGGGCATAAGAAAAAAATCTGCTAAGCTAAAATGTACGATAATGAGTTTTGATCGGTATGATGACTTCGAACAAAGGGAGTCGCCTCCTGGTTTTGGGTGTCTTCGTAGTTCGGGCTCGGGCTGAAAACCCCGTTTTGGGTTTTGGGGAAAACCGAATGCCTAAGCAAGGCATTACCTGAAAAGAACATTATTTGCAACTCTATGGATGAGACTTTGCCTCATTGCTGATTATGACAATACTCACCCCAAGAGCCGTGTTCCGCGGCCTGGAGAGCCATAAAGAACCCATGTAAGCGATGACACCCCCTCAATTTATCCAGAACATTCGAATAGCTCTGGACATGCTGGTTTGTCGAGTGCGATGGTGGAGTCCGTTTATTCGGCACACGCGGGATCCCCAACTCATACAAGATCAACTGCTCAAAAACCTTCTTCGTACGCAGGAGCATACGCCTTTCGGGGAAAAGCATGGTTTCCAGCACATTCAGGGTTATCAGGAATATCGCCTGACGGTGCCCCTCCATACCTACGAAGAATTACGGCCACATTTCAAATATCAAGAAGAGGCCAGACAACCGTATCTGACGAAAGACCTTCCCCAGATGTATGTCTGTACGAGCGGAACCACGGGGTCCCCAAAGCTCATTCCTATCCTATCTCGTACAAGGGAAGGGGTCCGTCAGTTCCAACGGTTGAGCACCTATTCCTACTATTCGAGTGTTCCGGGGATGTTTCGAGGAAAGGTGTTAATCCTGGCTGGATCCGAATTAGAAGGTGCCTTGCCTTCCGGGACACCCTTTGGGTCCTTATCCGGGTTGTTAGCTGCAGACTTACCTTGGGTGCTTCATCAAAAGCTGGTCCTTCCGAAGGAGATTCACGCCATTCCCGAGTATTCTCGAAAATATTTTCATATCGCGGCCTGGGTGTTATCGGAGAAAAATCTTTCGGCGGTCATCACACCCAGCCCCTCGGCCCTTCTCCATCTGTTGGAGGTCGTTCGTGAGCATCTACCTGAAATCGTGGATCGGTTACAGGTCGCGAAGAAGCAGTCTCCTCAGGGGGATCTGCCTCTTCCTCGTCCGTCTTCTCGCAGGCTCAAATTCCTCCAATCGCTCGTTGGAAAGGAAAATGATCTGACGGTAGAAACCCTTTGGCCAAAATTACGAGCCGTCGTCACATGGACTGGAGGAAACTGCCACTTTCAAAGAACGGAACTGAAACCCAAGCTACCCCAAAACGTGAAAATCATTGAATTGGGGTATGTGTCCAGTGAAGTATTCGGAAGTCTCAATGTTGATGTGCGTCATAATTCCTGTATTCCAAATTTTCAAGAAAACTTCTTTGAATTTATCGAGCTCGCGGATTGGGATGCTAATCGTCCCCAAACGGTACGGCTCAATCAATTGGAGGTGGGGAAAAAATATTACGTGGTCGTGACGACGTGGAATGGCCTGTACCGGTATTTTATGAACGACGTGATTCGGGTGGTCGGCCAGTACAACCACACTCCCATCATTCGGTTTGTGCAAAAAGGAGAAGGGGTCACCAATCTTGTGGGTGAGCAACTGTATGAGTTTCAGGTGAGAGGGGCCATGAAGGACATTCAGCAAGCCTACCAGGTTTCCATCCCATTTTTTATGATGTTTGCCGACCCCTCGGCAGCCCAATACACCTTGTATGTAGAACATGAACCCTTAGATTTTTTTGTGGGGTATAAATTCGAACAGTTTCTGGGGAATATCAACAAGAAATTTCAAGAAAGGCGTGATAAAGGTAGCCTGCAACCGGTTAAGATTGAATATGTGCAGCCAGGAACGGAGGGAGTCTATAGGCGATTTTGTATTCAGCAAGGCCAACTAGACGCTCAATTTCAAGTGATGAATTTGCAATATTCCAAAAATTGCCCGTTCGATTTTTTGAAATATCTCCGCTTTTAAAGATCTCTTTGAGATTGGTATTAAAAACAGGCCGTCTGTAAAGCCTCTCAGAAAAAAATTAGGTTGAGGGTTTCCCTGACGAGACGACCTGGGTTCCTGTTCGTCGCGGAATAACAGATTGTGTCATGTAGGAAGCCAAATGTTTCTCCCCTCATTCTCAGGAGAGGGTTGCCCAGTAAGATTTTCCTTATGTCTTTCGAATCCTAACCCTCCCCTTGAGAGCACTCATTCTTATACACACCCTAGACTGGTTATTCCCCTCCTTTCGAAACTCTCCTGGGGCGGCTTCGGTCTTCTTCGCTATTCTTCCTAGCCAAAGCCATGATGTGTTATCTCTCCAGGTCTGTTCTGTACATTTTTTGAAGGGTTGGCTAGGATGGGTGCCTGCCCCTAATCAGGGTTTGCCTTTTTACCCATGAAACAAAAGATTCAAGTCTTTGTCTCCTATGCCCGTGCGAACCAGGATCTAGCTGGTCGGTTTTTGAAGAATTTTCGCGAGCAGACGGCCCCCTCAAAACACTATCACTATGAATTCTGGCGAGACGGAAATATCCTTGTTGGGGAGAAATGGCATGAAGAAATTCAAAAGGCCTTGGAGAAATGTGATATGGGGTTGGTCTTGGTAAGCCCGGCCTTTCTAGGGTCCAAATATGTTGCCATCCACGAGTTGCCAAAATTTGTGGAAGGCCGGGGTAAACCCGTGATTCCGGTGATGTTGCAGCCCATTGATCTGGATCGGCATGATTTGAAAGGGCTTCAGGGGAAACACATCTTTCGGCTCAACCGTCCGCGTTTTGCAGGCCCCAAATCATATGGAGAATGTTCAGTGGCACAACGAGAGCTTTTTGCCTTGAAATTATTCGGACAGGTGGAAGCCCGTTTGGATAAAATGGTGAACCGGTAGGGTCATTCAAAAAAAATGGGGCGAATTTCTCCTTTTGTCGTTCTTGGGGATTCGTGGGGATACATGGACCACATCGTATATCCAAGCCAGAGTGGGAAATGTTCCGGAAATGGTTTTAACTTCTTTTCCAGGAAAAGCCTATGACTGAACCCACCATCACCTGTCCCAGCTGCCAAGCAGAAATCAAACTCACCGAATCGTTGGCAGCTCCATTATTGGAAACCACCAAACGTGAATTTGAGCAACGGTTGGCTCAGAAGGAGGCTGAATCCGCCAAGCGGGAAACGGCCATTCGGGACCGGGAAGCGGCCCTGGTCAAGGCCAAGGAAACTTTGGATGAAGAGGTTGCTGAAAAACTGAAACAGGAACGAGCGGCTATCGTAGCCGAGGAGGCCAAAAAAGCGCAAACCCTCATGGCTGAGGACCTGGACCAAAAGGCCAAGATGCTTTCCGAACTCCAGGATCTGCTCAAGCAACGAGATGAAAAACTAGCAGAGGCCCAAAAAACCCAGGCCGCTTTCCTCAAAAAACAACGGGAATTAGACGACGCAAAACGGGAATTAGATCTAACGGTGGAAAAACGTGTTCAAGAGGGGCTGACAGCCACCCGGGATCAAGCGAAAAAAGAAGCAGAAGAAGCCTTACGGCTCAAGGTCATGGAAAAAGAGCAGACCATTACGTCCATGCAAAAACAAATTGAAGACCTCAAGCGAAGGGCAGAACAGGGATCTCAGCAATTGCAAGGAGAGGTCCAAGAGTTGGAATTAGAAGCCCTTTTGGCAGCCAAATTTCCTCATGATGCCATTCAACCCGTCCCCAAGGGGGAATATGGTGGAGATGTGGTACAGCGAGTAGCCGGGCCCTTCGGCCAGTCTTGCGGGTCGATTCTGTGGGAGTCCAAACGGACCAAAAACTGGAGTGAGGGCTGGCTCGTCAAGTTACGGGAAGACCAGCGGCAGGCCAAAGCCGAGTTGGCGGTCATCGTGAGTCAGGCCTTGCCCAAAGGTGTTGAGACGTTTGATCTGGTTGATGGGGTGTGGGTGACTCATCCCCAATCGACGATTCCCGTCGCGATGGCATTGCGCCATAGTTTGGTGGAAGTGGCGTTGGCCAAACAGGCCACCGAAGGACAGCAATCCAAGATGGAAATGGTGTATGACTATTTGATGGGCCCTCGTTTTCGTCAAAGGGTACTCGCGATCGTTGAGGCCTTTACCACGATGCAGGACGACCTGGCAAAGGAGCGCAAAGTGATCACGAAACAATGGGCGAAACGCGAGGAACAAATAGATCGGGTCATGCAGGCCACAGTTGGGATGTATGGGGATCTACAGGGTATTGCCGGCAAAACCCTTCAAGAAATTGAGGGCCTGGAAATCAAGGCTCTTGACGCTCCAGACCAGGAAAAACTGTTATAATCTGGCCACAATGCCGATGGAGACAATTTGGGAAGAGGAGGGTATCCACTGGAAACATTGGGGGTGGTGACGTTAGAAGAGATCAACAAGGCGAATAATGATATGTATGGAAGCCCCAAATTTGATCATATCCATTACCAGATTGTTGATTTGCTCGAAGTCGAACGGTTTGACATGAACCTAACCGAGGCGGCGATTCCGGCCTCGACCGACTTTTCCACGACTTCTTACATCCAACGAATGGAAGTCGCGTTGGTGGCGAATCCCCCATTTACTCGGGAAATCTGTTTGACGTATGTCGAGGAATCCCAGGCACTTCACTCGCCTTGGGATTTCCAGATCTTCGATACTCTTAAAGAGGCCCAGGTTTGGGTGGGGAATTAACTTTCGTCTCACTCAATCCAGTAGGATGTCCTCTTATTGGGGTGTTCGCTTCGAGTCAAGGAAGGTACCCAATCCCTATGCCGCATATCACGATTTGGGAGGAGAATGGAATCTATTGGAAGTATAGTGGAGTCGTAACCTTACAAGAGGTCTTTGAAGCGAACAATGAAATGTATGGGAACCCCAAATTCGATCATATCTCCTATCAGATTGTGGATTTTTTGGAAGTAGACAAACTGGATTTTAAAGACGAAGACGTAGCTGTGCCCGCAGCCACTGATTTCTCCACAACCACATACGTAAGGCCGCAAAAAATTGCCTTGGTAGCTAATGCGTTGCCGATACGCGTCCTATGTCATAGTTATATTGAAGAATCACTAGAAATGGGATCCCCCTGGCAATTTCAACTCTTCCATACCTTGGAAGAGGCTCGGGAGTGGGCGATGAAATAGTCGCCCTTCCGGGGTTGAGATGTTTTATTTTTCTCCTCTTTATTCTCCCATCTATCTTTTTCTCTCATTCACAACCTAGGGTTGAGTGTAGGCCTAGTCCTTGTACGAACTTGGTTCAAATGAGGAGTAATGGACCATGGGTCATCATCAAGGAATGGGGAGAAGTGCCACAATTTTTCGATCGGA
Organism: Nitrospirales bacterium; assembly: GCA_965223495.1. GTDB lineage: Bacteria > Nitrospirota > Nitrospiria > Nitrospirales > UBA8639 > Nitrospira_E. Next base: position 2,581,533 of record OZ245001.1, on the reverse strand, counting down.
GATCACAAAGATAAATCAAGGAGTTGACGGATCCTGCTGAGAACCGTGAAACCGCTATGAGGAAGTACTTTCTCAGGAAAAGGGGCGAGGAAATGGGATGCGCCTCCTTACTTCGGAAGTAGTGAATCCATTCCCAAATTATTTTATTACAGGACTTGGCACAGTTCTTGGACTGCCTTTTAGAATCCGAGGTAGGAATGGAATCTTGAACGAGGAATTTGGGGAATCCTCACTCTTCCTCATTTTTTTCCATGGAATTCCTTTAAATATAAGGGGTCCTGGATTCCTTTCTTGGAAAAGGGGATTGAGAAAACCTGGAGAAGGAGGGGCTGATGAAAAACCAAACTCAACCTTCCCATCGAATCGGGATAGCTTTGGGAATAGGTCTGGGATTATCAACGGCAGGAATCGTCTGGTCCGGAGGGGTCGGAGATTTGAAGCCCAGGGTCCCACCCGCCCAACTGGAGGAGGCCAAATCCTTTCAGAACCCCTATACCACCGATAACGATTTCATTACTAAAGGCAGAAGGTTGTATGAGGGAAGGGCTCTGTGCGTGGCCTGTCATGGAAAGGACGGGTCTGGCATGACCATAACGGGTGAATCCACGGCAAAGGGCTTTCCGCCTCCCACAAAGTTTTCCGATAGGGCTTGGCAGGCAGCTCGAACCGATGGAGAACTCTTTTGGATTCTCGGTCACGGAAGTCATGGGACCGATATGGCACCCTTTTTACCTGGCTATCTCACTGAGAAGGAAGTGTGGCAAATCGTTTCTTATATTCGGACCTTTGGAAAAACCTAATGAGGAAGGCCTGAAAAGTCATGAAGCTACCTGGAGAACTGCTCATGAAAAAATTGGTTACGGTCGTAGGGGTGCTGTTGCTGATCAGTTGGCTATCTCTGACCCCAGCTCTCGCACAAGGACCTAGGGGATCCCACATGATGGCTCCTAGGGTCCCGGCGGACAAAATAGATGAGGCAAGGGCACTCACGAGTCCTTTGCCCTATTCGGCCGAAATCGTAGAAAAAGGCAAGGCTATCTATGAAGGCAAAGGAACCTGTATCAATTGCCATGGTGCGCGGGGTCGGGGAGATGGACCCGGGGCGGTTAATCTGAATCCACCCCCAAGGGTTTTCCGGTCTCATGGTTTTTGGATGCACCGTTCGGAAGGAGAAATATTTTGGGTGATTAAGCATGGCTCTCCTGGTACCGCGATGATTCCTTTTGGTGGGATGCTCACGGATGAAGAAATCTGGACGGTGATGCAATACGAACGAAGTTTTGCCGGAGGTCCAAGGGGGAGAGGGGGCCCGAGGCATGGCCGAGGGGGGCGGCATCGTGGTGGCGGGATGATGCGTCATCATCTGCAAGGTGACCCGCAAGGTGGCTCTGGAGCTCGGGCGGCGGTGGCAGTGCCAAACTCATCCATGGAGGAAGTGAAAGAGAAAATCCAGCGAGCGAAAAGCGCCTCGATCTCAATGGACCGGGCCATTCAATTGGCCGTCAAGGAAGTGTCGGGCACCGTCCTGGAAGTGGAGTTTGAGGTTGAGGTTGAAGAAGGACAAGCCTTTTGGGAAGTGGAAGTGGGGACCGATGAGGGACAAATCATTGAAGTGAAGATCGACAGTCAAAACGGGGCCGTGTTGTCCACCGACGAAAAACGGGGAGTTGACCAGGCTCAAGCGATGCAAAAAGGAAGTTGCTCCGCTGCCGACCAATCCTCTATGGCCATGCATTCACATGAAGGGTGCCGAAAAAAGCATTAAACCAAAAGCAGTAAACCTAAACGGGTCTCCTGTCAAAACACGAAAGGTCACAGGAAAGCCTAACAGGAGATGAACCGGTCTCCTCTTAGGCCTTCCCGGAAAATTAGTGGGGCGATTTGATCTGGCAGGTGTTGATTCCAAAGAGTGTCCATGCCGGGCAATACCCCATCACCCCCGTACCGATCGCAATCAGACCAAGTACGCTAAGTGTGGCCGTTCCCCATGAAGGAATATCCAGGACCAATGCTGCTATCAGAAAAAATCCACCCAATACCAAACGAATACCTTTTTCAGTCGACCCTACATTTTTTACCATGATCCCCTCCTTTATTATTTTGTCTGATGGTATTTGACTCTACTTCTGTTTTGAGCAAGGATAATGCCAGAGGAACTCGTCCGGGTATCAATGAATTCCCTCAACGAAACAGGTAGTTAGTAATCGCGTTGAGTCCGATTCCCGCTGGATAAACAGGTAGAATGTTAATACAGAAACGTTAATCGTTCATTTTTGATTAACAGTGTGGCTGGAAATTGGCGTGTTTGGGTAAATGCCATCGCGAAAGAATTCTATGGTCCTAATAAAGATTTTGTAGGGAAGGGATAGGGAAGAGGTTATCGGCAATCGGTGTGGGAAAAGGGGGAAGGGTTTTGAGCACCAAGAATCCTGAGGGTGTTTCTAATATTCTTCTCTCTCAACCGGGGGTGAGGTTGCATCCCCGTACGTTTGATAGACCCACTTGATGGCAAATGGGGGCAGCACGGTGGTAAGGGTGATGACGATGATCATCGCCGCATAGATTTCGTTGCTGAAAATGCCGCTTTCCCGTCCGATTTCGGCAAAGATGAGCCCCACCTCCCCTCGGGGGATCATGGCCAGTCCGATGACAGCCCGATGATGCCAGGACTCTTGAATGATCAAGGCTCCGGCCAGTTTTCCCAAAACTGCTATGCCGAAAAGACAGGCGGAAAAGGTCCAGATAAACGGTGATTGCCAATCAATTTCGCGGAGATTGAGGGACAGGCCTACCATGACGAAAAAAATCGGGGTGAAGAGGAAGATGATGGGTTGCAATTGTGATTCAATGCGGTGGGCGAAGGCCGGGTCATTGTGAAGAGACATCCCGAAAGGAAGGAAGAATCGCCGAGAGAGCGCCAGCCCTGCTGCAAACCCTCCTAAGAGTTCCGGGGCTCCAACCGCATGGGCTAGCCAAGCAAAGAATAACACCAAGGAAACGACCGCGGTGGGGATGAGCCCAGAAATTTTCGTGGTGAGGTCATAGTGTTTAATGAGCTGTGAAATGAGTTTGGCCGCAATGGGGGCCAACACAAAGAAGGTGACGACGAACAGCAGCACTTTACTGGCGTTGAGCAGACTGACTCCTCCTCCGATGGAAAATTCATACAGGAGGGCGAGGAGGACGATACCGAATACATCGTCCAATACCGCGGCACCTAAGATGATTTGCCCTTCCCGCTCATGATGGCGCGTGAGATCCATCAGCACGCGCACGGTAATGCCAATGCTGGTAGCCGTCAGGGTACCCCCGATAAAGAGCGATTCTAGAAGAGGAAGGTGGAACGGCCAGTAGGCCAGCCCGAACCCCAACCCGAAGGGCAGCACAAATCCGGCGATCGCGACCACCATGGATTTCATGCCGGTTTGGACCAAGCGTTTCAGATCGGTGCCTAGCCCCACTTCGAACAACAGTAAGATAATCCCGATTTCGGCCAGGAGTTTGATGACGGTGTTTGGGTGAATCCATCCGAGCAGGCTGGGTCCGAGAAGGACGCCTGCAAACAGTTCCCCCATCACTCTTGGCGTGTGAAGCCGTGAAGCAATTTCCGCAAAAATTCTGGCCGCTAGGAGAATGATGAGGAGGTGGAGGAAAAAGGTATGATTTTCCACTGGGAACCTTTGTCTCTTTTCGTGTCTTTTAGAAAAATGTTAGACGGGTAGCCTTTGGAAATAATCATTCAGGCATGATCTCTGGCATCGACCTTACCAAAATCGAGGTCGTGGGTGGGAGGTTCTCGTCTTATCCGGGAATCACAAAATCATACTGGCCGACCAATCCATCCGTTATCTTTCCTGATGGATCGGGAGCATAGTCCACGATCACGCGTTCTTGTTCTTTCGGGGATAATCCGGCATCCAAAATCACGACATCCTTGGGAAGCATTTCCTGGTTCAGTGCGTTATTGGGAATACGATCACCCCTAAAATAGAGTTGTGTCACAAAACTGGAGACTCGTGGACGGTGAATTCGAAAATGCAGGTGCGAAGGCCGAAAAAGCCCTGCCCGAAGATCAATGGGGTAAAACCCCGGCACGATGGTTTTAAACCAATATTCTCCTTTTTGATTGGTGATGGCTTTTCCCCAATATTGAAAGTACTCATCATGGGTCCGGTGAATGGCCTCGCCGGTTTTGGGATGGGGAAAGGAAAGGGTCTCGTCATCTCCCTTGTGGTTGTAACGACCCGAAGCGGAGGCGCTCCACATGATGAGGACCGCGCTAGAAACCGGGTTGCCGGTTTTGGCATCAAGGACCCGTCCGCTTAAATAGATCACCTGGCCTGTGGCTTTTCCTTTGCGCCCTTTCACAAACGTGAGATCCTGATCGTTGGCCCGACTGATAGGAATTCCAGGCCCAAGATTTTCTCGAATGGCGTCCACTTCATCCCCATCGTCTGGGAAAAATGGGCCCAAAGATTGCCGAGGTGTGGTTGATGCCAAGAATTCGGCGAGGGTTGAGCGACCCAGGAACCCGGTCAAGGCGAATCCGGCGAGTCCCATTCCTCCCTTTAAAATCGTTCGTCTGGAGAATGGCGCTTTTGAAATGGGCATAGCCTTTCCTTTCTTGACCGGCATTCTTGGTTGAGGGTTGGTTATCGTATCATTCTTGGGCGGAACTATCGGGTGAAGGGCAATCGATTAAAAAATGTGGCCCTGGAGGTTCTTCCGTGGGGAATTTTCGGTATTGGCATGGGGGAATATCCTCCTGTAACCGTCTCAGGAGTGATGCCAGCTTCATATTTGGAGGAACCTGGCAATGCCAAACGTGCATACCCGTTTCAAGTTCCTCAAAGTGTTTTTGAACCTGAAAGCCGGGCTTTTCCATGAAATATGCCGAAAGAAACCCCGTTATTCCCTGAATCACCCAGGGGTGTTCCTTGGCATAACGGTAACTCACACGGAGTTCAATGGTTTCTTCCATGAGGCCAATAGACTCTTTGAATTCTTTGATGCAGTCTTGAACTATGAAAAACGAAGACGGATGTTTTACGAATCTCCTCGGATATACCATTTACGGTAGTTTCGTTAATGATCATCTTCATCTTCCTCGTCATCATCACCTCGATCCTGTCGCTGGCCTTTTTTATGGCCTTTCCTATGTTTTTTCTTATGGGCTTTCATCTTGTGCCCACGGTTTTTTCTGGCCTGTTGGAAAGTTTCCAACTGATCGGGTGTGAGTTCTTTTTCAATCTTGGTTATGGCCTGGTTGCGCGCTTCTTTCATTTGTTCTTGGAGAGCCTGCATGGCCTGATGCTTTTCTTGCAGGATAGGAAGGATCTTGGCTTGTTGTTCTTTGGTAAGTTGGAGTTGTTTGGTCAATTTTTCTAATTTTTTCTCTGGGGAATGGCCATACTTCTTCCCCTCCCCATCTGCCCCAACTATGGTGGGGGGCATTCCAATGGCGACTACCAATACGCCAGAAACCAAGCCCAAGAAAAACCTTCGGCGGCTTTTGTGAAGCGTGCCCGTCCACAATGGAAAATCCGTCATGGTTTCCTCCTTTTGTGAATTGTATGATTGATGAAAAGAGCCATAGGGGTCGGAATCGAGGGCAGCAAGGCTTTGAGACGTTTAGAGATTGAGTCTATCGAAAGACTCTTGAATGATATCAAGAAATCGAACGAGCGAAAATAGGCTCTACAAAAATGAGGGATATGCGTAGCGACAAACCTATCCACCCCTATCCTTGCCCTATCCTCGAGTCGGGGAAAAAAGACGAAGGACCCGGGTTAGATAAATTTTCGACAATGTGGGCTTTGACAACGACAAGGAAGTTTCCCATCGTGATGTGAGGGATAATAGTCCACGGTCAGTTCAGTGTCTGCTTTAATCGGTCGGAGAGCATAAAATTCTGCCCGTTCTCCGATGACTCTTATAAAGGTATTGGGTGAACAGGAATGATTGATAAAACGGAATCCCGTTGTTTCCTTTTGGGCATCAATAGCTTTGCCATTGTTCACCTCCACGATGGCGATCCACTTGTTGGTTTTGGCTCGTCTTAAACCTTCACGTTGTGTAATCCGTTCACCGGTAAACTCTCCGATTTTTTGTCGTTGGCGTAGGGGGACTTGAGTAAAGAGCCCCCGGCCTTCAATGCGGCTGGGTTTGATTATCATCGGCACCGGCCAGAGATGACGGGTAGAGTTGGGTTGATGTTTTTTTGCCATTTAGGAAACAGTTGAGCTTACGAGAGTATTGTATATTTCAAAAACCTTTCCCCAAAAGGGCCATTTTTGTGATTTTTTTAAGCATGGCCCTTAGGGTAATGAGGGGCTGATCAAAATTTCCGTTCAGTAAGGTCGCAAGTCGCAAGGAGGATGAGGCGTACTAGGCGAACAGGCATGGCGCATCCCGAAGGGTGACACCTTTGTTTCCCAGCCCCCTTATCTGATTCCGATGACCATCGAGTCTGGCCCGGCAAGATGCTCCACTCGGGTTTCTCGAAACCCGGCTTCTTGGAGCCAGGCCGAACAGTCCGCCCCGGTATAGTCGAATCCACCAGAAAGTTCAATCAGCATGTTGAGGCTCATGAGCAACCCGAAGGCATTGTCTTTCCGTTCATCATCTATCAACGCCTCAAAAATTATAAGAGCTCCTCCTGCGGGCAGGGCATCATAAGCTTTGGCGATGAGCTGCTTTTTCTCTTCAAGATTCCAATCGTGCAGGATGTGGCCCATGGACAGCACGTCGGCTTCGGGGAGGGGATCCTTGAAAAAGTTCCCGGGGACGAATCGCAAACGATCGCTCAGCCCAAAAGACTGAATATATTCTTCAAAAATGGGACCGGTTTCCGGGAGATCAAACCCCCCTCCGGAAATATGGGGATGCGCCAGTCCCACTTGGATGACCAACCCACCCTGGGCCGAGCCAATATCAAAATAGGTTTGGTATTGCTTCCAAGGAAATTGGTTGGCGATGGCCTTGCTGGCCCCCATGCTGAGGCCGGTCATGGATTGCAGAAACTCTTTGAGCTTGGCTGGGTTGGCGTAGAGGGTTTCAAAAAAGTTTCCTCCCTCTTTGGTTTCATTTTGCGGGAGTCCGGTTTTCAGGCCTTCCGTTAGCGATCCCCAGAAACGATAGAGCCGGGCATTGGCCATTTCCAAAAAACCGCCAATGTAGGAGGGTTTATTTTTATCTAAGAACGCCTCGGTGTCTGGAGTGTTGGAATATAACCCGTTCTGGCGTCGCAACATTCCTAGGGCGACCAGAGCGTCAAAGAAGTCCCTGGCGCTTCGGGGGTGGAGGTTTAAGCGATTCCGTAAGGTTTCGGCATCCAGAGGCTGTTTGGCCAATGTGGTAAAGATTCCGATTTCTACCGCACTGAGGAGGGTTTTTGAGCCCCAAAAGGCCATGCCCAGTTTCATGATCGATTCGGGTGACGGTGTGTGTCCCATTCACGTTCTCCCCATTTGCCCAGATTATCCTCAAAGATACTGGAAGAAGAAGACTTCGAAAAAATTATGGGTTGATTTAATCTCCCCCCTGAAAAGCATCTTCCTCATGTTCATGGACGATTTCTTCGGTTTCGATGCCTAACCCACCTTGAAAGGATCGTTGAATGCCCAAAACCTGGTCGTGGGTCGGGGTACCTTCAATCATCGATCCGAATCGATTCAAAAATTTCGTACATAATGATAATCCTGTCTGGAAGTACTGAGCCAAGGGTCCTTCCGTGACTTGCTGCCAGGTGATGTAAATCAGGAATTCCTGAAAATGCCGGGCTTCGGGAAGTTGGTCCCCAAACCTTTGCAAGGTGTGATAGGCCTGCTTGGCTTCCGGTCCTTGATCGGTGGAGAAGGTTTCTTCAGCCTCGAGGATATCCGACTCAAGATCTCCTAATTCTCCGTATTGTTCGGCTTGGTGCAAAGCCTGTTGTGCGGCAATAGCCGGATCAAAGTTCATGAACTTCTCCATTTAGGATGGTGTATCCCTGAAAGAATACCATTCTACGCAGCGGATGTAACAGATTTATTCTTTTCTTTTTCCGTGACGGTTGACAGGCCTGGTATGATTCAAGAACGAACACAGAAGATTTGTGTCAATACGCGGAAAGCGGTTGAGGTATGTACAATGGCTGATGTGAAAAAACGTCTGGATACCAATTCTCCGGGTCTGATGTTTGTGGATGAAACGTGTATTGACTGTGATACGTGTCGTCAATTGGCCCCGGCAAACTTTGTTGAAGCGGGGGAATTTTCGTCTGTCGGTCAACAACCCCAGAACCAACAAGAAATGATGCAGGCTTTTCAAGCCTTGGTGGCTTGTCCCGTGGGGTCAATTGGATCGACGAGGCCAATGAAGGAGATTTTGGAGACCGCGAAAGCCAGTTACCCTTTTGAATTAGCGGAAGGCGTATTCTACAATGGGTTTAATTCCGCCAAATCTTTTGGGGCCAATAGTTATTTTATTCAACATTCGGAGGGTAATTGGTTAATCGATTCCCCGCGATATGTGTCTTCATTGGTCAAGGCTTTTCAGAAAATGGGGGGCATCCGGTACATTTTCCTGAGTCATGAAGATGATGTGGCTGATGCCCATCGATATGCCCAAGCCTTTGGTTCTACACGGATCATTCATGAGGCGGATTCTGGGGCGCAACCTGGGGCGGAATGGCTTATCACCGGACACGAACCGGTTCATGTGCACCCTGAATTTCTGCTTATTCCCGTACCCGGTCATACGGCGGGGAGTATGATCCTCCAGTACCGAGGAAAATTTTTATTTACGGGTGATCACATGTGGTGGGATCGGGAGGAGCAGCGATTGGGAATTCCTTCGGTGTACGTGTGGAATCGACAACAGTTGCATCGATCCACCGAACGTCTCCTAGAGTATTCGTTTGAATGGGTGCTGCCAGGACATGGGGATCGTTATCATTTAGGTTCCTCGGCCATGAAAGAAGAAGTCCATCGACTTGTTGCCTCCCTCGCCTCTCAGGAAAAGATACAGGTCTGAAAGCGGTAGACTCTTGAACCCGGTCATTCGTTTAAGAGGTCCGAGTCAGGAATTTCATTTTGAATGTCGGGTTTGGGCCCATAACCGTATCTTGCCCCTGTTTTGTTGGCTCTCATAGGTAGGGCGAGGGCTCGGTGAAAATTCTTATGGGGAATCCCGGTCTTCTCTTTTCTTCTCAGGGTGGGGTATTGAGGCAGTGTTGAGCATTTGATGCAAATATTTCTCTAATCCCTCTAATGCCCGGTTGAAGATTTCCATCCCCTTCCAGGTCTGTTGATTTTGGGACTGATGGCTTTCAGCCCAGGTAATGGCAATCGGAAGGGGGATGAGCCGCAGCGGACCTCCAGTCAACTCCTTCCATAACATGCTAAGAATGGTTCCAGCCCGAAGAGGAATATGAAGCTCCTGAACCGGATGTTGTTCCATCTCTTGGCACCATTCAGCAGGTGAGGAGACCAAATGGCTTCGACACCCCGCTGGCCGGTGTTCATAGATGGAACAGACCTCGTTTTCCAAGAACACGCAAGGAAGCCGTAAGGCATAGTAGGCGTGGTTGATCGCCTGAAAGTCGTTGTCTGAGAGTTGGTAGGATGATTCCGCCAAATCCTGCAAGGTCGAGAACAGTCCGGCTTCTTGAAAACGTCGTTGTGTTTCCCCCAAATTCTGGCCTATACGGGCTTGATGTTCGGGTGTCAAACCCCGAATGGCCTCTACCAAAGCAAAGGCTTCGGGTGGGGATACGGGGATCATCATTCGGCAACAGGCCGCACAGCCCTTCTGGCAGGATATCGTTTTTCCCCTCTTAAGGGTTTTGGCAATTTCCAGATCTTGGGCTTGTTCTCCGAGAGATCGGATGACGGGAACAATGGACGTAACCGGGATAAAGTGAGTGGGAACCTCTACTTGGGCATGCAAGTTCCCCGAGGAGGTGGTGATGTCAAGATTCAGACGTTCGGTTGTTGGTTCCATCGTCAATACTTGAGGTTCTCCAGGTGCGAGTGGAATTTGTATGCCAGGAATATGGTTTCGTGGATTCTCCGTTGAATGGTTGCCAAGTTACCCGATTGACGGGAAGGATGGCTAGTGTCAACCCGAAAGCGGGTTTCTCCATTCCTTTATTTGACCAAATGAATGCTCACATACTCGTATAGGTACATGGCGATTCAAGGGATAAGTCCAGAAGAGGGAAGTTGGGAAGGGTTTTCTGCCTCTCGGATATCATATTTGACCGTCCTTGCGGAAACGGTGGAGCAGGGATTCATGCGGCGAGATACCACCCATCCAGTTTTCTGTGGGTGTATCGATTGGCATTCCAGTGTTCATGGGGCCTATGCTTTGCTCACGGCGGCGCGATTGACTGGGCAAGATCGGTGGGCCGAAATTGTGGATGCCTCGTTGACAACAGAGGCTCTTGGAGCCGAGATGGGTTGTCTTCAGCGAGGGGAATTGGATCATGAGATGCCGTATGGCTATGCCTGGTTTTTGAAACTGGCCAAGGAACGGGGACAGGGGTGGGGTAAATCGGATCTACTCCCATTGGCTACGGAAATGGCTATTCGCCTGGAGGAATGGATCTTTTCCCTTGCGGCTGGAGAGGTGATTCGGCATTTTCAACAGAGGGAATATCGTAACTTGTCATGGGCGTTGTTGAACTTGTGGGAATGGAGTCAATGGACGACCAACCACGTTGTCATGGAAAAAATTTTGGAATTTACACGGAAGTGGGTTGTTCTTCTTGATGAGAACTTACCTCAGGAATATGACCATGTGACGGATGAGTTTTTTGCGGCGTCTCTTCAACGAACCAGGGTGATTCTTGCCATTCTTCCATCTCATGAATCACAAACGTGGGTGACCTCGTTTTATCAAAAAAAATGTGGCCTGGAACCCTTACAGCAAGCCGTCACGCCGCATTCGGCAGGCCTGAATTTCAGTCGCGCATGGGGTTTCTGGACGCTCTTTGTCTGCACAGGAAATGAGGCGTATCGCCAACACTATGTGGATCATATCGTCACCCATATGAATTTACCCCAATATTGGAAAGATGATTATCGGAAGCACAGTCATTGGGTCCCCCAATTCGGCATTTATGCGATCGCGCTGAGTATGGATGGGTAAAGACTCAAAACTAATTCTACGCCATTCGATTCTGGTCATTCCTGCTAGGTGAAGCCTGCCCCTGCGTGCTATTGGCAGGGGGCAGAAATCCTTCTTCATCTTCGCTTTGCCGGGGTTTCGCCCCCGAACGGCGAGCGACTTTCCTTACGGGGAAAGTACCCAAAGCCATTTTTGCCCGTGGCCTGGCCTTTCGGATTTCCTGCGCCGTTCACCGACATCGGCGGCGCCCAAACTCGCTTCGCTCAAACAATGCTCGCCTTATTTCCGATGTCGGTTGCACTGCTCGGCCAAGCCACAAGGGCAAGGGAGTTAAAAAAGTTTATTTCGTTTAGAAATAGCCCCCTAGTGGGTAAATACGTTCGACTAAATGACCAGCCGAAGGCATCGATAGGCCAGGAGTTGTCAACAGGCAATCTACTTTCCTCTCACCCTCTTCACATTTCAATGAAATGCCGGACTCGTTTTCGTAACCGAAATCATGCTCAGTATTATGTAACTTGTGTGATATGTTGGCATCTGACAAAGTATATACAACTGCAATTCATATGGAGGAATGATCGTGAGTGTGAACAACCTGCTGCGAAGAGCCAAGCCCGTCAATGTTCGAGAAGCCCAAGCCCAATTGTCAAAGCTGATTAAATCAAAATCTCCTTCCATGGTCCTCTCTCATGGTAAACCCGTATCATTCTTGGTTCCCTATGAAGATATGCTGGATCTTGTGGAAACTCTCGACGAATTAAAGGACAAAAAGCTTCTTGGGGAAATCGCACGGGCTCGAAAAGAGTATGCCCAGGGGAAGGCCGTTCCGGCAGAGCGCCTCTTCAAAAAAATGGGCCTCTAGATGGCTTATGAAATCGTTTTTTCCCAGTGCATGGGTTGAACGCCTCTTCCAAAAATCCTTAGATAAAATCCCTGCCGACTACAAAGAAACCATCATTGCGGCTATTCGAGCTCTCGGAACCAATCCAAGACCACAGGGTAAGCGTACCAAGAAACTGACCGGAGAGTTGAGCGTGTCGCAGTTTGTGGCCGAGTATCGGCTGCGAATAGGACCCTATCGGGTGCTGTACGATATTGACGATCAACACCAAAAAGTTGTGCTTCTCAAGCTGGCCAAACGTGACGAAAAAACGTATAACTGAATGCCTGTTATTTAGCGTTGTACGAAAGGGGCAGGCTTATCCGGGTAACCCCGTTGAACTCCTTTCCTTCTTCCCCGGTATTTCTCTCCACCTTTAGTATGTAACGACTTTTAGCATTGCCGGGTCTCGTCCCGGCAGACGAGGTCTTGCTTAGCGCATCTTGAAGAGTGCCACCTTTGTCCTTTCGGGGAAAGTAGCCAAAGCCATTTTTGCCCGTGGCCTGGCCTTTCAGGTCCCCTGCGCGGTTCACCGGCACCGGCGGCGCGCAAACTCGCTTCGCTCAAACAGTGCCCGCCTTTATCCCGCTGCCGGTTGCACTGCTCGGCCAGGCCCCAAGGGCAAGGAAAGCTTCGGAAACAATGAAAACTTGTTTATCGTGGAAGAATAACTAAAGGAGTTTGTCCTGAGTCTTATCGAAAGGCTCAGATAAGGTCTGCCTTCAGATGGGGTCATCCAACCCATCGGTCAACTGGAAGGCGTCAAAATTAAGAACGGCTATAACTTGTTAAACCTGAAAACTGCGCATATTGGTAATGATGCCGATATGGAGAACCAAATGGAGAGTAGCATTTATGTTTAAAAATGGGCGGGAAGGATTCCAATTGCCTGTCTATGTAACGAATTGCCGTAGTCGGTTATCCTTTTTCTTGATTGGACAACTCCTAGGTAGAGTACCAGCAAAAATCCAGTGAAAATGCTCGGTAAGCTGTCGATGACGGTTAGTGCGTGCCCCAGAAGTCATGGACTTTATTTATCTGCTCGATCCAGAGACCGGTAGTGTCGCTCGCGTCAAGCCCAAGACCGCGAGCAAGCTCGAAAAAGCCTGGGCCTGGCTTATAGTCTCCGGCTTTGTGGACGACCACAGCTGTAAGCATGCCCCGCCCGGCTTTATGTTCCTCCGCTGAGATTTCACGCAAGAGGAAGAAAAACCGTTGGTCAGTCGGAAGAAATGAAATCGAAAAGACTTGGGGAGTTAACTCCGAATAAGCAATGACTTGACGCGCTCGAGCGACTCGGACCAGTACCATTTTCGCCTCTTCCTTGGCACAGGCCCAAACCTGGTCAGGATAGTCATGAACTGGCATGCAAGATTCCTTTTGGCGTCTTGAGCATAGTTCAGTCGATTATTTGGCCATCTCATTAGTGTTTTCGGAGAGAAAGTTGGCCCACCTTTGATGCACAGACGAAACAAGTTCGAATAGATCAAACTTCTTAATGTCGTCTCCTTCTGCAAATGTAATACGGTGCTTTATGGGACTTAAACCCTCTATTTCGAAATGGTCATATTCTCGATATAGATTAAGATCGCGATCATGGGATGGGTGTTTGATGGACTTATGCTTGAACCCATTGCAAATGTCCCGACATGCTCCCATTTCGAACGAGTTGCGAAACAAGGCGCTGACCGCATCTCCCAAATCAGGTCGCGATGCAAGTAACCAATCTCTGAAGTGATAAGCGTTTTGAAAAAAGGCGATAACCGTATCGATGTCTTCAGAATCGATTTCTTGGTGGTGAGCCTTCTTCTGGACTTCGACTGCTCGCCTATGCCAGCGTTGACAACGCTTCCATTGAATTATCCATTGCCGAGCAGGAGAAATACCTTCATCAGGATTCAATGTGCTGCCGCCGTACCACCTTGGCATGTGTATTCCCTTGTGATTTAGAAAAAGGCTACCGAATTGCCTCTATCTTGAACACTATGTAGCAGAGTGGGCCCATCGCTTACATTTTCAAGAAATCTCAGGTTCTTGATCCAAGACAAATTCTTTTTGGATCAATATCATACAAACCCCCGTGTTTAGTGAATATGACCAAAAATGTAACAGTTGCTTAAGCGAAGTGTTACATTTTCTGCAATTTTTGTCATCTCCTTTGCCCATTTGTTTTCAAGGATTTTCCCCTGGCCTTGTACTGTGGCCGAGCAGTGCAGCCGACATCGGAGAAAAGCCGCGCATTGTCTGAGCGTAGCGAGTTTGTGCGGCGCCGGTGTCGGAGAACCGCACAGGGAACCCGAAGGGCCACAGTATGGCCACCATGGTTTTGACTACTTTTGCCGAAACAAAAGTAGTTCGGCTGCCGGGACGAGACCCGGCATCTCTCATAAAATTAAGTTGGATGATGAGAAAATACTTTGGGAATAGAAAGTAGAAAAAGAATACTTATCCGACACCAATCTTTTGTAGAGCCTTTGTGGCGGAGACTAAATTGCGGTTTAGCCCTAGACTTTTCGGGTCCAGCCCCATGGCCAAACCCAGGAGTTGGGGCAGGTGGAGGATAGGAAGATTGATGTCCATGTTCGCTTGTTGGGCGGCGGAGGTTTGCATACCGTCCAGGTTCAGGTGACAGAGAGGGCACGGAGTGACCATGATGTCGGCCCCGTGCGATTTTGCGTCGTGCGTATGCGTGGCCACCATGGATAAAGAATTTTTTTTGTTGATGGTCAGGATGGGAAACCCGCAGCAGCGGGTTTTACCTGGAAAATCCACGACTTCGGCTCCCAATATTTCGATCATGCGCTCCAGCGATTTCCCCCGATCGGGATAGTCTTCGAAGTGAAGGGCCTCCGTCGGCCGTTGAATATAACAGCCGTAAAAGGGGGCGGCACGGAGGCCATTCATAGGATTGGTGATAGCATGTTGGAGAGCGGCTTCGCCCACGTCTTCCAATAAAATCCACAAAAAATGTTTGATGTGGGTGGTGCCACGGTATTCTAAGCCTTCTTCTTGTAACGCCCCGTTCACCTCTTTAAGATATCCGGAATCAGTGGTCAGGCGGTGGTTGGCTTGGCTCATGACCCCCTGGCAGGTGCTGCAAATGGTCATGATGGGTAAGCCTTGCTGCTCGGCCAGGGCAAACGTTCTGGCATTCAGCACATCACCCAGTTTGAGATCTTTTTCTTGAAGGACCCCGGCCCCGGTACAGGAGGCGGTGGTCATTTCTTCCAATTCAATGCCTAGTTTGGGATAAACCTGCATGACCGATTGGTACAGTTCGGGACAGGCGCCTTTTGAGACACAGCCTGGAAAGAAGGCGTATTTCATGATTTGGCTCTCACTCGTTTATACAGTTGTTGGATATGCTTTATACTTGAAAGCGGCCGAAAAAAGGGTCCGGATAATGGTACCTTCCCCTTCAAAAGAGATCGCCAGACCATCGGAAGCATCCCCAAGATCCGATCAAAATGTTTGAGGCCAAACGTCCTCATGGCCAGCATGGGTTCGTCCAGGAGGCCCTTGTGTTTGATGATATCCGTGAAGACTTCCGCATGACGGGAACCGCAAGTGGCGGGCACTCTTTCTCTCATGCCGTGCTCCCGTAATTTCATGATGCGGTCCATGGGCCCCACTCCTTTGGGGCAAACTTGGATGCACTCCATGCATCGCGTACAATCCCACATGCCCCCGGGCTGGTTCAGGTCGTGCAGGCGAGTCCCTTTCGCGGAATCACGGGGATCGGCCACAAACCGGTAGGCTTTGGCTAAGGCCGCGGGGCCCACAAAATTTTTGTCGACTTCCAGGACGGTACAGTCTGACACACATACCCCGCACATGATGCAACTCATGACCCCCGTCAGGTGTTTCATGGATTCGGGTGAGGCTGTATGTTCGGTAGTGGGGAGCGGTTCAGCGGGTTGAAGCCAGGGTTGAATCTGGCGGATTTTGCTCCAAAACGGAGCCATATCGGTGACCAGATCCTTAATGACAGGCATATTCGTCATGGGTTCGACCTGGACGGTGTCCCCATCCGAAGCGATGGCAATGAGTTTGGTTTTACAGGCCAGGGTGGCATGCCCGTTGATGCGCATACCACATGATCCGCAAATAGCCCCACGGCACGAACACCTCAGGGTGAGGGAATCATCGACCGTTTCTCGGACTTTGATCAGCCCATCCAGTACGGTGTCGGAGGGGCCCACCTCTAATTGATAGTCCTGAAAGTAGGGGGCAGGTTGAGGATGTTCAGGATTGAATCGTTTAACGCGAAGGGTCGTATGCATCGGGGGTAGAATGGGTTGCTATTTCATTATACCCTACATGTTAACTTCTTCGGGCTTCCAATAATGAAGTTATTTCTTCCTAAGAAAGGAGGGTGGAAGGTCCAGTCCATGTTAATACAGGCGGGTTTGGGGTTCCCATTGAGTGATCTTCACAGGCAAAAATTCCACCTGAGGGGGAGAATCCGGAACGTGATACGAGAGAAGATGGGTTAACCATTGCTCGTCATCTCGGTCTAAAAAGTCGGTTCGAAAATGAGCTCCCCGGCTTTCTTTTCGGGTGAGTCCACCCACGATAATGGTCTCGGCGCAATCCAGCATACATCCTAATTCCAAGGCGGCCATGAGCCCTGTATTAAATACCTGTCCTTTGTCTTGGATGACCACACCAGGGAGTCGCTCTTTCAGTTCTTGAATATGTTTTTGCGCCATCTCCAACCCTTCCTGGTCTCGAAAAACCGAAACATGCCGATTCATGGTGGTCCCCATTTCCCAACGAAGGGCCGCCACTTGTTCTCCCGGACCCTGTCGGTCGAGGATGTCTCGAACGTATTGACGATCCGTTTCCATCGCGGATTCGGGGATGGACGAAAAGGATCGGCCTTTTGCGTAATCGCCAGCACAATGGCCAGCACGTCGGCCAAAGACCACCGTATCGAGTAAGGAGTTCGCTCCAAGGCGGTTCCCCCCATGAAGGCTCACACAGGCCGTTTCTCCCGCGGCGAATAAACCAGGGACTCCCTTCCATTGGCCTTGAGGATCCCAACATCGCCCATCCACATCAGTTTTGATTCCGCCCATTTGATAATGCATGCCTGGCCGAATGGGAATGGGCTCTTCAACCAAGTCTACGTTCGCAAAGGTTTTGGCTTCTGCGTAAATTTGGCCCAAGCGCTCCAGGATGACCTGACGGCCCAAATGTCGGACATCTAATAACACACAGCCGTTGATCCCACGTCCTTCATTGATTTCAATCTGTTCTGCTCTGGAAACCACATCCCGAGATGCCAATTCCAGCATAGTTGGGGCATATTGTTCCATGAACCGCTCGCCCTTACTGTTCAGAAGATATCCCCCTTCTCCTCGAGCGGCTTCGGTGATCAGGAGCCCCTTGTCCTTGAGGGTGGTCGGGTGGTATTGCACCATTTCCATGTCCATGAGAGGTGCTCCAGCGCGATAGGCCACAGCCATGCCGTCACCCGTGCAAATCAAGGCATTGGTGCTCGGTTCATAGACCCGGCCCAATCCTCCCGAGGCCATAATGATGGCCTTGGCCTTAAAGAGGGAAAAGGCTCCGGTGCGTATTTCCATGGCCACCAAGCCCGCACATTCCCCCTGGTCGTTTTTGATGAGGGAGGTGACAAACCATTCCTCGAACACGGGAATCTGGGCTTGAAGGATTTGTTCGTATAACACGTGCAACATGGCTTGACCGGTGAAGTCGGACACGAAAAAGGTTCTGGCACGCTTTTGACCCCCGAATCGCCGTGTACCCAACCGCCCTTCCTCATTGCGATTAAAAATGACTCCCATATGCTCCAGGGTGATGATATCCTGCCCGGCTTCCTGCGCGAGGATTTCAATGGCATCCTGGTCCCCTAAATAATCGCTGCCTTTCACGGTTTCGAAGGCATGGTCTTCCCAGAGGTCCCCCCGATCGGTCAGGGCAGCATTGATCCCTCCTTGCGCGGCGTTAGAATGACTGCGGACCGGATGGACTTTGGTCAATATGGCCACTGATGCGCCATTGGCATGAGCTGAAAGGGCCGCCCGCATGCCTGCCAAACCGGCCCCGATGACGAGAACATCATAGGTGGGGGTATCGATCATGCTACTTGGACGTTTAAAGATAGAAGGAGAAAAATAATGGTGATCGTTCGGTGGTGTTAAAGATGTGTGACCTCACGATTTTCCAAAGGTTGGTAGGGGCGGTTATGGGACCCATCATAAATTTGGTCGGGTCGAAACAAATGATTGTCCTGGTATTGTTCAAAACAGTGGGCCAGCCACCCTGTTACCCGGGCCATGGCAAACAAGGGCGTAAAGAGGTCTGTGGGAATGCCCATCCGATGGTAAATAATACCGGAATAAAAATCCACATTTGGCCGTATGCCTTTGCCTCCCACCCGGGATTCCATTTCTTCTTCTACTGCTCGGGCGATGGTCAGAAGAGAGTGCGATGTGGGATCAGGCTCGAGTTGTTGGGCCAGACTCTGAAGGACGATGGCTCGAGGGTCTTTAACTTTATAAATTCGATGGCCAAAGCCCATGACCTTTTCTTTTGCCCCTAATTTTCGATCCACATAGTCGGGAACGTGTTCTACCGACCCAATTTCTTCCAACATATGTATGACTTCTTCGTTGGCCCCTCCATGGAGCGGTCCTTTTAGGGTCCCAATGGCCGAAGATATCACGGTGTAGGGGTCGGCCAGGGTGGAGGCCGTCACCAGCCCGCTAAATGTCGAGGCGTTCATCGTGTGTTCGGCATGCAGGAGTAAGCAAATATCCAACATTCTTGCCATCCCAGATTCAGGGATGTGTTCGTGTAACATATACAAAAAATTTTCACTGTAGGAGAGGTCGTCCCGCGGTTGAATTTGTTCGTCCCCTTGGCGGAGCCTGGCAAAGGCTGCCACGATCGTCGGTAGTTTGGCGATCAGGCGTATGGCGGTCTCATAGCGAGTTCGGGGTTCACGGACATCGGGGGCTGGATAAAACATTCCCAGCGCCGCGACCGCAGCTTGGAGGGCATCCATCGGGTGTCCGGACTCAGGAAGACACTTTAATAAGTCAGAAATTCGGTATTTAATGCGGCGGTGCTGGGTTAGGTCCTTTTCGAATTGCCTAAGTTCGGATGGGGTGGGAAGCCGGTTGAATAGCAATAAAAAGGCCGATTCTGTGAAAGAACTTTCCTTGGCCAGTGTCTCAATGCGGATACCCCGGTACTCTAATATGCCCTCTAGCCCATCAACAAAACTAATAGTCGATTTTGCGGCTGGGATTCCTGCTAAACCGGGAAGAAAATCACGCACGATCCTGGCTCCTCCTCAACAAAACCTTTCCTATCTTCGATTGATTCTTCATTATACCGATCTGGCCCTTACTCCCCCAAGTTTTTCGTTGATGTCAAAGAGAATTTTCAAAATAGTTCCATTTTCGCCCTGTTTGAAAGATCGACACATAGGGGTTTCTGGTCTTATTGAATATAGAGGGGTCTTTCCTGTGGCCTCGAGGATGAAGTCGGCTTGCTTCGGAATATGAGAAAGACGAAAACTACAAAATGAGACCGTGGCACCCAGCATTTATTTGAGACTGGAATGTTCCTTTTGATTTACCGAGAAATTGATGGAGTTTGTTGAAATTACAGCGCTTTCCGGTCTTAAAAAAGTGCACCCATCTCCCTACAGGTCGGATGAAAAATGTATGGCGTGGCCTTCAGGTCGCGGTAAGTCTTTGGTCGGGAGGTGAGCGAAAAGCCAGACCCAAGTCTTTGGATTTTTTACAATTCTTCGTTAGCCAGGAAGAAGGGAATAACCTTTGCAGAACCTCCTGGGGTAAATATCATGGGGGTCGGCCAAATTGGTCTCGATGTCACGGCTTTATGCCT
The DNA here is from genome assembly GCA_965223495.1 of Nitrospirales bacterium. GTDB lineage: Bacteria > Nitrospirota > Nitrospiria > Nitrospirales > UBA8639 > Nitrospira_E. Next base: position 2,561,654 of record OZ245001.1, on the reverse strand, counting down.
CAAGGAGGGGATAAGATGAAACAGATTTCCCTCGTAAATGTTTTTCCCCTGATATTGGTTTTTACGATGGTGCAAAGTGTGATGGGTGGGGAGCCGGAAGTTTCTCCTTCGGCAGCGGAAGATGAAGGAGCCATCCCCTCTAACGGGAGATCTTCTACCCCTCAATTTCGGGATGTACGAGGAGTCCTCAAAGAAATTCAAGGAAAGATGTATATATTGGAGGGAACATCATTGCAAGGTCCGGCACAATTTGCGGTTGGTCAGGCAACGGCTTTTCCCAATGGCCCTAAGGTTCCCGGACAATCAATCCATGCGCTGATTTCCTTGAATAAGGGAGAGGCATTAATTATTCGATAACGGCGAAGGCCAGCGTCCTATTTGTGAGGCCCTGAACTTTTTGAAAATAAAGCTTGGGGTCTGCTGAAGTGCGGGAGGGACGAATATACTAGGATAGTCATTGGGTCACATGGGGGAGACACAATGAGTGCCCTGGAATATTCGCTCCTCCGCGCTCTTTTTGGTTCAATCTTGCGATCATTTATTGGAGGGGAGGCCAATGATGAGATGCGAAACCTGTTTTCATGAATGCACCGGGTTCGAGTTTGTCACGCTGAATAATCTATGTGAGCATTTGTATTTGGATTCGTTGGCGCAGAAAGGAGAGGCCTACTTCTCTCTCCTAACGCACCAAAGTACTCCTCAGTCCGTTCCACAAGAAGTCCTCACCTAGTTTGGTCCCAGGCCGGTACACCTAGAATTCTGAGGAGATGGGTCTCCGGGGTTGGCTGTGCCATCTCCCAACATCTGGTTCGCTTGTTTTTCAGCGTGATACGAGCTTCGGACCAGTGGCCCCGATTCCACATGTTGAAAGCCCATGGCCATGCCTTCCTTTTTTAGGGAGTTGAATTCTATGGGCGTGTAATAGCGTGAAACAGGGGCATGATTAACTGTCGGTCGTAGGTATTGACCGATCGTCAGGATGTCGCATCCCACCGCCCGAAGGTTTTGCATCACCAACCAAATCTCATCCGTCGTTTCTCCTAAACCCACCATCAGGCCAGATTTTGTACGCCCTCCCAGGTCTTTGGCTTGCTGTAATACCTGTAATGAACGGCTGTATTTTCCCTGGGGGCGAAGGGAAGGGAAAAGACGGGGGACCGTTTCAATATTATGATTGACGATGTGTGGCCCAGCCGTGATGACTTGTTCCAGGGAGGGTGAATGACCTTGAAAGTCAGGAATTAAGACTTCCACCGTACAATGGGGGTTCAAGGATCGAACGTGTTGTATGGTTTCCCGAAATATGGTTGCCCCTCCATCAGCTAGATCGTCCCGGTTCACCGAGGTGATGACGGCATGCTGGAGGTTGAGCAACTTGACGCTTTGGGCTACCCGTAGGGGTTCTTGAGAGTCCAGGGTTAGAGGGCGCCCGGTGGTGACCGAACAGTAATGGCACCGTCGGGTACAGACATCGCCGAGTATGAGAAAGGTCGCCGTGCGGTTATTCCAACATTCCCAAATATTGGGGCACCGGGCCTCTTCACAAATGGTGTGTAATTGATGCGTGTCGATCACTTGTCGCATGTGTTTGTAATGAGGGCCCATGCGTAGTTGAACATGAAACCAAGGGGGAAGAGTGCGGTGCCGGGAGGAATGGCGGGTAGAGGAAGCCGTGTGCCCAATTTCCGTCATTGGAATAAATGTCATGGCCAAACCCAAAGCAAAGGGGAACCCTGGAGAACCTATAACAAGACTCCCAGGTTAGGACTCAAAGGCATTGATAGTAGCAGGTTCTTCCGGAACTGCCTACCTCAGACGGGTAGAATAGTGAAATCATAGAAGGAAAAAGGGCAGTTTTCTTATTCAGAATGGAAACGGATTGGGTCCTGATTTCAGTTGAGAAGGAGAGAGAAGTTATTAGCCCATTCGACACTTTCTAGGTAGATGTCTCGAATGATGGCCGGATCCAGTTGAAGTTGCTTGAGTTCCATCCAATTCCCCTCTTCGTAGGCCTTCACACTCGTTAGGGCCAACCCCATGGGACCCGTCCCATTCACCAATGCCTCACCGGTATCTTCAGGTAAGGGTAAGCTGTTCAGGATGTCTTCCATGGAGGTTTCGTAGAGAGCTTCCAGGACAGAAAGCAAGCCCATCGTGAAATACTTTTCGGGGGTTTCGGAACCCTGTGCCTGACCGAGCCGCTCGCACATTTTTGCCCGAATCAAGGCCATAACCAGAATTTCTCCCGGTTGACGATGCCCGCTGGCCATGATGATGAGTGTGGCCCAGGTGCGAATGCGATCGATGCCGACCAAACAAGCGGCATGGTCGATCGATTCCACACGTTGAGGCAGACCCACTGAAGCAGAATTGACGTACCGCAAGATTTTATAACTCAAAGAAAGGTCATTCCGAATATGTTCGACCAGGTGGTCGAATGAGATACGGGGATCTTGAACATTGGCCATCAGCTGAAGGAGAGCCAGGCGATTGGCAGGAATTTCTCGCCCCTTGATGATGTCAGGACGGAAGAAAAAATACCCTTGAAAATAATAGAACCCCAGTTGTTTACACCGTTCAAATTCCTCTTGGGTCTCAACCTTTTCGGCAAGCAATCGGACTTGGTACGGATTCAATCGTTGCACCATCTGTTCGAGTTCGCCCTCGGTTTTATCGAGAACCTCAATTTTGACGATATCGGCAATTTCGAGAAACGGTCGAAACCGGTCTTCATAGACAAAGTCATCCAGGGCAATCGTATACCCGGCTTGGGATAAAGTTTGAAGGGACTCCAAGACTTGGCGAGTTGGCTCAACGTTTTCCAAGATTTCCAATACGACACGGTTTTTGGGAAGGAAATCGCAAAATTGCTCCGTCAAAAATCCCTGAGGAATATTCAAAAAGGCTAAATGCGATCCCACGACATGTTCTAGCCCGATGTCCAAGTAGGTATTTAATAATACCGTCGCAGTGGCCGTTCCCTCGTCCATAAAGTTGGCTTGCTCCACTTCACAATTTCGGTACAAGACCTCATAGCCGACGGTGGCCAGTTTGGGTCCCAAAATTGGCTGTCGCCCGACGAAAATTTGGCCGTACTCCGAGAGAGTCGAATGCATTATTTTTTACCAATGAGGCATGTTGTCCAAAGCCCCCGAGAAACCCTTCACGTGTTGGTAATCGTGGATCTCAACTTGGGGGTTGGGGCCGTGAATAGGGAATGTCCCATTCTGAGTGTAAATGCAGATATTTTCGGAATTTTTTGGCAAATAATTGAGAAATCTCAAGATTGGGCCAATGTGTGGGAGAAATTTCCGGTTTTTTTTTCTGAAAAGGAAAACCCTTCCATGGTCTCCCGGTAAATAGTTGCCTGGTAGGGGCTTTTGACTCGGTAATTTTTTTCGATCAGGAGAAATTTTTGCCTACCTCACCATAATGATTCTGCTCAATGTTTTTGGTTGCATCATGTTGTGGATAACAATCATAACTATCTAATTATAAAGTAGAAAGTATTAATATGTCCTTCATGGATGCCGAAAGAAAAGATGATAAGTTAGGCCAACTGATGACAGGTAAATAACCAATCAAATTTAGCAGAAATTTTTGTGGTTTCACGAAAAATTAATAGGGACAAAATGACAGGGTCAATGATGCAAAATATGAAAAATAACCCGGAATTTTGGTTTGGAGGATGGCCAAAACGTATTTCCGAGATCATGCATTTCACAGGGGGTGGGAGAAGTAAAAATGGGCGTCATTGACGAAGAATTCTCGGGTTCGTGGTCCATATTGATCCCTTTCAAAAAAGGATTGATGGGTTAAGAAGGCCATGTTGAGACCTTTTGGGGATATCCGGGACTGGATCCTAATGAGCGTTTACAGCCTGGTCGTTGCTGGCTGTGCGGTCAAGCCTGTCCCTCTTACTTTGAATGATATTCAAGGGCGAGTACGACATGACTTGGCAGAACTTACGCACCACCAAGAACCTGTGGCCAAACCCATTACCTTGTATGAGGCGATGGCACGAGCCCTGAAATACAATTTGGAAGCCAGAGTCAAAGGGCTTCAAGAAATGGTGGCTCACCGGCAGTTAGATTTATCTCATTTCGATATGCTGCCCAAGGTCGTTGCAGAGGGGGCATATGCAGGTCGTTCTAACTTTAGTGGGGCACGCAGTCGTTCCCTTCTGTCGGGGCAGACCTCACTGGAGCCATCCACCTCGGCGGATAAAAATATATTTACGGCCAATATGACCCTGAGTTGGGATGTGCTGGACTTTGGATTGTCGTATGTTCGGGCAGAACAGGCCGCCAATGATGTCCTCATTGCGGAGGAGGATAAACGACGAACGGCGAATCGGGTGATTCAGGAGGTTCGCACTGCCTTTTGGAAAGCGGTAGGGGCTCAGCGGGCGTTGGGACAGTTATCGTTCCTGGATGGTTGGGTGACGAAAGCCTTGCAAGAAGTTCGTGCGATTCAGGCGCGTGCCCTTCAAACCCCATTGGCCTCGTTGCAGTATGAACGGGAACTATTAGGGGCCAAACGGGAAATCCAACAAATATTCGAAGAACTTTCTATGGCGAGAAGGGAGTTGGCGGAGCTCATGAACTTGGCGCCTGGGGAACCGTATGAACTCCTCGTGCCAGACTCTCTCCGTCGCATGGATGAAATCGAGATTCCCTTAAAAGATTTAGAAATGCGAGCCTTACTGAGTCGACCGGAATTGCGGAAAGTGGATTATCAAAAACGGATTAATACCAACGAAACGAAGGCAGCTATTCTCGAGCTCTTGCCGAATCTCAATCTCTATTTGGGTGGCAACTATGACAGCAATAGTTTCCTCTTTCACAATAATTGGCTGAGCTACGGAGCAAAAATCAGTTGGAATCTCCTGAACGTCTTTCGCCACCCGACTCGTCTACAAGTCATCGATGCCCAGGAACAGGTGCTGCACGCACAGAGTTTGGCTCTCACGATGACCATCATGACACAGGTTCATGTTGCGGTGGCTCATTACCATGCCGCCCTTCAGGATGTGAACATCGCGAAACGATATGCCGAGAACCAAAGACAAATTACTTATCAGGTTCAGCGAGCGTGGTCATTGGGCAGAATCAGTGAGCATGAAGTGATTCAGGAAAAAATTCAGAATGTGGTGGCAGGGTTGCGATATGAATCTGCCTTCGCCAATTTGGAAATGGCGTATGCCAATGTGTTAGCAGCCATTGGCGAAGACCCATTTCCGACCGATGTCACGAGTGATGAATTGGAGGTCTTAGCCAAAGCCTTACAAGATCGATGGGAAGAGTTAGAGGAATCGACCGTGAATTCTGATGAGCATACGAGACCAAGGATAGAGGAGCAGCTATGAGAAAAAGGTTTTGCCAATGCGTTTTCCCTCTATTTCTCGGAGTAATGATCCTGGGCCAAGGTCTGAGTTTGGCGAAAAGCGGGTTTAAGGGAAGCGACCTGAGCACGGCCCGAGGGATCGTCAAACCGGTGGTGGAAGCGGTGATATCGAGTGAAATTCAGGCCCGAGTAATCCGAATGCCGTTTCGGGATGGACAACGGTTTAAAAAAGGCCAAACCCTCGTTGAATTTGATTGTGACAAATATTATGCAGAATTAGCTGCTGCAAAGGCCGAATTGAAAGCTCGACAGACCATGGTCCTGAATAATCAAGAGCTGGCGACGCTGCACGGCATCGGGCGTTTGGAAGTGGAGATGTCGCAGGCCGAATGGGATAAGGCCAAGGCGGCGGTCAAAGGGGCCAAGGTGGTGGTCAGTCACTGTCACATTACCGCCCCGTTCTCCGGACGGGTCGTCAAGAGACTCGTCAATCCTCATGAAAGTGTGAATCCATTCGATGAGCTTCTCAGTATCTTGAATGATAAAGAATTTGATATCGAGTTAATTCTCCCGTCTTCTTCTCTCCGATGGATGCGTCCGGAGAGCCCGTTTTCGTTCTTTATCGATGAAACCCAGGAAGTCTATCCAGCGAAGGTCGTAGGAATCGGTGCGCGAGTAGATCCGGTGAGTCAAACAATTCGTGTGTTTGGGCGATTTCAAAAGACTCCCCCGGATGTCTTGGCGGGGATGAGTGGCAGTGCCCGCTTTGCCGACAACACATTCACCAACAAGCGCGCACGAAAAAAATTCAAACCCAATACCACGCCGCGATCAACCGCCTCGGTCAAATGAGAGGGGGTCTTCTTCTCTGAGGACGAGGAGACAGGCTTGAAGAATAAAGGCATAAGGAAAGTGTAAGGATGGAACCCGGAAGTCAGAAAAACGTTCAAGGGGGCAATGGAGCACAGGTCCTTGAACCATCTATTCCTGAAAACCCAGTGCATAAGCCGAAGGATTCGACCGATCCTGCCCTGCGAGAGGAACTCTATCCTAACGACTCTAAGATCTTGGTGGCCCTCCTTCAATTGGAAAGCCAGATTCGACGGGCCCAGACTCTGAAAGAGCTGTGTTTTCTATTGGCGAATGAACCGCGCCGTCTCGTGCCGTTTCGTCAAGCCTGTGTGTTTTCGATGCGGCCGTTCGGAGGTCGAACCGCAAATCTGGAAGCGGTCTCGAGTTTGGCCATCATAGATCGACAGGCCCCAATGGTGTCTTGGATAGAACAAGTCCTCACGGTCTTCGGAAAAAAATCTATCCTCCATGAACCATGTCAGCTGACGTCGGCACAATGCCCTGAGGATTTACATGCGGACTGGAAGCGATTTGCCTTTCCCTTTGTTCTTTGGTGTCCCCTAGTCGGAACCACGAACCAACTCGTCGGGGGAGTATGGCTGGGCCGGGAAAAGGCCTGGGTCGAGGCCGAAATTCAGGTTGTTCGGCGATTGGCTGAAACGGCGGCCCATTCCTGGCAAGCCTTGGGAGGCAAGAGAAAAGCACACAACTTTTGGAGCATGTCCAAAGGGTGGGTGTGGGGTGTGCTGGCACTCATAGTCGGAGCCCTGTGCATTCCCGTTCCCCTTTCAACGTTAGCGCCGGTGGAAGTTATTGCGCACGATCCCGCGGTGATTGCCGCTCCCCTGGATGGCGTCATTTCAGAAATTCTGGTCGAACCCAATACGGTGGTTCGATCGGGGGCCACCTTATTCCGCTATGAAGACACCACGTTTCGCAATCAATATGAAGTCGCGGAGAAAGACTTGGCGGTGGGCCTCATGGAATATCACAAGGTTGCGCAAGGAGCTTTTCTTGATGAAGAAACCGGAGCCAATATGCCGGTTCAAGCTTCGGAAGTCCAGCTGAAGGAGGCCCAGCGGGACTATGCATTTGAGGTGCTGGATAAGGTAGAAGTCAAAGCACCACGTACGGGTATTGTCCTTTTTGAAGAAAAATCTAAGTGGATTGGGAAGCCCGTGGTGGTGGGCGAACGCATCATGGAGGTAGCCAACCCGAAAGACTACGAATTAAAAATTGATCTCCCCGTGGATGATGCGATTGTCCTGCGCGAAGGGGCGGAAGTGGAGGTTTTCCTCAATGCGCATCCGTTAAAGGCCATACCGGCCACGCTCACACATGCAAGTTATCAGGCTCAGGTTTTGCCGACTGAGATTCTGGCCTACAGAGTCAAGGCTCAGTTCACGGAATCTCCCGGCAGCATTCGGATTGGCTGGCAGGGAACGGCAAAAATATATGGGGACCGGGTGTCGCTCTTTTTTTTCCTGTTTCGACGTCCCCTCACATTTTTTCGTCAAACGCTGGGTTGGTAATGGGGAGGTCTTCCATGCCTGATGATCTGCCGCTTCCTCCTATACGGGAAGATTTGGATGTACTCCCCGGAGCACCCACCCCGGAGGGAGTGCCTACCTGGAATATTTTCGATCCCGTTCGGCATCAATATTTTCAGATCAGTTGGATGGCCTTTCAAATGCTCGCGCATTGGAGCATGGGGCGGGCTCATTCTCTCGTGGAAAAAGTGAGGGAAACGACGACGGCCTCAGTCACGCAGGCGGATGTCCAGGAATTAATCCAATTTTTATTCCGCCACAATCTGACCAGAGAGGCTCCCCAAGGATGTAGTAAGGCCTTGTTAAATCAGGCCGAAAAAGCTCGGGGACATTGGGCATCGCGCCTGCTCCACCAATATTTGTTCTTCCGTATTCCCCTATGGAATCCCTATTCTTTTTTACGCCAAACCCGACGGTTTGTGGAACCCCTGTTTACCAAACCGGCCGGAATGATAGTTGGGCTGTTGGGAGTCACCGGGCTTATTGGGGTGGGCCGTCATTGGAATGCTTTTGCTCATACCTTTTTACATTTTTTCTCGTTTGAAGGGCTGGTGTTCTACTTGATCGCGTTTATCGGAGTGAAGGTCCTCCATGAAATGGGGCATGCCTACACCGCGGCTCGGTATGGCTGTCGAGTCCATACGATGGGAATTGCCTTCTTATTGATGATACCCGTCCTCTATACCGATACGACGGATTCTTGGAAATTACCCTCCCGAACACAAAGATCGGCCATTGCAGCCGCGGGAACGTTGGTCGAGCTGAGCGTAGCCATGCTTGCCACATTCCTGTGGAATTTCTGTCCCGAAGGGGTCGTGAAAAGTGTGTGCTTTGTCTTGGCCACCACCAGTTGGGTGATGGGTTTGGTGATCAATCTGAATCCCCTGCTTCGTTTTGACGGGTACTATGTCCTTTCCGATTGGTTGGGCGTGCCGAATTTGCAAGGAAGATCATTTGCATTGGGTCGCTGGAAACTCCGAAACGTGCTTTTTGGGTGGGATGATCCCCCACCTGAAACCTTTCCGCCCCTTCGTCAACGATTTCTCGTTGGCTTTGCCTGGACGACCTGGATGTACCGGGCTTTGTTGTTTCTCGGGATTGCTATTGTGGTCTACCACTTTTTCTTTAAAGTGCTGGGCCTTCTGCTCTTTTTTGTCGAGATGGGATGGTTTCTGGGTTGGCCTCTTTACCAGGAAGGGCAGATCTGGTGGTCCCGACGCCAGGAAATGAAAATCTTCTGCTCGGGTCGACTGATCGCCGCTGGGGTACTTGGTCTATTGATTCTGAGTGTTTTCCCATTGGATCGGATGGTGGCGATGCCGGCGGTCCTGGAAGCCCATGAACACACCACCATTTTCCCCCCCGCTCCCGCCAAAATCGTGAACGTCTTGGTTCAGGAAGGAGAACGGGTTGAACAGGGGGAGCCTTTAATTATGTTGGAGTCACCCTTGGTGGATCAGCAAATCCGTGAGTTGGAACATCAAATCGCGGAACAGCGCATTCGACTTCAACGGGGTGTGGCCTATCCGACTGACCGGGAAAACCATCAGGTCTTAAAAAAAGTGTTGGAAGGCTACCAAAAAAAGCGGGATGGGCTCTTGCAGGTACGTGAGGCATTCACGTTACGAGCACCTATTTCAGGACTGGTGATGGAGCTCACCCCATCCCTGCATCCCGGACGGTGGGTCAACACCCAAATGCCGCTCGCGTACCTGATTGATGACCAGGAATACCTGGTGCGGGCCTTAACGAAGGAAGAGGACCATGCCCGGTTAGTTCAGGGAAACGATGGATGGTTTTATCCCGATGATCCTGCTCGGCCGGCCCACCCGGTTCAATTGCGGGACGTTCATCAGGTGGCAGAATCGGAATTAACCGTTCCCTACTTGGCATCGGTGTATGAGGGGACGGTACCGATTCGAAAAAACGAACAGGGTGCTCTCATACCGGAGTCTTCGATGTATTGGGTCGAGTTATCCCTCCAAGAGCCCACTAGGGATTGGCAGCAGGTGATTCCGGGGGTGGTTCAAGTCCGAGGTGAACCGCGCAGTGTAATGGGAGAATTCTGGGATCGGGTTAGTGCGGTGTTCATTCGAGAAAGCGGCATCTAAGAGAGGTGCCCGAAAAAAATGGTTTTCATGACCAATGGTCTTTCTTGGGTCGTTTACACGTTAAAAATCGGATCAAGGTTTTATGGTGATCATAGAGAAAAAACAATCATCAGTAACTCGACTAAAGGGGGAAAGAACCAGGAAAAATTCTACCAACGTACGCAAGGAAATGACTGAATTGCCGAGACTATAGGTGAATGCTGCCCGAGCTTTTCCGTGGTCTCTCTTGTGCTTCCCCCTCTCTAGTTTTCCCGACATGAGATCAGGTTGTTTGAAAGACTCTTCCTCCTGTAGACAAGGCAGGCTGAGGTCTAGGAAGCCTGAAATTGAAACGTGGCTCGACCAAAAGGTATCAGACCAATGTCTAGTCCCTACAACAATATGCAGACCAAATCCCGTTTAAGGCCCTCAGGGGAAACCCAGAGGGCCCAGGGTTTGGCCGTTTCCCTTCTCGCGCTCGAACCGCGGATTATGTTCGACGCTGCGGCCTTCGTCACGGGTGGAGAGCTTATGCAGGAACAAAGTTCTCAAGAAGCATCCTCTCCTCCCACAAACGAGGGAGAAACACCCTCGGAATCTTTAGAATCCCTTGATGCGGATCCATCAACTTTTGATGTTGCTGGATCTCCTTCCCTTTCACTCACTGGCCCTTCCGAACGTCAAGAGATTGTGTTCATCGATACCAGTGTTGAAGATTTTCATACCCTCATGGAGGGGATCGATCCGCAGGCGGAGGTGGTCCTCTTGGATTCCACCCGTGATGGCCTCGAACACATCGCCGAGATTCTGGGAGAGCGCTCAGATATCGATGCGATTCATGTCATTTCCCATGGAAGTCAGGGAGAACTCCAGTTAGGGACAGGGAGACTGACGGTTGAGTCCATGCAAGGGGAATATGCCGATGAATTGATGGTCATAAACGAGGCCTTGTCTCAAGAAGCGGACTTCCTGATCTATGGCTGCAACTTTGGGGAAGGTGAGGCTGGGCAAGAGGCGGCCTCTCTGCTGGCGGAACTCACCGGAGCCGATATTGCCGCCAGTCAGGACATGACTGGAAGTGCGGAGCTGGGTGGGGACTGGGATCTTGAACTCCAAACGGGCACCATCGAAAGTGCGGTGGTGGTGGAGGCCGAGGCCCAAGCCGGTTTCGGAGGGCTGCTGGATATTACGACGAATCTCCAAGGCCATTGGACGTTCGATGCCGATGCGACAGATTCCAGCGGGAATAATTATGACGGAACCCTGACCAACGGGGCGTCGATAGACACGACCGACTCCACGGACATCATCGGGGAAGGCAAACTCTCGACGGATGGGCTGGATGACTATGTTGACCTCTCGACCCATGTCGGCAATTTCAGTGGGTTGACCCAGGGTACCATCGCAGCATGGGTGAAAACGACTGATGGCGGGTCGCAATATGTGTTTTCTCTTTACGACCGGTCCGAGCCAAGTGGGGCAGGGATGGGGATTGATAATGGAGAACTGTTCTGGGTTGTACAAGAGGGGGGAACCGTTGTCGTAAATGTCGAAGCCAACATTTCACTCAATGATAATGCGTGGCATCATATTGCTGTGACGGTGGATGGAAGCGGGAACAAATTATTCATAGATGGTGTGCAAGTGACAAGCGGGAATCTGACCTATCTTGACGGCAACGCCAGTACCACGGCGTTTTTCGATGACGTGAGCTTTATCGATGATATGCAGATTGGGGCGCTAGATGACACCGGCGGCATCCAATTTCCCTACGATGGCTTGATTGATGATGTTCGAGTCTATGATCGAGCCCTGACAGCCGCCGATATTGACGAACTCTTTGCCTCGAGCAATCCTTTGGTGGTGGATACGACCAGTGATACCGCGGACGGTGATACCTCTTCCATTTCAGCTTTGATGGCTGATAAGGGCGCAGATGGGAATATTTCACTCCGCGAGGCCATCACGGCCGCGAACAACACGACGGGCACCGACACCATTTCATTTAACATTGCCGGGGCGGGGCCGCATACCATCGCGCTCGGCTCAGTGCTGCCAACGATAACCGACACGGTCATCATCGACGGGACGACTGAGCCTGATTATGGCGGTTCTCCCATCATCGAGTTGGACGGCAGCGGTATCACAGGAGGGGCCGCGTCTGCGAAAAAAGGATTGCAGCTTGTCGCCGGAAGTGACGGCAGTACGATCAAGGGGCTGGTGATCAATCAGTTTGCTGGGCACGGGATTGAAATTAATAGTTCTAATAATACGGTTCACGGCACCTATATCGGGACGAATGTGGCTGGCACTTCGATTGCCGGTTTTGGCAATGGTGAACATGGCATAACCATTAATAGTTCAGGGAATACGATTGGCGGAAGCGGAGCGGGTGAAGCGAACATTATTTCAGGCAATCAAGTGGGTGTGTCTATTTTGGGAACCGGATCAAATAGCAATACAATCACGGGGAATTTCATTGGGACGGATATCACGGGGGTTCTCGATTTAGGAAACCTCTTTGAAGGTGTCGTGATTGGGTCTGATGCGGATAACAACATCATCGGTGGTGCATCGGTTGGTTCCGGCAACACGATCGCGTTTAACGATTCGGCGGGGGTACTCTTAGTCCCATCTAGTGTGACCGGGGTTGCCATTCTGGGTAATCAGATTTATTCCAACGCGGGTTTGGGGATTGACCTTGATAGTAACGGGGTTACTGCCAACGACGTCAACGACCCGGATACCGGATCCAACAATCTTCAGAATTTTCCCGTGCTCACCGGGGCCGTGACAGACGGGATGGGGACGATCACGGTGGATGGCACGCTCGACACCGATGGGCTGACTCAGGATTACCGGATCGAGTTTTTCGCCAGCGTGACCGCCGACGCCAGTGGCCAGGGCGAAGCCGAACGGTACCTGGGGTTTGCCACAGTGACGACAGATGGTTCGGGTGAGGCGACCTTCAGCGAGGCCATTTCTGCCACGGTTGTTGCTGGAGAATTTATCACCGCTACCGCAACAGTGGATTTAGGTGGAGGTAACTACGGGGATACTTCGGAATTTGCGCAAAATGTGGTAGCCACTTCCAGTGTCGCGGGGGTATTGATCGTCGATACCACCAGTGATGTGGCTGATGGGGATACGTCCTCCATTGCGGCCCTTCTAACCGACAAGGGTGCTGACGGGTTTATTTCCTTACGGGAAGCCATGCTGGCCACCAACAATACCGCCAACCTCGATGGGTCAACGCCGGATGAAATTCACTTTAACATCTCTGGCGTCGGGCCGCATACGATCAGTGTGTTATCGGGGCTGCCCGATATCACGGATGCGGTGATTATCGACGGCACGACGGAGCCGGATTTTGTGAGCAGTCCGGTGATGACGATAGATGGGACCTTGGTGAGCGGTGTGCCGGCTGGGTTCTCACTGATGTCCGGAAGTGATGGAAGCACGATCCGGGGTTTCGCGATCACGCAATTCCCCAGTAACGGGATTTTGATCGACCATTCAAACGGGAACCTCATTGAGGGAAACTACATTGGGTTGGAGGTGGATGGAACGACCCTGGCCCTCAACGCTGGAGCAGGGATTGAGATCATTGCCTCAAGCGATACGATGATCGGTGGGAGTACCACAGCCCAACGCAACGTCATCTCGGGAAACAGCCAGGGTATCCTCCTGTGGTCCGGCACGACCGGGACAATCATTCAGGGGAACTACATTGGCACGGATGTGTCCGGAACCGTTGATCTTGGTAATTCGGGCACAGGGGTCCTGGTGACGAGTGGGGCCACCAACAACATCATCGGTGGGACCGTGGCTGGGGCCGGAAATCTGATCAGCGGAAATGACAACTATGGCGTGCGTATTTCCGGGAGTGGCACGACGGGTAATGTCCTACAGGGGAATTTTATTGGCACCGATGCCACGGGGACGGTGGATTTGGGAAACACGTGGCATGGGGTGCTCATCAGTGGGGGGGCTGCGAACAATACGATTGGCGGCACGGCGGTCGAAGCAGGCAATGTCATCAGCGGGAATGACCAAAACGGGATCAATCTTGTCGATACCGGGACCAGTGGGAATGTGGTGCAAGGCAACAAGATTGGGACGGATGTGACGGGGACGGCCGATCTGGGCAATGCGTGGGATGGCATCCTGCTGAGTACGGGCGCGACGAACAATATGATTGGCGGGACGGCGGCGGGGACGGGCAATGTCATCAGTGGGAACGATCAACGGGGGGTCTCCTTAAAGGGCACGGGGACGGCCAATAATGCCGTCGAAGGCAATGTCATCGGGACGGATATGACGGGGACCGTGGATCTGGGGAATGGGCTGAGTGGGGTTGAACTCTCGATTGGTGCCAATAGCAATACCATCGGTGGGACCGCAGCAGGAGCGGGGAACGTGATGGCCTATAATCAAGCCTATGGCATTCATTTGGTGTCGACTGCTGGCACGGACAATACCCTGTTGGGCAATCAGCTCTACGCCAATACCGACTTGGGGATCAATTTGAGTGGGGGTACGGAAGATGGGTTTGGGGTGACCGCCAATGATTCGGACGATGCGGACACTGGCCCCAATTCTCTTCAAAACTTCCCAGTGCTGACGAGTGTCGTGACGGATGGAATAGGGACGATCACCCTAAGCGGGTCGCTCAATTCCACAGCCTCCACCGATTTCCGTATCGAATTTTTCAGCAATACACTCGCGGCTGGACAGGATTCTTCAGGCCATGGGGAAGGGGAAACGTACCTGGGCTTTGTGGATGTGACGACGGATGGCAGCGGGAACGCCACGTTTAGCGTCCCGTTAGCGGCGACAGTCGCGGCGGGTGACTTTGTGACGGCCACGGCCACGGTGGATAACGGTAGTGGGACCTTCGGCGATACCTCCGAGTTCGCGGAGAATGTCATGGCTACGGCCAACAATGCGCCGGTTGCCAACCCGGATAGCTATACGTTGGACGAAGATACCGTAGTAACCACCACGTCATCCGCTTTCGGATCCGAGCAGTTAATTGATACGTCGGGTGCCGCCGCCCATGCCGTGGTCGCCGGGGATATCGACGGTGACGGCGATCTGGACCTGGTGTCCACGTCATTTAACAACGACAGGGTCGCATGGTTTGAGAACACTGACGGGCTGGGCACCTTCGGCGCTGGGCAGGTGATCAGTAATTCGGGAGAATGGCCCAGTTCAGTTGAGGTCGCGGATCTTGACGGCGATGGGGATCTGGACGTGCTCGTGACATCGCTGCTGGACGACACCGTGGCGTGGTTTGAGAACACCGACGGGGCGGGCAGTTTTGGCCCGGAGCAGGTGATCTCCAATGCGGCCGATTTCGCCAGATCAGTCACCGCGGCCGATGTCGACGGCGATGGCGATCTGGACGTGCTGGCGGCATCACAACTGGACGACACCGTGGCGTGGTTCGAGAACACCGATGGGCTTGGTAGCTTTGGCGCCGAACAGGTCATCACCAATCAGGCTGAGTCTGCGCAATCGGTGGTCGCTGCCGATGTTGACGGCGATGGTGATCTGGATGTGCTCGTGGCCTCGGCCAACGACGACACCGTGGCGTGGTTTGAGAACACCGACGGGGTGGGCAGCTTTGGTGCCGAGCAGGTCATCACCAATCTGGCCATTAACGCCACCTCGGTCCGAGCTGCCGATCTTGACGGCGACGGCGATCTAGACGTACTGGCGGCGGCGTATGACGGCGACACCGTGGCGTGGTTTGAGAACACCGATGGGCTAGGCAGCTTTGGCGCCGAGCAGGTCATCACCAATCTGGCCAATGGAGCACGGTCAGCAATAGCCGCCGATGTGGATGGCGATGGGGACCTGGACGTGCTCGCCGCGGCGTATTTTGACGACACTGTGGTGTGGTTTGAGAACACCGACGGGCTGGGCAGCTTTGGTGCCGAACAGGTCATCACCAATGCGATCGATGGCCCAAGGTGGGTCACCGCTGCGGACTTAGATGGCGACGGCGATCTGGATGTGGCGGTGGCGACAGAAGTGGGTGGCACCGTGGGATGGTTTGAGAATGTCGGGTCGTCGGTCCTGAACAATGACACCGATGTTGACGGTGATCCGCTCACGGCGATACTCGTCACCGACGTCAGTAATGGAACACTGGTCTTGAATGCCGACGGCACGTTTACCTATACCCCCGACCCGAATTTCAGCGGCGTTGACTCGTTCACTTACAAGGCCAACGATGGCACTGCCGATTCAAATACGGTGACGGTGACGCTCAACGTGACGCCTGTCAACGATGCGCCGGTGATCACGAGTGATGGGGGCGGGGCGACGGCCGGGGTGAATGCCCAAGAAAATCAGACGAGTGTGACGACGGTGACGGCGACGGATGTGGATGTGCCGGCGGATACGCTGACGTACACGATCGTCGGCGGGGCGGATGCGGGCCTGTTTACGCTGAACCCCGGCAGCGGGGTGTTGACGTTTACGGCCGCGCCCGACTATGAGACGCCGACGGATGCCAATGGGGACGGAATCTATGAGGTGACGGTGCAGGTGGCTGATGGCAACGGGGGACTGGACACACAAGCGATCTCGGTGACCGTCACGAATACGAATGAAGTGCCCGTGATCACGAGTGATGGGGGTGGGGCGACGGCCGGGGTGAATGCCCAAGAAAATCAGACGAGTGTGACGACGGTGACGGCGACGGATGTGGATGTGCCGGCGGATACGCTGACGTACACGATCGTCGGCGGGGCGGATGCGGGCCTGTTTACGCTGAACCCCGGCAGCGGGGTGTTGACGTTTACGGCCGCGCCCGACTATGAGACGCCGACGGATGCCAATGGGGACGGAATCTATGAGGTGACGGTGCAGGTGGCGGACGGCAACGGGGGACTGGACACACAAGCGATCTCGGTGACCGTCACGAATACGAATGAAGTGCCCGTGATCACGAGTGATGGGGGCGGGGCGACGGCCGGGGTGAATGCCCAAGAAAATCAGACGAGTGTGACGACGGTGACGGCGACGGATGTGGATGTGCCGGCGGATACGCTGACGTACACGATCGTCGGCGGGGCGGATGCGGGCCTGTTTACGCTGAACCCCGGCAGCGGGGTGTTGACGTTTACGGCCGCGCCCGACTATGAGACGCCGACGGATGCCAATGGGGACGGAATCTATGAGGTGACGGTGCAGGTGGCGGACGGCAACGGGGGACTGGACACACAAGCGATCTCGGTGACCGTCACGAATACGAATGAAGTGCCCGTGATCACGAGTGATGGGGGTGGGGCGACGGCCGGGGTGAATGCCCAAGAAAATCAGACGAGTGTGACGACGGTGACGGCGACGGATGTGGATGTGCCGGCGGATACGCTGACGTACACGATCGTGGGCGGGGCGGATGCGGGCCTGTTTACGCTGAACCCCGGCAGCGGGGTGTTGACGTTTACGGCCGCGCCCGACTATGAGACGCCGACGGATGCCAATGGGGACGGAATCTATGAGGTGACGGTGCAGGTGGCGGACGGCAACGGGGGACTGGACACACAAGCGATCTCGGTGACCGTCACGAATACGAATGAAGTGCCCGTGATCACGAGTGATGGGGGCGGGGCGACGGCCGGGGTGAATGCCCAAGAAAATCAGACGAGTGTGACGACGGTGACGGCGACGGATGTGGATGTGCCGGCGGATACGCTGACGTACACGATCGTGGGCGGGGCGGATGCGGGCCTGTTTACGCTGAACCCCGGCAGCGGGGTGTTGACGTTTACGGCCGCGCCCGACTATGAGACGCCGACGGATGCCAATGGGGACGGAATCTATGAGGTGACGGTGCAGGTGGCGGACGGCAACGGGGGACTGGACACACAAGCGATCTCGGTGACCGTCACGAATACGAATGAAGTGCCCGTGATCACGAGTGATGGGGGTGGGGCGACGGCCGGGGTGAATGCCCAAGAAAATCAGACGAGTGTGACGACGGTGACGGCGACGGATGTGGATGTGCCGGCGGATACGCTGACGTACACGATCGTGGGCGGGGCGGATGCGGGCCTGTTTACGCTGAACCCCGGCAGCGGGGTGTTGACGTTTACGGCCGCGCCCGACTATGAGACGCCGACGGATGCCAATGGGGACGGAATCTATGAGGTGACGGTGCAGGTGGCGGACGGCAACGGGGGACTGGACACACAAGCGATCTCGGTGACCGTCACGAATACGAATGAAGTGCCCGTGATCACGAGTGATGGGGGCGGGGCGACGGCCGGGGTGAATGCCCAAGAAAATCAGACGAGTGTGACGACGGTGACGGCGACGGATGTGGATGTGCCGGCGGATACGCTGACGTACACGATCGTGGGCGGGGCGGATGCGGGCTTGTTTACGCTGAACCCCGGCAGCGGGGTGTTGACGTTCACGGCCGCGCCCGACTATGAGACGCCGACGGATGCCAACACCGACGGGGTGTATGAGGTGACGGTGCAGGTGGCGGATGGCAACGGGGGGACTGACACACAAGCGATCTCGGTGACCGTCACGAATACGAATGAAGTGCCCGTGATCACGAGTGATGGGGGTGGGGCGACGGCCGGGGTGAATGCCCAAGAAAATCAGACGAGTGTGACGACGGTGACGGCGACGGATGTGGATGTGCCGGCGGATACGCTGACGTACACGATCGTGGGCGGGGCGGATGCGGGCTTGTTTACGCTGAACCCCGGCAGCGGGGTGTTGACGTTCACGGCCGCGCCCGACTATGAGACGCCGACGGATGCCAACACCGACGGGGTGTATGAGGTGACGGTACAAGTGGCTGATGGCAATGGGGGAGTGGATACGCAAGACCTGACGATTACCGTTGAAGATGAACAGGAAGGTCCTCCGAACGTGCCCCCAAATCCGACCCCTGACCCGCCTCCACCGCCACCCAATCCCGATCCTGTACCCAAGGAGAATCCGCAAACCAATTTGGACACCTCTGTGGGAGCGGGGACTGACCCTTCCACCCCATCTTCTCCGACCGCACCGTTCACTGCAGGTTTATATGGGGAATTTATCGGCGGGACATCGTTGTTGTCTCGCGGGCCCGAGGATGGCCAAGACACTCGATCATTGGGAGAGTTCCAGGATGTCCTGGAATTACCCCCGTTTTTGCGTCCAGCTTCCTGGGCCACCACCTCCGACCAAATTCGGGCTTATTACCCCGATCCGGGGGTCATGACCCAAAACCAATTATCCGCCGAGAGTCTTGAACATTTGCGGTCTTTCTCAGAAGGGTTACAACAATCCATGGAGAAGGCTTCCGAAGAGGGGTCCTTTTTTGTGGATATGCTCAAAGGGACAGGCCTCACGCTTACTGCTGGATTTGTCACCTGGCTTATTCGGGGAGGGACCCTTTTAGCCAGTTTCTTCGCGGTTCTCCCGGCCTGGCGACAATTTGACCCTATTCCCATACTGGGAATGGATAAGAAAGAGCGTCAAGCGTGGCTGGAAGAAGTGAGGAAGGCAGACAACCTGGAAATTCGGGAACATCACGGCTTGACACAGATTCTTCATTCCCCAACCACTTCCGAAGATGTCCCTTTGCCTTCTGAGGATAAAAGAAAATCCACATGAAACGTCCTACACCTGTTTTCTGGATGAGTTTGGGGTTGGTTTCTCTGACATTAAGCATTCTCCTTATGAGTGACTTGGCTGTGAATTTGGTTCCGGATGAAGCGGCCCACGATTTTCATTATCGACAAAAATACAGTGAAGCATTGGGAGTTCAATATTCCTTGTTGGCCAAGAATGGAGATAGTCGCGGAATTCAGGAAGCTTTCGAATTACTCGTGGAACGGAATGAAGATATTGAATCGGTTGCCCTCATCCTGGGTAATGGCGAGCTGTTCGCTCAGGCCGGTCCTCACCTTGAGATGTGGGAACAACCTGAAGGTGATACCTCTACTCCTGAAAATATTCAAGTTCCGATTTATCATGATGCTGATCGTTGGGGGACTGTTCAGGTCCGGTTTCAAGAAAAATTGGATCAGGGGTGGCAGGGATTTTTTGAAAATTCCTGGGTCCAATTTTTAGCCCTGGTCGTCTGTTCGGGGTTTTTGGGGTATTTCTTATACATGAAACGGATGCTTCGCCAGCTTGATCCGAGCTCGGTCGTTCCTATGAGGGTGAAAGCCGCCTTTGATGTTCTGACCGAAGGCGTGGTGCTTTTGGATAATGATGAACGAATCGTATTGGCCAATCGGGCCTTTGGAGAAATCGTCAAGGTGGATTCGGCCGACCTTCTGAGTAAAAAACTGGAAATCTTCCATTGGTCTTCTCCTGACCCGACAAACCCCTTATTACATTTCCCTTGGGTCACGGCCCGCCAGGATAAATGTATGGAGCTTGATTTTCCCTTAATGTTGAAAAAAGATGATGGGGTAAAGGTGAAATTTCGGGTGAATTGTTCACCAATTTTGGATGAACGCCAGGGCATCCGTGGCATGTTGGTGTCCTTCGATGACGTGACCCAATTGCAGACCACGATTCAGGCGTTGGAGGATTCTAAAGCTGAATTAGAAAAATTGGCCATGCGCGATCCCCTGACAGGGTGTTTTAATCGGCGAGCCCTGTTCGAAGCCTTTGAAGATCAATGGTCCATCGGCCAGTCCCCAGAGGGGAAGTTGGGGTGTATCATGACGGATATCGATCATTTTAAGTCCTTCAATGATCGGTATGGACATGCGGTCGGTGACAAGGTGATTCAAGGCGTAGCCAAAATATTAAGTAATACGATTCGTCCTACTGATATTATCGGGCGGTATGGTGGGGAAGAATTTTGTCTCATCTTACCCGGTCAGGGTCCAGAGGGAACCGCTTTGGCCGCTGAACGAATTCGTAAGGAAATCGAAGAACTCGCCAGTCAAATGGTCCGGACGACTTCTGGACAGAAGATCACGATGAGTTTTGGTGTGTCTTGTATCGATTGGGGTGCCTCGGACCCGTTGGAACTCATCGATCAAGCTGATAAAGCGTTATATGCGGCCAAACAGGCTGGTCGGAACACGGTCGGGGAGTGGACAGACGATGGTCCACGGACGGGTAAATTTGCTCAATGGGAGCAGGAGGCAGAACCGGCTCTAACTGGAATGTGTACGGGGTAAATGGGAGATTCTGGTTCCCTTAACCAAGATTTCAAAAGAAAAAAATAGAAAAATATTGGCGCTATGGCAGAAGGTCTTTTGTGCTTTGAGAAAAGGTGGGAGTATTGATCGAATTAGGCAACCTGTGTTCTGGCCTCATCCATCAGTTCTAACATGCTAGACAACTGTTTTCCGGCCTCCAGCATGCAAATTTTGACAGATTCCTCGTCGAGTCCTGTGAGTTCCCATGATTCCGGCGCGACTATCGCCTGCCAGTTGCCTTGCCCATTGGGGGCTTGGAACCCTTCGGTTAGGGCATACGCGAAGTTTAGGATCGCCGCTTCAAACCCATAGTCTGGAGTTTGCGAGGGTTGCTGGTGATGTAAGATGGCTTCCCCCAAATTTATGGGAAGGTTCCATTCCTCGACCAGGCTTTTCCCGACTTGAGTGAAATCAAACCCCATGAGTTCCTGTTCTACCAGATGGAGAGGTTCCCCGGATTCTCCAGCTCTTCGCATGGCTTCCTCCGACTTCTCTGGCAGAAATTCGTACATCGGTAAGTGTCCCAGATCGCGAAGTAATCCTTCGACAAACATGCGTTCGCTATCGACCAAGTAGCATTTCCTGGCTAATTCTCTGGCAGCGAGTCCGCTAAAAAAACTATTGGCCCAGAAGATGTTCATATTCATGACCTGCTGAGTCATCCCGGAGAACGTGGTGGTTATGGACATCGCTAGGACCAGATCGTGGACGGGCTGCATTCCCAAGAGCCCAACCGCACGAGACACGGTCTCTACTTTTCTGGGCATGGCATAAAATGCGCTATTGACGAGCTTGAGTATGGTGGCGGTCATTCCTGGATCGATACTGATAACCCGGGAGAGATCAGCCATGGTCGATTCAGGATGATCGATGACTCGTTTCA
This sequence comes from Nitrospirales bacterium, assembly GCA_965223495.1. Classification (GTDB taxonomy): domain Bacteria; phylum Nitrospirota; class Nitrospiria; order Nitrospirales; family UBA8639; genus Nitrospira_E. Next base: position 2,539,750 of record OZ245001.1, on the reverse strand, counting down.
CTTCCAGGTACACGTCGGGAAGGGTCAGGAGTGAGGGGTCTTTTTTGATCAATTCTTGGGGAGACGGCATGAGGTTCACCAATAAGAGGGGCAGGTCATTAAAAGAAATCCTTTTTCCGAATGTAAAAATAATCGGTAAAAACATCCCTGGGCTTAAATGCGGGCAGGGACGATTGTCATTGAAAGGAGTTACAGGATATTTCGTTGAGTTGGGAAAGTTTTAGGACATCTCGGATGTCTGAAATTCCTCAGTCCAAAGAATATGGAGAAGCCAACGACTATTGGGTTATTCGGCTGGTGTGATGGAGGGGGGAGACGGTGAATTGGCCTTAAGGATTCGAGCCTTCCCCCAGGATATTATCCCAAAGGAAAGGCCGAGTGCGACGGGGACAAAAAGACCTGACACAATGACATAATCGGGCAGCCACCCTATCTCGTGAAGGGCTTTGAAGACGTAGTGGGCGAGTCCACTCATATAATACGCGATGACGATCACGGAAAGCCCCTCCACGGTTTGTTGGAGGATGGCCTGGCTTTTGGTCGTCTTATCCACACTGGCTAACAGCTTTGTGTTTTGATCCTGTAACAGAAGGTTTTGCTCCTGCCTGGCCAGTTCGACCTTGGTGCGCAATACCGCGATGGTTCCCTCGAAATCCTGTTCGAGAGCATGGATTCTCGTCAGAAGTTGTTGATACCCATCCGCGACGCCGGTGATTTTCCACCTGAAATAATCGGAAAGGGTTCGTCCAAAGGACAAGGGGTGTTCCTGTATGGCCTTGAGGTTGCTTTGCACGATTCTGTCATAAGGCACTGAGGCCGATAATCGATATCGCATGGAGTCCGCGAGTCGGCCCACTTCTAAAAAATCGTGAGTGAGCCCTTCCAACCATTGTTGGAGGGTGGAGTGGTTGGCTTTGGTTAACTCTTTCGTGATGAGACTGCGTTGATACAGGTGCCGTTGTTCAAACATTTGCACTTGATCGACGGCACGAGAAAACGCCTGATAGGGAAGAAGGATGAGGTGGGTGTAATTCTCTAAGGTAATGATGATGTCGATAAGTCTGGGTAATTTGGGACGAATGTCTGAAGGAGAAGCAGCCCAGATCAAGTATCGCTCTCGTCCATGTTCATCGGGGGTAAAGCTGGTGGCCACGTTGATCGTTTCACCCAACACCCGACTGCCATAGAGTTGCGGTCCTGGAAGGCGAGCCTGTAAATCTTGCGTATCATACTCCCGCTTTGGTGTGACTAAGATGTCTAAGGCATTCACCTCAATTCCCAGAGGAGAGAAGGGAAAGGCGTAACCCGGATAGGTGAGGGGACCAAAGCCTAGTAGTTGTTCAGGATCATGAGGAATGTGCCAAATTTGATAGACGTAATATTCCGTATGGGCCTCCCAGATAGCAATCAGGCGATCCCCATTGGAAGCGGTGGTGACTCCAAAGCCAATTTTTTCCTCCACGACGCTGTCCTCACTCGGGATACCTAAACATTGGAGTAATTGTTGAAATTCAACCCGGCTTTGCGGGCGTTCCATTGGGGGGTTGGCCATGCGATGGGCGGAATGGTGGATATGGGCGGGAACATCTAACCATCCCTCCAAGTATTTTTGGTTGGGTTTATGTAGTTCTTGGAGTATGCCTTTTTTTTGAATAGTGGGTTTGACACTCATACGCTACCCATTATCGTGAAGCTCAAGCCCCGATCATTCGGTTTCTAGCCCATTTGATTGAATCGTCGCAAGCCATAGCGAGTTGGGTTCCAAGGAGGCTAACAGAAATTTCTCCGATGGTCATCTGTTTTCATGAAACCGAATGAATTCCACCACTCGGTTTTCTGCCCAAAAACGATCTTCATGCGGTTGTGGCTGTTGCAAGAACCCACAATGTCCTCCATTCCGTGGGGCGAGTAATTGGATTGCAGAATTCTTAGTCAGGGTCTGCTCTCCAAATATCGAAAACGGGACGAATGGGTCATCTTGGGCGGTAATGATAAGCGTGGGACAGGAAATGTGTTCCAAAACATTTCGAGCGGCGCTTTGTTCGTAATAATCGGGTGCATCTCGAAAACCGCCGTCTGGTGCCGTATATACATTGTCAAATTCCCACATGGTTCGTATCCCATGAAGATGCGTCAGGTCCCACGTGTTCGGGAATAATTGGGCTTTTCTTCGAAGCTTGCTTTTTAGGCTTCTTAAAAAATATTGGTGATAGATCCAATTGGAAGGGTGCTGGAGCGCCATCACACATGCGGCCGGGTGTATATTCGGACAAACCACGACCACCCCTGTAAGTGCGGGAAGTATTGATTGCGATTCTCCGGCAACCTTCAGGCTTAAATTGCCCCCCATGGAATACCCCACTAACCAGATCGAGTGACAGTTGTCCTTTTCAGCCAGTTCTTTGATTATGAACGCTAAATCTTGGCTGAGTCCGTTATGGTACAGCGTCGGAGTGAGATGTTCGGATCCTCCACAATTCCGTTGATTGAGACGCACACAATTCCATCCTGACTCCCACATTTTTCTCGCCAGACCACGCATATAATGGGATTCTGTGCAGCCCTCTAGGCCGTGTATCATGAGAATTGTAGGTTGGTCCTCAGGGGTGTGCTGCCAATGACATTTGGCCAATAAGCCCGTGTCCGGGGAAATTTGGAAAATTCGATCTTCACTAGGCATTTTGGGGGGAAAGGGGGGACGAATCCACCAGCGGGGAATGAGAGTCATCGAGTGTGGCCCCCTCAGCCAGCCGGGAGCTTGAAAGTGAGGGGGCGCGAACTGATGGCCTGGCGGATCGATTTTTATGTGATTATTTGAGTGGTTCACCTTTTTAATACATTACGTTCCGAGGCGAGAAGGTTGCCAAGAAAGAGGAATAATTGAAATAGACCATGCCGTTCCATGGTGGTTTGACACCATCATGGATATTAGGGTACAGGACTTCATCATTGATTGAAAAACTCTTTTCCTTATCGGGTTGGACAACCAAAAGAGATTTTAGAAGGCAGGGGCATTCGAGACTCGTATGAAAAACAAAAAAAAAGCCGGAGGAAAAGTTGGCCGGGAAGGGTTTCTCGTCTTTATGGTCGCGGCTTGCGGTATGATGGCCACGCTCTCCATGAATTTCTTCTCACAATCACCTGCTGTTCCTGACTCCGTCTCTTCCGATGCCAAGCCAGAAGCGACAAGATCGAACCCCCCTAATAAAGAGAAAAAAACGGTTTCCCTCTTTGACGTTCCTTTGGCAACCGGAAAAGAACCGTTGGATAAATTATTTGTCCAATCGGGGTGTGCCGTGTGTCATACCATTCCGGGGATTGGACCGGCGAAGGGGCGCCAAGGGCCCCGGCTGGTATTGGGGACCAACGGTCCTTTACGGTTAGCCGATCCAAATTATCAGGGCACGGCAGAAAGCGTGAGAGAGTATATCCATGAATCAATCCTCAATCCGGGAAAATATATCGTACCGGGGTATGCCGATCGTGTCATGCCTCGGTGGTACGGAAAACGATTGAATGCGCTTGCCTTAGACCGAATTGCGACATATTTGGAGTCGGTGACGGAGTAAAATTAGAAGGGATAGATTGGAGGTCCCCATTCACTGCGGGGCCTTTGAGCCAGGATTTCTGTTCTTGGGGAATTAGGGGTGGAATCGAAACCCGAATAACAGGCCGATGTTAAAGTGGTCATCATGACGACGACGATGAATATCAAGGTCGTGAAAGGTAAACAGCAGCGTGCTGGCTAAAGAGAACTTTTGGCTCACCGGAAATATGGCGGTGGTCCCTAAGGGTAAAATATAACTGATATCGTCGTCATTGATCCGGCCCCTTTCTAAATCTGCATACACAAACCCAAGACCTCCAAAGGGTACGAGAGATATGGCGCCGATGGGGATATGGTAGCGTGCCATACCAGCGAAGGTGATCTGGGTCAGGTCACCCACGGGTGAAATGAGAAGTTGGGGACCGACGGAAACCTCATTGTTTACGTAATAATCGCCCTGCATACTGAGGGTGAACACCGTGTCGTCCAACGTATGGGCCAAAAACCCGATATCGGTCCCCAACTCCCACTTTTTTTGTTGGGCCTGCGCTTTGGAATGGAAGAGCGCCAGAAAGACCAGTAAGGCCACGAGAGCCAGAATCGTTTTTATCCACTTATCTACCATTTTGAGATCCTTTTTGGCTTGGAACAGATTGGGCACCATTACGTGAGGACAACCATACCGTAATTTTCTCTGGGAGACCAGAAAAAGAGGAAAATTTTTTCCAGTTTTTCTGTTGAATGAAAGGATTGGGGGGAGGGAGTAGATTTTTACGGAGGGGAAGAGAAAAATTGCCCATTATCCCAATTTTGGGCAGGTGCAAAGTGATCTATTATCTCGTGGAACGTTGGCCTGTGTTCCATGACCCCGTTCCATCGACATTCTCTTATAAGGCCGTATTTGTCTTCAGGTATCCCGGGCGAAGGGAATTGAATGGGCTCTGCTCGATCCCAATTTATTCCTTTTGGCCTTAGTCGTTGAGCCCCAGGGCTTCGTTAGTGGCCTCTCCGGCCTTTTCAGCCATGTCTCCGATAGCCTCTCCGGTATTGTCGACTGCTTCCCCAACCGTTTCACTCGCACTTTCGGTCATATCCTTTAAGGCCTCACCCGTATTTTCCATGGCTTCATTGAGCGTATCTCCTGAGGTCTCGATCGCCTCATCTATGGCTTTTCCGGTTTGAGTCGCGGGGCCCTCCGATTGCTCACTACAGCCCACTATGAAGAGGATGAATCCTAATGCCACAATGATTTTCCATCCGAAAGATGTGTGTCGTTCCATCATGAGACCCTCCTGCTAAATGGTGCGGAACCCGACGGGGGAATTGGTGGTTAGAGATCAAACAAGGGGGAACGAAATTGGTTTAATTTCGAAAATCCAACAACAACCAATTTCTACCTCTAGTGTACCGCATATTCTCAAAAGATCAATAAATCTGATGTAGATCCCCATGGAGGGAGGAATGAGAAAAGGCCAATGTCCAACCCTTCCCTTGAGAACAGGGGCGGAAACGATGGGCATCGAAATAGGAAAATAGGCGAGGGACTTTTGTCTTCAAATGTTCGAAAAATGGTCCTGTCTCCTCCCTTTATGCCTTAACTTTTTGGTGGATTGGTCGATAAGAATCAGTAACGGGTAGGGAATACCATTGGATTCAACAATTTTGCGAAGTTGAGGGTGCTATGGCAAAACCGGTTGGAAAGCTCAGAAAAATCAATCTCAATGAGGTATGGGGGAATGAACCCGAGGGGTTCGCCTCTTGGTTACAGCAGGAAGAGATTCTAGAGATGCTTGGAGAAGCGGTTGAACTCTCCTTAAAGCCTGCTGGGGAGGATATTCCTCTTGATACTCTGACGGGAGGCGTATTGGCCAAAGACGCCAAAGGCGGGCATTTTGTCATTGTCCTTGGGCATTTAGATGGAATTAGTCCTGATTCTCTTGGGAAATTAATCATGTACTCTGCTGGGTTAGATGCGAAAGCGATCGTTTGCGTGGGGCAAGAAATTACCGCAGAAATTCGTCAAAGCTTAGATTGGCTCAATGCTGTTTCCAGGGATGATGTGAATTTCTTCGCGACGGAACTGGAATTATGGCGAATTGATGATTCTGTCCCCGCTCCCAATTTTAATGTGGTATGTCAACCCAATAAGTGGGTGCGCCAACTGAAGGGGGGAAATGATGAGCCAGAAACAAACGGATCGCAGAAGAAACCAAAAGAATTTCCGGAATTAAAGTCCAATAAAGCCAAAGAAGAGGGGGGCAAGGACTCTAAAGAGAAAAACGGGGCTTCTGGAAAATCCGGATCAAAAGATGGTGTGAATGTTCGACAAAACTTCGTGTATACAAAAACGTTTTCCTGATAGGTTCCTTCTCGCTTCGTCCTCTTTAAAGTTGCTCTAAAGACGTCAGTATGTGTGGTCAAGGGGTTCCTTCTTCTGAAACTGAGGGAGCGAACCCCTATTCCTTGCTTGTTCCTCCCCACCCCTCTGGGTAGTCCCTCCATGATCATGTGATCCGGTGAACTATCGGATGCTGTTCAGTGATTCCCTCTCCCTCCACCAACCAATTCCAATATGTTCCCCACACATCTCTGGTTCCCATTCGACGCTTCTTTTGCTCAGTTTGGGGAGAAGGACGGTTTCCGGGTTGACCGGTGTTAGCTCGGTTCAGAGTAGGAAGGAGGTGCATTCCGGTATTTTTAGGTTGAGAGTTCCCTCCTGCCATGGTAGCGTGGGTAAGATACGTTACCCATTGAGTTGGAAACATTTGGGGAAGAGAAAGGGGGTAAGGGTAATCAAGGAAGTTCCTGTTGACTGCTAGATATTCCCCAAAAAGAATATCGCCTCTTCTGCTTCTCTTTGGATAGGGTTCTCCCTGAGCTGTTCTTTCCTGAACATTCTTGAAAGTCTTAAAGTATGGGATCTCCTGATCATTCATCCTCCGTGGATTTTATCCGAGCCAAGGTTCTGGCTGATCAAGAAAATCAACGTTTTGACGGAAAAGTTCATACGCGCTTTCCTCCGGAACCTAATGGCCATCTTCACATTGGCCACGCCAAATCCATCTGTCTGAATTTTGGTATTGCATCAGAATTTAACGGGATTTGTAATTTGCGCTTAGACGATACGAATCCCACCAAAGAGCATATGGAATATGTTCAATCTATCCAAGACGATGTCCGGTGGTTGGGATTTGATTGGGAGGATCGATTGTATTATGCATCAGATTACTTTGAAATCTTCTATCAATATGCCCTGAAACTCATTCAAAAGGGTAAGGCCTATGTCGATAGTTTATCCGCTGAGGAAATACGAACCTATCGTGGAACCTTAAACGCTCCTGGGCAAGAAAGTCCTTACCGACATCGTGAGGTCCAAGAAAGCCTTGATCTTTTCGCGGCTATGCGCTCTGGGGAGTTTCCGGACGGCGCCCATGTCCTTCGTGCCAAGATTGATATGGCTTCTCCAAATATCAATCTCCGCGATCCTGCATTATACCGAATTCGACATGCCACTCATTATCGAACTGAGAATTCCTGGTGTATGTATCCGACCTATGATTTTGCGCATCCTCTTTCCGATTCGATAGAAGGGGTGACGCATTCTTTGTGCACATTGGAGTTCGAAGATCATCGGCCTCTCTATGATTGGGTCCTTCGAGAGTGTGAAGTGGCGTGCCATTCCCAACAAATTGAGTTTGCTCGGTTGAATCTTTCCCAAACGGTCATGAGCAAACGAATCTTATTGCAATTGGTCGAAGAAGGGCATGTGATGGGGTGGGATGATCCGCGGTTACCGACCATTAAGGGGTTACGTCGTCGAGGGTACACTCCACAGGCCATCCGAAATTTTTGTGAGCGAATTGGTGTCGCAAAACGGGATAGTGTGATTGAAATGTCGCTTCTTGAGCATGTCATTCGGGAGGAACTGAACCAGTCGGCACCTCGTGTCATGGCTGTCCTCGATCCCCTGAAGGTGATCTTGGAGAACTATCCGGCGGATCGAATTGAGGAGATGGAAGCGATCAATAATCCCGAAGATCCTAGTCAAGGTTCGCGATTACTCCCTTTTTCTCGAGAACTATACATTGACCGTAGTGATTTTCTTGAGGATCCTCCGAAGAAATTCTTCAGATTGTCTCCCGGAACAGAAGTCCGTCTTCGTCACGGCTATATCATCAAATGTGTCGGCGTGGAAAAGGAGCCCGAGACAGGGAGAATTACTGGTCTTCGATGTACAATCGATCCTGAGTCCAAGCGTGGAGGGCCCCAGGCAGGTCGGAAGGTGAAAGGTACGATCCATTGGGTTTCTGCGACCAAAGCCATTCCTGCGGTGGTCCGATTGTTCGAACCATTACTACATATCCAGGATGAGGAGCCTCAGGAAAATCTTCGCGATCGATTAAATCCTCAATCTTTAACCACTCGAACCAATTGTTATGTAGAACCCAGTCTTCAAGCTGCCTTGCCCGGTGCTCAGTTTCAGTTTGAACGGCAGGGGTATTTTTGTGTTGATCCCGATTCCGGACCTGAAACATTGGTCTTTAATCGAACCGTTCCTCTTCGTGATTCCTGGTCTAAAATAGAAAAACAGTAAGGGACGGCGTTGGGGATCTCCCTGTGGGTATCGTAAGATGATCCATGTTAAATGTTGGACGTTTCGTTTTTGATATTTTGTGGGGATGGGGTAAAATATTTAGATGTCGCAGTGCTAGGCTTTGGACACGAGGTTTGACCCTGATTTGCATCATTGAACTGGAAGGGAGATTTAGAACCCTTGATGCTTGAAGCCTTTGAAAGGTTTCCTTGGCCCTCAGCATTTCACTAGGTGGGATTTTCAGAATGTTGTGGAAAAAATTCCAGGTTGCCCTGGATTCTTCGTCAAAAAAGATCGTTCTAGAGCGTACAACTCTTTTTGGAAAGGTTGAGGTTCGGAAATATATTGAGCAAGACCTTCCCCTTCCCAATGGTCATCCGGTGGGCACCGTGTACTGTTTGACCCGCCTCCGGCGTTTTTGGAAGTTTCGATTTTCAAGTCCCCTTCATTCCAGTTATTTTCTCTTGACCCACCAGAAACGGTGGGTTCAGCTCTGTCGGTCCATTCATTAACCTCCTTCCTATTGAGCTGTTTTGCAATTTCGAAAAATCCCTAAATTTTCATTGCTCGACCCGGTCTCTCTTGTCTCTGGACGGGGGCATCGTTTTTCTTCCAGATTGGAGAATTTTTCATTGATTGAATGGGAATACTCTACTAGGAAGGTAGGTCGATCTTTTTTATCATTAACCGTATATCATTGATTTAAAAGAGATTTTTTCCAATTTTTGGATACCCAGAAGTAAAGGACCAAGGATGGAAAAGTTTGTCTTAATAGAGGTAAAATTTAGGTATGACCTCGTCCCTAGGTTTGATGGATGGGGGAAGACTACTACGGTATTTTCTTAACGGGAAGTCCGATGCAGGACCTGTCTCAAAGTAAAGAATTGTTAAATTCCTGCCGATATATTACCTATATGGCAGGAATGAGGAATGATTTTCCTCAGGAGTCTTCGACATGATAGGGAAAATCTTTTTTGTGTTCGGAGTGGTCTTGCTGGCCTGTTGTGTGGCTATTCTATCCTGGTTTGGATGGATGCATGGCATTTCCTGGTCTCAACGAAGAACTTCTTTTCCTAACCACGGGTAATTGACCCATCACGTTTCCCGTCCCTGCCTGTAAACACATTCACGTTTGTTCTAAAAGTACGGCGCGGTAAGCAACGTATCACGGCCCCCTCTTGCTGTACGCGTAAGGAAGCGTAGCAAAGGAGGGGACGTTTACTGTCCAAGGAATGAATCGTGTTGTGCCATTTCCTTGTCGATTAGTTCATAGGGAGACCCTCTAACATGCGAGCCAATGATCAATCGGGTACACATTTTTCATGGGTTAATGGGCAGTCCGAACAAGGCGTTTCGGTTTCCAATTGGGAAGATGCTGCCACGTATCCTCAGCCGAATAGTTTGAATGATACGTTTTGGCGATGGGAATTTCTCCGCCGTCGGGATGATTATCGGCAGGATTGGGAGAAGTATTATTTAGCGACCTACGAATACGACGTGGCATGCGCGAACGATCCGAATTATCCGACGCGATATCGAAAAAAAATCTATGCCCCGGACCATCCAGCCTTTAAAGCCAGGATGCCGAATTCCTTGGAAAAATACCATCTGAGCGGTCTTCCGAATCCGGCGATTGCTCGCCCATTGATGTTGTCATTCGATGCCAACTATGGACGAATCTATTTCGGTCAAGGGGCGGATTGGATGGGGACGGGGGAGGAAGTGAGTCTGTGCCTGTCCGAATGGCGAGTGGCGGCCATGTTTGATCTCAAAAAGCCGTTACAACCCCAGATCGATAAGGTCACAACGGATTTGTTGGATTGGCAAAAGCATCAAGTCGGTCGAAATTTAGAGCGGCGAAAATGCCGGGATGACTGGCCGCTGCTTCTGCGGGTGTTAGATGGAGTGGAAATGGGTGTGCCGTTTCGGGAAATCGGCAAAAAGATTTTAGAAATACAAGATGAGGACGCGGCTGAGGCGCGAATTACCCACCTTTACAAACAGGCTTGCCAGATTAGTTTACATTTCCCTTCCTAGTAGGGTGGTTGAGAACAAGGAGAGCCGGTACGGGAGTGAAGCTCTAAGGGGGAAAAGAGGGTGATCAAGATCGTGAGGAAATGGAGAAACGGACATGAGTAAATTGATTGAAGCGTTAAATCGACTACAAACGATGAAGGACCCCTCTCCTTCTTGTAACCTACAGGAAGTCGTGTCGGACCCGTCCGAACAACCCTCGACCTCCACGACTGAGGAAAAACCCTCCAAAACGACTAGCAAGGCTACGAAGGCTGAAAAGAGCGATACTCCTCTGTTTAATATGGCTGCCCAGGATTGGCTGACGATCCTCCGTCAGGAGTACCTGAAATCGTTCGTCCGGGAAGGGGGAGGAGTGATAAAAATTGGAGCCTTCCCCGATTCGCAGGTGTTGAAGGACTGTCAAAAATCTTTGGATGGGATGGCGAAAGAAGAAGGTTATATCTTTGCGAAAGTGGATTCCCGATTTACCAAAGTTCATATGGTTGAACGGCTCTTTCATAAAATCGCGAAACAGATCGATTGGGATGATTTAGCCTACCGGTTTGTCATGCGATTACTGGAGGAAAATGGGTATCAGATTCCGGCGAGTCGACAAGAATTTTCTTTGCGTCAGATAGCTGCTCTTAATGAGCGGAAAGAGCCCATGTTGCGGCGAGACGTACAGACTTGGTTGGAAAAATCCATTGAAAGTGATAATGAGCTCTGTCGTGAATTCCGTATGGCCATGATTCGGTTGTGCGTGGCCCAATTAGATGCAGGAGATGCTGATCGAACGCTAGGGGTGGCCGTGAAAGAATGGCTTTGTGGGGATCTTCGATTAATTTCAGGCGTAAAAAAGGCCTTAATTTATCAGAAGGTGGCTCGGCACAATGCCCGAAACATGCTTTCTTCTTTAACGCGGTGGTTACGGTTAACGGGCATAGGAGGTCTGGTCTTGTCGGTCGATATTTCCCGATATTTTGCCAGTCCGAAAGAGATGCCCATGGATGGCTCGTTGCGGTTCACCCCATCGGCCACGATGGATTTATTTGAATTGCTTCGACAATTTCTTGATGCGACCGATGATATCGAAGGACTCTTGATGGTGGTGTTAGCTCCCCAAGACTTCTTGACCGATACACGAAGAGGGGTGAATCGATATGAAGCTCTGAAGCTCCGAATCTGGGACGATATTCGCCCCAGGCATCGACAAAATCCTTTGTCCTCCTTGGTCCGGATTCAGGGAACGTCATCCACAGTCGAATCTGGCCGTCAAGATCCTCCCTCGATTCAAAGTCCGAGTACCATTCCTGATGTGGAGGCCCGTCACGTGATTGAAGGGCTACGAGCTGGAGTCCCCAATCGTCATGTTGTCACGGCTTTAGGGTGCATGCAGCCTGAGGTGGAAGGGCGTTTTCGGCGGTTGTTGGAGGCGACGAATCACAATATAACTGAAGGGCCCTGTCCCAGGGGAATGGTCATTGAGGGTGAATTTGGCAGTGGAAAATCTCATGTGTTGGAATATCTACAAACCTTAGCCCTAGAAGCGAATTTTATTTGCAGTCGTCTTGTCATCAGCAAAGAGACCCCCTTATATCATCCAGTCCGACTATATTATTCGGCCATAGAATCGGCGGTGATCCCTCGAAAACGAGGGGAGGTGTTTTCAGAAATCGCTTCCCAATGCGATGTGTGGAATCCTCGTTATAAGGAGTTGGTGGCGTGGGCCAATGATCCTGCGAACAACATTGATACGCGATTTGCTGCGACGCTGTTTCTTTTTGAGCGAATGGCCTCGGATTTGGAGCTTGGGCATCGAATGACCCGGTTTTGGACAGGAGATCCCATTGGCATAGGGGAGCTGAAAAAGTACTTACAAGACTCCGGGTTTGGAGGAAGATTTTCCTTTGGACGCATCACGGCCAATCAGTTGGCGATGCAGCGGTTTCAATTCGCCTCTCGTTTCATGCAAGCAGCTGGTTATGCCGGCTGGATTTTATTAATCGATGAAGCCGAATTGATTGGACGCTATTCCGTCAATCAACGGGCAAAATCGTACGCGGAAATCGCACGATTGATGAACATGGATTCGGGGCACATGCTCCCGGGCCTGGGAACGGTATTGGCATTAACCAACGATTTTCGCCAAGAAGTCCTCGAGAAAAAAGGGGACGCAGTTAAATTGTTGGAAAAACTCCGAGGAAAGCAAACCGAATCGGATGCGATATTGGCAGATAAGGCCGAAAAGGGAATGGCTCTGTTGCAGTCTCAGCGAATTCCCCTGGGCAATCCTAGTGCAGACATCATCCGAGAGGCTCATCAAACAGTTCGGGATCTGCATCACCGTGGCCATGGGTGGCGAATGTGGGCCCATGATATGGATGATGGGGGAAGAATAGATGCAGGGACGAGTATGCGGAAATACGTCAAAAGTTGGGTCACCAAATTGGACTTTCTGCGGCTCTACCCTGGAGAAGAATGTGAGATCGAATCCACCACTTGGAAGCCCTCCTATGACTCCCCAATCGACACGCCGTCGGAGGCTTCCCTCGACGCTGAGCGCTCCTTGGCTTCCATCAAGACCCCCGAGTCTCCTCCGAGTCATTCAGATCTCGCTACGGCCGGAATTAGTTCCTCCGAGACTGATCTTCCCACGACTTCTCGTCCCACTTCGTCCTAACGTCTCTCAGGTTATTGATTCATTTCCCTCAAGGCGTCGAGCCCTTGAGGGAAGATGTCATCGTTTTTCTCCTCCCTATCATGTATAGTCTTGAACCTCTGCTTTATTGATTGATCTATCTCTTGTACATTTGACTGTCCCATTGACTATCCCTTGCAGTTTGACCCGTAAGCGGGTTGTGGGTCGCTGATACCAGGAAATTTTTACCAAACCTACGTAATGCTACAGGCGTTAGCCTGTAGATGAAGGCATTCCACGGTCTTCTTGGGTAAGTTTGCTATCATGGGGCATGGAATTTCAAAAGCAAGGGCATGCGGTTTATTACACCCGTTATCATGTTGTGATATCGACCAAATACCGGCGGAAAATATTTAAAGGTGGCATAGCTCACTACCTGCGGACGAAGATTCTGGAGGTCACCAACTACTATCCCGACATTCAAATTCTCGAAGCCAAGACAGATGAAGATCATATGCACATTTTAGTATCGATTCCCCCGAAAATGGCTGTGAGTCGAGCGGTAAATATCATCAAGAGCAACACTGGACGGGCCATGAGGCAGCGGTTTCCCTTCCTCGACAAAGTCTATTGGGGTACGCCGGGTATTTGGTCGATTGGTCATTTTGTCTCCACGGTTGGGGTGGATGAGGAAGTCATTCGTCAGTACATTGAACGGCAAGGCCAAGAAGACCGTGGACAAGCGAAGCTTGAATTTTAGGAAGATACTACGGCCGTAAGGCCGTAGAGGTTCATTTTTGTGTCACCACTGAATTCCTCTCCACTCGCTTCCATCTTTAAATTATGGTGGCCCTTGGCCGGGAGCTGGCTCCTCATGGGAGTGGAGTTACCCCTAATCTCCGCCACGGTTTCACGCATGGCCAATCCCGAGGTGAATTTGGCGGCTTATGGGGGGGTCGTGTTTCCCTTATCTTTGGTGATTGAGGCCCCAGTAATCATGTTGTTGGTTGCCTCCACAGCCCGCTGTAAAGATTGGCAAACTTATCGGTTGATGCGAAATTTTATGTTGATTCTCGGGGGATCTTTAACCTGCATACATATGGTGTTGGCCTTTACTCCCTTCTTTTCGTTCGTGGTAGATGACATATTGGGCGTTCCCGAGGCGGTTCGGAATCCTGCACAAGTGGGGTTGCAGATTATGACGCCTTGGACGATGGCTATAGCGGTAAGACGGTTTCTTCAGGGAATCGTGATTCGAAGTGGGCAGACTCGTTTGGTCGGGTTGGGGACGGTGGTGAGACTCAGTGTCAGTGTTTCTATCCTGTTTGGTGGGATGCTGGCGGAACAATTTTCTGGGATCGTTGTGGCCACAGCAGCTCTTTCTGGAGGGGTGCTGGTTGAGGCCGTCTTCGTGCTTGTCTGTGTTCGGCCTGTGTTAAGAGAATTACAACATAAGGTTCCGGACTCCCAAGAGAAGCTGTCCTTTAAACAATTGAGTTCATTTTATTGGCCCTTAGCTGTGACCCCTTTAGTCACCCTAGCCACATTACCGATCGGAAGTGCTGCAATCAGCCGTATGCCCTCTCCCCTGGAATCTCTGGCCGTTTGGCCGGTCCTCGGCGGCCTGACATTCGTTTTTCGAAGTATGGGGTTTGCTATTCAGGAAGTCGTGGTCACCCTAAAAGATCAGTCCCAGTTCCTTAGTCCGTTACGACAATTTGTCGGGGGCATTTCCCTTGTTATGTGTGGGGCACTTTTCCTTATCGCCAGTACACCCTTATCAACCTTTTGGTTTGAATCGGTAGCCGTTTTATCCCCAGAACTGTCTTCTTTAGGTCAGACAGCCTTATGGATTGCGGTTATTCTACCTGCGTTCAGTCCTTGGGAAAGTTTATACCAAGGTTCTTTGGTCTATTATGGGGAAACAACCCGGATCACCCAGGCTGTCGTTCTCTACCTCTTAGGGAGTTCGGCCGTACTGGGAATTGGGGTGTACAATCAACAAATAACGGGTTTGTACGTGGGATTGTTTGCCGTGATAGTTGGATTAAGTGTGCAATTGTTGTGGTTATGGAAATGCAACCGGGGATCGCACCCGATTGGAGGGTCTTAGAAGAATTTCTCGATATCCTTCCCCTACCACGAGGGTGGATAAGAATTCATCTCTTCCCCGGGAACCAAAGGAATGAGAATTCTTCTTGGAACCTTCAATCACTGGGGGGTTCGAAATGTCCGGGGGGACGGGAACCCCAGGGAACGCTGGTATTTCGAGCTTGTTTGAACAGGCTTTGGAGGTTCACTTGGGCTGCACGAATGAGCTTTGGGTCACCATGGTGCACGAGACTCGTGAGGACCATGTATAAATCTTGATATTCCCGACTGAATTGAAACATGCGCTGGAAGAGGGGATCAAATTCGGTCGAAGTTGGGAGGTCAGGGTGTTCCTCTTCGGGGTCATTCCATAAACGTTGAAGGGTTTTGGGGTCGTAATGAAGCCAAGATGTAGGAATTTCTAAATGTTCGGCGAGAGTATGTAAGAGGGAAAGTGGGGGATCCGAACTTCCATTCTGTATGGATTGTAACGTTTCATGAGAAACGCCAGATTGTTCCGAAAGCTGAGAAAAGGTCTTCCCTCGAAATTGGCACCACTTAAAGAGGTGGACAGATTGGGACATGAAACGATCATAGCCAACCCCCAATGGTCTGTCTACCTAACCCTAGAGAAATGGAGGAGGCCGGGAGGAAGAGTTTCTCATAACCCTCAGAAGGAAATTCTTGTAAATGGGAAAAGGGGCCTGAGTCTGACCGTGAAGATCTGGATTTGTGGGACCTTCCTTTGCGATGATACTTCTCAGCTTTTGGTTATTCCCATTAGGGGAACGAGTATGCCGTTGGAAGGTTTCCCGTAACCGCCCAGTCCTACCCCCTTTTGCAAAGATCATGAAAACTCATCATGGTATGGCATTCCTCCTGGTGGCGATGGTCACGGTCTTTCTCCCGGCTCCAGGTTTTTCCATCGTTTTTCCTCAGGAAGTGATGGTCTTAGTCAATGAAAATGATTCTGATAGTGTGGAATTGGGTACCTTTTACATGGAACAACGCGGAATTCCCCCCAAGAATCACATAGAACTTGATTTGCCCACGACCGAATCCATGAGTCGAGAGGAGTATGAAGAGGAATTACTCAGACCTGTCAAAAACATGCTGACCGAAGAGGGATTGGTCGAACACATTCGGGTGTTGGTTACTGTGTTTGGGGTCCCCCTGCATGTACGGGCTCCGGAGGTCACTTCGGAGGAGCGAGCATGGATGGGAGATGCTCGGGACTGGCTGAGCTCAGTCATGAGTTTACTTCGTGAGGAAGACTCTCAATTGGCGGACTTGTCTTCATCAAAAAGCAGTTCCGAGGTGGAAAATGCTCTTATCCTTCCTGAATCTTCCTCTCATTCATTTAAATCTTCTCAGATTAGGCAGTGGAGAAAAAAATTTGCTGAAAAGGTGGACGACCTTCAAACGAAAGAACGATCTGTGTCCGGCAGGGGAGAGTCAAATGGGTTGGAACGTTTGCTGGAGAAGCGAAGTAGGCGATTGTTCGGTTGGCTTGGGAAACCCGAACCAGGGAACCGGGTTCCGTCAGGGCTAGACCGGAGAAAAGTTGCCGTGCTCCAACGGTTGGCCGTTCTTTTGCACCAACCCACTTCTCAAAATCGAGCTATGGCGTATCAAATTGTCCAAGAGGCCTTTGGAATGTTCGGAGTCTTGGCTTTGGCGAATTGGGAACAGTTCCGGTATGGGAACAAGGAGTCCGATGCCAGTGTGGATAGTGAGTTAAGCCTACTTTGGTGGGAGTCAGGGAGTTATCCTTTTAATCACCGAATTCCTAACCCCTTGTATTGGAAATCGATTGACGATACACAACCTGCTGCTCCACCGGTGTTGATGGTCAGTCGATTAGATGCTCCCACTCCGAGCCATGTCCGGGCGATGATCACCCAAGCCATGGAAACGGAATCGAGAGGATTGAAAGGCACCGTGTATGTCGATGCTCAGGGGTATCCACCCGGGCCACCTCCTTCCTCGAGGTTTTATGATACAGATTTGCAGACATTTGCGACACGCTTTCGCCAAGCTTCCGATTATTCCGTGCAGTTGGAAAATACAGATCGACGATTTAGTCAACCGAACGAAGCCCCGGATGTGGCACTGTATGTGGGCTGGTACCGACTTCGTCATTATGAGGATGCTTTCACCTTTAATCCGGGGGCAATTGGGTATCATATTGCCTCTGGAGAAGCTATTGGGATTCATAATCCTCATGAAACGGGGTGGTGTAAGAATGCGTTGGAACGGGGGATTACGGTCACTCTTGGGCCGGTAGGCGAACCCTATCTCGATGGGTTTCCTTTACCCACAGAGTTTTATGGCCTCCTATTTTCTGGCCGATATTCGTTGGTGGAAGCTTACTATCTCTCTAAACGGTATGTAAGTTGGAGAATGGTATTATTCGGAGACCCCTTATATTGGCCCTGGAAGGTGGGGTCGGCTAAAAGGCAAGAGATGGCCAAAGAGGTATGGGGACAAGGGCAGTTACCCATTCCCCCGGGTAAGAAAGCTATGGAGTTTCCTGATACCCAAGGAAGAGAGGCCATTCACATGGGGAAATATCCGGCTTTTCATCCTAGAATCTTGGGGCTCTAAGGAAGTCGATGAGACCTGAAGCTGGTTGGTCACGAGGGAGGAGACGAGGACCGGGAATGAAGCCCCCATTTGTTGGCCAAACCTCTTATTTCTGTGTCGTACCCAGCCCGGTAGGGAAATTATTGCTTTTCGGGAATGAAAAAGGGTTACAAGGGTTACAATTTCAAGATGGTATGAATCCCATCGAACCTCAGGAAGAATGGCAAGAGAAATGTGGCCCGTTCAAAGAGGTCATACGACAATTGGAGAATTATTTTTCAGGGAAGCTCCA
Source organism: Nitrospirales bacterium (assembly GCA_965223495.1). Taxonomy (GTDB): domain Bacteria; phylum Nitrospirota; class Nitrospiria; order Nitrospirales; family UBA8639; genus Nitrospira_E. Next base: position 2,521,986 of record OZ245001.1, on the reverse strand, counting down.
CACTTTTAGGATTCCATTGGCCTTACAGGGAACACCTTTTCAACGATCGGTATGGAACGCGTTAAGACAAATTCCCTATGGGGAGACAACCTCCTATGGGGCGATTGCCCGTCGGATCGGGAATCCTAAAGCATCTCGGGCTGTGGGAGCTGCCAATGGAAACAATCCTGTGTCTATCATCGTGCCTTGCCATCGGGTTATCGGTGCCAATGGAGCCCTGGTGGGTTTTGGTGGCGGGCTTTCCATAAAGGAAATGTTATTGGACCTCGAGCGTAAATTTTCCTGAACTTCAAACCAACCTATCTATGTTGATTCTCCTCGTTGCACTCATGGCATGGAGGCACTCGCTTACAAGGGTTCTAAGGGTTCCTCTTTTTCGCAGGTTATGTCTTGATTGTTTTTGATCACTTTTGTCCTACTAATTTTTTTGCCAGAAACCGGGCTCAGGGAAACATCATCGGGGGCGATGAGAGGAGGAGAGTTAATGGGGAGAAGCCGATCGATCAATGCGTGAGGTTACGATTCCATAGTGCACTTGGGGAAAATTGCGTTGAATATCTTTCACATACCGAGATAGGGTGTCTTTGATGACCGGAAAGGCCAAATGATCCCAAGGGATTTCTTCTAAGGAAAAGAGTTGGACGTCAAGACTTTCCTCCCCGGGAGAAAATTCTGAGTTTTGCAGGATGCCGCGGTAGACAATATAAACTTGATCCACATGGGGTAAGCTCAGCACTGCATAGAGCGCATGAATCGTCACCCGTGCATGGGCTTCTTCCAGTGTTTCACGCGCGGCCGCTTCTTCGGCGCTTTCCTGCAGCTCCATAAACCCTGCGGGAAAGGTCCATAGGCCCACCCGAGGTTCAATGGCCCGTTGGCATAATAATATTTTCCCCTCCCACTCTGGTATGCAACCAGTGACGACTTTGGGATTTTGGTAATGAATCGTCTGACAGACTGGACAAACTGCCCGGGGTAAGGTTTCACAAGGTGGGACCTTCTGCTCGACCGCGGACCCGCAACCACTACAATAATTTATGGGAGGAGGCATCTGAACCTTTTGGTCCAACAATTCGGATCCATCCAGGGACATGGCGAAGAGGGTTTGGAAAAATCAAATGTGCCAAGCATAATGTCCATATCATACCGCTAAAAATGGCTATTTCAAATGCCTGATGATTGGAGGAAATTTTGGGTACATGACGCGCCCGAGCATTCTCCGTGCATTGTGATCGGCTATAAGCCTTTGCTAATGTCCCCTCCAGTGTAACACTGAGGATTTAGTATGAAACAGCATTCTTTTCGTAAACCTTGGAGTATTCGGCATGAGTGTTAATGAGAAACAAGTTATCTTTTCATTAATTGGTGTTGGCAGAATTCATCCACCCAAAAAACATGTGCTGAAAGATATTTATCTTTCCTTTTATTATGGGGCCAAAATCGGAGTATTAGGGTTAAACGGTTCTGGGAAGAGTACGCTCCTCCGGATTATTGCGGGGGTGGATAAGGATTATATCGGAGAAGTGACGTTTTCCAAGGGCTACTCGGTTGGGCTATTTGAACAGGAGCCGGAACTTGAGGCGGGCAAAAGTGTCAAGGAGGTGGTTCAAGAAGGACGATCGGATGTCGTACAGCTGTTGAAGGAATATGAAGAGTTAAGTCAGCGGTTTGCCGAAGACATGACACCGGAGGAAATGGAAGCTCTCCTCGCGAAGCAGGGTACCCTGCAAGAGAAGATCGAGGCGGTCAATGGATGGGAATTGGAACACCAATTGGAAGTGGCTATGGATGCACTTCGGTGTCCTCCATCGGATATGCTCGTCGATGATCTTTCCGGGGGCGAAAGACGCCGTGTGGCCCTTTGTCGGTTGTTAATTCAGGAGCCTGACATATTATTGTTAGATGAGCCGACGAACCATTTAGATGCCGAAACGGTGCAATGGTTAGAACAGCACCTTCAACAATACAAAGGAACCGTAATTGCCGTGACGCATGATCGGTATTTTTTGGATAATGTGGCGGGATGGATTTTGGAACTGGATCGGGGCCAGGGCATGCCTTTTCAGGGAAACTACTCTTCTTGGTTGGAGCAGAAGCAGGAGCGATTGGCTCAGGAAGAAAAAACGGAATCGAAACGCCAAAAAACACTCGAGCGGGAATTGGAGTGGATTCGGATGTCCCCCAAGGGGCGACAGGCAAAAGGTCGAGCTCGAGTCACCCGGTATGAACAGTTGGTAGGAGAAGATCAAGCCAAGCGAGATGAAGAATTGGAAATATATATTCCCTCCGGTCCCCGATTGGGAGATGTGGTCGTTGATGCGAAAGAACTAACGAAGAGTTATGGGGAAAACCTCCTGTTTGACAACTTGTCTTTTTCCTTGCCTCCTGGAGGCATTGTGGGTGTGATTGGTCCTAATGGGGCTGGGAAGTCGACCTTATTCAAGATAATTGCCGGAGAAGTTCAACCGGATTCTGGGTCTCTGATCAAAGGGGAAACCGTTAAATTAGGGTATGTTGATCAAAAACGGGAAATTGATGGCACTCGAAATGTGTGGGAGTGTATTTCTGATGGCCGAGAAACGGTGAAACTTGGAAACATTGAAATCAATTCGCGCGGATATGTCTCCCGGTTTAATTTTTCAGGGTCAGATCAACAGAAAAAAGTTCAGGATTTATCTGGGGGAGAACGGAACCGCGTGCATTTGGCGCGTATGCTCAAGGAAGGGGCTAATGTCTTACTACTTGATGAGCCCACGAATGACTTGGATGTGAACACACTCCGTGCACTAGAGGAGGGGCTTGAGCATTTTGGTGGGTGTGCGGTGGTCAGTAGCCATGATCGTTGGTTCCTGGATCGTATTGCGACCCATATTTTAGCTTTTGAAGGTAATAGTGACGTGGTGTGGTTTGAGGGCAATTATAGTGAGTACGAACATAATCGAAAAAAACGGTTGGGAAAAGTGGCTGAACGCCCGCACCATATCCGGTATCGAAAGTTGACGCGGTTATAAAGAGGTTGATGTGTCGGAAAATAAATCACCTATGCATTCTCCTGATCACACTCCACCTCCGCCAACTGGGGGACAGGGAGGAGTGGTGATGATTGCCAGGGTGATGGGGATCCTGTGTGTGGCAGGGGGATTTATGTTGGGCATGCAAGGGTTAGATCATCCCGACTCCCCTTTGCTCCCGACGGCTTTGGGATTGATCGTGACTGGAATTATTGCCCAGGTGTTTGCTTTTGTGAAAGTGGTTTCCTCACGAATCCAGGGAAAAGGTTAGCTTGCGTGAAAGGATCTCGGAGGAAAGGGGGGACGAATTATTTTGAATCTCGAATAGTTTTGATTTTTATCGGGATTCTTCTTGTGGGATGCGCACCCTGGCGGGACAGCTATTTTGACGGTGGAGTGGGAGAATTGACCCAGCCAGAAATCAGGAAAAAGCTCGGGAAGCCCCATAAGGTAGATGCTCCGTTGCTTTCTGATGAAACCACTTGGATGTATCGGTATACCCTAACGGAAAGTGATCTTGATCCCTGGGGAATCAAAACCTTCGGAAAAGAGGCCGGTAATCTCTTTGGTCCTGCGGACGCCTCATTGCGGGAAAAAGTTTATTGCTATGTCTATGCCTTGACATTTGACCAAAAAGGGGTGTTGCGACACTGGGAACGGGATCGTTGCCAGATTCCTAAACAGCCAGACCCCTTTCCCAACGGGCTATCGTAAACATGATGGTACGGAACTGAGATTTCATACATAGAACGTATGCAAGGTCGACGAATTCACACCAGTTTGAGGATTTCTCTACTTGGCGTCCTGTTGGAATTCATAAGACCCTAGCATGAAAAAACTTGATCCTTTCCGCGATAAGATTCTCACGGGTTTGGCAACCCAAATTTTTGGAGCTGCCGCCAAAGGGGGCCAGGAGGATTTCATCTCGTTACTTAAGTCAAGAATATTACTATGCCTATTTTTCATAGTGGTGCCTTTCTCCAGCAGTGTTTTTCGGTCCATCCCCTTTCCCTCAACGTAAAAATAGTGACTCTCCCAGAGATGGTGGGTGTGGCCTGTGTGAATTGTCGGATGCGGCATCGGCTGACCATTCAACCGGAGGCACCAATTTCTGAAGAAAACTCTCTTCCGAATACGATGGAACAACCCCTGCTTTCGCTTCACGCCTGTTCCCTTGCCCATGCTGAAGAGATTCGGATTAGCTTGGTGGATGTTGTTCAGGACACCGTTCAATTTCGGTGTAGCCCTTGTCGCCGCACGATTGCTCTTCTCGTCCGAAAATTTGAAACCCATCAAGGGTAATTCTGGCCAGTCTGGGATTTATACCTAGGCCACAATATCCGGCCATAAGGGGAAATTTTGGGGCTGGGTAGGAGCTGGTCTGAATGGGAGTTAATGGGACTCAAGCAGCGCCACTTTACGTGGCGCTGCCCAGAAGGGGACAAGGGTCTTTATCGATTTGGTTGAGGCGTGTAACGCAAGTACGGTTTGACAACACGGTGGCCCTTCGGAAAGAGATTGGGCACCTCCGCATCGGAAACGGCAGGGGTAATGATGCAATCTTCCCCATCTTTCCAATTGGCTGGGGTGGCCACTTTATATTTGGCGGTCAGTTGCAAAGAATCGATGACTCGAAGGATCTCATTAAAATTTCTTCCCGTGGAAGCCGGGTACGTGAGGGTGAGTTTTATTTTTTTATCCGGCCCGATGATGAACACCGAACGAACAGTCATATTATCGAGGGCATTGGGGTGAATCATGTCATAGAGGTTGGCTACCTTCCGTTCAGGATCCGCGATGATGGGGTAACCCACTGTACAATGCTGGGTTTCATTAATGTCATTGATCCACCCCTTATGAGAATCTAGAGGATCAACGCTGATCGCTAAAAATTTTACATTTCGTTTGCTAAATTCCTCCGAGATGTTTGCCACAGCTCCAAGCTCGGTTGTGCACACCGGGGTGAAATCTTTGGGATGGGAAAAAAGAATCCCCCAACCCTCGCCAAGCCATTCATGAAAGTTGATGGTTCCTTGCGTGGTTTCCGCGGTAAAATTTGGTGCCTCATCTCCAAGACGTAATGCCATAAGGTCCCTCTCTCGTTATAAGGAAGTGAATAAAAAAACTCGCAGGTTCGACTATCCCTGATGAAGTTTGGGGATTTCCCTAATTTTTTCGATTTCGGACTAGGGATTAACAGTCTAAGGCAGTTTTCACGCGATGGTCAACTGAGGTTGAGATGGGGTAAACTCAGGGGTTTTTAAATAATTTGGAAGGATTACGGTCTTCAAAAAGTAAAAGATGGATATGACAGGATCAGCCATTCAAGTCGTCGTGTTTATGGGCAGTAAATCGGATTGGGATACGATGCAATTAACGAGCGAAACCCTCAAAAAGATGGCCATTCCGCATGAATGTAAAGTTCTGTCTGTGCATAGGGCTCCCGATGCCTTAGTGCAATATATTGAAGAGGCCGAAGGCCGAGGAGCGGGGGTCTTTATTGTGGGGGCGGGGGGCGCCGCCCATTTGGCCGGGGTCATCGCCGCCAAGACGGCGAAACCGGTTTTAGGGGTCCCCATGCAGTCCAAGGCCCTTCAAGGAATGGATTCCCTGTTGGCCATCGTGCAAATGCCAAAAGGCATTCCCGTGGGTACCCTGGCTATTGGTAATGCCGGAGCCGTCAATGCGGCCTTGTTCGCAGGGTCGATTTTGGCTTTGGCAGACGAGTCTTTAGCCAAGAGATTGCAGGCCTATCGGGAAGAACAAACACGAGCGGTATTGGCTGATCAATTGTGAATACACTGCCCAGGGATATTTGGACTCTTTACAGACCTCCTGGGAGATCATTAGTGGAAGTTTGGAAAAAGAACGGTCCTGGAAAAGAGCAATGAGGTGGGAGTCAGGGATGAAGCCAAGTAAATCGTGAGATCAATTTCCCTTCATTTTCCACTTGATCGGCAAACATTTGGAGGGGTCGAACCCATAAGCCTCGTTCACCATACTGGGCTCGATACACAACCACTTCTTCTTCTGTTTCCGAATGCTTCGCCACCCCTATCACCTGATAGGTTTTTCCCTTATAGTGTTGGTAAATTCCAGGGGTAATCATATGCTTTCCCCAATTCTTCGTGAACGTTTCAGCTCAGTGAATGTGATCTCTTCCGTAGCCCGGGCACTTCTCTTTTGAGGTTTCAAGAAAACCTTATATTTTTCGGTCGACTAGGCTACATCCTCATTCGTGCACGGTGGGCCCGAACAGTGAAGGCAAGTTCTGCGGGGAGGGGGATTTTGAGGGCAGGTCTCAAAAACGAAATCGAATTCCACCCATTCCGTTAAACCCGCTCAAATTTTCGAACCCGATTTTGTTCCCTCCGGAATCTTTCTTGATGTTGGTATAAAGGAAATCTGCGCTGGCACGTCCTTCCACGAAGAGCGCAAACCCTTTTCCCAAGGGTGCCTCCAATCCCACCAATCCCATGACACCATACCCAAATCCGAAACTTTGTTTAACATTGAGGGTAGATCGCTCATTGTCGATCTTATCTTCATCAAACACACTGAGGGAAACGCCAAGGCCAAACCCAAGATAAGGAGTGAATCCATGAGGGCGAAACAGGTATTGTCCCATCCAGCGTAAATTATAGGACTGGATGTCCACGTTTTTCACTTTGAACATTTTGGTCTCATACTTTCGGACTTCGAACTCCACCCCCATTCGTTCTTGAGGAGAAATGTTCGCAAGGGCCTGAATCATACCATTCCACCCGGTATTGCCTTGGTAGGGGAAGAATATCCCACCTCCACCCGACACAACTCCAGATCCGTAGGGGTCATACTCTTGGGTATACCCCGATTCGGGGACCCCCATGCCGATCAATATTCCCAGGAGAATTCCTGGGAGGGTTTTTATCGCGAATCGTCTCATGGCCCCTCCTGGGTCGAATTGTTGCCCATACGTATCTTTGAGCATATTGTGAAAACTGGGAAGGAAATTGAGTTTTGGTAGACTTTTCGGGTCATTGGGTGAAGAAATTGAGTATTGCTGGGTATTTTTGCGAGGTACTCGTCGAGAAGGTGTTGAAGCCTACCTGATTGAGACCCACAGGTCTACCGGAATGAGGTTGATGGAATGGGAAATATGTTCCTTCCTTAATATAGAGCCTCTCATGGGATTGGCTGCCCAAAACGTTGGAGTCGATAGTCATACAGGGCGATACTACAGGCTACCGTTGAATTTAATGGGATGGATGGGTGGAATTGAGGAATCGACAGCCGTTTCGCAAAGTTAAATGATGGGAGCCCCCCTCCTTCTTCACCGATGAGAAGACGGAGGTTTGTGGGCCATGGAGTGCTTGAAAGGCTTTGCCCCTTGATATCCAGGGCACTTATCCATCGTAAAATGCTGGGATTATTCAATTCCGCCAACGAGCAACCACGGGTTAGGGGTTGTTGAAAGACGGCGCCGCTACTTCCTCGTATGACTTTTGGATGAAAGGGATGAACCGCCTCATGAAGTATGGTGACCGATCGCACTCCAAAAGCCCAGCAAGATCTGATCAATGCTCCTAAATTACCTGGGTCGCCAATTGGGCAAATAACTTCAAGCCCTTGCGGGGACTGGGTCAAATCTACAGAAGGAATTTCTGGAACCTTGCACACCAGTATGGGTTCCCTCGTCCCAAAAACATCCAATCGTCTAAAGAGTGGGGGAGTTAGCTGGTAGTGATTGATTTCATTGAGCGAGAGGGGTGGAGGTTCTTCGATTTGCGGGAAAATGATGTCTATGATGAAGCGGGGATGGGTTTTTTGGATAAAGGACGTCAGGGTCACTCCTGCCACGAGACATTGATGGTGAAATTTTACTCCCTGGGAGTCGAGTAAAGAAATCCATCGTTTAAAGTGTTGATTGTTTGGGCTGGAAATACGACGGGGTTGAACCATGAGGGAATTTTACGGGATGTGTTCGAGAGGCAACGATCAAAGGGCCTGTTGAGAGAGTCAGGGGAAACACGTTCTGTATGTCCCTATGATATCAAAATTGGGTTAAGAGGCCTACAAATTAATCCGATACTTTACACAAGGCTTTCTTTCGCCTCACGGACGGCAAAGATCCATCCCCTCAGCCCCTTTCTCGGATGAATCCCTACGGTTTTGAACAGATAAAGGAGTGGTAAATGTTCCGGACTTGGACAAAGGAAAATACACAAAAGACAAAGGACGGCGCTCTTTCTCCCAAGAGTTCCCCAAACGTTAGAGATGGAATAGGGGTAGAGGACCAGGAAAAATCCTTGGAAGCGTTAGCCCGGGTTTTACGGATTTTGGGACGCCATGCTTTTGAATTGGAACAACGTACGGAAGAAGACATTGAAAAAGAATTTGAACACTGGGCCCTACATGTATTGATGGGGCAATCGGTTCGGGAAGAAGATAGTGAAGACTCCCAAGCCACCATTCGTCGGGATTGGGGGGAATTGGCTAAATTTGTCAATACCCATCGGCAAACAGAAAAGCACTATGTTACGCGAAATTTGCAGGATGTTCGAAATGTTCTTTGGGAGTTTACCCATACGGTTGGGCGGGCCATTGTGGAGGATCAAGAATCAGACCAAAAAGTAGAAAATTATCTTGGGCAATTACGAGCGGCCACCGAATGTGGATCGTTCAATGACGTCAAGCAGGCCTTATTTGGTGTGGTGCAGGGAATCCATTCGGTGCTTCAGGAGCGGAAACAACGACAGCAACACCGCATTCAAAAATTGGGGGAAAAATTACGAACGGTCGAACAGGAATTGGGGAGTACCAAGAAAAAAATATCGCTGGATCCACTCACACAATTGCACAATCGTGGAGCTTTGGACCTTCAACTGGAGCGCACGGCGAGTGTCAGCTTTTTCTCAGAATCAGCGGCGTGCCTATTGATGGTTGATATTGACCATTTCAAGCACATTAATGATACCTATGGCCATCCGGCTGGAGACGTTGTTCTTCAGCAACTGGCCGATCGGTTGGTCTCCACCTTCCCAAGAAAAACAGATTTTATTGCCCGTTATGGGGGTGAGGAATTTTGTGTTCTTCTACAGGGGGCAGGAATTGAGTTGTGTCAACGGTTAGGAGAACGCTTATTAAAGGCCGTTCGAGACCAACCGTTTTCCTACAAAGATTTTCTCATTCCGGCCACGGTTTCGGTCGGAGCAGCCCAACTCCTTCCGGGTGAAACGGTGCCGACTTGGGTCGAACGGGCTGACCGTGCTTTATACCGCGCCAAAGACAATGGTCGCGATCAGGTCTGTCTTGCCCAGGATGTCCCTGTCACCGCAAATCAAATCTAGGATCTGGTAAGAGCAATTTCTTAGTTTAAGGAGAGGGATTGGGGGAGGCAAGATGCTTGCTGGCTAAGCGGTACACTTGTGAAATCTCCTCAAAATCTCCAAGACGGGTTCTGAAGAAACTGGCAACTTGGGGAATGCCACTCATGATGTTATCTAAGATGGCTTTCCAATCTTCAGGCTTCAAGGGCAGTCTTCCCTGGCATTTTTCCTGTGCGGACTGAAGGGCCACCTCTGTATTCGGATTCATCCATATTTCCGCAATCACACTCGATAACGCCACGGTATCGACGAGGGGTTGAAGATCGATGGGGGTTTCAAACACTTCGGGTCTGTGGCTATAAAGGATAGCTACCTGAAATTCCTCAGGCAGTTGCCAATGTTGGGCCAACCAGGCTCCTACTTGAGGATGATCGACTCCCAGATACTCCCACTCTATATCCTGTCGCGCATAATGATCTTCGACCATGTTGACTTGAGAAGAAGCTAGTTCATGTGAGGCCACTTCATTCATTGCCAAAATGCCAATATCTTGAAGAAGGGCCCCCAAAAACATGAGTTCCGTATCTTGGTGGCCAAAGTGCTTTCCGATGGCGCGGGCCGCCACACTGGCAAAAATGGAGCGGCGCCAAAATAAAAGATGACCACGCTCAAATGTTGGTTTTTCTTTGAGATCTTTAATCAACCGATAAAAACAAAATGACAGGGCTAAATTGGCTATCGCTGAAAAACCTAATAAGGTGACGGCCTGTTGAAGGCTGGTGACCTTGTGTCGAGTTCCCCCATAATAGGCTGAATTGGCCATGAATAAAATTTGGGCGACCATTCCTGGGTCTTGACTAATCATCCGGGCCAGGCTTTCGGCGTCGGAACCGTCATTTTGGCACATTTTGAGGATTCTGGAGGCCAAGGGGGAAAGGATAGGAAGAGTTTGGCAGCCCTTCAGTCTCTCGAAGATTGTGGCCGTTTCTTGGCGTTGTTCTATTTCCAGAGGAAGCGATAATTGCATAGGGCTTTTCCTTCACCTTTCGAATGGGTTTTGGAAAGAGGATTAGTGGGCATAATTTGCCCAAAGTTTCTCTTGTGTTTTCGGTAAAAAGCAGGATTGTCTTAAGTCGGTAGAGCTCAAATCTGAACCCGATGGAGCGGGGTTGGATCCAGAGGATAAGGTTAAGGTATCAGTCTTTTTCGTGGTTTCTTTGCCATTCAAACACCAGCCCAAACCGAAAAATAAGAGGAGGACCGGAAAATCCCAAAAAGTCTTCGTAGGTTTCGTTGGTCAGGTTTTCTATCGCAATATAGCCATGCCATCCAGGCCAAGGGGTGATGGTGAGGGTCGCATCGGTTTTATGGTATCCGTCAACACGAGCCGTTTGCGTCGGAATTTGGAAGTCCTGGCGAGAACTGAGGAGGGACCATTGAGTTTGGAGTGTGAGGGATGGATGAAGGTAAAGGATAACGGCCAAGCTTCCCCGCCATTTGGGTCTATTTCTCAAAGGAATTCCCGAACCTGTCACCCGAGTTTTTAGATAGGTAAGACTGGCTTGAAAAGATGTTTGAGGGAGCGCGGCGGAGGATAAGAAGATTTCCACCCCTTCTGTCTTCGCTTCATCAATATTGCCGAGTTGAATGATTCCTCGGTCCAAGAGTTCCGGGTCTAAATCCACCAGCTGACGAAAGGTGTTATGAAAATACTCGACACTGGCTTTCCATCGTTGATCGGGAGAAGCGAAATGTAGACCCAAATCCCAGCCACGGCTCCTTTCAGGTTTAAGAGAAGGATTTCCAATGAGAGGATCACCTAAACTAGACAAACTTGGGAGTTTGTAGGCTGTCCCGATTCCTCCACGCACCCAAAAATGGGGAAACACATGGTAGTTCAGGCCGAATCGCGGGTTAAGGGAGGGTTGAAAACCTTCGGTAAGGTCTAACCGCAGGCCGGTATTTGTCGTGAGTTCGGACCACCATGTAGAGGTGAGGTCCACAAACAGCCCGACCTGAGATCGATCCAGGGAAAAATCGACTGGGTGGTTCGATGAGCCGCCGAAAGATGTGAGGTCTTGAGTGCCATTCCGTATGCCGTCTTCGTGTATGAGGTTTCCGCCAAGGGAAAAGCGCCAATTTGACCTGATTTTCCAAGTTTCCGTGAGTCGGGCCTGCCATCGGGAATATTCGGTGCGAAATGAGGTCGGCGGAAGTCGAAATTGATCCTCTGACACGAGGACACCCGGATTCTCCGAATCTTGTCGTCGGGTGGAAACTGAAAGAAAAAATTGATGAAACCAAAAAGACGAGGTTTCAAGTGAGGCGCTTAGACCGGTGAGAAATTCTTGTGTTTCTCGTGTCTCGGTTTTTCTGAGTAGTGCGAGCCTTGGGCCTCCGCTTCCTTCTGGGAAACTCTGAACGGCCGAATCAGAGAATCGCCCCGTCAGGTGAAGGTCCCAAGTAGAACTCCCCTCCCAGTCTAGGTTCCATCCGACCGTGCCCTGGGAGAATCGGTCCTTTTTCACTTGCGCTCCATTTTCTGAATGAGACAGGGAGAGATTGGCCATGATAGGCCCAAAACGTTCTCCAGCTTGAAGGGAGGCTCTGATAGAATCGAAACGACCTACTTCTCCAAGAAGGCGAAGATGGCCTGAAGTGGTTTGGGTCCGAGTGATGAGATTGATCGCACCACCCATGGCTTCGGAACCATAATAGGAAGATAAAGGGCCTCGAACAATTTCGATGCGTTGAATTTGGTTGAGGGGAATCAGGGAGAGATCGACTGATCCTCCTCGTTGATTGGTCGAATCGTTTAATGGGATACCATCTAACATGACTAATGTGAAATTTGGGTCAGCTCCTCTCAGGTAAAGCGAGCTAATGCCCCCACGGCTTCCCATTTCATCTATATGAATTCCCGGTATCTGTTGAAATATCGTGGAAAGACGGTTGGGTTGGAGAGTCTCAAATTGTTGACGTTCCAGGATACTGACACTTTGGGTCGAATGGAGCGGCTGAGTAGGATGAGCCTGTCCGGTTACGATAACAGGGTCAAGGGTTGAGATGCCGGGTTCTTCGGCCTTGACCGTTTTAGAGTTGGATACACCCAATATGATGATCATGAGAAAGCAGACGATGAAAATTCTTAGCCTGGACTCATACCGCCTCATTGTTGGAATAAGGGGTACAAAAACCGGCAACATCGACTCCATGGACAAAAGAGGAAAAATCGTATAATGGGAAGGATGTTTGTCGGAGTTACTCACTCAAGTTGGGAGTATGGACTTTCATGAAAAAACCGTCATTTCGAACACGTCCGGTTGTGACGTCAGGCATGCCGCCCGGAGTGTATCATTTAGTGGGCAATGAGGGGGCAGAGCGATTCAGTTATTATGGCATGCGTGCCATCCTCGTCGTGTTTATGACGGGGATGTTGATGAATGCCCAGGGGGAACTCGCCCCGATGAGTGAAGCGGAGGCCAAAGAGTATTTTCATTGGTTTGCCTCCGCCGTGTATTTTTTCCCTTTCGTGGGCGCCCTCTTGGCGGATGCCTATTGGGGAAAATACAAAACCATCATTCTGCTTTCGCTGGTCTACTGTGGAGGACATTTAGCGTTGGCTTTAGATCATACGAGGTTAGGTTTATTTCTGGGGCTCACCCTCATCGCGGTAGGCTCGGGTGGGATCAAGCCTTGTGTGTCCGCAAATGTAGGAGATCAGTTTAGCCCAGCTAACGGGCACCTTCTACCCAAGGCGTTTTCTTGGTTTTATTTTTCCATAAATTTGGGGGCATTAGGATCTACCTTGCTCATTCCTTGGCTATTGGATCAGTATGGACCGGGTCTTGCCTTTGGAGTACCGGGTTTATTGATGTTGGTGGCTACAGTCATTTTTTGGATGGGGCGGGATCATTATGCCCATATTCCCCCGGATCGAATGGGAGTTTGGGATGAATTGAAATGTCCGCAAACGTGGCGCACGATACTGAAGCTGAGTGGCGTGTACGTATTCGTCGCCTTTTTTTGGTCCTTGTTTGATCAAACCTCTTCGGCTTGGGTCCTTCAAGCGCAACATATGGATAGAAAGTGGATGGGGGTGGAGTGGTTACCTTCTCAAATACAAGCGGTCAATCCATTACTGATTATGATCTTTATTCCGGTCTTTACCTATGGGGTGTATCCTCTCTTAAATACCGTCATGCAATTAACTCCATTACGAAAGGTTGCCATGGGTTTTTTTGTGACCGTTTTGGCCTTTTTGATTTCGGCGTCAATCGAACAAGATATCGCGGCGGGTGGAACGCCCCCAATCGCCTGGCAATTATTAGCTTTTATGGTCATTACGGCTGCAGAGGTAATGGTGTCCATTACTTGTTTGGAATTTTCCTACACTCAGGCGCCATTGAAACTCAAGTCACTCGTCATGGGTTTGTTTTTACTGTCGGTATCGGTGGGAAATGCTTTTACGGCTTTCGTGAATTACTGGATTCAAAAACCAGATGGTACCGTGACATTAACCGGTCCGACATACTATTGGTTTTTTGCGGGAGTGATGTTTGTGGTGGCTTGCCTGTTTCTGTTTGTCGTGCGGGCCTATCGTGAAGAAACCTATCTTCAGGGTCAGGAAAGTCTGGCGCAGGGCTAAGACTCAACCCTGTGGAGAAGAGGGGGACACTTTTGGAGTTTGGCTCAAGTAAATAATTTGGTTCACTCGAAAAGCCTGATCATAGTCTCCAGGGTGAATATATTGAGAGTGAAAGCAACGACCGTCGAACATCATGAGTCGATTGGGTTTCATCTCGACGAGATGGAGTAATTGCCAATAGGCATTGCCTTCATTGATGAATTGATTATCCCTTCGGGCAAACAAAGGATTGAAAATCATGCTATTTTGAAAATTTTCATATCCTTCAGGGCTGGAAAAAAATTCATGACTTAATTCTAATTGATCGGCTAGCTGTTTAATCGTTCCATCGGGCATCGAAGGGACGCGTTCTAAACCTGTGGGATCGTGACGATACAGTCCAGTTCCTCCTTTGCAAGATTCTGCGGGATTGAGATAGATCATGGCCGTAATGTCTTGGTCGATATGAGGTTGGCGCTGCCCGACATTTAATCGGTAGCCCTGAGTTTTGATTCCTTGAAAAACCACTGGCTGGGGGTGAAAAAAGGGGTAAAGGGGGCACCCCCACAAGGACCCCAAATGTTCGAAGACCTTGTCTGTGGGCGTATTCAGGCTTGACCGGACTCCTGGAAAATTTCCGACAATCTCGAATTGATCGGTATAGGGGAGTTCCAGCGCGACTTGGAGAACATCATCAGGGTATTGATAAAAATTATCGGCAATGATGATTCGGTGCTTTCCTTTCCCCACCTGATGAACCGAAACTTCCGATTGAGGGTTGATAGCAAAAAGATCTGGTTTGAGTGGTCGTGTCATCGAATCACCTTGGAAAGTGCGGTACAATACAAGTAGGCCTCAGGGTTCATGGTGCGCTTCATGAGGTGATGGAGTCAAGAGGATGAGGAGAGGAAATTGGTCAGATCGTATTTCCATGTCTGACCAAAAATTACGGAGAGGAGCGTAACGGTATGGGAGCGGCCTATCGGAAAATTCTCGAGAATATTCGCATGGCGTTTCCACAGCCAATCTCGGATCGAGTTCATGATTCCTATTTTATTCACAGCATTATGCGAGCCCTCGATGAAGTCGATCTCTTAAAAAGTGAGCGACCGATCCTGGGAGAGCGGACAGAACTTGACTTTCAAGCAGCCAAAAAACGTCGGTTGCCTGAGCGGGGTCAAAGTGTGGAAGAGGTCACGCAAGAACTGGTGAAATATTGTGATGGGTTGACCATCTGGGGTCATCCTCGGACTCAACTCAACGTCGTCCCTCCTGTCACGATTTCCTCCCTCATCGGCGTATTACTGTCTTCCCTATACAATCCCAACTTAGCGTGGGATGAATACAGTCATCGGGTAGCGTTGGCCGAAGTGGAAGTGGTGGCCATGGTGGCTGCATTATTGGGATATGACCCTGAATTGGCTGGGGGTCTCTTTACCTTCGGTGGAACAGGTACCACGTTGTATGGCATGAAAATAGGACTTGAAAAAGCCATTCCGGGCTCGATTGAAACCGGGATACGGGAAGACGTCGTGATCTTGGCGAGTGATGGGAGTCATTATTGTCGGTATAACATCGCTGGCTGGCTGGGAATTGGTGCCAAGAATCTTATGACGATCTCGACGACAGAACACAATGCGATGGATGTTGCCATCTTGCATGAAAAGGCCCATTCGGTGCTCCAGGCGGGTGGAAAGATCGCTGGAATTATCGCCACTATGGGAACCACCGATGCTTTTGGGATCGATGATCTTGGTACCATTACTAGGGTCAGGGACGAGCTTGTCAACGAATTCAGCTTGTCATATAGACCCCACATTCATGCCGATGCCGTTATTGGGTGGGCCTGGTCCGTATTTTCAGATTATCCGTTTGAAGAAAATCCGCTCGGTTTTCGACCTCGAACCATTCGTGCATTAGCTGGTGCCCGCAACCATATTCAATACCTCGCCTGTGCGGATTCTATCGGGATCGATTTTCACAAACCTGGTTTTGTCCCCTATATTTCAAGTTTATTCTTGTTGAAAGACCGCAAGGATTTGACCCTGATTCAACGGCCTCAAGAACAAATGCCGTATTTATACCAATTTGGAGAACATCGCCCGGGTATGTATACCCTGGAAACGTCTCGATCGGGCACAGGTACTTTATCAGCCTTAGCCAACTTAACCCTTTTTGGCAAAGAGGGTTTGCAAGTCATCATTGGTCATATTGTCGAGATGGCCCAACTTCTGGCTGAGCATGTCGAGAGTCATTCCTGTACTTCTGTCCTTAACCGAGAAAACTTTGGGACGGTGACGTTGTTCCGAGTCTATCCTGATGGTGTGGATACCTTTCAGATTAAAGAAAAAGAAATGCACGATCCGGCCTATCGGGAAGTTCTCCTCCAACACAATGCCTACAACCGAAAAATTTATGAATTTGTCCACCAGGAAGGGATGGCTGGACGTGGAGTAGTGTTGTCTATGACTGACTGCTATCGAAAAACGGATTACGGCGAGCCCGTTGTCGCATTGAAATCTTTTATACTGTCACCCTTTGTGGATAAGGAGAATGTGGAAATGGTGGTGAAAAAGGTCCTTGAAGCGAGGGAGGTGCTTCGATGACCCCTGATAAGGATCCTCGTGAAGCGGGAGAATTCCCCAACTTGTCACAAAGGACAGTAAGGGTTTCTGTGTTTACGTTGGAGGAGGCGGGTTGAGGTCGGTGTTATGCCAGGAAAAAATGAACAGCAATGTATAATTCGTGTAAAAAACTTGCCCTTCCATCAAAGGCAGAGAAGCGAGATGTTGATGGTTTTCAGTCTGATAAAGGTCTACCGATAATCGGGAATAGCCTACTTGCTGGACGGATCCATAGAAAGTCAGTTCCGGAAGGGCCACGGGAAAAAAAGCACCTTGAATGGGTGGAACGCCAAAAAAGGTACTGTCCGTTTCGGTCCCGTGGGATTGGATGTGGAGTAAAATACTATACCTGGCTTCCTGGGGTTTGTCCTTGACCAAAAATCCCTGACGTCCTAGCCAATTCTGAAAAGCCGTTTTCACGACCTCCCTATCGGCAGAATACCCGTTGGTTTCCACGAAAACCGTTTGATTCGAGGCAAGGGGAATGCGGAGTTCAGAAAAGCTGCGATCCAATGATTGAGATAATAATAATTGTTCCAAAGGACTCCGATAGGTATCCGTGGATTCTCGAGTGAGAGAACAGCCAAGAAAATTAAGCGCCATGAGAAGAGTGAGCCCCCAGGCGATACTTCCACTGTAGAAGGTCAAACTTTTTCGTAGGCCCGATGACCTGGTGCGCGCATTCCCAAAAATGAGGAAACTTCTCTTAGGACTACAGGCCATAGTGGGACTAGAGCTCACACTTAGTCTGCTCGGATGAAGAGGATTGCGTTCCTGGCTCACGGAGTCCCCAGGCTGTAGCTAAGGCCTGACAGGTGAGGGTAATCACGGAATGGCTGAGGGGATGGTTAATAAAGTTGGGGTACCGGGCCGACCCACTCCATAGGACTCTAGCGGATTTGGCATCTACCCCACGGACGGAAATCAATGGGGCCCGTAATTCTCCAGTTCGCTCCACGAAGACCACAAGATCAATTTGATACTTTTGAGCTTGTTTCAGGATAGTTTTTTCATCTTCTAAGGAATGGGTATCGTGAAATAATTGATTGGAATTTTTCGTTGAGAGGACGGCCCAGTCCAGAATTTCCAGGTTGTTCTTCTTAAGCCAGGTGGCTGTAGTATGAAGGGCCCGCAGATCGTTTCCCCAAACCGTGGCCCTCGTCCCAAATTTCGGTAGTACCGTGTGGACACCGTCGGTTACGGGTTTTACGCTACACCCGATCATAAAGACCAGCAGACAGACAGGTAGAAACAATTTCAAAGACATCATGGTGGTTCCAGATTGAATGGTCAATTCAAGTCAATGGCAAAGAGATTGAGGGACGGAATTCACGGAACACTTCTATAGTTTATTGGATTACTCTGAAATGTCCAGAAAAAACCGGACACTATTTCCTTGGGGGTGTAAAAAAAGGAGGGGGAATCAGGGGGTTTTCTTTAAACCGAAAAAAGAATCCTGAAAGAAGATTGTATAGCAAATTTCATCGTTTTTTAAAGACCGAATCGGCTGGATGGATTTTCATGGTTAACGGGCGAGGTCGACCCAGGCTTTTTGGTAATCTTCAAAAGAGTCTACATCCATCCACCCTTTATAAATGGGCACACATTGAACGGACTCCCCCCGGTTGATCAAAAGTTGAATGATGTCCGTGAGAGAGGCTTTGTGAAAACTCGGGGATTCATGCATGATGGCTTGAGGTTGAGAGGCGATTTCCCGGTAAAGGTCCTTGAATTTCTGAGTCCCTTCTGTTGAGCACATCATCATCCCAATAAATTCCCCATGAGCCGTATCAGGGCTAAGGGATTGCCCGATTTTGAGAACCCGATAGGAATCTTCAGGAGCGACGTAACGATAACTGTTTCCTGGTGCGGTCTCCAAATGCACCAGATCGGGCGGGGAACTGGATGGATGCCCATGAGTTTGTTGTGAATCTCGCCAAGAAAAATCGACCACAAGAGTGATGTCTGCGGGGCTTTTTAGTAACTTTTGCAAGATTGGAGTATCAAAAATGATATCTCCATACAGGAAGATACATCGCCCATGAATTTCTGGTTCAGCACAAAAAAAGGAAAATAGGTCTCCAGTGTCCTCATACCTGTCGTTATCGTAGTACCGAATATTTGGAAGGGTGATGGCTTCCTTTTGGTAACCCCTAATCACCGTAATATCCTTAATATTACATTCATTTAAACTCCCAACCTGACGTTCCAGTATACTCTTCCCTTTAATGTCCAAAAGGCATTTGGGGCGATCTTGGATAAGAGGAAGCATGGTTTTTTCGTACCCTGCCGCGGCAATCAGGGCGGTGACTGGTTCTCCTCCAGCGGGGAGGAATTCCTTTTCGTTGGCTTTCATGGTCGAAACCCCTACGAGGTCATAGACTTCCTGAAGGGGGACGATAGAGGCATTGACCGATTCCGCATTGCCCTCTTGAAGAATCGTGGTGAGCGTCTCTCGCATAGCACGAATGGCCGAACGGATAGCCTGGTTGGCGTAAATGACCATTTTAAACCCGGCCGCCTCAAGCTCCGTTGCGGTGACTCCATCGTAGGTGGTGGGCACGGCTACCAAGGGAAGTCCGGGCGGACAGGCCTGGGCCACCTCACGCAGTTCATCAAACGTCCTGGTTTTGGAGTGAATCAGGACTGCATCGGCTCCAGCATCGGCATAGGCCTGTACCCGCTTTAAGGCTTCCTCCTTACCCCAACCGGCAATCAGAGCTTCAGTACGGGCAATGACCATAAAATCTGGAATGAGCTGGGAAGATTTGGCTGCACGGATTTTTCCGCAGTGTTCCTCGATGGAGATTAACTCTCGTCGTACTCCCGCATAGAAGCTGCAGCGTTTGGGGAAGACATTATCTTCTATGCAAATAGCGGCAATTCCGGCACGTTCATGATCATTTACGGTCCGGATGACATTCAGGGCGTTTCCATACCCCGTATCGCAATCGGCCACGATGGGAATGGAAATAATTTCTGCCATATTTCGTTCGATCGATATCTGTTCGGTCAAGGTAATGAAGCTGGCATCGGGGATACACTTCAGCGAGGCGGAAATGGAAAAGCCTCCAGCCCATACGGCATCAAAACCGACTTCCTGAGCGATTTTGGCACTAAGGGCATCATGGGCTCCCCCCACCTTTATGATTCCTGGCCGTTTAAATAATGTGCGGAGGGTGGTGGCAGCGTGCATAAAATTGTCCTGTGTCTTCGGTGAAAACTACTGGTGTTACGGATTTCTAAAAAGCATTATCTGAAAACGCGTCCAGAAACCGGGGGGCCAAAATGCGGCTTTCCGCGGTCAATACTCCTCGCTCGCGATAACCATGATAGGTGAGGGTAATTTCGGTCTCGGGGCCACGCCAGGAATACTGTTGATTTAACCCTCGCATCATTGAACCATAGGCCTGGTCGATTTTTCCAAAACGGGACTCCAAGGATTTTAGCAAGGAATGATGATTGAGCTCTCCTTTGTAATGAACGAGGGCTCTAGCAAACTGGTCATTCAGGACGTACAACTTCACCTTGTCAACCGGAATTCCTTCAACCTGGAGATTGTCTGTCGCTGGAGAGTAAATGTCAAAAGTGGGGAGAGTGTCTATTTTCTTAAGGTCATGCCGCCCCGCCAAGGATTTTCCCCAGGGGATTCCCCAAAAACCTTGAGGGTCGTTCTCAATAGGAGTGCCCCCAAGGGCGAAGGGTGCCCAAAGCAACAGGGAGCCGAGGATGAAAAAAAGCTTTTTACGAGACAAGGAAGGCTTGGGTAGGGTGATTAGGATAAGACATGATGGCAAACGGTACCATGGTGGGAAGGCGAAGGCAATGGAGGGGATATGTATGGGCGACGGTCTTCTATCTACCTGATGGGGAATTAGGGAGCAGGGTCAAGCTTCCCAAGGTATCTGGAAACAAGTGAACGAAATTAGACCAGAAAAGTACATGTTCCCCATTCCCTGTTTGAGAGGTCGTAATGGGGGTTCCTCCCGACTTTGGGACTTGGTATTCCTTTGGGTGTCGAAATGAAAAGAATAAATAAAACTGGCAGTTATTGGCACAGAAAAGAGAGCGAGACCCAGGCAGACCTTTGTAGGGTTGGGGCTTGGATACCTAGACAGTATGAAAAGCTGGTTGGAGTTCTGGGGGATAGGTCGGGGATGTGGAGGGAAGGCCTCCATTAAAGACCTGCAATTTTTGACCATCGCCCGTGTTTAGAGCGATCCATTTATCCGGGTTGTCCAGAATAGCCTGAACCAATTGGGTGTGGAGGGCATGTCCGGCACATTTTGCCACAACATGTCCAATAACAGGCAGACCGAGAAGCGCCAAGTCTCCCAAAAAATCTAAAACCTTATGACGAACACATTCATCGGAAAAACGAAACCCTTGTTCGTTAATGAGTTCGGATTCAGAAAAAACCATAGTATTTTGGAGCGAACCCCCCAAGCCCAAACCCCGAGACCAGAGATGCTCTACCTCCTGTTTAAAGGCAAAGGTTCGAGCGCCGGCAATATTCTTTTGAAAGTCATGAGGTGTACAGGAATGATGGTATTTCTGTTGTTGGATCAAAGGGTGGGGAAAGTCTATAAAATAGGTGATTTGGGGGAGGGCAGAGGGAAGAAGTGAAATAGATTTATGTTCCGTTTCTACCGTAATGGGCTGCACGATTTTTATGTAGGTTCGAAGGACGTTTTGCGGAATGATCCCAGCCTCCTTAAAAATCTCCACGAATGGCGCCGCGCTTCCATCAGCAGCCGGGATTTCATTTCCTTGGAGTTCAACATATACGTTATCAATTTCAAGGCCGAACAAAGCTGAGAGGATATGCTCAACAGTTTGAACATGAAAGTCCTTGGTCTGAAGAGTCGTACAGTAGTCGGTTTGCCCCAAAAAAGGGATTGTGGCTGGACACGAAAGGATTTGATCTCCTTGGTGTTTTATGAAAACCACTCCAGTGTTGGGCGGAGCTGGATGGATGGCTACAGAGACGGGGTTACCTGAATGCAAGCCTATTCCAGACAAGAAGGCAGATTTTTTAAGGGTTTGTTGGTCGCGCATGAAATTCCTACAATTTAAGGAGGTGGTGAGCAAAGATGTTTATTACGGATCTGCAAGAGCTATACTCAGGAAAATTTCACAAAAACACAAAGTTTCTGAAAAAAATCTCCATTCTGTCTATTTATCTGTTGTAGGAAAACCACAATTGTCTCTTTTTCTCAGGCACAACCTTACGTACTTTGTTTTAGGTTAATTGACATCTAGTGTTATTATGGTGGCCAGAAATGAGACGCTTGAAATAGGTAAATTCACGTAAATTTCTTGAGAAACCGAAAACATTCTGGGGTGGGGGAAAGGGAAGGGGGATTCTGTGCCAGGTTAGTCAAAATTCCTCTATGTTTTCGTGATAATCCTGAAGCTGAAAAGATCTTTTCGAATAATTCCCACTTGGTTGTCGTATCACGGAGTAAGAGTTCTTGGAAATGAGGTGGTTTGGTTTGTAGGGTATTCGCTAAATGTTGAACCGCTTTTTCAATACTATGATAGGGAGGGGCCAAGTTGAGCCGTCCGTAAAACTCTTGCAAACTCAAACGAAATTCCTGCCGAAGGCTTTTGCTTGCATCATGGGGGGGGGATGGTGAGTCCATAGTTTGGGATCGGCCTGGATTCCCCAGACGTTGGTGAAAGGTATGCTAATAGGAATCCCCTGGGATTGACAAGAGTCTATCGTTTCCGGCTCAAAGGTGGGAGCTGAGATTCCTTATGGGGCCGTTACGAGAACAGAGATTTTATTGGGTGGGCATAACCTGTGTTATTTGATGGCAAGAAGCATATCTTTCATGGCGGGCTCTTTTAATTTTTGAAGCGCTTTGGCCTCAATCTGACGCACCCGTTCCCGGGTAACCGACATACTTTGTCCGACCTCCTCGAGGGTCCATGGCTCATCTTGCCCAATGCCAAATCGAAGGCGAATGACCATCTGTTCCCTTGGGGTTAAGGAATCTAAAATTCGTTTTACCTGCTGGTTTGTTTCTTGTCGAGAAACTGGCCCGTCTGGTGTTAACGTTCCAGAATCGGGGATAAAGTCCGTCAGAAACGTATCCCCATCCCCAACCGGTGTTTCTAGAGAAATGGGATCCTGGAAAGCGAGCAAGGTCTCGTGGACTTTTTCCTTACTTAATTGGAGCTCTACCCCAATATCTTCTAATTGTGCGGGCCGTGAAAACTGCTGAGTTAATCGTTTGGATGTCCGTGCGATCTTATTCGATATTTCATTTAAATGGACAGGAACTCGAATGGTACGAGATTGATCGGCTAAGGCTCTGGTGATGCCTTGGCGAATCCACCACGTGGCATAAGTACTGAATTTGAAACCTTTTTGATACTGAAATCGTTCGGCCGCCTTCATCAGTCCGATATTCCCTTCTTGAACGAGGTCCAAAAAGGCCAAACCGTGTCCTGTATAGCGTTTGGCAATATCGACCACAAGTCGAAGGTTTCGTTGTACCAATTCTGACTTGGCTCGCTCTAACTGTATTTTGGCCTGCTGTAAATTTTGGTTGAGTTCTTGGAAGTCCTTGGACTGTTCTTCCTGGGCCTCTTCCAACTGTCTGAAAACTCGTTTGATATTTTCAATGACAGGGACCGAAAACCCACTTAACTCCAGTGTTTCCTTGAAAATATCGAGTGACGTATCTCTAGATTCACTCTTTTTCATCTTATTGGCGAGGTGAAGAGCTTTTCTGAGGATCAGGCGAATGGTTCGAGAGGCCTGGTCGATCTCTTTTGCCAATTCGATTTCGGAATCTTTGTTGAGGAGAGGACGGCTGCCAAAGGATCGAAAATATAATGACTCTAAGGCAGGGCCAAACGCTTTCATTGAAGGCTTTTGAGATCCGGTCGTGTGCTCGGCTTCGGTGGATTTTTCCATGACGGGCTGGTTTTTCATGATAGGGTCCTTATATGGAATTTCTCCTCAAAAATGGGGTCACCCTCCTTGGTGGCCATTTTTCATGAACAAGGAAAATTAAAGCAAAAATTAAGCCAATAAAAATTTTGATAGCAAAATTGATCTGTTAATGACGTGGTTACCGGTTGATTAAAGTTACATGTTTTAAATCGGATTCTCTAAAGGATCTGAGAAATATTTCGCATTTGTCGGGCATTGAAAACACACGTTCGTCCAAAGATTGTTCCGTCTAAAGTTAGGAATAACTTGGTTTTTGCTCAGTTCTTACGAGAAACCGTTTATGGTTTCTGTGAGGTATCCGGGAAGTTTGTCCACTCCGAACGCCTTCTGGTTGGGAAATGGGAAAGACACCCATTTTGCCCTGAAAGCGGACATCACTGAATAATTCCCCGTGATCAGTCGTACATACCCATCGGCACAATGAGGGATTACCTGGATGGGAAAACTGGGGAATTTTTTCTATTTTTCAACGAAATGGGAAAAAGAATACGGGAGATTGAGGCGATTTTTGACAGGTCTGTTAATTTTCTTACACGTCGTTGCAAAAACGGTCAAGATCCTCTTCTTGCCCAATCATCACCAAAACATCATCTTTGTCGATGACGTCGTTGGGCTTAGGGGTAAAGTTAAATGTTTCATCTTTAACCATTCTTCCTTTGACCATTCGGGTCACTTGTTTTTTAATGCCAATGATATTGAGGTTGTGTTGTCCCCACATTTTTACCTCTTCTAAACTTAACCCCGAAAGTTTTTCTGGTACCGTTACTTCTTCCACGCTATAGCCCGGGGCCAATTCCAAATATTCAATGACACTCGGGGAAATCAGTCGGTGAGCCAACCTGATGGCGGCATCGCGTTCGGGATAGATCACCTCATCGACACCTAAATTTTGTAATATTTTCCCCTGTATTGGGGCGACAGCTTTAGCTACGATGGATTTAACCCCCATTTCTTTCAATGTTTGAACGATTAAAATGCTCGCCTCAATGTTTTCCCCAATGCTGACGACCGCAACGTCGACGTTTTGGGCACTGACCGCTTTTAAGGCCCGTTCGTCTGTGGCATCACATTGGACGGCGAAGGTGGCGATGTCACTAATGGCCTGAATTTTTTCTTCATCTTTATCGATGGCCAACACCTCACATCCTTTTTTGACTAAGGTTTGGGCCACGCTATATCCAAACCGTCCTAACCCAATAACCGTAAAAAGTCGTTTCATGATGGTTGATTCCTGGGGAAGGTTAGGATTGTAGGAATTGTGATATTTCTCTGATGAAATTCCAAAAAACTGGTACAGATTTCATGGTTACCATAAGGATTCCAAGAACTGAAATGAAAAAGAACCGTCAACATATCCTCTCCGACCCTTTGTAAGGGCTATACAAGCTAAGGTGTCAGGAGGTGATTCCAAGATTGAAAGGAGCGGACATTAAGGGGAAAGAATAGCTCATGACCTTGATAAATCATACGGTCGGCAACAGGGCCTGTCAAGAAACATGCGTCCTCTCGAAATGTCATGCGAATGGAGAGGGGGATTCCTTTTCAACCCAAATCGTCTCCCTTCATTAGATGGGTATCAAAGGTCTAAAGTCTCCTGGTAGGATGCGAGTGGTATGAAGCGGTTTCAAGCAGGAGAACGTATCCATTTGATCGATCGAAAGGAACGGCAGTACGCCGTTACCCTCAAAGCGGGAGAGGTGTTTCAGCACAGTGGGGATCGTCTTGCTCATGATGACCTGATTGGCCAGGTTGATGGCTCGATCGTTCAGTTTTCCAATGGGAAAAAAATGATGGCCGTCTCTCCAACCCTTGCAGAGTATTCACTGAAAATGCCGCGAGGGGCTCAGGTGATATACCCCAAAGATTTAGCTGTCATTCCCATGTGGGCCGATGTGTATCCCGGGGCCAGAGTCTTTGAGGCGGGGGTTGGCTCGGGATCCTTGTCGATGGCTCTCTTGCGAGCGGTGGGAGAACGTGGCTGCGTGGTCAGTTATGAAGTTCGAGAAGACTTTGCAAACACCGCGAAAAAAAATATTGACCGATTCATGGGAAAAGTTCCCAACCATTATGTCTACATTCGCGATGCCTATGAGGGAATTGAGGTTGGGCCTGAAGAATCTCCTTGGTTATATGATCGGGTGGTGTTGGATTTACCTGAGCCCTGGCAAGTTGTCCCTCATGCGGCCGATGCCCTTCGACCCGGGGGGGTGTACTTGAGCTATGTCCCCACGGTTCCCCAGGTCATGCAAACGGTCCAAGCTTTGGAACAGAGTGAAGTGTTTGTCCAAATTCAAACGATGGAAACCTTATTGCGTACGTGGAATATCAAGGGACGGAGTGTTCGTCCTGATCATCGTATGGTGGCCCATTCTGGATTTATCACCGTTGCTCGAAGGGCCAAAGAGAATCTTTGGATAGGGACGGAAGGGAAGAACGGAACCGAGGCCAATCCTCCCCAAACTAATCATTTCATCAAGGAGGGTGAAAATGAACATTCTGAGCTGATGGAACCCTAAATCATTTAAGGGCAATGAGAAGGAACAGTTTCTTTTGACATCATCCATGAAAACGATACTTATTGCTGATGATGAAGAAGACCTGAGGTTGTTGGTCCAGGTGACCCTTGAAAGCCCCTCATACCGTCTCCTCCTGGCGGTGGATGGTCATGAAGCGTGGAAAGCGATAAAGGTCCACAGACCGGATTTAATCATTTTGGATTGGATGATGCCCGGACTGAATGGTGTGGAAGTTCTGGCTAAGCTTACTGAATGTTCAGATACTGCCAGCATACCCGTCATCATGTTGACCGCGAAAGATGATGAGGAAATGCGTGGTCAAATCACCTGCTTTCCGCTCGCCGCCTACCTTGTTAAGCCATTTAGTCCTCTGGAATTAATCCAAAAAGTCCGTGAGGTCCTTTCCCCATGAACCCCTTTCTTCCCCCAAAGAAAGGTGGTGAGGAAGAGCCCCCCTCAAATTCCGATAACCCTTCCAAAAAATCTCAAGACCAATTGGATGCCGCACGGTCACAATTGCTCGTGTATGCAAGGGATCTGCGGCAGATGTTGGAAAAGGAAGAAAAGAAAACTCGCCAACTTCGAGAGGCCCATGCCCAATTGCTTTCCTATGCTCGAGATTTAAAGATCTCGTTAGAGGCAGAACAAGGCAAGTCTCGTCAGCTTGAACAAGCCTATACCGATACTATTCTCCGATTGGCACAGGCCTCGCGGTATAAAGATGAAGAAACGGGAGCCCATATCGAGCGACTAAGCCATTATGCCAAAGCTCTCGCCCTTTACATTGGGTGGGATTCGAGTCAAGCCGACTATTTATTCGCGGTGGCCCCTATGCATGATGTGGGGAAGATTGGAGTCCCCGATGCGGTATTGGGCAAAAAAGGCCCCCTTACCGAAGAAGAATGGGAAGCCATTAAACAGCATCCACTTTTAGGCGCGAATTTATTGAGTGGGTCCGCATCCTCCTTATTGGAGATGGCGAGGGAGGTGGCCTTGACGCATCATGAACGTTGGGATGGATCTGGGTACCCTGCCGGATTGAAAGGTACCGAGATTCCTATGACGGGGCGCATTGTCATGCTTTGTGATCTCTATGATGCCCTACGAAGCCAACGGCCTTATAAGCCGGCTTTTACGCACACGAAGGCCTGTGACATCATCTTGAATGGGAATGATCGAACCAAGCCTGCACATTTTGATCCAAATTTGTTAGAGGCTTTTCGGGAAATACACTCCGAATTTGATCGGGTTTATTCCACTGTGGAAGAAATCTAGTTCCCCTTTCCGAGTCTTCCTGATCTCTACCTAGGGTACTCGATGGGATATCCGGCGGCTTCCCAGGCGTTCATACTTCCTTCAACGTTGTACACATTTTTATATCCTAAACTCATCAAGGTTTCCGCGGCGATATTACTCCGGTGGCCTGATTGGCAATACACCACAATATGGGCGTCTTGGGGGGTCTCGAGTTCCACGTGTCGAGTCTGCATTTCCCGGAAATCAATATTGAAATCTGTGCCTGGAATAAATCCTCTTTGATGTTCTTCGATTGTGCGGACGTCAATGAGCACAAATCCTTTCTGACTGGGTTGTGCAGCTTTTTCTAACCCAGCTTTGAGTTGTTGGACATTTAAAAGATAGGGCTCAGCAGAAACGAGAGATGGCCCCCAGAGGTCAAATGCGAGAATGACCCCAAATACACCGCAGACGAGTTTTTTCATGTTGGCCTCCATTGTTTTGGGAAAAAGAATGCTTTCCCCCTTAGGTCTCTCCCTCTTTTTTTTTGCGAGTCTCTGGGAAAAGGTCCGTTGCCGATTCTGATTAAAATTGTATGACCCGCTCAAAGAAGTGGTCAAGTCTTGTGGGGAATGATAAAAAGATGATGAATCCAAAAATACCGCGTAAATACGGAGAAAAATTTGGATGGGAAAAGAAATGGGCAGGGAATAGGAACGTGGCAGAAGGGGGGCAATCCCTGGAAGATGTGTGGAGTTGTTAAAGAGAAAAAACTATTGCTCAAGCTCTTGTAAGGTCAGAATTGGAAGAAGTTGGAGTCCATGCTGGAGGAAGTGTTGTTTGTCTTCTTCTTCCGACCGGTCAACGATGACTAAGGCATGGGTGATTTCTAAGCCATGAGATCTCCCAGCGTCGGCCGCCTTTAAGAGAGAACCTCCAGTCGTCATGACGTCATCCACGACCACCGCACGGTCTCCGGGTTGAAGGGAGCCTTCGATGCGTTTACCTAGCCCATGATCTTTGGGTTGTTTGCGCACGACAAACGTCCGCCATTCCTGAGGGGGGTGGGCTCGGTAGGCAAAATCGGAAATAGTGGTGGCCAAGGGAATGGCACCGATTTCTAGGCCTCCAATGAGGGTGAACTCAAGGCTCTTAAGGAGGTCAAAAGCTAATTCGGCCACGAGATGACGCGAGTGGGGATGCGCCAATACAATGCGACAATCGACATAATAGGGACTTTTTTTGCCCGAAGCCAATAGAAAACCATCTTGAGGGTTGAATTGAAAAGCCTTGAGCTGGTGGAATGCTTGAATAAGAGCGGTTTTATTCATGGAAGATCATATGTCAGTTTTGGAAAAAGCAACGATCTTCTACCATTCTTGGTTCCATCGCTGCAACTCGGCTAAACCTTCGATGTTCATCGGGGAAACATTCTCAGTCACAAGCGCATTCATACGCGAAAAGAGGGCTATTGACGCCCCTTTCCTGATAATTGCATCGATCCATAAGGAGTTCACGTCATGTTTAAAGTGAAAAAACGACCGTTGAAAAAAGAAAAACCTCCGGTTCTTTATAATATCCTGGAAAACTATACCGATCATGATCCCCCCGGTAATGTCATGGTTTGCGCGATGACCGAATCCGAAAACCTTCCAATGCATGCCCGGGTGCTTTCGGAAAGTTACGACATTCCGCTCGAAACTATGGAACGATTATTACAGGATGGTGGCGTGTATTTGTACCCTCAGGAAGGCGCCTTAGTTACCAAAGGTGCCTTTGTCTGTCGGGTGGATCCAACCGGAAAGGACCCCAAGCAAACCTGGGTAATGGATGTGGAGCAATATGCCGCCGTCGAGCGCATGCGGCAGAGCTATGGTTTAACCTTACAAGAAGGAATGGAAAGGATCTTTTATCGGGCATTGCCACAAGAATTGCAGGAACGGTTGCGCCAAAAGAACCTGGGACTCGATTACACGAAAATCGATTCTGCCATCGTGCGGGGCGGGGATGTGAAATATATCGACTTTCGCAAAGATTGGTCTCCTCATTTTAAACGAAAATGTGTGATGCCCGATGGTCGATTGATTGAAACCAGTGGGCTCCACGATTTTGCAGAGTTGCATGGAACGACCGTGGAAGATGCTCGTAACCTTTTAGATCATGGAGGGACGTTGGAATTACAAGATCGGGGGGTGTTGGCCTGCCAAATCATCAATGGACAGCCCTCGGTGGCTCGATTCAATGTTCGGCAATATAAGAAGGCCAAAGCCTTAGCCAAGGAAAAAGACTTACATCTCTTGGATGCTCTCAGTGAAGTGGCCTATCAAGACCCTGTTCTCATGCGCGCCCTCAGTCGGGTAGAGGCGTCCACAACTGAAAAAGTGAGAGCAACCCCAAGGTGATGAATTGGTGAGGTGCAAGGTTCCGGTTAATTTAAATTTTGGAGGAAGGTGGGTTCACAGCTTTTCCGGCGAGGGCCATGAGGAATTTGTGGGGAAGGATCTTACTGATCCAATGAGCGAGACGACCCTGCCAACCAACGGTCACCAAGGTTCGTTGTGATTGAAGAGCCTGTATCGAAGTTTGAACGACTTGTTGGGAGGATTGTGCGGACAGAACGTGTTTGGGTTGATGCCCGGCGGTTTGATGAAAATCCGTTTGAGTAAAGCCCGGACAACAAACCTGGATGGTAATACCATCATTCTGAACTTCCATAGCAAGAGCCTGGCCAAAGGAAATTAAAAAGGATTTGGTGGCGGAATACTCAGCCATATAGGGAATGGGGAAAAACCCCGCCACCGACGCGACGATAATAATGGCACCCTGTTGTTGGACCTGCAGCTTGGGGAGGAAGAGTCGGGTACTCTCAACCACGTGCGTGACATGAAGTTGAAGCATTGTTTGAATTGTTGAGAGCGGTAGGGTTGCAAAAGGACCATAGAGGCCAAAGCCTGCATTGAGGATGAGGAGTGAAAGATGAGGATGGCAGGTTTGGGCTTTGTTTTTCAGTTTTAAAGCGGCCTCAGGATGTGTGAGGTCCAACCCTTCTATCCAAACTTGGATGCGATGTTGTTCCTGGAGCTCTTTTCTTACCAGTTCCAACCGATTGCGATCCCTGGCCACTAATAATAAATCATAGCCTTTTTCAGCCAGGGCCCTGGCATACTCCCGCCCAATTCCTCGAGAAGCTCCCGTAATCACGGCGAATGGTGTTGAGATCATAAGGTTTTTCCATGCCTCCTGCTGAAGTATTTGAAACAGTAGAGGCCCCGTCATGGTGGGTCAACTAGGCTCTTTCCTATTCCTGCAATCAAAGAAAATCACCGGAAATTTCCTCGGAATAATTCATCTCAAATGGGAGGGAAATCGTAAAGAATCGGGAAAAATGTGCCGAATGGTTGAACATGTGCATGAGCATACACTCTTTGGTGTGTGATGTTCCGCTGGAGGATTGTCCGCTTTATGAGTCAGGACTATGAGTCTTTTGGAATCCCAATCCATGTCTGAAACATATCCTTCTTCATCAAGTACGTCGTTGCTTGAACGACCCGATTCAGGTTCCACTGTCGCTGTTTCAAAAAAACACCCCGGCAATTTAGAACAGGCTTTAGCTGAAATTGAAGAACAGGCAGGGGATTTAGTCAAGACGACCAAGCAAGTGATGGCTTCATTTAAGAAAATAAAAGATGCCGCAAAAGTTGGGGATCTGGGAAAACTTCGAAAATTGTTAGATGAGGGCAAAGAGGCCACTCTCAGCTTGGGCTGTGATTTTGTCAAAACACAAGAACGTTTGAATTTTGATGAGGCGAGCTATTTAGCCGGAACGGATTTTCGCCAGGAATTACTCACGACCGCAGAGCAAATGGGAGTCAACCTGTACGAACACGATGGCTACTTATTTTCCTATCCCGTTCTGTTACGGATTTTACATAAGGAACGGGCCGTGGCCATCGATCGAATGCGGGAAAGCCGCCTACGTCCGTCGGTCCTGGTGAAGCGGCTGAAAGAGGTCCAAAACAAACCCTTACGATTTAAACCTCGATCGTTTCTGGAAATGCTGTATACCGCCTATTCAATCGTGGTGGCAGGCCGTGGCAAGCATTTAGTCGGAAAGGGCACGGTCATTCCCCTCTTAGAATTGTATCAGCTCTTGACCCTCTTGCCATGGCAAGCGAGTGAATATACCCGACAGGAGTTCGGGCGGGATGTGTACTTGTTGGATAAAAGCGGGACGGTGACGACCAAAAATAATTCTCGAGCCAATTTTCATGCTAGCACGGGGGTTCGTGATGCCTCGAAGACTCTGACCGTGATCGCCCAGGGGGGGCGAGAAAAAACCTATTACGGAATTTCATTTATTCATGCCTGATGCCTGGCAAGAGTGGTGGGTTAAGTTTCCCATAGAGAAACCGACAACTGAAGCAGGGTAAAAGGACAAAAAGAGGAAAAACATGTCTCCACAGGAATGGTTCAAGGTTTTAAAATCCGCCTATCTTCAAGGCTTTATTCGTCGCGGGGGCTCCGCGGTCAAGTTTGCTGTGGTGGAGGAGGCCAAGGACACGAAAACTGTGGCTTTCGGTGTGAGCGATCTTGCTCGGGAAGAAGGGTATATAACCATCGAGGCGGATTCTCGAAAAACGAAAGTCCAGCTTATCGACTTGTTATTCCATGAGATGGCCAAACAGATCGATTGGGAAGGATTGGCGTTTGAATTCGTCAAAAAACTTTTCCATGAACATCAGTACCAAATCCCGGACCATCGCATGGAGAGTCATTGGTCCCACGTGGCCTCTTTAAATAATTGTGATGAGGCGACCCTTCAACGGGATGTCAACTCTTGGTTGGAAAGTGCCTTGTTCCAAGACTTCAACATGAGTCGAGAATTTCGGTTAGCCATGATCCAGCTGTGTTTGGCGCAACTGAATGGGTCTGAAAGTTCCTCTCCAGAATCCAAGGGAATTCTCTCCTGGCTGAAGGGAGAACTCCGTCAGATGTCGACGCTGAAAAAGAAATTAATCTTTCAGAAAGTGAATCGGAGTAATGCCCGAGATTTTATTGCCTCCTTTGCCCATTGGATTCGTCTGGTCGGGAAACCAGGGATGGTCTTGACCCTGGATATATCGGCTTTTATGGAGGGTAAACGAAAAGAAAGTCCATCTATCAACTATACGCCTTCAGCGGTGATGGATGCGTATGAAATGCTCCGTCAATTTATCGATGGGAGTGATGAAATGGAGGGGCTTCTTCTGGTGGTTGTGACCCCTCAAGCCTTTTTAACGGACCAGCGGTTAGGGCTCAATCGGTATGAGGCGTTAAAGCTGAGGATTTGGGATGATGTCCGAGATAAATTTCGCCAAAACCCCTTTGCGCCCATGGTCCGATTGTCCGACCACGTCAGTATGTTCGAAGAAAGTCGCCTGCTGGCCAGGGTCGGAAATCGAAAAGATGACGTGCAACATCAACGAGTTATTGAATCCTTGAGGGCAGGGGTGCCCAGCCCCGGAGCCGTAAAAGCCCTGGGCTGTCCCCAACCGACGGTTAAGTCCAAATTTCAGCAAATGCTCCAAGAAGCTCAAGAAAGTATTCATAAGGGTTGGACCACGAAAGGCATGTTGGTAGAGGGGGGATTCGGGACCGGGAAATCCCATTTGCTGGAATCTCTTCGCCATATGGCCCTTGATGCCAAATTTGTGTGTAGTAAAGTCATCATTAGTAAGGAGACCCCCTTGTATAGCCCGGCCTTGATGTTCCGAGCGGCCATTGGGTCCGCAGATATTCCTCACAAACGTGGAGATGCCTTGGCAGAGGTGGCGGCGGATTTGAACTTTAAAAGTCCGCAATATGCCGAGTTTTATGAATGGGTGCATCGGCAAGGGGGAGAAATTGACGGGCGGTTTGCGGCCACGCTTTTCTTGTACGAACGCCTGGTGAACGATCCCGAACTGAGTCATCGCATGATTCGATTCTGGGCAGGAGATCCGTTGACAGACGCAGAAATAAAGCGCCATTTGAAATCGTGTGATCCAAATGTGTCCTATCGGTTTGAGCGGGTGTCTCCGATGGAGATGGCACTGCAACGGTTTAAATTTGTCTCCAGGCTAATGATTGCCGCCGGATATTCCGGGTGGATCCTGTTGATCGATGAAGCCGAAATCATCGGCCGATACTCCTTTAAACAACGGTCCCAATCCTATGCCGAATTAGCCAGATGGTTGGGACGATTGGAAGCGTCAAGTTTTGCCGATTTGGGTTATAAATCCGGCTTGGCCGCGGTCATGGCGTTAACCGACGATTTCCAAAGTGCCATTTTGGATGAAAAAGGCGATCGGGAAAAAGTTCCTGAGAAATTGCGTGAGACGGGCTCCGAAACCGATTTGGTCTTATCACGTCAAGCCGAACAAGGTATGCGTATCATTGAATGCGAGCGAATTCCGCTCGTTGGCCCCTATGACCAGCTCGTTGAAGACATTTACCATAAAATTCGGGCCATCCATGGTTCCGCGTATGGATGGGAACCGCCTCAGGTTCCCACAATCGAACGTTTATCGAGCACCAGAATGCGGGAATATGTCAAAGGATGGATTACTGAATGGGATCTCAAACGGTTGTCTCCCGATCAGAAAGTTGAGATTGAGTTAACCGAAATCAAACAAGATTATTCCGAGGATATTGAATTGGAAAGCCAACAGGAAGAGGTCCTACAGCCAGCCATGGCTGATACCCCATAGCCTGGGAACCTCGACTCACATTTTTGAAAGTGGGT
The DNA here is from genome assembly GCA_965223495.1 of Nitrospirales bacterium. Taxonomy (GTDB): domain Bacteria; phylum Nitrospirota; class Nitrospiria; order Nitrospirales; family UBA8639; genus Nitrospira_E. The sequence goes on along the minus strand of OZ245001.1, from coordinate 2,487,934 downwards.
CGATCGCATCGGAAGCGATGAACGAATATTTCAGAAACCCAGCCACGCATTCTCAATAAGTCAAAAGGATAAAATGTAATGGAATTACGCCCTCAAGAATGGTTCCAAACGATTGGGCAGGAATACCTTCAACGATTTGTGGGGCAAGGGGGATCCGCGGTGAAATTTGTGGTCTCCCCAAGCCAATCTGACCGGGAGCGACTCCAGGAACAATTAGCAATCTTGGCCAACCATGAACGCTATGATTGTATTCATGTTGATGCCCAAGAGACGAAAATTCATATGATGGATAAATTGTTTCATCAGGTCGCCCGTCGGGTTGAGTGGGATACCCTGGCTTCCCAGTTCGTCCGTCGGTTACTCCAAGAAAATGGCTATCAGATTCCTGAGGCAAAAGAAGATTTCTGTTTGGCGGGCATTGCCCGAATGAATGAACGAGCGGAACCCCTCTTGCGCAGGGATTTAAACAGTTGGTTAGAACGAGCCATCTATCGTGATACCCACATGTGTCAGGAATTCCGCATGGCGATGATCCGCCTTTGTTTAGGGCAAATGGATTCCGGCGCGGAAAGTCCATTTATGACGGAACCGGTTAAAGCCTGGTTGCGCGGAGAATTGCGGCAAATTTCTGCCTTAAAAGAAGCATTGATTTTCCAAAAGATTACCCGGACCAATGCCCGATACATGTTTGCGTCTTTGTCCCGATGGTTACGAATTGTGGGCAAAACCGGCCTAGTCCTGTCATTGGATTTGTCCCGATGTTTGGTGAGTAAAAAGCCCGACTCACCCGAAGGGCAATATTATGGAATTTCGGCGACCTTGGATTGTTACGAAATGTTGAGGCAGTTTATTGATGGGACCGATGAAATTGAAAGTTTGTTGCTCGTGGTTTCCGTGCCCCCGGAATTTTTGACCGATCAACGCAGAGGATTGGGGCGGTACGAAGCTCTGAAACTCCGAATTTGGGATGAAGTTCGCGATCGCCAATATCAGAATCCTTTAGGGGCCTTGATTCGTCTGGCGCCTTACGAATCAGACCCCATCCCTGAAGAAGAGACGCTGTTGCTAACAGAGTCCATAGCCATGGCCAATGGAGATGTCGGACATCAACGAGCCATGGAAGCCTTACGGTCGGGTGTGCCCAATCGGGATGTGGTTCAGGTGCTGGGCAGTCATCAACCCGAAATTGAAGGAAAATTCCGACGATATCTGCAGCTCATGGCTGAAGGGTCTGGGGAAAGTGGAAAACCTCCAGGAATGGTTTTGGAAGGGGGCTTTGGGAGTGGGAAATCGCATCTCTTGAAAGCGCTCCAACATGTGGCGCTGGAACAGAATTTTATCGTGAGTCCCATCGTCATCAGCAAGGAGACCCCATTATATAATGCGGCCACCCTGTATCGGGCGGCGATCACGAATGCTTTGGTGCCGGGAAAGCAGGGGGATGCCATCACCGAGATAGCCGGCGAACTGAATTTTCAAAGTCCCCAATATGCGGCCTTGTATCATTGGGCTCATCGGAATGAGTCGAAGTGCGATTCTCGTTTTGCGGCCACCCTGTATTTGTATGAACGGATGATCAATGATCCCGAACTCAGCAATCGAATGTTGAGATTTTGGGGTGGAGATCCGGTGAGTAACGGACAGTTGAAAAAGTTCCTTCAAGGATGTGCCCCGGAAGAACCCTATACGTTTGAAAAAATCAGCATCCAAGAATTGGGGTGGCAACGGTTTCAATTTGTCTCCCAATTAATGTTGGCAGCCGGGTATAAGGGTTGGATCTTACTCATTGATGAAGCCGAAATCATGGGGCGCTATTCCTTCAAACAACGTTGTAAATCCTATGTGGAGGTGGCGCGATGGGCAGGGATTCTGGAAAATTATGTTTGTCCCGCCATCGGGGCGGTCGTGGCCCTCACGGATGATTTTCAGAGTGTCGTCTTCGAAGAAAAGCAAGATGCTCAAAAAATCATCCAATTGAGTGAAGCCAGTGAAGGAAATGAAACGATTCAGCAGGCTCAAATGGCGCTTCAAGGCATCCGACTCATCGAGGAAAACAGCGAAGTTCTCATTCGGCCCTATGATACTTTTGTCGATGCCTTATACGAGCAGTTGCGTGGATTACACGGTTCGGCTTATAGCTGGAACCCTCCCGCGATTTCGGGGGTAGAAAAGCTATCGAGCACCAGAATGCGGGAATATGTACGAGGATGGATTACCGAATGGGATTTACGAAGGCTCTACCCAGAAGCGAACCTAGACATTGAAATATTGGAGGTGCGGCAAACCTACGAAGAAGATCAGGAGCTTGCACCCCCATCGGTCGAAGAGGGCCCCGAATCACTCTCCACGGAAATTGAAGAAGCTTTGTTGGCCGTGGCAGAACAAAATCAAACTCCCCTGTAATGATCCTTCCCTCAGAGTTCACCAGGCCGGTTGTTCAATCAAAAAAACCAGAGGGAATGGTCTTTTGGGGTTCTATTCAGAAGGGGTTGGAGGCCTAGAGGCCGAACCAAAGGATCGTTTGGCTTCCGGTGGACGCGCCTCATTGACCACCAGCATTCGCCCTCCCAGGTCACTCCCGTGGAGGGCCGTGATCGCTTCCTGGGCTTCTTCTTGTGCGGACATTTCTACAAAACCAAACCCCCGTGATCGCCCGGTGTACCGGTCGGAAATGACCTTGGCCGAAACGACCGTCCCATGGGATGAAAAATGATCATGGAGTTCCTGGTCATTCGTAGAAAACGGTAAATTCCCAACGTACAACTTGACACCCATTGTCTGCCTCCTGCCCCCTCCCTTTTCCCCTGCCACATCTCATGAACACAGAGAAGAGGGATTGAGGTGCCTTGTATGTGAGATATCTTTGCTTGGTTAGCTTTCGAGACTAGCACCCAGTTCCAGGCAAATCAACTAGAGGGGACAGGGAGGGAAGGAGACGACCAGATTTTAGAGGCGAAGGATTTGTGGCCTTTAATCCCAATAGGACTCAAATCATATTCAAAATTGTCCGATACTGTTTAGATGGGCTCTCTTTTTTAAGGGATGGGAAAATTGTACCCCCTTCATGGGGTGTGAGGGTGCTGGACCATGTCACTGGTATTACTCCGAAAAGATCGAGTCACGCTGGCCCTGGAAGTTTGGAGGCGTTGTGCCGAGCGGACCCTTGTTGTCCTAGAAAAACTTCTGGACCATACAGGCGTGGTCTTACTGTGCTTGTTCGCCATTTGTGCTTTCGTGGTGTATCAACATATCGCGCAATTGAAAACGCAGATGGTAACGGCCATCGCGTACCGCGGAGCAGAGACCTATGTCCGCGCGCTCTTTGAAATGCAGGACTGGTACACCACTGAAGTGTTTGAACGCCAACATAAGGGGAAAACTTCGCTGCCCGGGGAGGGCTCAACCGAATTCGCTCCTTTACCTCTTCCAGATGTATTGAGTCGGCAAGTGGGGAGCCAATTGGTATCAGGAAGGGCAGGAGAGCGGTTGCGGTTATTGAGCGCCTATCCTTTTTCTGGCAACAACGGGTTAGGTAGTTTGAGCGATGACTTTCAGAAAGAGGCGTGGGAATTTTTACTTCTCAATCCCGACCAGTCGTTCTATCGTCTCGAACGAATTGATAACCACGAATCGCTTCGCTACGCCAAAGCCCATCGAATGGAACAAGCCTGCGTGGATTGTCACAATGCCCATCCGGAAAGTCCCAAGCGTGACTGGCAAGTGGGCGAGGTAGGTGGCATGGTGGAGGTGGTATATCCGTTGACTTCCTTGGAATCTCTTACGGGTACGGACTGGAGTACATCCTATGGAATGGTCGCCTTATTGGGGCTCTGCTGTGTGGGGGGATTTGGCTTGGTCTTTCTCAAGCTTCGCCGGGTGTCCGTGGAATTAGAAAATCGAGTTCGGGCCAGGATATCCGATTTGCGGGAAGCGAATCGACAATTGGAATTAGAAATTTATGAACGACATTTGGCCGAAGAAACACTTCGGCAAGCGCGAGATAATCTGGAAAAACGTGTCCAAGAACGTACCGGAAAATTAGCCGCTTCCAATGCCGAGTTAATTCGAGAGGTTTCCGAGCGAAAACGAGCGGAAGAAGACATCCGTCATCTGAATTCTCAACTTGTCCAACGATCCGCTCAATTAGAGGCCAGCAATAAGGAACTCGAAGCGTTTAGTTACTCCGTGTCCCATGATTTGCGGGCGCCCCTTCGAGGGATTGATGGGTTCGCTCAAGCGATCTTGGAAGATTACGAAGAGAAACTGGATGACTCGGGAAAAAGTTACTTGCATCGGGTTCGGGCGGCCAGCCAACGCATGTCCCAACTGATCGATGCCATGTTGAACTTGGCCCGATTGACCAGGGCCGAAATCCACACGCAAACCTTTGAAATCAGCACGATGGTGGAATCGATTCTCGAAGAGCTTCAAAAGGGAGAGCCGGATCGGTCGGTAGAGCTTGTGGTCACGAAAAATCTGTTCGCAACAGCCGACCCGCAACTCATTCGGGCGGTGTTAGAAAATCTATTGGGTAACGCCTGGAAGTTCACGCGGAAACAGGATCATCCCCGTCTGGAGTTTGGGCATGGGCAGTACAAAGGGCAAGCCGCATTTTATGTGAAGGATAATGGGGCGGGTTTTGATATGACGTATGTCCATAAATTATTTGGTGCCTTTCAGCGGCTGCATGCCTATACCGAATACCCTGGGGTGGGCATTGGCTTGGCCACGGTACACCGGATTATACAGCGTCATGGTGGTCAAATTTGGGCAGAGGGCGCAGTGGATGAGGGAGCCACATTTCACTTTACCTTATAATGTATGCAAGGAGGATGCTATGAGTAGCAAAATTATTTTATTAGTCGAAGATCATCCCGATGATGAAGAACTTACCATGCGGGCACTCAAGAAAAACAATATCATGAATGAAGTCGTAGTCGCCCGGGATGGAGTCCAGGCATTGGAATACTTATTTGGCACCGGGTCTCATGCGGGACGCGACATGAACGTTATGCCCGAGATTATCCTGTTGGACCTCAAACTCCCCAAGATTGATGGGTTGGAAGTGTTACGTCGGTTGCGGGCCGACGACCGGACAAAATTTCTCCCTGTGGTCGTCCTGACTTCTTCCAAGGAGGAACAAGATATCGTGAAGAGTTATCAGTTGGGGGCAAATAGTTATGTGCGGAAACCAGTGGACTTTCAAGAGTTTTCTCAGGCGGTACAGAATTTAGGCCTCTATTGGCTCATATTAAATGAGTCGGCTCCGGATCGAGTGACCGTGTAAAACGGATGTATCTGAGGGCTGTCACGTAAGGTTTTCTCAAATCGGTTCGGCTTACCCATGCCGAGCCGACCGGATGTCATTGTGTGGTCTGTCAAAAGGGGCCACACCCTGTCAATATTTTGAATCCTCCTGTGGCTTCGCTGGAAGCGAGGAATTTCCCCTCTTAAACGCCAGAGTTGTCCACATCCCCTATTCTGCTAGGAAATTTACATTCACCGGGTTGGTTGGAATCGCCAAGGATTCATCCTGAGGCGGCGGCATATGGCTTGCTGATGGAATAGGTACCGCCTCATGCCTTTTACCGAAAAGGGGATTGCTATGAAACGACTCGTGAATTGGGACAGAAATGAGGGACTGATGATTACCAAGGGTCAAGCCAATCCGAAACGCAAAATGTCTTCAGAAGGATTTGGAATGGGGGGGTTGCGCGTGGACCGAGGGGGCCATGATCGAATGGGGCAATGTGCCGAATGTGGAGGGGAAGTCAAAGTATTCGTCTCTCCTCGTCGCAATCCACACTCGAGCAAACTCGGTCGTGCTGTATCGATGAAGGACCACGATCTGTGTCGACGATGTTGGCGACGCCTCATGCATAACCGACGGGCTAACGGGATTGTCGCATTGCCTCTGTCGCTCTTTATTGGAAGTAAAAAACTCCGTCCTCGGTTGCTAGAACCCAAGCCTCCCGCCCTGCCGCAAATTGCTTCCTAAGGGGAATTTCGAGGGACGGAGGAAGGCGCCTCAGGTGGGAGCCTGCCGGCTATTCCCGTTCTTTCACAAATTCTTGGGCCAAGAGAGGATTCTGGTAAATCACCTTCAGCACCAAATTCCCAAAGGGGCGACGAACCACTTTTAACACGATCTGCCCATTTTCATACCCCAAGGGAAGCTCCGGCTGATGCTTTTCGAGAAATCCTTGGAGGGCCGCATCGGAAAAATCTTGGGTTAACTGGTAAGAATCCCCGAGGATTCGTTGCAGTTGTTGATACCAAGGCTCCGTAAAATGTCCCATGTCGATGGTAATCTTGGCCAATTGAGGGGTGGGTTGAGATGACGAGGAGATTGAATCGTCGGGTAAATAGGCCAGGGTGATATACCGATTTTTCTCCGATAACTCGTACATGCAATCTTGGGCACTGGAGCACACTTCCAATGCCGCCACTTCTTCCTGGGTCATCCCAAACTTAAGATCACGGAATCCGTCGATAGGAGAAAGAGGGGACTCCTGGGCCCAAGCAGGGGTTGTGAGGAGCAAGAGGGTTGCGGAGAGCCAAAAGGCTAAGAATGGGTATCGAGCCATAACAAACCTTTCTGCAGGCATAGGACCATCAGGCCAAAAAGCAAGAAAACACGAAGAAAAAATGAGTTACGATAGCTTATCAGAGGAAGGGGCAGAAAGGCGATGCAAAACCGAATTCCGCCAAAACCCAGCGTTATTGCGTATGCCAATGAAGATCAGAGACATACCACCACGGGCGCCGATGATATCCTTTCTCAACCATACATTTCTCGATTCGTTCCTCCAGAACCTCCTGGTCTAACGCCTCCCCCTGACTTTCTTGGTGAACAGATTTGACGCATTTGACATGATCTCTTGGCCTCACTTCGTGGCCATCATCATGAATCCAAGGGGAGCGGGAGCACCCGAAGAGGAGAAATCCGAAGAGGAAGGCCATCGCCCAAATCGGTGTCTTGTTGAGGGGAATTTTCATCAAAAGAAGGCTACGAGGAGGCACGGAATCTCCATGTGTAAGCAAACAGGGTTAAGGGAGCAACGCGAGGAACCAATGGAAGTTAGAGGGGAGGAAGAAACCAAAACCCATAAGGTGAAAACGAAAGACTCGCCCGACCATATAATCAACTTTTACTATACCACAAGAACTGGTAATTCAAAGTGGTGGATATTCCTTCTTATCGAAATAATGAGAAAACGCCTAACCTGATGGGCACCAAATATGTATTTTTCTTTTAATCCCTCAATTTTTTTTATTTCTTACAGCTCTATTTTTATTCCACGCATTACACCTCCCTTGTTCCTATAGCGTAAGATCCTTAATTCATGGGATTGAATCTTTTAATGGTTAGGGTGCACCCAAACGTGTGAATCGGTCTCAGGAAGAGAATTCCCACTCCCCATTCGCCTGTCTTTCCTTGAAGACTTGTAAAGTTTGGTAATCGGTCATTCCTGACGAGCATGGTCAGGAATCTCCTGAAATTTTTTTGCGATGAGTGTCACTCCCATCTGACAACCAAATCCCAAACTTTTTTGATATCTCCACCTCCGTCATTCCTGACATTAGTAGTCAGGAATCTCCCCCAAAATTAACAAGAAACTTTTTGAACACAACGGAACCAAAAAAAATCCCCCATTCCCCACAAAATCGGGAAACACAGAAATCCCCAGGCTCCCTTTACCATCACAGTCGTTGCTTCGCCCACCACCACACCAGAGCCTCCTTTTTCGATAATCCCGTCTTCCGATATAAGCTCCGCAAATAGGTTCGCACAGTTTCCGGTCGCAGGCCTAGCGCGTCTGCAATCTCTCGGTTGCTCCAGCCTTTAATAACCTTTAGCAGAACCTTTCGCTCCTGGCCGGTCACTCGCACGTCGACTTCAGGAACACCGTTCTTGGCTAAGGAATCCTGTTTGGTAGACCGCGGGAGAAGGTTGGAGGGAACAAGCGATAACTGTTCTTCCTTCTCGCGAGAGGAGGAAGAAGGTGGAAGGGACCGTCATTGGGGGAGGGGCATCCCTGCCATGGAATTCGAGTAAAAAAACGTGAACAGTCGTTACGGTTTCATGATTGGAATCCAATCGCCGAGGGGGATGAAAAACGTTGGGCAGAGGGGGAAAGTCGAACCGAGAATGAATGGCGGAAAGAATCAACTACCAATTCAACAAATTTAAAGGAACAGTTCCCAAATGTTCCGTGTCAGCCCAAGTTGGACAAATCAGGGGGGATTGCTAAGGTGATGTTTTGGACTCATCCTAGACCCGAAAGGAGGGCCGATGAAGCCAAAACGAGACACCAAACCCGAAGCCGACAAACTCATCCGGGACATCAAACGACGGACTCGTCGGAAGTTCAGTGCCGAAGAGACGATTCAGATCGTCCTTGCCGGATTGCGCGGCGAGGACAGTATCGCGGAACTGTGCCGTCGAGAGGGCCTGCACCAGAATTTGTCTTACCGCTGGCGCAAGGAGTTTCTGGAAGCCGGGAAGAAGCGGTTAGCTGGGGATACGGAGCGCGAAGCGAGCCGAGAGGATGTCAGCGACCTGCCCCAAGAAGCTGCCCAGCTGAAGGAGACCCTCGCTGAATTGCTGTTGGAGAACCGGCTGCTCAAAAAAAGCGTACTTGGCAGTGGGGAGGACGCCATATGAGATATTCCGCTTCTGAAAAACTGGAAATTATCCGCACCGTGGAGGACAGTGCCCTCGGGATCAACCGCACATTACGGCAGCTCGGCATTCCGAAGTCGACCTTTTACTGTTGGTATGATCGCTTCTTGACCGGGGGTGCAGAGGCCCTCACAGATCGCAAACCCGTATCAATGGCCAGCTGGAACAAGGTTGCGGATGAGCAACGGCAAGCGCTCTTGGAGCTGGCATTGGAGCAGCCTGATCTGTCGCCTCGAGAATTAGCTGTTCGCTTTACAGACGAACGACAGGACTTCGTCTCGGAATCGACGGTTTATCGGATTCTCAAAGCGCATGATTTGGTGACCTCCCCGGCTTGGATTGTCCTGAAGGCGGCCGACCACTTTGACCAACCGACCACGGCCATCAACCAACTGTGGCAAACCGATTTCACCTACCTCAAAGTGACCGGTTGGGGTTGGTACGACCTCTCGACGGTGATGGATGATTACTCGCGGTACATCCTGTCGTGGCGACTTTGTCAGACGATGAGCGCCCGGGAGGTGACCGCCACACTGAAAGTGGCCTTGAAGGCGGCAGGCTTAACCAAAAAGCAACGACCGAAACTGCTCAGTGATAATGGGCCCTGTTACATCGCTGGGGAATTGCAGGACTGGCTGAAAGACCACGAGCTGGGGCATATCCGGGGCAAGCCGTATCATCCTATGACGCAAGGCAAGATCGAACGCTGGCATCGCTCCCTGAAAAACCGCATTCTGCTGGAACACTATTATCTGCCTGGAGAGCTCGAGCACCAGATCGCCGAGTTTGTCACTCACGACAATACCCGGCGGTATCATGAAAGCCTCAACAATCTGACACCAGAGGATGTCTGGCTGGGAAGAGGCCAGGCGATTCTCGATGGTCGGAGAACACTCAAAGAGAAAACGTTGAAACTGAGAAAACAGTTGTACTATGAGCGGAAGACTGCAGAACATGAACCCATAGAGCCAAAACACTACCTTAGGTTCTTATGCCCTAAGTCCAAATTGTGCTGACGACATACAGTTGTGAAATAATAGGTTGGGGGTTTGATACCCTCGTGATTTCCGAGGGCGGTTAATGAGAGAGTTAACTGCCTGTTGCACTTGGTGTCACAAGACCGTGCGAAAATCTGTGTGCTTGGGTAAGAATTGCCGAAGCAGCCCGTTGGTGTTCTCATTTCTGCCTCGCTCCCATGTGGTATAGGGATGGGTGAAATAGGTTGTCGCCCCCTGGGTCTGGGCAATCGTTTTATTTTTCACAAACGCTGCCTCATTCTCACTCTTCCCCCTTATCCCCGGTCAGGGTCTTCACCCGCTCTTTGAAGGGGTGGAGCAGGCGGATAATCGCCTGACTGACAACCTGGGCGGTCTGGCTGAAGACTCGCGAGCAACGGGTATAGAGAGACGCTCGAGCAATCACCGTGTCACATTCCCAATCTCCGAGGCGGGCTTTCTGCTCGACCACTTGGGGCCGTTCCGTATTCCACACGCCCTTTACCGATGAGAAGGCTGTGACGGGTTCGGTTCGGTCTTTGCCCGAACATATGATTCCAGCACGGCATTAATGCGGGTCTGGTATCCTTTTCCACCAGCTTTAAAATAGTCCAGCACGGATGCTTTCACTCGAATGGTCAGAGGTTGTGTTTTATCCGGCTCGATCCATTCCGCGTTCTCCCAAAAATCTTCATCGAGTTCGGGAATATCACTAAAATCAATTTTCTCCTCCGGAATCGCCTTGAGTTCTTGAATCCGGTTCTTCGACATTGGCGGCAGGGCTTCCCGTTTCTTTCGTATAGTAGGCATGATAGGTCCTCCTTTCTTGTTTGTTGGCTTTACGGGCTGAGATTATCCTAATCACTTACTCCCGGTCCGTATGGACGACGACCGCCACAATGGTTCCAGCAATCATTCCAATTGTGATTTCCCGTACCTCGCCATAGTCTTCACGGGTATCCACATGGGATAGATGGACATCATCGAACACGAGCACCGCCTCTTCAAAGCTGATTCCGTGTTTGTCGATGTTGAGACGATTCTTCTCCTCATCCCATTCAAACTCCATAATTCATGTTAGTACAAATTGTACATACTATCAATCTTCTGGCCTTTCCTTCATATCTGACAATCTCCTTTCTCAGCTTCTCCAATACCCTGCCATCCGTTTTCTCTGTGACAATTGATTTGATTCCCATTCATTCCCCTCCATCCAACGAAGGGGAGGAGACAAAATGGTGGGAACCTCTAAAAACCATCCTTTTCCATGATTGCTGGGTTACCCCGTGCTCGCAGCCTTTGGCTCCCACAACAAGGGTTCTGCTTTCCAGATTGGAGCAGGCAAAGGTGCTCTTCGCACCGTGCCCTCTCATGAATTCCCATATACGCGTTTGGTTTGTCGTGTCCCGGATGGCGCACCCAATGGCGCGCGCGGGGTTCCTTGCACTCCCAAAAGGATCCTGGTTTTTAGAGGTCCCCTTGAATGTGTACTCTTTGTCTTGAAGGGGTTGGGTATCTATGTGGTCAGGCTTGAGGAAAGAAGAGCGGGATTTTCCGAATGTGTTGATATTTGGTTTTCCCTGATCGTCCAGGACAGTCTCCGAGGAATTGGTCATTTTTTCGAGATCTCTTTGGGGACGGACGGTTACCGTTTTTTTGAGGGGGATGGAATAGAGCCAATGGCGTTCTTTGGCTAGGCCTACTTTTGAATTTTTGCTTTGGGATGGCCTTGAATTGGCATTTAGGAATATTTTATGATACATCTAGATGTATGAAGACAACCGTAGATATTCCTTTGGCTTTACTTCAGGAAGCCAAAAAAGTTGCCGCGGCCGAAGGTTCCACCGTCAGGGCTCTGATGGAAGAGGGTTTGCGTCGTGTTCTTTTAGAGCACCAACAGCCCTCATCGTTTCATCTCCGCAAGGTCTCTTTTAAAGGAGACGGCCTTTACCCTGACTTGGCCGGGGGTTCGTGGGATAGTCTACGCCACCGCATCTATGAAGGCCGCGGAGGGTGATTGCTGTAGACACCAATATTTTGGTGTATGCGCACAGAGAGGATTCACCCTGGCATATTTCGGCTACTCACCACCTCACCCTATTGGCCGAAGATCGTCCCCCATGGGCTATCCCCTGGCCGTGCCTCCATGAATTCCTGGCTCTTGTGACCCACCCGCGTATATTTACGTCTCCCACTCCTCTTGAAATCGCCTTTGATCAAGTGGCTGCCTGGTTGGAGTCGCCCAGTCTTTTGCTCCTTGGAGAATCTAACGGGTATTGGCCGAAGTTTCGCCAACTCGTTGAAGCTGGAAAGATTCAAGGGCCAGTTGTGCATGATGCTCGCATCGCTGCCTTGTGTGTGCATCACCAGGTTCGGGAGCTTTGGACCGCTGACCGTGACTTTGGGCGCTTCCCTTCTCTCACAATTCGTAATCCTTTGTTGGATACTTGACCCGTCGACTTTTCTGAAATATTCATTCGATTCTTTTTCCTGAAGCGAAGATTTACAATTTTCTTATTTTGCCACTCCCTGATCTTTGATTCCCATTATTTCGGGATAGGTGGTCTTGTGGTTTCTTGAATAGAGTGTTTCCCATAATTGGTCAATTTATCGTTTTTTGATGCCGCGGGTGGGTGGTGCCTGAAGAGGGTCATCCGGCCAATGGTGTTTGGGGTATCGCCCTTTGAGTTCTTTTTTGACTTCCGGATAACTCGTTGTCCAAAAACTTTTTAGGTCTCGTGTGACTTGGACAGGCCGCCGTGCGGGAGAAAGGAGATGTATGAGCACGGAGACTTGGCCGTTGACCAAGGTGGGCGTTTCGGTCAGGCCGAAGAGTTCTTGTATGCGGACGGCCAGGATGGGAATTTCCCCAGATTGATAATCCAGGGCGATGTGTGATCCCGTTGGGACGCGGAGATGCGTGGGTGCAAGGGTGTCGATAGATCGGCGTTGTTCTGGGGAGAAGAATGCTTGTAACGGCCGAGTTAAATCTATTCGTTTTATTTGACGGAGGCTTCCGATACCGGAGAGATAGGGGGCCAGCCATGTTTCGAGCGTGGCCAATAATGTGGCATCGGTGAGGTCCGGCCATTCCTCCGTTGATGCTATCATTCGTTTTAAAAAGAGGGCGCGGGCTTGGAATGATCGGAGCTCCTTCGTCCAGGGGAGACAGGAAAGCCCTTGGCTCCGAATGCCCTTCAGGAGGGCGGCAAGGACCAACTCAGGGTTGGACTTGGCCAGTGGGGCTTCTTCCAGGATGATGGCTCCAAATCGTCGTTCTCGTTTGGCCATGATCGATTGGGTGGCTTCATCCCACTCCACTCGTTCGTGTGTCTGAACTCGATCGATAAACTTTGCGCGAAGATCTTCTTCTCGGATCGGGGAAGCCAGAAAAATGCGGGAAATGGGTTGGTTTCCATCCAGATGAGCGATGACGAGGTACGGGTCATGTTCCAATGGATGGGGGCGATGAAATCGAGCCAGACGACCATTGGCCAACTTGTATCGCCGGCTACCATCATATTGCTGGTGGGCCACGCGTTCTGGATAGGCCAGAGCGAGGAGAATGCCGATGGCGTCAATGGCTGCTTCTGGTTTGGCCTTTTCTCTGGTAAGCCCTAGGGCCTGTTGCCACCTCTGAGAAGTTTGACGAATTCTTTGAATCATTCCGCTAGCTGATTTCTGAGAAGCTTTCCGGTAATACGCGTCCATCTGTATGCGAAGATCGGCCTGATCTTCTTGCTTGATTTCCCTGAAAATACGGGGTTCTTCGAGCAGGGCTGCTAGGTCACATGCCAAAGGCCCCAGTTGCATGGTGTGTCCCCGAAGGATCATATGGGCTAAGCGCGGGTGAGTGGACAGCGTCATGATTTGCTGGCCATGTGCGGTGATCCGTCCTTCTTTATCGAGGGCATCCAGTTCCCGAAGAAGCTGATTTGCTTGAGAGAAAGCTCCGGCAGGGGGTGGGTCTAGCCAGAGGAGTTCACCCGGATCGTAGGTTCCCCACATGGCCAATTCCAATGCGAGGGATGTTAAATCGGCCTCCAGGATTTCCGGGAGGGACCGGAGAGGCAACGTTCGGGTACGAGGTTCCGGCCAACATCGAACGCACAGCCCCGGTTCCAAACGGCCGGCCCTTCCCCGACGTTGCTCGGCCGATGCCTGCGATACATTGACCGTCACCAATCGACTCATGCCGCTGCGTGGATCGAACCGTGGTACTCGCATAAGACCGGTATCCAGCACGATTCGAATGCCTTCGATGGTCAAGCTGGTTTCGGCGATGTTCGTAGCCAGCACCACTTTCCGCAATCCCTCTGTGGGTGGCAAGATGGCTTGGTCTTGCGCTCGTGGAGAGAGATGGCCGTAGAGAGGGGCAATGAGTGTCTGTGGGGACAGAGAAAGAGTGGTGAGTCGTTCTTGGATGGCACGGATTTCTCCCGCTCCCGGAAGAAAGACGAGAATGTTGCCGTGTTCCTTTAGCAGAAGGCGATGAATAATGTTAGCCACTCGTTGGGTGAAGTCTTTGGGGCTGAGTGCCTCGAGGTATCGGGTCTCTATGGGGAAGGGTGCGCCTTGGCAGGATAGAAATGGGGCGGTAGGAAAGCGTTGAGCCAGAGTGGAAATGTCTAGAGTAGCGGACATAATGAGGAGACGAAGGTCTTTTCGAAAGAGTGTTTGGGAATGGAGTGCCAGTGCGAGGCCTACATCCCCTTGAAGGCTGCGTTCATGAAATTCGTCAAAAATAATCAGACCATAGTCCTGTAAGGAAGGATCCTGTTGGAGCAGTCTGGTTAGAATTCCTTCGGTGACGACTTCCACTCTGGTCTTATGTCCAATTTTGGTGTCCAACCGAGTACGGTATCCCACGGTTTCTCCAACCGGTTCTCCCAAAATCTCCGCCATACGGTGTGCCGCGGCTCTGGCCGCTATGCGGCGCGGTTCCAGCATGACGATCTTGAGGTGCCCTAGCGATGGGTCTTGATGAAGGGCCAGAGGGACCAGGGTGGTTTTCCCGGCTCCGGGGGGTGCCGTCAGGACTCCGATGGGATGATCTTTGAGCGTGGAGCGAAGTTGAGGAAGAATTCCTTCAACCGGAAGTGGGGACATGGTTGGGAATTTCCTGAAGGGAAAGGTGGCGCTTCTCTTTCACGAGCAAAGACCGTGGCCCATGGTCTGACAAAGGCGGAGAAGGGAGGATCTAACGAAAACCGTGAAGGAAAGTTGGACTAATTTCGCCGCGAGCCACTTCGGTGACCGGCCCTTTCATCGTGATGTTATACTGGGAATCCACCGTGATTTCTAAAGACCCGCCCGGAGCCTTGACCCGCACGGGACTTTTGACGAATCCCAAACGAATCCCCGCACAGGCAGCGGCACAGGCTGAGGATCCGGAAGCTTGAGTTTCTCCGGCTCCCCGTTCCCAGATTAAAATGGAAATCGCTTTAGGTCCGGTGGGCACGGCTAATTGGACATTCGTGCGTTTGGGGAAAATGGTGTGATTTTCCAGCTCGGGACCGATTTCTAAGAGGTCCTGATGGGTCCAGGATTCTTCGCGCTTTTTGTACACGACGCAATGAGGATTCCCAACGCTTACTCCGGTGAATCGGAGGGATTGGCCGGCGGCCTTCACGGGTTGTTGAATTAATTCGGGTACCCGAAGCGTGCAGGGGAGGGCAATGGGCTGAAAGACCGCTTTGCCCATATCGACTGTGGCTCCGCTCACATACCCGTTGCCATTTAATTCCAATTGAATCTCTACTTTTCCTCCTTTGGTTTCTACCGAAAATTGTTTCTTGCGCGTCAGGCGGGTGTGATAGAGATAACATCCAAAAATCCTCAACCCATTCCCGGACTTTTCGGCTTCACTGCCATCCGGGTTATATATTCGCAGTCCAAAGTCGGCTTTTTTTGATGGGGAAAGGGCTAAAATCCCATCACTGCCGATGCCCCAATGGCGGTCGCATAGGGCTCGAATGGTTCGAGGCGTGAGGCGGAATGACAATTCCTGTGGATTGAGAGCAATGTAGTCATTTCCCAAACCATGGCCTTTGAAAAAATGGTTTTTCATTCCCGCTCCGCTTGGGGTGAATCTACGTATTCTCTGAGGTCCTCCCGCGGACTCAGAGCGTGTAACTGGTAGGAATTGAATTATAAGGAAAAAGGAAGAAAGAGGAAAGTCCTAAAGTGGCCAGATTTCTTTAAATTACTGCTTTTGGGGAGATTTGAAGTTGAATGTAGGCCCGGTCATAAACAAGGAAGAGAAGAGAATGGTCGGGATGGAAGGTGTTAAGACCTCGATTCTCCGGTATTAGAAATACTTTCCGTCGTTGGTGAGTGTTGGAACCTGTATAAAGGGCAAGAAAATGGCGGGAAAAGGTTTCACCCTTTTGGATACGGAGGAATGGTAATCCAAGCCCTACATACCACGTCCCCCTCAAGGAGGAGATTATCTATCAATGGTTAGGCCCTTCTTCGTGAGGTTGGGTTTTGTTCGGGTCTTCCTCCACTGCCGTCCCGCTAGGCCCACTAATCCGCTCCCTAAATACAGGAGGGAAGTGGGTTCAGGGACAGGCGACGGCTTGCCTGTAATTTGTGCCATTTCAGCACTGGTTGATCGAATGGAAAAATCATCATTCTTATACACTGCCGCACATGGGATGCCGATTCCACAGCTGTTTTGCATGGGCCATGGTTGAGGTCCAACGGTATACCGATAAAACCCCCCTGGTGAGGGTGCGTCCAACCCCTCTTGATGGCCATCTCCCAGAAAGCCATTGAGATCATAAATAATGTCACCTCTCTGCCAAAAACTATCCCAAGTTACGGTAAAGGCGGGGATGAGGCTATTGCCAGAAAATTCCAATCTGATGAAGGTCACTTCTCTCTTGAGATTTTGTGATGTAATGAGGCCATCACCATTCAGATCTTCCCCTTTAAACATGCCGAAAACGTAGGCTCCTTCGCCAAAGCCCCCATGGAGATAACTAAAATTCATGGGGGTCGCCCAACCCCTACCCACAAAAGGGCTAGCCCAAAATAAAGTAGCTAGGGCTAGCGCCGCAAGGATGCGGGATGGTGTGGGATATTTGGAGTGTTTCATGATTTTCATTCCTTACTTACAAAGTAAGCAATGCCCCTACATTGTTTTAAAGAACAGCTAGGGATTTATTCATCTTTCTGATCAAAAAAATCCCCCCAAAGACTTTCTGCAGCTTTGGGGGGACTTTTTGTTAACGATTTGATATTTGATTACATCAGGACTTAAATTTTCTCCAAAGACCCAATCCAGCTAATCCCGAGCCAAATAGGAGCAAGGTGCTAGGTTCGGGCACGGCCGGAGGGTTGGGGTTTCGTTCGTTGTTAAAGTCTGCATTATCCACAACCCCGCTGAATGACATATCAGCGTTGATGGTGAAGTCTCTCAATGAGATGTTCGTATTCGCAAAAATCCATTCCAAGCCATCAACATCATAAAATTCTTCAAGGCCTGGGTGTTTTTCATCAAGGCCCAGGCCAGAAACCGTAATGCCAGCTTCACCTGGATTGCTATTCAACAGGACTGATGCTGAGGTGAAACTTCCCAACACTAGCGTTCCACTCGCAATTTCATTATCCAAGGCATCTTTTGCCGTGCCTTCAATGGTAAGGGTTCCCCCGCCGGCAAACCCTAACAGTTCTCTACCGGGTCCTTGTGGAATAGACCCGACAAAACTCCCTGTCGTAAAATTCAGAAGGCAATCGACGCAGGTTAAGGCCACTCCGTCATTTGCAGGGGTTTGATCTCCCCTGACCTGATCAAAAATAATGTCCGTTCCTATAATCGCGGTGTTCCCTCCGGCGTAGGAAATGGTACCGCCTTGGGTATTGATGTCATCAAAACCTAAGATCTGGGCATGTACCCCCGTCGTCAAACAGAGTCCCAGAATCAGGGACCCGATTACTCCACCATACAAGTTCTTCATTGCATCTTCTCCTCGGCTAAAAAAGTTTTAGGTGGTCAGGGGGTAGTGACATTCATTTTATTGATAAATATCCCTAAAGCATAACGAGTGCCAAAACAATCTATAGAGGGATTGTTATAATAAGTTATTGTATTCATTAATTTAATTGTCTGTTCATGCAATTGAAATGACATGGACAAAAGTCCCTATAATTTATAGTGTAAAAAATTTCAACAAATAAAATGAATGAAGTGCAAATAAAAATCATTAAAATCAAATATTTATGAAAAATTTTCCCAGAATTTCATGAAATAGAAGAAACTGTAAAAAACATACAATAAAAAAATGTTTAAATTCAATAAAATATGAATTTTATGGGGCTATAATTCCTTATTTTGTTAAAATAAATGACACTATATAAGTGTGGCCTTACTTATGAATATATGCGTATTAGTGAACATTATCTCCCCAGGACCTTCCTTCTATTCTTCAACTCTGTACGAGATGTGAACGGGATGGGATCCCATTCCTCCGGGGTTTCTCTGGGCCATTTGGGAGCCTGGGGAAAAGAATAGAAAAAAGGATTGTAGTTTGATTAAGCTGAAAAAGGAGATTGGGGGCCTTGAGAAGGCAATCTTTGTAGGTCCGCTCGGTAAGGGGAGGAGAAGACCCTTAACCTGAATTGAAGAGAGCAATTCTCCTGGGTAAAGAGGCTGATCGCGGTGTAGATTCGGGTACCCCTCCTTTTCAAGAGGTATACCTTATCCAAAGACAATTCGAGGTTAAGAGGTGAAAAAAGGTCCCAGCTAGGCCTTTTTAAGTTGATTGCGGGCGGCCCGCCGTTCATTGTCGGTCAGATAGCGTTTGCGGAGGCGAATACTTTTTGGTGTCACCTCCACGAGTTCGTCATCTTCGATAAACTCCAAGGCAAACTCCAAGGTCATTTCTCTTGGCGGGACCAGATGGATTGCCTCATCCGAGCCGGCTGCTCGAATATTCGTGAGTTTTTTCTCACGAATGGCATTCACCACTAAATCGTTGCCTTTGTTGTTGACCCCCACGATCATCCCCTCATACAACTCGGCCCCCGTGTGTAAAAAGATTTCACCCCGATCTTGTAACCCCCACAGGGCATACGACACGGCTTGCCCAGGCCCCTGAGAGATGAGCACGCCGGCCGGTCGACGGGGAACTTCCCCTTTATAGGGTTGATACTCATAGAAGGTTTGCGACATGACACCGGTACCTCGCGTCATCATCAACAGCTCGCTCCGAAATCCCAGGAGCGCCCGTGAGGCAATGTGAAATTCCATGCGGATGGTGCCCACGGCGCTTATCTGCAAATCTCTCATGTCGGCTTTTCGGTTTCCGAGTGCTTCGATGACCGCGCCTTGATATCCAGGGTCGACCTCGATGACAACCTCCTCGACCGGTTCCAGGGTATCCCCATCCACCTCTTTGAAAATGACCTTGGGCGGTGAAACCTCCAACTCGAATCCTTCTCGTCGCATGGTTTCAATGAGAATGGCCAGGTGGAGTTCTCCTCGGCCGGATACTTTAAATCGTTCGCCACCATCGGCTTCTTCCACCTTGATGCCGACATTGATCATCGCCTCGTGAGCGAGCCGTTCCCGGATATGACGAGAGGTCAAGAACCGTCCTCCGTCTTTTCCCGCTAAGGGGCTGGTGTTGTGAGAAAAATTCATGGAAATCGTGGGCTCGTCGACGTTGACCGTTGGCAAAGCCGTGGGATTGTCTGGGGAAGCCAGAGTTTCTCCGACCCGAATATCCTGAATCCCGGCTAGCGAGATAATATCGCCAGCTTGCGCCAACTCGGATTCGATTCGGACCAGGCCTTGATAGGTCAGGATCTTGGTCACCTTCCCGCGAATCGTTTTCCCTTCTCGGGTGATGCCGATGATTGACTTGCCCAATTCAATCGTTCCGTGGACGATGCGGCCCACCGCAATACGCCCAATATAGGAATCGTATTCCAACATGGTGACGAGCATTTGGAAGGGTTGATCAGGATCGGCCACGGGAGGAAGGACCCGATGGATGATCGTATCCAGCATGGGCTTCATATCTTCGGCCGGTTCATCCAAGTCGAGGGTGGTTCGACCTTCTTTTCCTGAGGCATACACAATGGGAAAATCCAGTTGTTCGTCAGTGGCATTCAGTTCGCAGAATAAATCGAAGGTTTGGTTCACGACGTCTTCAGCACGGGCATTCGGCCGGTCAATTTTATTGATGACGACGATCGGTTTAAGATGGAGCTCCAAGGACTTTTTGAGCACGAATTTCGTTTGTGGCATCGGCCCCTCAAAGGCGTCTACCAGGAGGAGCACGCCGTCCACCATGCGGAGAATGCGTTCAACTTCGCTTCCAAAGTCGGCATGTCCGGGAGTGTCGACCAGGTTAATGCGAATATCTTTATAATTCAAAGACGCATTTTTGGAGAAAATGGTGATGCCACGTTCTTTTTCCAAGGGATTGGAGTCCATGATAACCGCCTCCCCCTCTTTAAACACGTGAGCGCCTGTTTGTTTTAACAAGGCATCCACCAAGGTCGTTTTCCCATGGTCTACATGGGCAATAATGGCGACATTTCGAAGATCTTTCCGGCGTTTTTGATTTGGCATTAATGAACGTTCCTTTACTGGGGCAACGAACGATCCCTTGAACTACATAGTTCAGAATGAAAGCTGACTATCGAGGCCGATCTGCGGAAATTTGAGCGATGACACTGGCTAGAACAGCCAGAGAATGGCTTGAGTCCAACGAGACGGTCGATGCTTATAGGACGGTACCCCAAGTCATGGGTTAATGCAAGGACTCTTAGAAATCTCTCAAGTGGGAATTAGGGGCATTTAGTGGAGGGGAATCTTCACGAGTATAGAAAAACGGTGCCCCACAGTTTCCCTGCGTCCACCCAAGCGGATGGGTATCACGGTCATCTAAAGCGTTCGAAATTTTTACCGCATCCCTGGGGTTTTCTTCATTGAGTAATCCTAACCCACGGTCTTGGATGGGTTACCCCTCTTTTTGGAAGATGATTCGGGGGAGACCAAGCTTGCGGTTACGACATAGCGCATGGGTCCGCCGGGGACGAGGGCATCAAAGGGATAACAGGTGATGAGGACCAGGTTGGCTCTGGCTTGGTCGCGGGACAGGGTGTGGGTGCGAGTGTCCACGATCACCATCTCTTCTACCTCATACGTGTGCCAGTCCCCTGCGACTCCCTGTACGGCGATCCGCTCTCCTGGCTGTACATTTCGTAAAAACGAAAAATGGGTGTCTCGATGACCACTGAGTACCAGGCTCTGAGTACCATCGGGAAAGACTCCGTTTCCCACCCGACCAGGGCCAAAGGCTAAGGATGGTCCGCTGGCATTCGCTAAGATAATTTGCGTGATGCCAAGCCGGGGAATGGTGAGTCGTCCGATGGGCCAGGTGTCTGCCCAGGGCCAGGGCTTGGCCGGCTGGTGTGTCTTGAGAGTCTGTTCCCATGCGCTGTGCAAAAGCCATTGGGCGGCAGTGGCCTTGAAGTGAATCCAAACGCCTTGGCCTAGCAACCAACTACCAAAAATAAATAAGAAACCCGCTACACCCCAGACCATGTGAGCCCTCACCGTCGTGGGGTGTGGTGTCGAATCCACTTGCCGGTCATCCATAAGATCATGGTTCCCAAAAGAAGAAAGAGCGAGGCTGGTGTAGCCGTTTGTGGCCATCCAAACACGGCTTCATAGTGCATTCCCTGGGGAAGGTTCGTTTTCATGGAGTGGGAATGGACCGGTCGATTGGCAGGGCGAACTGGGGTTGTTTCCACGGCGACAAGGCTGGTGTAGCGGCTGACCAGATGGTGCTTGAGAGCAATATCCAGAATCTGTTTCCGGGCTTGGGTCTTGTCCTGGCCTTGTGTTTGTTGATCCATGAGTTGGGCGATTTTTTGCCTGGCCCAATGCGTGGAAATACCCGGGCGAGTGATCCCCGACTTTAAGAAAAGCTCCCTACTCCAGGGCATCGAGCCCTGTCTTCCGGATAGCTTGAAAGAGGCGGGAGGGGTAGTCGCCTGAAAGGCTATCATCAGGGGCTCCCCGGCATAGATATCCGGAACCGGGTGTGGAAGCCAATCCCATGGTCCCGGAGTGCTACTTTCCAGAGTGATATCGATCAGGCCCGGGTGATCTAATTTCATGAACAAGCGATCCATGGTTTCTTGAACGGCTTGAGCGGTTGGAATATAGGTGAAGGTGCCGCGACCATGTTGAGCCGCTTTTCGCATGAAATGACTGTTGGGGGCTGACCCGATGCCGATCGTGAACAGACGAGTGCTTCCTAGAAGGCGATGGATGGTAGAAAATAATTCCTCTTCATTTCCGATCAATCCATCGGTCATAAAGATGACCTGTCGCAGGTGTGTATGTTCCTCTGGATTCGATAAGGCCTGGATCAACGCGGGTAACATTTCTGTTCCCCCGTTCGCTTGGAGTCCCGCCACGTAGCTGAGGGCCCGGTGTTTGGTGTGAGGTTGCGCAGGCTGAGCCTGGGCAAAGACTCGGTTTGTCGAGGAATTGAATTGGATGATGTTGAAGCGGTCGTTTGGGGCGAGGCGTGAAACGGCGAGCTGCAGGGCCGCCTTCGCTTGAAAGATTGAGGTTCCAGCCATCGAGCCTGACGTATCGATGACAAAGATGACTTCACGGGCGATGTTCTCCCGTTCTGCTTCGAGAGACTGAGGGGGGAGAATAAACAGCATCCCGAATGTTTCTTTCTCCTGCT
Source organism: Nitrospirales bacterium (assembly GCA_965223495.1). Taxonomy (GTDB): domain Bacteria; phylum Nitrospirota; class Nitrospiria; order Nitrospirales; family UBA8639; genus Nitrospira_E. The sequence continues at coordinate 2,465,528 of OZ245001.1, read as the reverse complement.
CCTCCAAATAGAGAGTCGTTTGAGGTTCCTGGGAGGGGTGTGGAGTCCAAACTAAGACAAAATCTCGATCCGCGTATGAGGAGTTTTCCCGCAACGTGATGTGGGAATTTCCGGTGGATTGATCTTCTACCCGAATAGGATGCGTGGGAGATTCCAGACGATTGAATTGAAAGCCGGGTGCCAGATCAATGAGAAGCGTGAGGGAATTCAAAGGGCCTTGACTCGGATGTTGGACTGGTGGAGTCATGCGCGAGGCATCGGGAACCTGATCGGTGTTCTCTCCCCACCCCTTCCCCGATCGTGCCTTCTCTCCTTCGAGCCCCGTTCCTGGGATATAACGCGGTCCGACCACCAGGGGTACCCGAATCGAAAACCGGTTTTGGTCGTACCGAACGAGTTCTTGATATTCGATTTCCACGATGATGGGTTGACCAGGGGCGATATTCGCCACCGAGGCCGTAAAAATATTCGGGCGTTCCTGTTCTAACAGGCTGGCCTGTTTTCCTTTGGCCTTGGCTTTGGCGTAGATGTTTTTGGCTTTCACCCGCTCTTTAATGATTCCTTCGATCGTGCGTTCGCCGATTCGCATCCACATGTGATCAACCGCAGCCAGTTCCGGCAACGGAAAAACGTAGATCCCCTCAGCCCAATCCGAACTAGGATTGTAAAATCGTTGAGAAATGGTCGTTCGAGCGATTAATCCGCTGATCGTGGTCTTTACCGTGGTGTGCAAAAGAGGGGCAGGATGTGGTGTGGGTTCCGAAGGAAGTTTCAGTTTCAGTCCTCCGAGAGATTTTTGGTGATGTTCCTGAGGGGTATGCTGAGAGAGGGGCTGGGGGTAGAGGGTAGAGGGAGTTAGCATGCCCACCCCGTTTCCCATCATCCACACAACTAACATCAATTTGATCGCACGATTCCAAAAACCCATCGGTACTCCTTGGTTAAGGGGACAGTAATTCAAAATGGGTGGCTGGCCAATTAAAAGGTTGGCCAGCCGCGAGGGTTGATGGTGCTAAGGCGTCGGGTCTCCGGCCTTGGGCATTTCGAGGACAATCGATTCTTCTTGAATTTCCTCAGGTAAGGCGGCTTGCAGAGAAAGCTCCTCCGGAGCGCTGGGGTTTAGCAACGCTTGTTTCTCTGCTTGTGGGGAAAGGCCGGGTACTGCTGCAGTGGGGGAGTCCGATGAGCCTGGGAGTGGAGTGTTGGTGGGAGGAACAAGGGCGATATGGACGCGACGGTTTTTGGAAAAGCAAGCTTGGTTCTGGTCTTGGCAAACGGACTCATCTATCCCAAAACTTGTGGCGATAATTTGGTCTTCTGAATATCCAAGAGAAATGAGATAGGTCTTAACGGCTTGGGCCCGTTTGAGACCTAAACGACGGTTATATTCGCTTGAACCTTGTGAGTCGGTATAGCCTTTCACATGGAGGGTTCCTTCTTCAGGAGGAGTCATGGGTTGAAAGTGTTCGGTCAGGGTGTCTTTCGCATCTTGTGTGAGAGTGTCCTGATTCACATCAAAATACACCGTGGTTCCCTGAGCCTTTGGCTCGGTTGGTGTCTCAATCTCAGAGGGAGGGAAAGAGTCTTTTGGTTTGGCCGGATGGGTTGATAGGGACTTGACGGGGGGAAGGGATACGGAGGTGGAGGCAAGGACAAGGTCATGGCCTTTTGAAGTTGGGTTCGATGAGGCGGAGTGGGAAGCGAAAGAGGGAGCGAGGGGGAACTGATTGTCGGATGAGTCCTCAGAAGCGGTCGTCACGGAGTGTTCTGATTCCTCGGAATACATCAAGACTCCCCCGATCCCTAACACAAGCGTGAGAAGGCCTGAAGCCAACAACACCATTTCCTTCGTGTCGGATGGCTTGGGAGTGGGTGATGTTTTGGACTTCTGAGAGGAATCGGCTGGTAGGTTGGGTCGGATCTGTTTTGAATTCATAGGAAACTCCTTTGTGTGGCATCTGTTGAGAGGCCGGTTAAGTAGGTCAAAAAAGTGGCTGTGAATTTCTCAATCGCCCCGTTTCTCGTTCACCTCCCTTCCGGAGCGAAGGGCTGAATGGTTCAGGCCTATCGCAAAGGACTTGCCAAACGATGAAAACAAAAAAGATCAATAAAAACAGGTGCTTATGAGGTTAACGTCGGGAGAAAAAATGCGGGGATTGCGGGGATGCTTGCGGGGATGCGGGGACATCCCCGCATCAGAACGAATTCGAAATCTCAGGTTTTTAAGGAAAGGTTTCGCCTTTGGGAGCGATTTACACAATTGGTAGGGGGGACTTATTTCAATTTCTGGCTTGTTATACCTGCAGTTTCTGGGAGGTATCTAACTTATTAATTCAGGTGTAGGGTTTCGGCCCCGTCCGACGAGGTCCCTTTGCCGAAACAAAAGGCACTCGGCCGCCGGGCCGAAACCCGGTATGTATTTTTGACATTAAAAATTTTAAAGTTGGTACCATTATTATTAGGTATAAATCAGAATCTATGTAACTTATATCTTAAGCGTAGACATAGATCTAACTCTGTTGGTGCTATTTCGTTCTGGAATCTGCTTCCATGTCTTTTACGGTATTTGTTGACGACAACTTCCACTATCAGGATGAATCGGAACGTTATAAGCTGGGAGAGTATGAGACGTTTGAAAGAGCGGTAGAAGCGTGTAAGGAGCTCGTGGATCGGTACCTTACTTCTGCCCATAAACCGGGCATGGGGGCTGAGGAGTTGTATCAGAGCTACGTTTCGTTCGGAGAAGATCCTTTTATCATTCCTGTTCCTGAAGGGATGTCCTACTCTTCCTGGGAGTATGCGAAGGAACGGTGCTCCGGAATATGTGGCACATCCTAACGGGTCTCGTCATGGTGGAAGTCGGGTCTTATGACAGTTTCATTCCGACAGAATAAAACCCCCGTCCTCGCCTTACCCAAGGAGGTTGCCTCATGACGGATTTAGATGAAAATGAAAACCCAGGAGATCCACATGACCTGGGCCGGTTTCTAGAGGCGCAAGAGGAATGTTATGAGCAGGTGCTCCGCGAACTTCACAGTGGTCAGAAGCGATCCCATTGGATGTGGTTTATTTTTCCGCAGTTTGATGGCCTGGGCTTGAGTGCTACCTCGAGACGGTATGCGATTAAGAGCATCTCGGAAGCCAAGGCGTACCTCGGCCATACGGTATTAGGCTCTCGACTGAGGGAATGTGTTGAGGCTGTTCAATCGATCGAAGGACGATCAGCCTTGGAGATTTTTGGATCCCCCGATGATGTAAAGCTCCGGTCCTGTGCTACCCTTTTCGCCTTTGTTTCCTCGGAAGGATCGGTGTTTCATTCACTACTGCTCAAGTATTTTCAGGGTGAAGGGGATAGTCAGACCTTGCGTCTCATTGGGGTCTCGATAAAGAAATAAAAGGAGCCACCATGTTTTGTGTCGGAACTGCACAACAAAGAGGCGTTTCCTATGACAGGTCCTTGACCATTCATTGTTCCGGCAGCCCGTATTGATCGCTTCCATCAAAAAAACCGATATGAGTGATTTCGTTGAGTATATACATGAAGTTTTTCATGAATTTGGTCCGGTTCAGCCGCGGCGGATGTTTGGGGGATATGGGATTTTTCACAAGGGATTGATGTTTGCCTTGGTGGCGGACGATACGCTGTATCTTAAAGCTGATGCGAGCATCGCCGGCTATTTTCTCGATCGGGAGTTGGAACAATTCACCTACGACAAGCAGGGAAAGGTCTTCAAGATGTCCTATTTCATGGCACCAGAGGATATCTTCGATGACCCTGAGGAGGCTAAGGTGTGGGCCGACCGTTCTTATGCGGCAGCTGTCCGCTCGAAGAAACCACGGAAAAAGAAGTAAGAGAGGCTATCCTGCCTCTTTGCCCGTCATTGCCTATTCGGCCCTACCCTCTTTCTTTATTTCCAGTAAGATCAATATTTCTCGTTTCTTTTTCATGATCGTGATGACTTATTGGGGGTTTTCTATTAAGGTAGGCCATCACAACCGATATTGTGTCTAATTGAAAATGTCATCGATATGAAAGTTTTGATGCTGACGAATGAATATCCGCCTTATACCTATGGCGGGGCTGGTGCGCATGTGGAGTACCTGAGCCGGGAATTATCTCATCTCCTTTCTGTTGAAGTTCGGTGTTTTGGAGATCAACGCTTCGAAAAGGCCAATCTGAAAGTGGAGGGTTTCCCTTTAGGGGATCAGCAATTTGGTTCACCCAAACCCCTTCATTCCGTGTTTGGAGCGGTACAGCGGTGTTGGCAAATGAATGTGAATGGAGTGGATGCTGACCTCGTGCATTGCCATACCTGGTATTCTCATTTGGGAGGCATCTTGACCAAACTAAATTTTGGGATTCCCTTAGTGGTGACGACCCATTCGTTAGAACCCCTACGCCCCTGGAAACGTGAGCAATTGGCGGGGGGGTATGATTTTTCCCTGTGGGTTGAAAAGACGGCGTTAGAAATGGCCGATGCCATCATCGCGGTTTCTCAAGGGACGAAAGAGGATATCTTGAAATTGTTTCACGTTCAGGAAGAGCGAGTGCATGTCATCCATAATGGGATCGATCTGAGCGAGTTCCGCAAAGTGGAGAGCCAAGGAGTGTTAACGAAATACCGAATTCCGACCGACCAACCTTATGTCCTTTTTGTCGGGCGGGTCACACGACAAAAAGGCATCATTTATTTGGTGCAGGCCCTCGCCCATCTGGATCCCCATATTCCCGTCGTTTTGTGTGCCGGGTCTCCCGATACCCCGGCGATCGCGGCAGAGATGAAAGAGGCCATTGATCGGGTTTCCGCCCATCGAAAAGATATCTATTGGATCCAAGATATTCTGGATAAACCCAGTCTTGTGGAATTGTACTCCCATGCCGGGGTGTTTTGTTGTCCTTCTATTTACGAACCGTTTGGAATCATCAATTTAGAAGCCATGGCCTGCGAAGTTCCGGTAGTGGCCTCTGCGGTTGGAGGGATTCCTGAAGTAGTGGTAGAGGATGAAACAGGGTTTCTGGTTCCTCTGGAGCAGGAAGACGTGGCGCCTTTTGCTCCGACCAATCCCGATCTGTTTGCGCAGGAACTGGCTGATCGAATCAATCAGTTGATGCGGGACCCGGCTTTACGCTTTCCGATGGGGCAAGCGGGGCGTCGCCGTGCGGAAGAGTTTTTTAGTTGGACGGCCATCGCGAAACGAACGAACACCCTGTATGAAACACTACTTGGATCCAATTAGGGTGAGGCTATCGCTGAATGGTGGAGCCTTGAACTTGGTAGGAGCTCCATCTGGTTTGTGAGACCGTTCAGAGCTCAGGTTGGGAAAGCGGGATGACTGGGGTTCAGGTAAATCGGATGGATTATCCAGGGTCGCGGCCAGTCTGGTACATGGTCTCGAGACGCCGAATTTCTTCTTTGCGCCGATGTCGTTCTTCGACTAACAAAGATATGAGGGAATTCCAAAAAGAGACTTCCGCCGGGGATCCGTCGGTCAACCGTTGATCCCGCCATTCGGTGGCGAATCGTGTATACACACGAATTTCACAATCATTAAAATTTTTCATGGAATCAAGTAATTCGTCTTCGGCATGCATAGACATTCAACCTTCAGGATAATCTCAAATATAAAGACGTATGTTTTTCCTGTCCATGAGCTTTTATCGGTATTTGGAGGACGGTTCCTGAGACATTCTTGAACAGTGCCACCAGAAAAATGATGAAACGTTTACGCGGTATTATTGGCTTATGGGAGGATAGGAAACTCCTCAATCGGGGGCTGGGAATTCTCCTGCTCAGTTTGGTGTGTTGGGGATGTGGGGAGGACCCGCAGCAACTATTTGAAACAGCACAGTTCGAGGAACAACAAAACAATCGTGCCCATGCCCGCCAATTGTATGAACGGATAATACAAGAATTCCCAGAAAGTTCAGTGGCCCTGAATGCCAAGAAACGGTTGGAAGAATGGGAACGGGAAAAAGCTGCAGGAAGTGTGAAGTAGGTTCTACGCGTATTCGTCCGGGTCGACTCCGGTCCGGTACATGTATTCGAGACGCCGAATGTCTTGATCGCGTCGCATCCGTTCGTCGATGCACAAGTTGACCACCGTATTCCAAAACCCTGCCTCTGCTATGGACCCGACATCCATACGCTGATCTCGGAACTCACTCGCAAAACAGGTATATCGTTGTAAGTCGGTATCTTCGAAATCTCGAAGAAAGCTGGTCAAATCCAAGGTATGAGTAATAGGACCTGGCATGTTGCTCATTGGTGTCTTCCTGCTAATGGTGTATCGGCTTCGCCCCCCACATTTCTTGAGGGTCTACAGTAAAAAAATAACAAATTGTGTAAAAACGAGTTGGATGACAGCACCCCAAAGTGGCTAAAGGTACGCAATCTAGCCAATGAGGCGGAATTCCACCTTAGGAACACCATGGGCCATCCTAGGGAGAATTGAGAGGCCATCCCCTGACCAGTTAACGAATAGGCTGAAAAAAAGATGGGGTGAGGGTGGGCAAGCCAAACTCGACATGAAGAATGATCAAGCAAACCCGTAGGAAACTAGACCAGACCCCCATTTGGATAAATTTTCGAGAATCTGTGACCACGGGTGGGGCCAAAAGCACCGGTTGGGTATGCGCCAGCAATCGCTCGGAGAGGGCCACGTCTTCCAACATGGATTGTTCCGGAAATCCATTCACCCGATGAAAGAGTTCCTGTCGGACAAAGAGAGCTTGGTCACCATAAATGACGCGAGAGTGACGACACCGAACGTTATCCAGCCATGAAATCATTCGCAATCGCCAGTCATCTCCGGAGAATCGGTGGAGAAACCCACCAGCCTGACAGGAATGATTGAATGCCAGCTCGCGTAATTGCGCTAAACCATCGGGAGGCAGTTGGGTGTCTGCGTGGAGAAAAAGGAGCCAATCACTCGAACTCGATGCTTGGGTTCGAACATACGCCGCCCCCGCATTCATTTGCGGGGCTCGACCTCTGGGCGCCCTCAACCAAAGAATGTTGGGGAATTGGCAAGCGATGTCCTGAGTGCTATCGGTACTGCCGCCATCAACGATGACAATTTGATAAGGCCCGGCCTGATTAAAAAGTGCCGAAAGGGTCTGAGGAAGGGCACGCTCTTCATTAAGGGTGGGTATGATAATCCAAATCATGTCGAAGGCCGTGAAAACCGGGTCATTGGATAGTTCCAAAGCGATTCATGAAAGTTGAACGTATAAGTCTGGAGGAGTCTGAATCCATTCGGGCAAGTTGGCATAGAAATCATTCCAGTATTCATGAGGGTCTTCGTCGATGGCCTGGAATGCCTCTTGGGCTGAGAACATTAAATCTTTGGCCAAGGGGAGATACATGTGTGTGCGATGGTGTAAAGATTCAACCGATTCTTCCCCTCGCTCAATCATCTTCGAAAGGGTACGGAGCCCAAATTGATGGTGAGCTTCCTCTTGGTGGAGGAGGGTTCGCCTCAGTCTGCGAAAAGGTGCGCCCCGCTTCACTAACCCCACCTCAAGTTTTTTAAGAATCGCTTCTCCCATGCCCTCTAGGATGATTTGTTCCGCGACAAGAGTCTCGGCAAAATCTTTTCGAGCCATCGCCCCGTCGAGGAGTTGGCGATATTGGTCCATCAGGTCGCAAACAGGAGAGGTGGTATGATTTTTGGGTAGGAGCCACCGGATGGCTCCTTGAAAGGCGATAGCATGATAGCCTTCTTGCCGAGCCTGCCCAGCCAAAAATTTCTGCATACTTATTTCGGGTGCGATCCGACATTGGGCTTCCGCGCAATTATGAGCCAAGCGTTCTCCAAGGACCATAAACTGTAATAAATGGGCGAGGGGAACATGTTCCCCTGGCTTAACGAGCATGACCGGGCTCCATCCGAGTGGGGGAAAGGTGCGTTGGGGTTCGGAGCGCGGAAAGAGGATGCCGAAGATTTGAACCCACGACTCGGCTACAAAGCATATTACACGAAGATCGTCCAGAGCATTCACGAATTTCGGAATACTCAAAGTCCTCCAGAATTTCGGATAGGGAAGAGGTCAAAAGATTCCCTCGATGACCCAATGCAAGACAGGGAGCCACGTTTCCTGAAGCATCAATGGCAATACTATAGCCTCCTGCGTCACAGTCAGGAAGCCCCTGACCCTGGAGCCAGCGGAGATTATCCTGGAGATAATCTTGAAAGTACCCCTTCGGCACGACCTTGGCATCCAATACTTCCTGAAAAATAGCGGCCGCGGTGGCTTTTTCATACTGGAGCGTGAGATCCGATTTCCCATACCGGGTGACGTCCCAGTGATAGGCCCCCAATACCGGGATCATACCTTGAGTGCGCGCGAAGCGCATGACCTCCATGACATCTCCACGATTGATTTCATTGACGATACAGGTGAGGTATTTCGAATGAGGGTAATGGGTGAGTAATTCAATCCCCTTTAGCACCAGAGGTAATTGATCCGCGCCTCGTATCTGTCGATAGCGTTCGCGATCCAAGGTGTCTAGACTGATGGAAATGCTGATGGCGTGTTGGGAAAGATGGTCGACCAGTTTCGGAGTGAGTTTCGTGCCATTCGTGATGAGACTCACGGTAAACCCCATTAAACTTAAATCTTCAAGAATGTCCGGAAGGTCTTTTCGTAATAAGGGTTCCCCTCCCTGTAAAAATACGATCCTTATCCCCTCGTCATATAAATGAGAAAAGATTCGAGAGATTTCTTCCCGACTCAACTCATACCGACCTTGATTGAGAGGTAAGGCACAGTAACCACAGGCTGAGTTGCAACGAAGAGTGACTTCAAAAATCGCGAGTATGGGCCGTCTCGTGAGAATGTTGCGTATGGGTTGAATAAGAGTTGGGAAGGCCATGGTTCGGAGTCAACGACCGCTTTCTGGGTTCAAGAGGTACATCAGGATACCAAACTCGGACGAACATCTGTCACGATTCCAGTCAATCGTATCAAGGAAAAGACATGAGAAACGGTCTCGGGAGGGAGCGCTGGAAATTGCTCGAGGGTGGACTCGATGGCCTCTTCAACATTCAACCCCGAAACCAAATGAACGAGTAAAGCATATTCGGATTCTTTCAAGTGTTTCACGTATACTTGCTGCGCATGTTTGTAGCAAAGCAACCATTGAGGTGTCTTCCAGCATTCTTCTGAAAGGGCCTCTTGTGGAGTTCCACGGAGCTTCCAAATCTCATATACCGAGTAAGGTGATCGGAAAAGTTGGACGGAGGACGCAAAAGCAAAACGGACCGATCCCGACAGATGCTGTTCTTGAAAATATTCCTCTGACAGTCGGACATGAGTTGGCTTGTGAAAGACCTCTTTGTACACCCATTCAAAACGGGCTAAGTCACCCAAAAACGGGAGATCCGGGAAGGGGGGAGATTGTGTGAGAAAGGTTGGGAAGGTTTTCCCGAAATCTGAAAGGTTGTAGGAATGAGAATGATTAATGAGGATAAAGTCCTTTGCAAACGAAAAAAATGGGTATCTCCCGCAACCCACCATACCGCCTCAAAGGTTTCTCCGAGAGCTTCAGTGAGACGGACAATGTGCCCGGTGCGATAGACGTCAAGGGCTGCCTTGGCGGACAGGGACCCGCCTGGAACGATTTCTTTCAATAGCAACGGATGAATCGAGGATTCTTCCGCGCGAACGGAAGATTCAGTAAAAAGGTGTTGAAACTGCCTGAGCGTGAGTCGTGCCATGGTGGTTCGTCCAAATATGTGCGGCTTTCAAGGCTTCGGTCTCAAGTTCCGGAAATTCCGGGATGTCTGCATCCCATTCAAGGAGCACAGGGAGGTTGGGTGCACGGGCGATTAGAGCAGAAAATAGTTCCCAGACTTGGGGGTACACAGGTTTGGAATGGGTGTCAAACAAATGCGTCCCCATATCGGTATACCCGGCTAAATGGATTTGTCCGATGATATGGTTTGGAATTTCCCCAAGGAAGACATAGGGGTCAAAGTGGTGGTTGCATGCATTAACGTAGAGGTTATTCAGATCTAAAAGAATTTGGCACCCGGCTCGATGGGCGACGGCTTTGAGAAAATCCCACTCCGTGTAGTCACCGAATGGAAGGCCAAGGTAGGTTGAGACGTTTTCTAAAAGGATCGGTCTTTGGAGAAAGGTTTGGACCTGATCGACATGGTTGACGATAAGTTGCAAAGCCTCTTCAGTATAGGGAATAGGGAGTAAGTCATGTAAGTTTTGTGATGGCATTCCGGTCCAGCAAAGGTGATCTGAAACAAGAAAAGGGTCGATTCGTTCAACCAATCGGCGAAGATTCTTGAGGTACCCCGGGCGGAGCCCTTCAGCAGAAGCGATGGAAAGGGAAACCCCATGGAGGGCCACAGGATAATCTTCTCGGACGCGCTCCAACATGTCGAGAGGACGCCCTTGTGTATCCATATAATTTTCGCTTATGGCTTCAAACCAGGAAACGCTGGTTTGTGGGCGCGGGTCGAGATAAGGATAGTGGGTGGGACGGAGTCCCACCCCTATGTTTGGTTGAAGCGCCAACATGGCTTAAGTGTGGGCGTGGTCAGTGGGCTTTTGCCACGTAGGTTCCGCCTTTGGTGTCACAATCGGTTTTACTTAAACTGACCCATCCATGCCCCTTGCAGTCATTCTTGCCCTCGCATGAACTCGTGGCGGTTTTACACTCACCCTTCCCTTTACAGTCGTTCACCCCATGGCATTGCCCCATGGCCATTTCCCCGCCCGACATAGAGTCGGTAGAATGGGCACAGCCCGAAGCGATCAGTAAGCCTGAAAGGGCAGCACCTAATAAAAGAGATTTCTGTGTCATACGTGACGACCTCCTAGGGTAAAAAACAATCTGTTGAGATGATGGCATTTCCGAGCATCTTTGATGACAGAAAAAACCATTCACCGTTTCCATTCGGGTAAGTCCCCCTTCCAGCCAGGATATTACAGTTTTCCTCTCTCTTTTTTTATGCGGTAACCATCCCACCAGGTATGCTGGGAATGACAGAGGCCATCATGTGATTGAGGGTCAGGAGGGAAGCTGTGGTGGACGTCCGTTCAACCCCCACTGATATTCCAGAAATTCGATCCTGTAGGGGGTGTTGAGAAGATCTTGAGCGAGCTCCCGATCTTTAACGAACTGGGCCACGTACTCGAGTATTGAGCCCGAATGTGTGATGAAGTCTTCTGCGAACCAATCGAATATTTGAGAAAGATAGGCGATTTTTAGATCCCGGTCGAAATGGTTGCGAGAGGGATCGTTGATGAATTGTTGGGCACTCAGGGTGAGTTGCCGGTCGAGGAGTTCTGGGGAATAAGCCCAAGATTGGAGTATAGGGCAGGATTGGGATGCACAGACGATGGCAAAATGAATGCGGGGTTCTTGAAACCTTGGGATTAAAATTTTGCGCTCCAAATCATACAAATTGAGTGCCTGGTCTCCTACCGTGTAGTCTTGGGCAATAAAATACGTGTAACGACCGGATAGAGTCGCCGGGGAGTACCCATCAATGATGCCCTTGATAGCAAAGGCGTTGTATACATTAATCCAAAAGGCCAGGCGATGGTTGGGGGTGGGAAGCTGTTGGGGAGCAATCCGTTTAAGGTCTTGGATATATGAATCAAATGCCGGATCCGATGCCAACTGTGGATAATCCACAAAACCATCCGTGACATGCCGTTCCAACGTAACCTGGAGGTTGGAATGGGTAAAGGAATGAGGGGCTAGGGGGTCTTCCGGGGTAAAAGTTTTTGGAATACCAGAACAACCCACAAGCGTACCCAATCCAATGAAAAGCACAATCCAGGTTTTCATGCGTAGATTCCTCTCCCTCTTCTGAAGGGTTGAGCGGTGCGGCTCCCTTTTACGTTACCGAGACAATAAGTTCTTGCAGACCGGAGGCTCCATCTGGGAATGGCCCCTGTTCCAAGGCCGATTGTAGGGTTCCAGTAGAATCAGTGGCACGAGCGAGAATCCGGTAGTCTACGGGTTTTGGTGGAACCCAAGTAAACTTCCAAAATACCCAAGAATAAGGTGAAAGGGCTGGAGCCAATTGAGTGGGCTGCCATGTTGTTCCCCCATCGGTCGAGAGCTCGACCAGGCGAATACCACGCGAACCCGCAAAGGCCAATCCTTTTATTGAGACTGGCTTGTCGAGGGTCAGTGAATCCCCCGTTTGAGGATCGGATATCCAGGTCATGGTCTTGACGGTGGCCTCCTCCACCCATCCCTTCCGTTGGTAATACCCTTGAAAATCCTTTTCGGTGAGCTCGATGTGGGTTAACCATTGCACATGTTTCATGCCGTAGTAGCCCGGAACGATCATGCGTGCGGGAAAGCCATGGCCCAATGGGAGGGGGACCCCATTCATTTTATAGGCCACCAACACTTCGTCCCTCATGGCCTGATCAATTCGAATGCTATCGCTGTACCCATCCGCCGATCGGAAAATGACATCATACGCGAGAGGATCGACTCCAGCTTGATCCAACAGGACTTTGAGAGAAACCCCCTCCCATTGTGCTGTGCCGATGGCCTCACCGGCGATTCCGTTGCCCACGCATTCTAAAGTTACGATTTCAGATTTTGAGGGCAAGGCTACCAATTCTGGATAAGAGAGAGTAAAGGGCCTATCGACTTTCCCATGGATCGAAAGTTGCCATTGTTCCGCCGGAACAAAAGGTGGAGTGCGGTAGGAGGTGATATAAAATGAATCATTTGGTGTCAGAGGCGAAATGTCCCGTGGGGGGTTCGAAAAGATCTGGTTCCACATATTGGCCGACGACCGGCCAGGTCTCGAGGGGAGCAACCCAAGGGACAGAGCCCCGGTCAGCTGTAGGAATCGACGGCGAGAGAATGGTGACATGGCAAAACTCAGGTTACCCTCTTGTAGTCTTTCAACGGTCCTGGTTGTTACAGATGATATGGGGGCGAAGCGAATGAGGGAAAATGGGTTACGGAAGGCGGAAGTCGTTAATCGACCGTGACGTTTCGTCGGTGGAAACGAAGGATGACATTGGGGTCGGGGTGAAGATTCACGATAGCCTTTTCTCTTCCTTCATAGGGCAAGGAGTTCAGCACATGACGAATGCTTTCTAATCGTGCCCGAGATTTACTGTTGGCTTTGACGATAACCCAAGGTGCATAGGACGTATGGGTCTTACTGAACATTTCTTCTTTATACATCGTATAGAGATCCCAATGATCTTGGGCTTTATCATCCACCGGGCTGATTTTCCACTGTTTCAAGGGATTTTTCTTGCGTGCTTTAAATCGTTGTCCTTGTTCTTCTTTGGAAATAGAAAACCAAAACTTGATCAATTCGATATTATCTTCATAAAGCATGTGCTCAAACTCTGGAACCTGCTGCATAAAGACCTGATATTGCTTTTTGGAGCAAAATTGGTTCACCGGTTCCACGACCGCTCGGTTATACCAGCTCCGATCAAAGAAGGCGATTTCTCCGGGGTTGGGGAGATGTTTTACATACCGTTGAAAGTACCACTGTCCCTTTTCGATTTCAGTGGGTTTGGGCAAGGCCACGACGCGCATGGACCGGGGGTTGAGATGTTCCACAAAGCGCCGAATGGCGCCCCCCTTCCCTGCGGCATCCCGTCCCTCGAACACAATCACCACCCGTCGGCCTTTCAGTTGAACATCACGTTGTAATTTGACTAATTCAACTTGAAGGAATCGGAGCTCCCTTTCGTATTGAAGAATTCGGGCGGCACGTTTCACATCAACCTGTTTGGACCGTAGGAGATGAATCAGGCCTTTACGACTGGTCACGGCCGCAAAGTCAGCTTCGGTCAATTTGCCGCGGGTTCGTAGGGAGGAGGGAACGACTTTTAAAGGGCGCTGTGGGGACATAGCAATTAAAGATTCTCCTACTTTTGGTATCGGTCCCTGGGGGGCAGGGATTTATAGGCTTTCTCATCCATCATCGTATTCTCCCAGATTCGATGTTTAGCAGCTAGGTTTTTGGAAGGATGGGGGCCAAAGGCATAAGGCAATCGAAACGCTCATAAATGGATAGTATTCGAGAAGACATTAAGGACGACCACCCCGGTAACGATTAATCCCATCCCGATGAGCGCAGGAATATCGGGAAATTCACGGAAGGCCAAGGCCCCCACGAGAGCCACGAGGACGATCCCTACCCCAGACCATATAGCATACGCAATTCCCACAGTCATACTGCGTAAGACGACACTCAGGAGATAAAAAGCTGCCCCATAGCCTACGACGACCAAAAGACTAGGCCCGAGTTTGGTAAACCCTTCTGCTGCTTTTAGGGCACTGGTGGCAATGACTTCGGCCAGGATAGCCAAGAATAAATACATATGGGTCATCGGTCGGGTCCTTTAGCCTTGTGGGTCAAATATAAGGAGGAACTCCATCGACAAAATCATTGGAAAAGGCAACAAAAGAGCTGGGGTTTCAAGGTGGCCCATATCGATAGTGACCCGTAATGGGAAAGTGAAATAGCATATCTTCTAGTTTGGGCCCTTTTCCAATATTATGGACGATCAAAGGACGGTGGGTTCCTGGGACTGTCTGATCGGACACGATCCCAATGTGGGGAAGTCGACCAGCCACGGTCCAGGTCACGAGGTCACCAGGTTGGTAGTCTGAACCGATGAGGGTCACTGGAAGAACCATCCCATGACGGGTAAAAAACGTTTGAAGATTCGGGACCCGTCGATGATCAATGTTGGGGTCGGGTTGTTTGAGGCCCCAATTTCTAGGGTACTGTGAAAAATGTGTTTTCATATCTTGATGGACTAACGCTTGGAGGTCAATGCCCAGGACTCGGTAGGTTCGAATGACGACGTCGGTGCAAACCCCAATATTGGCCGGGACATCGCCCATAGGAAAGGGAATTTGGTGATAGCTCCCATCATAGGTAATGGACTGTTGAGTTCGTTCGATGGCGGCTTGGACCAATTGTTGAGTGAATGAGGCGCTAGGGGATTCTTGTCCCAAGGCAATTCCAGGGAGAGTCGTCATCACTCCTAGTAACCCAATGGAGAGAAAGATGGCTTGAATGAAGGGGTGTGTCGTAAAACGGAACATACTCACCATTGGAACAGTATCCAAATGCTATGGGAATAAGGAACCGCAAAGTATTGGAATATGGTATCAGAGAATGTCTATCACATGAAATTTATTAGGAATTTCCAAAGAAACTATAGGCTGTTATTCCCGACGGCATAGGTCTACCACTTGTTAAGAACAACTCATCGGGAAAACGGCAGGAAAATGCCAACCCCGATTCATCCTAAAATCGGGCGAAGTCGAATGGATGGCATCATGTCTGACGGTGGCAAAGAATGGAGAGTGTATTTCCCCTGCGGATCTGGCGAGAATGGATCCTTAAAGTTAAAATGAGGGGGTACGCCTCTCCCCTGAATGTCCGAACGAGGTGATAGATCAGTGTTAATGTCTGGTTCAACCCTAGTGGGTTCTTTGTTCAAAAGATGCAGAGGTAGGGGCTGAACCTTGGAATCCCTAAAGCTCATTTGACTCTAAACCCCTGTTTGGCTAGGGTTTTGGGACTACGGAATATGTTTCCGAGTCTGTCATACACAATCGAACATCACTACCCTGTGGGTGGAGTTCTATCCCACAAATTCTCCTGAGATTTGGCGTATGATAGCCCCGCTTAAAGAGGGCTCGGGAAAACCTCCGTCCTTCACCATTATAGGACCCAAACTATTTAAAAGGGACATTTATGAACACCCATTCTACTTTTTCCTCTGTTTTGGCCTTTTTTTTAATCATGATCTCCCCCTTGGGCGTCAGTGCCGACAACCAAAAAGTTCCTCTTCATGATGGATTGGGAAAGCATCACTTTCGGATTTCCACTCATATTCCCATGGCTCAACGGTATTTCGATCAGGGGATGATTCTCATGTATGGGTTCAATCATGCCGAGGCTGCCCGGTCGTTTCGGTATGCCCAACAACTTGATCCAACCTGTGCGATGTGCTTTTGGGGAGAGGCCTTGGTCCTAGGCCCAAATATCAACGCTCCAATGGATGAGGGGGTGGTACCTCAGGTTTGGCAAGCGGTCGAACAAGCCCGGGAGTTGGCGAAGGGGGCTTCTGAGAAAGAGCAAGCCCTTATTGAGGCGGTGTCTCGGCGATATTCGAAGGAGGTCGTAAAAGATCGATCCTCTTTGGATCAGGCCTATGCCGAAGCCATGCGTGGAGTCGCAAAACAATTCCCGGAGGATGCCGTCATCGGGGCTCTTCTCGCGGAAGCCCTCATGGACTTACATCCGTGGGATTTTTGGACTCGAGAGGGAAAGCCTCAGCCGTGGACGCCTGAAATCGTGTCCACCTTGGAACGGGTGCTTGATTCCAACCCCAACCTCCCCTTGGGACATCATTTGTATATTCATGCCATGGAGGCCTCGCCCCACCCTGAAAAGGCTCTGCCGAGTGCCTCTCGATTGCCGGCCCTCGTTCCTGGGTCGGGGCACCTGGTGCATATGCCCGCTCATATCTATATTCGGATTGGGTGGTATCGAGAAGCGGCTCTTGCCAATGAACGAGCGGTTCGAGTCGATGGGCATTATCTGGCCCATTCGCACGTGGAAAGCATTTACACAGCGGCGTATGTCCCTCACAATTTCCATTTTCTCTGGGCGGCGGCTATTAAGACCGGCCAGCAAGAATTAGCCATGCAAGCGGCTCGGGATACGGCGGCAAAGGTCAATCCGGAAATGATGCGCGACCCGGGATTTGGGGGGACTCTGCAGCATTTTTGGCTTATTCCGCTCTTTACTCAAGCCCTATTTGGCGATTGGGACTCAATTTTGTCGCAAAAGGCTCCCGCAGCGGATTTGGTTTACCCTACGGGAATCTGGCATTACGCACGTGGGTTGGCCTTGGGTCGCCAGGGAAAGCTCGCCGAGGCCAAAGTTGAATTAGCTGCACTCTCACAAATCATTCGTGATCCCGCAGTGGCCAACTTGACCATTTTTGATCTGAATTCCGTTGTGAGCATTCTCCAAATTGCGGAGGCTATTCTGTCCGCGGAGGTGGCCGTAATCGAAGGAAAATTTGACTATGCTCTGGAACAATTACAAAAGGCCGTGAAACTTGAGGATGGATTAAATTATACGGAACCCAAAGACTGGTACCTCCCTCCAAGACAAGTTTTAGGAGCGGTTCTTCTCGAAGTCGGGCGTGCCCGGGAGGCCGAGCGGGTTTTTCGGGAAGACCTGGTCCGGCACCCTCAGAATGGATGGACCCTTTTTGGGCTGGTGCAAAGCCTCGAGGCGCAACAGAAGCCTGACCAGGCGAAGGAAACTCAGCTTCAGTTTAACGAAGCATGGGCAGATGCCGACGTGACGCTCGCCGGTGCACGGTTCTAGCTTTGGACTCCTGTGCTTGGTACCGGGGTAAATGGGTCGAGTAGGCGTTCGTGTGGCGGCTAGCCCCATGGGGTTGAGAGGATTGGTCGGCAAAAGGTCATGTTGTGCCCATCCTTTTTTTAATAGACCCCCCTCAAATTGGTAAGTATTCTCGATTCTCCCCTCCCTCAGAAACCTCTGCCTTTTCCTCACAATTTCTGAATTTTTCTTCATTTTTTCTCATGGTGTATTAAAGATTCTCCTGTCAAAACCCGACATGGCAGTCATGGCCATGTTTGTGGGCTAGATGACTCCTACCAATCGTGGCTGTTCTGTGCTTCCAGAGGAAAGTGTCAATCCTTTCCTTGGAGACAATCTACGCAAGGGAGTTGATGGTGAGTCGTCGATCTATTGGAATTCCGTGTGATGGCAAAATGGCCAATGGTAATGGGCGCAATCGGTTAGAAGCGATTGCCGAACGACGATCGATTCCGGGGGTGCTCCTTCTGTCCGGTGTGGGGGACGTGCTGTTTATGAATGCGGAAGCAGAAGTGCTAAGCCGACAGATTATCGGGGCTCGTTTCGGCTCTGGAGCCCAAGAAGTCCTGCCTTCTGAAATCCTAGATCTTGCGGTGGCCCTTCAACGATTGGCAAATAATCGTGGGAGGCCGTCTTCCGAAAGGCAACATGAATTACGCCGCGTGACCGGAGATTTGGAATCACCAGTCCTGTTGCGGGGATTTCTTTTGGCCCCACATTCGGAAAAAGATGATGCCAGTATGCTGATTCTCATGGAAAAAATTGGAAGGGAGCGACGGTTGGTTCCACAGCAAGCTAAAGAACAGTTTCACTTAACGGACCGGGAAGTCGAAATTGTGAAGTACATCAGCGAGGGGTGGACCAATAAAGAAATTGCCCAACATTTGGAAATCAGTGAACATACCGTAAAGGAACATGTCCGGCATTTATTGAAAAAAACCAAAAGTACCACTCGTACAGCCATTCTGGCGCAAATTTTCCAAGACACCTGATCTTGGACCTTTCGGAATTTCTTCTTTTTCTTTTCGTTCTTGATTATCCGGCAAATCCATTGGATAATCCCGTGGAGAACAGATCTCTTCTGGATTATTTTCCATGGAGTTGGACATCTCTCTTCCCTCTAGCACCGAACCTCAAGAGCCGTCTTTGGATGAAGCCAAATTGGTGCAGGGGCTTCAGCAAGGAGATGAGGCGATCTTTTCTGCTGCTGTAGATCGATATTCGGGCTCCTTATTACGGCTAGCCATGGCGTATGTTCCAAGTCGCGCCGTGGCGGAAGAAGTGGTCCAAGAAACCTGGATGGGAGTCGTGGAGGGAATAGACCGATTTGAGGGACGGTCTTCTTTTAAGACATGGTTATTCAGAATCTTAACGAATCGAGCAAAAACACGGGGGACCCGCGAAAGCCGGTATGAACCCTTTGGGTTAGGTCCATCTTCAGGTGAATCGGACGACTCACCTTCGATCGAAGATTCCCTATTCGTGACAGACGGGTCCCGAGAAGGTCATTGGAGAAGTCCTCCACAAAGTTGGGATTCAGATACTCCCGAACGGGCTCTCCTATCCAAGGAATGCCGGGGGGCCATTGAAGGAGCTATTGAATCATTGCCGGCGACACAACGGCAGGTGATCACGTTGCGTGATCTTGAGGGGGCCAGTGCGGATGAAGTGTGTAACATCCTTGAGTTGAGCGAGACAAATCAACGAGTGCTACTCCACCGAGCTCGAACTAAGGTCCGCAAGGTGCTGGAACCCTACGTTCAAGGGAAGAAGAAATAGACACTATGGAAAAAGACTTCAAAGGACGGCTCATGGCCTATATGGCAGGCAATTTTTCTTGCCGGGAAATTGCGGAATTGGTGACGGACTTTTTAGAAGGGTCTCTCACCCTGAGTGAACGGCTTCGATTTCACTTACATATTGGGATGTGTTTTGCTTGCCGAAATTATTTACGACAGATGAAATATACCATTACGACATTAGGCGAACTGCCTTCCGAGCCCGTTCCACCCGAAGTGAAGGATGAATTACTCAAACGCTTTCGCAATTGGAAAAAGGATCATCCTGAAATTTCTGGTGACCCAAACGTCGATGAATTGTCCAAAGGTTAGCGATGGCCGGCCTTATTTCAAATTGACCAACGTGGCTTTACAGTCGGGGGCACGCACCCCCTCTTTTAAAATAAACGAAATCAAAACAGGGTACCGTAGGAGTCTCTTATGGCCTTGAAACAGTCCACCATGCTCCCTCTTGGGACTCCGATGCCCCAATTTTCCCTCCCGAACGTGATGACTGGGGAAATCCTGTCTCCTGATCATGTGCAGGACGGTACGGTCATCTTAATCATGTTTATTTGTCGCCATTGTCCGTATGTCATACATGTTCAGGAGGAACTGGCAAAACTGGGACGGGATTATGAAAATAGGAATCTGAACATCGTGGCAATTAGCTCGAATGATATTTCAGGATACCCTTTGGATGCCCCACCTCATTTACGCGAAATGGCAGAGAACCTGGGGTTCGTGTTTCCGGTATGTTATGACGAATCCCAAGAAGTGGCCAAGAAATTTACCGCCGCTTGTACCCCTGACTTTTTTGTCTTTGATTCCCAGCACGCACTCGTGTATCGAGGGCAGTTAGATGATAGCCGTCCTGGGAATGGAAAACCCGTAAACGGAAAGGACTTGCGTGCAGCCTTAGATGCGACCTTGTCTGGCCAGGTGGTATCGGCCCAACAACAACCGAGTGCCGGATGTAATATCAAATGGAAGCCTGGGCACGCACCCGATTATGCCTGATCTGCTGTGACTCTATTTCCTACCCCTTCCTTTCGAATCAGGAAGTGAGCCTAACGATACCCTATCAAGTCCGAGAGTCGGTCCTAGGTGTGGAGAGGACCTCATCTAACCTGTAACCTGTTTTACCCTCCAGGAATTGCCCCCTCAATTGAAAAGGTCCTTTGAGCTTCTCTTGAGGTGTTTATCCGCCAAGGTGCCCCTTCGTTCCTTTGAGAAGGGTACAAGCCTTTTGTCCAGAACTCTTCAAGGAATCAGATCTTTAATAGATTGAATTTCTGGAATTCCGTTTAAAAAGATTGCAATCCGTCATGGTTGAGATAGACAGGGAATAGCGAAACTGTGTTTCCTAACTCATTAATTTTAAACGGAAAAAATTTATTTTTCGTCATCAAGAGAGGTGGCATGAGGATTGCTAATTATTAAAATCATGAAAAGAAACAATCACAAATCCAACAAGAAAACAGAGAACAGTTGGAATTTCAATCACAAAACTTTTTAGGAGGAAAGAGTCATGGCAGAACAAAATGGTTTTCTCAACATCGGTGATGGGGCGATCCCCGGGAATGCGACAGTGTCCGGGTATGAAGGGCAAACAGTCGTCAATGCGGTTTCGTATGGCGTCTCACAGGCGGGGGAATGGGAAGAAGGCGAGCAAATTACTGGTCGGGTGACCACGTTTGGCGATTTGACGATCACCAAAGTGATGGACAATGGCAGCCCGGGCTTGGCCCATGGCTGTGCGATGAAGACGCAATATGACAATGCGGTGTTAAATCTGGTAGCCGGAACCGATTCCTACTTAGAGGTCACCTTGGAAAAATGCATCATCACGAATGTACAGGTGGATTATACCTCTGGAGATACCCGGCCCTCTGAAACCATCACGATTAGTTACCGGAAGGCGACCTGGCGGTATGGGACAGCCACCACCTCGTATGACTTGGCCGCCAATGTTGGGTAATTTCTCATAGCAATGACAGATGGAAAACCAAGAAGAGGGCATGAGCCTTCTTCTTGGTTTTTTTATGGTTTCTGGGCTTCATGAGAACAATAATTCAGGAGGGGGAAAGAAGGCCATGACATCATACAATGACTTTGGAAGTGATTTATCCAAGATCTTGAAACTGGTTTGGAAAAATAAGACAAAACTCGGTCAAATGACCCCGGATGATCAGGAGGATTTTATATATTGTCTTTATGCAGGAATATTACGACCAAAGTTCTTCGGTGGATTGTCGGAGAAAAAAAATCCATATAAACCCTCAAAATCCCATAAACTCAATGCATTTCTTGGTCAAATTCAACGAATACAGAATCAATCCAGTTGTTCTGTGGTTGTCCAAGTAAATAAGGGGGAGGCTTTTAAGTCGCGGGAGCAAATTCTTAGACGTGTTGCTGGTCGCCGTTTGTGGGGAACCTTCTACCATTTTTTGGCTAAAGGACAGGGAAAACGTACCGTTCAGAAAAGAATTTATATCAATGCGAAAAACGTGGATCCGGCCGGCCTGAGAATCATGGCAAAATTAGTTGGCAAGTTGGACGTCAATTTGGGGTTCTATGCGATAAAAATCGTTGGTCCGGGGGGGCAGGATCGCTTTGATACCATTGTGGCGTATTTGCGGGATAGAAAAGCTGTCGATTATGTGCTGAATTTCCTTCGCACCGATAAGGTGTTTGCCCCTTGGCTGGGGAGCAAACGGTCTTCAGGGGTAGGGGCTGTGGAAGGCCTCAAAGGAGTGGGGGTGGCCAACGAACCCTTAGGGGCCGTTAAAGAGGAGTATGGATCGAGTTACGGTTCCGTATTAGCGAGTTTTATTATTGAAGCTTTTAACAAGAAGCATGCGGGTCAGGAGTCGGAACCCGATCTTTTTCTGGAAAATCTCTGGAATGGATTTAGAAAAAAAGGGGTGAATCCCAAAAGCCCTCATTTCCTATCGGGCAGCCAACCAGTAGTTCATTTCGAGGTCTAGATTGTGGCCTTATCATAAGAGTTAATCGCCTCTTTTCCCTTCAATTTGAGGCGATTTTCCACGGAAAATCAAGGGATTTTTCCGGGAGTCCTGCATTCAATTTCTCTCCCTCAGGCGGTCTCCACAGGGTTAACCAGGTGAATTTTGCGTAAGAACCCACCCCTTATTCCCTTTCTGGAACTTCTTCCCAAAAATTTCCCATCCAAAGATTTTGTAAAGCCAATCCAAATTAGTCAGGAACATGCTCTTGGAATTTCCCCCAGGGTTTCCCTGTTGGGGGGAGCTTAAAAAAATTAAAATCAAATTTAAAAAGTTTCTTAGATTCTTGAGATGTAATTCCCAAATCTAACGAAATTCCCAACGATAGAAAAATCAGAATCCCCTTTCCTAGAGCGGTGATTGGTCTTTTGTTTTCCCAGGAAGTCCATGTGGCATGGAGGTTGCTTTAGTTAGGCATCATGAACACACGAACACGAAAAAGTCGAATCCAACCAACCACACGACGAAGACTTTTTTCGGTGAACTTTCAACATTAATCATTATCAAGGAGGACAGGGTCATGGCAGAACAAAATGGATTTCTCAACATTGGCGATGGGGCCATTCCGGGTAACGCAACCGTTTCCGGGTATGAAAACCAAACGGTGGTGCAAGCCGTTTCGTACGGGGTCTCCCAAGCCGGCGAATGGGAAGAAGGCGAACAAATCACCGGGCGGGTGACGACGTTTGGCGATTTGACCATCACCAAAGTGATGGACAACGGCAGTGCCTCCATCGCGCATGGCTGTGCGATGAAGACGCAATATGACAATGCGGTGTTAAACCTGGTGGCCGGAACGGATGCCTATTTAGAAGTCACCCTGGAAAAATGCATTATCACGAATGTGCAAGTGGACTATACGTCGGGGGATACCCGCCCGACCGAAACCATCACGCTCAGCTACCGCAAGGCCACTTGGCGCTATGGGACGGCGACCATGTCCTATGACCTGGCGGCCAATGTGGGCTAATTTGGTGGATGAATTCGACACATGAACATGAGAGTCATGGTGAACCGAACGCAAACTTTAGATCCTGTTCATTCCCCACTACAGAGTGGTGGGGAATGAACAAGGCTAAAACACTCAAGAAAGTTTTTATTTGAAATTCGACATGAATGTGAGGGGATAGAACAATGCGGACAATTTCCATATTTATTTTCATAACCTTCTTGGAACTGCTGAGTCTAGTGGGGTGTGAATTGAATGTCCAAGAGGAGATACCGGTTCCCTCCGTTCATTTTCAACAAGAAGTGAATCCCTCAACCATGCACGAGGAATCCCCAAAATCATTTTCGGCAAATGAGGGAGGGGCTGAAGAAAAGAATGTCACATGGGTGACGCTGTCCCAGGAAGAGGAGCAGAGTCAGACTGTTGAAATGTCCAAAACCGTGTCCCCTGAAAATCAGCAAGTTCTTCTCACCTCGAAATTATATTTTTCCAAAGGAGGTGAATTGTTGGGGGATTTAACGATTGCCAATCACAATTCCATGTCATTTGAAGCCGTCACGGTTGAATGTGTGGAATATAATATGAATATGGATCCCGTTCGCCGTGCATTGAGCACGTTGACCAAATCAATCGAATCGGGAAAAACGGTTCATTGGGATGGAGTGAATTTTGGGTATGTTCATGATGATGTCCATACGGTTCAATGCGGTATTCGGGATGTCACTGCAGATCTTCCGCGGAACGCGCATGTGTTGCCGGTGTTCCCATCCACTTGATTCCCTTCGCAGCTTTCCTGAGTTTATTCTGGCAGTTTTCTTCTAGGCCTTGGTCCTCTGGTGGTTCCCTTTGGGGGAAGATCCAGCCCCATACCGACCCCCCTCATTCAAGATTGGGAAAATCCCTTTAAAAGATGTCCTTTAGCATATATGCCACCGATTGCCTTCCCTTCGACCCCTTTTGCAAAATTTCAACGTACATATCTCTCGCTAACCTCAGTTGGGTTTCAAGCGCCTTTCCTCATTTTCAGGTTCCTTCAGGTCGGATCAGTGTTTCCCGGAATACAACTTCCTCTAGCACTTCTATGCTTCAAAGGGCGATGACATAGAACCAAACCTAATTGCGTTCACACCTTCCAACCCTCCTGTTATCTCCATTTCTTCAGTTTAGGGCCATACTAAAGATAAAACGACATGAAATATCGTACGCGTGCGATTGAATGAGTGTGGAGAGATTCTTCAATGGTATTTAATTGAAAATATTTTTCCCTGATGAAAAAGATAAGCCTGGTATTCAAAATGGTAGAGAGAAATTCTTTGAAGAAAAAATTCTCAAGAATATTGAAATCCAATTTAAAAAACTTGAGCTCAAAAGCATGATATTCATTCAGAGATGGCTCAAATAAATTTGAATGGAAATCGTTTTCCCCTTTCCTAGAGCGGTGATTGGTCTTTTGTTTTCCCAGGAAGTCCATGTGGCATGGAGGTTGCTTTAGTTAGGCATCATGAACACACGAACACGAAAAAGTCGAATCCAACCAACCACACGACGAAGACTTTTTTCGGTGAACTTTCAACATTAATCATTATCAAGGAGGACAGGGTCATGGCAGAACAAAATGGATTTCTCAACATTGGCGATGGGGCCATTCCGGGTAACGCAACCGTTTCCGGGTATGAAAACCAAACGGTGGTGCAAGCCGTTTCGTACGGGGTCTCCCAAGCCGGCGAATGGGAAGAAGGCGAACAAATCACCGGGCGGGTGACGACGTTTGGCGATTTGACCATCACCAAAGTGATGGACAACGGCAGTGCCTCCATCGCGCATGGCTGTGCGATGAAGACGCAATATGACAATGCGGTGTTAAACCTGGTGGCCGGAACGGATGCCTATTTAGAAGTCACTCTGGAAAAATGCATTATCACGAATGTGCAAGTGGACTACACCTCGGGGGATACGCGTCCCACCGAAACCATGACGCTCAGCTATCGCAAAGCCACCTGGCGGTATGGGACGGCGACCATGTCTTATGACCTGGCGGCTAATGTGGGCTAAGTAATCACTATATCCTTTTCCCCCTCCCCTTGAACCCTAGGGGAGGGGGAATGTTTGAGATACTGTTTCCCCCTCCCCACTCGTACCCCCTAACGGAATCATGAAAATACCTGCCAAATGGGAGGCATCGAAAATGGAACGTCCAGTTGGGAATAAACTATATGCTGAATATCGTAGGTTTAATGGGCAACGACAACCGTGCGCTCGCGGGATTCCGAATCAATGTGCGGTAAGAATGAGTGTAGCGCTAGGCCGTTGTGATTGTGATTTTGATTTTACCCGGTGGACTCTGGGTTATGTTCATGATGGACAAGGGGTTTGTCGGGATTTGCCGCCTCATGTCACGAATGCGAGTAATCTCACTCGGTATCTCCGGCGATTAGGTTTGCATTTCGAGATCTATCAAAAGTCGAGTTCTTTGACGGCAGGGGAGATACGAGAACGGCTACAAAGAAGATATGGAATCATTTACTTCCAACGTTGCTTTGGCGTGAATGGTTCCCATATTGACTTTTGGAATGGAAAATATTTCATGAACCAAGTGTTGCGGGTCAGTGCAGGTGGAGGGCTCCCCTCCAGCTCAGATTTATTCGAGACGGCACGAGGAGAGATCTGGTTTTCCCCAACCCCCTAAACCATTCGCTCCTATACAGTTGAATGGCGTTGCATTCAGATCCAAAAAGCCCCATAGCCATACTCAAGGGTGTGGGTGCTCATTACGGAAACTCAAAAAAGGAGGAGGACAATGTCCCACCCAACGTATTATGCGACTCAGGCACTACGATACACTCGACGGATTTTGGGAACCTTACCTTCAAACTTTCTTGCCCAAAGGACTTTAACGCTGGGCGGATCTACCGATTGTGTTACGGCCATCAGAGCTAGATACAATCCTAACTGGGGTAGTGACAGAATCATGAATATTCGGAGGATAGCCGGTGCGGCCAAGTCTAGGAGGTGTGGAAATTGTGGAGAATATGCGGCGGTGGCCTTTGATTTTTTAATGCATACCCATTGCCCATTTCCCCTAGAGTATGCTTCGTATATTGATCCCGGGGATCATGACTTTGTCATTATTAATCGGAACCCATCAACGGATGTCTCTCGTCCTAGTACTTGGGGGCCCAATACCGTGATATGTGATCCTTGGGCTGGGCAGGTGGTTATGTCGAATAGATATTGGAGAGAAATGCCTGGATTCCCCCAAAGAGTGCATCGCCCTTTTGTATATGTCCGGTGGCATAGTTTGGGCGATTTCCCTCAGCATTCCTCGGGTCATCATGCCGCTTAGTTATCCAGGAAAAGAGGGGGCGGAAAGGGATTAGCTTAGCTGCATCCATAATGCCGGCCGGATATGCCGTAGCCTCATTCTCAATATTGGAAACTCCAAGGATTTTTTATATTCCGAGGAACCCCTTCTTTCCTTATTTGAATCAATTGGGTATGCTACTTCCCCCCCTGGGATCAGGTAGGTAGTTGGGGGGATGGAATCTGTATTTCCTATGAAGCTTACTGACACTAAAGCTCCCCTCACTCCTTCGATCTTAGATCGGCTGTTGAGTGCCGATGTGACGCAAACTTCCCCTTTATTTTCCATATTCGATCTCGTCAACCCCAGTGGGTTGGTGGTTACGCTCCGAAAAGCCGAACTCCCCATTTCCGATTTTTTGAGGGAGCAATTTTCACCGGAATTGGTCCAACAGATCGATACCTATGATATTGCCAACCCCGTCCCGGGAGAGACTCAGGAAGGATTGGTCGAGGTATTCAACAGAATCGTCGATGGGGAATGTGTCTATGACGGTGAACGGTTTGAAGGGGTCAAATTGTCTGAAGAAGTCATTCGAATGTACCAGAATAAGCCAAAAGGCCGCGGATTAATGAACCTCAATCGGATGTTGTTGGAAGATGCGTACCCACGGTACCTCAAAACCCGACGGGTCAGAGAAACTCCCTATACCATCCCTGAATTAAAAAATTCCGTCTCCCGAGATCTCGAGGCGCTGCTCAACACCCGTCGAGAACTGTTAACCGAATTGCCCTCGGATTTCAAAGAAGTCCAAAACTCTCTCATCACCTATGGTTTGCCAGACTTTACGGCCAGGAGCTTGCACAGCAAGCAAGACCAGAAATCCATCAAACGTGAAATTGAGAACACATTGGGGATGTTTGAACCACGATTGCGGGCGATCAAGGTTACGGTGGGAGGGGGGGACAAATTCGAACATGCGTTACATTTTCGGATTGATGCCATGTTGTTGGTAGAACCGAGCCCCGAAGCCGTGAGTTTTGATGCCGTATTACAATTAAGTACCGCTACCTATGAAGTGAAAAGTCAATAATCATGGAAGATCGACTCCTTCGGTATTACGAACATGAACTCACCTTCCTTCGGAAGATGGGACAAGAATTTGCGCAAGAATATCCTAGCGTCGCAGGGAGTCTGCAATTAGAAGCCGGGGAAGGGAAAGATCCTCACGTCGAACGCTTATTGCAGGGCTTTGCCTTATTGGCTGCCCGTATCCACCATAAACTTGATGATGAATTTCCTGAAATTACCACGGCTTTATTGAATTTGCTCTATCCACACTTCCTTGCCCCGCTTCCCTCCATGTCTATCGTGCAATTTGTACCCGACCCGATGCAGGGAAAACTCACCTCTGGCTATACGATTGAAAAAGGCGCTTTACTGTACTCCCGACCGGTCAAAGGCACGCAATGCCGATTTCGGACCTGTTATCCCACCACGTTGTGGCCTATTGAGATCGCGTCGGCGCAATTAGAGCCTCCAGAACGGCTTCCTCCGGGTGTATCTGCCGAGTCCATGATTCGCCTGACTTTGCAATGCCAGGGTGGGCTGACATTTTCGGAACTGGAATTGGATAGTCTTCGGTTTTACTTACATGGGGAAAATATTCTGGCTTATACCATCTACGAGCTGTTGCTCAATAATGCCCTTCTGGTCAATGAACGGTGTGGCATCCTCATTCGGGGAAAAGATGAGGCCGGAAAAATGCAAACCCTCGAATTACCTCCCTCCAGTCTTCAGCCCGTGGGGTTTGGCGAGGATGAGGGCCTGCTGCCGTACACCCAACGTTCCTTTGCCGGATATCGATTGTTGCAAGAATATTTTACGTTTCCTCGGAAGTTTCTCTTCGTGGACCTGCTGGGTTTGGAAGCGGTACGGATGAAAGGGTTTGGAGAGACCATCGAGCTGATGGTCTTTATTGATCGGGTCCCACATCTGGATCAAGCGGTGGATGCCAGCGTTTTTCGTTTGGGATGTACGCCCATCATCAATTTATTCGATCATATCGCCGAGCCCATTCGAGTCGATCAAACCCAACATGAGTACCGGGTCATCCCGGATGTTCGACGGCAAGATGCCATGGAAGTCTTTTCGATCAATTCCGTCACCTGTACCTCTCCTCATCGAGAGTTAGTCGAACCGGTCCTTCCCCTCTATTCACTTCAGCATGCCGCCATGGAAAATCCCAAAAGTACCTTTTGGTTTGCCAAACGGCAACCGTCAGAAAGGGAAAAAGATGATGGCACCGAGGTCTATTTATCCTTAGTTGATTTAAACTTTCAACCTTCTCAGCCTAGCACTGACACTCTAACCCTCCATACGACGTGTACGAACCGAGACCTTCCGGGCAAACTTCCGCCTCTGAGCGAGGAGGGTGGGTATTTTGAATTGGAGGGATCTGCCCCGTTAGAACGTATTCGCTATTTGGTCAAACCCACTAAAACCTTACGCTCACCGATTGGAGGGGCCACTCAATGGCGACTCATTTCGCATCTTTCATTAAATTATTTGTCTCTAGTGGAAGGAGGAGAGGATGCGTTCCGGGAGATCCTCAAGCTGTATGATTACACCAAATCGGCCACCGTCCGTCAGCACATTGCGGGGTTGGATAAAGTACAGAGTCGTTCGGTGGTCCGTCGCCCCCCCTCTATGGGATGGAATGGGTTTTGTCGGGGGCTAGAGGTTTCTCTTCTCTTTGACGAAGAAAAGTATGTTGGAGGCAGTGTCTTTCTCTTTGCTTCGGTGTTAGAAAAGTTTTTGGGTTTGTATGCATCATTGAATTCCTTCGTTGAATTAGTGGCCAAGACCAAGCAGCGCGAAGAACCCTTGCGTCGCTGGCCACCGAGGGGGGGCGAGCAACTGTTAGTGTAGGGCCGAAAAATGGGTGGAGAATTGACTAAATCATTCCGGTGCTTTGGCAAAATTGGCGTATGTGAAAAGTGGAGTGAAGATTCCGAGCGTTAACAATGGGTGTACGAGATCCTAGTGTCCTAGAGCAGTTACTGTCCGAAGGGTATCGGTTCGATTTTTTTCAGGCCGTTCGGGTGATAAACCGGGTGAACAAAACCCGAGACCCCGTGGGATATGCTTCGCTTCCCCAACGGGAAAGTGTGCGATTCCATTCCTTCCCGAGTTTAAGTTTCCCTCCCAGTGCAATCTACGACATCACTCGGAATGAGGAGCAGGAAGAACCTCTCAACATGATCGTGGCCTTTATGGGATTGACCGGACCCCAAGGGGTCATGCCTCGGTATTATACCGAACTCATCATGGACCGGTTGAAATATCAAGACCGAACCATGCTGGACTTTTTCGATTTGTTTTCGCACCGGCTGATTTCCTTGTTCTATCGGGCCTGGGAAAAATATCAGGTCACGGTCAGTTTTGAAGGGGCTGAGACGCAAGAGAAAAAAACCGATCGACTATTCCAGCATTTGTTGTCCTTTATCGGGTTGGGAACCAAAGGGCTGGGGGAGCAATTGGCGTTTCCTCCTCAAGCCCTTCTGGGCTATACCGGGTTGTTATCCCTTCGGTCCAGATCTGCCCACGCGTTAAAACAAATTTTATCCCATTTTTTTGGGGTACATGTTGACATTCATCAGTTTATCGGCCAATGGGTTAAGTTGGAACCAGGAGACCAGTCCAGGTTAAACGGGCCTATGCGGAATTTACGATTGGGCGAAACCTCGATGGCCGGCAGTCAAATTTGGGATCAACAAGCTCGATTTCAAGTGGAGATGGGGCCTTTAACCCTCAAACGGTTTGCACAATTTCTTCCATCGGGGAAAACCTATCAAACCCTGGTGCAAATCGTCCGGTTTTTTGCCGGCCAACACTTGCAATTTGACATTCGGTTACGGTTGCAAGCCTCGGAGGTGCCCTATTGTCAATTAAGCGAAACGAGTGCGTGTCCCCCCCAGTTGGGGTGGACCACCTGGCTGAAATGTGAAGAGTTTACCAAAGATGCTGACGACGTCGTCTTTCAAGGCGAACTGGCTCAAATGACTTGAGGTCTACGTCCCAAAGTAGGGAAAAGGTTTGAGGATCAGGAAAGAGATACGATGAACACTTCATTCCATTTTATTAACCCGATACACAACAAAAGGGTGGAATCATGCATGTCACCTTAAAATCATTAGTCGGACGATTAAACGATGGCTGCCGCACGGCTTTTGAGGGTGCTGCCGGGCTGTGTCTGACGCGAACACATTATGACGTGGATTTGGAACATGTGTTCCTCAAGCTGTTGGAAATCCCCAATTCCGACCTGAAAAGAATCCTGCAAGCCTTCGATGTGAATCCTTCAAGGTTGGAACGTGATCTCACGGTGGCGTTGGATAAATTTAAAACGGGAAATTCTCGTACACCCGCGTTCGCTCCGCAACTGTCCACCCTCATCGAAGAGGCCTGGTTGTTGGCATCTTTGGAATTTGGTGCGGCAAAAATTCGTTCAGGCCATTTGTTGTTAGCGGTCTTAAGTAAGGATACGTTGGCCAGAGTGGCCCGCGATATTTCAAAAGAATTGGGCTCTATTTCCGTAGAAAAACTGGATAAAGAATTCGGAAAAATCACTGCGGGTTCCGCCGAGGCCCATTCAGCCGTAGGGCTTGGGGAGCAACCGGCGGGTGAGGGTGAAGAGGGACAGGCTCCCATGGGCGGCCAAACCAAAGCCCTCGATCAATTTACTGTGGATTTGACGGCGAAAGCGAAAGCCGGTCAAATTGACCCCATCTTGGGTCGCGACTTTGAAATCCGGCAGGTAATCGACATTCTCACGCGACGACGCCAAAACAATCCTATCATGACCGGCGAGGCAGGAGTCGGGAAAACTGCGGTAGTCGAAGGATTTGCCTTACGCATAGCCCAAGGGGATGTGCCCGAGCCCTTAAAGCATGTCGCCCTCCGCACCCTGGATTTAGGACTGTTGCAGGCGGGAGCGGGGATCAAAGGAGAATTTGAAAATCGTCTGAAAACTGTGATCGAAGAAGTCAAAGGATCCCCTCAACCCATTATCATTTTTATCGATGAAGCCCACACGATGATCGGAGCGGGTGGACAGGCCGGGCAAAACGATGCTGCGAATCTATTGAAACCGGCCTTAGCCCGTGGGGAACTTCGCACGATTGCGGCCACGACCTGGTCGGAATACAAAAAATATTTTGAAAAAGATCCGGCCCTCACCCGACGATTTCAAGTCGTCAAAGTCGAAGAACCCACAGAAGACAAAGCGATCGTGATGATGCGGGCACTGACCGAAACCTTGGAAAATCATCATGGAGTTCGGATTTTGGATGAAGCCGTGGAAGATGCCGTGAGGTTATCCCATCGGTATATCACCGGGCGGCAATTGCCGGATAAGTGTGTGAGTGTGTTGGATACGGCTTGTGCCCGAGTCGCGATCGGACAAGCCGCGACACCCGGTCCGGTAGAGGATGCTCAGCGCCAAATCACCCAGTTAGGGGTAGAAATTTCGGTATTGGAGCGAGAAGCGCTGACCGGGTCGGATCATCAAGAACGAATCGAAACCCTCACCAAACGGAAAACCGAAGAAGAAGACCGTCTCGCGAAATTAAAAGCGCAATGGGAAAAAGAATCCGAATTGGTCACGAAAATTCGTGAAGTGCGGACCCAAATCGAAACCCCCGTCGAGGAGGCTGCTCCTACCAACGGAGACAGTGAATCCGAGGCCTCAAAGGAGCCTGCGGTCTCTCGAGAAGAATTACGGAAACAATTGGATCAACTCAACGCGGAGTTGGATGACATTCAGGGGGAAACCCCTCTCATGCAAGTCTGCGTGACGTCTCAGACGGTGGGAGAAGTGATTTCAGGATGGACAGGGATCCCTGTAGGAAAAATGTTGACGGATGAGATCCAAACCGTGATGAACTTAAAAGAAAAATTAGAAGAGCGAGTGATCGGACAATCACATGGTCTGGAGGCGGTGAGCCAACGGATTCGAACGGCTCGCGCGAATTTGACCGATCCCAACCGGCCGATCGGGGTGTTCCTTCTCGTCGGGCCGAGTGGGGTGGGAAAAACGGAGACGGCCCTTTCCCTGGCGGAAACCATGTATGGGGGAGAGCGCAATCTTATCACGATCAATATGAGTGAATATAAAGAGTCCATAGATGTGACGAGGCTTAAGGGGTCACCTCCTGGGTATGTCGGGTATGGGGAAGGGGGGACGCTCACGAATGCGGTGCTGCGGAAGCCTTACTCGGTCGTGCTATTAGACGAAGTGGAGAAGGCCCATCCGGATGCGATGGAATTGTTCTATCAGGTATTCGATAAAGGCATGTTGGAGGATTCAGAAGGTCGGGAAATCGATTTCAAAAATACCATCATTCTCTTGACCTCTAATGCAGCCACCGATGTCGTCATGAAGCTCTGTGCCGACCCGGATACTCGTCCCGACCCCGACGGGTTGGTGGAAGCCATCAGGCCTGAACTCATTAAACTGTTCAAACCGGCTCTCTTGGGCCGTATGGTCGTCGTGCCCTACTACCCGATTTCCGATGAAATCATGCGCCAAATAATCGTGTTGCAGTTGGGACGAATTCGTCAACGTCTACAAGATAACCATGGGGCCAAGCTCACGTATGAGGATTCGGTCATCAATGAGATTGCCGGCCGATGCAAGGAAGTGGAAAGTGGGGCTCGGAACGTGGACCACATTCTCACGCGGACCTTGTTGCCCGAAATGTCCGGGGAAATTCTCTCCCGGATGAGTCGGTCCGAGTCGATTGCCCATGTCAACATTTCTGTCGAGGAAGGAAAGTTTGCCTATCACTTTGATTGAAGAAGAGGAGGTGGGAGGTGTAGGAACCTGGGAATCCTAAAGGGTTCAAGGTCCCCATCATCAATGATTGTATTTTCGTGAATATATGAAAATGAGGGTTACCCTCGCATCCTACCCGCCAAAAGGGGTCTGACTGGCAAAACTTGAAAGCCGCAGCATGGGAACTCCACACTTTCGATTACGGATGCCCGACTTTCAATTGGGTGGTTCTGTGCAACCCAATTTCGGTCATGCCCGGCTACGGTTAGATCCGTGGATTGAGTGGCAGATTTACCTATCCCACCTTGAAAGAATCCTAGATCCGGAGCGGATTCGTGCCGCGATTCGGCTAAGCCAACCCGATCCCATTCAAACCTTTCTCTTAGATCCTCAGAATCGCCGCATTACACCTCAGCAGGATCCCTTTTCGTCTCGAGCACAGGGGCCGGATACGGCGCGTCCGGCCAGATGGGGAGAGCTCTTTGATGCCGTGATGCAAGTCCCGGCTGTCAACCGTCTGACCACGCGCCTGAAAAGTGAGGCTGTGGGTCGATTGGAACATGAATGGGGCCGGTTACGAGTCACGGACAGAGCCCTCTTAATCGGAACAGGGGTCAGCATGGTTGGGATGGGAATTGCCGGAGGACTGGGCACGGAATCCCGTAGAAGGGAAGCCCTCAATCTGGCAGCCAATCGAGATTTACACATACCCGGAGTCCCCATAGGGGGACGACTCAATATGGCGACAGGGTCAAGAGGAGAACCCCAATTGCAAAGTGTGTCGTTGTCCTTACGAGACGTTCACGTGCGAAGTATTCCGGGATTGACTCTCCAACTTCAAACGACCTTTACCAATGAGGGCCCCCAATTGGACCGATTCATGTTCAATCTGGATGTCACGAAACTCTTTCCAGTTTTACGGTAAGCATCCCCCGAAGAGACACTTGTGAATGTCGGGGAAACATGTAAGAGAAAGTGACGAGCTAAAGGACACAGGAAAAAGCCCGGGGATGCAAGAAAATTGATGGGTGGATTCAAGTATCTTCACAAAATCATGGGATGTGTAAACCGGAAGCAAGGTGGAACACCCTTCCATCAAAGGAAAACCCCAATCACTTACCTTATTCATGAAAGGTAAGTGAAGAATATGATGAACGACCAAGAATTGAAGGGTGACGGTATTCATAATCAGGTATGTAGTCATTATTCCTCGGACCCCAAGGAAGGATTGATGAAGCAATGCCACTGACACAAAAAGATAGACTGATGTCTATCAAAACCAACTTGCCTCCCAACATGTTTGGGGAAGATGCTCTTATTCTCAACGGTTTTACCGGTAATGAAGGCATTTCCCAATTGTTTCGATTTGACTGTGATCTGTTAGGAGAAGGAGACCCAGTTGAATTTGAAGATATTGTGGGACGTCCCGCGACAATCCAACTCATCCTGGAAGGAGACGAAGTTCGGTATTTCAATGGCTATATTAGTCGATTCGTGCAATTAAAAAGTGAAAGGGGGATTCATCATTATCGTGCGGAGTTAGTGCCCTGGCTTTGGTTCTTGACACGAAGTGCCGGCTGCCGAATATTTCCCATCCCCCATCAACAGCCCGTTCCAGGAGAGTCGGAACCCGATGATACGACCAAAGTCGTCAAAATCATCGAGCGGGTCTTTAAGGAATTTGGGTTTTCGGATTATCGGTTTCATGAAGATGTCAATTCCATATTTGATCCGCGGGAGTTTTGTGTGCAGTACCGAGAAACCGCCTTTAATTTTGTCTCTCGACTCATGGAGCAATATGGCATTTT
Source organism: Nitrospirales bacterium (assembly GCA_965223495.1). GTDB lineage: Bacteria > Nitrospirota > Nitrospiria > Nitrospirales > UBA8639 > Nitrospira_E. The sequence goes on along the minus strand of OZ245001.1, from coordinate 2,430,422 downwards.
CTATTACTTCGAACATGAAGAAACCAAACATACTTTAGTGTTGGGCAACACCCCGAATGCGCATCAGACTATCGGAGGTGAAGTGGATCTCTACTTTGTGTCTTACGAACCGACAAGCCAAATGTTGGATCATGATGCTGTGACCCATATTGAATTCGAAAAAAACATTCGACCCGGGGCCTTCAATCATCGAGATTTTAATTTCTCGATGAACTTGACCGGACGGCACTTAACCTATCCGGGCGAAACGACACAGTTTCCTCTAGGGGGCAATGAGCAGTATGAAATCTATGATTATCCCGCAGAAGTGCTGAATAAAGGGCAACTTGAGGCCCTTGGAAAAATGCGGATGGAAGAAGAAGAGGCCCAACATTATCGCATTGAAGGAAGGAGCACTTCTCGCCTCTTCACCTCCGGGTATTCCTTTACTCTCCTGAACTATGAACCGGATAAGTATAACGATACCTATCTCTTAACTTCGGTACAGCATTTCGGGTCGATGGGCGGAACTTATCTTTCGGAAGGAGGAGGTGAGGACGACTCATATTTCAATACCTTTTCCTGTATTCCCTTGACCACTCCGTTTCGTCCCATTCAGAAGACGCCGAAGCCCGTGGTCCAAGGGCCACAAACGGCTATTGTCGTGGGCCCACCCGATCATGAAATCTGGTGTGATAAACATGGACGTATCAAAGTTCAATTTCATTGGGATCGTGACGGCCAATACGATGACGAAAGCTCCTGCTTTGTCCGGGTCTCACAGATTTGGGCCGGAAAACAATGGGGGGCTCAATTTATTCCCCGAGTCGGCCATGAGGTCATCGTGGAATTTTTAGAGGGCGATCCCGATAAGCCCATCGTTACCGGGTGTGTCTATAATGAGGAAAATAAACCCCCATACGATTTGCCACTGAACCAGACTCAAAGTGGGATAAAGTCTCGATCGTCCAAAGATGGGACACCGAATAATTTCAATGAATTTCGATTTGAGGATAAAACGGGTAGTGAAGAAGTGTATTTGCAAGGGGAAAAAGATTGGAACATAAAAATTAAAGATTGTGAGAACGAAACGGTGGGTTCCAATATCACCACCAACGCGGGGGGCAGTATCACTCGCAATGCCGGGAAAGATATCTCTCGAACGGCAGATGAGATGATCAACGATAGTGCCGGTAAAGACATTGTGACACGATCGACCGGCAACATGGATTTGAAGGCCGGAGGGTCTTACCAATTATTCACCAATTTGGGCATTCAACTCAAAGCGATGAATTTTTTGGCAGAAATCATCGAAAGCGGGGCGAAGGAAGCCGCCGCCGCAGCAGCGAAGGGTGGTGGGGCCAAAGAGGGCGCTAAAAAAGCCGGCTCGGAGGCCCAATCGAAACCCAAACCTACCAAGAAGGAGAGAGTGCAGGCTGCGGCGAAAGCCTTTGGGCCCGCGGTAGCTGCGGTAACGGCGGATCTGAATGAGAAGCAAGCCAAAGCTGAGGAGAATATGGGAAAGGCTGAAGCTGGGGGGACGGCCCTGGGGGAGGCGGCCGGGAAACTACATGAAGCCGTCTCGAACGATGCCTCCCGGGAAGTCATCGCGGCGGCGGTGATGGCCCTGGCGGGTGCGGGTTACGAAACCTACAAGGATGCCAAACGCCTCATCGAAGATATGTTGCCGCAGATTCCGTCTATCGTCATGTGGGCCATGAAAGATATCAGTGCCACGGCCCTGTGGAGTATGACGCTTCAAACCAAAATCCGGGATATTAGTATCGAAGCGAAAAATAAAAATATCGAGGTGAAAGCCAAACGGAACGTCAATGTGGAGGCAGAAAAAGAGGATATTAGCCTCAAGGCCGCAAAGAAAAACATCGTCGTTACGGGGAAAGAAAAAGTGACCATGAAGGCCGAGGACAAGGAGATGGTCATTGAAGCCGGAAAGGATAAACTCACCATCAAATCCCCCAAAATGATCACCATTAAAGTCAAAGGGTCGATCATTTGTCTGACTGAAAAAGGGATTTCCGTAAAAAGTCAGAAAGTGGTGGTGAAGGGGACGAAGGGCCCGGCGGTCGTGAAGGGCAAACCGGTCAAACTGAACTAATCAACGTGGGGGCATCACTTGGCTATGGAAAATTCTGAGACAATCTCACAAGAAATAGACGAGGGGGAAACCCCACTGAATGCTTCGGGGGAGGGCATGGTCCCAGGGGCTGATCTTCGTGGAAAATCGCTGGCTGGATGCGATTTGAGCGAAGCGGATCTTTCAAGGGCCAATCTGGAAGGAGCTGATTTAGAAGATGCCGACCTTACCCTGGTTAACCTGACGAACGCCAACCTTCGCAAAGCCAACTTGCGGGGGGCCACGATAAATGGAGCCCGATTGGATGGGGCAGATTTACGAGAAGCGAACTTAGAAACGGTGTTTTGTACCAATGTCGACTTAAGGAAGGCAAAGGTGACGAAGGTCAATTGGTCTCAGGCCGATTTAACAGGGGTAAATTTAGAGGGTGTCGATCTTTCCGGTTCCAACTTTGAAGATGCGGTTCTCTGTGAGACCTTTCTGGTCAAGGCTAAATTGAATAAAGCCAACTTCGTGTCTGCCGATCTAACCGATGCGAATCTCTCTCAGGCTTCACTCAAGGGGACAGATTTTCAATCAGCCATCCTTAAGGGGACGACGCTCATCGAGGCTGACCTATCATGGGCCAGCTTTGATGACGCGATCATCGACCAGGTAATCATGTCTGGTGCGGTGTTACGAGAAGCCAAACTGACCAATGCGGAGATGACTCGCACAGATTGCAGCCATGCGAATCTTCGTGGGGCTGAAATGATCGGGACCAAGGCCGACCGGTCCTCTTTCTACAAAGCCAACTTGGAGGGGGTCAAGGCCACGGATGCCTCATTTGAATACGCCGATTTGTCACATGCCAAATTACAGAAAGCCCGGCTCGCCCGGGCCAGTCTGGTTGGGTCAAATATGGAACAAACCGTGTTGGATGAGGCGGACTTGACCGAGGCTGATGTATTTTGGACCGGTCTTTCTCCCGGGAAACTGAGCAACTGTCAAACAGAGAATGCGCGCTTCCCCGAACAAACGGTGGCGGTCTATGGTCCACGGGAAATCTCCCCACCCCAGGTAAGGCCTCAAGCTCGCTATCCTATTCCCGTAACGGAAGCCGAGCGGAAGGAACGCATTGCACGACGGCCAGGATCTTCAAAACCTCAAGCCGCGGCGGATCAACAAAATGGGTAAGCCAGGCGCGAAAAAATTAGATCAAATTGTGAGTGTCACCCCGGGGGACGTGCATATTATCATGGTGCCCTCTCCGGGAGGACCGGTTCCTACACCCATTCCCCACCCGTGCAATTCCTTGATTAAAGATAAAGTCGCCGACAAGGTGAAGGTCATGGGTCAGCCTGGAGCGACCAAAGGGTCGATATCTCAACATACGCCTCCCCATATACCTATGGGACCGGGTCCGTTTCAGAAACCCCCAGCCAACAAAGGGGAAATCGTGACAGCATCGTCCAACGTCTACTATCAAGGCAAAGAAGCTGCGATGTTGGGAGATACGGGAAAAATGTGCGCAGATCCCACCGATGCCCCGGTCGGAAGAGTGGTCGGGACCGCAGCCACGGTGCTCGTCGGTGGTGGGGGAGGGGGGAGCGGGGAAGCTCGAGCCAAGGCGGCTGATGAATCTATGAAAGCGGCGGCGGCGGAATGTCACAAGTGGATTAACGCCAACATGCCACCCGGGGCGGAGCGCGAACAGGCCCATCGGGATGTGTGTACGGCGACTGGCCACCCCATCGATGTCGCGACGGGAAAAATGTTCACTCGTCATGTGGATCTCAAACTTCCCGGACGCATTCCATTTGAATTTTCACGAAATTATTCTTCCGCGCGTTCCGACGTCGGAGTCTTCGGGCATTCCTGGCGGCACTCCTTCGAACACCAACTGATCGTCCATCATAAGTTCGTCGCGCATCGTGACCCCAACGGCCGGTTTCTCTCTTTCGAACCATTAGCCGTGGGGGAGATGTCCACGAATATTCTGGCCCGCCTGACACTCACACGAAAATCAGATGGGTATGTTCTGAAGCAGGCAGACGGGTTAAAACAGTTTTTCCCCTTCAAGGGGACACCAGGGAAAGCCCTCATCATTCCTTTGAAGAAAATCTATGATGGATTCGGGAATTCCATCAAATTCCGGTATGACCAAACCCGCCTGTCACGGATTACCGATACCGCAGGGCGCAAGGTACATCTTGATTATGGGGAAGAAGGATTTATTCGGGCCTTACGGCTTGTCGTGGGTTCCGACGAAAAAACTCTCCGGGTTTTCAAGTACTCCGAAGAAGGCGATCTCATCGAAGTCATCGATGCATTGGGAAATCCCTATACCTTCCAATACCAAAACCATCTGCTGGTACGAGAAACCAACCGAGACGGCTTTTCCTTTAACTTTACCTATGACGACGAAGGATGGTGTCGGGAAACCTGGGGCGATGGGGGACTGTTCTACCGGGGTCTTGAATATGACCGTCACCGGCAGGTCACTCGTGCCACCGACTCCTTGGGGTATATCACCACCTATTATTGGAATGACTTGGGAGTCGTGGTACGGGAGGAAGACCATGAGGGGAATGCCTGGTCCTTTGACTTCAATGAACGCTTGCAGCAGACCCGCGCGGAAGATCCTTTAGGGAATACGTGGACCTACGAATATGATGAGGCGGGGCGATTGATTGCCGGAGAAGAACCGGATGAGCAGGCCTTCGCGTTTGTTTGGGGTGAGGATGGACGCTTACTGTCTCGTACCGACCGAGGTGGTCATGAATGGACGCTAGAGTATGTGAAGGAGCGACGGGAGACCGTCATCACCGATCCCCAGGGTCGCCAGACTCACCGTCAACAGAATACCCATGGTGATGTGGTGTCTGTACGAACAGGTGAAATGCCCGCTTCGAAGGTATCCTATGATAAACAAGGAAATCGGATCGAAGAAAAGTTGCCCACCGGTCTCGTGATCAAACGGACCTACAACGCGACCGGAGACCTCCTGAGTGAAGCAGATCAGTATGGGAGTCGATTGGAGATCGAGTATGACGAAGAACGTCGTCGGACGCGTATCTGGGATCGGCAGCATGGAGAACACAGGTATATTCGTAATCGAGAAGGGCAGGTCACATTGGTGGTGGATGCGAAGGGAGGGCACACGGAATTTGAGTGGGCCAACTTCAACCGAGTGTCCAAAATCATCTATCCCGCCGTGTCCCTGTCAGGGAGCAAATCCCTGAGACCCAGTCGTCAGTATGAATTTGACACCGAGAACCGGGTGGTGAAAACAACGTTGCCCGGTGGGGATGAAGTTTGTTTCGACTACGGCCAAGGGCGCCGGCCGTACCGCATACGATTTGCGGATGGACGCGTCCAGGAATTCGAACGAAATGCCAGAGGCCACTGTACCCGGTTCCTTGAAAGTGGCCATTTAGTATTCGATCAGGAAACCGATGCCTGGGGGCGGGTCCTGCGTCGAACCGCGGGTGACGGGGAAGAAGAAAGTTACGAGTACGATGAATTTGGCCGCCTGATGGAGGCGAGCAATAACGAAGGAACCATTCAAGTCGATTATGATGAACTCGGTCGGATCACGGCTGAACGGGGTATTTCCGGGGAGTTGCGTTTGACATACGACCCTGAAGGGCGCCTCCAGGCCTACCAATGGGATGAAACCCTGGAATTAGAGGTCCACCATCGGGAACTCGGACAGCGGAGCTGGCAACAACGGCATCATGATCAAGGGGTTGATTTGACGTTCGATGCTCGCGGCCGATTGACCCAAACCCGCTTTTCAAGTGGAGAAATCCATGAACAAGAGTTTGGGAATCTGGATCTTCCGGTTCAACGGGCGATCTATTCCCCCGTTCGCGAACGAGAAATCGATCTCTACGATTACGATGAGGCCGGTTTGCTGGAACGGAATCGATCGAACTATCGTCCGGATCGATCCTATATCCGTGATGCCCACAATCGATTAACGGAAGTCGTGCAGGGAGAGGGGTCGGAAGAACGGCACCTGACCTGGAAATTTGATCGGGCCGGCAATCGCATTCAAGCTACGGATCTTACCGGGAATGACTACACCCAACTGTACACGGCCGGTAACAAGCTCGTGGCAGTCCAAGGTGAACGGTTGTCCTATGACGAGAGGGGGCGGTTGATCGAACGAACCGAGGCGGATGGGAAGGTGACCCATTATCGGTGGAATGCACTGGGACGATTGACAGAAGTGGAACTGCCAAACGGCGAGACCGTCGGCATGCGTTATGATGCACTGGGCCGCCGGATTGAAAAATGCGGACCGGAAGGCCGTACGCGGTTTGCCTGGCGCGGGAAGCGCCTCATCCACGAATGGCAGGGAGAGGAAATGCAGCGTCATTATCTCTATCATGGCGATTCGTTTCGACCCATGGCCTCCTTTGAGCAGAACGGTCAGAACCCCTGGAAAATGTATACCTTCGCGTGCGATCCTCGGGGTTGCCCGGAGTCAGTAGGAGGATCGGATGGTCAAGCGGCTTGGCAGGCGACAGTCGCCCCCTGGGGCGAAACGGCCGTTCAGCAGGACAACGGGTTTGTCCAGAACCTGGGTATGCCCGGACAATATCATGACCGGGAGACCGGCCTGTTCTACAATTTTTCCCGTTATTATTTTCCACATGCAGGGTCGTTTCTTTCCCCGGATCCTGTCGGACTGAGCGGCGGAGATAATCCATACGCCTATGCGGCAGACCCGGTCTGTTTTACCGATCCCCTCGGCCTCACCGAAGAAGATTATGACGCCGATGTCGTGAGGATTTACCATGGGACGGTCGATCAGGAGTTGCTGGATGCCACAGGGGGCTTTTCTACCAAAGATCGGTATGGCGGGGAGGGAGTCCCACCCTTCGTCTGTGTGACCACGGACCGGGCGGCGGGTGAAGATGCCATTGGACCCGGTCGGCAGTATTCACGCCAGCGGCATTATGCCGAGAAAAAGATGGCAGATCCGAGTAAAGGGCCGACCCGAGTCCTTCATGAAGGTTCCATGTCCGAGCAAGAGTGGGATGACTTACATGCGGGTGGCCATCTGACCACCAACGATTACAGCGGTATGAATGGCGGAGTCCCGGGCAGTACGGAAACGAAAGCGCGGACCCCAGAAGGGGTCGCAGCCCTCAATCGGGCTTTCGGTTTTCCGGGAGAGGAAGAGGAATGAGGGAAAGAGGTGGAAGAGAATGGACCACGATGAATCCACTCTCCGAGGGCGACGTCACCGATCTACAGCTTCTCCATGATGACCACTTCGTGGCGGTCACGAGTGATGGCTATCTTCTGACCGGGACCCTCTCGACCGGTATTGATCAGTCCCGGAAAATCAACAGCCATTTACAACGTATCAGCATTCGGGAAGGGCGGATTTTTGGCGTGGGGGGTGGAGGGACGGTCGTTACCCTGGAGGATGAACGGGTAACTATCAGCATCGTTGACCCCGATGTTTTGTTATCGGATTTGTCGTGGACCCAGGAGGACGAACTCTATGTCGTGGGCGGGTTTGATTACCGGAGCGGGGCGATTTTTCATGGGATGCCAGACCAGGATCGCTGGGCCCAAATTCTCCCCAAACCGGGGCAAACTCATCTTTCGGCTATTATACCCCTTCAGGGAGGCGCACATCTGTTAACAGGATACCGTGGATATCTTGCGATCCTGGAAAATCAGCGGTGGGACAAAATCGAGACCGGGACCGAACATCCGCTGAATGCCATGTGTGTGGATAATGACAGTTGGTTGGTCGGAGGTGGGGGATGGGCGGAACATATGCCGATCCTGCTTCGAGGGGACCGGGATGGACTGACTCCACTTTTGTCTGCCAAAGGGGACAAGATAATTCATTGTTTGGCCCGAGATAACCAAGGACAAATTTGGGTGACGCTGGATCGTTTTGATGGAACAAGTTGGGCCGGGGGAGTCTATACCCTCGTGGATGAAACATTAGAGCTGGTTCGGGAATTCCCCGATTGCCAACTCTATGGTGTGGTGTTCCAAAACGGTGTCCCGGTTGTGTTCGGGCGAAAGGGCTTTGTGGCTTTTGCTGACCGTTGAAGACGTTCCGGCCTGTGACCCAAAGGGGATGAATACCCTTCCGTCGTCCCCGATTGGGTCAATTCGCACGGTGTCTTTTGACGAATCGTCCGGTTAGTAATGTGAATTCACTGTGCTGACTTCAAATGCGTCGCTCTCGTTGAACTACTCAAGCCCATTCTCGGGAAGAGGGAGGACAAACGCATGAATCTGGTGAGTCCTCATCCACAGGGGTTTCCCATTCAAGCGATATTTGACAGTGAAGATGCGTCGGGAAAACCGTGTGTCGTGTTATGTGTGAAGGCGACGTATTTTTTGGGAAAGGGGTCAGGACTCGTTCTTGCTGAGAAACAACTGCCTTTAATCGGTGGGGATATTCACGTGGGGGAACCTAACCATTCCAGCGTGCGATACGAAACCGACTATGTACCGTACAAACCAAAAGCGGATGTCTTATGTGTGGGGAAGGCCTATGCCCCCGCCGGGAAGCCGGTGAAAGAATGTGGGGTCAGCTTGCGTGTGGGGAAATGGAAAAAGACCATTCGGGTGGTTGGAAATCGCATCTGGGAAAAAGGCGCTAGACAATGGGGGGGGACTCCTTCATCCCGGGAACCCTTCGAGAGCATGGAGGTGTCCTATGAGCGGGCTTATGGAGGGAGCGATAGTCATGTGACCAAAGAACCTCAAACCTTTTCCGGGAATCCACTCGGCAAAGGGTATTGTCCGAGTGGGAAGGGAATCGATGGCCTGGCGTTACCCAATTTGGAAGATCCTGGTCATCCCATAAAAAGCTGGAAAGATCAGCCCCAACCCATGGGATTTGGGCCGATAGGACGAACCTGGCAACCAAGGCTCAAAAAGGCTGGAACCTATGATGAAGCTTGGGAGGAACAACGAGCCCCAACCCTACCCATCGACTTTGATGAAGCCTTCTATAATTGTGCTCCTGAGGATCAACAATTTCCGGATTTTCTCCGAGGGGATGAAGAGGTGGGGGTGGCCAACATGCACCCGGCTTTTCCCAAATTAACCTGGCAATTGCCAGGTATCCGGCTGCGTGGGTTGTTTCAACGAGAGGGGCCCCACGATGATATCGAAAAACTCAAGATGAACCTCGATACGCTTTGGGTGGATATGGAGGAGCTTCAGATGGTATTGGTCTGGAGAGGGTGGGTGGAGCGAGAGAATCTCCCAGAAACGACGACGTTTTTGGCCGTTCAGGAATCTTTACAATCCTCTCGGAGACCTCGGGAACAGTACCGAAAGCTCTTCGTCGATTATGCGAAAGAAGAAGAACTTGAGGAAGGAGAGGAAGATAGTGAAGAGGGGGAAACGATAATCATGGAAAAGGCATAAGGTGTAGCGATAAAGGGGTTACTTCTTAAAAAAAAACCGTTGGATCAGCATCAAAATGGTGAAGATCAGGATGTATCCCAGGTATTTCAGAAGATCTTGGCCCCACTCACTCATCGGATAACGCACTCTCTGATTGGTGAAGCACTGGTGACATAACAGGTTGCCAATCCCTAACCCTAAAACTAAGGAGACATAATGTCAACGGTGGTTACCTCGGGCAAAGGGGTAATAGGTAAAGGTGTCAGACACCTTTAATGGTCTTCTAGCAGCCTAAAGATCAAATTTTTGAAACCAGAGGGTTGACTCACTTGAAGGTTTCGATTATGAGTAAAGCCCCCTCTCGATTCTAGCCCTCTGTAAGTCTGCATGTACCATTAAATGGTTAAAAAAGTTTAGAACACCAGAATTAAGGGAATTCCGTTTTTTCTGGGTCTACACTCTTGCCTTTCGTAGAAATTCCCTGGGATTCGCTTACGCAGAAAAATCACGTCAATCGATCGCATGGGGAATTGTGGCACGAAAAATGGTTGTTTTTTCCTTTGGACCCTGTGGCAATAGCCCGATAGGGAGGCTCTTTCGTCCGGGAGTAAAACTGTGTCTGATCGGGATGATCATTAATGGACTGGGGGAGGGACTCGTCCATGTTGGTTTTAAATCATTGATTTCATGGATTTCATGGGAGGCGAGGACCGCCCAGATCAACCATGGAGGCATTATTCTGCTCGATAAAGGTTTCCAAAAGACTCGAAGAAAGAAGACGAGGCCTTTTCACCCTGAAGAATCGAGCATTTTAAAAGGGTTATAAAGACATTTTAAAAATTTAAAATTGACTCTTATTATAGGGGATGTAGACCCTAAGGGTTATTGAGGTGTTCCCATAGGAATGTAGTCATCGAAATTTCAACCAAAAGGAAGGGATGGGGGATTTCATAAATGCTAGCCGACGCTCTTGGTCCGAGTCGCTAGGGGTGGCATCCCTCTTGCAATTTTTCATCATTATTTCTAGGATTTTTCTCCATAAATCCTAGTATCTTTTTTTTCGAAAAAATGAGGGTATCTCATGGCATTTACCCAATTTGATCGGCTTCTCCGAATTGATACTCCCCTCGGGCCTGATGTCCTTCTGTTACAGGAATTTACGGGACAGGAAGGTCTCTCACAACTCTATAAATACGATGTAGAGGTGATAACCGAAGGTCCCAGTATCGATTACCAAGACATTATCGGAAAAGCCGTCACGATACGGCTGGAATTAAGTGATATGGAAGAGCGAGTCTTCCATGGGTATGTCAGCCGGTTTGCCCAAACCGGGAGTGAATCAGGCATTCTCCATTACCGCGCAGAAATCGTCCCTTGGCTGTGGTTCCTGACGCGCACGGCAGATTGTCGCATATTCCAGAACAAAATGGTGCCCGACATCATTGAACAAATTTTCCAAGATTTGGGATTTACCGATTATCGATTGGACCTTCAGGGCACGTATGAAAGTATAGAATATTGTGTCCAATACCGAGAAACCGATTTTAATTTTGTCTCCAGACTAATGGAACAATTCGGAATCTTTTACTTTTTTGAACATGAGGAAACGAAGCATACCTTGGTCTTGGGCGATGCCGCCAGCGTCCATCAGGTCCTGCCCACTCAGGCCTTTGTCAGCTGGGAACCGGAGGGAAGTGGCATCTTGGATGAAGATGTAATTACCAGTTTGGAGTTTGAAAAAGTCATTCAGCCGGGAAAGTTTGCCCATACCGATTATAACTTCAAAACACCCAGTACCAATCTGTTGGCCGACGTGCCCAGTCTCATCGATATTGGAGGGAATGCGCAATATGAGTATTTTGACTTTCCAGGGGAATACCTTACCAAAGCGCAGGGCGATACTCTGGCACGCATTCGGATGGAAACCGAAGAAGCCCAACATTTTTCCATCATGGGGCATAGCACCTGTCGCGCCTTCGCCAGTGGCTACCAGTTTACCCTCATGGACTATTACCCCACGGAACTGAACCAGGGCTATGTCCTGACCTCCGTGTCTCATATGGCCTCGATGGGCAATACCTATCGTCCCGGTGGAGATACGGGGCAGGGAGCTAGTTATGCCAATTCATTTCGGTGCCTTCCGGGTTCCGTGTTATTTCGTCCCCCACGACTGACGGCTAAACCGGTCGTGCAGGGGGCCCAAACCGCCATGGTCGTGGGCAAACCAGGTGAAGAAATTTGGACCGATGAATTTGGCCGGGTGAAAGTCCTCTTCCACTGGGACCGGGAAGGCAGGGAACGAAAAGACGATACCTGTTCCTGCTGGATTCGCGTCTCCCAAGTCCATGCCGGCAAAGGATTTGGCGGCGTAGATATTCCGCGGGTGGGTGAAGAAGTCATCGTTGGATTTTTAGAGGGCGATCCCGACCAACCCATCATCATTGGCCGGGTCTATAACAAAGAAAATATGCCTCCCAATGGGTTACCCGGGAGTGGAATGGTAAGTGGATTGAAATCCAATACCACGCCCGGAGGCGGTGGCAATAACTGCATGATGATGGATGACACAAAAGGAAAAGAAAAAATCTCTATCCATAGCCAGTACGACATGGACACCACCATCGAGCATGATGAAACCCAGACTGTACATAACGATCGAACTATCACTGTGGATGGGACCCATACGGAAAATATTAAGAAGGATACTACTATTACTATCATTGAAGGTAATTTGATCCAGAAAGTCTCTGCTGGAACGGCCTCACAAACAGTCAACAAAGATATCTCCGTGACATCGGAATCAACCTGTGTACATATTACCGCTGCAACGGAGATTAAACTGAGTGTGGGGGCCAGTACCCTTCTGATGAAAAGCGATGGCACTATTGAATTAAGTGGAATAGATATTGCGGTTAAAGGAAGTGCATCGGTCACAACAAGCGGGACAATGGTTACTTCCGAGGCAACAGCCCAGCATCAGACTAAGGGGGCCATTGTTGTTTCGGATGGATCGGGGACAAACACCGTGAAGGGTGGAATGGTCATGTTGAACCCTTAAATACGCAATTTTCTGATTTCATGTCATGACAAAAACAAAGACAACTGGAAATATGGAGATTGTTCCTGGGAAAAATGATCGAGGTGAGACTATATTTTCGGTCATTGTCAAGCGTACGTATGACATCGTACCCCGAGGTTCCTTGAAAAGAAGTGAAGAAGACCGGGAATTGAGAAAAATTGACCAATATTATGAAAAAGGGGATCCGGAATGGGCTACCGTCCAGTTTGAAAACGACCTGGCCCCCTTTAAACCTTCGGTTGATGTGGTCGTGATTGGGAAGGCTTATGCCCCTGAGGGAGAGCCCGTTCCCCAAATGCTGACAAAGGTACAGATTGGTGACAGGGAAAAAACGATAATGGTAACCGGCGATCGTGAATGCCAGTACCGGGAGAATCTCTCGCCAACCTTTTCTGATCCGGTCCCATTTGCCGAGATGGAAATTCGCTATGAGCGCGCCTATGGGGGGAATGATGAAAAGAGCATCCCGGAAATACCGTTTTTCTACCCGAGAAATCCGCTCGGGACTGGAGTGGTGCTTAAAAATACCAAAGAATCGGTGAATGGACTGGCTTTGCCCAATTTAGAAGACCCAAACGATCTATTAACACCAGAGCGGCTCATCTTAGAAGATCCGGAGCGTTGGCCAGAGCAACCTATTCCGCAGGGGTTTGGCTGGTTCCAACGAAACTGGTATCCCCGCTGTGCCTTAGTAGGGGCGTATCCAGCATTTGTTGATGCCGACACGGTGACACCGGAAGAACGGGCCGGATTAGTGCCGAAAAACCATATCGCTCTGGCCAAAGCCATGAGACTCCCAAGTTTCGATGCTCGATTCAACAACGGTGCCTCGTTTGGTTTGCAGCAGGCTTCTCTTAAAGGGGATGAGCCCATTCAGCTGATCGGACTAACCCCTGAAGGTCTGTTGACATTTTCACTCCCCGGTGAAAGGCCAACGATCAGGTTAGACATTGGTAACGGCGAACAACAACTTGAGGCGAAGTTAGATACGGTCCAAATCCGGACGGAAGAAGGGGAAGTGGACCTGATCTGGCGAGGAAGCCTAGGTTACGAAGGCTATGCTTGGCTGCCACACATGACACGGCTTCAGGCGGAAGTCATCTAACGAAAGCATACCCCATGAACAACGAAACCTCTCCAATGTCCCCAACCCTGGCTACCGCAACAACGGAGAAAACCGTAGTACTTCCAGGGCAAACGCCGGAGGGCCAATATATTTTAAGTGTGCTCCTTAAAAGGACGTACCAAATTGTAAAGAACCAGAAGTGTGCTCGGGCGGAAACAGACCAGGCTCTAATTGCTGGAGATGTGTATTGGGACGATCCCATGAATTCCTCCGTTCGGTACGAGAGTGATTTCATTCCCTTTAAACTAGCCACGGATGTGGTATTGAATGGCAAAGTCTATGCCCCGGCAGGGCAACCCACACCCACATGTTTGGCCTCCCTCCAAGTGGGAGAATGTCGAAAACAAGTCCAAGCCATCGGGGATCGAACAGCTCGTTTTGTCGAGAATGGCACACCCGAATTTTCCGAACCCGTTCCCTTCGAAACGATAGACCTTCAATATGAACGGGCCTATGGAGGATTCGATGTCTATGCCGATAAATTGGTGCCCTATCCCTATCCCCGGAATTTAGTCGGGCGAGGCTTTGTGGTCAAAAACACCAAGCAGCAGGTCGACAACCTACCCTTGCCGAATATCGAAGATCCCGGGCATCTTCTCACCCCCGAACAGCTATGTCTTGAGGACTACACACAATGGGAAAAGCAGCCTATCCCTGCGGGGTTTGGGTGGTTTCCGAAGACGTGGCTGCCTCGAGCCAAGTTAGCGGGCGTTCTGCCAGCCGACCGGGCCCTCGAACAAGAACTGCGACAGGCCTATGCGCAAGTTGTGCCGGAAGAATATCGCGAAGCCTATACCAGCAATAGTCTCCCCGATATCGACTTTAAGTTTTTTAATGGGGCCTCTCGGGGTCTCATCCTCCCGTACCTGCAAGGAGGAGAACAAATTGTTACGGAAAATGTCACCTCAGACGGAAGCTTCGCGTTTCAATTAGCCGAGGACCAACCCAGCATTGGTCTTGATATCGGACAAGGGATGCAGGAGCCTGAAGTGGTCTTGCAAACCGTGATGATCCGAATGGAAGAACGGGAAGTGGATATGGTCTGGCGTGGAGCAATACCCTATCCAGGGCCGGATTGGTTGCCGGAAATGCAGAAAATGGAATTAGCTATTTCGGACAGAAAGGGGCAACTCGTATGACACCCTACCAAGCTAATCCAGTGATGTATATCTTGGGGATTCTTATTCTGGGAGGTTTTCTGTTGTTCGCAGGGTTTTATGCCATAGATCGAGTGGGCCTTGAAGTAACAAAGACAAAAGCCACAGTGACAGGGAAACAATTTACGGCAGGAGGCAAAACGTACACCACGAATATTGTCAATGGGCGCCCGCTTGTGCAGTCAAGAGTGGTGCCGGATGCCTATGCGGTTTCGCTCGATGTCGGAGGGGAGCGAGCGCTGGGAGTGGTATCCCAAAGCCAATATGAGGCCTTGCGAGAACATCAACGGGTCCAGGTGGCCGTCCAACGAACCCGGCTCACTGGAACCTTAGAAGTCATAGAACTTTCACGGTAATCTGTCAGGCAAAACTTAATGGACGGAAGAACAAAAATGCATTTCATTCCTATCCCTGCGTTGGAGCGCCGACGTCATTACAAACCTTCCAAGAATGCACTTCTTCCATTCCTGGAAAAAGCGCCCTGGAGTAACCCAGACGAGTAGAGAGTAGCTCATGCCGTTATTTCCTGCATCGAAAATGACCGATATGGTAATGGGAGTTGACCTCCATACGGTGTTCATCCCCCCGGCGCCCGCTCCAATTCCCATGACTCCTCATGCCTATTTTGGTGTGATCTTTTTGTGGATGACTCCCGCCTTTGGCAAAGTGAATACTCTCATCAATGGCATGCCTGCCTGCACCGCGGGGAGTATGGGCTATGGATGTCACCTGCCCATTTTTGTCCCAGTGCCACCGACCATGCTGAATTTAGGGTATTGGAAACGGTATTTGTTGAATATCCCCATGTCGCTCATGCTTGTCGCACTGACGATGCTTGCCAACTTAGCCATAGCAGGAATTTCTTCCCTGTTTGTTTCTCCCAATTCTGAGACTGGCAAGTTCATGAAAGATGTAACCGGCATTGACACGTCGAGTTGGGATGGAGTGTGGGGATCGGTCAAAGGAAGTTTTGCAGCCTATACGCAATGGTCTACTTGGATTAAGTTGCTCATGCCTCCTGTGCCCTATCCTGCCGGGCAAGGATCATCGGCCATTGGCAGCCCCAATGTGACCGTCAATGGAGGAGCACTGGGGTTTTGTGCACCCCTCATGGGCACGTCCTGTAGTGATCTCCCCATCGTACCCAATGCCGTCATTCTAGGTTTTAGCAATGTCATGGTGGGCGTCAGTATCGGTGACATGGTGCGTGCCCTAGCCGTCAATGCGGCGCAAGGCGCGGTGAGCGCGGGAGTAAGTGCAGGGGTATCGCGCTTGGGTCGACGTGATTGTGGTTGTGGCTAAAAAGATCAAATAACTTCTCATTCTAATAATTTTTTTTGGCCTTTAGTTTTATGAAAGTTGGAAGCCAAACCATAGGACACCCCGTAGACGTTGCGACTGGGGTTATGCATAACACATTTGAAGATATTTCTATTCCGGGAAAGGTTGCTTTGGAATGGAACCGGTTCTACAGCACAGCTCTAATTAAGGAAAATTCGCCCCTCGGACCCGGTTGGTTTAATAAATATTTTTGCGAGCTAACGTTTAAAGAAGACCACTATTTATTTAGAGGGCCAGATGGTAGTCCAATTAAGATCTATGATCCTGAAAACCGTATCTTCCAAGGTGAAACTCTGAGAAATTTTGGTGCTTTTACTGAAATTTGGCTAAGGGATAAGGAGTATACGGTCTGTCAATGGGATGTGAACACTGGAGAAGTTTGGCGGTATTTATTTGGAAAAGAGGAGTTTGGTATTGGGCCCCTTAAAGAAATCCAAGACCCAACCGGGCAGGGAGTTGAACTCACTTATGGCCTTGGCAACCGTCTGACTACTATTACGCAAAAGCTGGAAAGAAGGGCGTTGCTTCTCCATTACAATTCGAGAAATCTTATTGAAAATATCGAATTTCAATCAGCGGATAAAAAAACCTCCCAAAATCTGTTCAGGTACTCCTTTGACTCCAAAGGTCATCTGATTGCAGCAACCGATGCGGCAGACTATCCAGACCATTTCGAGTACGACTCCAACAACCGAATTACTCGTGAAGTAAAAAAAGATGGGGCCGTATTTTCCTTTAAATACGATCGCAAAGGAAGATGTATTTGTACACGAGGTCTGGAGAGCTATGATGAGAAACGTTTGCGCTTCCTGGATAATGCTCGTTGCACCGAAGTGACAGATAGTTTAGGGCATATTCGACAATTCCAATGGAACGCAGATGGACAAGTATTTCGAGAGATCAATGCGCTGAATGCTGAGTATATGACAGGTTTTGATGAATATGGTCGAATTATTTCCAAGACCAACCCCAATGGTCAAACCGTGACTTATGAGTACGATACTTGCGGGAACCGAAGTAAAACGACAAATGCGCTAAATCAAACTATTGAGATTACTTATAATCATACTCATCTGCCGCTTTTGTACAAAAGTGCCGCAGGGTATTCTTGGGAACGTTTTTATGATCAAAATAATCGGTTAATTCGGACTCAAGACCCAGAAGGCCAATGCTATTTTTTCCAATATGATGAAAGAGGCAATTTGATTGAAATGAGGGACCCACTTGGGTACCGTCTTTGCCAGAGGTTTACCGATCAGGGAATATTACAATCATCCACAGATTGGAATGGAAATGTCACTTGCTACTGCGGAGATTCATTTGGGCGGCTTAAAGAATTTGTAGATCCACTAAAAAATTGTACAAAATATAAATTTGACTTGGTTGGCAACCTGATTCGAATAGATCATCCAGATGGGACTGATAACCAATATGGATATGACCAAGCAGGGAATTTGCGCTTTTCCATTAACCGAGATGGCCATATGACGAGGTACAAGTTTGGCCCCTGCAAACGGTTAACCGAGATTATTGACCCTCTTGGGAGAAAGACTACCTTAAGTTGGGGAAGGGAGCCGAAATTTCTTGAATCTATCTCTAACTCGAAAGGAGAAAACTACCGTTTTGAGTATAATGCTGTGGGGTGGGTTGTTCGGGAAATTGACTTTGATGGGCGAGAATTATCGTTTGAGTATGACATGGCTGGGAATCGGGTTTCGACTATTAATGGAATTGGAGAAAAAATAGAATATAAGCGGGATCCTTTGGGCAGGCTTGTTAGTCAAAAGTTGCCTGATAATCAAGAGGCGACATTTAGTTATGACGAGGCGGGATTTCTTGTCCAGGCAATTAATGCCAATAGTAATATTAAATTCGATAGAGACAAACTCGGAAGAATCATTTCCGAAATACAAAATGGGCATGTGATTGATAGAAATTATGATTCCAATGGAAATCTGCAGCAGCTCAAGTCCGACTTGGGAGTTCAAATGGACTATCAGTTTGACGCAAATGGTTTGCTTAATAAATTACGGGTAGGAGAACATAACTCCTTAATATTGGAAAGAGATGCCCGTGGTTCTGTTACCCGTCAAATTATTCCCGGTCAGAAGATGTTGACACAAGAATATGACTCAATGGGCCGGCTAATAACCCAGAATATCTTTCATGAAGCTTTATCCAGCTTTTCTGGCTTCAAATCACCTAAACCATTTATTCATCGTAATTATCGTTATCAGGACTCCCATCTAGTTGAGGTTTGTGACCAAAGCTGGGGACAAACCACCTATGTTTATGATCCCGTAGAAAGACTAACCCAGGTTTTAAGAGAGAATGGAGGAAGTGAAAATTACCTTTATGATGATAGTGACAATTTAATTCAGATAGGAATGGGAAATGATTCAACACCTCTAAGCTATGGTGTGGGCAACCAATTAAAAAAGCAAAATAATGTTGAATTTCAATATGATTTCCATGGTCGATTAATACAGAAAGCAGAAAAATTGCCAAATGGAAAAGTTATTAATTGGAAATACGAATGGGATGCACTGGATCAGTTAAAAAAACTCACTAATTCAGAAGGGAAAACGTGGTGTTATAAATATGATCCGTTTGGGCGACGCATAGAGAAAAAATCGTCGGATGGCTGGAAGGAAGGTTTTATTTGGGACAATGACGTTGTTTTGCACGAAATAAAGAATGGTTCTGTCACTTCTAGCTGGGTGTTTGATCCTCATAGTTACAGTCCCTTGTGCAAAGTAGAAGCAGGCAATTTTTATTCCGTTATTAACGACCATCTTGGTACACCACGTGAACTCGTAGATGGGTTAGGAAGAATAATTTGGAAAACGGAATATTATTCTTGGGGCCTGGTGAAACAACAAAAAAAAGGGGAAGTGGACTGTCCAGTTCGTTTCCAAGGACAATGGAGAGATGAAGAAAGTGGGCTTCATTATAATTGGTTTAGATATTATGATCCCCAGACGGGTCGCTATATATGCAAAGACCCTATTGGTTTAAGGGGTGGTGATAACCTTTATCTTTACACAAAAAACCCAATTCATTGGGTAGACCCTTTTGGCTTAAACGCTGAAGACCCAAAGCCTGCAGATTATAGGTCCCCCTTAACAGTTGAACCTGGTACAACAAGAAGAGTCGAAGTTCAAAAAATTAGTGAAAGAACGGGGCAACCATATACCCACGTTGCCCATTATGATGAGCAGGGAAGAATGACGGGGCAAACCCATTACGGGGATCATGGAAGAAAAGACCATGGGAATCCTCACCACCATAGAAGAGATCCGGTCACAGGGCAAAAACTAAAGAATCCAGCCACTGGCACCAGAGTGTGGCCAGGTGTTCATCCGGATGAAGAAGAACACCAAAGGCGGCAGAACCAAGAGGGAAGTAGTTGTGATTCTTCATAATTGAAAAGGCTTAAAGGAACGAAAAAATGATACCAGGAGAAGAAAAGATTCGAGCAGTAATTTCTGACTTTGATTTATTGAAAATTGATAAGGTTGTATCAATAAAGTTGTATTTTAGTTACTCTGACCAATATGACAAAAATCAAAAAACTGATGCTTTAATAAATTTTACATATTGGTCTAAAGGATTATGTTATTTAATATCCTTAGAACTTCATGATATCAAGAAATTGTCATTTCCAGATTTTGGGACTTCAATGTTTGAACTGGGTGAATTGGATATTTATCCTGTAAGAACGCCTAGTGTTGAGGGGGAAAACTATTGTCTCGATGATACTCTTGATGGCATGTTTTGTAAGTGTGCCCATTTAGAGTTTTCATCCATAGAACCGTGGTCTATGCAAGACACATAAAGGTTCAAGGTAGAAAAAAATGGTATGGGATAGGGATTGAATAGTTAGAGTAAATCTCAGAAATTGTGAGAGTTCCACCTCTTTTGTTCGGGAAGAGTTTGGCGGTGTTAGGGATTCATTTTATTGACTATAACTCTAGTACCCCTCTTGATAAACAGGTTCTTATTGCCATGGAACCGTATTTCGGTGAGATATTCGGCAATGCGTCTAGTCGTGACCATAAGTATGGATGGGATGCGGCTGAAGTTGTTGAAGATGCTCGGTGGCATGTTGCGGAATTAATTGGAGCAAGGACCAATGAAATTATTTTTACTTCCGGTGCGACCGAAAGTTTGACTCTTGCCTTAAAGGGTGCATGCTGGAAGGCTCAATTTTCATTTACTTCCGTAGTGACCTGTGTGACGGAACATGAGGCGGTTCTGGAAACGTGTCGTCAGTTAAATCGTGTAGTCGGGACGCTGGTACATATTCTTCCGGTCGATTCCATGGGCCGCCTTGATGTCGAGGGCTTTGCCTATGTTTTGAAAAAAAATCCTAAGGCTATGTGTGCGGTTATGCTGGCGAATAATGAGGTTGGAACGCTTCAACCGATTAAAGCGATTGCAGAGAATGTGCATCAATCTGGTGGTGTGTTGCTGAGCGATATTACTCAAGCTGTGGGGAAGATTCCTGTAAATGTGAATGACTTTGGGATAGATTTGGCGGCGTTTTCGTCCCATAAAATCTATGGCCCAAAGGGTGTTGGAGCCCTTTTCCTTCGTGGTGGAGTATCGTCTTGGGATTTAGAACCGTTAATCCCTGGGGGTGGCCAAGAATGTGGATTGCGAGGTGGAACGTTAAATGTTCCGGGAATTGTAGGTTTTGGAGAGGCTTGTCGAATTGCCAAGGTTGAGCTTGAAACTGAGGCACACCGGGTAAAGACATTGCGTGATGGGCTGGAGAGGAAAATTTTGAAACAAGTGCCGGATACCTGGGTAAACGGGGATCCCTTAAATCGTCTTGGTAATACCACAAATATTGGGTTTAAACATGTCGATGCCCGGACCCTCATTCGGGATATGCATGATATTGCGGTCTCGACGCAATCGGCATGTGCCAGCCGAAAAAAAGGTCCCAGTCATGTGTTAAAAGCGTTGGGCCTCACTGATGACGAGGCTTATTCGTGTATCCGTTTCAGCCTCGGTCGATTTACGACTGAGCGGGAAATTGACTATGTCTTTGAGAAAGTCTCAAGCTCGGTTGAAAAAATCCGTCGAAATCAAAGAATAGAGGTTTAGGCCTTACGGTCGCTCATCTCTCTTGGGATTTCCCCCATACTTCGACGAGTTCAGCCTGAAAACCTTTGGCCAGTTCATGGTGAGGACTGGGGAATGCCCCAGGATGAATCTTCACCGGGCTTGGGATGAAAAAGAGCGATATTCTCCGGCTTCAACAGTTTCAAGATGAAGATTGCGCTAATCCATGTTGGGGATTTTTTTCAATTTCAGATGAACCAATTTGGCAATGGGGAAAATTATTGAGATTCGGAGTTTTTGACAAAAGGTAACTAGAGCTTCCGTAATGGTTTTTGGCGGCTTAGGATGAAAGGATTGCTTGAGAATCTTCATCGAAATATTTGGGGGTAAAGACTTGCTTTTCATCAATCAGTCCAGGCCGAATACAATGATATTGTGTGTTGGACGCTTGAATAATATTCCCGTCGGTCATCCCGCCAGTTTCTGGGGAGATCCATTTTTTTGAAGATTTTACCCTAGAGATTCCGGCCAAAAACCTGCAGGAATGACAATTCTAGCAGAAACAGGCCTTGCGTCTGTTGACTTAATCCAACCGTGTTTAGAGGATGAAGTCTACACTTTTTCAATTTTGGTAGTAAGTCATGTCTGTCTATCGGGATGCAATTGAGCAAACCACCAATGCTATTGATCGTCGAGCCAGGTATTATCGCAATCTTATTGTGGCGGTCGTCGGAATTGGTTTTGGATCCATTGTTTGGGCTGTAGTCTCGTGGGAGTTGAGGCCGCTTCTTGCATACCTGCTTCTTTTTCCCCTGTGTGGGCTCTATTTTTTTTTAGATGAGCGGTTGCTTCAAGTATGGCGTTCTGGACTGTTGGAGCTTTGGTGTCGGAACGAGCTTGATTTTCTGGCTTTTAAACCTGCTATTGAGGCAGTGCCCAATCTCCCACCAAGTTCCATTCAGGGAATGCTGAGCTCCTTGCTATTATCAAAAGATTTACTTGCGGAGCAACAACTTTCTTCTGCAACACGAAAAGCTTTGCTTGTTGTGGTCACCCTGCTTTATGCGGTTCGATTGCACTTGTTGGCCCTGAAAATTCTGACCCTTACAATCGTCCTGGGTTCTCTAGTTATTGCCGGCTTGTGGGGTAGTTGGTTCCCCCTCTTGGGAGTGTTGGTCGGCTTTCTATTGGTGGGGACATTTCCGCTGTGGAAAAACCGGCAAATTAACAAAGAAAAGAAAAAACTTTTGGCTTACCAGAAAGAGCCGGAGTATGACCATGCAAACTTTCAACACATGCTGGAAACCTTTTCCTGGGAATTAATTCCAGAGAAGCAAAAAAAGATCCTCCTTCAATCCCCAACGAAGTAACTTTTCTTTTTTTTATTAAAAGGTGTCAGGAACCTTATTAGGAAAATTTTCTTTGGGTTTTTCCTCTAGGACAAGCGGCTGAAGCTACTTGAATCCTTTCCGTTCATTTTTGTTAAGAATTAGTTTTTGAATGAAATGTGAAATGGATTTTGGGGAAGCTTGTAAATCTCCGCCAACTAATTGCGGGGATGACCTTATGGGGTACCTTGGCTATGTGCTGCAAACTTTGTCCCTCTTTGCCTTCCAATGTCCAAAAGAGGAAGTCCAAGCAATTTTAAGTTTTCTTCCTTCTGATTCTCCTGACTCTGGTTGGATGGGCCCTAGTGGAATGGTCTGAGGGGGGAAGAGTTGGTGTGTGTGCGAAGTTTTCTACGCCATCTTTTTCGGGCGTTGTTTTAAAAGAAACTAAATCTTAAATTGTTAGAGAATTAAGGAGCCACAGGTTGTTGTCGGGTGGCGGCAACCGCTCGGGTGGCTAACGTTGATCGTCGAGCTTGTTGTATTTGCTCGGGTGTAAGGTCGGGGCCTGCGAATAAACCCGGGCGCATGACATTGTTGAGATGTGTATTGGGAGAATCTACGTGTCCAAGGCTCAACAGATGTCCGAACTCATGGGCAAACACCCGCCCCCGATTATTGGGCGTTAAGCTGGAAGGGAGAATGCAAGCCCCGCGGCAGGCTTGTCCTGCCAAATCCCACCGGGCAAACTCTCGAACTAAAAGCAGGGTTATGCGTCCAGGACGTACCCGAATTTGATTGATGAGATATTGTCCGGCATTGTCGTCCAGGCGGCTGAGGTTCCCGGGCAGTTCGATGGTTTGGTTGGTTATGGCACTAAGAGTAAACTGAATGTTGGCGGCGGCCCATATCGTATTGGCTCCTCTCATCGCCGCATTAATGGAATCACGCGTCCATTCTGAAGGAATGACTCTCGTATGTGCCACCCGTAGACGTTGGGTATGTGCGGGGCGATTTCCGTTGTCTATGCGCCGGGTTTCAATTCGAAATTCTTGAATGAAGAGGGTGATACAGTAAGGATCAACGGGGATATCAATCTGAGACATGTCCTTCCCCTTTTAAAGTACACACGCCATCGAGAGAGGGTTCTTTACTGTACCAGGGAGACCGAAAAAAGTGAATCTTAGAAAAATCCCTCTCCTTAAATTTGGGTTAGATTCTGGCAAGGCTACCTAGGGGGTCTGCACTGTGGGATCCGTACACCCTTGGCCTCTTTTCCTTCCCCCCTCCTCAGCAATCTTCCCAGAAGTCCTTCGTTTACTTTCTGCCCTCAGCTTTTTCAGGGGGGGGGGGAGGGGGGCTATTGGTTGGGTGCCGGGTTGTGCACCGTGAAATTGGTGATTTGGCACTTCAATGTTTTGGTTTGTGGATGTTTGATCCCGTAGGATAACGGGGAATAGGACGCGCGTGTTTTGGTGGCGATGATGTGGTAGAGCGTTTCCGTATGAGATTGAATGATCGTTCCCGTTGGCGCGATTTGGTCGCAGGTGATGGAGATGTCTTTAATGGCATAGGGGGTGCGGTTCTCAATAGAAAACTCTGCAGCCAGGGTCTGGTTTTCTTCTAAAAATGCGGTGGTGGTGAACTCAACATTCTGAATAATTTGATCCATGAGTTGGAGTTTTCCCTGAAGTTCTTGGGTTTTTCGGTTGTGTTCCTGTATTTCTCCCTCCAGTTTTTTCCGCATGAGTTCCCATTTGGTTTTTATTCCGGGGAATTCCCCTAACAATTGACGCGACGGTTCAGGAGAAGCCACCGGAGGCGGTTCCTCTGAGGCCTTGGCCTCGTCTTTGGGGATAGGCGTGGGGTCGGTCTTCTGGTCTTCGCTTTCTGGAGTAGGAACCGGAGCGGGAGATGGAGTGATGGATGATTCGGGGGGGGCGGGGGAGTCCGGGATGGCTGCCACCTCCGGGGCTTCTGGACTTTCGGGAACCGGGGAGGACAACCGTTCTTCTTGCACGCCTTCCAGGCTGGCTTCTTCGTGGCCCATGATCGTACAGGCGGTAAATCCAAAGGCAACCACACAAAGGAGCATCGACAGGGAAATATGGGGGAAATACCTATTCATACGTTTCCTTTTACAATTTTGAAGAAATGGGGATTGGGCACATGGTTTTGAATCCCATTTTCTTGATGTGAGGAGAAAAGATCAAGTACAAATTTTCTTTCGATTGTAGGTTCCCGAACGTGGGAGGGTCGGTTTCGTCCGAATTTTTGAAGGTTGAAGCTATCGGAATTAGGAGTTAGGTGGTCAACGCCTTGGGGGAGGAGTTGACTAGAAGTTAAGGAGGACCCCACGTGATTGGAGGGTCATCATGAAAGCGGGCAGGAATGCAATCTGTGTTAGGAGCCCCGCTTTCGACCCTGGGCATTTGGCCTCTATTTATGTTTTATCTTGGGGGTGATATGGTCTCCCAGGACAATTGGGGGCTGGGTTCGTTTTGGTCCTAAGCCGGGGAAAAGGCTTGAGAGAATGTGGACCCGGAAGTCACTATTACAAGCACCAGGGTATGTGCCAAAATTTACCCTTCCAAACCTATAGAGGAAAAACTTTATGGGGCCTTGCCGTCAGTCTCAAATTCGTGGAAAGGAATTTTCAAGAATTAAAATATTCCTTTCTTTTTCTCCTTGTATTGAATGGCTAAAACGGTGGGTACGAATAAAAAATATAAAAAATTCAATAACTTGTGGTTTTTTTGAAAGGAAAGCTTTGATGGCATTCTCCTTGCTTATGTCCATCGCTTGAGGAAGAAAAGCATGATACTGCGCCTAAGGAAATCTCAGATCCCTCATACGAATCCTAAACTAAAAGCCCCAGAGAGTTCTCTGAGCGTCTACCCAACTCAGGAAGGATAACGACCACCATGCCACTCACACAGTCCGAACGCCTCATGTCCATCCACACCCCTTTAGGACCGGATGCCTTTCTGCTCCAAGGGTTTTCCGGTCATGAAGGGATTTCTCAGCTGTTTAAATTTGATTTGGATCTCCTCCGGGAAGGAGAAGCCTTTAGTCATGAGGAGGTGGTCGGGCAGATGGCCACCATCCAATTGATTCTCCGTGGCGACGAAACCCGCTATTTTAATGGCTATATCAGTCGGTTAACCCAACTCTCGAGTGAAACGGGCTTGCTCCACTATCGAGCGGAAATGGTGCCCTGGTTGTGGTTCCTGACTCGCACCGCCGATTGCCGCATTTTTCAGAATAAAACGGTCCCGGATATCATCGAGCAAATCTTCACGGAATATGGGTTTCGGGATTATGAATTACAACTGGGCACGTATCCCGAACGCGAATATTGTGTGCAATACCGGGAGACCGATTTTAATTTTGTGTCACGACTCTTAGAACAATATGGCATCTTTTATTTTTGGAAACATGAAGAAGATAAACACACCCTAATTCTGGGCGATCAACCGACCTCTCACCAGGCCCTTCCCATAAACCCTCAAATTTTTTGGGAGGCCCAGGGATCGGGATCCCATGAAGCCGATGTGATTACCAGCCTGGAGTTTGAAAAAGATATTCGCCCCGGCAAGTACACGCATCGGGACTTTAATTTTACCCAAAACCCGGCGGGCCGGCTTATTGAACATGAGGAACCCTCCGTCATTGATTTTGCGGGGAACAGTGCGTTCGAAGTTTATGATTATCCTGGCGAATTCCCGGATAAAGCCCAAGCGGAGTCCATAGGGACCGTTCGGATGCAGGAAGAGGAGGCGCAGCATTTTACCATTTCTGGGAGCAGCAATTGTCGAGAATTTGTTTCCGGTTCCACGTTTGATTTGATTGATTATGAGCCCGACACGTTTAACCAAACCTATGTGTTGGTACGAGTCTTTCATAATGGCTCGATGGGCCGGACGTATACTGGGGGAGGCGATGAAGGGGGACAGGAGAGCTATTCCAATACCTTTTCGTGTATCCCGCATTCGGTTCCCTTTCGTCCACCGCAACTCACCCCCAAGCCTGTAGTCCAAGGCCCACAAACGGCTATCGTCGTGGGAAAAGACGGTGAAATTATCTGGACCGATCAATATGGGCGAGTCAAAGTACAATTTCATTGGGATCGTGAAGGGGAAGGCAATGAAAATAGCTCCTGTTGGGTCCGGCTCTCTCAATTATGGGCCGGAAAAAAATGGGGCGCGATGTTTTTACCGCGCATCGGCCAGGAAGTTATCGTTGAATTTTTAGAAGGGGACCCCGACCGGCCGATTGTCACCGGACGAGTCTATAATAACGAATGCATGCCGGCGTTGGATTTGCCGGACGAACAGTATAAATCCTATATCATCACTGATCGGAAAAATGGCATCCGCTTCAACGATAAAGAGGGTGAAGAGGAAGTGTTGTATGCGGCCGAAAAAGATCAGAAAGATTTTATTCGGAATGATCAAGATATCTCAGTCGGCAATGACCAGCATAAAAAGATTTTCAAAAATCAGTACGAACAAATTTTTGAAAACCAACACCGTACGGTGGGGATGGGCCGATTTACCGAAATTCAAGGGGACGACCATCTCACCATCGGTGGCGATCAGAATGAAAAAGTCAGCGGGACCGTCTCGCTCACGACGGATGCGGATCTTCAACAAAAAGTCAGCGGAAGTTTTGCTGTCGGGGCTGGCGATATCCACTTAAATGGTGGCCAGAATGTGGTGATTGAAGCCGGTTCAAACTTAACGCTCAAGGTCGGTGGGAGCTTTGTGGTCATAAGCGCGGGGGGTGTGGATATTTCCGGGCCGATGGTCAATATCAATAGTGGTGGGGCGGCGGGGTCCGGATCAGGAGCTTCTCCAGCAGAGCCCGATGCCCCGGAACTTCCGAGAGACTGGGAGACGGAATCGGCGCCAGAACGGGCGGCCCCGCCTGAAAATCTGGAGCCACCCAGTCCGGAGGAGTATAGCCCGGCTGCCGCTGTCCTCCAACAAGCGGCTGAAGATGGAACCCCGTTCTGTGAACAATGTGAAGCGGCCAGACAAGCAGCTGCTGGCGGTGAATAATTCAACCACGGGAGAATGAACTCATTATGACTGTTGCGACCGATACCACTCAAAAATTATCTCAAGTGTTATTCGAGCACAAGGATACCCATGTGTATGCCGTGCTTGATGGGGCCTCCATCCCTGGCCTCCCCAAAAGATTGGCCAAAGACAAACCGGACCATGTGTGCTTATATCGAGGTGATTTGGCTCCCGACCTGGTTGCGACGGCACCCTATCTCGTTCAGCTCACACGACATTCTCCTTTCTTGGAATGGATCCTGAGCGAAGGGTGGGGACAGCATTGGGGAATCTTTGCGGTGACGTCGGCTAATCTTTTAAAGATGCGTAAACATTTTCGTACGTTCCTTAAGGTGTTTAGTCCCGAAGGCAAACCCCTCTATTTTCGCTATTATGATCCTCGAGTACTTCGAGTCTATTTGCCAACCTGCAATGCGCAGGAAATGAAAACGGTGTTCGGCCCCATTGCCTTCTATATGGCTGAAGCCACGAATCCGGAGCAACTCCTGCGTTTTTCTCCGGGTTCTGGGAGCCCGAAGCAGGAGGAAGTGGCCATTGACAAAATTGTCATGAGAGAACCAGACGAAGATGAGTAACCTCAAGTTCACTGGAAACAGGAAGGTACTTACCCTGAATTGAAAGGAGCTCCATCATGCCCCCAGCTGCCCGAGTAGGAGATATGCATACTTGTCCCATGGTTACCCCAGGGACCCCCCCGGTCCCTCATGTCGGTGGCCCGATCCTTCCCCCGGGGTGTCCGACCGTCAACATTGGCTTTATGCCAGCAGCCCGCATGGGGGATATGGCCACCTGTGTGGGGCCTCCCGATGCCATCGTCATGGGATCCACGACGGTCAAGATTGGCTTTTTGGGGGCCGCCAGGGTGGGCGATTCCACCGCGCATGGCGGGGCCATCACCCTTGGCTGTCCCACCGTCATGATTGGGGGTTGATTTTTTCTATATCTGATCTTTCGGACTTGCTAGGCAAGAAAAAAAACGACTCTGTGTGTTCACACCCTTGGGAGATGTGGTGACAGGAGAATCATGTTAAAGCTGCGCAAAGAACAAATGAAAGTGTTGGGCCAATATACCCTTGAGCAATTTCAAAACCGAATGGTTGTTCATTTGCGAACGAATTTTGGGGAGTACACCAAGGACCTGGAAGATTCGGAATTGCAGAAGAAAGTTGAGCAGGGGATCAAACGGGCTGAAGGTTATAGCGTGACGAGAGAAGACGATATTCGCCGGTTCCTCGAATATATGGTCCTGTTGACCACTGATTTTGACACAAATCCCAAGACGGCCTGGGCGGGAGAAATCTTGGAAGATAAAAAATTGAATGGCACAGGAAAAATGAATCACATTGATGATGTGGCCCTTTTTTCGGGGATAGGATAACGATGGCTCGCCGAGCAAAAAGGCCTCTCAACCAAGAGGCGGTCGCGGCCGCCAATGCAGCGGTGCATGATCAGACCGATCCCCCAGGGCGATCGCTGCATCCCAGTAATAGGGCGGATGCCGATTTACGGCGACAGTGGATGGATGCCTATGTTGCTGCAGGAGGAGAACTTGAAGGAGATCCTCCCCGTCGACGGCCTCCGGCGGATCCTGTAGAACCCTGTCCTGAATGTGGTGGCCAAGGCGCCCTGGTTGTCCGGGTCCTGGACAATGATGGCAATCCGATTGAAGACGCAATTGTTAATGTGGACGGGATCGGTGGCAATAGAACCAATACGGATGGTGTGGCAGATTACGGAACCGTTGATCCAGACACCTACACATTTACTGCTGAGAAGGAAGGCTTTGCCCCGAGCGATGGGGCCCCCATTGGGCCAGTTACCCGTTCCCAATCAGTTCCAGCTGATCAAACGACCGTGGTCGACTTGGTGCTTGTATTCAGCGTAAAAATCGAAATCGTTTCGGATCATGATGATGATAAATCCGTGGATGAGAATTCACCTACGATGAACTTTGTTCGATTCGGTCTCTGGGATAATGCTTTTACGGCGGCCGGGGCTCTAGAAAATGGATCGGCTGAAACTGATAACTTCATTGGTTCTGATAGTCGACGCTTCTATTTTCGAGTGAAAGATCCCACGGCCACCAATAATCAGATTGACATAGATTGGAAAACTCTGAACAGTGGGAGGGCTGATGAATCTCACACCCCTGCAACGAAGAGTCTCACACTCGAAGAAACGGCTGCTGGATCAAAGGTGTTTGTCTCGAAGGCCGTAATGTTGGTCACGGATAATCATGACCACAGTCAAGCTACGGATAGTGGACTGCCAGTACCTCTGGCCGATGCCGGTCAACGAAATAGGGGCCAAAGTAATCACCGAATTCGCCGGGGCTCTCTTACGGGTTTTGTGAAGGGAGAATATACCGCCCTGGGTAGAACGGTGAATGTGGAACTCCCAATCTTTCGGCACGGAAGAACTGATCAGCGAAGGCGAATCCCTCTTCAAATTTTCGTCTTGCGGGTTGCGGCGGGAGGGGCCCCTGTTACTCCAACGGGAGCTAGAAGTGCTCTTCGCACTCGTGATCTCCGTGTCATTCGTGAATCTTACGCACGGATCGGATTAGCTGTGGATACGGTGGTGGCGCCTGGTACCTCAGCCGGGAATATCGTCACCCATGGTGGAGACTCAATCGTAGAGATTGATCCTCCAGCCGGGGTGGCTCCAGCCAATGTCTCCTTTGCACACGAGAGGACCATAGCAACGGCCCATCCCGCCATGGCCAATACGATACGTGTTTTTTATGTTGGTGGTTTGGCAAGTGGAAACGGCGGAGAGGCCAGATCGGATGCACTTGCACCAGTCGGAAATCCACTACGAGCCACCGTTTTTACCATTCATACTACCGGTCCCTATGCGGCTGCACATGAAGTTGGTCATGTACTTACCGATAAACGGGGCGCAGTCCCTACAGATGGCCATTTCTTGGCTCCCCCGGGAACGCCAAAATTGACAAACGACCAAAATCTTATGAAGAGGGAGTTTTTGGGAGCTGAGGGGGTACTTGGCGCCAAACGACTCTGGGACGACAACGACGGCCACGGCTTTAACCAATATGATGCAATACGGGGATCACATTACACGAGGAACTTTTAGTGAAGCAGGGAGATAGAAATGAAGGGACCGTGGGGCCGTATTCTAGGAATATCCTTGCTATTGGCCGTTCAAAGTATTACTGCGGGAGGGCATGCTTCAATGGATGAAACGCTCGACCAAGAAACACAATCTCTATTCGAAGAGCTGAATGGAAATGATGTGGCCCCAGATGTGTTAGAAGCTGGGATGCCCGATTTTAGTGAAGCAAGCAAAAACGAATTGGTAAAGCGAGCTGCCAAAGAACCTCAACCAACTAGCTCTGGAAAATTCCTTTCAAGATTGGTTTTTTTACAGACTAAGCAAAACCGGCCTAGCATTATTTCAGTTTATGAGAACCACCTTACTTCCAGCGATGCTTCTGCCCGAAAAGCATCCTTGTACGGACTACAAGAGTTGCAACATCCTGAACTGAACAATTTTGCCATTCAAGCACTTGAAGACGAAGACGATCAAGTCCTTTTTGCGGCCTGTTCCATACTGTTGAACTCTCCTCAGCAGAATCAGAATGAGAGAAATAACCTTCAAGCTCTCTATGAGAAACATCGAGGGAAGGATCAATACTATATGACCTTGAGCTTATTGGAGGGACATGGATTTGGTTCTCCCCAACCCAAATAGATTGCAACGCTCTTTTCTTAAAGGATTCTTGAATAAAGTTCCCGAGATCAGATTGTTGAAAAACGAAAATATTCTAAATCTATGCTTTAGCAATTATTTAATAGGAAAAATCAAAAAAAATGAGGACAAAACGGGGTTAGGTTTTCCACCAGATCAGGTTAAGATAATTGAATGCCAGATGGTGGAATATCGAAATTCTACCCCATCATTTTCATTCTAAGCCTGTCATACCTGAAAAGAGACATTCTCAATATGCTTAAGCTCCAATCAGCCCCATCAGAAAAATTTGAAGATGAAGGCCTCCGGAACTTTGAAGACGAGATGGTCCTTCATAGCCGGGCATTCACTCCCCGGTTGTGTGAGGTGCTAGGTGAGGAGCAACTGCGTGTGGCTCTTCGTCAAGCCATCACTCGGGCCCACAGCTATGGGTTTACCTTTCGAGGGCCCATTCGTCTGTATATTGAGCTGATGTTTATTTACGGCAGTGGCTTCGATACGGACCCGCAATATCCCGCGATTGGCGAGGTCCTCAAGGCCTCCGGGGATCAAATGCAGCGAGCCGAACAAATCGGAGAAAGCATTCATGAGGACTATCGGGAAAAGGTTACCGGCCCAGGAGGGATACATGTGCGCAAGTCGCAGGAAGCCTTTCTGGTATTCGCACAAGATCGCATTAGGTTTTCCGCGACGGACTTTGTCCCAGAAATGCTACAACAAATGAACCGGTTCTTTCCTCAGAAAGTAGCCTACACGGGCCAAGACCAGTTATCGAAGCTTATAGAAGAGGGTCGAGAGGAGGCGCGCCGGTACGGATTGTCTTCGGTTCGGGCGGAAGCGATGATTGTGGTGCTGATGTTTGCGTTTGGGCACAGGTGCACTGAAGATCCCCTCTATCCCTGGATTGGCCGAACCCTTCACGATGAACGAATTATAGATGCCGAAGCCCGGGCCAGGCGTTTGGAGAAAAAAGCGGTTACCTGGCTTAAGCACGTCTTGGCCAGACCGCGGCAAGGAGTCCAGTCTTGAGCGATCCGAACAAAACCACATCTCCAGCTTCCGGAAGTGGTGGATCCCCCGCAGGTTGCACGACAGCACCTTGTCCGTGCGCTAGTGTAGCGCTCCGAGCTAGGATTATTGAAATT
This sequence comes from Nitrospirales bacterium, assembly GCA_965223495.1. Lineage (GTDB taxonomy): Bacteria > Nitrospirota > Nitrospiria > Nitrospirales > UBA8639 > Nitrospira_E. Next base: position 2,397,921 of record OZ245001.1, on the reverse strand, counting down.
AGGGGTCTTTATAAACCAGGTGTGGATGATCGTGCGCTGAAGCCTCCTGGCACAACAAAAAACTCTGGTTATGTGCCTGGGTATATTAGCAATGATGACAAAGGGCGGATTTTCACCAACCGGCAGCTGGACGGGACCTGGAGTAAGGACCATCAGTATATCGATATCACCGTTCAAGTAGAAGTGGTACCATCTTCGTGCTCTCTTCCTGCAAATACTAAGGTAAAGTGGACGGTCGAAGATCCGGATGACCCCACCAATGAAGGCCCCCGGGTTCACCCGGATACCAGTAGGTTGCTCGACCCGAACGACTACAGTGGTGCGACCAAAACAGGGGCGAACCCGAACGACAACAATCCAAGAGGAAAGGCCACGGCAACACCGCGCTTCGAACAAGTGGACCCTAAATTCGCTCTATCGGGTGATGAAACGCTCGTTGATCCAGTGACTTCAACGAGTAAAGTCAGGTTTCACGTTAGCGACATAGCCGGGGACAATTATCGGATTATAGTCGAAGGGGTACATCCAAGCGCAACGTCTTCTACTCCGGACCAAACAGGTGTGATGACGGTTTGGGACCGGATCGAAATTGAGTATGTAAAAATGGCGTCCGCTCAGGAGTTGCCAGTTGATCAGATTGCACAGCACTATGACATTACCTGCGTTCAGGTTGATGTATCAGAGAAGAGAGTCGTGAGCGGTTCCTCGGACAAAGCGGCCATGGGAATTAACGATGGGTTGGCCTACGCAGGTTGCGAAAGTTTCTGCACAAAGGCGTCTGGCGAATTCACCCATGAGGGTGAGGGTGGATGGTTTTTTATGGCGTCTGCTAATCGGTTTGTGCCAGCCCTCACGGCAAATATTCTGTTCGAGGGTGATGCTGTTGCTCAGGGAGGGCACGTGCGACTTCCAAGTGGGACCACTCTGTCGACATCTCCAAAGGTGGTCCGTCTCTTTGATCGTTCTAAAATAACTGGGTTGGCCCCGCCCAAGCCAAATAATTACGACATTCACATCAAGTTTCGTGTTACCAGCAGGACAGGTCGAAACTTGTTCATCGCACCTCATGACTATTACCCGGTCGATGATCCGAACAATTCCTTCCTGGACGCGAACCTGTCCGATTATGGGTTTGCCCCTGGTGCTACCATACCAGTTCAGGTGCTGAGCGCCGGAGACGAGGCTTTGGTGACGGCAGGAATCAGTCCTGGGGGAGCAAGCGTCGGTGGCAAGCATTACTTTGGTGGAAAGCTGATTGTGTTTACCCAGGTGCTAACGGGAGCAGGAGTGATAATCACGTTGTGCCACGAGCTTTGTCATGCCTTCGATAATGCACATAAATGCGGAAATTGGGATTGGGAGCAAAAGGCAAATAGGACCTCCTGCTGCATGAATTACTGGTTCCAGTTTGTTCTAGACAATTCGACACCTCGAAGGCCTGTCCAATGGACGCAAAATCGGCAGTCGGCGAACCTCTGCGGACCGCATATTGTAAGTATTCGGGACTATCATCTTGAAGATAACCCTGGATTGGGATGGTAGCTCGTACCGAATGGTACGAATAATGGATAGGGAGGTGTGCTATTTGTTTTATTGTCCTATTCGAGCAGGGTTTTGGGTCGCTACTTGCATTTTTGCACTGCTACTTGTCGCCTATGCGGCCGACTGTGGCGGCGCAAAATTTTTGGAGGAAAATAATATGAATCAACCACCTGTCCAGGGATTGCCGGCTATTACGGTCAAGGCTGAGGCCCAATACATATTAGGATTTCCTATCCTTGTTGCTGTCACACTTCACAATGAAACCCCTGATACCGATTTTCTTATCCTGCCGGAACTTGGCTTACTGTCTCCAATTGACTCCCTTGCCCTCGTGATCAAGCCTCTCGACGGTGGCCCCACAACAAAGGTTGGTCCCTCATTTGAATTCCGTGATCGTGATTTGTTCCGCACGGAATTATTGGCAGGTGAGACTAAGCAAATGCTCATCGATCTCTCCCAGTTTGGACAGCCATTCAATTCGGGGAAAAACGAAATATACTTATCAATTTTTGACGGGCCGACTGTTTCACGTTCATCGACGCCCGTCAAAGTGGAATTTGTAGAGCCATCCACAGAGGAGCGCAACGAAGCGAGTCGCCTGAGAAGACTGGGGTTGCGCACTGGTGTTGTCGATTCAGGCTCATGGCAACCCTTTCTTACTAACAACTGGAACACCGTTTCTCTTGAGCAATTTGTCGGGGAGAGCGCGGCTCAACAGCTCGCGTTGCATCTTTTCTCCCATTTAGCTGCCTATGGCCCTGAACCGCTGGAACGCTTGCCTTTGGATATTCTTCCTGAAATTCAAGGCCCGGTCCTTTCAGCCGAGTTAGCATTGTTGGAGTATGAGATGCTCGCAGCACGTAAAAATAAGGTCGAAATCGAAGACTCTCGCTCTCGATTGTTGCAGACATGGCCAGGTTTGGAGTTTCGAATTTTGCAAATCGAAAAGGGGGAAGGATTTCTCACAACCCTCAGGAGGGGCTATGGAGCTGAAAGGGATTCCTCCTTGACTAGGGCTGGACGTCCATACCTGGAGGGTGAGTAGCAAGTGGGAGGTGGGTCACCATTTGATGGCAACCCTTTTGGTAACCAAGCGGCAGCAAAAATTGTTAAGGAATTGATTCTGAATTGGATAAAAATGGTCTCTCCGACCTAATTGACCTATCCGTTTGGAGAGGCAATGGTTAGTCACACCAGGAGGTCAATATGCTTAAGATTCGCCCCGAGCAACTAGAAGAATTTGAAGATGAGGCTCTCCGGCGTTTCGAAGATGAAATGGTCGTTCACAGCCAAGAATTCACCCCTCGACTGTGTGAGGCACTCGGTGAAGAACAACTTCGTGTGGCTCTTCGTCAAGCCATCAAGCGAGCTCAAAGCTACGGGTTTACCAATCGGGGGCCCATTCGTCTCTACATTGAACTGATGTTCCTTTGTGGGAGTGATTTTGATACGGATCCACAATATCCCGCAATAGCCGAGATCCTCAATGCTTCTGAACATCAGATGCAGCGGGCCGAACAAATCTGCGAAGGTATTAAAGATTATGCGGAAAAAGTCACGGGCCCCAAAGGGGAGAATGTGCGCGAGGCGCTGGAGGCTTTATTGCTTTTTACACAACAGCCCCTCCCTTTTTCCTCGCCTGACTTCGTCTCAGGATTGTTGCAACAAATGACCCGTGTCTTTCCTCAGAAAGTGAACTACATTGGCGAAGACAGGGTAACGATGTTGATAGAAGAAGGCAGTAAGGAGGCGCGCAAGTATGAATTGTCTTCGGTCCGCGCGGAAGCGTTGGTCGTTGTGCTAATGTTTTCCTTTGGGCACGGGTGTACAGGGGATCCCCTCTACCCGTGGGTTGAAAATACCCTCAAAGATGAACGGATCAAAGATTCAGAGGCGCGGGCGCAGCGACTGGAAAAGAAGGCCGTCACCTGGCTTAAACACGTCTTAGCAAGCGGTGGGGAACACAGCCTTGAGCGATCCTAACCAAACAACGCCCCCAGCTTCAGGTGATGGTGGGTTACCCGCAGGTGTTCCGGTTGTCCCATGTCCAATGCAATGTCCGGATATGGAACTTCAAGTCAATAATACGGCAACAACCGATGATGACATGGTCCGTCTCCAATCTTCCGGAAACCGTCCTCTAGTCGAGTGCCGAATTAGGGCAACGAGCCCGTGTAGTTCTTCTAGAGTGGAACTAGTAAATCCAGATGGACGACTGCGTTTTCCGGGAGAGCTGGATAGGACTCGGACAGTCTCATTGTCTGGTGATGGATCCTGGACACCTTTCCAGATATCGGGGCAGATGGGTAGTGATACCGCGCACGACGCCATCATCGAGGCCCATTGCGATCAAGCTACGGGTCCCGTGAAGGCGACTATTGGAGTAACGGTCTGTTCCCTTGTTATCGAATCAGAAACCGAGCTAACCTTCCCGTCTGACCGGAATCGTACACGCATTGCCGTAAGTGAAAGAGTCCAACTCACTGCTACGGGTGCAAAGGGGACGGTGAATTGGTCTATTTCGGCTGGGCATGGCACTTTAAGCGCTACTTCTGGAGGTAGTATAACCTTCACGGCTCCAGATATAGTTCAACCAGATCCAGCAGGGACAACTCAGGATGAAATTGTTTCTGTACAGGCCCGTGATGCGATGGGGTGCGTGGCTGTCATTTCATTCACGGTTGCCTGTAACTATCTCATTACCAAATCACGTTTGCAAGCAATATTTACCACAGCCCCACAATCAAGATTAGATGACCTAACCCAAGCCTTTAATGAATCGTTTAATAGATTTTCGATAGATACCTGTCTACGAAAAGCACATTTCTTTGCACAAGTTTTAACTGAGGTAGGAACGGGCGCTAATCCTCGAGAAGAGAATTTAAATTATACTCCGGCTGCACTGCAGCTCCACTTTCGTTATTTCCGACGAAACCCTGCTGAAGCTCAACTGTTTGGCCGAACCCAGACCCAACCTGCTAATCAACAGGCGATTGCCAATAGGGCTTATGCCAACAGAATTGGGAATGGTAATGTGGCCAGTGGGGATGGATGGCGGTTTAGAGGGAGAGGATATATTCAATTAACAGGTAGGGCAAATTATACCGCCATTCAAGCCGAAATTAATCTCCGGTTTCCCGGTTCTGGTATTGATATCGTTAATAATTTCAACGATATCGTAAGTGTTAGGGGGGGGATGATATCCGCCATGGCCTATTGGTCACGGTTTAATTTAAATCAGGCTGCTGATGGTGGTGATACAAATGCAGATGTGGATGCGGTTACAAACCGTGTAAATCGAGGAACCCCCAACCCCGGGCATAGAAGAAATCATTTTCATAATACTACTGCATTAATTTTTAGGACAGCTAATTGTCCGAGAAGACCAATTTGATTGGGGAGTAAAATAGGCAATGAAATTTAAAGTTTTTCGACTGGTGGTGTGCTGCCTATTGGTCATCCTTAGTAATGATTTCGGATCAAAGGCTATTTCTAAAGAGAATGAACCTACCAGAGAAGAAGTAGTACATAAGACTCCGGATCATGAAGACCTGATAACCGTAAATGGAGGCCTAAGTCAAAAAGCGCCAAAGGGTCTTAATTCCAGGCTGGACGGTTCCAATCTGACTTATTATTTAGATTCGGGGCATAAGGTGAAAATTATTGGAAAAACAATAATAATAACCCCAAACAGTGGTAACCGGATAGCAAAGAATAGCGATATAATCAGAGGAAGGGATGAAACGTCTATGTGTCCTTCGGAAGGTTTTTGGGATATCAAGACAAAAGGAAAGTATTTTACGATTGAGCAACAAAACTGCTCCGGCTGGTATTTCATTGCTGAATTTATTACCTTTAAGTTTTTAGAGAGTGACGACAGGTTTTTACTGCACAAATTTGGACTGCAATATTTGGATAGAAGAGACCCAGAAAAAGAGATGGTAGAAAAAATTTATACCATGAAGCATTTTGGGGAAGTTACGTTTCAAGAGGCAAGTCTTGAGGCACTTTACAAGATGAATCAGTAGCAGGAAAATTTGGGGTAAGAACTGGGTTAATGTCGGGTTCAAACCCTCAGCAATATTGATGAGGGTTTTCCCTTTACGGGAGAAACACTGGATAGATAGGGAAAATTTTTGCACAAGACTATCCCAAGAATGCAGAAAGGACAGAGTGAAAACCGAGTGCACGTCCAAAGGCCCAATTTCTTGGTTTTATTGAATGAAAAAACCCTAGATTGTAATAAGTTTTAAAAGGAAGACGATGTTTTACGATAATGCGTTATTCCCATTTACCGAAACGTTAGAACAAAACTGGGAAGCTATTCGTGATGAATATTATGGTCTGAAAGAGCATCAATTGCAGAATTGGTTTGAAGAAGACTTATATGAAGGAGACTGGAAAGTCTTTGGGCTGTTTGCTTGGCCGAGTGGAATGAAAGTTTCCGGTGCGGATTCCTGCCCCCTGACGACCTCTTTAATTGAACAAAATATACCTACCCATGCGACAGCTGGGTTTTCCATTCTCAAACCAAAAACTGAAATTAAGCCCCATGTCGGATACCAGGGAAATTTTCTCCGATGTCATTTAGGCCTTATTGTGCCCACTCATTGTGGAATCAATGTGAATGGGGATACCAGAGAATGGGAAGAGGGTGAAGTGGTGGTGTTTGATGACACCTATGAACACTTCGCGTGGAATAAGTCGGACTTGGAAAGAGTTGTGCTGCTGATAGATTTTACGAAACCTTCCGAGTTGTCCAGTTAGTTTAATGCCTAAAGGGGCTTCTCTCCGTATCGTTGGAATGTTCGACGTCATCTGCAAACGATACCAAGTCGAGCGCAGGTCCCTGTGCTGAATTCAGAAAATGATTCCGGTACGAAGCACGGATGTGTCTGGCGAGGAAGTGCTAGAATTATTTACCGCGGCAGCCTATGACAGGAGTCATCTTTCACGAAAATTGTAGATAATCTCTCCCGATTGCCACGATCTTATTCAGGATGGTTTGGCTTGTGCACGCTCTATTTAATTCGTTTGTAGAACGGGCAACGAATCAAAACGTAATGGTGAGTAACACGCCGACCTGAAATCCTTCTTCTTGACTGCCCCGTGAATTGGGAGTGGGTCCACGGGCATGCAAACTGAAATTGACACGGTGCCGAACGTGCGCGATTTGACTGGCAGCGTGAATACTGTCTTTGATGGGTTGGATGTGGGGTTCTACGGCTTGTTGGACCGTGGACGGGGAAACGCGTTCGAGTCCATCGATAGCAAGTAAGGCCCCGCGCATGCCCCGTTCTCCCTGCCGAAAAATATGGGGTAATTCATTGATGTCCGGGACGAGAGAGCCGATGGAAAGGGCCACCTGCCAATGGTCCGGAGTCAGCGTGCCGGTAAAATGGATATCCCGATGGGAGAATTGAAATCGCATGGGTTGGCTCGGTGAACTGGAGACCCGCACCAGGTTTGGACCATTACTCGAGTCGACATACACCTCGGGCTCTCCCCCAAAACTCATATGAATCCCAGCGCGGTCCTCTCCCTCCCGCAATTCAGCGGTAAGCCCGCCCATGGTTAATTGAAACATTCCGTTTTCATTCTGAAGCGTGACATCTCGAGGGAAGTTGTTGAACACCTCAATGATTCGTGTGACAATCCCTTCCTCTTGAGCGACTTGGGATGGTTGTCTCGATCCCTGAAGCATCTGTTGAAGATTGCGGTTGATGCGTTCTTCCTCGGTCTCGGGTTGAAAGAGATACGTGTTAGGAAGGGTGAGATTCAGCGGTGGCCCTGCTTGGGTATTGCGGCCGATCGCGCTTCGAGTCGCTAACCGATGGCCCGTATAGGGTCTGCCCATGATATTCCTTAACGATTAAAGGGTTGACGGCCACTGAAACAAAGGAGTCCATCGAAGAGAAGCATCCATCCCGATGGAGGCCTTTGCTCAATCCCTCAGCAAGAGAGCGCTAAAGGTCTTCGGTGATTGCGATTAGGCGACTTCCGAGGACGGCCCCGGCCTTGCCGCGTCTCCGAAGGGCGGGGTGTGGCAAGATGGGCGGGAATGTCCGCCTTCGATATCCATCCACAATTAATACAGCGTTGGCCCTCATCCCACAGCACATCGATTTGCTTGATATCCATCATCTGGACGGGGACGAGTAACCCCTCGCAACGCTGGCAACGATCTGAGGACAGTTCAGAAGTGTGGGACAGGTGTGCTTGGTTGAATGGGTTCATCATTTGGGTTCTCTTTTCGTTGGGGGATTTTTAAGCATGGTGAAATTCTTTAATGAATAAGAACATTTCTAAGGACTGGAATAAGCAAAGGATGTGCCAAGCCTTTTCAGTGGAAAGGCTTAGACCCGGAAAGGGGGTGGCGCAGGTCGGACACCGAACATCTTTTCTATGCAAAAAAGAGAGAAATCCCTTTATTCATAGGAGAATTAGCTCAGAACCGGCTCGCATGGAAGGAGTCCTATATTGGGAAGCTTTGGTTGCTCCGAAAAGGGTGAGGCAGGGGAAACTTCTTCAGGGAGAATTCAAATTTTGAAATACATTTAAAAAGTTTTAACTGGGGTGGGGTTGTGAGCGGCATCACAAACTGAGGACGGGTTAGTCCAAAAAAAAAGGAAAACCGCTGGGATGTCACCCTTTGGTCGCATAGACAAATATTTACCGAACTCGTAGACTGACAACGCCACTCAAGAGATAGTCACTCGTCACATCTTTAAAGGACACAGCCTCGTGGCTCAAAAAACTTGCCCCTCTTGTGCAGGGTTTGGAGACTATCCCTCGACCGAACGAATTCCCAGTCCTGGGGGCGGCATGTTTCAGGAAATTTCTGTCCGAAAATCATGTGAGTACTGTGGCGGAAGCGGAACGGTTTGGGAGCAGGACCCCCTGCCCTCTTATGCCTCAGAGGGAGATGCCTCGTCCACTGCTTCCCACCCCAGGCAACGGAAACCAGGACTCATTGACCACCTCGTCGGTTTGGGGATGTGGTGGGTAGAAAAAATCTGGCCCTTACGAATTTTTTCCAACTGGGGACAACAACTTCTGACCGTGGGTTGGAAGATGAAGCTGCTGTTGTCTCTGGGAGGGGCGGCAGTGGGGGTCAGCCTGTTTGTGCAAAACCTCCATCCGTTCGGTTTGGAAATACGGGCGCCGTTGTTGGAGGTAGCCGGAGAATCGGCGGGCCTGTGGGCTCTCGGGTTAGGCGCGATAGGGGGCTGGTTGTTGCCTCCTGTCCTTGGGGCCTTCATGACTCTTTCTAACAGGCTCCTTGCTCTGGGCATTGGTCTTCTGATTACGGTCGTGGGTCTCGCTGTCGTCTATAGTCTCATCGCGCTGTTCACGGGGTGGCCTTCCTTAGACCAGTATCTTCCTCAGCCAATAAAAGAGCGAGCCACGGAATGGACCGGATCTTCGGCTCCCAGAAACTAAAAAAGAGGTGTGAATGGGAAGACAGTTGTGGGTGATCAAAAAAAATGGACTCACAACTCTCGAGGAAATCCGGAGTATGAAATTTTCAAGCCAAAGTTGTTGTTCTTGATTGTGGGTAGCTCTTAATTGGAACGGAAAATATTTGCAGTCATCCTGTACATCCAACTCTAGGAAGGATTCCGTTATGCTGGCGTTCTCTGGAAAGAAACTCTTTTTGGCCGTTGTGCTTGTCATAAGTGGATTCATGTTGGTGGCATGCGGCAAAGACCCGGGGCTAAAGAAGGCCTCTCAACCGAAATCTACAACGCCGCCCCAGACGGTGACCAAAAAGCCTAGCCCAGTTACGAAGTCGACTCCAGTTCCACCCCCAACACCAGAACCTCCACCGGAACAACTCCCAGAGGAATATTTCTTGTCACCCGATGAGGTCCCGGAATTTGTCAGCGAGAAGGCTAGGGAACACAAACCTGAAAACGTGGATCTCTCGGCGATAGTGGGTAAAAATTTGACATTGGAGAGCTATTGCCCCGAATACGAACCGGAGAAATACGAGAAGTTTGACCTGGGGGAGTTAGAGGGAACCTATCGCAACAAGGGTAAGGTGGCCGAATTAGATACCTACGTCCAATTGACCCACTTGGGGTATCAGCGCTATCACATCGTTGAGCAAACCAACCTCAAAACCCAACATGCCAAGGTGCTGGGAGAAACCTATGTCTTTTTTCAGAAGCTAAAAAGCGACGAGGAATTTGAGAGTTACGTGGGCATCGTCAACACGAGTGCGGCATATAGAGAAAACCTGGATCGGTATGACGTGTGCTCCTTCGCCATCCTCAAAAAATCCAAAAAGACTCCGGGGGAGTGGTTCTATAGTCCCTTAGGCATTCGAGCGAACAAGCCCCAAGAGTGGAAGCAATTTGCCGAGGTCATCCACCGGGATAATAATGAAGCCATCGGAAAAGATGACAAGGTGTATTTCAAGGAGGGAAGCTTTAAGTATCTCAACTATTTTTTGGATGCCGAGGATATGGGCGGTATGTTTCAGCATCAGGAGACTCAAGCGGTCCTCACCTATCTCCGACCATACCATCTCGTCGCGGTTGGTGAGAAAAAAGACCCCCTCAAAATAGCTAATCACCATTTTCAAAAAGGAAAAGAATTTCTTGAAAAACAAGACTATCATCGGGCGCTGAAAGAATATGACCAAATCGTCGCGCGAGTTCCTAATCAACCCAGGGGGTATTGGGCCCGAGGGGGAGCCTATTTGTTATTGCAGGAATACCAAAAAGGCCTCCAGGACATTGAGACCGGATTTTCCAAATACCAGGGCAGTGAAAAAGATACGGGGTTGAAGCGAGATGCCCTGTTAATGAGAGGGGCGGCCTACGAAAAGATAGGGGAAACTTGGAAAGCCATGGAAAATTATGAGAAAGCGTCTAATATGGAACCCCATGATGGAATAGCCAATTATTCGTACGCCACCCTCGGTTTTCGAGAAAAAAAAGGATCGCTCAATAGCATTTCTTACCACTGCTCAAGGGCTATATATTACAATCCAAGTGAATTCACTCCCACTTGTCAAAACATAATAGATATCATAAAAAAATATTCCAAACATCAGCAGAGGGTAGATGACTTTTTCAGACAATTTGGGGGTGCAAGTGGCCCATTGCCACGATGGGATGTGGGGGGAGTGGACTTGGGGCAATCCTTAATCGATAACTATATGAGGCAACGAGCGGGAGGAATACCCTAAGGACAATGAATTTTTATGATAGGCCCTCCATTCCCTTTCTTTTGATGATCGAAAGAAGTTCATGGCTTGAGAATGAGGGCAGGCTCGTGTGAACATATCCCCCTGTCAGGGGGGTATTCCTCTGCCCTGATCGATTTCTCTCCAAGCAATCTCCAATTGTTGACACTTCCGCTGAAAACCTTCCCGCGTGTTTAGAGTGTGAATGAATCCTCCGTTGGGTTGTTGATACGAAATGAGGCCTCCGTCCTCAAATGAACAGACCATGACCGGATCTTTGGCTTTCGGAGAAACGAACATTTGTGGGGAGCAGGGATGACCCAGAAGGTCTTTGAAAGAGGATGGCGTGTCTCTTGGGGAGAGGACAAAGCGCCCCGGGCAATCGGGAATGGGCCGCCAGGGCCACCGCTCTCGTACCTGTTGAAATGTAGTTGTGTTGAGTCGACCATCTTGGTGGGTGGTCATGGGAAAATGGTAATACTTTCGCCATTCAAAAGAAAAGATTTACACATCATCGGGGTTCCTGGTTAGGGATCATGAACCCACCTGTCCCATAGCGTTTGTTCCCAAACACTTGTCATACTATAAAGGTATGAACGCTCAAGATTGGAACCCAGAAGATTCTGATCCTCCTCAGCGTTCGCCACTTGTCCCCATGGGATTGGCGATTTTCGCAGTTCTGTTAGTCCCGATTTTTTTGTATTCAGTCGGTCCCGAGGGACCCGTGAGAGTCGGGGATGTGGTCTTTGCGACGGAACGTCACCGTGTGATGTTTGCCACCCTCGTAGGCCGGCAACTTGAAGAGGGGGAAGATTCCTGTGTGTTGGAATCTCGAGTTCAATTAGTGATTCAACACGTGGAAGATGAGCAAGCGCATCGATTTATCGCCCACCCCATCGGGGTTGACCTTGCGGAAAGGCCCTTCTGCCCACAGGGCCGACCCGTCGTGGTGTACGGCCATCAAGTGACGTTAAAGGCCGATCTATGGGGAGGGTTGCGAAATACGCTCGCTAACCTTCTTTCGCCTTGAGTTGTGGAAAGGCTTACCAGATTTAAGTGGGGACTCATTTCAGTTTGTTGGCAAACCGTTGCCGAAATTTGGCCACTTTCGGATCGATAAGGTAGGCGCAATAGGGTTGTGAAGGATTCCGGGCGTAATATTCTTGATGATAGTCCTCGGCGACAAAGAAGGGAGACGCCGGGACGACCTGCGTGACAAGGGGTGCGGGGAAGATTTCCTGTTTCGTGAGCGTGTCCATTACTTCTTTGGCTTCCTGTTCTTGTTCCGGAGAATGGTAAAAGATGGCTGAACGATACTGAGTGCCTACATCATTCCCCTGGCGGTTCAGGGTCGTGGGATCATGAATGCCAAAGAATATTTCCAACAGTTCCCGGAACGTGATGACGGTGGGTTCGAAGCGAATTTGGACTACCTCTGCGTGGCCGGTCGTCCCGGTGCAGACGGCTTCATAGGTTGGGTTCGGTCTCCCTCCCCCCATATATCCCGATTCAACCGACTCCACACCTTTGACCTGGTCGAATACCGCCTCTAAACACCAAAAACATCCCCCTCCGAAAGTGGCAAGATCGTATGTTGCTGAGGACGAGGATTCGGTCATAATGGACTCCTTTGGGTCAAGAGTAATGGAGAGTTGTTGGCAGCCGTTCCTGAAGCCAAGAAGATTTATACCATGTTGGGATGGACTGGGCTACTCAGAAAAAATTGTTGGAGTGTTATGGCATTTCATTCCTTTTTCATGTGAAACATTCTTTCATCGGCTTGGGCTAAACGATTGGGCCTTTACTTCTGCATAGCCCTCTTTTACCCTGGGAGACGCAAAAGCGATTCGGTCAGGTTAATACATCAGGAGCTCTAAGATGCGAGCGGCTTGGGTCACGGATATTCACTTAAATTTTTTACGACCTGCGGAGCGAGTGGTGTTTTTTGAGGGTCTTCGGGCTCAGCGTCCTGATGTCGTGCTGATCACCGGTGATATTGCCGAAGCCCCTTCCTTGCGGTTCCATTTGGAGGAAATGTGGGATAGTTTAGACCGTCCTCTGTATTTCGTCCTCGGGAACCACGATTTTTATTTTGGATCGATCGATGGGGTTCGAAAAAATGTTCAGGAATGGTGTGAGGACCATTCGGGCCTTCGTTATGTTTCGGGTTCGGGCGTGATCCCTCTTTCTTCAGAGACGGCTTTAGTCGGTCAAGATGGATGGGGGGATGGGCGGTGGGGAAATTATGCCCAATCCCCGGTCCGGCTGAATGATCAGGCGCTCATTCATGATTTTCAAGATCTGGATCGGCAGGCTGTCCTGACCAAATTGAATACCTTGGGTGACGAAGAAGGTCACCAGATGTGCGGCGTCTTACGTGAGGCGCTTGAGTCTTATAAAAAAGTGCTGTGCCTCACCCATGTTCCTCCCTTTAAAGAGGCCTGCTGGTATCAGGGGAAGATGGGCAATGATGATTGGTTGCCTTATTTTACCTGTAAGGCGGTGGGTGAGGTGTTGGTGGATCTTGCTCAGGAATTCCCGAGTTCTGACATCACGGTCCTTTGTGGACACACCCATCATGGGGGAACGGTGGAAGTGGCATCAAATTTACGAGTGATTACCGGATCAGCCGAATATGGTGCCCCATGTATTTCGAAGGTATTCGAGATTCCTTGAGATCTTATCTCCCTTTTCGGGAATACGGGCGTTCCTCCCCAGGGTTAAAGGTGGGAATGTTCTTCTATTCTATTTTTTTCGGTGCTCCTTTTTTTCCTCTTGAAGCAAGGCTACCCACCTGACTGGCTCCATCAACGAAGAACTCACTTCCCATTCTCATGTCGTTCATTGAAAAGGCTTTAGAAGGCATGAAGAGAGATCATGAATAATCTCCCATTTCATCGAATGGTGAGTCGAGTGGTGTTGGTTGAACGGGATGAACTTCCTGCCTTGATCTGGGCCTTTGCCTATTTTTTCTGCCTGTTGGCCGCCTATTATATTCTTCGGCCCGTCCGGGATGAAATGGGGGTTTTGTCGGGAGCCCATTCCTTGCCCTGGCTCTTCATGGCGGTGTTCGTCACCATGGTCATGGTGATCCCCTTGTTTGGGTGGGTGGCGGGACATTTTCCCATCCGTCGCCTCTTGCCCACGGTCTATGGATTTTTTGTGGTCAATTTGTTCCTGTTTTTTGCCGCCCTTCAAAGTGGGTTTGGCTTGAAAACGGTCGGGCCGATATTTTTTGTGTGGTTAAGTGTCTTTAATCTGTTCGTGGTCTCGGTCTTTTGGAGTTTTATGGCGGATGTCTTCAGCACGACTGCCGCTCGGCGGTTGTTTGGCTCAATTTCCGCGGGAGGAAGCCTGGGAGCGATTACCGGGCCCTTTGTTACGGCCGTAGCGGTTCGGGGATTGGGTGTGCCGGGTTTACTCCTCGTTTCGGCCACCCTGTTGATTGCTTCAGTGGGATGTATTGTGGCCTTACTTCAATGGTATCACCGGCATCATGGAATAGATCTGGGAGGACAATATCTTTCTTCCGCGAAGGATCCCGAGGCTCGTCCACCAAGTTTGTGGGTAGGGGTGATTCGGATCGCGCGTTCGCCCTATTTGCTCGGGATCGCGGTCTATCTCATGTGCTATTCAGTACTTTCGACCTTTTTGTATTCCCAACAAACGATCCTGATACCTCAGGTCATGCCCGATTCTGAAGACCGCATGCAATTATTTGCGACCGCCGATATGGGAATCAATATCCTCGCGTTTTCAATCCAATTTTTTGCGACGGGCAGATTGTTAACCCGGTTGGGTGTCGTTGTCATGCTGGTCTTCATGCCCCTGGTCTCCTTACTCGGTTTTGGAGTGTTCGGCTTGATGACGGTGTTACCCGTACTCATTGGCTTTGGGGTGTTGAGGCGAGCCGGGGAATTTTCCATTACCAAACCGGCCCGGGAAACCCTTTTTACGGTCGTTCCAAAAGAAGAAAAATATCAGGCGAAAAATGTGATCGATACCGTGGTCCATCGCGGGGCCGATGTGACCGGAACGGGTATTGTCTCTCTCCTCCACTCTTGGAGTATGACTTTGTCACACATGGCCTTTGCGGCTATGCCCATCGCCTTGGTGTGGGTGTTGACGGGACTCTGGTTAGGCCGACGGCACGAATCCATTCGACACCGAACATCATGAGCGAATCCTTATTCACCTATGGCACGTTACAATTTCCTGAGGTGATGCAGGCCGTCACGGGGACTGCGCCTTCCTGGACGTCTGCCACAGCCTCTGGCTTCGCGCAGTACCGGCTTGTCGATCGAGTCTACCCAGGGATGACTGTTGAAAAAGGGGGAATAACCTCTGGGATTGTGTATCATGATCTGAGTGCCGCCGCATGGATATTGTTAGATGCTTTCGAAGATGTCCACTACCAACGCGTCCTTATCCAGATTGGCGAGGGACCAGGAATCGAAAGGCCAGCATTTGCCTATATCATCCCTCCTCACAACCACCGTTTGCTTTCTTCAGTGATGTGGTCCAAAGAATGGTTTGCTGAGAATCATTTAACGCGATATCTGATTCAGTGCAAGGAATTTTATTCAACTCTACGTCCTACTCTTCAGGATGAAGAGTGAACATCTCTGGATATGACACGAATATGACTACATCCCAAAAAACCTTGTTCATTTTTTTGCTGGTATCTTTAGCTGTTTTTGGTGCAGCGCTCATTTTTTTCACGATGGAGTTTCTTGCTCAGGTACAGTCAACGGAAACCTCACAGATATCCGAGGATCGTCATCAAAGTGACCTTTTATTCTTAGTGGTGACCATGATGGCGGGGATGCCGGCGGTAGGGCTGGGTGCCTATGTGATGTATCTTGGATCAAGAATCCGTGCGACCGGACAATGGCCACCCGCGGGGATGGGGTTTCGGTCCGACTCCACGAAAATTCTGGGGCGTCGTGCCAACTTTGTCGGTGTGGGGACGATGGGGCTCGGAGGGATTCTTGTGGCCACTGGGCTGGGCTTGCCCTTGTTGGGTTTGCGGTTGATGAATATGTTTGGTGAATAACTTGCGGCTTGTTTCTCGATGTGGTTATGAGGATTGCCTTTTGCACAAAAAGGGGAAACAGATGGTGGGTTCGTCCTTCATCCGACGAACCCAGGCAGCTTCCGGTGGGAAGCATTTTTCCACGTCGCACCATGAGAATATTCCATGACTGAATGGGATTGGGCTATTGTGGCGGCCTTTCTTCTCTATGCGTTGTTCGCCGGCCTTCGGACTCGGGCGGCCGCCTCTCAAAATCTCGAGGAGTACTTTTTAGCCGGCCGCAGTCTTTCTGGGTGGAAAGCCGGGCTGAGCATGGCCGCGACTCAGTTTGCGGCGGATACGCCATTGCTGGTCACAGGACTTGTGGCCACGGCCGGGATATTTGCCTTATGGCGGTTGTGGATATACGCACTTGCATTCCTATTAATGGGATTTTTATTGTCCTCGAGTTGGCGTCGAGCGGGAGTGCTGACCGATGCTGAGTTGGCCGAGGTTCGGTACGGTCACGAGGCGGCGGCCTGGTTGCGGGGGGTGAAGGCGGTATATTTCGGGACCATCATTAATTGCACGGTGTTGGCCATGGTTTTATTAGCGGCCACGCGATTAGCCGAACCCTTCCTTCTCTGGCACCAATGGTTGCCTTCAGGCGTATTTCAAGTTTTGCAAAACTGTGTGCAGTGGGTTGGCGTGCCGTTTACGGTAGGGGGGTTGGAAGCGGACCTTGTTTGGGTGCATTCGACGAACAATTTACTGTCTATTGGCGTGCTGGTCCTCGTCACACTTTTATACTCTACGACCGGGGGATTGCGAAGTGTCGTTCAGACCGATCTTCTCCAATTTGGGTTAGGGATGGTCGGGAGTGCCATTTTTGCATGGATTGTGGTCGACCATGTTGGGGGGTTGGCAGCCTTAACGGATCGTATTCAGGAGTATTTTTCACCATCTGCAGGGTTGAATTTGACCGCTCAGGAAATCCTTGCGTTTACCCCATTCGGAGCGAAGGATGTGAGGATGATGGTCCTGGTTATGTATGGCTTTCAATGGTTGCTCCAAATGAATGCCGATGGGACCGGATATCTGGCGCAACGTTCCATGGCCTGTCGGACAGATCAAGATGCCCGTGTCGCGGCCGTGGTGTTTACCGTGGCCCAGGTGTTACTTCGAAGCCTGATTTGGTTACCATTGGCCTTGGGTTTATTCGTGATCTTTCCGCCTTCTCCTTTAGACAGTCTCGGAACCCAATATATTGCGCTTCGGGAACATACGTTTATTCAGGGGATCGATACCTTATTGCCTCCAGGGGTAAAGGGGTTGATGGTGGTCGGAATGTTGGCTGCCTTAGCCTCCACCGTGGATACTCATTTAAATTGGGGAGCCTCCTATTGGACGAATGATTTGTATCGCCGATTTTTCTGTGAGGGTTTCCTGAAACGGTCTCCTTCGGCTCGCTCCTTGGTCTGGGTAGCTCGGGGAAGCAACCTGCTTATTCTCGTGGTAGCCCTGAGTCTGGTACCTTGGTTGTCCTCTATTCAAACGGCCTGGCAGATCAGTCTTTTATTGGGGGCAGGAATGGGAATCGTGCTCGTGCTCCGTTGGGTATGGTGGCGAATCACCGCGTGGGGGGAACTATCTTGCGTCATCGCTTCGTTGGTACTCGCTCCTCTCTTACTGTGGGGGTTGCCCGATGAAGAGGCCGTTCGTCTTTTGATCATGGGACTGGGAACGGGGTTAATCGGCATTCTGGTTTCTCGGTTGACGAAGCCGGAGGACCCACAACGATTACAGGCTTTTTACGAACGAGCCCATCCCCCAGGGTTTTGGGGCCCAGTCGAACGGCAGGTTCCATCTCATAGGGCTGATGGGGTAGCCCGTTTTTGGCGGGCCCTATCCGCTATGGCACTCACAGGGTTGTCCGTATTTTGTCTGCTGACCGGTATAGGGAGTTGGATGGTGGGCAGTCCACCTCCTCCATGGCTGCCCTGGCCGGGAATGTGGATTGGCGGGCTTCTTGTGATGGGGATCGGCCTCTGCCCGGTTTGGATCAAACTCGGTTTCCCTCCTTCTGATCCGGCTCTCTCCGAGAATTAATACATGGAAAAGGCATCATCAACCATATTAGCGTTTGGGGGGAGGCGCGTAGATGCTCCGGGGGAAGTTCCCATGCGATTTCCAGCGGAGCAGATTCAAACCGTTCGCCAGCGGGTGGAAACCGCTTTCATTCGGGAAAACGTATCGCAGTTGGTCAGTTCCGCTGCCTGCGGCGCAGATTTAATCGCCCTCCATGTGGCCCAAACGTTGGGCATCCCCTTCCGAATCATTCTCCCCTTCTCGGTGGAACGCTTCAGGGAAACGTCTGTGGTGGATCCTCCACGCCGATCTGGTTGGAACTGGGGTAATCTCTATGACGCCATTATTAAAGTGGCATTGGGTCGTAACGCCCTTCGAATATTGGAGGACGAGAAGGGGTTGGAACCCAGTTATGCTGGCGTGAATCAAGCCCTGGTACAAGAGGCGATGTCGTTGGGAGCCGTGTCCGGACTCCCGCCATCTTCGTCGGGACCTGATCTATTCTTGGTAAAGGCGATGATCGTTTGGGACGGTTCCCCGCGGGGTCCGAAAGACTTGACCGTGAATTTTGCGGAAGAAGCTCGTTCTCATAATCTACCTGTCATAGAGGTCCTTACCTTTTCATGAACAACCTAAGGGTCTATGGTTCGAGCCTG
Source organism: Nitrospirales bacterium (assembly GCA_965223495.1). Taxonomy (GTDB): domain Bacteria; phylum Nitrospirota; class Nitrospiria; order Nitrospirales; family UBA8639; genus Nitrospira_E. The sequence continues at coordinate 2,379,425 of OZ245001.1, read as the reverse complement.
CCCTTCATGATTTTTCTCTTATCCAATATGTCAAAATTAAAAGGTGAGGATTGGACGCTACATGATTTTGTGCCAAATTGCCTTTATCAAAACATTGATGTGTATTCGGTGGAACGATGAGTAATCGCACGCGAGACGAACATCTATTCGGGCCGGGCCCCAAACGAATTTTGTCTCTGGATGGAGGGGGCGTGCGGGGTATTCTCACGCTCCAGTATTTAAGGGAGATTGAAACGCTGTTACGAACACGAAAAGGAAATGACCCAAATTTTCGACTGTGTCACTATTTCGATTTGATCGGAGGAACGTCTACGGGGTCTATCATCGCTACCGGCTTGGCCTTAGGGTGGTCGGTAGAGAAACTTGAAGGCCTTTACAATCAGTTGGCCGAGCAGGTATTTACGCGTTCCCTTTGGCGATTTGGGATTCTTCAATCCAAATTTCCCCGAACCCCGCTCATGAAGGCCCTGACCGCTCAATTTGGTGATCGAACGTTGGGAAGTGAAGATTTGCAAACGGGGTTAATGATCATGACCAAACGGTTGGATACCGGTAGCCCTTGGCCCCTGATGAATAACCCCAAGGGCCGGTATTTTAATCCGGTAGGAAAAAAGGGGAAAACCAAACCCAATAAGGACTACCTCCTTCGGGAGGTCGTGCGAGCCAGTACCGCCGCTCCGCACTATTTCAACCCCGAACGATTAACGATTGCCAATGCGGTGGATGGTGCCTTTGTGGATGGGGGGGTGAGTCCGCACAATAATCCGGCACTCCAATTGTTGTTGATGGCGACGACGGAGGGATTTGGACTGCAGTGGAAAACGGGACCGGATCATTTATTGTTGGTGTCGGTGGGTACGGGGACCCAAGAAGTTCGTCTGTCCGCCCAAGAAGTCATGGACATGTCCTCCGCCAAAGTTTCCCTCCAAGCGTTAATGTCCCTCATGAATGATTGCGATGCGATGAATCAAACCATCTTACAATGGATGTCTCGCAGCCCCACGGCCTGGGAGATCGACCGAGAAGTCGGAGATTTGCGGCATGATGTGGTGGGTGGGGCCGAGCTGTTTTCCTATTTGCGGTATAACGTGGTATTGGATCGAGAGTGGCTCAAGCGTGAATTACACGTTGACCTCAAGCCTCGGGAGGTGAAGGGTCTCCAAGACATGGATAAGCCCAACAATATGAGTCGATTGGCGTTACTTGGAAGAGTGGCGTCGCAACAACAAATTCAAGCTGCCCATTTTCCTGAGGATTTTGATATCTAACGGAAGGGGCACATTGCCTGAAGACAGGCCGCATTACCCGAGCCTATCACCCTCTCCGGTGCGAAATTCTACATCGAAGGGGAGTAGGACGTTCTGCAGGCCCCACTGGTCTTTTTATCTAGGGGATTACAACGAATCTCCGAACAGCGCTTGCGCATCGGCCCACACCATGCCCTCAGGAAGTCCCTCAATCCAATCTCCAGGTTCTCCGTCAAACCGATAAGCATAGTCCCGTCCTTCCTTTTTCAGGATGATCTCTGCGCCGTTAAACCAGGTGTGTGTCGTTTGTTGGTCTTCGAGCCACATAATAATCCCCTTTTGAGGGGGTAGTGGTAGTCGCAATTATGGATTCATTTCAAACTAAAGACTCTACATCGCACACCACAATTCCCCAAAAGGGTTAGGGTTTGAAAGGGATCGGGGTTACTGTCGGAGGCGTTTGGCTACCAACGCTCAGATGCAGCATGTGGATGAAGACTTCACCGTCATTGACAGCTGGAAATGAGGCTCTTATTGGGAATCAGAAATCCCGTATTGGGGCCAGAGGGGCTTGGGGATCGAATCTTGGCTGGCGGTACATAAAAACTTGTAATGTTTAAAAAGGTTGGCCGTTCGTGTTTCATATTCAGTGCAGGTTTCCCATTCATCGGATTGCCGAAGAAAATAACGAAGTCTTCTGAAAAACAACTCATAATAATGTGGGGCGGTTGCGGGGTATTGCAGGCTATCCGATTCGGCTAATGCGGAGGCCCGAATGCGTAATCCTTTTGGTGTGTCCTCGATCTCAATTTCCCAGGTTTCCAGGATAGTGTTGGAAAGATAGGTGAAGTTTCTGGAAACTTTCATGCCTTGGTTCGTGACCTCAAACTGATGGTCCTGGTGGGCCATCTTAAATAAGGCCTCGATCGCCCCGGAAGCCGTGAGCCTGGTGGTGTTTGGGAAGGTCATAGAATGATCGGGATCGATTTCCAGCTTGCTGTAGGTTTTGGTCGTGGCACAGCCCGAGAGACAGAAAAGGACCCCAAGCAGTAGGCCAACATATCCAATGATCTGTTTCATAAAGGTTCTGCTAATTGATGTTCCTTCCGAGTTGAAATTCTCTCCGAGAGTTTTGGCTGAGACGCATAGCGGGGTGATGTCACCTTAATCTGCAGTTCATGTAGAAATTTTAGTATAAGGGACTTTGGAAAAATAGCTCTTTATCAATTTTTTCTCACATTTTCACCTATATTAAAGGGTAGGGGCAGTTCAGTTTCAATCCAAAGCCAGAGGATTTGGGAATTTCAGGCTTCAATCCAACCTATGCTGGTTTGTGTCAGTGGGAAATCTATCGGGACGTGGAAATTAACGATTGTTTAGGAATTGACCTTTTTCTAATTGTCGCACACAGAGCCAGGGCAAAATGAGAAGCTGGTCCTCCTTTGTTAAGTCTCAAACCTTGAGGGATTAAAAGAGGGCCTTTTTAATAGTTTCAATTCCCATTTAAAGGATTTTAAAAAATCTTTTGTGCCGAATTGAGGTATATTTGAGGTGGTTTTTCCGAATGTTCTTAAAAATCAATCCGAGAAAGAGATGACAGGCTGTTATTCTGTTTTTAATAAAAAAAGACCCTAGGCATTGCTCTTGCTTTAAAAAAACGTTTAAGCAGATTCAATATCGCAGGAGGAATCATTTCCCATCCCCTCCGATAGATGGTTAAATAATATTAACCTGTATTTTCTAGGTCCAAGAAAAACATTGGGTGTAGAAAAAGAAAGGCAAGAGCTCTCATGGGGTCTCAAACAACAAACACAAAGAGTGGAAATTCTCCAGGTGGGGGACCATACGCCCAAGAAAGGTACATATCTCAATTTCCCCATTGTGGGCGGGTAAGTTTGAAATTTGATGGAAAACATTTGAGTTTAACGACCGATAAGGGAGTACTCCAATACCCGGCCGTCTCGGGGAAACCTTCGAGCAATGGAAAGTTTGACTATCGTGTTGAAAGGCAAAAAATACGAGACGTAGGTCCAATCCCCGTTGGAAAATATTGGATTCGTCTAGATGAGCTTTGGGAAAATGCTTGGTACAAATTTAATTCCCCGACTGCGGCATGGGGGGATTTTCGCATTTCCATTCATCCTTTTCCTACTACACAAACACACGGTCGAGGAGGATTTTTTATTCATGGCGGGAAAATCCCTGGGAGTGCGGGGTGTATTGATTTAACCAAGCACATGAATAAATTCATTAAAGATTTGAAGGCCAGAAGTGGAGGAACGAAAAAGTGCCAAGTTCATCTAACCGTTCAGTACTAGGAGTCCGTTCACCTCAAGGACAAAAAATTTTAGGATGGCTGGGAGTGATGTTTATTGGTGGGATCGTGGGTTTTGGGGTTTGGATCAATGTTCTAAACTTACAGGAAGCCTTTGGAAGTGGTGCCCCGTACTTTAACCAAACGACTAATATGGACAAGTGGTCCAACCCCATTCCCATGCTCATCATCCTTGACATGGTCATTCTATGTGTTGTGTTCTTTTCGGTGAAGTTTATTAAACAATGCTTTAGGCATTAGTCCCAAAATCATGACGTAGAGAACAAGCTCTGGGTGAATGAGTTAAGACTTTTCATTTTTTTTGAATGCCCACCATAATGTGATTGCGCCTATCAGGGTGGCGGCTCCGGATAGAATCAAGATTGGGATATTGAGAGCCCCTGGCGCTTGCATGTTTTCCCATCCCATAAACCCCCCAAGGAGAAGCAAGAGGGCTCCCAGAAAAAGCCCTATTCCTTTTTTCAAAATTAGAAAAAAATTCTTCACGCTTTTTTTGCCGTGAACCAAAATAATTCTGCCTGAAGGGTTTTTAGGAGTTGTTCGGAGCGATTGTATGGGGAATCATCCTCATTTCAGAACCTAACGACCCTTCGAGCCCGAGAAAATCGACATGAGAGGGTAGAGGTTTTGATGGGTGACTACGGTATTTTCGGGCTGATCTTCGGAACAGAATATTCGCAGTATTCCAATTTCGAATCGGTTTCAAGGGATTCAATGTCGGATGAAGGCCTAGTTAGGTTCGTTGGCTACGGGGCTGCCGTGTATGGAACGTCCAGATAGTCCTTGGTGTCTTTAACCGTCCTGAGATGGAGAATCCAGGAACCTTCGGCTAAAACCTTGAGGTAAAAGGTTCCTCCAAAAGGATGAACGGCCTGGCCTGTTGATTCTGTGGAATTGGCTAACACAATCGGTTGTACCGACTCAAACCATTGCACAACTTTGTCCCGCTCGTTGATTGGCCCGGAATAGGGGCGTTGCGCCGTCCCATGGACGAGTAATTTAAACGAAGGAGAATCTGATTCCCAGTGGATGGTCCACCCGTCTTCAACCGTGAACGCTTTGGTGGATTGTGGCCCTGATCCCTTAAAGACCATTTCCACAGTCTGACTGGATTCTTCTTGAGAGAGCTGGTTTGAAGGCAGGCCTGATTCCAAAAATATCAAGGAAAGGATGACGGTTGCTAGAAACGAAAACATTCGGTCAGAAAATATTGGGTGTCGGGTGGAAAATCGTTTTTGAGACTTGGGGGTGGATAGCGATGTTTCGTCCTATGAAAACATAAATGCGGACCTTAGTTGGTCGGGGTTGATAAATGAAAATCCCCAACCTGTGGTTTCGTTGAGGTACTGTACCAAAACCTCCATCGGGTTAGATATGGGGAATGAAGAATGTGAGGATCTTGGCGAAAAATGGTAAGAAAACTACTTTCGCTCAGAGACAGAGGATTTGAATGGATGTTTGGTTGCTCTATCCACATCCCAGATTTAGGTAACACTTCCCTTTTTAATATATTTCCAAAACCACTCCCTGCTGCAGGCTACATTTCCAAAAGAATTTTTCACCAGAAACCTTCAATTGTCTTTTTCTCCCTTCTTAAAAGCCCGTTACCAACAGGCGAAACTTGGACTGAAAAGAGTATCTCCACTACCGTCTAAATTTGTCTTCTGCCCCCCCCCCAGTTCAATGATGGGGAAATCATTTTTAGTGGATTTATCTTAAATATCCTTCAAGGTTAGAAGAAACCAGCCGACAAGAAAGGTCGAATTTGGGGAATTTGGGAGTATTTTGTAATCGATCAAACCTGTAGGTTGTTATTCGATGGATTTTCAAAAATACCGTTTCACTATTTTCGTGGGAGCCCTAACCTTCCTTCTTGCCAGTTGTGCGGGCACTCCCCAAAAGCCCCAAATGGCCCTCAAATGCCATCAAGGGCTAAATGCAGGATTTGCTGAGCTTGATCTGGCCAAATCGAGGGGATTCAGCCAGACTGTAAGTTGGAGCAAAGCCGCGACTTTGCTTAGCGCTGCTAAGATTCAACAACAGTTCGATAAGTATCCGAACTGCATTAATAAGATCAAACGAGCTCGTTTTTACATTCAAGCCAGTCAATTGCCGTAACCCAACAAAAACGGCTCTGGTTTCCCAACATTTTTTCTAGCCCACCATCCTATCTCCTCCAATCATTCTCTCCCAATTCAGGAGTCGAACGGTCGCCATTACAGTTAAAAGCGCTATTCTTCAGGAAAGGTACAATTCCTCCGTCACTGAGTTCCACATCAGGTCATTCTAGGATATAGGAAGCTAGGTGGAAGAGAGCCTCTGTCCGATTGCTCGAGACGTCGAGGTTGAAAAACAGATAGGATTTCATTGGGAATATTAGAGTCAGACTCCAATAAAATTGAATCCGAATTAACCTCTCTCTTGGTTTTGCCCAACTTAGGTTGAGTTTCGTGATCTGTTGGCTTGTTTTTGGGGACTTTCTTGGACAGTAAAACTGGTAACCTCTTAGCCTTCAGGTGGGATGCTTTGCAGGGATTCAATCACAAAGGGTGGGACCAAAAAAAATGAGTTTTGGGGAGCTATTATTAAGGAGACCGTAACTTGCCAGTCACCTAAACTTCACTATCAGTTTTCGATCCTAAATGGTACCTTTTTGGATTCGCAGTAGAGTAATTTGTTTCGTTTGAGGTAGGTGAGGATTTGCTGAATAAAATTGGAAAGTTCGTTATCCTTATTGGGGTGACCCTACTGGGTATGACCTTATTCGGTGATATGACCCCTCAAGGTGGTTATGATGGGTACCCTCCACGTCCCTGGGAACGATTTGATGAATCGTTAGTGGTGCGAACTCACAGTATTGACGATTTGATAGCAGAAGCTAGCAGGAGAAAGTCAAAGTTTGAATCAATAAGTGATGAACAGAAGATGATGGTACTTTTCAATGTAGTCATTGATAGATTCACTCACAATGAGGGGGCAAGGCACACTCTTTTGACAAATTGGCTGCTATATTTTGCGGGGAAAATCCATCCGACATTGGGAATAATCATGGATCCAGAGATCTTTGTGGCAAAAGGTTATTCTCTCATATGTAGTCAGTCATCGTTTTTGCTAATGCATATGGCACTTCGGGAAGGGATAAAAGCTAGACACGTTGGATTAAATGGTCATGTCCTCATGGAAGCTTGGTACGATGATGATTGGCATGTATTCGATCCTGACGCGGAGGTTGTTCCAAGAGACGATGATGGATTGGTGCTCAGTGTTGAGGATTTATCGCAAAACCTTGAAGTGCTAAAAAGAGCATATCCCCCTAACAAGGGTGATTTTGTTCATATTATCTCTTCCAGAGAGGACAATTCATTTGTCTCTTATCCCGAAGGTGCATATTTTGAATGGAAGTCACAATTGCTTTTGCATGTCGAAAAAGCAATGCAAATACTAAAATATGTTGTTTCAGCTTTCCTCGTGGTATGCGGTCTTTATATTCAACGCCCCTCTACCAATGGCCTTTGAGGTTCCCGACAATTCGAGTGACGCATAGGCTTGTCGGAAGAAGGAGTTTGAGCCCCTCTTCCTTAACCCCTTCAATTCCATCATGGACTGAAGCTAACAGAAATAGAAGGCCGATTCGAACTTATTAGGCTCCCAAAGCATCGGATCGTCGATGAAACCATTCAACTGGGTGAAGAATAATTTAAAGAAAAGGGTAAGGTGGGAATAAAAAGCGAAGGAGGACGGTCCTAAAAAAGCACGGGGCCGAAGGGGGATTCTCTAGAAGGGGATTGCTGAAGTCGTTGATAATTCAGCAATCCCCTTCTCCTACCTGTATCAACACTGCTTATTCATCTTCTCCCTCTTCCTCTCCCTTCCCCTCTCTTTCTTTGTATTTCTCTCTCTTTTTAACACCTATCTAACACCAGATGTTTTAAGGGTAGGGGGCATGATTTGGGCTTTACTGGAAATGGACCGAGTGCCAGGCAGGTAAAGAGTGAGGTAGGAGGAGGGGTGTCGGGTGGCTATGGAACCATGGGGATTTGGTTCAATGATGAACCTCATACATCATCTGAGCAAGTCTCCTTTAATTGTGGAATACTAAAGGCGTTAAAAAGATTGTCGGCGGGGACGTCCGGGTTGTTGCCGCCGTCGGCGTTGCAACTCGCGGGCTATCTCTATATCGTCCAGCCATCGTTTAACCAAGGGTACGAAGGATGTGCCGGAATTATTGTCGGGCAATGGGTCAAATACGTAGACGTATCCAGTTTGTCGGTCATACATCACCTGAAAATCGCCCCATTCCCGTTGCTTTAAACGGGTTAATATTGTTGTTAAGTCATCGACCGTGGTTTGAATTGTGGCAGGCACAACATTACCTTGGAGTATACTGTTTTTCGCGAAGTCTTCTTTTCTTGCGATTTTATCCATCTCGACGTAAGGAAGGTACTGTTGTATAAAGGCTGGATACACTTTTTCGTCTCCAATATCTTCGTTATAGACCGTCATTTCAAATAGTATTTCATCTTTCGTTATTGTTGTACGAAACGGTTGCGGTACTCGTATTCGGTGGAGCGCTAGCCCAAGGAGTGTGCTCACTTCGCCGTCCATGTCTGTCTTTGCTGCGTCTGAATCTCCTGAAAGGGCCAAGACCCAATTTTCATTATCAACTTTCACTACGCGTTTCATTGAACCTGTTCCGAGGGTGGTAAAAGTGAGGTTCGTTCCGGGAGGTGCGGTTAATGTCACTGTTTTGGGTTTCCCAAAAGCGCCGACAATGTTCATGGTATAAACGCCTTTACTCAGTATTCCTTTTAGGGTAGGCATGTCCATATCATTATCTCCTTTGCATGGTGAGTCACAGATTTTCTTGGATTTTTTTAGGTGGATTATTTACCAGGGAAAAAATGGATGTGCTATTTTTTAACCGACATTTCCCATATGAACATGCAAAGTCTTAGAACTCAGTCCTCACTCAGGCAAAGTGTTTCTTACGCCCAAGGTTTTACTTGAGATTGGCAATGAAGTTTCCCATTTTTTGCCGATTTGTTCAATCTGTATGTCGTCAGCACAATTTAAACACGGAGGGTCAAAACATAAGGTATTTTTTTTTGGCCCTGTGTGTTCATATAATTCGGGTATCTTTCTAACCTGCCATTTTTAACCCCTCTCTTCTTTTAAAATCAGTCTCTCAGAAGACTTTTTTTCGCACCAATATTTTTCCCCCTTACTGGGGTATGCGCTAGAATAGTTTTCTTAAAATTCAGTCTGCTGGCAGACTGAAACTGCGCAAAAACAGGTATTTCTGCATGGAGCTGTAAGTTTTGTTCTCACATATTCAGCAGTATTCATTTCCGGACTAGCGGGGGGATAGGCACCTCGAAGGAAAATGAGCGGTGGAGCAGGAGGAACAGATGCTGCAGGAGGAGGAAACGGACTGATAAATAATTTGGAAGGTTTTCCGAATACTATAATGGTATTTTATTGGGCAAGCTTTGGAATATTCGTTCACGATATGGATTTAGACGCCGGGAAATTCCTAGGAAATCATAAAATTTATCTAGGAACGTAACTGAGGTCCTTATTGCCCAAACAGCCAGATCTACATTCAGACATTGGTGAGGGAAAAAGTTTTGACTTTCCTTAACGAACGATGGTCTTTGATGATTAAGTTTTTGTAATGCCTGAAATAGTTTTTTCCTTTCTAAATCTTCCCCCCATTCGGATTTATAATGAATTAATGCATGTCGTAATTTTACTATAAGATCCATGGTCTGTGGTCTGGCCCCGGTTTCGTGGACAGGTGAGTTAAGCCCGAAAAAGAGCTGAAAGCCCCTCCGGAATTTGGATTGAGACAGAGTTCATACCATACTCAGCAAGGTTGATCCATTCTCGGAGTGGCCCTTAGACAAAAAAGAGCCCCTAAAACAGCACGGTAAGGGGCTCCTTTACAGAAATCTTTGAGATTCTAGCCTAAGTCTGACTTCCCCTTTTCCATCGCCACGCCGCCAAGCCGGCTATTCCCGTGCCGAAGAGCAGCATAGTGGAGGGTTCGGGGATAAAGTCGGTGTGAGGTCATATATCAGAAGTCGATAAAAGGAACTGCGACTGCCTCCCCTCGGATTAGTTCCCTCTTCACCTATTTGTCCATTTGTAATTCCGGCTATATCACCTATAAGGAAGGAGGAAAGTATGCCATGAGAGAACCTTGGGTTTTTATGATCTCCGGGTGATGGTTTTAAGGACTCTTATATCCCCGGAAGTTAATGCAATTGCCCCACGCATGTTGTTAGGACTTCCCGAGTATTCACTGGGATCAGCGTCGGGTTTAGGCTCCAGGGTTCTTCGACGAACAGCGCTTTTGTTTATAGATCCCCCATTAAGCTTGTAATTCCTTCCTATGGTGGTTTTAAGGAGCATCAAAAACCTGGACCTGGTCCCACTTGTCCCTGCCATAAAAGTTGTAGCATCTTTCCAACCACTACCAAGGAGGTTAGCGGAAACGGCATTGTTTAACCTGCTTGAACCAGAGGCACGAATGGACCCGTTAGCATTTACCTCATGCACTACGGACAGGGCAGCAGGTATTCTGGTCCCCGCAACATTCGATAATAAAAAGCGAAAGGTGGAATCTCCACTTGGGAAAAACCTGACTAGTTTCCAATTGCCTGATGTCCTACCTGAATGAAGTTCTTTTATTGGCCCAGCCCCCCAAGAGAGGCGAGAAATGCGGTACCGACCTGTGCGACTATTCTGCTGATATAGGTAAGTATCCCCCCGGTGATTAAAAATCTCCGCCTGATTCCACGACCAATCTGTGGCTAATTTATACTCTCGTGCCCTTGGAACAACAAACAGGTCTGATGACGAAATCCTCGTTAGAAACAAATCGCCTGTATGGTTATTGATTAGGGAAATGGCGCGTTCCCCCTCTAACTCGAAAGTTTGGGCTCTTGACCAGGAAGTTCCAAACCAAACTCCGCTCCCAAAACCAATTCCGCTTGTCGATCGTATGGCGCTTACCCTGCCACTGGGCAATATTTCTCGTATTTGAATATCACCGTTACTCCGTTTAAGGAGAAAGAGATAATTGGTTGAATTCAGGTTGAAGACCAGTGCTTTCTCCCACCCTCCTTCCCCCAGATTCCGCGAATAGACGATCTTCTCCCCTAGACTACCCTCTGGATTCATTTTATGAACTTTATAGATGCCCTTGGACCTGTTTAACCACAATGTAAACGTGGTGGAGTCAATGGAATAACTGCCAACGTATTCTAAGGGATACTCAAAAAAAAGACGAAAGTTGAAATGATCTTTCCCAAATGCGGAATTAAAATAATGCATGATTGATCCAAAATCGTATTTGCCCACATCATAGCCTTGACTAGCTTTGTACTTCTTAAAATTATGCCGCTTTTCTTGAATGTTTTCCCATAGAACTTTGACGATCTTATTCCTGTCTTGGCGATTGTGTTCATGCCACATACCGAAGGCATGGCAGATTTCATGAATGATGATACCCACCCTGTCACACGTTTCGGGATTAAGATTGATATCGTGCTTTCCTCCGTCAGATTGAAATCTTCTGACAGCACGCCCAATGGCACTGCTACAGCTTTCCCCTTCCTTAAAATAGAGGTGGTCGCCCCCCGAATAGCGCTCCTCCCAATCCATCTCGAAAAATTTAATTTTGTTGTCCGTTGCATTTTCGATGGTGCGGAGCGCACCAGAACTTCCCGTAATTAAATTTTTAAGGCTCATTACGCTATCGTCAATAAAATAACCAATATTCGGACCGATCCATCGGCTGCTTCTCGGGTTGGTTTTTTTTGTTCCCATCTTTTCTCCTTTATATTGGTGACGGGGTAAATAAGTGTGATAAATTTCCCTTTAATCATTAATTCGTTCACAGTAACCAATGAATCCTGGTCCAACCCATTCTGCTATGGCGTTGCAGCCATTTTGAATCCCTTACCTGACAGATTGGCTGCACAAACATTATTCCAAAGTGCCAGTTTTTTAGTGGTGGTCTTGATCCCGAAATGGTAGACACATCTAGTGGGTTTGCTCATTGGGGAGAAGATCGGGTCAGAATGAGAATAACTTCCACTACACGGCTGCTACTATCTTTCGGAAAGATGGTACCGTTTTTAACTCTAACAAAATTCTCTAACCCGACATTTCCCATAGTGGTTTTGTCCCGGTTTCGTGGACAGGGTGGGTAAGCCCAGGGAAGAGCAAATAGTCACGATCCGGAAATGGCACTGTACCGTTTCCAGCTTATTTGTCAACCTCGCACCTCCAAGGGGAGTCTATGGCAAGCGCGCGCGAAAGTCGTAAACAAGTTGTAAGATTTGGGTAAGATTTTAGGCGGTTATTGTCTCGAACTGTTCCGGACTTCTCTGGTCAACTGCTGAATGCCGTCGTTGCCGGTTATAAAAGACCTCGATGAATTGAAAGACATCAGCACTGGCCTCACCTCGTGTTTGGTAGTAACGCCGATGCACCCGCTCCCGTTTCAAGGTGGCAAAGAAACTTTCGGCCACCGCATTATCGAAGCAATTTCCTACGCCGCTCATGCTACAGGTGATCCCGTGGGCTTTCAAAAGGTTCTGGAACTCCGGGCTGGCGTATTGACTGCCGCGATCCGAGTGATGAATCAAGTCAGGTGCAGGTGTTCTTTGCCCTAACGCCATTTTGAGCGCTTCCAAAACCAAGTCGCGTTGGAGTCGAACACTGGTACTCCAGCCCACGACCTTCCTGGAATAGAGATCAAGGATAACAGCCACATAAAGCCAGCCTTCGCCGGTGCGCACATAGGTTATATCGCTCACCCACCGTTGGTTCGGCCCAGTCGCCGAAAAGTCTTGGTTCAGCCGGTTCGGAGCAACTGGCAGTCGATGATCGCGGGTGGTCGTTCGCCGAAACCGTCGTTTGGGAATGCCTTGAAGCCCAGCCGATCGCATCAGACGGGCAACCCGATGCCGCCCACAGGCATGCCCTCGATCACGCATTTCTGCCTGGACCCGCAAACTGCCATAGGTCCCAGTACTCTTCGCATGGATCGTGTGGATTTCAGCTAGCAGCCTGCGATTCTCACACCTTCTTCGGCTGTCAGGCCTACGTTGCCACGCATAGTATCCACTAACCGAGACATGAAGGACCCGACACATCAGCCGAATCGGATAGGCGGCACGATGACGCGCTATGCACTGAAACCGCGTTTCGATTCCTTGGCAAAGTACGCCGCCGCATCGCGTAAAAAATCCCGTTCTCGCTTCATCCGGCCCAATTCCCGTTTCAATCTAGCCAGTTCTTCGTCACGGGCAAAACCGTGGCCACGAAAGGCCTGAGGCCCTTGCATGCCAGCCTCCTTGCGCCAACGTCGGAGCATACTGGCATCGAGGCCCAGGTCCTGAGCCACTTGGGCAAGACTAACTCCCTCCTGGCTCACTAGGCGGAGGGCCTCTTCTTTGAATTGTTTGGAATACCGTTTGCGTTGTGCCATGACACACCTCCTGGCGCATTCTCGCGCTTTTTAGATGTGTCCACAATTTCGGGGATAGACCACTGAAACGGTTGTTCACCCTTTTCAAAAGTTGGTTTTTTTAATAAATGTAAAACCTTACAAAATTTTTCCAGGGCACTTTGTTTATCGAGTAGGTCTATTAAAGGTTCTAAAAAAGCTTTAGCATCTTTGTCAATTTGATTGGTTCCAAGATGACCGCCAGGTCCATGCCTTATCACCTCATCAATTTCAGTTTCCAGTGCGGCCACGCATAACATGATTATGGAAACAATGTACCCTTCAAATTGTATTCGCTGGTCATCTGGAATTGAGGAACTATGAGTTTGCTCAATGTCATAAGCGTATTTCGAAAACATGGCTGCGGACCAAAGATAATGAGGGCCAAAACTGTAGCGGGAATCGGCTTTTGCAGTTAATGTCACTTTCATAGAGCAACCTTTAGTGCAGTTGAAAACGTTACATTTTCTTGTTCGTCGACCTGAAGAGACTCTCAAATAGGTCATCAGGAGGTGAGGATAGATCTGGTGGTGAGGGCAGAAAGGTTGAGGGCGTGAGAGTGGTGTCGGGGGACTTATGAACCATTTCCATACAGCACCTTTGCAACCCCACATCATTTGTCCAACTTAGGCTGAGGACATACAGTTTTGCCTCTGTGTAATAATATGGGGCAGTTTCCCTTCTCATAGTGATCTGCCTATTTAACCCTCTTCCCTTCCAAAATCCTTCTCGCAGCAGACGTATTTCCACCCCAATATTATTACCCCTTCTATGGTATTCAACAGAGATATTTTCTCCATTTCTAGTCTGCTGGGAGACTTAAAATTGGCAACAAAAAGGTATTCTGGTGCATGGTCTTAGACTTGATTGTTGATTGGTCAATAGAAGGGGGCATGCTTTGGGGTTATTGGTAAATGGCCCCGGTGCCAGGCCGGTAAAAGATGAGGTAAGGGGAGAGGTGTTGAGTCGTCCATTAGAGGAGTGGACATTTGGAAAACCATTATTAGATTTTGTTTCGGTTTTCAGACAGCCAGTGCCATTAAGGGAACATATCCAGTCAAATACCTCTCTCTGCAGTTAGCCTAGAAAAGGGAGACCTATCATTTGCCAAAAAACTCACGGACAATCTGGACTAAAAATGGGGCAGGCCAAATACGGAGGCATGGGGCGAGTCAAGCGGTCTTTACGCGCTCACCCCACACAAAGGAACAAGACCCTGATTAGGGGGTGGTCAGAAACCAGGCCATCCTCTCTAGGGTAGCATTAAAACATTTGCCCTCGTTCACAAGAAGAGAATCTGGAGTAAAACCTCCATTAAAACCCATTGTGTAGGGGTGGGTTAATCGTCGCAAAGGAGAGGAACTGGCCCGAGTGATTGAGGCAATTCCCAAGTTGCCCCTTGGTCCAAAGATCTCACAATATAGGCAGTGGCCGTGATCCCAGACTCTTCTATGACTGTGTGAAGGGCAAGGACACTTGCCCTCCGAGCATAGGAGGTCGTAAGGGTCGGACACCCGGTGAAGTCACTAAAATTAGGGAGGTCAGTCGAAATATTCCACACCAGGAACGGGGCGGACCAATTTTGACCGAAATCGTCCGAGGTCATCACTTTCAATTTGGCCTGCCCCTGTTCTGTCACGGCAAAACTCGCCACGAGTCGCCCCTGAGGAGTGATTCGGCGGATTCCATCAAAATCTTCGAAAACTCCTACCGTCGCCGAGGTAGCCAGGGTCTGTATTCCACCCCAGGTGGCTCCTCGGTCGGTTGAGGTTCGGTATTTCACGGCATCGTCTAGCCCGCAGCTTTCTTCCCAATACACCAGGAGGTTCTCCCCGCCCGTTCCAATAAATTCTAAATCATTAACTTCGCAAACCTGTGCCCTCCCCATGGAGGGACCAAAGATGATAAGAAAGGCTCCGATGAGAGCAGATAATGGAAAGTTACGTGATAGTGAGATCAATCGAAATGGCTTTTTCATTGCCTACTCCATATTTTGGTTTTTCCAACGCGGGAGAAAATCTTACACTAGAAGTATCCAATTTTCAATTCTCAACGTAATCTTCCCCCTCTGAAATAATTTGGCGCGTCCCTATCTACTTCTGAACTTGGGTTTCATATGTAATTCATGAACGCCCACTGTCCGGTGTCAGCTCAAGTTGAACACAGGGCATGAGAAACTTAGGGGGCATTTGGGCTCCGGGGGATCATGTAATTCGGGTGTCCTTCTAAGCTGCCTTTTTTAACTCCTCTCTTCTTCAATTTCCCTCTCCCAGCAGACGAATCTCCACACCAATATTTTTACCCCTTACGGGGGTATTCATAATAGATACCTTCTCCAAAATCCGTCTCCTGACAGACTGATTTCTGTGTAAAATTGCCCTTCCTACACAGGATCATTTCCCCGGTTGCCTTGTCGAGGGTAGGGGGCACGTCTAAGGTTCGAGAGGACCTCAGGGCTGTGCAAAAACAAAAGGAACCTCCAGGGAGGCTTCGGTATTTAGCAGGGCATCAAGAAGCCGCCCAATTGATTCAAGCCTGTCAGGAACCTTTTCGCTCGTTGGTGATAACGGCCCTCCATACGGGCATGCGCCGTGGGGAAATTCTGAATCTTACCTGGGATCAAATCAACTTAACCCAAGGGGTCATTCCGCTGACGGAGACCAAGAATGGAGAAGCTCGAAAAATTCCGATTAATGAAACAGTACGGTCAGTTTTGGTTGGTTTACGGACCCGAATGGATGTGCCGTGGGTATTTCAAGATGATTCCGGGAAAAAATTTAAAGTTACCCGAAAACGGTTTAAGGCAGCCTGTCGGCGAATTGGGTTGACCGATTTCCATTTCCACGACCTTCGGCATATCTTTGCATCGTGGTTGGTGATGGCGGGTGTTCTCTTAGCTACCGTGAGTAAATTACTCGGGCATAAATCCATTAGGATGACAATAAGGTATGCCCATCTTTCACCTTAACATAAGGCCCAGGCGGTTTGTTCACTTGACAAAATCTTGACAATTATAAAAAGAAATACATGTTTGTTGGGGGGAGGAAACCAAGCAGCTATTTAAGGTTTATGGGGGGGAATTATTGAAAAATAAAGGGAGAAAAATGGTGCCGAAGGGGGGATTCGAACCCCCACGCCCGCAATGGACGCCAGACCCTGAATCTGGTGCGTCTGCCAGTTCCGCCACTTCGGCATGAGAGGAGGATTATCCTCTTTTGCCCAAAACCGGTCAAGAGAAACCTTGGTGTTGATTGGCTAAGGAAGGGAAAAGAGGGTTATCCCACACTTGTGGGCTGTGCTGATGACCGTTGGATGGTTTCCAATAGAGCTTGAGGCCAACGGCCCTCTCCAGGCTCTTTCTCTAAATCATGAATATTTCCGCTTAGGACAATCCGTTCGCGAATGAGACCTGTACAAGCCATGAGGAGGGGGGTAGGGACCCGAGGAGCCTGCTCCACGATTAAAATATCATATGGCACTTTTCGAAAGAGCGGGTCGATCAGGAGACGTCCCGGTGTGGTCGCCATGATGCGTTTGTTTTGGGCAAAGGCCTGACGGTTCGTGCCTTCCCCGGCGGCCAACATTTCACGGATTTTTTTGGTGCCCCCCAATCGTGTGATTTCTTCTTTTAATTCGTCATATTCGGGTCGTAAATCTTTGGGAATGGTGGCCTCCGGAATGAGCTCAGCAATACGGGATTGGGCCACTTCGACTTCTTTCATCAACCCAGAAATTTTTCTCGTATAGATTTCTCGGTACTCCCCCAGAGTCTCGATGTTTTTCCCCGCCACTTGCATTCCCATGCGTTTCCAGATGGGCAGTGCCTCATAGTCGGCGACGATTTTGTCGATATTTTTCACCTTCCCTTGCCAGTCGCTGAGTTGGGTGAGCAGGCGCCATTCCAGGAGTTTGACTTCATTGAGATCTTTTTGTTTGTCCCGTTTGTAGGCCAGGATGGGAGTCAATTCTCGAAATCGATCATACTTCTTCCGCAAAGCTATTTTATTGGCATTGGCCTTGGCATAAAATTGATACATTTGGGCTTCGAACCCGAGTTCTTCAATGGAAAGTCCCGCGACTTTCGTGAGTATCGGCAGTTCATACCGGCAAAGCACACTTCGGTGAGGGAGGGCGGCCAGTTTTAATCCCCGTGCCGCGAATCCTGTGATTTGATCGACCGTCTCATGATCGGGGGCCACCAGCAGAATCCGCTTATTTTTTTTGACCTGCTCAACCATGAATTTTGTGAGTGTGGTCCACCGCGTCGGTTGATCGATTTCCCACATGGTGGTGAGAACATTGGGGGGAATGTTCTGTCGGACGGAAGCAATATCTGATGCCGGGTCTTGGGCAATCCATGGTACCAATCGCTCTGCAGGCCCTAAGGTAAAGGAATCGGGTTTGGTGGACATGGCGGACAGTCGTTCACCTCCCGTTTCCAAATAGCCGGATGTGTCGGGAATGAGAGTGCAATGGTCCAAGCTGTGTCCCACGTGGTCAAAGATTTGAATGATCAAAGCCCCTTCGGCCGAACACAGGAGAAAGCCTTCGGTGGGCTCCATGTCATTCCCAGGTAGAAGCGTAATGGGGACATCGGGGATAAAAAACGTACCTGGGGGGACCTCGCAGCTATATACGTGCAGAGAGCCGACGGTTCGTAAGTGAGTGGCATGGGGAATGTCGATGGGAGCGTCCAACCCACGGCTCATCGAAAACTCGCGTTCCTTGGTGAGTTGGGTCGTAGCTTGGACGAGCAGGTCTTCGAGTTTCATGATCTTAGGACGGGGGAATGGGCTCTGAGGCTTCCAGTATTTCCTTGAGACAGAGGGCGACACAACCCAGCCCTCCGGTATGGGGGGTCCTGTCGTGTGCGCAGCCTCGTTGCTGGGCACATTGAACCAGGCCTGGCAGCTTGGGATCAAGGGGGATTTCTTCAAGGCGAAACAATACGAGCGATCCGTTGTCTTCCTTCGAGAGAATGGCTATTCGGTGTCGTTGATCCGTTTCAAAAATGACGGCTTGTGGGGCCGGGGCCACGAAGGGCCGTGCCACCGAAAGGGTTGGGAGAGGAATTTTTTCGATCAGAAGAGACTCAGGAGGGGTCAAGGGGCGAGTACTGAATCGGATATTAAGGTCGCTCCAAGGGGCTGGTCCCTCCTCCATGGCAGGGGATAGGTGAGGGAAGGTCATCGGGAAAAGAACTAGAATTACAAGGAAACAATAGATCATGTGAAGGTTTTTATGGAGCCTCGTGGTAGTGCTTGGCCATTTCATCTCTAATCCTGATTTATCTAAATGATGTTCCGAGCACAAGTAGATCATGGAAATATTTATGTAGGTACAAATATATATATTTAATCAATACTATCATACCCCATCCAGGCGTGAGGAGAGGAATCTACAATCATCCACCTCTTGGTAGATTGTATTCTCACGCCTCTCAAAAACCCTTGAACTCTTTGAACAATACCCCAACAACCTCCTCATTCAATTGACTTTTTTTCGCCTCAGTCTTAAGATGTTTCCCTTATTTGCCTGCTGAAGGAGAGGATTCTATGAAAGTTATTTTGAAGGAAAATGTTGAAGGATTGGGGTATTTGGGGGATGTGGTGACCGTGGCCAATGGGTATGCCCGAAACTTTTTACTTCCCCGAAAAAAAGCTGCCTTGGCTGATGATCGACAGGTCAAACTGTTCGAACATATTAAAAGTCAGTTAGAACAAAAAGCCAAAAAAGAATTAGCCGGCTTGGGTGAGGAGGGAGAGAAAATTGCTAAGGTTGCCCTGACGTTTGAGGTTCAAACCGGAAAAGATGACAAGTTATTTGGGTCCGTGACTTCCAAAGATGTGGCAGAACAACTTGCCGCCCAAGGGTTTTCGATTGACCGTCGAAAAATTCAATTACCTCAACCACTTAAAGAGCTTGGAACCTATACGGTTCCTATCAAACTCCACCGGGATGTCGTACCCACCATCAGTGTGACGCTAGCCAAGAAGGGAGAGGAACCAGTCCCCTCCGAAGAACCTGATTCAATCGATGAAGAAAACATTGAAGTTGAAGAGACGGGAACGGAATAATTTATGCGGCATTCGGTCGGTACCCTAAAAGCGATTCGCGACACGGACTATGAAGTGTATGCGGCCATTCGGGCTGAAGAGAAACGGCAGCGGGAAAATTTGGTTCTCATTGCCTCGGAAAATTACGCCAGTCCAGCTGTTTTGGGGGCACAGGGCTGTTTGATGACCAACAAATATGCCGAAGGATACCCTCGGAAACGGTATTATGGCGGGTGTCAGCATGTGGATACGGTTGAAGAGCTGGCCATTTCACGAGCCAAGGAATTGTTTGGGTGTGAACATGTGAATGTCCAGGCTCATTCGGGATCTCAGGCGAATATGGCAGCCTATTTGGCCGTGCTCAAGCCGGGCGATACCATCATGGGGATGGATTTGGCGCATGGGGGACATCTTACTCATGGTCACCGAGTGAATTTCTCTGGAAGAATTTTTCAGTCGTTTACGTATGGTCTGGATCGGGAATCTGAAACGATTGATTATGATGCGGTTGAGCGTCAAGCTCAGGAGGTTCGCCCTCGCATGCTGGTCGTTGGAGCGAGTGCGTATTCCAAAATTTTAGATTTTCCCCGCTTTCAAGCGATCGCTAAATCGGTCGGCGCCTATCTGCTCGTGGACATTGCCCATATCGCCGGCCTTATCGCCGCGGGACTCCACCCGAGCCCAGTTCCTTTTGCTGATTTTGTCACGACCACCACTCATAAAACCTTACGGGGTCCTCGCTCCGGGATGATCATGTGCAAGGAGGAACATGGTAAGGCGGTGGATAAGGCCATGTTCCCTGGCATTCAGGGCGGTCCGTTAATGCATGTCATTGCTGCCAAAGCTGTGGCCTTTAAAGAGGCCCTGGCTCCTGGGTTTTCCCTGTATCAAAAGCAGGTTCTGGCGAATGCGAAGACACTGGCCGATGGGTTTTTGAAACGGGGATATCGGGTGGTTTCGGGTGGAACGGAGAACCATTTATTTCTTTTAAATTTGACACCCAAGAATGTGACCGGCAAAGAGGCTGAGGCCGCACTCAATGCCTCGGGTATTGTGGTGAATAAAAATGCCGTGCCCTTCGATGAAAAACCCCCAGCCGTCGCGAGTGGGATTCGAATTGGCACCCCAACGGTTTCCACTCGAGGTATGCAACAATCCGAGATGCAGCAAATTCTATCGTGGATGGATGAGGTTATTCAAAATTGCCAAGATTCCGCGCTTCATAAACGCACCCATCGAGCAGTCAAAGACTTGTGCGCGCGGTTTCCCATCTTTCATCCATACTAAAAACTGCCTTCATTTCCTGCCCTTCCAAGGAATCGTGTTCCTGTGAAATGTCCGTTCTGTAATCAACTGGAAGATAAAGTCATCGATTCCCGCACTGCGCGTGAAGGAGAAGTGATTCGACGGCGACGAGAATGTTTGGGATGTAAGCGGCGCTTTACGACGTATGAACGAATTGAAGAAAACCTTCCCATGGTGGTCAAGAAAGATAATCGTCGGGAACCTTTTGATCGTGGAAAAATTTTGGCGGGACTCAAAAAGGCCTGTGAAAAGAGACCTGTCAGCATTGGAGCATTAGGGGCGGCCGTGGATCGCATTGAGAAGCGCATCCAGGATTTGGGAGAAACGGAAGTGCCCAGTCGGACCGTGGGTGAAGAAGTCATGCGGGCCTTGCAAGAGTTAGATCCTGTCGCATATGTGCGATTTGCGTCGGTTTACCGGGAATTTAAAGATATCGATCAGTTTATGGATACCATTCGGGCCTTGACCAAGGAGTCTAGGATTCCGTAATGCCAGGGGGCGTCCTTGTTATAAAGGAGTGAACTTGGGGCCCGATTCCCTCAAAGCCCGTCTTCTTTTTTCTGCACAAGAGACTCTCTCCAGGTATACTCTTCTGGAGGGTAGACCATGCCATCATCTTCAGCCACTTCCAGTTCCTCCCGTCCTAAGGTAAGCGTTCGGGGTTCCCAAGGAGTGACACCCAGCCGGGTAGCCATTATTGGGGCCGGCAAAGGCGGCACCGCGCTCATGGAAATCTTTGCGGAAGATCCTCTCGTACAAATCGTGGGGGTGGCCGAAACTCGACCTCTGACCAAGGGCGTTCGTTTGGCTAAGAAACTTGGTATTCCCGTGGTGCGCCGGTATAAGGAACTCCTCAAGATGAAGGATGTTGATTTGGTCATCGATGTGACGGGAAACCCGAAAGTTGAACAGGAATTATTGGATATTCATGCTCCACACCTTGCCCTCGTTGGAGG
Source organism: Nitrospirales bacterium (assembly GCA_965223495.1). GTDB lineage: Bacteria > Nitrospirota > Nitrospiria > Nitrospirales > UBA8639 > Nitrospira_E. The sequence goes on along the minus strand of OZ245001.1, from coordinate 2,358,006 downwards.
TGCGAGTGCGAAGTTTATGTGGCAACTGATTGAAGCCCGAATTCGAGCTTCTGCTGAAATTGAAAGTACCCTGACTCGATATCAATCTCTCTTTCGTCTCTACGTCAAGGAAGAGGCGGAAGGCGCCGTGGATGAAGAACGCACGCGAATTGCGTGCGAAATTCACGATGGGTTAGTCCAAACATTAGTCGGGGTGAATCTAAAAATGGACCGTCTTCGAGAGTTGGTTTCCGAGGACCCCCTTAAGGGACTCAATATGCTGAATCAAACGAAAGGACAAATGAAGCAGGCCATTCAGGAAGCTCGGGAGGTCGTGTATAATCTTCGTCCGGGACAATATGATCAGCTAGCGTTTATCCCGGCTTTGGCAAATTACTTGACCAGCTATGAACGGGAACACCGCATTCGCACGCAATTCTCAGGGGAAGGGGATGAATCGCAATTGGACCCCAAAACTAAAGTCTTTGTCTTTCGAATGGTGCAAGAAGCTTTGAGCAACGTCGCCAAGCATTCCAAAGCCACAAAAGTCCGGGTCAGCGTCATGTTGAAGGCAGGAAAGCTGCAAGCCAAAGTGTCGGATAATGGGCAAGGGTTCGATGTTCAGGCGGAAGGGCAGAATCCTGAAAAATGGGATCATTTCGGGGTCAGAAGTATGATGGAACGGGCGCGGATGTTGGGGGGCATGGTGCAGTGGGATTCCCAACCCCATTCCGGAACCACCGTGGAAATTCTCGTTCCCTTGTCTATAAAGGAAAGGTGAGGTATGCCAAAAAAAACGAAAGTCTTAATCGTGGATGATCACCGTGTAGTGCGCGAAGGACTGTGCGCCATTCTTGAAACCAAAGATGATTTGCAAGTCGTAGGTGAGGCCAAGGACGGGGGCGATGCCGTCGAGCAAGTTCGCAACCTCATGCCCGATGTCATTTTGATGGATGTGAGTATGCCGGGGATGACGGGGGTGGAAGCCACACGAATCATCAAAAGGGAATTTCCACACATTGGGGTGGTGGCACTGACCATGTATGAAGAACAACAATATATCTTTGATCTGGTCCGGGCCGGTGCGACTGGGTATCTTTTGAAGGATAGCGACTCGGCCCAAATTGTCGCAGCCATTCGTACGATCGCACGGGGCGAATCCCTCATTCATCCCTCCGTTGCCAGTAAAATTCTCGTGGAATTTTCGTTACTCTCGGAAGGGAAGGGGAAGAAGCGCGGCATTCTGGAACATGATTTGACCGACCGAGAAATTACCGTCTTGCAATTAGTTGCGGATGGCAAAACCAACAAAGAAATCGCGAATGTCCTTGATCTCAGTGAAAAAACCGTCAAAAATCACGTGCGCAATATTTTTCATAAATTGCATGTCTATGATCGTACTCAGGCAGCCATCCTGGCTATTCGCAAAGGAATCATCGAACTCGAACCTCGCCAACCCTCTTAGGAAAGACGCTACCTTTTATTTCCTCCTTTCTGGTCTGATGGCCGAATGAATTTCCTTTGCCACGGCCAATGAAACTCCTGTTTATTTAGACACCTTTTAGCTAGTTTTCGACAGAAGTTATGGAACAGGAATATTTATTTCATGAGCTTTGCTACCGTGAATTTCTAGGTTTGCCAAGGTCAGGTTTATGAAGGTCAATCCACCACGTGCGGTGATGTGTGTCGAATGAGGAGGACGGATTTTCATCCAAGATGTTTTCAGTACTAAGCTCGGGTTAAGGCAATCAAAGTCTTGAAACAAGAACTGTTTCTGGGACATCTGGCGTAATGGGGTGTGTCATTATTTCGGCGGTCCTCTGGGTGAAACAATGGAACGGTATTTGCGCGACCCTGTCATACGGAAAATTTTGTCCCCGTTTGGGGAATCTGAAGACGTTTGGAGGGAGGTCCTTTCACGTTTTCAGCGACGGAGCTCGGGGGTTACCCGGCAGTCTGCCGGGGAAGGGGCCATAAAGGCCATTCAGCGACTCTTGATTATTTTAGGGTATTCGACGTCGTCGACGGGGGCGTTTAGGGTTGATGGTGATTTTGGGCGGGGGAACAATCGAGCGGTGGCCCAGTTTGTGTGTGACCATCGTCTGCAATCGGGAGTGTCCCGATGCAAGTTATGTAATGCCGCCACGTGGCAGTCTGCGAAAAAAATATCGTGGTTGTTCCCGATACCCATTTAACTCTTACCACGATGAGGTCGATGTTGCGGGTAGCAAAAGGGGCCATCGCTCAAGGGCAGGTTCTATGCGGCAATGTGGGAGAGCCTCTCGTTCATCTCAATCAACTCGACCAGGGTAGGTTTTTGAAGTTGTGCTGCAATCCTGAGAAGGCATGGAAGATTTGTGGATCAAGCGGTGAAACGGATGATGATTGAGAAAGATGTGCTCATACAACCCAATGGGTCTTGGCCATCATCAGGCAAGAGACCGCCGGGGTGGTCAGGCCTCGATTTGAACAACATGTCCTCACTCGGTTGGATTCACGGCATCCCCATGCGGAATTAAAAGAGTTGGGCTACCAAGCCATGAGTCAGGGGCTCGGCCAAATTTTGGGGGTGAATTATCGTCAGGTAGGTGCCCATTCAGCTGAAGCCCTCTTTCATAGCCCCCTCAAAGATCAGGTGCTCTTTGTCGCCAGGTTTCTTGCCAAAAAACCCGCAACCGTGAAGAAGCAAAACCCCGAGGAGTCAGATGTTCGAAAAATTGCCAGGTATTATAATGGCCCGGGGTATGCCCGGCACCATTACCATGAGTCTCTGGGGCGTTAGTCGCGAGAATTCCGTCAACTTCGGAATCTTTGAAATCCCTCTTAAGATATGTTTTGGAGAAGATTGTGACGGGCTAATCCAGGCCAAGGTCCAAAGGCCATGACGGATTTTGATGCATAGAATGCAGGTCTTTCATGAGTGGCCCCATTGCCATTTTAGGAGCCGCCGCTCTTCTTCTGACGACATTCCCATATGGACCTGCCCAATTCTTTCAATTTATACCTTAGAGAATAGCCTCTCAAAATGGTTAAGAAGTTAGGCGACGAGGGTTGTCCGTTTTTTTGGTGATCTGGGCTTCCTGGGTTTGGGGGGTGGATGGATGAAATGGGTATGGTTTTGAATCTTGGTATCGGTGATCCACCCGCAATTGACACATCGTTTCCCCTGCTCCCACAACGTATCCACCTGGTAAAGATCCATCATTTGAACATCTAAAAGTAAGCCGTGACATCTCACACAATAATCTGTCTGCGTTGGAGGTTGCTGGGCATGTTGAGGGGCATGAGTTTGACCGACCATTGGGCACCTCCTTGAAAAATAGACTCGCCCTAAGAATAAGGCTGGGTATTTGAGTACCAGGCCTTTTTCTGTGCAATGAATATGCCAGGAGTGAAGAAATAGTCAGGGCTTGGAAAGGGAAGGTGAACGGTGGTCATGAGTCTCCGAACAGGTTGAGGAAATGTGTTCAAAATTAAAGATAATTTGGAGGTGAGGGGGCGAGGTGATGAATTTTGTGAGGTCGAATGCGGGCAATTCTCTTGCTTGAGAGAATAAAGCATAAGATCTTTGCTCCTTCCTGGTTGTGTACAAAAATGTACAGGTTGTATCCTCCTGGATATCGGTATCCTTTTTCCCTTTCTCCCGTATAATGCTGTCTTCTAAGGAATTGGGACTGGAAAAGGACGAAAGGGAGAAGGAGTTGAAATCCCGTATATTTTAAAAATTGTTTTAAAAAATTTAAAATTCTTTCTTTTTGGGGAGACCTTGAAATTCCTTTTGGGGTTTTTCACTCAGGCACTTTCCATTGGCCATCCCCCGATTTTACGTGAAATTCGAATGTAGGTTCGTTTCGGAATAAGGTTTGCATTACCAGTTAATAACAAAAGGAAACATCCTCGAACAGGTGAGGGTATGGAGAATGGGGCGACAACCGCCCAATGGGAATTAGAGAAGCAGAAATAGAAGCCTAAGGATGTGACATGTTTTCAATAAGCGATGGAAGAGATTCAGAGACGATGAAAGGAATTCCTTCATTTCAAGAATGGGCTGGGATGGGAGGATTCCTCTTGGTAGTCTGTATGGGTCTTGGTTTTGTGGGATGTTCTTCCACCTCCAATCATGTGTTGGCCGAATCGACAGATTCTCCAACTCAAAAACATGTCTTAGTGATTGAGCAGCCTGGACCAGAACCGATGAAGGTTAACTCCGAGGAGGAGAACGAGGTTGGGAAATATTCCGAAAACTCAACCCCCGTTGAACCACTTCAGCAAAGGGAAGAAGATTCAAACCTTTCTCCTGAATCCGAAGAGTCTGACTTTTCAAGTCCCTCGAATCCTGGGATTCTTTCTGAAGATACGTCCACGCAACCTAAGTTGCAGGAACCACAATCGGTAGCCTCACGTCCTTTGGAAGAGGAGATTTTTCAACATCTGTCGTTTGACAGTCGGTTGTATCTGTCCAAAGAAGGGATGCTACTCGGAGATTTTTCGGTACACAATCACTCCCAGGTACTCGTCAGTGATATGGTTTTGCAATGTGAAGAGTTTAATACTAACCAGGAACTGCTCAAAACGTCCAAGCAGAAGCTAGGAGAAGGGCAGAGTATTGCCCCTGATGATTATCGAATCTTTGAACAGGTAGAATTTGGATATGCGGATGATTCTTTTGAGACCGTGAATTGTCGCACCCATAGTGTTCAGGTTGAAGGCCAGACGGTAATGGCTCCCTTAGAAGGCCCCTAGGACTTTCCATGAGAAAAATAAATGGGGTGCTTGACCAAGATGATGGATGATTTGTTTCAGGTTGAATGAGTTTAAGGGTGGTTGTATGAATATTCACGGAGAATCCGTACCATCCAAATGGGTATTAGACAATATTTTTGAATGTTAATTATGCTAATTAAGTTACGTTTCGTTCCATCTCAGCTGATTTTTTGGTGATGATGTTCATACTCTAAGGAAAGGATAAATAGACTCGAATTCAGTTTATTAGCAGGTGAAATTATGAACCAACCCCCTGGAAATTTGTGTTCCCCTTCCCATTCATTGCCCATCGGGGTCTTCGCTGTCAGTCTCTTTATCTGGGTTTTCCTTGTTGTGTTGATCTTCCCTGGATTTTCCCATGCCGAAATCGAAGATGTGCAGGAAAAATGGGTCGATGCTGAAGGGACCTATGTGTCGACCAGTGACTTAACGTTCTCCCAAGCCCGACAGAAGGCCTTAGATGAGGCGCGCCGTTCGGCTATCGAAGAGGCCACGGGGGTCATAGTAAACGATAGTACGATTATTGAAAATCAAATGTTGAAATACGAACTCATTCGAGTTATGGCTCGAGGTATTGTGTTAGAAGAAGAAGTGAAAGAGTTGAAAATCGAGCCTATGCCAGACGAGGGTTTATATGTGGTCCGGATTAAGATCCATGCAAAAGTTCGGACGATTCCGTCGGAACATCGGGCCGGTTTTGAAGTGGCGGTGGGCCTCAATCGCGAAGTGTATGTCTCTGGCGATCAAGGGGTGATAAAAGTAACCCCTTCAGAGGATGCCTATATATATATCTTTAATGTCACGGAAAATGACCACATCACTCGTTTAGTTCCCAATCGGGTGAATCCGATCGTCAAGGTTCAAGGGGGACAGACTTTTCAATTTCCTTCACCCCTTTTGAAGAAACAGGGCACTAATTTGATCACGTCAGTCCCTCCGGGAAAAATTCGGACGCACGAGGCTATCAAAGTGATCGCCACCAAACGGCCGGTGGAGGCTCTTCAGAAACTGACGCAGGGTGGATTATTTCAGGAATATACTCCTGAAGAAACACATATGGTTAAAGATTTGTTACGGACTCTCGTCCTTCTAGACCCTTTGGAATGGACGGAAGGATTGGCCTCCTATGAGGTCACCGTCCCGGCCGTCTTTTCAGGAGATTCGGATGAACGACGTTAAGGACAGACCCATGCCTTTTCCCAAAAGAATTCGAACGACCAAAAATCGTAACAATCAACGGTTCAGGGAAATACTAGGGAAGGGTGATGAATTTAATGATGGTGGCGCCATGGAGGTGCCAGGAGGAGGGATAGTTATATGGGTTTGATAGGGTTCCTTTCACGCCTAGGGTATGTGGGACTGGCCTGTGGCTTACTCGCGGGGTGTATTACGTCCCGCCACCCTGCTGGGATAGCCGAATCTACGGCTCCCATTTCCGGTGATTTCATTCGTTTGGGAAAGGTCGAAGCTTCCTCTTGTAGCGCTTGGTTCCTCTTTCTGCCATTAGGAGCCAAGGAGAGAGCGGATACCATAATCAATAGGCTCATCGAAGAAAAAGGAGCGGATTCATTAGTCGGGGTCACGGTTGAACATTCTCATTCACTTTTCTCCATTCCTATTGCAGGAGAAAATTGTACCACCGTGAAGGGACAAGCTGTGAGGGTCAGCCAATGATTAATCCTATATCATGTCGATCGCCGAAGAAAATCTTTACCTTGGACTTTTGGGGAGCCATTCTGGTTATTCTGGCGTTTCTGGGAGGCTGTTCCACCCCCGGGGCGGTGGCTCCAGCCACCCTACCCATTCAGGGAGAATATGTCGAAGTGGGTCCCGTTGACGAAAGGACCTCTTGCGGGTATGCCTTCCTCATGATTCCCTTCGGCAACCCGGATCCGGTATCGGATATCATCGATGCCATGGTTGAGGCACGAGGTGGGGATGCCCTGGTGAAGGTTTCGTCTGAATCAAGTTCCAGTTTCTATATATTGGGATCTTCAAATTGCTTTACTGTTCGCGGAACCGTGGTGAGGTTTCAATAGTTCAGGCTGGATTGGTGGAAGAACACGAAGAGGGTTCATGTAAGGAGGGTAAGTTGTCTGATATTTCACGAGGGCAGGCGGATTCGGTATTTATTTCGGTATTTATTGAGGAAGGGATAGGATAGGATCTGTCGGAAAGGGATGGAAAAGGGTAAAGGTGTGGCGATGAAGAGCAGACTTCAATCAAAATTTTTCAAAAGCGTTCTGGTGAATCTGGCGTTGGTGATGATTGCCGTTGTAGGGGCAGGATGTAGTCATAAGGAAAAAGTCCAAGTTGATCTCATGGTCTCCAATGAAAAAATACCGAAAATATTAGCGATTGCCCCCATGGATACCACACAGCTGAAATGGGAAAATGTCCCGGTCAACCCACAATTTCAGGAAAGCTTTCTCCCATCCCTCAAAGCTACGTTAGAGCGAACAGGGGTATTTTCCGAAATCATCCTCCTTTCGGATCACACCGATGCTTCGGAACTCAATGATATTTCTTCCATTCAGAAGGCCGCACAAAATGCCAATGCCGACTTTTTTCTTAAAGCCGATGTGGTGGGATTTGACGCGAGTCTTCCAAGTCTCATTGGAGATATGAAATACCTGCTCACGACTAAGATTCGTGGAGAATTGTTTGAAGTCTATAGTGGGAGAAAAGTGTGGGAAAAGACGGATCGAATACGTGCCTCAAGGGAAAGTTTTTATGAAACACCGGACGGGGCACGGGAAACCATGGGTGTCATGTTGGACGAAGTCGTGGTTTCCTCGGGTACTGCGGGAATCTTGCAACCCATGGTGACATATCTTCAAAAGAAATATATAGATCACAAAGGTGGGGATTTTCTTGGGAGACCTGGAGATGGAAGGGATATATTTACGATTGGAAAAACTGCAAAAGTTGACCAGAAATTGGCTCCTCCCAAGGGGGTCGTCCCAGAAAATCCTTATGCCTATGCGCTCATCATGGGGGTTGAGCATTACCCTAAACCCATTCCCCAAGTCGATTATGCCACCCGAGATGCCCATAAGATTTATGAGTACCTTCATACAGCTATGGGATTCCCTACGAAGAATATCTATTACCTAAAAGATAATGAAGCGACCCTAAGTCAGATGCGTGTGAGGCTTGAAACGTGGTTGCCTTCTATGGTGGGTGATAATCCGGAAGCGGAAGTCTTTGTGTATTATGGAGGGCATGGAACGACCGACGTCAATTCCAAGGAGGCGTATCTTGTTCCATTTGATGCCGATCTGACTTTTTTGGCGGAAACAGCATATCCCGTGGACCAATTATATGAAGGATTAGGGAAGTTAGCCGCGAAGCAAGTAACGGTGGTGCTGGATTCTTGTTTTTCCGGAGCTGGAGGACGATCTACAATGAAAAAGGGCGCGAGACCGATGCTCGTAACCCAATTTCCTCCGGTTCAAAGTACCAATCTGGTGGTGTTTACGGCTTCGGGAGCAAAGGAAATTAGCTGGCCATACGAAGAAATGAGTCATGGCCTGTTTACCTACTACTTTTTAAAGGGGCTACAGGGTGGCGCCGATTCGGACAAAGATGGGAAAGTCAGCATCCAGGAACAATATAATTTCCTGAGTCATCACGTTCCGACTACATCGATGGAAGAACATAATAAACTTCAACAACCTCAACTCTTGCCCGGTCTTGAAGTTCTTCAAAATCGTGGGAATCGAGTCTTGATTCAACTGAAATAGCCTATTTCAGCCCCTCTGTCTATCCCCGTATTTCCCTTTGGGTTGAGCCACAGTCTGGTCCCTCGATGAATTTGTTCTATCCTTATCTTCGACCGAATAAATGAATGAGGTTGCCAGTAATGAATCGGAAAGGGGAGCACAAAATTTTCATGCTTTCGGGTGGATCTAACCCTTAAGCCACAAAATCCTAGGGGAAGCCCTCATGGTGGGGGTAGAGCCGGATTCGGAGCTTTTTTAAAAGTGATATCTCCAAAAAAGGCTACCGCCGATTCCCGTGTATTATCCGTATCTGACATGATCGCCACTCCGGATATGTTTGGTGGGTCCGTTCCAAAAGCTTTTCTATAATCCTCAAGCACATTTCGTTCTTCAGTCACCCATTGATTTAATTTGGGCGAACCGTTTTGAACGACAACCATTTGGACCCGATCGGTGAAAGCATTGGGAGTAATGGTGCCGACCGAACTATTGCTCGCCCAAATGTATGAAATGGCACCGAGAGGAGGATATTGTCCATAGAGTATTTTGGCGGCTTCATACTTGGCTCGTTCGAAAAACCCGATTTTACTCCCATCATATTCAAAGGTGATATACAGGCGTGCGGGATAGTCGTCCCCTTGCTTTGAATAAACATTCCCTTTTTGAAGAATATTTTGCACCTTCCATCGCCATTGAATGATGGGGAATTCTTTGGGATTGATCATGGTTTTCTTTGTCAATCCCGAAGCGGATTGGTGACTCGTGGCCTTGACGACGAGGGTTCCATCATCCTGAATGAGTTGATAGTGGGTATGTTCGGGTATTTTTTCAAAGAGGAGAGGTTCCCAACCTTCAGGAAAGGGCCCATCCGGTTGGGTCAAGGAAAACGGTCCGACTTCAAGCCTATCCTCGGGTTGCCCGAAGGCCAGAAGGGGGACAATCAAGAGGAAAGTTACGCTCCCAAGGATGGATGGGAAACTCACGATATTCTCCAAGTGGGGAAAAACCCTTCCGGGTTAAGCGTTAGCGGGACCATTTAAACAGTTTTTCAAGGAATCGTTTTTTCCCTTCGGTCAGGGTCGTTTTTTTCCATGCGTTGGCCGTTTTTTTGATGACTTCGGCTTGAGTGGGATATGGGTGAATGGTTCCCGCAATGGTCCCCAACCCCAATCCGCCTTTCATGGCCAGGGTGTATTCACTTATCATATCTCCCGCATGAGAAGCGACAATCGTGGCGCCTATGATGGTGTCCGTTCCTTTTTTGACGTGGACCCGAGCAAACCCTTCATCCTCTCCATCTAAGATAGCCCGGTCCACTTCATGCAAAGGGAAGGTGAAGGTATCCACCTCAATTCCTTTTGCCGTGGCGTCTTTTTCGTACATGCCCACGTGCGCGATTTCGGGGTCCGTGTACGTGCACCAAGGAATAATGAGGGAATGGGTGCTGGCATAGCCGAGACCTAAGGGATGAGGAAACAGGGCGTTTTGGATCACGATTTGAGCCTGGGCATCGGCCGTGTGGGTAAATTTATACGGAGAACAGATATCGCCAGCTGCGTAGATTCGGGGATTGCTCGTTTGAAGCCGCTCATTCACTCGAATGCCCGTTTTGTCAAAGGCGACTCCAACGGCTTCCAAATTTAAGCCTTCCACGTTTGGGGACCGCCCTACACCGACTAAGATTTCATCGACAGGGATGTCATAGTGTTGGTCATGGGAATCGACCGAGAGATGTTTGACCCCATTGTCGGAAGTAATGGTGAGGTCCTTCCCGCAACACAGCAATTGAACGCCGTCTCGTTGTAAAGAGGCTTCAACCACTTCAGCCGCATCACGGTCTTCGTTGGGAAGGATCCCATGCAGGGCTTCGATGAGGAATACTTGGCTTCCAAACCTCGCGAAGGATTGAGCCAATTCACATCCGATTGGCCCTGCCCCTATTACCCCTAAGCGAGGGGGAAGCTTGGTTAACGAAAAAACCGTTTCATTCGTGAGGTATGGGGTTTGTTGTAATCCGGGAATGGGCGGGGCTGCAGCCCGAGCTCCCGTACAAATCACGGCCTTGGAAAATTGAAGGGTCGTATCTCCAAGGGTGATGGAATCCGCTCCGCTAAATTGCGCGTCTCCGATGAATACGTCCACCCCCAGCTTTGTGTAGCGGTGCGCGGAGTCCACGTGGCTAATCCGTGCACGAAGTTGGCGCATCCGGGCCATGGCTTCTGAGAAATCTCCGGAAAACCCGTTCGAAAGATGAATGCCGAATTGTTCGCTGTCCTTGACGCCCTTCCAAGCCCGAGCAGCTCGGATGATTCCTTTTGAAGGGACACATCCCACGTTTAAACAATCTCCTCCCATAAGATGGCGTTCAATCAGGGCCACTTTGGCTCCAAGCGCACTGGCAATCGCGGCGGTGACCAATCCCGCGGTTCCCGCGCCAATGACGACAAGGTTATACCGTCCTGAAGGAGTGGGATTTTTCCATGGTGAGGGATGGACATTGGCGACTAATTCCTGGTTGAAAACATCATTTGGGAGCAAGAGAGCATCGGAATGAGATTGGGTGTTTGTCTTCATCAGAAGTCCTTGAGTAAAGGAATGGGTTTCAAATAATTCCGAAATTCCGTCGACTCAGTTGGCCCGGTTGACCCATTTTCTGTAAACCACCGGCATCAAGGCTAAAAGGCCCAATAGGGTGAAGGCAAGGAGAACTGGAGGACTCGCAATCTCGCTGAGAGAATTAATCGACCCTAATTGTCGCCCGGCAAAGGCGAAAACGAAGCTACCCGGAATGATCCCGATTGAGGTGGCCGACACGTAGGTGGCAAGATTGATGCGCGTGAGACCGGACACTAAATTGACCAGGAAAAAGGGAAAGGCCGGGATAAGTCGAAGGGTCATGAGGTAACTGAAAGCATTTTTACTGAAGCCAGCTTGAATGGGTTCCAGTCGATCGCCAAACTTTTGCTCGACCCAATCATGCAGTAGATATCGGGCTGCCAGGAAAGCGAGGGTTGCCCCAACAGTGGCACCAATGTTCACAAACACGGTACCCATGAGGCTGCCAAATAGAAATCCTCCAGTTAGGGTCAAAATGGCCCCTCCTGGGAGCGAAAAAGCGGTTTGCAGGATATACGCTGAAATAAAAAGAAGGACGGCTATTCCGTAGTGAGCCTGAGTGTACCCCAGGAGATGGTCTCGATTATTTTTCAAGGATTCAAGCGATAAATATTGCCCCAGGTCAAAATACACGAATGATCCCACTCCTGCTAAGAGGATGAAGCCAAGAATAATTTTGCCTAGGAATGAAGAGTGAGAAGGGGGTGAAGTTGTGGTTGCGTTTGACATGGTGGCCTCTATTATGTGGGTTTTCATGTATTTCCTCCAGTGTTTGGGAAAAAAAGATTACGGTACGTCAATTCCTTTTTTGGGAACAAGTATTTTTTAACGGGTGGCCATGGGGTCTGATTGAATAAATCCTTGTTCATGGTGGCCGTCAGCCTTCGTGAACTCTTGGTTTCCTGGTGTAGTCTTGAAGGGGGTGTATTTGTTACGCATGGGCCAAAAAACTGGCATACTCACGGATCTGTAACGGGAACGCATTCAGGTAGACCATACTGGCTGGCTAGGTCACTCTTTCTCAATTACCAATTGTCGACTGTTCCTATTCGCGAATTATCAACCATGTCTGGCCTGTGGCGAACCGGAATTCTCCTCATCGTCTTTGTTGTGGGTTTTGGGGGAGTATATCAACTGTTACCGATTGAAGAATGGCTGGAGCCAGAGTGGTTGTCCTCCTACCTTCAGAAGTTTGGATGGGCGGGTCCCTTGCTGTTAATAGGGATGATGACCCTAGCTGTCGTCATTAGCCCAATCCCAAGCTTACCCCTGGATTTAGCGGCAGGGGCAGCTTATGGCCCATTTTGGGGTGGTGTCTACGTGTTATTAGGAGCCGAGCTGGGGGCCATTGTCAGCTTTCTGATTGGTCGGGCCTTGGGGAAAGATGTGATCGGGGGTTGGTTGGGCCGTGATGTGACGTTTTGTGAGCAATGTTCGGATCACCACTTGATGGGCATTGTCGCGTTGGTTCGCCTTGTACCACTCTTTTCCTTTGATATCGTCAGTTATGGAGCGGGGTTAACGACAATGAGTCTCCGCGCATTCGCGTTAGCCACCCTCGTGGGCATGATTCCTCCAACCTTTACCTTCACCTATCTTGGAAGTTCGGTTGTCTCGATCGATGGAACGATGGTACTGCTTGGCTTGGTGGCGGTCGGGTTGTTCCTTCTCTTACCCAAGTGGATCGTGAAGTATCGAACGACCTGGTGGGTAAGAGCCCTGCAGGGCTCCCCGATTGAAGTCATTGAACCACCTGTCGTGAAACCAAGTAAAAAAGGGCAGACCGGCTGTGCGTGGTGTCAAAATGAATTGTAACCCCTGTTGGTGGTCAGGTGGTATTCGACAATCGGTCGATGAGGTCTTCCGCTGGATACGTGAGAATCTCAGCCAAGGTAGGATGGTAGTGGGGCATTCGAAGTAAATCATGTACCGTCCCACGAAAGTACATCATCGCAATCAATTCATGAATGAGTTCGGAGGCTTCTGGGCCCGCAATATGGCCTCCGAGGATCGTTCCCGTTTGGGGCCGACATAATACCTTCACGTGCCCATGGGTTTCTCCCAGACATAAGGACTTTCCGTGGTCATTAAAGGGATAGGAAGACACTAAGTAGGGCAGTTCCTGGTCTTGGCATTCCCGTTCCGATAGGCCCACACTGGCCACCTGAGGGTCGGTAAAGATAACTTGCGTTTTCAGACGGTCATCGTACCGTTTTTGGGTGAGGTCGGGATGAGCGGCATTCCACCCCGCAATTTCTCCTTGCTCGATAGCGATATGAACGATTTCGTGGATGCCATTGACGTCGCCCACTGCAAAGATATGCGGTTGTGAGGTTTTCATTTCTGAATTCACCGGAACGGCCGAGGGCTGTGGAGAAATGTGTGCTGCTTCCAGGTTTAACGCGTCAATATTGGGGCGGCGGCCGAGGGCCTGGAGGATCATGCTCCCACTCACTTGTTGGGACTCTCCTTTGTGCAGAAAGTGGATGATTTTCTCTCTGTCGGACGCCTGTACTCGTACAATTTGTGTGTTGGTGAAGATTTGCATGCCTTCTTGGGTCAGTTTTTCTTCGACTGGCCGAGCTAAGTCTTCGTCAAATTGGGATAAGATATGTGGGCTTCGTTGGAGAAGAGTGACGTTGACGCCGAGGCGACAAAAGAATTGTGCCAGTTCCAAGGCGACGGGCCCGGCACCGAGCACGATGAGCGATTCTGGAAGGGAAAGGAGCTCTAAGGCCTCATCACTGGTGATGTAACCGGCCTCTTCTAATCCGGGAATGGGTATCCGGGCCACTAAAGATCCAGTAGAAATGATGAACGATTGGGCGGTGATTCGATGCGGCCCAGCTTGAACTTCTGTTGGAGACAAGAAATGGGCGGCTTCTTGATATAGCGTGAATCTGGGGCTTTGTAAGGCCTCTATCCGGTCATCCGCAAACTCCTGAATTAATCTATTCTTTCGCTGAATGATGTTTTTGAGGTGAATATCCAATGAAGGGGCTTCCAGTCCGAATTCAGAGGCCCGGCGAATAAGGGCGGCAATGTCGGAGGAACGGAGAATGGTTTTGGTTGGCATACATCCTCGCAAGATGCACAGCCCGCCAAGGGGGCCAGGGTCAACAATGCCGACGTCCGCTCCTTCGGCTTGAGCGGTTCGTGCCGCGGCATATCCTGCCGATCCTCCACCAATTATCAAGACATCATGGGTTAGGGGCATAGGGGCATGGTATCCTTTTTAGCAACATGTCTGGTAGAACAGGAGAAATGGTGTATTGCGACAAGGAAGTAAGATTTTCTTGTAAACTGTGGTTGATGGCTCTGACGGTTTTGTCCGTTTTTCTTTCGAGTTGCCATCCCCAGTCCATTCCTTTGGCCACCCTGCCCCTGGACCAACCGCAGGCTGCCGATCTGAATTTGCAAGGGATCGATCAATATCAGTCTGGTCACTATGAAGAAGCGTTACAGTTGTTTGATGCAGCCAAGAGAGCCAATGCGCAGTTTCCAGAAGCGTATTTTAATGCTGCCTTGACGTTGCATCGTTTGGATCGACATGAAGAAGCGGCCAGGCATTTTCAACGGGCAGGGGAATTGGCTCCCCACAATGCTTCCATCGTGGATTCCACCCTTTATCGAAATCATTTAGGATTATCATCTATCCTCGAACGACATTTAAGTGGGGGATACCGCTATCAACCTTCTCCCCCTCCCTCCCCGAGTTCCCCATAACTTTTGTCCATTCAGCCCATTTGTGTCTTTGAAATTTCCAGCATCATGAGAGCTTATCTGAAACCTTTTGATCAATTTTGAGGTTGGGCTATCTCAGTTGATCGATCCAGGGGAGTTCCAAGCTTTTCACCGGCCATTGAAAGGCATTTCGGGTAAAGGAACAAGTTCCTGAATTTTTTCAATGAGGACTTCGACTTGATAAGGCTTTTGGATAAAACCAGCGATCCCTGGTTTCGTAAACCGCTTCATGCTTTCCTCTTCGGAATACCCGCTCGAAAGAATCACCGGGATGGTGGGGTGAAGGGACCGAAGCGTTTCAAAAACTTCTTGCCCATCCATATCGGGCATGGTCAGGTCTAATAAGACGGCCGCGATAGACTCCAGGTGTTGTTGAAAGACCTGGATCCCTACCTGCCCTCCTGAGGCAACAAGGGTATCTAATCCAATTTCTTGCAGAATTAATGAACAGGCTTTTCGGACCTCTTCTTCGTCATCTACGATCAACACCACGGGTTTAGGTGGAGGAGCTCCGTGTTTGGGTGGAAGGGTGAGGCTGGATGGAGTTGCGACTGAAGAGGGGGCGGTAGCACTGCAAGGGAACACTAAGGTAAAGGTGGTTCCAATGGTATCCTGGCTTTCCACCGCGATGGTTGCCGAATGGGCACGGGCCAAGCCAAGGAGGGTGGCGAGGCCTAATCCTCGACCTGGAAATTTTGTGGAATAAAAGGGATCAAAAATTTTTGGGATCATGTCCGGCCTCATTCCGCAGCCGGTATCCTGGATGGTCAAAGAGATGCTGGGTCCTTGGGAAGGTTCTCCAAGAAGATACCCTGAAGTGAATGTTCGTTGGTCTTGAACCGTTTGCGAGGTGCTAAGAGAAATCTGACCATCTTGCTCTCCAATGGCTTCAGCAGCGTTGAGCACCAGGTTGAGTATCATTTGCCGAAGCTGGGGCAGGTCTGCATGAATCGGAGGAAGCGATTCATCGAGGTTGAAGACGAAGGAAATGCGTTTGGAAATGGTCGCACGAAGGAACGGTTCCATCTCTTTGACCAACTTTGAAATATGAAGAGGTTGAAAGGATAATTTTGTCTTACCCGCAAAGGTCAGCATTTGGTTCGCTAGTTCGCCCCCCCGTAATCCTGCCTTTTCGATAAATTTCAAATGGTCGGTGGCTGGAGCGTCCTTGGAGAGCGAACGTAGGGCGAGGCCCGCTCGTGCCACGATGGTCATGAGAAGGTTATTGAAATCATGAGCGATGCCGCCGGCCAAGACCCCTAAACTCTCGAGTTTTTGGGCGTATTGTCGTTCGGTCTCATGTCTTCGTCGTTCGTCTTCGGCTTTGCGTCTTTCGGTCAAATCTCGCAGTGAGGCTAGATAGGCAGGTTTTTGTTCCCAATCAATGGGGACCACTTGTAGCTCTACTGGTGTGGCGGTGCCTGAAGGGTTTACGATTTCTATTTCAGTGGTACGGTCTGGATGAAGGGGAAAGGCAAAGGGTTGGCCGAGTAATTCCTGAAACGTCTGATGAAAAAGGTGTTCGGCAGCCGGATTGGTCAAACGAATAAGCCCATCGGTTCCAACGATCACCACCCCATCTCGCATATGGTTGATAAGAAGACGAGAGTGGGTATCATGGTCCATGGAAACGGACCCTTACATTCAATCGCGGTTCGGATGAACCAGTGTCGTGACATGAGGAAGGTAGAGCGCACACTATTCACAGGATACTATCATAAAAATGTGTGGGAAAGAATCAAAGAAAAGCCTGGCTCCCGATGATCCAAGCCGGGTCAATCAAGGTAGAGGGGATAAGGACTCAGGGTGAGAGGGTGACCATGTGCTGGCCACTTTGATTGGCTGGTTGTGGAGGAGCAATCCAATACCCTTGCATCGCATCACACCCATGTTCTTGGAGAAATTCTGCTTGTTCTTGTGTTTCGACCCCTTCGGCGATGACCTGGAGTCCTAACTTCTTGCCAAGGGAAATTAGAGCGTCAACGATGGCGACGTCATTAGGGGTATGGGGGAGATTTTGGATTAGACTTTGATCGAGTTTAATGCCGTCCACCGGGAATGATTTTAAGTATCGAAGGGAAGCATAACCGGCTCCAAAATCATCGATGTATAAGTGGACACCCATTGCCTTGAGTTCTTTAAGGGTGTGAAGGGTTTCTTGGGTTTCATGAAGTAAGAACGTCTCGGTGAGTTCCAGCTTGAGATGGGTTGGCTCTAGATGAGCTTGCTGGAGAACCCCCTTGATAAGTTCCGGAAGATCACCTTGGTGAATCTGGCGTGCGGAAAGGTTGACAGCGATGTGAGGAGCAGGAAAACCCTGCTTTTCCCAATACTTGGCCTGTTTGCTTGCAGCCCGGAGAACCCATTCTCCAATAGGAATAATCATGCCATTTTCCTCGGCCTGAGGAATAAAATCATTGGGTTTGATGAGTCCTTGATAAGGGTGATGCCATCGCAATAAGGCTTCCATCCCGATCACTCGTTTCGTCTGGAGATCGACTTGAGGTTGGTAATGAAGTAAAAATTCTTTCTTGGCTAACGCTCGCCGAAGTTCGACTTCCAATGTGGAGCCATCCAGCCCAGCCGTTTTCATTCCAGCTGTGTAAAACTGAAAATTATTGCCTCCCTGTGCTTTGGCTCGATACATGGCTGCGTCGGCGTGGGCGAGCAGCTCTTGGGGGTTAGCACAGTCCCACGGGTAAATGGTGATACCCAAGCTTCCGGTGATGTGGAGTTGGTGATTATGGATGATGACCGGTTGAGCCAAAAGATAGAGTATGCGTTCGGCCACCAGTTCGACATCTTCAACCGAGGTGATTTGCTCCAGCAGTACGGCAAATTCATCTCCTCCTAAACGAACTCCGGTATCAATTTCCCGAATACATTTTTTAACCCGAGTGGCAACGGTCTTAAGGAGTGAATCGCCATATTCATGTCCCAGGCTGTCATTAATCTCCTTAAAATGGTCTAGGTCTAAGAACATGAGTGCCATGGCGACATCGTTTCGGTGGCATCGGGCTACCGCACAGTTCAATCGTTCATAAAAAAGGCCTCGATTGGCCAGACCGGTCAAGTGATCGTAGTGAGCTAATTGGGTAATTCGTTGTGTGGCCCGATGGCGTTCGATGGCATACCGAATGGCTCGGCAAAGGGTAGCACTGCTGGTTTGTCCTTTGATGAGATAGTCCTGGGCACCACTTTTGACGGCTTGAATCGCCCGCTCTTCGTCTTCCACGCTACTGAGAATGAGTAATGGGGCACCTGGGCAAAATTGGATAAATTGAGGGATGGCATCTAAACTTTGGCCATTCGGTAGATAGAGATCAAGAATGATGGCTTGAAAGGCGTGGTGCTGAACTAATTGAAGCGCTTCGAATACTGTCAGGCAATGCTCTAAGGTGAATTGATCTTGAAGGCCGTCTCGGAGCATTTTTTTTATGACCAAAGCTTCTTTGGAATTTCCTTCGACCAAAAGCAACTTAATCATTTAAGAGCCCCCCCGATTGCGGGATACTTATGATGTTCTTCCAGAATCCAACCCTTAATTGGTGGTTTCTTAATATTGTCGGAATTCTGGCTCAATTCTTAAGGGTTTTTGCGGAATTTTTTTGCAAAAACGTATTTTTACTTAGTTGTAACGTCTTGCCGAAAACAAGATTTTTTTCATCTTTTCCTTTACTTTATAGGTAGTTATTTAGTACATTGTCTTCAAATTACGCCTTTCGCAATTCTTTAATTTTACTCAACAAATAGGACATTTTTCTTCTTTTGGCTTGTCGGCCAAATAGGCATCAGTTGTATCTAGAGAAATGCCTAGATTTCCGGATATTCTCATCAGAATATTTCCCCAATACATTTCAAAAGATGCCACTGTTTTTCTATTGAAAAACATACACGGAATGGATGGCCTCTTTGACGAGGTCAACTGGGAGGAGAAGTTGGTGGGAATGTCGAGATGTATTTAGGTGGATTTTCATTTTTTTAAGGAGTCACTCATGGGGAAAACGATGACCTTGACGGAAGTAATGCAGCGTTTGCTAGAGGTGGGGAAGCCAAAGGGGCATGTGACAGTGAAAGATTTGACCCAGGTTCTCCCGGCTGACCAGATTACTTCGGATCAATTACATGCGATTTTGGGTGCACTACATGAGGCCAACCTCCAGGTCATAGATCCCTCAAAACGGACGGCGCTCCAAATCGCCTCATTGAAAAAATCCGGATCCTTGGAAGAAGGTGAAGAAATTGAAGAGGAGGCCGATGCCTCTTTGGACATTGATTTGACCCCTGGAGAGCCTACTCGTATTGATGATCCCGTTCGCCTCTACCTGAAGGAAATGGGACGTGTGCCTCTGTTGACCCGGGAAGGAGAAATTGAACTGGCCAAGCATATTGAAGAAGGTAAACGGGAATTGGCCTGTGCGATTTATGGAATGCCAGTGAATGTTCATTATTTGGAAATACTCCATGAACAGCTTAAACAGGAAGAAATCCGCGTTCGGGATATTGTGTTACTACAGGAAACCCTTGATGAAGATGAGGTTGAAGAGGATTCCGGTGGGAGTGAACAGGAAGATGAAGAGTTAAAGTTGCGAACCCTGGAGAGTTTAACCACGGTTCGAAAGCTGGGGCGGAGCCTTCTCACCCTTTATACTCAGAATCGACAGTCTCGCTTAACAAAGACGAAAAAAGCCCAGATTGAAAAAAAGCTCTTGTCTATTACCGACCAATATGTGGATCAGATTGAATCGTTGAATTTGCACCAGCGGGTCAAAGATTCCATGTTAAAGCGTGTCAAGGATGTGGGCCAGGAAATTCGAGGTGCCGAACAACTGATTACCCGCCATACAAAAAAACTCGGGTTTGCGGGACAAGAAGGGATGCAAGTCATCGGGAAAAAGGCTAAGGCCTCGGCAAAACCCACTTCTAGCAGGCGAAAACCCCAGCTGTCTGCCGAGGAAATCGACAAACTGAAAAAAGATATTCAAGGAGCCAAAGCGTCCTTGCAGGGACTTCGAGATGATGTTCTCGCCATGCCTCTGGAAGAATTTAAGTCAGCCCTGAATATCTTGGAAAGTGCGGAAGCCAAAGTCAAACGTGGGAAAGCTCAACTCATTGAAGCCAACCTGCGTTTAGTCGTCAGCATTGCGAGGAAATACACAAACCGTGGGTTACAGTTCATTGACTTAATTCAAGAGGGCAACATTGGCTTGATGCGAGCGGTGGATAAGTTTGAATATCAGCGTGGGTATAAATTTAGCACCTACGCCACGTGGTGGATTCGCCAGGGGGTCACCAGGGCGATAGCGGATCAGGCTCGAACGATTCGCATTCCCGTGCATATGATTGAGGCGAATACCAAGTTAGCCCGAACCGCTAGACAATTGGTTCAGCAATTAGGCCGTGAACCGACTCCGGAAGAAATTGCTGAACGAATGGGCTTAACCGCAGAAAAAGTTCGTATGATGCTAGATATTTCGAAAGGAACGATTTCGCTCGAAACCCCCATTGGTGAGAAGGAAGACAGCCAATTAGGGGATCTCATTGAGGATAAAAATGCGGTTTCCCCCATGGATGCTGCCAATCGGTATGATTTACAACGTCAGATCGCGAATGCCTTGGGCGTGTTGACTCCACGAGAAGAGACGGTTATCCGAAAGCGATTTGGGATTGGTGATAGTACGGATCATACGTTGGAGGAAATTGGGCAAGATTTTGACGTGACTCGGGAGCGGATTCGGCAAATTGAAGCCAAAGCCTTAAAAAAGCTTCGTCATCCGAGCTGTAGTCATAAACTTCGGAGTTTGGTCGATCATTTATAAGGGATCCTACCGATCCGGATTGATGAAAAGCCTCGTCATGTAAATGGCGAGGCTTTTCTTTTATATGCCCCCCCTTTTTATGTCCTCCGACCCTGGACTCTTCTGATACTACCTTCCTCGCCGGACCCTTCTCGATAAGGGGTTTCAAATGGTAAGATTTTTTTGACGATGCGAATACTGGTTGTTGAAGATGAACCCAAAGTCGCCTCTTTTATTCGGCGGGCATTGGAAGAAGAAAGTTATGCCGTGGATGTGTGCACGGATGGGCCCAGTGGGGTCGATTGGGTTCAAACGGTAGATTATGACCTGATGATTCTTGATTTAATGTTGCCCGGGTTGCCCGGAGTGGAAGTGTTAAAACGGGCACGAGCCGCTGGGGTGAAAACACCCGTGATCATCCTCACGGCCCGTTCGGAAGTGGACCAACGGGTGAAGGGATTGGATGCGGGGGCGGATGATTATTTGACGAAGCCTTTTGCGATTGAAGAATTATTGGCTCGCGCTCGCGCCCTGCTCCGTCGGGCCGGGGGGGCACCCAGCGGAATTCTTCAGGTCGATGACGTGGTTCTGAATCCGGTTACCCGAGAAGTCACTCGAGGGGGACAGCGTTTGGAATTTACGACCAAAGAATATGCCCTTTTGGAGTATCTCATGCGCAATGCCGGGCGGGTGTTGACCAGATCTATGATTGCGGAACATGTCTGGGATTTAGATTTTGATACCTTTACCAATGTCATCGATGTCTATATCAGTTATCTGCGGAATAAGATTGACAAGGGACGGGATCGGAGCTTAATTCAAACCGTTCGGGGAAGTGGCTATATGATGAGGTCACCGGGGTGACCAATACCTCCATTCGTGTTCGACTCACACTGTGGTACGGATCCGCCCTAGCCTTAATTTTGGTCCTCTTTGCCGTCGCTCTGTATTTGGTGATGTCTCGTGCCCTTCGTGAACAAGTGGATAATTCCTTGGATGAGGCCGCAGCCGTAGCGGTTCGAACGTTGGGAGAACATCGTTTTGGCCCCTTTCTTATTTTTGAAGACCTCTCTCAAGACTTTCCGGAAATTGCCTTACTCGATAAGTTTTTTCAAATTTTTGGCCCTGCGGGGCAAGTGACAATTCAATCAGCCAACATTCAAAGTCGGGAAATTCCTTTAAGCCAATCGGCCTTCCGTGCCGCCCTTGAAGGGCAACCGACGTTCGAATCGATTGAATTAAAAAAAGGGATGACTCTCCGATTGCATTCCGTGCCGATTCGGCAGGGAGATCGTTTAGTCAATATCCTACGGGTAGGCACCTCCCTTCAATCCACGGATAGGATGCTCAACCGGCTTTTGGCCGGGCTCTACATCGCTTCCCCGGTTGCCCTTCTGGTTTCCCTCGTAGGGGGATGGTTTCTGGCGGGCCGTGCTCTTCGCCCTGTCCATGCGATTACTCAAGCGGCACGGCGGATAGCTGCCGGTGACTGGACGCAACGAATTCGGACCCCGCATTCGAATGACGAAATTGGACAACTGGCGTCTACCTTTAACGAGATGATTGGAAAATTAGATGTTTCCTTTAAGCAGATTCGTCAATTCAGTGCTGATGCTTCCCATGAGTTGCGAACACCCTTGACCATCACCAAGGGGGAAACTGAATTGGCGCTTCGCCGTCCCAGGCAAGCGGAAGATTATCGTATGGTTCTGGAAAGTAATTTAGAAGAAATAGATCGAATGAGCCGGATTGTCGACGAGTTGCTCTTTCTCTCTCGTGCCGATTTAGGTGAAATTAAAATAAAAATGAATCCTGTGGCCTTTCATGAACTCGTCAGCGAAGTTCAACAACAAGGCTTAATCCTGGGGAAAGAACGAGAGATTCAAACGGTTCTGGATGTGGTTGAACCCGTGGTGGTCCATGGGGATGATCTTCGCTTGCGGGAGTTATTGTTAAACTTGGTCGATAATGCGGTGAAGTACTCTCAACCTGGACAAACGGTGACCTTATCTCTGGTCGTCTCCGGAAATATGGCACGGCTGCAGGTTCGAGATCAGGGAATCGGCATACCTCTTGAATGCCAGGCTCGGATTTTCGATCGGTTTTATAGGACCGATGAAGCACGGGCTCATGCCGGAAAAGGGACTGGATTGGGATTGGCGATTTGTAAATGGATTGTGGAAGTTCATCATGGTTCTATTGAGGTAGAAAGCACGGCCCATGCGGGATCTTGTTTTACGGTTTTTCTCCCCCGAGTTCCCACATCAAACCCCGCATAAATTTTCTTCTTCCTGGTTTTCCATTAAAAAATTCTAATATTCCCTTAATTCGTCTTTCATGTCGGACTGGTACAACTAGTTTATCTCACTGATCAAAATGTATGGAATGCCAGAAGGGTATCAACCTACCAGTCACCTCAGGAAGGGGGAATTATGAGAACTTCACAGGCTGTGCCTTTACATAACGACAACCACCGTCTCGTTTCTTCCTCCATACGCAAGGCTCGAATTAGAAAACAAGGAAAGGTCTTAGCCGGGAGCTTTTCCTCATGGCAAGAAAAAGATAATGAGGGAGAGCCTTCATCCAAGGTCTCATCGGAGTCCAAATCCGGAAATTTAGAGTCGATGTATTTTAAAGGGTTCCGTTCTCGTCCGTTGCTAAAGGTTGAAGAAGAGCGGAATTTAGCCACTCGATTGTATGAGGGAAATCTACGGTTGAGGGATTTGTTGGAGCGAGCGATCGATCTGGTCGAGGGAGAAGCAAAGCTATCTGATCTCTCCCAAACCTCCCAGCGACTACAGCAATTCACGAAATTGAATGGATTTTCTGCTCCAGTCATTGATGAGATCATTAATTGCTTGATCGATGCCCAAGCATTGGTAAAAACTCAGGGCTTAGATAAGAAGCGATTGCGGCAGGAACTGCATGGAATCTGTCGATCCGTGCAGGGGGTTCGTCGGGAAATAGAGGAACCGAAAGATGAACTCGTTCAACGAAATCTTCGGCTTGTGGTTGATGTCGCCAAGCGATATCTGGGACGTGGAATGGGGTTTTTAGACCTTGTTCAAGAGGGAAACATCGGATTGATGAAGGCCGCAGAGCGGTTTGATCATACGAGAGGGTTTAAATTCAGCACGTATGCGACTTGGTGGATTCGGCAAGGCATTACTCGGGCCATAGCCGATCAAAGTCGGACCATCCGGGTGCCAGTGCATACGACGGAAGCGGCCAATAAAATCGCGAAAACGGCACAAAGACTAATCCAGCAATTTGATAGGGAACCCACTCTGGATGAAATTGGGAACGCGTTACATATGACAGGGGAAAGGGTTCAGGAGACGATTGAGGCATTCCAAGATCCGATGTCCCTCGATGCGGCCTCCACGGATGGGGTGACGGAAATTGGAGAGTTGATCCCTGATTTGGGTTGTGCGGCTCCGGATGAAGAAGTTTCCCGAAAATCCAATGCCCAATGGTTGGAAAAGATTTTGGATAATTTAACTCCTAGGGAGCAGGAGGTAGTTCGACTGCGGTTTGGAATCGGAATTGATGAACCTTGGACCCTTGAGCGTGTGGGACGGTCTATGTCCGTAACCCGCGAACGAATTCGTCAAATAGAAGTCGTGGCTTTAAATAAATTAAAAGAGGCACACGTGAAAGCTATGCTCGAGGACATTAAGTAGTAATACTTATTTTTCGTTCTCTTGCCCGCGTCCTGAGGGAGGACCCTTAGGGAAGCAAGAGTCCCATCAGCAGTTTGATCGAAAGCCGGAGGTTGTTTTACTCCGGCTTTTTGGCGTTTATCGATGAAGGAGGAAGGTTTGCCCTCATGGTGGTGTTCTGGGTATTTTTTCTCTAGGCCTCTTGTGTGGGGTGGATCTGATAGAAAGGGTGTCTGAAAAAGCCTGAGTAGGATTGAGTATGGAAATGTTGAGGGGGAAATATGTGCTCGTGGAACATCTATCATGATGGACATTTCACCAGAATAATGGTGAAAAGCTTACGGAACGTCGTTTGGAAAGAAGGCCTCAAAGGATGACCGTAAAATGAAAGGCTGAATTTCAGGAATTGGAGAAGGAATATGCCTATTCACATTTCCGACTCAATCCTTATTCCGGATTCGGATATACGAATGTCTTCCGAGCGGAGCGCGGGCCCAGGAGGACAGCATGTGAATAAAATAAATAGCCGGGTCATTTTGGAGTTTGATCTGAGTCAATCGGCGGCCTTGAATCCCTATCAAAAACGAAGGATATTGGACGATCTTGGAAATCGCATCAATCAGCAAGGCATTTTACGCCTCCAATCCCAACGCCATCGATCCCAAGCGGCAAACCGAGCGGACGTCCTGGAACGGTTTACGTGTTTAATACAAAATGCTCTTCGTCCCCCCAAGCATCGGATTCCGACACGGGTTCCGAGAACAATTCATGAACGCCGTTTGGATTCAAAAAAACGGCAATCCGAAAAGAAACGTACAAGGCAAATTTTTAGAAATGGTGAGGATTCCTAGGTGACAATTTTGGTCTTTGCGATAGAAAGGGTACGTTATGAAAATGGATGCTTTTAATCCCACCTCCTCTTGTCCTTATCCACCACAGGCTCCTCGCGTTCCTCACCCATTAGAACATCATGGTCAAGTTCGAATGGATGAATATTATTGGCTTAATGATAAAACCAATCCTGAGGTGATTCGGTATCTGCAAGCTGAAAATGATTATGCTTCTGAGTTACGGAAGCCAACCATGGCATTGGAGCAAGTATTGTTCGAGGAAATTAAGGGACGGATGAAGCCTACAGATCTTTCTGTTCCCTTTAAACAGGACGATTATCTGTACTATACCCGGTATGAGGAGGGCAAGGAGTACCCCTTATATTGCCGGAAAAAAGGATCCCTTTCCAGTCCTGAGGAAATCATGGTTGATGGAAATGTTTTGGCTGAAGGGCATGAGTATTTTTCGTTGGGGAATTGGATGGTCAGTTCAGGGCAAGATATTCTGGCCTATGCCATCGATACGCAAGGGCGCCGAATCTATACTATGTGTTTTCTTCATCTCTCCTCTGGAAAGCTGTTGGGGGATCAAATTCCTTCCGTAACCGGAAATATGGAATGGGCTAACGATAATCAGACTATTTTTTATGCTCGACAAGATCCCGAAACGCTACGGGCTTACCAAATTTATCGTCATCGATTAGGAGTCGATCCTTCCGAAGATGTGCTCGTGTATGAAGAAGGGGATGACACCTTTTCTGTGTATGTCACCAAATCCAAGTCTCGAAAGTATCTTCTCTTAGGGGCCCATCAGACAGTGAGCAGTGAATATTGGTATCTGGATGCGGATAGGCCTGAAGGGTCTTTCTTCCTGTTCCAGGGTCGGGAGCGGGGTTTGGAATATGATGTGGACCATATCGGAGATTATTTTTACATACGGACCAATTATCGTGCGAAAAACTTTTGCCTCATGAAGACCAAACCCGACACCACGGAAAAGGATCATTGGCTGGAAATGATTCCCCATCGAGATACGGTATTTTTCGAGGGGTTTGAACTCTTTCGGGATAACCTCGTTCTTGAAGAACGAAGGTTCGGTCTCCTCCATCTTCGCATTCTCCCCTATGGAGAAGGCGAGGGGCATGAAATCGATTTTGGTGAGGCTGCCTATTATGTGACGTTGGGGGATAATGTTGAAGCCGATACACCATATGTGCGGTTTGGGTATACCTCGATGACGACTCCCATGACCATCTATGATTATCATATGGAGACTCGGGAGAAGGTGTTTCTCAAGCAGGAGGAAGTGTTGGGAGGTTTTAATCACACCCAGTATCAAACCGAACGAATGATGGCCCTGTCTCATGATGGAACCGCTATTCCTATTTCTCTGGTGTACCGAAAAGGATTTTCTCCGAATGGCACGGCTCCACTCTTACTTTACGGGTATGGATCCTACGGGGCGAGTATGGATGCGAGTTTTAGCGGGTCTCGAATAAGTTTACTTGATCGCGGCTTTGTGTATGCCATCGCCCATATTCGTGGAGGGGAGGAATTGGGAAGGCATTGGTACGAAGAAGGAAAGCTCTTTAACAAGAAAAATACGTTTACCGATTTTATTGATTGTGCGGAGTTTCTGATTCGGCAAGGGTATGCAGACCCCCATCGACTGTTTGCCATGGGTGGCAGTGCGGGGGGATTGTTGATGGGGGCCGTGATGAATATGCGCCCCGATTTATTCCTTGGCATGGTGGCCCATGTGCCATTTGTTGATGTCGTGACGACGATGTTAGATCCCAATATTCCTCTGACCACGGGAGAATATGATGAATGGGGAGATCCCCATCAACGCGACTATTATGATTATATGCTCTCGTATTCTCCGTACGATAACGTTGAAGCGCGAGAATATCCCCACCTCCTCGTGACCGCCGGTCTTCATGACTCCCAAGTCCAATATTGGGAGCCGGCCAAATGGGTAGCCAAGCTGCGGGCTTTGAAAACCGATGATCATCGTCTTCTCCTCTTCACGAATATGGAAGCCGGACATGGTGGAGCATCGGGTCGATTTAAACGATATAAGGAAACGGCCATGGTGTATGCCTTTTTGTTGGACCTGGCCGGGCTGGCTAGGGCCTGAACCAGTCCTTTCATTTAGCTGGACGACCTAGTTTCGGATTCATCCTATAATAAGTCGGTTGATGAGGCCATGTACTCTCCTGAGGAAAACCCCCTATTCAAAAGGGAGGGATGAATATTCTTCCTGGGGTGAGTTGACTTTTGGCCGAGGCTGATTATCTACATTCTAACGACGAAACACAGTCCCAGCTGGGTAACAGAAAACAAGGGATAGTTGTAAACTCTCCAAAGAGGAAGGAGCGTATTATGTTAGTAAAATGGGATCCATATACTGAATTTGAAAAAACGGTTGATGGGTTGTTTGGGTCGGCTTTGAGTTTTCGTCCTGTGTGGGATGACAGGAATCGTGAAGTGACTGACTGGCACCCAGCGGTCAATGTTTTCGAGGATAAAGAGCAGTTTGCCATAGAAGCACAATTGCCTGGTATCGACTTGCCGGATGTGGAATTATCCGTCAAAGAGCAGACCGTTCGGATTCGGGGAGAGCGAAAAGTCGATGCGGAAAGGACTCAAGAAGGATACCATCTGCGGGAAGCCCGGTACGGAAAGTTTTCCCGTGAAGTGCGGCTTCCTAGTGAAGTGGATACGGAAGAGGCAAAGGCAACCTATGAAAAGGGGGTTTTAACCGTACGAATCCCCAAAAAGGAAAAAGCCAAGCCTCGAAGCATTCATATCGAAGCCAAGTAATTTCCTTTTTCTAAACAGTAGAACAGGCGGCAGGTACAGGATCTCCCATTCTTGTGCCTGCCATTTTTTTTGACTTTTTGGGGACTTGCCAGAGGCTTGGAGATTCACTACATTCTAGGATATGGGCTCTAAGACCGTACGGGCGAAAATTCTTCATGTTCATCATCTAACCCATAATATTCGAGAATTGACCCTGGAAGTGCTCGATGCCGCCCCCTTCCGATACAAACCGGGTCAAGCCATTGCGGTATCCATTCCGGACCCATCAGGAACGTCCCCCCTTCAACGATATTTTTCTTTAGCTTCTTCGCCCGAGTTTTCTCAACATTTACGATTATTAGTCAATAGTCACGATCAGGGAAAAGGGTCCGCATTTCTTTTGAATCAAAAGGAGGGAGGAGAGGTGCACGTTTCTGGCCCTTTTGGCAGCTTCATTCTTCAAGAAAAGCCGCATCGTGAATTGACATTTGTGGGAACCGGTACCGGAATCGCTCCCCTTTGGTCGATGATGAGTACACTGTTGAATCAGGGGTCATCTCAACCGATGAGGCTATTCTGGGGATTGCGAAGGGAAGTGGATCTGTATTATCAGGCAGAATTGAAAGCCTGGGCAAGGAAGCATGATAATTTTTCCTTCAAAATTACGCTGTCTCAACCGACTGCCCAATGGGAGGGAAACATTGGCCGAGTGACCGAACTGGTCGAACACCTTCCGAACGCGGAAAATGTCGCAGCATACGTGTGTGGGAATCGAACCATGGTAAACCAAGTGACTCGAATGCTCCATGAGAAGGGGGTAAAGGACATTTATCGTGAACGATATCAAGATTTTTCTTGAAATCAGAAGGATTAAATTCAGAGGTGCCGGGGCACCCTGTGGACATGGGTATGATCATGGTGATTGATCAGGCTTAAGGGTGAAAGAAGAAGGTCCGGTTAAAGGATATCCCGACCCCCAAACCCGAGATTTGGGACTGTATATTCATGTCCCATTCTGTCGGTTGCGATGTCATTTCTGTTCCTTCTACTTAATTCCCCACGAGGAGCAACACGTTGAGCAATTTATCTTGGCCTTGAAAAAGGAAATAGCGCTTTATGCAACCCTAGGAGGAATTGCCCAAAGGCCGGTCAGGACCGTTTACTTTGGTGGAGGGACACCGATGGTGTTGTCGTCTCATGGGTTTTCTCACATTTGGGATGGATTGGTGGAGGGTTTTGATTTGGTGCGTGACTGTGAAGTCACCGTTGAAGCCACTCCTGAATCTCTCACTCGTGAAAAAATTGATGGCTTGATACGCGCAGGAACGACTCGCGTCAGTGTGGGAGTTCAATCGTTTAATGCTCAAGAACGGGCCAAATTGGGGTTGTCTGGTACCCTTGAGAAGGTGAGAGAGGGTTTAACCCTCTTAAAAGATTGCGGAATGAAGAATGTTAATCTCGACCTGATTTATGGGATACCCGGACAAACCCGGACTTCTTGGGTTCAAACCTTAGAGCAGGCGTGTAGTGTGGAGCCGACTCACTTGTCCTGTTATGCCCTTTCTTGGGAGGAAGGCACACGGTTTTATAAAGAACTCAGTCAAGGAACCTTGACTGAAATTGACGTGGAGGAAGAAGAAAAATTCCAAGGACTAACCGAGGAAATTCTTCAGGGATCAGGATTTTGTCAGTATGAAATTTCAAATTGGGCCCAACCGGATTTTTCTTGTCAACACAATCAACGGTATTGGCTAGGACAGGATTATTTAGGGTTAGGGCCAAGTGCTCAGTCCTACGTTTCAGGCTGTCGTTTTGGGAATGTTCCCAGCCTTCAGGGGTATTGCCGGGCTCTTTCCCGCAATGAATTCCCGGTTGAGAAGCAAGAACGTCTCTCTGCCTTTCAACAGGAAAAAGAGCAGGTTGTCTTTGGTCTGAGAATGTTGAAAGGGGTGTCTCTTAATAAGGTCCCTGGTGTCGTAAACAATCTGGATTGGCGACGGTCGGTCAATACTCTGGTGAAGGAAGGATTCTTGAGTGCTACTTCTTCCACGTTGGCCCTCACGGGTAAAGGGCGGCAATTTGCGGATCGGGTTGGTATGGAATTATGGTGACTTTGAGTGAAGAAGCATGGCCCTTTCTTAGGTGTCGATCGTGTCTAGGCCGATTGGGTGATCAATGATATGATGGAATATCCTACCCACATCATTCCTCCCACGACCACGCAGAAAGCCAACAGTAGGCCCAAGAGGATTCCACAAACATAGAGCCAATCGGCCAAAGGAACAGGTTGATACCGTGATTGACAGTATCGATGTAAGAGTTTGGCGTTACGCACATTACTTTTAAACCATATGGAAAAAATATCTCCCACCACGGGTATGGCCCCCATTCCTAGGTTGAGAAAAATATTGAGGGACATACGAAAAATAACCACCCGAGGAACCCCAGCTTTTGTGGCGAGAAAGAGGAGAGATGAACCAATCGCATTACTCAGAAGATCCCCAAATCCAGGAATGAGTCCCAGGAGGGGATCAAGCCCGATTTTGATCGAAGTTCCTGGAATAGTCAGTGACGCATCCAGAAGATATCCTAAACCCTGGGCTATCTGGCTGATTTGTTCTCGATCCCATGGATGGGAAGAATGGGGTTGGTCTGAATGAGGCGGATACGATGGGTTGGTAGTCATGATCGGGACCTGGTGTATCTTAGCAGGAATTTCGTGATGGTGCTCTTTATACATTTTTCAGGACAATTTTCCATCATTCTTTCTTGCGGATATTCACCGTTCCTCTGCGCAGAGAGTGTCTAGATCATAGAAGGAAAATTTGTGGATCTCCATATTTCACCCTCGGGTTTCTCTGAGTCTATTCCCTCGGGAGAAACCTCACCTTCTTTAAAGCGATTGTCCAAAAGCCGCTTCTTAGCCGGACTTCAGTGTCACAAGCGGTTGTATTTGGAGATCCATTCTCCCGAATTAGCCACTCCGCCTACCCCTGATCGGCGTGCGATCATGGATATGGGCACGGACGTTGGGGTGTTGGCCAGACAATATTTCCCTGGAGGGGTGCTGGTCGAGGAAACGCACCGACAAATTCCTGCCGCACTCCTTCGCACAGCCAATTTGGTCGCTGACCCAGCGATTCCCGCTATTTTCGAGGGCGCGTTTGTCTGGGAAGGGATTTTGGTGCGGGTAGACATTCTCGAGCGAATCGATGAGGCGCGATGGCGGCTCATTGAAGTGAAAGCCACATCTAAGGTCAAGGCGACCCATTTGGATGACCTGTCCATTCAAGCGGCGGTGTTAGAAGGGACGAATCATCAAATTGAGGAATGTGTATTAATGCATCTGAATACTCAATATGCATTCTTAGGTGGGGAATTGGACTTATCCCAGATGTTTGCTTTGGAGAATAAAACCGAAGAGATCGTGGCTCGCCGGCCATGGATTCAGCCACGATTAGAGAAAATGAGACAGGTGTTGGAAGAATCAGCCCCTCCCCCCATTGTTCCCGATGGGCATTGCTTCCAACCCTATGAATGTCCTTTTTGGGATCACTGTACGAAAGATAAATCCAATCGTTGGGTTTTCCACCTCCCCGGAAGTTCGAAAATTCAAAAACTTTTCCAAAAAGAGGGCATTGAAACCATTGATGAGATTCCGAGTCATATTCAATTGTCGCCAATGCAAGAACGGGTCAAAGGGAATAAGGAATGGGTGTCACCCCTTCTTCGTGCGCGATTACAATCGGTCCGGTTTCCGGTGCACCATTTAGACTTTGAAACCTTTATGCCCGCGATACCGGTATTTGCCCACACACGCCCGTACCGGCCCATCCCATTTCAATGGTCCAATCATATTGAATACGCCGATGGCACGGTTGAACATCAGTATTATCTGTGTACGGACGATCGTGATCCCCGAGAGGAGCTCGCCCGGAGTTTATTGAAAAGTCTAGGGGACACTGGTTCCATTTGTGTGTATTCCGAGTATGAGCGTTTTTTGCTCTTTTCCTTGAGCGACTTTCTACCGCAATGGAAACCTGACTTGATAAAGGTCGTACGTCGCTTGTGGGATCTCCTATCGGTTATTCAGGAGCATTATTATCATCCGGAATTTCGGGGATCTTTTTCTATTAAAACAGTCTTGCCAGCCTTAGTGCCTTCCTTAGCCTATGATGACTTACAAATTCAGAATGGTGCCGTGGCAGCGGTAATGTATCAAAAAATGGTATTTGGAGAAACGGACCTTATTGAGCGGGCCCAGATCGCCCAAGCTTTATATGATTACTGTTTTCGCGATACCTGGGCCATGGTGGAATTGCGTCGGGTGCTCATGAAGCGTGTTGAGAGACGCTTCATCTAGCCTTTTTCATCCCTTTGCGTTGACCCTTCCCCTTCTCGCTGGTAAAATTTTCACCATCCTTTCAATGCAATTCCGACCGTGTTGATCGTCGATGCCCGTGGGCGCAATTTTCTGACTTTTCTCAATCAGCCCGTTTGTTCGAGAATGAAGTATGTCTAACATCCTGGTGTTGCACGGCCCCAATTTGAATTTGCTCGGCCTTCGGGAGCCGGAAGTGTATGGGACACTGACCCTGGAGGAATTGGACGTTGGTTTGGTGAAATTGGGGGACGAGTTGGGCGTCCGGGTTCAAACCCGCCAATCCAATTCGGAAGGTGAATTAGTGACGTGGATTCAGGAAGCCAAACCGCATTTTCATGGGTTGCTCATGAATCCTGCCGCCTTGACACATACGAGTATTGCCCTGCGTGATGCGGTTGTTGGAGTCGGGATGCCCATGGTGGAAGTGCATTTATCCAATATTTACCGTCGTGAAGGCTTTCGGCGCCGTTCCTTTTTGGCGGCAGTGGCCTTGGGTCAAATATCTGGATTCGGAGCGAATAGTTATTCTTTAGGGCTACGGGCACTGGTTCAGGCTCTTCAAGAAGGGACCTAATACTAAGTGAAGCCGCTTATGGATCTTTGGAAATGAGGAGTACACGCAGGTGATTTCAACAGCAGATTTTCGAAGTGGGGCACGGATTGAATTGGATGGTCAGCCGTATTACATCGTAGAATTTCAACATGTCAAACCAGGAAAGGGCGGAGCGTTTGTCCGAACGAAGCTGAAGGGATATATATCAGGCAATGTCATTGATCGAACCTTTCGGTCAGGAGAAAAATTTGAGGAACCCAATCTGGATGAATGTGAGATGCAGTTCCTGTATAGTGGTGGAGACGAGTTTTCCTTTATGGATACGACAAGTTATGAGCAATTTACCTACCCCAAGGATCAGCTGGGAGAAAATGTAGATTTGTTAAAGGAAAATACGTTAGTACAAATTCTTCTTTATCATGGAAAACCTATTTCCATGGAATTGCCCATATTTATGGAATTACAAGTCGTGGAAACTGATCCAGGCATTCGAGGCGATACCGCTTCAGGTGGAACGAAACCCGCAACAGTGGAAACGGGGGCGACGGTGAAGGTTCCCCTGTATTTGGAATCGGGTGAAACCATCAAAATCGATACGAGGACGCGATCCTATGTTGAGCGGGTCCGTTAGGCAGAGGGGTGCTTGGGTCTATGGTTCATTGAGTGTGGTTTTGAATTCCCTTTTCCCTTTTTTCAACATCGGTAGGTCATAATGGCTGATCCATCCCGAAGAGAAATTGAAGACCTGGTTGAATTATTAAACCGGTATCAGTTAACCGAACTTGAAGTAGAAAAAAAGGGGGTCCGGATACGAGTCCGGCGGGATCCAGCTCCTTCTTTGGCTCCACCTTCGATTGAAGTCAAAAAGGAGGAAGAAGTCGTCTCCTCATTGGCATCTCCTTCCGTTCCTCAACAAATTAGTTCTCCTCATTTTTTCACTGTCACCTCTCCGATCGTTGGGACGTTTTATCGGTCGTCTTCCCCCGAGGCCGATCCCTACGTGGTCGAGGGAGATGTGGTCAAAAAGGGGCAGGTGCTTTGTATTGTCGAAGCCATGAAGTTGATGAACGAAATTGAGGCCGAATCCGATGGGAAAATCATGAAAATTTTAGTGGAAAGCACAACCCCCGTAGAATTTGGCCAGCCACTTTTTTTGATTGATCCTCTCTCTGGAGCCTGACCCTCACTACGATATCCAGTTTTGGATCTATCAGAAGGGTTTGATAGGGCAAGGGGGGCGTAGAGTGAGGAGGCAAAAGAATTTTTTATCCCAGCCATTCTTATGTTTAAAAAGGTACTCATTGCCAACCGAGGAGAAATTGCCCTACGGGTGATTCGGGCCTGTCGAGAACTGGGTATTCGTACCGTCGCGATTCATTCCGATGTGGATATTCATTCTTTGCATGTTCGGTATGCCGATGAACATGTGTGCGTTGGCCCGGCCGATGGAGGGTTAAGTTATCGAAATATTCCTAATGTGCTGAGTGCTGCGGAAATTGCCGGTGTAGATGCCATTCACCCAGGGTATGGATTTTTGGCTGAAAATGCCCACTTTGCCGAAGTCTGCGAATCAATCGGGATCACGTTTATCGGACCTTCCTCCGAACATATTGCCTTATTGAGTGACAAGTCCAAAGCCCGAGCCCATATGAAAAAGCAAGGAATTCCGGTCTTACCGGGAAGTGATGGGGAAATCGAAGATCCTAAGGCCTGCGTGGCCGTCGCCAAAAAATTAGGGTTTCCGGTCATTGTGAAAGCCTCCGCCGGAGGTGGGGGACGGGGTATGCGAGTCGTGTGGCATGAAGAGGATTTGAGCCAGGCGGTCGAATCGGCACAAATGGAAGCCGACACGGCGTTTGGACATGGAGGTGTGTACCTGGAACGGTTTTTTGAAGATCCGCGGCATGTGGAATTTCAGGTGATGGCGGACGCGCAAGGGAATGCCGTACATTTTTTTGAACGAGATTGTTCTATACAACGGCGCTATCAAAAGGTCCTGGAGGAATCACCTTCGCCAGGTTTGGATGAGGGGCTCCGGCGAAAGATGGGGCAAGTGGCACTCGATGTGATTAAGTCGGTCCAATATCAAAATGCGGGAACGGTCGAATTCCTCCTGGATGAAAAAGGGAAGTTTTACTTTATGGAGGTGAATACGCGTATTCAAGTCGAACATCCCGTCACCGAGATGGTGACTGGGGTGGATTTAATCAAAGAACAAATTCGTGTGGCCGCCGGGCTTTCGCTGTCTTACCGACAAAAAGATATTCAATTGCAGGGGCATGCTCTTGAGTGTCGAATTAACGCGGAAGATCCTGATCGGTTAACCCCCTGTCCCGGGACGGTGACCAAGTTTTGTCCTCCAGGTGGGCCCGGGGTCAGGGTCGATACCGCGATGGATACGACGGGGGTAGTCCACCCTTTTTATGATTCTTTGATCGCCAAACTGATTACCTATGGTCGGGATCGGGAAGAAGCCATGGCTCGAGCCCGACGGGCCCTGGATGAATTTATTATCGAAGGCATCAAAACCACGGTTCCTCTACACCGTCGAATCCTTGAACATCCCGATTTCCAAAAAGGACCGGTCTCCACCAGATTTTTAGATCGGTTAGTCGCATTGCACGCTTCATGATCTCTTCAGGGACGTTTCCCGGAGATTCCCGAACTTATCTTCGAGGGCTGTATTGTATTTTAGATGAAGCCTGGTCCTCCAAAGGGTCCTTGTTGGAAATGTTGCAGCAAGGGGCGGAGGCCGGGGTCAAGCTCGTTCAATATCGTAATAAAACCGGTTCTATGAAACAGGCCTTCCGGGTGGCCGAAAATCTTCGGTCCCTGGCCAAAGATCGGGGAATTGTCTTTATCGTGAATGACCGATGTGATTTAGGTCTGGCAGTAGAGGCGGATGGAGTGCATTTAGGACAATCGGACCTCCCCTTACATCTCGCGCGTAAGATGATTCCCCGACACATGGTCCTGGGAATCTCCACTCATAATGCCGATCAAGTGCGAAAAGCAACAGAGGAGGGGGCAGATTATTTGGGGTTTGGCCCTATTTTTGCCACCACCACGAAAACGAATCATGACCCCATCGTGGGCCTTGAGGGGTTGTCACAGGTTCGACGGTTGACCAGCCTTCCCATATTTGCCATTGGGGGAATTACCTTGGAGGCGGTACCGAACCTTCGAAAGGCTGGTGCCGATGGAGTCGCGGTAGCTTCCGCTATACTAAATGCCAAAGATCGATCACTGGCCTTCAGCCAATTTCTTCATGCATTTGAAGTAGATGCGTAGCTAATCGTTGGACCTCCGAGTGTTCTGCTAATTTCTCTATTCCCTCCCGCCAGTTCCTGTTCAGTGTTGTTTCAAAGCTCATCGGTCCGAAGACCGGGATGGAAGACCTTTCTCGGATTAATTGGACGGTTGAGGTTTGTTGAGGCTCTTCAGCTCCACCAACTTCCGCTGGCGTATTCTTATTAAGCACAATCCCGCAGATGGGAATTCCATTCTGCTGCAGCACTTCTAACGTCAACAGACAATGGTTGATTCCTCCAAGGGAAGTTTTTCCGACGATCAGACAAGGAACCTGCAATTCGGCAATAAGGTCCTTCATGGTGTGCTGGCGGGTGATGGGGACGAGGACGCCCCCCGCCCCTTCGATGAACAGGAAGGATGAAGAACCCATCAATGATTGGGTGTAAGATACTATTTTGTCAAAATCGATGGTGATGTTTTTTTCTCGAGCTGCGGCGAGCGGAGCGAGAGCTTGCCGGAAGGAATACAGGCAAACCGAATTAAAAGAAGGAGGGGGAGAAAGCAAATGGCGAAGTCTTTCTGTGTCGGATTCGTCGAGATGAGTAGGGTCGACTCCGGTTTCAATGGGCTTCACCACCTGAACGATTACACCTCTCTTTTGAAAAGCAACAATTAAGGCAGCCGTAAGCGTGGTCTTTCCCACACCTGTGTCTGTTCCGGTCATAAAAAGGGAGGCATGTGTTTGTGAAGATGCCATAGTGGGGAAATGGGGTGGAATAAAATGATTGGAAGCTGTTTTGCCCAGGCTTACCAGATCCGATTATCCAAATTCCATACCTGGCCTGAAATGTCCTTGGCTCCTGCTAAGTAAAACACCGTGGATGCGAGGTGATCGAGCGAAGGTGTGCGATTGAGGAGATGGGAATGGTTTTGAAGGGCTGAGCCAAACTTTGGACCTGCAAGAGGAGAAGAATGCCAACCGGGAAACACCGCGTTCACTCGAACGTTAAATCCTCCCCATTCTCTGGCCGTCGAACGCATCAGACCTATGAGCCCAGCTTTTGATGCGGCGTAGGCCGCCTGTCCTTCCTTTCCTTGTTCTCCTGAAAGAGAACCCACGACGATGAGGGCTCCATCATTTTGCTGTTCAAATATTGGTCCAACATGTTGAAACACGTGGAAGGCACCAGTGAGGTTGGTCCCTATGGTCACATTCCAATTTTCCGGAGTGGTTTTCAGGACTAGTTGAGAGTGAGAAGTTCCCACAGCCCAGATCAAGACATCAAGGCGATGATGGGTTTGATGGAAACTTTGTAAGAGGTCTGAAATTTGTCCATGGTTTGTCACATCAGCTTGATAGAGGGTGGCGGACCCCCCAGCTTGCTGGATGGTCGTAGCTGTAGCGGCCGCACTTGGCGCATTGTGAAGATAATGCACTCCCACGGCCCACCCCTCCTGGCCAAATTTCGTAGCAATGGAACCCCCAATCACTCCGGAACTGCCGAAAATAAGAGCAGCAGGGCTTTTCATGACTTTTTCATCAGAGGCTAAATAAAAAGAAATTATTGGAAAAGAAGAGATTAGGTCAGAGAGGAGGTGGTTGACAACAAAAAACCCCATTCCTTTGGGAACAAAACGTTTTTTTTCGGATGAATTGGGTAATGGAGCCTCATGAGTCAAAATGGCATTGCCTTGACCGCCAAGAGTATATAGAACGTGTGGCTCCCTTTCGTGGTTTATTCTGGGAATTCTTGGAGGATCGAGAATTCCAAAGGCAGAAAATGGTAGATCGTGCGGCTTGGATGGCGATTGATCGAGGTGGCCACCCAGGGGCTATTATAAATGCCTCACGGCAGGTTTTCGGTAGAGAAGGAGCTGAAGACTGTTCCTGTATTGCTTTAAGGGTTGCCGGAAGGAAGAAAAAAACCCATAAGACTTCATAGCCAAGTTTTTCCACAAGGCTGGTAGGAGGTGCGTTTGGCAATTCGCTTTCCATCATTAACCCGTCTCATCTGAAAACCTGCTCCCGGTGGTCCCGACAGGGTTGTATGGTCCAGCTTATCTGATAATTGATTCTATTCCACGATCTCCGTATACAGAATCTGGCCGACAAGAAAATTTCATACCTTGGGGGCCAAGCCAGGTTTGGCCTTTTGATTAAGCGTGATTTCTTCCCTCGGAAAGTGTAGATTTAGAGGGACACCGAGGTTTTCAGGAAAAAGAAGGAAGGGCCAAAGTTCAGGGATTGAGAGGAATGGGTCAAGATATGAACAGCGACATAAGATTCCTATTTCCGAGTAGTCCCTTAAATAAGAAAAAACCCGATGAAATGTTCGAGGAAGAGTTTTTGGCCATGCAGGGCCAGGTGTTTTCATGCTCTCTTTTTTCAATAGAGGAATTTGAAGTGGGGAATTTTAAGCCCCGTCCCTTGTTTCAAGATGGGGAGGTAATCATTTACCGTGGATGGATGCTCACTCCGTTGGAATATGCGCGATTACAGGCTGCCATTCATGAAGCGAATGGTAAGAGGTTCACATCTTCAGATCAATATCGTCACACACACTGGATGTCCAAATGGTATACCTTGTGCGAAGATTTGACCCCCAAAACGATCTTTCTCAAGAAGGAAGCAGACTTCATTGCTGCGGTGGCTCCCCTGGGCTGGTCTTCCTATTTTGTCAAGGATTATGTGAAATCGTTAACCACCTCCCGTGGATCGGTGGCCAGGACTCCTGAAGAAATCGGTGAGATTGTTAGCTTACTGGAAAATTTTCGAGGTCACATTGAAGGTGGCGTGTGTATCCGCCAGTTCGAAGAACTGTGTCCCGAAACGGAACGCCGATTTTTTGCCATACGGGGAAGGGTGTTTGCTCGTGAAGGGGATGCCCCAGAAATTACCGAAACAATCGTCGAGAGAATCGATAGCCCGTTCTTTGCGATTGATATTGTCATGGCCCGGAACGGAATTCCTCGTTTGATTGAGTTAGGGGATGGCCAGGTTTCGGATAGGAAGGAATGGTCGGTCGCTCGCTTTGTGGAAATATGGACTTCCCTGGAGCTTTAATCACCAGGCTGACTATAGGCGAGTATGTTTTACCTTGAAAAACTAACAGGTGGCAAAAGACCGATTGAAAGGATGACGTTTCTTTATATTGCTTGGTGGCATTGACGATGGATTTAGTAGGGCAAACTCTGTCAGGAAAATACCTGGTCGAACGGAAAATCGGGATGGGAGGGTTTGCCGTCGTGTACGAAGGTAAGGATATCGTCCTCGAAATTCCCGTCGCGCTTAAGGTCTTACTTCCTCAATGGAGTAGGGATGACGCCTTTGTTAAACGGTTCCTTGGGGAAGCCCAAAAAATGGCCAATATGATTCATGACAATATCATTCGCGTCATTGGGTTTGAACAAGATCAAGGGTCTCATTATATGGTGATGGACTATTTCCCCAGCCAAGACCTTCGTGACATCCTCAAATCCCAAGGGAAGCTTTCTTTGAAACAAGCCCTGGATATTGCGATCCAAGTCGCGGACGGATTGGAGTATGCCCATGGTCAAGGGGTGATTCACCGGGACATTAAACCAGGAAACATTCTGGTGAATGATAAGGGCGAGGTCAAAATTACTGATTTTGGCATCGCCAAAGCGAAAGGAGAAGCCAGCTTAACTTTGGTGGGCACGGCGTTGGGGACGGTGAATTATATGGCCCCTGAACAGGCCATGGGAAAGCCCATCGACCCACGGAACGATCTTTATGCCTTGGGCGTGGTCCTGTATGAGATGATCACCGGGACTATCCCAAGGCAGAAATTATCCGGCCTGACTCTGGAAGAAAAACTCGAAAAAATTAAGTATGACCCCAAAGAAATTTCCTTAATCTTTCCGTCTCCCCTTCCAGAGTCCCTCCGGCAATGTCTACAGAATCTGGTTATCAAGGATCCCCATCTGAGAATCCAAGATGCCCGTACCCTAGGAAATGTTCTTCGGCAGTGCCGAGACGAACTGCCCTCTTTCCATCCAGAAGAAGCTGAAACTATTCTTCGGCCTATTCCCCCGGGGGAAAAGCCATCTTCTCGATGGGGTCCAATGCCCGTCTGGTTGGTGAAATTTGGAAAGATCATTGGACTTCTCGCCTCCTTCGTTCTGGTGTTTGGCCTGGCCTACTGGGGATGGAAAGAGGGATGGAACCAGCAAGAACAAAGAGAAAAGATAGAAAGGGCCTATGATGCTCTCCAACATCTTCAAGGTGAATATGAATTTGAGTATAAGAACACACGGACAGGTCTTGAAGACATGAAAAAGCGCCTTCAATCGGTGTCGAATGATCTCACTGCCCTACCAAGATTCACGGGGCAAGTATCGATAAAGGAAACCTTTCAAACAATAAGGGAGTCATTCAATACTCTTGATCAAGAATGGGAAACGTTCAAGGCTGCCTACCTTAAACGTCGTGACGAAATTGGAGTAAAAGTGGTCATGGAGTTAGCGAGAGCAACCAAAATAGTGAATGATAGAGAATCGGAAGGAAAAACCGCGAAATTAGAAGACCAAATTGAGACCTTGGCCTCGATACGGAAAAAATTTGAAGCTCTTGAACCCGCGCATCTTCGTCCTTTTTCTGGCCTGGTGGCCAAAGCTCGAACAGATCTGAAGTCCTATGAAAAGGACATTGTTGAATGGGAAGAAAAAATATCACAAATACAAAATTTGACTGATTCTCTCCGAACCCTTCAAGAAAAATATGTTTCCAAGAGAGGTGAATTCGAAAATAGGGTTGGACGTTTTCAAAAACGAATCGAGAGAATTTCCGAAAAAAACGATAGGGCCTCCATCGGGGAGTTGGATGCGATCGGAAAAGAACTCAGCACCCTCAACGGACGTCATACAGATTCGGTAACGGCCTTAGGAGAAAAACTCAAGGAAAAGTTGCGGGTCGCGAAAGGATTAGTGGAAGATCCCACCCTACAAGAAAACATTAGTGGTCTGCGGTCAATCATTCAAGAATTAAATGCCACAAAAACTCGCATTGAGGTTGAGGGGAAATCACAATTTGATGAGACTCTGCAGATGCTCGCACGGACCAAGAATGCCCTGGTGGGAACTCAAGGGGATGAAGAAGAACAGCTTCAAGAAGAGACGCAAACCCTCGTTCAATCCATTCTAGAGGATGCTAATGAAGTAAAGCAGGACACGACGTCTTGGATGGACCAATTGACTTCCTTTATCACCCGAGGGAAGAAATTGGAGAAAAGCTCTAACCATCAGGATCTTAAGCAGCAGTCGCAGTCTCTTGAGGAAAAGGTGGAGCGCATACGGAATGAATTTGCAAAGAAGCAAATCCTTCGGGTCGAGCAACAGAAAAATATTCAGGAATCAATCGAGAAAGTAGTCAAAAAGGTGCAAGATTATCTGCAGAAAGTGCCCAAAGCGGAACCGACGATCCAGCCGCTTCTTTTGGAAATAGATCAATCTCAAAAAGTGTTTGATTCAGAACAGGCCTCACAGCAAGATTCAATCGGCCAAGCTCTTGTTCGGGTCGATCGTGTCTTGGCCAATCTACATGCCAGAATCGATGAGCTTCAGGGCGCTCCGGGTGACCCTACTTCAGGAGAGAATCTGCTTGCCGAAATTCATCAGGTGGAAAGGGATCTTCAGAGCGGAAAGGTCATGGTCGATGGCAAGATGAAAGAGTTACATGATTGGATATCAGAAGAGGACACACAAATCGCACAGCTTGAAGGGGTTTGGAATCCCTCCACCTTACGGCAGGAAACCCCACAACATCGTGAAGCGTTAGAGGAAATAAACCAAATATTTGATGACGAGAAAATTGTCATCCAACAACAGGCCATTCACGTTGGGACGGCCGTCAATAGTCTTGGCGACAAGCTGGCAGTGTTAATAAAGGAATCCCCAGGGGCCGACCACAGTGGAAAAATACACGACAAGCTTGATCATGTGCAGGAGCTTCAGGCTCAGATAGAGGAAGCCCATCATAGGCAAATCGAAAGCGTTGGGAGGGGAATTTCAACGCTTTCCCAGTCAATTAGCAGGTTAGAGCAAAGACTTCAGACCGTGGAAAAGTTGAAAACACTGTTGATGCTTTTTCGGGTAGCGTATGAACAGGCAGACATGGAGAGACTTAGTCAACTCTCGGAACTGACTGAGGGGCGAAAGCAATACCTGAAGTTGGTATATGGCACTTTTTCGGAAATACAAACCCGGATTGAGGTAAGGAATATTAATGACAAAGAAGCCGAGGTCGATCTTGTGCATGAAAAAATGGTCAATCGCCAGACGGGATTGCCTGTGCAGATTACTCCCATTACTGAAAGGATTCATTTGACCCTTCCCCATGAGGGAAATCATTGGGGTAAAATTCTATGGGAACACGATACAGTCTCTTAGATAGAAGACGCACCAAATGAGGCAATCTGTCGGCAAAAGGTCTGTGGGGATTGCCGGACAAAAGTGCAGGTGCACAATTTCGGTGAGTTCAATTAATCCGATTGTCACAAAAAATATATCGAAAAACTGTTGAAACAGGAATGAATACCACATTGCCGGCAAGCACTTCGCGATAACCCGAGAGGGGGAGGGAACGCACACCACCAATTGGGGGCAAGATCTTAATAGCCCTTCTGGTTTTTTGTTGAATGACAAAGGGACAGAATCCGCCAAAAACTATAGACTCCAACTGGAGGACCTCATTAGCTGTGGTGGCAGCATAATTATGTTCCAGGTGGAAAAAGAGGGGAGGGTTGCCCTAAGCCCCCTTTAACATTCTTACATCCGTATTTCACGTTCTTCTTGTTCGTCTTGGAAAATGAGAATATGGCGTCGGAAATATCCCAGCAAAGGCCGTGAAACATGAAGATAGAACGAAAAATAGCCTGGCTTAGCGACATTCACTGGGATCGCAAGGACGACAACGAACGAATTTTACATATCGAGACAATCCAAGAAACCGACCCTGACGTAGTTATTCTCTCAGGTGATATAGGAGAAGCCCCATCCTTTTCCGACTTTTTAGCGTATCTTCAGGACCAACTTGCCCTGCCTATTTATTTTGTACTCGGAAACCATGACTTCTGGCATGGGTCGTTTAATCAAGTACGGTTGAAGGCCAGCCAACTTGCCAACGATTGCAGCAATCTGCACTATCTTTCGGCCTTGGATGTCGTGCCGCTTTCAGAAACCACGTGTTTGATTGGGGATGACGGCTGGGGCGATGGACGTGCCGGCAACCCGGATGAAGCCCCGGAATTTCCGCGTGATTTCTCCTTTATTAAAGACCTTGCAGGATTATCAAGAACGCAATGTTTCGAAAGGATTAATGCACTTGGTGGTGAGACGGCTGGCCATGTACATGACAAGTTGCTTCGCGCCCTTAGGTCGTATTGCCACATCTACCTTGTGACCCACGTGCCACCCTTCCCCGAAGCCTGTCTCGATTCTTTCCGTATTTGTCACGAACACAAACTACCCTTTTATTGCTGTTCTGCCCTTGGATCAGCGATCGTATCCGTTATGGATGATTTCCCCGAGCATACCCTGACCGTGCTATGCGGGCACACGCATCATGAGTGCGATGTCTCTATCCGGAACAATCTTCAAATACGAGTGAAAGAAGCATCCTATGCGGGTTGCCATTCACCAACCCTCTTGCAAATCTAAGTTTTCAGAAGTTGGCTGAGCGAGGCCGCAAGGACCATTCTCAAATCTGTATCCCACGTACCTCTTGTATGGAGTTCTAGATGCCTCTCACCCCCTATTGGGCCCAGCTGCGTGGCTCTTTTTTCTGGGGCCAGATGAATGGAGAAGGATTCGTAGGATATCCACCCAGAGTCCGTAGTTGTAGGCCAATGGACAAGCGGTTCGATTCCAAAAAATTTGCTGATTCACTGGGATTGAAAGGGATTTGGCCAACATTCCCAGTCGCCTGCCATAAACGCATGGGCCCAGTCCTGAGTGTAGTCACAGTACGGGCACTTCCATCCGGCTTCAGTAGCCACCAGGACTCCTTCTCCGTCCAAATGAGCTCTATCGGTGCGGCGTCCCCTCCCACAGGTAAAAGGATGGAATCGGCTTTCCCTCTGAAAACGGTTCAGGGCTGCCACCTGTTCCGGCGTAAACGGGGCTGAGATTTTGGGTAATCTCTCACTCATGGCCCTTCTCCTTTCCGACTGGGGGATGAGAAAATGTAGGAAGTGTCATTGTTGCGTGAGTCCCTTGGGTCCTAGAACTTGGCGTGAACAATTGATTACGCTTGTATACGCTCCTGTTGATGAACCCAGTCGAGCACGGTCCGAAGGACTTCCACCTGTCCCCAGCTTCCATCTTCCTCCCGTAATTCGGCGTCTCCCGGTGCCTGCCACCAAGACGGGTGCAGGTCGGAGCCAAAGACCTGCAAGCTGTAGGGAGGGGTTTTGACTGTTGAGGTCTTCTCAAGAAGGGAATCAACAAGAGTAAGAGCCTGGCCTGCCCGTCGCGTTTGTTGACTGGCGCTATCGTAGATGTTTCCCCAAGGCATGATCAGGAACAGATTAACGATTCCATAGCTCACAGAATAAAAGAGTCGAGAACTGGCGAGACCAGAGTCCACATGCTTAAACAGAACTC
This sequence comes from Nitrospirales bacterium, assembly GCA_965223495.1. GTDB lineage: Bacteria > Nitrospirota > Nitrospiria > Nitrospirales > UBA8639 > Nitrospira_E. The sequence goes on along the minus strand of OZ245001.1, from coordinate 2,313,272 downwards.
GGTCATAAGGATGGAGTTCTAGCCCGGTGCGATGAATGTGATACCAGGGAATAGGTCCTTTCTCTTCCTGGGATTCCCAGAGATCCGTCGTTCCCCAAGACCAAGATCCCCAAGACCAAGATCCCCATTCCCGAAAATCTTGTTCCAATGGCTGGGGAACCGGTACACAGGGAAGGCCTGCCTCCGCGAAGGTAATCCCGGCATTTTTGAGAGATGGATTTGAGTGACTCATACCTTATTCCTCTATATTGGATGAGGAAATTCCACGAGTGTGTCCTGGGGGCCTGGCCGATTTCCGACTGACTCTCAACTTCAAAAATAGGTTGGGCACCAGAGGCCTCCATGAAAAAACGGTTCTTTAAGGAGATTGAAAAGCTTTGGCTTGGGCCAACCATGATTGGATTCTTTTCTCAATGCGGGCTGCCGCGATAGGCCCAACGGAAATTCCTTGAATTTTCGTGATTTGTTGGGGGGCTTGAGATGTTGTATTGTACCAATTCACCTGAGCTCCTTTCCCGAAGTCTTCCCTCCAGAGTTTTTGAGGAATGTTTAGTTCCTCCCATTCAAACGTATCGAAAGTATTATCGACAAGATAGATTATATTTTTCGTGTGATTCTCCATTTGAAATGGTACGAGTATCTCAGTCCAAGTGTGGATGCCCTGTTGTTTGATTTTGCAAGTATATCCTAAAGTCGTTAGGAGGCCGCAAAAGGCCATTTCCCGCTCACTACACCATCCGAAAGTCGTAAAACTTCCCACCAAAGGATGGCTAAATAACTCTTTAGGAGAGACTAAATTCTTCAGATACACACTCGGAACCCGGTCCACATCCGCATAGGATTTGTACCTCTCGAACCCTTTGGGAGGTGGTACTTGAGAAAGCAATTTGGACTCAGGGAGATAGACAATCATATGTCTTGGGTTGGGTGTGACCCAATGCCAAAAATACGGAATACCTAATATGCCCCCGGTGGCGCCGTTGGCGGAACTTGATCCAGTAAACAAATCATGAAGGAAGCGAAGCTCTGTAAAGGCTTGGCGTAATCTCTCCCTAGTAGTCTTGATTCCGAATTGTTGACGCATCGATTGGTATTCATCGGCAACCAGAGCCTCGTATTCGGGTAAGTGGGTCTTAAGAGTATCCCTAAGAAAATCAGGTAGAGGCGCGGCTTGGCTTTGAGTGCTGTCAAGCACTAAGAAGGCAAATAGAATGGCCAACACTATCATGACCCAACGACGTTTCAGCATACCAACGCTCCTTTGTTGGGGAATTCTATTCTTGGGTCCGAATGAGGCTTCGCGCGACGGTTTGAAATTCGGGTACAAATTGCGAAGCCTTCTTGGTGCCGACCAATCCAAGAGCTCGGAAGTACCGAGTCCCATCTGCGATGAGTAATTGATAAACCCGAAGGGGAATTCCAGAACTTATATCTTGGGCATCGGCTTCAATTTCATACGCCGAGAGCCCATCGACTTGTAAGTCATGGCCATTCACATTGGTTAGGTCCTCGAAATCAGTAGCGAGTGTCAATATTTTCTTGGAATAGGATGCGATGTTTGTAATGTGAGTTTTCGAGATTGAAGGAGCGATCACGAGCAGTGGTTCCTCAGGGGGTATTACCCCTTCCTTTCCCTTTTCCGTTAAGGTCACCATCTTTGACATTCGACCGGAAACTTTGAGTAAGGAGGTCTCGGTAATTCGAAATGGCATACCCTCCCAGGGATCTACCGTCCGTTCCGGATTCCAATCCGCTGACAATACGGCCGCTTTCAGGGGTTGACTCAGGGAGTTGGCCGCAGTTTGAGGAAACACCGCCATGACCATAATAGTTTTGTCTGCATCTCCCATCAACAGCATCCATTTTTCAACCGAGAGGTCACCGACGGTTTGAGCAATGTGAAATAAGGTGACCTCTTTCCCCTGTAGGACATGGTCCTCAGTCTGCAGTAGAGTCATTCCGCGGGTAGCTAAATTTTCTTCCGTGAAGGAAGCCCTGAAAATGTCCACTGGAGCGGGAAGTTCATTGATCATGATTGAGGCCCCCTGCTCCTTACGTTGAAACCCCGTAAATTGTTCGGAGAGGAGAAACCCGTCGGGGGGGGCAAGGCTGATTTGCGTCCCTGGGACCTGAACTGGTTTGGCGATGGCCAAGGCCAAGGATGGACACACCAGCACCCACAAGATGATCAAGAGAATTCTCAAACCCCTTAACGGCTTCGATGAAAGTGCGGGGATCATGTTGCCCTCCTGGTTGAATGAAAAATAGCTGGATGTTGGAATGTTGTTCGCCCATGATAATGGCAAAAATTATCCATCTCTAGGCGGGATAGGGGTCTGTTTTCACCAAAGGTGCCCTCGAATGTGTAAGGACGAACTGGACCATCTGGGCTTGTTCGTCAAAACTGAAGTCATGAAGGCTTTGATGAAAATTGTAATCGGTTCCGTCCAGGAAATGGATGACATAATAGGGATTTCTTATGATGTTCCCATTCGGGGCTTGGAAGGATTTCACTAACTCAACGGATTGAATGTCTTCCCACGAATAATTTTGTTCTCCAAAGCCCCAAAACGCGTTGAGTCTCAGTTCCTTTTCTGTGACTTGCACATAGGTGTCAAGGGTTAAAGCGGTGAAGGTCAGACACAGAGGCAAGAAGACCAGGGCCAAAACCTTGCCAACCTTTTGGGTGTCGAACCCGTAGGTCTGGTTGACATACTCAATATAGGTCTCCCAACCTTTCCTCCCTAAAAGTTGGCGATAGAAATATTGAAAAGGGAGTGCCGCAAGCAATACGGCGAGAATAACGGCTGGGAATACCCAAACGATAGAGGGTGGCCCAACAAGAAATTGACTGGGTTCCATCTGAGACAGACGATCGTTGGCCAATAAGACCAACCCCTTCCAAAGGCCATAGGCCAGTATGGGAATTCCCAGAAGTCCCAAAATGATCTCGAGGATGGCCCATTTGCGGTACGTCTGTGTCAGCCGCTCACAATCTTTTTCGGTTGTTGGGGTGTGACGTGTCTGTCTCCTTCCACGCAGCCATGTGAGGAGGAGAACGGTCACTCCCGCCGAAATAGTCCCAATCATTCCTGGTAGGAGGTCCATCGCGTGTCACTCAGAACGTCATGGGTAAAGGGGAAGTATTTCCAACAGGTTGAATCCAAGATATTAACGGTTCGATTGGAGTTCGCCGAATTGGCATGGCCCTGGGTTTTCATTGATTAAGATTCGATGAAAGATCATGAGCTGCCCTAGCGATGCAAGGACCGACATTCATTGGGAGGAGGTTGGCTTTGCGTAAATTCTTCCACGAGACTTCGTCGGGTGACCTCTTTCTCCCACCGGTCGATCTGGAACAGGTCTTTTTCTCTGAGTTCCAGACAGCTCAGTTTGTTGCCATAGGCCACCCCCGTATCCAACCCAATTTTATACGGCAGGTGGAGAAACACCTCCTGTTGGACCGTATGGCCGAAGATGACAGTGTAGGGAAAAGGATGGGGATGCTTAATGAAGCCATCTCGTATCCAATAATAATCTGAGAAATGTTGGTCTTTGAGCGAGCGGTCAGGCCGCACCCCCGCATGAACACACAGAAAATCTTTAAAATACCAAGTATCCCGGAGGTTGAGAAGAAATTCAAAATGATCCCTGGGAAAACATTGAATCGCGGCTTGAGGGGAGTCACGTGGCAAACCAAAATCTTCAATTGTCGTATCATCGCCAAATAAAAAGGGCGTGTGTTTGGTTCCCGTAGACACTAAGTACGCCAGCAGCATATCTTCATGATTGCCTTTGAGAAAGACACAGGTGGGACCTTCTGTTTGTAACCTGATCAGGCGGTCGATCACCGCTTTGGGGGATGGCCCCCGATCGATATAGTCTCCTAAGAAACACACCGTATCGTCAGAAGTTGGCGCGATGGCATCCAGCAGATAATTCAGCTCGTCTATGCAGCCGTGGATGTCGCCGATGACAAATGTTTTTGGTGGAGCCATAATCGTTATTCTATTTCTTCTGGTTCTTTCTCAAGTTTGGGTAACCATTTCTCTTTGAGAGGCTGAAGCCCAATACCAAAATGAGGCTTTTTGGTCGTCCTGTGGCACCCCTCGTCCTTCATGGTATTGAAGGGCCAGGGAGTATTGAGCGCCACGGATCCCCTGAGAGGCTGCCGCTTGGTACCAGTATGCGGCTGTTTTTTCATCTTTTGGTAGGCCCTGACCTTTCTCCAATAGATGGCCCAACTCAAACTGGGCCTCTGCAAGACCCTGCTTGGCTGCCCGGTGAAACCAGCTGGCGGCTTTAGCCATATTTCCATCTGGGTCTTTGGCGTGAAGACAGCCCAGGCGATATTGGGCCTGGACGTTTCCCTGTTCTGCTAGGGGTTCCCATTCCCGCAAGGCGTTGAAATAATTGCCTCGGCGAAAGGCCTCTTCTCCTTTTTGAAGATCTCCCTGTGGAGAATTTTGGCATGGCTTTTCAGTGAAGAAGGAAACGAGTTTCGAGACCTTGCGTTGAAAAAATCCCGTTTGTGGTCGAATGCTTTTTTCACAGTGCCACCATAGGCTTTTGTATGATCGAGAGATAGGTGGCTTCTTCTTAAGTTTGCCATCGTTATAGGGCCTGGCAACGAGTGAGTTTGCCCATGTAGGGGTGAAGACTTCTTGGAGATTGCGGTGTGAAATCTGGCGTTGCCCGTATTTTATTTGCAACAAACTCTTTTCGTGTAATTCCAAGCAGCTCAGTTTATTTCCATACACTACCCCTGTGTCCAACCCAATTTTATAGGGGAAGTCCAAAAACACTTCTTGTCGGGCTGTATGACCAAACAGAACCGTGTAAGGAAACGGGTGAGGGTATGGATAAAAGTCCTTTCGGATCGAAAACAAATCATACGACCATTGATCGTGGAGGGAGCGAGAGGGTCTAACCCCGGCATGCACGCACAGAAAATTGTCGACACACCATGCGTCGCGCAAATTGAGAAAAAACTGTAAGTGAGCTTCTGGCAGGTAAGAGGCCGCCGTTTTGGGGGTGTGGTGGGCAATCCCATAATCCTGCACGGTTCGATCTCCCCCGCCACGGAGAAAGACGTCTCCGTAGTTCCCAGGAAATCCTAGATACGACAGAAAGCGATCTTCATGATTGCCTTTGAGAAAGACACAGGTCGGCCCCTCTGTTTGTAGCTGAATCAGCCGGTCGATCACGGCCTTGGGAGACGGCCCCCGGTCGATATAGTCTCCCAGGAAACACACTGTGTCGTCAGAAGTTGGCGCGATGGCGTCCAGCAGATAATACAATTCGGTTACGCATCCGTGGATGTCGCCAATGACAAATGTTCGTGGTGGTGTCATAGTCGATGTTCTATTGGAGCTGGGCTATTACCTCTTGAGAATTGTTTGAACCACTAGTTTATTTCTTTGTCGTTTGTCATGGTTAAATCCAAAATATGAGTGGATTGATGAGGGGCTAGGACTGAGGCCGTAAGGCCTTTGCCCATCTTGTGTTCGAGGGCTTGAATGAATTTCGTATCCCCCTCTTCATAGGTAGACAATCCCAAGCTGAAGGATTCGCCATACTTTGGAAAGATGTGAACTTGGGTGTCCAAAAAGGTATCGGGATCTCTTTGCACTTCAACCTTATCAATTTGGTTAATGGGGGTGGCCTGAACCCGCACCTCATCCTCAATTTCCTCGTACGCGATCACTCGATGATCCGTTAACACACTTCCTTGCTCAATTGGAGAAAAGAATCCCGACGGGTAGAAAAAGGTGACGTTTTCCGTGGGCTCAAGAATGCCGTTTTCAATAAAGAGGGCCTTTGTGTTGCCGGTTAACTTTTCACCCGGTAACACCGTGCCACTGGGAATTATTCCGGTTTCGGTCAGAATTCCGACAACGACCAGCAATCCAAAGACGGCGACAATGGGGACCCCAACATAATACCCAATCCGTGTGAGCCACCGAGGAGGTTGCATGGCTGCAAGTTCTTCTTCAGTAGAGAAGGTCCCTTGTAATTTCCAGGTCGCCTCTACAGCCCGGGTGGCTGCCCAGACCTTGAACAATTGAAGGAGAAACCCTCCCATCAGACCTGGACGGCCCCCTCCCCCGAGATTCGAATGAAAGAACAGGGAAAGATCAATCAGCGTGAGACACAGCAATCCCACGGCCATGGTCCGGCATTTCCAGGAACGTAAGGATAGGGCGAAAATGGATAATACGACGACATCCAGAAGCCTATACGGATCTGTTGCCAAGCCGACCAAGGCGGCGATTCCCGCAATAATCAGGAAGAGGGTGGATACTTCTTTGATTATTTGGAGTGCTTCCTGGCGGGTTCGAATTTTACTGAACCACGGTGAACTTTCTTTGAGTTGTGTTTTCCAGTCGGAATCGGGTTTGTCAAACCAGCCGGATTTTTTCGTCATGGTGTCCATAATGTGTCCTTTCCGGGAAGGCAAATTCTTTATGTTCGTCAGCGTGCTAGGAATGTGTTCTTCCAATTAAAGTGAAAATTGTGCTTGGATTTGTTTAAGAAGTGTAGTCTCTTCTGGGCTGACTTCGGTGTCAGCATGGGCGATCTTTTCAAGATATTCGAAAATTCTTTTTCGACTTTCCAGCTGCCTTCCTGCGGCCAAAGATATGAGCTCTTCTATCGAAGGGAGGCTTTCAGGGTAATGGCAAAATTCTCTGAAGGAAATATGATCAAAATGCTCGCTGAGGTCCATGCCGATGGACTCGGCCTGATCGATCTCTTCGGACACCACTTTTCCATCTGCAAGGACCATATGGGCTCCAAAGGCCGCTAAAAGGGATTCCCCCTTTCTCGATTCCTCATCTTCTGGAACTTCCACGCCTAAGGACACATAGTATTGCTGTTGCAATATCGTGAGGCGTTCTTCAAGGGCACGGTGATCTTGAATCAAGTCGATGGCGCATTCTTCTGGAATTAACAACGATTGATGGTCGATGTCGTCTACGGAAAGCCCAAGGGCTTGAATGCGATGGACCGTAGGTGGATGTGAATCGGTGGGATGGGCGATGGTCTCTTGTGCGATGGTGTCGATGACCTGGGGAAGTGATTCCCTATTGACATCGTACCGAACCGTACTCGAGAACAGTTGGGATAAATTACGCGTGGTTTTCCCCTGCGTCAAACGGGCCACCGTGTGCTCCTGGAGGGTATTCCAGGCCTGACCATAGAGACTAATTTTAAGAAGTGAGGTGGCCAAGGCTTGAGGCATCGCAACCTCGGCTGCGGCTTTATCAGCTTCAAATTCTCTTTCCCGACTAATGGCGCTGACATTGGTATGAAAGACATCGATCATGAAGGACAACATCGACAATGCCGGTAAGGTGGCAATACTATCGGCTCCACCCCCTTCCTCCGGGCTCTCCATTTTGCTCACGGCGTGAGTGAGGCCGGAGTACACCGGAGAAAACTTAAGCGAATAAAAAGTGTCTTGTCCGCGAAAATGGCCTAATTCGTGACCCACCACCGCGGTGATTTCTTCTGGAGAAAAGATTCGAGCGAGTGGCAACGAAAGAAACAACGTTTCACCCGTCAAAGGTTTCTCCCGGCCAGCCACCTGAACATCGGCACTCGTGACATAAAAGTTCGGTTCCAACCCCACCACAATATGTTCGGGTGGTCTGGCGCCAAGACGCTCGGCCAGGCCTCTGATATAGGTGTATAATTTCGAGTGGTGTTCAGGATCTAGTACTTCTCCCATGACAAAATGGTTTTGTTTCGCCGCCATTTTGAAGGAAGAAATTATGAGGCTTACACCTCCGAACAAGGCTGCCAGCCCGATTCCCCCGATTAGAATGAAATGAACTCGTTGGATGGCTGTCGATTCAGCCAGGTAAGCTCCGTAGGTCAAGATAGCCCCCTGAACCAAAACCAGGCCGGCTAACACCAATAAACTGAAAAACACGAGGGGCGGGAAAATTTTCGCCATGCGGGTGCGGTCTTTACCAGCGAGCGTGGCCGCAACCATAAAAGACAGTAGCAGGAGAATGGCCACGATACCGGAAAAGATGGAGGCATCTTGCATCCAAAGAATCGGTCGCACATCATCACAGAGGGGGGTGAGGGAAGCCGGATCGGTGGCGATAACTTCCTGAGAGCAGAGTTGACCGAGCGATAGTTCCACCCCATTTTTTTCTAAGGCGGTATTGATATCCCATAGGACCCACTTTGAGACGCCAAATCCAAAAATGGGAATTGCGATTAAGAGAGCAAGGGCTTTGAGGAATCCCATGGCTGTTTCCTTTCGTAGGCAGGTTATGTTCGTCGGTTGGCGTTCTTTCCTTCTGGTCTTCGTGTATTGTTTATGCAAATGGCAAACCGGGATGGTTTCCCGATGAGGGAAAATTGTGGGATGGCGTAATGGACCCATTTTGGCTGGGAGAAGCGTTTATGCTTAGAAGGAATTAGGGGGAGAATCCCCTGAGGAACCGAATGTCGTATCTTATGAGATACAAAGGGTATGCAATGAGATACTATTATTCACATTTCGGGATCTTGGAAGTGGAAGGGACAGATGGGTAGGGAGTTTTGGGTAGTAAAATTGACTAAGCCCTCAATCAGAATTCATGAATGCTCCGAATCGAGAAATTTAAAAATTTTTAAATTCAAATGAAATTTTTGAAATCAGTCTTTTAAGTCATATTGGGGTTTTCCCAAGCTATACGAGAGGAAATCTCTGAGTTGCAGGCTAGGATTTTTTACCGAGGCTCCTTGTTTGGTTCAGGGCTGGGGTGTTCCTGATTGAATGATGAATCGGGGGTTGGTGGGATCAGAATCAAAGAAGGGAAGATAGCCATTGCCATCTAGGCTTGGGTCTGGGTTAGGGATCCTAAAGGGCTTCCTGTACAAAAGGGTTTCCATAATCTGGAAAAATGTATTTTTCATCTTATCACCTCATTCAGTTGAATCCTGATCCCTTTCATACCCAATATGCTCGGCAAACAAAAGATTGAAGAGATTGACCCCTAACCCAATTACGAGAGACGCACTGTGTAGGCCTTCAACAGGGGCCTTTGGTGGCGTTCCTCCATGCTCAAAGGGATTTTGATACCGATTGGTGGTTCAATGGGCATGTGAGCCGGTATCCCATGTCAAAATGTTTGACCTTTTTCTAATATGGGTCTAGGTTGGTCATGGTTTGGCTGATCAGGGTGAAGGCTTATGGCTCCCTACTGGTACCGAAGGCATAAAGCCACTCTCGCTGTTCTGGAGTATCGGGCACCGCACAGCCCCTAGCTTGCTCAATCCATTCCCAAGCCCGACTTGGTTCAATGCCTTGGCGCACGAGAAGAGAAGCGGCAATTAAGGACGCTCGTCCAATACCCATGCGACAATGCGCCACGATGGTTTTCTGTTGAGCCAACTGTTCGCTTAAGGTGGAGATAAAGGCTTCCCAGTCTTTGAATGAAATCGGCACGTCTCGGTCCTGAATGGGAAATTGGAAAAATTTCAGATCTTGTTGAATGCAAAAGGTTTCTTCCTGTTGGATATCAAGTTCCATCATCTCTTTATGGGTGAGGGCGGAGGCGACGACCTGCACGCCCATCTGTGCCCACCCGCGAACTTCGTCCTCCAGCCAATCTCCCCCGCGCGGCCGAGCCATCGTTCCAAGTCGCCCATTTTGAAAGTCGTTGATCCAATAAACCTTTGGCACCATGTTGTAGATAGTAGCAGGTTATGTTGGCCATTCCACTCCCAAATGGCCTTTGAATTGCTTGCACCATTTATCTATGGCCTTCGAACATCTTTCCAGAGGCCCAAATTGAGCTGGCGAATGAATCTCACTTGACCAAAGGAGGCTTGCCATGAACTTTAACTTTTGCAATTGTCCCAAATAAAAAAAAATCCGGTAGGTTCAACAACCTCCAGAGAGGAGTAGGCAAACGATGGAAGAAAATCTCCCACACTCCGAAGAAGGGGAAGTGAAATCTCAGCACTCTAAAGACTGTAACGAGAAAGACAAATCTAAAAATAACTATGAAGAGAAAAGTCAATACTTCCGTGAACGTGGCATCGAAACGTATGTGTGCCAACCGGGCGAAACCTATTTCGCCGTACTCAGACCTCGTACCGACGATGAGGGATTACTTCGAGAAATAGGTGAACACCTCCAGACATGGATGATGGGTTATCCAAAAATAAAGCGCATTTTGGGGATAAAGCAATTACTGGAAGGGCAGTACCCTAAAGTTCCCACAGAATACCTCAGTATTCCGATGGCCTCGAGCGACCCTTCAGAATGGCTGGAAGAGGTTGCCTTGGTGGTTGTAGAAAAGGGGGCCGACATGGATGAACTTTGGGAAAGTCTTTACGGCTTAGGCAAGCACAATGGGCACCTTAGAGTGGTGCCCTATGGGCAGTACCGTGACGAGAATCGTTGAGGTTCGGAAATGAACATGTCTATACAATATAAACCGGTGCATAACCAAAAGCTTCGATCCCATTCCTTCCTTATCCTGACTCCACAGACTTCTAAGAAATACCCCAACCAATTTAAACCCGGTCTGCTCATTTGATTTCATGGTGGAGCGATTGTAAGTATTTTTTTCTTTGCAAGGCTCTAAGAACTTGACACACCAGATGCTACCCCAATTCCCCCCTGTCCCTCCAGACCCATTTCATTCTCACGATGCCACGTCAGCCCGCCAGACCCTCGATGCGATCCTTGAATGGCGGTCGAAATGGGTGGATTGGTTCACAACCACCGAACACGATGGCATTGCGGAAGGGTTGGCCCAGATACTGCTCGAGCTTCTCGACGCTGCCCAGACGTCAACGTTCCGCGCATATCCCTACCACCTTGAGCGCTTTCCGCTCGACGCCGTTGATGAGCCGGATGCTTCAATTGGACTGCAAAGAGTTCTGCTATGGCGTGCAGGCATCGTCGACTTCCTAGACGATGTCATGGACCTTTTCGACGCACCGGACTTCGATATCGAGGAGTGCCAACTCCTGTCCATGCTACTTATGCCGGAGGGAGACTACGAGGACTTGTGTCCACTCTGTCTCTCGACGGTGCCTGACGTACGGCAGGCGGGGGGTCAGCACTTTACGACCTGCGAGGTCCAAATCCGTTGGGGCAGAGCGACGGGCTAGCCGAGGGTATCGAGGTGGAGTGCCCCCGGTGATTGATCCACCGTGTATACAGCTAATGCCCATTTGTGGATTTGCCAGATAACAAGCCGAGAGCAAGGGGCCTGGGCTTTGCTGATTTGCGAATTGTGATCTATCCCCGAAATTGGGGATACTTCTAAAAATCACTTCAACAGCTCGAAGTCTGCCTATTCCGCATGGGCAAGCCTTGCGGATTGATTTAATTACCAAAAAGTGGAAGACTTTTAGGCCAATTCAAATGCAAGCGTTGAATGTCAGGGCAGTATTCCCCTGATTGGGAATTCATTCTACGGCTTTTCATGGTCTTAAGGGAAATCTTGGCTTAAGCAAAAATATGTGTTCGGGTGAAGGAGCATGCCTGCTTGAAAAAATCTAGAGATGTCTGAAGAGCGTCAGGCGAGAGGGAAAGCCCCTGACGCCGCAGCGGGTGTTCTGCACGTGTTCTAGATAATGGGATTGCACTCTATTCGGCTTCCTTTCAAAATTTTTCGAATGAGACGAGGGATAGCTTGAAAAACTTTTTGTTTGGGTTTTGTCGTTATTGGGCTTGGATCCTCACGGTGTGCATCTTGTCGTTTCCGCTAGACCTACGGGCCCAAACGTTTGAATCGGCTCTAGAAACGACAGGGCAACTGGTAGTGAAGATTGATGGCACACTGGGCGGTGCGCCCACGATAGGAAGTGGAATCATCTTTGGTCGTGCAAACGATCGGGTGTACATTGTCACCGCGAATCATGTGGTTCGCCGGGGAGAAGAAGAAATTCAGAATCTTCAGGTAACTCTCAAAACTCACCTCGATGAGCCTTTGCCTGGGATTCTCCTTCAGGATTTTGACGGAAAATTGGATTTGGCCGTGTTGCGAGTCGATTTACTTTCTAAACGAGGTATTGAGGCGTGTGCGTTAGATCTGAATAGACGAGGAAAATCAGACGAGTTGAAACGAGGGAATGGCGTATTTGCGGTAGGTCATCCCAACGGTGTTTCGTGGTTCCTTTCCTCCACCCCAGACCCCCTAACACGCATCCAAGAAGATTTTCTCATCTTTGAGTCCTTTCGGATAGGAAAAGGTCATGCTGGAGGGGCCTTACTCAATCCCGTTGGCGGTTTAATAGGAATGATCAAAGCCGATCAGCCACCTTTTGGGCAGGCTGTCAGACTGGAGGCCATCATTAAGTCGCTTGAGAAATGGAACTATCCCATTAGTCTTACACCCTTGGTTAGCAAGGAAGAATTGATTGAAATGGTTCGGGCGGATGATTTCCAGATGCTTCAAACGTTTTTGCGTACGGGAGAATCATGCCGTGAACACAATCTGGCAAGGAGATATGAGGGATTTCCTATTCTAAATCTGGCAGCACTATACGGGTCGAAAGAATCGGTTCAATTCCTACTCTCCCTGGGTGTCGATGTTAACCAAAAGACCAACTTGGGAATGACGGCCTTATATCTTGCAGCTGGAGGAGGGGAAGGTCTGAGATATCAACCAGACATGGTGAACATGCTCGTCCAAGCTGGGGCCGATGTTCATGCGAAAACCCATACAGGGGATACGGTTCTCCATGAAGTGGCAAGGTCGAATAGATCGAAAATACACGAGGCGGCAAACATGCTTATCCAGGCTGGGGCCGATGTTAATGCGAAAAACGATTCGCAAGAAACACCCTTTCATATTGCTGCCAGGAAGACGAACTTCGAAATGCTAAAGCTGTTTCTTCAAGCTGGAGCGACTATCAATGCCAAAGGACGGCATGGGCGATCAGCCTTATTTCATCTCCTTCGAGCAAAACCTAGTCGAAGAAAATCCAAGATGATCAAGACATTTATTCGTATGGGTGCCGATGTCAATATCCAAGGGGACGACGGGTGGACCGTCCTCCATGCTGCGGCTGGGAGTGGAGACGTTGAGTTAGTGAGTACCTTCATTGAAGCAGGCGCGGAGATCAATCGTCGTACGAACGCTGGAGAAACCGCCCTGTATCTTGGGGCCTCTCGATCTCACCGGGGACATCTCGAGGTGGTTCAACTGCTCCTCCAGGCTGGCGCACAGGTTAATGTCAAGACCAACACAGGAGATACGGTCCTCCTGACAGTTTTTAAATTTGCGAATGAAAGGACGGCGGAACTGATTAATGTGCTGCTTAAGGCCGGTGCGGATGTCAACGCTACAAGGGACACCGGGGAAACTGCCCTTCATTTGGCTGCCAGGTCCAGTCAGGCAAGGGTTTTAGACATTGTAAAAATGTTGCTTCAAGCTGGTGCGGATGTCAATGTCAGGACCCGCGAAGAGGAAACAGCCCTCCACCTGGCGGTGGTCGGTGGTCAACAAAGCGGAGGGGCCGAGAAGGTGAAAATGTTACTTGAGGCCGGTGCGGATGTGAACGCCAAGAGAACCGGGGGAGAAACAGCCCTGCATATGGCGATTGAAGGTTTTCAAACTGAGGTTGCCAAAATACTCATTCAGGCAGGCGCTGATGTCACGGCAAGATTGGATTCTGGAGAAACGCCCCTTCTACTTGGGGCAAGTCGAGGATTAAGGGTAGGATTGGGGAAAATCCTCCTTGAAGCCGGGGCTGATCCAAAGGCGAAAACAAATACGGGGGAAACGGTTCTTCATTTTCTTGCGAAAACTCCTAGCCGGAAAGACCTCGAAATCGCTGAAATGTTCATCAAAGCCGGTGTGAATGTGAATGCGAAAACGAACACTGGAAACACTGCTCTACATTTTGCTGCGGAAAGTAAGCGTTTTAGCTCTGATGAAATGTCGAAGTTGCTCATTCAAGCTGGTGCGGATGTCAATATTCTAAATGACTACGATGAAACGCCGTATCATATCGCTATACGTCTTAAGAAGCCGAAATTGGCGATGCTTTTCCTTGCTGCCGGAGCTGATCCAATGACCGATTAGTTACTTGAAGCATTCCGTGCAAATACTTAGAACACGCATGATTTTTATTTGTAGGGTGTTCCCCATTCTATCCTATCCAATTGTGACATATGCATTGACGAATATCCCTTTCTCTTTCCATGCAAAATTCTCATAGGCAAGAGTTATCTTGGCTGTCATCTTCCGGTAAATTCACCGTTTCTCGAAACGAGTGGGTTGCGGCTCTCATCCCCTTCTGTCTTATTGTCCTCATCTGGGCAGCATTTTGGATCTCTCCGGATTTCTATTTTACCTACCTTCTGGAAAAGGTGAACAGAGAATATCAAGTCATTGAGATCCTCACCTTTCTTTGCGCGGCATTGGCGGCCGTTATGTTGTTTTGGACCGCGTATTGGTTCCGAGAGTATTGTTCTTGGGAATCCGTGGTCTGGATTGGGATAATGGCCTTCGCGAGTCTTTTTTTTGCCGGAGAAGAAATTAGCTGGGGCCAAAGTTATTTTTCATGGGACACTCCAGATTGGTGGGGAGAACACATTAGTCGGGAAACGAACTTTCATAATAGTCGAATTTATCGAGCCAGTACGATTCGTTTGACTCACTGGGGTGGAATTTTCCTTCTCTTGATGTTTGTCGTGATCCCAGTAATGTGGGTGTTTCAACATCATGTGGGGCTCTCATTCAATTTCGCTCCAGCCATGCTGGACTTTGGATCGATGATGACTATTGTCGTCGCTTCACTCTACCGGGAGTCAAAAAATATCGTGGAAGCCTGTATGCCTTCTGGAATAATCTATGAAGACTTTCTATGGGGATTTAGTGAACACAGAGAAATGTTAGTAGCCGTGGGTCTTTTATTGTATGCGATTTCACGTTGGCGAACGTTAAAAGGCCTTAGCTATTCCCCATAGCTTTCCACGGTATTCCATCCGATAGGTTGATCATCATCCTGTCTTTTTTGGTGTACGGCCAACCTAGGATTCCTTCGTTACCATTTCCTTCTGAGGAATGGAATGCTCATCGACCACATCCCACAGGGCTAATGAGTCTTTCGATCGGCATGGGAGTATTTTAGGGTACAATTTGGATGGTGATGTATCTTTCAATTTCGTCCTATCTTCAAATTTTCCAGGAAAATTTTCCCTAGATGTTCAAACTTCATGTAGGATGGAAATCGAATTCCAAGGAAGGAACACTTTTGTTTTACTTGACTCTGACTTCCAAATTGCCAGCGGATTCCATAATCTTTATGGTTATCATAGTGCCTACAAGACCATGCTATTCAATTTCTCACTTGAGTAAATGAGTCCTTTTTGAATTTGGTGGAAATTTTTTAACAGCAAGCGACGAAAATTAGGAATCTTTTTTAGGGTTCAAAGCCAGCTTCTTTCATCCGGTTTTGTTGAACCGGGTTTAATGGAACCTGCTGGGGTTCACCCAAGGTCCCAGACTTAGGTGCGAGCTGATTTAACTCTTCATTTATTTCTCCCCATTTGCCCTTCATAACGGGGGCCGCAAACAAACAAATGCCTACTTCCTGTGGCCGGCAAAGACCTACACACCGACCGCTTAATTTTTTAATTGTATCTAAAAGTTCTCCGGGTGCAGTGGCATTTGGATGAAAGGTCAGTTTTCCATCCTTATCCCTTGAAGGGGGAATTACCTTTACACCAAGTTGAAATTGAGTTGAGGGCACTCCCTTTTGTTTTAGGGCAAATTCAACGACACCGCGGTGGTAGGCGTCAATGTGTCGATTCGCAGGCACTTTAGTCGGTTTCCCCTTGCCTTTGGTATGGTAATCGTAGGACATAGGACGCAGGATCATATTCCGAAGAATTTCCCCATTGCTATTGACCATCCCCCAGTCGGTAACTATAAATCGAATGTGCCCTGGATCGGCAGGATTATTGTTCTGATCAATGCCCAATTTTCCATCATCCGCAACTGTCGTGGCCACGAGAATGGCAGCAATCTTATTAGTTTTTCTCAGTTCTTTGGCTACCGTTTGATAAAACGTGGTCAGTTTCTTTCCGGCGGCTATGATTTTATCCTTATTGGTTATCTTTAGCTGTTGGAACACATTTTCAATATCAAAGCTTATGCCGTCACATTCGGGAAAATGCTCTAAAACGAATTCCACAAGTTTTCTTCCAAAGTGTTCAGGCGTGGGATTCGCTATCTTCTTTTTTGGTAGAACAACCCATTCTTGTTCAATTGGAGTAAATATCCAATTTAAGAAGGCAAAAGAATTCGGAAAACGATTATCCGTCCACATGGAATCAAAGCCAACTAATACTTGCACACCATTTTTATGGGCTTCTTTGATAAAAAGGGTTACGACCTTTTTTGTAATTTTTTTTTGCCCTTCCTCAAATTTCCTTTGCCACTCTGTTAATTCTTTCTCCTCTTTTCCAGAGTCGGGTTGTAATACGATGCCATTCATCGTTTTATTATTTTGCACAATGTCAAGCAAGGAAATATCATCAAGATTGCCTTTTGCCATTTTTGCTAAGGATTTGAGGGTACGGCCATTTATGAATTGCTTAAATCCTTCAGGTCCATCCAAAAGATTGTTTCTTGCGCACCAGACCGATAGCCTTAGGCGTTTTTCTTGAAAAATGACGATATCAACTGGACTCGTTTTGGGGACATTGCGGGGGGCTTCATAACCAATTTTGAATCGGTCAGTTATTTCCCGTGGGCCGTGGGGCCCTGTCCATTTAATGAAAACTCGGACCAAATTTGAGTTTTTGTGTTCTAGAGTATGTTCAAAGGTACAGAAATCTATATTTTCATCATCAGGATCACCTGAAGTAGGGTGGCGGGCCAGTTCGACTTTTTTTGTCTTTGGATTATTCTCCTCAGTGGAATCGTCTTCAAAAAATTCTTCTACTTCTCCCTCCATGGGGGGATTGGCTTGAGGAAAGGGATTAAAATGAATCCGATAAAAAAGTTTATAGCCTCCCGAAGTGGTTCGAATAAGCCTGGCCACACGACAAAAGCCATCCTCATTTATATCTCCTCTTTTGTGAATCATGACTGTGCCACCTCCTCGGGTAGGAACGTTTCTCGGAAGTCGACCCGGACGGGTCCCGGGGGAATTTGTTCCACGAAGGTGGTCCCATCTTCGAGCGTTTGATCGGTTCGCGTGCCCCACGGGGTATCCAGTGTATAGGTGGTATTTCTTAAAATGGTGCCATCCTCAAAAATTAAACGCGCACTGAAGGTATCTTCATAGGTAATCGTATCGGAGATGGCCGCTTCTCCCCCGGTATGGGCTTCAAATTTAAATTGGACTGGGGGAAAGTTTTGACCTCCCTGTAAGGTGACGGGTGGGCGGACGGCATTGGGATGAAACCACTGGTCCCAGGGCACTTCACATCGCCCTCCGGTGGACTGGCCCTCCACTTCTTCACCGACAATCCCAAAGCCCACTTGTGTCACTAAATATCGAACGGTTTGTCCCGCTGGGATATCCGTGCCTTCGAGCACCATCTTAGCGGTGGAATGGCGGTGCGCTTTCCCTTCCCAATGAGCGGTTAACTGTTTTTCGGATTCGGGGGTGGGGGGGATAATTGGAGGAGGAAGATTGGGAAATTCTGGAGTGCCCGGATTTTCTCCAGGACCTGGCTGGTTTCCATTCAAGCTAAATGACTGCTCGGCGACGGCCACCAACTCTCTATCGTAGAAGGCATGGGATAACCGCCGCCGAATCTTGCGATTGACCCTGATTTGCTCGGGATCTACCCGCAATGGTAGGCACATCCCAATTCGTTGGTCGGGAGGAAAACCGACGATCTCTTGGTAGATTTCTATAAGGAGGTTTCTGGCTTCCGCCTGTTGAAGCCACAGCCGAATCTGATTGGGGGAAATGGGTACGCCCAACGCCTGGGATGACTCTTCATTGGGCAGATCCCTTTGAAGGTAAATTTTTAGGGCTTGGGGACCATTCTGTAATCGCCAAAACTGCTTCATTCGCTTGCCCCATTCGTGAAGAAAACTTGGTCCTTAATAGAAAGGGCCTCGCCATGGTTTTTTCGATAGAGGGGGCTGGTTTTTCCATTAGAGTATTTCTAAAATCGAGAATTAATGCAACAAGGCCATTATTGATCGTTCCTTTTCTTTCTGTGTGACACTCGCCTTGCTGGGGTTGGATAAGCTGTGGTAGGTTTGAATTATCTTCCTTTTTTATGAAGTCTTTTTTCTCATTCACCCCCATTTCGTTTCCTCTCCTGTCCCTGTCCTTTATTCTCGGACTCTGTGGTCTTCCCATTCCAGCCCATTCGGCCGATACCTCTGTTTTAATAAGCGATAAGGTTTATGAATTTTTCCCCGATCAGGTGGGGAATGAATGGGTATACCGAGGAAGGATTTTAGAAGGGGGCATGGTTCAAATTTCTGAGAAACCCACGGAATTTACCAACGTGTCCAAAGTAATGGGCGAAGAAACGATCGATGGTGTCAAGGTAACCGTGTTTCACGATACCAACCCTGGCAATCAGGGACCTTCCGATAGTTACTACCGCCGGGACGCTGCGGGCATTCGGTATTATGGTTCAAAGCCAGGTACGACGCTTGAACGGCAGCTCGTCCCGTACCAAATTGTGCGGTTCCCTCTGGAAGTTCCGAGTTCGTTCGAACAGTTCAACCGACGCGGGATCAATTTAGGGTTGGATATCGATCGAGATGGAGAATCCGAGACCGTTGATATTGTGGCCGTGTCCACGGTACAAAGCCAGGAAGCCTTGGTGGTGCCAGCAGGAACCTATCCCGCAACCATTCGTCTCCTAGCCAAAATGACGATGCAGGTCCATCTATCAGAAAGTGGTAAGACGATTCAGGGGACCGATTCGATGACCGCCTGGTTTGCCCGTGGGGTGGGATTGTTGAAATACGTGGAACGCCAGACGATTCCGTCCGCTCGAAATGGGAATGATCGGTTAGTGGAAGTCGTGGAGGAACTCGAGTCTGTCACCATGGCCACGGGAACGGCCTCATTGCGTCGGAGCAAAGCCTCGCCGAAGGGTATTTTCGGTCACGACTTTTTCGATCATAAATTGTTCCAAGTACCCTTGACCTCCCGCCTTGCGTCCGATTCCAGATAATCGGTGTCCACCAAAGGGTTGCCGTCCGACTAAGGACCCGGTTATGGGTCGGTTGATGTACACGTTCCCCGCCTCCAACTCTGATTGAGCTAACTGAATGTTGGCCGGGCTCCTGGAATAGATTCCCCCCGTGAGAGCATAGGGCGAATCGTTTGCGAGGTGAAGGGCCTCTCGAATGGATCGGGCTTTCAGTATGACCATCACCGGGCCAAAAATTTCTTCCTGGACGACCTGATGATCGGCTGGTAAATCTGCCAGAATGACCGGTCCTTGAAAATACCCCGGTCCCTCAATGTGTCGATCAAGGATACAAGTCCCGTCTTTCTTTCCTCGTTCCACATACCCTCGAACATGTTTCAAGGCGCGTTCATCGATTAATGGGCCCATGTGATGTTCCGGGTCTTCCGGGGGTCCGATACGAAGGCTCAAGGCCGCTTGCCTGAGCCGTGCCAGAAACAGGGCATACACCGGTTCCAGGACGATGATACGGGAACAAGCCGAACATTTTTGTCCTTGATAGCCCGTGGCGCTGGCGAGTACCCCAAGAACGGCTTCATCCAGGTCCGCCGTTTCATCGACAATAATGGCGTTCTTGCCTCCCATTTCGGCAATGACATGTTTCACATGTCGTTGGCCTGGAGCTATGTGGCTCATCTCCTGTAACAGCTGAGTGCCCACTGTCTGAGATCCTGTAAAGGCGATCAGATGAATGGCCGGACTTTGAACGAGGGTCCGGCCCAACTCCGGACCTCCCGGTAAGAAATGCACGATGCCTTCCGGGAGGCCGGCTTCTCGAAGAAGCACCGATAAGTGGTACCCCATCATCGGAGCGCGTTCAGAAGGTTTGAACAGGACAATGTTCCCCGTCACGAGCGCGGCGGCAACCATGCCGGTCGGGATGGCCAGGGAAAAATTCCAAGGAGGGAGAACGACCGCCAGACCTCTGGGTTGGACATACCGAAGATTGTGTTCGCCGGGCGCGTTTCCCAGTTGACGGGGAATGCCAAGCTGTTCCATCTCTCGTCCATACCATTCCAAAAAATCGATGGCTTCAGCGACATCGGCATCCGCTTCTCGCCAGGGCTTTCCGGTTTCCAGAATTTCCCAAGCAGCCAGCTCCTGGCGCCGTTTCCGCATCAGGGTCGCGGTCTTGAAAAGAATTGACGCCCGTCGATCAGGAGGCGTTGTTTTCCAAGACTCGAGCCTTTCTGAGGCCGTTTGAATGAGATCGCCGACGTGGTCGGGTGAGATCGTGGGGAATCGAGCCACGATTTGATCGGGAGCACTGGGATTGATCGAAATGAGTTCCGGGCCCTCACAGGGAATGTTCCCGACTACGGGATAGGTGTATCGTTGGCCAAGTTGGGATTTGACGTGGTGGAGGGCTTCCCGAAAGGGAGCGTGAGATTCAGGTTTAGAAAAATCGGTATGGGGTTCATTAAAAAAAATCGGCGCAGAAGGGAGAGAAGAGGGGAGGCTTTCCGGTTCTGGTGGGGCGGATGTTAATTCTTCATAAGAAGGCTCTTCTTCTACCTCGCCAGTTGGTGGGGGTTCCAAGATGTGGTCCAGGGATTCTTCCGATTCGTATTGCTTACGTATAAAACTGACTTGCGAGGTATTTTCCAGCAGCCGGCGGACTAAATAGGCCATTCCGGGAATGAGGGCTCCGATGGGGGTGTAGATGCGAAGGCGGTTGCCTTGGGCTGCTACGGCGTCTCGCAACGGTTCGGTCATCCCATACAGCATTTGAAATTCATACGATTCAAGGGGGAGATTGAGGGATTCGGCCAGTCCATGGATATACGATAGCGTGCGAATGTTATGAGACCCGAATGCCGGTCGTATGTATTGATGGTGTTCCAAAATACGTTTTGCGAGACATTCGTAGTTCACATCGGTTTCGTTCTTGTGACGAAAAACCGGTACCTCCCATCCCCGTTGTTGATAACGGATCACCTCCGAATCCCAATACGCCCCTTTGACCAAACGAATCCCAAAGGGGGCCGGTCGTGTTTTCCCCCAGTGCAAAAGCATGTCCAGGGATTGAGGGGAGTGGGTCAGGTACGCTTGAAGGGCAATTCCGGCATGGGGGAAATGACGATATGCCGGTTCAGACAAAATTCGCGTAAAGATGGAAAGAATGACTGGCTCTAATTCAGCCTGTTCCATATCAAACGTAATGGAGGCTGGAAGGGATTGGGCCAGATCGAGGATGGAGCGTATTCGTGGGGCCACGCCTTCATAGCTTGCGACTGGATCGATGGAATCCAATTGCGAATACAGGGCGGACAGTTTGATGGACAATTGAATTCTCGGAAGGGGGCCAAGATGATCCTGTTCCAAGAGGGGTTGGGGGTCCCAATCTTTAGAGTCGGCATGCAATTGCGTCAAGGATTCCAGGCAGCGTTGATGGTACTGCTCGGCTTCCGTTTCACTGACGGTCGCTTCGCCGAGTAAATCAATGGAGCAGGCACAGGGTGTGTTCCACAGCCTAGTTAGCGTAGGCATGGCTTTTTCAACCGAATCCCCCACCATGAAGGTGTTTGCCATTTTGAGAAATTGTTGGCGTAAAAGACGAGTCCCAATTTCCGCGGTGACGCGATTCTGAGAAAACCGGGCTAGGAGCCAGCGAAAGGGTCGGGGAAGGGAGGGGAGGTCACCGAAGTATTCCTGAAGAATACGGACGAATTGTTCGTTTGTAATAAGGGCCGGGAGAACGTCAACAAATCGGAATAATTGAACTTTAAACTGATCATCCCGAGTGCCCCAATCTAAAAGGAGAGTGGTCCACCAACGATCATCCAGAAAAGAGGGTGTATGTTTTCGGGCTTGGTCGGCAAGCGTTTGTCCATACCGACGGGCGGCTGGTTCAATGAGGTCATGAGACGCCACCATTTATTCCTCCTTTTCTTCTATTGTACACCTTTTCGGTAAGGTGACCATTGAAGTCAAGAGGTGTGGTCTTTAGGGAGTAGGGCAGCCGGTAAGACGTGTACCGGAAATGCTCCCGTGCGGCCCGAGAGAATTTTGGAAGGTTCCTTCCAACCGGGAATCATGGTTGCTGAGGAGTAAACTATCTTCTTGAAAACCTTGAGGAAAGTTCCATCGAAGAAACACCGTATCCCCTTGAATGGTGATGGTTGAAGGCTGAGGGTGATTGGGGGGAACTTGGTCCGGAAGAAAGAAGGTCATGGTCATTTTATGGTCCCCGTGGTTTTGATGGTTGTGGACTAACCATTTCCACGTCCCACAGAGTCTCGCATGAGCAGAATACTGTTGTTGAGATTCGATCCATCGTTTGAGATTCATGCGTTGTTCCCAGGCAGCTTCCAAGATCTGAGATTCTAAGACAATGCTCTGATGAAAAAATTCTGCCTTAAAAATAGGAAGCAACCGTCGGTGAATATAATGGGAGATGTAGTGTTCATGGTTCAAGGAAGAGGAGCCTGAAGGGTGTTGGGGAGGGGCAGGGTCTTCTCGGTAATCCTGAAAACGGGCCTGAATTCCGGCAGACCCTTTATCCCGAAAGATTTGGATCCACCCTTTACCTCCTCTTGCCGAGGGTGACCGGTCAAAGTAAGAGGCAAACACTCCATACGTGTTATCCGGAGGTAAGGATTCTAATGGTAAGGCTTCCCATGTTAGAATTTGGAGGTACAATTGCCTGGTCGATACAAGATTGGGCCAAGGAGAATTGGAGAGAATCCAGGATTCTTGTAGGGTAGGCTCCTTCTGTTGAGATGGCTCTTGGGTCTGGGAGTGAAGAGTCAGTTGATTCCGGTACGCCTGTATATGGGTCAAGGTAGAAAGATTCTTCATAAAAGGGATGACCAATTCCTGCAGGGTCGGGGGAAGAGGCGCAGTTTTTGAGCGGGCCGAAGCGTGAGGTGAAGATCGTTTCTTTGGCAGGAATTCCCGGCTGTACTCGGAAAAAAAGCGTAAGGCCTCTTCGTCGGAAGAGATCTCTTTCAGCTGGTTGTGGTGTTCCTTCAGGAATCCTGGCGTAGGGTCAAAAGCGGACACTGAGGCGGTGACTAAGCAGGGAGAAAGGATCCCCAGCACCGTCAGAAGTCCTGCCAGGAACAGTCTTGGTGAAGCCCAACTCCGTAAGAGCAGGAGGGTCATGGAGGTGGTTGTGGGGTTAATGGAACGTTCGGGAAATATCAGGTTCGGGTATGTTCATAGGCCAGTCAGGGATGCCAGGGCATCATGTTTTTTTAAGAATGGGATTAATGAACTCCATGGCCTGTTGAAGGGCCTGTTCGGTCTTGGTCGCATTGTAATGAGGCGATAACGAATACCAAAATTCTACATCTGTATCGGGGACAACATGTGTTTTCACCGTTTTCCCTGCCCCCTCGGCGGTTTCTACAAATTGATTGAGTTCTCCGGATGATGCTTGAGGATGAGTACCAGGTAATTGGAATTGGAGAGGACAATGGAGCTGACTCGCGACTTCCGAATCGTTTGGGACAGAACCTCCAATTGCCACAGCAGCTTGAAGTCGGCGGCGGTGAGTGGCTGTTTGGATCGCTAAGGTCCCTCCCATACCAAACCCGACAACGGCGTGCGCGTTTCTTGCCGTCCGTTCAAGTAATTTATCCTCCGTGAGATTGGCATTCAGATATTCAAAGGAGGCATGAATATCGGTAAGAACTTTCGAGACATCGAGACGTTCCTGCAGGGCATCCGCGACTTCGTCATTGGCGGTGACCATACCACCCTGGCGACCATACAGGTTGGGGACTAAGACCACGTAACCAAAACAGGCCAGTTGTTTGGCTAACTCTTGGATGGGTGAGGTCAAGCCCCACCGGTCATGTAACACCACCATGGCCGGGAGAATATCGGTAATACCTTGGGGAGCGAATTGAATGCCTTCCACTTGTGGCACCTTGGGCATTCGGGTCGCGGCATAGGGGTCCACCATGTGATCCTTATGGCTTTCAAAAATGCCTGTGGAATTAAATCTTACGGGGGTATAGCCGATTTGATCTAAAGAAAAGGGCGTCGTTATTTGAGTCATGTTACAATAACCTTTGGGATATAAAAGTGTATGGGGAAATGAGAATAAACTCTTGGAAATCTTATGAAATTTACCGTAAGCACTATATCGACCCCTTCTTTGGGCTGTCAAATGACAGGAGGGGAGGAGAACCGGTAGGAAGGTTTGTGCATTCCATCCCAGCCATAGCCCAACCCAGTCCACTGGTAGGCGATAGATGCTCCCTCTAGCCATTAGGGAGTTTGTCTGCGAAGATATAGCTATTACTTAGGAAAACATGCGGAAGGTTTTGAACACGATCAGGAAGAGTGAATTGCTCTTAGCAGGAGGGGGAAATCAGTTATGCCAGGGACTTGGTTAAAGGGGGCGGGGTGGTGTGTATTGGCTTCATTTTTAATGGTGAGCTTGGGCCACTGTACACAGTTATCGGCAGAAGAAAAAAAGGCCAAGCACTATGAACGGGGCATGTCCTATTTTAATGAAGAAAAGTATGCCGAGGCCCTGATCGAATTTAAAAATATCATTCAATTGGATCCCCAGGATGCCACGGCCTATCACCAATTAGCGTTAATTCACATGAAGTTAGGTGGAATGTCTGACCTACAGGCGGCATTTGGGGAGTTATCGAAGGCCGTGGAAATTGACCCCACCATATTGGATGCGCAATTAAAGTTAGGCGAGTTCTATTTGTTATCAAAAAATGCCAAGAAAGCGAAGAAGCATGCTGAAATCGTGTTGACATCTTCCCCACTTGATCCCAAGGGACATCTGTTGCGCGGGCGGAGTCTCATCGTAGAAAAAGAATTCGAAGAGGGGATCGTCGAGCTGAAGAAATCCTTGGAGCTGGATCCGGATAATGAACAGGTGTATATGGATTTGGCTCGGGCCTACGTGGCCCTGAAAAAATTTGAGGAAGCCGAGGCCATATTAGACGAGGGCCTGCAAAAGAAAAGCCGATCCACCGCTTTGATCTTGGCGAAAGGCGATCTCTTTTTGCTCCAAAAGCAGCTTGACAAAGCCGAAGCCCAATTTCAACGAGCCTTAGAGGTTGACCCGGACAATGAGGCCCTTTATGCCAGGTTGGGGAAATATTACTTGGCCACCCAACAATGGAAAAAAGTTGAAGAAGTCTATAAGCAATTGGAAACCCAAAAACCCGATAGCGAAATCCCGCAGCTGCTGTTGGCTGATTTCTTTGCCTTTATGGGTGTCGGGAAACCAGCCTTAGAGCGTTATGAAAAAGCCGTGGAATTGAATCCTCAATCTGAAACCGCGAGGAATGCGTTAATCGATTTTTATTTGGACAACCGTTTATGGGACAAAGCTGAAACGCTCCTTACCCCACTCATCAAAGACCATCCTGGCGATACGAAAATCCGAGTGTTTCGGGCGCGGTTGTTATTGGGAAAGGGCCAGGTAGACGAAGCCATCCCCATGTTCCAACAGATCATCAAGGAAGAGCCTTCCCAAGCAATGGCCCATCATTTTTTAGGGATGGCGTACGCGCAGAAAAAAGACACCGATCAGGCCATCAATGCCTTAAACGAAGCAATTACCTTAAACCCCAAAGACCGGTCGATGCGGAAAGCGTTGGCGATCCTTCGGAATGTCGAAGGGTCCTATGATCTGGCGATCGAACAAGCGCAAACCGCCATACGGTTGAATCCACGAGATGTGCAGGCGGTCCATATTCTCGGGCAGGCCTATCTGGGGAAAAAAGATATTTCCCAGGCGAAAATGGTGTTTGAAGCCATTATCAAGCAGATTCCTCAGGACCCGATGGCTCATTATCAATTGGGGTTAATCGATCGACAAGATAAAAAATATGACGAGGCCGTGGCTCATTTTGAACAAGCCTTAACCAACAATCCTAATTTCGTGCAAGCCTTGGCCCAGATTGCCACCCTTCGAGTGAGCCGGGGTGAGGCAAAACAGGCGCGAGAACGAGTCCTTAAGCAAATTGAAGCCATCCCAGATAATCCCTTCGCCTATAACTTATTGGGTGGATTATGGATGCAGGCGAATCAAGCCGATAAGGCAGAAGAGGCCTTCAAAAAATCTCTCGCTCTCAATGACCAGATCCAGGGTTCTTACATGAATTTAGCCGAGTTATATCGGCGGACCAATCGAATGGATGAGGCGGTTAAAGAATATGAGCGGCTACTGGAAAAAAATCCCAAAGCGGCCTCGGCCCATATGTTTTTAGGGACGATCGCCGAACAACGGGCCCAATTCGACAAAGCCCAATCCCATTACCGAAAAACTTTGGAATTGAATCCCAACTTTGCCCCTGCCGGAAACAATTTAGCATGGATCATGGCCGAGCATGGGGGGAATTTGGATGAGGCCTTGTCCTTCGCGGAAAATGCACGGGCGCAACAAGAAGATAACGCCCACATTGCGGATACTCTCGGATGGATTTATTACAAGAAGGAAGCCTATTTAAAGGCCGTGTCTCTGTTGAAAGAGGCGGCTGAAAAGCTGCCTGAAAATCCCGTCGTGCAATACCATTTGGGCATGGCCCAATTTAAAAATGGTGATCGGTTGAAGGCGAAAAAAACGTTGGAAATGGCCTTTCAACTCAGTCCTGATTTTCCGGGCGCCGAGGAGGCCCGGGCCGCGTTAAATAGCCTATAGGGGGAGACAGGGAGGGGCCTGGGGATACCCGGTCCTTCAACCTGATCCCTCCTTGTTCAGACCCCAAGTAGGGTAGGTAAGGCAGCCCTGTTGACTTACCTACCATGTGGGGCAGGCCCTGTGTCGCAGAACTACCGATCCTTAGATCCTAGAAAAGTTCATTAGGGAATATTGCCAATTTTTGACTGCTCGTGTATGATACCGCCCCAATTTAGGGTTGGGGCGGGAAGCTTGGTCACGGAGGAAAGGATTGTAAAATGGAACGGCGAGTGACTTCCCATACGGAAGAAGAAGAAATGAATCAACGTCGCCGTCTTCTAACCTTGGCGCGAAAAGGTGACCAAAAGGCGACGGATTTGCTGTTTGAGCTGTACCAGGTGCGGGTGTTTTCTGGGGATGCCTTGAAAAGGAAAAAACTCCCTTCCTTTCCAGTAGAAAAAACGCCCCCACCCAAAGGAAAAAGTGTATCCAAAAAAGTCAAGAAAAGTGAAACCGCCACTCCATCAAAACCGAAGGGCACCAAAAAATCTAAGGCTCTAGAGGCTTCTAAAGCTTCCGGCTCGAAGAAAGGGGCAAAGGAAGCGCCGAAGGTAGTGAAAAAGGGGAAGGGTTCTCCAGCCGCGAAAGAAAAACCGAAAAAAGGGCCAGCCTCTCAGAAAAAAACCGCTTCAAAAGGCACGGCCGTCAAAAAAATCAGTTCCTCCACAAAAGGTAAAACACCGAAGAAGGCAGTTACGGTCAAAAAACCCCGACACGCAAAAAAGAAGTAGAGAGCGAACGGCCTCAGGTGCCAACCCTCACCATTCAATAGCGCACTTCGATTCGTAGGCCACCCGCCGCTAGTTTGTTTCCAATATTGTCGGCTTCCTTGACTTCTCCCTGAAAGACAATAGCGCTCCCGTGATGGTCAATTTGCCAGGCTAATTCAAAGGCCTTTTGGGGAGTCATTCCGGGGATGATCTGACAGAACATACTGATGACCTCTTGGTAGGTATGGCAATCGCAGTTAAAGACCACGACCTCTGCTTCATAGTCCTTACCAGTGCCCAAATCTGTCGTTTCTAATGTTTCGGGAATATCAACGGTTCGACCACAGATTATGAGCATGGTATATCATTCTAACAATGGATGAGAGACCTCACAAGGTAGGGGCAAGAACCTGATGGACTTGGAACCACCCTTGACGTATCTCCGTCCCGATATACATTCATCCTTCGTAAGATTGACTTTAGGATTCTGTCCTCTAGGCTATAATATGCAAGGCATCCCTTCAAGAAAATTATAAGACCCTTGTAGGGTGAAGGAGCAGTGATGGGGAAGAAGGTTTTAGTGACCGGTGCCGCCGGGTTTATTGGCAGCCACGCGGTCGAACAGTTAGTCCAACGGGGTGACGACGTAATCGGCCTGGATAATCTGAATGACTATTACGATCCCGCTCGTAAAAAGGCCAATCTTCGGGAAGTTTCGGACCGGGCTCGAGACAGGCGTTGGCCTGGCGCCTTTCAGTTTATCAAAGGGGATATTCGGGACAGGCAACTAATCGGAGACCTGTTTTATGACCATGATTTTGATGCCATTGTGCATCTGGCCGCGATGGCCGGAGTTCGGGTCTCCATTGATGACCCAGGGTTGTATTATGATGTGAACGTCCTGGGGACTTTGGCCTTACTCGATGCGGCCGTAGGGAGGCTGGGGCCCAACGGAAGAGACCGAAAACCCACCTTCATTTTCGCCTCCACGTCCTCTGTCTTTGGCAATACGAAAACGGTGCCCTTTGTGCCGGAAGATTCTTGCGATCGTCCCTTAGCGCCATATGCGGCGAGTAAGCGTGCGAGTGAATTGTTGGGGTATACCTACTATCATTTGCACGGGTTGGACTGCACGGTGTTCCGGTTTTTTACGGTGTACGGACCTCGGGGACGTCCGGATATGATGGCCTACAAGGTGTTGGATAATATTTTTACGGGCTGTGAGGTCCCTTTGTACAACAACGGGAACATGCATCGGGACTGGACCTATGTGGATGATATCGTCAGTGGATTGGTAGCGGCGGTGGATCGTCCCATGGGGTATGAAATCCTCAATCTTGGCCGTGGCGAACCTGTCCTCCTCTCAGATTTTGTCAAAGGCATTGAGACGTTGGTGGGGCGAAAAGCACATCTGGTATCGACGCCCATGTTAGATGCCGATATCGCGTATACCTTTGCCGATATTTCCAAGACCCAATCCATGTTAGGCTATCAACCCAAAACGTCGGTTCCCGATGGGGTGGCCCGGTTTTGGGAGTGGTATCAATCGGCCGTGTTGCCTTCCCTTTCCTCAGAGTCCTCCTAAGGTATTTCCAGGGTTTCCGAAGACTCTCATTTTTCCGAATATTTGGGTTTCCAGCATTCCCGGAGGAATTTCTCAAAATCTCTTCCTTGGGCCTTCGGTGGGCCACAGTGGTCCGGTCTCTCCCTATCTCCAAAACCTCCATAATTTGAGAACCGGACTGGCTCAAGTCAGCCCTGATTCCTCGATTCAGGCTAACGGACTCCATGGCCCAATATTCGGACTTGGGTTTATTTGGTGCACATTAAGGAACGTTATGGGGAATCCTTAAGTTTAAAAAAAAAATACCGATAAAGGTTTGAAGGGACGGCATCACCCCGCTCCCAATCTCATGGCAAAAGGTGAAACTTACCCCTTCGATTAGCGTGCTGGAGGGAGATTCTGAGAGTGAAGACAACTACTGAGCAAAAGGAACATCTTATGGACAGAATCAACATTCAATGTCTTAGCAGGAGGAGGCGTCTCATGGGGGGTCACATGAACCATACAAAATTTTTGGTAACCCTTATCCTTGGGGGGATGTTCGTCGTCTCTGGCTGCAGTGGCCATACCGTGAAATACGGAGCCAACTCGGAAGGAGAGGAAATCGTGGCCGGGGAGGAGCCCGCCACCGAATCGGCGGGGCAGGGGCACACCATGACCAAGGGTGGCGAAGAGTCCACGAGTAGCGGAGACATGGGTGAAGGGATGTCATCCAATCTGCGAGTCGACGAAGAAGTTGCGGGCATGGCTGGAAGCACGGATCCGCAAACCGGGGAAATAACGACATCCTCGGACATGGCCAACTCCAATGGAGAGAGTGGGGTATCGGATTATGGTCACGACTATGATGGGGTGGATGGCGTGGGACCCAACCATGGTCCGGTGACCGGCTTTGGAAAAGGGTCGGCCTCAAAAAGTACTATGGACCCCGAAGCCTGGGCGAATGCCTACCTACGAGATGGCTCGAGCGAAGAGGAGTTTTATGGAGACCCTGCCAACATGGGCTCTTCCGGAGACACTCAGGGGACGATGGACTCGGCCACTTCCGATTCGGGTGTAAGTACCGATGGTGGACCTCCCAGTCAAGGCGGGGCCAACTACGGTCATGAATATGATGGTGTACCGGGAAGTGGACCTCAACATGGTTCGGTAGATGGGTTTAGTGGTGGGAGCGCCTCCGCCACACAACCTGACCCCCAAGCCTGGTCGAAAGCCTACCTGGGAGAGCAAGGGGGACCTGACGCGGAATATGTGGAACCCGGTGTCCAAATCGCAAGAGCGAACGACGGGGGAGACCCTGGTACGGGTAGAACGACCATGGCGTATAACCAGACACGTTCTGGACAGAATGCCGGGGGATATTCCGATTCACAGGATCATCTTCAAAGGGGCCAATCGTTAGGCTCCATGTTGAATGGGACGGCTGGGGGACGAGTGCAGGATATCTATTTTGCGTTTGATAGCTGGAATATCTCCTCTGAAGCCGCCAAGTATCTCACGGAAGGGGCTACCTGGTTACAAAAAAATCCGGAGCATGGGTTGACGATCGAAGGGCATTGTGATCAACGGGGAACCCAAGACTATAATCTCGTGTTGGGAAAAAAACGCGCAGAAGCGGCTCGTGAATATTTAGTCAACCTGGGAGTCGCACCCGACCGGATTCGCGTGGTGTCCTATGGCAAGGAACGGCCTTTTTGCCAAAACCATAATGAAGACTGCTTTCAAGAAAACCGGCGAAGCCACATGGTGGTGAGAGCGAATTAAGATTACGAATAGATAAATTTCGGCTCATTTCTGAAAGAGGACGCGAAATTTTCGCGTCCTCTTTTTTTTTATGCCCGCATTGTCGGCATCGCGTCGTTGGAAGGGTGCGATGAAGGAATGTACCTGATTATCTTGGAAGGCCAATCTTGCACCGTTGTCGGAGGGGTGGTAGAGTAGCCGCGCCTAAAAATCCTTGCCGGAGTGGCGGAACAGGCAGACGCAAGGGACTTAAAATCCCTCGGGCTTAACGGCCCGTACCGGTTCAAGTCCGGTCTCCGGCACCACTGTTTCCAGCACAAACCTTCCCCTTTTTTCTCGGACGCTCTAGGTTCATTTATTCCCTCATCTGGTAAGCGATGAATTCAATGTTTCGAGTAATAAAGTTGAAGTTCCCAATTAATTTATTTTGAACCAATATCTCTCTGGTAGGTAGAAAGGGGAGCTCTTCTTCAGATGGTTGAAATTCCGGAAATGGAGGTGGGAGAAAGTGTTAACATCTAAATGGTTGGTAATGGTTCCCGTGAAGCTCTAACCCCGGCACGTCAATAGTCCGTATTGCCTTGCTATGCATTCCTACCCGATAATGCCAGATAATCCGCCACCCCTTTTATTGGCAAAACGGCGTCCCAAGCTTTTTTAAGGAAGTTGAAATAACAGGATAGCCTGGATTTGCGATGGACCTCCCTGAAGAATTCGGGGATTCAGAGCTCGGGGAATACGATGTCCATCAAAATTAGCGGGGCTTCCCTGAACAGAAACTTTCAATCTGGGCATGCGGAGGTAAAATGGCAGGCGGTCGGTATCGGAATCCCTTAGGTTTGCACTTCCCTCACTGTTTGCCCCCCCAGGAGTCCAAAGATCTGGTCTAGTAATATATCATAAAGGCCGCTCCTATGAGGAGCCTAGAGAATTCTCCGGAGTTGTGGTCGGGAAGAGGTGGCTCTAAAATCGTTTTTGGATTTCCGGTACACCAGAAGATCCATTTTCGCACTCCCGTCGTCGATGATGATGAAGGCGGCGTCTTCGACGTTCTCTCTAAGAGTCCCATGTCCGAAAGGGCCGTTGCTTATGCCAAACGCCAGAATCATTCTCGACCTCACAGACCAGTCCAACCATGACCGGAGAAAGGGCGAGCGAGATGAAGCCGATGTGGATGCGCTGGTCTTGCATCAGATGGGATTCGACCGTGGCAACAGCCCGCTGCGCTATCTGAATACCATCGCACATTTCATCATCCTGCGCGACGGGCAAATCGCGCAGCTTCACCGCCCCATCGATTATCTCCATGCTTCCAGCGCCCTCAACGCACGCAGCGTCTCGGTGGAGTTCGCGGGCAACATGCCCAGTGAGCGCGCGCGCTACTTCCGGCCCGAAGAATTCGGCCGGCACCGGGTAACGATACAACAAGTGTCAGCGGGCCGCTTTCTATGCAAACATTTGAAGGAGACACTCGGTATTTCGTATGTCTTCGCGCACCGGCAAGGTACTAATGGCCACACGAACTGTTGTGGGCCTGATGTATGGTTCAACGTCGGTCAGTACATGGTTGCAAAGGGGGAGCTCAGTGATGGCGGGCAAGGATTCACAATGGGGGACGGACTTCCAATCCCCCATTCCTGGCGCTCCCATAATTACATGGTCTTTACGCTCGAGGAAGCTGGTAGATTACCCCGATCAGCCGGAGTCTTTCTTTTGGAAGGAACCGAAGAGGCATTAGCCGCTAATCGCATTGCCCAAGCACACAGTGGACTGATGACGCGGAGAGCAGGTGCCCGTGGCGGAACCGATCCTCGATCCCAAAGCGTTATGAGATTCCTAGGAAATTCAGGCTACCGGTCGTAACAAACGTCTAACCAGAATTCTCGGGTTGGCAACAAGGCTAGGGGACACATAAGATTAGTCTTCATGTTGAGCTCAACATGAAGACTGAGCGAGGGTGGGATTCACAAGGGCTCAATCTATAACGGACCCCCAGTACACTTAACACGTTACTTTTTCGGTTTCCTGAAAAGCGAAAATAGGAAATTTTTAAAACGCTAAAACGGGAATTCATGTAGTAGCCTACAACGTCTGCTACTGTAGATAAAGTAGGCTACACGGCCATACATTCAATATTTTCTTTAACTCTGCAATGCCCATTTTGTGTTTTGCCTTTCCTTTTTCTTTAGCTGGGTCGTCATAATATACGTTACTAGCATCAACGCCGACTATAAGGATAGCGTGATCTGCAACGTGTCGACTCTTCGAATACATTCCAACTGTCGCAATAAAAGGGCCGTGTTGGCGTAGAAAATTTTCGATTGTGGCGACTGATAATTGTACAACTTTTTGTTGCGAACATGACAACAGAGGTGGACCCCATTCATTGGACAGAAAATCTGAGATGCTAAGTGAAATCTTCTGCGCTATATTTGATTTCAACGAAAGGAGCAGAAGATGGCCCGCCGATCTCGACGCAATCATTCTCCGGCATTTAAGGCCAACCTGGCCTTAGCGACCGTTAAGGGGGAGCGCACGCTGGCGGAATTAGCTGAGCACTTTGATGTCCATCCCAATCAAATTCAAGACTGGAAGAAACAGTTGGTCGCGAAAGCGGAGAACGTCTTTGGAACAGGGCTGGGTGAAGCGACGGCCCAAGAACAGCTCCAACAGAAGTTACATGCTAAGATTGGCCAGTTGACGATGGAGAAGGATTTTTTTTAGCACACGCGCTCGGGCACGACCGATGACCGAGCGCAAAGCGATGCTCACGGCACAGCCTGGGCTCTCGGTCACCCGTTAGTGTCAGTTGCTGGCGGTGCCTCGTTCCAGTGCCTATGCCCGCGCCCGACCAGTTTCCTCTGCAGACCTGGAACTCATGCGTCGGCTGGATGAGCTGTACCTGAAATGGCCCTTTTATGGGAGTCGCCGCTTGTGTGCGACGTTACACCAACAAGGCTATCGGGGGAATCGCAAGCGGGTCCGCCGCTTGATGCGACAGATGGGCCTACGGGCTGTCTATCCGAAGCCCCGGACCAGTCTGGCAGTCAAGGGCCACAAAATCTATCCCTACTGCTTGAGAGGGCTTGCCATCACGCACCCGAACCAAGTCTGGGCCAGTGACATCTGTAATATTCCGATGGCCAAAGGCTTCATGTATCTGACAGTAATTATGGATTGGTATTCGCGACGGGTCTTGGCTTGGCGTCTCTCGAATACGCTCGACACCGAGGCCTGTGTGGAAGCCTTAGAAGAAGCGCTAGCGGACTACGGAGCTCCAGAGATCTTCAATACCGATCAAGGAGCGCAATACACGAGTGAGGCCTTTACGACAGTGCTCCAGGCTCATGAAGTCACGATTAGTATGGATGGGAAGGGGCGTTGGGTGGATAATGTCTTCGTCGAACGGCTCTGGCGCAGTGTGAAGTACGAGGACATCTATCTGCACGCGTATGAAACGCCAGCCGCACTACGAGCTGGGTTGACGGCCTATTTCACCTTCTACAATACGGAACGCGGACATCAGACACTCAATCGACAAACCCCGGATACCGTCTATTTTGGGCACCCACAGCTTAAAGCAGCAGCTTAATGAAAGGCAGAAATGTCACTTAGCGAGCTGTCCAAGAATCAGGGTCCACTATAGTCAGCTGTTGGTCGACAGCAGGCGGTGTGATGAAAGTTATATCGAGTGATCTGACAAAGTAAAAGTCGATTACACACGGTAACCAAATACCTTACTCTGTAAAAATCAGGGGTTTCCTAGTTTTGTGGCCTCCCTTCATTTCCTTAATTCCGAAGACTTTGTAAGTTGTAAGCGTTAGCAAGACGGGCTAAGGTCGACTGAAGCCCCAAGGAGAATGATGTTCCATTCTTTTAATATCTGGAACAGATGGTTCGAGGTTACTCCGTCCAGGCGCACCACTGTTTCCAGCACAAACCTTCCCCTTTTTTCTCGGACGCTCTAGGTTCATTTATTCCCTCATCTGGTAAGCGATGAATTCAATGTTTCGAGTAATAAAGTTGAAGTTCCCAATTAATTTATTTTGAACCAATATCTCTCTGGTAGGTAGAAAGGGGAGCTCTTCTTCAGATGGTTGAAATTCCGGAAATGGAGGTGGGAGAAAGTGTTAACATCTAAATGGTTGGTAATGGTTCCCGTGAAGCTCTAACCCCGGCACGTCAATAGTCCGTATTGCCTTGCTATGCATTCCTACCCGATAATGCCAGATAATCCGCCACCCCTTTTATTGGCAAAACGGCGTCCCAAGCTTTTTTAAGGAAGTTGAAATAACAGGATAGCCTGGATTTGCGATGGACCTCCCTGAAGAATTCGGGGATTCAGAGCTCGGGGAATACGATGTCCATCAAAATTAGCGGGGCTTCCCTGAACAGAAACTTTCAATCTGGGCATGCGGAGGTAAAATGGCAGGCGGTCGGTATCGGAATCCCTTAGGTTTGCACTTCCCTCACTGTTTGCCGAGTTATTGTCAAATGTAGTGTCTGGGCTATTGATTACGCGGCGACGGGTTCCTCTGTAGTTGCCCGGATTCCATCCGTAAATTGAATGCCCTCGATCACTTGTGCCAACTGCCCAAATCCCCGTAGGCGTCGCCAGGTTTTCTCAGCACAGCGGCCCAGCTTGAACATCATGTGTAACATCCCGTCCCGAGTCAGACAGCCCTTCGTCTGCTTTGTCCGATGCCGAATGGTCCCGAAGGTCGATTCAATCGGATTCGTGGTACGCAGACTTTGCCAATGCGACGCCGGGAATGCGTAGAACGTCAGCAAGGCCTCCCGATCTTTTTCTAAACATGCCGTGGCCTTCGGATACTTCGCCTCGTAGGTCTGCAGAAAGAAGTCAAACGCTCGGTCGGCTGCGGGTTGCGTCTCGGCTTGCCAGATCTCGTGCAACGCCTGTTTCGCCTTGGAGTGCACCCTCTTCGGCAACGCATTGAGAACATTGCTGGTCTTGTGCATCCAACACCGCTGTTGCTTTGTGTGCGGGTATATTTCCTCCAACGCTCCCCAGAACCCCATGGCCCCATCCCCAATGGCTAAGGCCGGTGCCGTCAGCCCCCGGGCTTTCAGATGCAACAGGACTTCCCGCCAGCTCTGGGTCGACTCGCGCACGCCGTCTTCGATCGCCAAGAGCTGCTTCTCCCCCTGGCTATTCACCCCAATGACGACTAACGCACACAGTCGATGCTCCGCGGCCCGTAGTCCACTGTAAATCCCGTCGACCCAAATATAGGCCCACTCGCCCTCATCGACTCGTCGTTGCCGCCAGGCGTCGTACTCGGCTCGCCAGCTCTGTTTCAACCGAGCCACGGTACTGGCGGAGAGCCCCTTGGCCTCGGGGCCGACTAACGCTTCCAAGGCGGCCTGCATCTCCCCGGTGGAGATCCCTTTTAAATAGAGCCAAGGAAGCGCGGCTTCTAAACTTCGGGTTTTGCGCACATAGGGGGGAACCAACGCAGAGCGGAAGGTCACAGGATCTCCCTGGCGACTCCGCACCTTCGGGACCTGGACCGTCACCGGCCCAATCCCTGTTTGAATTTCCCGTACCGGCTGGTGCCCACTCCGGACCACGAGGGCCCGGCCCTCCTCATCTCGGTGCTCGGCATACGCGGCGACCAATTCAGCTACCTCAGCTTCTAGGGCTTGCCCAAGCAACTTTCGAGCTCCCGCCCGCAGCAGCTCGGTCAAGGTATCGCGCCCCTCTCGATCTCCA
The DNA here is from genome assembly GCA_965223495.1 of Nitrospirales bacterium. Lineage (GTDB taxonomy): Bacteria > Nitrospirota > Nitrospiria > Nitrospirales > UBA8639 > Nitrospira_E. The sequence continues at coordinate 2,276,708 of OZ245001.1, read as the reverse complement.
CCCTCAGGTTTGGTACTCTCTTGCATCGTGGCGTCTCTCCTTTATGGTTGAATGTGGCTGTGTTGCAACACCCATTTCAACCCGAGACGCCGCGTCTTTTCAACTTCCTTCAGGCACTACTTTCAAGTATAACTCCTGTTTGCCCCCCCAGGAGTCCAAAGATCCTCCTCAAATACCGCGTGCGGGGTATGCTGACTCGCGATCGCTCCTACCCGAAGGTGGGGCGATTGGATTACAAAGCGGGGGGACCAAAACCCCCGTGCTCAATTTCATCGGAACCTTTCCCAATCCGTGGAAGGGTCAACAAGAACAAGAACGCCTTCAAATAACCAACGGGAAATGGTCTCCGAGTGTTGATGACTTGGAGGCCGTGGTTGGCTCTCAACCTAAACTTTTTATCGTGAAATGTTTGGAAGAATTCTTAGGAGCCATCCTTTCTGTTCAAAACAACACCATTGCCCGAATTAACGTCTTTTCCCATGGGATGCCGGGTTTGATGGGATTGGAAGGCACTATTGACTCTTCATCGGGGGACGTGACGTTTAAGGGAAATTCCGATGGATGCATTGCGTCAGTCAGACCCAAGGATATTTGGAACATAGAGAAAAACAAAATCGTAAAAGAGTTAAGACAGAAATTCACTTCTGACGCCGAAATGGTCCTGTATTTGTGTAATAGCGGAATGGATAAAGATCTAGGCAAAGCTCTCTCAAAGACGTTTCAGGTAACCTGTAAGGGTTTTAGGAATCCCATTTTTTACTGTGCGGATTTAAGCCAAAAACCTCCTGTCAGGGGATGGACCAAATACATTTCTGGGTTAGGTGTCAGCCAAAAGCAGAAACCTTTAAAAAAATGTAGTGACGATAAAGATTTCAAAAGAGGGTTTGCCCATTTGTCGCCCGATATTCGTTTTACCTAAACGAGAGGTTTACAGAATTCTTAGACATCGTCGGTAATTGGTTGGGGAGCATTCTTCTACACAGACCATGTGGTGAAAATAAATTGACTGATTTTTTAAGAAAAAAGTGCTGCCAATAATTCCGAAAAACCAGAACAGTTGGGACATGTTAAATGTTTAACCTAGTCCCACTCTTAGCCCCAACTTGCTCCCCCAATAAATCCCATATGGAGAAAATAGGGTTGATTGCAATTTGTGAGAAAATGCCTTCTTGTTAAAATGGTTGTGTCTCACTAGATCCCACGCAATCTCTCTCCTTTTAGGGACCCCAAAATCCCTCGGGTTTACCTTCATTCAATTTTCCTATAAGGCTAAAGGGGACACTTTGGCCACGGTTAGTCCACGACCTTATTTGGGTAGTTGAGATTACACCCCTTTCACGTGGGTCGTAGTCTCAAGGTCGACACGTGTCACTTTTATGATATCGTTTGTAGTCTCTAAAGGAATTTTAAGCGGTTGTGTCGGCTCGGAGTACAGTTCTTGGCAATGCGTCAGAGTTTCCCTCAAGAAAGCCATCCCTCGCCAATTTAATACATGCACCAGGTGATAGCGAATCACCCCACCTGGATCGATGATAAAACTCTGACATCGATCCGAGGAGGGTTTTCCTGATAGCCCCAGGATTCGCTCCAACCGTCGCAAGGGGTCTACCATTAATGGAATTCCTAGAGCTTTGGTCTTGGGTAAGTTGGGATTGAAAATTGGATCTGCGCCAAGAGACATCCCTAATAGGCTTGCTCCCTCTCTTTTAATCGTTCGGTGATACTGATTGAGAAAGACTGCTTCCCCAAAGTCAAATGGTGGTAAACTACAAATCATTCCCCATTGTCCGCGCAAGGTACCCAGGTCAAAAAGTATTAATTTTCCTCTGATCAATGCCGGTAGGCGCATGCATGGAATCGTCGAATGCCCAATTTTCATGAGTAAATCCTCCTTCAAGTTGTATTTTCCCAGATAATAAGGAGGGGTGGGGGACCATAACAGGAGAAATAGGAGAGGAAGGTGCCCCACCCCGTTCGGACGAGGAAGACCTCATCCGGGAAGAGTTGCAGACGGAAAGGGAATCTCCGTCATGCTGTTGTTGATATCCATCGTATCTCCCGGTGGACTTTAGATTAATAGTGTTTGCTCGGGACCCAATGTGGGGTTTTTGTCTATCCACAGGAAATGGAAGGACAGGTTTTTGCGTATCGTGCCAACTCCGTACTTCGCATCCCTGAGCCTTCAGTCGTGCCGAAAGGAACCTTTCTGTACAAAGAGAATTGTCGGTAATTCGTTCTTTAATAGGGGAATGCATAATTAGGGAAATATTTTTTTGAAGCTTATTATGATAATGAGAATAATTATTATTTTCATAATATAAACCTCTTCATCTTTTTTGTCAATCTTAAAACGAAATTCCATTTTTAGGATGAAATGATGGTCACACCGGAAAGGTATTTGAACCGTAAGATGTTGAATTATTAAAAAATGAGAGGGTGGCGGCTTACTCTATGGTTTCCTAGCCGTTTGCTCTAGGACAGTGTGTCGAGTGTTGGTAGTGCTAGATAGTTAAAAGGATATAGCCCTAATCTTTAAATATTTCGAAAAGCTGGTGCGAGATTGCTTCGCCAAGGGGCACCAAGAAACTTCCCTTCCCCTTGATTTCTTTTTATTCATTCCATACGAACCAACTCGTCGAACCACCCCCGCTTTAACGATGAGAAATTCCGTCAGGTAGATTGGGGCGAATGGAACGTTTTTACCTATCGGGTAAGAACGGCGTAGTGACATTACATAGGTGAATGAGGTTTTAAATTTCTTCAAGAATAATTCCTTGGTTTATTTAAACTTTTTTTGGGGAGGATGTTTGAAGGTTTGAAAAGTGTTACCTCAGATCTGGCATATGGGTTGCTGCATGACATTCCAGGAAAGAAATTTTGGTTCGATTCGATTGGAGGTTTGTTAGGATGTTGGTGAGGGCACGGTGGCAGGGCGAAACGAGAGTGTTACAGCTTTCGGGAAGATTTGATAAGGCTGCACGGGTCCCGGTTGAGCGGGCCTTAACCATCCCTGAAGGCTATCGGTGCAAACAGGTTATTCTGGACTTTTCCAAGGTCTCCTCCATGGATAGCGCGGGAATTGGAAAATTATTATTGCTCTATCATACGTTACGGAAACAGGGTGTAGCGCTGATGGTGAGTAACCCTCGATCCACCGTCGAGGAATTGCTTCATCTCGTAAATTTTTCCACCATTATTCCAATCATTTGGGACCGAAAGACCATTCGGTCGGTCGCCTAATCCTTGGTCGTCCCACCCGCAGACCCCTTAAGTTGGGTTTGGTGGAGACCGAAACAATCCATAACGAACAATTATGGTCTCTAACGGAGTGGTAGGTTCCCGATGCATGAAATAATCTTTGGCTCTTCTCTCGATGATCAAGCCGAATATGCGCTTGAATCCGCGGTGTGCCAAGTGCAGGAAGCTCACGGACAACATGTTCTCTTAAATATGCGTGATTTAGCCCGGATTGATAGTCGGGGGTTGGGAAAACTGTTTCTCACCTATCATCATCTTCAGCGTCATAATATTCGCTTAAGTATCGTGAACCCTCGACCGGTCGTCCGAGAAATGTTGGAGTTTGTGAAATTACCCCAAATCATCCCGGTATTTGATTCGATGGAAGACCTGAAACAGCAATCTGGACAGGAGTTACCTTCTTCGCCTCTTCTTGCGGTTGAGGTATAGGGTTTCACTCCCTTATTCATGTTGAAAAAGATAGAAAGAACCATGGGGGCATTCGGTACAACTCCAAGGTCCAAGGGCAGAACGGAAAGTAAGCGGGGAGTGTCAGTTTAGTTTCTTCAGGGATTCATGCATAGACAACCAGGTCAATTGAGGAATACTCCATGAATATGAAAAGGCATCACTCATCGGTCGAAGGGTCCACCCAGAACCTGCTCTTTCATCAAGATCCGGACATTCGGTTTGATGCGGCTCTCCATTTAGGAGGAGAATCAGGGCGGGTGTCCGATCAGCGTTTGGCCCTGGAAGCCTTAACCACCGCTCTTCAAGATCCTTGCTCTACCGTTCAAGAAGCCGTCCTTCAGTCCTTAATGCGCATGAGTGTGACGAAAAAATAATTCCGGCTGAGTCCTGAATGTTTTCCTTAAGAGCCTGGCTTCCATCTGTCTTAAGGGGGTCTGGGCTCTTATCGCCAAACGTTTGACCTCTGTTTCTCTTCATTGACTTCTTTTTTCTCCCCTTCCTAGAATCGTTCCTCTTTCAGGCTTTCCTCATTCCGTCATAAGGGACACCGTTTCATGTCTGCCTCCGTCTTGTTGAACAATGTGGTGAAAACGCATGGTGCGAACCTGGCCGTGGATCATGTTTCCTTGGCCATCCAAGAGGGTGAGTTTTTTTCCATTTTAGGACCGAGTGGGTCGGGGAAAACCACACTATTGCGGCTCATCGCAGGCCTTGATATTCCCGACAGCGGTGAAGTGGACATTCAAGGTCAGCGAGTTACTTCACATCCACCACACGAGCGTCCCGTGAACATGGTCTTCCAACAATACGCCTTGTTTCCTCATCTTTCGGTCTCTGAGAACGTCGCCTTTGGTCTCAAAATGCAAAAACGGCCTCCCTCCGAGATCTTGAAGACGGTCGACGAAATGTTAGAACTGGTGCGCTTGCAGGGAAAAGCCCACCGTTTGCCCAGTCAATTATCCGGGGGAGAGCAACAACGAGTGGCTCTGGCCAGAGCCCTCGTGAATCGACCGGTGGTCCTGCTCTTGGATGAACCGTTGGCGGCTTTGGATCAACAATTACGCGAAGAAATGCAGGGCGAACTCAAGCGACTCCAAAAAGAAGTCCGGGCCACGTTTATCTGTGTCACGCATCAGCAAGAAGAAGCCCTGATGCTTTCCGATCGATTGGCCATGATGCACAACGGGAAAATTCTTCAAGTTGGGACACCTCAACATATGTACGAGAAGCCCGTTTCCACCACCGTCGCCAGGTTCATTGGGCAGTCGAATTTCCTGTTGGGTACGGTTGATCGGTTGGAAAAGGGATTGCTGTGGGTCCACCATCCCTCTTTTCCAAAAACGGTGGTACAATCACCTTCCGCAAACCTTGGGCCGGGCCCGATAACGGTCATGGTTCGCCCCGAGCAAGTCCATCTTTGCGCGGATCGAGCGGATCCCCGTTTTGATAATACCCTTCAGGGAACGGTGGAAGAGATCGTGTTTAACGGAAACGACGTGCTGTATCAGATCCGTCTCTCCGGGGACCTCCGGTGGACTGCCAGAAGGTCTGTCCTCGATGCGGCGGCCAGTCCTTTTCAGGTCGACCAATCGGTGTTTCTCCAATGGTTCGCTAATAGTGCAATAGCCTTATCATCCTAACGGCTCCGATCGTGAAACCCTCTGCTGGACATTCTGAAGCCTTTCCCGTCCGCCTGTCCGTCGTGGTCGTGGGTATATTTTTGGCCCTGTGTTTTGTGCTGCCTTTGTTTCTCGTCTTGGGAGTGAGCCTGGCCAGCCGCGGATTATATGGAGGGGTGGAGTGGATATATTCGCTGGAGAATTACCAACGATTGGGGGATCCCTTAATCGCGGTCATCTTCTTGCGTTCCCTTCTGTTTGCCACGTTGACAACCCTTCTGTGTGCGGTGGTGGGGTTTCCTCTGGCCTATGTGGTTGCGCGTGTCCCCGCTCGCTGGCAATTGGTTTTCCTAACGTTGGTCATGATTCCGTTTTGGACGAATTTTTTAGTTCGAACGTATGCCTGGGTCGTCATTTTACGAGCCGATGGGTGGGTCAATACCGTCCTGCTACAGACCGAGGTTCTCTCCGAGCCTCTGACCTTATTATTTACCGATGGGGCGGTGCTCTTGGGGTTGGTGTATGGGTACCTTCCTTTTATGGTTCTTCCGCTGGCTGCGACGATTGAGCGCATCCCTCTGTCAGTGGAGGAGGCAGCCAGAGATTTATATGCCTCTACCGGAGCCATGTTTCGTGCGGTGATTCTCCCCTTAAGCAAGTCCGGATTTCTTGCGGGGGGAACCTTGGTGTTTATCCCGTCTATTGGGGCATTTATCACACCCTATCTTTTGGGAGGTGGGAGAAACATGATGGTGGGCACGCTCATTCAACAAGAGTTTTTAGTTTCCCGAGATTGGCCATTTGGATCGGCTCTGTCCTTCGGCTTGATGTCCCTCGTCGTCCTGCTCTGGTTTATGTTTGGGCGGACAGTCCACCGGAGCAATCCTCTGTGACACGCGTCCCGCGAAGTTTTCTGTTGATGGCTGGAGGAGGCCTGGTTTTTTTATACCTTCCTGTCCTGATCCTTCTGATCCAATCCTTTAATTCCTCTATGATGGCTATTGAATGGGAGGGGTGGTCGTTTAAGTGGTATGCGCGATTGTGGGATGATCGCTCTGTATTAACCGCGGCCCTCAATAGTGTGTTCATCGGAGCGATATCCACTTTGTTGTCGGTTGTCTTTGGAGTCGGAGCAGCCATTGGATTAGAAAACCGTCATAGAAAATTAGTCCCTTGGTTCAATACGGTCCTGATCCTTCCCTTGGTCATCCCAGAAATTCTGTTGGGTGTGGCTCTGTTAATAACCTTTGTTTTATGTCAGATCCCTTTAGGGTTTGGAACGATCGTGTTGGGTCATGTGGTGTTTAATCTTCCCTTAACCGTGATCATCCTACGCGCTCGAATACGAAAATTAGATCGAACATTGGAAGATGCGGCTAGGGATTTGGGGGCGAAACCCTGGGATATTCTGACTCGTATCACGTTGCCTCTCCTGAGGCCGGCTATTTGGGGTGCGGCTCTTCTGTCCTTCACGGTGTCGTTGGATGATTTTGTGGTAACATTTTTTGTCGCCGGTCCCGGATCCACGACGTTACCCCTCAAAGTCTTTTCCATGATCAAAACGGGTGTGACTCCGGAAGTCAACGCGTTGTCGGCCATCTTTGTTATGGTATCGATGATAGGTGTCGGACTTTCTTGGCTCTTCCAAGAACGGGCGAATCGGGATGGAAAACGTCTGTTTGACCAATAACCATTTTTCCTTGGGTGCCTCGATTCTACTGGCCTTGGGGGTCATCGTGGGGCAGGGAGGATGTTCGGAAGAACCTGCTCTCCCGGCGGGTCAGTCAGCCGTTCAGACGACACTTCACTATTTCACCTGGTCGGACTATGTCGATCCCGAAATCCTCAAGAAGTTTGAGGCCACCCGGAATGTTCAGGTCGTGGTCGATACCTTCAGTAGCAATGAAGAGTTGTTAGCCAAGGTCCAGACCGGGGTCACGGGCTATGATGTCGTCGTTCCCTCCGATTTTATGGCGGGTATCATGGGAAAACTGGGGCTGTTGGCCGAACTGGATTTACAACGGATTCCCCATGTCCACGATTTAGAATTTTATGTTCAACATCTTCGGTTTGATCCTGACCAACGCTTTGCGATTCCGTATTTATGGGGAACCGCAGGAATCGGGTATGACTCGGAAATCGTATCCCAGCCCCCTACCAGTTGGAATGTCCTTTGGGATCCTCAATATTCGGGGCGAATCAGTATGCTCAATGACCAACGGGAGGTGTTTGGGCTGGCCCTTCGGTCTTTGGGATTTTCCTTAAACAGTCGGGACCCCAACATCATTCAACAGGCAAAAGAGAAACTCATCGCGCAAAAACCTTTAGTGAAGGCCTATACCAGTGAGCAATTCGACCAATTATTAGTCTCCGGAGAAGTGGTCTTAGCCCATGCATGGGGAGGCCCGATCGCCAGGGCCATGCAGGTGCGACCCTCTCTTCGATATGCGATTCCTGAAGAAGGGGGGACCATTTGGGCGGACTGTCTAGCGGTTTTAGCCAGTTCGACCCAAAAACCCTTAGCCATGGATTTTATCAACTATCTTTTGGATGAGGACGTGGCCCTTCTGACTTCTCGTCGTTTACTCTTTGCGTCCGCCAACCGGCATGTGCGTGATCGCTTACCGAAGGCCATTCGAGAGAATAGCGCCGTGTATCCGCCTCAGGATATCGTCAAGCGTTTGGAATGGATTGAAGATGTCGAGGGAGCCATGCGCTATTACGACCGGGCTTGGATTGAGCTCAAGGTCCAATAATTCCGGCACCAGTGTGTGGGGGAACTGCTCACAAGAAGAGATGCGGGGTCCCTATTTCTGTTGCTCAAAGATCTCCTAAATGTGGGAAAACCGCTCTGGTTTCAGGTCTCCATGCCGAGGGAATAAAAGTCTTATCCCTGTGTTTCTCTCTGGTAAGGTTAGCGGGGAGAGAATGATCTGACGATAAGGCCGTCCTTCTGAGCTTTTCGTAGGACTTGCGATCTGCACCTTGACCCTTTTCCCTTTCTCCCACTAGACTAAAACATTCATCGGGTTCTCCATTCTGTTTAGACGAAAGGTATGACGATGCTGTCCGAACTTTCCAGCCGGCTGCTGACTAGTGTGTGTGCTCTCGCTGTGGGGCTTTTCCTTGGAATATCAGAGGGTAAGGCTGCTCAGGACCATACAAACCCACCTATTCAACTGGTGCAAATTCCCTATGAACCACCTCCCCAACCAAAATATTCTCCGAGCGAGGATCCGACACCTCCCCCGGAAACTCTCTCACCTCAGGATCAAGAGCGTCTGGAGTCCCTGGTTCCTTTGCTTGATGGACGGCAGGAATTATGGGCCATGGGAGAGTTTGTTCATTTTGGAAAGCACTCTGTCCCGTTTGTCATCAAAGGTTTGACCATGCCAGGGGCTCGGGTCCGGTTTAACTCGATCGAAACCTTGGCAATGTTAAAAGATCCTTCCGCTGTTCCGGCTTTGTTAGAAGTTGCGACCAATACTGAAGAGGAATCGCGCATTCGAACTCATGCCTTACGGGTGGCCACCAAGTTGGATGCGACCAAAGTTGTTCCGGCCATTGAGGTGATGGCAAAAGATCCCAATTCTACGATTCGCAATACCGCCGTGTTTCAGGCTCGCTACGTAAAACTCAAGGAGGTCCTGCCAATCATCATTAGCGTCATTCCAGATCCCGAGCAATATGTTTCCATCACGGCTCGGGATTCCTTTTGGCTTCTGACTCGGTTTAGCGGTTCTATTCATGATTGGGAAATTTCTACACAAGAGCAGAGGGAGGAATGGGCCAAAGAATGGTGGACATGGTTGGAGGAGCGAAAAGGGCAAATTCAAAATGCCCCCTCGAAAAAAACGGTTCCCACCCCTCCAGCCGCTCTTGACGTGAGTTGAGGGCGAAGGACATGTAGACCAGCGTCAGTGGCTCACGAAAATGAATTGATCAAACTTAAAGAAGGACTATACCGGAATGGCTGTTTTACCTATCGCAAAAATCGGCAATCCCATCTTACGGCAGGTTGCGAGTCAGGTGGACCCTGATAAGATTGGGGGGCGCAAATTCCAAGAATTTCTTGATGACATGTTTGAAACCATGGTGCATTTTGAGGGGATTGGGTTAGCCGCCCCCCAGGTGGCACAATCCGAGCAAGTCGTCGTGATGGAGTGTCAAGGGGAAGATCGGATCCCCAAGACCGTGCTCATTAATCCCAAAATTGTGTTTTATAGCCCGACTCAAACGGAAATGTGGGAAGGCTGTCTCAGTATTGACAACATGCGAGGAAAAGTCACCAGGCCTTCCATGATTCGTGTCCATGCTTTGGATCGGAATGGCGTTCATCAAGATATCGAAGCGGATGGCTTATATGCGGTCTGTATTCAACATGAGATGGACCATCTGGCTGGAAAATTGTTTGTTGACCGCATGACGGATATGTCCACCTTAACCCAGTTAGAAGAATTTGACGCCTATTGGCGACAAGAGTCAGCCACGGTGATTTAATTTTTCTTCACGCGATTCCATCAAAGGCACTCGAAGAGGATGACTGTAGGGAATGGGTCGGGCATTCCACGCTCCTCGTTCTTCTTCGTGCCGCTGTGATCACTCCTCATCTGCTCATCTTGAAAATTTTGTGAAATCCTTACTCCGTGTCCTCACCTACCTTTCCCCCTATCGGGGGCTCGTTTGTGTCACATTTTCCTTCGCGGCCTTAACGACCGGGTTGGAATTATTGCCGCCCTGGTTCATCAAAATCGTCATCGATGATGTCATTCCCCAAAAAGACCTGGAACTCTTGCCTTGGGTCTTGATTGGTTTGGTGGGAGCCTATGCCTTAAAGAACCTGTGTAATTCTCTCCGCATTCGGTACAACAATACGTTGGAACAACGGGTCGTCCATCGCTTGCGGGAACAAGTCTTTCGAGCGTTGCAGCGATTATCACTCGACTATTATGAAAACCGTTCAACGGGTGAAATCATGTCGCGGGTGGTGAATGATACGGAGCACGTCCAACGAATTTTTATCGATGGGTTTGAGGGGATGTTGACAGCCGCATTGACGCTGGTTGGCATCATTACCATTCTTTTTGTATTGAATTGGAAATTGGCGCTCCTGGTGCTCATTCCGATTCCCATTCTGATCTTTGGAGGGATCGTGTTCACCCGTCGAGTGCATCGGTATTACCATGAAATTCGTCAACGGGCTGCAGATATGAACGGATACCTTCAAGATGCGCTTTCCGGTATTCGGGAAACCATGGGATTTAATCGGCAACCCTATGAAGAGGCCCGTTTCCACGAGATGAGCGATTCGTATAGCCGGTCCAATTTGAAGGCGATGTATTTATGGTCCGTGTATTCCCCCGGCATGATCTTTATTGGCAGTGTGGGGACAGTGTTAATTGTCTGGTATGGAGCGAGTGAGGTCGTGGCTGGTCGATTGACGACGGGAGAGCTGGTCATGTTTTTATCCTACCTGGTGTTGTTTTATACCCCGGTTAACCAAATTCATTCCGTCAACCATCTACTCCAACACGCCTTAGCTGCTGGGGAACGGGTCTTTGAAATATTGGATGCCAAGCCGGCGGTGCCGGACCAGGGTACCGTGCATCCGACAGAAAAACATTTGCAAGGAAAAGTAGAATGGAAAGGCGTGGTGTTCGGATACCGAAAAGAGATGCCTGTCTTACGCGATCTTTCCCTTTCTGTGGATCAAGGTGAGCATGTCGCTTTGGTTGGGCCGAGTGGTGTAGGGAAAAGTACGCTAATGAAGCTTCTTTTCCGATATTATGACGTCCAAGCCGGGGCAGTGGAAATCGATGGGTATGATGTGCGAGACCTTTCCATTGCCTATTTGCGTGAACAGATTGGGTTTGTTCAACAAGAACCGTTCTTATTTAATGGGACCGTCCGAGAGAATTTGGCCTATGGAAATTTACAGGCTTCGCCACAAGCGGTTGAGTCGGTGGCTCTGGCGGCTCAAGCCCATGAATTTATCCGTGCCCTCCCAGAAGGGTATGATACGTGGATTGGGGAACGGGGCGTGAAATTGTCGGTAGGACAAAAACAACGAATGGCCATTGCTCGGGTCCTCTTGAAAGATCCACCGATTGTCGTGATGGATGAGGCGACCTCAAACATCGATACGGAGACGGAAGTTGAGATACGCATGGCCATGAATGAATTGATGCGGGGTCGGACCACGTTTATCATTGCCCATCGGTTGTCGACCTTACAGTCTGTGGATCGGATCGTTGTATTGGATCAAGGGTATATTATCGAAGAAGGGGATCATGCGACCTTATTGGGAAAAGGCGGGATGTATGCCAGTCTGTACGAGGCTCAATTTCACGTATGAGGAGTTCTGATGGCCACATGTCCCATTTGTCGGAGACCAATTGAGTGGGAAGGGAACACCTTTCGCCCTTTTTGCTCTGAGCGATGTCAACTCGTGGATTTACATGGATGGTTCGATGAGCGATATCGCTTCCCATTCGATGAGGCCAAAGAGATGGAAATGCCCGGGGATGGTCCCCAATCATCAACCTCAGAAAGAGATGACCTGTCATAAAAGGATGGTGTAATGCCAAAAGTTATTTCATCAAGACGTCAGGAAGGAGAGGCCGAAAAAGCTCAGGAGTTTATTCGCACGTATGTCTTGTTTCCCTCGAGCATCTTAGGTCTGGTGGCCATCGTGTTTGGTGTGGGGGGGTTGGGCTATCAACTGTTTACGGGGAGCTATGGGTGGGAAACCTTTACATACAGTTCCGCGTTGTTGGTGGTCGGTGTCTTGTTAGGGTTGGCACAAACAAAATATCAACAATATCTGTTACGAGAGTTTCCCGGCTATTTTGCCCAACGCATGAAAGCCTATACCCAGCGATCCATTCGAAAAGCCAAAAAAAATGCGGCGGAAATACACATTGACCACCGTGGAAGGGGGTTGGTTCCCTTGTGGTACTGTTTGGGGATTGGCCTCATGGTCACTTTAGCGGGGGTGTGTATCGGTACAGGATTCTTGAGTGCGTGGGCGGCCTTTGCCTTGCCCTGGGCCGGGTACTTTTGGGCTAAAATGTTTTTTTGGAAAGGATTAGTATTGCCCCCAGGCCATAAGGGACGGTAAACGAAGCAACCAATTCTGGCCCGGATGCCACAGGAACTGCGGGGACTGGAATGTGAAGGCGAATGGGGGGCTCACTCTAATCGGGCGATCAATTCTTCCACTTGCTTCTTTAGAGTGCGTAATTCTTTCCGCATTTCCGGAAGGTGGTATTGGAGAACTTGGGCTTTTCGCCAAGTGTTGTGATCGACTGCCGGTCGCCCACCCACGATGGATCGTGATTTTACATTGTTGGTGACCCCAGACCCCGAAGCAATTTTGACTTGGTCGCCGATCGTGAGATGGTCAATGAGTCCAGCCTGCCCTCCGATCAGGACGTGTTGCCCGACACGGGTACTGCCGGCAATGCCCACCTGAGCCACCACAATACAATGTTCTCCGAGAACCACATTATGGGCAATTTGCACCTGGTTGTCGATTTTGGTGCCTTGTTTGATGATCGTACTGCCAAAGGTGGCCCGGTCGACAGTGACGTTTGCGCCTAATTCCACGTCATCTTCAATCCTGACATTTCCCAGCTGAGGAATTTTATGGTGTATGCCTTCATGTTGGGTATACCCAAACCCATCGCTACCGATTACCGTGCCGCTATGGAGGATGACTCGATTCCCAAGGGTACAATTGGCAAGGAGGGAAACATGCGGATAGAGAATGCAATCATCTCCTATAATGGTGTCATCTCCAATATGGACCCCCGCAAAGATCGTGACACGGGCGCCAATCTGGGCTCTGTCCCCCACGGTGACTAAAGGACCGATCGACACGTCGGGGCCAATGCGAACATCATGGCCCGTGACGGTGGTCGGGTGAATGCCCTGGGAAGGAAGTGGAGGGGAAAAGTATTTTTTGGCCAATGTCGCCATTGCCAAAAGAGGATGAGGGGTTAGTAATTGGGGCCGAGGTTCATCCGGGATTGATTGAGCCGTGAGAAAGGCCCCAGCACGTGATTGACGAGCGGCATCAAAATATTTAGATTTCAAAACGAAGGACAAATCTTGGGGCGTGGCTCCCTCTAAATGAGAAAGTCCGGAAATCAACACATCTTCCGGCCCCTGCACGGTAGCTTGAACCGTTTGAGCAAGGTCTTTCAAGGCATGATGAGTGGAGCCAGAATGCGACACGACACTCATGATCGGCGAGAGGAATCTCGAATCGGGCTGATGGGGCCTGGCACCCCATTACTTTGGACATGGTTTGCCATGGGGGCGGCAGGAGGAGAGGAATAATTGGGAGATCGAGTTCGTTCCGTCAGATAGATGACTACTTCACCAATGGTCGTCAACCGCCCAAAATCTTCATCAGGAATTTGTAGGTCAAATGCCGATTCGACTTCGTAGATCAACTCGATCGTTTGTAAGGAATCCAGGCCCAAGTCATCCCGGAGAGAGTCTTCTGGTTGAAGAGTCTTTGGATCACGGCGAAGATATTGGCCTAAGGTGTCATACACCATTTGGCCCAAACCATTTGAGGAAGGGAAGGAAGAGTTCATGAATTACGTTTTAACACTAATACAGCATTATTACTACCAAATCCGAAGGCATTTACCAAGGCCACCCGAACAGATTTTTTTTGAATGGAATTGGTAATTCCAGGCAAGGCACACAGGGGATCGGGATCATTATAGTTCAAGGTAGGGTGAATTGTCCCAGTATCCAGGGTGAGAGCCGTCGCTATGGTGCCAATGGCTCCCGCGGCCCCTAAGGTGTGTCCAACCAGCGATTTGGTCGCATTTATAGCCAATTTTTGGGCGTGGTCGCCAAAGACCGCCTGTAATCCGCGAATTTCCACTTCATCTCCCACGACCGTGGAGGTGGCATGGGCATTGATATAATCGATTTGGTTTGGTGCCACTTGAGCCTCCTTGAGAGCCAAGTCAATGGTTCGGGCGATATCCTTGCCGTCCTCCCGTGGAGTGACCATGTGGTACGCCTCGCTGGTGGCGGCATACCCTGACAACTCCGCATAGATCCGTGCCTGTCGGGATTTGGCATGTTCGAGTGACTCCAAAATCAGCGTTGCGGCTCCTTCTCCCATCACAAAGCCATCTCGGCCTCGGTCAAATGGACGAGACGCGTGTTCGGGTCGATCGGAGTATTTGGTGGACAGGGCCCGAAGAGAACAAAAGCCGGCAAACACCAAGGGGGTAATGCTGGCATCGGCCCCAGTGACGATCATAATATCGGCTTGACCGAGTTGGATACATCGTGAGGCCTGCCCAATGGCATGGATACTCGAGGAGCAAGCCGTCGAAATCGTGAGGTTGGGCCCCTTGGCCCCGAAGGCCAGGGCTAAGATCCCGGATGCTGAATTGAGGGTGATGGTTGGAATAAAATTCGGATGCACTCGATGGGCTTTCCGGGATTCGTATAAATTCGTCAATTCTCGCTCACCCATCATCATTCCCCCCATTCCCACCCCAGCCATCACTCCGATTCGTTCGGAATTTTCCGACTCAAAACAAAGCTGACTGTCTTGCACGGCCTCCCGAGAAGCCATTAAGGCCATTTGGGCGTAACGGTCAACCCGAGCAGAAAATTTATCCTCAGACTGGTCTGGTGGGCAGAAGGAAGGAATGTGGCCGGCAATTTGAGACCTGTACCCCTCCTTTGGGATCTCTCCAAAGGAGGGAATCGTAGAAATTCCCGAATCGCCCCGAAGGGCGGCCTCCCAAAATTTGGATAATCCAATACCAATGGGGGAAACGATACCCATCCCCGTGATCACGACTCGTGGTGTCATAGGCCTCCGAAGATTTGACTCACGTAAGGTACCAGATTATTAGGGAAATAGGGAGTCATACAGGTTTGAACTTTGTAGGGCCGTCCCCAATTCCGCCTAGTTTTGGTTAAATTGAGAGAAAGGGAAAGCCGTGAGAAAGACTAACCGACCAGGGAGGGCTCAGAAAATCCGAAATGGTGTGGGTGGGATGAACGGAAGGTAAAAATTCTGTAAAACGTGCATGTCCAGCGAAATTTTTTGTGGGGGGATGATTTGGTCATTCCGGGGTGCACTCATTTTTTTATTCCAGCAAGCTGTAGAATAAATTGGGGGAAGGTAGGGTGCCTATTAATCGAGCTTCAGCTCGATCCAGAATTTATTCGCCAAATTTGATCGCCAAAAAAGGGGTGAGGTAATACGCAATCACGGAAACAACCATGCCGACGACAGCACCGAATAATCCTCTGAGGAACACACCAACAATGGGAAGGAGAAACACGAGGATGATCATGACGATGGCGAAATATCTATGCCCTTCATAGAATCGTTGCCGTGAGCCTCCAGTGAGACTGTTCATGAGTGAATGGGGTGGAGGTGCCATCAACAGTTCAGTATCACGTGCGGGGATGGGAATTTAATAGGGGTCAGCCATTTCTCTTTTTCGGTGAAAAGCATTTGTGTTCCGATCCCTCAAGGCCCCTATTTACCTGTCCAAGGAATTCAGGTATGAAGAAAAGACTATGGGACTCTCTATTGATCGTGACCAGTTTGAAGAAGAAGATTTTACCCGATTTGCCCGACGATTGGCCCAAAGTTTACAGGCTTTGGAGAATGTCGTCACGCAGCCGGGATTCGGGGAAGGTCCGCTGACGGTGGGGGCAGAATTAGAACTGTCGATCATCAATCAGCAAGGAAAAGCCCTCCCGATCAACCGAGCCCTGTTGAATGCTTCCCAGAATGAACATCTTCAGCTGGAATTAGACCGATTTAATCTGGAATATAATCTGACGCCGGTTTTCTTAGAAGGCCGCCCTTTTTCCCATATTCAGGCTCAATTAACCGACGCGATTGCCTCGTTAGAGCAATGTGCAAAAGGTTTGGGGGGGCGAATTATTCCCATCGGTATTTTGCCGACGCTGTGTCCCCAAGAATTGAATGCCTCGGTCATGTCGGACCTTCCTCGGTATCGGGCTCTTTCGGCGGGCATTCGGCGTTTGCGGGAAGGACCCTTTTCGATCCACATCAATGGTCCTGAACCTCTCACCGTGACCTGTTCCGACGTGACCCTTGAAGGAGCCAACACGTCCTTTCAAATTCATCTCCGAGTGAATCCCAGAGATTTTGCCCGGGTGTATAATGCGGCACAGATGGTGACCCCCTTGGCGGTGGCGGTCAGTGCCAACTCTCCCATTTTTCTCGGTCATCGTTTGTGGGAAGAAACTCGGGTGGCTTTGTTTAAACAAGCCATTGATAGCCGAAAACCCCTCGGGAGCGATTGGCAACCCCCCGCCCGGGTGACCTTTGGACATGGCTGGGTGAGGCAAGGGGCGTATGAATTATTCGCCGAAGCGGTTGGGTTGTATCCTCCGTTACTGCCCGTATTGAGTGAGGAGGATCCCTTGGCATGCCTGGCTCGTGGACAGCTGCCGCAGTTGGAGGAACTACGGCTCCATCAGGGCACCGTCTGGCGTTGGAACCGAGCCATCTACGATGCCACGGACCGTGGGCATGTGCGAGTGGAATTGCGAGCCCTTCCTTCCGGGCCCACTCCACGGGATATGGCGGCGAATGCCGCCTTCCTGGTAGGTCTGACCATAGGAATGCAACATCAAATTGAAACCCTCTTGCATCAATTCCCCTTTGAATATGCGCATCGGAACTTTTATCGGTCTGCCGAGCATGGGTTCGGCGCCCGATTGATCTGGCCCCAAGTCGGCACGTCCGGGCTGCGGGAAGTGGGGGTGACCGAATTGGCGTATGAGTTATTACCCGTTGCCGAAAGGGGGCTGGAGGAGGCAGGCGTGGCACAGGAAGACATCCGGATGATGACAGAGATCATCCAGGCCAGACTCGAGAGTCAAACCAATGGGGCGCGATGGCAACTTCACCAGTTGGCACGGTTGGAAAAGCGAGGCGTAGATCGTTCCAAGGCCCTCACCGATATGATGGAAGCCTATCTGGAAGAATCTCAAACCGGAAAACCGGTTTCTCAATGGAGGAGGATTTCGTGAGTGGGAGCGAAGCCCTTGCCCGATGGGATGCTCCTAACCCATTGGAAGTGGGGGAGACGGTTGAAGAATTCTTAAAGATCCTTCATCGCCCGACGGTGTTGTGGCTCCCTGGGCAAGATCCTACCCGTACCCGGGCGATCAGTACGCTCTTGCATGGCAATGAATCGTCGGGGGTCCGAGCCATTCATCGATGGATTCGTGAAAAACATCGCTCCTCGGTCAACCTGTTGTGTTTTATAGGGAATGTCAAGGCAGCGCTCACGGAGCCTCTGTTTTCGTACCGCTCCGTTCCGGGTGGCCAGGATTGGAATCGATGCTTTTTCCCCCCTTACGAAAAGCCGGAATCCAAGGTTGCCGAAGCCTTTTTGGACCTCTTACATGAGGTACGGCCGGAATCACTGATTGATCTGCACAACACCTCGGGGCGAAGTCCGACCTATGGGGTCACCACGGTCAATGGCCCAGACCAGGAGGCCCTAACGGGATACTTTTCTGAGCAGTTGATCGTCACTGACCTTCGGTTAGGCACCTTAATGGAAGCCACGGAAAAAGCGTGGCCGACGGTCACCATTGAAGCCGGTGGATGCCAAGATCCCTTGGCCCATGAAACGGCTTTTCGGGGACTCATGCAGTACGCTCAAACAAAAACCTTTCAAACCTCGACGAATAGGGTTCATGTTACTCACCATCCCATCCGTGTGGAACTTCAAAAAGGTGCCACCTTAGCCTACAATGACAGGGCCGTGGACGATACGGATCTGACCCTCCCTGTCGATGTGGATCAATATAATTTTAAGATTGTCTCTTCGCAGGATATCCTAGGTTGGGTGGGTAACAAGGGGTTGGAGGTGCTCTTGGCCAAAAATGCTTTGGGGCAAAATCTTCATGAAGAGATATTTTCCCTTCGTGAGGGGGAACTTCGGGTGAAACAGTCTAGCCGACTCATGATGGCGACCACCCGTTGGGATATTGCCCAGAGTGACTGCCTTTTTTACATCCTCCCCGTTTCTTGATGCCTTTTTTTTGTAGGCAGGAGGGCAATTTAGACAGCGGTTCCGTTTATTGGGTCTGTGGTATGGCTATCCAATGGTTTCCTGGACATATGAACAGGGCTCGGAGAGAGGCCCTCAATACGATGAAAGCGTGCGATGTGATCGTGGAGGTCGTCGACGCACGTGCCCCAGTCGCGAGTAGTAACCCTTTACTCGGTCAGTGGTGCCGAGAGCATCCCCGACCATGTTTGAAAATTCTCAATAAAACGGATTTGGCCGACCCCGAGGTGACCCGGGCATGGCTTGGATATTTCACCGTCACACTTGGTGGAAACGCCATGGCGTTATCCGCAAAAAAGCCCGGACAAACTTCAGGGGTTCTCACATATTGCCAACAGCTGGCCCCTCAGCGGCATAGTATGAGTAAGCCCCTCCGAATATTGATTGTCGGGATCCCTAATGTGGGCAAATCTACGTTAATCAATTCCCTAATGCGCCGTGTATTGGCGCGAGTTGGAGACGAACCAGCGGTGACAAAAAGACAGGACCGGTACCATTTAAATGAACATATGATCCTGACCGACTCACCGGGTTTGTTGTGGCCGAAAATCGAAGACCCTTTGGTGGGACTGAAGTTAGCCTCCGTCCATGCGATCGGTCCCAAAGCCCTTATTGAGGAAGAAATTGGGGAATTTTTGGCTGGGACTCTGGGGGAGCGGTACTCCAACCTATTGCGGGCGCGGTACGGAATGGAAGTGGAGGGGGTGGATGGGAGTGGGATTTTGGAGGTGATCGCAAAAAAACGAGGCTGCATTCGAAAAGGACAGGGAGGAGAATGGGATCGAGAAAAAGCCGCGGCGATCCTTCTCAGCGAATTTCGGAAGGGGACGCTGGGTCAAGTCAGTTTAGAAAGACCTGAGAAGTGTGAAAGCCCGTAGGTCAAAAAGGTGGGGAAAAATTGAATCCTTCAACACCAAGTTAAACTAGAGCCTCCATCACACGTTAAACTTGAAATGGCAGACATCTCCATCCTGCACGACATACTCTTTACCTTCTGAACGAATCAGCCCTTTTTCTCGGAGAAGAGCTTCGGACCCATATTGGTCAATTTCTGAAAACCCGTAAATATCGGCCTTAATAAATCCTTTCTCAAAGTCCGTATGGATGACCCCTGCCGCTTGTGGGGCCTTGGCGCCAACAGGAATGGTCCAGGCCCGCACCTCCTGGGGTCCACCGGTAAAAAAGGAGCATAATCCCAACGTGGCGTACGCCCCGACGATCACTTTTTCCAAGCCGCTTTGTTCCAGGCCTAGATCTTTCATGAACATCTCTCGATCTTCGCCCGATAATTCGGCAATTTCACTCTCCAATTTTCCGCAGATGACCACCGACTCCGAGCCTCGTTCCTTTGTAAACGCCTGAAATTCTTCGATAGTCTTGGGGTCTGGGCTCTCGTCGGTATTGCCGACATAAAACACGGGTTTAGCGGTCAAGAGAAAAAAGTCGTTCAACACTTTGGGGTCGATGGGCATGGCTCGCGCTGGTGTTCCCGCCTCTAGGCCGGCCTTGAGTGTTTCTAAAATCGTTAACGTTTCCTTTGAGGTCTTATCTCCTGACTTGGCCTTCCCGGAAACTTTATCGAACTGACGTGTGAGACTTTCTAGGTCTGCTAACATGAGTTCTGTTTCGATGATCTCGATATCACGTTTGGAATCGACGCTTCCGAGGGTGTGGACTACATCGGGATCCTCAAACAGTCGAACCATGTGGAGAATCGCATCCACTTCCCGAATATTGGCCAAAAACTTATTGCCAAGGCCCTCACCTTGGGCGGCACCTTTCACGAGGCCGGCGATATCGACGAATCGGCAGGAAGCGGGAATGGTTTTCTTCGGTTGGAAAATTTCAGTGAGACGGGCGAGTCGAGGGTCGGGAACGGGAACGACTCCCACGTTGGGCTCGATGGTGGTAAAGGGATAATTGGAAGCCGCTGCCCCACCAGATGTGAGTGCGTTAAAAATGGTTGATTTACCGACATTGGGAAGGCCAACGATACCAATTTCCATGGGGAGGGCATCCTATCAGATGGAAGGTGTACCGGTCCGTAAGCCAAAAGGCCTACCTGTCGAGGGGGAATAGGTCTACGTTGTCGCCGCGGCTAGGGTCACCAATGTTTGTAAGTTGGGAGGGGTACTAAACCGATGATCTCCGGCCTCAAGGTGTAATTCAATGGGGAAATGTGGGTCATGGGATAACACGTGTTCCGTAAACTTCCAACTTCCTTTCGGATGAATCACTTCGTCTTGTAATCCGTGCAGAATTGTCGTGGGGATTTGGCGTGGGGGGGTGTGGGGATGGTCCCAAAGAGCACGGCTCTCTTCCACCCATTTCCACGAGAGAGGGAAAGGGCCATGAACGGCATCGTCGTCCCAGGGCATCCACCCTGTCCGTTCCCATTCGTCTCGTCGCTGGGGAGAAATGTCCTGCGCCCGTTTTCCCATCATGTTAAATGCTGGAGCTAACAGGACCAGTCGTTGAATGAGGGGACACTCCTGTCCCAATATCCAAGCCAGCCATCCACCCAAGGATGAACCAACAAGGGTTATGGGGGGACCATCGACGATATATTGCAGAACCCGTCGGGCATCTTCCAACCAATCACACAGGGTGTAATGCTGAAATTCTCCTCCCGATTCACCATTCCCACGGTAATCAAAACAACAAAATCCCCACCCATGCTCCTGACAGAGTTGGGATAAAGCCCGACTTTTGGTTCCCCACCGTTTGGAAAGAAATCCAGTCAAAAACAACAATTGCCGGTGTTGCCCCGGCAAAAGGTTTCCAACTAGAGGTTGGGAATCACTCCCGTGAATCTCAAACTGTGATGATTCAATCATGTCTCTTGATGTCCATGATGGGTAGTGGGAATCGAAAACCCAAGGGGTCAATATCTCAAACAGGGTACGGTAAGCGAGTTCTTAAGATGCTTGACTTTCTTTCATGGTTCCTTGGCGAAAAAGATTTGTTCCTTGATATCGCGCCGTTGAATCACGATGGGGAAGCAAGGTCGAGGGTGTTCCACCTTTCCAAACAAGAAATTTCCGTAACACCATAAAACCTCGAAGAAATTACAAGGTTTGTCTAATGTATTAAAGTGAAGGGTGTTTTAAAATATAGGGGACACCGAGGAGCCCCACATGCCATTTTCGGAAAGCAGCCCACTCACTCATTCTCAATCACAGAAAGCGACTTCATCTACTCGCCTCTCATTAGCTATTCTAAAACTGGATAATCTCATCATCCGGGCCAACCAGGTAGCTAATCAAATAGACCTGCCGCTGACTCTTCCACACTCATCAGGGAATTTGCTAACAGACTCTCCATTCCCGGTCATTCTCCGCCAGGAGAAGCCTGAACTCTTGAAGGGGCAAGATGTTCAATACGGAAGGGAAACCGAAAACGAAAACGTCTCGTAGGATTCTTGAGAGACTTGATCGTCCTGAGGTTGGTCTACAGTCTAAACGAGAGGGTTTTCTCCTTGAGCGACACTTTCCCGAAAGACCGCCGGGGACATGCCATGGTGTTCCTTAAAGGCATGGGAAAAGTGACTCCGACTGGAGAATCCAATGCGAGCCCCGACTTCCTCCACGGAATAGGACGCCTCTTGTAACAGATTGGCGGCCCGTTGCATGCGCAATTGGTGAAGGAAGGTAATGGGCGGCTGTCCAAATGCCGCCGCGAAACTTTCAGAAAAGGCCGACCGGCTCATTCCCGCCTCCTCCGCTAAAGATTCTACTGTGTGATTTCCCCCCAGGTTACTAAAGATTCGGTCAAGGGCCCTCCCGAGTCGATCATCTTCCAAGGCTGACAACCAAGGCAAGGGCCCTTTGGCTGCAAGGTGCCGAAAAAGGTGGACGAGGCACTCGTTCATCAAGGAGGCAGTCAGGGTCTCACTGCCCGGGCCTGGGTGAGATTGTTCGGCCAGGATCCCTTGAAACGCCCCTGGTACCCGCTCATTTCCCGCCATGTCTGCCACCACGATGTTTTTGAGATGGTTAAATAGGCCCAAGGATTGCCCGTAGGTTACGTGAACGATCCCACAGGCCACGATAAAGTTGGGGTCCTGGCAGGGCCCAGCCACGAGTTGGCAAATGGGTCGGTCAGTCGGCGGTTTTTCTATCCGTTTTTCATATTGGAGCGGGCCCTTAGGAGATAAGACATGGGGAACTCCAGGGGGTACGACCATTAATCCACAGGCGGTAATCGGTTGGCCCTGATCATTTGGTCCATGAATCGTACCCTCTCCCTTTAGGACAAAATGGAGCATAACCTGGGGAGGTCCGGGCAAATGTAAACGCCACCCATCGCACACTAAACAAAGGGCAAAGGGTTCGACCCGAATATGGAGATTGGAGAGGATTTTATCCAATTGCATGGGGTGCCTAAGTGTACAAGGCCCCGCCGTGGTTCGGCAAGAATTCCCATTCTAGTCGGGAAGCCCAAAACAAGACAATTCCGCACATCTTCCGGACCACTTCGCACCAGGTGTTGTGGGATAACTACGAGTAGTTCAAAACGGGCAATTTAATTCCTCAATCTGGAAGGAGAGTCACCATGGCACGATTGGCGGTTTTTCAAAAACTTTTTGGGATTATGACGATTGTGAGTATTGGCCTAATGGGGGGAAATGGTGAGGCAGGGTTACCCGATCCGGGTATGACCGTGGAACCGGGAAAAACCGCCTTGGTTTTAACCGACCCACAGAATGATTTCCTGAGCCCCAAAGGCGTGACCTGGGGTGTGGTCGGCAAAAGTGTGACGGCCAACAAGACCGTGGAGCATATTGAAGCTCTCCTGAAAACGGCCAAAAAATCAGGGATCCCAGTCTTTGTCTCCCCACATTACTACTACCCCACCGATCAAGAATGGAAATTTGGGGGAGCAGTGGAAACGATGATGCATGCCATTAATATGTTCGATCGCCAGGGAGCGTTGACCACCAAGGGGTTTGATGGGTCGGGGGCGGATTGGCTCGCGCAATATAAACCGTATCTGGAGGATGGGAAAACCGTGGTCGCCAGTCCGCATAAGGTGTATGGGCCAGAAACCAATGACCTCACCCTACAGCTCCGAAAACGTGGAATCACCAAGATCATTCTCGCGGGCATGTCTGCCAACCTCTGTGTCGAAGCTCATTTGAGGGAATTACTTGAACAGGGGTTCGAGGTTGCGGTCGTGAAGGATGCGACGGCAGCCGCACAAGTTCCGGAAGGTGATGGGTACCAGGCTGCGTTAACGAACTTTCGGTTCCTCGCCAGTGCCCTTTGGACAACCGAGCAAGCGAGCGCGGCAATGCAGGGAACCCATAAGGGTGGGGGAATGCATACTCACTAGACTGGAGGAAGGGCCTCTTTAGTCTCGTGGAAAAATACAAAAATAATCAAAAGATCGATGTTTTTTACTAAAAAAAGGAGCCTATCATGAAACACCTACTTTATGTGATTGTTGCGATTTCTTTATTCCTTCCAAGCCTCGCACTGGCAGGGGGTGGAGCCATCGCCAGCGCCGAAAGTGCAGGGCCTGCATCTATTTCCAAAAACGCTACGATTAAGGATTGGAATATGAAGGTGTTGCGAAAAGGGACGAATGGGTGGACGTGTCTTCCCGATAACCCAGGTACGCCGGGTACAGACCCCTGGTGTATGAATGATCCCTGGTTAAATTTGCTGGATGCCCTTACGAACAAAAAGGAGCCCACGTATACTCAAACGGGGATTGCCTATATGCTCCAAGGGGACACGGCCGTGAGCAACACAGACCCCTTTGCCAAGGTCCCCAAGCCAGGGGATGATTGGGTCGATGGTCTGCAAGCCCACATGATGATGCTCTTTCCGGATCGGTCGCAATTAAAAAATTTTCCCACGGATTCCGAGGCCGGCGGCCCCTGGGTAATGTGGCCGGACACACCCTATGCCCATCTGATGCTCCCCATCGACAGTTATCCACCAGGAAAATAGATGGAGGGTAGTAAGATGAATCGTAAGGAGATTTCCATTAGCCATGGGTGCAAATAGCTGAGGGAAGGGGAATGAAGAGAAAGGGTAGAAGAGCAAAGAAAAAAGTTGTTGTGTGATGGAGGTTAAGGGGTAGAAAAGGAAGAAGAATCACATGAAATGTTAGGTTTTCGGAATCGATTCTTTTGTGGCTTGAGGTGATTCTTTCTCCTGAATCTGGAGTCTCAACCCGAAAAAAATCTTATTTAGGATGAAAATGGCGGAGGGGCATGGCCCCTCCGTTTCATCCCTGACAGGTGAGACACAAGTCGAGTTAAAAACGTGGACGCCATGAGACCAACGATAACGACAGTGATCAGGGGGTTAGGACTTCAGCTCCCATATTCGGGTTTAAGGTCATTTTTAGGTTAATGGCAGGACTAGAAGAAACCATCGCAGCCTTCATTGAGGAAGATGGAAGGCTAACGGGGGGCTGTGTGTCTAAAAGGAAAGAGTGTGTCAAACCTTATAGCCTTGCCCGATTATCGTTGGTAGTTCAGGGCAGCCGGTCTCAAAATTTAGGCTTTTCCGACTTTCGAGCTTCAAATGCCCGTTGATCCGCTTGCCGTTTAGCCGCATATGCCGCACGTTCGTCGTAGGACCCGAAACCTGCATCATTGATCGTCAAACGGAGAAATTCCACTTTGTTGGTGTGTTTATCGACCCGAAAGTGCACTTTCATAAAGGCCCCGAGTCTCTCTTCAACATGGCTGACCAATTGATAACTCCACCAAATCCCGCCACTGCCGGTCTCGTCAGGTTTCCCATACTTTTCCTCCAGGTCTGCGATGAGTTGTGTGGGCGTGGGACCGTCGCGCAAATCCTGCTCATACACGAGGGCAAAAACGACGGAATGGTTGACCGGGGAGGTGAAGCTGGCGGAAAATCGCCCTCCGTCCGTTAGATGGATAGACTGCACGAATTGGCGAAAAGGCGGGAGGGATTGACCCGGGTCCCAGGGTGGATCCCATGTGGAGATTTCCCGTTCAAAGTGCGTATGCAATTCAGGCAGGGTCATACCTAAACGGGCTCCGCGAATATCAGGGTTGCCACGGGTCTTGGCCGCTTGGGCAGCCAATTTTCGCTTTTGCTGACGTTCCTCTCGTTCCTGCTGTCTGGCCAATTCCCGTTGCTCTTTTTCGTGGGCTCGCCGAGCATGGTTTTCGAAGTTGCTGACGGTGAGTGTTTCCCCCCGTTTCCCATAAAAACTCCCTGTGGCATGCTGGGGCGCGAAAATACGATGTCCGAAGCGATTTTTCCCAAATCCAAATTCTTGGGGGACGACCGTAAGCTTGACATAAAAGTTTTCCGGACAGGCTTCTAGAAATTTCTCCCAGGCTTCAGCCATCACACCTTTAACAGCCTCGTCGTCCCGAACGGGGAAGTGGTTTGGCACGGCCGCTACCAAATCCGGTGTTCGATTGGTCGCCACGTAACAAGGATCAGTGGCGAAATCAACTCCATAGTCCACTCTGAGCCAGAAAGCCACTTCCTGGTAGGTGGACATTTGGCTTTGGGGGAGTCGGTAAAGGAAATCGTCGGTGGGAAGATAATGAAACTCACCCATCCGCACCTGATTGCCAAAATAATATCCATGAGAAAAATGCCCCTCGAACACCCGGTCTGAATTCCCGGGTAAGCTGGCTTTGAGGATGATTTTCCCCTTTCCATGGGCATGGCCATCCTTAGCGGGCGCCTCGACTCTGAGAGAATAGCTTCCCGTACGATACCAAGAGGGGAGCCAGACAGCCGTTCCATTCGTGGGATCATGACTCCATCCAGCCACGATTTTGGGGCCGAGATTTCTGGCGCGATTGAAGGCGGAATGTCGATCGGATTCGTTTAAGGCCGTTAGATGGGAATCCCGCGCGGTTAGAGCGGCCTTAAGTCCGTGAGAAGCGGAAATGATGAACCAAGCGGTGGCCTCGATTGGATCTTTTTTGACGCCCGTACCCTTCACATAGGCCTGACCGAGGTAATATTGCGCTTTTCCGTCGTCTTGCTCGGCAGCTTTGCGGAACCATTCGAGGGCGTTCTTGAAATGCTGGGGAGTCCCTTTTCCCTTTGCTGTCGCGACGCCAAGCGCCGTTTGGGCTTCTGGCCATCCGGCCTCCGCATGTTTCGTAATGATAGCCAACTCTCCCTCGCTTTCGTCTTGGTCAAATTTAGCCAACGCATTGATGAGGGCGGGGGGCGGTTCCGGTTTCATTAACATGGGACTCTCCATATTTGGAATGACATCGGTCGAAGTAGTCGGTTGGGGTTGGGATGACTCAATCTTTTCTACAGGGGTGGTAGTTGGATCAGAGGGTGGCAGCACGATCTCTGCCTCCGGGAGTGGTTCAAGTTCTGAATCGTGTTGGGATTCAAGGGTACTCACTTGATTCTGGCTAGTGAGTGGCGATGGTGTGGGGTGTTCTTTTTCCGGAACGGTCTGTCTTTCTGGCGGGAGTGGGGAAATAGATTCTGTTGGCACGGGAAGGGGAATGGGTTCGGCCGGTGTCTGGACCTTAACGATTTCACTTTCTGCAGTTGGTATCTCGCGATTCATGAACCAGCTAATCCCGCCAGCTATTATTCCACCTAGGAGTACCAGAAAAATCAGAATTGGCCAGAAGGGGCTAATGCCCTCTCTAATATTCTTGCCCTGCGGACGATAGTCCTTAGGGGACAGGCTGGAGGCTGCTGGCGTGGGCATCTCGGCCTGTGGATTTCTTTCCAAGAAGGATTCCGGGCTCTGGTTGTCATCTTCCCTCATTGTCAGCCTTGTGGTTTACAAAGACTCGCCGTCCAACTCACAGAGACATCCTGGAAAACAACATCCTAGCGTAGTTTTCGAAAAAAAAATACTATGGCTCGTGTTTCCGGGTCGCGCAACCGGATCTTCCCCAGAAAATTGGGTTGAAAAAGGTGGGACGTTTCGAATGAACGAAAGATACGGGGAATATCAAGGATGAGCACATTCGGAAAAGTTTGGAGATAGATGAATAGGTCCAGATTTGTCACTCCAGAAACCCATGCAAAAGAGTCCCCATAGAGTGGTGACTTGTGATGTGGTACATTTGAAGAACCCGAAACGATAAATGGGAATTCCCCAGAAAGGTCTTCCCGTCGAGTGATCTTTTCGGAAACAATTTTTCACCTATGAACCCAAGCACTTCCAAACAGATTTCTCCAGGACGCCTGATGTGTGCCAGTATTACTCCGGATACCTCGATGCATATGCTTTCGCAGGACGAAGTGGCCAAACTCTGCGATGCCAGCCAAGGAGGGTTGTACGAAACATTCCGAAATAGTGCGTTGGCTGTCTTGACCTCTGGCCATGAATCGGACGATACCAAGGCGTTATTCGCTCGTTATGCCGACTTTGAGGTGATGTTGGAACAGCGGGATCGTGGGGTGAAGCTAGAATTGATGAATGCGCCGTCCAGTGCGTTCGTGGATGGAGAGATTATTCAAGGAATCAAAGAGCATCTATTTTCGGTATTACGAGATATCATATACGTCCATAATGAAATTCGGAACAATTCGAAATTTGATTTATCGTCTTCCGCTGGGATTACGAATGCGATATTCCATATTCTACGCAATGCGGAGATCATTCACTCCGTGGAATATCCTCATGTCGTGGTGTGTTGGGGCGGCCATTCCATCAGCGAAATGGAGTACCGATACACGAAAGAAGTGGGCTATCAACTCGGATTACGCGCAATGGATATCTGTACGGGCTGTGGCCCCGGCGCGATGAAAGGTCCCATGAAAGGAGCCACTATTGCCCACGGGAAACAACGGATTAAAAATGGCCGATATTTGGGCCTTACCGAACCTGGTATCATAACCGCCGAAGCGCCCAATCCCATCGTGAATCAGCTGGTGATCCTACCGGACATCGAAAAACGGTTGGAAGCGTTCGTTCGGGTCGGGGCGGGGTTTATTATATTCCCTGGGGGAGTCGGGACGTTGGAGGAAATTCTCTACTTGTTAGGGTTGCTTCTCCATCCGGATAATGCCGACGTGCCCTTTCCGCTGATATTATCGGGTCCTAAGGGGAGTGCCACATATTTTGAACAAATTGATGCCTTTATCCAAAACACGCTCGGGCCTCAAGCGGCTCGGCGGTACCAAATCATCATTGATGATCCGCCTCGTGCGGCTTCCGAAATGAAGGATGGGATTCAGCAGGTTCGAGATTTTCGTAAGCAAACCCGAGATGCCTTCTATTTTAACTGGCATTTGACCATCGATCATGAGTTTCAAATGCCGTTTGTTCCGACCCACGAGACCATGGCCCGCTTGGATCTTCATTCGGACCAAGCCCTTCATCTGTTAGCCGCGAATTTGCGGCGAGCCTGTTCTGGAATCGTGGCGGGCCATGTGAAATCACGGACCCTTAACGCAATTGAACAAAATGGGCCGTTTCAGATTCACGGAGATCCAAAAATCATGAAATTGATGGATGAGGTACTCCAGTCATTTATCCGGCAAAACCGCATGAAAATCGATCAACAAGATTTCCAACCTTGTTACGAAATCTTGTAATTAACCGCTGAGACTCCCTCCATCGAATAATCCAAATGTTTCCCGATCGAGAGCTGAGTTTGCCTACTAGAACATTTCTTAAACATGTGTGGCCAGGTTACACCATGAATCGATATTGGGAAGGTCTGGGTGGGTTGTGGCGGGTAGTCATGGGTGTGGTGCTTTTTGCATTCGCCATTCCCATGATTAGCTCGGCTGATGATTCAGAAGAGGAACCTCGATTGCCGGTGGCGATGGAGGTGTTTTTAAAAAAGCCAAAAGCAGGGGTTTATGCGCTTCACGTGCATCTGACCAATATGAGTCAAGACCCGGTGGTGGTGTATGTCCATGAATTTCCCTGGGTTCCTCCTCATGATGGACAATGGTTGAAGGCGTTTCGTCAAGATGGACAACAGACAGCGCTTTCGCGGAGATTCCCCCTCGGCAAGGTTGGGACGCGACCGGTTACCCTTCGTCCGGGGGAATCCGTGCAAGACACGATTAGGCTAAACCCCCGGTTTCCCTCTTTGTCACAAGAAATTTCCCAATATGGTGTTGTTTTACATTGGGACTGCCCACCTCCCGGATTAAAGTTTGTGTGTCAGGCGAATGCTCCTCAGAGGTTGGTCATACCCAAAGGAGATCAGGGGCATCCGGATGTCTACACGATCGATGCCCAAGTCTGTGGGAACATGGAGCGTCGAATTGGGTTGGTTTCCATTCCGGAGGACCATGAAGTTCTTTTTCTCCTGACGACTGAACAGGTGATGAGGGATCTAGAACAAGCACAATCCCTCCTCTATCAGGTGGCAGATTATGTGAAGGCCTGTCATCCGGATTGGACGAATAGTTGGGGAGTGAGCTTTTTTACCGATGCGCGCTATGCGGGGTTTCTCAAAGATGGGAAAAGTCAACGGCTTTTTGAAAAGGGCCTCTGGCAAACCGCCAATATTGGGCAATACTCCAGCCAGATCCGCACCCTATTTCGGTTCCCATGGGTAAAAAAGAAATCTGATTCTGTCTACCTTTCGGTCTATCGATAAGCGAACCAATTCGAGGGAGGTCTACTCACAGAAATTCCCGCGTTGAACTCTTGTGGTTTGTCAGTGATTATTGGCCTTCATCTCGACCTGACCAAAATGTGGGGATATGGCGGAGCACATCCATAGGAAAGGCCTTCCCGAATCAGACCATCACTTCTTTCAGACGGACATTGCCCTAGCGAGCGCGGGCTTTACCCATTGGCCAAGAAGGTCTAGGATAATCCGTTAGGTCGTGCTGAATCTTCTTAATTTTTCTCTCGAAAACAGGGGAAGGAAAAAGACCGTGCCCCTACAATCTTTTCATCCCGTCATTCAACAGTGGTTCTCTTCCCGATTGGGAGATCCTACCGACGTCCAGCGGGCGAGTTGGCCGGCTATTCAATCTGGGCGTCATGCCTTGATCTCGGCTCCAACGGGATCAGGGAAAACGCTTGCGGCCTTTCTGACCTGCATCGACCATCTCCTACGGCAAGCCATAGGAGGCGAATTAGTGGAAGGCATTCAGGTCGTCTACGTTTCCCCCTTGCGGGCCCTGAGCCACGACATCCAAAAAAATTTAGAACAACCGTTGGCAGAAATTACGGAGTTGGCCCTGTCGGCAGGGTTTTTAGCTCCACGGATTCGCGTGGAAGTTCGCACCGGAGACACCCCTTCCGCGCAACGCCAACAACTCATTAAACATCCCCCTCATATCGTGGTGACCACACCCGAGTCCTTGTATCTCATGCTAACGGCAAAGCGATCGCGGGAATTATTAACGGGCGTGCATACGGTGATCGTGGATGAAATCCATGCTCTGGCCCCCAATAAACGCGGGTCGCATCTGGCGTTGTCCCTGGAACGTTTGGAAGTGGTGACCAAAAAGCCGTTGGTCCGTATTGGGCTCTCCGCCACACAACGACCATTAGAAAAGGTGGCCAGCTTCTTAATAGGGGAAGCTTCTCATCGTGCGGATAATTCCCAGCTGTCGTTATTAGAAGAGCCTGATTGTCAGATTGTGGATATCGGGCATCGTCGAACCTTGGATGTGCAAGTGGCTCTTCCCAAAGATGAACTGGGGGCCATCGCCACCAATGCCATGTGGACGGACGTGTATGATCGTCTGGCCGAAATTGCAGAAGCCCATCGCTCGACGCTCGTGTTTGTGAATACGCGTCGATTGGCCGAACGAGTGGCGCATCATTTGGGTGAGCGACTGGGAGATGCGCACGTGGCCTCCCATCACGGCAGCTTGTCCAGAAAATTGCGATTGGCCGCCGAAGAGCGATTAAAGACGGGTCAAATCAAGGTCATGGTGGCGACCGCCTCCCTAGAATTGGGAATCGATATCGGGTTTATCGACGTCGTATGTCAAATCGGATCGCCCCGTGCGATCGCCACATGCCTCCAACGCGTTGGCCGTGCGGGACACTGGGTGGGGGCCGTTCCCAAAGGACGACTGTTTTGTACGACCCGAGATGAACTCATGGAATGTTCCGCTGTGGTCCGAGCCATGAAGACTGGGGAATTGGAAACCATGGAAATTCCCACAGCCCCGTTGGACATTCTCATGCAACATATCATCGCGGAAGTGGCTGCCCAAGAATGGGACGTGCGGGCCTTATACAAGGTGTGTCGGTCGGCCTATCCCTACCGAGAGGTAACCTGGGAAACGTTTGAAGAGATCATCAAGGTCGTGGCGGATGGGTTTGTACCAGGGCGCCGTCGGTTATATGCCTTCGTGAGTTACGACCGTCACGAGGGCCGCCTGCGCCCCAAGCGAGGCGCGAGGTTGGCGGCTCTCACTTCCGGAGGGGCCATTCCGGAGACAGCCACCTATTCGGTCGTGGCGGAACCTGATGCCACCGTCGTCGGGACCGTAGACGAGGATTTTGCCATTGAGAGTTTGGCCGGCGATATTATGTTGCTGGGGACCACATCCTGGCGAATTCTGGCCATAGAAACCGGAAAGGTGCGCGTGGAAGATGCGCAGGGAGCCCCGCCGACCATTCCCTTCTGGCGCGGAGAAGCACCCTCAAGGTCTCTGGAGTTGTCTCATGCGGTCGCCGCCCTTCGTCAGACAATCTTTTCCCTCATCCAACAAGGGGCCATTCCCGGTGATGGTCAAGCCCGGCAAACCTTATGGGATCAATGTGGGCTGGAATCGGGAGGAGCGGACCAACTCTTGGCTTATGTGGCAGGGGGCACTCAAATTCTTGGTGCAGTTCCGACTCAGGAGTGTGTGATCGCGGAAAGGTTTTTTGATGAAGCGGGGGGAATGCAATTGGTCATACACGCTCCCTTTGGCGGACGCCTCAACCGAGCCTGGGGGTTAGCTCTCCGGAAACGCTTTTGTGTGAATTTTGATTTTGAGTTACAAGCCGCCGCCACGGATGATGGGTTAGTCCTGTCTTTGGGGGAGCAGCATAGCTTTCCTCTGGAGGCCATATTTCAATTTCTTCAGGCCAACTCGGTGCGAGATGTGTTAATCCAAGCCACGCTAGCCACCCCCCTCTTTTTAACTCGGTGGCGGTGGAATGCCTCTCGGTCCTTGGCCCTTTTACGTTTTCAAAAGGGGAAACGGGTGCCGATTCATCTCCAACGGATGCGGGCGGAAGATTTGTTAGCCGCCGCGTTCCCGATGGCGGCGGCCTGTGGAGATAATCATGTGGGGGATATTCCCATTCCCGAGCATGTGTTAGTCAAGGAAACCCTCCGAGATTGCCTGACTGAGGCCATGGATGTGGAAAGTCTTCGGACGGTGTTGACGGGCATTGATGATCACACCATCCAGGTGCGGGTGGTGGAATCGCCGGTGCCTTCCCCGTTTGCACACGAAATTCTCAATGCGAATCCGTATGCCTTTTTAGACGATGCGCCTCTTGAGGAACGACGGGCTCGGGCGGTGAATTTACGTCGCAGTCTACCCACCGAGTTTCATGGAAATGAGGGCACCTTAAGTGCTGTGGCGATTCAAGCGGTCCTAGAGGAGATCTGGCCTACGGTCCGAGATGACGATGAGTTGTTTGATGTGCTGCAAGTCGTGGGGTGGGTGCCGGAAGGATTGAGCAAGGGTTGGGAAGAGGAATTAGCTTCGTTGGTGAAAAATGGTCGGGCCATTCACGTTCGAAACTCTGGACAGGACTCGAACAACCCCACAACAAGAGTGGGTTGGACCACGAGGGACAACCTTTCAAAAATTCAGCAGATTTTCCCCCGGGTGGAAGGTGTGGATGCTACCCTCTCCCCGGAGACCCTCACAGAAAACGGAGAAGAACTGACCCCAGAAACCGCTTCCCACTACATTATTCAAGGATGGATGCCCCATCTAGGGCCGCTGACTACGAGAGAATTGGCAGACCGGTTGGGACTTCCTCTCTCATTGGTTCAGCAGAGCGTTCTGCACCTGGAAGGGCAGGGACTCATCTTACGCGGGCAGTTCCGTCCGGGTAGCCAGTCGACTATGGAGGAGAACCACGACCCTCGTTCCCAAGAAGAATGGTGTGATCGGCATCTCTTGGCTCGGATTCATCGCCGGACGGTAACCGCGCTCCGAAAAGAAATCGAGCCAGTGGCGGCAGCAGATTTTATGCGATTTCTGTTGCGATGGCAGCATTGCGCTCCGGGGTCTCAATTACATGGTGAAGCCGGGCTGCGAGAGATCGTGACTCAACTGGCCGGCTATGAAGCGCCGGCTTCCGCCTGGGAAGGCTCCATTTTTAAGGGGCGTCTAGGCCAGTACAAGCCCGAGTTATTAGATAATCTATGCCTCCGAGGCGAAGTGGTGTGGGGGCGATTAACGCCACCGGATGGGAAAACACGACTTTCCCCAGCCTCGGTCCCAACCAACCCTATCGGAATCCGGGAACAAGGAGAACCCTCCTCGATTTCTTCCTTGCGTCCGGTGACCCCGACAAGTTTGGCACCCATTAGTTTCCTCGCCCGCGAGGATGTGTCATGGGTGTTAGCGGTGGCACGACCCGGAAAGAGGTCCGGTCCTCTGGGACGGCGGCTGCCTCTCAGTGGCGTGGCTCAGGCGGTCTATACGTGTTTGGAGGATCGCGGTGCATGTTTTTTCGCTGAGCTGACCAAACGAACGGGACACCTGGCGACGGAGGTCGAACAGGCTTTGTGGGAATTGGTGGCTGGAGGGGTTGTTACTGCAGATGGTTTCGATCCCCTCCGGGCCTTGTTGGATCCTCGCCGTCGTCGGGCCGAGGGAAAAGATCGCGCCCGTCGTCCCCGGCACAGTATGGGACGTTGGGATGTGTTTCAGCCATACGTGGAAGATCATCAGGAAGAAGAATCCTCGTCGATTCATCCGCATGAACGTTGGGCGACACAGCTGGCTCGTCGCTATGGTGTGGTGTTTCGGGATCTCCTCAAACGGGAATCGTTACCAGTAGTCTGGCGAGAATTACTCGTACAATTTCGAAAGTTAGAATGGCGAGGGGAGATGAGGGGGGGACGATTCGTGGAGGGGTTTACGGGGGAACAATTTGCCTTGCCCGAAGCCGTGGAAGGCTTGCGCGCGGTTCGGCGTGACAAGCAAGTTGGGGCCCAGGAATTGGCCCTTTCTGCGGCCGATCCCTTGAATCTGGTGGGTATTATCCTTCCGGGAGAGCGAATTTCTGCCCAATCGTCCAAACTGGTGTTTGTTCACAAGGGCATGGTCCCGATCTCAGAGACTCCCGTCATCAATCTAGCGTAACCTTCCCCTTTTCCTTCTCATTGGTGCCTCGGTTGACAGAAGGTCGGTGGGAACCTTTCCCGCCGAGGTGTCCCATTGGACAGAACATCACAAATTTTTTAGCCTAATACAAAACGATGAAAAGGTCGTCCGATTGGGACGATGACCTTGCAGGGAGAAATGGTGCGTTCATGAGCCTAGACCAAAAGGGACAAAAGGAGAAGTCTTTTAACTTGCTACCCCTTCTAGGGTACGCCTTGTTCATAATGGGTTTGCTGGTCGTGCTGTGGATCCCGTTTCCCCGTCCCACATTTCTGGCGAAGGCCATTAACGATTTTTCCCACATTCCTTTATTTGGGCTCGTCGCTCTGATGACGTTATGGGTGTTCCGGAAGGTGAGCCCGCGGCACCATTCCGCGGGAAGATCGTATCTCCTCAGCTTCGTGAGTGTCCTCGTGATAGCAGGGCTGAGCGAATGGGTGCAGTCATGGACGGCCAGCCGGTCTCCTTCAATTTGGGATTTTGCCTATGATGTGCTAGGGGCGTTGTGTGCGCTTGGGTTGTATGCCACCTTTGATGCTCACCTGGATCGCAAAAGCCTGGGTTGGAACGGGGCATCTCGAAAAAGACTCATTCGTGTGGGAATTGGGCTGGTCCTTGTGGTTACCCTTCTCCCGGTCTTGTCGTGGTCCTATGCGTTTTACGACCGGGAAAGGCGGTTCCCCATTCTTTGTCAATTTACTTCGCCTTGGGAAATGAAATTTGTGAAAGCGTTTGGCAGTACCCTTGAGGTTGCCGATTCGCCCAAAGAGTGGGGAAAGGTCTCTGGTGATTTAGTGGGAAAAGTACGATTCCAAACGATACGGTATCCCGGTTTTCGGCTTGAAGAACCCTATCCTGATTGGCGAGGCTTTTCTTCGTTCTCCTTGGAAGTGTATTCCGACTTACCCCATACGCAGGAATTGGTGCTCCGCATCGATGATCGATCGCATAACGGAAACCATACCGATCGATTCAACAGGGTTTTGCTGATAAGTCCGGGGCTGAATCGAATATCGGTGTCCTTGGAAGAGGTCCGTGAGGCTCTGGAAGGACGACAGCTCGACCTGAGTGCGATTCAAACGGTCCTTCTTTTTGCGGTGAAACCTCCGGAGCCTTTCACCCTGTACGTTGATAACCTTCGTTTGGAATAACAAGGTTTGTCTATCCCTAACAAATAAGCCTACCGAAGGAGGTCAAAGTATGAGATCCCTGCCCCCTGCTTACAACAGATAGGGACAGGCCCGACATGCAGGGATGACTGATATACACAGGTATGCTTACTTATGAATGCTTGGCAACCTCCGTGAAACCTTCAATGCGACCTTTCTAATTTTGCTTTTCCCCTCTCGGTCTTTCCTGCGAGGTTTTGGCAGGAATCCATGGCTGACTATTGATGGGGTTTCCAAAAAAATTAGGGCCTTTCGATCAATCTTGACCACTTGAACCTCCTTGGATAAGATCGAATGTATGTCGATGTCTCCTTTCCCTGGTGGACCGGGTTCAAGGCCTGGAATGCGGCCCCGCCGGCCGCCCGTGCCGAGAGAAGACCCCAAACAATTTGAGTCCCTTCGTGCCTCCCTCCTTTTTTGCCCGACCTGTCAAACGGCTACACCGGCTCGGGAACGTCTTCTTTTGGTTCTACCTAGTGGGAACTTGTATGAGTATCTCTGTGCCCAATGCGGGACCTCTACAGGATCGAAAACCGATCAGGCGCAAGGTGATGTGGGATTATTGACTCCGTAATCGCCTATCTCGTGTTACAGCCTTCCCCAATTCAGAAATGTGAGAAACCACCATCCTGATGCCCACGTTTAGGGACAAGTGGGCATGATTGGGAATTATGACAAAGGATCCGCGGGTGGGGTGGAGGAGAAATCGGACGGGATGGGCAATCCTTCTTGCGCCATAATTCGAAGAGCATTGGTCGTGGGACAGGGTCCCGGGCGAAGGCGATAATCAAAGTGCATCGTTCCATTGGCGATGGACTCTTGAAAGTGGGCATTTTGTATAGATTCCAGGCTATCGGCAAGGTGAGTCAGTTCTAAATCGTGAGTTGATATCATGCCCAAGCTTCCGCATGGCTGAAGAGATTGGACGAATGCTTGACTGCCTCCCAAGCGTTCTCTGTTGTTCGTGCCGCGGTAAATCTCATCGATAAGAAAAAGAACCTTATGTCCGTTGGGGTCCTGTACGGCATCCAGTATCGTTTTTAAGCGCTTGACTTCGGCATAAAAATAGGACAAGCCTTCATCAAGGGCATCCGTGACCCGGATGCAACAGTAGAGATGTAACCAGGTCCATGAAAATTCGGAGGCGCAAACGGGTCCACCGGCTTGTGCCAGACACAGATTAATGCCCACCGTTCGCAGGAACGTACTTTTTCCTGACATATTGGATCCCGTGATGATGAGAATGTGACCGGGCCCTCGAAGTTCAATATCGTTGTGAATGCGGTGGTGAGGAGCAATAAGAGGATGTCCCAACCCCTGGGCACTAAGACCAGGAGCGTGCCCATCCTTATCGGCCGGTTCCAATCGCGGCCATTGGTACTCAGGGTTGAGATAGGCAAAACGGGCGAGTGCACTGGCCGCGTCAAAGGTTCCCATCTTTTCCAACCATTGCGGAAGTGTATCCTGGAGCGTGGAGAGGAGGTGTTGAAGTCTTCGGATCAAGAACAGATCCCAGGGGAGAAAGATATTGAGCCCCAGGTGGATGAGGGGATGGGCCTTCACACTCAGGCCTTGGCAAATGCGGCCGAGACGTTTGAGGAGGAAGGACGGGCGAACCGGTCCCGCCAGGAATGGCTGGCAGAGTTGTTGAATCCGGGGCTGATGGGAAAAGTCTGTCTTCTCCAACAAGTTCATCACCTTCACCAGTTTTTCCAACTCCACATGAAGGGCCAATACCCGTCCGAAGAGTGGATGGATCGTTCCGGAAAAATAAAAATAGAGTCCGGCATAGGCAATTAGGGACAGCAACCAGAAATTCGGAAATCCGGTCACCAGCGTGAAAAGCAGGAGGGCGATCGTCAACCCGATCAACCCTGACGCTACGAGCAGCACCAAAAACAGGCGAGGGATGGCGATGGGTTCGGCCAGTAAGGCGTTGAGCCGAGAGGCATCTAATCGACTAGGGCTTTTCGCATGGGTCTCGAGCCGACACCGGTCGCGGAGGCGGGAGAGTGGAGTGAGTTCTTGGATCAAGGATTGTCGCTCCGGCCAGGGAAAGTCGGAAGGGTGGGCCTCATTGGCCTGAAAGAGCCAAGTTTGAAGACGTGTTTGCCCATGGGTCGAAAACGTTGTATCGATGAGGTGCAATAAGGAATGGGTCCCGGTCAGATCCAGGTCCAAGGAAAAGGGATGATGATCGGGGGCGATATGGGGGGAAGATGGAATGTTGGGCCAATCCAGTTGCCCCCTAGCTAACAGCTCTTTTTTGAGGTGGAACCAACGATCTAACCTCTGCAATCGAAATTTTAACCGTTGGTGAAACCATGTTACCGTAAGAAAGCCGATGAGAAAGAGAAAAAGGGTCGCGTTCCCGGCATGAAACCAGGCTTGTTGATACAGTCCGACACACAAGATGGCTCCGAGTAAAAAAAGGCCCAATCGCCATCGGCTAAAACGTTCGCTGACCCGCGCGCCCTGGGTCGCCAACGTTTTCCCTCGTCTGAGCAATCGGGTGAGGGCCTGTGTCCGGGTGTGGTTGGTAGAATGAGGTGTCACCTGCACAAACCTTAGCGGCTCTTAGAAATCTCGTCAATCGAAAGTGAGGAAAAAACTCCACCATGTTTGAAGTCCATTTACCCGCTGACGTGGATGCGTCGGAAATCGCGGTGAGGTTGGCTGGCCAAGAATTTTTAGGGGTGTGGGAACAAGAGGGGAGGGTGGTGGTGTATTGGCGAGGAAGTGAAGCCGCGATTCGAGCAGGCCTTTGCGCGGTTTTTCAGGAATGGGAATGCCCGTGGCTTCAAGAACAAATCGTGGTCCAGCCTGTCGTGGAGCAGGATTGGAATGCCAAATGGGCCGCCTCAGTCAAACCCCTCTATGTGGGTAAACGGATGGTCATACGCCCGAGTTGGACGGAGCCAACTCTTCCGAAAAATGGAATCGACCTCATTCTGGATCCGAAACAAGCGTTTGGCACGGGGCATCATGCCACGACTCGAATGGTGTTGGAATGGCTAGAGGAGTCGACTTGGGTATCTGGAGCCCGAATCCTGGATATCGGAACGGGAAGCGGAATCTTAGGGATGGCCGCGTTGCGGTTGGGGGCTGCCCGAGTCTTGGGCATTGATGTGGATGCCATAGCCATCTCGTGTGCGAAAGAATACGCCCAGGTCAATGGATTCCAGGAAGAACTGGAATTGCGATGTTGCGGAGTGGAAGGGGTCACGCCTTCGATTTATGAGGTTCTACTGGCGAATATTGATCGAAACACGCTGCTCGAGATACTTCCCGCATGCTCAGACTTCCGAGGGGGGAATACCCAATTGATCCTGTCCGGGCTCCTTCAGGAAGAAGAGGAGGAGATGATTCGATTTGTGGAATCTCAGGGGTGGAATTGGCAAGAGTCCCGAACGGACGAGGGATGGTTGGCCCTTCATTTTAAGGTCGATCCTTCATCGGGCTGCGATTGAGATTCCAGATACGCAATGAGAGCTTGATAGGTATGTTCCCGAACCTTGGTCTTCGATGACCCCTCCTCATCCAGATTTTTTCGCAGCCACACCAATTCCGAAATGTGGTCGTTGGCCTCATTGCAGAGTGTCCACATGTCATGAAGAAATTCGACAGGCAACCCAACTTGGACCCCTTCCGATTCAATGCGATCGTCCAGGATGGCGAGGAGGTCGGAAATGGCTTGATCGGCACGGTAGGGTTGCGTAGCGAAACCGAAACTTTTATGGGCTTCCTCCTCTTGTTTTGCTTGTTCGACAAGGTCATGCATGTATTCTTTCAAGAGTCCGATGATTCGGCCGGAAAAGTACATGGGAGGATTACAATGAAAACGGGTAGGGAAAGTAAATGGGAAAGGGTAAAAAAACCCCAGAAGCGGAGAGGGGGGAATTAAAGGCTACTCATCAAACAGCGTCACGACGTCTGGGGTAAACACCCCAGGAGGAAGGCCTCGTTGCCAATCGCCATACTTCCCATCGGGCCGAAAGAAAAATTGATCGTTCTTTCGTTTGATCACCCAATCTTCCCCATCCGCCCATAATTGCCGAATTTCTTCTTCATCCATATAGACAATCCCCCGTTAAAGCATGTGCGTGAGTCTAAAGACCTGACCCTCCCTTTTTTGTGAAGGAGGGAACAAAACGCCGTATAGTAGTGTCTCGGTCATTTTTCTCCTTATCCCAAGGGCTTTTTTTGCCAGCCCAAAAAAGGAAGGAAATAGATGGGGTAGTGTGGTAAGTGAAAATTCGTATGGGAAAAATTATTTAACAGAATTGCTTGAGATTATTGAAAAAATATGGCAAAAGTAAGGAAAAGAACAATCCTTATTGGCTGGAGAAAGCTAAAGGGATTCTTCGGGATTTTGGTCAGTTCCACACCCAAATACCCAAAAAGATTCGTCAATCCCCCTCCCTCCGGTGCAAGAATTTCACGAATCGGAAGCGAACATTCTTCAGGAACCGGTTTGGCCTGTGGGGGGGTAAGAATTTTTGAATACCAACCGAAAATACTTCATATCTTGGCATGGACTTTTAAGGGGGTACGCATGAAACGTCGGGTCGGTCTATTGTGTATGTGCGTGGGACTTATGATGGGAAGCGCCTCAGTCGTTGGGGCGGAAGATAAGGTTCGGGTCTTGACCGACCAATCCATGGAAGAATGCCAAAAAGGTCGACGGGCGAAATCCGCAGACGTTCGGTTAGTGCATTTTGACCGAGGCCGCACGTTGGCTGAAAAAGCGGTGGCCCTGGATAATTATTCAGCGGACGCACATTTTGCGTTGTTCTGTAGTATTGGCGAACGGATGCGGGCCAATGGAGAAGTCTTTTTTTCGGTATTCGAATACGGGGCCATGATGGATGCCCTCGATGAAACGCTTCGGTTGAATCCCCAACATTTGGACGCCCTTTCCTCAAAGGGGACCATTTTGATCGAAGTCCCCGAGTTTTTAGGTGGAGATGACGAAAAGGGTGAGGCCATGCTCCGGGATGTCATGGCCAAAGAACCGAAGGCCATCAATGCCCGCATGGTGGTGGCCCGGGTATGTGCGGAGCGAGGAGAAAAAGACGAAGCCCTTCAACTCGCGCAGCGGGCCTTGGAATTGGCCGAACAGCAACAACGCGAAGACTTGCTCCCGGAAGCTCGGGAGACTCTGGCCAAGATTCAAAAACAATTTCCTTCCCCCTAGTGGCTCTCCCAGTTTGGGAAGCCTCAATCAGGTGTGCCCACGGTCATCCTTCTCCCTTTTCCGGCACAGGGAAATCTCAGGTAATGGGTCCTACCTTTTCTAACCGGTCGGTGTTCCCGTAAGATAGCCCAAAACCGATAAGGGGAGGTTGCAAGACTCCCCATCGTCAGTGAAACCCGGTTGGCCACCATTTCTGCCCAACTTCCCGATTATATCGCGCACGGACTGTCCATCCTGTTTGTGGGCATTAACCCGGGTCTCCGATCTGCCGAAGTCGGGCATCATTATGCCGGTCCCTCCAACCGTTTTTGGAAACTCTTATTCGATGCCGGATTGATCCCACATCCTCTATCCTGTCGGGATGATTGGCGCCTACCGGAATTTGGATACGGGCTCACGAATGTGATTCCCCGTCCGACGGCAGGGAGCCACCAGTTAGGACGGAAGGACTTCCTGTTGGGGCGGAAGGGACTCGAAAGGAAAATCGAGGAATATGAGCCAAAATTGGTGGCGTTGTTGGGAGTTGGGATGGCCCGAATGATTCTCGAGAACAAAGAGTCGGACGGTGGCCAAGCACGATCGGAACATGACAAGATCCAGGTGGGACTCCAACCCCATACATTCGGAAGAACGCGGATTTTTGTGCTTCCCAACCCTAGTGGGAGGAATGCGCATTATTCTTATCCTACGATGAAAGCCCTTTTTTGTGAGTTAAAGCAGACAGTCCATGAATAGACGACCAAAAAGGTTGAGGTTTCGGCACGGGGTGTGGGGAGAAGGAATCCTCTACCCAGCTCCGTTAGGGTCGATTCAGGGAGTGATGAAGGGAGTGTAACGATGTGGTATGGGGTATGGGGTTTTTTACTCCTGTGGTGTTCCGTTGGGTTGGGAAAAGGCGTGGGATTGGCGGAACCTGCTTCCGATTCCTTTGCCACGGTAGTGGAGCAGGCCAAATCGGCGACCGTGGGCATTTTGCCCCCCAATGTTGAGGGGGCATCCACCGAAGGCGAACCAACCCAAA
This sequence comes from Nitrospirales bacterium, assembly GCA_965223495.1. Lineage (GTDB taxonomy): Bacteria > Nitrospirota > Nitrospiria > Nitrospirales > UBA8639 > Nitrospira_E. The sequence continues at coordinate 2,234,611 of OZ245001.1, read as the reverse complement.
TCGGAAAAATTCGTGGGACAGGATTTCATCTTGGCCAGGGAATGATTGTCACGGTTCGGCATGCGGTAGAACGGACTCAAGGCGGCCAAGTGGTCGTGCCTGACTCCATCCGTGTGGTGACCGACGATTTACGAGAATTACCCGCGATTCGACAGGGCTCTCATGCCTACGTGGATGTGGCCGTGTATCGCCTACAAGTTCCGGAATCGGAATGGCCTATTCATCACGTTTCGTTCGCGGAACAGAATGGGACCTTTGGGGAACGCGTGTTTACCGTGGGGTATCCGCTGGGCTGGGGCCCAACCGTGAGCTTTGGCCGCATCGGCAATCCGAATGTGTTTTTATCGACGGTTCAAAGCCGATTGATCCAGGTGGATGTCTCGTCCTGTCGCGGGAATTCCGGAGGTGGACTATTCAATCACCAGGGACAGGTGGTGGGGCTGGTTCATGCCATCATTCAAACAAAAGGAAAAATGGAGGTGCGCGGCTGTAGCCGGTTTGCCTTCGCGCTTCCGGCACCGTTGGTTCACCGGGTGGTAAGGGCTGTGGAAGGTGGGAAGATTCCGGGGTTTTCCCACCTGGGCATTCGTCTCCACACGGAACGAGACGGCGCGCGTCTGGTACTCAAGGTCGCCAAGGTCACCGGCCCTTCTCGGCATGCGGGATTTAGAAAAGGGGATGAGTTATTGGCCATCGACGATGTGGTGATCAAGACCCCCGCGCAGTTAAAGAATTATTTAATTGAACAAACCGAGCCCGGACAAATCGTTCACATACGAATACGGCGGGAAGAAGAATTTCGCATGATTCCCGTGACGCTAGGCCGGTCTTCATAGGCAGAATACGCTTTCAGTGATCATCAATTTGTACACCACCTGGACGTGACCACCCCTCTCCACAAGCCGCGCTATGATGTTATCGTCGTGGGCATGGGCCCCGCAGGGGCCTCGACCGCCTTCGAGCTGGCACGACGAGGCATTTCCGTCTTAGCTTTCGATAAGCAGGTTCATCCGCGGTACAAAGTCTGTGGGGGAGGATTGTCCGCCCGAATTGAAGAAATTTTACCCGCAGACTTCGCCTCCGTGATCGAGGAACGGGTCCATCGCGTGCAATTTACCTATGGCGGCACGGACTCCTTTTTGGTCGAACTCGATCGCCCGATTGCCTATATGGTCATGCGGGCCACGTTTGATCAATGGCTCACGAACAAAGCTCGAGAAGTCGGCACCCACATCCGGGAAGAGGAATCGGTTGAACAGATTGCCCCTCATCAGGACGGAATGGAAGTCACGACCAAACAGGGGCGATATCGGAGCCGATTTGTCGTGGGAGCCGATGGAGCCATGAGTGTGGTCGCCCGCCAATGTTTTCCGGGTCAACGGTTACGGACCATTCCCGCCGTGGAAAGTGAGGTGAGAGGAGAAACGCAGCATGACTTTCAACGGATGCCCACCGCGTTGATAAGCCTCAGTGCCGCAGAGAAAGGATATGGGTGGGTGTTCCCGAAAAACCAAGGGCTATCGGTGGGTGTGGGTGAATTTGTCAATGGAAGCCAAGGACCCAAAAAAAGTTTTCACAAGTTTATTCATCAAGAATCCTCGGTCGTGGGGCTGAAGGTCCCTCCGCCTATGGGATATCCCTTGCCCATTTCCCATTCCTCGCGGTGGCGGCATCGACGTCGATGGCCGGGAAGCCTAGTCCGAGATCGAGCCATCCTCGTAGGCGATGCCGGACATCTAGTGGATCCCTTGTTGGGAGAAGGGATTTATTATTCCGTGCGGTCGGGACAATTGGCTGGGCAAAGCATCGCCGGGGCGCTTCAGGATTCCGGGGCGGGGGTGGAGATTTATGAAACCTTAGTCGCCGAGGAATTTGGACCGGAATTTCAAGTGGCGGCCCGGCTGGGCCGGATGATCTATGGCGTGCCGCGATCCTGGCATCGATGGGCCGGCCACACCTTTCCGGTTCCTTACCAGCGAGTACTCCGGCGGTATTGCGAATTATTACAGGGGCGGGAAACCTATCAGTCCCTGTGGCTGAGAATGCTCCGTCGGCTGAAGGGGCCTTGGGGGAGAAGGTAGCCGCATGGGGTTGGGTTGACTCTCGTCGGGGGGGCCAGAAAGAGGGCGCACTCGGTGGTCTACCTTACGAGGGCGGGTTGGGATGCGTGTAACTGGATAAGCTGTCCATGAGGGCATGGATGCCCCATCCCCACGTGCCTCGGATGGCATAGTGCTCGTGCCCTGGGACCACCAGAAAGGCCGTTAAACTCCAGCCTTCGAATCGGTGGTCCCGAAAGAAGGTGGGCTGGAGTTCCAGAAGGACCTCGAGATTCAGGGATTGTTCCAGAGAAGTGGAAATATCTTGTAATAGCTGATCCATCGTGCGATGAAGAGTTTGGGCCACATCCTCGAGGGAGGGGTGGCGATTGTGTTCAATCTCGGCAAAACAGAGAGTGACGAAGGACGATAAGGCCAGAGGGGCCTCCGCCTGGGGTTGTTGAAAGAACTGTTGTGCTGCGGCCAAGCTCATAAACGGCGATTGGGGCGCATTAATATGCCGCAACAAACTTTGCGTTTCGGGCCAGCCGACGCAGGGAGGGAGAACCGGGATGTATTCAGGGTGAGATTTGAGGTTGAGAAATTGGTGCTCAAGGTCCCCGTCATCGGTGAGGGGTCCGAATGGAACCTGGAACACTTTCGACGTCTGTGAACAGACTATCCCCATGAACGGGAGCAACCTCCTTCCTCTGAACAGTATACCGGAAACCTGACTCCCGAAAAGGAAAAAGAGGACGCAAAAGGTCTCTGGACCTTTCCATCAACAGGTGTCGCCACTCAAGGTGTCGTGAGACATGATATGTCGGCTTTAATTTTTGCCCAACGAATCGCCAAATCCTACGGGGCGCAATCGCTATTTCAGAACCTCACCCTTGGGGTCTCGGAAGGGGATCGCATCGGCATTCTGGGGCCCAATGGGGCAGGAAAGAGTACCTTGTTGCGCATTCTGGCAGGCGAAGAGAATCCTGATGAAGGAACGGTCACTCGACGTCAATATTTACGGGTAGCCTACATCCCGCAACAGACCACGTACGAGGAAAAGGCCACGGTGCATGAGGTGATTGAACAGGCGGCGTTGGCCTCGGGAGTCTCGGCTCACGATTGTGTGGGTCGGGTGCGAGAGGTCATGGGAAAAATGGGATTTGAGCAGGACGATCAAGCAGTAGGCGTGCTCTCGGGAGGCTGGCAAAAGCGGTTGGCGTTGGCCTGTGGGTTCGTGCAACATCCGGATGTGATGTTGGTCGATGAACCCACGAATCATCTGGACTTTGAAGGCATTCGGTGGTTGGAGCGAATCATGTCGCAAGCGCCCTGGCCCTGGATCATGGTCAGCCACGATCGCTGGTTTCTCGAACAAGCGACCAATAAAGTAGCGGAGGTGAATACCTGTTATCCCGATGGACTCTTGATGGTGCCGGGTAATTATGGACGCTTTCTGGAGGCTCGAGAAGCGCAGGTGCTCAATCAACAACAACAGATGCAAGCCCTGGCGGGAAAAGTCCGTCGGGAAGAGGCCTGGCTGAGGCGTGGGCCCAAAGCTCGGACCACGAAGGCGAAATATCGAGTAGACACGGCTCATGCCTTACAAGCGGAATTAGTGGAAACGAAGGGGCGGTTACGACAAGAGGAAGCGGCCATTGAATTCGCCGGCACGGGGCGACGCACGAAGCAATTAGTCGTGGCCAAACACCTCACGATGGGGTTCGATGCGCGGGTGCTACTTCAAAACTTCGATCTCGTGTTGTCTCCTGGAACGGCGATAGGCATCTTAGGGCCCAATGGTTCGGGTAAAACCACACTCTTGAAAATCTTGGCGAAGGAACTCGTGCCGGTGGAGGGAGCGGTGACCCATGCCGAGAACTTGCAGCTGGTCTATTTTGATCAACACCGCGGGTCCCTCATGCCTCACGAAACCTTGCGTGCTACACTCTCCGATACTGGACACACCGTGACCTACCGAGGAAACACGATTCATGTCACGGGCTGGGCCAAACGGTTCCGATTCCGGGCGGAGCAACTAGACCTTCCGGTTGAACGGCTGTCGGGAGGAGAACAGGCCCGTGCGGTGATCGCGCGGTTGATGCTCCAACCCGCCGACATGCTCATCGTGGATGAGCCCACGAATGATTTGGATATTCCCACCAGAGAAATCTTGGAGGAATGTTTAAAAGAATTCCCGGGGGCTCTGGTCCTCGTTACCCATGATCGGTACATGTTGGAAGAGGTCTGTACGAATTTTGTGGGGTTCGACGGCCAAGGAAAAACGGGACTCTTTGCTTCCGTTCAACAATGGGAAGCTTGGGTCAGACGGGAGACGTCGGAGAATAAGCGAAGTAAAGATGTCGAGAAAGGCGGCGGGAAGGCCCAGACGAAACCTCAACGAAAGAAGCTCTCCTTTAAAGATCAGCGAGAATATGACTCGATGGAACAACAGGTGTTGCAAGCCGAAGAGAGACTGGAACAGTGTCGAGCGCGGGTGGAGGACCCGGAGATTGCCGCCAATCATCTCCAATTACAAGAAGCCTATGAAGTGTTGAAGGCTGCGGAACAGACGGTAGATGGGTTATATGCCCGGTGGGCGGAATTGGAAGCGAAACGACACGAGGGGTAGCGTAGCCAGAGGTTTTTTCAAAGCAAGGCTTGAACTGATAAGATACAAGAGCACTCGATTCTACACACTGAGGGAGGAATGACCACGAATGAAAAAGGGTTTCCTGTTTCCACTCCTGGCATCGCTGGCGGTCTTGGTGATGGTGTCCCAGGCGGCCGCCAATTTTCTGGCCGGGGAAGAAGCCTACCTTCAAGAAGATTACGAAACGGCCTTACAGGAATGGCGACCGTTAGCCGAACGGGGAAATGCGGAAGCGCAGAACATGTTGGGCTACATGTACCGGTACGGGCAAGGGGTCCCACAGGATTTTTCTCAAGCCTATCAATGGTACCGGCGGGCCGCTGATAAAGGGCATGCTCGAGCGCAAAATAATTTGGGCGCCATGTACCGACAGGGCCTGGGGGTCACTCAAGATTATTCCGAAGCCATCCGTTGGTTTCGTCGATCTGCCGAACAGGGAAATGGAGGAGCGCAAAATCATCTAGGCCTCATGTATTACCAAGGGGAGGGTGTCCCCAAAGATAAGGTGCAGGCCTACATGTGGGCGTATATCGCAGCCCAACAGGGCCTGGATCCCGCCATCCAGGCGATCAACATATTGGATCAAGAGCTCACACCGGCAGAAATTGCCGAGGCGAAACGGAAAGCCCAAGCCTGGACCCCGAAAGGGGAAGAAGTGACGTTATGAGAGGGAAACGGAGTCTGGCTGGAAAAATATCCGGCTCACGAACGGGACCGAATGGGTATCGATACAATAGGCTCAAATAGTGAAAATTAAAGACATTTGACTCCGTGCCAGTTCCTTGTTAGGGTTCGCACCCGTTGGGGAGGGAAAATTCGTACGAAGGTGCGAACAGACCTAGCCGGATTTCCTACATCGAGGAGAACGGCCCTTCTACTTAAAGGGGTGCCTCACTCTGGTTGTTCTCCCTATCCTCTTCAACGGTCGCGGGCATGGTGCGGGGGCCAATCGGATTCCCTAACCCGGAATGGGTTTTGATGAGCTCTGGTCCCCTTCGGACTCAATCGAAAAAGAACAAATCCGCGAAGTCCTTCGAAGGAGGGACCATCAAACGAGTGAGAACATCACGTATATTCAAACGCTAGGGAGGAACTATGGGACGACCAACTAAAGTCACACAGGCCAAACGCCACCGGGAATTGGCCAAAAAAATGAAACAACAAGACAAGGAAATTCGTCGGGCCCAACGAAAGGAAGAAAATGAAGGGCTCAGGGCCACCCTTGATGGAGAAGATCCGGATTTAATCGGACTACGACCCGGACCTCAGCCACCCCTCTATTAATTCCAGATTCACTCGCCTCACAAACAGGATTAACCCCCTCCTGAAAGAGCGGGTTTGATCCCTCCTCAACCTTGGGGCATTCCTGCCTCTTCCTCTTGTCGTCTTTGCCTTTGAACTTTCTCAATGCCGGTGGTTCACCGGTCCGCCCGTGAATGACTGGTATTCTTCATTCCTTGTCGAGAAGTTTCTACCAGGTTGGCAATGTTGGGCACCTTCTGCAAAAAGTATTCGGGCCACCATACACCCACAGGATTTCGTCCTCAGCCTAATTGAACATGATGAATTCTTTTCAATCCGTCGGCCGTTAATCCAGGAGATGAGTAGAAAACATCAGGTAGGGTGAATTGCTAAAATTGGTTCAAACACGTAAACTAATCAGAATGTCTTATCGTAGCCGAATCACGATTGAGCCTGGAAAACGTGGAGGGAAACCCTGTATTCGAGGGCTCCGAATTACCGTGTACGATATCCTTGAGTACCTCGCCGGGGGTATGACGGAACAACAAATTCTTCAAGATTTCCCTGATCTTGAGTTAGAAGATATCCGAGCTTGTTTGGCTTTTGCCGCTGACCGCGAGCGAAAACTCGTATCCATTCCTCCGGCGTGAAACTGCTTTTCGACGAAAACCTTTCGCCCCACCTCGTTCAACAGTTGGCCAAGGAGTTTCCAGAGTCAACGCATGTCAGAGATATCGGGTTAGCCTCTGCCCATGATGAATTGGTTTGGACCTATGCGGCCCAGCATGGTTTTATCATCGTTTCTAAAGATTCGGATTTTCATCAACGAAGTTTTTTAGATGGTCCCCCTCCAAAAGTGATATGGCTCCGGTGTGGAAATCGGACCACGCAAGAAATCATGGCAATCCTCAGGAGTCATCATGCGGCCTGTGAACGATTTTTTTCCGATCCCCAGGCGGCCTTTTTAGAAATTGGTTAGCCTCAAAAACGGATTTCCCCTTATCGAATAGGGTTCTTTGGGGTTTCGGACTCAAAAGCCCTATTGCCCGACAGGTTACTCATTATTATTCACCCCCGGGAATATGCCCTACCCCTGAATGTGGGGTACAACCCTGACTCCAAATTTATGCCTTTGGTCTTCCTCCATGCCTGTGGTTTACCGGTCCTCCCGGGAATGGTTGGGTGCCTTTTTCCCTCGTCGAGAATATTCGGCCTTTTTCGCAAAGCTTGTCACCTCTCTATCGATTAGTGAGTTGAGCCGATCAGAAAATTCTTTGCCAAAGAATAAGGGGACAAAACGTGGAATCCCGAAATCCCCCGCTTCCCCTCCGGCCCAAGTAAATTCTTGGTCGTGGTTCTCGAGAGTAACCCTCAGGCCTTCAATGGCTAAGAGCAGCGCCTGTAGCATATCAAAACCATAAGCCCGTTTGAGTGGGGATTTTCCTAACCCTTTTATCCTGAAAAAACAGACCCATTCATCATCTTTTACTTTACGGGGTTTTCCAAGAAGTAAGGTAAGCCTCTTTTGAGTGTTGCCCGCCAGGTATACGTCCCGTTTGCCAATAATCGTTCCAATTTCCCGTTTCATATATTTTCCTCCCTGAAATTCTCGAGCCCCCAATTCATGGTCGGTACCCGGTTGCTAACATGAAGATGTATTGACATTGTGCGCACAAAAGTCGATAATGAATAGAAAAGGAGAAAGGTTTTTATGAGCAAGCCAACTGTCAAATCACGCCGCAAGAACCCTCCCCGAAACATCAATCTTCGGGTGAAACCTCAAACGCGGTCCTTAATTGATCGCGCCTGCGCCATCACGGACAAGAGAATCACGGATTTTGTTCTCGATGCGGCGTGTCGTGAGGCTGAAGATGTTCTCCTGGACCGACGACTGTTTAATCTCAACGAAACCGCGTATCAGGATTTTGTTAAAGCGCTCGATGCCCCGATAAAAAGTAATCCGGAATTGAAAGAATTACTGGGTCGGAAACCGCTTTGGGAAACCTGAACTCAGATCTGAAATCGGTCCCCAAACTGACCGCCCCCGAATCCCTCAGCGCGCATCACATCCTTGGTGCTTTTGATTGTGGCAATGCCACCCTGAATGAATGGCTTACGCGACGGGCCATTAAAAACGAAGCCTCAAGTGCCTCACGCACCTACGTGGTCTGCCATCAAAGGCATGTCATCGCCTATTACGCCCTGGCAACCGGGGCTGTGCAATACGGGCAGGCTCCTGGACGGATCCGTCGCAACATGCCCGATCCTATTCCGGTCATGGTCCTTGGCCGCCTGGCCGTTCATGTGGATTGGCAAAAAAAAGGCCTGGGAGGTAACCTCCTGGCCGATGCGGTGAAGCGTACCTTGCAAGCCGCAGAGTTGGCCGGGATCCGGGCCTTTGTGGTTCATGCCCTCTCTGACGAGGCGAAACTGTTTTATGAACGGTTTGGTTTTCAACCATCTCCCACAGATCCGATGGATCTGATGATCACCCTGAAAGACGCACAGGCCAGTTTGGCGTAGGACACGGTAAGGGAAGCTAGGGAAAAAGCTTCCTGACACCCTATACCCAGACTTGGCCTTTCTTCATCCACGAGTTAATTCCCGTAGAATTGGGGGCCGTGAAAAAAAATTCACCAATAACTATTTTTTGACTAAATACCGTAACTGTTTTTTTAATTTTTGAAGATGGTTTTTTTCTTCATCATCCGAGTGAAATTGCAGGTGTTTTTCTAGTAGAGATACCCAGTGTCGCCCACTCCTGAGGTTTTTTAATTCATCAATATAAATTTCCGCGATTGAAGATGATACCCAGGTCAAATTGGGATGGTCCTTTGCCTTCAATGCCAAGGAATAGGATTTTCGCAAAAGTGGCAATTTCTCGCGAATATTTTCAGTGTAATCGGCCTTCGTCGCTAATAGGCTTGGAAGTTCTCCATATTTTTCCATTAAGTTGTTTAATAATTTATGTATGCGGTTCCTATAGCGGCATGAAAGTTTTTCGTTATGTTCTTCTACCGCATTTGCAAAATTGCAGGCTAGTGTTGTGACCTTTTCCCAATCTTTTTTGTGAATAGACAAAGAGGATACTTCCTATTTTTTAGAAATATTGGAAAAGAGGTTGTCTCCAATCAACCTAGCGGAAAGGATTGGACGTTTCTCAGCCGGTCGTGTCCGACCATGAACATGGCATCTTGCACATTTATGGATTCAATCAATTCTTCAAGGCCACGCTAAGGCACCGGAATCCACTCTGCAATTGGAGGGTGTAATGCAAGTACATCCAGAAGATCATTCGGAGTTACAAATAAATAATGGGTAAGGTTTCTGGGATTGGGATCATTATATTGCTGAGCATAAAACCAGTTGAGCAACTCGGAATTTTCCACTGTTAATAATGGCCATTTCCCCAAATCTTTCCGGGCAAAGACTGTTTTTAATAAATCTCCTTCGTCGCCTTTGCGATAGAGCAAGGCAGAGTCAAATTGGACTTTAAGCCGGTGTCCCGTTGGGATTTTCGGTTCAAGAAAAATAGTTAAAGTTTTAATGTCATCATAAACCGACACCAAATAAAGAACAGTTGAAAGATTCGGAATTGGTTCCCACTGCTTCAATATCTCGTCATTTTCTTCCATCTGTGTCTGGTCTCGCGAAAAAAAATTTTAGACCCACCCAAGAAAATTATTCTTTATTCAAAAAAGTAAAGAATGCCCTATTCTGCTCCTCTTGGTGAATGCGTTGGTGGAGCAACCCTCTAAGCTTTCTACGTTCTGACAATGAGTTGAAAATGGATGAGGGAGTTTGAAGAGTGCCAAAAACAATAACAAGAAGATGTGGCCTTAATCCTTGAGACAGAATCTCCCACCTCTCCTAAGAGGTCATACCAAACCCTTGGGCAAAATCAAGATGTTTTTTATCCTATGGCTTAGTTTACGCAATGCCAGTTACTGGTTTATTGAGACCGCTAGAAGGAAATGGAAAGATGGGGTCGAAAAAATATTGGGTTCGTGTGCTTGGACCAAGAGAGGAGGACCCCACTCTTAACATATTGAATTCCCTTGTGGGGGGACTTAGAGGTGAACGACCGACCCAAGAGACTGAAAAACTAGCCATTTTTTTTTAATACGATAGTTTCTTCCCAAGATGCGCAAAGCCCTCTATTCTTTCAATGGTTGACAGATCCTCAAATTCGCTTTACCATGAGGTAAAGTAAAAGCTGCGAACGATTAGTTGGGGGTGATGATGCCTGATGCCACCTTAAGCTCAAAGCATCAACTTGTCTTGCCGGCAAGTGTTCGAAAAAAAATGAAAATAAAGGCTGGGGATGTCCTCGATATTCAGGTTGAGGGTGATAAGGCGGTAATTCGAAAAGCGCCGAAGTCCTACGTACAAGCGTTGACACAGATTTCCCCCGCTCCTTGGAAGAAATACCCCAAAGCGTTACACCGTGACCGGGATCAATGGAATCGGGAACCTTGAATCGGATCCCCTCTGGAAGTCGAATTGCCTTAGACACTGTTCCCTTTGTTTATTTTCTCGAACGACACCCTGATTTTTTTCGACCCGCCCAAAGTTTATTCGACCAAATTGAAGAGGGAAGAATCGAAGCGTTTGCCTCCACGTTAGTCCTAACCGAATTATTGGCTCCGGCTTTTCGAGAAAACGCTCCCATCCAAGCCCAGGATGCCTATCGTTTACTCACTCATTTTCCTAATTTAACATTCATTGATCTGACCCCTCCTATTGCCTTTGAGGCCGCTCGACTCCGTGGAGATTCCTCTCTCCGTACGCCTGATGCCCTTCATTTAGCGACCGCGCTCGAGTTGGAGGCTGACTGGTTCGTTACCAATGACAAGGCCTTTTCCAAACTCAAAAATCTTTCCTTAAAGGTTTGGCTTTTTTCCGGAGCATAATCCCGACATTGCAAGCCTTCGGTTTGATGAAACCCAGAAAGCCCCTGACGGAGGATAGGTATGGGAGCGCGATGCCCAGGGGTTCAACTGATCCAGGATGTCTTTGATATTCCCCACCGGGTTGTAGGTATAGCCGAATGACGCAAAGGACGGATTGGCCCCTAACGTATGACTTAAACTATCCAGCCTTCCTCTTGCATCATACCTGTAGGCACTGACGACGCTGTTTGGAGGAAAAGTTCAGTTTCGGGGGAGAACGTCAGTATAGATTAATACAAGGTCTGACCCCAAAGTTGTTCGAATATTTATCGCAAACTGAGCGTGGAGTCTCGGGGGCAATTGGCCGTAACGGGTAAATCCTTTGTATCGAACCCGATGGTTCCTCCATGGACGGAGTGTGGGCCAGAGACCGAGTCGATGCCAACAGAGGCAATCGATGAAAAAAGAGAGGGGAAAAATCCAATCCAGGGCCAAACACCCAAGAGGAGAAACGTTCAAAAATCCAAGATGGGAAGAACTGAAACGGAGACCTCCCCAAACGGACACACCCACTCCCAACACCAGCATTGAAATTCGAATCGGTCCATAATATAAGGTCTTGATAGGCCGGCTGGAGAGAGGGGCGACTGCCCAATCCTATTAGATGTGGGAGGTTTGGGCGAAGTAACCGGTATAAGGATTTCTGATTAGAGGCGAAGGGTGGGTGCAAAATTGGAGGGCTTTAGGAGTGGTGGGCTTCAGCCGGCCCCTATGCTGCTGAAATACGTTCAAGAGCTTTTTTCACCACATTGGGCCGCTCGTTAATGACCATCAAATACGCCTTCGCGGGCCCTTCGGGCTCCCGATTTCCGGACTCCCACTTCTTCAAGGTCGAGAGGCTAAATCCGTAGGTTTCCGCAAAACGCTCTTGGGTGAGCCCGGTCTTTTCACGTATGGCTTTGACGTCGATTTCGGCCGCAATGATTAGGTGCGCGCGGCCTTTCGTTTTATCGCCGCGAAGATAGTCCAGCGCATCTTGCCCTCCTTGAATCAGCTCTTGCCCGGCTTTGGTCATGGTTTCATCTCCTTTTTAATGTGCTGCACAATCCGGTACAGAGTGTTTTTCTCGGAGTCTGTCAGATTGACCTTTTCGTTTTTACCGAATACGGTAAATAGAAAAGCGGGGTTCTGATTATCGTAGTAATAGTAAAGGGAACGAAAAGAACGGCTTTTGCCCTGACCTTCTCTGGCAACGCGAAGTTTTCTCACACCCCCAGTTTTCGGGATCACTTCACCCGCTTTTGGGTTTCTGGCAATCGTAGTAATCAACTCATCCTTTTCTGCAGGAGTCATGATTTGCTTGGCTTTCTTGAGAAATTGCGCGGTTTCAATAATGGTAATCATTATTTTCCTGCATTTTTTCATGGTACCCAATGGGGCCCTTGTAGTCAAGGAAGCCCAAAAAGAAGGGGGATACCTCGAAAAACTCCATTCCATTTTGCTGGAAGTTAAACAACCGGTTCGAAATTAGCCTTTTCCCCGGCACCGGACCCGGGGAACTCTTTACCTTAGCCGAGCTGGACCCCACGACGTGGGGTGCCGTTGGCACTGCGTTCCATCACGCCTGCCCAACGGCAACCTGTTCGGGGAGCCCGCGATGTTTACGGGAGAGGGGACCGGAAAGCTCTACGAAGCCATCTTCGAAGCCAAACAGATCGACAGTCAGTTTCCCGGGAACCGAGGATTGGCGGATGGGGGGATGCGAAGAGAGCGAACGCGAGTGGCAGCCTGAGAAGGGTTTAGGTCATACCTTTATTTGCCTTTTCCTTCCTTGCAATCAATTGTTTGGCGGCTTTGTGGACTGTTAGCGCCTCCACCCAATTAGGCGCAAGCTCTAATGCTTTTTCGGCGTCAGCTAAAGCTAATTTAGGATCAAAAGTTAATTCGACGTTCGCAAGCATCGTATATAAGTTAAAATCTGGCTGTAAGTTCACAGCCCTTCTAAAACTTTTCGCAGCAGCTTTATATTCCTTCAGCTCCTTGTGTGCCAAACCCAAAGAGGTGGTCACCTTGTTCCGGGCATCGGTAAAGGTGGCCACATTGCCTTCGACGTCATAGGCAAAGGTCTGGACGCTGTTGAGGGCGTCGGTGATGGAAAGGAGTTGGTTCGCCGCATTGTAGGCGAAGGTGGTGGGGTCGCCCAGGGCATTGACGGTGCCGACCAAGTTGCCATTGGCATCGTAGGTGAAGCTGGTGAGGCCCCGAAGGGGATCGTCGACAGAGGCAACCCGGTCTAAGGCATCGTAGGTGCGGGCTTCGACCTCGCCCGTGGGCCGTTCGGTTTCTTCCAGATTCCCTTGCGTGTCATACCGGAAGCGTCTTAAAAAAGTGTCCGTAAAAAGGTTTCCGCCACCTTACACAATTCGTAGCGACGAAGAGGTTGAGCGAGCCAAGCCAAATGCGATTTTGATGAAGGCTGCTTAGGTCAATGGGGAGGGGTAGGAGAAGATGGTGAGGAAATAGGCTCCGGCTAAAGAGGAGGAGGAGCGACAAAAGATATGGCATTACAAGACGCGACTCCACTTGCATGCTGAAAAGCCGAGCGCCGGGTATGAGCAGTTTCCCAACCAGAAACTGTATGCACAACATGGTTTGTTCAAACTTCCGATGACGGCTGGCTGGAAACGGACGCATGCCTTCTGAGGAAGAACATCAGAAAGCCGCGTATGGGAAAACTTTACGCACGGTTTGATGAGGGGGCGCTGGAAAGGGCTACCTGCTGTGGTCTGTGGTAGACGCGTGCGTCGAAGCGTTCGAGTGTAGCCTGGGTCAATACCAGTGCTCCACTCTACCCGTTTACCGATATTTAATTTTCCACCTAAAACTCAGAATTGATTTTTGTTCCTTTGGAAGTTTTAAACTTTTTGAAACTGATTGCTCCTAAAATAATTGCCCCACAAAAGCAAATGAGAGCGAATAATAGCCAAAGATACATTCGCATTTTGAGGATGGCTAAATCATGTTCCCCGGGAGTCGCACTAATCCATGCCACCGTAATGGCCAACCAGAAAAAATATACCCCGGCACAACAAAGAAAAAAAATCCCCAAACTTATTCCCCACTTTTTTCTTTTGTTCATGGTGCGCCACGCATTGGAGGAAAGGAGATAGTTTTTGGAGTAGTTGAGGCTTGATCTAATATTTCTTGAGCAAGGGTTTGACAGTTATTCCAGGGGGAAAATCTCCCGGTGTCTTTTCCAATCTCTAAAAGCTCGTTGACCTTTTGTTCATCTACATTTTCTACCACCTCACATTGAGCGCCAGATGCTTCACTCCGGCCGGTATGATCATTAATTGTAGTGGTAGTGTATGGAGAATCAGATTCATTGCCAGGCACACCACCATTAGCTGGTCCCATACCAGCTTCCTTGGTATCCGTTTTAATCCAATGATGGTCAACCGCACCATAAGCAATATCTGCTGGTGCACTGCAAAGACTGACCTTAAGGCCAAAGGGGTCTACCCAATTACTAGGATTATTAGTTACATAACGGTAAAGGTTATGATCCTTTCCCCCAAACCCCAAAGGATCTTCAGAAAGGAACCTTCCCGTGTTCGCGTCGTAGTACCGCGCACGGTAGAAGTATAATCCTGATTCTACATCATATTCGCGTCCTGTATAGGAGTAGGGTTGGATGACGGACTCCACAACAGATCCCCGCCGCCCATAACTGTCATAGACATACGAGTTAACCACGGTTCCACTGTTGTTCGTTAGGTGAGAAATCGACCCTTGATGATTGTGGTGGTAGTACAGATGTCCTATGCCGGCCTTCTGGAGGATGAGCGGTTGGTCGACTTGCTGGCCATGCGAATAGCGAGCTACAAACGTATTCGTGCCATCATACTCCAACAAAATATCGTCCCCATCGTACACATACCGAGTGACCGTCCCCGCCACATCCTTCTCAATCCGCCGTCCTAACCCATCATATTTATAGGTGACCACCGTGGTATCGGGGCGGTCGATCTGAATGAGCTGGTCCTGGGCGTCCCAGTGATAGGTCGTGACCGCAGACGTGCCCTTGTCCGTTTTGGTCTCCAAATTGCCATTGTCGTCGTAGGTATAGGTGAACTGGTCGTCTTCTAAGAGCCGGTTCAGATCGTCATGCGTGTGTGTGGAAGACACAGATGATGTCGTCCGATTGCCGACCAAGTCATAAGCATAGGGTTCCGGTGATCCGGTAGTGCCACCGGTCTTGAGCCGCTGAAGGGCGTCATAGGTGTGGGTGCGATTCTCCGAAGGATTGACCTGGTCCAGGATGTCTTTGATATTCCCCACGGGGTTGTAGGTATACCCGAAGGCGGCAAAAGAGGGATTGGCCCCTAACGTATGACTCAAGGAATCCAACCGCCCCTTGGTGTCATACCCATAGGCACTGACCTATCCGTTGGGGTAGGTAGAGAAATGGGGTTGTGTTATCTCAAGACCTGACCCCTTTATTATGACCCCTTTATTAACCATTTTTTCTTTTTGCAAATCTATTACTTTTTCTGACACAAACTTTTATTTGTTGAAGGAATTTTATGGTTTGGTGCCACTAATCCAAACCCCTGCGGCAATAGAAGAGTTTTTCTTAATTCGTGACTCACCTTTATTCCTCAACGAATAATGAAAAATATCGTTAGCCTCTCCCAATGGGAAAAAAGGAAATAAGGCCCGAGTTTTACTGTAAACTACCGAATCGAGTTTTTCGATATAAAGAAACCCATGGGCACCATTTAACTCATAAATTTTCTCTCTTTTTTTAGATTGAAGATCCAATAGAAACGGTTCTCCTGCCTGCAAATTTGTGCAAAATAATTGTTTTGTAAAAGCCCGCCAAAAAATGGGGCGGCAACCTACAATACCTAAAGAGGAAGAGTTGGCATTGGTAATATTGTAAATGGCCAATTCCCCTTCTTCATTGAGGTATAGAACTTCAAATTTTGATATCTGGACAACTGGCCTTATCCCAATTTGTTGAATTCCATTTGGTAATGTGACGGTGGTTGCAGCCTTAGCTACTCGCGAAACCATATTAAGATTATTTAAGGAAGCGACAAACAACCAGTTTGTGCCATCAGCCGCTTTGTCATAGAAAAACAATTGTTCATGCCCAGGAACATATTCCGGGAAAAATCCAGTACGAAGGGGCAGTACTTCGTTGTTGGATAAATTGAGCTGGAAAATTATGCAATGCGATTTGCCTGAACATTTGTCAAAATACAATACAGAATCACTCATTTTGGTCAGATGAGAAATATTGCCTGTTTTCTGATCTTGATAAATGACAATTGGTTTACTTTCCTTTTCACCCAAGGAAAGGGCCTTTACACTGTTGCCCCCACCTGAATAAATTATCTGCCCCTGAATATTCATTCCTTTAGTTCCCTTATATCCGAAAAGAACAAACAGAAGCGTTAAGGGAAGAATTAATGAAAATCTTTTTGTCATGGGCATGGTTGTTCATCCTTACGATTTTGTTCTTCCTCTAATCGTTTATATTCTTCCCTGACTTTGTCCGCCCAGTCCTGACAATTGGAGCCAAATAAACAATAGTTACCTGCACCAACATTTTCAACGGCCTGCCGTAGCAAGGCATCATCATAGGTTTTAGGGTCCGCTCGCCAATATTCCTCTAGATTTGTGGGGTCGTCAGGCCTAACGGTCCCTGGTTCGTTAAATGCCCCTTCATCACCGAAAAATCCTTCATTTGACGGCAAATTACCGTCTTCATAAAAAATATGTTCATGGGCCAATTCGAGATTTAAGTAATCTAAAATTGAATTAGTTCCTGGGCCCTCCGCCAACCAAGAAGGTGTGGGCCCAAATGGTCGCAAGGCAAAGTACGCTAATCCAAAAGGATCGATATAGGTTAGAGGATTAACAAGGCCATAGATATAAAAATTGGCGTTTCCACCTCCAAACCCAATTGGATCCTCACTCAAAAACCTCCCGGCATTCGCATCATAATACCGTGCACGGTAAAAGTATAACCCTGTTTCTATATCATATTCCCGTCCAGTATAGGAGTAAGGTTGGATGACCGTTTCCATCACTGACACCTGTTTTCCAAAGCTGTCATAAACATAGGTATTGATTATGGCTCCACTGTTGTTTGTTAAATGAGAAATCGATCCCTGATGATTACTGTGATAGTACACATGTCCTATGCCGGCTTTTTGTAATATCAACGGTTGGTCGACTTGCTGGCCATGTGAATATCGAGCTACAAACGTATTGGTGCCATCAAACTCCAGAAGGATATCTTCCCCATCATAGACATAGCGTGTGACGGTTCCCGCCACGTCCTTTTCAATCCGCCGCCCCAGCCCGTCATACTTATACCTGACCGTCGTACTACTCGGGCGATCAATTTGAATCAATTTATCCTGGGCATCCCAATGATACGTTGTGATTTGGGTTGGATTGCCTTTATCCGTCTTCGTCTCCAAATTGCCATTGTCGTCGTAGGTATAGGTGAACTGGTCGTCTTCTAAGAGCCGGTTCAGATCGTCATGCGTGTGTGTGGAAGACACAGATGATGTCGTCCGATTACCGACCAAGTCATAAGCATAACTTTCCGCATTGGCGACCGTGCCTCCAGTCGTCAACCGTTGCAAGGCGTCATAAGAATGCGTCCGGTTCTCGGAAGGATTCACCTGATCCAGAATGGCCAGAATATTGCCGACCGGGTTGTAGGTATACCCGAAAGAGGCAAAGGACGGATTGGCCCCTAAGGTATGACTCAGCGAATCCAGCCTTCCTCTTGCATCATACCCATAGGCACTCACCTATCCGTTGGGGTAGGTAGAGAAATGGGGTTGTATTATCTCAAGACCTGACCCCCTTTTTCTTTTTCATCGGCGAATGAGATTTTGGGGTGCGAATCCACCAGCAGGAAGGGAGAGGCAGGCAACAAGAACCGGCGCCTTGCGCGCCGGGTCCAAGCCATTAATCAATTATCAAAACGTGATCAAGAAGTGCTCCTGGGCACGATTGATGCCTTTCTCGCCAAAGCATAAGGCACAACAACACAGGAGGGGGCTAAAAGGGAGAAGAGATTCATGAAGAGAACACTTAACCTAATTTTCCCAGGAAAACATGTATTTGAGCCAAAAAGCGAATCCTAACCAAAGCGCAAGTCCTATCCAAAAACTAAAATAATTTATCGGCAACAAGTACACTTTCAGAGGGTCTCCTTGTATCTTAAACGTAGGTTTCCGGCATCCAACAGTAACAATCCAAAGAAAAATTTCTCCGGTCCATATAAGCAAAGGAGATAAAAAGGAAAGAATAAATTCTCCTGTTCCCAGCAGAATTTCAATTAGTATTCCCATAACACGATTTTCCCGGTGCTGAAAAGACTTGCTGTTAAAAGGCCAAAGGTATTCTTGCTAATGACTCTCGCAAATCCCCCTTCCGCCAGATCTCAGAAAACTCGAGTCTTATGCCTTAATCCCTAGGCAGGACAAGAAGGTGAATCTTCCGACGGATCAGGTGGATCAATATCGTCCTTCTTATTATCTTCACAAATTCCCCCCACACATCCTAGTTTATCTCCTTGATCTAATTCCGGATTTTTATCCCCGAGTGTATCTTTAACAAAATCTTGCCCATCTTTCCGGCCCTGATCAAAAGGTGTGGGGAATGGAAGGGGAGATTCTGGCCCTGATAGGCCCAATGATTGTTCAAGGAGACCTAAATAGAATCCAACCCAATACCCAACAATGGGATTCGGTATCCACCTCTCTCCAGTTGGATCCTCAAAGTTAACCGGGTCTCCAAATACATACCGGTACAGATTCTGATCTCCGGCTCTGAAACGGAGGGGATCTTCAGAGAGGAACCGCCCCGTATTCGCATCGTAGTATCGCGCACGGTAGAAGTATAATCCTGATTCTACATCAAATTCGCGTCCTGTATAGCTATAGGGCTGCATGACCGACTCCACCACTGACACCCGTCGCCCATAACTGTCATAGGCATAGGAGTTGACGATGGTCCCACTGTTGTTCGTGAGGTGGGTAATCGAGCCCTGATGATTACTGTGGTAGTACACATGTCCTATGCCCGCCTTCTGTAACACCAACGGCTGATCCACTTGTTGGCCATGTGAGTACCGGGCCACAAACGTATTCGTGCCATCAAACTCCAGAAGAATATCAGCTCCATCGTAGACATACCGGGTAATACTGCCCGCCACATCCTTTTCAATCCGCCTGCCTAACCCATCATATTTATACGTGACGGTGGTGCTATCCGGCCGATCGATCTGAATGAGTTGATCCTGCGCATCCCAGTGGTAGGTCGTGACCGCAGACGTGCCCTTGTCCGTCTTCGTCTCCAAATTGCCATTGTCGTCGTAGGTGTAGGTGTATGAATCGTCTTCCATCAGTCGATTCAGGTCATCGTGGGTATGGGAGTTCGACACAGATGATGTCGTCCGATTCCCGACCAAGTCATAAGCATAACTTTCCGCATTGGCGACCGTGCCTCCAGTCGTCAACCGTTGTAAGGCGTCATAGGTGTGAGAGCGGTTGTCGCTCGGATTGACTTGATCGAGAATAGCCAGAATATTCCCGACCGGATTATAGGTATACCCGAAAGAGGCAAAGGACGGGTTGGCGCCTAAGGTATGACTCAGGGAATCCAACCGCCCCTTGGTGTCATACCCGTAGGCACTGCTGATGCTGTTAGGGGAAAAGTTTTCTATAGGGGAGAAAATGGGATAAGTTAAAGAAAGACCTGACCCTTTTTTCTTTCATTTTTCTTTTACTGTGAGAGTGGCTAAAGGGAAGAAAGACAGAAGAGTCCCAAAAACAACTACAAACCGGCTTTGAATCTCTTCCAGTTTAATGAAATTAAAGGAGGCCGGAACCTTGCTTTCGTCTCAGCAGTAATCCCAAAAAATATCGGGAGATTTTAAAAATAATAAACCCAATAAAAAATTGAATACCCACAAAAAAAATCCAAAAAAAGTAAATGCTGGTCCTTGAAAATTGAGGAATATAAACCTTTCCCTCAGGCGCTGTACAGATTCCTGTAGTAGAGTCATAAGTACCACTAAAATCAATACATGAATCTTGTTCTAGGAGATGAGCAAATTCTTGGGAAAAATATGCCACCGCAAGGCCTGCTAGGACCAGCGAGAAAACTATTGTCCACTTATGATTCGAACAATTCATTCAGACTTGTATTGTTTGTTTATGTTCCAATTTTCGTAAGGCAACTCTTAAGGCAATTGAAAACGAGGAAATAATGTTTGGCCCATTGATAATGGAATTTTTGACTCAAGGTGGAAAAACAATGCCAGGTGAAAGTGTCGAACATTCTTTGTTGCAATTACCACCTTTCTTTGCAGTTTCTCGGCCCTTTTCATTGGCAGCTCTGTCTGCGTCACACTGAACCTTTGAATCCCCTTTAATAAACTCATCTGTCAACTCTCTCACTTCGCTAATTACCTCTGCCGCCGCCTCACCACCAGCCCCCTCATTTGTTGCCTGACAGTTGGCCATACAATGGAAAAATTTATCTTGATTTTTACCTCGGTTTTGTTGCCGCATAGCATCATACATGTCAAGAAAATGCTTAGTCCCCCTTACTGCTTCGCCAATGGTCTCAGCAAATTTCAATCCCACTGGATTAATAGGCTTCTGTGAAAATCTTCCATATGGATCACGCAAATTCAAAGGGTTATTGAACACGTAATTGTACAAGTTCTGATCCTCACCTCTGTACCGAATGGGGTCTTCATTTAGAAATCTCCCTATGACCGTGTCGTAGTACCGCGCGCGGTAGAAGTATAATCCTGATTCTACATCATATTCCCGTCCTGTATAGGAGTAGGGCTGTATGACGGACTCGCTAACGGATATTCTTCCCCCATAACTATCATAGACATACGAATTGACCACCGTCCCGGAATTGTTGGTGAGATGGGAAATCGACCCTTGATGATTGTGGTGATAGTACATATGTCCTATGCCCGCCTTTTGTAACACTAAGGGTTGGTCAACCTGATCTCGAGTTATACTTGAAAGTAGTGCCTGAAGGAAGTTGAAAAGACGCGGCGTCTCGGGTTGAAATGGGTGCTGCAACACAGCCACATTCAACCATAAAGGAGAGACGCCACGATGCAAGAGAGTACCAAACCTGAGGGTGGAGATCGAGAGGGGCGCGATACCTTGACCGAGCTGCTGCGGGCGGGAGCTCGAAAGTTGCTTGGGCAAGCCCTAGAAGCTGAGGTAGCTGAATTGGTCGCCGCGTATGCCGAGCACCGAGATGAGGAGGGCCGGGCCCTCGTGGTCCGGAGTGGGCACCAGCCGGTACGGGAAATTCAAACAGGGATTGGGCCGGTGACGGTCCAGGTCCCGAAGGTGCGGAGTCGCCAGGGAGATCCTGTGACCTTCCGCTCTGCGTTGGTTCCCCCCTATGTGCGCAAAACCCGAAGTTTAGAAGCCGCGCTTCCTTGGCTCTATTTAAAAGGGATCTCCACCGGGGAGATGCAGGCCGCCTTGGAAGCGTTAGTCGGCCCCGAGGCCAAGGGGCTCTCCGCCAGTACCGTGGCTCGGTTGAAACAGAGCTGGCGAGCCGAGTACGACGCCTGGCGGCAGCGACGAGTCGATGAGGGCGAGTGGGCCTATATTTGGGTCGACGGGATTTACAGTGGACTACGGGCCGCGGAGCATCGACTGTGTGCGTTAGTCGTCATTGGGTGAATAGCCAGGGGGAGAAGCAGCTCTTGGCGATCGAAGACGGCGTGCGCGAGTCGACCCAGAGCTGGCGGGAAGTCCTGTTGCATCTGAAAGCCCGGGGGCTGACGGCACCGGCCTTAGCCATTGGGGATGGGGCCATGGGGTTCTGGGGAGCGTTGGAGGAAATATACCCGCACACAAAGCAACAGCGGTGTTGGATGCACAAGACCAGCAATGTTCTCAATGCGTTGCCGAAGAGGGTGCACTCCAAGGCGAAACAGGCGTTGCACGAGATCTGGCAAGCCGAGACGAAACCCGCAGCCGACCGAGCGTTTGACTTCTTTCTGCAGACCTACGAGGCGAAGTATCCGAAGGCCACGGCATGTTTAGAAAAAGATCGGGAGGCCTTGCTGACGTTCTACGCATTCCCGGCGTCGCATTGGCAAAGTCTGCGTACCACGAATCCGATTGAATCGACCTTCGGGACCATTCGGCATCGGACAAAGCAGACGAAGGGCTGTCTGACTCGGGACGGGATGTTACACATGATGTTCAAGCTGGGCCGCTGTGCTGAGAAAACCTGGCGACGCCTACGGGGATTTAGGCAGTTGGCACAAGTGATCGAGGGCATTCAATTTACGGATGGAATCCGGGCAACTACAGAGGAACCCGTCGCCGCGTAATCAATAGCCCAGACACTACATTTGACAATAACTCCCTGATCTCCGTGTGAGTACCGCGCCACGAAGGTGTTGGTGCCATCGTATTCCAGAAGAATATCCTCCCCATCATAGACATACCGGGTTATACTTCCCGCCACGTTCTTTTCAATCCGCCTGCCTAACCCATCATATTTATACGTGACGGTGGTGCTATCCCGGCGATCGATCTGAATCAATTGATCCTGGGCATCCCAGTGATACGTTGTGATTTGGGTTGGATTGCCCTTGTCCGTTTTCGTCTCCCGATTCCCATTAGCATCATAGGTATAGGTGTATGAATCGTCCTCCAATAAACGATTCAAATCATCATGATTGTGCGAGGACGACAGGAAGGAGGTCGTGCGGTTGCCCACGAGATCGTAATTGTAGGTTTCCGGGGTTCCGGTGGTGCCACCGGTCTTGAGCCGCTGAAGGGCGTCATAGGTATGGGTGCGAGATGCCGAAGGATTGACCTGGTCCAGGATGTCTTTGATATTCCCCACGGGGTTGTAGGTATACCCGAAGGACGCAAAAGAGGGATTGGCCCCCAAGGTATGACTCAGCGAATCCAGCCGCCCCTTGGTGTCATACCCATAAGCGCTCACGACGCCGTTGGGATAGGTGGAGGAATGTATTATGTTATTTCAAGACCTGACCCTTTATTCATAATATTAATTTTGGCTCTTTTCCCTTGGTAGAAGGACTGCTTCAACAGATTCCATCAAATATCGGAAGTTTTTCTTAAACCGTTGAAAGACTTCAACCTATATATTTGCGCAAAACCCTAACCGGCATGATTTACAACCGTAGAAACTCATTTTATTGGGATATGATCAACTGGTCCCACAAGCCATTCAGCGCTCGGCGTCCTAACGAGCGGCTGAAGTAGAAAGTAGGATTGATGAAGTAGGGGGGCTTATTGAGGAGATTTTTTAATTAACATTTACCAATGAAAGTTCCCGGTCAAATAGGCCCAGAGGAAAATAAAAAATCCTCCTATTCCACACACTCCAATGCAAACTAGTGCCCACCCCCTTTGAATCGCATGGATTCCCGTGGCGTAGGTTTGAGTCCAACGGTTGGTGAGTATGCGTTTTTTTTGCAAGCCACACACGATTCCAAACCCTAATGCGTAAAGGCCCCCAAAAAGAGTAACGACTGTTAAACAAGCGATACTTCCTAATTCCCAAGTCACTAGTCCATCTTGTGGTCCAAATATGGCTAGTAGGGCTGTAATCCCAAAGAGAAGCCCCCAAACACTTTCCACCCTTATCCAAAAATCCTGACCACGAAAAAGGCCTCTTAGACTTAAAACCAAAGCCAATACTGCTACCCCAAGAATGAGATAGAAAGAAGGGCGGTCGAAGAAAGGACTCATTATTTGAGAAAATTGACCAGGGCAAATTTAATTAAAGACAATATCAACTACTCCAGAAGTAAGCCCACTAGTGAAAGAATCTACAAAATCTTGTCCAGCTTCGGTCAAAGCTTTAAACCCCTGGATACTTTGTAACCCTCTCGCTAGGTTTCCTGCTAGTCCTCCAGCAAGGCCGGCCCCGGCTGACCCCAGAGCAGACCCAAAGTCTAACCCACCGGAGCAGGAGGAAGGATTTCCTGATAACGCTTGATTCGCTAGGTTTCCCAAACCTCCTGCAAGTGCCCCAACCGCAGCACTTCCTAATGGACCACCACCCAAAGTGGAAAGGGCTCCTGAGGCAAAGCCCACAGCAGCCGCTTGCGCCACATCACCAAATTCCGCACCCGAATTGATGGCACCGAGTGCCGCAAAGCCAGCCCCCAGACCGCCACCTATTAATTGAGGAAGAAGAAATATTCTGCCATCTGGGTCTGTTAAATTTACCGGATTATTGAAGACATAATTATAGAAGTTCTGATCGCCCGCTCGGAAGCGGATGGGATCTTCAGAGAGGAACCTTCCCGTATTCGCGTCGTAGTATCGCGCGCGGTAGAAGTATAATCCTGATTCTACATCATATTCCCGTCCTGTATAGGAGTAGGGCTGTATGACGGACTCGATAACGGATATTCTTATCCCGTAGCTGTCATAGGCATACGAATTGACCACCGTCCCGGAATTGTTCGTGATGTGAGAAATCGACCCTTGATGATTGTGATGGTAGTACAGATGTCCTATGCCGGCTTTTTGTAATATCAACGGCTGGTCCACCTGATCTCCGTGGGAATAGCGAGCTCCAAACGTATTCGTGCCATCAAACTCCAGAAGAATATCAGCTCCATCATAGACATACCGGGTTATACTGCCCGCCACATCCTTTTCAATCCGCCGACCGAGTCCGTCATACTTGTAGGTCGTGGTCGTACTATCCGGGCGATCAATCTGAATCAATTGATCCTGGGCATCCCAGTGATACGTTGTGATTTGGGTTGGATTGCCTTTGTCGGTTTTCGTCTCTAAATTGCCATTGTCGTCGTAGGTGTAGGTGTATGAATCATCTTCCAACAGTCGGTTCAGGTCATCGTGGGTATGGGAGTTCGACAAAGATGATGTGGTCCGATTACCGACCAAGTCATAAGCATAACTTTCCGCATTGGCGACCGTGCCTCCGGTTCGCAATCGTTGGAGCGCATCATAGGTATGCGTCCGATTCTCCGAAGAATTAACTTGATCCAGAATAGCCAGAATATTCCCCACGGGGTTGTAGGTATACCCGAAAGAGGCAAAGGACGGATTGGCCCCTAACGTGTGACTTAAACTATTCAGCCTTCCGTTCCCATCATACCCATAGGCACTCACGACGCCGTTGGGGTAGGTGATGTTGGCCAATCGGCCTGCTGGATCGTAACTTAGGCTGACGTTCATCGCTGCTCCTGCCGGAGGCGTCAGAGTCGTCAGTCGTCCCGCCAGGTCGTAAAGATAGTTCGTGAAACTGGTCGGATTGCCGACGGCATCGTAGGCAATCGTGATGGTGTTATCGGGGGTGGTAAGGGATGTGAGCCGGGCCAGATGGTCGTAGACCCGATGAATCAGTTGGCCTTTGGGATCGGTGGTGTCAATCAATCGATCCCGCTTATCGTAGGAGGGGGGTAGGGATTAAGGGAAAAAATTCTTTATACCCAAATATAGCTGGTAAACGATAGCCTTGCCCCTTTATCTTTTTTACCCCAATTCTATAATGGGTAGAAAACTACGAGGTCAAAAACAGCAATTCCCTTGCACACATTTGCTTTTAAAACGAACAGACATGAGTTATCTTATATTCTCATCCTTTAGGCAAAAAAGTGTTGTTAGTATTGCCCCATGCAAAATAATTGGCAGCACAGCCCAATTGATAAATATATTAAGGGAAAAATGAGGTGCGTGATTGGCATATTCAAAATAAATTCCCAGGCCTATGGCCACAATTCCAATAAAAAAAAGCCCCCCTTTAACCCAGCGTTGGTTAAAGAACAAAAATATTGTTAACACAGTTCCCCCTAGGCTTAGGATTAGATTTCCTAGAACATAGGGCCCGGCAACGTCCCACAAATCCCAAAGACTCGTCCCATATGGCATTGCGAGACTCACAATAAAACCAAACGTTAACGTTAACCCTATGTAACACCAGAGTAATATACTTAAAACAACCTTTCTTTTCATGGATTTACTTCAATTGTTCCTCCTCCAATGGCTTCTCCCGCTGCTTGTCCAGCCATTGACCCCACTGTGCCTGCTGGATCTCCGGCTCCGGCCAACGCTTGAACCCCAAACAAGCATTTTTTAAGACAATCAGCAAAAGATAGCTTAAATTTCCTCGGCTCCATTGGATCAAAGTCATTTTGAGGGGGACTGGGATTATCTTTGGGACAGTTAGGATTGCCAGGGGGAAGATTATCCGGTACTTTGGGTTTACTGCTCGGTTCATTTTCTTTGATATTTTGGCAACCTTCCATACATGGTTTAATGAAGAATGCCGCGCTTGCGAGTATTGCCGCCGTCACCACTGCACCAACGATAAGTGGAACAATGATTTCACCGTCAGGATCGGTGAAATTGACCGGGTTATTTAAGACATAGCGGTAGAGATTCTGATCCTTTCCATTGAACCCGATGGGATCCTCACTGAAAAATCTTCCAAGGTTCGCGTCGTAGTATCTCGCGCGGTAATAATATAAACCTGATTCTACATCATATTCCCTTCCTGTATAGGAGTAGGGCTGCATGACGGACTCGATAACGGATATTCTTCTCCCATAGCTGTCATAGACATAGGAATTGACCACCGTCCCGGAATTGTCTGTTAGGTGAGAAATCGAACCCTGATGATTGTGGTGGTAGTACAGATATCCTATGCCGGCCTTCTGTAAAACCAACGGCTGATCCACTTGTTGGCCATGTGAGTACCGGGCCACAAACGTATTCGTGCCATCAAACTCCAACAGAATATCGTCTCCATCGTAGACATACCGGGTTATACTGCCCGCCACATCCTTTTCAATCCGCCTCCCCAGTCCGTCATATTTATACGTGACGGTGGTGCTATCCGGGCGATCAATCTGAATGAGCTGGTCCTGGGCGTCCCAGTGATAGGTCGTGACCGCAGACGTGCCCTTATCGGTTTTCGTCTCCAGATTGCCATTGTCGTCGTAGGTATAGGTGAACTGGTCGTCTTCTAAGAGCCGGTTCAGATCGTCATGCGTGTGTGTGGAAGACACAGATGATGTCGTCCGATTGCCGACCAAGTCATAAGCATAACTTTCCGCATTGGCGACCGTGCCTCCAGTCGTCAACCGTTGCAAGGCGTCATAAGAATGCGTCCGGTTCTCGGAAGGATTCACCTGATCCAGAATAGCCAGAATATTTCCCACCGGGTTGTAGGTATACCCGAAAGAGGCAAAGGACGGATTGGCCCCTAAGGTATGACTCAGCGAATCCAGCCTTCCTCTTGCATCATACCCATAGGCACTGACGACGCCGTTGGGGTAGGTGATGGTCGACAGACGGCCCGTTGGGTCGTAGGCAAAATTGACATTCAATGCCGCCCCGGCCGGAGGGGTGAGAGTCGTCAGTCGTCCCGCCAGATCATAGAGATAATTCGTGACACTGGTCCCACTGTCTTCATCCAATTGCGTGCGATTGCCGACGGCATCATACATACTCGTCAACAGCACATTGGGTTGAATTCCACTCCCTGGGCTGGTCTCGGCGGTCTGCACCCGATTCAACCCATCGTAGGTGAACACGACTTCACTGTCGTTATCCGTGACACTGGTGGGATTGCTGACGGCATCGTAGGCAATGGTGATCGTGTTATCGGGGGTGGTGATCGAGGTCAGGCGATTTAAATGATCGTAATTCCGCATGATGGTTTGGTTCTTTGGATCGGTCGTGTTCTTTAAGCTATCCCGTTTATCATAGGTGAACGTCGTCGTGAACGTGCCGCCATGGGTGATCCGTGTGGTTTGCCGGTTGAGTAAATCGTACGCAAAGGTGGTCACCTTGTTCCGGGCATCGGTAAAGGTTTCCACGTTCCCTTCGACGTCATAGGCAAAGGCCTGGACGCCGTTGAGGGCGTCGGTGATGGTAAGGAGTTGGTTGGCGGCATCGTAGGCGAAGGTGGTGGGGTCGCCCAGGGCGTTGACCGTGCGGATTAAGTTACCGTTGGCATCGTAGGTAAAGGTGGTCAGGCCCCGGAGCGGATCGTCGATGGAGGCCACCCGGTTTAGGGGATCATAGGTACGCGCCTCGATCTCGCCCGTGGGCCGTTCGGTTTCTTCCAGATTCCCTTGCCCGTCATACCGGAACTGCGTCGGGGGGTTGGCCGTCCCGTCGGTGGCACTGGTCAGGCGGTTCATCGTGTCGTAGGTAAAGGTGCGGGTGCGTTGGTCCGGGGTGCCGTCGCCTTCGACCAGGCTCGTCACGTTTCCGGCCGTATCGCGCACGAAACGGGTGGTATGCCCTTCGGCATCCACGATCGTGGCCAGGTTCCCCGACACGGCATCGTAAGTGAACGTGGTGAGCTCGCCGTTTTCATCGGTATCCGTCTCAACCAACCCATCCGTCCGGAAGGTGCGAACGCGTGTTCCGTTGAGGGTGTTTGTAATCACTTCCGGGTTCCCGTTGGCATCCCGCTGAATCGTCGTGATGCGGAAATAGGGATCGGTGATCTTGGTGAGGAGGTGAAAGGTGGGATCGTATTCAAACTTGGTGGTCCGGTCTTGGCCGAACGCGCCCTTGGCTTCCCGTCGACTCAAGAGATTGCCCTGTTCGTCATAGGTCAATTCGGCCTCGGCCCCGTTGGGGGTGAGGATGCGCGTGGGCAGGCCGTCGCCGTTGCGTTCGGTCGTGGTCGTGCGGCCCAAGGGGTCGGTGACTTGGGTGACCGCGCCAAAGGTATCCAGGGCCATGGTGGTGGCTTGGCCGTTGCCATCCACTTTGGTGGCGACCGCATCAGCATTCAATACAGGAGGAAGGGGTTGGCTTTTGGTGCCGTCTGTTCCGGCCGGATCCACGAGGCCGACGGCCCGTTCCGGCGTAAACCCATTGGTCGATTCATCTGGGCGGAGGGTCTGCACCACATGGCCGAACTCGTTAAAGAGATATTGCGTGCGGAAGTTGCGTTTGTTCACCTGCGAGGTCATCTGGTGGTCGGTGTCGTACGTAAACGCTCGTTCGGACAAATCCGGATCGATGATGGTGGTGACGTTGCCGGCCCCATCATGCTCCAGGCGCGTGATGCGCCCGACATGGTCGGTGATGGTGTCCAATACCCCACCGGCATAGGCCAGGGTGGTGACGAGGCCCACCGGGTCGGTGATGGTCGTCAGGTTTCCCTGGGCATCGTAGGCATAGGTGGTGGTGTTGCCATTGCGGTCGGTGATACTCGTTTGCTTGCCGTCCGCATCGAAATCGATCAACGTGCCGGTCTTTTCGCGTTGGGTGTACGTGCTATCTCCATTGAGGGTCAGGGTAGAATATTCTCCCGGTGGACTGATAAAACTTCCCTGGGTCGGGTCGGGATTGAGCAAGAGGGCGATATGATCCTCTGTGCTGGTGGGGTTCAAGGAGGCTACCACATCCAAGGTGCCATTCCCCTCTATATCCGTCAGGGTGAGGCCTTGCGCGGCAAACCCTACCGTCGTGACCACTGGGGTGCCAAAGGCTCCAAATCCATCGCCTCGGAGCAACACGACTATTCCCCCACCCCCGCCAATCATTAGGTCCATGTTTCCGTCCCCATTCAAATCCCCGGAGGTAATGCTCTCGGGGTCGACTCCCAGGGGCAGCGGGTAGGCTACCGGACCCCAGAAGCTTCCCAGGCCGGTATTTTCAAAGATATATACCCTGTCTCCACCCCCACCTCCTAGAAATTCGTCTTCGGGAAGTGCCAAATCGGGGTACCCATCTCCCGTAAAATCCGTGACGAGTAGATGCGTTGCTGAATTATCGAGGGCAAAAATTTCGGGAGCGGCCAGCGCACCGGTTCCGTCACCTTTGAGGTATTGCAATGATCCCCCTTGGGCTGAGAGGATATCCAGGTTTCCGTCCTGGTCAACATCTGCTGCGGTCAAATCTCGGGGAGACCCCCCTGCGGTCATGGCGACGATGTCCGCCCCGAATGCTCCCGCCCCTCGAATGCCGGTGCCCAACCGAATGACGATCACATTGGCGACGCTATAGCCGGTAGCCACATCCGGAAGTCCGTCGTTGTTAAAGTCACCCACTTCCAAAGATATCGGGTATTCTCCGGCTCGTTCGAAGACGATGGGGTCGATCATGTTGCCGGCGCCGTCGCCATACGCCACGGTCACTTGGCCTGGAATGTATGTACTGCTCGCCACGACGTCCAGGTTGCCGTCACCATCGAAGTCTGCGGCTCGGGCATGACCGATTTGATTGCCCACGATGGAGGAGGCCAGAAATTGAAAATTACCTCCGCCAAGCCCTTCCTGAATTTCGAAGCGTCCGCTGACTCCAAAGGTGGCGGGGATGCCCAGGTCGTCCACCCCGTCATTCGTAAAGTCCGCCACGATCACTTTTTGAGGATTGGAGGTGATGGAGAACAGATCCAGCCGTTGATCGAGGTTGAGCGTCCCCGGTTGGGCTTTTTGATAGAGTTGCGTGCCTCCGTTGCCCTTGGCCATGATGACGTCCCCGTTGGCTTGAACATGGAGGCGGTCCACCCCGTCGATCGTCCATCCCGCCCCGATGGGGCTGTTTCGTTGGTTGTTGATCAGGAGGGTTTCATAGATCATCGCCCCGAAGGAGCTTTGGTCATAGTGGTTGGTCAGAGTCACGAGGGACGGGTAGCGGCCGGTGGGCAGTTCGGGCACCGCCCAAGAATATTTTTGCCGGAATTCCGTCGTGTCCGCTTCTGCGAACCCGCTAGTATCCGTGAATATCGGACGACCGATTTTGGTGCCGCCCGACATGAACCCTTCCACGGTGGGAAGAAGCAGGCTGCGATGAATATCCAGTTGGGGGACACCCACCGTCAGTTCCACGGAGGTCATATTGGGTACTGCCGATTCCACCGGGATACTCGTTTCTTCCTCGATGACCACGTGCGGGTGAGCCGTTCGACTGCTGTAGACGAGTTGTACCGAGCGGTTGACTCCCAGAGTCTGGTAGGGGACGGTGCGATGCGTTTCCGTGAGTCCTCCCGTACAGAGGGCGATTTCGGAATTACAGCCATCCTTCTTTTCTTCATCCGAGTCCTGATTTGGGCCTTGGTCGCCACCCCCACCATTGCCACTTCCTCCTCCCAAGGGAGGAGCCGGAGGTCCGAAGAAGTGCCAATCCGCGGCACGCACACCGCCACTGACGGTATTGATGGTGTTCGTGAAAATGCTTCCCTGGCCGACGATTTCAAAGGCGCCGGCATTCGGGTCGAGCGACCAGAGGTTCATGTCGTTGTTGGTGGGCAACCCTTCTCTATTGGCCAGGTTTAATTTGAGGGGTTGGGTAAAGACGACGCCCGGCGGTTGAATCGTGACGAGCAATGCGGGGTTGAGTGTGGACGGCAAGGCTGCCGGAGCCAGGCCACCGGGCACTTCGGAGATCGTGATGGCCCCGGTGTATTCCAGTCCGTTCAACATGGCCGTGTGGGGTGGAATGGTCAGGGTGGCCCCGATGGTGGGGTTGGTCACGATCGTCGTTTCGTTGGGATTGACGGCCGTGACGGTTCCGCCGTTGACCGTCATGACGCTATTGGGATCGTTGCGGGGCAAGAAGAAGGGCCGGTCGATCACTTTCGTGGCATTGGCGATGAGCTGGATGCGTTCCCGGAAGGAGGCATAGCTGGAGCCATCGGGCGCCAGGTTGGCCGTGCTGGCATCGATGTCTAAGACCTGCGCGCCGGCCGGCACGCCGCTCAAGGTAAAGAAGCCTTGGCTGTCGCTGACCACACTGATCCCCGGGCCGAGGAGGGAGACCGTGGCTCCCACGATGGGTGTTTCGATGCCGCCATTCACGTAATCGTTGGTATCCAGGATCCGTCCTGTGAGGGCGGTAACACTGCCCGGGGCTGGAGCCTGGACGGTGATGGTGATCGTTTCCGTCACGGTGGTGAAGGCATCGCTGATAGCAAACGTGAGCACATGGTCGCCCACTTGACTGGCGTCGGGGGTAAAGGTGACCACGCCGGTGGTGGCATCGAACACCAGATTGGGCGGCAGCGGCAACGGGAGCACATCCATCCGTGTCGGGGTCCCGTCGGGGTCTGCCCCGCTCACGGTAAAGGTGAGCGACTGGCCCAAGAGCACGGTCTGGTTGCCGATGGGATTTAATGTGGGTGGCGTATTGCCGATGATGACGGTCACGCTATCGGGCGTACTCGAGTACACGCCGTCATGTACGATCAATTGCATGACATAGACACCATCGACATCGGGGATGAAATGTGGATTGACCACGGTCGAGTTGGACAGAGTGGCGGTGCTGCCCACCGGCTGTTGGAGCATGGTCCACTGATAGGTGAGCGGCCCGTTTTCCGGATCGCTGGATCCGGCGCCATTGAGAAAGATGGTGACGCCAGTCACTGAGGATTGATCGGGCCCGGCCCGGGCGGTGGGGGCCAAGTTCGTTCCGTCGACGATGATTTGTACGTCGTCCGGGTCGCTGTCGAGGTCGCCATCATTGACGATGAGGGTGGCGGTATAGGTGCCGGCCAGGTCCGGGTCAAACGTGGGTTGGTTGGTGGTCGGGTCGGAGAGGGTTGCCGTGCTCCCGACCGGGCCTGTGAGCGTCCATTGGTACGTCAACGGATCGCCTTGTGGATCGTGTGAATGGCTCCCATCTAGTTGCACCGTGGTGTTCAGTGGCACGAGTTGATCGGGGCCCGCATCGGCCATGGGTTTGGTATTGCCGACGCGAATGAGGGCCGTGTCCGGGGCACTGGTGGCCGTGCCATCGTTCACCTGCAATTGGGCTACGTAGTCGCCGTCGACATCGGGCGTGAGGGTGGGATCCGCTACCGTGGGATCGCTGAGTGCGGCGGTCGAGCCCGCGGGACTGACGGTTTGATCCCACTGATAGGTGAGGGGATCGCCATCGACATCGCTGGAATTGGTCCCATCCAGCGTGACGGTCGTCCCGGCTCGCACCTGATGGTCTGGCCCCGCATTCGCCACCGGGGCGGAGTTATCCGTGGCAATGATCACCACATCGGCTTCACTACTCAGAAGGCCGTCTGAGACGACCAGCACAATGGTATAGGCCCCGGCTTGATCCACGGTGAAGCTAGGCGTGGCCGAATTGGGATCATCCAGCGTGGTGGTACTCCCAGTCGGCTGCGTGGTGAGCGTCCAGGTATAGGTCAACGCATCTCCGTTGGCGTCGGTCGAGCCTGTCCCATCCAGGAAGGCTTGTTGACTCACGAGGATCGTCTGATCCAATCCGGCATGGGCGACCGGCGGGACGTTGTTGGTTGAAATCATCACCGTATCGGGCGCACTATCGTCGGCTCCATCATTCACGATGAGTTCAATGACATAGTCCCCCGGCTCATCGATGAGGATGGTGGGAAAGATGCCGGTAGGATTCGTGAGCGTGGCAGTGCTGCCGGCCGGTTGACTTGATAGAGTCCAAACAAACGTGAGTTCATCGCCATCCGCATCGTTGGACCCACTCCCATCCAATGTGACCGTGTCATTCACTTGAGCAGGCTGGTCCGGGCCCGCATCGGCCACCGGTGGGTGGTTCCCCGAACAGGGACTCGGCCCCGGGCCCAGGTCAATGGCCATGGACGGCCGAGGGTGTGTGAAAACTTTTCAGCCGACTGCGGGTTGAGATCGACCTCAAACCCTGCATGAGACGTTATTAATGAGGCGTGAAGGCGATAACTTCTTTTGGTAAGAGACTTGGAGGCCGCCGAAAATGTGGAAAGCTTATAAACGATTTAAATCAGCCATTTTTTAGTTTTCACACACCCTCGACCGGTAGGCGGCCTGGTCTTCCTCCTTACTGTAATATTTCGACTGCTCGTCATCGGATGTGGGGATAAAGATAATCCCGTCATTCGGGGTGCCACAGACCCAGTCCTGCACCAAGGTCGTCAGGTCCACACTGACAAACGCATCATCTTGGGCTGGGGTGAAGGGCCCATAGATCGTGGTCGGATCGAAGTCCGTGCCGATCGTGTTCCAGGTGACCGTTTGCTCCTCCCAGTCTTTCGTCAGGCGATAGACATTGACGGGTTGGGAATCGGGGGTCGTCACCCGAAAGGTGGCGGTGGCCTGGAGAATTTCCGCCCCTTCCGGGATCGGGGTCAGGTCGAACCGAAAGACGGCTCGTTCGTTATCCGTGGGTTTATGCTTGATGGGGAGTTCTTTGTCCTCCCCAAAATTGTCATTGGGCGCGGCCTCTTTCAGCCAGGAGTCCTGATCGACCAGGACCGTGATCGGGTTTGCCCCTTGGACGAGGGGCACCCACCCCATGCTGAGTGCCACAAGCAGCACTGTAGATAGGAGAGGGAACCGCCACCGTGGTTGGCTGGTTCGTTGTTTCCCGATCAAGGAACGGGTCCGATGTGACGTCCTGGGTTCATGCATCATCAAAGTCTCCTCAATTATCTGTTGAATGGGTTTCTAGGTTCTGGGGCCATGGGACCGGAGATTCCGTCCACGTTCGTGCGGCCTTTCAATTCCACCTTGTCCTGCCAATTCCCTTTCAGGCCGGATGTGCGGCCCCCTTTCACTGGGTCAAAACATCGGGTCTGTCCGCGATACAGGCTTTCCCCAGATGCCGAAGAAGCGGTTCGTGCGGGATCACCAGGTTGGTCGGCGAGGAGGGGGAGACAATCGGACGTGTGGGGATGATGGAACGGTTTTAATAATGGTGTGATACATGAAACGGAAGAAAAGAAAGGCATGGTCCCCTCCCTCCTGTTGGATCCCCATTCCTTCTTCAATGAAGGTGGGGACTTCCCTTGATTGGAAATCGGAGAGAAGGAATGGTTGAAGGAATCGTTCCCTGCCCAATCCTCAACCCCGAGAGAGGGGGTAGGAAAACGACATTACCAAATCAAATTTAAAAGTCCATATGTTTTTTGTCCTATGGGTCACATGCATTTCCACGACCTGTGACGTATGTTCAATCAAAAGTGCGCGGTGTGTTAGGAGATTCGAAATGGGACCCGTTGGGACGGGACGCTAAGCGAGGAAATGCGCTCCACGGAGCAATGATGCGGAGGTATCGGGAAACCCAGGAAGAACTAAGGTTTCCGTCAACGACCTTGTCTCCAAACCGAATCGAAAGTGAGGCTCCGAGTGAAGTGTGCTTCCGTCTTCGTCGCATTGACAGAATAAAGGAAGGTTCCTAGGATGTTGGGCATGATGGATACTCCAGCCCTGGTCTCCGCTGAAGAGTTAATCCGATGGTGGGCCCAACTTGCCCGAGACGAGCAGTCTCCGGATCATTATGAATTGACGGAATATGGAGAACTCGTATTGAGTCTACGAGCCGAAACCAATCATCAACGTCTTTGTGCCATCATTGCTGGGCAACTGAGCCGCCAACTTGGTGGGGAAGCCCCTTGTGAAGTTGCCGTCCTCACCACGACCGCTGGTCTTCGCGTGCCCGATGTGGTGTGGATGCCTCAAGAACGGTGGAACCAGCTTCCCCGAGACGCGGTCCTTCAGGCCCCGGAGCTCGTCGTGGAAGTCCTTTCACCTGGCAACCGAAAATCGGAAATGAATCATAAGATCCAAGGGTACCTCCACTCTGGGGTTCAGGAAGTCATCGTGGTGGGCCTCACTGGAACCATTGAATACATTCGACCAGATGGGGTGCACCCCACCTCTCAGTTTCCCATCACGCTTTCTCTCCCGTCCCAGCTTTTCGAATAACGAATCGCAGCAAGCCCGGGAATTGGTGCCAAGCAGTACTCGAAGGTCGATGGACTGTGGGAACGATAGGGTCGGATGAAACCCATCAGCCAGTCTGCAAAAAAAGCTAGACCAAAAGATGGAAAAATGTCCTACATGAGCCTGCTACGCGGGATAGATGTCCTATAAGACGGATGCCTGTTGTCCATCTTTTACCCTTGTGGATGTCAAACCCTTCGACACTCGGGGGTTCAACTTCTTTCCCGAATAAAAACTAGACCAAAGTCTCGTTTTTTTATTGAACAGTCATGCTACCGTAGCGCGCAATTCATAATGGCAACAATCAAAAAGAACCACTGCCTAACGTTCGGCAAGAAAGTTTCAAACGTGTGGCTTGTGGATGCTCAGCCGCCTTGTTCTTAAAGAAGGTTCCCTCTAATAATCGCGTAGCCTAGACGTCGTGGACGTCTATCTATCCCCTCTCGTTCGACGTTTTCTCTAGCCCCCTCCAAAACCGTGCTGTGAAAAAAAATGATCGTCTCCCAGTTGAGTAAACAGGGATAGACTTACATAGGTGATGTATTTTGAAAAGCCGACTTCTGTTTAAGGCACACAGGGAAGACGGGAATGGGTCGAACTGATCTTTGGGACTTGGGGTTTGTCAGATCGTCAACCCGAAAGTTGATGGGGCGCGAGACAGAAACGGTTTGTCGGCAACTAAGATGTCACCAAATGTTTATGAAAGAGGTGTCGTACCACTGTATCGCCAAACAGGACAGGTAAACCGCATGGGAATGAGGGGAGAGCAGCCAGCGTGAAAAAAGTTGGGATGATTTTTTTCGTGTTCCTCTTCGCGGGAATGGGGCTTTGGTGGTACCTGTTCCCTTCCTATTCGTGGCACCAAAAGATGACGGTGGAGGTGGAGGTGAATGGGCAAGTGTATTCCGGGTCGAGCGTGGTGGAAATGACGGTCTCTGACCGCCCGCCGTTCCCGCTGGTTCATGGCGGGGCTGGCCGTGATCTGGATATGCGTGGAGAGGCGGTGGTAGTGGAACTCCCCGAGTCGCGCTACCTCTTTGCCTTGTTGACCTTTAATGCGTTTTTGGCCAGGGACGTTTTTGAAGAATTCCATGGTGAGGCCATGAAGGGGATGAGGGAACGATGGGCGAAGGTGATCTCAGATTTAAGAGAAACAAGAGATATTGCGCCGAAAGATTATCCCCTCTTAGTGACGTTCACGGATATTTCGGATCCAAAGACCGTACGGGAGGTGGATCCAGCCAATCTGGCAGCCACCTTCGGGCCTGGTGTCTTGCTTAAGCGTCTGAGACTGGAGATCACCGATGAGGATGTCACGGAGGAGAAGATTGAGAGCGTGTTGGGGTGGTTAGATGATCCAAAGGTTATGAAAAATCCTGCTTGGAGAAATTTACCCTATTTATCCCAAACGGCCATCTATGGATTACGCACACCTGTTAAGCCAGTTAAGTAAAAAAAACCGTATAAGAGAATTGATTGATCATTAATATGGAGAATTTAAGATGAGTATTTCCCCAGAATTGCTGTATGCCATTCTTTCCATGGACGCCTACAACCGTGGCTATGAACCCGGTATTGCCGGCCTAGGCGGGGAAGGAAGCCTCATTGGAAATGCCACCGTAAAAAAAGATGCCACGCAACTATTGAATCCTGGTGAAGCCCAAGCCGCCGGCTTCTACGCGGTGGCATATGACTGGTATGGCGATACCATTATTTCCTATCGGGGGACGGATAAATACGGTGAAATACCATCGGTGGATTTACCCATTGCCCGTAATGATGATTATGACGAGGACCAAATCCACCTCGCCTCTCGGTTTTATCAGGCAGTAGCCGATTCAGCCAGTCCTTATTCCATGGTCCTGACAGGACATTCTCTGGGTGGGGCGTTGGCCGGTTTTGTGGGTTCACTTTTTAGCCAGCATATTGTGGCTGTGGCGCCCATTGGGTTCTGGCCGGCTTATCTTGAGTTTAAGGAACTGATCGATCGATATTTGTTAGTCAAGAACACCCCACAGGAATTTACGGATGAAATTGACGTGCCTGGCGTATTTGGAAAAGTAAATACTGTGCAGTTTGCGGAAAGCCAACTGCAGGCAATGGGTATTCCCTTTAATGATATTCCACCATTAGACGATGTGCTGGACCAGTACACCGCCTTTCATGCGAGTGGCGAAGTTGCCGGGCAGGTCCGCACCGCAGCGACGCCCTCTACCCCAATTTTGGGGCAGCTAGGAGATATGGGCGATTTGGTAGGTTTAGGAAACGCGCACAGTGTTTCATTCACCGTGATCTTAAAATATATCGATGAAATGGGGGTGGCCCTAGACTTTCAACAACTTCTTCTTCCGTTGTTTAGCGCGCTGTTTGATGGCCAATTAGCAGATCTTGCCGGGGCCGAGGTCACAGGCCTGAGTAATTCAAATACTGTCATGCGGGATGCTATTGCCTACTCGGCTCTGGAAGAGGGACTGGTCTTTGGCAACACCGGCATTCGGGCGCTGTTTAACGACGCCAATGAATTAGGCAAGCTCGGGACGGAGGGGCAGGCGCCCATAGGGTATACCCAAACGGAGGCGCGCCTGGCCGAAGCCATCGTGCAGTTTGCGGGGCAGATGGCGTTGAATAAGGTGAATTATACCCAACAGATGGATAAAGATCCGGAGGAGGGCTTTCTCAGTACCTACGAGTCGAATGGCCGCACGGTGTTGAAAGCGGACCTGACGAATGGGCTGTGGAACTTGGGCGGGGAGGCAAATCCCGACGTGGAAGTCAAAGGCATTCGAACGTTACTCGAAACCTTCTTTGCCAATGATCCGGCGGGGAATGTGTTGTTGGAGGGGATGGAGCACCTGTATGGGAACAAGACGATCAGTAGTGCCCGGGTGATAAATCGGATGGACTTTGCGCTGGGGGCGGGTGCGCTGACGGTGGAGCTCCAGGCGCCCGAGGTGTTGGCGGAAACGGCCAATCCGAAGACCACCAGTTTGTTTGTGGCCTCCGCGCAGGCCGATGAGGTGCGAGGCACCCGACACAACAATATGCTGGTGGGGCAGGGCGGGGACGATCAGCTCTATGGAAATGAAGGCAAAGACTTGTTGGTGGGGGGGGCGGGCGATGACACCCTGTACGGGGGCAGTGGGGAGGATTGGCTGCATGGGGGAGAGGGAGAGGATACGGCGGAGTACTCGGAAGGAGACCAAGGATTGCCGCCTCCGACTGGTATCACGCTCACCTTCGACTTGAGGGCCGGCCTCGATCTCCAGGGCCACAAGTCTCTGGTGGTGTCGGATGATGGCTATGGGCAGACCGATCATCTGTTTTCCATCGAGAAGATTCTCGGGACGGCGGACGAGGCGGACACGGTGGTGGTGAATGGCGGCGATGCGGTCTTTGAGGCCTCCACGTATGGGCTGTCCACGGGACACCTGGAGGCGGAAGGCGGCTCGGGTTGGGATTTTTTCTTCAATAATTCCTACAAAGGCCAAATGTACCGCGATAGCCTGGATGGGACGGGGGGTGGCAACACGGACGTCTTCTGGTGGTCTGGGAACAGTTTTCTCATTCCAAAAACTGCAGTTGCCCTGGCAACAACCGCCCATACTTCGATGGGCTCAGCGTGAACGGTATTTGGTGGGTTCATCCAAGAGGTGAGGCACCTATTCGCCGGAACGGCCATTCTTGTCAAGGGAGTCGAAGTGGGGTATTCTGCATTCATGCCTATTGAGCAGCTCTTAACCCGCATTACGATTGATCCGCAAATTTGTCACGGAAAGCCCTGCATTCGTGGGCTCCGGTACCCGGTAGATTGGGTCTTAGAACTCATGAGCAGTGGCATGTCTGCCAGAGAAATCCTGGCGGATTATCCGGATTTGGAAGAGGCCGACCTACAGGCGGCCTGCGCGTTTGGAGCGCGTCTAGCACGCGTACAACGGATTGAGCCGGTGGTGGGGTGAAATTTCTGGTCGATGCGCAACGACCTCCGCAACTTGCAAGAGACTTGGCGCAGGCTGGCCACGACACGCTCCATACCCTAGACCTGCCGTTAGGCAATCGGACGCAGGATGGGGAGTTGGCGGCCCTGGCCACTCGCGAGGATCGGATTCTGGTAACCAAGGACAGTGATTTCGTCACCACGTTTCACTTACAGAACACCCCGCGCAAACTCTTACTCGTCTCCACCGGCAATATTGAGAATACAACCCTCCGGCAATTGTTTCGTGCCAATCTTCTTCATCTGGAACACACGTTCACGAAACATACGTTCGTGGAGCTTGGCCGAACGGCTCTCACGATCCACAGCTAACCTGAAAATGTTGGCGTTTGATCCGGAGTTCACGAGCAAACTGAGAGGTTGAGCGACTTGCCTCATCCAATAGTTGCAGGGCCTCTGGTGTACATGCGGGATGTACGGTATTGAGTGGCCCATACCATAACTTTAAGAGGGACCTTGTCCTTATTTTGTCGTTGTCTGTCAGTACCAGACCACTCCACATACTCCTTTTCCTCCAAGAATCGCAGTTCCCTTCTTCATCGTAGAACCTGATAGAATGCTCTTATGCCACATGATATGCGAGGGATTTGGTTTCTCCTGGGATGGGCTTTGGCCCTTGGGTGTACGACTTCCCCTCCGGTGATTCCGGAGTCTCTCCAACAGGATGTGGATACGACGGTGACGTTCCTCCGATTGCGGGATCACGTCGATGCTTATCAAGGCAGGGTCGTGGTCTTGGGCGGAGAAGTGTTGTCGGCCACCGGGCTGACCGAGGGAACTCGCCTGGAGGTCTTACATTTACCCCTGGGGACTTCTCACGAGCCGAGTCGGCGGCTTACTGACTCGCAGGGACGGTTTATGGCCGTGGAGCCGGCGTTTCTTGATCCGGCTACTCTGCCTCCTCACACGCGTGTGACGGTTGTGGGGGAAGTGACCGGACAGACCCGGGGCAAAGTGGATGAAATGGACTATCTGTTCCCGACCGTCGCGATCAAGCATGTGCATGTCTGGGAGGAGCCTTCTTCCGATCCGGATAACGGTGGGGGACCCCGTTTTGGAGTCTTTGGTGGAGGGCGAACCGGTGGGCGTGTCGGCGGTGGAGTCAGCATAGGCATCGGGTTCTAGGTTTGTGGCTTCGATCGTTTTTACGGTACCCTTTTGCTAGGGTTGAAGGGGGGAGTTTGTCTTTCTAGGTGTCCTAACGAAAAATATGATGGCTTCAGAATACAGGAGGGAAATGACAGTCGGGGGGGCAGCGAATATGTGTATTCTGATGTTAAGTGTGGTCTTTCTGTTGCTGGCTCCCATTCCGGCCGGTGCGACCGTGGGATGGGAAATCGGGGATCAGGTGCTGGACTTCGGGTTGAATGTCGAACCGGGAGAAAGCACCGTGTTGGTCGATAAGTATGAAGTGGGCGAATCGTTTTTCGTGGAAGTGACCTGGAAGCTGAATCCTGAAACTTGCCGACTGCAGTATCAACCTGCTTCCCTGGGGGAATCGGAAGAAGCTCTTCTTCCGGTCGAGGATGATGGCTTGTTTAACGGATCCCCCGGTCATGCCCGCTTCCCGAACATCGATGGTTTGTTCGTGGCCGCTCCCTCTGATCAGGTGTGTGAGATCAATCCCTCCCAGGATGAATTTTTGGTGGTCGCCCGGGCGCCACGGGCACCGAACCTTTCAGACCCCGCCCTGTCTCCGGCACCCATTGGGGCGATCGTGATCGCCTTCCGTGCCACGACCTTCTTTTCCCCGAATGTCGTGACCATCAAACCCGGGGAGAAAGTAGTCTGGATTTATGCGGATGGCGCGCAAGAGCCCCACAGTGTCACCAGTGGCGGTTGTCGGGTGAATGATTGTTCCGGTGGGGGTCAGCAATTCAATAGTGGCTTGGGGTTTAATAAACCGGGAGAGCGGTTTGAACATGTGTTTTCTGAGCCCGGAACCTTTCCCTATCATTGTGATTTGCATCTGGGGTCGATGCAGGGCACGGTGATCGTCCAAGATTCTCCCTAAATTCTTCCCTCTCCTTCTATTCATCCGGCCAAGACTTGGGATCTGGATGGTGGTATGTCGTGGGAGCCCCTCTTTCGCAGGGGTGACCGGCCTCCTCGAACAATGGTAAGGTACCGGTGACCTGGAGGTCTCCCCTTTCGTGCTCCCGTCTAATTCTTCATCCTTTCATCTTATCCTGATTAAACCATCCCATTATGATGATGAGGGGTATGTCATCCAGTGGGTCCGTTCCTCCATTCCCTCCAACTCCATGGCCGCGATTTATGGGTTAGCCCTCGATTGTGCGGAACGGCGAGTGTTGGGTCCCGATGTCGAGATCCGGATAACGGCTTTGGATGAAACGAATACCCGGGTGCAAGCTTCGGTGTTACGTCGGGAAATTCCCGGTGACCATGGCCTCATCATGTTCGTGGGTGTGCAAACCAATCAATTTCCCCGAGCCATGGATTTGGCCCGCCAATTTCGTCAAGCAGGGCTTCCGGTCTGTATCGGCGGCTTTCATGTGAGTGGATGTGTGGCCATGTTGTCCGAACTGCCTCCCGATCTCAAGGAAGCGATGGATGAAGGCATAGCGTTGTTCGCGGGTGAGGCCGAGGGGCACCTGGATACGGTCCTATTGGATGCGTACCACAAACGATTACCACCTTTGTATAACCTTATGAAGGATCTTCCCGGGCTGGAGGGCCAACCGGTCCCCTACCTTCCGGCTCACCTCGTTCATCGCATGTCCGGATCACGTACCAGTTTTGATGCGGGGCGTGGCTGTCCGTTTCTCTGTAGCTTCTGTACGATCATCAACGTTCAGGGACGAAAGTCGCGGTACCGCACCGCGGATGATATTGAACAGTTGATACGGACGAATGTGGCTCAGGGAATTTATAAATTTTTCATCACGGATGATAATTTTGCACGGAATAAGGCGTGGGAATCGATCTTCGATCGATTGATTGTCTTACGGGAGGAAGAACATCTTCGGTGCAAGATTACGATTCAGGTCGATACCCTGTGTCATAAGATTCCTCGGTTTATCGAAAAAGCCGGGCGCGCCGGAGTGGATCGAGTCTTCATCGGGTTGGAAAGCATTAATCCCGATTCGTTGACCGGTTCTCGAAAACATCAAAATAAGATTACCGAATATCGGGGGATGCTTCAGGCCTGGCACGGTGCCGGAGCGCTCATCATGGCAGGATTGATCCTGGGGTTTCCGACCGATACCCGGGAAAGTATTTTGCGGGATATTCGGATCATTCAGCAGGAACTTCCGGTCGATCTGTTGTACTTTTTTATCCTCACCCCCCTTCCTGGTTCCCAAGATCACCAAGAATTGTATGAACGGGGTGCGCCTTTAGAGTCAGATATGAATATGTACGATTCCGTGCATGTGACCACCCCTCACTCCCGCATGTCAGACCAAGAACTGGCCGGGGTCTATCGTGAGGCCTGGGATGCCTACTATACGCCCGAGCATGTCGAACGCGTCATGCGACGATCCAGACGTTGGCAGTTTGATACCAATAAAGTGAAATGGATGATGTTGTCCTTTTATTGTGCGGCCACCATTGAACAGGTGCATCCCATGGACAGTGGGGTCTTTCGACGAAAGGTTCGCCGCGATCGACGCCCCGGACGGCCGCTTGAACCGGTACTCCGGTTTTATGGGCGTTATGTCAAGGAGATTTTCGTGAAACACCTGAAATGTTTCCTGACCTATCTTTCCTATCATCACCTCTATCGCCGGGTGATGCGGGAATCAGGTTCTGGAGAGCCATTCGATCTGGCGATGAAACCGGTGGATTTGACCGAGTTGGATCATTTGGAATTGTTCACGACCAATGCAGCCTCGGTGCTGGTCGTGGAAAAAGTCAAGCACAAAGCCCAATCCAAAAAACCTGTTATGATGTCCTAGGGCCCTGGTGGGGAACTCCCTCACCTCGGTGTAGGTCTTTTCCCTTCGATTCAGATTTGTTGACCACGTCCGGATCTTATGTGATCTGGTGATCATTGGAATACATGAGATGCCTAACGTATGAGTGCCTTAGCTTCTTCTTTTTCCTTCCGAATGTTGAAGCCTCCCAGGTGGTGTGTTAGGTGGCTATGGCGGTAGAACCCTTCGCCGTTCTGGACCAACTCAAAACCCTCTCTCCCAATCAAGTCTATTTTCTTGCGCCCAAAGGGTCCGTCTTGCGGGGGTATGAGTATTATGCCCAGGCCCGTGTGGAGTCCTATCATTGGAATCGTACGCAGACGATCCTGTCCGCATCCGTGCGGGGGAGCAAATATTATGTGGTCACCTTTTCGATGCATGAGGGTACCCTGGTCTATTCGTGCCGTTGCCCGGCTTGGACTCCCGGCTCACAGTGTAAACATGTGATTTGTGCATTGCTCACCACCGTCAATTTGCTCTCGCCGGATTCCTTTCGCATACCTTCGGTGAATGCGCGGCGCCAAACCACCTTGAGTCATCAACTCTTAGGAGACAGTGGAGCCCTTCAGCGCTTGCCTAAAGGTCATCCCTCTGCGGCTCGGTTTGAAATTTCTTTGGTCGATCGAGAGGGGGAACCCAGCGTGGTGATCACCAACCATGGAAAGGTCTGCCAGTCGTTCGTGGGAATGCCCACGGAATTGGCCGTGTTGCTGCGAGCCACCCAAGACGTGGCCTGGTCGGTTCAAGAGGGTCTCCGAAATTTTCTCGTGCATCATGGAGGGGCCTTCCCCCTGTTTTTCGAGAATGAATCCGGTCGCCATGTGGTTCAATGGACGGATTCCGTGACCTTCATGTCGAAAACCGAAATGGATATCGTGGGAACCCGGGTGAACTTGGCCGCTCGGTGTGTGCGCTACGGAGAGGTGCACCACGAGGTCCACGTTTTCATGGGTTTGGTAGTGGACGTGAACAACCACAAATTGGGTGTCTTAGAAAATGAAGAGGGATGGCTGGTGTACGATACGCTGTATGAACAGGCGTATCGGGAGCAGGTCATCACGGGGGATGAATTCAGTTCGGGGGTTCTCAACAGTCTCTATGTATCCGATGCCCAGCTTGCCGGTCGACCGCTCAACATTCTCGGAAGACCTCGGATGACGTTTTCGGTCCCGGTCGAGCGTTTTTTTCGATTGCAATTTGATGTGGAAATTGGGGAACGATCCACCCTTTTCCGGTCGGTCTTGCTCAAAATTGAAGGACGGGAATGTCCCGTGCCTAACCCGTCCGATGCACCCCCGGTCCCGCCCGTTCGTCGTCGGGTGACCGTCAGTGTGTCCGAACCTCCCTCGCAGGGGGGTGCATTTTCCCCGGAAGCTGAGGCCACGCTGCGGCTCGAATCCTGTTTTGGCGACTGTCCGGGGAGGCCCAGCTTTCCGCTCTTTTCCTTTTTCCCA
The DNA here is from genome assembly GCA_965223495.1 of Nitrospirales bacterium. Classification (GTDB taxonomy): domain Bacteria; phylum Nitrospirota; class Nitrospiria; order Nitrospirales; family UBA8639; genus Nitrospira_E. Next base: position 2,189,636 of record OZ245001.1, on the reverse strand, counting down.
TATGTGGCCAAGTCTCGGTCGTTATCCCGGGGTCTCAAAGCGAAACATCGTCGAGCCCTGCTCACAGAAACTTTCTTCCGACTGTGCCAGCTTTCCAAGGGCTCGGAGATTCGGAAAACCATTCGTGATTGTTTGAAGCACGAAGCGTTTCAGGCATTTTCCGTCAAACGAGAGGCCGAACATATGTTAGGTCGCTTCGCGGAACCGTTGCTGGAGCCGACCGCGCGTCTGACCGTTCATCGGGGCCATTGGTGTCTGGTTCCCAATGACTCGCCGCGAGAAGCGCAGCTTTATGCGGTTCCCTATGGCATTTGGGGCCCCTCCATGTTTGATGGGATGAAGGAACATCATGAATTCGTCCTTCCATGGGCTCTCGTTTCAACAAAGTTGCCCGCGCTCTATGCCCAGTTACAGAAAGCCGGCATTGAGCTGCTGTACCAAGATAAACCTGTCGTCGAATCGAAATGGGAATATTCACTGGATGCCCGGCATTCCTCAAGCATTGATTGGTTTGAACTCCGTCCCGAGATTGTGTGTGACGGGGTTCGAGTCGAACCCCAGGATCTCGAAAAATTGCTCGAGCAAGGAGGAGTGATGGAAGCGGGGGGATCGATACGCATGATCGATCAACAGACCCAGGAAATCTTACGGGCGTTTGCGGCCCTTTCTCCTCAGGGTCGGACCCGGAAGGGTCGCACGGAGAAAATGCCTCTCGTGCGAGTGCCGCGGCTTCAGATGCTGGATTGGGTGGCCCTTCGCAAACGGGGAGTGACGGTGCGGTTGCCGCCGGAGGATGACGCGCTGATTGACCGGTTGCTGCATTTTGAACGAATCGAGCCGGTGGTGTTGCCGACCCGGTTGAAGGGGAAACTTCGACCGTACCAACAGGACGGGTATCGGTGGCTCGGATTTTTGTACAGTCATCGCTTGGGAGCCTGTTTGGCCGACGATATGGGCTTGGGAAAAACCCTGCAAGCGATCAGTCTGTTTGGCGGGATTAAGGAAGGCATCATTCACGCCCCCCGGCCGATTCACGCCCCTCATCTCGTCGTCTTGCCGCCGAGTCTTCTTTTTAACTGGGAACGAGAAATTGCCAGGTTTTATCCCGATCTGGCCATCCGATTGTATACGGGGAAGGAGCGACGACTGGACTTTTCTCAGGCTGATATCGTGCTCACCACCTATGGTCTGGTTCGCCGGGATATCGCGAAACTCGAAGCCTGTCAATTTAATATTATTTTGTTCGATGAGGCACAGGCGGTCAAAAACATCGTGACTCGAACGACCGGAGCCGCTCGACGGTTGCGGGGCTATTTTAAATGTGTCATGACCGGAACTCCCTTAGAAAATCACATCGGGGAATATTACTCCCTGATAGATCTCTGCGTCCCGGGTTTATTGGGCGAATATGAGGACCTCAAGGGAAATATGAAGAACCCTTCCTCCTCTGTCGTCGACACCATGATGGCTCGGACCAAACCCTTCGTGCTCCGCCGTACGAAGTCTCAAATTCTCAAAGAATTGCCACCAAAAGTGGAAACCGATCTGTATTTGGAATTGACCGACCGTCAAAAGGTGCTCTACCAGGATACGGTGGCGAGGATTCGCACGGCCATCGCCGCGGCGTACCAGACCAAGTCCGCCTCTCAAGCCAGGATCATGGCGTTAACGGCTATCTTACAATTGCGGCAAATTTGTCTTTCTCCGCGTTTGTTGCACCCGGACCATGCCGATATCTCTCCTAAAATAACTTTCGTGGTCGAGCGATTACAGGAATTAATGGAGGAGGGGCATAGCGCCTTGGTCTTTTCGCAGTTTACTTCGTTTCTTGATCTGGTGGAGCATGGGTTTCATGGCCACCACATTCCGTACGTTCGGTTGGATGGGAGCACCCCCACCAAGCAACGCAAAAAAGTCGTGCAGGAATTCCAGGAGAGTGCCGCGCCTTCCGTGTTTCTTCTGAGTTTAAAGGCCGGTGGCCAGGGCTTGAACTTGACCAAGGCTTCCTATGTGTTTCATCTGGATCCTTGGTGGAATCCGGCCGTGGAAAATCAAGCCTCCGATCGGGCCCATCGCATTGGCCAGGCCCGCAAAGTGTCGATCATGCGCTTGCTCATGCGCCATACGATCGAAGAGAAAATGATGAAGCTCAAGGAACAAAAGTTGGAACTCTATCACGCGGTTCTGGAGGGGGCGACTCATCGCGGGGGAAGCACAGGCCTGACTCAACAAGATTTCGAATTTTTATTGGGATAGGTTGGGTGAAGGAGGGAATGGAACGGTGTGGTTTTCGGTGACTGCCGGGGCATGGTCCGTGTCCTGAATCATGCCCCTTTTGATGAGAGATGATGTCTTATATCTGCCTTGGTCTTGAGGGGGTTGTCTCGTTAGAAATTGCTTTTCCGTGAAAAGGGATCTTCGTGCGCGATGGTATCCTCAGTCTTGACTTGGTACGGGACGATATCGCAGCTGCATCCTTCAACCTGTTGATCCACATACATCTTCCACGTTCCATCCCGGTTGGCATCATGCCAGTAGAATAAGGGGAACTCTTTGGTCTCGACCACTGAATTCCAGTGTTCATTGTATTCCGAGATGATAATTTGTCTGGCGGTTTTGTAGTCCACCACTCCATCTTGGTTGAGTGAATATTCTCGGGTGTACAGGCCGGTAATGATATTGACGTCCTCATCGACCAAATACGCTTCTTCGGGTTCGGGTGGCGGCGTTTCCGCTTTGACCATTTCTCCACCAAAAAGACTCAGAGCTACTCCGATGATCAGTGCCTGAAGGGGGGTTGTCTGTTTCATGGCTCTCTCCTTGCCTTGCGGACCGTTGGTGAGGTCCATTTTGCTTCCTTTGCCGTTCATACCTTTTTTAAATAGCAACTGGTATGCCAAATGTTTTCAGAGAGCAAAGGGGAGAATGATGCCGAGCCAACCTGTTGAGTTGTAAGGAATTTGGAATGGGTGGTAGCCCTGATGCGGCGGAGGGGTTTGTCAAATATTTGAAACCCTTTCATAAAATTCGTGTATTTGAAGGTTTACAAAAATGGGACCCCCAGAGCCCTGCTGTCGTTCTCTTTTGGACGCATGGGAGTGAAGGGAAGAGGTGTCCACCCCCCGCCATATCTCTTTAAAGGATGTTTGTTTTCGGGTCAGGTATCAGATCGCGGAACGATGAAAATCTAAAGAAAAACAAGCGGTGTAAAAACTTTGACGGTCTATGATGGTTCCCGTCCTCAAACGGGGGAGACACCCTCAGCAGTTCGGGAGCCGGAGCACTAGAGATGAAGGTGTAGAAGAGCGAGATTGTTTTACCATGCGTAGGCTTCGGGAGCGGCTCCGCCAGGTCCGGGGAAGATCGTGTCCAATCGTTGTAATTGGGTTTGGGATAGGGTGAGTTCTAGCGCACGCAGGGTGCCCTGGAGTTGGTCCAATGTTCTTGGGCCGATAATCGGAGCGGTCACGGCTGGTTGGTGAAGCACCCAGGCCAAGGCGATGTGGGCGGGATCTTCGCCAGTCTCTTGACAGAAACGGTTATAGGATTCCAAGCGCGACCGGAATTTTTCGACATCTTTGCGCAAGTCTTCATCGGCTCGGCGCCCGGTGCTGGCCGGATCCAACGCTCCGGCTAACAGCCCCCGTGCCACGGGGCTCCAGGGAAGGAGTCCAATCCCATAGGCTTCACAGACGGGGATGACTTCCAACTCAATCATGCGATCGTTCAAATTATACAAACTTTGTTCCGAGACCAACCCTAAGAAGTGACGATGGCGAGCCAATTCTTGTGCTTGGGCAATATGCCATCCCGCGAAATTGCTGCTGCCGACGTAGAGCACCTTCCCCTCTCGGCACAGTTGTTCCATGGCCTGCCAGATTTCTTCCCAGGGTGTCTCGCGATCGATATGGTGCATTTGATACAGATCGAGATAATCGGTGTGGAGTCGCCGCAGACTTTCTTCGCAGGCCCGCTTGATATGGAGGGCGGATAGTCGGGATTGATTGGGCCATTCTCCCATCCGCCCGAACACCTTCGTGGCGAGGACGACTCGTTCTCGCCGGCCACCGCCCTGGGCAAACCATCGTCCCACAATCTGTTCGGTAAGACCCGCTCCCAGTTCCCACCCATAGACATTGGCCGTATCAAAAAAATTGATCCCCAGCTCTAACGCCGCATCCATCATCCGGAAACTTTCGGCTTCCGATGTCTCGGGTCCGAAGTTCATGGTTCCCAAACACAGCCGGCTGACTTTGAGGCCAGACCGGCCGAGATGCACGTATTTCATGTGGGGATTCCGTTGAACGTTCTCGTGAATAATGGAGCGAATTGAAGCATTATTCGAGGGGTGACTTCAAGGTGGTTGCATGAGGGAGGTCCGGTTGATGAAAGAGATTCCCATAAGATTCTTGATCGACGGGATTAGCGGAAATGTGTCATCATAGCCCTTGGAAATGAAGGACTAGGGACGGGGTTTAATCACTGAAGGATATAGGGGAGACGCGTATGTTACCGACGAAAGGGTTTGCGGCGCAGACAGCCGGGGCGCGACTTGAACCGTTTGACTTTGAACGACGAACCGTGGGGCCGAAGGATGTGCTTATTCACATCCGGTATTGCGGAGTGTGTCATTCGGACATTCATCAAGCTCGAGATGAATGGGGTGGGTCAATTTTTCCTATGGTGCCTGGTCACGAAATCGTGGGCGCGGTCGTTGAAGTTGGCGCGGATGTCACCAAGTTTCGTGAAGGGGATCTGGTCGGGGTAGGGTGCTTCGTGGATTCCTGTCGTACGTGCGAATCATGCCTCAGAGGTTTGGAACAATATTGTGAACCCGGGATGGTCGTCACGTACAATGGCCTCGACAAACAGGGTCAGCCCACATATGGGGGATATTCCAAGCAAATTGTCGTCGATGAGGCCTATGTATTAAACGTCCCCGCGGGGCTTCCCATGGAAGGTGTGGCACCCCTCTTGTGTGCGGGGATTACGACCTATTCTCCTCTTCGTCAATGGGGGGTCGGAAAAGGGCATCATTTGGCCGTCGTGGGTCTTGGGGGTTTAGGGCATATGGCCGTTAAATTCGGTCGGGCTTTCGGGGCCGAAGTGACCGTCATTAGCCGATCGGATCGTAAACGTCCGGAAGCCGAACGGCTGGGTGCGACCAATTATGTGGCTACTGAACAAGAGGGGGCGTTTTCGCGCTTATCCCGTAAATTTGATTTCTTGATTGATACGGTTTCCGGGCCTCATGATATCAATGCCCAAATGGAATGCCTGAAAACCGATGGGACCTTTATGATGGTTGGGGCCTCTCCCGAGGCGCTCTCGGTCGGAGCCTTTGGCCTGATCCTCCGACGCCGCCGTTTGGTGGGATCGCTTATTGGCGGCATCCGAGAGACGCAAGACATGCTCGACTTCTGCGGGGAGCATGGGATGACTTCAGATGTCGAAGTGATTTCGATGTCCGAGATTAACGAAGCCTACGAACGAGTGCTCCGTGGGGATGTGCGGTTTCGTTTCGTCATCGATATCGCCTCTCTGAACGGGTAATCGGCCGAGAAGCGATTCGTTCAGGATGGCGGAAGCAGAGGTCCCGCCCACTGGCCGGAAATCCGCTGGACATCCACGAGATTGTTAGGTGGACCAAGGTCGGCCATCAATTTGGTATCAATCCGTCCATGATCAACGAGCAAGAGTTGGGGCTCACTCACCCCCGGTGACTTATACCAATACCATCCCGGACAACTGGGGGTATGGTTCGTCCACTGGGGGAGAATATGGCGGAGGTCCCGTTCGAGTGCCGTGCGAACGTGGTCGGGGTCATGGGTCCCTAACCAGGATCGCAGGCTTTCATACAAGGCTTCAGCATGGGCACGGGCAGTCATATGAGGTCGGCCCTATTCCACATCACGGTGGACGGTTTGGGGTGAAAAAGCCGGAACACACACAGCCACGTATTCCGCTCCCTCCGACTCGGAGGCAGAGTACCGTATCCATTCCCCAGGCTGACAGGTCACGGCCTGACCAGCTCGTACTTCCATTTCTCCGCCATGATACTCCACCGTTAACCGGCCGGAAAGGATGACTTTGGTTTCCATGAATTCCGGACATTGCCCAACTTCGGTCCACCCTGGGGGACAGACGATTCGGGCAATACTCACGGCTTCATTCTGTGTCCTGACTCGTCCGATAAATTCCTCGATGAGTTTGGGCCGTGTCCCGGCCGGGGGAATCACACTTGGTTGCTCAATGACCTGTGGCATCGTAAAATTATCCTCCAAAGGGTATTCGTCAAAAACCTCCTCTGAACACGGTACCGAACCTTCTGTCTCGCACTTCTTCCTTAAGGAACTTCCCGCCATTTGTCAATGATTATGCCTCCTGAAGGTCCAGGTCGAACCACGGAAGACCTCCGGTCTATCCCGTTTAAGCAAACCGGGGAATCGTTCTCATGATCGGCACCGTGATTCACGGACTCCATTTCCGAAACCTGAAAGGCGATTTATTCGGTGGAACGGTCGCGGCCGTCATCGCGGTTCCACTCGCCCTCGCCTTTGGCGTTTCCTCTGGCGCGGGCGCGGAAGCCGGCCTCTATGGGGCCATATTCGTGGGATTTTTTGCGGCGTTCTTTGGCGGGACCCCGGCCCAGGCCTCGGGTCCTACCGGACCGATGACCGTGGTGTTTGCCGGGCTCCTCGTGGAAATGGCTCATAATCCTCAGTTGATCTTTACCACGGTGATTTTAGGGGGCGTGGGCTTGGTGGCGTTGGGATTCCTTGGGGTGGGGCGCTATATCAGCTTGATGCCCTATCCCGTGATATCAGGGTTTATGAGTGGGATCGGGGGGATTATCGTCATCTTACAGATTGGTCCCCTGTTGGGGCATGAGGCCAAGGCTGGTGGGGTGCTTCCCAATTTGATGGGCGTGGCGGACTTTTTCTCCGAACCGGTGCTCCAGGCGGTGATCTTAGCGGGAATGGCTTTAGTGATCGTCTACCTGACTCCGAAGGAGGTGGGACGAATCATTCCTCCTCCCTTGTTGGCGTTGTTGATCTGTACCCCGGTCGCCATGTGGTTTCTTCCTCAAGCGCCCGTGATTGGACCGATTCCCTCCGGGTTTCCCCCCCTCCATCTTCCCATCGTGGAATTGGAGACCTTGCCTCTGATGTTAAAGGGGGCCTGTGTGCTGGCGTTACTCGGCGCGATCGACAGCCTGCTGACGTCTTTGGTGTGCGACAACATGACCCGAACCCAACACAACTCGAATCGAGAGCTCGTGGGACAGGGCATCGGGAACATGGTGGCGGGTGTTTTCGGCGGATTACCGGGAGCCGGGGCCACTCTGCGATCCGTGGCCAATATCCGTTCCGGTGGCCGGACCCCTATTTCCGGAGCCTTCATGGGCTTGCTGCTTTTGATTACCTTACTGTGGTTGGGACCCCTGGCTGAACAGATTCCCTTGGCTGTCCTGGCAGGCATTCTGTTGAAAGTCGGCATCGATATCATCGATTGGCGATTCCTGCGACATGTTTGGGAGGCCCCCCGGGCCGATGTGGGCATCATGGCTGTCGTGTTTGTCATTACGATTGGGGTGGATCTCATTACGGCCGTAGGTGTTGGGGTTGTGCTGGCCAGTTTACTGTTTGTGAAGGAAATGGCCGATTTGCAATTGGCCAACATGAAGGTTATCACCGAGGTTCATGAGGAGTCTCCACTGTCTTCTGAAGAAGCCGCGGTCATGGAACGAAACGTCGGGAAAATCGTCCTCATTCATGTGGATGGGCCGATGAACTTTGGAGCGGCGAAAAATATGGTTCGACGGTTGGAGACCGTGCCGGGGTTGAACACCTTCATCAGTTGTGTGCTGGATCTATCCGATGTTCCCATGATTGATGGAACGGCAGCCTTGGCTATCGATGATATGCTCCGTATCATCCGAGCCCATGACCAGCATCTCTTCTTTGTGGGAATGCAACCGCACGTGACGGAGGCCTTAGAGGGATTCGGGGTGTTATCCCATATTCGTCCGGATCACCGGTATGCCGAACGTTTAGAGGCTTTGAAACATGCGGCACACGTTGCCGGTTCCCATCATCCCGATGATCGACCCCTTAATGCTGATTCTCCACCAGTTGCCGACGCCTGAACATTATTCCCGAAAACGTCACTGTTGAAAGCTCAGGGTTCAACAGCCTCTCTGGTGTGTAAGGGGGCGGTGAGGTGAATTAGGTCCGGCGGCGAATCAACTGATCGGTGTTAAAGCCCAGGCTCTGAGCAAACGTGACAAGGTTCTGGTAGGTCGTTTCATCAATCGAAGGGGTGCGGGATAAGATCCATAAATATTCCCGGTTTGGTGTGCCCACCACTGCGATCCGATATTCGGGGTCTACGCGCAGGATCCAATAATTGCCCTGAGAATGGTCTGTGAACAGGTCGGCCAGTTGCGCCGCCCATTGGTGGAAGACCACATGGAGTTTTGAGCGATGATCCGTGTTGACCACGGTGGCCGTTCCCTCGATGCTGATGTCATCCCCCGACGTGGTCGTACAGGCATTGCGTACGCCCACTGTTCCCGAGTCCAGTAATCGATACTCGGCGAGTGCCGTAAGGCAATGTCGTTGTGCCCACATCGGGAGGCGAGCGAGTTCATACCAGGTCCCGGCATAACGATTCAGATCTACGGACTTGGCGGTGGGGAGGGGCTGAGTATTCTGAACCGTTGAACAGGATGTCAGCCAAACCAGGCAGGACATCAGTGCCAAAAGGACTCGGGCCCGAGTAGAAAGAGTAGGGGGAAACGCTATGACCATCTTCATCTTAAAAATTGTAACATAACCTAACCCGGGTCGGTCGGAGTCAGGGAGATGGCATCATCATATGATTGGGGGTGAGGATGTCATCGCGTGAGGCCAGCCACCTAGGAAGGCTTGGAACGTTTCCACCAGACCAGCCCGTAGGCAAGGGCATTGATCAAGAGGACCCCCACACCTAAATAGACCTGGGTCTGGGGGGTGAGGCCTGGTGGGTACACCAACGGGACCAAATACTGTTCGATAAACCCCCCGTGAAAACCGGATTCTCCACCCGTCCTACGGAGCCAATTTTCAAGAGGCGTGAGAGGACACATCCATCCCCCGAATTCGATAGCCGCACCCCAGGCCGCGGCTGGCAGATGAACCCAGGGAACCCATCGCCACCGCAGGGCCAACAAGCCACCGAATAAGACAAACACAATAAACCCCAGGTGCACGAGAAGAACCGCCTCTGCCATCATGCTCCATGCCATTCCTCTTCTCGCGCACGCGATGGGGCTCAGCTTTTTATCAGGGCCTTGAGGATATCCGGATGATTCAATAGGGTTTCTAATTTTCGCTTATAGGCTTGAGGGACAGCCTGTTTAGCCTGGGATGGGGGATTCCAAAAACTGCCTCCAATGTCATCGACCTCAACGACTTGAGATTGTCCCACGATGTCGCCATTTTTTTCTAACACTTCTGCGATAACATTATCATGAAGGGCCGTGTTCGTGTACGTATCCGTTTTCCAGTGATCGATCCTTAGATGTATGGCTTTGTGGGATGTTTTGGAAAGGAGTAGGGCCCGGGCTTGCTCCGGGGTCATATCAGACGGAATAATCAGCGAATCGATCTGTATATTCTTTAAACGAAAGGAATTGACGATGACTTTCATGAAATCCTGGACCAGGGGGCTGCCCGAAACGGTAGTCATATCCCAGGTATTCCCGAAAGTCGCCCGTTGTAATCCCACAAAGGTGGATTCTTTTGAATGATTGATGATGTATGGGCGATGATCTTGAACCCCAATCGTCAAGGTATCGGTCCCTCGAAGGATAAGATCCAGATGACTTGTGTGGTCATTGTGTGTATTCCCTACGGCACATCCGGGTGCCAACACCATGACGAGCAACAATGGAAAGATGACTTTCTTCATGATGTGTGCCCGTCCTTTGGTTGGGGTTGACCGAATTTGTGGTTTATATCTTGCCGGTATGAGGAATCCGATTTGTGATGAAAATCGTTCGTGTTGAAAAATCGAAGGGAATCTGGGGTATGCTCGGTGGCTCGTGACGAACAACGCGATGCTTGGGAATACGGGGGGACATGGTAGGCAAAGGCTACTGCAATTCAGGAACAATGTATAGTAGCTCGGTTTCTGAAAAAAATACTCTGGTCGGGGAAACGATAGGCATGGGCATTCAGGGAAATTCTGTCTGTGGAAGGCCGGAAAGAAAAGGAAGGTTCCATTCCCCCAATCGCTGAAGTCAGAATAGGGGAAAAAGGTGTACAATAGAAGAATGAAGGTGATGGTTTTTCGACCGGGATGGTCAAAGCTGATTAGGGTGGTCGTTTTCCTTGGCGTGTTCCTGGTTGTCACGGAATCGGGAACGAGAGCCAATCACCGGGGTTCGGATGGGCATGGGCATTTGGAGGCGACCTCCATCGAAAAAGGAACGGGCCATGCCGTTCCGGGTGCTGAATTCCGGGTTTTTCTGGGGACAGGCAAGGGGCCGGGAAAAAAGCCGACTTGGAAGAAGGGGCAAGCCGATCAGAGTATCGAAACGGTCGTGAGCGCCTTTCAGGAGATGATCGCTCATCGCACAGACTATCGGCGGTTCGATGAAGCGCTCACCAAACATGTCCTGAACCGCGTGATTATCGAGCCCCAAGTCTTCAATCGTGATGGGAAGGAATTTGCCTTTTTGGTGGCCCGAACTCCCCAAAAAGGGCGTGTCAATCTCCTCATCAATGCGGCTCACCTGGAAAGAAAAGGGTACTTCACTAATCCGGATGCTCTGATTCCGGTGTTAGCCAGAGAATTTCAATGGGTGATCAGTAAGGCGGACACGACTCCACGACGAAAATCCGGAGCGGGAGCCCGCAATCTTGCCAAGGCCCCGATTCTCAGCAATAAAGCTATTCGGTTAATGTCGGGGACAGAACGGGTCTCGGCCCTTCAGGCCTTATTCCAGGATTATCTCGTGACCGTGGATGACTTTAACAGCCTCAAAGGGCAACCCTATTTCCAGGTGGGCACCCTCACGAAGATCGATCCGGCAACACCACGTTCAACCACGAGGCTCTATGATATTCGGGTTCGGGAAGCTTTGCAGTATATCGTGGGAGATCCATATTTTTTAGAGCACATGCCGAAAGCGGTCCGTAATTTATTGAATGGGAAAATTTGGCATGTCTCCTTTGCGAATATTCCTTCTCGCGATTGGGCCACCCGGACTCGTGTCCTGCCCCGAGACAAAGCTATCAAAGTGGGAGGACGAGCTCGAACTATCCAGCCGGCTAAGATTTTGGTGAATGTGTTCCGTGTTGCCTCTCCTGAAGACCCTTTTTACGAGGAAACCGGAGACCTCCCGATGGGGTCCCTGTCAAAAGAACAGTTGGCTCGTGTCATCGCCATGGAGATCGAAAACAATATAATTGAAAAGTCCATGCGCGGCCATACGGCTGCGGATGAGGTCTCTTCTCCGAACTAAATACTCCCTTTTGCTTGGCACGCAGCACCCCCCAGAATCCTTTAGCGGTTCACTGCCCCTTCTTCTCCTTTCTTCTGCACCTTGATGCACAGTACTTGGGAGGGGCAGAAGTCTTTCCTCAGTATGAAAGAGGTCAATTTCTTAAGGTTAATATCCTTCTCGTTCGATGCACGAATGGGGTAGCGAGATCTGTTCACGCTCCAGGGTCCGGGCGAGCAACTGGTAGTGGGGCTGGGAGTCCGTCACCCCGACGAGGTTCAATGACTGACCCAGTTGAATGGTGTAGATTAACGATGCGGATGTTTTAATGAGTGCCCACCCATAGTCAAAGCCGACCGATTCTTCCTCTCCCAGTCGACGACGACTCATGGTTTGAACCGATTCAACCTGAAATGGACTTTCGGCCCATGTGGGGTCAGCAAAGCGAGCGCACTCCGGTTGGAGTAAGGTGGGTGGGGTGTGTTCTCCTGGATTCTTTGGGTTGGGAAAGAGACCTCGTTGGAACCGAACGTCTTGGGACAAGGCATCTTGGAACAGGGTGCGCCACCGTGCATCCTGTAAATCTTGATCTACTGCTGAGATGCTTTCAGTCGTCATCATCCCACTGACGTCGTGGCCTTGTCTGATGCGTCCAGCTTTCAACAGGTCTGGATAGTAATCTCCCATGCGATCCGGAAAAGCGGTCGTGCCCATCAAGGGGGTGAGTTGCAAGGCCATAAAATCACGAAAGTGGAGGGTTTGAAACTGAGACAATACCCGGTGCAATGTTCTTTCATGGCACAGATGAAAGGGATAAAAAAGTGCATGCATTCCAGACATATAAGGGTCCTTTTGTGGCCAAGGAGGGGTTGAGCGTCAATGAGGTATGTCTGACTTCATCCCCTCAATCCAGAGGGCGTGGTCAGGGCAAGCCTCGAGGGTCGGTAAAGGGAGGTAGGAGAAGTCTAGGTGTCGGACCACTCCTGAAGCACGAATACCCAGGGAAGAGAGGGCCCTCTACAGCACTCTAACTTTCCATCATCTCGAGCCGGGTGTCAAACTCATGGCCGCAGGCCACACAACGGATGCAGTCCGATTCAACCATGGGCTCATCATCCCGAATACCCATGCCTCCGCAATCCGGGCACCGGGCCAAGTGCAGGACTTCATCTTGGAGGTTTTCATACCGTGTGCCGCGCAAGCAGTAGACCGGTTTTTCATCGAGTAGCCATGGCCGACAGGTTTTGTCGACCACAGGGAGTACAATATAGTGATGGTCCGCATAATCTTGGATGGCCTCATGCGTGGTGAGCCCGTCCTTGATTAATTTTCCTGTTTTGGCATCGTAGATACCACCATCTTTTACTACCGCTTTCGTTGGCCCCAAGATACACCTCCTTGTTAAAGGATGGATCTGATCGGCAACGGATATGATTGGGAAAGTATGCCATAGGAGCCTACCCCAAGAACAAGACCTGGGGAATTCTCCAGGCTCTACGCGGTGAAATCCTGAAAAGATCCAAAATTTCCGCCTACCAAACCTCAAGTTCAGTGGCTGTGGATCGCCTTTTGTCCAAACCGGGTTATTGCTGGCGTAAAAATCGGGGCCGATCGCGAAGGGCAACCATCCGGATCAGATCGCGTACGGAAAGAATGCCCACGATTTTCTGGTTTTCGGTGACCGGAAGGTGGCGGATCCATTTTTCGGCCATCAGGTCGCTGGCATCATGAATGGTGCGATTAATGTCAATATCGATCAAAGGCTGATTCATGATTCGCTTGATAGTGAGTCGGTGGGCTTCTTCATCCTGGCTGAAGACTTTTTGAATGAGATCCCGTTCCGTCACGATGCCCCTTAAGGCTCCCTGGTGATTCACGAGAAGGGCACCAATCTGCTTGTCAGCCATTTGTTTGGCGGCTTGCTGAACGGGAACATCACTGTCGATAGTTTCGATAGCCGTGCGCATCAACACACTGAGGGGCCGATACACATTATCCAATTCGCGAATAGGGCCGGAGGCGGCATAGACAAAATACCGGACCAAATCCCGAATGGAAATGAGTCCAACGATTTTCCCGTTCTCCGCTACGCACAGATGGCGGACCCCATGTCGCTCCATGGCATGGCTGGCGTCCAACATCGATCGATTTCCCTCAATCGTGCGAAGAGGTTTCGACATGATCTGTCCAACGGGAATACGGGAAGAGGTCTGATCTTGGGCCATCACCTGACGGACCAGATCGGTTTCTGAGACGATCCCGACAATAGGTTGCTGATCTGAGTCTGCACAGATGCCTTCTACCAGTAAACAACCAATGCGCTTGTCAGCCATATGAGCCGCAGCCTCCAACGCAGGGGTGGTTTCACTGATCAACTCGAGGTCTTGTTGCATAAACTCGGCGATGGTGGCTGAAGAGACGTCACTCATGGGCATTCTCGGTCGATTGAATCATGAAGAAGAAGGTCTGGGGATGATTTTGCTCCTCAACATGGCTGCAGACTATACCACAAGAGGGTAAATATCAGGAAGATTGGGGGCCTTCATAAGAAAAACTACAAAAAAAAAGGATAGGATTTTCAGAGATTGGTGGAACAATCGTGTATACTACGGCCTATTTCGAAGAACACCTTGATGCCCTCTCACTACCCATTGAGGTCCTCTCATGAACGGGTCTGATTCCTACCAGGGACCTGCCTTCTTTTCGTACGGGTTTCGCCCTTTCTTTTTGAGTGCGGCGTTGTTCGCGGGAATAGCGGTTCCCTTGTGGGTGCTCCTTTTGGCGGGAGTGGATGCCATGGAGGGAGCCTTATTCCCACGAGATTGGCATGTGCATGAGATGATCTTTGGATTTTTGCCAGGTGTGGTCACCGGATTTTTGCTGACCGCCATTCCAAACTGGACCGGACGTTCTCCTGTCAGGGGAAACCCGTTGATGGGGCTCCTGATCTTGTGGATCGCTGGGCGGGTGACTATGGCGAGTCCCTGGAGTATCCCTGTGGTGACCGCCATCGTGGATGGAGCATTTTTGTTCGTGGTAGCGGGGTTCGTGTGGCGAGAGATCATCGCGGGTAATGCGTGGGAGCGAATGCCGATGGGCATGCTCATCAGTCTGTATGCAAGCGCCAATATCCTGTTTCATACCCTTGTGCTTACCGATTCGGACACTGATGTCGCGGAGCGCATGGCCTTGGGCCTTGTCATGATTTTACTGGCCCTCGTCGGGGGACGGGTCACCCCCAGTTTTACGGAAGACTATTTCGTAGAGCAGGGCGTGGGGAAACAACCTCCATCATTCTCGCGGTTCGATGGGCTTTCCATCGGGTTTGTCGGATTGGCGGCAATCGTGTGGATAATGGAGCCGCACACATCGGTGACCGGTTGGGCCTTCGTGGTGGCGGGCCTCATGAATCTCGTACGGTTGGGGCGGTGGCAGGGGTGGTTCACGTGGAGAGAACCACTCGTGTTGGTGTTGCATATAGGGTATGGATGGTTAGCCTTTGCCCTGCTGATCTTGGGGGGAGCTATCCTGGGAATAGGCCCTGCAATTAAAGATGCCGTTCATGCTCTGACGACGGGAGCCGTTGGAGTGATGACCGTCGCCGTCATGACTCGCGCCAGCCTGGGACACACCGGCCGAGTGAAACACGCAGGATTTATCACGATCTGCATTTACCTGTTGATCAATCTGGGAGCGATCTTCCGGGTGTTTGGGGCCGAGCTTCATCTACCCAATATGATGAATCTCAGTTTGGCCGCGTTCTGTTGGAGTGGGGGGTATCTCCTGTTCGTAGCGGGATATGGACGCATGCTTTTCGGTCAAAACCTCGATGAATCGTAGGAAGATTGCTTATCCGTCCCTTGGCGGAAGAGTAGTCACATCGCAACAAAATTTTGTGATCGATAAGCTACCAGAAGGAACGAAGCTAACCATGGTTCGCGATGTGATGAAATCCTTTGATATGATCAAATATCCTCACTCTGGTAGAAACCTATACGATCTCAACGATGCACATGAATGTCATAAGAGGCCTTGTGGTTTGTCTCTTTTTTTTGGTGTTGGGCTGCAGTACGTACCAACCGAGTAACCCGGATAATCTTTGCGATATTTTTTGGGGTGAGCCTGATTGGTACGAGGCCACTCGCGAAGCCCAACGGCGATGGGGAACCCCCATCTTTGTCATGATGGCCATCATGCACCAGGAATCTCGGTTTGTGGATGATGCACAGCCGGACCGTCCTTGGTTGTTAGGGTTTATCCCTCTGCCCAGAGCTTCTTCTGCCTATGGGTATGCCCAGGCTCAGGATCCGGTGTGGGAGGAATATCAGCGTTTTAACGGGAATACTGGGGCCGATCGAGATGATTTTGAAGATTCGATAGATTTTATTGGTTGGTACACCCATGGTAGTCAGAAAAGACTCAAGATTTCCAAATGGGATGCCTATGGCCAATATTTAGCCTATCATGAAGGCCGTGGCGGATATGAGAGACAATCCTTTAAAGGTAAACCGTGGCTCATGACGGTCGCGAAAAAAGTCAAGCATCGTGCAAGCCGGTATAACCAACAACTCAAAACCTGTCAGGTGGCCTTGGACGATCTGGTTGATGGGTGGTTTTAACCGGTCCCCGAGACGGTTTCAAGATAATGCGTGATCGTGAAACGATTGCCTCCTCCTCGTGCTATCCCTGTTCTTCTTTCCTCTTTGTGACCAACTAGCATGACTTTTGACCCTGGGTTCACTCTGGGGGATGTAGGACTTTTCTCACCCATTATTCTTACGTGTGAGGATTCATTGACCCTTTTGTGAAGGCTTTGGTAGGTTGCTGCCCACTCAGAATGGCCTTTTCGATTCACACTTTAGGGAGCACAGGAGAGATGCGATGAGCGACAGTCAACCTCAAGGTCTTGGAACCAAAGCCGTCCACGCGGGCCAGACACCCGATCCGACAACGAATGCGCGGGCGGTCCCGATCTATGCCACGACGTCCTATGTCTTTAATGATACGGATCACGCGGCAAATTTGTTTGCGTTGGCCGAGTTTGGGAACGTGTATTCCCGCATCATGAATCCGACCAACGACGTTCTGGAGAAACGTCTTGCCGCCCTGGACGGGGGTGCCGCTGCCCTGAGTTTTGCCTCAGGCCAGTCGGCGACGATGGCCGCGCTGCTGACCATCTGTCACGCCGGACAGAATTTTCTCTCCTCAACCAGTCTCTATGGTGGGACCGTGACGCTCTTTACGA
Organism: Nitrospirales bacterium; assembly: GCA_965223495.1. Taxonomy (GTDB): domain Bacteria; phylum Nitrospirota; class Nitrospiria; order Nitrospirales; family UBA8639; genus Nitrospira_E. Next base: position 2,172,900 of record OZ245001.1, on the reverse strand, counting down.
CGACTCTCAAGAATTTGGGGATTGAAGTCCGGTTCTTTGACGTGAATAAGCCTGAGCAAATCGCTGAACTGGCTGATGAGAATACACGCTGTGTGTTTTTTGAGAGCATTGGCAATCCGAAAAACGATGTTCCCGACATTAGAAAAATCACGGACGCCGCGCATGCGCTCCATGTTCCGGCGGTCTGTGATAATACGGTTGCGACCCCCATTCTCCTGAGACCTATTGAACACGGAGTCGATGTCGTCGTCTATTCCACGACGAAATTCATTGGCGGTCATGGTGTGCATGTGGGTGGGGCGGTGGTCGATGGAGCCACATTTCCCTGGGCCGAGAATCCCAATCGATGGCCGGAATTTTGCTCGCCCTCACCCTCCTACCATGGCATCGTGTTTGAGGAAGCCCTACGCCCGATGGGCAATATTGCCTATATCCTGCATATGCGGACGCATTGGCTCCGCGATACCGGGGCCGCCATGAGTCCCTTCGCTTCGTTCCTGACCCTGCAGGGCCTCGAGACGTTGCACTTACGAATGCCACGACATTGCGAGAATGCGTTAGCGGTGGCACAATTTCTCGAAGCGCATGATCTCGTAGAGTGGGTGAACTATCCTGGTCTCGAAAGCCATGCCCAACATGGAAACGCCCAGAAGTATCTGTCCGGTGGGGCGGGTGCCATTCTTGGTTTTGGCATTAAGGGTGGTGAAGCCGCTGGCAAGAAATTCATCAATCATGTCAAACTGGCCAGCCACCTGGCGAATGTTGGTGATGCCAAGACGCTGGTGATTCACCCGGCTTCTACGACTCACCAGCAGCTTACGTCAGAAGAGCAGATAAAGGCAGGCGTCTCCCCGGAATACATCCGCGTCTCAGTTGGGATCGAGGATGCGACCGACATTATTGCCGATTTGGATCAAGCCCTTCAGGCCAGTCGTTAGAGGACAGCCTGCCTCTGAGGAGACGTCGTGAGTCCCCCGCTCAGTTCAGATGCCCAGCGGTATGGGGCCCCTCTTCCCCGAGCGAAGACCTGGGTTTCGACCGAACCCCTGAACCTTGAAAATGGGGATCGGCTGGAGCAGATCACAGTGTGCTACGAGACGTGGGGGAGGCTTGATGAGGCGGGGAGCAATGCCGTCCTGATTTGCCATGCCTTGAGCGGAGATTCTCATGTGGCTCGCCATGATGAGAAAGATGCTCAAGGTTGGTGGGAAATTGTCGTCGGTCCGGGTAAGCCGATTGATACCGACCGTTATTTTGTCATCTGCTCCAACGTGCTGGGAGGCTGTCGGGGTACGACAGGGCCCAATTTCGCGAATCCCAAAACGGGTCAGCCTTATGGGGCCGATTTCCCGGTCATCACCGTCCGGGATATGGTTGAGGTTCAGCGAGGTCTTGTTAGGCATTTAGGGATCTCGCGGTTGCGTGCCGTAATCGGTGGCTCCCTTGGTGGGCTTCAGGTATTGATGTGGGCCATTCGTTACCCCGAAGCCGTCACTTCGAGTATTGTGCTCGCCGCCTCTGCGAGGTTGAGTTCGCAGGGTATTGCGTTCGATGTGGTGGGTCGGAACGCCATTCGCCATGACCCGAACTTCGCAGGAGGGCAGTACTATGAGGGGCCCTCACCCGAGGCCGGCCTCGCTTTGGCGCGGATGCTGGCCCACATTACCTACCTCTCGGATGAATCGATGCGGGCCAAATTTGATCCTACCCGGTTACAGCCACGAGCGGTGGACTCGGCTTTCGAAAGCACCTTCTCGGTTGGTTCGTACCTGGCTCATCAAGGGGATCGATTCGTGGAGCGGTTCGATGCGAATAGCTACGTCACGCTCTCGACCGCCATGGATCTTTTTGATCTGGGTGATAATGAAGAAGAGCTGGCCCGGTCACTCGCACCTTCTCGGTGTCGCTGGTTGTTCGTCAGCTTTTCCAGCGATTGGTTGTATCCTACTTCGGCCTCGCGGCAACTTGTGGATGTGCTGGTGACCCAATCCAAACCGGTGAGCAGCTGTGAGGTCCAGAGTGCGGCGGGCCACGATTCGTTTCTGTTGGCGGATTCGATGGCAGACTGTGGCCGGATGATCTGCGCTTTTCTCGCGAGCGAGGATATTCGGCAGACCCCGATTCCTGTTGCCGAAGAACCTCGTATCGACGAACCCACCAGCATCTTTTACGCCCAACGGCTTGACTACGAAATGATTCTCCGCCTTATGCCAAAAGATGCCAGTATCGTGGACCTGGGCTCGGGGAACGGAGAGCTTCTCTCGATCTTGCGTGCCAGAGGATACGGACCACTGTTTGGTGTTGAGCGGGATCCAAGGCAGGTCGTGCAATGCATCGAACGGGGGCTCTCCGTCATTCATGCCGATCTGGATAAGGGGCTCTCGGCGATTCCGGATCGGAGCTTTGAGGTGGCCCTGTTGTCTCAGACCTTGCAGTCGATCGTCGATGTAGCGGGGGTACTCGAGGAGGTCGTCAGAATCGGGCGTCGGGGAATCGTGAGCTTTCCGAACTTCGCTCATGCCCCCATGCGTGAAATGTTTGCGCGAGAGGGGCGACTTCCCAAGGAAGAAGGCCTGTACGCCTACGAATGGCATGATACCCCGAATCGCCGATTTCCCTCGATCCTGGATTTTCAGGAACTGTGCGACAAGCGGGGAATCCGTATCCTGGAAGCCATCTATTTTAATTCGAGCACCGGCCAAGAGATCGTTGACGATCCGAACTTGAACGCCGATGTTGCGGTGGTAGCTCTTTCCCGGGGAGCACTCTGAGTCGGGTGTCCTCTTGAACTTTCCTGTTGGGTTGGGGTGTTCAGAAGGCCACAGGCGGGGGTGGGGTCTCACCCATTTTCAAGATAATAGCCAGAAGAATTCCTAGTATAACCCACCCGATTAAACACACGCCAATAGCGCGGTAGGTACTGCGATAATCCAAGGCTTGGCGCACGGCAATGATCATCGTGACGAGCATCCAGCCCCCAGCAAGGAGATTCACGATGGTCCCCAAACCAGGAATGATGCCCAAAAATCGAATGATGCCTGGAGCGCTTGAAAAGCCGACCGTTCGAAGGAGTTGGCCATAGGTCACGTGGGTTTGGGGTTCAGGTAAAAGCTTCGTCCCAATGACATAAGTCATAAAGGACCAAATAAACCAGGCCACCAGGGATCCACCGGTGCCGATCAATAAGCCGGTCGGATCAACACCCTGCATAAATCCGACTCCTCCAGCTAAGCTGGAGAGGACGACGACCCCCATCGCTTGACCCATGGCGCTCCTATCGGCTTCAACTTCCTCATACAGTTGAACGTCAAGTTTGGCGGCGCGAATCATTCGTTCGACAAATGGAGTCATAGATTGGAACCTCCTTTTCCTATTTTCCCCGTCCTTCCTCCTTCAAGCCGTGGCAGCAAAGGGATTCTCCATCTGAGGGGGCGTTTGTCCAAATGCTCTCCAGGTATCTTCTCGGGCTTGTAACGCACAACGCATCAAAGAGTGGCGGTTCGTGGTGACGGTGGAAAAAGGCTCGGGAGAATGTTGAGGTGCGATGACTACAACCTTGGTGGCGGTTTCTCCAATTTGGGGGTTTTCGTCTGAAAGGGCAGTTTTTATACGATTATAGTCCGTATCCTCCTGGAACAAGGCTTGTCGAAGTTCAGCACTATAATGTCGAGTGACGGGCCAGCTCAGGGATTGAAGCCACGGCTGCTGGGCGGTGACTCGATGCGAGTGGGGCATCGTCAAAATGACCACCACGTACTGGCAGCCATGGTCCACGATTCGCTTAATGGGGACCCGGGCTCGTAGTGATCCATCCACATAGTGTCCATTTCCAACTTTTACCGATTTGTTGTACAGGATGGGAAGCGCTGCGCTAGCCCGAAAGGCTTCCCATAGATCAATATCAGGTGTTCGGGTGGTGACATACTGGGTTCGCCCGTTCGCCCATTCGGTCATCGTAATATGGAGCAGGGATTGGGCCGCAACGAGTTTCTCCATATGAAGGCGGCGGGTCCGTTTGCCAATGTGATCCACGAGAAAATCGATGTCGACGATTTTTCTCAGGCGAAAAGGGTTCACGAAACTTTTCTGAGTCAAATAATGAATATAGGTCTCCACACCAAAATTGGATTGGCCCGTGATAAAGTACGCGCCATTCAGTGCTCCGGCAGAAGACCCGGCCACATGATCGAAACATTGATGAAAGCCCATTTCCTGGAGCGCAGCTAGTGCGGCCATGGAATACACTCCCCGCATGCCGCCACCCTGTACGACCAACCCCACGGAATCCGTCACCCTCAGCCCCCGTCGTTTTTGGTCCAGAAGGCTCCGGACGGCATGCGCCGTGGTGTTTGTAGTCTCAGAGATGGCTGTCATTTGGTTTGTCGTGCCTCATGAAGATTGCTTCAGAACTACAGGGCCAAGGATCTAGGAGGGGAGAAGCTCGATTTTTGCCGTCAGGCACACGTGGCGAAGTTTCGTATCCAGTGTCGCTAAGGGTATCTTGCGACGCTGGGCTAATTCAATGTAGGAAGCATCATAGGTGGTTAATTCATACTTCCTGGACAATAAGAGGGTGTCCTTGAGCGATTCTTCTATAGAGATGGAGTCGATCTCCACTGGCAATGCACGAAATTCTTGAACAAGCCGACTCATGTCTCGAACCGACAGTCGGTGTCGTTTTACGGCTATCAGTAAAACATTCCCAATCTCCAATGGCCAAACAGGAGGGACAATGACCATTTCGGTGGTCAGGCGATCACACAAGGGATCAAGGGTGGGATTTGATTCGTCAGGTAGGGCCCAGGCTAAGGCGACGGAGCTGTCTAGCACAAAAGGCATCAGAAACGGTGACCCTGATGAGCTAAATCTCGAAGCCTCTCGTTCATTTTAAGGAGGCCTTGCATTCGTACGCCTCGTTTACGCAGGGTCTCTCGAAACGAGCGAAGGTTTTTGATGGTCAGACGAACGGCTTCGCTATTAGCCCGAGAGACTGGCACGAGTTCGGCCACCGGTCGCCCATGTTTGGTGATCACAAAATGTTCCCCTTTTTGAGTACGCTCAAGCAATTGGGGTAAATGGGTTTTGGCATCATATGCGCCGATTTCAGGCATTCCGGATCCCTCTCAATTAAACTAGCCTTAGACTAGTCTAAACTGGAAATCGGGAAATTGTCAACAAAATTGATGTGGAAGTAATCGGAGGGGGTGAAACAGAAAAGTTAAGCATGAACGCAAAAGCCCAGGATGCTTTATCCAAGAGAACCGTTACGTTTCATTCTTGGGATAATCAAAAGCCAGCAATTCTCCGCGAACTTTGGTTAAATCCGACCAAGTATTCATCGGAAAGGATAGCACGCCGATCCCACAGGTGGGGACATTATCGATGTCGCATTGGCCCAAAACATTCAGGACGGCGGTAAACGTGGGGTTATGCCCAACGAGCATGGCGCATGGAATCGCATCATCCAGTTCGGCAATAATCCCGAGGACATCGTCTGGGTCCGCCCCGTACAACCGAGGGTCAACCCGTACGTTCTTTGTAGGATAGCCGATTGCTTCGGCCAGAATTGTGGCGGTCGTTTCAGCCCGTACCGCCGAGCTAGAGATGATGAGTTCCGGTTGCGGTTTGCGTTTCTTTAACCGATTCCCCATCCGGGGGGCATCTTTTTCACCCCTCGAGTTTAACGGTCGATCGTGATCGGAGAGCTGGGCATTATCCCAGGATGACTTGGCGTGCCGAACCAGGTACAAGGTTTTCATAGTGGCGTCCCAAGACTCAAAGAAGGTGGCAAGATGAGATTGTTCCTTATACTATAATGAGGATCCCCTGGGTTTCGCCATAGATGGCGGATAGACGCTGAATGAGTAGAGCCAACCAAAAGCAGGAAAAGACTGATGATTTTACTCGATTCGGATCGTGTGAGGGAAGATGACGGCCAAGCACATGGGTGAAAGCCTCAGAAAATTGGCGGACCCGAAAATTGCGGAGCATTCGCAACGTTTTTTCAAAACAGGCAAAGGCCAGTATGGGGAAGGGGATCGATTTCTGGGTATCCGAGTGCCCGTCCTCAGGGAGCAGGCGAAACGCTATCATGGTGTGGGATTAAAGGACGTGCGCGTCTTGCTGAAATCGGTATTTCATGAGGAACGCCTTTGTGCATTGTTAGTATTAGTCCAGAAGTTTTCCAAGGGCGATGATAAAGAAAAAGCCGCCATCTATACGCTGTATATGAACAACACCAAGTATATCAATAATTGGGATTTGGTCGATCTTTCAGCTCATCAGATTGTGGGTGCGTATCTTCAAGATAAAGACAAGGAACCACTGTATGTATTGGCTCAATCCAAAAACCTGTGGGAGAGACGAATCGCCATCATTGCGACCTTTCATTTCATCAAGAAGAATCAGTTCACGGAGACGCTCGCTCTCTCGAAACGATTGCTTAATGATCAAGAAGATTTGATGCACAAAGCGGTAGGGTGGGTGTTGCGAGAAATCGGGAAACGTGATTTAGCGACCGAAAAAGCTTTTTTACAAGCGCGTTATAAGAAAATGCCTCGCACGATGCTCCGGTATGCCATTGAAAGATTTCCGGAACGAGAGCGAAAGAGGTATTTAGCTGGTGTGGCCTAAGAATTCGGAAGTGCATCGAGCCGTAGAAGGCAGATTCGAAATAGAATCTGCCTTCAAAAGCGCAATCTAGAGAAATTTAATTCGAGTCTGACCCCTTTTTTCCTGACCCATTTTTTCTCCCTTTTTGAATGCCTACCTCCTAGTTTTTGCCCCTGGACGTTGAAGAATCTGGGGGAGTAAAGACTTCGTTCAGATCGCTAAAAGAACCCCCGGGTGTCGGCCCCCCGCTGATGACGTAAATACTCCCGTCCATGACCGCCGACCCCAGGCCGTGACGGGCTGTCGGCATCGGTTCCATGGTATGCCAAACGTCATGCGCCGGATCATACCTTTCGTTTTCGGGAAAGGTCCCCTCGGTGGCTTCACCGCCGAACACGTAAATCTGCCCACCAACCACAGATGCCGTAATTCCACTCCGCGCGGTCGGAAGATCGGCAGCCCGGGACCATCGGTCGGTGCCGGGATCGTACACTTCCACGAGGGATAGATTCCGTCCATAATCACCGTTCAGGCGTCCACCGATGGCATACACCTTACCGGATAGGGTGGCGGTGACAAGGTGATCACGAGGGGTGGGCAACGGGGCCCGTGTAGCCCAGGTGTTACTATTCGGGTCGTAGACCTCGACTGTGGCGATGTTGGCCTTCCCGTCATACCCCCCGATGGCATACAACTTCCCATCGTGTTCGGTCACCGACAACGCGCCACGTGGTGTGGGCATGGGTGCGCGTTCGACCCAGGTATCGGTAGCTGGATCGTAGGCGTACACCGTGGCTACGGGCTGCCACACGGTGAAACCTGACTGCGTGTATCCGCCGATGATATACAATTGGCCACCGGTTGTTCCGATGCCCACATGGTGCAGGCCAACCGGCATTGAAGCACGAGTCGTCCATCGATCCGTTGAGAGATCATATGCTTGAACGGACCGGGTAATCGCAAGATTCAGGAAATTGCCCAAGCTGGGCTCTTCGAACCCACCCACCACGTATATCTTGTCGTCCAATGCCGCGACCGCCACTTCCGTCCGTTTTGTGGGAGCAGGTGCAGCGGTGTACCAGACGCCTTGATCTGCAACGGGTTCCCTGGCTTGCGCGAATACGGTCATGATGATGAAGCAGAAAGCAGAGAGAAAGGGTACAAGGACGGCTGAGGGGGTTTGGATTGAAACATGAGAGCGGATTGCTGATAGCATTTGGGGCCTCATACTCGAATTATAGCAAATCAAAAAATGCGAGGGTCCTGTTTGCCGGCAAAAGTTGGGGAGGTAGAAGTCATCTGTCATTCTTGCATGTTTCTGGCAGGAATCTTTCCTACTCCTCATTGCCTCTTAAATGTTGGGCGACCGATATAGGCGCAAGTGCAGCAATGGTCCCACCAGGACCGAACGAAAGGGGACTGGGCAATTCAGATGAGTGCCTTACTTCTTCTTTTTGGATGTGCCCCACGTCGCTTTGAGCACCTTCTTCCACTCTTCGCGAGAGACAGCAGGCATCGTCCTAATGCGGATATGGCCCATGGAAGCATTTAACAGAGCCGCCTTCATCGCGGCCTGATTATGTGGGAACTCCCAAACGGCGACCACATCATACTCGCCCAAACAATAAAAGGCGTGGTGCAATTTCCCACCCAACGCTTTGACATTGCGTTTGACTATGTCGGCTCGTTGGATACCTTTGGCCTTCATCGTCTTCAGCCCTTCGTGAGTGAAGTTCACTAAGCTGACATACATCGGCATGGGACACCTCCTAGGTGAGGCAGTGAATAGTGGCACCGCTTCTTTGTGCGGCGGTTTAGAAGAATCCTAAAGAAAACCTCAAATAAAAAATAGTCTCCAATTCTCAGCCCATCAATCCCACAAAGAACTTGTCATTCCTGCGCAGGCGCGAATCTATCCTACTTCGTCATTTCTGTATGCTTATAGCAGGAATCCATCTCTTTCTAGGTTCCCCCTCCTTTGTAAGGCGGGGGGGATATCAGTCATTTTTGCCGGTCTTTAGTTTGGGGTCATGGGATTGAAAATGGCGATATTGTCTTTTCCAGAAACAGAAAGACTTCCTACGGCTCCTTTGGCCATGCGGGAAATGCTGGTGTCCACGAGCAAATAGGGTCCAGGTACGTCCACGGTCAATTCCACGATCATGGATCCGGCAGACGGAATCAACGTCGTTTGCACATTGTTGTTGATCAGTCCGCCAATGGCTCCTTCCACATACACCTTGTTGAAAATTTCGCCAATGACATGGAATGAGGAAGTTCCATTCGGGCCCATGTTGCCTATGTACAGACGAATGGTGTTCCCTACTCGGGCATTGAGCTCGCTTTCCCCCATGAGTGCTTCCACCTTTCCATTAAACACGACATGGTCGGGATGGGGGGCAAACACTTTTTCGAGGGAAAATTCCTTTAGCCCCTTGTTCTTACCGGGCATCGTATAGAATTCACTTTCCAGGAGGGCGAATTCTTGGTCCACGGGTGGTAGGCCTTCCTGAGGGTCCACGAGAATTAACCCATACATGCCGTTGGCCACGTGGGTTGGAATGTTGGGGACCGGGGAGGCGCAATGATACAAGTAGAAGCCTGGATTGAGGGCTTGAAACGAAAAGTTGCCCTCCTGTCCTGGTGCCGCGAGCGTGGCCCCCGCTCCGCCGTCCGGTCCATTCGCGGCATGAAGATCGATGTTGTGGGGAAAACGATTGTCCGCATGGTTCTTCAGGTTCAGTTCTACCGTATCGCCTTCACGTACGCGCACCATTGGACCCCGAACCGTCCCATTAAAACTCCAAAATTTATACTGCACCCCCTGGGCTAACGTCCCCACATACTCTTTGGCTTCAAGATTGACGACGATCTTTGCTGGGCTTGTTCGAGTTGTTGGGGTCGGCACGGCGGGAAGAATCGTAAGTTGGGCCTGCGTGATGGGTAGGTCCAAAGCCTGTGTCCCGGGTGGGAAGCAGAGCCATGCTCCGATTAGTGTGATTCCCAACCATTGACTTCGACTGATCATTGGCAACCGGTCCCAGAAAGGTGTCATGTATCGAGTCCTTCTTCAAACGTGTATGGAATCAGAAAATCTCGAAATTCTGGAGTAAGAATAGCGAGAGCTTACGATGTCTTTTTCAGTTAATCGATCCCACACATGGTAATGCAAAAAATTCTCAGTGTCCCCTTATGTCGAAGGGGAGATGTTGATGGTTTTGGTGTTTCACGGAAAAGGCGAGGGAAAGAAAGATTCCTGCCAGGGACATGCAGGAATGACGGAGGGGAAAGTTTCCTGCCAGGGACATGCAGGAATGACGGAGGGGAAAGATTCCTGCCAGGGACATGCAGGAATGACGGAGGGGAAAGATTCCTGTTCCCTGCCGAAAGCGTGCAGGGGCAGGCCCCAGCATGCAGGAATTAAAAACTCTACCTCACCTAGCCTCTCCTTACAGAGGAGAGGAACATTTATGGTGAGTTTTGTTTGAAGATGAGGAAGCCCTGTTTGGGGAGGAAGTCTAAATCTTGCGCGAGTGCATAGCCTGCCTCTTCCATTTCATCCTGAATGACCTTGCCGGGGGTGGCATGGCCCGAAGGATGGAGCCCTCCGTCATCCTTGAAGTCGATGATGGCGACACGTCCATTCGGCTTGAGATCTTCATGGAGACGAGTAAAGTAGCTTACCCGGTCATCGAGATGATGATAAGAGTTGCTTGAGAAGACGAGATCGATGCTGCCGTCTGTGAGGTTAGGGTCGCTCGGGCTGGCCAGGACGATTTTGACGTTGGTGTATTCTTTCTCTTGCACGCGGTCGGCCAGCAGGGCGTTCATGTCCTCATCGACATCCACGGCATAGACTGTTCCTGTCGGTCCTACCGCATCGGCCAAGCGGAATGTGAAATAGCCACTTCCCGACCCTAAGTCTGCGATCTGGTCCCCAGGTTGAATGTTCAGGGTTTTGATGACCTGCTCCGGGTGTTGCCATTCATCGCGGTCGAATCCCTCGTATACCCAACTTTTGAAGCTGGTACACGATGTGGTGCCCACCAGGAGGATGAGGGCCAGGCAGGCTCGTTGGAAGAAGGCGGTAGGTTTTAGATTTTGCATGGAGGCATTTTACCTCTCCACCCATTCCCTTATAAAGAGAAGGGAATGTATTCCATGGCATTTCGGAATAATGGGGAGGCAAGGTGAATTTCTATGTCAGCCCTTTTCAGTTACGTGAAGGATTAGGGTGTGGCGATATTCTCCTCAGATACGCGTTTCATATGGGAGTGAATCCAATCATACCATTGGGGCAGCCCTTCTCCGGTGGTTGCTGACACTGGAAAAATCTGGATGTTGGGGTTTACCCTCCTGGTATTTTCAAGGCATTTTTCTGTATTGAAGGAGAGATAGGGCAAAAGGTCGACCTTGTTCAGGATGAGAACATCCGACGATTGAAACATATGGGGGTATTTCAAGGGTTTATCCTCGCCCTCCGTAACGGAAAGAATGGCAACCCTCGCGATTTCCCCAAGATCGAACAATGCCGGGCACACAAGATTTCCGACGTTTTCGATCAGGAGTAACGACCGGGCGGGTGGGTTGAGTTTGTGTATGCCTCGAGCCAGCATATCGGCTTCCAGGTGACATCCGGCCCCTGTGTTAATCTGCACGACTGGGCAGCCCGTTTTCTGAATGCGTTCCGCATCATGCAACGTTTCTTGGTCCCCTTCTATCACGGAGATCGGGGTTGAGATCCTGAGTTCCCGAATAGTTTGCTCTAGGATCGTGGTTTTTCCTGACCCGGGCGCGCTCACCAGATTGAGTGCAAGGATTTGGTGTTCTTGAAACCATTGTCGATTTTCTTTTGCCAAATCATCGTTCTTACGGAGAATGGCTTCTTTGACCGTTACGGTGTGGGCCTGTCGGGAGGCCGGATTGTCAGGAGCAGAGTCATGCTGGTGATGAGCGTGTTCCTGTTCAACGTGATCAGGGTGCGTGTGACCCAGGATTGGTTGGGTCTTTCCAGGCGTTAGCTTGGTAACACGAGAGGTTGCCGTATCTGAACACCCGCAGGTTGTACACATTTACGCTAGTACCATATTTTTGACGTGAAGTTCCTCGCCCGAGAGCCGATCGATATCCGTTGAACCACAGGTGCACGGTGCGAACATTTGGGAAAGTTCGAATTGGTTTCCGCAAGTTCGACAATGTCCCATGCCAGGGATTTGGATGATTTTCAATTCGGCTCCCTCTGCTACTGTCCCTTTGGTGACGAGATCGAAGCAGAAGTGAATGGCCTCGGGGAGGACCGCGCTGAGCTTTCCGATTTCCAACGTGACCTGGGTGACTCTAATCCCCTTGGACCTTTCAGACACGATGGAAATGATATGCTGTGCCAGACTTAACTCGTGCATGGTATCCCCTCAAAAACGCAGGAAACGGCTCTCTTTCGCAAGGTTATTCCTCTACGGATGATTCTCATGGGCCGGATCTAACAAATGCGGGGCAATTGGTCGCCCACGAGCATATCGACGATCCGGGTACCCCCGAAATGGCTTGACAGCAACACGGTTCCCGGTGGTGTTTTCTCTACGTTTCCGATGATGGCACTGTTCTTCCCGGCCGGGTGCTCTTTCATGATGCTGAGAAGATCGTCCACCCGGTTTGAGGGAACGATGGCCAGGAGCTTTCCTTCATTGGCCAAGTACAAGGGGTCCAATCCTAAAATTTCACAGGCCCCTCGTACGGATTCCCTGATGGGGATCGTGGACTCCTTGAGGTGCATGGCGACTCCGGAGGAGGTCGCGAATTCGTTCAAAACCGTCCCGATACCCCCCCGGGTCGCATCTCGTATGCATCGTATGTCGGGACACACCTGTAACATCCAGGCGATCAAATCGTGAAGGGGTTGGGTGTCGCTTTCGACGTTCGATTCCAACGAGAGTTCATTCCGGGCTAATAGAATCGCCACACCATGGTCGCCGATGAATCCATTCGTCACGATCGCATCGCCAGGCTGTGCTCGTTGTGCGGAGAGGGCGATGCCTTTGGGAATGATTCCGATCCCGGTGGTGTTGATGAAGAGCTTATCTGCCGAGCCTCGTTCCACCACCTTGGTATCACCTGTGACGATCGTGACGCCCGCCTCGTCGGCCGCGTGTTTCATGGCGGTGACGACCTGTTCTAGGGTCTTCATGGGTAAGCCTTCTTCCATGACCAGGCCGCAGGCTAAATAGCGTGGGCGCGCTCCACTGACGGCCAGGTCATTGACCGTTCCGTTCACTGCCAGTTCGCCGATATTGCCCCCAGGAAAAAAGAGGGGATGAACGACATAGGTATCCGTGGTAAAGGCTAACCGATCTCCCTGTTGCACCATATCTTGGAGGGGAAGCATGGCTTGGTCTTCCAACGCGTCCAGTATCGGGTTGTCGAACGTGCTGACGAACAAGCGTTGAATGAGCTCCCGCATCGCCCTGCCACCGGCTCCGTGGGCTAATGTGATCCGGTCATCCCGTATCTTTTTAGAGGAAGAAGGGGTGAGATGAGAAGAGGGAGCGGGAGAGGAAACCGATGTTGGGTTCATTGGGGATGTTTCCATGTTTACGTTGAAGCGTTGAGCGCCTGAATGTTCTTCCGGTCAATCCACCCGTAGTTGTAATAGGCGGCGCAGGCTCCTTCCGAGGAGACCATCAAGGCCCCAAGAGGATTTTCGGGTGTGCAGGTTGTGCCGAAGACGTTGCACTGATTGGGCTTGATAACTCCCCTCAAGACTTCCCCGCATTGACAGGAGGCAGGGTCGGCGATGGCGACATGTGGCAATCGAAATTTTTGTTCGGCATCAAATGCGGCAAATTCTTCGCGGATTCGTACTCCTGAATGATCGATCGATCCCAGCCCACGCCATTCAAAGAATTCTCGCAATTCAAAGACCCGGCGCATAGCCTCCAGGGCTTTGGCATTCCCGTCCTGGGACACGACCCGTTGATATTGGTTTTCGATCTCGCATCGGCCTTCCGCCAATTGCTTCAATACCATCCAGACTGATTGCAGGATATCGAGCGGCTCGAACCCCGCGATGACCATCGGTTTTCCGTACTGTTGGGCAATAAAGGTATAGGGGGTGACGCCAATAATCATGCTGACATGCCCCGGTCCTAACAATCCATCTAATTGCACGTTTGGAGAATCCAAGACCGCTTGGATCGTGGGAATGATCGTGATGTGATTGCAAAAGAGAGAAAAGTTCCGGATCCCGTCTTCTTGAGCTTGTAACACGGTGAGAGCGGTGCTGGGCATCGTCGTCTCAAACCCCAGACCAAAAAACACCACCTCTTTTTCTGTGTTGCTGCGCGCGATAGCTAGAGCATCCAATGGAGAATAGACCATCCGAACATCCGCCCCGTCCGCCTTGGCTTGCAGTAGGCTCATTGTCGACCCTGTGACCCGCATCGCATCTCCGAAGGTGGTGATGATGACTTCCGGCCTCTTGGCCAAGGCCACACAATCATCCACCCGGCCTCGCGGCAGCACACAGACAGGGCAGCCGGGTCCGTGAATGAATTCCACGTCTTGGGGGAGCATTTGGGTGAGGCCATAGCGAAAAATGGTATGGGTATGGCCTCCGCAGATTTCCATGATATAGATGGGACGGTGTTGGCGTGGTTGAATGCGTGGGATCAGGGCGTTGATCTCTTTGACCACCTGTTTGGCTTTCTGAGGATCACGAAATTCATCCACAAATTTCATGTGGCCCCCTCTCTGGGAACCGATTGCCGCATGGCCTCGAGTTCGGCCTGAACCTCCTCCATTTCATTAAAGAGTGCCATCGTTCTTTTGGCTTCTTCCTCATCGATTCGGCTTAGTGCAAAGCCCACATGTACCAGCACCCACTCGCCGACACAGGAAGCTGCTGGATGCTCCTCGTCCACGATACAGGCGATATTGATTTGTCGACGTACCCCTCCGACATCCACGATGGCCAGCCTGTTTTCTTGGGCGTCGATTTCAACGATTTTTCCGGGTATGCCTAAACACATGCACGTTTCCCTCGTTCTTCATCTATCGTTTGGGCTGCGGCAATGGCGGCTTGTCCCAATGCCAGGCCTCCATCATTCGTGGGAACTGCCCGATGGGTGAGAACCGTCAATCCACGTTCGCTCAGCTGGGTTTGCACCAACTCGAATAAGATTGTGTTTTGGAAAACACCCCCTGACAAGGCCACGGTTTGGTAGCGAGGGGGGCCTTCGGGAGTCTGATTCACCTTATCGACCATGGAGCAAATTGCCCGGGCGAGGCCTGCATGGAAGCGGGCGGCCATGATGGGAGGTGGGGTGTTGAGGAGTAAATCATCCAGCAAGGCTTCCCACATCGGCAAAGGTTCGATGTACGGAAGTTGGAATCCAGGAGAATGGCGGATAGCAAAAGGGTATCCCCTGGGGTGGTGTGCATCCTGCAAAGCCGTGCGATCGACCAAGGCTTCGAGTTCCATTGCCGCTTGGCCTTCAAAGGTCACACGGTCCTGACACACGCCCATGGCGGCAGCGACCGCATCGAACAGTCTCCCACAGGAACTGGCCCTTGGACTATTTAATCCTCTGCGAACCATTTGATCGAGGAGGTATCGCGGTTTGCTTCCGAGATAGTGGTATAACGGCAATTGATGATAGTTCTCCGAAAGACTATCCCACCCCATTTCGGACATGAGATGCGCATAGGTGTTCCGCCACGGTTCTGTTATGGCCTTGCCTCCGCCTAGCATGGCCACCGGTTTACACGTTCCTAGCCGTGTATACCTACGATAATCCCCCGCGAGAAATTCTCCACCCCAAAAGGTCCCGTCTTCTCCGTATCCCAATCCATCCAAAATGATGCCCAAGACAGGTGTGGTCTTCAAAGGAATACCATTCTCGGCCAGACAGGCGGCCAAATGTGCATGGTGATGTTGAATCTCCACGGCTGAGATTCGGTTCCTTTCGGCCTCTTCTTTCCCCAGTTTGCTAGACACATACTCCGGGTGCCGATCGATGGCGATGAGTTCTGGCCGTTGCCCGAATAAAGGTTGGTAGTGCTCCAAGGCTCTTCGATAATCCGCGTTGGTCATGGCATCCTCCAAATCACCGATGTGGTGGGAAAGGAGGGCCTGCCCTTGTTTAAGAAAACAAAACGTATTTTTCAGTTCTCCGCCCATGGCTAAGACTACGGGAGCCTGTTCAAAGCCTTCGGGCAAGTTGATGGGAGCCGGTGCATAGCCTCGGCTTCGGCGGAATAGACGCGGAATGTTTCCCATCACCTTGACCACGGAATCATCCACCCGCTGCGTAATCTCCCGATCGTGCATCACAAAATAATCGGCGATAGACCGCAATTGTTCCTTAACTGATGCGTTTTCAATCCCTTGGGGCTCTCCCGCTCGATTGCCGCTGGTGAGGACGATGGGAACGGTCAGCCGGTCTAGAATCAGATGATGTAAGGGAGTATTAGGGAGCATGAACCCGTAGGTTGAGGCACCTGGGGCCACGCTGGGTGCCAACTCCTGCTGATTGTTGCGAGCCAGCAAAACGATCGGGGCAGAGGCGCTTTGGAGTACGGCTGATTCTGCTTTACTAACCTGGCAATAGTGCAGAATGGTTTCGATATCCCGAGCCATGAGGGCAAAGGGTTTTCCCTCCCGTTGTTTCAAGGTTCGCAACCGGTGGACACATTCTTCTTTTGTGGCATCGCAGGCCAGTTGAAATCCTCCTAATCCTTTGATGGCCACGATGTTCCCGCGGTGTAGCAGGGCAGCGACGGAATCTAGGGCATCGGTTATGCCATCCAGCTGAAAGGCACCCAAATCCCCGTTCGGGCTTTCTAACCAGACTTTGGGCCCACACTCCGGACAGGCGATCGGTTCCGCATGAAACCGGCGATCTTGAGGGTCACGATACTCTCGGTCGCAGGCTTCGCACATGGTGAAAGCCTGCATGGTCGTGTGAAGTCGTTCGTAGGGAATATGTTGCTGAATCGTGAGTCGGGGTCCGCAATGAGTACAGTTGGTAAAGGGATATTGGAAGCGTCGGGCGGAAGGGTTATGAATTTCTGCCAGACAATCAGGACAGGTGGCGGCATCGGGAAGAATTCCGGTTTCTTTACCGGTAGATTCAGTGTTGGCAATCCAAAATTCATTTTCTGGAATAGCGTCGGGAGGAATATGTTTCCAGTCCAGAGTATGGATTGTGGCCAACAGGGGCGGATGATCCGCTAATTCCCGCAAGAAATTTTCCAAGTGGGACTTCTCGCCCGCCGCCCAGATTTCGACTCCTTGTCCGTTATTCAGGACTCGTCCCCGTAAGTGATACCGTTGAGCCAGATTCCAGACGGTGGGGCGAAACCCTACCCCTTGAACCAAACCCCGAACTTGGATCTGCCAAGCACATTCTTCAGTTGGAGAGTTGAGCAAGAGGGACATGGTCTGCGTTTGCGCCATCAGGTGATCTGTGAAGGAGGTGCGTAAGAATGGAGTGACAAACGGTTTCTGCCGATTGAAAGACCGAGGGAGTGAGCTCACGACCGTAGGAGGTGTCTCCGGCCTCAATAAGATAGACGGCGATCTCTCGTGGAAATTCTTCTTTAAAGAGAATTTGCCCCGCTGTTATGGCATGGTCCCAACGAAAATCATGCGAGCTATACCTTGGGTTAGGGCGATTGGGGAGTTCATCTCCCTGTAGTAGAAAAATTTTCCCAGGCGGTGATCCGCTCACACAGGCATCGACGAACAGGAGGGAATGGGCCCCTTGGGCTTGAAAAAGAACTTCCATGCCCCCGGTTCCTGCCTCCACGATCCGAACATCTGGTCGTGGATTTCTCCAGAAATAGTCTTGAAGCCGTTGGGCAACAAGAACGCCGACCCCGTCATCCCGTCGATTAAGGTTCCCACATCCAATCATGACATCCATGGCTGCCCCTTCCTGATGGTTAGTGGGTCCCTCTCCCATCGTGCGTGATGGGGTCGTTTATCGATTATTATAGGATAATTGGCGTGAAAGTACGAATGAGAAAATTTCAATTACGGGAGCGTGACGCGGGCGATGGTGTTGGTATCCGTCCCAAACCAGATCGTTTGCGTGGGCTGGTCATAGACCATATGCCGGACCGTCCCCCCGCCACTTGGAATCTTGGTCATGTTCATGAACTCTTCAGTCTGCGTATTGAAGGCTATTAACCGATTGGGGAATGATCCGGTCTCGACGAACCACACGCGGTCCTGATCGTCCACCGTCATCCCGTAGGGTCTGGCATGTTCTCCTCCGGGCACTCGCCATTCCTTAACCTTGGTGGTCGAAGGGCGAAACCTCCCGAGATATCCTTTGGCATAGTCCACGTACCACAGGTCACCATCGGAAGTGAACGCTAGGCGCCGTGGTCTGGATTCCTGGCGGGGCAGAGCAATTTCTATTACGTACTTTTTGGTGGGTTCTAGGGTGGCAAGTTTGTTGGTGCCGAATTCGGTGAACCAGGGAATGTGGGTCGCATCCGTCACGATGCCATAGGGACGGGCATTCTGAGAAAGGAGGGGGGTGAGTAGAATGCTTCCAGTGTCGATCTCTAATTGTCCGATCATATTACCGTGTTGGACGGTAAACCAAATCTCACCTTGGTTTCCAAAAACGAGGGTGTGAGGATCTGTGGTCTGGTTATTGGGCATGGGAAACTTTATGATTATTCCTGTGGCAGGATCGAGTTTGCCGATATGACCGGCTCCGTTTCCTGCGTACCATACGAACCCCTCCTCATCCACGAGAAGGTTATGGGGCCCCGATCCCGGATCCAGCCGGAATTGGTGGAATTGTCCTCTCTTGGGGTCAAATACTCCAATGTAGTCTCCCTTCTGTCCCACAAACCATACCCGATGGTCTTTATCCAAAAAGGGGTCCCGGGGTCGGCTCTGTTCCCAAGGAACGGTCCATTCTTTAATATCAACAGCATTCAGTTCCCCCGAGGTTGCAACGGTAGGAATACAGCATCCGAGAAAGGCCAAAAGAGCAATGAATTGGAGAAGGCTGCGCATGTAGGTGGTTAGAGTGTATGCTCGGTTGTTAAATTTTTGCTTTTTCCACTTGGTCTATAGTGTACATGCTTCATGGGTATGAAAGAAAATTTCTTGATAGACCATTCGTTTTTTGTGACTATGAGGAAACAATCACGAAGTCGGGAGTGTGGAGCCTGGGGTGAGTGTGGGGTGAGCCGGTGGTGAGATTGGCGAGGGGTAGTATGAATCGTATGCTGGATAACTTACTAGACTTCCTTATTCAGAGTATTATCTGAGAGGGACCCACCCATGTAGTTGCCTCCTCAGTCCTCCTTCCTGGGCCCACTGATGAATTTAACTATTTTTTCCTGATTTGAGCTCCGCTATGGCCTGTTCTAAGACTCCTCTTCGCTGTTGAAGACTGAGCTTTTGAATATCCTGTTCCCCATCCAATTGGGCTTCTTCTGGTAAATTTATCCAGGCTCCCGCTTCGCCCAATTCCGCATAGACATAGGCCTCTCCTATCTCGGAGGGGGTTCCGAATATTTCTGACAGCAGAACTTCTGTGTCGGCGTCGAACGTTTTAAACGACTCCTGACCTTGTCCCTCATGAAGTAGGGCATCAAACCGCAGAAGTTGTTCCTGAAGGCGATCAAGATGTTTTCCCGTCGTCGCGGTGGGATTGGTCTGAGATGAAGGATTCATGGCCATGATAACCTCCTGGAAAATGGATTTTCTTTCTGGGAGAGGTAAATAGAAAGAGGTAGGCGCGATTTCCACAAATTCCTCTCCCGCTCTTCTGCTCTGTCACTCATGTCTTGTTTTTTCAGGTATAGGCCTCCCTCTACTTGAAAGTGAGCAAAAAATAGACCGGAAAAGGAAGATACGGGGAAAGAATGGAAAAACTTGAAGAAAAAAGGTTATGAGGTGAATTGGGTATTTTGGAGCAGGCCAAAGTGAGGAATTTTAGGACGGATTTTTGGAAATAGGGAACTGGAAGTGTTTAAAAACCCCCCACTCGCCCGGCATGCATCTTCCCTTGGTATAAGCCAAGTCATGATCCAATGCCGGATTTTTTGGTTGGATACGGGTCACTACATTCTGAGGTCGACCCTTTCGGCCCTTATAGTTTAGGTGTGAAAGCAGACAGATCGAGGAAAGGGGGGAGCGGAAAATTTTTACGTCAGAGGAGAGCTGACCCGTACCCATGACTCACGAAAACGGATGGCCACATTAACCAGTGTGAGAAGGACCGGGACTTCGACTAAGGGTCCGATAACGGTGGCGAAGGCCACCGCTGATCCTAAGCCAAAGACCGCAATGGCAACCGCGATGGCTAATTCGAAATTATTGCTGGCAGCGGTGAACGATACGGCGGTGGTCTTCGGATAATCAGCCCCGGCCAATTTCCCCATGGCAAAACTCACCAGGAACATGATGATGAAATAGAGCGTGAGGGGGATGGCGATCCGAATCACATCCAGCGGAAGAGTCAGAACCATGTTTCCTTTGAGAGTAAACATGGCGAAAATGGTGAAGAGCAACGCCAAGAGTGTCAGCGGCGCAATCTTTGGCAAGAACTGGTTTTCGTACCATTCTTTGCCTTTGTGTTTCAGGCCAAAAGCTCTTGACAAAAATCCGGCTGCGAAGGGAATCCCCAAGTAAATGCCCACATTTTCGGCGATGGTTCCGAAGGGAACTTCTATCACCTGTCCTGCTAATCCCACCAGAGGCGGAAGTATTTCCAAAAAGATCCAAGCGTAGACGCTGAAGAACATCAGTTGAAATAGGCTATTGAAGGCCACCAAGGCGGCCCCGTATTGGTTATCACCTTCTGCCAATTGATTCCAGATAAGGACCATGGCGATACACCGAGCCAGCCCGATGAGAATGAGTCCCGACATGTATTCCGGTCGGTCTGAAAGAAAAAGTACCGCCAAGGTGAACATGAGCAAAGGACCGATGATCCAATTTTGGATGAGGGAGAGGAGTAAAATATTCCAGTGCTTGAAGATCAGGGGTAATTCTTCGTATTTCACGCGAGCCAAAGGCGGGTACATCATGAGGATGAGGCCGATGGCGATGGGGATATTGGTCTTTCCCCAGGCCAAACTGTAGATAAACTCCGGGGCATTGGTGATGACAGTTCCGATCGTGACACCGGCCACCATCGCTAAGGCGATCCAGGCCGTGAGATAGCGATCGAGAAATGAGAGGCGACGGGAGGAACAGGAGGTCATGAAACCAGGGCTTCGATTCTGGTTTTGAGCAGGAGAAACGCGTGATCGAACGCAGCTTGGATGTCTTCTTCGCTACCGGAAGCCTTGGCCGGATCCGGAATGCTCCAGTGTTGAGTGCGCGGTTGTCCTGGGAAATTGGGGCAGGCTTCGGCCGCGGCTTGATCGCAGACCGTGATGATGAGATCGAATGGTTGATGGGTCATCTCGTTCCAGGATTTACTGCGTGGCTGGCCCGAAGGAATGCCGTGTTGTTTCAACATCTCGAGGGCGCGGGGATGAACGGCTCCGGTAGGATGACTTCCGGCACTGTTGGCTTGATGCCTTCCCTTGCCCAGGTGATTGATGAGGGCTTCCGCCATGATGGAGCGGCAGGAGTTTCCTGTGCAGAGGACGAGGATTTTTTGAATCCCTGTAGACATTACGTACAGCAACTGGTGGAGTCTGTCGTTGATTGCGCGGTGTTTGGGCTTGCCAAGACCTCTGGCGTGCAACAGGCCGATTCAGCTTCCGAGACTTTGGTGGAAACGATTTCGGCATCCTCCATCGTCCGGTAAGCTTCCCAGGCAATCCCGGCGGGATCCATGACCCAAGATTTATCCGATTTCGCATAGCAACAGAGCGTCTCGCCTTCTTCGCCCATGGGAATCTGTCCCTCCTGAAGTTGAGTCCGAAGCTCACGGAGTTCTCGTTCTTCCTCCACTTGAATGCCCAAGTGATCGACGCCTTTGGTAGAAGCGCGTGTGGAGATGGCCAAATTGATGCCTGGGTCCTCCACCATCCATTTAGCATAGTCCGGTTTTCGTTTCGTCGGTTCTGTCCCCAAGAGTTTGCTGTAAAACTGGATGGCTTCATCTAACCGCTCAACTCCAATATGGATATGGAGACGTTTCATGGAAAAGGCCTCCTTAAGGCGTCGTGGGACAGCAATGGGCCAGTTCGATAATACTGCACTTCTTTTTCGTGCTGTCGCGAAGCTTGACCATATCTTCCCGGCAGCAGTCCTTGACCATGAACCTAAGCAAATCGTTGAAAAACTCGAAATTGGCGCTGTAGATGATCATGCGGCCTTCCCGCCGAGACTGAACGAGGCCCGCCGTGCTCATATGAGAAAGATGAAAGGACAAGGTATTATGGGGCACCTCCAAGGTCTGACTCAGCAGGCCGGCTTGTGCTCCATCTGGTCCATATTCCACCAGGAGGCGAAATACCCGGAGCCTGGTTTCTTGAGAGAGGGCATCGAAAGCGAGGAGGGCCTGTTGTATGTCCATATGTCCAGACTAATGGACATATGGAGAATTTGTCAACTACAGGGGAAAGAAAGAATACAATGGGTGAGGTGTAAGGGGGGCCGGCGAAGAATGAGGTCTCCTCGCCGGCAACATTGAAACCGGTTTGCGGGAGGCGTTTATTTTTTGGCCGCTTGGGCCTTAAAGGCCTTGTCCTGGGCTTCCCAATCTAGGCGCAAGCGCTCTGAGTATTGTTTGGTTTTTTCTTGCAGAGCCCGGATATTTTCCTCATTTTTCTTGTGTGCTTCCATGGCCTGTTGAATGGCGGGGGAATGATATTGATCGTAAATTACTCGTATGGCCTCGACAGTGGGGGAAGGGTACCCTCGTTTTTTGCAGAAATTGGTCCCAGCCTCCGTGAGGGTTTTTCCATCCTCTTCTACCAATGCGACGGTTCCAGATGGGGCGTCTTGCCCTGTGTATCCATAGAGTTCTCCAGATGAACCTTCGGCATACTGTTTGTGTGATTGAGCCATGAATGGTCTATCCTTTCTATGTCAAAACCAGATAAGTAAAAGATGCGTGAATGATGTGCGCCAGGGACGCGTGCTTTGGAGTAGTGTAGTCGGTTTGGGACCCCTTCCGCACGGGTTTTTTGAATTTTATGCCATTTCAACTTGCTGACAGTAATTATTTTTGTTTTGGATTCTATTTTTCGGCCAGCCGCCTAAGCCTCGGATTTAGGACGATTTAGTGGTCTAGATTAAGAGTAAGGACCTATTTTTAGGGGGAAGGTGCGGAGTTGGCCTTCAAAATGTCTGTGTAAATCTACGATATCCTCTTCGTTCAGTTTTCAGGCTTCCATACCCTGTCGGGTGAAAAAGATGACCGATCCCTTGGAATGACCATTTTCGTGGCGGTAGATCAGAATGGTGTCTTGATCATGACGATGAATGTTTGTTGTTTGCCGTTTGCCGGCTGTCGTCGAATGTCCGGAGGAGGTGAGCCCCGGTGATCCAACTTTTTGAGCTTAAATGTTGCTTTTTGACTAATGGAAAAGGGGTGTTCATGTTTCATAAGCTATGCCAGCGACTACAGTATCGTATCAATCCCGTCTATTTCATTTATTCCTCACCTGGGTAGAAAGGGGTGTGAACTCTTGTGTAGTCGCCTTTTAGAGATTGGGTCTGTTGAAAAAAGCCGCCAGCGGCGTTCTCGCCATTTTCCCGTGCTCACGTATAGCCAGTACGCTCCGCGCGTAAAAATGGCTGCGGCCTTGCTGGACGGACTTTTTTGAACAGACCCGAAGCTTCTGATAGCCAACGTCCTCCTGGCGAAATTTGGCCCTTGATATCTTCATTATTCAACACGCCCAGATTCGAAGACGTCAAGAGCGTACCCATCGTTGGCTTGTCATCGTTCTCATAGGGATCATTTGTGCCATCCTCGTTCTGATTCTGCAGTCTCTGCGTCTCTCTGGAACAGAATTGGGTCTCTCACTATTAGGAATGGGAGCATTGGGGGTAAGCTTCTATCGCCTTCTTACCAAAGGAATTCGGGAACGGGCTCGTATTCGTCAGATGACGTTTCCTCCTGCTTGGAAGGCCATCTTAGAACTAGACGTGGACTTTTACCAAAACCTCACTGCTTCTGAGCGAACACGGTTTCAAGAGGAAGTGCACATTTTTCTCAAGGAAAAACGAATCACCGGAATTAACATGACGGTCAATGATCGAGTGCGTGTCCTGGTGGCCGCGAGTGCCATTATTCCTATATTTGGATTTCCAGGTTGGGAATGGGGACACATTCGAGAAGTGCTGGTTTATCCAACGTCTTTCAATCACCATTTTCAAACAGGAGAAGGTAAGAATCGCGATATTTTGGGAATGGTGGGATCCGGTGCGATGAACCGGTTGATGATTCTATCCATGCCGGACTTGTTACAAGGATTCCATGATGCTCGGGATCGCAGAAACGTGGGCATTCACGAGTTTGTTCATTTGGTCGATAAATCCGATGGAATGGTCGATGGTGTCCCGGAAGTAGCCTTACCTTCAAAAGCCATCATTCCCTGGTTACGGGTGATGCATCGGGAAATGGATAAGATGCGGAATGGCCGATCTGATATCAATCCTTATGGATTGACCAATGAAGCCGAATTTTTCGCGGTTGTTTCGGAGTATTTTTTTGAAAATCCCGAAAAAATGGCCAATAAACATCCGGAATTGTGGGAAATGCTCGGGAAGATTTTTCAACAGGACCCGCGTTCACGGATAACTCAGGCCCTTCATGGAATGATCCGACCCAAGCATGGCCGCTTGGGTCGGAATGTTCTTTGCCCGTGCGGAAGCGGCAAGAAATTCAAAAAATGCTGTCTTGCGGAAACTAACGTGTGAAGTTTTTGGTATTAGGCTTCTTGGGCTTCCGTTCCTGGGCGATAGGTGGAATAAACAAAGATGGGAGTGGTTATTTCCCCCAGGCGTTTTTCCAGCAAGGGTTTCACATCTTTCCAGTCAAGCCCTCCTACCCCAGTTGCCAGTTTTGGTAAGGCTACACTTTCCAGTCCGGTCGATTCTATGGTCTCACGTAACGCTTTAAGGCATCGATTGAGATTGGCCAGAGTCGCCTTACCAGGTTTGGCACCGTGGCTTGGAGGGGCCTCTTGCGTTAAGAGATTTATGATTCGAATTCCTCCCGCACCCGCCCAACTCCAAAGCTCTCCAGGGTGGGGTTCCGAAACCTGGCAATAATGACGAAAATCCTTTACCATCGCCGGCCATCGCTCACGCAGGGCCAGGGCTAAACCATTATTAAAATGGTCGTGAGGAGCAATTCCGTGGGCCAAGGCTGCTGCTTTACTCAATAAAATATCACCACTGACTTCCTGAATCATGCTTTTCCCTCCTTTCGAGAAGCTTGGTTTTTGTCAATGCAAAAGAATGATTCTCAACATGAATATTCGTGAGAGAGAAGACTCGTCACGATTGAACTAGCAATACTGTGGCCAAAGTTGAGAACATTGATTGCAATTTCGGGTAAGGTTAATCGGGAATCAGATTCTGGAAAGGCTGGTGGGGCAGTTTTCGGCATTGGTCGCATTTGTTGAGCACATGCTCTTTTGAGGTTGGGTTTTGGCAAAACACAGCTTTCTTGTGTAAAAAAGGAAAGGCTGGAGAGTGTGACTTCTTAGACGGTGTTGCATGTGGCCTCAGGTTGCTTTTTACGATGTGTGGCGTTTTACCTCGATCCAATTAGTCCTGAAGTTAGAATGGAAAATCAACCTCTATTCTTACAATCCTGGACCCAGATTAATTGAGTGAAAATGTATTGGTATAGATTTCCCAAAAAAATCGGATGAGAGAAGCTTGGTCTTTATAGGGTGCAACCATCAGCCGCTTGCGTGGGGTTGTATTTGCCGGAATAGGGACAATGAGCGATCACCAAGGACAGGAACGCACCGTGTGGAAAAGCTATCCCTCTTGGAGACAATTCAGTTGGTTGTATTTTTTTTGTGTCTGGACAGCCTTCAGAGGGGTGCTGTTTATCCGATCGGGTATTCACGGGTGGGAGTTGTGGATCGTTGGGGCGGGGCTTTTGCTGGGAACCGCTGCACTCCTTCGCTATTGGGCCCATTATGTTCTCACTTCCCGACAGGTGATAATTCAAAATGGCTATTCTGGAACAATCATGAACCGTATCGATATCCAAAATGTTAAGGTCATTGAGGTTACTCAAGGCCCGTTGGCCAGATTTTTAGGAATTGGGACGGTGTTGATTCGCGGAATGGAATCCGATCAAACCCTTCGATTTCGTGGAATTACGGACCCAGAGGTGGTGGAGACAAAAATACGGGCGCTCCTTCCGGTATCCCATTCGTAAGGACGGTTGCAGAAGCAAGTCCCTTTCCGTCTCGATGAGAGCTGGGCGCTAGTGGCAAACTGAAAGTTTGGTGTTCCCCCACGTTAGGGAATTTGAGTAAACTGGTGTCATGAAAGGTTGTTGATGATATTCGATCGTGGATCAAAAAGATCAAGGAAGACCTGGTGGGGTGAGTACAATTGTAAGGAGGGAAATCGTGCGAATTCTTTTAGCGATTGATTATTCCAAATATTCCAAGATAGCCGTCAATGCGATTCAACAAATAGAATTTCCTCCTGGGTCGGAATTGTTTGTCCTGCATGTTCAAACCAATGAAGAGGGGGCATCTTCTTCCGACAATCCGTCTTCGTTAAAACCCCAACCCCCTGACGTTCCAGATACTTTACGTCGGTTGGGGAAAGCCCTCGAATCGGATAGGGTGACGCTTCATTACCTGATGGCAAAGGGGTTACCCGGCAACGAAATATTGCAAACCGTGAAAAAGAGAAAAATTGATTTAGTCGTCTTAGGTTCCAGAGGCCTTTCACGAATATCAAGTTTGCTGATCGGAAGCGTGAGTGAATGGGTGTTGGCGGATTCCTCGTGCTCTGTTTTGATTGGACGGAGAATGCCGCGGAAAAAGAAAGGTGCCATGGGGATGAACCTCCTCCTGGCAATCGATGGGTCTTCTGACTCCTGGGCTGCGGTGAATTTTCTTAATTCGGTGGATTTTCCCAAGGGGTCCCGGCTGACGATACTCCATGTGGTCAAAAAACACGCCATTCAAACCGAGGGGATCTTGACGGGAGCCGGGAGAAGTCGCGCTGAATTTAGAAAAATGGCCAAGGAGTTGTGTGGAAATCGAGGGAAACAGGGCGTTGAGCTTTTGGAGAAGGCCCAACAAGCCTTGGCGAAACCCCATTTAACGATCGTAGAACGCATGGCGTTGGGCCATGAAGTTCACGAGATTTTGGATGCTGCCCATGACGTCAAGGCGGATATGGTCGTGGTCGGTTCGAGAGGGTTGACTGGCCTTCGACGGTTTTTTTTGGGAAGTGTGTCCCACGGCATTGTTCGTCACGCCCACTGCTCGGTATTGGTGGTACGGGGGGCTCCCCAAAAGCGCTGATGGATTCATTCCCCCACCGAACCCCTCCTTACCAGTCATCCGACTAATGAAGTAAGGAAAGGAAGGAGTGGGGAAAATGTCGTTTAATGCTTCTCGGGCAGGGGTTCCCATTTCCCTTTGGGATTCTTTTCACATTCGGCTTTGGTCATCTTGACCCACCCTTTCCCCTTGCAGGCATTTTTCCCTTCAGATTCATGACCCATGCCTTGGCAATCGCCTTTTCCTTTACAGGCATTGACCCCATGACATTGTCCGGCTTCTCCCATGTCCCCGGCATGAGCCACTGCCGTGGAACCGAAGGCTGAGGTGGCCAACAAGCTCGTGAGTGCGGGACTTACCAAGAACGATTTTGGTGGTTTCATGAACCCTCCTCATGAAAAGATTGATGAGGGGAACGAAAATCCCTCCCCTCGGAACGTTCGACTGAGTGAGGAGTCCCTAAATATACCGATTTGTTCCGGGCAATGTGCTTTTGTGAAGGAGATTATAACTTCGTTGTTTTGCCGACGTTAGTGTGGCTGATTTGAGTCCTCTTTGATGGATTGGAAGGTGCGCTGAATAATCATGGAGGGGATGCGTTCGGAAAATCCGAATAAAAATGATAACCCAAAAATCCCAAAGAATAATTTTCCCGGCGATTGCTCAGGATCAAACGGAGTAAGAAATAGGGAAGGAATCAGGTCATTGAGGATGCCACTGACCAAGACACTCAACATAAAAGCTGCTAAAAATCCCCCCACTAGCGGACGAAGAACCAAGTGAATGAGCGCCAAAAAAGGCGGCTGGCATTTTTTGAAAATTTTTTGAAAATCGAACATCATGCTGACCGCTCCTCCTGCGACACCCATATAGGCGGCCATGAAGAGGATGTGGAGTGGAGACTCTTCTATATTGTTGAACTGGTGAAAAAATCCACTGTTCAGAATGGTATAAGCCAGACCCCCAAAATAGGCCAACAAAATTAAAAGCGCCAAAATATGAGGGAGGACGGTTTTCATAAAACCGATGTTGCTCGAAATGTGCCCGGCCAATTGTTGGGCATACATGAGACGCGGGGGTTGTGCGCTAATAGCATTTCTGGCTTCTCCCACCAAATGAAGAAAATAATCTCTGTCTTGTCCCGCCGTATACCGGCGAATGCGTGTTTCTTCTTCGAAGAGATTGGCTTCCAGTTGTTCCGCATTCAAGGGTTTAGAGAATATGGGGTGCGACCAATTAAGAGGCCACCATGTATGGGAAAAGTCTGACGCTTCCGGTTCGGCCGGCTCGGTATGATGTGGGTTGGTCTGGTTGGCATGCTGAAACAGGGATGAAAAAAACTCCATCATAGGGGCGTATCGAGGTTTGTGGGGAATGACGGTGAGGTTTTGGGGTTTAGCCTCCGAACTCGAAGAAGCTGGTTTTGAGGAAGTGAAATCACTATGTGGGTCTAGGATTAACATGGTCCTACTCCATGGGCTGAGAAAAATGTTACGTGTTCCGGTCCCTTCATGAAAAAGAGAAAGAGCAATATTAGGGCCAAGTTGTGTAGTGCGGGAAAACTCAAACCGAAGAGTGGAAAATCCTATTAAAAATAATGAGATAGGGCTTAGGGGGCCAATGGCTGGCAATGTGAATGGAACACATCGTTCCTTTCACTTTCTCGATTGCTTGAAATCGACCTGATAATCCTTTCAAACTTTTTTAACAGTTCATGTCACGGTCGGGCCGGTTGAATGTTGAGCCTGGGGGCTGTTGGGGTGGGACCTTCGTCTTATTATTCCCCTGAGGGTCTGGGGAATGGAACACCTTACGATCGGGTGGGAGTGAAAAGGTGTTGAATGGGAGTAATTAAGTCCTCTGGTTTGGTCGTTGGGGCGAAGCGTGCTAAGACCCTCCCAGATTGATCCACCAGAAATTTGGTGAAGTTCCATTTGATGGTTTCAGAGCCCAGCACTCCTGGGGCCTGACTTTTTAGGTAGCGATACAGGGGGTGGGTTTCAGGTCCATTCACCTCAATTTTTTTAAACATTGGGAAGGTGACGGAATAGTGAGACTGACAATACTCTAAAATTTCTTCGTTGGTGCCGGGATCTTGGCTACCAAACTGATTGCAAGGAAATCCCAGGATCTCCAAGCCCTGTTGGTGAAATCGTTGATACAGCTGTTCCAGTCCCTGAAACTGAGGAGTCAACCCGCATTTGGATGCGGTGTTCACGATGAGTAACACCTTATCTTTATAGGTGGAAAGGGGTCGTTCCTCTCCGTCCATCGTTTGGCAAGTGATTTCGTATAGCGAATTCATAAGGGTAGGCCCTTTCCGTAAATAGACAAGTGTTGTGAAATTCTTTCTTCTACTGGAGGGTGCGACTCCGATGATCTTAATCCGGGAATAAGGGCGTCCATCGCCCATCAAACCCCCCATTTTCTTCCAGATGCCATCCTTTGGGTAACCATCCTCCCGGATTAAAGGTTTTTCCACCGATATGGGCATAATAATCGTGTTGGGGCCATACTTGATTGCGTGCGTCGTAAGCCTTATCGGTCCACGACTTCGCTTGTCCCCAAAAATAGGTTCCCCAAAACCAATGCTTTTGGGGATAGCCTTTTCGAATTCCCGGTCCATTTCTCTGAAGGGACTGTCTTAAAAATTCTTGAAGGCCAACCGGAACAGTAATCGCGGTGCCTGTTATGGTCGTCGTCAGTTCCTGCTCAATCGCAATGAAGGTGCTTTTCCCGGTCCAGTTGGTATTCGTATTTTGTCCATTAGCATGGACCCAATGAGTGGGAAACACATCGGCCAGATCTTGGAGTTCATAGGTGATGCGTTTCGTATCCTCGGTGTCGATGACACGATCGTCATCCTTCCCTGATGCCAGCATTTTGGCATTTTCCTGGGTAAGCGGGAGAGCTTTCAGAAAGGTAGGAGTCCCGATCGCATCTTGATTAACGAAGATGTAATGAAATGGCTTATCCAGGCGATAGCCGCTGACGTCTATTTTCGCGCGCTTATGGTAAAAGCCATCCCATCCTTCTTCCACGAACCGTAATTCTCCCTTTCGTGAACCAATACCACCCCGCCATTTGGCCTGCCATACGAGCAAATGTTTTCCCGCGATGGTTTGGGGTGTTTCAAAATTGTCCAGATAATGCAAATCCCCATGCCCCCCCAACCGCCCTGTATGCTTAGAATGGGCGGTGAGCACGTGATAGCGAATCGTTTCTCCATGATTTGGGCCCTTCGGATGGATGTGATCCAGCCGGAGTTCGATGCGTTCCCAATCATGAATATCCTCATTGATGCAAGTAACCTGCAAACACCCTTGCATGGCATGATAGACATGATAGAGCAAAATCACGCTTTTGTGCCCGTCCTGCATGAATTCAATGATCGCACTGTACAGGGTAGGGCGAATCTGCCAGTCTTGATGGGCCGTTTGGTCGATAAACTGATATTTTTCTTTCTTCCAGTTCCGCCGATTATTGGTGAAGTTGCCGTCACGGTCATAATTGAAGTTGGTAATCCAATCGTGCCCCCGGAGCTTGCCTTTCTTTTTGTTTTCGTCAGCCCGCTTGAGGATGATGGGGGAGTAATAATGCAAAAAGGCTCGACGTTGGTCATTGGTTAACGTCCACGGTTCTTCTGCCCTCGCCCCTTGGGGAATGAACCAAGCAAAGACTCCAAAGAGCGTGACCAGGGCTAAAGACCTCACGATACCAGGAATGATATGCTGGGCCTTGAAGTGGAAATCATGAACGGGAATTCCAGTCATGTGGTGTTTCCTTTCACGAAAATTTTCTCAGTATAATATGTTTGTTTAATAAATTCATACAAGTCCAAGAAAGGAATGGCCATGAAGCACATCATGATTGTTGGGGCTGGATCCGTGGGTGGATTTTTCGGTGCCCACCTCGGTCGACGTTACCCCAATGTCACCTTTCTTTTACGTCCAGGGACTCAAGCCGCGTTGGAGAAAAACGGCCTTACGATTCAAAGCGCAATCGGGGATAGCTTTACGATTCATCCGCAATCTGCTTCTGATCCCAAGGAACTCCCAGCTCCCGATCTCATTATTCTTGGCATAAAGGCCTATGACCTCGAAGAAACCATGAATCAACTGGAGCCGGTCTTGCGGCCCACCACGACCATTTTGACTCTCCAAAATGGCGTGACGATTGAGGATCGATTGACGCGTCGTTTTGGGCCGGATCGGATTGTCGGGGGAGTGGCGTTTATTTATTCCAAAATTTTGGAACCCGGAGTTATCGCCCATTATAAAAAGGGCATGGTGGCCATTGGCGAATTGATGGGGATGGAAAGTCCACGGGCACAGGCCATCGCCCAACTGTTTTTGGATGCTGGAATTTCTTGTACGATCAGTAGGGACATCCGCCGATCTAAATGGGAGAAAATGTGTTGGAATTGTGTCTTTAATCCCTTAACGGTCTTACTGAATGATTGCGTAGCCAAGGCTCTAGATCATCCCGAGCTGCAAACGGTCATTTCGACGATAGTCCGGGAAGTTTCGGCCGTGGCGATGGCGGCTCATCGCATCCCACTGTCGGAAGATATGCCAGAGAAAGTCGTGAAGGCGTCTCAGGAAGTTCGGGATATTCACACCTCCATGTATGATGATTGGAAAGCGGGTCGTGGCACGGAAATCGATGATTTAAACGGGTATATCAGTCGCAAAGGTAAGGAGTTGGGAATCCCCACTCCCATGAACGATTTCTTGACAGCCCTACTTTCAGTCATGGCCCCGGTAAGGGAAACTCAGGAACCCGAGATTGTGATCGAGGGAGATGTCTATCAACCGATTCACTTTACCCGTCGGATTCTGGGGCAATTGCCCTCCAACTTACAGGTTGAGGATCTTGGAACAGTCATGCCAGGGATGAGTGGAAAGGCTCTTCGGGTCAAAGCCTTATTGGATGTCGCCACGCTCAATCCCGGAGTGGATCATGTCACCTTTTATTCGCAGGATGGCAACTATTCCGCCTGCCTCACCTTACAACAAGCAAAAGACTTCGGAATGTTATGGTACGAACAGAGTGGGGCAGCTGTCCCTTCCGATCGAGGCGGTCCTTTCCGCCTCGTTACACCGGGATTGGGCGATTTATGTGCGAATGTGAAACAGGTCCACTCCATCGTCTTGACTAAGGGCGAGGGGCGAGATACCCGACCTCCCCAAGTCTGTGCCGAAGAGGGGGCATAGGGATTGGTCGGAATTGCCGGGAAGACCTTCTGTCCCGCCTTCGAGGTCTTTCTTTTTCCTTCATGCTGGGTATCTGCGGAAGTCCTCGAAGGGGGGTGTGGTAATTGACCCCTGACCTGTTTGATCTATCGCACAAGTTTTACGGAAAATTCTCTTCTAACATATTGTTTCTGAATGGTTTTATCTTTGGCTTTCGGTTTGCAAATATGCAGGCGGGACCCTACAATGTTTTTTTCTCTTCACATTTTTCATTTAGGCGAAAGGACGACTCTGTATGGCCGATCGAACGTTAGCGATTATTAAACCGGATGCCGTAGCCAACCATGCGATTGGCGATATTATTCGACGTTATGAAGAGGCTGGTTTGATCCCCCTGGCTATGAAAATGATGCAGTTAACCAAGGCTGTGGCTGAAGGTTTTTATGCGGTGCATCGTGAACGGCCTTTTTTTCATGATCTAACCACCTATATGTGCTCAGGCCCGGTGGTGGTGTTAGTCTTAGAGGGCAAGGATGCGGTGAAGACGAATCGCGATTTGATGGGGGCGACCGACCCTAAAAAGGCCGAACCGGGAACGATAAGAGCCGTGCACGGAGCTTCCATTGAAGCCAATGCCGTTCATGGGTCCGATTCTGAGGAAAATGCCCAAATTGAAATACGGTATTTTTTCCCCGAATCCGAATTGGGATAAATGAGCCCTTTAGAAAGCATCGTGGTTGAAGGAACCAAGATCGTATTGCTTTCTTTTTAGAAAGACGCTGGGGATGGTGGCACGAATGTTTAAGATTGGGGGTTGTTGTATTCTGGCCGTACTGATGTTGGTGGCCTGTACCCGGACTCGTCCGCCGCATGACACCCCGGTGGATTCTGCGCTTCCCTCTAAGGTATCGACCCCTGCTTTGGACTCCAGAAAACCGAAGAAGTCCGGTCCTAGCGCTCAGCACGTTCAACGCATTCATCAGCAATTATTCCAAGTGGCCAAGGAGTATTTTCATGGACAGGAATATTCCCGAGCCATCAGTGAATTGAGGCGGTTATTGGCCTTAAAACCGGAGTCCTCCATGGAACACGAAGGCCGATGGCTCTTGGCGGAATCCTATCATCAGGTTGGAGAACTCCAATCGGCCAGCGAGGAATATCGCCGATTAGCCTCGGCAAGGGAGGGACATCGTTTTCAACAGGGTGCGGCTTCAAAATATGAGGAAGTTCAAAGATTTCTCGAGCGAGGTACGCAACCCCCGCAGGATATTCAAGCGATTCGATTAACGCTCGGGCAATTGCCGGCCTCCGAAGGATTTGATCAGGGCATTCGAAGGATGCGGGAAGATGGGATTACCAGTTTGGTGATAGATTTAGGGTGTCGTCGGACATCCCCAGAGAAAAACAACCAGGCCATGTCTCATTATCCCCGTGATTTTTCGGAACTTCAGTCCCTTTTACGTTCCTTTGCTGATAGGAGTCACCAGCAAGATCTTCAAGTATATGTGGGGGTCAATCTTCGGTGTGCGGGGTACTGGGATTGGGCAAAAACCCGCAGATGGCAAGATCGCACCTATGATGTGGATTCTCAACGTTTGGAAGCCAATGGGTATTTTGATATTTTTCACCCAAACTATCAAAAGTATTTGTATACCTTTTTCATGAAATTATCGGGGGTAGGGATTAATGGAGTGCTTATCTTGAGTGACTACCCCTTGGGGATTCATGATGGAGTGTCCCCGATGGGACTGGCCCGATTTCAGGAAAGCTTTGGTTTGGCGCTGGTGCCTTCCCAGGTTTTTGCCTCAACTCTAGATTCGAGGCTGGAGGGAAGTCATCGGCGAGGGGCGGCACTCAAACGAGCTCCAGCCAGTGGAGAATTCTGGGGATGGGCTGGGTGGAAGGCCCGGTCCCGATTGGATTTGGCAGAAAAATTGGTTCGTCATGTGCGTCAAGGGAGGCCTGAGGTTCAATTTGGGTTGGAATTGCATCCTCATGGGCTCACCGATCCAGTCGGGGCGTTAGTGGATTATGCCGAAGATGCGATGGAAGCGGTTCAACGTCCCTTTTCCTTTTTTTATGTTCGGCCAGAAATCGACCGGCGATCCTCCCATGACCAGGCCATGGCCATTGAGAAATTACGAAGAATCTCGACCAAGGCTATTTTAAATCGATTGCTGCCGGTGGTTGATGATCCCGGACGGGTATGGGTAAGTGTACCCTCGCAGGGACATAAGCGAATTATTCCGGATGCGAGGCAACCAGGGTTCTTTCCGCTTCAAGAATTTCCGGTAGGGATTGGTGTGGTCCACGACCTTCGTGCCTTTTCTTAGGCCTCAGAATCCTTTCCCAATTTTCAGGTGAATTTCGGTAACGGTTAGAGTGTCAATTTGAGGGTACCATGCTCCCGACACAGTGAGCGGCACCAGGAACGGACTCAAATTTTGTTCCTGAACACTTTACGGCAAGACAGATGAATCAGGAGGACCAATGGAACAATCGAACATTCCGAATGACCTACGCTACCACAAAGAGCATGAATGGCTCCGACTTGATGGGAATCAGGCGACGTTAGGCATCAGCCATTTTGCTCAGGATGCGCTGGGCGATGTGGTGTTTGTGGATCTTCCCCAAGTAGGATCCAGTGTGGATGCGGACGCTGAGCTGGGTGAAGTCGAGTCGACCAAAGCCACCTCCACGATTTATGCCCCGGTGACGGGCACGGTCGTACAGGTGAATGCCGAGTTGCAAGACCATCCCGAGATGATTAACCAAGAACCCTATGGGCGGGGGTGGATGGTCGTCCTGGAATTATCCAATCCGAGCGAAGTAGAGGGGTTGATGTCCGCAGAGCAATACCATGCCTTTTTAACCTCCGTCGATTCATGACGGATCGGTCTCATCTCATCATTCTAGGGGGCGGTCCGGGAGGGTACGTTGCGGCCATCCGGGCGGCCCAATTGGGCGCACGGGTCACGGTTATCGAAGAACAGGCCCTGGGTGGAGTCTGTTTGAATTGGGGCTGTATCCCGAGTAAAACCCTTCTTGGTTTGGTTGATTTAGGGGAACGAGCCCGGCATGCTCAAAAGTTTGGGTTGCAACTAGGAGGGACTCTGGGGTTTGACCTTAAGCAGATGATTTCCCGAAAAAATGATGTGGTGAACTCCTTAGTGAAAGGTATTGGAACCCTTTTCAAACAATGGAAGATTACCTTCGTAAAGGGGAGGGGAGAATTGGTGTCGTCGGGGGAGATCCGGGTAAGGACCGCTGAAGGAACCGAACAAACCTTAAGGGGCGAGGCCATTGTCCTGGCCACCGGATCGTCCTGGCCCAATCTTCCTCAGTTTCCGATTGATGGTGAGGTCGTGCTCACCAGTAAGGATGCCTTGGACCTCACGGATATTCCCAAAAGTGTGATCATTCTTGGCGGCGGAGTAGAGGGGTGTGAGTTTGCCTGTTTGTGGAGTGGGTTGGGAGCCCAGGTGTCCATCATTGAAATGATGCCCACCTTGCTTCCGACGGAAGATGTGGACGTGGTCGGCGTGCTCAATCGGGAGTTGAAGAAACGAAAAGTGCAATCGTATGTGAATACTCAAATTACAGAATGGTCTCGGGAGGATGTGGGGGTTCGAGTCTGTCTGACCAATGGGGAAGAACTTCAGGCCGAAAAATTATTGATTTCAGTCGGGCGTCGGATGAATTCTCAGGGGATAGGATTGAAGGAAGTGGGTGTGAATACCGGGACTCGGGAGGAGATTCTCGTGAACGACCGTATGGAGACCTCGACCCCTGGGATCTATGCCATTGGAGATGTCACGGGAATATCCATGTTGGCTCATGTGGCCTCGGCTCAAGGAAAAGTGGCAGTGGCGAATGCGTTAGGCAAGTCGGAAACGATGAACTATGATGTGATTCCTGCCGGGATTTTTACCCTGCCGGAAATCGGCCGCGTGGGCCTAACCGAAGACCAGGCTCAACAGCAGGGACTATCGGTAGCGATTGGTCGATTTCGGTATGCGGGTTTGGGAAAAGCTCAGGCGGTGGGGGAGACGGTGGGGCAGTTTAAAGTCATTGCCGATGCACAATCTCATCACATCCTTGGCGTGCATATCATCGGTTCTCATGCGGCCGATTTGGTGCATGAAGCCGCTCTCGCGATCCAGAGTGGGTTAACCGTGCACCAACTGTCCGAACTCATTCATGCCCATCCTACGTTGTCAGAGGGTATGCTGGAGGCGATGGAGGATGTGAGTGGGATGGCGATTCACCAGGCCAGAAAACCGGTTTAACTCCCTCAACCCACTGGAGTGTTTCTGTTTATTAATCATGATTTCGACTAGGATTCGGAAAAAGAACGATGTTTCGGGGGGTACGTGGTTTGACCGACTCTCATGGAGAAGTTCGTTGGGAATGAAGTTAACTCTATTAGGTGGGGTGGTTCTTTGGGTGTACCTGATGGGAGGGTTGGGAAATGATGGCCAACCGGCTAAACAACCTGCCGTCCTCACTGATAACCTTCAGGTCCCTGCCACTACCGTTGATTCAAGGGAGAAACCTCAAGGGACCAAAGCATTCTCTTCCCGTGGGCTCCCATTTGTTTCTGGGACCCACGCAGGTTTGGTGATCGATGTGAATGCGGGAACTGAGAACCAATTAATCCATCTTCCGGGAATAGGCCCAGTATTGGCTCAACGCATCGTGAAGTATCGTGCCACCCATGGAGCGTTTCAGCGTGTGGAAGATTTGATCAACGTGTCCGGAATAGGCCCGAAGCGGTTGCAGCAGGTTCGTCCGTTCGTCATGATCGGGGGATTGGAAGCAGGGGTGAAGGGAAACTCATAAAAGGGATACTTGAACACACTATGGCGCAAACGGAACTAGATACGCATCTGGATCTCATTCTTCGGGGAACGGTGGAAGTGATTCAACTCGAAGAATTAAAGGCCAAGCTGGCCGCATCATTCCAAACCGGGCGACCGCTGAAAATTAAAGCGGGGTTTGATCCCACGGCGCCGGACCTTCATTTGGGTCATACCGTCCTGATTCAAAAACTCAAACATTTTCAAGATTTAGGCCACGAAGTCATTTTTCTCATCGGAGATTTTACCGGTATGATCGGGGATCCCACGGGGGTGTCCGAAACGCGCGTCGCCCTGACAAAGGAACAGGTAGAGGCCAACGCCAAAACGTATGAACGACAGATTTTTAAATCTCTGGACCCCGAGAAAACCCGCATTGAATTTAATAGTCGATGGATGAGCGGCATGCCATCGGAAAAGATGGTGGAACTCTGTTCGCATTATAGTGTGGCAAGAATGTTGGAACGAGATGATTTTTCTAAACGATATCGAGACCAAAAACCGATCAGTATCCATGAATTTCTCTACCCCTTGGTACAGGGCTATGATTCCGTCGTGCTGGAAGCCGATGTGGAATTAGGCGGAACCGATCAGAAATTCAATCTCTTGGTGGGAAGGGATTTGCAGCGGGATTATGGCCAGAAGCCGCAGGTGGTGCTCACAATGCCCCTCTTGGAAGGGACGGATGGTGTTCGGAAAATGAGTAAAAGTTTCGGAAATTTCATCGCGTTGGAAGATCGACCCGCAGACATGTTTGGGAAACTCATGTCCATTAGCGATGACCTTATGATGCGGTATTATGAGTTACTCACCGTTGCCGATTTACTTACTGTCAAGCAGCAGCACCCAATGGAAGCCAAGAAAGCCTTAGCGGAGCTCTTGGTTCGGCAGTATCATGGTGATACGGGAGCAGAGGAAGGCAAAGCCGACTTCCAACAACGATTCCAAAAACGAAACTTTCCGGATGTTCCCGACGCCCATGTCCGATTATCTGCCATGGATTTTGAGCCATCATCAGACTGTTCGATGCCCATCGTGGATTTGTTGATGCGGACCGGTCTCATTCCCAGCAAAGGTGAATCACGCCGACTGATTGTTCAAGGAGCCGTGCAAATCGATGGGAAAAAAGTCACGGATTCCAATGAGATCATTCACCTGGAAGTCGGCCAACGCTATGCCATGAAAATTGGTAAACGGAAGTTTGCCCTCATTGAGGTGTCGACCTAACGAGACCCTGTTTCGATTTAGCTTTTTAGATACCTTGACTAAAATCCTCCCCAAACCTAGAATGGTTTTACCTTCTATTGAGCGGGCGTAGCTCAGGGGTAGAGTCCTTGCTTCCCAAGCAAGTTGTCGTGGGTTCAAATCCCATCGCCCGCTCCAATTTTTCCTCCCCCTCAAATTTTTTCTACCTCCTCCAGTGTGATTGCACCCCCTCTTATCCGACCCGTAATGAAAAAAAAATTACCGTAATTCGGGAAAGGAGAGGACCTCTACGATGCCGATGAAAAGATGCCTTTCCCCTTTTGGGTCTGTTGAAAAAAGCCGCCAGCGGCGTTCTCGCCATTTTTCCGTGCTCACGTATAGCCAGTACGCTCCGCCCCCAAAAATGGCTGCGGCCTTTCTGGACGGACTTTTTTGAACCGACCCAAAGCTTCTGATAGCCCACGTCCTCCTGGAGAAATTCGGCACTTGATATCTTCATTATTCAACAGGCTCCTTTTGTGCCTGGGAGATCGGGACGAGTCCGGGCTGGTCTTGACCAGAGGGCAGCCTAAGGTTGGGTGCCGGAGATCTTCCTTACCCAGATGTGCAATACGGGTAGAAGATGAGGGTCAACTTTCACGCTTATTCGAAACCGTGACCTGGAACCCTGGGCGGTTGAGGGTTGAGGTTCGAAACCCTCGGACATGTTCGGGCATCCAAATGGTCTGATGGACTTAGGGGGCCTTGAAGGGGTGCTTGTTCTTTTCGGTCTCATCGTGTCGGAGAGGGCTTTTTCATGAGGTTCGGCAGAGGAGGAAGCCATTGGAGGGCGCTTCCGAGTACAGGGTATTGGGAACTTCTGCCGAGAATCGTGATGGAGTGTGAGTCACGGGAAAGATTCGGAATGAAGAGGGAACAAGTGAAAATAAAAATTTTTTAACGAAAGGAGAGGGGGGGAGCCGGCGGTGGTGTGAAACGTGTCGGTCCCACGGTGCGGTCGGGTAACCGAGCCCGAAGGCGAGGCCCCCCTGAACGGGAGGTTCGGTCAAAGGGGAGAAGGTCAGGGAGTAGGAAGGCAATTTTTTCATTGGGGAGGTCCACGCATGAGAAAAATGGTAGTCCTCATGATGGTCGTAGGGATGTGGCCGATGCCCGTTTGGGGCGACTTGATTGATCGAGGGGTGTATCTGGCATCAACTGGCCAGGAGGTGACCCTTATCTATGATACCGATCAGGATGTCACCTGGTTAGGAGATCTGAATTTTGCGCGAACCAGCGGACATGACTCCGATGGACTGATGAATTGGTTCGAGGCGATGGCGTGGGCTGATGACCTCGTGATTGAAGGATTTGACGAGTGGCGCCTGCCTCAAGCAGATCCGAATTGTTGGCTTTATTGCCCTGAAAGCGAAATGGGGCATATATGGCAGGTGGATTTTGGGAGATCTGTGGGTGACTCTTTGGGTGTATCCGCCGACCCCTTTTATAATAGTCCTTTAATTTATCTCAATGGTAGCCTTCGGGGCTTTGACTATTGGACCTCCACGGATTGGTTCCTAGATCCTAATGCGGCGGTTTCTTTTTCATTTTCGGATTTTGATGGAGGGGCTCATTTCTTTCTTAGCAAAGAGAGGGTAGGGATGTCCCTGGCAGTCATGGATGGAGATGTGCTCCGTCCACCGGGGCAAGTGTCCCCTTCCACGCAGTATAATTT
The DNA here is from genome assembly GCA_965223495.1 of Nitrospirales bacterium. Taxonomy (GTDB): domain Bacteria; phylum Nitrospirota; class Nitrospiria; order Nitrospirales; family UBA8639; genus Nitrospira_E. The sequence continues at coordinate 2,132,887 of OZ245001.1, read as the reverse complement.
TGAAGTGGTGTTTAACTCCGAGATCGTTAAGAGGCTCCCATATTCCAGTATTCAAACCGTGTTTGGAGGTTTTAACTATTCGGGACCCACGACTCCCGGAACTGTCGTAACGGCTGACGATATCACCAACCTGACGGTGAATTGGCCAGAGGCTTTTGTTCATTCATTGGATTCTGGTTCTTCGGATTACCACGACGTCCTGAATACGTTTCAGGCCGATCCGGCCTTGCCGGGCTTTGGGGACTTGGTTTGGGAGATAGGGAGTGATCTGACACAGACCTTTAAAGTTTTAGGGTGTTCAGCTTTGGTGCGCAATTCTGATCCACCGTGTGACTCATGGTTCATTTCCATCGACGCGACGAGTTCCCTGCATGAGTTAGGAATATATTCACGCGGATGGCTTGATGAGTCCAGTTTTTATCATTCAGAAAATTTGTTTTCCCGCATTACGATCACCCCGCAAAACTCCCCTATCCCTGAACCTTCAAGTTGGTTCTTATTCGGCACAGGAATCGCGGGGCTCATGTTTTGGCGCTATCGAAAACCTCCTTCCTTGAGATCGGGTCACTAAAGCGAACTTGGAAGCCCCGCTCATTGAGTGGGGAGGAAAAGTTCAGTCGGCCGGAGGCCGAGCCAGGTTGTGATACCCTGGGCGGATGCCGGTTAAACGAACTAGCCATGCGGTTTACGACACGAAATACCATCTGGTATGAGCATCGAAATACCGGAGGTGGATTGTTCGGGAGGATATTCGACGACGCGCGGAGGAAGTGTTTCGGCAAATTGCGGAGGACTTTGGCTTTGAGCTGGTTGAATTGGACCTGGCCAAAGAGCCTGTGCATGTTTTTCTGAATTTTCCTCCCCAGTATTCGATTGCCCAGGTGGTGGGGATCTTTAAAAGTACTTCGGCCCGTCAGCTGTTTAGAGAGTATCCAGAGTTGAGGAAACATTTGAGGAAGCGAGAGTTTTGGGAGGATGGGTACTTTGTTCGGACGGTGGGGGATGCGGTGACGGCCGCGGTGGTGCAACGCTATATTCGATACCATCGGCATGAGGAACACGAGGCTAAGCAAATGAAATTGTTGTAAGGGTTTTAGAAAGCCTCGCCCTTTGGGGGGGATCTTTACTATGTACGTGAAAGCCACCCAAGCTTTTAACGGAGATCGGGGTATGGGTGTGGCGTGTGCTGGCCTTTCTCTTGCTCTCACGTATGTGCCCGTCCTCGGTGGGTTTTATGGTGAGATCGTGAAGCAGATTCCCGGCCTGGTGACGCACTGAAAAAGCTTTATTACCGAGAATATTAACGCACGATTCAAACCGGAGATCTTTTTCAAGATGAAACAAAGCATGCCCCTACCCTGGAAATGACAAATTTGTGGATCGTCGTAACGAAGCTTCGATTTTGTAGTCCTGGAAGGTGAGGGGTCAATGGTATACACTACCTTGTCATGAGAATATCCCGTTTTCTTGCTCAAGTATCTTGGCAAGGCGCAGTCTGTAAAAGGGATTGGCAATTGATAAACAAGGTTCATTCAAGGCAAAACATAGGTATTGATTCAAAACTCCTTTGGATTTTACTCACCTCTAACAAAGGGATCGTGGTCATGAAGGTTTTTGGAAAGACTGACATTGTTTTTAAACGCACGGGAAAAGCCAACCCCAATGGTTCCATCCCAGGTACCCTCACCATTGGCACGAAGTCTTGGCCCACCATCGAGCGGGGCACTGGCCACACCTTCGTGAGAAAAGGCAAGTATGAACTTCTCATGCGGACAAAAACACGTGGGCGACCCGTGAAGTGCCTGTGTTTCTGGGAGGACTCCTCGATCTCCTCACATTTGATCCACGATGCCCAGGACGACGATCACCGACAACTCGAAGGTTGCATTGCCCCGGGATTGTCGTTCGATGACAAGGGTATCAAGGACTCAAAAAAAGCGATGGATGAAATTTTTCGAGCCTTGGGAAATTATGTGCTATGGGGGAAAAAGACGATTACCGTAGAAAATAACATCTGGGGGTCGGAGACCAAAGAACAATGGATTAAAAGACGATCTGGAAAGTAGGGTGGGCTCAGGACACAAGGGTGTTCAAAACTCCTACCTTGGTTCACCAAGGTCCTCAACTATAAATCTACTTGGGGTCAAAAGGGATTGTTAGGAATTGCGGAATTTATTTGGCTGCTCGGCGGCCCCTAACAGGATTAGTTCCATGGGAACCATGAACGACGGGTGGCGAGGAAAAATAACCGGGTTTTAGTGAGGAGGGAGCTGTTGGCTGCCTCCGGGTTGTCCTTACATTTGTCCCGGTGCCAGGCGGTATTAGGGCTTTGGATCTTGAAGTAAATAATTAGCTGTGTGATATTGGGTATAAGGAATTACCCTAATCGTGGCCGAGTGAGACCTCATTCCCGGACCTATTGAAGGAGGAAACAAGAACCGGCACCACCTTCGATTTGGGAAGTCTTGGTATCTTTGAAGGGTTTAAGGTAGTGGTTGCGCTCGTTCTAAAGGAGCCGATTTAAGAGGGGCCATTTGTTTGTCAGAAAGCTCTAACAAACCCAATGGCCGTGGCTTAGTCCTTGTAGCCAAATCATAAATGTTGGAGAAAATACAAAATATGACTATGAAAGTGGGTTTAATGCCTTACATGAAGGCCCTCCGGTTGTTGTCGGTCCGGGGGTCTATTTCCTTCTCGTCCTCGAGCAGGTATTAGACTTCTTCCCACCGGCCACGCTCTGGGGGGGGGATGAGGGGGGCGGTTAATCTTCTTGAATTCCATAGTGAATCCGGTTGATGTCTTTCATCACGTCCCTGACTCCTTTAGCCAAGGTCTTGGTTAACACGGCCCTAAATGCTTCAGGGGGCGTTTCCCCAGAGTCGGGTTCCCTACTCGCTTTTGCGGTGTATCGTTTTTGAATCCTTTCCTTTCCCTCCAGGGTGTAGGTCGCCTCAAACGTGACTTCTCCCACAAGGCCGGCGCCTCGGGGTTTACCGGAAACGGTGAGTATGTGTCCGGAAAAGACGGAAGCAGTAGGGAAGGACTCTGCCTCACCCTCTAAAACAACTTGGTATCCAGCGACCTCGAGTTGGGAGCGGAGGGCTTTCCTGACCCATTCCCGAGGACTATCGACGGTAATGATATGAATCCTTTGTATGCCAGCCCAAATGTCACCGATGGGGTAAGGGGGAGTATTATTTCCCATAACTTTCAGAATGATCGGTCGTGGTTGGATAATGGGTGGGGTGGCGTTTTGACCTGGGACGACCAGGTTCGTCTGTTGGGAAGGAGGAGGTGAGACTAGAGGTACTTTGACATACGTGTGCCGGGAGCAGCTATTTAGCAGCGCTCCAAGGATCAATAGACAAATGACGCCAGCGTTTTTCATGTTTTGCTCCCTTTGCTGATTTGGTCTGCGTGAAATTGCCTCACCCGCTCAAGGCCAATCCAAGATGACAATCCAATTTGCGAAGGATACGAATGGTGACGCATTCATCACACTCACCTCTTTTTGAGGGATGTGCAGGATTTTACAGGCATAAGGTGTAGGGGGCATATTTTCCTCGCTCTTCCAATCGCGCTTTCACTCTGTTTTATAAATACGACGGGAATGAATCTTGGTGTAAAGGTCTTATAATAAGTTGGATGTCAGGCTTCTTCTCTTTGTTCCAGCAAGGCTTCCAGGCGATTTTTTTTTCGAACCACGAGATAGCGCTGGTAGGCAGTGGCTAAGGCAAAATGCCCATTTACGATCGCAATGAGTGGAACCAGATCCAACCAATAATAGGCATAAATAAACAAGGCTATGCCCAGTCCAATGATCACTCCTAATATTCCAAGTACTCCGAACACGACTCCCCATTCTCCTCTGGGAAGAAGGGTAATCACCAGGCAACAAACCACTCCGAGTAAGCCCATGAGGGTAAATGTCAGAGTGTTTGGCGAATGAACGATGAATTGATTCGTCAGGAAGGAATGTAAGAGATTCGCATGAACTTCGACTCCCGGCATTCGGGTTCCAGAGACCGTGGTTGTTTGAGACTTCAAGGTCTTGGTTTCTTTTGAGGTGAGGGGGGTGAAATGAAAATCCTGCATTGTGGCTGCGGAAGATCCGAGGAGAACAATCTTTCCCGCCACTTGGTCTGGAGAAAAGTCCCCTTTGACGATTTTCCAAAAGGGAATGGAGGGAACCGTTCCTGCGGGACCCACAAAATTTATGAGGGCTTTATTGTGTTCTATGGGGATTTCGCGCCCAGCCACTTTAATGAAGCCGGGAACATCCAGATTCAAGGGTTGGTTTCCTTCTGGGTCTAGGTAGAGCCGACCCGCTTCTGCCCCAAGGGTCAGAAATGGTCTGAGTTGGTCGTGTTGAAAGCCCATCCCGAGAAAGGGCAGGGACCGGAGAACACCGTCGGAATCCGGAATCACGTTGATGAGCCCTTCTCCCATCGCGACTTCTTGAAAGATGGGCAAGGGAGCTATGGTTCGATCTGGTCCGATATATCGTGCGAGGATAACATTGCCGGCCCGCCTCATGGCTTTAATTAACCGTTGGTTTTCCTTGGATTCACCCTCAGCCGTGAACATAATGTCCAGGACGATGACGCGTGCTTGAGCTTTATGGAGGTTTTGAATGGCCTGAGCATACCGGGTGCGGGATACCCGGCCGGGAGTGACGCCCAGATGGGTCAAAGTCCCTTCGTCATTCAGCACCAATAGAATAGGACTGGTGACGGGTAAGGTGCCACGAAGATTCATTCGCATGTCGTATGTATGCAATTCCAACCACTGAAATCCCCCCCATCCAAAGATCAGGGACATCGTAAGCGTCACTCCGAGGCTTAAGCCGATCCCCACCCAAATTTCCCGTTCACTTTTTCCAAACGCCGCCATTTTCCCCACGGTACTGGATTCAGAGAGAAATGAAAAGTGGCGGAAGGAAGGGAGAGGAGAGGGAACTCTTCAAAATCTGAGGGTAGGCAATCGCTCTTGGGAGGTCATAACCATGCCAAAGAGATGAAGAAGCATTGTTTTCACTGGGGAGCCGAACTATCTCCCATAGGTAAAGTATGTGGGGAAGAGAATGTACTATGATAAGAACGGTTTGGAGGGCGATTGAACATGTCCCGGTTTAAAGCAAAAATTGGTGGAACATCGTAAGGAGACGGGACAGAAAGAAGTGGAGAGAAGACTCTGGCTGAATGGGTGGGCATAAATGAGAAATTGACCGGAATGGTATGGTGAGGCCAGAGTCGTCCTTCAACCCCGGCCACCAATGGATCAATCACGATGATGACATTGGCTTGTCGAAGAAGGTCCATGAGTGCGGGCGTTCGACGAACTTTTTCCGCGTCCGCCGCGCTGATCATGATATCCGTTCCCAGGGCTCCGGTCTTCCTGACCCCCTGAAGACGGAGGGGCCGAGGGCCCACACGCTTTTGTGGGTTGGGGGTAGGGGGTTTGTCGGAAACGGACCGCATAAAGGGGGCTGATTGCATAGCTGAGGTTCGTATGGCGGGGATAACGTATTGAACGATTCCCATTTGCCTCAGTCGATCCATGGAAACGGTCTCTTTTCCGTAGAAGAAGGCTCCAGTATCGTCTGTTATGCTTGGAAAGGTGGCAGGTTGGACATCGAGGTCCCGAGCATCAATAATGATTCCGGTATAGGAGTCTGCCTGGCTGTGGCTTGGTGAGGATTGGGAAGTTTTTTGAATGAGGTTTGACATGAGCGAGCCATGTCCCCACAAATTCATCGTCAATACGACTTCGACATTCCCATCCGGCAATACCCGTTTTTCAGTCACAAACGCATGTTTGATAATCCCGTGGACATGAGATGTGATGACATCACTTTTCACCATAAAATTTTCGACGATGGTTTCCGAATCGATGGTCACCCCTTCAACTAACTCCAGTAAGTTTCGACGTGCTACACCGGTGGCCGCCCGGGTGGCCATCGTTTCCATAGCTGCAGGAGGGGCTGAGGGCGGGGGAGCTCCAAAGCCTTCGGCGGAGAGGTTTCCCGATGTCCAATTAATGTGCCCTTTCCGGCCGGGTTCAATAGCGGCGGAGAATTCGGGTAGGAGTTCTTGGGCAAAACTCATTTTGACTTGAGTGCCCATACAGGCGATCATGAGTAGAAAGAACAGGGTAGGGAGTGGGGGGGCTTTGACAACTCGCATGGCTCTTGGGAACTCTGGGTCGGATTGGCACCTAGAGAACCTTTGGGAAGTATTGGACAGGAAATGAATGTTTTCGTCAATACCAACCCCTAAATTCTCGGAAAACTTCCTCATAAACAATGTGAATCACGGAGTGTTACGTAAACAGGGGGGAGGCTTGCTGGAATCCCTGTTCAGGAGGATTCCCCTCAATTTTCGGACATTGAAGGTATTCCCAAGCATACCTTTCTGGCTTTTGCTCATGGTTCCACCCCTGTGACGAAAAGGTTCGTTCCATTCGTGTTTTGGGTTTCACTTGGCGTGGTCGTGTTCTTAATGTTATCTGTGGGATACCGGGTATGGAAGGGTAAACCTATCCTGTATCCTCACCTAGAACAGGTGCGATGGGTTGCAACCTGGCAATCCGGGTGGTCGGAACGAGATAGGCTTACCCGGGTGCAAGTATGTCGAGGATGTCTCTGGATCATCGTGACTCAGGATGAGCTTTGGGTCGGTCCACATTTCCCTATGAATTTATTCTTTCTTCCGGAAGTTTTTCATTTAGATTTTCGGATCCCTCGGCAGACCATAGTGAATGTCACTCGTCAGCCGGGCGAGCGTGGGGATTTGACGACCATTCATTTCCGGCATGCGACAGGAGAGAAGGATTCGGTCACCCTTCAGGTTGTCGATGTCGAGGGATTGAGACAAGCGTTAGAGTTGTAATTGGAGGAGGGAACATGGGGTTCCTGAAAGGGATTCGGCGAAAATTACTCCTCAAGAGGTTGATGAAACGGCTGGCCTCTTCCTCCAATGAGGTGAAAGATGAAGAATGTCTCGTGCAAGTCGGTGATCAACTGGCTGCCCTTCGGGAACAAGAAAAACGAAACGCGGAAGGGGAAATGTATGCCTACATACATGAGGATGCTGAATTGCGGGCACTGTTGGAGTCATATCAAGTCAAGGAGGAAACCTTAAAGAACATGTATCAAGCGTTGTGTCTGTATGGGGCCAGTGAATGGGTGGCTCAATGGTATGTTCCTGTGGCAGCCCTTACTCATGTGGATTCGTTGAAGATCATCCTAGAGCGTTTACATGATTTCGATGGACAGAATGAACATCGTTTTTGGGTAGAGACGGCCCAAGATGTCGTAAGGTATTTTAAATCCCACGGAGAGGGAGATCCACGGTAATGGCAGGGCATGCGGTCTTTCGGGCTCCTTGAGAAGGGGATGGGATTCTGGCAGATTGAGACCATGGGGAAGACTGGGAAATGAGCGGTCAAGGTTCGGGAGGGAATGTTCTTGCAGCTCTATGTAGCCTGTTTATTCCAGGTCTTGGGCAACTCTTGCAGGGACGGTTGCTCATGGCCATTGTTCAATTTGTCTTAGCCGCTGCCCTGTGGGTTGTCCTGCTAGGATGGCTTATTCATTTGTGGTCAATAATTGATGCTGCGAAATTCAAACCCCCTACGTGAAAGGGGATCGTTTTTCCTAATTTTTCAAGAAACCATGAGGGAGAATTCCAGGAGATAGAAGCCCCTCTCGTAAATACCTCTGAGTGCACCTGATGTGTGGTCGTTTTACGCGCAAGGAAAATTTTCAAAACCTGGCCAAACAATTAGGATTGGTTCACCTTCCTTCCTTAGAGCCGCGATACAATATCGCTCCCTCCCAAACCCTTGCGTGCCTGAGACAACAGCCGGATACCAAGGAAGTGGAATGTGTACGATTAAAGTGGGGATTGATTCCGTTTTGGGCCAAAGATGGAAATATTGGGAACAAAATGATAAATGCCCGCTCGGAAACGGTCGCCGATAAACCAGCTTTTCGACGGGCCTTTCGACGGCAGCGATGTCTGATATTCGCGGATGGTTTTTATGAATGGAAACGGCTAGGAAAGGTTAAGCAACCCTATTACATTTATTTGAAAGGGTATCGTCCTTTTGTGTTTGCCGGGCTATGGGATCGTTGGGAACGCGATTCCGATACGGCTGTGGAATCTTGCACGATGCTCACGGTGGGACCAAATGCCTTAATGGAATCCATTCATCACCGGATGCCCGTCATTCTTCAATCCCCAAATACGGCCACGTGGTTGGACACGGCAGTGCAGGATCCTCATCATCTTCTTCCCTTACTTCAGCCTTACCCCTCGGAGGAAATGGAAGCCCATCCCGTTAGCCTTCTCGTCAATAATCCACAAAATGACCGAGAGGAGTGTATTCAGCCGGTGACATGACCCTCTCCCTCACCCTTTCGAGGGATAGTATCGGGAGGATGGGTGGCGTATGGTATGGGCATACGCACATCCTCCTGTGTGCTAGATGATGGCCAGGTATTGTCGACGAAAGTTGATGATTGCCTGGCCATTTTTTTGTATGTTTGTATGACGGTTGGGGGAATCGAGAAATGGGCGGGTTTCACCCAAAAGGACAGCCTCCCACGAATGTTCCCATAGTCAAAACGGGGAATGGCAGACGGGGGATGGAAATTGTAATGTTCTTCTCAACCATTCCTGTTCTCTCCTTGTATAGATGGAGGCTGCTTGGTTGCACCTGAGTCAAGTGGCCTCCTTTTTCTTGAAATATGGGGCCATCCACGATCCGATGATGAGGTGGGGCTTACAAATACTGCCCGAGAGTTTAGTGCTTCGGCTATTCGATCGGAATGGTCAAGGCCAATCGGGTATGTTTGCAACCGTCTCCGAACGTGCCTTGAACCTAGGTAAGCGGCGAGTGGTGGTGGATTTTACGGACACCGATAATCTGGACCCCATGACTGTGGTGTGGTGTGGGTATGGTCTCTATCATTTTCGTCAATTGGGGATTCCCTTCTCCTTGATCAAACCTCCGCCGGCTCTCTTAACCATCCTCAAACAGCATGGGTTGCCTGATCCCGCCCCGGTATTTATCGACCAACCTGATTCGTATTCGTTTAATTAGGGTTGCCGAACCATCTTCGTAGATTTTTTCCTTAAAAGTGATGGGGTAGGCACCTATCCCGTTTTTTCTGAGGGAAGACTTGATGGGAGTCGTATCCCTCATCGTTCTTTCAACTTGGCGAGTAGGTGTAGGATTTCCAAGTAGAGCCACACCAGCGTGACCAGCAAGCCGAAGGCTCCGTACCACTCCATATATTTAGGTACGCCGCCTTCGGCCCCTTCTTCAATGAAATCAAAATCTAAAACAAGGTTCAGTGCGGCCACGATTACCACGAATACGCTAAAGAGAATCCCAAACGTCCCGGAAGAATGGATGACCGGTATGGAGACACCGAAAAAGCCCAAAATGAAACTTAATAGGTAAAGGAGGGCAATTCCTCCCGTTGCGGCGAAGACTCCCAGCTTAAAATTCTCCGTCGCCTGGATATACCCTGATCGATAGGCAATAAGTAAGGCCCCAAGGGTCCCAAACGTCAAAAACACGGCTTGACTCACGATGCCAGGATATTTGAGTTCAAACACGCTGGATATCCCGCCTAGGGCGAGACCCTCCAGGCCGGCATAAACCGGAGTGGTATAAGGCGCCAAGGTGTGTTTAAACGCGGTGATGAGTGCGACGATAAAGCCGCCGATAAACCCAACCATGATAAGGCCCCAAGGCAACTCAGCTTCAGGGCTGGGGTTCCAGGTCCAGCTTGCGGCAATGATAAGAATTAGAAGGGAGAGCCCAGTTTTATTGACGGTTCCGTCGATCGTCATGGCCTCTTCGTTTAAGGCCCTGGGAACTTCGGTGAAGGTATCAGCTTTTAGTGTTGGGTTTCCCGAACGTAGGGCAAGATGTCCATTCATATTGAGTCTCCCTTTTTATTCATTTTATTCATCCCCACACACGATTTAGGGTAAAAGGGGTCTTTCCGCTTGTTTAAAGAGTAGCCATTCCCCTTCAGCGGAACTGATACGTATTCGCGATTTTATCCCATTCAAAATAGCCTGACTTTTCCATTATTTCCTCCGTATGGCAAAGGGAGAGGAGGATTTATCTGTTTCATAGAATATATTGAGAGGAACCCTGAAAATTATTCTATTTGAAACTCTCAGTATTGACAAACAATAAAAAACGGGATGGGGTAGTCCCCCATCCCGTTTTTTCGAATAGCACACCTACTGAAAATTTAGAGTGCCCGTAAGGCTGCCACGCGATCATCAATGGGAGGGTGGGTGGCAAACAATTGCATAAAACTCTTTGATTGCCCGGAAATTTTCATGGTGGCCAGGGCATCTTGCGAACTATATTCAAATTGAGCCCGTTGAACCCATCGGTCAATGCTTTCAAGAGCCGAAATCATGTATTGGGGCCCAACCGTGTTGGCGGCAAATCGATCGGCCGCAAATTCCCGGCGTCGGGACCACCAACTGATGGGAATCATGGCTAAAAAGGACAGGACAATTTGTAAGAAAAAATAGGAGGCAAAGCCCAACATTGGATTACGTTCAGCAATATGTTGAGAAATCCAGTTGGCAATAAGGTAAACAAAGGTATACATGAGCCCAGCTAGGACGGTTGTCGTAAACATGTCCCCATTGTAGACATGGCCCATTTCATGAGCCAACACTGCGCGAACCTCGCCTTCATTAAGATTATTCAGGAGTCCGGTTGAGACCGCTACCATGGAATTATTCTTGCTCGGTCCGGTCGCGAAGGCATTGGGGTCGGGGGAGTCATAAATCCAGACTTCCGGCATAGTAATATTGAGCTTTTCAGATATTTTCCTGACAGTCTCAAAAATAACAGTATCTGCTTTATTTTGTGGGTGAGTAATTTGGCGACCTTGAATCATCCTTCGGGCAATTCCTTTTGAGAAGGCCAGGCTGAGCAAAGAACCCCCAAACCCAAAAACAAAGGCAAATAAAAGTTGGAATTGACTGATTTTGAACCCTAAATGGATGCCGAGGGCTGGAAGAATATATTCGAATATCAGTGGAAGTGAAATCGATAGGGTGAGGTAAATAAGGGCTGTAGAGAGAAGTAATAACCCAATACCTTTCAATTTTTTCATGGACAATCTCCCTTAAATTTGTGTCTTCATACGGGTTTTAATATTCGTGCGTGGGGTGAGTGTTTCTGGCACTCGATACATTCACGACACTAGATAATACCATTTTTTCTCAAGTCAACCATGGGTCAACGTGACCCAACCTTCTCAAAGAGGTATGATAGTGCTACTTTGTGTTTCGGATTGTTGGTGGAAACGTTTATGCCTCACTTTCCTCATTATACACGATTTTGTATTGGCTTGATCCTTTTTCTTGGAATTATCTTGTTGCCTTTGGCTGTGGTGGCACAGGAAGATATCGTGATTTCGCCAACCATTCAGACCCCCTCTGCTGATTCGGCGGCTATTCAGGTGGTTTCCGTCAAGATGGAAAGTTATGCCTATACCCCCAAGGATATCTTTGTTCAGGTTGGGGTTCCCGTCAAACTGAATTTGAGCAATGATTCATTTTTAGTCCCTCATAATTTTTTATTGGACGATCCTCAGGGGAACCGGCTCATCGATGCGGATATTTCCAGCGGGGATACTCAGGCACTGGCCCTGATCTTCGAACAACCAGGAGAGTATCGGTTTTATTGCGATAAACAATTGCTGTTTTTCCCCACCCATCGTGAACAAGGGATGGAAGGCCGCATGATCGTTCAGTAATAAAGCTGTGAACCTTCCATGGGTGTTATTCGTCATAATGATGATGACGGTGTTTCCTGCCCCTTATAGATTTTTGGTCTAGCTACGGCCCAATGGAATCTTCCTCTTAACGACAAGTTCCAATTGGTGATTATCCCATTGTCCGACTTCTGAGCCTCGTGACCCTATCTCTTGGAGATCAAACGCTTCTTCGCGACGTGCTCAAGCGCGTCTCTCGTTCCTTTTACCTCACCTTGGCGGTCCTTCCGCAGTCGATCCGATTTCAAATTGGACTGGCCTATTTGCTCGCGCGTGCGGCCGATACCATTGCTGATACCGGAGAATTAGAAGATGGGGTACGGTTGGAATGTTTAACCCGGTTGAAACGGCAATTGGTGGCGGATTCTCCGGATTGGAGTGTCATTGAACACATTCAAGCTCGAACCACCACGAAACAATCCAATCCCGATGAACGGCGGTTATTGGAAGAGTTAGAACGGTGTGTTCGTCTGTTTCAGGGGTTAGGGCCCTTAGATCGTGAATATATGGGGCAAGTCCTCTCAGAAATTATCGGCGGAATGCAATTCGATATCCAGCAATTTCCCCAGACACGGAATCAGAAGGTTCATGCCCTCGAAGCCACTCATGAATTTGAATATTATACGTATGCCGTAGCTGGCTGTGTGGGAGAATTTTGGACAAAGATGGTCTGCACGCACCTGCCAGGCTTTAAGTCTTGGGATCTGACTCGAATGATTCCTCTGGGGGTTCGATACGGAAAAGGCTTGCAAATGGTAAATATCCTTCGAGATTTACCACAGGATGTGCGGCAGGGGCGTTGCTATATTCCTCGAACGCTCCTAGACACCTATTCTCTTTCCCCCGAGGACTTGTTGGATAAGGCTTCTAGCCCCTCGTTTCGTCCCCTGTATCTTCAACTGATTCATGAGGCTCGGGACCATTTAGATCAAGGGTGGCGGTATACGATGGCGACCCCACGGTTGGAGGTTCGATTGCGTTTGGCCTGTATGTGGCCATTGTTGATTGGCATCAAAACCTTACAGCAGCTATCGATGCGCCATGAAGTGCTTGACGATCAGAATCCGACAAAGATCACCCGGGGAGAAGTCTATCGCATGCTGGCTATTACCGGGGTAACGGGTGGGTCTCGCTATGCTGGGACGGCGTATTGGGGGTATTGGCGAAAACGGATTGTGTAACTTACTCCTGTTTGGGACTGAGTAGTTTTTCCCCTTTGCGAAACACTCCATAAATCGCTTGGGTTGGACAGGCATCGAGGCATAGCCGGCATGATTCCATACATTTGGAAGAATCGAATTTATAGGGTGGGGTGGAAAGCCATGCTCCGGTGGGGCACACGGGAATACAAATGGCATTATTGGTACAACGGTCGGGATGTCGGACCAAATGGTCCCTTCTTACCATCATAGGGTTCACTCCTTCAAAAAGGCCTTGAGAAAACATTTCTAACATATTCATGGGTTGCGACCCTCGTCCGTATCCCACCGTTGGACTAATTCTCGAAGGTGGGATTTTAATTCTGGTATCTGTTCCACATTATTATCGATCGCATTCAAGATATTCTCCAAACGGGCTTGCCGGCCAGCTTCCCGGTCGATGGCTGAAAGGCGATCGTATTCAGCGAATGCTTCCCTTCGTTGAGATTCCAAGTGGGGCCGAGCGACGAGCAGAGCGGCCGTCAGGATTTGAGGTTCAGCCTGAACCGGTGGAACGACGGTAAAGTGTCCTTGTGAGAGCATGAGAGTGGAATACGGGGCATGGCCCGCGATAGGGAGAACCTGTTCAATCGTCGTTCCAATCCCCTGGTCCCAGGAGGAAAGCCAGCCAGGAAACGTTTTCAGGAACGCCACTTTGTCCTGATTGGCTTTCCATTTTGATTCATTGCCCATTCTTCACCTGCTCAGGAATGATTTCGGGAAAATAGATAATATAAGTTGTGAGCCGGAAGGGTCTCTTTGGAGGCAAGAGCGTTAGGCCTGGGGAAGGGGAAGTGAGCCATTTTTCCCTGGCATGAGAAGGCGCTCGACGATTTCCCCTTTACCAATATGTCGCTCCATAATTTCCGTGACATCGGCTTCTTTCCCCACCCAATACCACACCCCTTCCGGATAGATGACGACACTCGGACCATATTCGCATTGATCTAGGCAGCCAGCTTTATTGGCCCGCACGATACCTTTTAGCCCTAACCGTTCCACTTCTTTTTTGAAGAAGGCATGGAGGTCCACCGAGCCGAGGTCGGCGCAACACCCTCGAGGGTCCCCTTTGGGACGCTGGTTGATACAGACAAAAATGTGATGGGAAAATTTGCTCATCTTCTTGAATTTGTACAGGAAAATGCCAGAATATATATAAATAATATCTGGAGCCGATCTTACCTGAGGGTTCTTGAAACTGTCTAGTTCGTCTTCCGGTATGGACACGCGGATCAATGAGAAGCGGAGCGGGGATTTCCAAAATGACCAATGTTAAAGGACCAGACTGGGACGTTCTCAAGCTACTATCCAAGGAAATCGGATGATCATTGGGGTTCCGACAGAAATAAAAGATCATGAATTTCGGGTAGCCTTGACCCCGCACGGAGTCAAAGATCTCACCGTTCATGGGCATCGGGTGGTGGTTCAGGAAGGCGCCGGCATGGGAAGTGGGTTTGACGATGATCGGTATGTTCAAGCGGGGGCCGTGCTCGTCCCTTCGGCCAAACAGGTCTTTAAGGAAGCCCGGTTGATCATCAAGGTTAAGGAACCACAACCGGAAGAATGGGCCTTGTTGACGAAGGACCATGTCCTCTTTGCTTACCTGCATTTAGCGGCCTCACGGGAGCTCACAGAGGCCTTATTGCAGAGTGGATGTACGGCTATCGCGTATGAATCGACTCAAGATCGCCAAGGCCAATTCCCCCTTCTCAGGCCGATGAGTGAAATTGCCGGACGGATGTCGATACAACTCGGGGCCCATTATCTAGAAAAACTTCAACAGGGTTCCGGAATCCTGTTAGGCGGCGTCCCCGGAGTGCCCCCCGGTGAAGTCGTGATTTTGGGATCAGGGGTGGTGGGGGCTTCGGCTGTCAAGATTGCCGTGGGAATGGGGGCCAGCGTGACGGTGGTCAGTGTTGATCAGCCGCAATTGCGCCGGCTTGATGAGCTGTATCACAATCGTGTGACGACAGTTTCGGCCAGTCGAGCCATGATTCATCAAATGGTCACTCAGGCGGATTTGGTCGTGGGGGCTGTCTACCTTCCTGCCGCGAAGACCCCTCGAATCATCAGTCGGTCGATGGTTTCGGAGATGAAACCCGGATCCGTGATCATTGATGTCTCCATAGACCAAGGGGGCTGTTCAGAAACCTCTCAGGCCACCACTCATACCGATCCTGTCTTCCTGGTAGATGGGGTTATTCATTATGGCGTCTCCAACATTCCAGGAATTGTTCCGTATACCTCCACATTTGCCTTGACCAATGCCACGCTACCTTTTATAGTCGAGCTGGTTGAGAACGGAGTGGAGCAAACCCTTCGGCAAAACCCTGGGTTGGCAAATGGGGTGAATATCCGCCATGGCCAAATTATCTGTCAAGCCGTGGCTGAAGCTCATGGGCTGTCCTGGGCCCCGCTCTAGCTCCCCCAAAAAGCAGAATGTTGAGATCGGGGCGTAGCGCAGTCCGGTAGCGCACCGCGTTCGGGACGCGGGGGTCGGAGGTTCAAATCCTCTCGCCCCGACCAGTTAAATACGGTAAATCGTTTTATCCCCACGGGAATCATCAGGTCTTATTCTCTCTTTATGATTCATCTACAGGCGTGCGGTTGGTACATGCGGAATTTTCCTGGGCACCAGGGTACAACCGTGGCCAGCGTGGAAGGAGTCTTCTGGAGTCATTCGCAGACGCCCCCAGATAGTATTGAGGTTTATCGATGATCTGGGGAAAGGGTTGATAAATATGGATGGGTTGGGTTGGGTTGTAGCCGTAGGCAGTCTGGCCTTAGCTATCGTGGCCCTTTGGTGGCTCAAGGGATTATCCCGGGATTTTTCTCAGCTGAAGAGGGAATATTATTATGTGGCGCAGCAAGTGAAGGGGTTTCCAAAACGATTGGAATCAACCGTGGAACCGTTGGCTGTTCACCTGGCCAATCTTGCGGAGGGAAAATCGGTGTCGGGAGCGCTCGTTCGTTCTGGAAAATTATTTCATGAAATTTCAGGTGCTGAAGCGGCCCCGTTAATCGCCAATGGGGTACTGGGGGATCAGGTGTGTGTCCTGGATGTGAGGACCAAAGAGGAATACGACAAGCAAAGGATTCCTGGAGCAATCTCTCTCCCCGTTGAATCGTTGGAAAAGCGGTATCAAGCTGATATTCCACCCCAGACTGAAGTGTTAGTGGTGTATTGCGCTGGAGGGGATCGAAGTCGATTGGCCTGTGACTTCCTCAGTCGACAGGGGTATGGCAACGTGTATTTTTTAAGGGATGGCCTTGTTGGGTGGCCCGGCAATCTTGAAGGTGTGGGGACTCAATTGCTCATCCAGATTACCTCCAATCCCAGCAAAAAGATTCAGCCAGTTACCTGATGTCTTCCGATTTAATCATCTTAAATGTCTTAGGGCCCTACCGAGAACCTCGGGAAGCTGCCTTTTCCTTCGATTATTCCGTGCAGCGACCCCATTGGGCCACCCCGCAAGGGGTCAGAGTCAAGGTTTCGATTGAAGAGGAATTAAATTATTTGAAGGATACGATTCTTGGCCTGTCTGGGGGCTCAGTGGGTCAACAACTTCGCATTAATCAATTGCTTCTTCGAGCCATCGCAGACCAAAAGCTCGAGATAGTGGATGCCGATGGTATGCTAGCCGAGCGGCTGGATGTCATGGTAGAACCCTTTGTGAATGATACCTACAAACATCTTTTTTCGGTCCTTGACCAGTGGATGAAGGACCAAAAAGACTCCCTCCGCCAATCTGTTCAAGAAAAAATCGGGTTGTAAAGATGAAGTGAGGGGCATTGACCCAAAACTGGGAATTTGCCCCAATCTTGGGTTGACGACCGGAGGGATGACCTGATGGTCGCTCCCTAAAAAACCCGTTGATAGTGTTTTGAGTAAACCCCAGTTTCCTCTTCTCCAAATCCCACAGACGCAAATTCAGGACGTGTTTTGTTGTGGAGATCAATGGCGTAATGGCCACGAACATGTTCCATGGCCACTTCATACGGGATGGAGCTGGGATAAAATTCTCCCGGAGCATGGGCTCCACGGCCGAGGGCTTTGGCCGATTCTGGTTTGGCATATTCCTTTTCGGAAAAGATGTAAATGTCTGCGATGGCCAGCTGGCCGAGCGGGTCAGTCGGGGTGGTCGGAGGAAGAATCGTCCCCAGGGTCTGATCTAAGCGGGCTTTTTGAAAATATTGCAACAAGGCTACGATTTGACTATCGGTGGTCGCTTCCGGGACCAAGAGGGTCATCGCATTCATTCCTGGGACGGTTCCAGTTGTTTCAAACTTTGGGATTAATTCGGTCGACATAATGCCGGGCAACGGCGAATGGATGGGTGAAGTCGAATCGCCACCGGGGCGGGAGGTATTCTTGGATTTAGGAATAATGAGGGAAATGAACAGCCATAGGCCGAATATGACCCCAAAGACCACGATGATGGGGTGGACTCCGACACGGCGTCCTTCTGTTGGTTCCTGATCACTCACGGCCCCGCTCCTTTCGCCGTATTGGTTGGCTTTGGTGCAGGTTGGAGATGGTCTTTTGCGGCTTCCCACCATATGTCTAATTGCTCAGGTGGACAATCTTGAATCGTTTTCCCCTCAGAAACGGCCTGTTTTTCCACATATTGAAAGCGGTCCATAAATTTGTTTGTGGCCTTGCGTAGTGCTTCTTCAGGATTGACTTTCAAGAATCGAGACACATTCACTAAGGCGAAAAATGCATCTCCCAGTTCGCCTTCGATGGTCTTTCGTTGATCAGAGGACCATTGAGCAGTTATGGGGCCGTCTGAAGATGCACTCCAATCCTTGGTGGCTTGATGCAATTCATCAAGTTCTTCCTTAAATTTTTCAAGGACTGGTTCTATGGTACGCCAATCAAAGCCCACTCGCGAGGCTCGCTTTTGAACCTGTAAAGCCCGTTGGAGGGCAGGGGATGTTTTGGGGACCCCATCTAAAATAGAAGAAGCCGATGAAGCTTGGGGTTTTTCCTGTTGTTTAAGTTGGTCCCATTGCCGCAGGACTTCATGAGAGGTCGTCACGGTGGCTTGAGGTCCTTCCCGTTCAAAAACATGAGGATGGCGGCGAATCAGTTTATCCCGAAGGGTGGCCACGACATCTTCGAATGAAAAGTGGTTTTGCTCACTCGCAATTTGGCAATGAAAGAGAATTTGAAGTAACAAATCTCCTAATTCTTCCTTAATAGCGGGAGGTTGACCGGTGTCCAGTGCCTCCAAAACCTCATAGACCTCTTCTAAGAGATAGGGCTTGAGCGACTCGGAGGTCTGTTCGCGGTCCCAAGGGCATCCATCCGGGCCCCGGAGCGTAGCCATTATTGAGACCACAGAGGCAGAAGGGTCAGTCGAGCTTTGGGGAGAAGCGGGTGGCGGATGTGGCTCTGTCATGTCCGTAAGGATTGAGGATTTTCGACTCGGTTATTATACTAATTCTCTTGCCCACTGTAAGGGCCTAATTGTTGCTGGAACGTCGTTGATAATGATACTGTTTTCTCATATAAAAAGGAGGTTCCCCTGATGAGTGAAGAAGAACAGGGATTTGTCGTACGAGACAAGCGGGGGCGAACTGAACCTGAGTCTCCCAGTCCTCAACCCATGCCAACTAGTGAGGCGGAGCAGGATCCTCCTTCCGACTCCTCCGAACCCGCTCCCCCCTTAACGTTTTCCTCCTTCGTGTTTTCCTTGGGCACCTCTTCCTTAATGTTGATGGGCGAATCGTTAGACCCAAGTCAACCCTCGCCCCCGGTTAATCTTCCTCAGGCAAAAGAAATCATCGACATTTTATCGATGCTCGAAGAGAAAACGAAAGGAAATCTCTCGTCTGAAGAAAATTCCGTATTAGGAGATATGCTGTATACCTTACGGATGAAATACGTCAATGCCACTTCAGGCAAGGGGAATACCATCACCACCTAGCTATTTGGCTTATCCATTCCCTCTTTTTTCATCCACGGACCTTTCCGCTCTCTTGAAAATGTCCGGTGTCCTTATTTCTTTTCTACCAATCTCAATGATGGGAGAGGGGCGGGCCCTCCCTCTAGGAGAATCCTGAGGACAGACAGCATCTCCCTATCATCCACGCTTCTCCAGGAGCGAATTTGGGGCCATTTCTCCCCCTTCCTGGGTGGGGGGATGTCTTGCGAAGTGCCCCATCTTCATTAATAATGCATTCATGACCTGAACTATCTCCCAAACCCCCCAATCGGAGATTTGTGAATCTCATCACCGAACATCTGCCTGATTCCCCCAAATTCCCCCGCGCGACCTCTTCGGCCGATCCGATGGGACAGCATTCATCCGCACGGTCTTCGTCTTTAAAACAGAAGCGAAACCATTACACCCCCGTTTGGATTGTGCTGGTTTTGTTATTGCCCTGTATTGGCTTGACCATCTTTTATGCCCGATTTGGTCTAACCGGACCGCTCCAACCGGACTCCATTCTCCCCAGTCCCAGTTATGCGCTCGTTCTGTTCCTGGTCTATCTGGATAGCGTCGGCCTCGTGGCATTAACCCTCCTGCTATCCCGTAATTTAATTCGAGCTTTCTTTGAGAAACGGAACCGCCTCCTCGGTTCAGGATTTCGGTCCAAATTAGTCGCGGCGTTCATCGGGTTTGCTTTGATTCCCACAGTGTTGTTGGCCACCGTGGCCAGCGGGGTGATTAGTGAAGTGATCGATGTATGGTTTAATGATCAAATTATGCACGTCTTGCGTGACTCGGAGGATGTCGCCCATCTCTATCAGCAGGAACGGGAGTCATTGGCGGCGGATACGGCTCGGGCGATCAGTAAGGAAATCTATCGGGAAGATATTTTAAAACCGGAACATCGGGAATTATTAAAAGCCATCATGTCCCGTATGCAACATGAGTATCATTTGGCCGGCGTGGAAGTGTTTTCTCCGAAAATGGAAACCTTGGCCCGAATGATGGACCCTCAACTTTCTGATGCCGTGCTCAGCCTTCCCGTAGGACAATTGGTGTTGCAGGTGCTGGATAGTGGGCACTCGTTGTCCTCGGCGCAGGAGGCTCCGGTTGGACGCCTCATTCGGGCTGCGGCGCCCATCGTGGGAAATGGGGACAATGACCGAGTGCTTGGTGTCGTGGTGGTGTCATCGTATGTTCCCGAACCGCTCCTTCGAAAGATGGACGCCATCGGGAAACAGTTTGATGAATACCGACAAATTAAATCCATGAAAAATCCCATTAAAGGAGGGGCCTATCTCTTTGTAGCAGTGGTGACCGTCTTGATTTTGTTCGGAGCGACCTGGTTTGGTTTTTACGTGGCGCGTGGTATCACGGTTCCGATCCAACGGTTAGCGGAGGGAACCGAAGCGGTGGCCCAGGGGAATCTTGATGTTAAAATTGATGTGAAAGCGACGGACGAAATTGGCACTTTGGTACAATCCTTTAACCGTATGACCACCGATCTACGAACCAGTAAATCCCGTTTAGAAGAGGTCAATGTGTCCCTTTTGCGATCCAATGTCGAAATTGATCAACGTCGGGCCTATACGGAAGCGGTGGTAGAAACGATCGCCGCTGGGGTGTTATCGATTGATATGGCTGGCGTGGTGACGACGTTCAATCCCTCCGCCGAACGCATCCTCGGGGTCAAAGGGGAGGAATTGCGAGGGCGTCCAGTGTATGATGCCTTTAAAGAATTTAGTTTGCATTTATTTCAAAAGGCCTATGATCGGATTTTGGTAGAGCAGACCGATAGTTTGTCGATGGAAGGACAAATGGAAACACCCAATGGGCGACTCTTGACCTTAGGTTTGAATATTTCCAGAATGCAGAATGAGGCCGGGAATGACTTGGGTTTTGTGTTCGTGTTTGAGGATCGCACTGAATTTATCAAGGCGCAGAAAACGGCTGCCTGGCAAGAAGTGGCTCAACGTATTGCCCATGAGATTAAAAACCCTTTGACTCCCATTCAATTATCGGCGCAGCGGTTGCGAAAAAAATTTTTTGAAAAGTCTTCCGAGTTTGAGGAAATTTTTGATCAAGCGACGGGGGTCATCATTAGCGAGGTGACCAGCTTGAAGGGCATGGTGGATGAATTTTCGAAGTACGCCCGAATGCCCTTACCCACCATGAAGCGCTTGTCTATTCATGAAATCATTCAGAAGGTGATTTCCTTGTATACGGGAGCGCATAAGGATATTGAGTTTATCGTCCAATTGGATGACGGGTTCCCGGAATTAAATTGCGATCCGGAACAAATGCGGCGGGTGTTCGTGAACTTATTCGACAATGCGATTCAGGCTATGAATAATCAGGGTCGAATTTGGGTCACCACCAGGTGTGATTGGCGACGCCATCGGGCACACATTCAGGTGGCCGATGAAGGAATCGGGATTGGGCCGGAAGACCAGAAAAAGCTGTTTATCCCCTACTTTTCAAAAAAACAAACGGGCACGGGCTTAGGATTGGCCATTGTTCATCGAATTATTTCTGATCATAATGGAACCATTCATGCCGAAAATAATCATCCAAAGGGTGCTGTGTTTACCTTTGATCTTCCCCTCTAATACGGAAGGGGTATGGAAATCCTGGTGCCGGGTTACCGCGTAGAATTATCCCCCCCCGTCACCATCATGCGCACCATGAAGGTCCTGTTCATTCAGAGGAATTGATTCACCGTTAAAAAGGGGGCATCGTGGCAGAAACTATTTGTATCGTTGATGATGAGCCGGCCATTCTCAATACGTTAAGTAGCATTCTTGAGGATGAAGGGTATCAGGTGATTGTGGCCAAAAGCGGCCTGGAGGCCCTCAAAGTCGTGCGAAGTGAGTCACCGGACCTTGTCGTGTTGGATATCTGGATGCCTGAAATGGATGGGTTGGAAACCTTAAAGCGCTTACGCTCCCAGTTCCCGAATATTCTTGTCGTCATGATGTCCGGACATGGGTCGATTGAAACCGCGATTAAGGCCACGAAGCTCGGAGCCTATGATTACTTAGAAAAGCCCCTGGATTTGGAAAAAGTCACGATCCTGGTCCGCAATGCCTTACATCAACGGAAGTTGGAAGAGGAAAACCTCAATCTCCGGATTCAAGTTGAACGTCGATTTGAACTAGTGGGCTCCTCTTCGTCGATGAATCGCCTCCGCGAAATGATTAAAATGGCCGCTCCAGCCAACAGCCGAGTCTTGATTTCGGGAGCCAATGGGACCGGAAAAGAACTCGTGGCTCGGGCCATTCATCTCCAAAGTCCCCGCCATAATCGGCCGTTTGTCGAAATTAATTGTGCGGCCATTCCCGAAACCTTGATTGAGAGTGAGTTGTTCGGGCATGAAAAGGGCGCCTTTAGTGGGGCCACGGCGATGAAACGCGGAAAGTTTGAATTGGCCAATGAAGGTACATTGTTTTTGGATGAGATTGGGGATATGAGTTTGGGCACGCAAGCCAAAGTGCTCCGTGTCCTCCAGGAACAACAATTTACTCGGGTGGGAGGCACAAAATTATTGAGCGTGGAAGTTCGGGTGATTGCGGCTTCGAATAAGGATTTGGCGGAGGAAATCGAGCGGGGAAATTTCCGTGAAGATCTGTATTACCGATTAAACGTGTTGCCAATCGTGGTTCCCACCTTAAAGGAACGACGGGAAGACATTCCCGAATTAGCGCAGCATTTCCTGCGGTTGCACTCCGAAGAGCAGGGAATGAAACCGAAGGAATTTAACGCCCAAGGCATGGAAGCCTTGCGTCGGCATGATTGGCCGGGAAATATTCGGGAATTGCGTAATTTAATCGAGCGTCTGCTCATTATGGTCCCCAAGCCCGTCATCGATGGTCCCGATGTGGAAATGTTCCTTCAAGGCCGACCCTCCGGGGGGGTGCCTGCACCTTCGGTGGGGGCTCATTATGATTCCCTTCGTGAAGCCCGGAATGCTTTCGAACGTGAGATTATTTCACAAAAGCTCCGAGAGAACAATTGGAACGTGTCCAAAACGGCAGATGAACTGAAAATTGAGCGGAGTCACCTGCATCGAAAGATTAAACTGCTTCATGTTGAGCTCCGTCCCGAACATTAACCCCCGACGACCTCACCCCTCCTCGATTTCCCTCAAAGCTGGACTCACGCTTCCGCTCCACATTGAGAAACTCTTACCAGGAGGCATGGCCCTCACCCGTTACGAGGGACACATCATTTTGTGTCCGGGAGGCATCCCTGGAGAAGAGGTGCTCCTAGAGATTGTGGGAAGGCGGAAGGGCGTGTGGATGGGAAAACTCTTGTATGTCAGGGTACCTTCATCCAGTCGCGTGAAGCCGGAGTGCGGATTGGTGGGACGGTGTGGGGGATGTGACTTCCAACACCTGAACTATGGTGAACAATTATCTCAAAAACAAGGATTGTTGGAAGATTCTCTCCGGAGAATTGGAAAGTTTTCTGAACCCCACGTATCGCCCGTCCTCCCTTCCCCTCATCCTTTAGGATATCGGCAGGTGTTGCGTCTGAGTGTGGTGAAACGTCCAGGTGGGCGGTTCCTGGGATTTTTTGAGTTAGGAACCCGAGACCTGGTTCCCGTGAAACATTGTCTGCTCGTAAATGCCGAATTCCAGAGCCTCATCAGCCAGTTGAGTGAAAGATTGAGTCAGACCGATCTGGCCCAGCATCTGCTCAGGGAAGTGGAGATCAGGTATTCGGGCTTGGAAGACCGGTATTTGGTGATCGTGAGAGGACAGCCGGGACAATCGGCAGAGATACAGGCCCTTTTCCGGGTTCTGGGGGAGGGGAGCGAAGAAGCGCAAAAGGTCAAAGGATGGATATACGAGGCAATGCCTCAGGATTCTGGCCATTCCCGTTCTTGGGGCTCTTCCAAGTTTTTCACCCCCTTGATCCGGGGAGCCGATCATTTTTGGGAACACTTTAACGGGCTTCGGTTGAAGATTCACTATCGTTCGTTCATGCAGGCCAACTGGGCATTGTTCGAGGACCTGGGAAAAATGTTGTTAGAGTGGATGGGCGAGGGATCAGGAAAGAATATTATAGAACTGTATGCGGGAACCGGTTCTTTGGGTCTGTCTCTAGCCCAGCACGGGGGTCGAGTGACTTGTGTGGAATTGAATGAAAAGGCGGTGGAGGATGCCAAGGAATCTATCAGAGTGAATCAGATAAAGGGATGCCGCGTGAGGGGAGTGGCGGTAGAATCTTATTTATCCAGTCTGCGTGAAGGTTCCTACGATGCCGTTTTGCTCGATCCTCCACGGACGGGACTTCGTCCCAAAGTTCTCGAACAGTTGGGCAAGTTGCGGATTCCGAAGCTCTGGTATTTGTCGTGCGATGGCCCCACCCTAGCACGAGATCTTCGGACTCTCTGTGACCAGGGGTATGCCTTAAGTCGGATTCAACCTTTCGATATGTTTCCTCAAACCGCTCATGTGGAAACGTTAGTCGAACTCACCCGATAAAGGACCTCTATGACCACCTATCGTGATGCTGGTGTAGATATTGATCAAGGCGATTCCTTCGTCAAGCGGATTGCTCCGTTGGTTCGGTCCACATTTCGCCCTGAGGTGATGGGGGATCTTGGTGGGTTTGGGGGGCTATTTCGGTTTCCGTCCGATCGGTATACCGATCCGATTCTCGTGTCCGGCACCGATGGCGTGGGCACGAAAGTCAAAATCGCGCAAATGATGAATCGTCATGACACGATCGGGATTGATTTGGTCGCAATGTGTGTGAATGACATTCTGGTGAGCGGGGCCGAACCGCTGTTCTTCTTGGACTATTTTGGGACCGGGAAGTTACGACTCGATACGGGAGAGGCGTTGGTTCGGGGAATCGTTGAAGGGTGTCGTCAGGCCGAATGTGCCTTGATTGGGGGAGAAACGGCCGAAATGCCTTCGTGCTATCCGGAAGGGGAATATGACCTGGCCGGGTTTGCGGTAGGGGTCGTGGAACGGTCGGAATTGTTGGGGAAAGATCGAGTGATGCTGGGTGATGTCTTGATTGGGGTGGATTCCAGTGGATTGCATAGCAACGGCTATTCGTTGGCTCGCCAGGTACTCATGGAAAGACAGAAATGGACAGTGGATCATTATATTGAGGAATTAGGAGAAAGTGTGGGCGAGGCGTTACTGCGGCCGACGACTATCTATGTGAAACTAGGGAAAGCCTTATTGCAAAAGGGCGGCGTTCATAGTTTTGTGCATGTGACGGGAGGGGGTCTGACGGGAAACGTTCCAAGAATCCTCCCCGAAGATTGTCGGGTATGCATTGATCGAACGCGGTGGGAGCCTCCACCCCTTTTTCAGGTCATTCAGCAGGCTGGAGGAGTGGACCGAGAGGAAATGTTTCGGGTATTTAACATGGGCATCGGATGGGTGGTGCTCACACCCGCCGGAAATGCAGATGCCCTAATCCACGTTATTCGATCGGAAGGGATGGGAGCCCGAGTCATTGGCGAAGTGTTCTCGGAGTCCTCTGCAGGGGATAAGCTCTCGTATACCAACTGAGCACACCGCAACATGGCACTACAATTAGGCATATTGCTATCGGGTCGGGGATCGAATTTTCAGGCCATCGCGGACGCGATTGAAGCCAAGAAACTAGAGGCGGAGATCAAAGTCGTCATCAGTAATAAAGCGACGGCTTTGGGGTTAAAACGAGCCCAGGAGCGAGGCCTGCAAACCGAGTTTATCGACCCCAAACCCTTTGCGAATGCCGAGAACCCCAGAGAAGCCTATGACACCGCAGTGGGCGCGACGTTGCAACGCTATGGTGTGAATTGTGTGGCGTTGGCGGGGTACATGAGAATCGTGACCCCGGTCTTGATTCGAATGTTTCCTGGGAAGATGCTTAATATTCATCCGTCCTTGCTCCCCTCTTTTCCTGGACTTCAAGCCCAACAGCAGGCCCTGGACCATGGCGCCAAGGTGAGTGGCTGTACGGTGCATATCGTCACGGAAGGCGTGGATGAAGGGCCGATTATCGGCCAAACCGCCGTGCCCATCCAAGAAAATGATACGGTCGAAAGTCTTTCCGAAAGGATCCTCGAGCAAGAACATCGGTTGTACCCGTGGGCCCTTCAACAAATGGCCGAAAATTTGGTGTCTATTGAGGGGCGAAAAGTTCATATCGGAGAAAGGAAAAAACCACTAGAGGGGTAGCCGAGTTTTTGGGTTGTCGATTTCATGCGATGGTGGTGGGAAATGAGTAGCCACCTCCAAACCACATCGCGTATAATCATACCCCAATCACAAATAGATCAAACCTGCCAGAAATATTCGTGGGGGGCTAGCTCAGTTGGGAGAGCGCGACGTTCGCAACGTCGAGGTCAGGGGTTCAATTCCCCTGCCCTCCACCAGCTATTTAATGATTTGATGTCGTAAGGTTATTTCTTCCTCTTCTCCTAAAATTGCTCTTCATCCTTTCTAGCTCACCTTGAGTCAGTCTCCGGTCCGATTCTCCTCGACATGTGCCCTAGGCATCGCACTCTTCATCGCAAATGGTACAGTCTGCAGAGCTTTTCTTCGTGTATTCGAGGACATTTCCGTGAGAATCTTTATCAAAGGAACAGCACTCAAAGAGGAGTGTTTTTAATCTCGCCCGTCCACGTTGTACCCGCGATTTCGCTCCGGAGAGAGAAATGTTGAGCTGCTTGGCGATTTGTTGCTGTGGCATTTCTTTCAGTTCATACAGTTCCACTGCTTCGCGATAGGTCTCAGGAAGCTGAGCAATCATCGTGGGTAACCAGCCCATCACCAACTCGTTGATATTTTCTTCTTCGGATGCGGGGGCTTCCACATCCATCGGCATCATGGTGTCCGGCTGTCGGCCCTTTGTTCGATAGTGGTCAATGACCAAGTTTCGGGCAATTTGAAAGACCCAGGCCGTTAGCCGCTGCTCGTCCTTTATATCCTCCAGCTTTTGATGAATGCGTAAAAACGTTTCCTGAAGTAAATCCTCGGCCACTTGTGGATCAGATACCCGTTGAAGGAGGAAGCTCCTCAGTTTTGTACTGAGAAGCTCCCATATTTGTTCTGTTGAAATTTTCTCCTGATTCATCGAGATAGGCCTTTGGCAGAAACCAGCTGCCTCGTTATTTCTATCTTAACAACATGCCACCGATGTTGCTTGGGCCAAATTCGTCGCACAACACCTTGAGCTGGGAGCCTTCTTGGAGTCCGCATCGGCCTTCAATACGACAAAAATTTCCCACTGATTGCCTTCTGGGTCTGCAACCCACACTTTATCTTGGACGGCATAGCAACACGTCGTATTTTCCTGAACGAAGGTGTTCAGACCTGCGTTGGAAAACCGTGTGATGGCCTCCTGGACGGCCTGAGTAGTTTTGACCTGAATACCATAGTGCATCGTCGGGTGAGTTGCCCTGTTGGTTTCATCGACTTCATTTAAGGTGAGGTTTACTGATGGATCTTGCAGGTCAAATTTGATGTACCCGGGACGTTCTTTTGTCGGGGGTGCCCCCAACAGGGTTTCGTAAAAGGCTCGCGAGCGTTGTAAATCCCTCACGGCTAGGCCGATATGGATCCGACTGGAACCAGCAAAACTGTTAGCAGGTTGAATGGTCATCGTCTTTCTCCTTTCAGTTGAAGGTTTGGCCTTTATCGCTATAGACGAAGGAGCCGAAAAAAAGACGCAGGATGATGATTGCCCCGCTTTAACCGGCCCCAGAAGTTAAGCCTAAATCCAGTTCGATTGTGCCACCCTTCGTGAGTTTCCCTATTCCAGTCCAATTATGGGGGGCGTTTGTCTTCTCGGTTCTTGGTAGCGGAGAACGGGGCGGGCCAAAGGGAGAGAAGAGGGTGAGAATAATTTAAACGATAAACTTAAGTTGTGAATTGTTATGGAGATGGGTTAACGTCTATGAAAGGGCCAAGGGACGTTGTTTCCAACTTTGTGGAAATATTGAATCCTTTCATGAAATTTTCCATTCGGAGGGGCACCAGGGCATTTTTGACGGTAGGTTTGCCAAATTGTGGGTATGAAAGGAATGTTCGTAAGGGAAAGGGCACGGTGTGGATTTTTTTATGGTCAAAAGTTAATTAAAATGGTTAACTTTATAAACTTTTAGCGAGCATGAGATTTTCCAAAAAAAGTGAGTATGGATTGCGGGCGATGATTGAGCTGACTCAGAACTTTGGGAAAGGCGTGGTTCAACGTCGGGAGTTGGCGGAGCGCCAGGGTATCCCCTTGGGGTTTCTGGAGATGATTCTGTTGCAACTTAAAAATTCCGGCTTGGTGGGCAGTCGGCGTGGGATACATGGGGGAGTGTTTCTCATCAAAGATCCCCAAAAGGTGACGCTCGGGCAAATCATCCGAATTTTGGATGGGCCACTGGCTCCAATCGGATGTGTGAGTCAAACAGCTTTTCAAAAATGTGAGGATTGTCCCTATGCAGAGACCGATTACTGTCCGATTCAGGGAATTATGTTGAATGTGCGGAATGCAATCTCCTCCATTCTGGACCATTACACCTTAAAGGATTTCGTCCATTTTCGGAGTAGTACCAGGAAAAGGGCATTCAAAAGGCGCCAACCAACGTCCCGGAAGGGCTCGCCGTTGGTATGACGGAAGGGATAGAAAACAATTGCCGAATAGCTTGGATTAAGAACAGACAAAGGATAGATTATGGAAACGCATTTACGAAGTGTGGTCAAAGGGATTAGTTGGCGGATTATTGCCACTCTCGTCACGACGATTGTGGTGTGGCTCATTTCCGGGGAAGTGTCCATGGCCCTGTTTGCCGGAGCGAGTGATTCGTTGATTAAGATCGGATTGTACTGGGGCCATGAGCGGGTTTGGCAGCAAATTCCTTGGGGCCGGCATGGTCCTTTTACCAGTTCTCCCTAAATAGTCAGCAAGCCTGGAAAGGATAGGTAAAGGATTCAAAAATGGGAAGGCAGATTCTAATAATTGCAGCAATTGCGGGTCTGGTTGGAGTCGCGGCAGGAGCCTTTGGGGCCCATGGGCTTCGGCCGATTCTCCCGGAAAAAATGATGGCGGCGTTTGAAACAGGCGTACGCTACCATTTGATTCATGCGCTGGCCATGCTCATTGCCGGGTTGAGTGGACTGGTAACCCAACAGCGTGTGTTCCTGCTGGCGGGGTGGAGTTTTTTGACCGGGATTGTCATTTTTTCTGGTAGCCTGTATACGCTGGCCCTTTCGGAGGTTCGTTTCCTCGGTATCCTGACGCCATTTGGGGGGCTGGCATTTTTATTGGGCTGGGGTCTCCTGGCTAAAGGGTTTTGGACGATCGGTCGTACTTCCCACGGTGATTGATGCCATTTGAGATTGTCCTAAACGATTGTTTCCTCCTTCATTGAAGGGTGTTCCACCCTCCTAAAGTGCGAACCTCATTTCGATTTCCTATGAAGATGGCGATTGAGCCAAGTTCCCCTGAATCTGAAAGGGAAGACTGCTTTCTCCCATGTACAGCGTGCGATGAGGAAAAGGAATTTCGATTCCTTGGTTGTCGAAGGCCTTTTTTAGCCGTCGTCGATATTCTCGCCCCACTGTCCATTGTTGGATTGGCCGAGTTTTGAGGCGAGCTTTGATGATAACTTCTGAGGCCCCGAATTGGTCGACTCCAAAAACCTCTATGGGCTCAAGGATGTACTGTCCGATTTCATCATCCTCCTTTAATTCGGTTCCGACTTCTTTCATGATGGCGATTACACGATCGGTATCCTCTTTATAGGCCACTCCGATATCCATAACATACGCCGACCATTCTTTGGTCATATTGGCAAGGGTCGTGACGGTTCCATTGGGGAAGATATGAACTGTCCCGGCCAGATCCCGGAGGGTGATCGTTCGAAAACTGATCGCCTCAACCAAGCCTCCCGTTCCATTCACGATCGCCACGTCTCCGACCCGCACTTGGTTTTCTAGGATCATAAAAAATCCATTAATCACATCCTTGACTAAATTTTGGGCCCCAAACCCCACCGCCAGGCCCACGATGCCTGCACTAGCCAAAATGGGGGTAATGTCTAATCCAACCTGTTCTAATCCCATCACGATCGCGATGACCCAAAGGAGTGTCAGCGCGATGGTTCGAATCAAACCCGTGAGAGTTTTAATCCGTTTTTCTGAGGCGAGAGGTCTGGTAGGGTCCACTTCTCTCATAGAGAGGAGGACAGCTTCCAGCTTCTTGATGCCGTAGCGCAGGGCACGGATGGTCAGAAAGGCCACGATCAAGATGACGACGATCCGCAGTCCAATCTGAAGGAAAGCCGTGGATTCTTTGGTGAGGTATTGGGACAGTTCTGCAAGACTCTCTTGGTTCATGGTGTGATCCTCCTGAGGTGGTTAGGGTCGTGAAAGTAGGATATGTCAAAATTGAGGGATAGACAGAAGCATACCGTGTCGAGAAGAAAGAAAAAATAGAAGCATACTCTTGGCAGGACCGTTTTGTGCCGTCCGTTTGTTTAATCGTCATTCAGAACATGGTCCCGACTTCAATCGACCTCCATAGATTGGCCCCCGAAAGTTCCTCTCCACCATGTTTTTTCGTCGAATACCTTGACACTACCCCACTAGGGTGGTAAAAAATGCACATTGGCCTTCTAGGACAAAGACGTCTTGGAAATGGCCAAAATTATCATCAGTGAATCGGACGATGAAGTCCTCAACCAGGTTTCTGGGGGAGGGCTTTTTTTTTGCTTGGTGAACCGCTCTTAGGTTAGGCCGGTTTGGGCCACCCAGCACCAGGTCGTGACAATGGGGCATAGCGTGATGAAGAGAAGTATTTAGATTCAGGAGCTGGGGCCCTATAAAGGAGACGAGCCAAGGAGAAAGGCATGAACGTAATGAGAGACAGGACAATGAACATTCAACCCAAGGATGAGGGAATAATGAACACAATGTGGCGTGCGATGGCGATGGTAGGAGTGTTGATGGTGGGGGTAACCTCCGGAGTTTCTGCAGCGTTGTTAACCCAGGAAGATTTCAATCTCTATGGGTATGTGGAAGCCTCCTATACTCAAAATTTTAACAATCCGAACTCTCAGGCGAATGCCAATAGAATTTTTGATATTGATGCAAATTCCTTTCGACCCCATATGGCCCAGCTGGTTTTTGAAAAAGAAGCTAAGTCAGGTGGAACCATTGCCGACCGCGCGGGATTTCGCGTGAAACTAAATTTCGGCGAAGATGCCAATTTCACTGGGGGCAGCTTCTCAGGCGATTTTGATTATCAAGAAGTTTATGCGCAGTATATTGCGCCCATTGGGAATGGATTAGATATTCGTATTGGTCGGATGAATACGCTCATTGGCTATGAAGTGATTGAAAGTCCGTTAAATCCGAATTTTTCTCGGTCCTGGCTGTTTGGCTTGGGCGAGCCGTTTACGACCACAGGTCTACGTGCTTCTTATGAATTCAATGAAATGGTGGCCTTTTCTGTCGGTCTCATTAATTCTTGGGGTGGAGCGACTCAAGATACGAATCGCAGTAAGTCGATTGAAGCCCTTTTGAGTCTCAATCCAATGGATTGGTTGAGCGTATCCCTCTTTGGATTCTGGGGTCCAGAGGGAACAGTGGGCGCAAAAAATATGGATTTGGTTCAAGCAGGAGGGATCATTACGGCACAGGTGATGGAACAAACGTCTTTGGTTCTTGAAGGGTACCACGCCGAACAAGAAAATGGGTTGGGTACAAGGGACGCCCAATGGCATGGAATTGCGGCCTATGTCATCCACGACTTTACCGACCAGTGGGGTGTGCGATTACGTACGGAATGGTTTAAAGATGCTGATGGGTTTCTCACCGGAACCGACCAGAGGTTATGGGAAGGAACCGTTACTGCGCAATACAAGCCTGTCCCCTCCTTGATCACACGATTAGAATTTCGATTGGACGACTCGAATGAAAAGACGTTTCAAAAAGGCGGGCGAGCCGTCGATCATCAAGAGACCTTGGCCGCCGAAGTCATATTCCTTTTCTAAGATATTTAATTCCTGAAAAGGAAAAGGAGCGAAAACATGAGCAACACACTATATAAAAGGATAGGTGCATCGTTTAGCGGATTATGTTTTTTTCTTGGCATATCAAACAGTTTGGCCTTTGCCCAAGAGGGCAGTCGTGTAAGTGCGGGGGATACGGGTTGGGTATTGACGTCGGCCGCGTTGGTCCTGGCGATGATTATCCCGGGTCTCGCCCTGTTTTACGGGGGGATGGTTCGAAGCAAGAATGTACTGAGCACCATCATGCACAGTTTTATCGCCATTTGTCTGGTAAGTATCGTGTGGGTGTTCTGGGGGTACAGCCTGGCTTTTGGCACGGACATTTCTGGATTTATCGGAGGGATGGAATTTTTGGGTCTGGCCGGAGTGGGTCCTGAGCCGGTGGAGGGCTCAACCATTCCGCATGCCGCTTTTATGGTCTTCCAATTGATGTTTGCGGGTATTACCGTGGCGTTGATAAGCGGGGCCATCGCCGAACGGATGAAGTTTAGTGCCTTTGCCCTCTTCGCAGTATTGTGGGTAACGATTATTTACGCCCCGCTGGCGCATTGGGTCTGGGGTGGAGGATGGTTGGCCGGCCTGGGAGACTTAGATTTTGCCGGTGGGACCGTCGTTCATATCAGTTCTGGAGTGGCTGCTTTGGCCTGTGCCTTGGTCCTAGGGAAACGGCATGGGTATGGGTCGGAAAATATGGCTCCCCATAATCTTCCCCTTACGGTCGTTGGGGCGAGTCTTCTGTGGGTTGGATGGTTCGGATTTAATGCCGGGAGTGCATTGGCGGCAGATGGCATCGCCGCCAGTGCGTTTGTCGCCACACATGTGGCGACCGCCGCGGGGGCCTTGGCCTGGCTGGGGGTTGAATGGGGGTACCGTGGGAAACCCACGATGCTGGGGGGCGCGAGTGGCGCGGTCGCCGGATTGGTGGCGATTACCCCTGCCGCCGGGTTTGTCGGTCCCGTTTCAGCGATATGGATTGGCCTGGGCGGAGGAATCGCCTGTTATTTAGGGGTCTTTCTCAAGAATAAAATGGGGTATGATGATGCCCTGGACGTCCTGGGAATTCACGGAATTGGCGGAACTTGGGGTGCGTTGGCTACCGGCCTGTTTGCCAGCATGGGAGGCGGAACGGGGTTGTTTTTTGGAAACCCTGGCCAGGTTTTAGTTCAGGCGATTGGTGTGGGTGCGACGTGGATTTTTGCCTTTGTGGGAACGTTTATCATCCTGAAATTCGTCGATTCCCTCGTGGGCTTGCGTGTCACGAAAGAGGAAGAGGTTCTTGGATTAGATTTGACTCAACATAGCGAGCGAGCGTATGGATAACGCGATGGCTCCTCTCGGTAGGGTGGGTCGCAGAGGGGCCTCTGTTGGGCTGAACAGTAATGGAATGGAAAAGATGGCGGTTCTTTATTCAATGGAAGGATGGTTCCTATGAAACTAATCCAAGCAATTATTAAGCCGTTTAAACTTGATGAAGTAAAAGAAGCCCTTATTGAATTAGGTGTGCAAGGGATGACCGTGACGGAAGTGAAGGGGTTTGGTCGACAAAAAGGTCATAAAGAGACCTATCGTGGGACCGAATATCAAATTGAATTTGTGCCCAAAATAAAACTAGAGATTGCGATTGCCGACACTCGAGTTGATGAGGTGTTGGAAGCCGTGACCCGTGCCGCGAAAACCGGAAGTATTGGGGATGGAAAGATATTTGTCTCCGAGCTTCAAAGCGTGATTCGCATTCGGACGGGAGAGTCGGGTGAAGGGGCAGTCTAATCCGCAACATTTGGTAGCGAACTCTTTGGCCGAGGAGGGGACATGAAACGAGGTTACCCGCGTCTACAGCTGGGGCTGTTAACAGGATTGTGCGTGTGGATGGCTGGAGGGGCGATGGCGTTTGCCCAAGAGGCGGCTGCTCCAACCATTGATACCGGAGATACGGCGTGGATTTTGGTCTCCTCCGCCTTTGTTCTTTGCATGACCCTGCCAGGCCTTGCCTTATTTTACGGTGGTTTGGTGCGTAGTAAAAATGTTCTAGGCACCATCATGCACACGGCCATTATCCTGTGCATCGTGAGCCTTCTCTGGATCATCTGTGGATACAGTTTGGCCTTTGGTCCGGACATTGGGGGGATGATCGGGAGTTTGGCATGGGTGGGATTGATGGATGTGGGCTTGGAACCCAGTTCAAGTTATGCTTCCACCATCCCACATCAAGTGTTTATGGTCTTTCAGTTGATGTTTGCGGCTATTACGGTGGCTCTGATCACAGGAAGTTTTGCGGAACGCATGAAATTTAAAGCGTTATTGTTGTTTTCCGTTCTCTGGTCGCTGCTCATCTATTCCCCACTGGCGCATTGGGTGTGGGGGGGGGGATGGCTTGGAGCCATGGGCGCCCTGGATTTTGCCGGGGGAGCCGTGGTTCATATCAGTTCCGGGTTTGGAGCCTTGGTGTGTGCGGTCATGCTTGGGCCTCGAAAAGGATTTGGCTCAGAGCCCATGCCTC
The DNA here is from genome assembly GCA_965223495.1 of Nitrospirales bacterium. GTDB lineage: Bacteria > Nitrospirota > Nitrospiria > Nitrospirales > UBA8639 > Nitrospira_E. The sequence goes on along the minus strand of OZ245001.1, from coordinate 2,098,410 downwards.
CCCATAATTTACCCATGACCGTTCTTGGAACAGGACTCTTGTGGTTTGGCTGGTTTGGGTTTAATGCCGGCAGTGCCCTGGGTGCCAATGATGTGGCCGCTGCGGCGTTCGTGGCGACCCATACCGCGGCGGCGGCTGGGGCGGTGAGTTGGATGGTGGCAGAATGGGTCCATCGGGGAAAGCCCACGGTTTTAGGGGTGGCGAGTGGTGTCATTGCCGGTCTGGCCACGATCACTCCGGGGGCCGGGTTTGTGGGACCCATGTCAGCGATGCTCATTGGTTTGGTGGCGGGAACTCTCTGTTATATCGCCGTCCTTTTAAAAATGCGGTTTGGGTATGATGATTCCCTTGATGTGGTGGGAATTCACGGAGTTGGCGGGTTTACAGGTATTTTGGCTACTGGGCTCCTGGCCTCCATCGGGGCTCAGGGCCTCTTTTTTGGAAATCCGGGACAGTTTGGTATACAAGTCTTGTTGGCTTTGGTAACCTTGGTCTTTTCGGTCGTGGGAACCTATATTATTTTGAAAGTGGTGGATTTAACCGTGGGGTTACGAATCTCGGCGCAGGACGAGGAAGTGGGCCTGGATCTCAGTCAACACAGCGAACGAGCGTATCAATAGTCGTTAGTGAGGATCATGCCATTTCTTATGTTGAACGTAATGTATGGGTGATGTGTTTATAAACGATTTTTCCCTCAGAAGGAGGTATTGAATGACCCCGAAAGCTGTGCTGGATTTTGCAAAAAAGAACAAAGTAGAAATGGTGGATCTCAAGTTCGTCGATTTGGTGGGGACGTGGCAACATTTTTCCATTCCCACCTCCGAACTGAATCTGGATTTATTCAAAGATGGATCGGGATTTGACGGGTCATCCATTCGCGGATGGAAGATGATTCAAAATAGTGACATGTTAGTGGTCCCAGACCCCAATACTGCCTGTCTGGATCCGTTTACGGAAATTCCCACGTTGAGCATGATTGCCGATATTCAGGATCCGATCACACGGACGATTTATGAACGTGATCCCCGGGGGGTCGCTCTTCGTGCGGAACAATATCTCAAGAGTACGAAAATTGGAGATACCTCCTTTTGGGGACCTGAGGCTGAATTCTTTATTTTCGATCATGCCAGTTTCGATCAAAACAGCCATTCCAGCTATTATTTCGTGGATTCGGAGGAAGGAATTTGGAATTCCGGAAAGGATGGAGAAAATTTAGGCTCTCGTCCCCGTCATAAGGAAGGTTATTTCCCGGTGTCTCCGGTCGATTCCTTGCAGGATATCCGGTCGGAAATGTGTCGGGTCATGGAAATGGTCGGTATTCATGTCGAAAAACATCACCATGAAGTCGCGACTGGAGGCCAAGGAGAGATTGATTTGCGATTCGATACCCTGGTCAAAATGGCCGACCAGATGCTGATGTACAAATACATCGTCCGAAACGTGGCGCGTCGGCATGGTAAAACGGTCACGTTCATGCCAAAACCGTTGTTTAATGACAACGGAACCGGCATGCATACCCACCAAAGTATTTGGAAGGATGGAAAACCCACGTTTGCCGGAAAAGACTATGCCGGGGTCTCGCAAAATTGCCTGTATTATATAGGAGGGATCTTAAAACATGGCCCGGCCTTGGCAGCACTGACGAACCCCACCACAAATTCCTATAAACGGTTGACACCGGGGTTTGAAGCTCCGGTGTTGTTGGCTTATTCCAGCCGGAATCGGTCGGCAGGGATTCGGATTCCCATGTATTCCCCGAGTCCCAAAGCCAAGCGTATTGAAGTCCGGTTCCCCGACCCCTCCTGCAATATGTATTTGGCCTTTAGTGCCATGCTCATGGCGGGTCTGGACGGCATTCAGAATAAAATTCATCCTGGTGAAGCCATGGATAAAAACTTGTACGACTTAGAGCCGGAAGAGTTGGGGAATATTCAGACCCTTCCCGCCAGTTTAGAAGAAGCGCTGAATTGTTTAGAAGATGACCATGAGTTTTTGTTGAAAGGTGGAGTCTTCAGCGAGGATTTGGTTGAAGCGTGGATTTCGTACAAGCGGGCCAATGAGGTGGATGCCCTTCGGGTCCGGCCCCATCCCTATGAATTCTTTATGTATTACGATGTCTAGGTGAGAAAAGTCCTTTTTCTCATTCAGCTTATAAAAGGGTGAGACTGACGCCCAGGTTGTTCAAGGAAGGCTTCGGTGTTCCTTTGCCATCTGGGCGTTGGTGTTTTCGGAGTGTAAGGGTCAGTCCTTCTTGAAACGCCGGAGAAACCGTTCGTGAATATTGTTCATGCGGGTGTGGCAGGTATAGGCAAAGTCCTTGGCTCCCTGCACCCAATCCTGAGAAACCATCCCTAATCTCCTCGCCAAAAAAACCATTTCCTCCGATTCTGAAGGAGGGAGAATCAGGTCTTGAGCATGGCCTCGAACGATTCTGAGACTGTCAATCAGTTGCCGTAAGAAGAGGTAATCATCCTTTAAAATTGACGCTTCCTTCATCGACAACAGAGAGGCGTGGCTTAGCCGGTCAATGGCCTCCAGCGTATTGGGGGTGCGAATGGAAGGATGAGCATGTCCGTGCATGAGTTGGAGGTACTGCACCGTATATTCGACATCCAAGAGTCCCCCCGCCCCGTATTTAACATGGACCTGACCTTTGGGAGCGAGTTCGTGGACTTGCCTGCTACGAAAGTGAAGGGCGGTTTTCAGGTCCCACGGTTCTTGGCTATAGACGAATTGATCGCGATGGTGCTCGATCGCTTTTCCTAGCTTGCGATCACCTGCCACGAAACGAAGTTTGATGAGGGCTTGACGTTCAAACGGTGCCGCCCCTCCTTCGGTGGTGTAGTATTGTTGAATTTCCTCCAAAGAGTTGGCGAGCAAGCCTTTGTCCCCGTGAGGGCGAAGGCGGGTATCCAAGCGGAAGATGCCTTCCTGTTTAGCCTCGATCCATTGAACGAATTCTTGTGCCCATCGTTCGTGAAAATCGGTAGGAGTTCCAACCTTTTTCGAAGAGCCTTTGTTCGGATACGCGAAAAGTATTTCAATGTCCGAAGCATATCCTAATTCCCCCCCTCCTAACTTACCCAATCCGAATAAAGCCATTTTGGGTTGAATTTTTGGTGAACTTGAGGACAAGATGACGGCGAGGGATTGGGAAAGGGTTTCATTGAGAATGGCATCTGCCAGATGGGTCAGGGCTTGAGAAAATTCGGAAAGGGGACTATTTTCTATGAGATGGCGCATGTCGATGCGAAAGAGCTCCTGATCCTTCCATTCATTGAGCTTGACTTTTTTCTGTGTGATGGTCTTTGCGCGAGTGAGAGCCTGGGTCAAGGATTTGCTTAAAGACTCCTTAGAACGGACGAGAGCGCCTTTTTGGTATTGATTCATCATGGGGAGCAAGTTGACATGTTGGCGCCGAAGAAGATCTTCCCAGAGATAGTCACTGGTCCCGAATAATTGGGCCAAATGTTCAAGTGTCGAGCCTTTGGAGAGAGTAGTGAGGGCAGAAGTTCGTTTCGGGTCCTCAAGCAATTGATCGAGAAATTGATCGAAATGTTCCAGGGCCTTCCCCGGGTCGGGAGCCCAACTCAGGTAATGAGTAAATTCTTTCAAGAGGGCCGCGGCGGTTCTTAATTCTTGTTGGGCGGTTTTGGTTTGAATTTTCCGCCCATGTCTATCTTGAACAAAAAACCGATTTCGCACTCGATGCCCGTCTACTTCGATCTTGGCCTTCACGATATAGATGTCCCGCATCGCGAGAGCATTGGCAAAGGTATAGAGAAAAGCCGGAGTGTCGGTGGCCTGGATATCCAAGATCGTTTCGGGTGTCGCCGTGGTATTGGAAAAAGTGATATGAACGGGGTGAATGAGATCCATGGGCTTTTTTTGTAGCTTCCCGAGGGTTTCCACGAGGCGGCGATTCACCTGACGACGGGCCTGGCGAATGGTGTTCTTTTGTAAAAGGGTTAAGAGGTCGGTCAGGGTGTGATGAAAATCCTCTTGATCCTTTTTCAGAAAAGAAAAACCCTCGAGGGTTTGGACCAGAAAGACATCGATGACAATTTTTCTGGATAATCCCTGTGTAGCGCGCTTTCTAGGGAATTCCCCAAACCTACGGAGATTCGCCGCGAGTTTGGCTGGGCGCGGAGCATTCTCACTGGATTCCTTTGACGTAAAAATCGCCGCCTCCCGGATGTCCAAACCAAAGGAGGATAATGTCCCGCATAGGGTCGCGAATTCCGAGAAGTAGTCGTACGCGACCAATGTCAGCTCAAATTGGTTTTCTGGTAAGGGTTTGATCGAAAAGGCGCATGGTTGCGAAAACGTAAGCTGATGAGCCAGGTGCAAATGTTGGGCGATGGTTGGTGGAGGAAAATCCTCGAAATACTCGGGGTCCATGGAACGGAAAAAGTCCTGGACGAGTTGTTGGGGAAGGTTCGGGGAGAGTTGGGAAATCGTCTTAGGAGACAGCATGTGAGGCATGGGGAAAAGTATACTGAAAAATCTATTTCTTGTAAGCTCTAATCATTGGCATATTTTATAATTTTTCTATGAGTTCACAACAATTCCCGAAAAAGACCAAGGAAGGTCCGCAAGAATGTTCAGACCTTCCTGATCCCACTCCCTTGCTTCTCTCGGAACACCTACCCAAGGATGAGGTGGCAGGTCTGTTTCATGCCTACAACATCCAAGATTGGACACGGGCGGATGAAAATTTGCAAAGCATGGCCGGAGAACCTTCCACCCGGAAACTACTGGCCACCATTCTTCCCCCTATCCTCACGGAGCTTTCTCGAACACCTGATCCTGATCAGGGGCTCAATGAGTGGGAGCGTTTTGTCGGATCGGGAATCCATAGACTTCAATTATTTCAGTTTCTCTCGGCTGCGCCTCACCTCATCCAGGTATTGGGAACCGTCTTTGGGAGTAGTCCCGCTATGGCGCAAACCCTTATGAGAGACCCTCTTCTGGTGTATTGGCTTGAAGAGGATAGGGTGTTGGTACGTCGTCAGACTCGGGCTCATATGAAGGCGCAAATCGCGCAGAGTATTTCCGGAGTGAAAAACTTTGAAGCCAAATGTGAAGCCTTGCGTCGATGGAAACGGCGGGAAATGCTACGGATTGGTATCCGAGATCTTTTAGGGATTGCCTCAGTGATTGAAACCTATACGCTCTTGTCCGAATTGGCGGGTCGGGTCGTTGAGACGGCCTATAAGTTGGTGGAACAAGACATTCAGTTGCGACATGGCATAATTGAGGAAACGTCCTCACCACAATCCACCGGATTTGCGGTTCTCGGGATGGGGAAACTGGGAGGATGGGAGTTGAATTATAGTTCGGATATTGATCTGGTGTATGTCTATCAGGCGTCAAAAGACTCGACGTGTGGAGGGAAAGGACAGGTATCCATTGCTCCCTCGGCATATTTTGAAACCCTCGCCCAGGAATTGACCACAGTCCTTTCGGCATCCACCCCCGAAGGAGCCTTATTTCGGGTGGACCTTCGCCTTCGACCTGAGGGAACCGTGGGTCCCTTAGTCTGCTCCGTCGAAGATGCCCTTCATTATTACGCGACCCGTGGCCGCACGTGGGAGCGGCTGGCTTTTCTCAAGGCCAAGCCCATTGCCGGCAATCTGCGTGTCGGAAACCTGCTCCTTCGACGATTGAAAAAATTCGTGTATGGAGAAAAAAAGGATGTTGCACAGGTCATTCCCGCGATTCAAGGCCTGCGATCTCAAATCCTTAAAAACATGACTCGTCGAAGGGAATTGGAGCGCCATGTAAAGTTGGGAACCGGAGGGATCCGGGAAATCGAATTCATCGTGCAGGGCCTCCAATTGAGATGGGGATATCTTCACCCTGCAGTACGAGACCGGCAAACCCTCAAGGGGTTGACCAAACTCGTGCGTTTGGGAAAATTGAACATAGGAGATATGCAACGGTTAAAACGTGCCTATCTGTTCTTGCGTAACCTTGAACATAAGTTACAGATGGTGAATGAACTGCAAACCCATGTGATCCCTTCAAAGGCTGAGGAAATCGCCAAATGCGCGATCAGAATGGGTTATCCTAAAGCCTCGACCGAGAAGAAAACCATCCAACCCTTTTGGGATGACTATCTGCATCATACGCAAATCGTCCATCGACTCTATCGCCAAATAATCGGCCCATAAACTCCTTGTGTAACGGATTCGAGCGGGGAAGGGTCATCCTCTTGCACTATCACCCGCAAAGTTTTTTTCTTTTTTGGGGTTGAATTCGCCAAAATGATGCTTATCTAAAACATCAAGGAAAAAGTGAGCTTTTGACTATAGGAGAGAATCAATGGACCCCAATCAAATGACCCACAAATTACAAGAAGCCCTGCAAACCGCTTCGGGGATTGCCATGCGGCGGAGTCATCAGGGTATCGATGTCGAACATCTTCTCCAGGCCCTCCTAGAACAGGGTGAAGGGCTCACTGCACCGATCCTCGAACAGTCCGGGGTCTCTCCAACCTCCGTGAAACAAGCCACCGAGCAAGCACTCCAAAAACTCCCGCAAGTGCAGGGGAGTGGGGCGTCACCCGGTCAAGTCCATATTACCTCGCGATTGGCCAACGTCTTGGCGCAAGCCGAATCGGAAATGAAGGACCTGAAGGATGAGTTCCTAAGTGTGGAACATGTGTTGCTCGCCATGGTGACTGAAGGGGGAGTGTTTCGAAAACTCGGGTTGAAAAAAGACAAACTCTTGGAGGGCCTCCAACAGGTGCGCGGCAATCAACGGGTCACCAGCCAGGATCCAGAGGGCACTTATCAATCCTTAGAAAAATACGGCCGGGACCTGACGCGGTTGGCCAGCCAAGGCAAGTTAGATCCGGTCATCGGGCGGGACGAAGAAATCCGGCGAGTCATTCAAATCCTGTCTCGACGGACAAAAAATAATCCGGTCCTCATCGGTGAACCTGGTGTGGGAAAAACGGCCATCGTGGAAGGATTGGCCCAGCGAATCATCAAAGGCGATGTCCCGGAAGGCCTCAAGAAAAAGCGAGTTGTGGTGTTGGATATGGGTGCGCTCGTGGCAGGGGCCAAGTTCCGCGGCGAATTTGAAGAACGTCTCAAAGCGGTCTTGAAGGAAGTGCAAGCCTCCCAGGGCCAGATCCTGCTGTTTATCGATGAACTTCATACCGTCGTAGGGGCCGGGGCCGCTGAAGGGGCCATGGACGCGGCCAATCTTTTAAAGCCCATGTTGGCTCGAGGAGAACTGCATCTCATCGGAGCCACCACGCTGGATGAATACCGAAAGCATATCGAAAAAGATGCGGCCTTGGAACGGCGGTTTCAACCCGTCGTGGTCGACCAACCCTCGGTGGAAGATACCATTTCCATTTTGCGCGGGCTACGGGAACGCTATGAAGTGCATCATGGGGTGCGAATCAAAGATTCTGCCCTCGTCGCAGCCGCGCGGCTTTCGCATCGGTATATTGGAGATCGATTCCTGCCGGACAAAGCCATCGATTTGATCGATGAATCGGCTGCCAGATTACGGACCGAAATCGACAGCATGCCGGCTGAGATGGATGAAATCTCCCGCAAAGTTCTTCAGCTTGAGATCGAACGAGAAGCCCTCAAAAAAGAAACTGACTCCGCCAGCCAAACACGCCTGGCCAATCTGGAACAGGAACTGGCGAATAAACAAGAGACGCTGAAGGAACTCAAGGCCCAGTGGAATGCCGAGAAATCAGCCGTCGGCAAACTGCAAGAGTTGCGGGAGTCGATGGAACGAGTGAAGCAGGACATCGCCCAGGCGGAGCGTAATTATGATCTTAATCGGGTAGCGGAATTGCGCTATGGGGAATTGCCGCGCTTGGAAAAAGAGATGCAGGAGGAAGAAGAGCGTCTCACGAATAAAAATCAGGAAAACCGACTCTTAAAAGAAGAGGTGGATGAAGGAGATATTGCGGAAGTCGTGAGTCGTTGGACGGGTATTCCCATGAACCGCCTGATGCAAGGCGAAGTGGAAAAACTCTTACATTTGGATGACCACCTGCATCAACGCGTGGTCGGCCAAGACGAAGCCGTTAAAGCGGTAGCCGATGCGGTGTTACGCGCCAGATCGGGAATCAAAGATCCCAATCGTCCGATCGGATCATTCCTATTCCTCGGCCCGACCGGGGTGGGAAAGACGGAGTTAGCGCGTGCGCTGGCCCATACGCTCTTTGATGATGAGTCCAATCTGGTTCGAATCGACATGTCCGAATACATGGAAAAACATACGGTGGCTCGGTTGATCGGCGCACCGCCAGGCTATGTGGGGTACGAAGAAGGGGGACAGTTGACGGAAGCGGTAAGACGGAAACCCTTCTCTGTGATCCTGTTCGATGAGATTGAAAAAGCCCATCACGACGTCTTTAATGTCTTACTTCAAGTGTTGGATGATGGACGTTTAACGGATTCCCAGGGCCGGACGGTGGACTTTAAAAACACCGTGCTCATCATGACCTCAAACTTGGGAAGTCAAGACATTCTGGAAGCGCAACAGCGAGATATGGATTATGAGGGGATTCGTGCCGTCGTGCTTCGAGAAATCCAACAACATTTCCGCCCCGAATTCTTAAACCGGGTCGATGAAGTCGTGGTCTTCCATCCGCTGACACAGAAAGAGTTGGGACCGATCGTAGAAATTCAATTAGGCCGCTTGAGATCCAGGTTAACAGATCGGGAAATGACATTGGAATTGACTCCAGAAGCGGTAGCAGAATTGGCTACCAGGGGATACGATCCGGTCTATGGGGCCAGGCCGTTGAAACGGTTAATCCAACAAGAAATCGAAACACCGCTGTCACGCTTGATCATTCAAGGTAAAGTATTGGACGGGCAAACCATCCTAGGCGATGTCGTGGATGGGCAGTTCATCCTCACGGCCCAAGACTCTTAAAGGGGTTGTCATCCCCGACATTTTTCATCGGGGATCTTTCTTTTGTTTCCGTCATGCTCGACATTTGTAATCGAGCATCTGTCTTTTTCTGTCATTCCGGCAGTAGAAGCCTGCCCCTGTAGGTAGTTGGCAGGGGGCAGGCTTCTATCCCGGCATTGCTCCCAGTCCTTTTGTAAGGACGGGGACCTTTCCGAAAAGGGAAAAGTCGGATAGTTCAGGGTGTTTTTTTGCGCTCATTCCTAGGTTTGCCTGCCGTAGCTTTTCGTAGCGTAGGTGGGGAAATAGGAGTCTGGCACTCTTCATCATTCCTGCAATAGACGACTGGCCCTGCAATGAGTAGGTTGGGGACAGGAATCCAGTTTTCTCGTCGTTATCACCGTTGGTAATCGAGCATCCATCCCACTCTGTCATTCCTGCGGGTTGTTAGCAGGAATCTATTTGGCTCTTTTCCGCCTCTCCTTGTGTAAGCAAAGGTAACACCCTACGGGATGTACTAGGCAATGGTTGGGGAGGAAGAGTCCCTTCCCTGCTAATCGGGAGAATGACAAGCTAGATATTAGGCTCTCGGATGTTGACTTAAATCTCGGCTTGGAGTTTTGGCGAAAGGTCTCGTTTCTTTCCCTTGCGTAAGAACCCCATTTTGAGTTGATCTCCCCCATGAGAAAAAGGTTTTGAGAGGGGTAAGTTGCTATAGGTTTTGGAGGGTTAGAAGAAATTCTTGAGGGAGTCGGACAAACAGCCTGTACCCCGAAGCCTTGAGGAAAAAGCGTTCGTGTTTCCATCTTTAAGTCTTTCATTCTTCAGAGGGTCTTCCAAGCCATGTCATTCATGAATCGTAGTGAGGCATCTTCTTACCCTACTCCGATAAAGAACACTTCGCGAATGACCGAATAATTCCTTATCCAGATCTATCTGGGCTTGTACCCCCTCCCGAAAAGACCCTCCTCACTTTCGGACAAAACGTATGAATCGGTCATGGAGATGGTTTCCCCTAGAGGGACCTTACTCCCTTGGTTTCCTTTTACTTTGTAGGAATGTAGGGGCAATCTTTTCTTGAAAAACTGTAAGGTACGAACAAAGATGAGGGTGCAATGAAAACGACAGCATGGCCATCCAATTATCCGAGCAAGGAAGTGCCCATTCCCACAAAATTTTCTCCCAACCCCGAGGACATTTTGGTCGAACTTCGACTCCTCACCCGAGAAAGGCATAAATTTTTCGAGAAGATTTTTCAGGACCACCCTCACTTTTGCGTGATTTCTCAGCAAAATGAAAAATCTCCTGAACCGGACTTGGTGCTAGTAGAAGCGGGCTTTGATCATTACCCTGCCTTCTCGTATATCGAATCCATCGTCAAAAACGGTGCCGGGCCGGATATTTTTCTGACGAGTGCGATTTCCGACGCCAGTTTGCCCAAAAAAGCCTTTCAAATGGGTGTCAAAGAGGTTTTTCCGGCTTCCCTAAATCGGGAAGGTATCACAGCAGCCTTAAGTCGTTATTCCCGGGAAAAAGGCAAGAAACCCAAGAGACGAAGACGCCGTGTGAGAGAAGTGATTAGTCTCTTGGGGGCACGTGGTGGCCTTGGAACTACGACCGCTGCCGTCAATTTAGGCCTAAGCCTTCAGAACATGAAGGATCCACCTTCCGTGGTCTTATTAGAGTTGAATCGGCATGCGGGGGATATAGAATTATTTCTGAATACGAAACTTCCCAATTCACTTCGTGAGCTTGGGAATACGATCTCTACCATTAATGAGACTACCCTCAAATCGTTCTTAGGTACCCATTCTTCTGGTTTGCAGGTTCTTTCTTCCGGGAATACGGATTTTCAGATCAAAAAATTAACTGTTGATTGGATTGAGCCCTTAATTTCCCATTTGCAATCCCGGTTTGATTTCATTCTGATCGACTGTGGTTCTACCTTGGATGCCACGACCACAGCCGCCCTTGGGTCCTCGTCTCAAATTATCATGGTGTCGACCCTTTCTTCTCCTGTACTGAAGCGGACTCAAATTGTCTTGGACTACCTTCTTCGTGGAGGAATTCCGGCTGAAAAGATACATTGGTTAGTCAATCGTTATATTTCCAATGAAAGGTCTCTGTTGCAAGAGGCAGAAAGAATTTGCAGGCATAGAGTCTCTTGGACGATCCCCAATGACTTCCCCAGGACTCACGATGCCATGAATTCAGGTAGGCCCTTCGTCAACGAATCGCCCAAGTCGGCTGTGGCGAAAGGCTATCGTCAAATTACGTCATACTTGGTCTCCAATCCTGATATTCCTTCTTCAGGAAAGTCGGGGATCAAGCAATGGGTTCATGGTTTTTGGTCAAAAACGTGACGGAGACCAGGGGGGTAGGTTTTTATGGTGAAGGAAAGTCATCCCATTTGTATGGTAATCTTCAGTCGTTCAAGCGTTCAGTCGTCGGCATTTGCGAGACAGAATAAGGAGTCGTTCCTTGTCTCTCCTTCCTGTGTTTCCCTGCCGTAGTCCTGTATTGCGAAGGAGGGCGCCAAGAATCTATCTCAAATTGTCTCCCCTTCTTTTGAAAAGAGGGGGACTTTTTCCCAAGAGGGAAAAGTCCGGGAGGTATCAGCTCATTTTTCCCCCGTCAGTTCCGTCCTTCCGTCTTGCCTGCGGAAGAAGCCTGCCCCTCAGGTAGTTGGCAGGGGGCAGGAATCCAATGTCTTCAGTCATTCCTGCGTTCACCCCCCTCCGTCATTCCTGCGGGTTGGAGCCTGCCCCTGCATGGGGTTGGCAGGGGGCAGGAATCTTTCCTCTCCGCCCTCTGTCATTCCTGCAGTAGGAGCCTGCCCCTGCAGGTAGTTGGCAGGGGGCAGGAATCCAGTCTCCCCTCTGTCATTCCCGACATCTTTCATCGGGAATCTATTTAATTTCGTCATGCTCGACAGGAGTAATCGAGCATTCATCTCCCTCCGTATTCTAGCTTGATGTGACTATTCCACCCATCTCGACTTCAACTTTCAGTTTGGGCGGGGTTTGGATTTCCTGAAAAACCTCGATGGGGAAGGTGGGCTTGATCCCCACAGCCTGAAGGGTTTCAAGAATCCGCTCCGGTCGGCCCCAATCACTCCATACGACCTTCTCTAACTCCATGACTCCTAATTGCGTGGAAAGGGGTTGTAAGATCTCACGAGAAAAGTTGCGCGTGGGCATATCATGGTAGATGGTTTGTAGCATCGATTCTTCAGCGGGAGTACCGATACGCTCCTGTAATTCCTCAAAACGTTCCATGATTTCCGGAAGGCAAGTCCATCCAGCGTTCCATAATGTCTCGACATGGGCCACGAGCACGAAGGAGTTCCATAAGGCCCCCTGACTCAGTAATCGTTCGCCATCAGAAGGCTCTGGTTTTTCGATAAACTCTTGAATATGGCGAATGCAGGACCCCTCGCTCCATCCCATCGTGGGACCGGGGGTGATCCACCCATAATCAAGTTCCAGATGAGAAGGGCGAACGCCTAACAGAATCATTCGATCCTGCCACAATTCCACGGCCCGTATTGCCCGTCGAACGGTTTTCACGAATTGATCTTCGGGAAAGATAAAATGATCCGAGGGGAAAATGACGACGACTGCTTGAGGATCCCAGGCTCTCACATAGGTCAATGGCAGAAACACACCTGGAGCCGTGTCACGATTCCGGGGTTGAAAGATAAATGGGCCTTCTTCACTATGGCCCAGGAAGCGAGCATCGGCACGTGGCTGGTGGGTCCGCCCAAGGACGGTCACCTTTTGGCGTGGCCACACAATCTGGTTGGCCCGACCCCATGTATGTTGCAGCATCGACCGGGTCCCGGCAAAGGTACAATATTGTTTCGGTAAAGGGTGCCCAAGCCACTTTTGGATGGATGGCTGCAGTCGCTTCCCGTCACCACCCGCCAACACGATGGACCATCGATTGGACGATTGATTGCGAGAACTCATAGGAGACCTCCTGGGATGTAAGGGTCCTGGTTGTTCTGAGGGGAATCTAGTGTGTTGGAATGACCTCCAAACAGGAAATTCAGCCAATTGCCCGAAGAAATTAAAAGGGATAAAAACGGGGGGAGAACAAACGAAGGTATAAAAAAAGATACGAGCTAACGCAACATATGATTACTAAATTAGCAAACACAAAAGCTTAAAGGAACACCCTATATATCGTGTATGGGATTTTTACCACCACACATGATCGATCTTAGTAATCCCTCTCCTTTGTAAGGAGAGGATAGGTGAGGTAGAAACTAGATTTTCCCTCCCATTCCTGCAGGTAGTTGGCAGGGGGCAGGCTCCAACACGCAGGAATGACAGGGAGGGGAAGATGGATTCCTCCCCCCTGCCAACTACCTGCATAAAAGACACGCTAAAAGATGGATGTCCGATGAAATGAGGAGGAGGACGGTGGAGAGGGATGGAAAGGAGACCGGAGGGACGGTTCTATTTGTAGACTTGGAGATGGAGTTTAATTGCGGCTGTCTGAAGAGCCGTATCCATCGTCCATAAGCCACAACCTGTTAATTGGGAAGAGGCCAGGAGATGACTATCTACCCATCCCAGTCCTAATCCATATAATCTCTGCGATTCGAGGAAGTGAAGGACTTCGTGGTCCTCGGCTATTTGGGCCTGGGGAAGGGTTTGGAGCAGCGCTAAGATTTCTGAACGATTTTTTAACATTCCACACGCCAATTCTCCAATGATGTGCGAATGGGTCAGGACCAAGCCTTTTTGGAGGAAGGATGCCAGACGAGGATTTCCTGCCCTTAGATGGTTCACCCAAACGGAGGTGTCCACGATCATCATGGCTTGGGGATCGAGCGTCGACGGGGAGGCAACTTCAGTTGCTTTTCTGATCCTCCAAGCTGGGCCAGTCGATAAGCCGCCTCTTTGGCAATGAGAGCCTCAAGCCCCAAACGCACTAAAGAGGTTTTTTCTTCAATGCCGGTTAATTTTGCAGCTTTTTCCAGCAGGTCATTATCTATATTTAGGGTCGTTCTCATATGTATTAATATGCATTATTTATGCATATAAGTCAACCCTGTCAATTCCTCACAAAAAAAGAGGGTGGACAACGGATGACGACAGTCGGGAATGACGAAAGGAGCATCTACCGAAGCAATGACGGGTAGGGGGGAGATACTCGACTACTACTTTCGAGTATGACGGGGGGAAGAGATTTCTGCCCCCTGCCAACCCCATGCAGGGGCAGGCTCCAATACGCAGGAATGACAGGGAGGGTGAATGCTGGAATGACGAAATAGGAGGTTAATTCACGGCTTGGAGTTTGATGGAAAGGGTCCGTTCCTTTCCTTTGCGCCGAAACCCTAGTGTGATGCGATCTCCCACATTGTGACGATCCAGTATGCGGGCCAAATCATCAAACGTTTGAACCTGTTCTCCATTGATCGACGTAATCACGTCCCCCAGAAGAATTTTCCCCGATCGCGTTTCCTGTAGACTTTGCAGTCCGGCTTTCGCCGCGACACTTCCTCGCTGGACATTGGCAATCACGACCCCCGTCACTCCCCACCGTCGGGATATGGAGTCGGGAATCAAGGATATCCCGAGGCCGGGACGGATGACTTTGCCAAATTGAATGAGTTGGGGCACCACCCGTTTCACGATGCCAACGGGCACGGCGAAGCCAATGCCTGCGTAGGCGCCGCTCGGACTGATGATTTGGGTATTGACGCCGATGAGCTCTCCGGAACTATTGAGCAAGGGCCCACCGGAATTCCCAGGATTGATGGCTGCGTCGGTTTGGATGGCTCCTTCGATGGTTCGATCGTTGATGGATTTGATCGATCTCCCCAACGCACTCACGACTCCGGTGGTCAAGGTATGATCGAGGCCAAAGGGGTTGCCGATGGCCAAGACGCGTTGACCCACGAGAAGATCTTGGGATGTCCCAATCTCCAATGGCTGGAGGGAGGGTTTGGGAGCGGAGATTTTTAGGACGGCTAAATCATGGTCGGGGTCTACACCAACGATTTTCGCGTCGTGTGAGGTTTGGTCATCTAGGACCACTTGAATGGAATTGGCCCTGTAGACCACATGAAAATTGGTGACAATATGGCCTTGTCGATCCCATATGAATCCCGAACCGGACCCCTGAGGAACCTCAAACGTGTTGAGAGACCAAAAGTCTCGTCGCAGGGCGGTGTTGGTGATATACACGACAGATTTGGCGGCCTTTTCGAACATCGCGATGGTATTGAGTTCTTCTGGACTTAATTGATCGGCGGCCGTGAAGTGCCGGTAGGGGGAGGAAAAGGGAATGGGGCTAGTGCGGAGAGAGGAAGTCTGACCTTGGACATCTGGCCGACCTGCCAGGCCAGACAAGACTACGAGAATTGCGATCGAGAACAGAAGGAGATTAGACACGCCTGACCTTTCGGGTTTGCTGCAGGGGTTTCATGAAAGTTGATGTCACGCCTTGCAAAAGAGACTCGAAGCCTCAGCTTATTCTCCCAGTATCTGTATGACCAACTCACGTGTTCTGGCCCGGGTGTCAAAATCAATGAGGACGATTTGTTGCCAAGTGCCCAGGGTCAGGGCTCCCTGTACGATGGGAATACTCAGTGAAGGCCCTTGTAATTGACCCCGTAAGTGAGAGTGTCCGTTATCCTCCCCTGGATTTTTCGTGTTATGTTCCCAAAGGGGATTGGCAGGAATCATCTGGTTCCAAAATTTTTTGGTATCCGCTCGAATGCCCGGCTCGTCTTCAATAATCATGACCGCTGCCGTGGTATGTTTGACAAAAAGGGTCAGAATACCCGCTTGAAGCCCGGACTTTGACAGGGTATCGTGAATGGTGGCTGTGAGGTTTTCCATGGAGGAATCCCCCGCCATCGAAATTTGCATATGTTGGGTGAATACGGGCATGTATGATCGCGGCTTTTTTCGTTAGGATCTTTTAAAAGAATGAACCGGATGGTGGTCTTGAACGATGGTCCTGAGTCCTTTTTTAGCGCTGTGCGACCGGTCTTAGGTGATTAATCGGAAGTGTGCGTAAAAAGCGTTCGTCGGACTTGGAAAGCTTTCCCCCCCGAGCCTGGCGGAGCGTGGTCGTGAAACAGCCGGCTTTGGTTAAGCGGCAGATAGAATCAAACACGTCCTGGCTGACAATACAACTTGAGGTTAATGTTTGGAGATAGGAAAAAGCCGATTTGAACGTTTCTCGAGATCGGGCATAATAATCTTGTCCCCGACGATGGTTGCTATAGGCTTCTAATTGTTCGCAAGCCACCAGAATTTCCCCCAATTGGTGAACCCAGGGTGCCGATCGCTCAAGCTTTTCCGGATAATAGTAATATAACATGATCGTCCCCATCCAAGGTTCCCAGGGAAGCCCCAGATCGTATACCTGAGGTTTGATGCGGGTAATCTGTTTTTTTAATCGACGAGCAAAGCCCAATCGCATCTCAACATGGTCTCGAACCCGTGGAGAAAATGTGAGTCCTTGGGCCTGTAAATCTTCTTTGAATTTTTTGATGAACGCCTGTGTTTCTTTACCGTAAGGCGTGTTTGGATATTGAGCCCGCCATTCCCGGGGACGGGTGGGGATGCCCTGTTGCTTGGCCCAAGACCAAATTTTTCCGAATAACGTTGGTTCGAGGCCTGCTCGCCCAATGTCGTGAAGTAAGCAGGCGATCTCAAATTTTTTGACCCGATCGGGAGGGTGGTCTAGGTCAAGGGCGACGTGCACACAGAGACGAGCAGTCCGGAAGGCATGGCTTTTATCATACCCACGGAGAATGCGATCGGGGAAGATGGGATGGGGGGTGTCGTAGCATTGAAGGAGAGAGGCTTGGTGTTCTCTGGAGAGAAATGAGTAGGGACGTTTCAAAATGCCAGCAAAAAGAGGGTCTCAATAGGCTTTCCCGTCGCTAATCCATGATTCAAACATCCAAGGAAAGCGGAAGTGCAGAATATCGCAGGCTTCTGAGGCTGTCAAGAAATCCCTTTTCCCAGTATGATGAGATGAGAAAGGGCCATATTCCTGTTCGGGGATTTCGCTCCGCTCTTGCGGTCGCGGTAAACGTTTCCTCTTGTTGTCCAAGAGCATGAAGTCATCTCGTAGAAAAAAGGTTTTTGTTGGCCTAGGCATAGGCCTGCTCCTGTTTTTTGCGGCGTTGATTATCGTTCCCTGGTTTCTTAACCCGGACTACTTGAAAGATGTCGCCCTCAGACAGATTCAAAAGACCTTTGGCTCGCACGTGAGTGTGGGCCACACGACTTTTGCCTTATTTCCACATCCACATTTTCTGATTTCTGACATCACCGTTCAGGAGCGGCCGGAGTCTCATGCAATTTTTCGAGCTCGCTCTCTTCGGTTAGAGCTAGGAATCGGCCAACTGCTTCAGAAAAAAATCGTGGTCCGGGAATTATTTTTGGATCATCCCGAAATTGAACTTCATCGGAATAGGGAAGGAGAGTGGCGATTCTTAGGGCATACCGGTCGAAATTCTCCCCTATCATCTTTCGCCCCATTTCTGGTGATCGGCAATTTGGTGGTGACCAACGGGAAAATCATCGTGATTGATGAATCCCCGCAGGATTCTGTCCGGGGGTTTGTTCTCGAAGAGTTCGGGGGGTTCGCAGAAACCATTCAAGAGGATGATGATATTGAGAGTACCCTGACGCTATCGGGAAAACTTCGCCAAAATCAGGATGTGGCCCCCTTCCATCTGACCGGGATGTTGGCACTCACGTTGGGGGAAGCCCTGTCTGCCACCGATTCTCCTACTGCCAGTCTGGATGATGCCATGTTTACAGGAAGTGGGACGGCCGAAGGTATTGATATGGCTCAATGGGCCGAGTACTTCCCTCATGCGGCGACCCTTTCCCATCTGCCGGGTCCCGTCGATATTGCCTCTCAGGTCCACTGGGAACAGAATTCCCAAGGGTCGCACGTTCAACTTTCCGACATTTCGTTGGGCAGTGCTACATTTAGGTTGGGTGGAACGATTAATGTTGAAGGATTGGAGGATGGCCATAGAATGACGACCGTTTCGGTTCGTTCTTCCACCGTGGATATGGCCTTGATTCAAAACTTGATTCCTCCCGATTGGCTTTCACCCCAAGTGCCTGCCCTGACGGAACATATACGGTGGGGAGGAGAGTTAGAGGTTCAAGAAGCTCGGATTACCGGATCCACCCGTCCCGACGTCGGGACCTCGATCACGGGCACCTTTCAGGTCAAAAAGGGATTTGTGGCGCATCAAGGTTGGCCAAAAACCGAGGGTATCCGGGGAGCTGTGGTGGTCGAACCCGATCGGATTAAGTTTTCTGAAGCTCGGGGGACCTATGATGGGATCCCCTTTCAGGTGAAACAAGGTCTCATTCTCTTAAAGGAAACTGGCCCCTGGGGAGAAGTGGAAGTGGAGGGTAAGGTGCCCGCCCGTAAAGTTTGGGACTTTGTCCTGCAATTGGGGAATCCTCGGGAGGCTCCTCCAGTCTTGTCGGGTTGGGAGGTGACCAAAGGTGGGGGCAATCTTCGGCTCCAATTCTCGGGTCCCGTGTTAAGCCAGGAGGGGTTGAGTTTTCAGAAAGGAGATTATCAATTTCAGGGGTTGGTCGTTCGCACCCCTGGCTTACCGCATAACTTAGAGCGCGGGGCCGGACGAATGGTGTTTTCTCCCGATAATATGGTGTTGGATAACATCCAAGGCTACCTGGGGACGCATCCGTTGGAAATGAATGGGACGATCTTGTATCATCCCGTGCTTCGAGTTGAACCGTTACAAATTGTCGCGGGAGTTGATGGGGAGGACCTTTTCCATCAGGGTATACCACCTTCCGATGATTCTCAGCCCTCCTTAGCTGGGCCGTTGAACATCTCATTAGGATTACGAGGACCTTTGGTACGGGCGGCGATAAAAGGGAAGGTGGAAGGCACCCAGGCTTCCCTTCGGATTCCCTCGATCATCGATAAAGGAGCAGGCCAGGTGGGGACCCTAGAATTTGATGCCGCATTAGATTCTCGTGGGCGCCTCCGATTTGAGCGATTGGATTTGGCCATGTTGCCACTCCGTCTTCAGGGCCAGGGGGTCGTGCAATTAGGGTCTCGCCTGAGGTGGGAAGGCCGTCTCCAATCTGACCCTATTTATCTGGGGTTATTGCCCGACAACCTTCGTGTTCTTGGAGGCAGAGTTCAATCGGGAATTTTAGAAATTCAATTATCCGGAAAAGGCCAAGGATACGATTGGTCGAAATGGAATACGAATGGGTGGGTGGCCTTGACTGAAGGGGTCATTGAAATCCCGGGTATTCGAGATCCGATGACCAATATGTTCGTTCGCATGAAAATTGATCGGGACCGCATTGAACTCAAGCGACTGCAATTCCGTATGCAAGAGAGTGAAGCGGTGATTACGGGATTTATGAAAAATTGGAGAGAAAATCCTCAAGTGAGTCTTTTCATGGAATCCCCGCAATTTGATATTGATTTGATAATCCCAAAAAAAGAACGGACGGTCCTTCGGGATGGGGTAGAATGGCTAGCCAATCATGGGACGTTGGAAGGAGCCCTGGTCATTCAGAAACCCAGGTATAAGCATTTTTCTGGTGAAAAACTTTCCGCGCAGGTCAAAATTCACGATAATCTCATATCTATCGATAAGATCCTCACCATGGTTGAGACCACCGGTGAACTTGAAGGCCGGATGTTTATTCGGGTTCCTCCCGGGAAACCGGCAGCCATGAGGGCCTCGTTTCAAGCCCGAGATTTGCCTGTTGGAAAGCTCCTATTGACCATGGGAGATGAGGCCCGGCTGATTACAGGACGGTTGGATATACGTGGTATGGTGCAGGGCCATGGGCGTGACAGTCGAGGTGTGGTTCCGACTTTAAATGGGGGTTTGGAGTTTTCCCTAAAAAACGGGTATGTACGGAAAGGCACGATTTTACCCAAAATCATAGCGCTCTTGAATTTGCCTCAAGCCCTACGAGGAAAAGTGGATATAGAAGAGGTCGGGTTTCCGTTTAACGAGGTGACGGCCAATGTCACCCTAAAAGACGGGCGGTTTTCGACTCAGGAATTTTTAGTGAATAGCACCATCACTAAAACGACGGTTGCAGGGTCGTATGATCTTGCGGGAGATCATGTAGAGGGAGTCGCCGTAGTGAGTCCTTTTGGGACCTATGCCGATGTGTTAAAGACCATTCCTCTTTTTGGCACGATTCTTAAAGGCGAACGAAGGGGAATTGCCACGGCCATTTTTAATATTTCTGGTTCCTTGTCTGACCCTCAAGTAGAGTACATGCCTCTTGAATCATTTCAAACGGGACTCTCCGGATTGGCGCAATTGGCTTTTGATATGTTGAAAAATACCTTGATGATTCCCGTTGATCTCATCAAAAATGAGACGGAGTCGACCTCGGGGGAAACCCCTCCAGCTCCTGTTCCCAGCCAGTAAAAATTCTTGGAAACCTTTGTGGAAGATGGACTTGGGAGATGACAGGGTCTAAGGTAGGTGGAGCCGAAGAATGAGGAGGCCTCCACCCATGATGTCGTAATCGTATGGAATGTCTGGTGAGAAAGAGTGAAAGGATGGAATGATGATTCCGACAGTACAATGGAAGGACAATAAAGTCGTTCTGCTCGACCAAAGTGTGCTTCCCAACAGGGTCTCAATGTTGGAATGCGATGATTATCTCGTGGTGGCGGAGGCCATTCGTGAGCTCAAAGTTCGAGGTGCCCCGGCCATTGGGGTGACCGCGGCTTTGGGTATTGCTTTGGGCGCGAAGCAATTTCAAGGTCATTCGTGGCCGGAGTTTCGTCAACACGTTCAGCAGGTCTGTCAAACGATGGCCTCCACTCGGCCTACGGCCGTCAATCTTTTTTGGGCCGTTGAACGCATGACTCAAATTCTCCTGGGGACTTCAGTTTCAACCGTTAAAGAAGGGCAGAAGCAATTATTGGAAGAAGCCCTGGAAATCTTGGATGATGACGTCAGGATTAATCGGGCGATTGGACAACATGGTAGCGAACTCATCGAGGATGGGAACCATATTCTTACGCATTGTAATGCAGGAGCCCTCGCCACAGCGGGCTATGGAACGGCTTTGGGAGTGGTTCGGGCAGCCTGGGATCAGGGGAAGCACATTCGAGTTTACGCGGACGAGACTCGCCCAGTATTGCAAGGGGCAAGGTTAACCGCGTGGGAACTTCAACAAGATGGCATTCCGGTGACGTTGATCACCGATAATGCTGCGGGAGCCCTCATGAAAAAGCAACGTATTCATTGTTGTGTCGTGGGTGCGGATCGAATTGCTGCCAATGGTGATGTGGCGAATAAAATCGGGACCTATTCGGTGGCCGTGTTGGCGAGGGCTCACGGGATCCCTTTTTATGTGGCTGCACCGTTTTCGACGATTGACATGCGTACCCCAGATGGAGATCAGATTCCTATCGAAGAACGGCGGGTGACAGAAGTGACTCAATGGAGTCATGGCCCTAGTATCGCCCCCTTAGGGGTGGACGTGTGGAATCCTGCCTTTGATGTGACTCCGGCTACGTTGGTCACGGGCATTATTACTGAACGAGGGGTGTTGTCGCCGCATGCCCTAGGCGAGACACCTCCTTCGTCTCCGGGCTAGTAGGATTTCTGTGCTAACAAATGGTCGAGGACCTTGGATAATTCTGCGATATTATAGGGTTTGACGATGAACCCCGAAAATCCAAATTGATTGAATCGGGCCATCACGGGGTCATTGGAATATCCGCTGGACACGATGACTTTGGCATTGGGATCAAATTCTTTGATTTGGCGAAGGGTTTCCTTTCCTCCCATTCCTCCTGGAATCGTGAGATCTAAAATCGCGGCCACGTAAGGTTTCCCAGCTTGAATGGCCTGGGAATACCGCTGAACGGCCTCTTCGCCCTCACTGGCATAATCCACCTCAAACCCGAGGTGTTCGAGCATTTTCCCCAGGACATCTTGGATGTCTTCTTCATCGTCCATAACCAATACCCGTCCTGATCCCTGGATAAGCCCTTCTACTGTTTCTGGACTGGGGGAATGAAGGACCGCTGAGGCCGGAAGATAAAAGGTAAAGGTTGTGCCTTTTCCTAACGCCGAATCGACGGTGATGTGTCCTTCATGCCGATTGATGATGGAATAGGTCGTGGCTAACCCTAACCCGCTCCCCTTTTGTTTGGTCGTAAAATAGGGATCAAAAATTTTTTGAAGATGGACTTCAGGTATCCCAATGCCCTGATCGGAGACCGCCACGCGAACGTAATTTCCTGGTCTCAACGGCAGGTTTCCCGGGTGAGACAGAGCCCAGTTTTGGGCTTCCACTCGAATCAGCCCTCCCTCCGGCATGGCTTGATCAGCATTTATGACCAGGTTTTGTAACACCTGACTGATTTGCCCCTCATCAACTTCCACCGGCCAAAGCGTAGAGGGGAGATCCAAGGAACAGCGGACTCGAGAGCCTCGTAGTGCGAATTCCACCGTGTCGGTAATGATCGACGTGATGGATGTGGTACTCTTGACGGGGGCACCCCCTTTGGCGAAGGTCAAGAGTTGCTTCGTAAGGTCTCGGGCTCGGAGACACGCTTTTTCGGCAGCAGAAAGCCGTTCGACAATTACCCCCCCAGGGGAGGAATCTTTGGACGAAATCATTTTGGCCAAGCCAATGTTGGCAAAAACCGAAGTGAGAATGTTATTGAAATCATGAGCAATGCCTCCGGCCAACAGTCCGATGGACTCTAATTTGGTGGCCCGAAGATGTTCTTCTTCCAATCGTTGGCGTTCGGTAATATCTCTGGCCACAATGACGCTGAGGACGGTCCCGGTACTCGTTCGAAAGGGATGGATGTGGCCTTCGACCCAACGCCAGTCAGCCTGTTTAGTTTGAATGCGACATGCCACGGTGCTGGGTTGGAGGGATAAGATTTGTTGATGGAACATGTCGGAGAGTTCCTGCCGTTCCTCAGGGTGGACGAAGTGAAAAAAGCTTTTCCCGAGCATATCGGGAGATTCATAGCCTAATACTTCATCACAATTCGGGCTGACATATTTGCAGTTTCCCTGTGCATTCGTTTCGATGATTAAGTCGTACGCGTTCTCCATGATCGCTCGGTACCGTTGTTCGCTATCCCGCAACGCATCTTCGGTTTTTTTCCGTTGCAGCTCACTGGCCGCCCGGGCTGCAAACAATTGAACGATGGATTTTGCGACATGAAGATTGTGGATGGGCTGAGAATCGAGGGCCAGCAAGACGCCAATGACCTGTCCGGCCTGCCCTCGCAAGACGGTTCCCATGTAACTCCGCAACGGCCAGGAGGCCGGAATGGTTTGGGGAGGAAAAAGTGGAATGGTGATGTTGTTCCAGGAACAACCTTTTACCTGAAGGAGTTCATCCAATACGGAGGAGGGTAGCGTCCAAGAAAGATTTTCCAGAAATGTGCCGTTGGCCCAAATGGCGACCGTTTGAGTTTGTGGATGTCCCGACTTTTCGAAATCTGCGAGGATGGCATAGGGAACATTGAGGGCTTCGCATAAGTCTTTGACGAGGGCCCGAAGAAAGGCGATGCTGCCCGGTGCTTGATCGCTTTGGGCGATTTTTCGCAACGCTTCTTCCATGCGCTTCCGGTTGGTAATGTTTTTGACCACTGAAATCGCTCCCCACTGCGTTCCGGTCGAATCGAAGAGGGGATAGCACGATACGAGGAAAAAGCCCGATAGTGAGGGAAGGGACGTTTCGACGACGGCAGATAACGCTCCAGCTAACACGGTCTCCCAGGGAGGTGGGCTTGGGGGAATGACGCTCCCATAGTAGGGAAGCCGGTAATGCTGGCCAATCAGTGAGCCAGTCTGTGATTCAACTTCATCCCGTAACGCACGATTCGCCCACGCAATCGTGCCATCGGTGTCTAATATCATGACATGGTCAGTTAAGGCGTCAAATGCTTGCTCCCATTGTTCTGGAGAAGAGGGACGCGTCACAGGAGTTTCGTGAAGTAGAGGGGTCGCCATAGATGCCTTTTCTTTTACATTGTGAGCCATGTTGGTGTGGGATTTTGCGGAATTCAATTCTTCAGTTGAAAGGATCACTCGTCAGAGCTTTATAGAGTTAAGACCATCCTTTCGTGATCTCTCTCCTTTCGAGAACGGGCAGCCTGTTCTTTCCTTCCATTCCTGTTCCATCGAATGCTCTCGTGCTGAGGACTTAGCATTGCCCGTGTTTTGGGAGTTTCTGCGTGAAGGCTCCGTGCCCCCCTCGGGTCAACAGGGAAAGTTCACCACACGACTTTGGCGAATAATTCCGCGAGCTGCGGGTCAAGGCTTTTTCCGGCTTCTAAGCGAATTTGCTCACGGGCTTCAGGAACTGGCATTGCCCGGGCCTGGCCACTTCCGGTCACCATATTGTCAAACACATTGGCGAGGGCCACGATTCTGGCTGGAAAGGGGATATCATTGCCCGCCAGCCCCTCTGGGTACCCCGTTCCATCATATTTTTCGTGATGGGAACGAATAATTTGGAGAATAGCCGGAGAAAACGGGACGCTCACCAATAATTGAGCCCCTAAGGTTGGGTGGCATTGTAAAACCTCCTGATCATGGTCTGAAATCGAGGGATCTCCCGCGATCAGGCGATCGTGAATGCCCACCTTCCCGATGTCGTGAAGATAGGCTCCGAGGTGAATGGCTTCCCGATCCTCTTGATTGAGGGGCAAATGCTCGGTCAATAACGAGGCATAAAAGTTAACACGGCTTCCATGGTGGATTAACTCCGGATGTTTGGCACCCAGGAGGGTTTCGATGTTTGACAGGGCGGTTTGGACATCAATCCCCGAGGTCCACAGGTTGCCGAACGCCTGTAGAGCATCCTGCAGGGAAGTCATTCGTTTCCGTCGTTCGAGAGTTTTTTTGATGACCTCCAAGAGATCTGACACATTAAAAGGCTTCAGAATATACGCCGCGACGCCGTGCCGGATCGCCTCGATAGCGGATTGCAGTGTTCCATATCCGGTAATGATCACGACATCGACGTCTTTTCCTTCATGGCGTATTTGAGAAAGGAGATCGGTGCCCGGTTGATCAGGAAGTTTTAAATCCAGCGTAACCAGATCGATGGGATGGGTATGGAGAATCTGTTGAGCAACTTCCGCTCGATCAACAGTATACAGATTAAAATAGGGAGAGAGAGTCAGCTTTAGCGCTTCTCGAGGCCCTTCCTCATCTTCCACGATGAGGATATTGGCTTGAGGGATGGAAGTAGACCCAGCTTCAAGGCTTGTCATTCAAGACTCCTATTCCAGACAAGAGGGACAAATAAGACAAGATCAAAAAAAATAATGAAGAAAAGACCGAGTCTCTCTGGATAAGGTTGCTGAATGTTTAGCCCGTCACCAAAAAAAAGTATTGTGAGAGCGTGCACCTCCTTTAAAATGGGGTTTTTTCAGGATTGCCATCCTCATCTCAAAGCATAATTGTGGCATAATACGCGGCTAAAAGCGACTTCAATATCCTATCCTTCCGACTGGAGGTGAAAGGCTCGATTTTTGACCGAAAGGTCTTGAAATAATTGGCGAAACAGATCCTTAGCGACCACATTCGTGAGAGCTTCCAAGTCTTTCGGGGAAAAGAACACGACTCGATCTCGTCCATTCGCCCCCAGGACCATTCTTACCGTGCTTCCATCGCTTCGGTTTTTGGCTTCGAAACGAACCCGAATTTCCACATCAATATCGGTAAACCCGAAACCGCTCTTGGCATTGGCTTCAAAGGATAAGACGTTTCCGGTTAAAATGACATCCGTGGCAGAGGTGCTCGGTTGTGTTCCCTGATCCGTCCGACGAACGTTCCAATTCCGTTCTCGAAGATATTCCATCGTCAGATCTGCCATTCCCTCGTCCAGATTTCCATCCCATGCATTAAAGTGTGTGGTCCCACCCCAGAAATGGGTTCGGGTTCCAATGCGCCCTTTTTGGGAACGCGAATCCTGGTAGGGTTGCACCCCAATCGTCAAACTGTCTGCGGATAAGGCCTTTGAATTGTGAGAGGAAGAAAGGGCATGAGGGTCAAAATTATGAAGTTGCCCGGTTCCCTGACAGCCGGACGCACACAGGATGAAAAAAATAAGATTTACGGTCCATCGCAAATTTCGAGTCACAGGCGGATCCTCCATTTCATGAGAAGGCAGGTAAAAATCCTAGGTACGGGTAATCTATCGAGAGGGGGACTCCTATGGGAAAAAACACCATTGGAAGTGTAACACGGAAACAGCTAATTTCCTAAGGATAATAAAAAAAACGGGCTAAGGCCAGTCCTCACACCGTTCCAGATGGAAGGGTCCGGTAAGCCCTGGATACGTGCCCAGATTCAGAGGACGACCTTGACTTTTCCAAGACCCCCTTGACACTATCACCTCACGATTAATGAGCATGGACGGAGGATTTCTTATATGTGGAAACACAATTTTTTGTTTTTGGCGAATGAAGCGGTTCCGTTAGAACAAACGGAAAATGAAGTCTTTCATGAAATTGATCCTGCCCTTGATAGTACTGGGTTACAGATGGATAAATATTTGTCCGTGTGGTTACAGGGAGAGGGGGACGAACAGAACCCCGTGGTCTACACCAATGTATACGTGCGCACCGCCACGCTGGATCCGGTAAAAAATGTGGGATTCCTTCAGCCTCTTCAGGGACGGACCCACCAGATAAAATCCATGTTATCCTCTGCTCAAAAATCCTATCTTCGTCAGTGGTTATCCAGTAAATTCCCTCCGGCATGGGAAGAGGCGGACGAGCACTTTCAGGGGATTTTTTCTGATTCCTAAAGGAAGACGTTGCTTGTCCCGGAGGAATGCTCGTACATGAGGCTATGGTTGAACCCCTATCTTTTGGGCAGCAAGGAGACGTTTTGGTGACGGCGACGAAGGCTGACGGGGCCATGGATATGTCTACGGAGGTCGTTATCGTTGGGGCGGGCGGAGGTGGAGCGATTCTGGGAGTGGAGTTGACCCGGAAGGGTATTGCCAACATCGTCCTGGAAAAAGGGCATGGGCCCCCACAGGGCATTCGGGGGGAAATTCTCCAACCCAATGGACAAGCCTTATTACAAAAATTAGGGATCTTGCCTCATCTTCCCAAGCATTCCTATGCACCCTTACGATTCTTTCATTTTCGAAAAGCCGGGGGAGCTCGCCTCTGTACGATTGATTATGAGATGTTGCAGCCTCCCTATAATCGGGCTCTGGTGATGTGGCCCAACGTGGTTCATCACACCATTTTGGATTGTCTGAAGAAAGAAAACCCTGATGGGGTGCATTTTGGGGCAACGTTTCACTCTCTCATCCGCCATAAGCAACAAACGGTGGGTGTAGAGGCTGAAATTCATGGAAAACCGGTCCGTATAGGAGCCAAAGTTGTGGTTGGCGCTGATGGTCCTTTTTCCAAGGTTCGGCAGGCCATGGGTATTCCCTATTCCTTACACCAATATAAAGAAAGCTATTTAGTGACATCGTTGGATTCCCCGGATCAACTGGAAGAAGCACAGTATTTTGTGGGAAGCAAAACCATTTTGGGATTTTTCCCGGCTGCGGGGAAAAAGGTCTATGCGTTTTACATGGTCTCATCCAATTCATTAGATCAACTGAAAGAAGATGGAATTGGCGCGGTAAGACAATCCTGGAAACACATTGCCCCCGAATTGAGCCGGGTGGTGGACTCCCTGGAGGATTGGAGCCAAACGGCATACATGGGTACGGGGCGAGTCCGGGCTAAGACCTGGGTGTGTGATGGGGCTGTCATAATCGGAGATGCCGCTCATGGTATGAATCCTCATGCCTCACAAGGACGAATGCAGGCTATGGTTGATGCGGTCTCATTGGCGAACGTGTTGGAAACCTGTCATCGGCAGGCAGACTGGAGCGCGCAGGCCCTGAAAGGTTTTGAACATCAACGACGACCACAGGTCACGATGTTGCAACGTTTGGCGGATGAAGAGGTCTTTTTTTGGAATACGGGGAATCCGTTGTTGGAGCGGTTACGAGACCGAGTCTTCACCACCATCGGAAAAAATCCTCGTCTCCAATTTCAAGTTCTGTCCGCTACGGCGGGTTTGAGCTCACGGCCTCCCTTTGGATGGCTTGACCGGTTTCAGGCCGCAGGCCTCTTACCCGATCCCCGTTCCCACCAGATTCCTATCCACACGCATCCCATATGAGTTTGGGACTGCGCCGGGTTTACCACGATTCATCTTTTTAGGAAGGTACACATACGACGATGGTTTCTCCTGACCTGGATTCCCTTGAACTTCCGGATGAAGTCATAGAATCGTTGGAACGGTACCAAAAGCAGGTACAACAGGAGTGGGCGGACGCGTTGAGAGCGGTTCTCCTATTCGGGAGTACGGTACGGGGGGATTTTGTCGTCGGTCGATCAAATATAAATTTACTATTGATTGTGGACAGGGTGTCCTTGCCTGATCTTCAACGTAGTGGAAAGGCTCAACGGAAGTGGGACAAGCAAAACATCGTGGCTCCGTTGTTGTGGTCTCCCGAAGAATTGCGACTGTCCAGTCAGAATTTCCCGTTAGAATATTTGCAAATCCGAGATCATCATCTTGTGTTGGTAGGACGGGACCCGTTTCCCATTTCCACAGTTAACGTCCCACGGTTAATTTGGCAATGCCAACAGGAATTATTGGGAAATCTGATCAGGATTCGCCAGTGGTTCATCGAAGGGGAAGGTCGCCAGGAAGCCATTCGCACGTCACTCCTTCTTTCAATTACAGGGGTCCTTTCCTGTTGTCGTGGGATCTTGGCGGCTCTGGATAGGAATGTGAAAGGGAGAGACGCGCATATTCTTGAATTGCTTCCCGAAGTGCTTGATTTCGATTCGACGGTCTTACTCTCGGTGCTCAATATGAAGCGAGGATTAGCCAGTCCTGGGACTCATGAATGGGTAAAGTTGTTTGAACGGTATCACGAAAGTTTAGAAGCGTTATGCACCCTCATACAGGTTCGATGGAACGTGGAAGAATGAAGGATTTTCGAATTCGGGGATTGGCGTTTTTTTTCGTAGTTTTTCTGGGGATGGTTCTGCCTTCAGGGGTCATGGGAATGAGTGCTGAGGAGCAGGGTCTTCCCACCCCTTTAGGATATGTGAGTGATTATGCTGAGTTGCTCAATGAGGAATGGTATCAGCAGATTCGAGCAGTGTGTAAGGATTTGGAGACCAATACCGGCGTGGAAATGTTGGTGGTCACCCTTCCAACCATCGCCCCCATGGGCCATGCGAAGCAGTATGCTTCGCGATTGTATGAAGCCTGGCGCGTCGGGACGGCTCAACAACAGCGTGGGATCTTACTTCTCGTGGCCGAACAACAACGACAAGCGGTCGTCGTCGTGGGGAAGAATCTGTTATCGGTCATCACTCCTCCGCAATTAGATTCCGTGTCTGAAAAGTATTTGCAGCCCATGTTTCGCTCCCGAGAACATGGCGTGAATGTTTATCGATCGACGGTCGCCCTCGCTGCCATGGCGAGCGCTGCCCCCCCGGTGAATGTCACTACCCAAAAGTCAAAGCGATCGGCTGGATTCTGGATGAATCTCGGGGTCGTGTTCCTGATGATTTATGCCTTATGGCGATTTACCCGGCCCGAACGACGGCACCCGTTCCCTCGCTGGAAACGGGGTGAATATTGGGGAACGGGTCAGGGAGGATTCGGAGGAAATTTCGGCGGATTTGGAGGGGGAACCCGAGGGAGTGGATTGCGATAACGGGACCTAGCCTGGGTATGTCGGTTTCCATTTCCCTGGATTGACCTTCTCATGGGGACTTCCCCTTCCCCAAAAGGCCGGAAAGATCCTTGTCGTTTTCGCTCACCTTCGTCAGTGAATGTACCTTAATCTTTGGCAGTCATCCCAGGGGCTATGGGTGTTCGAATCTTCCTCCCTGCCAGGAGTTCTCTTTTCTCTCCCCAGTGTGGTTTCTGGTCTCCCTTCATAACGTATGCTTTCCTTATCTGGTGAGTCCCTTTCGAGTAGGGTGGGTGCTCTGGTTTGTGCTGGAGAAGCTCCAGATTTTTTTGTTGGCTGCATGAGGATGAAAAGGAATGGGCCAGAGACCCGACCTCTCAACTGTGTGGAAATCCAACATTTTGTCTGAGAGCTTTCAAGGATCCGTGGAAGGTATCCACTGATTTCAATATCTGGGAAACGTGGTCGATTCCATGAGAAAAGAGAGAGCCCTCCAGTATTTTCCCCCACCCTACACCGGGGAGTATGCTATCGGGGGTAGAGATAGGAAGAAAAAAAATCCCTCGCCTTTTGGATAGCCAGAAGACGGGATGGTGCATTACAACATGGAATGGTTTTCAAAAGTCAGCGTTCGGGTCATCATTTCCCCATTTTCGTAAGAAATAATTCGCCGAGTCGCGGGAAGGTCGGATTTTCCCACACGAACATGGGTGTCGGTGAAGCTATCCACATTTTTCAAAGATCGGTCCTTGGGATTGAAATAATAGACCGTGTATTTGGTGGTCAGATGTTTTTGATCTTCGGTCACGGCACTTTCTTCGACATTGATGGTAAAAGACGCCTGGGGCATATTACGGTTAATTTGCGTGATGCGATTGTCCTTAACACGATACCAGGAGCCCATGCCATCTCCATGAATGTCCAGCCGTTGCCCTAAAGGGTGTTGCTCTTCTCCTCCCAGAGTTAACGCATACTTTCCATCGGATTCTTGGAAATTTCGAGGGCCTCGATGGACGGCAATCATCCCGATTTGATTTTGTGCCCAGGTTTGAAGCTCCGTATCATCGATAGTGACGGTAACATCGCGGGGGCCTTTGACCACGACGGTGCCTTTTGTTTCTGTTCCGTTCACATTGATCCGTAAATCCGCCTTGAACCCTTTAAAGTCAGGTTGCCAACGAGCGGTTTTGGTGAACGCTGCCTCCAATATCTCCCGGGCTTTAGGATCATCTTGGACATCTGTTTGATTTTCCTCTCGAGTATACATCGCCATCCTGCCAGTCTCCTTTTGTATGGTCGAATAGATGATAGAAAAATTGAGTGAATATTTTCCGATGCCACACATTATAAGGAACCTTGAGTTGAAGGGACAATCACGAGGGTCCATTATTCGTGAAATTTTTAGGTTGAGAGTGTTCTTGGCATTGCCTTTGCTCCAATTTAGAGTTGCCATTTTATGGAGGTCTGCCATGAACGTATTAGTAACCGGTGGGGCGGGGTTTATTGGGTCTCATTCGGTTGAAGAATTGCTGGAAACAGGTTGGAACGTCCGAGTTTTGGACAATTTTTCTTCTGGGTGCCGGAAAAATTTGCCCACCCATCCTTCCTTGGAAGTCGTTGAGGGGGATATCCGGGATGAAAAGTGTGTCAACTCGGTCATGCCAGGAGTGTCTCATGTGTTGCATTTGGCGGCACAGGTGTCCGTTCAGACCTCAATAGAGGACCCCTCACATTCTTGTTCGAACAATGTGCTCGGGTTTGTTAATGTGCTCCAAGCCGCCCGATTCTACGGGATTCAGCGCATGGTGTATGCTTCTAGTGCCGCGGTTTATGGCCATCCTTCCCGTGTGCCCATCTCCGAGACCGACCCCTGTCAACCGATTTCCCCCTATGGGCTTGAAAAACTGATGAATGATCAATATGCGGGGTTATTTGCCCAAGAATTTGGACTTTCACTTTTGGGCTTGAGGTACTTTAACGTGTATGGTCCTCGACAGGATCCCCGATCACCCTATGCCGGTGTCATTAGTAAGTTTCTGGATCGAGTGGAACAGCAGAAACCCTTATTGGTGTTCGGAGATGGAACCCAAACTCGCGATTTTATCTTCGTCAAAGATGTGGCACGGGCCAATAAAGCCGCTCTGGAAAGCTCACTGGGTGAGGTGTGTCATGTGGCCACGGGGAAGAGTCGGGATCTGTTACGGTTGATAGAAACCCTCTCTCGTTGTTTGGGTCAATCACTTGAAATCTCCCATCAGGCTCCTCTTCCCGGAGACATTCCTTTTTCAGCGGCCAATATTGATCGGTTTCGGTCGTTAATGAATACCAAGAATTTCACTTCGCTTGAACAGGGGTTGTCGATGCTTCTTCAAGAGCATAGAAGCGTCCCCTCTTAACGCCCCGGTGTGGGCTCCTTTCGCTTTGAGCCAGCATGAGGTTGGTGAACGCTGGCGTCCCCGACCTCCGCATCCCTCGTCAGTTCTGTCGGACATACCCGTCAGTCTCCTTCCCATCACGGCCCTGCCGAGTTTCACGTCTACGCCATCCTTGGTGAAAAACCATGACTCATGTTCTTTGATGGGAGAACGCTCTTCCCCTCTGACAGAACGTGACTTATGCAATGCTCTCAAATATCGCCTTGGTTTTTGACGTTCCACATTCGGTCAGTACCGTGAGTTGATGGACAGTCAGTGTGGTGGCCGTGAACTCTTCTTCAACGATGCCTTTCAAGATCAATGGGCGTTCATTGGTTAGGAGGTGACCATATTGTTGAAAGGTTTGAGGGAAGAGGGTGGCATCAAAGAGTCCGGTGGTATCTTCCAACGTGATGAATTCCATGGGTTCGCCGTGTTTGGTCGATGCACCTTTTTCAGTGATGAGCCAACCAACCATCGTCACGTGTCGACCAACGGATGACGCCATATTTTTTGCGGGAGTAAGCGTGAGGTGCCGTAGGGCGTCCGCATAGAGCGTTAAGGGATGACAGCGTAACGGGAATCCAAATGTTTGGATTTCGTGTTGAATGAGACGTTCTGGTGGGTAATCAGAAGGAATGGGAAGCCGTGACAAGCCTGAAAACAGAGGTTTCGATGCATGTGTGGTTGGGCCTTCAGACGTTTGGTGGGCATAGAGTCGCCACAAGAGTCCCGGGCGGGTGACATCTCCGGCGATGGTGTCGAAACAGCCTGCACGAATGAGTGAACGGGTAGACGCTGTTTCTGGATTGAGTCGTGTGAGAAAGTCTTGAAGGGACAGGAAGTGGCCATCACGTTTACGGACGGAAAGGATGTGATCCACGACACTCCGTGCTAATCCTTTGATGTGCATGAACCCGAGTCGAAGGGTTGTGCCATGGCCTTGATAACCCCATTCACTCTGATTGATGTCTGGTGGAAGTACGGTCAGGCCCATGCGACGGGCTTCCGAAAGATAGGCAAAGGTCGAATAAAATCCCCCTTCATTGCTGATAACGGCTGCCATGAACTCCGCCGGATAATGGGCCCTGAGATACGCTGATTTAAAGGAGACCTGCGCGTAACTCGCGGAATGGGGTTTGCAGAAACTATAGCCGGCAAAGCTCAGGATCATGGCCCATGCCTGTTCGATCGTCCCAGCATCGACGCCTCGTGCATCCGCGCCACTGAAAAATTGACGCTGGTAGTCTCGAAGTTGTCGCTGCTTGTGCTTTTTGCTGAGTATCTTGCGGAGTTGGTCGCCGTCTTCGACAGAAAATCCGGCCAGTCCCATGGCCACTTTGGTGACATCTTCCTGATACACCATAATGCCGTGTGTTTCCGTGAGTACGTCTTCCAAGAGAGGATGGAGAGGGCGATACGTCCCACCATGTGCTCGTCGGACGAATTCTTGAATAAATCGGTTCGCAGCCGGTCGAATCAGGGACGAGACAATCACCAGATAGTCAAAGACATCAGCCTGGGCCTTGAGGGAACTTGGCATGGTGGTCCAGAGTTTTTTGAGGAGTAAGCGTGTGGCCGGCGATTCAATATAAAAACACCCGATGGTATCTCCCCGCCGAATGAGATCTTGTGTTGGGTGATCTGTTAAGGGATCCCATGTCGCGTAGTCCAGCTGGCGTCCGGTGTTCTCAGCGATGACTGCGAGTGCATCGCGAATCACGGCAAGAGAGCGGTTGCCTAGGAGATCGATTTTGACTAATCCGGCATCTTCGGTTTGGTCTTTTTCCCATTGAATGACCGGGACGCCTTTGGCTGCGACTTCGACGGGCACATAGCGCCGAAGGTTGTCGGGGACGATCACGATACCGCCGCAATGCAAGGATAAGTGGCGAAGGCGGCCTTGTAGTTGATAGGCGAGTTGAAGAATCTCCGGCCATGGCTCTGATAGATCCATAAGCGAAGACGCTCGGTCACGAGCGGGAGTGAATGGCCGGGCCGGACGATAAGCGTGTGAGGTAGATTTCTTGTGAGAGGCGCCATGCGATGAAGCTGTATGCGCGCGAGTGGTTCCTTGTCTTCTGGGTTGTTGATCGCATGTGGGAGATTGAGGAACCCAATCCGTCACCGCTAACCGAGTGAGGAGACGACTGACATGACGAATGTCGGCCGGTGGCATGCCATGGACCTTGGCCACTTCGCGCACGGCGGCTCGAAGGGCCAAGGTATTGTGATTGGCCACCATGCCGGCCTGCCGACTGCCATACCGAGCAAAAACAAAATCGACGATGCGATCGCGTTCATCCCAAGGAAAGTCGACGTCAATATCCGGTGGATCATGGCGCCCAGGGTTTAAAAACCGTTCGAAAAAGAGATTGTGTTTAATGGGATCGACGTGCGTGATGCCGAGGCAATAGGACACAATCGATGCGGCTGCTGAGCCGCGACCGCACGTTCGTGGAGCCTGTCGAACAATCTCATCGACGACGAGAAAATAATGGGCATAACCTTTGTCGTGAATGACCGCGAGCTCATGTTCAAGCCGCGCGGTGATAGGAGGAGACAGTGTCTGATAGCGCCATCGTGCGCCTTCGTATGTTTTGGTGCGAAGGAGGTGAAAAGCATGGGTATCGGATAACTGACGAAAGTTCGGAAAGATCGTATTTTTGAACGCCCATTCGACATGACACTGGGTGGCGATGCGTTGAGTATTCGCCATGGCATGAGGCACGTGTGGAAATTGTGCCTGGAGCAGGCTAGAGGGCATCAACCAATGTGTCGGTGCGCAACACGTGTCGGGGGATAATTGAGAGAGTGTGGTGTTCAGGGCAATAGCCCGAAGGACTTGATGGAGATGAAAGTCGTGAGGTTTGACAAAATGCACGCGATTCGTGGCGACGGGCGGCAGGCGGAGTTGCCGGCTGAGCGTCAGGGCGTGATGCATCATCGCCCCTGGCGTGAGTTCGACGTAGAGGTCGGTTTTGGACTGCCGTTTCCAGGCAATCAGGGCCTGAGCATCATCGGAGCAGAGGATGAGTCCGCGACGGTGCTGCTTGACGGCGGTGATGAGATGAAAGGTTGGATCGCAATGAAGCTGCGAGAGCAGTTGGCAGAGGTTGGCATACCCTGAAAGGTCTTTGATCAAGCACAGAACACGATGCGATTGATGGATGAGTTCGGCGCCCAAGATTGGGCGAAGCCCATATTCCCGTGCCACATCGATAAAACGAATGACTCCATACAGACCGTTGGTATCGGTTAAAGCCAGCGTCCTCGCGCCTTGCGCCCGAGCGGTCTGGCAAAGGCTTTCGAGTGTTGATGTCCCTTGCATGGGAGAGTAGTCGGAATGAACGTGGAGATGAACGAAAGACATGGTGCGAACGTGCGGTGATCATGAACACGTGATATTTCAATGCAAGCTTGAGGTGAGCAATGACTTATGATGAGGATATTGTATGTGTTTCAACAGAATCTTCTTCAGAGATGCAGTGACGGTTCGATGAAGAATGGGGAACAGTCGGAGCTTTGGATCGGCCTAACCAAATACTGTGTGGACCGAACCGCGCACGAAGACGATCCAAGGCCAGGGCCAGGCGATGAGCGCGTGGTGGGTTTTGAGTATGAGTCTCGCTATCGGCGTCAAATAACGAAAGTTGCTGTGGAGGCAGACGAAAAGTATTGGCGCGAATCGTCAACGAACGGACTCTGACGCGGCGCAGAAAACATCGTGTCAATAAGGTGTGTATCGCTGGAAACATATTAACCTCCCATTGTGTTGGCGTAGCAAGTGATAGAGAGCGATGTGTGATGTATTGATCGCTGTATTGCAAGGTGAGTGTGAGGCGATTGCTCACGTGGTGCTGGTGTCGCAGTTGACGGCAGAGGTCGTCTGTGAGCGATGACAGCCCACTGATGAGATGTGAGTACTCGATGGTGTCGGGCTCAAACAGATGCGATCGTATCAGCGTTGGGATGCGGGTAGGGGGGAAGACGGGAGAGGAGTCGACACCACGAGCCCATTGATAGAGCTGTAGGGCCCAGCGACCCAAGACTGGTTCGAGAGCCTCCAAAGAAATCTCTGCCAGATCTTGAATGACATGCAGATTCAAGTCAGCCAAGATTGTTCGAAGGGTTGCTCCTTGTGAGCCTCGGAGCCCTGGGAATGTCGCAATAGGGAGTGGCCCCAAAAATGTTTGTTCCGACCCAGGTCGGACGTCGCACAATTGTGGCGGCGTGAGAACCGTTGTGGCCATTTGGGCAATCAACTTATTCGTCCCAATGCCAGCGACCGCATGCAGTCCGGTGCGCTGGGTGAGATCGCGTTCCACTCGCATGGCGGTGTCACAGGCTCTGCCGAATAGACGGGTCGTCCCCGTCAGGTCGAGAAATACATGGCCGGGGCGTACGGGTTCCCAGATGGGTGCCAGTGGTGTGATCGAGGAGAGGAGGGCCTGGTGCGCCTGGGTAACACCTGAAGGGTTGGGCGGAATCAGTTGAAGCGACGGGCACCGTCGTCTGGCTCGATCAGCCGGGAGGCCCGGAACCACGCCGGCTTCTTCCGCCTCATGAGATGTTTCTCTGATAATGGTGCGTGACGTGCGCATCGACGCGATCGCCAGGGGCTTGGTCCGTAAGGACGGATTCTCGAGGCGGGCAAGAGCGACTTCGAACTTGGGGATGTGCACACACACGATTTGCCGCTCCATTCTTCACTCACCTGCTAGCCTTGTAGTTTTTGTTGCCTCTCTTTGCGTCGTTCCTGCATGTTGGAGTCTGCCCCTGCCTGGGGTTGACAGGGGGTAGGAACCTAATATTGCTTTCCTGTTTCTTTTACTGAGAGATGCCTGCCCCTGCACGGTGTTGGTAGAGGGTAGGAAACTCTTAGTTTTTTGTTCGTCATCCCTGCATGTTTCTGGCAGGGATCTGTGGCTTAAACAATCTCGTTCCATAAATCTCGCCAAGTAGGATTATCTTTTTCAAACAATCGAATTTTCCATGCCCGTTTCCATCTCTTCAGATGTTTTTCTCGGTAAATAGCAGATTCCATCGTTGCATGAAGTTCATAATAGACAAGACGATGGATGTGATACTGTTTTGTAAATCCTTCTGTGACGTTTGTCTTATGCTGCCAGCATCGTGTGAGTAGGTTGCTCGTCACCCCCACATATAAAACACCATTATGCTTGCTAGCCAATATGTAGACGCAGGGTTGCTTTTTCATATTTCGTAAGAACTAGATGTCTACCCCCTGTCTGAAACCAGCAAGGGTAAGCTGAAACCACAGGCATGACGAAACAAAAGATTTCTTAATGTGTCATCCCTGCATGTCTGTGGCAGGGATCTCTTCTTGTCTTCTGACTTCTCGCAAAGAGAGATACCCGCCAACAACTTGCGGGTATGACGAAGAGAGAGACTTCTTCGTTTGTCATTCCAGGTGCTCTTGGCTGGAACCTCTTAGTTTTTTGTTCGTCGTTCCTGCGTGCCTATGGCAGGAACCTAATCTTGGTTCCCTGTCTCCTTCGTTGAAAGATGCCTGTTCCTCCCAAGAACTGCAGGGACAAGCTCTGCTACTAGCAGGCATGACGAGAGAAACTATCCGCAATGGCGAATGACGCCGATCACCACGCCTTCGATCACGAAGTCGTCCACTGGTGTGACGACAATGGGGGCCATCGTCACGTTAGCTGGATGAAGTTCAACCAGTCCTTCTTTGCGATAATATTTCTTAATCGTTGCCTCTTGGTTGATCAAGGCCACTACGGTTTGTCCATTTCGGGCTGTTTGCTGTTTGTGCACGATGACGAGATCGCCAGGCAAGATGCCTTCATCTTTCATCGATTCTCCTTTGACGCGTAGTGCGAAGTTCTCACCGGTTCGCAACATCGATGGCGGAACCTCCACTAGTTCGGTCTGGAGAATCGGTTCGATTGGATTGCCGGCGGCGACCACGCCAGCCATAGGAATCTGAGAGGGTGAGTCCAGCTGGGAAAGAATGGCTTCCACCACTCCAGGAATCCGACGTGTCCCGCATTCATAGCGGGTAATCGTCATTCGGGTGGTGCGAAGGCGTTCAGCTAATTGCGATTGGGTTAAGCCCAGCCGCTGGCGGATCTGTTTGAATGATTCGGGCGTCATGTAACCAATGGTTACATATTGGTTAGAGAGGTGTCAAGCAGACGAGTTAGGTTCATCTAGTCCAATGGGAGTGGGTTGGATTGGGCATACAAGGATAAGGAAAAGGGGGGATTCGAATGTAGAGGTAAGACTTGCTCGTTTATCTTGAGTATCTTAAGATTGTGTGTAGGCTGAGATATTTCGAGGAGGTTATATTCTCATGGAAACGTCTAATATTAAAGATCGTGCCCGTGAATTGATCGATAAGCTTCCTGAACATTCGACATGGGATGATTTGATGCATGAGATATATGTACGCCAAGCAATCGAAGCTGGGCTTGCTGATAGCCATGCAGGGCGGACATCGGACGTGAAAGATGTTCGTGCCAAATTTGGGCTTTTGCAGTGAATGTTCAATGGACAACCACTGCCATTGACCATCTTCACTCCATCCATTCCTACATTGCTCAAAGCTCTCCGCACTACGCCAAAAGAATCGTCGATCGTCTGACGAAACGATCCCTGCAAATTTCTGAATTTCCTTTGTCCGGTCGTATCGTTCCGGAAGCCGAATCCCAACAAATTCGAGAAGTGATGGAAGGACCCTACCGTCTTATCTATTACATCAAATCTGATCAAATCGATGTGTTAGCGGTGATTCATGGGGCACAGCAGACCCCGTGGAGCCAGTCATTTCAGGATGATGATTCCTAAAATAGAGGTTGCTGGTTGCTTCATGATGTTTTTGACAGGTCTTTGCTGTTTGCCAAGGCCCCAAAGCCGATAGCATGGAAATGTAAATTCGTACCATGATCACGGAATTTTTGGTCACGAGGGGAGAGACACGGAAGCGGCTGGATCAATTTTTGGTTCATCGCGAACCGGAGATTTCCCGCTCGAGTCTTCAGCGGCTGATCGAGCTTGGCCGCATTCGCGTGAATGCGCAGGTGGCCAAATCCAGCCAGAAAATCAAACCGGGTGACCGCATTACGATGGATAGGCCGGAGCCGGGTCCCTTAGTGGTCGACGGCGTGACGATCCCGCTGGATATTCTCCATGAGGATACGGCGCTCCTCGTGGTCGATAAACCGGCTGGCGTGGTAGTTCATCCAACATCTGGGAATTGGTCCGGGACGTTAATGAACGCCCTCTTGGCGCACGTTCAACGTGACGGGAGAGAACCCGATTTCAAAAAAGATACGCCCTATCTCGGCCTGGTTCATCGCTTGGATAAGGAGACGTCAGGAGTGATGGTGGTTGCCAAAACTTCTGAGGCGCATCAGGGGCTTTCCGCTCAATTTGAGAAGCATTCCATTTCCCGTACCTACGAGGCGCTCGTATGGGCTGTCCCTCAACAGCCTTCCGGGATTATTGATGTGCCGATCGGGCGAGATCGACACAATTCCAAAGTGTGTTCCAGTAACTCGGATGACTTGAAACCTGCTCTGACCGAATATCAGGTATTGCATTCATTCGGAGCCGTGGCTTCTCATGTCCAATTGCAACCTCGTACCGGTCGCACCCATCAATTGCGTGTGCATTTGGCCTCTCTTGGCTGTCCGATTTTAGGCGATGGAAGGTATGGCGGAAGCCAAGTTCGGCAGATCGGAACCCTGAAGATCCCGCGAGTGATGTTGCATGCGAGCCGGTTGGGATTTCGGCATCCAGTCTCTCAGGAGCCTCAAGATTTTTCTTCCGCGTTGCCTCCTGAGATGCAGACGGTGTTTGAAAGTCTAGATCGAAGCTAATCTTACGGACATGGAATGAAGGGTGTGCGCCGGAGGTTACCCTTCTCGTGTTTTTTGTTGAATCCTGAAGATGATGAATTCGGCCGGTTTTAGCGGAGCAAAACCAACGGTCAGGTTCAAGCGTCCGGCCTGTTGATCGGCTACAGACATCGTTTCTCTCCCACATTTCACAACATAGGCCTCTCGTGCGGTGGTTCCCTGAAAGGCACCCTGCCGAAAAAGGGTATGCAAAAACGTTGAGACGGATTGGCGAATCTTCAGCCATAAGGGTGCATCGTTCGGTTCGAAGACTGCCCACGAGATTCCTTGTTTGATGCTGGTTTCTAAATACAGGGCTGTGCGGCGAACCGCCAAGTATTTCCATTCCGGGTCGGAGGAGAGGGTTCGCGCCCCCCAAGCGACAATAGTCGAAGACGTGAGACGTTTGAGGGAATTGATCCCTGTGGTGGTCAGCACCCGCAGGTCTTGAGAGGTTAGAGTCCTTCCGAGTCCGACCACGCCTTGTAGGGTGGCGACGGTTCCGGCTGGGGCTTTCCACACACCCCGGTTACTGTCCGATCGTGCCATGACTCCGGCTATGGTTCCACTGGCTGGGATCGTGATTCGGTGTGTGGATGAAACCGGTGATCGGATTTGGACTGAAGGGAAGTAAAGCGTCACATTGGGATGTTGGATCGTGGGATGAGTACGTAGCCATGTTACCAAACCTTGGGCTGTGGACCGTGTGCGGAGGAACGGAGGGTCCAACAGGTATATCGCCTGGCGTTTCTCGGCCAAGGGGACCACTTTGGCAAAGATTTTTGCGGCCTCGGTATCGGAGAGGCGAGTGGTTTCCGGAATGAAGAGGGTGTTGAACGATCGAATTTTGGATACGAGAGACAGACCCTTTAGGAGGGAGTCAGCTGTTCTCGAGAGCCGGGTCCCTGTTGAAACCACCCATACCTGTTGTCCGCCATTCTTGAAGAATTGTTCAACGACCAGGGAGGAGAGATTCAGCTGTTTGCGTCCTCCAAAGAGTCGATCAAACTCTTGGAGTGAGGTCATTTTTTTTGCTTTGAACGGCGTCCCCTTGGGAAACGTGCCTAGGATGACCGCGGTGGAGGTAGGAACTCCCACGATGGTTTTGGTCCCTGTCGGTACTTCCTGGATGAAG
Organism: Nitrospirales bacterium; assembly: GCA_965223495.1. Classification (GTDB taxonomy): domain Bacteria; phylum Nitrospirota; class Nitrospiria; order Nitrospirales; family UBA8639; genus Nitrospira_E. The sequence continues at coordinate 2,057,339 of OZ245001.1, read as the reverse complement.
ACGCTGGGAGTAAAGAACTTGGTTGCCACGTCGGTGTTCCTGTATTAGGAAATAAGAGAGAAGCCCGTTGATGGATACAAGGCTCTCCGTATCGTTTCTTATGTCGCCACCATAGCAAATTTGGCGTGGAAAATAGAAATCAGGTGTCCACACGAGTGAGGGTTTGACTTAATGTAGGGTTCACGTAACAATTCCGTATCTCACGTTTTTTCCCAGGGCACATTTTCTTATGACACTACTCAAGATTGCTCGATTGGGGCACCCGGTTCTTCGTGGGGAGGCCCAAGCCGTCAAAGAAGCGGATTGGCGTTCGTCAGGTTTCCAGGAGTTTCTTCAGGATTTGGTCGACACGATGCGAGATGCCGATGGTGTCGGGATTGCTGCCCCACAGGTGCATGTCCCTCAACGGGTGATTGCGGTCGAAGTCACGTCCACCAATCCGCGATATCCTGGCTATGAGCCCGTGCCATTGACGATTCTCATGAACCCCCAGATGACGAGGCATGGAGATTCGCTTCAGGATGATTGGGAAGGATGTTTAAGTGTGCCGGACTTGCGCGGCCGAGTGCCCCGGTACCGGGACATTACGGTGGAGGGGGTGGATCCTCATGGTGAACCGGTCACCATCCAAGCGCACGGGTTTTTTGCCCGAGTTCTGCAACATGAGCTAGACCATCTCCAGGGCAAAGTGTTTTTGGATCGGTTACCTGACTTGTCCACCTTGACCCATTTACGAGAATTTCAACAATTTTGGGCTGATCGTTCGGTTTAGTTCCCTTTCCTTTCTCTTGTTTTCATGATTCTGGGAACAACTCTTTAGAATTTCTCCGAAATCCCGAAGAAAATAAGGGATTTCTTGTACATGCGTGATTGGTGATAACTTTTTTCAAGGGAAACGTGATGTCCTTACGCAAAATGCCCCCTCTACAATTTCAAGATCGTCTGTTAGCGGTGATGGAACAGAAGCACCATTGGGCCTGGCCCACTTTTATGGGGCCGACGGTGACGAAGGCCCAGCTCAAAATTCATTACCAACAAGAATATGCCACCTATGTTCGAGATTTCCCGGTGTTTTTGGCGCGCCTGCATGGACACAATCCGCCCCTACCCGTACGAAAGATGTTGGCCGAAAATATTTTTGAAGAAGATACCGGCCACCTGTCTTTGGGGGTGAGCCATCCCGAACTCTTTTTACAGATGATGCGAGGACTTGGCTATCGGACGGCCGACTTTGAAGGCATTAACCCTTTGCCGGCTACGCAGCGGTATCGAACCTGGTTAGAACGAATTTCTTCCGAAAAAGATTGGGTCGTCGGGGCTGCGGTCCTGACCATCTTCGTCGAAGGGAGTGTGAATGATCGGGTGGAATTAACCCAAGGGGCGAAGCCTAAGTCTTCCAAACAGATTGCCAAAAAAATTCGGACACACCCGCTGGTGGTGTATCATCATGTTCCCTCCCAGGCCATGGATTTAATCCGTGCCCATCAAATGGTCGAAGCTGGCCACCGCCATGATGCCTATGACATGGTGATTCAATATGCCAATAATCGGGAACATCAGGAAAAGATTCTTTCGGCCTTAAAGAATTCCCTCACTCTCTGGCTTCGGTATCGCGACGGAGTCGCCCGTGCCTGTAGGATCGTGCAAGAATAACGCAGAGTTTGGCGTTCCCCATCCTTTAAACGCCATCTGAAAAAAGCTGGCTAGATTGCCGAGAATCAGGTATGGTAGGTGTTGCCTGTCATGTCTGACGTCTCCATCCTTCTTCTCATTCCACCCCTGACCCAACTCAATACGCCATACCCATCGACGGCTTACCTGACCGGGTTTTTGCGTTCCCAAGGCTATCGCACCCATCAAGCCGACCTAGGCATTGAAATGGTGTTGGCCCTGTTTTCTGAATCTGGATTACGGCAAATTTTTAAAACGCTTCGGGAGAGACCGATCGCGGAATTACCCGGTGAAGCTCGACAAATGTTGAGCTTGGAACAGGCCTATATCCACACGATCGACCCCGTTATTCAATTTATGCAGGGGAAGGACTCTAGTTTAACCTCCCGAATCTGTCAGGAAGGGTTTCTCCCTCAGGGTCCACGGTTTTCCATGAATGTGTCTGAGGGTACGAATGGAAAAACTCATGTCCAAAACCAAACCGACCATGCGAAACATTTAGCCACTCTCTATTTAGAAGATTTGGCTGATTTGGTTCAGGCCACCATCAGCCCATATTTCTCTTTGAGTCGCTATGCGGAATCGCTTGCGAGGGAGGCGTCATCCTATGATGGTCTTGCGGAAGCCTTAGCCCAACCTCTGAGCCTCACGGATGAATGGATGGTGGAGGCCATGTGGCGGCATGTGGAACGACAGCGGCCCACCGTGGTGGGTTTGACCGTGCCGTTCCCGGGTAATCTCTATGGGGCCCTTCGTATGGGGCATGCCCTGCGGGTTCGCCGGCCAAATATCAAAGTGGTACTAGGCGGTGGGTATGCCAATACGGAGTTGCGACGGTTACAAGATGCGCGTCTGTTCGAAGTGGTCGATTTTGTCACGCTGGATGATGGCGAACGCCCCTTTCTCTGTCTCCTGGAATATCTGCAGGGAAAACGTATTGCGGCGGACTTGTGCCGAACGTTCCTGCGGGAAGGTCAACGGGTCGTATGGCATGATGGTGCCAAGGAGCCGAATGTGCCTCAGATGGAAATCGGCACGCCCACGTATGACGGGCTGAATCTGCATCAATATATTTCTGTCCTCGATACCCTGAATCCCATGCATCGTCTCTGGTCGGACGGGCATTGGAATAAACTCACGGTCGCACATGGGTGTTATTGGAAACAATGTACCTTCTGTGATGTGGATCTGGATTACATTGGCCGATATGAGGTTTCCCCAAGCGAATTGTTAGTCGATCGAATAGAAGCGATGATGGCCGAGACCGGACGACGAGGGTTTCATTTCGTGGATGAAGCGGCCCCGCCCGTGGGTTTGAAAAATCTGGCGTTGTCACTGTTAGAACGAGGGGTGACGATTTCCTGGTGGGGGAATGTGCGGTTTGAGAGCGCCTTTACTCCGGATCTCTGTCGATTGTTGGCAGCTTCGGGATGCATTGCCTTAAGTGCGGGGTTGGAAGCGGCCTCCGACCGGCTCTTGGAGCTCGTGAAGAAAGGAATCACCGTCGATCAAACGGTGCGTGTGGTCCAGGCCTGTCGAGAAGCGGGGATTCTCGTGCATGCCTACTTGATGTATGGCTTGCCCAGCCAGACCCTGAGAGAAACGCTGGAAAGTCTGGAACGCGTCCGCCAGTTGTTTGCCCATGGGTTGATTCAATCGGCCTTCTGGCATCGGTTTACCACGACCGCCCACAGTCCCATCGGACTGGATCCCGCGAAGTATGGGATTCAGGTAGTGGGCCCGACATTTGATGGATTCTCGGAAAATGATCTGATTCATGAAGATGAAAGTGGGATTTTGCCCGAATGGGTAGGCGTCGGGTTGCGGACCGCCCTGTGGCATTATATGGAAGGACGAGAATTGACACGTGATGTTCGGGAATGGTTTCCCGAACATACGCCCAAACCGAACGTGAAGCGAACCTGGGTGAAACAGGTCGTAGAAGCCGGTCCTGAAAAAGATACCTCTCGAATGGAACGACGATTTGTGTGGATCGGTGGACAACCGGACTTCGAGCGAGGAAAGGGAGAGCAAACTCGTATGATATTATCCAATCGAACGATGGATGAAGAGTTGCGACTGAAGCGGGGCCATGCCGAATGGTTTCTGAATGTGCTTGAACGTGCCACACCGGTGCATCACCCCGAGGGTCACCGCTATCCCGTCTTCAAAGAAATTCGTGCAGGCTATCCATTTGGTGGGCCTAAGGGGTTTGATAACTGGTGGAAATCGGCCCAGGCCCAAAAAGCCCGAACCGTTGGACTCTTGTTGGTATAAGGATTTCTGGTGGATGACTGCCATGTCTCCAACCGTTAGCGTGAGTAATAATTGTTTTTTTAGTAATCCCTGCGGTCTTGGGTAAACACGAATCTTTCTCCCCTAATGTCATCCCTGCATGCTTTTGGCAGGGATCTCTTTCTCACGTTCTTTGCGTAACCAAGAAAGATTCCTCCTCCCTGCCTACACCATGAAGGGTCAGACTCCAAAAGATATAAATGACCTTTACTGTGTTTTTCTTTCGTCATACCTGCAAGAAGTTGGCAGGTATCTCTGCTCGAAGGACAATGGTAAAACAATTGGAGATTCCTGTCCCCTGCTGACACCATGCAGGGGCGGGTACCAACAGACAAGATTGGTGGTAAGAATGGTGATCCATTCGTCATGCCTGCTAGTAGTAGAGCTTGTCCCTGTAGTTCTTGCAGGGACAGACATCTCTCTTTGATAGGAATCGGAAAAGATCCCTGCCACGGGCACGCAGGGATGACCATAAGGATGTTGGTCCATTCGTCATGCCTGTGGTTTTAGCTTGCCCCTGTTGGTTTCAGACAGGGGAGAGGCATCTCTGCCTGGATTAATTAGGAAAAGCCACGAGGAATGTTATTCTGATAACCAATGGAAGGACTAAGACATGAAAGACCTGTTGGATATTTTGTTGCAAAAGGAGACCTCATGACCACTATGCAGTACCCCCGGAGCCCCAAAGAACAAGTCGGGGGCCTGTGTCACCTCGGACGGTTGATCGATAAAATTCGTATGCGTCATTCCGGGCTCATTCAGGATTACCATTACCTCACGGCTGGCTTCGACAAATATCTCTTGGAGAAATTGGGTTTGGAAGGTGCCGATCTTGAGAAGCGAGTCTTGCAGGGTGGAACCGATGAGGAGGTCTTGGAGTGGGTGAAAACCCATGGCCAACTCCTCACCGATGAGGAAAAAGCCCAGTGGAATGAAATGGTGTTGAAAGGAGGGCCAAATAATGAGCAGCGCTCAACAGCGCTTCAATGCCAACCTTGAAGCCGTGGCGAAAAAGCGAGGCGTCAGGGTGGAGCAATTACCAGAGGTCTCAACTTGGACCGATTGCATCGAACTCGACGAAGAACGAATGTGATGCAAGTTGAAGTGTAAACCTGGTGCCATTATCAAGTTGAGATTGGAATGACCAAAAAAAAGAAATTCGAAAAAATCTCCCTACTTTTGTTGGGACTTCAATTCCTTTTTCTATGGTTTTTGCTACCGTCTGAAAAATGTTAATTTCTTCTTCTATAGAACTTCCCTCCTCGGAAAAGTCATTAGTTTTTGTCAGATGCCCCGCTGTAGACGTGTTGGTTCCGTGATTGCCCTTTGTTAAACTCTAGGATTCGTGTTTTTCCCCTCACGTCCAAGGAGAGCCATCTTTCCTGAGCGGTTCTCATGCTCAATCCTACCAATTAACTATAAATTCTTATCGCTTTGCTACAATCATGAGAACAGGTGGGGGCAATTGTGTTTGATCCGTTCAGGTTCCTAATCGTTGGGGGTCTATTCCTTATTGGGCAGTCCTTAATGGGCTGTTTCCCGACTCAAGCCGGTCCGGAACTCCAACATTTCCACCAACAGGCTCCCGGTTTGGGGGTTCTTGCTCCCGTATTTCGTGCGGTCACTCTTGAAGGCCACCCTGTCGCTCTGGCCGACTTCACTGGGGAAAGACCGGTCGTGGTGCAATTTGGGAGTTATTCCTGCCCCGTCTTTCGGTACCGAGAAAGGGAGATGCGACAGGTCTATGAGGAATTCAAGGAAGTTGCCCATTTTCTCGTGGTCTACACCGTTGAGGCTCATCCCGTGGGGACTCCGGGTCCCTATCGGGATGAAGAATGGGTGACGTGGATCAATTGGATCACGAACGTGTTGATTCCTCAACCCACCACCTTGGATGCTCGTCGAGCCCAAGCCGCTCAGTCTAGGGATGCGTTGAATATTCGACGAACCGTGTGGGTGGATGGGGTGGATAATGCCGTATGGGAACAGTATGGGTCCGCCCCGTCCTCGGCCTTTGTGCTGAATTCGAGTGGAGCCGTGGTTTTGCGACAAGTGTGGGTTGACCCGGAAAGCATTCGTGACCGGTTGGTCACACTGTTAGGGAATGGGGAGGGTAACCGGAAGGGGGTGACGTTATCGAAGTGTATTGGGGGCTGAGGTTCGAAAAATCTCCTTTGAATGATGCTATCTTAAGTTGTTAAGTCCTGGGTTGAGGCCGTCGAGAGAATTTGTTCGGAGGTATAGGTTTTCATGTAGTCCATGCCTTGAGTCAACATAAGGCGCCACGCTTGGTCTAGGTGTGGAACCTTTGAAAACTTAGGATCATAGTCTTGGATGGTTTCCATCAGAACTTGAGTGAACACCTCGTAATGGGAGGACGTGAGCCCGAGGCCTTCTTTCCCGTGTCTTTTCGCGATTTGGGATAAAATATTGGGTTCTTGCCCCTGAGGGGGCGTTTCCAGAGGAAAAAGAAGAAGGAGTTCAAGGGCCTCTCTCAGAACACGGTATTGGTCCTCCATGTTGGCCGGAAATTTTCCGCGTATCTCGGGTTGCTGAGCAAAGAAACGGCTGTAAAATTCTTTGAAAAAGAGGGGAGATTGGCGGCATCGATCATAACTTTCTTTGGCACGTTCCATGGCCCCCCATTGTTCCGATGCAGGTTGAATATGAAGCGGGGTTGGGGTCTCGGCTAAGGCCGTGAGGGCTTCGCGCAGAGAAGAAAAACGGTTTTTCGGGTCTCGTTCCAACATTCGGAGGATGACGTCCGAAAAGGCCGGTGGGCAATCCGGCCGGTAGTTTCGTAAGTCCTCCGGTGCGGCCAGAAATGTTTCCTTTTCTCGAAACAACTGTTGAGGGCTTTGGGTTTGGAACAAGAGGGACCCTTTGGTCATCTCATAGGCAATGAGGCCTAAAGAATATTGGTCTGAGGCTTCCGTAATTTCCTGGTTTTCCCATTGCTCCGGGGTTTGGTACTTGAGCGTTTTCAGTTGAGCCTCATCCATATTGAAAGATTTGGGACCCAATTCGGAGGAGATCCGGAAGGGGGAGACCATAGGGATGCCCTCTTGATCGATCATGATGTTGGTGGTGTCTAGATTATGATGAAAGAATCCTCTTTTATGGGCATACAATAGGGCTTCGCCAACATGTTGAATGACGTGTTTGATGCGGCGGTAGGGTTGAATCCCCGTCCCTTGAATGAGCCGTTCTAACGAGATCCCGGGAATATATTCCAACATGATGTAGCAGATATCTTGGGTAATCCCGGCGGAGTACACCGTGATGATCCCACGATGTTTGAGGTCTGCGGCAATTTGCAGTTTTTTAATGATACTGGCCTGATCCTGGGATTTCTTTTTGAACAAGCTTTGCTCTTTAGCACTCAACCGCCAGGTTTTGATGGCAACCGGTCGATTCAGCAGTTGATCCCACCCACTCAAGACCACCGTTTTCGGACCGGTACTGATTTCCCTTTTGATGCGGCATCGACCTTTTAATGCATAGGAAAGTTTTTGGACCAAGGGACCGTTTCGCCAAATAAGGGCGGTATCGGGTTCCCGGTAGCTTTTACTCACGGCCAAGGATTTTCGTAGCCCGGAATTCGGTCGTGTCTTCACCAATTGTTCGAGCCGTTGGGAGGCCTCTTTGTAAATTCGTTCCCGTCCTCCCTGACTCATACGGTTTAAGGGTTCCTGTGGGCTGTTAAATCCCTGGTAGGACGTGAGGGAAACGAATTTGATGGTTCCGTCAGGCTGGGTCACTGGGATGGCGTTTATTTGCAATTCGGCCCCGGAATCACTGAGGAAAAGTGGTATGACCACGACTTCTCCTCGGCTTGCGGCTTTGAGTAAAGGAATGAGTTCTTTCTCTCGGATGTAGGGAGAATTCAAGAAATGCTGAGAGACGATAAATATGGCCACTCTCGTGGCCTGAATGGCCTGCTGAATTTTTTGATCCCATTCTTGTCCGGCTTGAATATCATGGTCGTGAAACACCGCCAGCACATTTTGGCGTTTAAAGGGTTTGACGAATTCCATGAATTCTGAGACATAGTCGATTTCACGGGTGTCTTTGTCTGTATCCTTGTGGCTGTAACTGATGAAAATTTTTTCTCGCATGGGTTTCCTTAGGCCTACTTCACGACAGTACCAAGAGACATGAGGTTGGGAGAATCGGGATCCCCAGGGGGGAACATGCTCGCCATTGCCTCCTGCTTGGCTTCTTAAGCAAAAGGTACCTCTTTTTGTATACTATGTAAATCCTTTTGACAAAAGATCCTTGGGATGGGTGTGACTGTTCAGGTCACTTCCCATGCTGCCTAGAGGCAGGTCGATCATTTCTTTGCTTTTGTTATGGAAAGCGAAGTATGTCTTGCACGTTTTTTTTTGGGAAAGGTAAAGGATGAACGCCTACCGGGCGGTAGCCATCTTAGGGACAGGGTCTGATGTTGGCAAAAGCCTGATTGCCGCGGCTCTTTGCCGACTTCTGTTTCGGCGAGGAAAGCGAGTCGCGCCCTTTAAGGCCCAAAATATGTCTCTCAATTCTTACGTCACTCTTGAAGGAAAAGAAATGGGGCGGGCCCAGGTTCTACAAGCCCAGGCCTGCGGGGTCCCCCCTCATGAGGACATGAACCCCATTTTATTGAAACCTGAGGCCGATGCCCGGTCCCAGGTCATCGTGCAAGGTAAGGTGTGGGGCAAGCGAGATGCCAGTGATTACTTTCAGGGGACTCGGGAATTGTTCGAGTATGTGCAAGAGAGTTTCGAGCGTTTGGCAAGGGACTATGAAGTCTTGGTCATTGAAGGAGCGGGAAGTGCTGCGGAACTGAACCTACGAGATCGTGATATCGTGAATTGGCGGGTCGCGGACATGGCGGATGCGAAAGTCATTCTGGTCGCGGATATCGATCGGGGGGGCGTATTTGCCCAAGTTATCGGAACGATCGAACTGCTTCAGCCGGAAGAGCGACAACGAATCGTGGGAATCGTGATCAATAAATTTCGTGGTGATGCCGACCTGTTTGCCGATGGAGTGAAAATCATTGAAGCCCGAACCGGCATTCCGGTCCTCGGCGTCGTTCCCTACTTGAGAAACCTTGAATTGGATCAAGAAGACAGCGTGGATGTTGATCGTACCCGCTCGAAACCCTTTGATCCTCACACGGTCAATATTGCGGTGGTGTTACTCCCTCACATGAGCAATTTTACCGATTTTAACGCGTTGGAGGCCGAATCCGACGTGGTCCTCAAATATGTGTCCAAGCCACAGGAGTTACAGGGTGCGGATGTGGTCATCCTTCCGGGAAGTAAAACGACCATAGAAGATCTCACCTATTTACGAAATCATGATTTTGCAGAAGTCCTTCATGGCCTTCGAACGGAAGGGGTGGAAATGATCGGAGTGTGTGGAGGATTTCAAATGTTGGGAAAAGAGATCGCTGATCCATTCTCCGTTGAAACGGGAGGGAGTATCAAGGGATTGGATTGGTTGGATATGACGACGGTTTTAGCGAAGGAGAAACGAACCCGGCAAGTCAGCGCCTCCCCAAACATTTTCGGTGGGGATTCATCGTGTAGGGTAAAGGGGTATGAAATTCATATGGGACAAACCGTATTGGCCCATCCGACCGTGCCCAGTTTCCGCCTCTTGGACGAGAGCCAGGAATCTCTTTCCCCCACGACACGTTCTTCAGGAGGTTCCGGGGATCGGTTGGAAGGGGGAATGAGTCCGGATGGATTAGTCTGGGGATCATACATTCATGGTGTTTTTGATCAACCTGGGTTTCGACGAACCTGGTTAAACCGTGTTCGAGAGCGCAAAGGCTTACGCCCTCTTGATATGGCCTGCTCCGAGGAGGTTTCAAATCGACTGGACCAAGCTCTGGACCGTTGGGCTGACCATGTCGAACAACATATCGATGTAAAAGCTATTTTTTCTTCGTAAGATCAATTCTTTTTATCCAAACAGCCCTCAACTCCCTGTTTTATCCACAAATCGGTATATCCGTCGGTCACCGAAATTCATCCATTTCCGAATTTAAAGAATTTGGCAGTGTCTTGCCTTGTAGCATTCGAGGTATGGAATCCAATCGAGTCCCTATAATCGTTAGGTAGTATTTTAGTTGATAGGGGAATCTACCGATACGAAGAGAACAGTATTTGTGCCCTTCCCTCTTTATCCCCTCTACAAGACTCCTAAGTACCATTTGGATGTTTGCTCTGGTTGTGATCCGTTTTTTGACCTGTTTGGGAGAATTCAGTGCGTAAATTGTATGCGCTCAATCTATTTTTCTTCTGGTTTTTTTCACTTCCCCTATTTTTTGATCTTTTTTACACCGACTCCAAAAATAAACCAATGCCCTTATACGTAGACCATAAAATCCTCGAAGAGAGCCCATGGTTCGATAGCGTTAAGCCCTATTGTAATCCTCTTGAAATTAACTTTGCTTTTAAGCTCAGTCCTCCTCCCAAAGACCCCATTAGTCAGGCATATGCGGCGGCATGTTATACCCTTGCAGGGAAAATTGAAAAAGCGGAAGAACAGCTGAACAACTTGCCTTCAGAAAAACGAGCTTGGGCAAAAGGATTGATCTCCAGGGTGACTGAACACGTTACGGAATAAGAAAAGAGAGCATCCCCTGACTCATGAAAAAGCCGGTTTTACCAACTCTAGAGTCAAAGGATGGGTTGAAGGTACTTCATGAACACTCAAACTGACACAGCACAAAGAATGGCTAATTCCCAAGCATTTCTTTCCATTGGTGTAGTCCTAATGGAACGGTATGTTATTGAGGCTGAAGTGGGGAGAGGAGGCTATTCTGTGGTGTATAAGGCCAAAGATGTCAAGCTTGGAACGATCGTTGCGGTAAAAATGCTTGTTCCACCGCCTGTAGCGATCGACATGGCAAAGGAACGACTGCGACGGGAAGTCGTTGCCCTTCAAAAACTTTTCCATCCAAACATTATTCGTATTTTTGACATCCATGAAGATGGCCATTGGTCCTTCATTATCATGGATTATGTCGAGGGTGGCACTTTGGACCAATATGTCGCTAGGCATGGACCTGTAGCAGAAGATTTCGCTAGAAAAATTGGCCAACAAATTGGCGAAGCTTTAGCTCTTGCACATCAATCTGGGATCCTACACCGGGATGTCAAACCCCAAAACATTTTGCTTACACATGATAATCAGGCCGTTTTGACTGATTTTGGTTCAGCCAAAATTGAAGGACTTTCAACCTTTACGGCCACAGGGGCGTTCGTGGGGACTTTAGAATACTTAGCTCCAGAAGTATTTAATGGCGATCGCCCGGATGGGCGCTCCGATATTTTTGGGTTGGGGATGAGTTTGTATTTTGCTTTGACGGGAAAATTGCCTGAAAGCGGGGCCAAGCACATGCCTCCAGTTCCTCAAGAAGACGGATTTCATCCCAGGGAGGCAGGCATATCCCTTTCTTCGGAATTTGACCAGATCGTGGCTCGTGCTACAACTGCTGATCCGAGTCATAGGTTTTATACAGTTGCCAAAATGGTAAAGACTCTTAGTGGAGAGCTGAACTCGGAAAATAAAACATTTTCCTCGGTTTTGAAATTTTGTCTGCGTTGTGGTGGCCCCGATCTTTTAGGATTAACGGTCTGTCCCTCGTGCCGCAATCAAACTGATAAGGGTGACACATGTATTTTTATTGAACAAGAACTAGATCGAGAAACCAAAAGACGGATCCGGCCTATTTTAAAGGAAATTACAGGGCTTTCTTCACTCTCCGCCCGGTTGAGAGATACGATCAATGGATCCAAAACTCTCTTGGTCGTGAAAAAAGAGGTTGCACCAGGAATTGTGGCAAAGCTCCGAAATAAACAGATTCCTGTGTATTCTATTCCTTATTCAAAGGTGCTCTCCAAAGTCCCATTCTTCCTTCGTTTTTTGCTGTTGGCAAACTTTTTAGTCGTGGTTTGGGGAAGTTTGAAGTTTTCCCTGATGTATTTTCTGCCCTATGGAATTTTATTCCTTAGTGTAAAAAAAGTCATTTTTACTCCTTTAATCTGGCCCAGTGCTTCCTCTCTAGACTTACCGTTAGAAATAGAGTCCAGTGTATTTCAATCCCTGGATTCTATGCCAATTGGTTCATCAAGAAATTTGTACGCTGAAATTGTACGTGCCGGATCTGATGTTTATGAAATGGCGAAAAATAATGAAGATCCTTTGCTAAGGCAAAAGCTTGATTCAGTGATGAAGTTGTCGAGCGAAGTCGCTGTTTCCTTAGCCCAATTAGACAAAACTTTGCTAGCGATTTCAAAGCAAGCCCAAATTCATTCCTCAAGCCAAATTTTGTATAAAGTGATGGGGGAGGGAGAGGCTCATCGAGACAAACTTATACAAAAATTATTGGAGTTGTTGGCAATGTTGGCCACGATGAATGTGTATCAGGGAAACAATTGTCAGGCCGCCCTTCTTGAATTGGAAGAGATTGCTAAGGAATTAAAACAGGATCATAAAATTGAGTTGGAAGCTGAAGAAGAAGTGAGACAATTTTTAAAAGATAAAGAGCGGGAGGTGGTCCCATGTTAATTATTTTTCGAAGGATTTGGAATATTTTTCGAGGAAAAAGTCATACGGTATTAAACAAACTAGAAAAACCGGAAGAGCAACTTTCAGTCTTTATCGAGGACCTTAACAAGTCGATCATCAAATTGCAGCAATCGGTCGCATCGGCGGTGGCCGATGAGAAAAAGTTGAAGCTAGAGGTTGAAAAGGCTGTGACATCGGTTAACAGCTGGGAACAAAAAGCCATGCTGGCTCTCAAACAAGGAGATGAGAGTCTCGCTCGGGAAGCGTTGTTACGAAAAGAAGAGGAGGAGGACAAAGCCAAAAGCTTGCATCAGAGTTGGAAAAATCAAAAGCAAGCGGCAGATCAATTTAAAGAAAATCTTTGGCAAGCGAAGCGAAAAGTCGAAGAGGCCAAAATTCAGTACAAAACACAATTAACTCGGTACCGGACGGCTCAAGCTCAGGAAAAGATCACAGAGACCATTACCCATGGTCACGGAAATTCGCCGCTTCAATTATTTGAGCAATTAAATGAAAAGATTGTGGATTTGGAAGCAAAATCCGAAGCCAATTTAGAGCTCATGGAAGAGAATATGAATAACGACCTAGAAAGTAAGTTTGCCATGCTCGAAAAAGCGAGTCGGGGAGACCAAGCGTTGGTGGCCCTAAAAGCCAAGGTGCAATCGGAAATTCCCGTTGAAGTGCTCGCGGTGAATGCTAAAACGGAAAATTCTCCAGAACCGCTAAAGATGAATCAATAAGTATCTCTTTGAGAAGAAAAATGACAAAGGTCCTGCCCGCACTTTTCATACATACGTGCGAGCCTCTCCTATGAATCGTGCCGTCCCATTATTTGCGGCTCCCCTAATGCTGAGTGTGGGCTGTCTCATGTTGGGGGGGGAATGAAGGTGGGATGGGGGTGTTTTTTCTGGTCCTGGTACCTTCAGCAATATATTTGCCGTTTTTTTTGCTTGGCGTTTGTGGGTATCACAAAATTTTTGGCAAGCATTCTATCGAAACAAACGTCCAAGATCCTCATGTAGATAAATCTCCACTCCTCGCACTGCTAGCCCTCGCGAATGCCTTTCCCTTGGCCTTTGTCGTTCTCATGAAATGGAAATGCTTACTTCCGGCATCTGATTGCCACTTTTTTAATGACAATCTAAATGCCATTTTATTTGGATGGGGATCGCGAGTTTTCATGCCCTTACCAATTGGGTTGTTGAAGGATTTCAGTACCGATTCAATAAGCTCTAGGGTCATAAAGGCCCACTTTTCCTTCCTCCGTGGATGTGACGGGCCATTCATATGATGGCCTTTTCCCTAGCGTTAAAATGGAGTCGAAGAGTATTTTTGAACTCTTGAGTAGAGCGTTTTTGAACTTTATTTCTGCTTGACAAAGGGAGGCCGTCCTTCCTATTGTCACGTACACATACATGCGGAGCACACGAAGGGAAGCGGGTGTGATTCCCGCGCGGTCCCGCCGCTGTGACTGGGGACGAACCCCGCATCGCCACTGTTTCACTCCTAAATGGGAAGAAATGGGAAGGCGCGGAAAGTAGGTTACAACCCAGGAGCCAGAATACCTCATGTGATCCATAACCGAATATTCCCTCGTGGGCTGGGGAATAGGTGAGGATGAAGAACTGGGTGCAATCCTCAAGGTTACATCGGCCTTGGGGATTTTTTATTTTGATTCGAATTTGGGATGTGTGGGGTAGAGACTCGCCGCGGGGTCCAGCCACCACCGTTCACCAGATGAACTTTCCGGTCGGAAAAGGGAATCTGGCTCGCCATTTGAGCCTTCGGGCTTGTCTCTCTGCTATACTGACGCTTTTATTCTTCGTTGGCTTCTTGCCGATTGCTGACATTCATGCTGAGGACCTTGAACCGATGAAACGTCGCCAACAAGGGATTTTGACGGGGATGCCTTTTATGGCCAATATCGCCCCGCGGACCTTTGTGGATGATCTTGATCGTAAACTCTATTTAGCCAAGCCACCCAAACGGATTGTCTCATTGGCTCCTAGTATTACAGAAATCTTATTCGCCATAGGGTTGGACGAAGAGATTGTGGGGGTCACCGATTTTTGTAATTTCCCGCCGGGGGCGTTGAACAAACCCAAGGTAGCCTATTCTCAACCTAATCTGGAGGTGTTAATAGGATTGGAACCCCAACTGGTGCTGGCGCCTCCCTCTTTCCTTCGGGCGGATATTCTCGCCAAATTAGAACAACTCAAAATTCCCACGTTTGTCCTTGAATCCCAAACGGTCGAGGGGATTTTTTCGCATATACAATTATTGGGTCGGATGGTGGGGCGGCCTCAAGAAGCCAATGAGCAAGCGACGCTTCTTCGCAAACAGGTGAGCGATCTGACCCAAAAATTGGAAGGTCGACCTCGACCAACCATGTTGTACGTCTTGAATTCTGAACCGCTCATCACCGTTGGGCCGGGAAGTTTCATCCATTCGCTCATCGAACTGGCAGGGGGACGAAATGCCGCCGAACGAGCCGATGCCCCGTATCCTCGGCTGACGATGGAAGAGGTGTTGATGCAGAATCCCGAGATTTTGGTGTTTCCCGTGGGAGAATTTGAAGGCATTCCGCAAGCAGAGCAGGATCAATGGAAACGCTGGGATTCTTTGCGTGCCGTCCAAGATGGCAAATTTTTTCAAATCAAGAGTGATATCCTCAATCGTCCCGGCCCTCGAGTCATCGATGGGTTAAAAGGATTGGTGAAGATTCTTCATCCGGATGTATTGGTAGATGAAAAGATACCTCAAATGGAGTCTGAATAGATCTTTGGTGAGATGATTCTGGAATCATCCTTTACGGGGTAAGACAAGACTACTCATGAAGTCCAATCTTGACGCTCCCTCGCTTCCCTCTTCTCAAGGGACTCTTTCGGTCAATGCCCCGTCTTCTCCTCGGATTTCGGGTCGTCCTGAACACTCCTCTTTTCGGCGAACGCTGACCATAACCCGGTGGGGGTTATGGGTGAGCACGGCTTGTGGACTAGCCTTCCTCGGGTTTGTGGGGTGTCTTGGTTTTGGGACGGAGGCAATTTCCTATTCTCACATTCTCCAGATGATGGTGAATGCGGTCTTTGGGGTTCCGACCGATTCTTCCGTGAACCAGCCGACTTCAGTCATTCTTTGGCAGGTCCGGATGCCCCGTGTCATCCTCGCGTTTTTTGTGGGTGGCAGTTTGGCGATGGTCGGCGTGGCTTTACAGGCCTTACTCAGGAATCCCTTGGCGGATCCGTTTGTGATCGGAATTTCGAGTGGGGCGGCACTTGGAGCAGCCTTGGCTATTTTGTTTGGGGTAGGGATATCCGTCTTGAGTCTCTCGGCATTGCCGGTGTGTGCCTTTGCCGGCGCTCTCCTGTCTTTGGTGATTATGTACCGTATTTCTTCCGCTCAATACGGATTTTCCGTCTATACTCTCTTGCTCGCCGGAGTGGTGCTGAATGCGATTTTTTCTGCGTTCATCATGTTTCTCACGAGCATCGCCGAACCCAATCGTGCCTTTGGTATGTATGCTTGGTTAATGGGAACGCTAACGGGTCCGGATTCCACCACACTCCTCGTTCTCGTAGTGTATTTGGTTTTAGGCCTGCTCCTGTTAGGGACCCAAGCGCAGTCCCTGAATGTCTTGACGCTCGGGGAAGAAACGGCGCGGTCGTTGGGAGTCGAAGTCGAACGTGTCAAAAAGCTGGTATTTCTGGCTGCGGCCCTCCTGACGGGGGCAGTCGTGAGTTTTAGTGGCATCATCGGGTTTGTGGGGTTGATTATTCCCCATGCGGTGCGATTGATCGTCAGCGCGGATCATCGACTTCTGCTTCCGGTGGCGGGGTTTGTGGGTGGAACGTTTTTAATGGTGGCCGACACTGTGGCCCGTACGGCTTTAAGCCCCAGTGAATTTCCCGTTGGAGTGATCACCGCGTTGGTCGGTGGGCCGATTTTTTTATGGCTCCTGACCAATCGACAAACTCATTTGGGAATGAAGTAATCTCACCATGACTTCCTCTTCGTGTTCAACACCCGCCTATTCCGTTCACGGGTTGACCTTTTCCTATTCCAGAAAAGGCCAGTCAAGCATCGGGTCTGTTCTTCAGCAATTGTCCTGCGTGATTCCATCGGGAAAGGTGTTAGGCGTCCTGGGTCCGAACGGGTCCGGGAAAAGTACCTTGTTAAAGGTATTGGCTCGGGTTCTTCACCCACAAGAGGGAAGCATTGATCTGTTTGGCGAATCCTTGGTTGGTCTGCCACAAGTCGAGATGGCGAAGTCTGTGGCCTTGGTTCCACAGGAAACCTTGCAGGTGTTTCCCTTTACCATCGCCGAAATGGTGTTAATGGGCCGATATCCTCATCATCAGGGTTGGGGCGGATGGCATTGGGAGGACAGCCAGGACTGGAAAGTAGCCTTGAAAGCCATGGAAGATTTGGATGTGGCTCATCTAGGCCATCGTTTGGTGACAGAAGTCTCCGGTGGCGAGCGACAACGGGCCGTGATTGCGAGGGCCTTAGTGCAGGAACCTCAAGTCCTTTTGCTGGACGAACCGACCGCGTTTCTTGACCTTCATCATCAGCTGGATATTGCCCGAATCATTCAGCGGCTCAATCGAGAACGGTCGCTGACCGTGATATTGGTGTCACACGATTTGAATTTGGCGAGTCAATATTGTGATCAGGTGCTGTTATTGAATAAGGGAAATATCGTCGCGATGGGGGCACCAGTAGAGGTGATTCAACCGGTTATTCTTGAAGACGTTTATGGTTGCTCGGTGCTGGTGGATCGACATCCTCAATCTGGATTGCCCCGTGTGTCCTTGCCGGTGTGAGGGGAATGTTGAAAACAAATGTTCCACCTTTCAGGATGGGACAAGCGAGACAGCGTTCTCGCCATTTTGCCGGACCTTCGGGCTCACAGACTTGGCCCTCTTCGGGCCGTGAGCGCTCACGTACAAAGGGTACGCTCCGCATGTCAAAAAGGCTGCGGCCTTGCTGGATGGCCTTTTTGAACATTCCCCATATGCGTGGCTAATGAGAAATCCCAGTAGACTGGAGTGAGCGGAGCGAACACGAAAATTTTATCAACCATTTTTAAAAAGGAGGAGGGTTATTTAGCGGAATATAAACGGTTGTGACGGGGAAGCTGGTGTGAATCCAGCACGGTGCCGCCACTGTAAGCGGGGAGAGACTCTGCAAAAGGTCATTGTGGACTATGGGTCCATGAGAAGGCGCAGAGGAACGATGATCCGCAAGTCAGGAGACCCAACGATCGTTTCTTCCATAAAGCCCCTTCGAGCTAAAGGGAGGTGGATGATGTCCTCAGCAAAAAACTTTTTTCGTTTTGGACTTTTCAAATCTTGGTGCGTATCTCTTGGGTTCCTTGCCCTGATTTTTTTCTTTCCTGGAATCGCTTCTTCATCAGACAATCAATCTTCTTCTCCGGTTCATGAACTGGATCCGGTTGTCGTGACCGCGACGAAGACTCCGGTTCACGTCAGTCAGCTGACCAGTGCGGTTGAGGTGATGACCGACAAAGATTTTGACCGACGCCGTGACCGAACCCTTGTGGATGCACTTCGTTTGGGGCAGGGCCTGTCGACATTTTCCACGGGTGGCCCTGGGGCCACTAATACCGTTCGGATTCGTGGGGGAGGGGCAGATCAAACCTTAGTCTTGATTGATGGCGCGATCGTGAATAGTGCCACCCTGGGTCAATTTAATTTTGGGACCCTAACCACGGACAACATTGAATCCGTGACGATCCTTCGTGGGGCGCAAAGTATGCTCTGGGGATCCGACGCAATGGGAGGAGTGGTTGATATTCGAACCAAACGTGGAGAAGGCCCCCCGGTGGCTCGAATCTTTGGAGAATACGGATCATTTAATTCTATTCGTGAGGGAGGGACGCTAGCCGGAAAAGTGGGGCTGGTAGATTTCTCCGCAACGTTGTCTCGCTGGGACATGGCGGGTTTTTCTGCCATTAATCATCGCCGGGGTGCTACCGAACGAGATGCTCTTCGCAATTGGCAAGCCTCCTCTTTGGTGGGAGTGGAGGGGCCTTGGGATGGACGTCTGGAACTCGCGTTTCGTTGGATCAACCAAGATAACGATCTGGATAACCCCACCGAATTCGGGGGCGGACCCTTTGATGTGTTGAAATCGAAATCGACCAGTCGACAGTATATTTATAGTGGCACTTACCACCAACCGCTCACTGACTGGTGGGATCAAAAAATTACCCTGGCTCATTCACGAGAAACGTCGATCACGCAGGCTGGGACGACTCAAGTTCCGGTTTCCGGAGGCATGCCCAGCACCCCAGGAGATTTTAATAATGCCCACATTCGTACCAAAAGTAATCGGGTTGAATGGCAGTCAAATTTTCGGTACGAACAACTAGCCGTCCTGACACTCGGTTATCAATTTCGGGAGCAGCTTGGGAAGAATAAAGGAAGTTTTTCAGAGAAAACGCTTTCCAGTCATGCGGGATTTGCCCAATTGCAACTGAACCTGTTTGATCGATTCTTTGCGACGGGTGGGTTTCGACAAGATTCGCACAATACGTTCGGTGATGCGACGACCTATCGGGTGACAGGGGGGTATCTTCTAAAAGAAACGGGAACGAAGGTCCGCTCAAGCTATTCCACGGGATTTCGAGCTCCCGATATTAATGAGTTGTTTTTTCCGAATTTTGGCAACACCAATCTTCAAGCCGAGAAGAGCCAAAGTTTTGATGTGGGAATCGATCAGCAATTGCTTGGAAACCGAGTAAAAGTGAGTGCCGGCTATTTTTGGAACCGATTTCGTCAGTTGATCGCGACCACCTTCGATCCCGCCGGATGTGCTCCATTTTCGATTTTTGGATTTTGCCCTCAAAATTTTGGATCAGCTAAGAGTCAGGGTTGGGAAGTCGCCGGTCATCTGGTCTTGGCGGATGAACTACCCTACATGAAGTTGCTCGAAATGAATGCACAATACACCTATACGCTGACACGTGATCTTAACACTGGGGATCGCTTGGCCCGATGGCCGGTTCATCAAGCCAGTCTGGTTTTGACCTATCAACCGATTGCTCCTCTCAGTTTCACCGGTTCGTTTCGTTACGTTGGAGCTCGATTTAATACGACAGGCAATCAACAACGGCTTCCAGATTTTTATGTTTTTAATTTTTCGACATCCTACGATTTTACGAAATCGATTCAAGGTTACATTCGCGTGGACAATATCCTGAATCGCCATTATGAAGAGGTCCGATTTTTTGGCACCGCGGTACGCTCGGTGTTTGGCGGGATTCGGGTGAACTTTGACATTCTGAATCTCTTTGGGTCTCAAGCGAAAGCCTAGGCTGTGGGATTTCCTCGATTAGTCATCGCTGGAACCCATAGCGGGGTAGGCAAGACAACCGTAACTCTGGCGCTCCTGGCCGCTTTTCGTGCTCAGGGGCGCCGGGTCCAGCCCTTTAAGATAGGGCCGGACTTTATCGACCCCGGACATCATCAGCTGGCGAGTGGCCGAGAATCTCATAATTTAGATGGATGGATGTTGGAAACCGCTCAAAATCGGCACATGTTCCAAAAGGCCGCTCGAGATGCGGAACTCTCAATTATTGAAGGGATGATGGGACTGTTTGACGGGAGCTCCCCGACGAATGAAGTTGGAAGCACCGCCGAAATGGCCAAGCTGTTAAAGGCTCCCGTGCTCTTGGTGATCGATGGGAGCGCGATGGCCCGATCCGCTGCGGCTATGGTGTTTGGCTATGCCGAATTTGATCCTGACGTGACCATCGCTGGGGTTATTTTTAATCGAATTAAGAGCGAAGGGCATTTCCGCATATTACAAGAAGCCGTGGAAAAGGAAGCCAAGGTACCCGTGGTGGGATTTATGCGTCCTGATTCCGAGCTGACCATTCCTGATCGTCATTTAGGATTGCGTACGGCTTTAGAGGGGGAGGGCGCCGGGTGGTATGAAAAATTTGTTCAAGGAGCCCTTAAGACACTGGATTTGTCTCACATTGAGCAATTGGCTCATACCTCTTCCGAGGTGGAAGAGTCCCTTCCCCTAGAAAGTCCCATGTTGAAGGAATCTTCAAGGCAACCAATCAAGATTGGCCTCGCTCATGATCCAGCCTTCTGTTTTTATTATTCGGAGAACCTGGCTCTCCTTAAGCAAGTTGGGGGAGACCTTGTTCGATTTTCACCGTTACACGACACCAATTTGCCTTCGGAAGTTGAGGTCTTGTATCTGGGTGGAGGATACCCAGAAATGTATGCTGCGGCGTTACAGGAGAATACGGGGATGCGGCGCTCGATCGCCGAATTTATTCAACACGGTGGAGTTGTGTATGCCGAATGTGGGGGCATGTTGTATTTGTCCCGAACCTTGCAGGATTTTGAGGGGGAAGTCTATGACATGGTGGGTGCCTTTCCTGCCGATGGGGTGATGACCCGTTCCCACATGACCTTGGGCTATCGTGAATTGACCTTAAGGCAGACAGGTTTGTTAGGGGAAATGGGCCATCGGGTACGAGGACATGAATTTCATTATTCTCATCTGGACAACCTTGGGGAGGTATCTTATCTGGGAACATTGAGTGATGCACGGGGAGCCGACTGTGGTCCGGATGGGTTAACCGTTCATAATGTGGTGGGTTTGTATACCCATCTACATTTTGCGAGTCACCCTCGGATTCCGGTAATGTTGCTGGATATGGCGCGAAAACAGCGAAGGCGAAAGGTGCCAGGCCATGAGTGACACGGATCATGTGGCCCGCATGCAACGATTGAAGTCTTCTGTGGATCGGCGGATTTCGGCCGCCCAGGAGGAAAAAGGATTGCTGGTCGTGTATACGGGGGCGGGTAAGGGGAAGACCACTGCCGCTTTGGGTATGGCGATTCGATGTGTGGGGCATGGAATGAAGGTGGCCATAGTGCAATTTATCAAGGGAGCGATTGATACCGCGGAAGAACGAATATTGAAAGGGTTTGGGGAACAGGTCGTGTTTCTTCGTATGGGGGAAGGGTATACCTGGGAAACGCAGGATCGGGAACGGGATAAAGCGGTGGCCCAAGAGGCTTGGAATGCGGTAGAGCGTTTTCTTCAGGATCCGACGTTCGGCATGGTGATATTGGATGAATTGAATATCGCGATTCACCATGACTATGTCTCTCTTGCCCAGGTTCTCACAGCTCTGGCCCAACGACCTCACATGCTCCACGTGGTGATCACCGGGCGAGGAGCGAAGCCGGAATTACTCGACGCGGCGGACTTAGTATCGGAAATGAAAATGGTGAAACATCCCTTCCGGAAGGGGATCAAAGCACAAAAGGGGGTAGAGTATTGACTCGTTCACGCGGTGTCCCCACGGGTGCCTTTTCTCCTGACGAACGGAATGCCGTCTACCGTGCTATTTTCGAGCGACGGGACGTTCGAAAAGACTTTCTCTCAGACCCAGTTCCGGAAGACACGCTGAACCGAATCTTATTGGCCGCCCACCATGCTGGTTCGGTGGGCTACATGCAGCCGTGGGATTTTTTGGTCGTCCAGCAGAGTGATACCAAGCAAGCGGTCAAAAAATTGTTTGTTCAGGCTAACGAGGCCGCCTCTTCTCACTACGAGGGAGACCAAGCTCGTCTGTATCGATCCCTCAAGCTTGAAGGAATTCAAGAAGCGCCCATTAATATTTGTGTGACGTGTACTCGGGAAAGAGGTGGGCCTGCCGTGTTGGGGCGGGCTACGGTTCCAGAAACGGATTTATACAGTACCTGTTGTGCGATCCAAAATCTTTGGCTGGCCGCCCGGGCAGAAGGGCTTGGGGTCGGTTGGGTGTCGATCCTGAATTATGAACGCTTAAAAAACATCTTGGGGATTCCTCAATCTGTCTGGATCGTCGCGTATTTGTGTATGGGCTATGTCAAAACCTTTGGGGACCAGCCCGATTTGGAGAAAGTTGGTTGGCGTCGACGAGTACCATTGGATCAACTGGTCCACTATGAAGCCTGGGGGAATCATATCGGCCAGATAAACGGAGATGCGATTACTGAGCTGGACGAACACTCGGGACGCTCTCATGAAACTCGCTCGTGAATACCCTGCCATCTTCCCTTGAGATCACGACCGCGTTCGATTGTCTTGTTGTCCGGTTTCCTGGGCTATTCAATTGTCTGAGCTGGGCCCCATGGAATGGCGGAGAGAAAGAGGCCTCTGCGATCGTGAATCGTCAAGTCGATCTTCATTCCACCTGTTCCTTAGACACCATCGACCGGGACTTTCACCGGGTGTTCCAGAACGTCGGAGTCGTCCCTGAGAATACGATCGGTCTGATGACGGCCGCCAACGTGAAGGGGTATCGGGACTGTTTTCTGAGGTCCCCTGGATTATGGGTGCATGCGGTGGCCACCGTTGGTCTGTCCAATGCTCGCTCGGTTCTGGACGAAGCCGATGTGGAGTGGGGATATCGAGGTGGTTCAACCGGGACGGCCAATCTCATAGTGGCAACCAATGCCCTTCCTTCCATGACTGGATATCTTCAATCGATTCATACCGCCGCCTCGGCAAAGGCCGCGGCGTTTCGGGATGCTGGGGTGAAAAGTCGGAAGTCGGACCGACCTGCTGAATTAACCGGGACGGATTGCTTGGTGATCGCTGCGAGTGGTGAGGTTGAGGAGGATCAATGCGGCCTCCATACCATTCTCGGTCAAATGATCGGTCGGGCAGTGTATCAGGTTGTGTTCGGGGGAATTTCCGGGTTATTCCAAACTTAATATTTAGAAGCAGTCTGGGTCGTGCCCTTACAATCCCATAGCTCTTCGGGCACTGTACCCTTGAGAAAAACGAATCGTTTAATTTTTCCAGGAGACGAATGTCATGCGAATATCAAAAGTGTACACGCGCACGGGTGATGCTGGGAAAACTCGATTAGCTGGTGGGCAAGAGGTCTGGAAAGATTCTGTGCGGGTGGAAGCTTACGGAACGGTTGACGAATTGAATTCCATTCTCGGACTGGTGCGGGCCTCCAATAAGTCCGCCCAAGCCACCGGTTCTGCCCCCCAGCGTCTCGACGCGATTTTAAAATGGACTCAGAATAAACTCTTTGATCTGGGAGGGATCCTGGCGACGGCTCCTGGGGAGTCCTTTCCGAATATGCCCGTCGTGACCCAGGAGGATGTGGCACATCTCGAGCATCTGATTGATGAGTGCCAGAACGATCTGACACCCTTAAAAGAGTTTATTTTGCCGGGAGGCGGAGAGATTTCAGCTCTCCTGCATGTCGCCCGTACCATTTGTCGGCGTGCAGAACGTATGTGTGTCACACTTTCTCAGGCTGAATCGCTAGACAAGCAATTGGTTTCCTTTCTCAACCGATTGAGCGATGCCTTATTCGTGTTTGCCCGTTGGGTGGCTAAGCAGCAGGGTGAACCTGAGTTTTTATGGGAACGGCAGGGTTCCTCTTCTTCGGAGACCTGAGTGTTTGTATTCTACCTGAGTTCTGGTAGCGGGGATTCAGAATCTTAGACCACCCCATTTTGGAGATCACGTGCGTCCCCTCTATCACGTTTCTCTATTCTTCACGGGAAGCCAGTGAGAAAAACCAAGAGACCATCTTCCCAAACGGTGCAGCATTCTCACCTGACGTTTGTCTTGGGGGGGGCTCGATCTGGAAAGAGTTCTTTCGCTTTGAAAAAGGGGCGGGGGATTTCCCCTCGAGCCTTTGTGGCGACGGGTGAACCCTTCGATCGAGAGATGGCCGAACGTATCCGAAAGCATCAACGATCGCGAGGCACGGAGTGGACCACGTTTGACGTTCCGCTTGATGTAGCCGACTGGTTTGAACGCGAGGGGCCTGCCTACCCGGGAATTGTGGTCGATTGTTTGACTCTTTGGCTCAATAATTTTCTTCGGGAAGCAAAAAAATCCACGCGTGCTCTGCCTTACGTACAAAAAATGTTGAAGGCTGTCCGTGCGTGTCACTCTCATGTGGTCATCGTCAGCAATGAATTAGGGCTTGGATTGGTGCCGGGCGATGCGGTCAGTCGGGAGTTTCGAGATTTGGCGGGTCGGATCAATCAAATCGTGGCAGCCGAAGCCGATGAAGTCTATTTTTTGGTCAGTGGCATTCCCCTGCGGGTCAAATAATCTCATGATTCAACATTCCAAGCTAATCCAAGAAACGATTCAACAGGTCATACCCGTCAATTTAGAATTTCAAGTCCGAGCTCAGTCCGCCCTGGATCGACTGACCAAACCTGTAGGAAGTCTTGGGCGATTGGAGGAGTTGGCCGCCCAGTATGTATCCATTTCACAGGAGCTTCGTCCGCCTAATCCTGAAAGCATGGTCTTCACGTTGGCGGCCGATCATGGCGTGGTTCAAGAAGGTGTCAGTGCGTACCCATCCGCCGTAACTGCCCAGATGGTGAAGAATTTCCTGAATGGAGGAGCTGCGATCAATGTGTTGGCCAGACAGATCGGGGCGAAAGTCCGAGTCGTGGACGTGGGTGTTCAGAGTGACTTGGGGGATCTTGCCGGCTTGGTCGTCAGAAAAATTGGATACGGAACGAAAAACTTTGCCGAAGGTCCAGCGATGTCTGCTAATGAAGCCATCCAATCTATCGAAACGGGCATTCACCTGATGCAAGAGGCCTATGGTGAAGGCATTCGTCTGGTAGGCCTGGGAGAAATGGGCATTGGAAATACGACTCCCAGTAGTGCGATTACCGCGGTGATGACCGATCAGTCCGTCGAGGAGGTGACCGGAACGGGGACCGGGATCGATGCGGAAGTCTTGAAGCGAAAGGTGACGGTGATCGAACGGGGGGTACAGCGTAATCAACCTGATCGGAGAGATCCTTTGGAGGTGTTAACTAAGATTGGTGGGTTTGAAATCGGGGGATTGGTCGGATTAATCCTGGGAGGGGCTGCTTGTCGCATTCCCGTGGTGTTGGATGGGTTTATTACCGGAGCCGCGGCCTTATTGGCGGGGGCCATGAGTCCGGTTTGCCTGGCGTATGTGATCCCTTCGCACCAATCATGGGAAAAAGGACATCGGATCGCTCTCAACCATCTGGGTCTTCGCCCTTTGTTGGACTTGGACCTTCGATTGGGAGAAGGGACGGGTGCGTGCCTGGCCATGGGCCTACTCAAATCCAGCTTGGCCTGTTTACGAGAAATGGCAACCTTTGAGAGCGCAGGGGTTGAGCAACAGATCCAAGGTTCGTCGGGAGGCTTATGAGGAAGGCATGGGCGGCTTTTGTTGTGGCCTGCCAATTATTGACGATTATCCCGTTTCCGGGTGGGACTGTTTCTATACGATCATCAAAGACCTTTGCCTCCTCCCTTCAATGGTTTCCGATCGTGGGTTTTTTGTTGGGAGGAGGTCTCTTCGCGATAGATTGGGGGCTTGGAATGTTCTTGGACGATTATGTCCGGAATATGGTGCTCCTGGCTTTGTATGTTTGGATTATTGGAGGCCTTCATCAGGATGGATTGGCCGATACGATTGACGCCTTTGCGGGCGGGAAGAACTCGGAACATCGACTGGCGATCCTTCGGGATTCTCATATCGGGGCCTTGGGCGCTACAGGATTATTTCTTGCCCTCGGATTACGGTACGCGGGATTCCTTGCTCTTCCGCCGGTGGTCCGGGAAATGGTGCTCTTGAGTATGCCGGCGGTAGGTCGATGGAGTTTGGTCGTCGGGTCTTGGCGAGCCATCTCTCCACGACAGGAAGGGTTAGCCGTCACCTTCCTCCAGGATATGAGGGGATTTGATCTTTTCATGGCATCATTCTTTGCAGCCATCGGATTGATTCTTATTCTGAATTGGATTCCGACTTTGGGAGTGTTGATTGTGGGCTATGGAATGGTTCGATCCATGGTGTGGTGGTTTACCCAAAAATTTGGAGGGATGACCGGAGATTTGCTTGGGACGGTAAATGAGTGTATTGAGATCCTGTTTCTCATAGCCGCACCGTTTATCCTACAGGGAAGGTGAGAGCCGAATAAGGATGAGTGATGTCTAAAACGTACCCGAAACGTTGCGAACGATGCGGAGCAGGTTTTGAATGTGGGCTTTCTCGCTGCTGGTGTGGGCAGGTGGCGGTCAGTGATGCCCAATATGATCGTATCGTGAAGCAATACCATGATTGTTTGTGTCCCACGTGTTTAGCCGCCGTCACTGAGAGTGCTCCTCCCGATACCCTTCCCGGGTTGCCCCCGTTGTTGTGATGGATTCTCTCCTGGGATTGAAGATCCTGGCGGCCTATTCCCTGGATATGGTAGTCGGTGATCCCGCCTGGTTGCCCCATCCGGTCCGTTTCATGGGGAAACTTATCCAGGGGTATGAGCAAGCAGTTTTGCGATTCTGTCAGACCGCCTTGGCAAAAAAACTGGCCGGTGTCGTCTTAGCCTTCATGCTTCCACTCCTGTGCTTTGTGGTGGTCCAAAAAATTGTGGATTGGGTGGAAACCATCAACCCTCATTGGGGTGCGGTAGTCTGGGTGGTCCTGGGGTTTACCACGCTCGCCACGCGGGATTTATTCGAACATGCGCGGCGGGTTTTCCTGGCTCTGGAAGAACAATCACTAGTGTCGGCCCGTCAGGCGGTGGGACAATTGGTCGGACGAGATACGGACACCCTGTCTGAAGCGGAGATTGTCCGAGCCACCCTGGAATCCGTTTCCGAGAATACATCCGATGGCATCGTAGCACCCTTGTGTTATTTGGCTCTTGGGGGTCCGGCCTTGGCCTTGGCGTATAAGGCCATCAATACGCTGGACTCTATGATTGGGTATCGCCATGAACACTATCGTGACTTTGGCTGGGCCTCCGCGCGATTGGATGATCTGGTCAATTGGGTTCCGGCGCGAGTGACGGCCGTATTATTTTGTTTAGCCGGGGCGGTCCGATTGAAAAGCGGGGGGTCGGCATGGCGAATCTGTTTGCGGGATGCCCATAAACATCCGAGCCCAAACAGTGGGTGGCCGGAGGCGGCCATGGCAGGGGCACTCGGAGTTCAGCTGGGGGGTGAGAATAGGTATGGGGGAGTCAGTGAACGGCGAAGCTGGCTAGGTGACCCCAATAACCTGTTAAAGCATTCTCATATCATGTTGGCCCTACAATTAATGGGATTGGTGTCAGTATTCTTGGTGCTCATTTCTTGTGGATGGATAATGTGGTGAACAGATCCGTTCCCCATGGAGGGAATGTTTACCGTGTGGCAAAACGGTTGGGGCGATCGATCGACTCTTTCGTCGATTTTAGTGCGAGCATTAACCCATGGGGGCCTCCTACCTCGGTTTTAGGGGCCATGAGGCTAGCTCTGACGGGGTGCGCCCGTTATCCCGATCCCCATTCGGAAGAATTATGCGAACGGCTTGCCAAGGAACATGGGGTTCCCCAAGGATCGATCCTTCTTGGCAATGGGTCAGCTGAATTGATCCGGCTCTTGCCGAAAGCCCTTGGTGTGCGCCATGGGTATGTTGTGGGCCCCACCTTCATGGAATTTGAGCATTCCTTACGGGTTGCAGGAGCCAGTTGTACGTATGTCCATGCCGAGTCAGCACGGAAATATGATCCTCCTTTAGATACACTGCTCCAGTTCGTGAACCAGAAGGGCGTATCCTCTCAGGCCAAGCCATCGCGGATGTCGGCAATCTCAAATGCGGTATTTTTTTGTCATCCTAATAGTCCCACGGGGAGAGGTGTGTCCTTTGCACGTGTTCGGGAGCTTGTCCGGCAAACGGAACGCGAGGGCTGGTGGCTGGTTATTGATGAAGCGTTTATGGATTTTTGGCCATCCCATTCCATGGTGTCGTGGGTCAACAATTGTGAGCGCGTATTGGTGTTACGGAGTTTTACCAAGTTTTTTGGAATTCCCGGTCTGCGATTAGGGTATATCGTTGGTTCCGTCCCGGTAATTCAGAACCTTCATCCCTATCTCCCGCCCTGGTCAATCAATCATATCGCACAAAGGGCGGGCGTTGCGGCAATTGAAGACTCGGCCTTCCGGCGAAGAAGTCTGAGATTGCTCGAAAGGGACCGTGCCAGTTTTATGTCTCAATTGCAGAGGATTTCTGGAATACGGGTCATTCCCCCCAAGGCCAATTTTGTGATGGTCGAATTGCCCAAAGAATGTTCCGCCGAAGCACTTATTTCCCGTTTGGAACAGCAGGGGGTGTTGGTACGCAATTGTGCCACGTTTTCGGGGATGACGACCCCGGCCATTCGATTGGCGGTTCGGCGTTCACATGAAAATTCTCGACTCGTCCGACTTCTCAAGCGAGCATTGCAAGATCAATTGGAAACGAATTCCGTCCAAGGGGGGAAACAACCAAGGATGGCCAAATTGCCAAGATAAACAGTAGAATGTCTCTATACATGCGTGGGCGGGTATTTGTCCCTTTCAGGCTCCCTTTGGCGAATCTCGTGGCAGAATTGTGTAAGTTCTTTTTTTCGAGGTAAGTTGTTGAAGGCCTTTTTCTCTTCACCAATAGGCAAGCTTCTCAGTTTGTTCCTTCTCTTAGGCTTTTTCGTGGGGCTTTGGTTTGTTTCCACCAAACGCCCTGAAATCCTATATCTTCCTGATGATCCTCAAGCTCAGGAAGCCTTGCGTTTAGTCAAAAACCATTCGGCGCGTACCATTGGGACGGTCGATGAGGCGCTCACTCGAATGGTGGAACGATTGAAGAGTAATGGGGTTACCCTGCATGAAGGAAAGTGGCGAGTGGCTTCCCAAGGGCCTGATACCTATTTGGTGAGTAAAATCATTCGCGAAAAAGGATCGGTCGAATGGATTGAACGGGATTTTGCCTGGCGGGTGAATGTGAAAGAAAAGTGGGTAAAAGTGATTTCCTTAGCGGCCCAAGGATTAATGCCTTTTGAAAATTTACCTCCTCTTCCTCATGGTTCGGAGATCTCTTCCCTGCTAATGTTATTCGGCTGAGGAATGGCCACATGGATCATGCCATCAATCACCCTCACGTCATATCGATCGACATTCCAACTGGGATTGGGATTTTTTTTGCAGACTCCGGTGGGAATATGAAATTTCCAGCCATGCCAGGGGCAGGAAATTAAATCCCCATCTAGGGTTCCTTCACCTAAGGGCCCTCCCGCATGAGGGCAGGTATTATCCAGGGCGTGCACATGGCCCTCTATGTTGAATAACGCAATGCCTCGATCTTGGAGTTCAACACTGAGTTGGGAGCCGGGGGGAAGGTCTTCAAGGGGTTTGACGGGAATAAAATCGTGAGGCATGAACAAAGGGTCAAATTATCTTGGAGGATAATTTTTTAATATACCAAGATCGGAGCCTGCTCACAACTAACCTGTTCTGGCATCTTGATTCTCACGAATCCTGGATGATATAGGTCAGAGATTTTTGACTAGTGGGTTCTTGAAGGTACCCTGCTATGGAAATGACCTTACTCCTGAACGCATCGTATGAACCTCTGCGAGTCGTGCATTGGCAAAAGGCCATTACGCTTCTCTGGCAGGGGAAAGTCGAGGTTCTTGAATTCTATGACCGCGATATTCGCGGGGTCGCATTCACTTTTAAATTGCCTTCGGTGATGCGACTCTTAAATTTTGTCAAATTGCGGTCCCATCACCATGCCGTCAAATTTTCCCGCCTCAATATTTTTACTCGTGATCGGTACCATTGCCAGTATTGTTACAAACAATTTCGCACTGAAGAACTGACTTTTGATCATGTCGTCCCAATCGCCAAAGGAGGACGAAAAACGTGGGAGAATATTGTCACAGCCTGTTGGCGATGTAATAATCGGAAAAGCGGGCGAACTCCAAAAGAGGCGGGGATGAAATTGCTCAAAGAGCCTGTAAAGCCCAGATGGACCCCTCGGCTCACGTTGATGATTGGGATTCGAAATGCCCCAGAAAGTTGGAGGGACTATTTATATTGGAATCTAGAGCTGGATGCCGATCCGTAACGGTCGTTGAGAGTGATTCTTTTGATCTTTCCAAATAATTCTTGAAGGATGCCTATCCTATCCCTTGGAAGAAACTTATAGTTATTTCCGCTCACCTGGGCGTATTACATTCGGATGCTTCATTCAATATACATCCCGTCTTTTTTTTCAATGCAAGTTGGTGTCAGCAATCATTGAAGTATGGTTGTCTGGATCCCTAACTCGCTTGTACCCCCCAACCTCTGGTGAAAAAGCTGTGGAGTCTCTCATTGACCAATCCTAAAGGTTGGTGGATGAACCTTAGGAAACCTCAATAAGAGGTATCGGTGCTTGTTCGGCCTGCTTTCTTCGGCCACAATTGATGCAGACTAAAACCAGGAGCGACATTCCTGACTCCATATCCACTTCTCGATCCAGCAACATGGAGCCTTGGCATTTTTCGCAATTTTGCATGGGGGAATCCTCATTGTGCTTGGGAGCAATTTCGGGAAAAGTAAGATGTTCTGGCTCCCATTTTGTCCCGTGTTGTGTGGCATTGTCGGAAACGAGGATGGGAGTTCGATGAAATAGTAATGCGAAACGCTGCCTTTTCCCTGGGGCAAATGCTCCTGTGTGACTAAAAAAATGATGGAATGAATGATGCCTTACAACAAAAGAACGATCAGGGGGTCTGTTAAAAGGGGTGGAATGTACCATAGTTTCTGGGGAAAAGCTATCAAGGACAATAGACCACCCTGTCTCAATGGCGAGCCTGATAGGCCTGGAGAAAGCCTTTGACTTGTACACACCCCTTAGATGGGTTCCGGACAGTAGGTCAATACATTCACTGAGCGATCGTTGGAGCATAGGTTCATGGAGCTGTTGAAATGATTGAAGAATTTTCGGAAGACGAAACGGAAAGGAGTCAGAAACCTTCGACAACTGAACCGGAATGGGTTTCTTGGTCAGATGAGCAATTACTAAATATTCGGTTGTGTGATTTGAAAGTTCGTATTGCGGGGACAGAATTGGCCAAATGTGTACGGCAATTGCATCGGGAATTACGGCAACAAGGGTTAGTGTTTCGTCCCCATGTATGGTTATCGGATGATTGGTATTCCCCCGATGGTATTCCTGGTATCGCCGTTCCTTTTTATATGGCTCATCCCCGATTGGCCAAACTTGAATTGAATCAAATGTTGGAAATCGAGGGGGGGACGCCCGAGCGTTGCTTGCGAATTCTCCGTCATGAAGCCGGTCATGCGATTGAAAATGCCTATGGTTTGCGTCGGCGGCGAATGCGACAGCACATTTTTGGGAAAACGTCGGTTCCGTACCCCGATTGTTATCTTCCCAAACCTTACAGTAAAAGTTTTGTGTTGCATTTAGATATGTGGTACGCCCAAAGCCATCCGGATGAAGATTTTGCGGAAACTTTTGCCGTGTGGTTGGCCCCTCACTCGCAATGGCAAGAACGGTATGCCGGATGGCCGGCTTTAAAAAAATTGGAATATATGGATTCCTTAATGAAGGAATTGATCGGACGGCCGCCGCTGGTGACAGGAAAACGTCAACTTGATCCATTGCGGGGCCTCCATAAAACCCTTCGAGAACATTATCAAAGCAAGCGCGAACGGTATGGGATGGATTACCCGAATTTTTACGATCGTGATCTGCGCCGACTGTTTTCGGAACATCCCGAACATGTTGGGAACCTTCCTGCCGCCAATTTTCTCAGAAAAATCCGCAAAGAAGTCCGACGGAAGGTGGCGGCTTGGACGGGTGAGTATCAATACACGATTGATCAAGTTATGCAGGATATGATGGAACATTGTCGAAAACGAAAGCTGCGGTTGGCGGTTCCGGAAGATCAAGCCAAATTAGATTTTACGATTCTTTTGACCGTACAAACCATGAACTATCTGCATGGGGGGCGACACCGGGTGGTCCTATGAGAAAGCTACGGGTTATGGCTCTCATGCATGAGGATTTGGTCCCTCCTGAAAATGTGGAGGGTGTTGATTTAGCGGTCGTGGATTGGAAAACGGAGTTTGATGTGGTGACCACCTTGATCGATTTGGGCCACGAGGTCAAAGCCCTGGGGGTGCGGGATGATCTCAGTGTGATTGATCAGGTCGTGAATGATTGGAAACCTCATATTGCCTTTAATTTGCTGGAGGAATTCAACGGCAATCCCGAATTTGATCAAAATGTGGTGTCCTATTTGGAATTATTGGGTGTTCCGTATACCGGGTGTAATCCGAAAGGGTTAGTCCTGACCAGAGATAAAGGATGGTCTAAAAAAATCATGGCCTACCATGGGATTCGCTGTCCGGACTTCGTGGTCTATCCCATGGGTCGGGTGGTGAAGTGGACGAATGAATTTCCTTTTCCCGTTATCGTCAAATCGATTAGCGAGGAAGCGTCATTAGGAATTTCTCAAGCCTCCATCGTGAATGATGAAGAAAAACTGAAAGAACGGGTCGAATTTGTTCATCAACATGTCGGGACGAGTGCCATTGTGGAACGGTATATTGAGGGGCGAGAGCTGTACGTCGGCGTGTTGGGAAATCGGCGTTTGCAGGTCTTGCCGGTTTGGGAATTGGATTTAAATCATTTGCCTCCTGATGCTCTTCCCATTGCCACGGCCCGAGTAAAGTGGAGTGTGAAGTATCAAAAGAAATATAAAATTCAATCCAGTGAGGTGGAAGGTCTTAGCCCGAAAATGATCAGAGCCATTCAACGGACGGCTAAACGGGCGTATCATATCTTTGGCCTCAATGGCTATGCCCGGCTGGACTTTCGTCTCGATCCACAGGAGCGTCTGTATTTTCTTGAAGCCAATCCCAATGCCCAATTGGCCTATGGTGAAGACTTAGCTGAGTCGGCGGAACGAGCGGGGATTTCCTACGAGGCGCTGATTCAACGTATTCTCAATATCGGGTTGAGTTGGAAACCGGAGAGCCAGCGTTAAGCTTGGGTTTCTTCTCCACTTTCTCGAAAATTTTCTCCATTCTGTCAATTTAATATCCTTCCATGTTCCGTCATTCCCAACATTTTTCATTAGGAATCTATCTTGGTTTTTTTGTGAATTTGGGCCTTTAACCAAATGGTGAAATTGACGGGTAAAGTGTATAAGTGGTCTTCCAAAATATGGTGTCCATCTCAGTTACTGTAATGCCGGGTTTTCCCTTCAGGTGAGATCTACTGGTTTGCTCCATCCCAGAGAGGTGGGACAGTTATTTGGCGAAAAGACTCATTAAAAATTGCGCCTTTCGAGACGTATCAGGCAATACTGACCTCTCGTTCAGCCTCATTGACTAGGAGAGGCGTAGGACAAGGAAGAGCCGACCAACTCGCTAGGGTCAGAGCAGGCCCGATCGATACCTAGAGTGTCCGTCTCCCTGGTCCGGAATTGGCCCTTGGCTAAATCAAAGAAGACAGGGTATTAGATTTAAGTCATGGGTACGAAATAGAGGAGTAAGCGATTTTTGGCAGATAAGGGAAGCGTCCCTTTTATTGAAAATGTGGGCGAAATACAAAAAGATCAAACTCCTTGGAGAGGGTGGAATGGGGGAGGTTTGGCTGGTTCAACATCGTAAAACCCGTCTGCCCTATGCAGCGAAAACCCTTCGTTTGGAATTGGCAAGAAATAAGGATGAAGTTCGATTCCGTCGCGAGGTGGAGATTTTGATGGGCCTTGATCACCTAAACGTCGCAAAGCTTTATGATGCCACCAAACCTGGAGAATCTCCGTTTGGCTACTTGATGGAGTACTGCCCCGATGGGGACATTACAAAACAAGAAAAACTGAATATTGTTTTGACCATTAAGGAGCTTGTTGCTGCAATCGTATACCTTCATGAACATGGTTTTATACATCGCGATATCAAACCTACGAATATCCTTATAGGAATCGATGGCCACATTCGTCTTGCGGATTTTGGTCTGGCAGTGACTGCAGATCCCGGAAGACCAACTGTTACGACGTCGAATTGGAAATCCGAGGGGTTTTCTCCCCCTGAGCAATATATAAATATGGCAACTGTAGATGAACGTGGTGATATCTACTCCGTGGGAGCCGTCTGGTACTATCTGTTGCGAGGCACGACTTATGACTTCAATCGTGAAGCCCATGTGCAGCTCGAGGGGGTTAATGAAAGGTTTCGTTGGGTTCTGGGAAAGTGCCTGAAGTTTGATCGAGTGGACAGACTTAGCTCAGCAAAAGAGCTACAGCAAGTTATCGCTGATGTTCAGAGGTCGGATATCCTCGGCACCTATTTATTAATGGATCCTGAACCAAAAGCTTTATTTATAGAAGAACAGTTTGGGATCTGGAAAAATTGGGAGGATATAGGTTTCGAGTGGTATGAACTCATTAATGACCTATCAGAAGCAATCGAACACATAAAGTACCTGGTCAAGTATGAATCTAATCGGGAACTGCTTGCTCGACTGAATGGGCTCTCTATGGAAATGGTTAAGTTGAATAAAGAATGGGAGAATTTTGATATTGACCCGCTATAAAAGGACCCTTATGGGCTGTTCGCTATTTTGGGGGGGTATCTTTTCCAGGACTAGGGTTAGACTTTGTTCGCTTGCCTAACAAATTCCAAACTGGGAGTATGGGGGAAATCCCGCGACCTGTTCATTCATTATGGAAAAAAGGGAAAATGAAGAATTTGTCAGTTTGCTTTAAAACCCAAAATGGGAATTCATTAATTGAACGCGAGGAAGCGATCGCAGCCATCAATGATGTTGGAGAGGATGACAAGCCCGCAAAAGGTGACTTCTTTCCCATAGCCATCCGTTGAGATATGGTGTTGCTGGCATCCATAAGCGCACACAAAAAGTTTCAAACCTTCCTTGGCCAATTCGGTAAATCGAGAATCCTTCAGGTTTAGCACTCCTTCATCAATGAAATAGAGGTAGGTGTCTACCTTATTGGCTAAAGCAGTTTTTGAAAGCTGGTAGACCGTTTCGGCGTTGGAATTATCCGGGGCGGTAGACAGTAAAAGCCCTAACTTTTTCCCGGCTAAGGATGGGTTGGGTGAGGTTTCCACGGAATCCATGAGAAAAGCCCTATGAATACAAGATGTTATTGTCTCCTTATAGGCTGAATCGTACGGGCTGTCAAGTCGAGGATTGCTCTTCGGTTGGCTTGACGAGGATTTTCCTGGATATCTATAATTTACTGATTTTCAAGCATTTTTTCCGCACGCTTGTATCTTATGGGAAATTTAACACATTTTAATGAAGCGGGTAGGGCCCGGATGGTGGATGTGACCCAAAAGCCACAAACAGAACGGGTGGCCGTGGCCCAAGGGAAGGTGTTTGTGCTGCCTGAGACCCTTAAGCGTATTCAAGAGGGACGCATTGCCAAGGGAGACGTCTTAGCCGTGGCTCAAGTTGCTGGGGTTATGGGTGCGAAGCGCACTCCGGATCTCATACCGATGTGCCATCCCTTGTTATTGACGAATGTTGATGTGGATTTCCAAGAAAGCACCGAACAGGACTCCTTTGGTCGGTGTACCATTACCATCCAGGCGACCGTGAAAACGGCTGGCAGCACGGGGGTCGAAATGGAAGCCATGACGGCGGTTTCGGTGGCTGCACTCACCATATATGATATGTGCAAGGCTGTGGATAAGGGAATGGAATTTGGGGAGATCTGTTTGGTATCTAAGTCCGGGGGGAAGTCTGGACTGTATACCCGGAACTTATCTCCGGTTTCTTAGTACCTAAAACCTAACGGGACCATACTTGCGCCATCCCCATTGGTAAGGGACCCATCCAGATGCTAAAGGTCAAATTATTTGGAATGTTAAAAACGTTGGTCCCCGGGGGAAAAGAGTTGGGCCTCGATCTACCCGCTGGATCACAAATTCATGACCTTGTGGCGAAACTCCAATCCGAAAATCCCGATCTTGGGGATTTATTGTTAAAGAAGAAAGTGTTGGTTTCCGTGAATCAGGAAATTGCCCACTGGGATACCGTCTTGAGCGATACTGATGAGATTGCCTTATTGCCTCCGTTTGCCGGAGGGACATAAATAAAAGAAAGGTGAGGGGGTAGAAGGGTATGGCTGTTGATCTTGAGGGACAGATGCTCGTTCGGGTACAGCAAGAAAATTTTTCCATCGATGACGAATTGAACCGTGTACGCTCCCGCTCCCGTCACATCGGTGGTATTGCCATGTTCTTGGGAACGGCCAGAGACCGCTCCAAAGGTCGGGACGTCAGTTCGATGGAGTTTGAGCATTATGAAGGGATGGCTCAAAAAAAACTTCAAGAAATTCGGGAGCAGGCCTTACGCGATTTCGATATTCTGGAGGCTCTGGTTCTTCACCGCTATGGTCCGATTCAGATCGGGGAAAACATTGTGCTTATCATTGTTGGGGCAGAACACCGGGCCGATGCATTTAAGGCCTGCAAATGGTGTATTGATGAACTGAAAAAAATTACGCCTATCTGGAAAATGGAACATACTCCGGAAGGAGAAGTCTGGGTCGAGGAACATCCCTGATGTCGACGATAAACATTCAGCGGGAGGCGGAAAGCATTCAAGATGTTTGGGGACGTCCCCTGAAGGCTCTTCGTGTGTCGGTGACCGATCGATGTAACCTGCGATGCCAATATTGTATGCCAGAAGAAGACTATGTGTGGCTTCCCCGTGAAACCTTATTGACCTTTGAAGAAATGGTCCAATTAACGGATATTTTTACCGACCAAGGTATTGATAAAGTTCGCATAACAGGAGGAGAACCGCTTTTAAGAAAAAATTTATCGGACTTTATTCGCATGTTGCGGACCAACTCCCGAATTCAGGATATTGCTATCACCACAAATGGGGTCCTGTTGGCCGACCAGGCTCAAGAATTATTCGAGGCTGGCCTCCATAGGGTTACTGTCAGTCTGGACACCCTCAACCCCACTCGTTTCAAAGCCTTAACTCGCCGTGACACCCTATCTCAAGTATTGGAAGGCATTGAGGCGGTTCAACCAGCCGGGTTTTCCGGATTGAAGTTAGATACGGTCGCCATAAAGGGCTACAATGATGATGAGCTGATTCCTTTGATTGAATACGGTAAACGAATGGGGGCTGAGGTACGGTTCATCGAATATATGGACGTCGGAGGAGCCAATGATTGGTCCCCAGATAAAGTGATCTCACGGATGGAAATCTTATCCTTACTCGGACAATATTATGGCCCCATTGAGCCCATCCATGAACATTCTTCGGCACCGGCCCAACGATTTCGTCTTCCGGATGGGGCGACGTTTGGGATTATTTCCTCCACCACCATGCCATTTTGTTCTACCTGTGATCGAAGCCGATTAACCGCGGATGGGATGTGGTATTTATGCCTATATGCGAAAAGTGGACTGGATCTTCGCAAGCCGTTGAGAGATGGGCGATCCCCAGAAGCGATTCAGTCTCTTATTCGATCCGTTTGGGAAGCCCGAAAGGATCGTGGAGCCGAAGAACGAAAATCATTGGA
This sequence comes from Nitrospirales bacterium, assembly GCA_965223495.1. Lineage (GTDB taxonomy): Bacteria > Nitrospirota > Nitrospiria > Nitrospirales > UBA8639 > Nitrospira_E. The sequence continues at coordinate 2,019,411 of OZ245001.1, read as the reverse complement.
ACGTGATAGCAGTCGTGGACGGTATATTGAAATCGATCGCTTACGGCAAGATCCCCATCTTGAAATGCATGCCAGAGGTGGATGAAAAATTTCGTCCTTCCTTCTTTTCTGTTGTCCCTTATCCCGTAAGTCATAAAAATTCCTGACGCCATTGTAAATGGGTCTGGAATTCTTGCCGGCATCCCCCCCCTATGGTAAGGTCGAGATACAAGTGCTTCAGAGGATTTGCGCAGGTTTTCCTCGCTAGGGTCTGCCTTTCTCATGCGCCAACTTTAGGTATTGGGACAGGAATTACCCTCCTCAAATGTTACATCCACTATGAGGACCGATTCGTCATGGGCTGGTTTACACGGAATAAAAAGACCGATGCTGAGGGGAAGTCGCTAAAGGCTATGGAAGGCATGTGGGTGAAATGTACGGTGTGCCGGGCCATCATTTTTAAGCGAGAAATGGAACGGAACCTCAAAGTCTGTCCAAAATGTCAGTATCATTTCCCTATGTCGGTTGAGGAACGGATTGAATTAATCGCTGAGCCAGAGACCTTCCACGAATGGGACTCAGATTTAGTGCCAGCCGATCCCTTGCAATTTGAAGATACGCTTCCGTATCCCCAGCGAGTGTCGAATGCCCAAAAAAAAAGCGGGAAACGGGAAGCCATCATGACGGGTTCTTGTCAGGTTGGGGAAATTCCCATTGCGCTAGGTATTTTTGATTTTTCCTTCATGGGTGGGAGTATGGGGTCGGTAGTGGGGGAAAAAATATGTCGGGCAATTGATCGGGCCCTACGTGAGGAAACCCCTTTCCTTTTAGTGACAACGTCGGGTGGGGCTCGTATGCAAGAAGGGACACTATCTCTTATGCAAATGGCGAAGACTGCCTCAGCATTGGCTGCGTTACAAGAGGCACATTTGCCATTTGTGGTCTTACTGACGGATCCAACCTTTGGAGGGGTCACCGCCAGTATCGCCATGCTGGGTGATGTCATCCTTGCGGAACCCAAAGCCCTGATTGGATTTGCGGGTCCGCGTGTTATCGAACAAACCATTAAACAACGGTTGCCAGAAGGGTTTCAGCGAGCGGAATTTTTATTGGAACACGGGATGATTGATCAAATCGTCGAACGGAAAATCCTGAAGACGGTACTTGCCCAATTGTTCATACACTGTGGTACTCCTTCTATTCCTTCATTGACCTAAATGTCCAACCATGGGAAGCATGTAGCTTTTCTCTCGATCGAGAGTATGGGTTCTGCTCTCTCAGTGGGCCTGATTCCACCCGCGTGGATTTCCTCCCTTCAGTGCCACCTCCTTAGACAAAGATAGGTCTTTTAATATCCTTGTGACACGCTATTCTGACACTCTTGATTATTTATTCTCCCTTCGTCGCTTTGGGATGAAACTTGGCCTTGAACGGATCAAGGAAGTCTTGGGTCGTCTAAACCGACCGCATCACCAGTATCCCACATTTCATATCGGTGGGACGAATGGGAAAGGATCCTCGGCCGCCATGCTGGCGGCTATTTTACAAGCAGGAGGACATCGGGTGGGGTTGTATACTTCTCCCCACCTTTGTGACTTTCGGGAGCGAATTCGAGTTCAAGGGGAAGACATCGCTCCTGAACAGGTTTGTGAACTGACTCGTCATCTTACCAGCCTAATATCCACCACAGCTCCCTTAACCTTTTTTGAAATGACGACCGCCATGGCCTTTCAACATTTTTATAATGAAAAGGTTGACGTCGCCATTATTGAGGTGGGGATGGGAGGGCGGTTTGATGCCACGAATGTTTTAGACCCGTTAGGGGTACTCATTACCGGAATTGCCTTTGATCATGAAAAATATCTGGGACATTCTTTGGAAGCCATCGCATATGAAAAAGCGGGGATCATTCGTCAATCATCTCCGGTAGTGGTCGGTTCAATGGCGGTGGGGCCCGGAGAAGTCATTGAGCAGGCGACACAGAGGACTGCTGCTCCCCTCTACAGGTTTGGCAAAGAATATTCCATTACGATCCTTTCCGATCGGGAATTTGATTATCAGGGTGTCCATGGGTCCTTTGGGGCACTTCACACGAATTTATTAGGATTCCACCAAATGGAAAATGCCGCCAATATGTTAGCTCTATGGGAGGTGGGTGGCCGACCCTGGTTCCCGATTGTGGACGAATCTATCCGCAAGGGGTTGAAACACGTTGGGTGGAAGGGGCGAATGGAAATCGTTCAAGAGGAACCATTGATCATTCTTGATGGTGCGCATAATCTCCTTGGTGCTCAAATTCTCAAACGATACCTCGAAGATCAGCGTAAGGCTGTTCCCGGTCGAAAAATCATTTTGGTTATTGGCATGATGGCTGACAAGGATGTTCGGGGATTTCTTCGAGTGATTCTTCCGATCGTCGATCGTCTCATTTTCACAAAACCAGACATGAGGCGGGGAGCTTCTCCGAAGGAACTGACCGAGGCCCTCCCCGAGGGATCTCCGAAGCCCCTGTTGATTCCCAATTCCTGGGAGGCAATTTGTCAGGCCAAAGACCGGGCGGCTCCCTCTGACCTTATTTGTGTCACGGGGTCGTTGTTTTTGGTAGGTGAGGTGTCCAGCTGTTTCACCGGTCGTGGGGTCTCCGCTTTGCAGGTTTAAGCATGACCGGCCTTGTTCGTTCTTGCGTCGGTCTCCTCAGTCTCTTGTATTCCCTGGTTTTTCTGGCCGAAGCCTTTAGCCAAACTTCACTCCAGTCTGACTTGTCCTCTGTTCAAGGTTCTCCTGAGCCGTCGGTTCAAATTTCTGCGGATTCCATTCAATTTAACCATCTCAGCGAAGAATATCACGCGGTGGGAAATGTGGAGGTTACTCGTGGGCTCGTTCGGTTAAATGCCGAAGAGGTCTTTCTCCAAAAATTGACCGGGAAAGTTCGTGCGATCGGGAATGTTCATCTCAAAGACGAGCATGGGGATATTTGGGCTGACCAACTCAAAATCAACGTGAATACCGAAGCAGGAGTGGTTATCAATGGTGAGATTTTCGGGAAAGAGCAGAATTCGTTTGTCACAGGACGGCGGTTACAACGATTTTCGGAAACCCATTATCGAATTAAAGATGGATCCTTTACCAATTGCGATGCCAAGGATGGGGAAATTCCTGCCTGGCGGTTTACCTTCCAAGACCTGGACCTGGATTATGAGGATAGTTTGTCCGGGAAACGAGTTTGGTTCAATATCAATGATGTGCCCCTTATTCCCCTTCCCTCTTTTCAGTACCCACTGGGTGCCAAAAGAAAAACGGGGTTACTCATTCCCAACGTTGGGTACAATAATAAGTTTGGATTGACTTACCAACAAGGGTTTTTCTGGGCTATGACTCCTAGTCAGGATGTCACCCTGGTTCCCAGAGTATTAACCAAGCGTGGATATGGTGGTGACCTGAAATATCGGTATGTCTGGAGTCGGCAGACGAAAGGAAAGTGGTTATTGAATGGGCTTGTCGATACTAAGGAAAATCAAAAACGTGCCCAGATTCGAGGGTCTCATGTTCAGCAATTTACCCCAAAGCTGTCCTTGAGACTCAATATGAACTATTCCACTGATCGAAAATATTTACGTGACCTCAGTAATTCCGGGGTTCAGCGGGCTTTACCCAGTCAGGAATCCAATCTATCCGTCGTTCAACGATTGGATACCGGATCGTTTTATTTATGGGGCCAATATCTTCAACCCCTAAATGTGGGTAGTGAGCGAACCTTTCAGCGTTTGCCGGAAATCGGGCACCGATTTTTTGATTATGGATTGTTTGAGAGTCCATTTGCTTTTACCGTTGATACGACCTATGTGCATTTTTGGAGGGAGGAAGGCTTTGATGTGAACCGAGTAGATTTTGTCCCAGGAATGTCTGTGGAGGGGTTGCATTTGGGACATGTGATCGGCGTTCGTCCTCAGGCCAAGTTTCGGACAGTATGGTATTCACGGGGTAACACCACAAAAAAACGGCAACATCGGGAAACGGTTTGGCTGGGGGGAGAAGTGTTCTCTCAGGTATCACGCCGTTTTTCGGTGAATGGAGGAGGTCGGTTTCGACATTCCATTAAACCACATGTGATGTATGAATATGTCCCGGAAACTGATCAGACCAAGTTGGTCATGATCGATGCGGTTGACGATTTAATTAAAAAGAATCTCGTAACGTATTCGTTGCAAAACCGTTTTAGTGAGTCAGGGAGAGGGAGTTCTACAAGTACAAGTTTGGATGTCATCCTGGCTCAAAGTTACCATCTTGGGCAATTACCCCCGGATGCATCGCCCCTCTCGAACATCTGGGGATTGGGTGACTTCCATCTCCCAACGATCGATTCTTCTTTGCTCTCGGCATTCGACCTCACCGTGGATGCGTTTTTTAACCATGAAGAAAAGCATTTCACGCAAATTAATACCGATGCTAGGATTATAGGGAATAATCATTGGTATGTGACGGTTGGGCAGCGGTATTCTCGGGCAGGATTGCAAACCCGCCGCGGGGATATTTGGAATCCTGTCTCCTTTAATGAGGTCTTGCTGCAATCCAACAAAATCTTTTTCTTGACCGCCGGAGGGGGGGTTCGGTTGCCCTGGGGAGTGACGGTTGGATCTCGATGGTATCGAGATTTAGAGACCAAAAAGACCGCAGAATTAGATGTCGTGGCCTTGTATCAAAATCCTTGTCGCTGTTTTTCTCTCGGGTTGTCGTATGTGAAGCTTCCCGATCGAAAACAATTTGATTTTTTGATTACCTTGACGGGGTTATGGGGAAGTCAAGGGACAGCGACGCAGCTGATGAAAGCGATTTTAGGCCCTATCATGGGAGCAGGACGAGGTGTGCCATGGGACTATCGGTAAGTCGACTGATTTTCTGCATGTTCTTCGGACTCTTGGGAGTGGACGATGACCTGAGTCAAGCCCATGAGGTGATTGCCAATCAGGTTATCATCACCTCAGAACGAGGACAACTTTTTGGGATTACGGCCCATGAGGGCATTACCCAGCAGTCGTTGACGAGTGGAGAAAAAATTGTGGAGATAGAGGCCAAAGGCGTGACGGGGTTTGTGCAAACCACAAAACGGTTATTAGGTTTTTCCGGTCAATTACAGCGGTGGGCCGTGTTTTCTCTTCCAACCTCGGAACACATTAGTCAATGGACGGTGACGCCGAGGATGATCATGGTGATTGGAACTCAAAATGTCTATGGGTTTCAAAGTCATGTGGGTCGGTGGAAGCAAGAGGATTGGGGAGCGGGAGAGACAATTCAAGGAACAAAGGTACAAGGTTATGTGGGAGTGGTGTGGACGAACCGGCGAGTGCTTGGTTTTTCTGCCAAAACGGGAGGGTTTTTCTCACAAGATGTATCCGCTATCCCGAGTGGTAATCCAATCGAGGGGAATGAGCATATTGTGGTGTTCAAGGGGAAGGATGGTCAATTTGTGTTCCGATCGGGTTTGGCCATCTGGGCAAGATTGCCCTAACCTTATCAAGCGATTGAGGATTTGGGTTAATTTGAGGAAAGCGTGCCGGCTGGTTCAGGGGTTGTGGTCAAACCTGGATAGTCTACGCCAATAGGTGCGTTGGAACAATACCGTCCCCACCATTGAATGACTTCCTGAAGAAAGGGATCATCGGGCCCCGTAGCAAAAAGATGGCCGTATAAGTATCCTGTTTGGGTATCAAAGAGAATGAATATGGGCATTGCTGGGGGTTCGGGGATGCTGGGGGTTTCCATAATGGTCCTACATGCTATTGTTGGATATTCCTGGTTGTTGGGCTCTTATGAGTTGTCGGTCAAATCGGGACCTTCCTTTAATCCCCCAAATGGGGGATAGTGCTTGCGGGATGAGGAGGTTCTTGCAGTATAGTTAGGGAAAGGGTCACTTTTCCGGTTTTCACGTATGATTACAAACTATTCATGTTCTTCATCTCCAATGTGAGTCATTGGTTCCTATTGTGGGTGCATTGGGCTTGCCTAATGCTGGTTGTTGCGGACGCTTAGGGAGGCGAGTTATGGAAGTCGAAGAATCAGAAAAATCTTCAGTTCCCGCGCGTGCGGCCAATATTTTATTGGTGGAAGACGAGTTTGATGTGCGAGAAACCATCAAACTCCAACTGAAAGATGAAGGGCATCATGTGACGGATACGGATTCCGGCTATGAGGCCATGGCCTTGGCCGAGTCTTCCCAGTTTGATCTCATTTTGACCGATGTCATGATTCCAGATTTGAATGGTCTGGAATTGGTTCAACGCATGAATCACCTCCCTAATCGTCCCGTCACGATCGTCATGACAGGGTATGGGTCGGTTGAAATGGCGGTCAATGCCATTAAAGCCGGTGCCTTTGATTTTCTGTCCAAACCGTTTTCAATCGATGTGTTGAGTGCCACGATTGCCAGTGCTCTCCGAGTCAAAGACCTGCAAGATGAGAATGTGGAGCTTAAGCGGACCGTCAAGGGTCAATTTAGCTTTGGGAAACTGATCAGTTCAAGTCAGGTCATGAAAGAAGTATTCCGGCTAATCGATTGTGTGGTGGATACTGATAGTACCGTCTTAATACTCGGAGAAAGTGGGACAGGAAAAGAGCTCATTGCCCAAACCATTCACTGCAATAGTACCCGTCGGCGCGGAAATTTAATTCCGGTTAATTGTGGGGCTATCCCTGAAGCTTTATTAGAAAGCGAATTGTTTGGCCACGAAAAGGGTGCCTTTACCGGGGCGGTGGCTTCTAGGGTGGGGCGCTTTGAGCTTGCAACGGGTGGGACGATATTTTTGGATGAAATTGGAGATCTGAGCCCTCCCCTCCAGGTAAAATTACTCCGAGTTCTTCAAGAACGGACATTTGAGCGAGTTGGAGGCACTCGAACATATAAATCGGATGCTCGGGTTATCGCGGCAACCAACCAAGACCTCGAGAGTTTAGTCGCGGCCAAACAATTTCGCGAAGATTTATATTATCGCCTCAATGTCGTGCCGGTTTTGGTTCCGCCCCTTCGTCAACGGGTGGAGGATATTCCTTTATTGCTGCAACATTTCATGACGATATTTAATGATCGTCGAAAGGCCGAATTGACGGGGATTTCAGACCAAGCTTTGGCGCTGCTTTGTGAGTATCCTTGGCCAGGAAACGTGCGGGAACTTGGGAATATTGTTGAGCGGATCGCGATCCTCAAAAGACGAGGACAAATAGAGCCGGACGATTTGCCAGAGAAGATTCGTCGTCCCCCTTCAACCCAATTACCCAATATGCCAGCGGCCATTCCTGTGGGTGGAGTCGATCTTTCCCGAACGGTAGAAGAATTTGAGAATAGACTCATTCTGGAAGCCTTGGAACGAACCAATTGGGTCAAGAGCAAGGCTGCTCGGCTGTTACAAATCAACCGCACCACCCTCATCGAAAAATTAAAAAAGAAGTCTTTGGCCGAAGTTCTGGCAAAACGCGCCAGTCCCTCTGAAGATTCCCCCGATGCCTGAATCACCCATAGGGGGGATAAGTCAAGAGGCTTCGGCCGGAGAATTTTCTCTGCACAGAAAACCCACCCGCTGAATTTTCTGTAGGCCCTTCCATCACTCCCGACGTTTTTCTTCAGAGTCCATTGTCCCAAATGGCCCTTTGAAGAAAGGGAAAATCTTTCCCATCTAGAACATATCCTGAAATTTTCCACAGACCGTAGTTCTGACCCCTTCGTCAACTCCTTGACGTCGGCAATTTCCTCCTTCTACCGAAGGAGGGGCATAATTTTCCTGTAATAATCGGTGAGTAGGTCAATTTTCACAGATAAGGTTCGGTAACAAATCCTGGGTCTGGATTTTGCTCAAGTTTGGATGTCTTGGATTGGAGGTCAGGGTATCGGTGAGCATGACAGGTTGGATCACGGGAGTAATCGTCCTCTGGCCCGCCCTGGTGCTGGGTGGATCTTGTTCAGATTTTCCATGGAATGTCCCTCGAGATATGGTGATGCCCGCAATTTTACAGGAAGCCCAGGGTGAATGGAGGGCTGGGGGCCTTCTTACGGCTCGAACTCTCTTCGAAACCTATTTGCAAGAGAGTTCTGAGGGAAGTTTTCATGAGCCGGTTCGTTGGGCCACCGCCTCCCTTCCAGATGAATCGGATGAACCTGGAAGTGAATTTTTGGGTCGAATAAAACGGTTGCAAAACCTGAGAACAGAAGAGCCAAACAGTGTGTACGGTCCCTGGGCCCTATGTTTCATGGGAGAACTCTATTGGAAAGCGGGTTGGCATTCCGAATCAAAAGCTTTGTTTGAAGAATTCCTGAGGACATATCCTAAGCACCCTTTGGCCGGAGGTGTCATGGTAGAAGCGGGGCTGGGGTACCTTGAAAACCAACAGTATCTGGAGGCGGCTTTGATTCTGCGGCGGGTTGTAGAAGAACCTAAATGGGACGAGCATCGATTGAAGGGGGCCTTGGGTTTAGCCGATGCCACGGCTATGTCAGGAGCCTGGAAACAAGCAAGGTATTGGTACAAGGTCGTGGAAGCTGAAAACCCAAAGCTCATCCGCCAATCGGGACGCTCGGCCTACCATTTTGGCCTGGCCGAGTTGGCGATTGGGGAACCAGATCGAGCGGTATCTCATTTCTTAACCACGATTAACCTTCATCCTCGTCACGAGGTGGCGGGGAAAGGGTTCAATCGGATCGCTCAACGTTTACACGAGGAGGGGGACGACTTCCTGGCATTATGGTTTGCTGATCAGGCCCAACAACAATTTCCAAACAGTGAACCTGGCCGGAGGGGCAAGGCACACGTGACTCGATGGGTCGTGGGGTTTTTGTCTCAAGGGCCCTCTCAGGCGGATTTGGAGAATGCCTATCAACGATTTAACGAACTGAATCTGTATGTATCCATTTCATGGGATGGGGTGTTGGAGGCGGCAGAAAAACTCAGCCATGCCCCAGAGATAGATTTAAAGGAAGAAGGCCTTTCTTGGATGGCGGAAGGATATCAATATCTGGGAGATCAGGCCGCGGCCCTTCGAGTCTTGAAGCGATTAATCGTTGAAAGCCATTCTCCACGACAGAAAACTCACGCCCAAGAACGATTACATGACATTCTGGTCAATCGACTTCAAGAGCTGACTCAGGATCAGGCTTGGGTGGACTTACTCAAATATCATGAACAGGAACGGGAAGGATTTCGCCTCCTGCCGTTAGATCGAACGCGGATCGTTCTTGTGGCGCAGGCTTATCAGCGCGTCCATCTTCCCATGCAGGCGTTACGTTGGTACGACCAATTGCTTAAGGAATATCCTGACACTCCCCTCAGAGAAGAAATTTTGGCAAAAAAAGTATTTGGTGCGGACGCACAAGGTCAAACCGATGTGCTTCGATCTTCGGGCAAGGCCTACCTCCGCGAATTTCCCCAGGGCCAATGGCACAATGCCATTCATATCGTGCTAGGTAAGCATTTTCTCAATGACAAGACGTATCTCGCTTCCATTTCGCATTTTTCGGAAGTCATTCAACACTCTTCAGCCCTAGAGATGCAACGGGTGGCATTGAGAAATCGGGCCCGTGCATACCAGGCTTTGCAAATGCCAGAATCGGCTGGTCAGGATTTTCGCCAGGCTGCTGCGTTAGAACCCAACAACCTCGTGGATGTGGTGCGGTTGGCTGATTTTCTTTTTGAACAGGGAGACTATGCCGAGGCCGAAGGGTTGTATGAAGAGATACTGAAAACGGATCCACCGGGGGCCGTCAAAACTTGGGCCACCTATCGATGGGGATTATCCTTGGAATACCGGGGGAAACCACAGGCGGCCAAGAAGTTGTTAGCTAATGTGCAACAAATGGAGACCAGATCTCCGGAGTTTGAAAATACCATTCGGGCTGCAGCCTCAGCGGTCTTGGAGGAATTTTCCTCATCATCATCACGTGGGGCGCTCAGAACTCAGGGGAGCTAGAAAACAATGCCAAAAGAACAAAGTCAAAAGAATGGCGTGTTCACCACTTCTCATACTCCCATTGATGGTGTGGCTTCTCCGCCCATACTTCAAAACCCTTTTTCATCCGATCTTTTGTCTCAGGTATCCCATGCTCCTCCTTGGCAACAAGCCCTCATTCAATTAATTGATGGTCTGCCCATTCCTGCTTTGGTGTTGACGTCCATCGGAAAAATTGTGGCGGCCAATGCTCCCGTTCAAGCCCTGATGCCCAATGTGGAATCGTGGTTATGGGAAGGCCAGGTGGCAGATCTATGGGAAGCCCTACAGTGGCCTTCGGTGCCTTTTCAAGATTGGGAATGGGAGGGTCACTGCCTATCCTGTTGGGATCACGATGTGGCATTAATGGGAACCGCCCACGATTTGACTATCCGATATATCACCTCTCCAGTAAGGGCAGGAATTTTGACAGATGACCGGGAACGTCGACTGGCAAGAATAGGCGAAAGGGCTGAACAGCTGGCACATAATATTCGTAATCCTTTGACGAGTATAGAGTGGTTTGCCACCTTATTGGGAGGGGGACGATATAGCCAGGAAGAACGTCAAAAAATGGTAGATCATTGTGTTCAAGCCATCCGATCCTTAGATGGGCTGGTTTCCAACCTCCTCACCTATAGCTGTCCGGCTCAAAAGCCCTCCGACATCATTAATATTTCTGCCCTCTTGGATGAAGTGGAATGGCTCGCGATGTACCCCATCCACCAGAAGGAAGTCACGATTGGTCGGTATCAGGATGCTGGGCTGACTTCGATGAATGGACAGGAACTTCTGATTAAACAGGCCGTATTAAACCTTCTCTTGAATGCCATCCATGCGTCATCGACCGAGGGACATATTGAAATAGCCTTTCGACGTGGAGAATCCGACGTGGCGAAGGATGAAGGCATGGGCCGAGAACAGGGTATTGTGTTCACGATAACCGATTATGGATGTGGAATAGGGGAAGATGAAGTTTCACGAGTGTTTCAGCCATTTTTTTCAACACGAAAGGGAGGAACGGGTCTGGGCCTATCCAGTGTGAAGCAAGTGGTTCATATACATCAGGGAATGATAGATCTTTCAAGTGAGAAGGGAAAAGGGACAACCGTGAGGATCTTTTTTCCACAGTAAAGGAGATTGGCATGGTACAGATGGATCGTGGTGAAGGTGGAGGCATCCTCGTTGTAGAGGATGATGAACAACTACAGACGTTATTGAGCAAGGCCCTCAGTCAAAACGGGTACGAGGTGAAAGTGGCACGGGATGGGTACGAGGGGCTTGAACAGGTAGAACGGGATGCACCATGGCTGGTGTTGACTGATTTGAATTTACCCGGAAAAGGTGGAATGGAATTTTTACGAGAAGTACGAACTCAAGGGTATCATATGCCGGTGGTCGTCATGACGGCCTATGGGGGTGTGGAAACGGCTGTGGAGGCCTTGAAATATGGGGCCACGGATTTCCTTCAAAAACCGTTCCCCCTTGATCGGTTGGAACAATTAGTCCAGCAATTAAACCACGATCGCCTGGAGCACAGGACGGAAAGCGATCGCCGCATGAATCCACGGAGTGATGACTCAGGGGCTGATGGATTCTTAACCCGGGATCCCAAAGTGCTTCATACGCTGGAGATGATTGAAATGGTGGCCAGCAGTTCTGCAACCATTTTGATTCAAGGAGAAAGTGGAACCGGGAAAGAAGTGCTGGCTCGGCATATCCATAATCGGAGCCCTAGGGCCCAGCAACCGTTTGTGGCGATAAACTGTGCGGCCTTACCCGATGGCCTGTTAGAAAGTGAATTGTTTGGCTATGAAAAGGGCGCGTTTACCGGAGCGTTAGCCAGACGGTGCGGGAAATTCGAATTGGCCCATCAGGGGACCTTACTGCTCGATGAAATCGGGGAAATGAGCCTTGGATTACAGGCCAAATTACTCCGAGTCCTACAAGAACGGGAAGTCGATCGATTGGGTTCCCGACAACCGGTTCGGGTTGATGTGCGGGTCATTGCGACCACGAATCGAAATTTAGTACAGGAAGTTCAAGCCGGGCGTTTTCGGGAAGATGTGTATTACCGACTCAGTGTCATGCCGTTGACGCTCCCTCCCTTGCGCGATCGGCCAGAAGATATTCAATTGTTAGCTGAGCATTTTGCCAAACGGTCCTATCAACGAAATCGACGCAGTTGGACCGGAATTTCTGAGTCGGCGGTCATGCATTTAAAAACTCGGCCTTGGCGAGGAAATGTCCGGGAACTGGAAAATGTGATTGAACGTGCCGTGTTACTGGCTGGTCAAGGGCCCCTTCAAATCGAACATTTTCAGTCTGAGGAACCGGCTTTGACGACTTCGGTCTCTCAAGGGGCATGTGGGACCATCTGGGAAATGGAACGTGAGTTAATCTTGAGGACCTTGGAAAAGCATGATGGAAACCGTACCCATGCTGCGAGGACATTGGGAATAAGTATACGAACCCTACGGAATAAATTACGAGAATATCGACAATTGAATGGCGGGCTGTCGTTGGACATATAAAAGGGCCACCTTTCGATGAAACCTCTTGAGCATATTGTCTACATGGTGGAGGGACCACACCCATGATCATTTCTCCTTGGGATTCCGGGACTCAATTATACGAACGGGCCTTGGATGTGCGGAGTGGCATTCATGAAACTATTGCCTCCAACATGGCGAATGAAGAAACTCCAGGGTATAAAGCCAGGCATTTGCCCTTTCAAGAGACTCTAGCAGGAGTCATGCATGGGAAGGGGGAATTACCCAATGAGGTGACCCATCCCAGACACTTAAGCTTTGGGTCGGAGGAGAGCAAAGTCTTTCAGCATACCATTCGTATGAATGAAGGGGCGGGCTTAGATGAAAACACGGTTAATTTAGAGAAAGAAATGACCCTCATGGCAGAAAATACCATTTTGTACATGGCAACCAGTCAATTTTTGGATGGACGGTTTGAAGGATGGAAACGGGCTATTGACGAAGGACGATAGGACGGTCAAAAGGATGCCATTCCGCGATTTTTTGGAACGATAAGAAGTTGGCAAAGGGGATGTATAAGTGACATCCATCAGGGATTGAGGCGGTGAAAGGAGACTAGGATGAATCTTGATCGGATATTTTCGGTAGTCGGTTCGGCGTTAGACTCCCAGCGTCAACGACTCAATATTATCGCTGGCAATCTTGCCAACGCCGAATCCACTCGGTCCCCGAATGGAGGCCCCTATATTCGACGTGACGTGGTATTCCAAACGACGTCTCCCGATAAACCGTTTCATTCGGTGTTTTCTAATGCCTTCGGGAATCCGGCCGAACCCCTTGGGGTTCGAGTGACCGATATTATCCAAGACGAACGCCCCCTGCGGACGGTATATGAACCTGATCATCCTGACGCTGATGATAAAGGATATTTGCATTTGCCTAATGTTAATCCGATCGAAGAAATGGTGAATCTCATTTCTGCCACGAGAGCCTATGAAGCTAATTTAGCGGTAATGGAAACCGGAAAAACGATGACGCTTCGTGCCCTGGAAATGGGTCGATAACGGGTCTCTGATTTTCAGAGGAAAGGACACATCCTATGGATCCCATACTCATCAAAGGAATAAAAGCCATTCCCGAGCCTTTTGCAGAAGCCTCCGCGAATCAAGTGAGTCAGGGAGGTCCGGGCTTTGGAGATCTTTTAAAACAGGCTGTAGAGTCCGTCAACCATATGCAACATGAGTCGGGACGTTTGGAGGATGCGGTCGTAAGCGGTGAAAGTATGAATATCCATGAGGCGGTCATTGCTGGTGAGAAAGCCGGTCTGTCTTTTCGACTTTTGATGCAGGTCCGGAACAAGATGATCGATGCGTACCAAGAAATCATGCGAATGCAGGTGTAATACTCCTGCTATCGATATCCGACCCCGGGCTTTCTTTTTGGCTGGGTCGTCGGTTTGTTGAATGCCATAGTCTATGCCCACCTTACCCGAAAGTCTTGTCAGTAATTTCCAAAACCTAACCCTGGGTCAACGTATTGGGGTGATTGCGGTTTTGGCCTTGGGGTTGGCCACGATTCCTCTCTTGATGTTGATGGGAAAGGAGCCTGAATTAGTGATCCTGTATTCCCAATTGAATCCTGATGATACCAGGGCCATCATTCAGGAGTTAGGCAAACAATCAGTGGCGTATGAGGTCGGAGAAGGCGGGACGACTATTAAGGTTCCGGCTGAGCGTGTTCATGAAATTCGATTGCAATTGGCTTCTCTGGGATTGCCGGAATCCGCGGGTGTAGGATTTGAGATTTTTGATCGGACCGGTCTGGGAGTCACTCCTTTCACCCAGCAAATGAATTTTCGACGGGCCCTCCAGGGGGAATTGGCCCGAACCATCGGACAAATATCCCAGGTCGAACGAGTTCGTGTGCATCTCGTCATCCCAGAAAAACGCCTGTTCTCGACCGATCAAAAGCCAGCCCAGGCCGCAGTCGTCTTAACCTTAAAACGAGGCATGCCGTTGTCTGGAAATCAAGTTCAGGGCATCGTCCATCTTGTGGCAAGTAGTGTGGAAGGGTTGGAACCCAGCCAGGTGACAGTGGTGGATAACCATGGAGAAGTGTTGAGCCAGAATTCCGTCGATAGCGAAGCCCAATTGACCGCTACGCAAATCGAGACTCAACGGAGAGTTGAACATGATTTAGAGCAACGCGTGCAAACCATGTTAGATCAGGTCTTGGGACAAGATAAATCGGTGATTCGGGTGACGGCCCCTCTGGAGTTTCGGCAAGTAGAAATCACGGAAGAAAGTTTTGATCCGAACAGTCAGGTCGTGCGAAGTGAAAACCGGAGTCAGGAAAAAGTCAAAGAACAGGGCAGCACGCTAGGTGTGCCCGGGGTCCGAAGTAATGTGCCGAATGATTTGAAGGCCACCGGAGGCCCCGGGCCGAAGGAGGCTAAACGGAAAAATGAGACCTTGAACTATGAAATAAATAGGAAGGTGAGCAAAATAATCGAGCCGACCGGAGCAATCAAACGGTTAAGCGTGGCGGTTCTGGTTGATGGGACATATCAACCGCCGCAGGCGGCCGAGGCAGCCGGGGATGGTACTTCCGAAGAATTGGTCTATGTACCTCGATCGGAGGAGGAAATTGAGCGACTTATTCAAATCGTGAAAAAAGCCGTGGGCTTTTCTGAGGAACGGGGGGACCAAATTGAGGTCGTGAATGTGCCATTCGAAGCCCCGAGTATTCAAGAAGGAGAAGAGACGATCACGGGTATGGTGCAATCATTCCTGGCCATGTGGGGCGGGTTTCTAAAGCCGGTCCTTTTCTTTCTTTTGGGTGTGATGGTCTTGTGGTTTGTCGTTCGACCGCTGGTGGTGAATCTCACGAAACCGGCCGCCGAACCGGTCCTCCTTCCGCAGGCAGGCCTGCCCGCCACGGTGGCCGAGTATGAAAATCAAATCACGGAAACTCCACAGGAACAAGCCATTAAATTAGCTGCCGACAATCCTGCATCAGCGGCCCATGTGATCCGAACATGGATAAAAGAAGAACAGGTGGAAAAGGCCTAAGTCGTGGCAGACCATTTATCCGGGTATGAAAAAGCCGCGATTTTACTCTTAGCCATCGGGGAGTCGGCTGCGATTGAGGTCTTAAAAGTCCTCGATCAAAAAGATATTCGTCAGATTGGAGCCTACCTAGGCGCTCTAGTGAATGTGGGACAGGATGAACACCGGTATGTTCTGAAGGAATACATGGAATTGTCCGGAACTTCCGGGTTATCGGTAGAGGGGAAAGCCTACCTGGCCAAGATTTTAAACGCCGCGTTGGGGAAGGATAAGGCACGGAGAATATTAAATTCCCTCAATACCTCCGAAAATGCCGGTTTTGAAACCCTCAAATCTTTGGATGCTGCTTCCATCGCCAATCTCCTGACGTTTGAACATCCGCAAACCGGAGCGTTAATTTTAGCCAACTTAGAATCCGACCAAGCCGGACAGATCCTTTCCTTGCTCCCCCCTCATAAGCGGGATGCCATCATTTACCGTTTAGCGACAACGGAAGAAGTCTCCCCCAATATGGTCGATGAATTGAATTGGGTGCTTCAAGAAGAATTGCGATTAGGATCCTCCAAGAATGCAGTTCCTGTGGGTGGAACGGGATTGGTCGCTGAAATTCTGAATTCGGTGAAGCGAAACGTTGAAGGAGAAATTCTCACCGCCCTGGAATCCAAGGATCCGGATGTGGCGGAAGAAATTCGTGGCAAGATGTTTGTGTTTGAGGATTTGGAAAATGTGGATGACCGGGGAATGCAGGAATTGCTCCGCGAAGTCAGTAAAGAAGAATTACTCCTGGCCTTGAAGCCGGTGGAAGGTCCTCTCCGGGATAAATTCTTCAGGAATATGTCCAGCCGTGCGGCGGAATCTCTCCAAGAAGATATGGAAACCCGCGGACCCGTAAAACTGAGCGATGTGGAACTTTCACAACAGAATATCATTAAGACTGTCCAGCGGTTGGCTGGAGAGGGTCGAGTGGCTATAGGAGGAAAGGGTGAGGAGCAAATGGTCTAAGGTGCGTGGGCCTATGGAACAAGACGAAACCATACAACCCTTCCACATGGTCGAACTCATCCCCAAGGGAATGAAAAATTCCCAGGACGAGGAGGATGACAAACATGATTGCACGGGGCTTCAACGAGAGGCCTTTGAGCGAGGGCATCTGAAAGGATGGGAAGAAGGGGTCAATGAAGGACGTGCTCAATGTGAGGATCACGTAAACGAA
Organism: Nitrospirales bacterium; assembly: GCA_965223495.1. Classification (GTDB taxonomy): domain Bacteria; phylum Nitrospirota; class Nitrospiria; order Nitrospirales; family UBA8639; genus Nitrospira_E. Next base: position 2,002,693 of record OZ245001.1, on the reverse strand, counting down.
GAGTTATCGAAGATCACGCGGATGGCCAATGAGATTGGTCGCGCTCGATTGCTCGCGCTACAGGAAAATGAACAAGATATCATGGAAATCGCCTTGGCTATCGCACGAAACATTCTGTTGCGGGAACTGGAGGTGGATTCTCAAGTTGCGGTACGGCAGGTTCGACATGTGTTAAGCCTTTTGCGTCATAAAGGATTAGTGCTATTGAAGGTGCACCCCCAAGATTTCGAGCAACTGGATTCAATTCGACAATCCTTAAGCGAAGAATTCTTAGATGGCGATCATGTGGTTCTCGAAGCTGATGAGGAAATCGATCGCGGGGGATGTCGGGTGGAGCAGGCTGGGTTGCGTTTAGAAGTTGATTTGCTCGGGCAGCTTGAGACGGTGGCCCAGGAATTTGGGATTGAATCGTCGACGTTATGAGAAAGATGGTGATTCAAAAACGATTGGAGGCCATTTCCGGTGTGGAGGTTACCGGACGAGTCGAAAAGGCTGTGGGGTTAACCCTGGAAGGGTCCGGGTTAGGGGCCTCTGTGGGACAACGGTGTCATATCGTGAGTCAGGGTGGATACGCCATGGTCGAAGGAGAGGTGATTGGGTTTCGCGATCACAGGATGGTGGTCATGCCTTTTGGATCCGTGCGAGGTATCCGAGCCGGGGATCACATTCGGTATGATCGGGCGTCACCACGAGTGCCAGTGGGGCCACAACTGTTGGGACGAGTGCTCAATGGGTTAGCTCAACCGGTTGATGACAAGGGCCCCTTACTTCGAAGTCAAAAATATCCGCTCTTCTCACCACCGCCAACTCCGCTAGAACGTCATCGGATAGCGACCCCAATGGATCTGGGGATCCGGTCTCTCAATGCCTTACTGACCTGTGGGATAGGGCAAAAAATGGGTATTTTTGCGGGAAGTGGGGTCGGGAAAAGTGTGCTAATGGGAATGATCTGTCGTCATGCGATGGCCGATGTCAACGTCATTGCCTTGATTGGTGAACGGGGACGAGAGGTGAGGGAATTTCTGGAGCGCGATTTAGGACCTGCCAGTCTCCGTCGTTCTGTGGTCGTGGTGGCCACCTCTGATCAATCTCCGGCCGTGAGGGTGCGCGCGGCCTTTGTCGCCACGGCCATCGCGGAGTATTTCCGCGGACAGGGCAATCATGTGATGTTAATAATGGATTCCCTGACTCGGATGGCCCATGCGCAACGAGAGGTAGGATTGGCAGCCGGAGAGCCACCGACCACGAAAGGGTATCCACCTTCTGTGTTTACGGTGTTTCCTCAGGTTCTCGAGCGGGTGGGGCCGGTAGGACCAGGATCCATTACAGGTCTGTATACCGTATTGGTGGATGGTGATGATCTGAATGACCCGGTTGCGGATTCTATCCGGTCCATACTGGACGGACATATCGTGCTGTCACGACAACTGGCCATGCAAGGCCATTTTCCTGCTGTTGATGTGCTCCAAAGTGTTAGCCGTGTGATGTCGGACATCGTGTCCGACTCACATATGGGAGCGGCACGACAGTTCATTCAGTTACTCGCGGAATATCGGAATAGTGAGGATTTGATCAATTTAGGAGCCTATCAACCCGGGACGAACCCGCGATTGGATTGTGCCATCCAGATGAAAGACTCTATGAAGAGATTTTTAGAGCAAGATCGGGAGGTGGGTTCGGGGATAACCGAGAGTGAAGAGGCCTTGCATGCCTTGGTAGAACAAAGTCAGGCATTCCTTGGGAGGAAGGGTGAAAAAGGATGAATTGGACTTCGTTGCTCAAATTTCGCAAACAGGTAGAGGATTTAGCTCGGGAAGAAGTGGTGCTGGCTGAATGGGAAAAAAGTCAGGAAGTTAGTACCTGTCAGAGACTGCGTGAGGAAATGGACATTATTGTGACCGAGTTGGAACAATGGGTTGAGCGTGGAATGGAGAGCATGTTTATCGAAGAACGCTATCAATGGCTGGATCGGTTGGCGTTGGCTATCGAGCGACATGCTCAACGCCTGCAGACCTTGGATACGACTCTTGTGGGTTTGCGTAAAAAATTACAAAAGGCCTACCATGCCCGGAGAGTGGTCGAGCTAGTGATCGCCAAAAAGGAAAAGGCCTTTATGCAAAAAATTGCCGCCCAGGAACAACAACTTCAGGAAGATGTGTCTTGTCATGCGTTTGCCGTGCACAGCTTTGAAGAAATGACCTAGTAGAACAATGTTGCCTACTCGACGACGAATTCTTTGGTGGTTGATTGTCGTGGTGTTGTGGATCACAGTCGTGTGGACCGTCCAAGCGACATCCGATGATACCGCGACGATTCCACATGAAAATCAACAGGTTGAACCGGATCCCTATGGGGAGCCTCCGTCAGAAGAAGCGACGCTCTTAGAGCAGCTACAAGCACGACTGAAAGAAATAGAAGAACGGGAACGTGGTTTGCAGCTTAGGGAAGAACAAATCGCAGCCTTACAGCGAGATTTAGAAGCCCTAGCGGCCCGACAGGCCAAAGAGGCCAAGCGATTGGAAGGGCGGGCCTCCGCACTCGAGGATGAACAGCGTCGGTATTTAGAGCAAGATCCTGCGTTAGTTCATTTGATGAAAATCTATGAGGCTATGGACCCTGAAGAGGCAGCCTTACGCATTGAACAAATGCGAGAAGGATTAGCCTTAGACATTTTAGCGGGAATAAAGAATAAAAAAGCTGCGGGTATTTTAGCTGGAGTCAATCCGAAAAAAGCCGCCAAACTTTCGGAAGGGCTTCGGAAATATCGCGAGATTAAGCTTCGACAACGAACCAAACCGAAACCGAGGACCTAACTCATGATGACACCCATTCCCCACCTTTTCGCACTCCTGGGGAATGGGCAACAGACGAATGGAACGGTTGGGAAGCCCACTCTTCAACAGCCCTCCATAATAGATCAAAGTTCATCCCACCCCTTTTCACAGATCCTTCTTAGTCAAGAACAGGCGGCCTCTTTATTAAACCCAGATTTGCCTAGAACTCCGACGCAGGGCAATCCAACTGCCGTATCTACCAAGGATCACTTAGAACTCCACTCAAATTCCTTGCAAACCCTGCAGTCTATACCCAGTCTGGATGAAGTAAGAACGGGTGATCTTATTTCCCTTATGGCGAGTCCAATTCAGCCTCAACAGGTTGAGGCTCTCGTTCCATTTCGAGTAGAGGAGTCAATCGGACAGAAGAATATTCGTGTAATTGGGATTCCGGGAGAAGGGGAAGAGGATCTTGCAGGCGCCATCCATGATTCCCAGAAATCTCCCTTAGTAGTCGGTTCTCCTCATGGGGTCGGGGAAAGTCACCAAGGCATTCAGGTAGCCGCAAAGAACGGGCCTTCAGTGGAGGTGTCCCTCCCAAACTCCTCTCGAAGCCCCGTTTGGCAAGTGCGCCAAATTATTGGGCAGGGTATTCAGGCTTCTGCCAACGAGCAGACGAGTCCATCAATAATGAACCCCAGGCCTGAGGGAATTTCCACAGTTCTCCCCGCCCCCCCCATTCATACTGAAATTCCAAGGACGGCACCTCCTCAAGGAAATATTGCGTCACAAGGGGCTCCCGTTCTTTCTGAGAGTGCCAAGGTTTCACCTCAGGTGAATGACGAATCGGTGAAGAACCTCGTTCCGAAAGTCGAGCCGGAAACCCGGCCCGTTCTACAATCAGAAAATACTACACGAATTTTGTCTCAGCGGTTTATTCAGGAGGGGATACAACCTCAGGGTACGGTCCACCAGCCCACACGACAAAATCCGTTAGGAAATGAGCAAAAGATACCGGTGACGGCTTCCTCGGATGCGGGGGTGTCTACGATTCCTAAGCAGGGTACTCTCATTGCCGAACCCTTTTCAGGACAACCTTCGCAAACCTCTTCCACCCTGACGCAATCCACCTTAGGAAAGGAACTGGTAGGCACATTGGCCCACGGCCCTTCCTTATCAGGTCAGGTTAGCTCCGTCAATAATGGAGAGGGATTGGTGAATGGTGTGGAACATGCGGGCAAGCAGCCTGGGATAGATTTTAGTAGTGGGCACGGTGCTCAGGCCGGTTTTCAACAGTCCGCCCACTCCCCATTCAGTCATCATCAAGCTAGCCCCCATTCCCTACATAGTGGAGGACGTGTAGTTGAAGAGCGAGCATTTGAATTCCCAACGCAAGCACTTCAACGGCTTCAGATGGATGTGCAAGTCTCAGAATCCAATCGAGTGCAAATTGATGTTGGGGTGCAGCAACGACAAGTCTACGCTGGCCTCGTGATGGATCAATCCCTTTTACGAAATTTGGCTCTTCAATCGGTACCAGAATTAGAAAATCAGTTAGCGCAAGCGGATTTAGAATTACAGGAATTTTCGGCAGAAGTGCGAGAACAGGATTCTCAAGGGAACCAACCTTCCTTCTCACGAATGGAATCCCCAGAAGGAAGCGGGAATGGAACCCGCACCTCCCGGGAGCCGGGTCCACAACTCATGTTGGAAGAAGGAAATGCTGAGCCAGGTCTGCATTTTGTGGCCTGAACAATTGGAATTTTATGGTCATGAATGGGCATTGAACGAAGGAGTCTGAATCTATGGATCCCATCGCTCCCACACAATCCGCTGCCGTCGTCGCCAATCAATCCAGTGTGCAAGAAGCGGTGACCGAACTGGGTTCAGACGTATTCCTTCGTCTGTTAGTGACCCAGTTGCAAAGTCAAGATCCGACCAGTCCTGTTCAAAATGAAGACTTTGTGGCGCAATTGGCCCAGTTCACGACCTTAGAGCAAACGACCAATACCAACGAACTGTTAGAGCAGATGATTGGAAAGACGACCCAACAATCGGAAATGGATCTCGTCAATTTGGTTGACCGAACGATCGGGTCGGAGGGAGATACGGTGAGTCTGGGAGAAGCCGATGAGCCGGTGTTGGCGTATGCCTTGAGTGATCAGGCCGGAAAGGTTTCGGTCGAAGTGTTGGGTACAGACAACCAGATCGTCCGGAGCATCCACTCCGAGGGCTTGAAGGAGACTGGCGGTCACCAAGTCGTATGGGATGGTCTAGATGATGATGGGGATCGAGTGCCTGAAGGTGTGTATCAATTTCGGATTAAAGCTCACGATCTGAACAATCAACCGGTGTCGGCCCTCACCTTTGCCAGGGAACGGGTGACGAATATTGTGTTGGGAACAGAAAATCCGATAATGGTGCAGAGCGGGAAGGCGCTCAAGACCGAAGACATCATTTCCATTCAGTGAAGGCAGTCGATATCGTAACATCATGCGTCATGTGTTGACGTTTAACAAAGGAGCTCATACCCATGGGAATCACTTCAGCATTTTTTGCGGCCACCAGTGGGATCAATTCAACCAGCCGAGCCCTCAGTGAAATCGGGAACAACATCGCCAATGCTCAGACTATCGGGTACAAAAGTCGAACCGTGTCCTTCGGGGATTTGTTCGGTGCCACGATCGGTGGTGGAGGAACCACCAATGCCGTAGTCGAAGGACGGGGGGTCAGAGTTTTGGGAATCGATCCCAGCTTTACGCAAGGGTCTCTTCAAACCACGTCCAATGCCTTGGATTTGGCCATCGATGGGGATGGATTTTTTTCGGTTAATGATTCCTCCGGCAACACGTTTTTTTCTCGCGCAGGACAGTTCAACATTGATTCAGATGGAAATATCGTCAATCCGGCTGGTTTGCGCTTGCAAGGATACCAGGTAGATGCTAATGGGAACATTCTAGGCACACTTGGAGATTTGGTCTTAACGACGACTCAACAGTCTGGATTGGCTACTACGGAAGTGGACATGAGTGGAAATTTAAAGGCCGATGAGCCAGCGATTGGGGTGCCGGCAGATGCAGATCTTTTAGCCGATCCTTCCAATCCCGCCTATTCACAGTTTAGTACTGGAATTCGCGTGTTTGATTCACAGGGAACGGGTCACGATTTAACCGTGTATTTTTCCAAATCGGCTGTGAATGAATGGACCTATAGCGTAATCGCACAGGACTCCGAAGTCACAGGCCCTATTGCGAATGATACGGTAACTGGAAATGCTTTGGTGGCTCAGGGCACGTTGGAGTTCGATTCTAGCGGATTATTGGATACCGAAAGTGATCCTGCGGGGCATGCTATTACTTGGAATAATGGTACTGTACCCCAAACCGTAATTTTTGACTTTGGGACCAGTATTACCACCGATTCGGGTTCTGGAACGGATGGGATGTTACAACAAGGCTCCCCCTCCGTTCTATTGACGTTAGCTCAAGATGGGTTTGCCAACGGGACCTTAACCGGCACTTCCATCGGGGAAGATGGTGTCATCACCGGCCGATTCTCCAATGGGACTACCCAAAACTTAGGGCAAGTCGCATTGACTCGTTTTATCAATCCGGATGGCTTGCAACCCATCGGACGGAATTTGTTCATTCAATCTGGAGACTCGGGAACTCCCTTAGTTGGGGCCCCGGGTTCGGGATCCTTTGGAAAGGTGTCAGCCAGTACCCTGGAGACGTCAAACGTGGATTTAGGTGACGAATTAGTCAATATGATCACGATGCAGCGGGGTTTCCAGGCCAATTCTCGTATCATTACGACGACCAACGATTTGTTAGGGGAATTGGTTAATCTCGCACGATAAGTTGTCTGGTAAAAACTGAAGAAGGAAAAACCCTCCCCGGTCTGTACCGGCGGAGGGTTTTTTTGTTTCGAGAAATGGGAGGGCACCTGGGAAGTCCCTGATAACACTCCTTCTCTCATTCGGTGAGATGCATCGAGAAAATTCCAGGAGGGCGTGAATTTCTCATGAACTCTTAAAGATTCTGACCTGTGAATGTTGGCTATCGCGGGATTGTTGCCCTCCTCTTGGAGGGCAATCTCCTTGCCTAGCGGCAGATGTTTTTTCTCTTCTTTGTTCAATTCCGACCAGGGGGAATCCTCCAAACGGGGAACGGAGTATGCCAGTATTTTTGCAAGGGAAGTTGGGAGTTACGCAAGGGTAAGGATGGAATGAGGAACAAGCGTTTGGATTTTTTGGCGTAAGCTTTGGGATGAAAATGGGTAGGTGATATAGCCGTCGATCCCTAGTTGGACGGCATCCCAAAGATTCAAGGGGGTGTCCTGTGAGACAAACAACATTATTTTGGGAGGTGAGGGAAGGTCTTGCTTTCGAAAGTGCCGGATAATCTCTGCTGCGTGTTCCTCCCATAATTGCCAGCCGACAAACACGAGAGGGCATGTCTGTTCAGGTAAATATATCTCCCAGGATGGGCTTTCCTCGGTTAGGGATACTTGAAAGCCCATCTCCTGGAGGAGTTGATTCAAGGCGATTCGAGCTGGTGTTTCTCGTTCGAGTATGGTGACGGTCGGCGGCGCTGGGGGAATCACGGGGCTCGTTATTCCTGCCCATGTTGACAGGGTTGAATGTGAAAGTTTTTAGTCCTCTTTTCTTTTTTCGGTTAAAGTTTCCAGATCATAAGTTCTGAGTCCCTTGTTATCTGATCAGCATGACCAAAAAGAGTACGGGCGTCAAAGTTTCCTGCGTTCTGCCAGGAAACTGACGATATCCTTCCTCCTACCCCTCATATGTTGAGATGGGTGCCTCTTGGATCTTCCTAGAAATATTCAGGTTTTTTGAGACAAACCCTTGGATTACGTAATTACTTGGGGTGGCATAAAGGTTGCTCCCGTTGAGGTCCAGGGTAATGGATTGCGATTGGTCATCTTGAGTGTGAGGTTGGTTTATGGCTGATGAGACTCCCGCCGAGGCTGCCCCCGCGAAAGGGGGAGGCGGAAAAAAAATGCTGATATTGGGTTTGCTGGGCCTTCTTGTGTTGGGTGGTGGTGGAGGGGCAGCATGGTTTCTTATGGGGGGAGAAGAAAAGGAAAAGGAGGAACACGGTCAGGAGGCCCATGCTGATTCCCCGGGAGTGGAACCTGGACCGGTGATGGAGTTAGATCCTTTTTTGCTGAATCTGGCCGATCAAGGCGAGCTCCGCTTTTTAAAGGTGAGTATCAAACTCGAGTTAGACCGGCCTGAAGAAAAAACCGATTTTACCAATAAAGTGCCTGCCATACGAGATGCCCTCTTGGTTCTGCTGAGCAGTAAGGAGTCTCAATTACTCCGTACGGTCAACGGGAAACGACGCGTGCGGGAAGAGATCATGACCCGGGTCAATGGGGTGATGAGTAAAGGAAAGATTGCCAACGTGTTTTTCACGGATTTTATCATTCAATAGCGGGCAATAGCCGGACTGAATCTCGGGAGACAGATGAATCGACATGAGAGTGGATAGAGGGAAGCTTCTCCTACTTCTTAGGCATTAAATCACGATGGATAAAATTCTCAGTCAGGACGAGGTCGATGCGTTACTCCGTGGAGTATCCGACGGGGACGTCGAAACCGATGCCCCCGAACCGGAAGTTGAAGAGGCGGGGGATGGTCCCATTCCTTATGACCTTGGTAATCAAGAGTGGGTGGTTCGCGGGCGGATGCCCACCTTGGACGTCATTCATCAACAATTTTCCCGTCTCTTTCGAATCGCACTTAGTGACGTTTTGCGTAAGACGGTAGAAGTGACGATCACCAATCAATCCGTGTTGAAATTTGGTGAATTTACCAAGCGACTGCCTGTCCCGGCGTTTCTTCAAATTATTTCCATGGAACCCCTTCGCGGCCTTGCCATGGTTGCCACCGATGCGGCGACGGTGTACTTGTTGGTGGATCATTTTTTTGGAGGGACTGGGCAGACCCATGTCAAACCGGAGGGGCAAGATTTCACTCTTATCGAACAGCGAGTGATGCGTAAGGTGATGCAAATGGGTTTGGATGATTTGGAAAAGGCTTGGGATCCGGTTCAAAAAGTCGTGATTAAACCGGTCCGAGCTGAGATGAATCCTCAATTGGCGTCGATTGTCTTGCCAGCTGATATCGTCATCGTCGTAACCTTAGGGATTGAACTTGGCAATAACGTTGGGGATATTCACCTCTGTCTTCCCTATGCGATGTTGGAACCCATTCGAGATCGCCTACAGGTCAGTTTCCAGAGTGATTTTTATGAAGTGGATCATGGATGGATTAAACGATTCAGTTCAAGATTGCAGGATGCACCAGTCAGGATTTCCGTGTCGCTTGGGGAGACGGAATTGACGGTGGAAGAATTTATGCGGTTTGCGCCGGGTGATGTCATTCCTTTGAATCAATCTACCACCCTGCCCTTAACCGCGACGGTGGAAGGGGTGCCTAAATTTCATGGATTTCCTGGAACGACTAAAGGTCGTCAATCTTTTCAAATCCAGAATACGATCATCTTGAAGGAATAAGGGGCTGACTTTTCCTTAAATTAAATGAGGAAGTCGCAGCCTCGGAACAGGGAGAGTGGAAATGAGTGATGAAGACAATGTCGACATGGCCACCTTTGATGCCGAAAAAGAAATGATGGAGGCTCTGGCGCAGGAAGCGGCAGCTCAAACCGGGACAGCGGTTCAAGATGAATCTTCCCCGCAAGATCCCAACCTGGATCGGATTTTGGATATTCCTCTCGTGTTGTCGGCTCAGCTTGGCAATACCAGAATGTTGATCAAAGATCTCCTGCAATTAGGGCCTGGATCCATTGTCGAACTGGATAAATTAGCCGGTGAACCTTTGGAAGTGTTGGTTAACGAACGTTTGGTGGCCAGGGGAGAAGTGGTGATGGTCAACGAAAAATTTGGCATTCGGTTAACCGATGTCATTAGTCCCACAGAACGGGTCAATAAACTTCGGTGAGAAAAAATTTCTCAAAAGCCGACCCATACGGAGTGTCGTGGAATAACGCTAGATCAGGACAAAGGATGACACGTGGATTTTACCCATGAAGCTCTCAAAATGGCTGGGGCCTTGGCCCTGGTGGTGGTCGTGTTGTTGGTCGGGCTGGCGTGGGTTCGTCGTTTGTTCGGAGAAATTCCCGGTCAAGAAGGTCAGGCCGTTCTGCAAATCCTTGGTGGGCTTCGATTGGGGACGGGGAAGCAAATCATGTTGATTGAAGTAGCGGGAGAAATCCTCGTTCTGGGAACCACTCCCCGAGAAATGACACTCTTAACCAAAATTTCTGACGACCAACGAGTGCATCAGGTTCGTTCAATCGCCCCTGTTGGAGTCGGGGGGATGAATAGCTGGTTGGGCCAATGGAAGACTCAGGTATTGGGAAAGGCTCGCGTACAACCCACGAGTCCATTTACGGTCTCCAATCCTCCTTGTTCAAAAACATGTTGAAAATCGGAGGCGGCACCATTCTACATTTAGCTCGAGTCACGCGGATTCCCTGCCAATCATTTCTCATGGTTTTAGGAATCCTGTTTTGTTGGAGTTCCTCAGTTTGGGCCCAGGCCTCAAAAGATCCCAGCATTAGTTTGCAGGTCTCTGGGTTAGATGGGACGGAACCGTGGACCTTTGGCATTCGAATATTATTCCTTCTCACGGCTCTAACCTTGGCCCCAGCCCTTCTGATGTTAGTGACCTCATTCACGCGGGTGGTGATTGTCCTTGGGTTATTACGACAGGCCCTCGGGACGATCCATGCCCCTCCCAATCAAGTCATGATCGGATTAGCCATGTTTTTAACCTTGTTTATCATGATGCCAGTTTGGGAACAAATTCGAGTTGAAGCACTGAATCCTTTTATAGAAAAGGAAGTGACTCAAGAAGTGGCCATGGAACGGGCGATTGAGCCCATTCGTGCATTTATGTTGAAGCAAGTACGAGAGAAAGATTTGAGTTTGTTTATGGATATGGGGAAATTCCCCACCCCGGTCACTCGGGACGATGTTCCCTTACATGTGCTGATACCGGCCTTTGTCACGAGCGAATTGCGAACGGCCTTTCAGATTGGCTTTTTAATTTATGTTCCTTTTTTGGTCATCGACATGATTGTCGCGAGCACATTGATGTCCATGGGCATGATGATGTTGCCTCCCATTATGATTTCGTTACCCTTTAAACTCGTACTGTTTGTCTTGGCAGACGGTTGGTTTTTGGTCGTGGGTTCTCTCATGAACAGTTTTCAGTAAGAAAAGTGGCGCAGCCTGTTTTATTGATGATCGTCGAATCCATACAACACTAAGGAGGAGATTCACTCGTGACTCCAGAAGGTATTGTCGGGATCGGGCAAGAAGCTATTAAAACGATTCTATTGGTGGCCGGTCCCATGTTGGGATTGAGCCTGGTAGTGGGCCTGTGTGTCAGTGCCTTTCAGGCCATGACACAAATCAATGAAATGACACTCACGTTTTTGCCAAAAATTGCGACCATGTTTGTGGTCTTACTCGTGTTATTTCCCTGGATGCTTCAAATCATCGTCGGTTTTATGACAAATATTTGGGGGACCATACCCGAATTTGTTCAATGAGCCTCAATGAAAAACGATCCACATTTTATCAGGTAGGGGTGGAAAATTTCGGTGTTGCAATGGGATTTTGCCATTCAACAAGTTTGGCAGTTCCTTGTGGTTCTTATCCGGACGGGCGTGATCCTTGCGGCACTGCCTTTGCTGGGAGGACGGTCAGTGCCCCGAAGGATCAAATTGGGTTTGGCCGCATTCATTGCCTTGATCCTGACCCCATTGGTGTCGTTTACCCTCCCGGACAATTGGTTGGAACCAAGCCATCTCGTCATGGCTCTTGGTTCGGAGCTGTTAGTGGGCTTGGTTCTGGGGCTGGCTTTGCGATTGTTGATGGCCGCGGTTGAACTCGCCGGTAGCGTCATGGGCTTTCAGGTGGGTTTTGCCCTAGCCAATGTCCTGGATCCTGTGACCCAGGTACAGACTCCGGTGTTCGGACAATTGTTAACGGTATTGGCCACTCTGCTCTATTTTCAAGTTGATGGCCACCATTTAGTTTTGTTGGCATTGGGCAGTAGTTTCCAAATTATTCCTCCGTTTGGGGCTCAACTAAGTCCGCCACTCCTGCCAGATGCGGCCGGGCTGTTCCAACGGACCTATGATATAGGATTGAAAATCGCCTTTCCCGTCATGGCGGTCACCTTCCTTATTCATATCACCATGGGAATCATGGGACGCTTGGTTCCTCAAATGAACATCATGTTGACCAGTTTTCCTATAACGATTGCGATGGGACTTTTCGTATTGGGCCTGGGTTTGCCGTTCATCGCGTTAGTCTTTCAAGGGGCCATTGTGGGCTTAGAAGGCATAATTTGGGATTTGATGCAGGGACTACATCGTGGCTGAAAACAAGGATGGGGCGGAAAAATCTGAACAGCCCAGTGCGCGAAAATTAGCCGAGGCCCGTCGTAAGGGACAGGTCGCGATGACGCGAGAATTTCCCTCCCTGTTCGTCTTATTGGGAGGTGTTGGGGCCCTATCGTTATGGGGTCCCCAGGTCTTGAAGGATTTCCATGTTCACTATCGAAGTTGGTTGGAACAAGCTGGGACTCTTCAACTTGATCCGTTGACCTTGTACCAGCTTGTCCTGAATATCACCAATCAAGGGTTTTTGCCTTTGTTGCCGTTCGGCCTGATCGTTGGCGTTTTCGCGTTCGCGGCGATCATTCTGCAAATCGGTCCGCTCTGGGTTGAACAGGGCTTACAGCCTAAACCTTCAAAATTAAACCCAGCCAATGGATTAAAACGAATTTTTTCCTTGAAGGGCTTGATGGAGTTACTGAAATCCCTGGCAAAGGTCGGAATGATTGCTGGCATTCTCTACTTCATTCTCTCCGAGGATTTGCGGCAGGTTGTGCAGTTCCCCTTATTGGCGATGGGGGAGGCGGTAGGTGAGGCGTGGGGATTGGTCCAAAAAATCGTGTGGACGGTTGGTGGGGCCATTTTGATTTTAGCCATCGTTGATTTTCTGTATCAGCGGTGGCAGCACAATGAAGACCTGAAAATGACGAAGCAAGAAGTCAAGGATGAATCGAAGGACGTGGAGGGAGATCCGCAGGTTCGATCACGCAGGTTAAGTTTACAACGAGAACGATCAAGACAACGAATGTTACAGAGTGTGGCCAAAGCGGATGTGGTGATTACCAACCCCACTCATTTGGCCGTGGCCATTCGTTATGACACGGAAAAAATGGATGCTCCCGTGGTGGTGGCCAAAGGTGCGGGATTCATGGCGGAAAAAATTAAGCAAATTGCTCGGCATGCTGGAGTCCCGATCCTTGAAAACCGGAGTCTCGCGCGAGGGTTATTTAAGGCCGTCAAAGTCGGCCAAGAAATTCCGGCCGCGTTGTATCAAGCTGCCGCCGAGATTCTTGCCTATGTATACCGATTGCGACAGGAAACCAGCTAGGGTAGTTGGGACACAGTATGGCTTTTGATTCCGATCGACTGAAATCCGAACTCATGCCGGCTCATTATGGAGATGTGCTCCTACCCATGGGTGTGGTGGGGCTTTTGCTTCTCATGCTCCTACCTCTACCTCCATTCCTGCTGGACCTGTTCTTATCGTTTAGTATAACCCTCGCCGTTCTCATTTTACTCGTGACCATGCATTCGGGGAGGCCCGCCGAATTCTCGGTATTTCCAGCCGTCGTCTTACTGACCACCTTATTTCGGCTAGCGTTAAACATTGCCTCAACACGAGCGATATTGTTGCATGGGAATCAGGGGCCGGCAGCGGCAGGGGAAGTTATTCGGGTGTTCGGAGAATTCGTCGTCGGTGGAAATTATGCGGTGGGGATTGTGGTGTTCGCCATTTTAGTCATCATCAATTTTGTCGTGATTACCAAAGGGGCCACACGGATCGCGGAAGTTGCGGCGCGGTTCACATTGGATGCCATGCCGGGGCGTCAGATGAGTATCGATGCGGATCTGAACGCGGGGATAATCGATGAACGAGAAGCCCGGAAACGTCGAGAAATGATCGCTCAGGAAGCCGATTTTTATGGCTCCATGGATGGGGCCAGTAAATTCGTGCGTGGAGATGCCATCGCGGCATTGTTGATCATTTTTATCAATGTTCTGGGCGGGTTAGCGATTGGTGTGTTGGAACATAGCATGTCCGTTGTTGATGCCGCCAAACGCTTCACCCTCTTAACCGTTGGTGATGCCATCGTCGCACAAATTCCAGCTCTCATTATGTCAACTGCGGCTGGCATTATCATCACTCGAGTGTCAACGGAGACCAGTTTAGGCCGTGATCTAACCGAGCAGATTTTCTTTAACCCGCATTTAGTCGGGGCCGTCGCCGCCATGTTGTTTTTCTTGGGTTTTATGCCGGGCCTTCCCCATGTCGCATTTTTGCTTTTGGGATTGGTGACGGCCGGAGTGGCGTATATCCTATGGCATCGAAAAGAAGAAGTGGCTCGACAAAAAAGTTTGCCTCAAGCGAAGGAACCGGGAGAAGTCCCAGCTACAGAATCTATTGATTCAGTGGCCCCGCCGGATTTATTGGAATTACATGTCGGGTATGGTTTGGTGCCTTTTGTCGACCATGCGCAGGGGGGCGAACTCTTGGAACGAATTCGGGCAATCCGAAAACAAACCGCTCTGGATATGGGATTTGTGGTTCCTGCCGTCCATATTCGAGATAACCTTCAATTGAAACCCCATGAGTATAGTGTTCTTCTCAAGGGGGTCCAGGTGGCGAAGGGGGAACTGGTCCCACGGCATTTATTAGCCATTAATCCGGGGACGGCCCGCAAAGGGTTGGATGGAAAGCCAGGACAAGATCCTTGTTTTGGTTTGCCCGCGGTATGGATTGCCCCAACAGAAAAAGAACGGGCTCATATGGAAGGGTATACCGTCGTGGATGGCCCGGCCATTATTGCTACACATTTAACGGAACTCATTAAATCTAATGGGCATGAATTGCTGGGTCGCCAAGAGGTCCAGAATTTGCTGGATAACCTCGCAAAGACCTATCCCAAGGTCGTGGATGAACTGGTTCCGACCCAATTAACACTTGGAGTGGTGGTGAGAATACTCAGGAATCTTCTACGAGAACGGGTTTCTATTCGAGATTTACGGACCATTCTGGAGACTGTTGCGGATTACACTCCTCAGAGTAAGGATCCTGACACCCTGACCGAATATGCCCGGCAAAATTTATCCAGGACCATCTCAACCCAGTATGCGAATGCGGAGGGGACAGTTCAAGTAGTGAGTCTGGATCCCATCCTGGATCGGAGATTGACTGAAGCGATGAAACCCAATGGCACTGATCAGACTGGGATGTCTCCCAATATGGTGAACCAGGTCGTTACATTAGTCAGGCAGGCTATTGAACGGGTCGTTGGGCAAGGCTATCAGCCCATCATTTTATGCTCACAATCCATTCGAGCACAGTTGTATCGCCTCATCTCTCCAGGTGTGCATGCCTTAGCCGTGTTATCTCCGAATGAATTAGATCCGAAAACCAAAATTCAAGCCATTGAAGTAGTGAGGATGCCCCATGAAGCTGAAACGATTTGAAGCCCTGTCATTACAAGAAGCTCTCCAAGCCGTCAAGGCTGAATTAGGCCCCGATGCGGTTATTGTCTCGTCTCGTCGTATCCAAAAGGGGGGTGGGCTCTTTGGGCTTTTGAGCCAATCAGTGGTAGAAGTCACTGCGGCTGTTGATCCGGTCTCCTCCCCAACTGCAGACCCTCCCAACGCTGGTGGATCATTACAGGCTCTCATTTCCAAACGGTTGGCTCCAGAAAACCCGGTTCCCCCGAAACCTCCGGTTCAAAAAGATCAAAGTTTTTCGGAACAATTACAGGTTGCGACCGTCTTGGATCCCCTCACCCAACACCTCAATGAAATGAAAGCCGACATACAACGACTCCGAGAAGGCCAAAGAGACCCCGATCAGGTTTTAGGTCCTATTCGTCAAGAATTAGAAGGGTTGCGAACAGTAGTGGCGGAAGTCCTTGGGAGTCAAATGCAGAAGAAAGTGGAGGGTTTGCCAGGAAATGTGATGGAAGATTATCAACGACTCGTGAGTCATGGGGTGAACTCTCAGTTGGCCCATGGCCTTGTTCGTTCGGTGGTTGAGACCCTAGGAACGGTGGGGCTGGGGAACCGAGAGAGCGTGAAGCAATTACTGCGGGAACGGATGGAAGAGGCATTAGTGGTTTCCGGCCCCTCCGCTTTTCGTAATTTTGGCCAAAAGATTATGATGTTGGTGGGTCCGACTGGGGTTGGAAAAACCACCACGATCGCTAAACTGGCTGGCCATGCTCGGGAACAGGATGAACGAAAAAGGACGGTCCTTATCACTTTGGATACCTATCGGGTGGCGGCGGTTGAGCAGCTAAGAGTATTCGCCAAAATCTTAAACATACCCATGGAGGTCGCGGTCTCTCAACAGGATTTTCGAGACTGCCTAGCCCGACACCAAGCGGCGGACCTTATCCTGGTCGATACCGCGGGTCGAAGTCCCAAGGATGTGGCTGGTCATGATGAGCTGATGGCCGTGACCCGAGGGGTTCCCAATATTGATACTCACCTCGTGTTGGCGGCGCCGGTCACCGAATCGGTGCAAATGGAGACGATCCGTCGATACCAAGCGCTCCCCATTCACAAGGTCATCATCACCAAGTTAGATGAGACTCCACGATGTGGAGCCCTCTATAACGTGTTGACTCAAACCGGCCTGCCCGTCTCGTATTTATCTTCGGGTCAGCGCGTTCCGGAAGATTTACAAGTGGCGACCCCTCAAACTCTCGTGGATCTCGTCTGGGAAGAAAACGATGTTACCGAAGATCCGGAATGTTTATCTTTGCTGGAGGTGGGACGGTAATGTCAGTATCCGCAATGCCATTAGAAGAACAGGGGCGAATGATTGAAGGGAAAAAAGACCAAGCGAGTGGACTCCGGGCCGCCATGGAGCCTCTAGCTTCGGGTCGAAAACCAGTTCAGGTGGTAGCCGTCAGTTCCGGTAAGGGAGGCGTGGGTAAAACCAATGTGGTGACGAATTTGGCGATTGCTGCCGCCAGAAAAAAGAGAAAAGTCTTGGTCATGGATGCCGACTTGGCCCTTGGTAATATCGACATTTTATTAGGGTTGACCCCGAAATTTACGATTGAGGATGTCCTATCAGGAAGCCGACAATTGGAAGAAGTGATCGTGCCAGGTCCTGAAGGTATTCACATCCTTCCCGCTACCTCAGGGGGACAGGCCTTTACCCAATTAACCTATGAACAACAATTGCAACTTCAAACCGCCTTTTTGCGCTTGCCCACAACCCCAGATCTTTTGTTCATTGATTGTGCCGCTGGCATTTCCGCCAATGTGTTGTATTTTAGCTTAATGGCTCATGATACCCTCGTTGTGGTAACGCCAGACCCCACATCCCTTACCGATGCGTATGCTCTCGTGAAAATTCTGTCTACGAGACATCACCTTCGAACCTTCCGGATTTTAGTGAATAAGGCAAAACATGGGCAGGAAGGAAAAGAGGTGTTTCGAAAGTTTAGTTTGGTAACCGATAGGTTCTTGAACATCTCGTTAGATTACATCGGATGTATTCCCATAGACGAGTATGTGCCGTTGGCGGTGGCACAGCAACGAGCCGTGTGCGATATTTATCCCCGGTCCCCCGCTAGCCGTGCATTGACGTCGTTGATCCCGCTCGTGAACGACTGGAAGGGTGATCGGTTTTGGCAGGGAGGATTCCAATTATTCGGCCCCTCCGCCTTGGAGACCACTAGAAACGTGATGGAAGGGTAAGGCATGAAACGTGGTGCTGTCACAACTGCTCCGGAACAAACGACGACTTCAACCCCCACAAAATTATCCCTGACCCCAAAAGAACGGGAAGATCTCATTCAGGATTTTCTTCCGGTGATTAAATATATGGCCATGCGATTGGCCATGCGGGTCTCAAGCGGGCTGAATGTAGAGGATCTCATGAGTGCGGGTATGGTTGGGCTTTTGGATGCGCTCACCAAATTCGATCCCTCACGGGAAATAAAATTTCGTACGTATGCTGAATTTCGTATACGAGGGGCGATGCTTGACGAAATTCGGGCCATGGATTGGGTTCCTCGTTCACTCAGAGAGCGAATTGGAAAAATTCAACATGCCGCCAATGAATGGACCAAGCGAAAAGGAAGACCACCGACAGAGGCGGAATTGGCGGAAGCTCTGGGTATGGATGCCCAAGAAGTTGATGAGACTTTGCTTCAGGCAAAAGGAGCGGTGGTGTTGAGTTTGGATGATCTGGGGAGTAATGACGAGGATTCCCATCCCATTCTGGATGCCCTTGCCGATCGCGATCAACCGACCCCTCTGGAATCTCTCGTATCTGAAGACGCCAGACGAGCACTGGTCCAAGCGATTGAACGGTTGCCGGAACGACAACGATTGGTCCTCACGCTGTATTATTTCGAGGAATTGACTATGAAGGAAATCGGGGTCATTCTTCATGTAACCGAATCCAGGATATGTCAGCTTCATGCTCAGGCCATGGTTCGGTTAAAAGCCCTCCTCAATACTCGTTTGACACGGTAATTCGGGCCTGTATTCTTCGGTTATCCCAAAACCGACCTACCTACCCATGGTGTTCTCCAAAACTCTGGATTCTCCAGAGGAATGTACTCTTACCCGCCATAGCGATTGACGGACGTTTTTCTACGGATCTGCCGATCGGGCATGGTCCCTCCCACTGTTTGTAAAGGCCAGGGGAAAGAGAGAGTTGTTACACCTGTAGAGAGTGCATAGGGGAGGGTGTAAACGAAATTTACAGCCACTCAGGTTATAAAAGTGGGAGGGATTTCGTCTCACCTACTTTTTGACAAAGCGATGTAACACTTGAGTTTGCCCATAAAACAACCGAAACCAACTATAACCCACTCGCCTTAAATTGAGGTGTTGAACATGAATGCCATAGAACCTGAAGTGATGAGGGAAAGGGGCGGGTCCCCAAGTCCTGACCCTTCACTTTCCTCCTCCCCCTATACCATTTTAATCGTTGATGATGAAAAAATCGTTCGGATGGTGGCTAAACGGCGTCTTCGAAAAATGAATCATCGTCTTTTGGAAGCGGAAAATGGCAAAAAGGCCTTAGAAATCGTTGAACAGGAGCCGGTTGATTTAATTATTTCAGATTGGATGATGCCTGAATTGGATGGCCTTGGGCTGTGTGAAGCCCTCAAGGGAGACAAACGCCTTCAATCCATCCATTTTATTCTCATGACATCATTGGATCAACCGGCGCAGATAGCAGAAGGATTAAGTCGGGGAGCCGATGATTTTTTGCCCAAATCGGCTTCCGACCAAGAACTTATCGCTCGTGTCAATGCGGGACTACGGACTCGTCGATTGATTTCGGATTTGGCGATGACCAATCAATTATTGTCTCAAAAACAATCCCAATTGGACGCGGAGCTTCAATCCGCCGCGGATTTTGTTCGGTCCCTGCTTCCGCCTCCCGGCCAAGTGATCCCTGGAGTTTCGTTACATTGGCAATTTTTGCCTTCTTCTCAATTAGGTGGGGACTTGTTTCAGGTGGGGCGTTGGGGTGAAGACCACGTGGGAATCATCGTGTTGGATATGTCGGGTCATGGGACGGGACCTGCTTTGCGTGCGGTGTCGCTAGCTTTGTTATTTAAAGGAGAACATGTTGCCCAGGCCTTTCCCACCTATGATCCTGGGGAAATTGTGACCGCCTTGAACCGCGAAAACCCCATGACCGATCAGGGAGAGTATTTTACGATTTGGGTTGGTGTATACCAGATTTCAACGGCCAATCTTAAATATGCGAGTGCGGGACATCCTGGTCCGATTTTAGTGAGTCCCCAGGAATCATCTCGTGTGTTGGGCGGAAAATCCTGGCCTATAGGTTTTTCACCTGGTGAATCCTATATCACAAACGAAACGGTCATTGAAAAAGGTAACCGTTTGTATCTTTTTAGTGATGGGATATACGAAGTAGAAAATGACCATGGAGAGTTGTGGGGGCGAAACAGACTACAGGAAGCCCTGGACTGGGTTCGAAAACAACCCATGGATGATGGGTTGGACTATGTGATTCAAAAAAGTCGTGATTGGCAGAACACCCCTTCATTTGGGGATGATGTTGCGCTGGTCGGTCTTGAGTTTCACGAGTGAAAAACGCTGTGAGCAGGGCTTCGAAGGGGCAAAGGGTTCGAGGGAAGAGGAGTGAAGGGGTGAACGTCCAATAGATGGTAGATGGGGTATGAAAGATACTCGACCCAAAATTTTGATCGTTGATGACGATAATCTGAACTTGGACGTTCTGGTTGAATGTTTAAAAGACGAATCATTCGTTATTGTTCAAGCTTGTGACGGCAATCAGGCTTTGAATATTTTACGGGAGAGTCCAGAACCCTTTCAGGCGGTGGTTCTGGATCGGCTGATGCCGGGGATGGATGGGCTTGAAGTCATGGCCGAGTTGAAAAACGATGATCGGTTCAAGTGGATACCGGTCGTCATGCAGACCTCTGCGGCTTTACCGACTGATATTTGTGAAGGGATGGAGGCTGGGGTCTTTTTTTACCTGACCAAACCCTACAGCCCAGAGGTGCTCATCCGAATCGTTCGTGCTGCGGTGGAAGAAGGTCTGAAATGGAAGACGATTGCCCATAACATTACCAAGAATAATCAATCCTTGAACTTTTTGAAACAAGGACAATTTCAAGTTCAGACGATGGAAGAGTGTTTTGATTTGGCGATGGTTTTGGGCCATTTATGCCCAGATCCGGAAAAAGCCGCTTTCGGGTTGAATGAACTCATGGCCAATGCCGTCGAACATGGAAATTTAGGAATAGGGTTCCATGAAAAAACGGAACTTCAACTGGCCGATCGGTGGGAAGAGGAAATTGAACGGCGCCTGGCATTGGTTGAAAATTCCCATAAGGTGGTGGATGTGTTCTGGGAAAAAGAAGAAACGCAAATACGAATCACGATTGTGGACCAAGGGGAGGGATTTGATTGGCGGGAATTTGAAGAAATTCGAGCAGATCGGTTGTTGGAAAGCCATGGGCGAGGGATTGCGATGGCAAAAAACCTGAGTTTTGATTCCTTGGAGTATCAAGGCAACGGGAATAGGGTAATCTGCCTCATTCAGTTGCCAAGATGTGCACTGATTGGAGCAGGCTCAGGAATTGGAGATACGGGTAATACGTGTGGGTCCTCACCCCATTGACTCCTTTTTTGAAGTGGTGATGTTTCTTCTAACATATTGATAGGGAATAGGAAAATTTTTCCTACGGACAGGTGTCCTAAGGAAATAAAAAAACAGGGTCAATATTAAGAAACACTCCGGAATGGTCGAAATAGAAAACAAGTTTTGATAGGTGTGAAATGTCATCGCTAGTTATTTCAAACGGGGAAGATGGCGTCAATTTGTTTACGATTCTTCTAACCCACATTCTTTAAGTAATACGATGGCCGGAAAAACCAAAATCGCCAAGAAAAGGAAATCGATGAAGGACGCTCGCGACAAAAAACAGGAACAATCACTCGAATCCACAATGAAACCCTTGGGAGATTTAACGATTTTTGAAGCGGCACAATTTCATTCGGATTTGCTCATGTTGCATGAACAAGATGGACCAGTGGAATTGGATCTTACGGAGGTGGATCGAATGGATTCCTCTTGTATCCAATTAATGGTCGCGGCCACTCGTGGTGGAAGACTCACGATAAAAGGGTATTCGCAGCACATTCGAGATCGGTTCGAGCAAATTGGATTTTCTCAATATTTCCCCCCCCTCGAGAACTAAGATTATTGTGGAGACCTTCCCTTTTTATTTTCGATACTTTGATGAATGAGGTGATGTGTGGTTGGTGATTGGATACTTTGGCTTGGGGTATTAGGAATCGGTGGAATCGGTGGATATGTTATTGGGACACGAAGTGCGGAGAGTCGAATCAAGGGGTTAGCGAAGGCTCTACAGTATTCGGAGGAAGCCCAGCAACAATCCCTTCAGAATTGGAAAGAATTTTGTGGGTGCTTGGCTCCGGTCTTTCCGGTTTTTGTCGGACAAATAAAAGCCGTGATTCAGGAAACGGAAGATGCTGCCGCTGGTCTTATTCAACGTTTTAAACAAATTTCTCAACAGGCTCGAGAAGCGGCGGACCAAACGGAATCCCTTTTAAACACGGGAGAAAGTGGAAATTCTAACGAAGATTATTCCGTAGAACGAATTTTGAAAGAGACCAAAGACACGATGGAAATGTTTGTTCAGCAAGTGACCCAGACTGCGACCGTGACTGTGACCACGGTGGGTGTGATGGAAAAAGCCGTCGATACAACTTCCCGGATTTCTGAGGTGGTCGAAGAAGTTGAGTTTATAGCAGACCAAACACGATTATTGGCCTTGAATGCAGCGATTGAAGCGGCGAGGGCCGGGGAACATGGAAGAGGGTTTGCGGTTGTTGCGGATGAGGTCACGAAACTAGCGAACCGGTCGGGGCAGGCTGCAGAGCAAATTCGGACCTTGGCGACCGCGGTCAAGGGAACAACCGAATCTGCGATGGCCGAAATTCAGGTGTTGGCAGCCTTGGATTTATCGGAAACCGTCCAGGCGCAACAAACCATCATTCAAATGACAGAAATCATGGCTGCTAAGAATGAAGCCTTAAAGGTTAGTGTTGGACAAAATTCCGGTCGGGCGAAGGCCCTAGGAGAAGATATTGGGCAAATTGTCATGTCGATGCAATTCCAAGATATTACCCGACAAAAATTGGAGCATGTGTATCAGCCCCTGGAACGGATCTATACACCCCTACAATCGGTCGTCGAGAATACGGGAGGGACAGATATGTTGCCGGATGTTCTAGACGAGCTCAAGAATTTAGAACATGCCTACACCATGGAATCTGAACGGCTCACCATGGAGGCCGCTCAGGCTGGAGAAGAAGCCGTCATGGTAGGGACTGGGGGGACTGATGAGGGAGACAATGTCACGTTATTTTAACCACGTTTTGGGGAATGGGGAGTCGTTTGATCGATGAGGCGCGAACAAGCAGAAGCCCACGCCTCATCCTAATACACATAACGAGAGAGGAATATTATGGGTAAGACGGTGCTAGTCGTTGATGATTCGGTCTCCATGAGGCAGATGGTGAGTTTCACCTTAACCGGGGCAGGCTATGAAGTGGTTGAGGCTGGGGATGGGAAAGAGGCCGTGGATAAATTGAATGGAGGGGCCAATCCGAACTTGGTTATTACTGATCTCAACATGCCCAATATGGATGGCATCTCTTTGATTAAGGCCGTACGAGGCATGGCGACACATAAATTTACTCCGATACTCATGCTGACGACCGAATCGTCGGATGATAAGAAAAAGGAAGGGCAGAGTGCTGGGGCAACCGGTTGGGTGGTCAAGCCTTTTAATCCTGAACAAATGCTCGCCACGATTAAAAAAGTATTGCCTGGATAAAAGATGCCCTTCTCTCGTCCATCACCCCGAAAGTTAAATATTCAGTGTTGTGAGGCAGGGCATGAGGGTCTAACTCAATGTTGTCTAAAGTTCAACAATAAAGGAGTGTGGTCATGACTGTCGATCTCTCACGTTTCCAGGAGGGTTTTTTTACAGAATCATCTGAGCACGTGGAAACGATGGAGTCTGGGTTATTGGCCCTAGAACAACGCCCACAAGACTTGGATTTACTCAATCGAATTTTTCGAGCAGCCCATTCCATTAAAGGGAATGCGGGAATGTTTAATTTTTCTGCCATCGGGGCCCTAACTCATAAAATGGAAAATGTGCTCGATCTCTTACGGAATGAACAGATGCCGGTCACTCCGAATGTGATCGATGTCTTGCTCCGGAGCTTGGATGGATTAAAAACCTTGTTGAATGCTGCACAAGGAGGAGATGCGGCGGATGAGGCTGCGATTCAAGCCGTAGAAGGTGAGCTGGAAGCCTGTCAGCAAGGAGATGCTCCACTCAAGGTGGATGGGCCAGTTGAGGACGTTCCCCCCAAAACGAATCCATCTTCACAGACTCCTTGGCGATTGATCAAAATTGATTGGCATCCTTTGCCGGAATTATTTCAACGAGGGTTGGATCCTTCCCAATTGTTTAAGGAGCTTCATGAGCTAGGAATGGTGAGGGCTTTGGAGGTTCGTACAGAAAACATTCCTCCCCTTGAAGCAATGGATCCGGAACGATGTTATTTAAGCTGGGGCGTGGAGTTGGAAACCGACGTTCCGCTGGAAACCGTCGAGGCGGTGTTTGATTTTGTTCGTGATGGTAGCCAGCTTACGATTACGGATTGTGCTCCTGCTCAGAAGACTTCGTATAAAAAGGTTGGGGAAATTCTCTTGGAGGAGGGAGTGGTCACCTCGGATCAGGTGGCCGAAAGTCTGGCGAAGCAAAAACCCTTGGGACAAATTCTCGTCGATGACAAGAAGGTGACTCCCAAACAATTGAATCAGGCCCTACAAAAACAACAGCAATTGAAAAAGTCCGAACAGGCCTCCATTCGTGTGGATACAGAAAAGATCGATAAACTCATCAACCTCGTGGGAGAACTGGTCATAACTCAATCCATGATTACGGACCTTGGGGAAAAATTTACCATCGACCAGTTATCGGTCCTTCAAGAACGCATCGTCCAACTGGAACGAAATACTCGTGAGCTCCAGGAACGGGTCATGTCAATCAGAATGATGCCGATTGGTAGTGCCTTCCATCGTTTCCCCCGCTTGGTCAGAGATTTAGCGGGAAAAAGTGGGAAACACATACAACTGGTGATGTCCGGAGAAGAAACGGAATTGGATAAGACCCTAATCGAAGCCATTGGAGACCCCTTGACCCATCTGGTTCGAAATTCAGCTGACCATGGACTAGAGACGCCTGACGAACGACTAGCTGAAGGTAAACCCGAGCGAGGAACGATACGGCTTCATGCGTATCACGATGGGGGAAATATTTGTATCGCCGTGGAAGATGACGGGCGAGGGTTGAATCGAGAGAAAATCGTGGCCAAAGCCATTGAACGGGGGGTCATCGCGGACGGATTCACCATGAGTGATGAAGAAGTGTACCAATTGATCTTTCGTCCAGGGTTTTCTACGGCGGAGACTATAACGGATGTCTCAGGGCGAGGGGTTGGCATGGATGTTGTGAAGCGAAATATTGAAGGGTTAGGGGGATCCGTCAGCATTCAAAGTACTCCAGGAAAGGGGTCTTGTTTAACCTTAAAGTTGCCCTTGACGTTGGCGATTATCGATGGGATGACCGTTCGTGTCGGAGAAGATAATTATATTATTCCCCTCATCACGGTCACGGAGTCCATTCGTCCCAAACCGACTGACCTGCAGCGGATTGTCGGGAAGGGCGAAGTGGTGAACCTCCGTGGGGAATGGGTTCCGATGGTGCGTCTCTATGAGGTCTTTCAGGTGACGCCTGATTACACAGATCCAGCACAAGCCTTGTTGGTTATCGTGGAAGCCGAAGGCCGTCGAGTGGCGGTGTTGGTTGATGAACTGACTGGGCAACAACAGGTCGTGATAAAAAGCCTGGAGCAAAATTATCGAAAGGTTGAAGCCATATCGGGGGCGACCATTTTAGGGGATGGCCATGTTGCCCTAATTTTAGATGTGCCTGGATTAGCGAAACTGACTCGAATTGGACAAACCGAGGCCGCGTGAAAGGCGAAGGAACCATCAGGATTATGGGTGTTGGTATAAACGGAAATAGACCCGAAGTTTCATTCGGGTAATCAGAAGCGTTTTCAATAAGGAGGGCATGTATGTCCACGGCAATCGTTGAAATGACTGAACAGCAAGAACACATCGGGGCTTATAGTCGGGACGGCCAACAATTTTTAACGTTTAATCTGGCGGATGAATTCTATGGAGTAGATATCCTCAAAGTCCAGGAAATAAAAGGATACACGACTGTGACGAAGATCCCCAACACGCCCGATTATCTGAAAGGGGTCCTGAACCTCCGAGGAACAATCGTGCCTATCGTGGACTTGCGCCTGAAATTCGGCATGGGGGTTACGGAACCCACGTCTTTTACGGTCGTGGTGGTGGTCAATGTGCGAAATCGAGTGATGGGGTTTTTGGTCGATGCGGTTTCCGATGTATTGGATCTTGATGCCAAAGATATTCAGGCTCCACCGGAACTAGGCAGTACGGTAGATATCACGTTCGTGGCTGGAATTGGAAATTCCAATGATCATCTGGTCACGCTGTTAGATATTGATCGGGTGCTGTCCGATGAAGAGGTAAAAAAGGTCACGGATATTCCTGCGGAAATGGAAGTCGTTGAAGCATAGCCCATTCCAAGTGATGAATGTTGTCGGCTTGAATCATACGATTTTTCGGGCATTCAATATATTCATGAATCTATAAATAGCGTTTAAATCTCAAAATTTTAGTTATGCCACATACCCCTCTAACTAAAACTGATTTGTACAAGCCAATTATCTTTAGCTTATGGGGGACGTATGAGCAACGCATTCACAAGATTTTCAAGTTTGGGACTGGCCGCCAAATTAGTGACGGTGTTTCTGATCTTCGGTGTGATTCCTATGGCGGTCGTGGGGGTCATTTCGTTTGGGGCTGCGAACGAGATGAAAGAGAATTCGGGTTCCCGCTTCATGTCGGAAGCGCAGAGCCTCGCCGATAAAATCGACCGA
Source organism: Nitrospirales bacterium (assembly GCA_965223495.1). Classification (GTDB taxonomy): domain Bacteria; phylum Nitrospirota; class Nitrospiria; order Nitrospirales; family UBA8639; genus Nitrospira_E. Next base: position 1,976,151 of record OZ245001.1, on the reverse strand, counting down.
AACCTCTTCGAGCGGTACGGAGATGTACAAGCCTTTGGGTACAATGATGCCATTACTCGGACATCCCAATGGTACGATCCCACCGAATACAACGTGATCAGTCAGGTCATGAATAAATATGTGCAAGCCTACGGCATTTATGATCTGGCTCTTCTCGTCGACACCAAAGGGGATCTGATTGCGGTGAATTATACCGATGCGCAGGGTGAACCCATTGATTCCCAATTCTTGTTTGAGAAGAACTTCTCTCGGACCCCGTGGTTTCAAGCGTTAGAAGCTGGCCAATTTACGACCACGATGCCCTTCACAGCGCCGGGTAATGATATCTCTTCCGGGACTTTCATCGAGGATGTGCATCTGGATCCGGATGTGAAACAGGCTTTGGGCACGGACGGGATGGTCATGGGCTTTTCGGCCCCGGTCTATGACGAAAATGGGACGGTGGTGGCCTACTGGTCTAACCGCACGAATTTTCGTGTCGTGGAAGATATTTTTCAGGCGGCCTATACCAACCTGAAGAATATGGGATTTGCCGGAGCCGAACTCACGCTTTTGGATCAGGATGGCCGGATCCTCATCGATTACGATCCGATGACTACCGGTACCGAAAAGATCGTCCATGACTTCGATGTCCTCATGAAACTCAATCTATCCCAGAAAGGGGTGTCCGTGGCCCAAGCGGCGGTGCAAGGGGAGACGGGCTTCCAATTCGCCAGGCATGCCCGCAAAGGGATCTCGCAAGTTGGTGGCTATACCCACTTGCAAGGCGCCCTGGGCTTCCCCGGCATGAACTGGGCTGTGTTGGTGCGTGTTCCGGAAGAGGAGGCGGTGGCTGGGGCAAATTCGATACAAAATCAAGTCATGGTGACTGGGTTGATCTGCTTAGGATTATTGGTGCCCTTAGGAATGTGGATTGGGCGACGCGGAGCCCAGCAAGTTCGGAATCTTCAGGATGCTGCGGATCAAATGGCGGCAGGAGATTATGCAGCCCGCGTGGTGGTTCGCGCGAAAGATGAGATTGGGCAATTGGGGAATGCCTTTAATACGATGGCGCAAGAGATAGAAGGTAACATCGCTCAAGGGCGTGAATATGAAAGCAAGATGGAGGCCATCAGTAAAGCCCAAGCCGTCATTGAATTTCAGTTGGATGGAACTATTCTGGCTGCCAATGCGAACTTCTGTCAGACGGTGGGCTATACCGAGGAGGAGATTAAAGGACAGCATCATCGAATGTTTGTCCTTCCCGAAGAGGCTAACAGTCCGGCCTATGGCGCCTTCTGGGCCAAACTGAACCGTGGAGAGTTCGATGCTGGCGTGTATAAGCGAGTGGGCAAAGGAGGAAAAGAGGTATGGATTCAGGCCTCGTACAATCCCATCATGGATGCGAATGGCAAGCCCTGCAAGGTGGTCAAGTTTGCCACGGATATTACCCAGCAGAAGGCCATTGGAGCTGACTTTGAAGGGAAGATGGAAGCCATAAATAAGGCGCAGGCGGTCATTGAATTTCAGTTGGATGGAACCATTCTGGCCGCCAATGCCAACTTCTGTCAGACGGTGGGCTATACCGAGGAGGAGATTAAAGGACAGCATCATCGGATGTTTGTGGACAGCGAAGAGGCTAACAGGCCGGCCTATGGCGCCTTCTGGGCCAAACTGAACCGTGGAGAGTTCGATGCCGGGGTGTATAGGCGAGTGGGCAAAGGAGGAAAAGAGGTATGGATTCAGGCCTCGTACAATCCCATCATGGATGCGAATGGTAAGCCCTGCAAGGTGGTCAAGTTTGCCACGGACATCACGGCCCAAAAAAATGCGGCAACTGAAAGTATGCGCCTTAAGACGGCCTTGGATAATGCTTCCACCAATGTATTGGTCTGCGACAGAAATTATCAGATCATTTTTGTGAATAAACAATCTGTGAAGACGTTACAGGGGCTGGAAAAGGACATTCAAAAGGCTCTTCCCCAGTTCGCCGTCGATAAAGTGATGGGTTCGAGTATCGATGATTACCATAAAGACCCGGCGCATCAACGCCGGTTGCTGGACGATCCCAAGAATTTGCCTTACGGCACGGAAATTCATCTAGGGGATCTGACCTTGGACCTCCAGGCTTCCGCAATAATGTCTGACACGGGGGAATATCTAGGTAATGTGGTGGAATGGCGGGATGTCACGGCAGAGAAACAGGCTCAGCAGGCCGTTGATCAGCTGATTGGGGCGGCTGCTAAGGGCCAGCTCGCGGATCGGATTGACGTGGAGCGACTGGAGGGGCAATTTAAAACGATCGGCTCAAATCTGAATCAATTGTTAGAAGCCGTATCCACACCCATGAGTGAAGCTCAAACCGTCCTGAGCGGATTGGCCGAAGGAGACCTGAGTAAGAAGGTTCAAGGGGGCTATGAGGGGGAATTTGACAAGATTAAATCGAGTTTGAACACCGCCATCGAAAATCTGGGAGGAATCGTCCAGGTCGTGCGGGACGGAGCTAATAATGTGAGTACGGCCTCAGCGGAGATCACGCAAGGCAATGAGGATCTCTCGCAACGCACGTCGGCCCAAGCCGGGGCGTTGGAAGAGACGAGTGCCTCGATGGAGCAAATGACCTCCACGATCAAGCAAAATGCCGACAATGCCAAACAGGCCAATCAGTTGGCCGTGGCGGCCCGGGAAGTGGCGGAAAAGGGCGGAGCCGTCACCGACAAAGCCGTCGGGGCGATGGAGGAAATCAACTCGAGTAGTAAGAAGATTGCGGATATTATCAACGTGATTGATGAGATTGCCTTTCAAACGAACCTGTTGGCCTTGAATGCGGCGGTGGAAGCGGCCCGGGCGGGCGAGCAGGGCCGGGGTTTTGCCGTGGTGGCCTCGGAAGTGCGCAATTTGGCGCAACGCTCGGCGACGGCGGCTAAGGAGATCAAGGCGCTCATCAATGAGTCGGTGCAGAAGGTGGCCGATGGCAGCAATCTGGTGAATCAATCGGGGCAGACGTTAGCGGAGATCGTGAATTCGGTCAAACGGGTGACGGATATCATCGCAGAGATCTCGGCGGCCTCGCAGGAGCAGGCGGCGGGGATCGACCAGGTCAATAAGGCAGTGATGCAGATGGATCAAGGCACCCAGCAGAATGCCGCCTTGGTCGAGGAAGCAACCTCGGCCTCCCAGTCGATGAAGCAGCAGGCCGCGGCCTTACTTGAGCAGGTGGCCTACTTTACCTTGGCAGAGGACAAATCAGGCTCGAAGACTGGGATGGGCATCGGTCTGGCAAAAAGTCCTGCTTCGTTGAAGAAACCGGGCCCAAAGGACGGTGGGTTAGAGAAGCGATCAGCGCCACCGGCATCCACTGAATTTACTCCCAAACCCGAATTGGTGGGAGTAGGTAGTTCGAATGGGCAGGCACTCAAGGATGAATTTTTTGAGGAATTTTAACACACAATGAAGTCGGAATATCTTCTTGTCTCTTTCCTTGGGAAGCGGTCATGGTGCCGTGTGGGGACAAGGTACTCCTAAGATCCATGCTAACGTTTGAATAGGATCAGCTGTTAATTGGTATAGGCCTTTATCCGATAGGTCCATAGGTAGGAAAAGGTCAGGAAGTGTGCTTGAAAACCTAAACATGACGAAAGAAGGACATACGTGGATATTTTGTCACCGCATTTTGACCCAAAATATCACATAATCCATCCTTTTTTTGTGAAGGGAGAAAAATAAAGGGAATTTGAAACAGACCGATGGAAGAAAAAGGCGTTTGAGGGCTGTTTAATGACTGGAGCATTCCAGGTTCTAAAACGAGTACCTCCTCTAGTTGGGTTACCCAACCCATAAACTATTAGCTCGTGAGGGACATATGAAAAATGCATTCACAAAATTTCTCAGTTGGGGCATCGCAGCAAAATTAGTCACTATTTTCGTCATATTTGGAGTCCTCCCGATGGCGGCCGTCGGGCTTATCGCGTTTGGGGCCGCGGACGATATGAAAGATAAAGCCGGATCTCGGTTTATGGCAGAGGCCCAGAGCCTCGCGGATAAAATCGACCGGAACCTTTTCGAGCGGTACGGAGATGTGCAAGCTTTCGGGTTTAATGATGCCATTACACGCACCTCCCAATGGTACGATCCCACTGAATACAATGTGATCAGCCAAGTGATGAATAAATACGTGAAAGCCTATGGCATCTATGATTTGGCTCTTCTTGTTGACACCAAAGGGGATCTGATTGCGGTCAATTTCGTCAATGCTCAGGGCGAACCGATTGATTATAAATTCCTCTTCGAGAAGAATTTTGCTCAGACACCCTGGTTTCAAGCCTTAGAAGCCGAAGCCTTTACGACCACCATGCCCTTCACTGCCCCCGGGAATGATATCTCCACCGGGACCTTCATTGAGGATGTGCACGTAGATCCGGATGTGCAACAGGCTTTGGGCAACGACGGCCTGGTCATGGGTTTTTCCGCCCCGGTCTATGATGAAAATGGGACCGTGGTGGCCTACTGGTCGAACCGCACGAATTTTGGCGTGGTCGAGGGTTTATTCCGTGATGCTTACAGCATTCTGAAGAGCATAGGTTTTCCGGGCGCCGAGCTCACCCTTTTGGATCAAGACGGTCGGGTACTCATCGACTACGACCCGAGTAGCCGGGGCACGGAAGAGGTGGTCCGCGACTTTGAGGTCCTGATGAAACTCAACCTGGCCAAGAAAGGGGTGTCTGTGGCCCAAGCCGCCGTCAAGGGCGAGACCGGGTTTCAATTTGCTACGCATGCCCGCAAGGGGATGACGCAAGTGGGGGGCTATACACACCTGAAAGGCGCCCTGGGCTATCCCGGCATGAACTGGTCGGTCCTGGTGCGTGTCCCGGAGGAAGAAGCCGTGGCCGAGGCCCTGGGTATTCAGCGAAAAGTCGTCCTGACGGGGCTCGTGTGTTTGGCCCTGTTGGTGCCGTTGGGCTGGATCGTAGGCCGTAAAGGGGCGGGCAATTTGATCGCCATCACGACGGTGGCGCAACAGGCGGCCGATGGGCATCTGTCGCCCCGCGCGACAGTCAAGGGCCGGGATGAACTCAGTCAACTGGGCCAGGCGATGAATACGATGCTCGAGAATCTCACGACTGTGGTGGGCGAAGTGCGGCAAGCGGCCGAACAGGTCTCGACGGCCTCGGCAGAGATTACGCAGGGCAATGAGGATCTCTCGCAACGCACGTCGGCCCAAGCCGGGGCGTTGGAAGAGACGAGTGCCTCGATGGAGCAAATGACCTCCACGATCAAGCAAAATGCCGACAATGCCAAACAGGCCAATCAGTTGGCCGTGGCGGCCCGGGAAGTAGCCGAAAAGGGCGGGGCCGTCACCGACAAAGCCGTTGGGGCGATGGAGGAAATCAACTCGAGTAGTAAGAAGATTGCGGATATTATCAACGTGATCGATGAGATTGCCTTTCAAACGAACCTGTTGGCCTTGAATGCGGCGGTGGAAGCGGCCCGGGCGGGCGAGCAGGGCCGGGGTTTTGCCGTGGTGGCCTCGGAAGTGCGCAATTTGGCGCAACGCTCGGCGACGGCGGCTAAGGAGATCAAGGCGCTCATCAATGAGTCGGTGCAGAAGGTGGCCGATGGCAGCAATCTGGTGAATCAATCGGGGCAGACGTTAGCGGAGATCGTGAATTCCGTCAAACGGGTGACGGATATCATCGCGGAGATCTCGGCGGCCTCGCAGGAGCAGGCGGCGGGGATCGACCAGGTCAATAAGGCGGTGATGCAGATGGATCAGGGCACCCAGCAGAATGCGGCCTTGGTGGAGCAGGCGACGTCCTCGTCGCAATCGATGAAGCAGCAGGCCGCGGCCTTACTGGATCAGGTCGCTTTCTTTAAGACTCAAGAAGGGCATCAACGGGACAAGAGTCAAAATAGTAATCGGGTACATACGGGAAATGGGACGGTTCCACATTCCAAGGTTGAACTTACCTCCGATCCGGTTAAACCTACAGCCAGTCCTACCAAAGTGGTCTCTACTCCCCCTCCAGCTCAACCGGTTGGGGTGGGCAGTTCCAATGGACATGAACGTCGAAAGGGAGATGAAGATTTTTTTGAAGAATTTTAACGTCATCTCAGAAATCCGTATTGTTTGTGTCTAAAAAGGTCAGCGATTGAACAACCCTTAGACCTCCGTATTCGGGGGTCTTCACCCTTGGCATGGCCGATCTCTTTGTGTCGAGGTCTAGGTTCACCGCCAAAGCTTTTTCCTTGACTGAATTGTTTAGGCATCATGGACAACCTGGTTGCATCTATTGGGTTGAGGGACATTATTGTACATCACAATTGAAGGGAAACACATGGGAAACGTATGGAATTGGAAATGGAATGAATTGGGAATTGGCCCCAAGGTCGTCATCACGACTCTTTTGGTATTCGCAAGCTTGCTCGTGGGAGGTGCGTTTTTACTTGGTCAACAGCTCGAATCTGATTTGCATCGTGTGTTATCTAATCAAGCTTCTATCATTGAAAAACAGATTCAAGTAACCCGAGCCTATGTGGCCAAGCAATTTGTCGTCAAGGCCAAAGCGGCCGGAATGAAAACCGGTATTGAACATAGTGAACCGGACACTATACCATTTCCTGCGACGTTTACCCGTGAAACCTCAGAAACCCTCGCTAAAGAAGGGGTGTACAATGCCCGTGTGATTAGCCCTACGCCCCTCAATTCGGCCAATGCTCCTCAGGATCCTTTTGAAAAGGAGGCTGTGGCCTCGTTATTAGCCGGGAAACTAGAATATTCGAAGATTGAAATGGTCAATGGGCAATTGATGTACCGTCGAGCTACGCCTGATATTGCCAGCGTAAAGGCTTGCGTATCCTGTCATGAAGGGAAAAATGTGGGGGATATGTTGGGAGCCGTCACGGTTCAGATCCCCATGGATGTGCCTATGGCGCAATTGAATAGCAATCTCCAAAACATGTATGCGGGTATCCTGGGAGTTGGTCTGCTAACCATGACTCTCCTCTATCTCCTACTATCCAGGTTGGTGCTCAGGCCTATCAAACGATTGGAGCTCATGGCTTCTCAGGCTCGAGAAGGGGACTTGACCGTTCGAACGGAGGTTCTGGCTCACGATGAGATTGGACGTACGGGGAAATCCTTTAATGCCATGTTCGATCGGGTGAGTGAAGTCGTTCGATCAGTAAAAATGGCAGTGACATCCATCACGACTGGAACAGCTGAAATAAATGATGGAACGTCCGATCTCTCGCAACGCACGTCGGCCCAAGCCGGGGCGTTGGAAGAGACGAGTGCCTCGATGGAGCAAATGACCTCCACGATCAAGCAAAATGCCGACAATGCCAAACAGGCCAATCAGTTGGCCGTGGCGGCCCGGGAAGTAGCCGAAAAGGGCGGGGCCGTCACCGACAAAGCCGTCGGGGCGATGGAGGAAATCAACTCGAGTAGTAAGAAGATTGCGGATATTATCAACGTGATCGATGAGATTGCCTTTCAAACGAACCTGTTGGCCTTGAATGCGGCGGTGGAAGCGGCCCGGGCGGGCGAGCAGGGCCGGGGCTTTGCCGTGGTGGCCTCGGAAGTGCGCAATTTGGCGCAACGTTCGGCGACGGCGGCTAAGGAGATCAAGGCGCTCATCAATGAGTCGGTGCAGAAGGTGGCCGATGGCAGCAATCTGGTGAATCAATCGGGGCAGACGTTAGCGGAGATCGTGAATTCCGTCAAACGGGTGACGGATATCATCGCGGAGATCTCGGCGGCCTCGCAGGAGCAGGCGGCGGGGATCGACCAGGTCAATAAGGCGGTGATGCAGATGGATCAGGGCACCCAGCAGAATGCGGCCTTAGTCGAGGAAACGACCTCGGCCTCCCAATCGATGGCCCATCAAGCCAAAGATCTGCTGACACAGGTAGAATTTTTTAAGGTGGAAGCGGGTAAAAAGACCTCTACTTCGCGAATTTCCTCACAGACTGGTCAACGGGGAAATTTCCAAAAGAATTCCTCCAACTTGAATGCATGCAGTGTGATTCCGACATCCACAACCATTAATCCGTCTGAAGTTGAGTCAACTCATGATCGGAACCTCGTGACTATGGGCTCTCGGTCTGGTATGACGGGGGTAAAGACGGAGAATGATTTATTCGAGGAATTTTAGCCCCATAAATGAACAGGGGCAAGACAAACCGATTGACCTAAGGCCATGGGTATGGGAACCTAAATGAGGTTGACTGTTCCCAATTATGTCGGATAGGCTAGTGGCCCCCCATAATGAAGTCACAATTCATTTCACCAGGTTTTCCAACACTTAAAGGAGGGTGAGGTCTATGAGAAAATGGGCTGCAATCTCTACAATGTTTGGGCTATTGGTGGTGGGAGTGCTGATGTTCCTGTCAGTCGGTCAGGCGGCCGATATGACCAAGGAAAAAGCGGCAGAGTACATCCTCGCAACCGCAAAGGCGGCGCGGACTGTCTATGTCAAGGGTGTCATTGCCGATGCGAAAAAGGCAGGGGTGAAATTAAGTGAGGGTTGGGTGAAGGATGACCATGCCATTATGTTGCCGGCACAATTTGTGAAAGAATTAGGCAAAGAAATTCGAGACTTTGAATTGGCCTTAGTGGGGACGGATCCTTTGTATGCTTCCAATGCCGCAAAAACCCCGAAAGAAAAAGAAATGTTGGCCGCTCTGGCTAGTGGAAAAAAGAAGGTGATCACGGGGACTGATGGAGCGAAAACGGTTGGCATGTCCGCAGATTTTGCCATCGTCCAAGGTTGCGCGGATTGCCATAACAACCATCCCAAAACCACGAAGAAAGATTGGAAACGTGGCGATTTTATGGGTGCGATCGTCGTTAGAATGAAATAACCCGTTTTTCCTGATAGGTAACAAATGCCGAGCGTGGAAAAGGGAATTTTCCCTTTTCCACGCTTTTTTTATCTGCCGAGTTTTACCCTCTTCTCTCTTTTCTTTTGAATAAAAATTCCAAGATTTCCCATTAAAAACGGCTTTGGTTGTGCCGATAATTCTAGAAGAGGGCCTCATTGTGCACTCTTGGAATCATAAGTTGAAATTTTTCCCCGTGAGGAAATCATACACTCTTCCTTTTCACCGATTGACCTTGGGAGGGTTTCGCCATGCTGAGTGTTGAGAATATGTGGTGGGGCCTGGTGTTGGTGGGCATGACGGTGGCTTATGGAATGGCGCTGTTAGGCGTTCAATCTGCCAGGCGGCATGAAGTAGATACCCATAGGAAATATATGATCATTTCTTTTACCCTCGTGGGAATGTGGATGGTCGCCTATGTCATCAAACAACTCGTGTTGGGACGTGACGAATTTATAGGAACCACCTTTCAGTATTGGGCCATATACGTTCCAATCTTGCTGGTTCATACCAGCTTAGCATTAGCAACCATCGGCCTCGGAGGGGCAAACATGGTGATCGGGATTCGTTATTTACGTCATGGGTCTGGGGTGGGTGCAATGATAGTCGGAATCTCTCGTCATCGGCGATTGGGGCGCATGCTCCAATGGACATTCGGAGGGACCATATTAACCGCCTATTCCGTGTATTGGATGTTGTTTGTTTGGATCCCTGTGAGTTAAAGAACGAAAAAGGGAAAAATGCCATAGCCCCATATTAACAAAAGGAAGAAAACGAAATTTATATGATAGGCGAAGGAAGGGTGGAATGAGTACGACATTAACGGACAAAGAATTTTCCCAATTTCAAACACTCATATATGAACAGGTTGGGATCAGGTTAGATACTCCCAAAAAGACCTTATTGGTTTCGCGCCTGGGAAAACGGTTGCGGGAATTACATTTAACATCCTTTCAAGCGTATTTTGATCGAGTGAGCACAAAGGGCGGCGAGGAAGAACTGACCAAGTTGTTGGATTTGATCTCTACGAATAAGACTGATTTCTTCCGCGAACCCGTTCATTTTGACTTTTTACGGGAACAGGTCCTTCCGGAAGTTGCCCATATCAAAACGCTTCGAGTCTGGTCTTCTGCTTCTTCCTCCGGCGAGGAACCATATACTATTGCCATGACTTTGTGTGATGCATTACCGAATATTTCTCTATGGGATATAAAAGTTTTGGCTTCCGATATTTCGACTCGTGTCTTAGCCAAAGCCGCATCGGGAATATATGAAAAACAGCGTGTCGCACAACTCCCCTCTGATTTAGTGCGACGACATTTCTTGCGAGGAAAAGGGGCTCAGGAGGGGATGATGAAAGTGAAGCCGCATTTATCCCGATTAATCGCGTTCCGTCGGATAAATTTAATGGATCAGAGCTTTCCCATTCGTTCTTCACTGGATGTCATCTTTTGTCGAAATGTGATGATTTATTTTGATCGGCCGACTCAGTCCAATCTCATGGCGAAGTTTTTCCGATATTTGCGACCGGGAGGATATTTGTTCATTGGGCATTCAGAAAGTTTACAGTGGATCGATCATCCTTTTACCTATCTCCGCCCCACCATTTATCAAAAGCCTCTATCCACCCTATGAGTCATTCGTCCTCTTTAATGGAATTTGGACATATTCGGCGTATCGAGGATACCCGCTTTCCTTATGAGGTCGCGGTCATCTTGCCGGGAGAATATTTCGTGAGTGTTGAACCCAAGGTGGTATATACGGTCCTTGGTTCCTGCATTTCCGTATGCTTGCGTGACCCCATGGCTGGTGTTGGTGGAATGAACCATTTTATGTTGGCCGCACCGACTTCCACGGGTGGGCAAGATAGTTGGGCGGACTCTGGAAGGTATGGGAGCTTCGCGATGGAAATGCTCATCAATGGGTTATTGCAGCGTGGGGGGAAAAAAGAACGATTGGAAGCCAAAGTGTTTGGCGGAGGAAAAATTTACCAAGGGACTATGGATATCGGGGCCAAAAATGCGGCGTGGGCTCTTGATTATCTCGACCGAGAGAATGTCCCGCTTCTTAAGGCCAATGTGGGGGATGTCTGCCCTCGAAAGGTGTATTATTTTACCGATTCAGGGAAGGTATTGTTGAAAAAACTTGATCGGGTTCAAGCCAAATCGATTGCGGAAGAAGAGGGGCAATACCAAGCCAAATTGCAACAGGTTCCGGTGCAGTCTGAAGTGACCCTGTTTTAGGTCAATTGAAAGACCGTCTGGGTGCACGAAAATTGTTCTTGAGGATTCCCCACTCGAAGCGTTTTGGAATTACGGTGAAGGAATAAGGTGATCCCCATGGAAAATGATCCCATTCGAGTACTCATTGTCGATGACTCGGCCCTCATTCGTGGGCTTATGACGCAAATTTTATCCGACGATCCTCAGATTGAAGTCGTGGGTACGGCTCCCGACCCGTATATCGCTCGGGATAAAATTAAAACCTTACATCCTCATGTCCTGACCCTGGATGTAGAAATGCCGAAAATGGATGGGTTGACGTTTCTTCAAAAACTGATGTCTGCCCGTCCGATGCCAGTGGTCATGGTCAGTTCCCTCACAGAGCAAGGAGCAGCCACCACGATGCAAGCCATGGAATTTGGGGCCGTCGATTTCGTCACCAAACCCTCGGTTGATATACGGCAAGGACTAGAAGAATTGTCTCATCAAATTACCACCAAGGTAAAAGCCGCCGCGCAAGCCAACGTCAAAAAACGCATCCCACCTGCTGACTGTTCGGAACGAATTAAAGCGTTGGCCGCCCAATCTGCCATGATTAAGACGACGGATACTATTATTGCCATTGGTTCTTCTACAGGGGGAACAGAGGCCCTCCGTGAACTACTGGAGGTGCTCCCTTCCAATACCCCCCCTATATTAATGACGCAACATATGCCGGAACGATTTACGAAGACCTTTGCCGACCGACTCAATGAACTCTGTCAGATTCATGTCAAAGAAGCACAGGATGGAGAGAGTGTGATTCCAGGTCAGGCCCTTTTGGCTCCCGGAAATTTCCACATGGAACTTCGTCGCAGTGGTGCGCGGTATTATGTCAGTTTGAATCAGGACCCACCGGTAAACCGGCATCGACCGGCCGTCGATCCCTTATTTTTTTCGGTAGCAAAATATGCGGGAGCCAACAGTCTGGGAGTGATTTTGACCGGGATGGGAAACGACGGAGCTGCCGGAATGCTGGCAATGAAGAAAGCCGGAGCCTGGAATGTGGCTCAAGATGAGGCCTCCTGTGTCGTATTCGGCATGCCCAAAGAGGCGATCAAAGCTGGAGGAGTGGAGAAAATATTGCCGCTTTCGGAAATTCCAGGGGCAATTTTGGCCCACCTCAATCGATTTAGTTCACGCTAGTCCTCCCTTTATTTTTATAGACTGTTCCGTTTTTATGGAGGAAATTCCTCGGATGTTCCTTTCATCATTGTCTCGTCCCGCTAAACTTTGAAAAAGGCAGGGAAAGAATAACGGACAGGAAAGAAAACGAGCACGGATCTATCCCTAACTATAAGAAGGTGGAGAATCAGGATAATTGGGGTTTTAAGGCCATGGCCGGAACGATTCCTGCTCTATATTCCACAAGGGTTAGGCCAAGCGTCTGAGTCCGTATTCTTCAAATTTCTGGTTGAGAAGGGAGATAGGCGTCATCCTGCAGGGTTATTCTGTCAGGAAGGCCTTCGTTTTTTGAAAGTTTGGCTCCTTGGTCTTGATCATTTGCGAGGCAAGTCAACACACAAATGGGAAAACACGAGGTAGATTTGCAGGATTGGGATTTTATTCGTGAATTGGTTCGTTCCCGGTCGGCTATTATCCTTGAACCTGAAAAAAACTACCTGTTGCAATCCAGGTTGGAGCCCGTCGCAAAGCGTGAAAGAATTTCAAGTATAGGGACGCTGGTAGCCAAGCTTCGAGAAACGGCCTATAGCCCCTTACATCAGCAAGTGGTTGAGGCGATGACCACAAACGAAACAAGTTTTTTTCGAGATGACCTCCCCTTTCGTGTATTAAAAGACAAATTATTGCCTGAAATTATTTCTCGAAAGGCTCGGACGAAAACTCTCAATATTTGGTGTGGAGCCAGTGCCAGTGGACAAGAACCCTATTCCGTACTGTTGATTCTTTTAGAATCATTTCCCCAATTACGTTCCTGGCAGGTTGAATTTGTCGCGACGGATATATCTGATGAAATGGTGGCTCGATGCCAAAAAGGGGTCTACAGCCCGCTTGAAATCAGTCGAGGACTGCCCGAAGCATTGTTGAGAAAATATTTCACCCCCGTGGGAGGGAATTGGGTAATTCATGAGGGTATTAAGGACCGGATTACCTTTAAGACTATGAATTTGATGGGAAAGTGGTTACCTTTTCCCGTATTAGACTTGGTGTTACTTCGAAATGTCATGATTTATTTTGACGTACCTGCCAAAAGGGCGGTACTCCAGAAAATTGGCAAACTCCTGGATCCACAGGGATATTTAATGTTGGGGGGGTCCGAAACCACCATAAACCTTGATGATAGATATGAAGGTCTCAATCTCTCTGGAGTCTCATGTTTCCGATTAAAAAAAAATGTATGGGAGGGGTGCCATGCAAATTCTTGAACGGGAATTATGCGAAAAAACCGAAACCACGTGGGAAGTCATGTTGGGGCTCAACATTAGTCCTTGCCCCTATCTTATTTCATTAGATTCGGTAGAAAACTTCCTCACGGGAAAGGTTGAAATCTGGGGAGAATGGAATGGTGTGGTGGTTGTTCATGGATCACTCACACTGGCCAAATCTGTCGCTTCCCATATTTTTTCCCCTCTGGAGGTCGAGCCTACCTACTCGGAACAATTGGATGCGATGTATGAATTAACGAGTATGATGGGGAGGAATATCCTATCCGTGGTTCCTGGACCATCTCATGTGTCTCTGCCCTCGGTTCAACCCACCACTCAACATGACCTATTCGTTCCAAGGGCTGAAAAAGTGAGCGCCATGACCTTTGTTTGCCAAAATCAACCGTTATTCCTCACCCTGTGGAACGGCAAACATGAGGGGAAAATCTTACGATTGGAGAAGAATGACGATGAAAACGAATAAACGAGAATTTACACGGGTCAAGGTCGCACTTCATGCTGAGCTCAGTGTAGGGGGGCAGGTTGTGGTTCAGGGTGAATTGCGGGATATCAGTTATAAAGGATTGTTGTTGCAGTGTGATGTCACGTTACCCGAAAAGACTCCGTGTTTGGTCTTCGTCTACTTAAATGGGGGTCAAGGGGGACCCGTCATCGAAGCAAAGGGGGAAGTGAAGCGGGGAGGCAGTGATCATGTGGCCGTTCAATTTTCCGAGTTGATAGGACAAGCGAGTGCGGAACATCTTGGGAATTTGGTCCTTTATAATAGTGGAGCTCAAGCCAATCAAGTCGAACAGGAATTGGAATCCCATATCGGTTTGCACCCCAAATCATAAAGCCAAGTTCCCATTACTACAGAGTAGGAAATTTTTTCCCACCTTTCACTATTTCCACTCAATTCCTGCCCTTTTCAGACCGATAAGCTTCATATTACGGTTTCGTTGACAATTTTCTCATTCATTCACATGTGGTGGTTAATTCAAACCCAGGGGGAGGGGTATGAATATCTCAGTTGAAAAGGGGTCCAATCAAGTCGTGATGTATATGGATGGGCGTTTCGATTTTGGGGCAAGGAAGGAATTTAAGGAAAACTTAGATCAGGCTATGGAGGAACAATTACCTATCATCCTTGACTTGGGTCAGGTTGCGTTCGTGGATAGTTCGGCTTTAGGGCTCCTGGTCATTGCCCATCAAACCTTAAAAAATAAAAAGATTCCCTTTTATCTCGTGAACCCTCAAATCTATGTAAAACAGGTGTTAGACCTGGCCAATATTGGGAAGATGATTCCCATTTACCAAACTCTTGAAGAGGTTCCCTGTGGGCTAGCTATGCCATCTGCGTCTGCGACCTAATTGGGGTGGCTCATGGTGGGTGTATGCCTTAGAGGGTATATGGCGGCACAAATGAGCGGCACCTTTCAATCGTGTTTCTTCCCGTTTTCACTCTCTGGGGAAAAGAAAATCACTTCTTTGATGACTACCGGGAGTGATGGATGACCCGAATCTCCCAAACCCAGGTGAGTTCAACTATCCTTCCGCTTCGTCGAATATCCACTCAGCAATTACGGAAAGGGATGTTTCTCACCCGGGTGTTGGATTCCTGGTGGAAGTCTCCATTTTTCGTTCATCGCCGACTTCTTGCGACACAAGGCGACATCCAACAGTTACAAGACTCCGGGATCAAAGAAGTAGAAATTGACGTGTCAAAGGGCGTGGATGTCCTCGAAGAAACGGAAGAATGTTCATTTGGGAACTCGGAAAGGATTGAGGGTTCGGAGGCGGATTCCCAGCCTCAAATGCCGGTGGAAGAACAAGGGCAAGAGAATAGGATGGAGACCGTTCTTGAGAAATCCAATAAGGAGTTAGGACAGCGAACTGTCCTACAACGACTGCATGAACAAGCCGTGGCTGGGGTCCAAAGAGTGTTTGAGGGTGTCAAAACCGGGCAACCCATTCATCAACCTACCTTGCTAGAGACCTCGCGAAATCTTCTTGTCCAGGCGATATCACAGCCGGTTTTAATGGCCGAGGTGACACTTCTTGAAAGTTTACGGACATACCAAGGATCCCTCTATGCCCATGTGGTCGACACGGCCATTTTTTCCATATTGGTTGGGATGGAATTGGGTTGGGAAGAAGCACAATTGGAGGAGCTATGTCTTGCGGCATTGGTCCATGATGTTGGGTTTATGAGGCTCCCCAAGAATTTAGTAAAGAAGGAATGGGGTGGGACCTTGGCTTCATCCACTCTGGTGAAACAACATGTCAGTATTGGGGTGGCCCTCTTAAAGAGAGGCGACGGTTGGTCTCCAGGCCTCCTTCGTTCCGTGGAGGAACATCATGAATTCCAGGATGGATCCGGGTACCAAAAATTAGGTAGGGAATGGCTTTCCCCCATCAGTCTTCTTCTGGGTCTGGTCGATTATTTTGACGAATTCATGGCTGAAACTGGCCAACAGGCTCCTGTTCCCGCGGCGATTATTCTGAGGCGATTATATCAAGAATCCAAAAAAGGAAAATTTCCTCCATCCTATGTTGAAGCCTTGATCCGGGTGCTCGGTGTCTACCCCATTGGAACCATGGTCGAACTTTCTGGGGGAGAGCAGGCCGTCGTCGTGAAACCAAATCCCGAAGCCCGGATGCAGCCCTGGGTGAAAATTATTCGAGATGCCAAAGGAACCGAGGTCTCGGTCCCTGACGTCGTGAACCTGGCTACTCCGGGGTCGTCCCCGTCAGGCCATTCTATTACCAAAATACTCGAAGGCCAACATTTCTCCCGACCGATTTCAGAATATTTGTAAAGTTATGTGGAGCAATCCGATTATTTTTCAGACCTTATGGGATACCCTGATGATTGGGGCGTGTATGGTCGATGAACAGGGAAAGGTGATCCATATGAACCTCGCCGGGTCCCAATTGTTAGGGTGGGGCGCCCGGTTCCCCTCGGGGGAATATTGCCACAAGCTTCTCGAGTGTGTGGGGCCGATGGCAGACGGCCAGGAAGAAGTATGCCCATTAGCCGGGTCCCTAGCGGAGAAGAAAGTCATTTGGATACCTCGCACCCGTTTGCGCACAAAAATGGGGATGGATTGTTGGGTGGAATTAAAAGGAGTTGCCGTAGATACGGACCATCATAGGGGCAGTTTGTTAATGTTTCGGGGGTTACAAAAAGAAATGGATCGGGCAGAAGAGTGCCGCCAATTGGCCTCTATTCCTGAAGAAAGTCCCATACCCATCGTTGAGATCGAATCCAATGGGGTGCTTCGGTATGCGAATCCACCCATGCAACGCTTGATGGAAGAGGCCCCAATTCGATCTGATGGTTTTACTGCCGCTCTACCTGAAGAAAGTTTTGCCCCACGGACTTTCAGCCAATCAAAGGGATACCTCGGAGGAAAATTTGAGGTAAATGTTGGAGATAAATGGTTTAACTGGATTTTTACGTCACATCCGGATTGGGGCTTATTGCGAGGATATGGGATTGACATTACCGAGAGCAAAAGAGCCACAGAAGAATTTTCTGCTTTTGCGGACACACTTGAAGAAAAAAACCAAGAACTGGATCAAGCTTTAATAAAAGCCGAGGCTGCCACACGGGCCAAAGCAGCTTTTCTCGCCACGATGAGCCACGAAATCCGAACCCCATTAAATGGGGTCATTGGGATGGCCGAAATTCTGCTGGGGTCGGCATTAGACCGTGATCAACAGGAATGTATTCAAACCATCCGGAATGCCGGAGAGGGACTGTTAACGGTCATGAATGACATCTTGGATTTCTCGAAAGCAGAATCTGGATACATGTCACTTGAAAAGATGGAATTCGATCTGGGTGGACTCGTTCAGGAAGTGATCGATTTGTTTTCGCAGCGAGCGAATCAACATAGCCTGGATTTAGCTGCGTATGTGGAACCCTCGGTTCCTCGACAACTATGGGGTGATCGTCACCGGTTACGTCAAATCCTCAGCAATTTTCTTTCAAACGCCATTAAATTTACCGAACGGGGATCAGTGCTTCTCCGTGTCACCTTGCTAGGCCCTGAACATGTGTGGTGCAAAGACTCGTCATCCCGCCCCAGTTCATTTGAAACACCAGAGCCCGAGGGAAATGGAGTGCGACAATGGGTTCGTCTATCGGTTGAGGATACGGGGATTGGAATACCTGATGAAGCCCAGGAGAGAATATTTCAGGTCTTTACACAAGCGGATAGTTCTATGAGTCGAAAATTTGGGGGCTCAGGGCTGGGGTTAGCGATTTGTAAACAATTGGCAGAACTCATGAATGGGACTGTGGGGTTGAAAAGTTGTCCCGACCAGGGTTCCATATTTTGGTGTGATATCCCGTTCCAAGTTCCCCGCCATTCAGTGACTTCCGGAAACGTTCTACCACAGCCTCTTACAGGGGAAGTGTGGGTGGTCAGTCACCTGGAAGTGTCTACTTGGGTGGTTTCTCAGTATGTGGCTGAGAGGGGCGTAAAGGTTGTCCCTTTTAGGTCCGTTGAAAACGTTTTCCTCCAGTTCACTACACGTTCTTCTTCTGAGCTTCCTCTCCGCGGAGTCATCCTTGGTGAACCTTATATGAATGAATGGATTGAGAAAAGTCAGAAAGGCGAGAAACGTAGGTTGGAAATTCTCAATCTGCCTATTTGGGGATTAAAACCTTTGTGGTGTTGGAAGGACGAAGAGGATTTAGACAAGTTATTTGATGGCATTATTTCGCTCCCACTCCATCGAGATCAATTGTTTTCTTGTGTGTTTTCTGAGCAAACGAGACCAAATGATACGTCAAGTAGGGAACCCAAGCTCTTTTCCGGTATTGAAGGGGAGGGAATGCTCAACAAAGGGGCGCAGCGTCTCGATCCCCAGAAACCCATCCATGGTCCCACGGTTCTCATCGTCGAGGACAATCTTATCAACCAAAAGGTTGCGGCGGGGTTGTTTGTCAGGCTGGGATGTCATGTCCTGCTTGCGGAAAAGGGTTCTCAGGCATTGGATCTGGTTCAGGATAAACAAATTGACCTTATTATCATGGATTGGGAATTACCAGAAATGGACGGGTTGACGACCACCCAGGCTATTCGGGAATTAGAACGGTGCGGAAAAGTGTCATATGGAAATTCAAAACAACACCAAACCGACGGGACGAAATCCTATCCTCACCTCCCCATTATTGGGTTGACAGCCCATGGCAGTGCTGAACATACACAGGCTTGTTTGGATGGAGGGATGGATGATTGTCGAACCAAACCAATTCATTTAGAAGACTTAAAAGACCTCCTTCGGCAGTGGGTGGGATATGAACCATTAACACTTCGTGGCTCTTCTTCCCCAACTACCAAGTCTTCGAGTGAAAAGGCTTGTATCAGGGATTCCCCCGAGGTCCAAAGGATAGGGGATGCCCCTCATGGTTTGGGGGGGGGGAAGGTTTCTGCCATGCAAGTCTCATATAACATAGATCGAGCCCTGGAAGCCGTGGATGGAGATGTGAGGCTGCTTTCAAATCTCTTACAAATATTCCTTGGTTCGGTACCCCCGCTCCTGGGTGAATTACATGAAGCTCTGGCCATGAATAATCGGAAGAAAATTCATCAGATTGCACATAAATTAAAGGGCTCCTTGGCTACCTTACATGCCGATTCTGAAGCCAAAATGGCAGAAAATTTGGAGTGGGAAATCATGTCATTGGCCCCAGAGGAGTTGGAGACTCGGGTTGGGGCGTTTGATGATCAATTGAATGGGCTTATTCTGAAAATCCGGAAAATGGTGGCAATTTTGAACACGGCCGAGATTTGTCAGGTTTCCAGGGCGCCCGAAGCCTAAAGCCTGTTCCCCAAGCTTTTCGGGATTTTAACCCGTAACGAAAGGTTTGGGGAAAAAAACACTTTATTGAGGAAAAAGTCTCAAGTTTTCCAATTATCGATCCGATACCACAAACATTACAGGCCAATTTTTAACGAGGGTAACACAATGAAAGATTTGTTAACGTTGAGTGAAGTTTCCACCTTTTTGAAAGTTCCCAAATCTACGATCTACAAATTAGCCAGAGAACGGCGGCTTCCGGGGCACAAGGTTGGAAAACATTGGCGATTTGTTCGTGAAGAAATTGAATCCTGGGTTCAAAATGCCGGTGGTGCTGAAGCCATGGTTGGCTCCGTTCCCGGGAATGGAACCCATGACCGTTTTAGCCTTAATTAATCGATCCAAGATTTTTCCATCATTTGGTCGGTGGAAGCTAAAACGGTCAGAGGTTGCCGGGGACAGGAGTGGAGCCAACGTATCATGATGGTGTATGGGTGTCTTGGTTGATCCCGATGAATTCTTTTAATCCCGTCTTCATGTTCTTTGATTAACCCCTCTCAAGTGATTTTCATCTTGCCTTTTCAGGCCCCTTGATGGTTTTCCCAGTTAGTTGCCTCCGGCAATGGTCATTGGTCAAGGTTACTTCCCTTCTATGAGTACTTGAGAAAAAATCCTGCCTGAAAAAAAGTCTGAGGGTTCCTTTCCTCTGGCTTCGAATATTCCTCTTAAGGATCATGCCTGGACGTGTAAGGTCGGTAACCTGGAAAGAAAATTCGAGGGGGTACTGTGTATTGGGTTCAGGGTGTGAGCAAGCCCGGCTTTTTTCATAGGACAGCTAAAGAAATAGGATAAGTAGACCGAATTTCACATATATCCCAATGGCCACTTGTGTATTCATTCTGGTTCTATGGATGAAGATGTTCCCCTCTCTTATCAATGGGTTGGGTGATGGGCGATAGGAGGCCCCACGCCTAAGTTGTAAGGAGTCCAACATGATTGATACCAGCATTAAAGTATTAGTTGTCGATGACATGTCCACGATGAGGAGAATCGTAAAAAATGTGCTCAAGCAAATCGGATTTTCGGACATTATTGAAGCAGAAAATGGGCAGGATGCACTCAATAAACTCAAAGGTGGGGGATTTGGGTTGGTTGTCTCAGATTGGAATATGCCGGTTATGCAAGGCATCGAGTTGTTGAGGGCGGTTCGGGCTGATGCCGACCTTAAAACCCTACCCTTCCTCATGGTTACCGCGGAAGCTCAAAAGGAAAACATCATTGAAGCGGTTCAAGCTGGGGTCAGTAATTATGTTGTCAAGCCATTTACGGCTGAAGCCCTTCAAGGAAAATTAGAAAAAATCTTTGCCAAGGTCCAACCAGCCAATGCCTAATTGGTGGTTAGATGAAAGGATAATCTAATAAGGAGAATGAAATGCTGGTAGACCGAGGAATAGATACACGGACGATTGATGAGACTCCGGAGGAAGAACGATCGATAAAGAATGAATTAACCGAACTGACCAAGTATGTTGAGGTGATCACGAACACCATACGGGAAATGGAATCCCCGGTCACCACGACGTCTGATCAACTTCCACAAGCCACGGCACACTTGAATGATTTGGCAAAAATGACAGAGGAAGGCGCTCATCAAGTGTTTAACCTGACGGAAGAGATCGAAAAAAATCACTCTGCTCTCCAGAAAGGTCTTGTGCAATTGCGGGAAACCTTACAGCCTGAGCATGTGCCTCACGTTGACGCGCTACTGGCATTGCTGAAAAGCGATGATCAGCGACTGATGGATATCCATGTGGCGTTGTCGTTTCAGGATCTGGTCGCACAACGAGTGGCGAAACTCGTCACCATTCTCAATGAAGTCCAACACAAGTTGTTAAAACTCGTCGTAATTTTTGGGATTCAACAAAAAAAAGATGGGACGGTGGAAAAGGACGGGGGACGAGGGTACGAGATGCTTCGGCAATTGGAATCATCTAAGACGACCGCCCTGGAACAAGACCTTGTTGATGATATTTTATCCGAGTTTGGGTTTTCATGACGGTTGAAGAAGTTCAAATTTCCAGGAATTGGCCAGTGATGAGAGAAGAGATGGTATCGGGACTAGGTGAATTATGAATGATGAAATGCAGGAAATCTTAAGTGACTTTCTCGCGGAAAGTTCAGAAATGTTGGAGGCTCTCGACCAGCATTTTGTGAAACTCGAATCAGAACCGACCAACGCCGAATTATTAAACGAAATATTCCGTTGTATGCATAGCATGAAGGGTTCAGCCGGATTTTTAGGCTTTGCTCATTTAGTTGAAGTGGCACACCAGGCCGAAAGTTTATTGAATAAGTTGCGACAAGGAGAAATCGGAGTATCTCCCTTTATTATTGACATTATTCTTGAGGCCGTGGACGCGGTGAAATTGTTGCACAGTGATATTCGTGAGACGGGAGAAGATTCGCATGTTGATACCGCCCTTATCGTCAATAAATTAACCTTGACCATGGAGAGTGCCGAAGATTTGAAAGATCTCTTTCCTTCGGTTACTGCGGGAGGAGAATTTCCACCGGTGTTGGAACATCGTTCTTCCGACCAGGAGGTTAGGGAAGTCGAAGAAGGGTCCGCGTCTGAGGAGCTAGACCCCCAATCCGAAGATTCTCCGGAGATGAATCCTGAAGACTCTTCCGTGGATCCTGCAAGTTCTGAATTAGAGAGTAGTCCGCCGGCCCTTTCCGAAATGTTATCAAAAATGCAGGAAGTAGCTAGTCGTACGGTTCAGGTGGCTACAAGTACGCAGTCTAAGCCAGGAGGAATGAAAGAAGAAGATCAAACTGTCCGCGTGGAAACCCGTCGGTTAGATCACGTCATGAATTTAGTCGGAGAGTTGGTCCTAGGTCGCAACCGGTTAATGAAGCTTGGGTTTGGGTTGGAAGAACAATTCGAAAATAACTCCTTAGTTCGCGAATTAGGAATGACTTTGGCTCAACTCAACCTCGTGACCTCCGACTTGCAGTTGGCGGTGATGAAAACCCGAATGGTTCCCATCCGGAAGGTGTTTTCTCGATTTCCGCGCTTGGTTCGCGATTTGTCGAGCAAATTAGGAAAGCAAGTCCGGTTAGAAATGGTGGGAGAAGAGACGGAAGTGGATAAATCGGTTGCGGATGAACTTGGGGATCCCCTGGTTCATTTAGTCCGAAATGCCATGGATCACGGACTTGAGGGAGTGGAAGACCGGAAACAAGCCGGCAAAAATCCTGAAGGATCTGTGCGACTGGCAGCCTATCAAGAGGGCAATAGTATCGTGATTCGGATTGAAGATGACGGGCGAGGCCTGAATGTGGAAAAAATTGCCGAAAAGGCAGTGGCCAAAGGCTTGGTATCGGAAACAGATGTAGCAGCCATGGGTCCCAGAGATCTCATGAACCTCATCTTTTTGCCTGGTTTTAGTACGGCAGAGCAAGTGAGTGATCTTTCCGGTCGGGGTGTGGGAATGGATGTGGTCCGCACGAATATTAGTCGGATGAATGGCAGTTTGGAGTTAGATTCAGAGTTGGGGCAAGGGAGTCAAATAACCATTAAACTCCCTCTCACGGTTGCGATCATTCAAGCCTTAATGGTTGAAGTGGAGTGTGCCACGTTTGCCGTTCCCCTAGCTTCCGTCATAGAGGCGGTCAAGGTGACAAAAGACGATATAAAAAGTGTGAATGGCCAAGCGGTTCTCAATCTTCGTGAGCGAATTCTTCCCTTGCTGGACCTTGCTCAAATTTTTCACATTCCAAACGCCAATTCGAGTGATGAGTATTATGTGGTGGTCGTTGCCATTGGGGAACGACGTTTTGGGGTCGTGGTTGATCGATTGCGGGCCCAAGAAGAAGTGGTGATTAAATCCCTAGGGGAGTTTTTAGCTAATGTCAAAGGAGTGGCTGGGGCCACCATCACCGGAGATGGCAAGGTTGTGTTGATTTTAGATATGGCTGACCTCGTTCAGGATGTTCAGGGTACCACATTTGCAGGGATGCGATAGTGGACCGACCTTTTTTTCCTACCCTCTGTTATTTCCGGGATCGAACTACGAGATGTGATTGGATAGGGAGCAGACTTGCCCAAGCAGAAGCTTCAGTCATTGAAAAATTGATTGCCATAACTTTCAGGAGCACATAATGGCTAAATGGATGGCAGAAATTGATCAACGAACCCGTTTAGCGGGGGCGAATAAGATGGAACTATTAATGTTTCATCTAGGAACAGATGAAATCTATGGAATCAATGTCTTTAAAATTCGGGAAGTCATGAAACTTCCTCCCATCACCAAAATTCCTGATTCAGACCCAAGGGTTCTTGGTTTAGTGAATTTGCGTGGAGAGAACGTAGCTCTGGTTGACTTGAAACAGGCTATTGGGTTGGGGCCGTTGGAAACGGATACTCCAAAACTCATTATTTCGGAGTATAACGACAATAAACAAGGATTTTTGGTTGGAGGGGTTGATCGCATCATACGGATGTCTTGGGAACGAATTCAGATTCCCCCTCCGATGGTCCAATCCAGTCGTCAAGGAGCGGTGACGGCAGTGACCAAATTAGAAGATGGCCGGATGGTGTTGATCTTAGATGTTGAAAAAGTCCTGGCCGAACTCCATCCCCGAGCAGAAGATGAAATCTTTACCGGAATCGAAGTGGCGAGTGAATTAGCGGGGAAAACTCTGTTAGTGGCGGATGACTCGGTTGTGGCACGGAAGCAAATAACCAAAACTCTTGATCGTTTGGGAGTGAAATGGGAAGAGACTCAAACGGGAAAGGAAGCGCTCACACGGCTACGCCATTATGCCGACCTTGCGGACAGTACCGGAAAATCGATTTTTGATTTTCTTTCTGGTGTCGTCACGGATATTGAAATGCCAGAAATGGATGGGTTCTCCCTCACCAAGCATATACGGGGGGATGCTCGGATACAGGGACTTCCCATTTTGATGCATTCTTCTCTATCCGGTCAATGTAACGTGGAAAAAGGCAAATCCTTGGGGGTCACTGATTATGTGACGAAATTCCATCCTAAAGAACTTCGAGATAAATTAATCAAGCATTTGGGGAACTCTCAACCCCATCATATTCGAGGGTGAGGTAGGAATCCGGGAAAAACACACTCTCGATATCCACCAGTGGGAAATGTTTATACCTCGATTCGCATAACAAAAGGATTCAACGCATGAAACATGTGGGCAATGTCGGTATTACCACAAAGTTAGTCTGGATTCTGGTGTTCTTTTCGTTAATTCCTCTCAGTGTCCAGGTGTATTCCTTATTCAAAACAGCAAAAGTATTGGAAAAGGAAGTAGGAGTTCAATATCAGGGAGTTGCGGAAGGGGTGGTGCGCACGCTAGAGCATCATCTGGTGGAACGGTATGGTGACGCACAGACGATGAGTCGCAACCAGATTATCCGGGATCTCACGTTTTGGTCCCAGGACATTGAGGGTCCAAACCCACTCGTGGAAGCATTGAACGATTATGTCCGGACTTCAGGAGCGTACGATTTGATTCAAGTGGTCGATACCGATGGACAGCTCATTGC
This sequence comes from Nitrospirales bacterium, assembly GCA_965223495.1. Taxonomy (GTDB): domain Bacteria; phylum Nitrospirota; class Nitrospiria; order Nitrospirales; family UBA8639; genus Nitrospira_E. The sequence continues at coordinate 1,951,258 of OZ245001.1, read as the reverse complement.
TGTTAATGACCAAGATGCCGAAGGCCGATCAATTCCCTCTCACAGTCTTTATGAGAAAAATTTTAGCTCCAGGACCTGGTTTCGAGCGCTACAGCCTTCCCAGGCAACATCAACCTTTCCGGAACCCAAAGATAGGGTGTTTGTGGAAGAGGTTGCCGTAGACCCGGATGTCAAAGCCGTTTTCCCAGACAGAAGTGCCCTGACCGTTGGGATGTCTCTTCCCCTGTATGATGACGGAGAAGTGATTGGGTATTGGAGTCAACGAATTAAATTTTCCGCGGTTGAACGGATTATCCAAGAGGCGTATCAAAAATTAAAGCAGGATGGATTTCCTCACGCGGAATTGATTCTTCAAAACGGGAAGGGGTTCACCATTCTTGAATATGCTCCAGGGGTGCACCAGGATGAGTCTGTGATTCACGATATGGAGAATATTCTCTTCAAAACCAATTTAGCTCAATTGGGCATCGAAGCGGCCCAGTTGGCGGTCAAAGGGGAGTCGGGTTATGCCCAGAACAATCATCCGGGCAAGCAAGACATCCAAGTGATTGGGTTTAGCCATTTACATCAAGGGGAAGGGTTTCAAGGCCTTCATTGGTCTGCATTAGTTCAGGTTCCTGAACAGGAAGCCTTTAGTGACGTTCGTGAAATTACCCAAGAAACTCTCATAGATATGTGTCTTGGTCTGATCGTGGTCTTTCCAATCGGAATTCTCATGGGGCGGTGGGTCGTAGGCCGATTGCAACCCTTCTGGGAGGTAGCTGCCAAAGCTTCCGAGGGGGACCTTACGCATCGAGTGCCGGTCACGACTCAAGATGAACTGGGACAAATGGGCAAGGCCTTAAATAATTTACTCGACCAACTCAACCGAATGTTATTGCAGACTCGTGAAGTCGCACAATCCTTGTCTCAATCATCTGGTCAATTATCCATGGTTGGCCACCAGGTTGTTCAAGCCAGTCAAACGCAGGTCAATCAGGCCACCCAGGTCGCGGCGGCCGTAGAAGAGATGTCCTCAACGGCCGGTGATATGGCGCGTAATACCCAGGACCTAGCAGCCACGGCGACGGATGTGAATGAGTCGGCGGTTCGAGGAGGAGAAATTGTAACCTCTTCTATTCAAGGCATGGAATCCGTTTCGAGTCGTATGCAAGATTCGGCCAATCGCATACAAAGTCTGGGGCAGCGTTCCAGGGAGATTGGGGACATCATTGGGGTGATCGAGGATATTGCCGAACAAACGAATCTGTTGGCCCTAAACGCCGCTATTGAGGCGGCTCGTGCTGGGGACCAGGGTCGCGGGTTTGCGGTGGTAGCCGACGAGGTGCGGAAATTGGCCGAACGGACGGGAAAGGCCACAAAGGAAATTGCCACGGTGATTGAGTCCGTCCAAGATGGCACCCATGAGGCGGTGCAATCCATGGAGGCCGGGACGAAAGAAGCCCATTCAGGAATGGCCCTTGTCCGAGAAGCTGGGATTCGATTGACCGAAATCGTGAATGGGGTGCAGCGCGTCGTGGACATGATTCAGCATTTCGCCGGGTCAACCCAACAACAGTCCGAGGTGTCGGGTCAGATCTCTTCCAGCATCCATCAAGTGGCCCAACTGAGTCAAGAAAATGAACTACACATTCAAGGGGTCGCAACGGCGACTCAAAAGTTTGCCGGGTTGGCCGCAGATTTACAGACGTCCCTCAGTCGATTTACGTTGAAAGGATGAGTCGGTTTGAGGGTCGTGAGATTCAGTGAGTGAGGGAGAGTAATGGGAAATCTAAGACTGGGACCAAAATTCGTCATTTCGCTGGGGATTTTAGCCACCGTATTAATCGTCTGCGGAATTGGGGTCATTTATCAGCAGGAAGAACATCGGCTTCGGGTCCTCTTAGAAGATCAAGGCAAGCTCATGCAGGCCCAAATTGAAGTCACGCGGGCCTATATTGCCAAGAATTATGTCGGGAAAATAAAAAAATCTTCGATGGGTTCCTATCTCCATGTTTCTCGTGATTATGCCAAAGACCCCGATGCGATCCCCTTTCCTGCAACGGCGACTCAAGAAATCGGTCAAGAACTGGGAAAACTAAAAGTCTATCAAGCCCGACTCGTCAGTGATCAACCCATGAACCCCGCTAACGCTCCACAGGATGACTTTGAGCGAAAGGCCATGGTGCAAATACAAAATGGCGCCACCAGCGTGAGTGACATTCAAGTTATAAACGGTGTTCCGACATTTTTACGGGCCAGTGCCGACGTGGCTTCGGTGGAGGCGTGTGTGAGCTGCCATGCCGGCAAACAATTAGGCGACGTGATTGGCATGTTATCTCTTGCCATACCGATGACACATGCCAAGAGTGCCATGGCCAGTTCGGTCCTCTATTCAGGTCTCTGGATGGGCGGAATTATCGTGATATTTTTAATCGCCGTGTATTGGATGTTGCACTGGTTTGTCTTACGCCCCTTACATGCCCTGACAGCGATTTCTCATGATATTGCTCAGGGAGAAGGGGACCTTACCAAACGAGTGCCTTTACCGCCTCATACGGATGAAATCTCGGAGTTAGGTCGTAATGTCAATGTCTTTATCGAAAAAATGCACGGAGCGATGTCTCTCGTGAATCATGCAACAAATCGATTGGCTCAATCGACCGTTCAGTTGACTTCCACGGCTGATGGTGTGGTGAAAGCGGCGGAGGGACAAGATGCCCGTGTCTTGCAATCTGCCTCCGCCGTCGAAGAAATGACCCGGACTGCAGGGGAGGTGGCCCGTAATTCAACCGAAGCCGCACGTATTGCTCAAGAGACAGCCGATACTGCCCACAACGGGCAGGAAGTGATGACCAAAACCGTGACGGGGATGCAGCAGGTTTCGGCAGCCGTGGTCCAAGCGGCGAATATCATTACGACGTTGGGCCGATCGTCTGATCAAATTGGGGAAATTGTGCGAGTTATCGAGGATATTGCCGATCAAACGAACTTGCTGGCGCTCAATGCGGCCATTGAAGCAGCCCGTGCGGGAGAACAGGGAAGGGGATTTGCCGTTGTCGCGGATGAGGTGAGGAAATTAGCGGAACGAACTACCAAGGCTACCAAGGAAATCGGTGATATGATTCGGCAAATTCAGCAAGACACGAAAAGTGCGGTGGCTTCAATGGATCAGGGGACGAATCAAGTTGGGTTAGGGGTTGAGTTAGCGAATAAAACCGGTGAGACCTTGTCCAATATCCATTCAATGATCAATTCGACCGCGGAAATGATACAACAGATCGCCCAAGCGGCAGAGGAACAGTCCACAGCCACCAGCCAGATCGCCGGCGATATTGAAGCCATGGCTCAGACCACCCGTCAAACAACCAGTGGGATTGTCGTATCAGCACAATCCTGTCATGAACTGAGTACTCTAGCTGGAGATTTGCAAAAAATGGTGGGCAGTTTTCGGGTGTAAGGTCCACCCCAATTTTACCCGAAAAGGTGAAGAAAGAGTCGTATCCCTTCTCCTTAGGAGGAGGGGGTGTCAAGTGATGATGAGGATGGAGGAGGAAGTTGCTTTTTTTGAGTCACCACTTGTTCCAGCATGCACACGGAATCCTTAAGGAGATCCGCTGCGCATGTCAGGGTGACATGAAGTTGTTTCCATGCCTCATCCCAACGTTCCTCACGCTGAAATTCCTGAAATCGGCGATGTTGGTCTTGAAGAATGGCCTTTTTCGCATCGAGGAGCAACCGATCCGCTTGTAATCTAGCTAATTTTTCCATAGAACGATTCCTTGTAGGACGAGATCACATGTATCGAATATGGTATGCACCCTATCAGAGTCTACAGCATGGTCACAAGGTGATATTCCTGGCTGATAGGGAAAGTTCTGTGAACTTCCATCAACTTCGTGTTGGATGAAGATCAGGATTGAAATTCAGGAATGACGTATTGGAAATACGTACTGAACAGAGATTTTCTTGCCAGTCTGAGGGGAAACCTCCAAAGTTGGAGGGGCTTCCTGAGTTTGTAAAAGACCCTCAGTGATAAAGCGAGGATTAGATTTCGAGAAAGAAACAAGGCAAAAAGGGAAGTGTCGGAGCGCACATGATTGAAACCACAACCAAAGTATCATTGCCGGAAGAAATGTTGGACGATGAAGGAGAAGTATTACAACTCGTCAGCTTTCAGTTGGGTCCTGAAGAATACGCCATCGATATTTTAGGTGTTCAGGAGATCATTCGTTTGATTGAGATTACCCAAGTGCCCAATGCTCCTCATTATGTTGAGGGAGTGGTCAATTTGCGAGGAAAAGTTATCCCCATCATTAATCTGCGCTCACGATTTGGATTGCCATCGGTGACGCCAACGAAAGATACGCGCATTATTGTGGTGGAAGTGGCACAAGTCATTTTAGGATTCATCGTGGATTCGGTAGAGGAGGTTCTGCGCCTATCTGAAGAATTCATCGAGGGCCCTCCTTCAACGGGTCGTGGAGGGGCTGAAGATTTTCATAGAGGGGTGGGACGTGTGAATGGTCGTTTGTTGATTATCCTGAATTTGGAATTGTTGTTTGGAATGGCGACAAGAAGTTAAGGAGCCTCATTCATTATGGATATCCTATCAATCTTAGGGGTTCTCATCGCGATCGCATCCATCGTGGGTGGACAGCATTTGGAGGGTGGGCATCTCAGTTCCATCATGCAGTTCACCGCTTTTCTGATCGTTATGGGAGGGACGTTGGGTGCGGTGATGCTGAACTATCCCATGCCGATTTTTCTGAAAGCCCTTAAGAGTTTGGGTATGGTGTTCGGCAATGTCCACGTGGATATGAAGGGGATCATTGCCAAGGTCGTCGAATTGTCCAATATTAGTCGCAAGCAAGGGCTTCTGGCCTTGGAGGGACAAATGAAAATGATCCAGGATCCCTTAATGGCCAAGGGGGTGCAATTGGTGGTTGATGGGACCGAACCCCCCAAAATTCGGGAAATATTGGAGGTCGAGGTCGGGATCTTTGAAGAAGAATACACTCTGGCGGGAAAGGTGTATGAGTCGTTGGGAGGGTATGCCCCGACCGTGGGTATTTTAGGGGCCGTATTGGGATTGATTCACGTCATGGAGAACCTTGCCGATCCGTCCAAATTGGGTGGAGGAATTGCCGTGGCCTTTGTGGCGACCGTATATGGGGTTGGGGCTGCGAACCTGTTCTTTTTACCAATGGGGGGCAAAATCAAAATGAAGGCTAAGGAGCTCGTCATGGGAAAGTTAATGGTGATTGAAGGCCTCATTTCTGTGGCTCAAGGAGAAAATCCTCGGATGATCGAGGAAAAATTAAGCGGATTTTTACCCACATCCGAAAAGAAGTCGTAAGGTCGCGGCTGTGAGGAAGCAGGACACCTGGTACGGTGAAGAAAAAACACGAAGAGCATGAAAACCATGAACGATGGTTGGTTTCTTATGCCGATTTCATCACCCTGCTCTTTGCCTTTTTCGTGGTGATGTATGCGGTGTCTTCTGTGAATGAAGGGAAGTATCGAGTGTTGAGTGAATCATTAGTCAGTTCATTTTCCAACTCAAAGCCTGTGGGTGAGCTTTCAATCATGGACCTTCCCGTGTCGAAAAGTCGCCCTATCATCGTCCAGGATCAGAACCCAGGGAAAAAAACCAATTCGCGGACCTTCCTGAAGGTGGCCAATGCGATTACGACTTCTAGTATGCCCCAAGGTGTCACGGTCACCTCGACCGATCGGGGATTAAACATTCGGATCAAGGATGATGCGCTGTTTCAAAGTGGGAGTGCTGAGATTAATCCGTCCATTCAGGAATTTCTTGACCTCGTGGCTGGTCTGGTTGGGGATTTGCCAAATTTTATCGCCGTGGAAGGCCATACTGATGATCAGCCCATTCGGACGACTCAGTACCCCTCTAACTGGGATTTGTCCACCGGAAGGGCGAATACACTCGTTCGGTATTTTACCGAAAAACATCACTTGCGCCCCGAACGGTTTTCTTCAACGGGTTATGCCGGAACTCGACCCATTCAATCCAATGCCACACCAGTAGGGAAATCCTCCAACCGTCGAGTCGAACTCATTGTTTTACGAGATATTCGACCTCCTTCCTCTCCTCATCAACCTTTCTTACCGTAACGTTTACTCTTATGCCCCGAATCGTTGGGCCTATCATTCTGGGAAGTTAAGGCCCCTCTGTCACTAGGCAGGAACAGGTTCGGGCGGAAACTTCTGCCGAGAGCCCTAGTTCGATAGCCATCAAAAAAACGGCTCCCTGACATGGGGTGCAGAGCCCTGGGTCGGCAAAATTTACCATTGGAGGGGGCCCCTTTGGATATTTACTCGTCCCTGATCCCATTCCTCGTCACGACAAGAGAGTTTTGTGGTTGAGGAAAAGAAATGATGAATTCATAAAGGTCCTTGGCATATGCGTTGCAAAAAGCTTGATTGTTCGTTTGGAAGGAGATTGATTTGAATCGAGGAATTTATCCACCCCTAGCCGGGGCCATCACACTTGAACGTCGTTTGGAGATTCTTTCTCATAATATAGGGAATGTCCAAACCACAGGCTTCAAAAAGGACAAACCGATTTTTGCCACGATATTAGGCCAGACGTCAGGACCCTCTGTTGCGGGAATTGACCTATTCCCCCTGATTGATGCCCTCCCGCCTGATCGTTCACAAGGAACCATACAACAAACCGGCGATGCTTCAGATGTGGCGTTAGAAGGAGAAGGATTCCTTGTCGTGCAAACACCGGAAGGGTTGCGATTCTTCCGTGGTGGAAAATTGCACAGGAATGCCGCAGGGCATTTGGTGGCCTCCACCGGGGAACCCTTAATGGGTAAAAAGGGGCTGGTCAAGTTAACCCCTGGGATCATGGTGATCGATAATCAGGGGCGAATCACAGTGAATCAACAAGTGGTTGATCAACTTCGGATTGAGGAAGTTCCCGAGGGCCAACACATTTCCAAGGTGGGAGATTTATTCTGGACGGTACCCGAGCAGTCGAGCCCAGCAACGAATACGACGGTGCATCAAGGGATGTTGGAACGCTCCAACGTGAATCCCTCTCTGGATATGGTGGAATTAATCAAAGTGACCCGAGAATATGAGCAAATGCAAAAAGCCATTAAGGCTATGGATGAAATGGCCAGTCAGGCAATTCAGGCTGGACGGGTGCAAGGATAATGGGGGTGGGGGGGGGCTACCCGGTCATAGGTCATTTCGGGGTTCATCCCTATGAAGGTATCACGTGAAGAAATGAATAACCTTACCAAGAGGAATAAAGGAGAGCATGCCTCATGATCCGAGCGATGCAAACGGCCTCAACCGGAATGTCTGCGCAACAACTGAACATCGACACCATCGCCAATAACCTGGCCAATGTGAATACCACGGGGTTTAAGCGTAGCCGAGCAGAATTTGCGGACCTGCTGTACCAAATTTCCCGTCTTCCGGGAGCGAGTGCGTCCAATGTTGGTTCCTTTCCCGTGGGGATTCAGGTCGGGTTGGGCGTGAGACCCGTCACGGTGGCCAAAGAATATATCCAAGGAAGTTTAAAGCAAACGTTCGGTGAGTTGGATATGGCTATTGAAGGGTCGGGATTTTTCCAGATTACTCGTCCGGATGGAAGCACGATGTACACCCGCGCGGGTTCATTTAAACGCGATAATACGGGAAACGTGGTGACCGGGGATGGGGATTCGTTGGTGCCAAGTATTACGATTCCTTCTGGGGCGTTAAAAATTGATGTGGGGCAAGATGGAACGGTCTCCGTGTTATTGCCAGGGGTCGCCCAGGCTACCCAAGTCGGTCAAATTCAATTAGTCCGGTTTGACAATCCCTCGGGACTGATTTCTCAGGGGAATAATCTTTTTACGGAAAGTACATCTTCCGGGCCGGCTCAGCAGGGAACCCCGGGCTTTGCCACAGGGTTCGGGTTGATTCAACAAGGGTTCCTTGAAACCTCCAACGTGAATATCGCCGATGAAATGGTCAATATGATCGTCGCTCAACGAGCCTACGAACTCAATGCTAAGGCCATCCAAGCCTCCGACGATATGTTGCAGGTTGTGAATACCCTGAGACGGTAATCCATGCCACGACTCATTTTATTCTTGGGAGTATTCATGTGTGCTTGGGGTGGTGGTAGTGATCTCCATGCGGTATTAGCGGCACAGAAACATCGTCTGCCATCCACAAAAAAGCAGATGATCGGTCCCGGGCAGTTTGAACGGGCGGTACATCAGGCCCTCACCCAACGCTACGGACGTGAGGGGCATAAGCTGGCCGTACGGGTTTTCTACCCTCAACAGCCACTTGATGTTGGATTTGGGAAAATTCACCTGGAGGTTGAAGATTTGAAGGGTGGAGGGCGGGTTGGACGACGCGCCTTTCGGGTAAGCCTTTTCGTCAATAAAAAATTCCTGAAAACCGTGAATGTTGTGTGCGAAGTCAAGGCCAGTACCCATGTAGCTGCTCCACGCCGGTGGATGAAACCCGGAGATCTTATCATGAGAGAGGATCTTACTTTCATACCGGTGTCGGTTCCTTCCCTCGATCATGACTTCGTTTTGGATCCTCGAAGAATTATCGGAAAAGAGGTTCTTCGCCCACTGCCTCCTCGAAAACCGATCCGAAAGGAAGGCATTCAAGATCCTCCAGTCGTGAAAAAGGGCGATCGAGTCACCTTGGAAGTGCGTCAAGGGGGCCTTTTGGTTCAAACCATCGGAATGGCCAAGGCCTCCGGAAAAACTGGTGAAACGATTCCCGTTAAAAATCAACAATCGGGAAGAGAAGTCTTGGGAACGATAGTTGGAGCTGGGGTCGTAGGAGTGCAATATTGAAGAGGAAAAGGATATTCAGCCACAGAGGAGTCAGGAGTTTGATAGTGGTCGGGATGATGGCCGGGATGACGAGTTGTGCGGAAATATCCCAACCAATCGTTATAGAAGCCGAAGATCCTATTCACACAGAGAAACCCCCGACCACCCCCGGATCGTTGTGGGAACCTTGGAATGGACGGGCCTACATGTTTGAAGATCGGCGTGCGAGCCGGATTGGGGATATCGTCATTGTTCAGATTGTCGAACAACATCGAGGGTCCAAATCGGCGAATACTTCCGCTGATCGGGAATCTTCAGTGAGTAGTGGATTGGGTGGAGATTTGTTCGGACTCTATGATGTGTTCGATACGGTTGCGGATGTCTTTGATATTGAAACGAGCTCGACCAATGAGTTTGAGGGCCAGGGGTCTACGAGTCGAGAGGATACCTTAACGGGAACCATCGCGGCCAAAGTTACCGAGGTATTCCCAAACGGTGACCTGCGTATCCAAGGTAAGCGAGAAGTGACGGTCAATAGTGAACGCCAAACGATGACCATCAGAGGAATCGTCAGACGGATCGATTTAGACACGCAAAATACCGTTCCCTCCACGGCTGTGGCTGAAGCGCAGATCACCTATACGGGTTTGGGGGTGGTGGATGATGTTCAGCGTCCCGGGTGGGCTATGCGCATATTGGATTGGGTGACCCCCTTCTAGAAGGATCGGTCGGATCAACAGGGTTGGAGACGCACAGCAAGATGGTCAAACTTGCCTTTTATAGGTTCTTCCTTGTGTTCTTGGCAAGCTCCTTGGTAGCGCCATGGGGTATGGGAGTAGGAATGCCCAACTCTGTCGATGCCGCCCGCATTAAGGATATTGCCTCCATTGAAGGGGTCAGGGAAAACCAGTTAATCGGTTATGGGTTGGTGGTGGGATTGGATCGGACTGGGGATTCCGTCGTGGGCGGGCAATTCACTGCCCAAGCCATTATCTCGATGTTAAATACGATGGGTGTCAATTTGAAAATCGATCCCATTCAATTGCTGACCCGGAATACGGCCTCAGTCATGGTCACGGCAAAGCTCCCCCCCTTCGCTCGACCGGGAATGAAATTGGACGTACAAGTCTCTTCTTTGGCCAATGCCAAGAGTTTACGAGGGGGAACCTTATTATTCACGCCCCTCAAAGCGGCCAATCAAGCGGTGTATGCCGTCGCCCAAGGCCCCATCTCTACATCAGGATTTGGTGGAGGTGCTGCGGGGACCACTGTAGTCAAGAACCAACAATCCGGGGGCATCATTCCGGGTGGGGCCATCGTGGAGAAGGCCGTCAAACTCGATATGAATGCATGGAACAATTTTTCTTTAACGATGCACCGAGCGGATTTCACGACGGCTTTGCGTGTGACGGATGTGATTAATGCCCATCTCGGGGAAGGGGTGGCTTCCCCCGTCAGTTCGGGCCAGGTACGGGTGGCGGTTCCTCAACGGTTTCAAGGAAAAATTGTTCAAATGATTGCCTCGGTGGAAGGCTTGGATGTCAATGTCGATGTGAAGGCAAAGGTGGTGGTAAACGAACGCACCGGTACCATCGTTATGGGTGACCATGTGCGGTTGGCCAGCATGGCTATTTCCCATGGGAATTTAACGATTAAGATTAAAACCCGGTTTGACGTGTCCCAACCGGAGGCTGCCGCGGGCCTTGTGGGCTCGGCTGCAGGGGAAACGGTGGTGGTTCCAGAGGTCAATACGGATATTGAAGAGGATCCCAGTCGAGTCATTCAGGTTGATGGGTCTGTGACGCTAGGGGATTTGGTGAAGGCCTTGAATTCGGTTGGGGTTACCCCCCGCGATTTGGTGGCTGTGTTAACGGCCGCAAAAGCGGCCGGAGCTCTTCAAGCCGATCTGGAATTAATATAATAAAAACCAAGAGTGAAGGCCAGAAATCTTTGGTGTATGGCAGAAAGGGACATGTGAATGATTGAGGGACTTGGCCCAATTGATCCAACTCAGATGACACAGGGTTTTGAGCAGGGCCGGGTGGACCAGCTGGAGGATCTGGCTCGACGGGGAGAGTTGAGAAAGGCCGCACAGGATTTCGAGGCCTATTTTCTTTCATATTTACTGAAAGTTATGCGAGAAACGGTTCCGAAGGGCGCCTTAACTGCCAATAGGATGGGGGAGATGTATTACTCGTTTTACGATCAGGAAATCGGACAACGAGCGGCGGAGGCTGGCGGGTTTGGGCTTTCTAATTATGTCTTGGAAGCGGTGGCCAGAAATGAAAAACTAACGCATTAATCTGTCCATTTCTTTGCAATCTTAGACGGTTGAGTAAAGTTTTATGGTGTTGCCTCCGATAGGTATAGATAAGGAGGCATGATGCCATGACTATACAGGGCCTTGATCCCAGTGGAGAGCTGGGAAAACTCTTTTTTCAGATCCACTCCAAGGTAGACCAAGAAAACCGGTCTCTGCCACCGAAAGCCTCTCCCGGCCATTCAACAGATGCGGTGGACCTTTCCGGGTTGGCTAAAGATATTGGGGTGTTTTCCGCTCAAGCCGCTCAACTCCCAGAAGTACGGAGCCAGAAAATTCAAGGAATTTTAGAGGTTTTGAACAGGGGAGAAGAGATAGCCTCCCCCTCACAAGTGGCCGAGGCGTTGACTCGGGAAACTATCCTCAATGCTTTGAGCCGGTAGCCCCGTCCCTCTAAAGAAAGGGAAGTCCGCAATGACACATTCATCCTCCAGATGGGATGACCTCTGTCGCATATTCCAGAAGACCCAAAGGGTCTGTGAAGAGTATTTATCCTTGTTGGAGGGGGAAGAAAAACTTGTCCAGCAGATGGATCGCACCGGATTGAGCGAAATACTTGGCCGAAAAGAGCAAGTATTAGATTCGCTGTGCCGATATGAACGGGAAGTGGAGAATGTGCTTCAGGCGTTGGTGAATGAGCAGGGGTACTCCTCGTGGGCTGACTGGCTCGAACGAGAGCCTTCAGGCCAGGCTGATGTGGTCCAGGATTGGTTGGGCAAACTTCGTCACCTTGCTCGGCAGATACACAATCAAGGGAAAACGAACGAAATTCGTATTCGCCGGTCCCAACATGTGGTCCGGGAAGCCGTCAATCTTATATATGCAGGCGTAGGATCCGGTCCGGTGTATCAAGGATCGGGAACCCTCCGGACCCCCTCGGTTCTCAGCTCAGTCCAACTCCAGGGATAGGAGTCCTATGGCGGGCATTAGCCATATATTCAACATCGCACGTTCGGGAATTCAAGCCCATCAGCAAGGTATTGCCACGACTTCCCACAATATTTCCAATATTAACACTAAAGGTTACTCACGACAGGAGGTCGTCTTAGAAACCAGCCGTCCGGCTGAAGGGGTTATTGGGAGCGGAGTGCAAGTCGCCAATGTTCGTCGGACGGTGGATGTGTTTATTGAAAATCAATTGACCGCCGGTAATGAAGATCTCGGGTTCATCACGGCACGTAATACGTTTCTTTCTCAGGCTGATGGCATTGTGACGGAGACTGAAAATTCAGGACTGTCCCATGGGGTGACGGAATTTTTTAATGCGCTGCGGGATGTCGCGACCAACCCCGAAAGTCCTATTCAACGAACGGTATTGTTGGCGAAGGCCCAATCATTGACTCAATCGTTCGTGGATCAAGCGCAAGCCTTTCAACAAATCCGTTTGGATGCCAATCAAGAGATTCGCCGGCATGTTGAAACCATCAATGGCTTGGCTGTACGAATTGCGGAACTCAATGACGCTATCTTTAAAGCGGAGTCCAGCGGTCGGGAAGCTCCGGATTTCCGTGACCAACGGGCGGTACTCATCAATGATCTGGCTGAACTAGTCGATATCGAACAAGTGCAATTGCGGGATGGCATCGGCATCAATGTTGGAGGGCAATTACTCGTGGGTGGGAATCATGCTAATGCCCTCTCGACGATCCCGGATGCGGACAATTCACCATTTGAAGATGTGGCCTTCGTCAGGAGTGATGGGACGGCTTTTGCCATTTCCCACAAGATTCAAGGTGGAAAAGTCGGTGGACTGCTGACGGTTCGCGATACAGATACCGTGGCGTTTCAGGAACGATTAGATCGGTTAGCAGCCGAATTGGTAAATGAGTTTAATCTGCAGCATCAAGCAGGATATGGGCTTGATGACCTGACGGGGAGATCCTTTTTTGCGGATTTAACACCTCCTGCCCCGTTAGTGGATGATCGAAATTCAGGAACCGCTGTTGGAACATCCGTCGCCATTTCAGATCCCAGCTTAGCCACATTCCAAAATTACGAAGTGCAATTTTCAGGAGCGGGAACCTACGATGTGGTGAACACTGATACGGGAGCGACCGTTGTTTCTGGAGGTTCATATACTTCGGGAACGCCCTTTAGCTTTGATGGACTCGATGTCACCATTACGGGTACGCCGGCGGCGGGGGATGTGTTTCATGTCAGCGCTCATAAAGGGGCGGCGCAGCGGTTTGGCGTGGCCCTGACCAATACCGACCATATTGCCGCAGCTTCACAACCTTCCACCGCACCTGCCGGTCCAACCGTCCCTGGAGATAACACGAATGCGCTGGCCTTGGTCGATCTGCATACATCCAAACATTCCAATTTGGATAATCTGACGTTCAATGATTATCAGACGATCTCTATTGGCAATGTGGGGAGTGCCGCTCGTGAATCAGAACTCTCACTAACGAATACGAGGTTGGAAGTGGATCAACTGCAGGGACTTCGAGAAAGTGTATCAGGCGTTTCACTGGATGAAGAGCTGACCCATCTCCTGAGTTTTCAACGGTCGTTTGAGGCCTCGGCACGAATGATTACAGTAGCAGACGAATTATTCCAGACTGTGTTGTCCATGGGTCGGTAAGGAGCCACATGATGAACGCTCTCATGTCTCGATCCGGATCTCGTGGGTTCACCGCTGAGGTCGAGCGGGTGGGTGGATAAGATGCGAGTAACGGAACGCCAACAGGTCGATGCCCTGCTCTCTGCTCTTCGGGACCTTCGTGCCAATATATTTGAACGGACAGAGCAGATTTCATCGGGTAGGCGGGTCAATCGCCCCTCTGATGATCCAGCTGCCGCCGAACGGATCAACCAATTTCGCAATGTTCTCCGAACCGCTGAACGCCGCCTGTTAAACGTGAATGAAGGAGTCGGGCGCTTAAATTATTCTGACGGTGTACTAGAAACGGTTGGCAATACGGTTCAACGGGCCAAAGAATTGGCTATTCAAATGCGAAATGATACCAATAGCGCAACGGAGCGGTTTAATACCGCACAGGAAGTGCAACAGCTCCTTGGCAGTTTGGCCGCCATTGGGAATTCTCAACTAAATGGTCGTTTCATTTTCGCAGGAAGTAAAACTCACACGGAACCCTTTATCCCAGAGACGGTGACGACGGCCGCCCATACGAATAATATTGGAGGCGTATCGGTTTCAGCCTCGGTTCTTGATCCCACCGCTCTACGTCCGGATGCCTATCACATTGAATTTACCTCCGCTTCGGCATTTAACGTGGTTAATCTTTCTACGAATGAGGTCATTTCTTCCAACAATCCCTTTCCGTCGGGTCCACTCAATTTCGATGGATTAAGTGTGACCCTGGGTGGGGCCGCACCGGTAGCGGGAGATCAATTTTATGTACGTGTGGGTTATGGGTATCAGGGCGATGGGGCGGCCATCGAGGTGGAGGTGGGTGATAGCCAAACGGTCGTTTCCAACGTGGCCGGCGATCAAGTCTTTACAGGGCCGTCTCACGATCTGTTTGCCACACTACAAGATTTTCATCAAGCCCTGTTGACGAATGATGTGGATGGCATTGAAACCGCCATCGGGCAATTGGACGAGGCGCTTCCCCAAGTGACCGATGCGCGAGCATCTATTGGGGCCCGAGTCAATCATTTAGATACGGTCAAGGAGAGTTTGGATCTGTTAACCCTGAATACCCAGACCCTTCGATCTGAGTTTGAAGATGCCGATTTGGCCAAAGTGGCATCTGAGTTAACCTCGCTCCAAACCACATTGCAAGGCTCCTTGGCAACCTTGACCCGGCAATTTGAGACCAGTTTATTGAATTTCCTTCGGTAATACAATGATCTAAGGAGCTCTTTATTGAGGCAAGGTATTGAAAACTTGCCGAGATGGAGACTGCGACAATCATGCAGATTTTGGTCGTGGATGATGATCCGTTAACCCTGCATATGGTGGTGTATCGCCTGCGCCAATGGGGACATGAGGTCATATCCTGTTCGGATGGAGAAGCGGCGTGGAAGGAGATTGAACAGGGGGCCATGCCCAATGTGGCCATTTTAGATTGGATGATGCCCGGGCTCAGTGGGCTTGAATTGTGCCAGCGAATTCGGAGTCGAAAGGACTGTCCCTATGTCTATATTATCCTCCTCACCGGGAGGAACAACCACGAAGATCTCCTTCTCGGATTAGATGCCGGGGCCGATGACTACTTAACAAAACCCTATCATTTGGGAGAGTTGGACGCCCGCCTTCGATCTGGGAAAAGAATTGTCGATTTACAGAATGAATTAATCGGCGCTCGGGAACGCTTGCGAGCCCAGGCGATGCAGGATCCTCTGACGAAAACCCTGAACCACGGAGCCATCCTGGATCACTTGGTTCGGGAAATCAATCGGGGAAGACGAGAGCAACATCCCCTAAGCCTTATTCTGGCAGACTTGGACGGGTTTAAGGGAGTGAATGATACCTATGGCCATATTGTTGGAGATCAAGTTCTTATCGAGGTCTCCCGCCGCATGCGCAATTGTTTGCGTTCCTACGATGCTTTGGGGCGATATGGGGGGGAAGAGTTCCTGATGGTTCTACCCAATACCGATTCCACTCAGGGAATGCGCTTGGCCGAGCGTATACGCTTGGCAATTTCTGAAAATCCTTTTCGTTTTCAGGGGGTGGAATTGCAAGTCACGTTAAGTCAGGGGGTGACGACCTGGACGGAGCCATTGCCGGTTCAGATCGATCAATTGATCCATGCGGCTGATGGTGCCTTGTATTTGGTCAAGAACAGTGGGCGAAACGGAGTGGAATTTGCCCAATTGGAGCATTCCTCTGAAGCTCCGTTCGCTTCTTTGGTTTCTTATCCTGAGGATCAGTAAGGCAGGGACTGATGGCGACATTGCTCATCATTAACGACGATCCCGTTCAACTTCATCTCATCGCCAATTTATTGGAGCCTGACTATGACCAGGTGACTACATTTTCTTGTTCGGAAGCCGCCTGGCGTTGGTTGCAAGAGGGACATCTTCCTGATGGCATCATTTTGGATCTTCATATGCCGGGGATTAATGGGTGGCAGTTCTGTGAACTCCTACAGTCTCATTTTTCTTGGAGGGAGCGTGTCCCCCCCGTGCTCGTGGTTTCGGCGAGTTATTCGGGGGTCAATGTGCAAGAGCTTTTACAAGACTTTGGCGCTACGGCCTTTCTGCCCCTACCAGCTGATCCCCTCGTACTCAAACAACAGATCCAACAAATGCTGGAGTTGCCTTCGGATCCTGCCACTCTCCAGGTATGGGTGATTGCCGGGAATGAATGCGACCGTCAGCGCATTCAGGTCGTGCTGGCAGATCGAGGCTGGAGAGTTCGGAGCTGGGAAAGTGGGAATGACGTGATGGCGGCCGATTATTCCGACCCGCCCGACATTGTCATCGTTGACGATCTCCTCCCTGATGGTTCAAGCAGGGACGTGGTTCGATGGTGCAAGCACACATTTCCCCAAGTCATGTGTGTCCAATTAGGGGGGCAAGGATCCGAAACCCCCAACGGTCCCGATGATGAGGACATTGATGCCTTCTTGCGGAAAGGGTGTGACCCGTTGAGTTTGATCGCGTTATGTGAAAAGGGACGATGGGGGCGGGCGTTATCCCAAGTGGAACATCTGCTGGAAATACGGACCAGTGACTTAAAGGAATCTGAGGCTCAGTTCCGGGGATTGTTTGAGCTACTTCCCGATGTTCTCGTTATCTACGATGACCAGGGCTTGATCCAGCATATTAACGTCGCCGGAGCCGCACTTCTTGGTCAGCCTCCGATTGGGATTATCGGTCAGCCGCTTGACAGGCTTTGTCCGAGCCTTAAGACGGTCCAGTCGGAAAAGACCTTGCCTTCTTTTTCCTATCATTCCGCTGCTTGGATTGAAGGCGTGTTCTTAAAGGCGGATGGGGCCGAACTTCCCGTGGAACTTATGAAAAGGAGTGTACGTTTTCAGGGGAAATCGCACACGTTACTGATTGGTAGAGATATGACCGCACGGCAACATATGGCTCAGGAAAAGGCCACGCTTGAACAGCAACTGAGACAAGTGCAAAAAATGGAAGCCGTAGGGCGATTGGCCTCGGGTGTGGCCCACGATATGAATAATATTTTAACCGCGATTATGGCACATGCCAGTTTAATTAAAGCACGAGAAAAAGAGACGAATCCATCGTGGGCGGCAGGGGATGTCATTGAAAAGGCGGTTCGGCGAGGAAAGGAATTGACCACCCAATTACTCGGCTTTGCTCGACAGGGAAAACATCATCATGTCCCGGTGGATATCCATAGTGTGATTCAAGAGGTTATCGGGTTATTGGGACGTACCGTCAGTAAAACGCTGACGTTTCAGACGAATTTTTTGGCGGAACAGCCCTGGGTCGTGGGTGATCCCAACCAGCTGTACCAGGTTCTCATGAATCTTGCCGTGAATGCTTGTGATGCCATGAAGCATTCAGGGCAATTGCTCTTTCAGACCAGCAATGAATGTGTCACCGAGGATCAAGCTTCTCAAGTGCCTGGCCTTAACCCGGGGGAGTCCGTCGTCATTCGCGTGACGGACACTGGAGAAGGGATTCCTCCTGATGTTCAAAGTCACGTATTTGAGCCGTTTTTTACGACCAAAGACCAAGGTCAGGGATCGGGGATGGGTTTGGCGATGGTCTATGGCATCGTGAAGAACCATCGGGGGTACATTGGCCTGACCAGTACGCTTGGAGTGGGTACGACGATGCGGGTTTACCTCCCTTCGGCTCCCCATGCGGAAATTCCAGGAAAAATTGAGTCGGTTCAGCTGCCGGCTGGGGGAACCGGACATATCCTCGTGGTCGATGACGAACCAGATGTTGGGGAAGCCGCGAAGGCGATTTTGGAATACCTGGGGTATGAGGTCACCCTCTGCGTGAGTGGAGAGGAAGCGCTGAGCCAATGTCGAGAGTCGAATGTTCAGGTGGATGTTGTGCTATTGGATATGGTGATGCCGAATATGTCGGGATCCGAGTGTTTTACTCAACTTCGAGCTCTTCACCCGGAAACGAAAATTATTTTATGTACGGGCTATGATCGAAATCATGCCGTGCAAGAATTGCTTGATCAGGGTGTGTCGGCTTTTATTCAAAAACCCTATAACATTGATGAACTCGCACGAGTATGTGCCGAGGCCGTGAAGCCAACACCGGAACCGGAAGTCTGTATTGTAGGAGACTAGAGCGTGGAAACGGGAAGTGCCCTTTCTATCGAAAGATTGTGTGGGATGAAGATTCAGATTCCGATCGCATTCATGAAACGGAGACAAACCAGATGATGAAGATTCAGACAAGTCGTTTTGGAGAAATGGAAGTGCCAGAAGAGACCTTCATAACCTTTCCCTCAGGATTGGTTGGGTTCCCAGCGTTCCAACGATACGTCGTCTTTGATGCCGGAGAAGATTGTGCGTATCAGTGGTTTCAGGCCGTGGATGAAGAGAGTTTGGCGTTGATTATCGTGGATGTACATATGGTTGACCCGGAATTTCACCTAAAACTTTCTGATGAGGGTTTAGCACAGTTGGACCTTGGCGAAACGGACTCGGTGATGATTTTGGCGATCGTGAGCATCCCACCGGGCAATCCGGAACAGGCGACGGCAAATCTTCGCGCTCCGTTGATCATCAATTTACGGACCAGAATAGGGAAACAAGTTATCCTGCATGAATCCCTCCCTTTGCACTTTCCGCTCATGCCGGATCAGCCTATACAGGAAGTGACGGAAAAAATAACTGAGACCGCATCAGTCTAGGTTAAGGGTCCAACTATATTGGCATATCGGAGGCGTCTAATCTCAGCCGGATGATAGCGCTCTCCCATTGGCCAAGGAAGGCATTATGCTCATTCTTACCAGGAAAAAAGATGAAGCGATTCGGCTCGGAGAAGATATCCGAATCGTGTTGGTGCAAGTAAAAGGGGGTCAGGTCCGTTTGGGGATTGAATGCCCCGCTCATATGCGTGTCCTTCGGGAAGAGCTCTACGAAGCTGTTCGTCAGGAAAATCTCAAAGCCTTGTCTGCGAGTCCAACGCAAGTTTTAAGTTTACCCAAGCCAGGTAGTTCCTCATCAGATCTTAAACCCCAATAGAGTCCGTCAACTTCTCTAGATACGGAATTTGGGCTAATGAAGTCCATTCCGGGAGTAGGTTTTCTTTCAAGCCTGGATTTCATCCTTCCTTTCTTAGAAATAGGAATCCTGGGAATATTTTTCCTAGTTTGTGGAATCCTTTTCCTCTTTCCTCAAAAAAACACCGAAAAAATTACAGGAGTTCAACAGAAAGGTAGGTCTGTGGGTCTTTCACTTTCTCTTAATTGCTTTTAGTTATGGCATAAAATTTGAAGTTTTCATGTGAACGCCTTTTTGTATGTCTTTTGGTAACCATAGGAAAAATGGCAATTTGAAACCCCTTCCCTCAAAACTTTGTACTTACTCTACCGACCTTTCTGCCATCATTCTTGCTGGAGGTTTGGGGACTCGTCTTCGGAAAATCGTGAATGATCGTCCCAAAGTTTTGGCTGAGGTCGCCGGGCGGCCATTTTTGGCGTACCTCTTAGATTATCTTCGTGGGGAAGGAATTGGACGAGTTGTTTTATGCACCGGTTATTTAGCTGACCAGATCCACCAGGTCTTTGGACAGGAATATGAGGGCGTTGAATTAATCTATTCCCGTGAAGCTGAACCCCTTGGGACAGGAGGTGCTCTAAGATTAGCGAGTCGGTGTATTTCAGCCTTCCCAGTCCTTGTATGTAATGGGGATTCCTTCGCAGATGTTCCCCTCGAAGGGTTGTGGGATTTTCATGAAGCACATGGTGCTGAAGCCACGATCGGAGTCATGAAATGTGATGATCCACGACGATTTGGGTTGGTGAACTTCAATGACTTTGGAGAGGTCCAAAATTTTTCTGAAAAAAAAACAACAGCACAAACTGGTTGGGTTAATGCTGGCATGTATGTCGTGGGGAAAGAATTGGTTGATTCGATTCCCGAAAACGGCAAGGTTTCACTTGAAAACGATATTTTCCCGTCTTGGGTTGGCAGAGGGCTGTTCGCCTATCCGCAGCTTGGAAGTTTTTTTGATATTGGGACACCGGAGTCTCTTGATTGCGCAGACAATTTTTTTCATCAACGACAGAAAGCCCCTGATCGAGACTTAGTTTTGGCTCATAGGGATCGAGACATATCCTGATGGAATATACGACTCAATTCGAAGAACTGTTCTATGAGGCGCTACGAATTCGGCTCGTGGAGGAACGCATCATCGACCTGTACCCCAGCGATGTCATTCAGAGTCCTGTTCACTTGTCGATCGGACAGGAAGCCGTGGCGGTTGGAGCCTGTGCAGGGCTGACTCATCGAGACCTATTGTTTTGTTCATATCGGGGGCATGCGTTTTATCTTGCCAAGGGTGGAGATTTAGGGTTGATGTTCGCAGAGTTATACGGGAAAGCCACGGGATGTGGGCATGGGAAGGCCGGATCCATGCATTTGGCAGCCCCGGAAGTAGGATTGATGGGAGCCTCGGCAGTGGTCGCGAGTACGATCCCTCATGCGGTGGGTGCGGCGTTGGCAACCAAGTCTCTCCAAAAAGATCAAGTCATCATGGTGGCATTTGGCGATGGGGCCACTGAGGAAGGGGTGTTTCACGAGTCGCTCAACTTAGCCGCTCTCCATCAACTCCCGGTCATTTTTCTGTGTGAGAATAATCAATTAGCCGTTCATGCCTCGATTCAAACGCGTCAGGCCTATTCCATCATTGATCATGTCAAGCTATACGGAATACGAGCAGAAAAAATAGAAGCCGGGTACGATTTTGAGCGCGTGGCTGAGATTTGTCTGCAGGCTATCGCCTGCGTTCGGGAAACGGGGACGCCGTATTTTTTAGAGATTCAAACGTTTCGCTACAAGGAACATGTCGGTCCTGGAGACGATTTCGATGTGGGATACCGCTCTCCATTAGCCCTAGAGCAATGGAAGCAACATGACCCTCTAGAACAGCATCCTGCCCTCATTAAAAAGTATCAACCCAGGATCACCGCGGAAATCGATCAAGCTGTCGAATTTGCCGAGAAGAGTCCGTTCCCTGAGAAGGAGATGGTGTTGGCCGATGTTATCTGAATCTGTGATCACTGAAGATCTTTTTGAAGAAACGTATTCCGCTAAGGCCACGAAGACCGAGGCGGCCATGGCATATCGTCATGCCTTAAAAGAGGTAATGTATCAAGGGTTGAAGGAATACCCTCACGTGTGTGTGATGGGACAGGGGGTCGATGATCACAAAGGAATTTTTGGGTCCACCCTTGGGCTTGCCGAAGAATTTGGATCCCATCGTGTTTTGGATATGCCCTTGGCTGAAGAGGGAATGACCGGGATGGCAGTCGGAGCCGCGTTAAATGGGTTGTACCCCATTCAAACGCATATACGAGTGGACTTTGTGTTGTTGGCGATGAACCAAATCGTGAACTTAGCCGCAAAGTACAAGTATATGTTCGGTGGAAAATTTCAGGTGCCGATGTTGATTCGGTTAGTCATCGGGCGATCTTGGGGACAGGGAGCGCAACATTCGCAAAGTTTACAGGCCCTTTTTTCCCACATTCCTGGTCTTACCGTCATCATGCCCTCCAGCTCGGAATCCATTCTCGATAGCTATCCAAAAGTCATCGCAAAGTATCCGGGACCTGTTATTTCCTTGGAGCATCGATTGTTGTATGACCTGGAGTTTCGGGTGAGCACCTGTCAAGAGAAGATGTCTTCAGGACCCTTGGGGTCGCGTCTCATGCGAACTGGGAATGATCTCACCATTGTTGCGACTTCCATTATGGTGTTGGAAGCGCTACGAGCTTCTGAGTTCCTGTGGAAAGAAGCCGGAATCGATTGTGAAGTCATCGATTTACATTCCCCTTCTCATCCGGATTGGGAGCTCATTCTCAGCAGTGTACAAAAAACAGGAAGGCTTCTGGTCGCTGATACGAGTTGGCCCGCATATGGAGTCTGTGCCGAGGTTTGTCGGGTTGTGGCCGAACGAGGATGGGATGCACTACGTCAACCTCCCGTGACCATCGGTATGCAACCAGCGCCTTGTCCGACGGCCAAACGATTGGAGGATTGGTTTTATCCGAGCGTTCGAGATTTAGTGGATAGCGTGGCTTCGATGGTAAAGGGAACGTCGGATCATAGGCTAAGGTTGCCGGATGAATTTTCAATGGTTGATGTCTATAAACGATTTAAAGGCCCATTTTAACCTTCTCTGATAACCAAGGAATGACAACATGAAAATTCTGATTACAGGCATTACCGGTATGGTGGGAAGCCATCTGGCTGAATATGTCTTGACCAACCAACCCGGTGTGGATATTCATGGAATGTTACGTTGGCGAAGTCCGTTGAACCATATCAATCACATTCGTGAACGTCTACATCTCCATTGTGCTGACTTGCGGGATCTGAACTCTCTCGTTGTGCTTCTTCGAAAGGTGCGACCAGATCGAATTTTTCATCTCGCGGCACAATCTTTTGTTACCACGAGTTTTGATGCTCCGGCCGATACCCTTCACACGAACGTGATCGGGACCACTAATTTACTTGACGCTCTTCGGATAACCGGAATTGATGCGAAAATACATGTCTGCAGCTCATCGGAGGTGTATGGGCAAGTCTTAGAAAACGAAGTGCCGATCAAAGAGTCGAATCCCTTTCGTCCGGCGAGTCCCTATGCGGTATCTAAAGTCGGAGAAGATATGATTGCCTACCAGTATTTTCTCTCTTATGGGATTCAGACCTACCGTACTCGGATGTTTACCCATACCGGCCCACGTCGTGGAGATGTCTTCGCAGAAAGTGCGTATGCCAAACAGATTGTGGATATAGAACAGGGGTTGAAACCTAACCCCATACGGGTAGGAAACCTGGAAAGCATTCGAACCTTTGCCGACGTACGGGATGCCGTTCGTGCCTATTGGTTGTTGTTGGAAAAATGTCCACCAGGAGAAGTGTATAACATCGGAGGGAATCGCACGATGACCTGCGGAGACATGTTGGAATTGTTAAAAGGCATGGCCCGATGTTCGATTGACCATGTAGTAGACCCAGCACTGCTGCGACCCTCAGATGTAACGTTGCAGATTCCGGATACAACGAAGTTCCACCAAGCCACGGGCTGGGTTCCGGAAATTTCTTTTGAAGGCACACTTCAAGATCTTCTTGAATATCATCGAACTGCCTCGCGACAGATGGGGGCTGCTGCATGATTATCTCACGAACACCCTATCGACTGTCTTTTTTTGGCGGTGGGACGGACTACCCCGAATGGTACCGCCAAAACGAAGGGGCCGTGCTGTCTACCACTATCGACAAGTATTGTTATGTGAGCTGCCGTTATCTTCCACCTTTTTTTGATATCAAACACCGCATTGTTTGGTCTCATATTGAAACGGTTTCAAGTATTGCTGAAATCTTGCATCCTGCTGTCCGAGAAGGTCTGCGTTTCTTAGGGTTTGATGATGACCAAGGTGTTGAAATTCAACATCAGGGAGATCTACCCGCTCGGTCAGGAATAGGATCCAGTTCATCGTTTTCTGTTGGACTTCTGAAAGCTCTCATCGGTTTAAAGGGTGGAATGCTCAGCAAAATGGAATTGGCCCGTCAAGCGATGTTTTTAGAGCAAGAGATATTAAAGGAGACCGTAGGTTCTCAAGATCAAGTCGCTGCGTCCCATGGCGGGTTAAATTGTATTCAATTTTTAAAAGATGGCCAAATTGAGGTAGAGCCTATCACGGTTTCATCCGCGAGGGTGACAGAACTCGAACGGAGTTTGATTTTGCTCTACACCGGTACGAGTCGGCTAGGATCAGAGATTGCCAAAAATTCGACAAAAAACTTTTCTATTCGATCTGCGGAACTTAAAGAAATGTATGCCATGGTAGATAAAGGGATTCAAATTTTAAGCGGGAGGGAATCATTAGAGGAATTTGGAAAGTTGCTCCATAATGGCTGGATGTTCAAGCGTTCACTTTCTGATGATATTTCGAATATCACGATCGATGAAATTTATAAAAAAGCGCTCCATAGTGGAGCAATTGGGGGGAAACTCTCTGGTGCCGGTGGCAGTGGGTTTATGTTGTTTTTTGTTCCAATCCCCAAACAGACAGCCTTTCTTGCAGCCATGAAGCCCTATATTTGTGTCCCTTTTACTTTCACTCAATCAGGCAGCACCATCATTTATTATGATGAATCCTATACTGGGGCCAATGGCGGGTTTAACGTTGGCGATGATGAGTCGGAAAAACCTTTAACTCAAAATGGTGTCCCCACACTTGCCGGCTTTAACAAGACCAAAGAAAAAATCCTTGTGGGACCTCGAACCTAACGCTGATACAAGGTGTCCTGATTGCTTTCAACTATTCCTCGAATGACGAAGACCCAGGAGTGCTTTCGTTGCCCATGGTTTGGTGTGCATGAGGAAACATGGGATGAGTCTGTTGGTTTGGCCCAACAAACCTATTACAGAATTGAAAGCTCTGATGGCGTGTTGGTTTTAGCACTAACTAGGGATGAGAAAATAATATTAGTGCAGCAATTTCGACATGCTATTCGTCGTTCAACACTTGAACTTCCTGCTGGAAGTATAGAAGGCGGAGAAACCCCTGAAGAGGCGGCAATACGAGAATTGTTTGAGGAAACAGGTTATAGAGCTGGGATCTTACGATTGTTGGGGAATGGACACATCATGATGAATCGTTATAGTGCCAGAGATTTTTTGTTTCTGGCCGAACAGTCTGTTTTGGAATCTGGTGGCACTAAAGGAAATAACCATGATGTCTTTCTTGTATCACCACAAGAATTTAAAGATTTAGTGATTTCCGGAAAGTTTAAGCAGATACCAGCACTGGCTCTTTTAAGTCTTGCTGAGTGGAAATTTGGCTCACGGGTAGGCGCGTAATATGAATGATAATGCCTTGCGGCAAAAAGCAGCAGAACTACGACTTCAGATTCTCAACGCTGCGTTGAAAGCTGGAAAAGGCCACGTTCCACCAGCGTTTTCATGGGTAGAAATTGGCGTGGTGTTATTTTATGGGAATCATTTCCAAATTAGGCCCCCTGAATCGGAATGGGAATGGCGGGATAGGTTTATTCTAAGCAAGGGGCATGGATGTTTGACCTTATATGCCATTCTAGCCGATTTGGGATTTTTTCAAAAAACAGAGTTAGATTATTTCTGCAAACCGGGTAGTTTGTTGGCTGGACATCCAGATACGAATATTCCAGGGGTAGAAGTCGTTTCTGGTTCCCTTGGTCATGGACTCGGGGTCAGTGCTGGGTTAGCGCTAGGGGCGAAACGTAAATCCGAAAAATGGAACGTGGTAACGGTGATGGGAGATGGCGAGTGTCAAGAGGGATCGATTTGGGAAGCGGCTATGTTTGCCAGCCATCACCGTCTGGATAATTTAGTAGCGGTCATCGATCGAAATCAGTTAGGTGCCACGACTTTTACTGAGAAAAGCCTTACCTTGGAGCCATTCGAAAGTAAGTGGGAAGCGTTTGGTTGGGAAGTGGTCAGCGTTGATGGGCACTCATTCGAAGAGCTGAATAGGGTTTTCTCTTATAGTTCCCACCGAACTTCCTCAAAGCCACTTCTCGTTCTAGCTCACACCGTAAAAGGAAAAGGGGTCTCCTTTATGGAAGGTTCCGTTGATTGGCATCATCGACTTCCCAAGGGACCCGAGATTGAAGAGGCCATACAGCAGTTGATGGCAGAATCCCATACGAGTTCACTCGTATCGTTGGAGATGGCCCATGGCTCATGATTTTCGGGATGCGACGTTTGAAGGGGTATCCCAAGTTGTCGCGCAGGATCCTCGTGTCATGGTTTTGACTAATGACATGGGGGCAATGGGGTTAAGTCGTATTGAAGAGGCGTACCCTGAGCGAGTGATTAATGTTGGTATAAGCGAACAAAATATGATGAGTGTTGCAGCAGGATTAGCCCTTTCAGGAAAGATAGTTTTTGTCTATGGTATTGCCTCGCATATTACTACGCGATGTTACGAACAGTTGAAATTAGATGTGTGTGCTTTAAATGTTCCCGTGATACTGCTGGGAATGGGGTCGGGGTTGTCGTACGGAGTAGACGGGCCTACGCATCATTCCACGCATGATTGTGCTCTCCTTCAAACATTATGTGGAATGACTATCTATATTCCTGCGGATGGTGTGGCTACAAGGGCAATCATAGAACAAGCACACAGAAACCAGACTCCCGCCTATATCAGAATCGATAAGGACCCTTATGAGCCGATTTATGATGCGGTGGTTCATGATTTTGATGCAGGAATCTGTACCGTACAAGAGGGGGAATCTCTTTGCGTGATTACCAATGGCATCATGCTCTCTCGTGTGAGTGCAATTGCCCAAGAATTGTTTCAGGAAGGCATTGAGTTAAACATTGTAGACTTCTATCGTTTGAACCCCTTCAACAAATGTAGGCTGTTGGAGGTGTGTCAGAGAGCCCAAGCCATCGTGACAGTGGAAGAACATGGGCGGACCGGGGGAATCGGGAGCCTGATTGGATGTCTCTTGAGCGAGGAAGGCATTGGCGTTCCATTTAAGAGGATTTCTCTGGGTGATGAATTCCTATTTGGGGCTGCGAGTCGAAGCTGGGCTCATCCTCAATTTGGGTTTCAGAAGGAAAACTTAAAAAACACGTTTCGCCAAATGGCTAGGTTGCGCATGGCGGTTTAATTCATCTGCCATCTCATAGGTCTTTGAGAAATAATCTCGAAAAAGATTCCCTTTATGTACGATGGAAAACAGGTTTTGGTTGCTGGGGGTACCGGAATGATTGGGGTACCACTAATTCACGCCCTAAAAAAGGCCGGTGCTGATGTTACGGTAGTTTCTTTGGAATCGGAAGCATACGCAAGAGGGCTATTGGGACCCTCTATTAAGTTTCTGAGGGGTGACTTGACCCAATATCGTACATGTGAAAAAGCGGTAGAGGGGCAGGACTACGTGTTCAACTTGGTCGGGATAAAAGGCTCCGTGGGAATTGGAGTCAAAAGAGCTGCGAGTTATTTTGTCCCCATGCTTCGATACCAATCCAATTTGTTGGAAGCAGCCTTTCGTGAAGGTGTTTCCCGGTATCTCTTCGTGAGCAGTATTTGTGCGTATCCACCCTCAGATTTACATGTTGAAGACAATGTTTGGAATGGACTTCCTAAGCAAAACGATCGTTATGCTGGAATTGCAAAACGTGTTGGGGAAATCGAAGCTGAAACCTACCAGCACGAGTACGGTTGGGATGCAGTACGAGTGGTTCGCCCCTCTAATGTATACGGACCGCTTGATGATTTTAATCCGGCTACAGGACAAGTGGTACCTGCTCTCATTCGGAGAGTGTTGGATGGAGAATCCCCACTCCGCATTTGGGGGGACGGATCCGTCGTGCGAGATTTTATTTTTGTCCAAGATGTGGTGGATGGCCTGATGTTAGCCATGGAAAAAGCTCCCCCGTGTTTTCCTATTAACTTAGGAAGTGGATTGCCCACGACAATCAGAGAATTAGCTGAGATTATTGTGACTGAGAGTAAGATGCCCACTGCAATTGAGTGGGACCCTTCAAAGCCTTCAGGGGACTCTGTACGGTTGCTGTCCATAGAACGGGCAGGGGAGACCCTTGGGTGGCGCCCCCGGACTCGTCTCCGAGAAGGAATTCAGGAAACTATTCATTGGTATCTAGAAAATCAAGAACTGGCACATGAACGAAAAAACCTCCTTAGCGCCTAGAAAAACGAAGAAAAAACCGAAGGGGAGTTCAGGACCACGTTTTATCCCTGGATTGGGAGATTTGATCGATCGCTTGACTGTCGACCAGTTGAAAGAAGCCTTTCATAAGTCAATGCGAACCTCGATCAGGGCCGAAATGGGTGATTTAGAGCATGACATTGATGGGTGGGCTGAAAGGCATCAGATCAAATTATCTGGGCGAAACGTTCGAATGATTATTGTTCTTGCCCAAATCAACTATGAAATTTGGATGTGTAAGGAACGGATGGAAGCCGAACCCAAAGTATATGATCGGTGGTTGAGACGAGCACATCAGTTGAATGGCATTCGAAATCGGATGAAAAATTTATTTTTGGCCGAAGTTCACAAAGAATCAAGATTATGTATGGCCAGTAACCTTTCAACTGATGGCTTAGAAGATTGGGATATTGAGTTTAAACCATGAGTGAAGGATATGTTGTTCAAAAAGCTTGGACAATCTAATTTAGAAATTTCTGCGATTGGTCAAGGGACGGGGATTCATCATTCCCTGAATAAACCTGAGGTTTATGGACAACTTCAATCCACGATTCGAGCAGGAATCGATATGGGAATTAATTTTATCGATACGGCACCGGCGTATGGCAATGGGGAATCTGAAATTGTCATTGGTCAGGCATTACAGGGGATTCGTAATAGTGTGGCGTTAGCTACGAAAGTTTCTCCGGAAGCCCTATCAATTCAAGGGATTGAAGATTCAACCAAAATGAGTCTGAGACGATTAAAAACGGACTGGGTTGATCTGCTTCAGGTCCATTGGCCCAACCCGCAGATTCCGATTTTGGACACATTAAGAGGGCTGGAAAAAATGGTGCAGGAGGGATTAGTCCGATATATCGGATTGTGTAATTTTTCGCTAAAGGAAACCAAATTTATCCAACAACATCTATCTCCGAAACTCTTAGCCTCTGTACAAGTGGAATATAATTTATTTGACCGAAGCATTGAAGAAGAAATTTTGCCCTATGGCCAAACAGCCGGAGTCAGTGTAATCGCCTATAGCCCATTGCACCGCGGACGAATCGTCGCGAATCAAAAACAGTATCTCGTTCTTCAGGAACTGGCTGATAAATATCACAAATCCCCCGCCCAAATTGTTTTGCGCTGGTTGACCCAGCATGAACCTGTTGTGGTGATCCCAAACACGACAAAATGTCAACGAATGAAAGAAAATGCTGAGAGCCTGAACTTTGATTTAGAAGAAGAAGATGTCCGGTCTCTTGGAGAGAAATGTACGGGCCACCTTCTAGAGGTGCCTCCTGGTTCAATTCAAGTCGCAGATGATTCAGGGCGTTCGGTCTATCGTACGCTTGAGGAAGCTATGGCGAATGCACTGAAATGTGTGCCGAGTCCGCAAGAGTTGGCAAAACAAATTAAAGAAGGTGAATTCCTGAAGCCTGTTCGACTCCGACCAACTGGATCATCAAGTGAACGATTTGAATTGTTGGAAGGTCGAATTCGGTATTGGGCATGGGTGATTGCTTATGGGTATGAAAAGCCATTACCCGCGTTAGTTGAGGATTACTCTTGAAAAACTACCTGAGGTTATGTTAGCCACCGCGAATTTTCAGGATACTCGTGAGCATTCGACCGAGTTGTCTCAACCAGAATTTGAAGACCTTTTTGGAGAGGCCCCTGGGACGCTGTTTCAGGAATGTCAGGATTTAATAGAAAATCAAGATTTTCGTTATGAGGTTTTACAGGGCATTTCTCGTGAAGAAGTCTTTCTCCGGGTATTGAATACCCTGGACCAAGATCTAGAAATCGCAGGCAGGCATCGAAAACAACGTTGGGAGGATGGGTGGGCTGAAAATCTCAAAGACTTTCAAAACAATGGGTATGATTTGGCTGCGTTGGTTCCAAAGTTTGTCCGACTCCGAGAAATAATTAGATTGCGAGGGGAGTATATTCGTCCATACTCTCCTCAATTTGAATCAAATTTTGTGAAAGTGTTACGTCATTGGTTGTTTAGAAAATGGTTTCATGCCGTGGACCATATTTACGAGTTTGGTTGTGGAACGGGTCATAATCTGATTGATGCCGCGATCTTGTTCCCAGGTCGGCCCTTGTGCGGCTTGGATTGGTCCCAAGCCTCACAAACGATTCTTCAACTGTTAAATGAGCATCATGGTCTTAATATCATTGGTCGGAAATTTGACATGTTAGAACCGGATGAAAGTTTTACCCTTTTCCCCCAAAGTGGGGTATTGACCGTGGGAGCTTTGGAACAATTAGGTGGTCAGTTCCATGGTTTCTTGAACTATATTCTGAGTCAACGACCTAGAATATGTGTTCATGTCGAAACATTGTATGAGCTTTATGATCAGACAACACTCTTCGACTACGTTGCTGCGAAATATCTAGAAAAGAGAAATTATTTGCGTGGGTTTTTAGAAGCTTTGAAGATACTCGAAAAAGAGCACCGTCTTCAGATTTTGAGAACAACTCGAACATTTGGTTCCCTGTACCATGATGGTTATTCCTTGGTGATTTGGGAGCCGTTGTAGGAGAAAGTATGGTTCATCCAGAACAATTGACTATCAAGACATATGCAGATTCAAGTGAGCAGACTGCCCGTCAAGAAATGGTCGATCTGCTTTCTCGGACTTCTATTCCTCAAGACCAATTGTTGTCGAACCTTGGGTTGTTTCTAGAGTCAAAAAATTTATCCCGGTTGCTATTCATGGATTTTTTGTATCGTCAAATTATCTCGGTCCAGGGCGTCATTATGGAGTTTGGGGTTCGCTGGGGGCAAAATCTTGGGTTGTTTACAGCACTTCGCGGTATCTACGAACCTTTCAATCGCCACCGCAAGATTGTGGGTTTTGACACCTTTTCAGGTTTCCCTTCGATTCATAAAAAGGATGGGAATTCAAGTATGATGGCGGACGGACAATTGGCGGTCGCACCTCACTATAAGCAAACACTTCAACAATTATTGGATTTACATGAATCGCTCAATCCCTTATCCCATATTAAAAAAACTGAATTGTGTGAAGGTGATGTCGTCGATGAGTTGCCAAAATACCTGACTCGATGCCCTGAAACTATCGTGGCGATGGCCTATTTTGATTTGGATTTGTATGAGCCGACAGTCAAATGCCTTGAACTTCTCCGTCCCCGAATGACCAAAGGGACTGTTTTGGGATTTGATGAACTGAATGATCCCGATTCACCTGGGGAAACACTGGCACTCATGGAGGTCTTCGGTCTGAGCAACCTAAAGATTCAAAGGTTTCCTTTTGCTTCGCGTGTGTCCTATGTCGTGTTGGAATAGAGCTCTACAACCATGTGAAGGGTAAAAAACATGTCCGTCATCATTACTGATCAGATCTCCGAAAGTATGATAGCCCCCTCAATTCAGCGGTTCTTTCATGGGAAGAATGTCGTTGTGACGGGAGGAAGTGGATTGATCGGGAGACAGATCGTAAGCCGGTTGTTAGAAGCCGGTGCCTCTGTCCGAAGTGTCTCCTTAGACGATATTCAAGTTCAGGAAGAAGCAGAATATGTAAAGGGAGACTTGTGTGACTTTGATTTTTGTCGAAGGATTGTCAAAGACATGGACTGTGTCTTTCATGTTGCGGGGATTAAAGGCTCTATCGAAGTCACCAAATCCAAGCCCGCAAGTTTTTTTGTTCCTTTATTGATGATGAACACCAACATGCTAGAAGCCTGTCGTCGTAACAACGTAGAGCGGGTCGTCTACACCTCCTCCATTGGGGCCTATCCCAGCGCTGAAATATTTAAGGAGGAAGAGGGCGACGATGAAGGCCCCCCAATGGATATGTTTCCTGGATGGGCGAAGCGAATGGCTGAGCTACAGGTTCGGGCATACCAAAAACAGTATGGTCTGAAACACTATGCGGTCGTTCGTCCCTGTAATGTCTATGGACCTGGGGATAATTTTGATCCTGAAAATGCAATGGTGATTCCCACGCTTATGAGACGAATCTTCTCTAAAGAAGATCCTGTCGTCATTTGGGGAGACGGCACGGCTGTCAGAGATTTTGCCTATAGTGGCGATGTAGCAGATGGGGTTATTTTAGCTCTGTATCACGGTACAAGGGGGAGGTATGTCAACCTTGGCAGTGGTATTGGTTATACCATTAAGGAATTGGTGGAAACTCTGCAAACTGTCGTACCTTTCCGTGCAGAATTCGATAGGGCCAAGCCCAGTGGATTTCCCAGACGGGTGATGGATATCTCCCTGGCTAATGACCTCCTTGGCTACCAACCGAAAGTTACGCTTCGAGAAGGATTGCAGAAAACCTGGTATTGGTACGTGGAGAACTATGATGAGTATCGTAAACGGCAAAACTATTTCGCTGCCAGCTGATCTGCAGATCTCCTCGAGTGGCTTGGATGGGGTACGAGTTATCACTCCTCCGACAGTTTTTGAGGATTTTCGTGGAACGTACGTCGAAACGTACAATGAAGAGCTGTACCGAAGAGCTGGGATTGATATGAATTTTGTCCAAGACGATATCTCAGTGTCAGACAAGCATGTATTACGGGGTATCCATGGTGACCAGGAGACTTGGAAGTTGGTGTCTTGTCTTTTGGGGAAATTTTATTTAGTGGTGGTCAATTGGGACCCTACTTCTTCCCAATATCGACGATGGGAATCTTTCGTACTCTCCGATCAAAATCGGAAACAAGTATTAATTCCTCCAAGATTCGGGAATGGGCATGTCGTCCTCTCAGACCAAGCCATTTTTCATTATAAACAAACCACCTACTATAACCGTGCAGGACAGTTTACGATCTCCTGGAATGACCCTGCATTAGGCATTTGGTGGCCAGTCAAAGAACCAATTTTGTCCAAACGAGATGAGGGAGTAACGCATGTTTAAAGGTACGAAGGTGCTGGTGACAGGTGCGGCTGGATTTTTGGGAACGAATATCACGAAGAGGTTAATGGCCGAAGGGGCTCATGTCCGGGGAACGTTGCACCATCGAAATCCTCAATTTGAACATGTTGAGTTGGATTACATGAAGGTGGATTTGACCAAAATGGAAGATTGTCAGCGTGCGGTCGAAGGCATGGACTATGTCTTTATGTGTGCCGCTAATACTTCTGGGGCGGCTGTCATGGCGACGCAACCGCTTGCCCACGTGACACCCAATGTGGTCATGAATGCGCAAATGTTGGAAGCGGCCTATCAAGTCAAGGTCAAAAAGTTTCTGTTTATTAGTAGCAGTGCCGCGTACCCACCAAGTGGAGATCGTCCGGTAACAGAAGCGGAGATGTTCGAAGGGGACCCTTACGAAGCCTATTTCAGTGTGGGATGGATGAAACGATATGCCGAAGTTCTGTGCCGAATTTACTCCGAAAAAATTAAAGATCCCATGAAGGTCATCGTCGTTCGGCCTTCTAATGTTTATGGACCTTACGATAAATTCGACTTTGAACGGTCTCATGTAACCGCGGCACTGATTCGGAAAGTCATCGAACGTCATAAACCTTTAGAAGTGTGGGGAACGGGAGAAGATATTCGTGACGTGATTTATGTTGACGACTTTGTCGATGCCCTGATGTTGGCTATGAACAAGATCGAATGTTTTGACCCGATCAATATTGGGTATGGGCAAGGGTATCGAATACGAGATGTTCTGAATACCCTTCTTGAAGTTGATAACTTTCCAAATGCCGAAGTAAGGATGAACTCTTCCAAACCTTCAATGATCCCGGTTCGATTGGTTGATGTGAAAAAAGCAAATGCTCTTTTACATTTTAGCCCTCAAGTCAGCCTTGCTGTAGGTCTAAGGAAAACTCTGAACTGGTATCGTGAAAATCTTGGTCGACCAAACATCTCGACATCAGATGAAACCCAATTTGCGACAGCATCATAAACAGAACAACAGAAGATATTTTATGAATATGTACACCCTATTCCCCTGTTTGGTTAGTTTAAAGCCAAACTCAGAATTACCCCAAGCTCAGATTGCGTTAAAGAAAAAGGATGAACAAAGAGAGATAGGGTGTTTCTTATAAAAACTATGAGAAATCATTCCTTTACAAACGGTGAGCCACCATTAATTTCCGTTGTCGTTGCCCTCTACAATGGTGAGAAGTTTATTCAGGGACTGCTTGAAGACTTAGAAGCGCAAACCATCGCAGAAAAGACCGAGATTATAATTGTCGAAACCGGTTCATCGACTGATGAAATAACTGTTATCAAGGAGTTCCAGGAACGTTTTGACAATATTTTGTATGTCCGGACCAGTTTTAGAGTCAATGTGGCGGTTGCTTGTAATTTTGGAATTAGCATCGCATCAGGCAAATATATCACGCTGGGTCCTGTTGATGACCGTAGACGGCATAACTCTTTTCAAGTCCTTTCCGACGAACTTGAAGCCCATCCTGAGGTGGGGCTGGTTTATGCTGATAATTTTGTCACGAATTTTGAAAACCAAACGTTCTCTAAACATGTCAGGAGTGGGTATAAAATTCGACCAGAATATCGTCCGGAAATCATGTTGTCGGGGTGTCATATGGGTCCTCAAGCCATGTGGAGAAGAGAATTACACGATGAAATCGGATATTTTGATGAGGTCTTGGAATCTGCGACTGATTATGAATTTTGGTGCCGAATTGCCACTCGATACCCCATGAGACATGTTTCTGCATTTCTCGGTTTGTATTTTGATAACCCCAAAGGCATCGTCAACTCCAATGCTGCACGAAATCACGAACAAACCAAAAATGTTCAGAAATTATACGAAGGGAAATTTCCCCCTCCAGCTGCGGACTATTCTCGTGGGATGCATTATCTTAAACCTATGCAGGATCCAAAGTATGTCAATATTTGCATGGTGACGTTTAATCGACTGGAATTCACCAAAGCGGCTATTGCCTCCATCCTTCAGTTTACGTGTTTTCCTCATGTCTTAACTGTCGTAGATAATGGAAGTACTGATGGAACAGTTGAATATTTGGAAGCCATGAAACAGGAAGGGATCATCACCAATCTCATTCTATTAAACGAAAATGTAGGCGTGGCCAAGGCTTCTAATTTAGCGTGGAGCCAAGAACCTGAAGCTGAATTTTATATGAAATTTGACAACGATATCGTGATTCAAAAACCCAATTGGTTAGATCGTATGGTAGAAGTCCTGGATGCTATCCCGGAATTGGCGATGGTAGGGTACAATTTCGAACCGAAAAGTTACCCACTGGAAACCATTCATGGACAACAAGTCCGACCAAAACAAGGGAATCTCGGGGGTGCGTGTGTATTGATACCAAAACGGACTGAAAAACAACTGGGGTTTTGGTGTGAAGATTATGGGTTATACGGTGAAGAGGATGCGGATTATGGGGCCAGGACGAATTTGGCCGGGTTGAAACATGCGTATATGGAAGATGAGGAAATCGGGGTGCACCTCCCTGCCGGGAGAGCAGCTTCAATCGACCCCACCACTTCTATTGCTGAAGATGGAATAGAAGAGCACCAGTATTCTGATTATAGGAGGTTTAAGGATTCTCAGCGACACGCCAATATGCAGGGACGGGCGAAGGAAAATTTTGAGCTGTATCAACTTGGGCGAAAATCCCTATATTGTGCCTCTGAATTTGTGGCCACATATTCCAAGGAACGTTTAACGACCTCCGCTCTAACCAGATCTGTGGCTCCGGTTCATGTCTCATCTGTTCCTCTAGATTCTTCCAAGAACTCTGAATATTTTAATCGGCGAGTCTCGGTTATTGCGAATGATTCTTTTTGTGGAGGGCTTCGCCTTTTTTACCCTCTTCAATCTTTATTGAACAGGAAAGCATTGACGGGACAACTGCTACTTGAAGCAGATATTTGGCAGAATAAAGTAGAACTTCCGACGGGAATTGGTGAGACTCTTGTTTTACAACGGATAGCTTCCCTGGTCGAGGCAAAATTGGAGGCGGCCAAGGTACAAGGGACAAGGATAGTTCATGATTTTGATGACTTGCTATGGAAGATTCCGAAGGATAACCAAAACAGCCAAGTTATTACTCGGCCGATGTTGGATTGTTTTTTCCGAATTATGGCTCAAGCGGATTGCGTTACGGTCTCTACTGAGCCTCTTCGTGACGCACTAGCTCGCTTGAAAATCCCTTCTACGCTTCTACCTAATTGTCTTTTTCCTGAGCATTGGGAACATTTGAGTGTAAATCGGCGAATTGGTTCCCGTCCTCGTGTGGGTTGGGTAGGGCAGGTTGGAGTTCATAAGGAAGATGTAGCGGTCCTGCTTCCGGTTATTGAGATGTTGGGAAAAGAAGTTGAATGGGTTTTCTTGGGAGAAATACCTGAAGTTCCAACAGGGGTTCCGTTTGAAGCTGAGTCTCACTCGATGGTGCCCTTGCAAGATTTTCCCAAAAAGTTAGCAAGTTTGAATTTAGATTTGGCCCTGGCACCCTTGGCCATGAATGAATTCAATGAAGCAAAAAGTGATTTGAGAGTGCTTCAATATGGCATATTGGGCTATCCCGTGGTGGCAACAGATATTTTTCCCTATCAGATGGCTCCAGTTACACGAGTTTCGAATGATCCCCAGGATTGGGCTCAGGCCATAAGAGATCATATAAATAACCGTGATTCGTCCGAAGCCAAGGGAGAAGGGCTTCGGCAATGGATATTATCCCATCGAATGTTTGAACAATGGGCTTCCCATTATCAGACGGCTTGGCTTGGGGAACGCCTTAAGGAAAAAGAGGCACCGAAGACCGAGAGCAGCATGCCCGTTTCTTTCCTGGGCCCCAATTCCCTGCCTCAAGGAGGTGAGATGACCTTTGATTGCTCCATTATTATTCCTGTCTTCAATAAATTTGAGCTGACCAAGCAGTGTTTAACCCAATTGGCCGAAGTGACTCATCGGGTTTCATACGAGGTCATTGTCGTTGATAATGCTTCAAAAGACGAGACTGGAGATTTTCTTTCTTCGTTAGAAGGAGATGTTCAAATTATTTCGAATGATTCTAATCGGGGGTTTGCCAAGGCCTGCAATCAGGGTGCGAAAGCAGCTAAGGGGAAATATTTGGTGTTCTTAAATAATGACACCATTCCACAGGACGGATGGCTTTCTGCTTTGGTTGAAGAAAAAGAACAGCATCCTGATATTGGGATTGTCGGAAGTAAACTTTTATACCCTAATCGCACGATTCAACATGCGGGAGTTGTTTTCTCAAAAAAGTGTCTTACTCCGTATCATATTTTTAATGGTGCCCCTTCAGACTTTCCCCCTGCAAATATTCGACAAGAATTTCAAGCGGTGACCGCCGCTTGTTTTTTAATTCAAAGAGAAGATTTTGATTCTGTTGGGGGTTTTGACGAGCAATTCCTGAACGGGTTTGAAGACGTGGATCTTTGTTTGAAAATTAAAGAATCGGGGAAAAAGGTTATCTACCAACCTAAGAGTTGGCTGTATCATCTTGAAGAGCAAACCCCCGGACGTAAGGACCCGGATGCTGAAAGAAGAAATGGCCGTTTACTCATGGACCGTTGGGCCGAAAAAATTATTGTCGATGAAGATTACTATACGGTTTCTTCTGGATATGCCTCTCGATATTCTTCTTCAAAAGGAAGCCTGGGATTAACCCTGGAAAAATTTCCAAACCAACTCGAAAAATCTCAATGGGAGCAGGTCAAGCGTGTTCAGGAGTTCTTGCTTAAGAAGCAGTATGCCCAAGGGCAACCATCGAATGAGCAAATTGATTCGGCTATCCGATTAGTTCTTACAGACATTTCGAGTTGGCCAGACGATATCGATACTTTGAAATGGGCCGCAACGGTTTGTGAAGGGTTTGAATGTGTTGAAAGTGCATGTTCGTTCATGAAGCGAGTGCTGACCTTAGGAGAAGATAGGGATGCACGAGTATTATTAGCTAAACAAGACCTGAAGGACGGAGACTTGATTGAGGCCAGCCAACACGTGAGAGCGCTTCTAGGTTTGAATCCCAATGATGGGAAGGGCCTGTGGTTGCAAGGAGTTTTGGCTATGCAGTCTCTGGAATATTCCAGAGCTAAAGAGTCTTTCCGCCGCGCATTAGACCATGGCTCTGACCGCCAGAAAGGTGGGCTAGGATTGGGAATGGCCTGTATGGGGTTAGGAGAGGCTGGAAATGCCTGGGAGGCCTTCCGGCTTGTATTGGAAGCCTTTCCTGATAGCAAGGAGGCCATGAATGGGTTGCTCCAATCCGGAACCGTTTTGGAATGCTGGGAACCTCTCATTGGATACCTCACGTATTTTCTAGATAGAAATCCTGCATCCTGTGATATGCGTTTTGCACTCGCGGGGGTGTGTTTCAGAGCTGGCAAAATTGAAGAGTCCCGAAAACATTTTGAGATCCTACAGATGGTTTCGCCTGAATTTGAAGGCTTGGCAGAATTGGAGAAACAACTGCGAAAGGTGCAAGAAGCTGCTCGGGACTCGAGTACTAACAATAGGCCTGAATCCCAAATATATAAACCTGGGACCTTGCAATCGTATTTTCAATCCTCCACAGGAAATACTGAAACCTATATTCGCATCCTACCGGCTGTGATAGTCGATCATTCCCTTTCCGTTCGCCAGGTATTGAGGAATTATACGATTTCGGGATTTGGCGCCGGAATTGAGGCAGTTGAAAAAATTCTACCGATCGTTTTTGAGCGACAGTTTGCCCAAGGCCTTGGGCGTCCCTGCGATATGTGGGATCGGGTCGTGGCTATTACTGTGGATTGTCAGTTGGTTCATGGCCCCACTGGGATTTCATTTTGTTCTTTACGGCCTCGGACTCTAGAAGATATTGATGAGACTTTTGCTCAACAGGAAGGACCGGATCGTAAGGAGGAAATTCTTGCCCATTTGAAAAAATTAAAAGACGGTGAAAATTTAGGGAGGCCTCTGTATATTTCAGGGACTATTTTGCGATATCTCGGTGCCCCGGCTGAAAATGAGGCAATGTATATGCTTGATGGTGCGAGACGGATGTCGGCTTCGGCTCTGCATCATCAGGAGCGGATAACAGTTACGTTGTTAGTCTTTGAGGAAGAATTCTCCAAATTTTTGCAAGAGTCCGTGAAAAAGGGGATTCAAGGTCAGATTCATCATTTAGCATGGTTTCAGAATTACCATTCCTTCCCCTTCCTGGGAATTGAGGGACAACGAAGTTTGCAACGGTTTAATTTGATGGAGACGGAAAGGTTGAAAAATTCGGTCATATTAGATTTTGGTTGCAACCTCGGGCAGGCGAGCCTAAAGGCCATTCAATATGGGGCCAAGGAGGTTTGGGGCATAGAAGGGATGCAGGATACGATTGCCATCGCGAATGAAATAAAGAGAATCGCAGGTTGCGATAACCTTCACTACCTTCAAGCGGATTTTAATGATCCTCAGTTTGACCGAATTATTGATCAAGCGATATCGGGACCTTGTGATTATTCCTTCTTTTTCTCTGTCTATCGTACGAAAGAGTTAACCCAACGTGATCGATTATTTCAGTATATTTTAAATAAAACCAAGAAGGGTGTATTTTTCGAAGGGCATGCCCATCCCCAAATTGACACGCTGGAGTTTTATGACTGGTTGTTTGATTCTTTCAATGTTCCCTATACCTTTTTGGGGTATTCTGAAGGTGACTGCCGACCCTTGTATTTTCTTGACCTTGAAAAGCAGAGGGCATTCTCAGAAAAAATTCTTCCATCTTCTATTCCAGAATTTTCTTCAAGATAAAGATCATACCCCGGTTCTCCACTCTTCTTCCCCTCTTTTTTGGGATGTTCCTTCCTGGCTGGCGATTCTCCAACTAAATGTTGGGAAGAATCCCTCTCCTAAAATGTTGTGGATCCTAGTGTTTAGTGCAGGAAGGCTTAACCCTTGCATGTGTTTTTGAAATTTGAGGGATCTTCAAAGGTTATTGAATTAGGTTGGGAAAATAGACTTTTCAGAGTAAGGGGAAAGAATGCCCTATATGGTTGATAATTTTGACACTTTTGTGGGCTGTAAAGAAATCATTCAAATAATTGAATTTTATTCAAAATAGGTGCAGTTAATTAAATTTACCCTTTGAAGTAGAAAAAATTGCCTAGCGAGGGCATGGGTTATTCAACCAATTCTTATTATTCAATTGGCACGTATGGGAGATCTTCTCCAATCTCTTCCTGCCTTTTCATCTCTTCAATCAAGAAGACCAGGGTATCCTGTTGATGTTCTTTGCCCTTCTCCCTTGATTCCATTGGCCCAGGTTTTTCCGGATATTCATAGAGTGATCCCTTGGGAGGGAGATGTGTGGCACCAATTATCCCGATGCCAGTCGAATTCCATTAATTTTTTAATTCAAAAAGTTAAACACTACATTTTGAAGCAGAATTGGCCAACCTATTCCGTTGCCTATAATTTGAATAATCATCCTAGAGCCATTTTGACTTCTCATTTGTTGGGACAAACCGTTATTGGTTCGGGGGAACATGGTCCCTTAAATTCTACCCCTTCCCCTTGGGTCGGATATTTACGGGAAGTGGCTCGGTCACGGGGCAATAATCGCATCCACTTGGCCGACGCTTTTTGTGGAACATGTCGAGTGAATCCCCCTCGAATTGTGCCGCGGTTGAAACTCCAGAAAAGTCTCTTGACTGAAGAATTCGCTCCTCTATCTCAGGAAACTGAGTCAATCAAGATTGGAGTGATTCTGGGTGCAGGAGATATAGATCGGCGAGTTCCCCTGGGAATATGGAAACAATTCATTGAGTTAGCGCTTGAAGCTCTGCCTGGATCCCGAGTGTGGGTCATCGGAGGGGCGGGGGAACGGGAAGCAGCTCTGTCTTTGGAACAACAGCTTTCTTCTTGGTGTCTGAATCAGGTCACCAATTGTTGTGGGCGAACTTCATTGTCTCAACTAGCCTCTTTGTTGACACATATGCATTGGGTAGTGGGGTCAGATACGGGACCGTTGCATTTAGGTGTGGCCTGTGGGGCGCGGGCTATCGGATGGTATTTTTCACGAGCTCGAGTTCATGAAACGGGTCCCTATGGCCCAGGGCACTATGTGTGGCAATACCAGATGTGTCCTGGACCCGAAACCAGGGAGAGGGGTCTGAAAGTAAATGACAACTCACCACAATGTTGGCCTCTCCATCAAACCGTTGGTTTGATGGGAGGGTCACCCGTGGATTCTCAGGTTGGACCTTGGACCCTTTGGACTAGTCATCGGGACGAGTATGGTATGTATTATGTTCATGATGATCAACCTGATGAGTTTGTTTTTCGTCGAAATGAGACGTGGAATCGATTAACTGAAGCTAAAAAATGGGATCCTGTGTTGGGAGAATTACTCTGTTTGGCTAATTGAATTTGGAGTTCGCCTGTTAGGTGTCGTACCTTCAGGACTTCACGGGCTATGTGGATGACCTGACATTAATTCATAAAAATATAGGCGATTGGCTAGCACGATAAAAAATGAATACGTACCAACAAAACCTGGAAATTCTTCAGCGGCGTGACCCGCAGCTTGCTAGTCGACTCCGCGATGTAGAGGGGGGAGTGTTGTCCCTTCAAACAGCCAAATCGGGAGACCCCACAGCCCTGGTTCAAGGGAAATACCTTCATAGTACGTATAATCCTGTTCGTGAAGCCGAGTGCTGGGCGGATGAACAAGCCAAGGAATTCCAGGAAAACGAAATCGGTGTGGTTTTAGGGGTGGGTTTATTGTATCACGTGC
Organism: Nitrospirales bacterium; assembly: GCA_965223495.1. GTDB lineage: Bacteria > Nitrospirota > Nitrospiria > Nitrospirales > UBA8639 > Nitrospira_E. The sequence continues at coordinate 1,909,621 of OZ245001.1, read as the reverse complement.
AAGCCTTAAGGAAGAAGTTGTCAAAAGAAACCCCTCTTTTCGTAGTGATTCCTGATCTTCGGGAACTTGTGGATTGTTTGACCGTCCGAGGATTAGAAGGGTGGGGAGAAGATCTGAAATGGGCTTGGGGTAGTATAGAGGACATGGTGTCCCCTGTGCTGGGATCGGGAAAACGAGTGCGAATGATGAACTATGAACCAGCTGCTGCCTTTCATGTAGAGCAATATGAACAATTTCGTCTTCACCTCCGGGAACACATGACCAAGCAATTGAAGGGAAGTCTCCATATTATGGTCGTGGGGCCCGTTTACGGTGGGTCCTTGCCCATTGCAGGGTACATGGTTCGAGCCTTAGAAGCGTTGGGCCATCGAGTGAGTTGGGTGGATCATAGCCTTCATGACCCCGGTTATCAGCAGTTAAATTCCATTCGTGATGATCGTCTCCGCCTCACCGTTCAACAACGATTCAGTGAAACCTTGGGTGTCATTACCCTTGCCCATGTGGCCGAAGATCCGCCGGATGTGGTGTTAGCCATGTCTCAAGCCCCGCTATCCATGGCCATCCTAGAACAAATGCGTCGAAAAAAGATCCTGACTGCCATGTGGTTCGTCGAAAACTTCCGACATTTACGGTATTGGCAACAAATGATCGCCGGATATGACTTTTGGTTTGTGATGCAAAAGGAACCTTGTCTGGAAGCGTTTAAACAGGCAGGGGCCCGTCAGGTTTCATATCTTCCCCTTGCGGCCGACCCAACGATTCATTATCCCCTCAGACTCTCTCCAGAGGAACAGCATGAATTTGGTTCGGAGGTTTCTTTTTTGGGCGCAGGCTATTGGAATCGTCGACAACTCCTTCCATCTGTATTAGGGCAAGGGTGGTCTTTTAAATTATGGGGCAATGAATGGGAGAATGCCGGTCCTTTACGAACAGTCCTTCAACGAGGAGGAGCTCGAATTGATACGGCCACGAGCATGAAAATTTTTAACGCGACGTCGGTGAATATTAATCTCCATTCCTATACTCGTGAAGGGTTCGATCCGGACGGAGATAGCGTCAATCCTCGGACCTTTGAATTGGCCAGTTGTGGAGCCTTTCAAGTTATCGATCAACGCACCCTTTTGCCCGAATTATTCGATGAATCGATGATGGCCGTCATGAGGAATCCTGAAGATTTGGTTCCGACGATTGGGCAGTTTATGAATGAACCTGAGCAGCGAAGGGAAATGGCGGAGCAATCCAAACAACGGGTATTGGCCGAACATACTTATGTCCACCGGATGAAAACATTGTTGAGTGAATTGGGTATGCAAAGCCCCGATCGTCTTGGTGCTATCCTGAAAGGGGAACGGCAGAAGGAATCCTTAGTAGCCAAAAGCCAGGAATGCCCGGAGTTTCTTCCTCTTCTTGAACCTTTTTCAAAATCAGAACGGGTGGAATTAGTGGATGTGGCTAATGCCATCCGGGCCAAGGGCCCGGAAGGCAAACTGACCCGTGAGGAATTGTTGGTGTTGATGATGGATGAATATCGTCAAGAAACAAGGGACTTTATTTGAAACGGGATGGTCTTGTTCCAGAATAAACCAACATTTTTGAAGGGCGTAGAAGGTAGGATGTCCACCTGTAGGGAACTCCAATTGGTTGTTTGCAAGAATCTAGATGAAGATTTCTGAACACAAGGTCATGAAAAAACAGGTTCTTATCATCAATATCACTCGCATGGGGGATCTGATTCAAATGGTCCCTCTATTGGCTCGGTTGGAAGAGGAATGGCCGGGTGTCGCGATCGATCTGATTGTCGATACCGAGTTTGCTCAAATGGCGAGCTTGATTCCCGGTATTCGTCATGTCTTGACGTTTGATTTCCAAGAACTCATGGATGAGAGTCGAGTTCGAGCCCGCGATGTGGTTTCTCTTTATCAAGATGTCGTTGGTTGGGCAAACCCTCTTTTATCCGTCGGGTATGATCGGATTGTCAATCTCACCTTTAATCGTCGCAGTGCCTTTTTGGCCAAGTTTTTTGGTTGTTCAGATGAACGAGGAATGACTACGGCGCAGGATGGCAGTTTTCTCGTCAAAAATCCCTGGATGCAATACTTCCTGGATTTTCACGCCTATCGACAAATCAATCGTTTTAATATCGTGGACCTGTATGCCCTTGGGGGGAGTGGCCCAGGAAAGTTTCATCCCCTTCGCCTGTCGGTATCCCACGAGATGGGTGACTGGGCTAAATCCTTCCTGAATCAATCGGGGAATCCTTCCCTTTGGATCGGCATTCAAGTAGGGGCCAGTGATCCCATGAAAGCATGGCGCGCCGAGTATTTCGGACAACTCATGTCGATCTTGGCACGACAGAACAAGGTGGGTTTTGTCCTGATTGGCACGAAAAAAGAAGAGCCGGAAGTGAGGAGGGCCTTACAGGTCTTTCGACAATCGGGTTCGTCTTCTCCGGTCTGCGATGCGGTCGGAAAAACGACCGTGCCACAAGTGGTGGCGGTGTTAGATCAATGTGCGGTTATGGTTACCAATGATACGGGGCCCATGCATATGGCCGTGAGTGTTCAGACCCCGGTCCTGAATGTGTCGGTCGGACACGTGGATTTTTGGGAGACCGGACCTTTCGGGCCCGGTCATTGGGTGATCCAACCGGATATCGTGTGTGGTCCTTGTGATTTTGATAAGGTCTGTCCCCATCATGCCTGTAAAGATCAGGTAGTGGTCAAAGAAGTTGCCCAATTGTGTCTCCATATTCTTAGAAAAGGTTCCTTCCCCTCCTTCTCTCCCACTGTGCGAGTGTACGAAGGAGCCCACGAGGAGAGAGGGCTCGGGACATTTCAGCTCCGGGCCGGTCGTGAAGACCCATTAGAGTCTTGGTATGGGAATTATTGGCGACACTATTGGTATGAAACCAATTCTGATGGCATAGAACCAACGGGAATTCATGCTTGTCTTCCTCCTGACTACGAAGCAATTCTTTGTTTGTGGGGTCGTTTAGCACCCCAGCTTGACCAACTTTGTGAACAAACTCATCAATTTAATACGTGTTGTCATTGCCTTCCCATGCCCGTCAAAGAAATTCAGTTTCTGCAACGAGATTTACAGGCAAAAACCTTGGCCATAAAGGAATTAACAAAACCTTCATTGGCATTTGGGCCTCTTGCCGTCGCGTTTGTTCGGGATTCGTTCAATTTAGAATCCCCAGATCTTGTGGGGATGGCTCAGGAATATGATAGGGCCTCCTCTCTCTTTCGGAATCGTGCGATTAAAATGCTGCAGCAATGGAAGGAATTCGGTTCACCATCTTCAAGGAGGAAGTCGTATGCAAGTGCAATTGGATGAAGAAGTATGGGAAATGAATGATAGTTTACGTCTTGAAGAGGTTTTGGCTGACGTCAGTGATCGGGCTCAGGCCAAAGGTCGTTTGGTGACGGAATTGAAAGTTGGGAATCAACATATGACCGATCGAGAACTCCTTCCTCACACCCTGGCGAAGTTGGCCGGTCCTTTTGGGTCCATAACCGCAAAAAGTGAACAAATCGAAAGGATCCTACACAATTCACAAGAAACGGCTAATGATTACCGTCACCAGCTTAAGCAACAGGTCCAGGACTTGGTCGGTGAATATCGTCGAGGACAAGGGATGGTCCAAAAACTGGATTCCTGGTTTGGCCAGATAGCTGATTATCTCGAGTGGGCTCAAATTCGTCAGGCTGTTAAACCTCTGGACTCGCAGAGAAAAGAACACCAGAGTTTGGTCTATTGGGTGGATGAACTTATGATGGCAAGGAAACAAGGAGATAACGTGAAAATTGCCGATGTGTTGGAATATGAAATTCTCCCTCTACTTTCTTGATGTGGAAAAAATGGAGCTGTGATTCGATCGGTAAAAAAGCCCTTTCATGATTTTATTCTCAGTTATTACCGGTTATTGGATTGCGTAGGGTTTCTCTTTATAAGATTGCTCAAGTTTTCCTCCCGAGAGTCGATAAGTACGCCAGAAGCCCAAAGACACCTACTTCACGTATTCGTTGGAGGTTCGTCGGCGTACTACACACACTCTCTCCCTCAAAGGACGGAACCTTTGGGGTTAAGCCATCAAGGAGGAATGTATGGCACTAATCGTTAACAACAACATCGCTTCCATCACTGCCCAACGAAACCTGGGCATTTCCACATCACAGTTACAGGGGTCAGTTTCTCGGCTTTCCTCAGGATTGCGGATTACTCGGGCTGCTGATGATGCGGCCGGACTGGGGATTTCCGAAACCTTACGTGCACAAATCCGCAGTATTAATCAAGCGGTGAGAAATTCCAACGATGGCATCAGTTTGCTTCAAATTGCCGACGGTGGTGCCGGGAACATCGGTGGTATTTTGGCCAGACTTCGGGAGCTAGCCGAACAATCTGCGAGCGGAATTTTAGGGTCCAACGAGCGGTCCTTCTTGGATCAGGAATTTGTGGCCCTTCGGTCGGAAATTGATCGGATTTCCGCAGTCACGGAGTTCAATGGTGTAAAACTGCTTAGTGGAACGGGAAATGATTCCTTGTCCATACAAATTGGGTTTAGGAGTTCAGCTAATGATACTCTCACTCTGTCCTTAAATGACTTAGATAGGACCACATTAGGGCTGACTACAACCAATGTGTCAACTTCTGAGGCAGCATTATCGGCTCTTGGCCAAATTGATAGTGCGATCAGTGCCGTGGCGTCTGCTCGAGCTAATATTGGGTCGTTGCAGAACAGAATTGATGCTGCAGTCACCAATTTGGAAGTGGCTAATGTCAACGTGACGGCTGCTGAATCACGAATTCGGGATGCTGATATTGCGTTTGAAACAGCCCTCTTTGTTCGAAATCAAATCTTGGTGTCGGCCGGGACCTCGATTTTGGCCCAAGCCAATACCTTACCGCAGCAGGCCCTGTCCTTACTGCAGTAAACACAGAGGTCTTATAGGTGGGGCCAGGTTTAAGAACCTGGCCCCTACCAATTAGAAGTGGGGCATCCATTATGATTTCTACCATTTCTGAACATCCCCCTCTCACCATCGTTTCAGTCGGTCAGGAAATCCGTGTTCGCGAGGTCTCTAATCCCAAAGGTAGCCACGGTGTGCGGCCTACAAAAAATGAACAGGCTATCGAAAAAGAGCCAGTTCAGCCTCTGACGAAATCAGACCTTCAAGAATCTCGTAGCGAGGAACCTGTGCAAGAGGCCCTGACTCGTCTCCAAGAAACCTTGAAGCATGTGGAGCCAAGGATTGAACTGTCCCTGGATAAAGAACTGAATCAGGTTATTTTCCGAATATTCGATAAAGAATCCGGGGAACTGATCAAACAGATTCCTTCCGAGGAAGTGCTTGAACTTGATCGGTTTTATACCGATCAGTCTGGACTGTTTGTCGAAGAAGATATTTAATTCCTTCACCGAACAACGTAATTTCTGATTAGGTCATCGATTCTGACAACAATGCCCTCTACTGTAAAACCGGTTTCTTTTTAAGAGATACTTGAGGATTTGGGAGAGAAGGTATGGCGATTAGTTTTGGTGGTTTGGGTAATGGCGTCGATTTTGGACCCATCGTGGAATTTTTAGTTCAGGCCAAACGTATTCCCATTGACCGAATCAATCAACAAAAGCTCGACAGTCAAGAAAAACTTACCGACCTCGGTTTATTGGGGACGAAATTACTAAACTTGCAAAGTGCAGCCAGTACCATTCGTACCCGTTTGGGTTTTGACAAAAATCAAGTCAATGTCACCTCGGCCAGCACCCAGAATCCCCTGACGGCCAGTGCCTCCTCCACCGCCGGAGCTGGGACCTACTTGATTACGGTGAATCAATTGGCCTCGGCCCATCAAATAGTTTCTAAATCCACCACGGCGGTTACGGCAGTGGATACTGATATTGTCAGTGGCGCATCTGGAACGTTTTCTTTCCAAGTGGGAAGTGGGACCCTGCAAACAGTAAATTTAGATGCAGATGGGACTTTAGAAGATCTTCGCGATGGCATCAATAATTTGGGGGCGGGCGTGAGTGCCTCTCTCCTGAATACAGGAACCGAAGCGGCTCCGCAGTTTCGGCTGGTGTTATCTTCCAATGAAACTGGTTCCGACAACGCGATTACCATAACGTCGGATGACACAGATTTAGATACAGTGACCAGTGGCGTGGATGTGTTTCAGGCCGCGCTAGATGCCGAAATTGAATTGGGTGTGGATGATGTCGGTCCACCCGCCACCACGGCTGTGACCATTACCCGATCCAGTAATACGATTACGGATGCGATTGATGGCCTCACGTTAAACCTGCAGGCAGTTGATACCAGTAATCCTGTGACCGTGTCCGTGACCCAGGACACAGAGGCCGTTAAGGAGGGTGTGGCGAATTTCGTGAATGCCTATAATGAGGTCGTTTCCTTTATTAATGAGCGAACAAATTATGACGTTGAAACCCAAGAACGAGGCATTTTTGTCGGCGAAAGTCTGGCTCGGACTGTTCTTGATCAGATGCGGAATGCCGTCTTTTCTCAAGTCGATGGGTTGACCACATATACGGGAGCATCTCAAATCGGATTTGAGACCCAAACCAGTGATGGAACGATTAAGTTTAATGAGGAGACCTTCGATCAAGCCATAAGTGAAAATTACTCGGCCGTACGCGATTTATTCATTCAGAATCCCACGACAAATACCGAAGGTATAGCTGAGCTCATCGTTGATGCCGTGGATGCCATAGATGATGTGGAGAGCGGAGCCCTGACCCTACGACAGAATTCCCTAACTGATCAAATTGATAGTCTTACGGAACAAATCGCCTTAAAGGAAGAGGCTTTACTTCGATTTGAGGAGCAACAACGAATTAAATTCGCCAATTTAGACGGGTTGCTCGCGAGTTTGCAAAGCCAATTAGAGGTATTACAAACAAGATTGCCGACGAATAGTTAAGGAGAGGATAGTTAATGATGGTTGGTGCGCAAGCCTATGCAACAACTCAGATTCAAACTGCATCTGGAGTGCAAGTCGTCGTCCTTTTATACGATGGAGCTATTTCTTCCATGAAATTGGCTCAAGAAGGGATGATGGCTTTAAATTTTCAGGACAAAGCCAAATTTCTCGACCGAGCTCTTCGTGTGGTTGGCGAGTTATCAGCCTCGTTGAATATGGACGCCGGGGGAGACGTGGCCAAGGATCTCCAGCGGTTGTATGAATATATCCAGTTTGAACTCACGCAAGCCAATCTTCAAAATGAACCGCGGCGGCTAGATGGTCCCATCCGGTGTATGAGTACCATTCGTGAAGCATGGCAAGACTTAGCCATGCAAAATACCAAACCCCAAGCGGTAGGCCTATAGTCATGAAGCAAGAGGTGACGGGAGATCAACTCCTTGAAGAAATCACGCGTGAAGCGATTGAAGCGGCCAAGGAAGGGAAGTGGGATGAAGTGGCGATGTTGTACGAACGGCGTGCACTAAATGGGGAATTGGAACAAGTCTCTCCACAGATGGCTCGACAATTGATGGTGTGGGATCAGTGGCTGGCGGTTCGGATCCAGGAGGCTCAGGCAGCCGCGCAACACCATATGACTGCCATTCAGCAGCAACGGCGGAAATTAGGGGCCGTGAAGCGGCAATGGGGCATGGAATCGACGAATTCTTCTCGTCACCTACTCTCAGTATAAAGACCAGTTTATTCCCGTCTCTTTTCAGGAGACTCTCTATCCAGGTCACATCTTTCTGTTATCGTCAAATTATTGACAAACTGAGTCAGGATTTCGGGCAGTCATGAATGTGGGAATGAGGAAAATTATGCCAAAAAATCAATTTTATTGGAATTTTTTCACTGCCGGACCATTAAATATTGGGTATAACAATTGCCAGATTCAACTCTGATGACCCTAAATCATTTGCTTATGAGAAGAAAGATCGAGTTTTAGGGTATGTCATATTCTGAAGTGCAGCCTTCCATTTCGGATCACTCTGGAACCCATGATTCAGTCCCCAATCGCCGGCTTCTCCATTCACTTTCCAATAAATTATTGCCGATTGTTGTCTTTTCCGAATTGGCTGTTCGGCGATGCCAAGATGAGCAATTGAAAAAGCAGTTGGAGAAAATTCATGGAGCCGCGGAACAGGCCCGGGATATTCTTCTAGAAATTCGAGGACTTTCCAAAAATGAGACCTCGTAGGATATCTGCGTGAATCCTCTTTTTACGAGCCTAGGTATGCCACCTAGGGATGGAGGACAAGAAATCCGGAAAGCCTGGACGAATATGACGACCTGTACGATTCATTTCCTGAGACCAAAGGTGAGTTATGGGTGAGTATGGCTCTGAAGACCGACGACAAGATTGTCGGGCAGATGTTCCGGTCGCCTTATGGTTTGAGATTCCGTTAGCGTATTCCATCGAGTCGATCGACCTTGATGAGACGGAATTTTGCCAATGGCAATGGGATGAATTGGCGGTGTCTCCAGATTTGGTGAAGTCTATGGTAGACGAAACGGACCTCACGATTCGTGACCCGTTGTTATTGCAAATGATGACCCGAATTGATTGGATGCTGACTTCGATTCTTCGGACGTTGGGTAAGGATAAAAATCTCAATCATGCTATTCCTCAGTTGCGCAAGGTGAACCTCAGTGGTTCGGGAATCCGATTCTTTTCAGATGAGGATTTTCCAGTGGATTCCTATTTAAGGTTGCGAATGGTTCTCAGGCCTTTTATTCCAATTCAGGCTGTTGGAAAAGTAGTCCGGGTTGATCCATCCCAAAAAGATGGTGAAGAAGGATTTGAGATTGCGGCTGAATTTACCCAAATTTCATCAGACGATCGAGAAGCCATCATTCGACATATCCTCCGGGCAGAAGCCACCCTCCAGCGGCTTCGCTTAAAAACCCCGGCTACAATTTTGACCGAGTAGTATTCTTCCTCCTCCCTAGCGTTTGCTCGCTCTTCTCTTTTTTTTAATAATCATTATCCTCCCATGGCTCTTCTGTTGGCCCCTCAGGGACGGATTCCCCATCAAATAAAAACCTGGGGTTCTCAATTCCCGTATTGTCCAAAAGAAATGACCAATAATTAACCGGATAATTTCTGTACGATCCCAGAAGAATATAGTGGTTTTCAGGTGGGAGAGGGATTCACGAATTGAGGCCAATGGGTTTCTAAGGTTTCCCTGGCGGCGTTGGCGAGAATGGCATCGTCCGAATGGTCAAGACTAAAAACGCGTAAAGTGACCATTCGGGCAGGTAGATGTTGTAAATACGTTTCAAGGCTTTCCTTCTCGATGACGTGGGTTCTGGGATTCCAGACAAAAATTTGAAACCCTCCCATATTCAACACATTAATAGGACGCGGATCTTTATGGGCCAGGTCAACCCGAAATTCCTTTTGGCGAAGAGATTTGGGTAAGCGGCTGCGCATGAATTTGGAAAATTGTTTCGGTTGAAAAGATGTCGATATGGGGGGCAGCGGAAGCAACGTTTGAAAAGCGGCTTTCCATTTAATTTTTCTGTCCAATATAGCCGCCCATTCCGAGCCGAGAAGTCTCTTCTCCGCGGATCGAGCTTTTGTCCAGGATCGGACGGTTTCCAGGACATGCCAATCGGTCAAACCCAGATAACGGGATAATGTCTTGAGAGGATTGCCAGGACAAAGAATCTCCATGGTAGGTCGAAAAATTTCTTGTAAATGAATGTCAAGGGCGCGGGTGGTGCGATGATAGTACACATTGGTGTAAAGATAGAGTCGGGCATGAAGGAACATTTGCAAGGCTGGGAGACCAGCCTGGTGAATGGTAAGTCCCTGGTGCGTAAAGAAGGTATAGTGTAACAGTCGTTCAATGTCCACCGGGCCCACGGCTACTCCACACATGTAGGAATCTCGCAAAACATAATCGCAGTTGTCGGGCGTATAGAGTCCTCCCAGAAGGGGTTGTAGGGCAACAATCCAGGGTGGGAGTCCCTTAGTCGATTTGTGAGGATTTTTGAGGATAAGAAAAGCGACATGTTCAGGGTTCAAGTATTCACCTGGCGCGAAGGGCCCAGTTGGACTCCGGTTGAGTCTGGAAATGATAGGGGCTAGATGCTTCAGAATAATATGCTGCCCGATCAATTCATGAGAGAGGTTGAATTGGTGAAGAAAATGATGGTCATAAAAATGACAAAAGGGTCCATGCCCAATGTCGTGGAGAAGAGCCGCCACTCGGACTAATTCTTCCAGATAAGGAGAGGAGGGAAGATCAGAAAGGATGCCTTTCAGGGAAGGATAGAGTCTCACCATAAAACGTCCGGCCAGATGCATGGTTCCCAGGGAGTGTTGGAATCTTGTGTGTTCGGCTCCGGGATAGACCCAGTGGGCGCTTTGAAGTTGAAGAATATATCGAAGGCGTTGAACCCAGGGGGAATCGATCAGGTCTTTTTCTGTGGTTTCTCCGGTAGAGGTTTCGTGTGTATAGGGGACCGTCAGGGAAATATAGCCATGAATGGGATCAGCCAATAGGGAGACCCCGTCGAATGGGGAGTTTGGAGATTCAGTTGAAACCATGAGTGAGATAGTTCCTTTTTACCCTATGGCAAGGGCATCCCTTGCTAAAGAGGTGATCTTTGACCCACATACCTTAAATCAAGATGGATGATGTCTGAATTCCCGATATCGGGTGACGGTCCAAAGCATAATTGGATAGGCAATAAGGGATGATAGTATAGCCAATACACAAGCCCCTACCACAAAAGGAATCAGATAGGGTGCTAAGACGTCAAACAGATTGTTTATGGTAATTTGATTCCATTCGATTGCTGGTTGGGCTGATTCTCCAATCAACCATCGCCCGGTATAGAGACTGCCTGCCAGGATGGGGATGGCTGTCCAGGGATTGTTAATAAATGATCCCAAGAACACGGCTAAATAATTTAAGCGAAAGGCCCAGGCACAAAACATCACGCTGACTGTATGGAAAAAATAGTGTGGTGCAAAGGCGATAAACACCCCAATGGCAAAGGCTAAGGCGGTGCGGTGAGGAGATTCATTGAGATGCAGCACTTGGATGAGTCGCTGGCGAAAAGAGATTGGGATTAGCCTAGGCATAGCTGGAATTTTTAGGACAGCGTGGAAAAGTGATCATAGCTTTGGGGGTGTAAGGGTTTTGATTGTTCCCTCCCCTGACATATTCGGATACCATATCCAGAAGGTTTAATGATACCGATTTGCGTGATCGGGACATGAAGTCGCTTGGTAGCCCGCTTTAATCGTTGCTGAGATGAGGGGGGAACGGTAAACAGGAGTTCGTAATCTTCCCCCCCGTGGAGACTCCATGAGAGTGGGGGTTTGTGGTTTTGAGCAGCAAAGGCCTCTAAGTGGGAAGAAAGGGGGATGTGGGATTCTTCAACCCAGGCTCCCACCTGGCTTTGATGGCATAGATGAGCCAAGTCGCCAGATAGACCATCGGACAGGTCGATGGCGGCAGAGGCCAATTGATGCTTCGCGAGCACTTGTCCGAGTAGGATGCGAGGAGAGGGACGTAGTTGTCGACGGACCAAATGTTTCATAGGTTGTCGGAGTCGAGCATGAGGAACGGGCTGTTTCCGAGCTTGTAAAATCGTGAGCCCGGCCGCGGCATCTCCTAAAGTTCCGCTGACAAAGAGTAAATCCCCCGGAGTGGCTCCAGATCGCGTCAAGTAGTTTTGGGGCTTAGCTTCCCCGATTATCGTCAAAGCCACAAATAACCCAGTCGGTGAGGCTGAGGTGTCCCCTCCAATCAGTCGGACCCCATGTGTTTGACAGCAAGATAATAATCCCCGATAGAACATATTCCAGTCCTTTGGCCTGAAACCTGGGGGTAAGGCAAGGGCAACCAAAAGAAAACTGGGCGTGGCTCCCATTGCGGCGAGATCACTTAAATTCACGGCGGCAGCCTTGTATCCGATATCAAAATACGTGGCGGTATTGGTTTGAAAATGAATGTTCTCCACCAAAATGTCTGTGGATACAACCAAATTTTTTGAGGGCATGGAGGGCAAGACGGCTGCATCATCTCCTATCCCTAGGGAAGGGGAGGGGCCATGACGTGACAGGGACCGAGGAATGGCTCTGATAAAGTCAAACTCCCCAAATTTCCGGATTCTCGCCGAACGGTGGAGAGAAGATTTCATCGAAAGGTCAGGGGGCCTTGCTGATTTTTTGGCGCAATGGCGTTCGGGTGGAAGGAGAGGCGACTTTTTTACGCCGACTGGATGAGGCTTGGGAGTGAAGAAGAGACGGTTTGGCTTTTTGTCGAATTTTTGAACGAAGGGCGACTTTCAGCACTTCTGCCATGTTTTCGACAAAAATAAACTTGAGACCGCGCAACAGGTGTTTGGGAATATCTTCCACATCCTTCTGGTTGCGTTTTGGGATAATGATGATAGGAATATGCGCTCGTTTCGCTGCTAACACCTTTTCTTTGAGTCCTCCGATGGGAAGAATGCGTCCTCGTAGCGTGACTTCTCCGGTCATCGCAATGTCTCGTTTAACTGGGAGTTGACTCAAGCAAGATGCCAATGCCGTGGCAATCGTGATCCCCGCCGAGGGTCCATCCTTCGGGATAGCTCCGGCAGGGACATGAACATGAAGATCTTGTTTTTGGAAGGTCGTGGCGTCAATCCCTAAACTTTTGGCCTGGGAGCGGATAAAACTCAGAGCGGCCTGGGCCGACTCCTTCATGACTTCCCCCAAATGACCGGTGAGGGTTAACTGTCCTTTCCCTTTTATGGCTGAGGCTTCTACATAGAGAACATCCCCACCAGTCTCTGTCCAAGCCAATCCCGTAGACACTCCCACTTCATCTTTTTCTTGTTCTTGGTCGGGGATAAATTTTGGGACTCCTAGATAGTGATGAAGGTTTCGCGGGGAAACTCGGTATTCCTTAATTTTATTTTCCGCGATGCGCTTGGCCACCTTTCGCATGACATTGGCCAATTCGCGCTCCAAATTTCGCACTCCGGCTTCTTTCGTATATTGGGAGATGATTTGGATAAGGCTCGCATGGGAAATATGGAGGTGTTCCTCAGAGATTCCGTGTTCCTCAAGTTGGCGCGGAATCAAATACCGCTGGGCAATGCCTAACTTTTCCTCCTCGGAGTACCCCGGAATCTCAATAATCTCCATTCGGTCTTTGAGGGCCGAGAGAATGGGATCCGTTAGATTGGCGGTGGTAATGAACATGACATGGCTTAGGTCAACAGGGACCCCCAAGTAATGATCTACAAACGCATTATTCTGTTCGGGATCTAACACTTCTAAGAGGGCCGCGGAGGGATCTCCCCTGAAATCCATCCCAATTTTGTCGACTTCATCCAGCATGAAAACTGGGTTGTTCGTGCCGGCTTGTTTGAGCCCCTGAATAATACGGCCCGGGAGGGCTCCAACATAGGTACGTCGATGTCCACGAATTTCAGCCTCGTCTCTCGTGCCCCCCAGACTCATGCGGACAAATTCTCGACCCAGTGCCCGAGCAATGGATTTTCCTAAGGAGGTTTTTCCCACCCCTGGCGGGCCGACAAAGCATAAAATTGGCCCTTTCATTTTGGATTTCAGTTTTCGAACAGCTAAATATTCCAAAATTCGTTCTTTGACCCGTTCCAAATCATAATGGTCTTCATGTAACACTTTGGAGGCCTGAGCAATATCCAGATTGTCTGTAGAGAAGGTATTCCAGGGTAATTCGACCAGCCACTCAAGATAGGTCCGAATCGTCCCTGCTTCCGCCGTGTCCTGGTGCATTTTTTCTAACCGCTTTAATTGCTTCTCGGCTTCCTTCAAGACTTTTTCTGGCATTTGTAATTCTTGAATTCGTTGCCGGAAGTCAGCCACTTCTTCGGCCCGATCATCCAGCTCGCCCAGTTCTTTTTGAATGGCCTTGAGTTGTTCACGCAGAAAATATTCCCGTTGGGTTTTATCCATCTCGCCTTTGGCTTCGGCTTGGATTTTTTGCTGCATGGACAGGACGTCTTCTTCATTTCCTAAAATTTCGTTCACCCGTTTTAGGCGGAGTAAAGGATCTTCCATTTCTAAAATTTCTTGGGTAATGGGAACTTTTAGTCCAAGATTCGAGGCAATAATATCGCTGAGGCGACCGGGATCATCCAAATTTTCGATCACCGTCAAAATGTCAGGCATAAGAACTTTTCCCATACCCAATACCTTTTCCAGCCTTTCTCGAGTCGTTCGAATCGTGGCCTCTTTTTCCAAAGGAGCACTAGGAGTCTCAGAATCAGAAACCTTTTCAATCTGGACGGTGAAATAGGGATCGCTCTGAAGAAATTCAGTGATACGACCTTTTGCCAATCCCTGCACCAAAATTTTGATGCGTTCATCCGGTAACTTGAGCATGCGCATGATGACACCCACAGTCCCGGTCCGATGCAGATCTTGGGGGTCGGGTTGCTCGGTTTCATGATCCTTTTGTGTCGTGAGGAAAATCAGCCGATTGGAAGATAAGGCCGCCTCAATGGCTTTGATGGACAAATCTCGGCCAACAAATAGAGGAAGGACCATATAGGGAAAAACCACGATATCTCGGACAGGTAGGAGCGGCAATACCTCGGGAATGGATTCTATAGAAGGTGGAGTGGGGGGATGTTCGTCTGCGGCCATATCGGATTAAGTGGAAAGGGTCAAAAATGGTGTAGGAACCATCGAAGGTTTAGATAGGAATTGACCCCCAAGAGTTTTTATTCGGGGGATGTGGGTATTGCGCGATAGAAAAAAGGTGTAGCCTAGGGGATGACCAACAATCGAACCATCTGCGGCTGGGGAATAAGAATTCGTTCGTTTCATACTGTTTTGCGGGTGGTAGATAGTCTATGACCTTTTCGATACTAGGAAAAGAAGAAAAATGTTGTCAAGGTTCAAGTCCTTTGGCGGCTACCACAGGCTGGAATCTTCAATGAAGTATGCTTTACAAGGAATTGAATGGATGAATATAATCTCGTAGCTAAATTGTTCATGTGCTCCTGACCCGATTTTGTCTCTGCCCTCCTATCCTTGCGTACGTTCTAAAGATGGCACATTCGAGGACAATCTAAGGTCTAGCTGTTGGGGTGCTGGAATCTTCATCCTCGATGGTAAATTCTTCTGGTTTTCCTTCCCATTGTTCTTTCTTCCGATTATCTCCGAATTCCTTGGTATGGAACATTAAGTGTCTTTTGTGAAATTGGTGTGTTGGATAATCTGGGTGTGTGGTGGGTTGGTCATGATGGGACCCTGGTTCTTCCCGTTGATGGCATGGGGCGAATCGGCAGAATCCTTGATCCAAAATATTGAAGTTCAAGGGAATTACCATATAGAAACACCCGCCATTCTTGGAAAGTTATCGATTCAATCGGGTGATACCTTTTCTCAAGGTGAGATTCGGGGACAGTTGCAACGAATTTATGACATGGGGTTTTTTGAAGATGTGGATGTCCTCACCAAGCCCTCTCGTGATGGCTTTGTCGTGGTTTTTCGGGTCAAAGAAAAGCCCTTTACGGTCGAAGTTGTGTTCGATGGAAATGATGAAATTTCCGAGGATAAATTAAAGGAGAAGAATACGGTTCGTAATCAGGTATTTCTTGATCAGGAGAAAGTGGCAAGTTCCATAGAAAGTTTTAGGAAATTGTATCGAGAGGAAGGCTATTTTCAAGCCGAGATTATCCCAATTATTGATATGGTGGAAAGCAATCAGGCTCGACTAACGTATTTTATTCAGGAAGGTCAGCAGGCGTATATCGAATCGATCCAATTTGATGGCCGCAATGTGTTGGAAAAGGATGAATTGCTGGACTTTATGAGGAATCAAGAGTATTCCTGGCCGTGGTCTCTTATCTCCGATGATGGAATCTTGCATCGGGATGAAATTCCTAATGACGTCGATCGTATTAAAGAAGTCTACATGAACAAAGGATATTTAGATGTGCGTGTCGGGGCCCCTCGTATTGAATTGGATGAAAGTCAAGAATGGTTTACGGTTTCTTTCCCTATTGTCGAGGGGGAACCCTATATTGTCAGCCAGATCGTACATAATGGAAATTCTGTGTTCACCCCGGAAGAATTAGTAGAAGGATTGCAAATCGAACCGGGAGATGTGTTTCAACGGGCTAAGGTGCGGGACGAGATTGCTCGATTGACGGACTTATATGGTGCTCGTGGGCATGCCTTTGCCGAGGCTGTCCCTTCAATCCAGCCTGATCCCGTGAGTCGTAGTGCTAAAATTGTGTTTATTATCGAAGAAGGTGAAATGGTTCGCATTCGAGATATCCGAATAACGGGAAATACCAAAACACGAGATAATGTCATCCGTCGAGAACTAAGAGTGGCTGAAAGGGATATGATTGATTCCCCTGCTATTAAACGAAGCTTTCAACGGCTAAACAATCTCAATTTTTTCGAAACCGTAGAAATCTTACCCAAACAAACAGCCCCGGGGGAAGTGGATCTAGACGTTAAAGTAAAAGAAAAACCCACTGGGTCGTTTAGTATTGGTGGGGGGTTTAGCACCTTAGACCAATTTACGGCCATCGCCAATATCACCGAAGGGAATTTGTTTGGGTTAGGCTATTTAGTTCGGATTCGAGGGCAGATCGGGGGACGCAGATCCTTGGGGATTCTTACCTTTCGAAATCCAGCCATTTTTGATACCTTAACCTCAGCTCAGGCCGATGGATTTCGAACCAATACGGACTTCCGCACCTATTTTGAGAGAAAAACTGGTGTGAACCTCACCTTTGGGCGGGCTTTCTCTGAGTATATTTCCGGCTCATTTACCCTTGTAGCAGAAGAAATAAAAATTTCCGATGTCGACTCAGATGCTCCGGAAATTATTGAAGATCAGCGGGGGACTCAAACGACAACGGGATTTCGCGCTAGTCTTTTTCGGGATAGCAGAGACTTTTTGCTAGACCCTCGGAGTGGGACTCGATTTGGAATACGAACAAGTCTCGGGTCCGAATATTTGGGGGGATCGAATAATTTTTATAGTGTGGCCTTGGATGGCTTAAAGTATACGCCCCTTCCTTTTTGGGATTTTCGACATGCTATTCGTGGGCGAATTGGTATTGGTCAGGGTTTTGGCGGAGAAGAACTTCCAGTTTCAGAGTTCTTTTTTGTCGGGGGGATCAATACGGTTCGTGGCTTTAAATTTGGTCGAGCCGGGCCAGTGACCTCCAGTGGAACCGCGGCTGGCGCCAATAAACAGCTCATCATCAATAATGACTTGATTTTCCCTATATTGCCGGAAGCGAAGTTTAATGGTGTGCTCTTTTTTGATTATGGCCAAGGGTTTGGCAAAGGGGAAAGTTTTGACCTTAACCTCCGACCCACCGCAGGAGTTGAGGTTCGGTGGATTTCTCCTTTTGGTCCGCTTCGGGCGGCGTATGGTTTTAATTTAGATAGGAAAAAGGGGGAAAAAGGTGCGGTATTTGAATTTTCGGTTGGTTCCATCTTTTAGTCGATTCATGAACGATCCAAAGAACGAGTGGATGAGAGGGGGGACAAGAACATCCTGTAGATTTGGGGAAATTTTCATAGGAAAGCGAATCCTGTGTGTGGGACTCATTGGGGCGCTTCTGACGATCATGGGTTGTGCTTCGAATCATGCGACTGGTTCAGAAGGACTCGTTATTGGTGTGGTTGATCCTCAACGAATTTTAGAAGAAACCCAAAAGGGACAAGCCTTAACGGACCAACTCAATGCGTTTATGAAAAATCGGAAGACCCTTATAGATTTAGAGCAGCAAGAGTTACGAGAATTAGAAAGTGAGTTGATGGCCCAACGGTCTGTCCTCAGTACGGAGGGGAGAGGTCGAAAGGAAGAAAAATTTCGCCAAAAAATGGCCGCCTTCCAAAATAAAGTAGCCGATCTGAATCGAGAAGTCCAAGAAAAGCAGCAGGAATTGCATGAGAATTTTCGCCAAGTGGTCCAAAAGGTGGTTGAGGACATTGCCAACCAGAAAAACATAGGGATGGTCATCGAACACGGCGCAAAAACCGGAACGCTGTTCTTTCGACCCAATTGGGATATTTCTTCGGAGGTGATTCAAGCACTCAATGAAAGAGGAGATGACTAATTAGGAGATTATGGTCTAGGGGGTGCTGGAAAGCCGGGCAAGGGACTAAGAGGGTTGGCAATCCAACATTGTGAAGGGAGATCAAGGAATGGGTGAAGCAATTCTAGATATTCTCAACATTCAGGCCTTACTTCCCCACCGATATCCGTTTTTATTGGTGGACCGGATTTTTGAGATTGAAGTAGGCAAGCGGATTGTCGGCTTGAAAAATGTGACGGCAAATGAACAATTTTTTCAAGGACATTTCCCTGGAAAACCCATTATGCCGGGAGTACTACTCCTTGAAGTCATGGCTCAAGTTGGAGGCCTATTGGCCAGAAAAACCGCTGCCGGGGAAGGTCGGCCCACGGTTTTTTTAACCGGGATTGAAAAAGCCAAGTTCCGGCGTCCGGTCGTACCGGGGGATCAATTACATGTTGAAGTGGAGGTCGTACGTCGAAAGGATCCCTTCTGGAAAATGGCCGGTCAAATAACGGTTGAATCCGTCTTGGTCTGCGAAGCGGAAATGACGGCAATGGTAAGGGAAGAAGAAATAGTCAGTGAGGGCTAGGCGGTCCGATTCTTTTCCCAGTACTCGTTAACCTGTGTGATGGTTACTAACAGTTTGACGTAGGGACCTTATATGAATATCCATCCAACCGCCATTGTTCATCCCAAAGCACAGATTGGGGAAGATGTCGACATTGGACCGTATTGTGTCATCGGAGAATATGTCAGCATTGGGGACCAAACAAGGTTGATGGCTCATGTCTGCGTGGAAGGGCATTCAGAAATAGGACGGTGTTGTAAAGTCTTTCCCTTTGTGTCTATTGGGACTCCCCCCCAACATTTACAGTATAAGGATGAGCCGACCAAAGTATGTATTGGCGACCATAATATTATTCGTGAAAATGTGACCATTAATCGGGGAACGGCGTTTGGGAGTGGGGTCACACGTATCGGTCATCATAATTTTCTCATGGCGTACACCCATGTAGCACACGATTGTGAGTTGGGGAATCATATCGTAATGGCCAATGCCGCTAATTTAGCCGGACATGTGTCTGTCGGGAATTCTGTGGTCATTGGAGGGTTGGTAGGGGTCCACCAATACGTTCGGATCGGGGAGTATGCCATGGTTGGAGGCTGTTCGGCCTTAGGGAGAGATGTCCCCCCCTTCGTTCGAGCTGCTGGAGGATATCGGGCTCAGTTGTTTGGGTTGAATACCATTGCTTTGCGTCGTCATGGATTTTCAGCCGTTCGAATGAATACCCTTAAGGCCGCGTTTGAGTTATTATTTCGGCAAGGACATCGTCTTCAGGAAGCCATAAAATTCGCGAGAAATGAATATGGCGAAAGTACCGATGTCCTGAGCTTGCTCACTTTCCTTGAAAGTACCAGTCGCGGAATTTGTCAAGTTTCTTCCCGCGAATTAGATGATGAAGAAGAATAACGAAACTCACCTCCTTCTTTTCAACATGCTCTAATGGATCCAATCCAAGATGTGCGGATTGGTTTGATAGCAGGGGATGGTCGATTTCCTATCCTCTTTGCTCAAAACGCTCGACGGTTAGGTTTCCACGTTTCTGCCATTGCCCATGTGGGTGTGACCCTTCCAGAACTCGAACAACACGTTGATCGAATTCACTGGCTCAAGGTCGGACAATTTAACAAAGCCCTCACAGCATTAAAAGGTGATGGCATTCATCAGGCCGTCATGTTAGGAGGGATTAAAAAAACCAATGTGTTCACCACTCTTCGCCCAGATCTCCGAGCCTTGGCAATTTTTGGTCGCTTGTCTCATTGGAAAGATGACCTCATATTGCGTGAAGTCGCAGGGGAATTAGAGAAGGAAGGGATTCGAATCCTGGACTCCACGTTTGGGTTGACCGAAATTTTAGTAGAGACGGGCCATCTGACTTCAAGAGCGCTGACAAAAAAAGAACAGGCTGATGTGGAGTATGGGTGGGACACGCTTCAAGCCTTAGGTCCCCTGGATATTGGACAATGTGTGGTGGTGAAAGAACGGGTGATCCTCGCAGTGGAAGCCGTTGAAGGAACCGACGAGGCCATAACCCGAGGTGGGCAACTTGGAGGACCAGGCGTGGTTGTGGTCAAACGGACCAAACCCCAGCAGGACCTCCGGTTCGATTTACCCGCGATCGGCCCCAAAACCATTCAAACTATGGCAGAGGTGCAGGCATCGGTGCTAGCCGTGGAAGCCGGTCGGACCATAATTCTTGATCGAGATGAAGCCCTGGCCCTGGCCAAAAAAACCGGGGTGAAAATTTTCGGGAAGTAAGGTGTCTGGTTCAATAATTCATACTTCTGGTGAATTAGGTAAGTCCAAGGCGTGAGGAGTCCAAGGAAAGAAAAAAATGGCCCTTGCGAGGACCTAAGGGTGGGGGTGGTTGGGGTTGGGCATTTAGGGAGACATCATGCCCGCCTCTATCAAGCAATTCCCTCCGTCATACTGGCCGGGATTTCTGATATCGATTCGGTCCGTGGCCAACAAATCGGTGAAGAATTTGAGGTGCCGTATTTCCCCGAGTTATCGGCTTTGCTGGAATTGGTGGATGCGGTGAGTGTTGCGGTCCCGACCTCCGCCCATCATGAAATTGTGATGGCTAGTTTAAATGCGGGATGTCATGTCTTGGTGGAAAAACCCATTACATCCCAAGTCTGGGAAGGGGAAGAACTTGTCCGATTGGCGGAAGTCAAAGGAAAGATTCTTCAAGTAGGACATATTGAACGCTTTAATCCCATCGTGGAATTAATGCGGCCTCTCGTTCAACATCCGGGTTTTATTGAATGTCATCGCTTGAGTCCCTTCCAAACCCGAGGGACGGATGTGGATGTTGTCCGTGATCTTATGATTCATGATATCGACCTGATTTTGTCTTTGGGGTTAGGGCCGATCCGGCAGGTGGAAGCCAGGGGGTTGCCCGTCTTTACAGAATATCCTGACATTGCGAATGGACGAATTTTATTTGAGTCAGGTTGTCTGGTGAATCTGACCGCTAGTCGAATCTCGACGGGAAGGCTACGAAAAATCCGAGTATACCAGAAAAATCGCTATATTTCGGTGGATTTTGGAGGAAAGGAAGCCATCATCAACACGCGAATTAGTCTGAACAACGGGAAGTTTGAAGTGGAATCGCAACATATAAAAGGAGAAGAAAGAGATTCGTTGGTACGAGAATTGGAGTGTTTTGTGCAATCAATTCAAGAAAATCGGGATATGGGTGGCGTTTCGGGGAAGGAAGGTGTGGAAGCTCTTCGGGTAGCGACTCGGGTGGTCTCTCAAATTCAAGAACATTCGGGTGTTTTTTCTGCATGAACATCTCTTGATAAGAGAGTGACTTTTGAAATCGGAAGCCTCATGCCAAAAATCTTATTGGTGACCGGGGAAACATCAGGAGATCATCATGGAGCAAAGCTGGCTTGTGCATTAAAAGAGCTGAATCCTAGTGTAGAACTTGTGGGAGTGGGAGGAAAGCAAATGAAGGATGTGGGGGTCTTTTTGCTTCCGCAAGTCGAGAGGGTTGATGCGATAGGTGTTCCCGGTTTTCGTCAATTGGTTTCCGGGTGGAAAACGCTTCGAACGCTCTCTTGTTACATCAAGCAAGAAGCCCTTGATGCGGTGGTTTTCATCGATAGTCCTGGACTCAATCTCCGCCTTGCCAAAGTAGCCGCTAGGGCCTCTCACACCGTAATTTATTATATTGCTCCCCAAGTATGGGCATGGGGGCATCGTCGTCGGCATCTTATTCGCAAAGTCGTAAAAAGAGTGTTGGCCATCCTTCCTTTTGAGGAGTCCTACTTTCGAAATGCGGGAATTGCTTGTGATTATGTGGGACATCCCCTGTTGGATGAGATCCAGCCTCATTACGAGCCACGTCGCGAGCGTGAAAAGCTGGGGTTAAACTTAGATGGTATGGTCATTGGGGTGTTCCCTGGTAGTCGGGAGCGGGAAGTCCGTGCCATCCTGCCGACTCTCATCGAAGCGGTCTGGCGCCTTCGCCATCGGTATGGGGAAGTCCAAGTGGTTTTGGCACAAGCCGAATCCCTTCCCAATTCGCTTTTTAAGGAAATGATTCCTGAAGTTTCTCAGGTCAAGATCATTCGCGGGCAACCTAACGAGGTCATGGCGGCCTCCAGCCTGGTTCTCATGGCTTCCGGAACGGCCACTCTTCAGGCTGCCCTCATAGGTGTCCCTATGGTTATTGTATATCGAACGTCCTCTCTCACCTATCAAATTGCTAAACGTCTGGTTACAATTCCCTTTATTGGTTTAGTGAATATTCTCAGTGGGAAAGAAGTGGTTCCAGAATTCATTCAACAACAGATGACTGCGAGTAACGTAAGCGACGCGGCCATGGCCATCCTGGATGATACGAACCGCCAATTAGACATGAAAAACGAATTTCACGCCCTTCGAAAATCCCTAGGGGGGCCAGGGGCATCCAAGCGGGCAGCTCAATTGATTCTCTCGGAGATTCAAGCATGAATAGCCTGAGGAGAATGTTGCAATACCTGGAAAAGTATCGGTGGCGTCTCGTGGGCGCGTTTTTGTGTGCGGTTGGAGTGGCTGGGCTTTCAGCCGTCTACGCTTGGTTGGTGCAACCGGTTTTGGACGGGGTATTTATCGAACGCAATCAAGAATTATTAATTATTCTGCCCTTGGTGGTCTTGGGTGTAGCCTGTTTGAAAGCGTTTTTTTCCTATAGTCAAGCGTATTTAATGAGTTATGTCGGCCAATGGTTAGTGTCGGATGTGCGGCAAGAACTTTTTTTGCATATGGCTCGCCTCCCCGTTCCCTTCCATGATTCTCAGACCTCTGGAAAATTAATCGCCCGAGTCATTAGCGATGTGAATGAAATGGCTAATTCGATCCCAAATGTGCTGAAAGATGGATTTCAGCAAGGCCTGACGTTTATCGCTTTGACGGGGGTAGCTTTTTATCGAAATTGGAAATTAGCCACCATTGTTTTTATTGTCCTCCCTTTGTCGACGCTGGTGTTAATAAAGGTGGGAAAACGAATAAGAAGTCAATCGACTCGAGGGCAAGAATCCATCGGACGAATGGCGTCGGTACTGAAGGAAGCCTTTTCCGGCATAAAAATCGTGAAAGCGTATGGACAAGAAGAGCAAGAGGCCGGAAGATTTTTTCAAACGAATAAGTCTTTCCGGACGGCGAAAATTAAGTCTTCTCAGGCCGCAGCCCTGACCTCTCCTGTTTTGGAAGTGATTGGAGTCTGTGGTGTCGCGATTATCATTTGGTATGGGGGAGGGTTGGTGATAGATGGTGCCATGAAACCGGGAGAGTTTTTTTCTTTTCTTTTTGCCTTGTTTATGGCGTACACCCCTCTCAGAAGAATGTCAGGGGCGAATGAATCGATTCAGCGGGCCCTGGCCAGTGCCCAGAGGGTATTCGATGTATTAGATATGGAAAGTGAATTAATCAAGGATGCTGGTAAAAAACCCCTTCCACCCATAAAAAAGTGCTTGGAGTTTTCCAATGTCAGTTTTGTCTATGAAGGCACTTCCGACCTTGTGTTGGATTCGATTAATTTGTCGGTGAATGTGGGGGAGATGGTCGCATTGGTGGGAGCGAGTGG
Organism: Nitrospirales bacterium; assembly: GCA_965223495.1. Taxonomy (GTDB): domain Bacteria; phylum Nitrospirota; class Nitrospiria; order Nitrospirales; family UBA8639; genus Nitrospira_E. The sequence continues at coordinate 1,885,946 of OZ245001.1, read as the reverse complement.
CAGTGGGAAAACGACGCTCGTTAGTCTCGTGCCCCGATTTTATGACCCGACACGGGGAATAGTGCGTATTGATGGAGAAGATATCCGATTGATCGATCGGAGATCGTTGCGTCAGCAAATCGGGATCGTCTCCCAGGATACCTTATTATTTGAGGATTCGATAAGGAATAACATTGCCTATAGCCGTCCCGATGCTTCTGAGGAGCGAATTCGTGAGGCGGCGCAAGCCGCTAACGCTTGGGAGTTTATCGAGCGATTGCCGCAGGGACTCGAAACGCTCATTGGGGAAAATGGATTAAAATTATCTGGAGGTCAAAGACAGCGTTTGGCCATCGCTCGGGCCATCCTTCGCGATCCTCCTCTCCTTATCTTAGATGAAGCCACTTCGGCGTTAGATTCAGAATCCGAAAGCCTGGTGCAGGAAGCTCTTGCCAATCTGGTCAAAGCCCGGACTACATTGGTGATCGCCCACCGTTTGTCCACGGTTCAACATGCGGATCGGATTGTGGTTTTACATCAGGGAAAAATCGAAGAAATGGGAACCCACTCCGAATTGTTTCGACGAAGTGGCTTGTATACCCGCTTGTACCAAACCCAGTTTCAATATTCCCAAATGGATCCTGTTCACACAAATTAGAATATGAGTTTGATCTCCTCGGTTTCGACTTGGTTGAAATTTTCGGTAGCTCCACCACTGGGAGCTTTGTTGATTCGAGCAATTGGAAAGACAATGCGCCTATTCACGATTGGAGGTGAGGGTGTTGATGTCTTGTATCAGGATGGAAAACAGATCATCATTGTATTTTGGCATGGACGACAAATCATGATGCCCTTGGCCTACCGGGGGGCTGGTGCCTCAATTTTGATTAGCCAACATGGGGATGGTGAAATGATTGCCCGGATGATGAACCCCTTTGGTTTTCGAGCAATCCGGGGCAGTACGACCCGAGGAGGTATACGGGCGTTTCGTCATCTTTTACACGCCGCACGGAAAGGAGAAGATCTTGTGATCACGCCTGATGGACCGAAAGGCCCGGTCCATAAAGTCCAGTTGGGTGTGATGGCTCTTGCCAAAATTACTGGATGGCCAATTGTGCCATTAACCTTTGCGTCTTCAAAAAAAAAGTCTTTTTGAGCTGGGATCAGTTTCAAATTCCTTATCCCTGGAGTAAGGGGTTATATGTTTGGGGGGATCCCATCTGGGTCAACCCTAATGAGACCAAGAAAAAATTGGTTGAGCGGGGCCTCGAGCTAGAAGAAATTTTGAACAACCTTACAGAAAGAGCCGAAAAGGCCATACGGGAAAACCGTCCGGTTGAAGCATTTCATCAAGACTGTAGTGAGTAAAGGTTTCTTCACCTTTTGGATTCATTCTGATCATGTACATGTTCTGGTATAACCTTCTTCTTTTGCTGGCTTCACCAATTGTGTTGGGGATGATGCTGACTCAAAAACGATGTCAGCGAGCGGTGACGGTTAGACTGGGACTTTCTCCAGTGCCTCTTTCCATCGATTCCCGTCCTGTCGTTTGGGTGCATGCCGTCTCCTTAGGAGAAGTGACCGCCGTCATTCCTTTTATCAAGGCCTTAAAGATCAAGCATTCACAATACCAAGTTGTCGTATCGACTGTAACCGAAACAGGTCGGGAAGCGGTGATTCATCGATTGGGAAATATGGCCCAACATTGTTATGCCCCCCTTGATTTTCGGTGGGCCGTTTCTCGGTATATTCGAGATCTTCACCCTTCCCTTTTTGTGTTGGTCGAATCGGAATATTGGCCAAATTTATTAAAGGGGCTCCATGAAAAAGGTATCCCAATCTGTTTGGTTAATGGACGTATTTCTTCCCAGTCATTCAGGCGATATCAAAGGGTAAAGGGGTTCATGCGGCAGGTGCTGGCGTGTTTGACCATGGCGTTGATGCAATCGTCTCGTGATGCAGAGCGAATACGTGATCTGGGTGCTAAACCCGATGGAATTCATGTAACCGGTAACATGAAATGTGATCAGATAGTTGAGGGTGACGGATCATTGCCTTCCCTTAATTTACTTAGGAAGGACCTAAAAATTTCAACAAATGATTGGGTGTGGGTGGCAGGGAGTACTCATCCTCAAGAGGAAGAAAGCATATTGGACGCATACCTTCACTTAATTAAACGGTATGGAAATTTGGTGCTTATTTTAGCACCGCGGCATATAGAACGGGCGAGGAACCTGGAAAAGATGATACATCGTCGTGGATTATCCTGTGTCTGTCGTAGTCGTCTGGCAGAAAATCAAAACGATGAAAAGGGGCATCATGGGCATCGAGTCATTCTTTTAGATTCAAGAGGAGAACTCTCCAAGGTATATGGCTTGGGTAATGTGGGGTTTGTGGGAGGAACCTTAGTGCCGGTGGGAGGGCACAATGTCTTGGAACCGGCACAATGGGGCCGGCCAGTCCTGTTTGGACCCTATGTCGATCATTGTCAAGATATGGCCAAGGCGCTCTTGAGTGGGGGAGGGGCAGTCCAAGTTGGGAATACTTCAGAGCTGATGTCGGAGGTGGCAAAATTCATCGATGAGCCGGGAACGGCTGAGTCAATAGGGAAATCGGCGTTCTCAGTTGTTCAGAACCACCGTGGGGTGATCGACAAAAATCTTCAGTGGGTTGGATCCTTACTGCCGGCTGAGAATGCTCGGCGGGAACTGAATTGGGTAAAGGGCACATCCTCTTCTTCTACAGATGAGATTTTTCGTTGAATCAATTCATGGACCATTCTCCTATCTATCATCCTGGATGAAAGTCCCGTTCTTCTCCACAGGGATATGGCTAGTACGGATATGGGCCTGGTTAACCCGCTTTGCTCGACCGCTGTTGAGGGTGGTCTCTTTCCTGTATGGTGGAGCCATGCGGTTCCGTCGAACCGCGTTTGACCGTGGATGGGTTTCTGCTCAACGTTTACCAAAACCAGTGATTAGTGTGGGGAACATGACTCTGGGAGGAACTGGCAAAACTCCTTTTGTCATTTGGCTAGCCAGGGCCTTGCGGGCTCAGGGAAAGACGGTGGCAATCTTGAGTCGCGGTTATGGACGGGAAAACCCTTCCCAACATCAATTGGTTTCTGATGTAGGATCACGAAAGCGGCCTTGGAAAATAGTGGGAGATGAGCCTTGGCTCATCAGTCAACACTGTCCTCAGGCCGTTGTGGCTGTGGGGTCCGACCGTTATCAGTTGGGTCGGTGGGTGTTAGATCAGGTTGATTGTGATTGTTTTATCCTGGATGATGGATTTCAGCATTTGCCTCTGTATCGAAACTTAGACTTCGTATTATTTGATGCAACCGATGTTCAGGGGATCCAAGCCGTGTTTCCAGAAGGCCGGCTGAGAGAACCGTTGTCTTTCGCCAATAAAGCTGATGCTATGGTGTTTACCCGAAGTGGCCAAGTTTCTTCCGTTCGTTCCCTCCTCCACTTCATTCAACAACAGGTCGGAAGAGAGATTCACCCTATTTTTGTGGAGTATGTTCCTAGACAAGTAGTCCATGTCGTCTCGGGAGATGTGGTGGCGGTAAATTCTATACGCAACAAGTCAATCCTGCTTGTTAGTGGAATTGGAAATCCTCAGTCGTTTCAAGAATGTGTCAAAACAATAGGAGGAGAAGTCGTGGGAGAAATCATTTTCCCGGACCACTGTCATTATGGAAAAAGCGAAATTCAAATCCTTGACGATCACTTAAAGAGGTCGGATGCCGATATGGTGCTCACGACCGAAAAGGATGCGGTAAAGCTGCTGGAACATTTTTCAGCCTCAGATCCCATTTGGGCTGTACATATTCAAGCGGAGATTACTCAAGGAGAGGAACGAATCCGGACGCTCTTAAAGGACTTGTTCGTGTGAAAACGGGAAGTGGTTCGAGGGAATTTCAGTTTTATTAGAGATTGGATTTCTCCAAAAGGTTAGGGTATGAATCCCCGGAAAATTCTCGTGCGTGTTCCCAATTGGATTGGAGATATGGTGATGTGTCTCCCTGCGCTTTGGGAAATTCGCGATCATTTCCCCAATGCCCATATTTGTGTGTTAGCAAGGCCTGCGATCGGGGAACTCTTGCGCGGACAGACCGGTTTTGATGAAGTGATGGTCTTCGAGCATCAGGGGCAGCACCGAGGACTTGTTGGAATTTGGCGACTGAGTCAGGATCTTGCAAAAAAAAGCTTTGATTGCGCGGTATTATTTCAAAACGCGTTTCAGGCTGCGGTGATAGCTTGGCTAGCCGGGATCCCCAATCGAATCGGATACGATAGGGATGGGCGCGGTTGGTTGTTATCTCAACCAGTGCCAGTTTCGATTGATAAAAAGATTCACCATACGCAATATTATCGTCTGTTGGTACAGGCCTTCACAGGTAAGTCTGAACAGGGTAATTTCCCTAGACTTCAGATTGATTCTCATCAACGTCATCGTTGTGCAGAGCAATACCCAGAACTGTTTTCCTTGCGGAATGAGATCTTCGTGGGCCTGAATCCCGGTGCGGTATACGGATCGGCCAAATGTTGGTTGCCCGAGCGATTTGCTGAAGTGGGAGAGGAACTGGTCAATCAATATGCCCGACGATTTCCTAAGGGCCCTCTTGTACGATGTGTTATTTTAGGTGGACCGGGGGAAGAGACATTAGGAAGAGCCATTGCCAATCAGATGTCCCATCAGGCTTTGGTCCTCTCTGGACAAACCAGCCTTCAGCAATTAATGGTGATTCTTGCCCGGTGTTCTGTGTTGATCACGAATGATACCGGACCGATGCATATTGCACAGGCCCTGGATGTTCCGGTTGTGGCGATTTTTGGAGCGACGGAATCTTCCTCGACTGGACCGACTGGGGGGCAGTTCAAGATTTTGGATGCCGGAGTAAGATGTTCGCCATGTTTATTGAGAAGTTGCCCGATTGACCATCGATGTATGACTCAAGTTACCTCAGGACAGGTTGTTGAGAGTGCAATGTCATTCATAGGGACTGGGCCAGGAACAACCAACACATTTTTGGACTCTGACAAGTCAACATGAAGGGAAATGTGGTACCCAAAGGGGCTGCCGTCTTTGTCGATCGAGATGGGACATTGAATGAAGATATGGGGTATGTGACAACCCCTGAGCAATTTATCCTCATTGAAGGTGTTCCTGAAGCCATTGCACGGTTGAATCAGCTAGGAATTTATGTGTTTATCGTGACGAACCAATCCGCTATAGGCCGAGGGTTAATGACTCCGCGGGAGTTAGATCTCATTCATGCAAAGTTTCTGGACCATCTTCAACCCTTCGGTGGTTATGTAGATGGCCTTTTTTATTGTCCCCATCATCCAGAAGAAGGGTGCATGTGTCGAAAACCACAGATTGGGATGATTCAACAAGCGGTTGAACGTTTTTCTCCTGATTTATCCCATTCTTTTTTGATAGGGGACAAAAAAAGTGACTTGCAAGCCGCCCAAAATGCCTCCATCCCTGGTGTATTAGTTCGAACGAGCCCATATAGTGAGGATGCCATTCATGCAAGGGATGAAGGCCTGTATGCAATCACGTATGTGGCTGATACCTTTAAACAAGCCGTTTGGTGGATTGAAGATGAATTGAAAAAAAAATATTCCGATTCGTTATCGAGTGGGTGATGTATTTTGCCAATGGTAGGGGAATTTTTTGGGGTTCTAGGGTAGTTCTTTCAGAGAAGGGTCCTTATTCTAATCTTTGGATGGGTAATTTCGTTCAGTATTTAATTGTGGATATTGGAAATATTGTTCGGACCCTTTAGGTCTTGATTCATGTTGTGTTCCCCTCAACGAATTTTGGTCATTAAATTCGGTTCCTTGGGAGATATTCTCCATACTCTTCCGGCGGTAGGGGCCCTGCGAAAGCGATTTCCCCAGGCTCATGTCACGTGGATGGTCAAACATGTATGGAGGTCCATCCTAGAGGGGAATCCACACATTGACGACGTACTTTCCATCGATTTTTCGTGGAAACATTGGGTGGGGATCATTCGGAGGCTAAAAAAGGGAAATTTTGATGTCACTATCGATTTTCAAGGGCTGCTTCGATCCGGATTTTGTGGATGGCTAACAGGGGCTCCGACAAGACTGGGGTTTGCCCAAGCTAGGGAAGGGGCCTCCTTCCTGTACACCCATCGAGTTCCCTTGAGGTGTGATTCGGTGAAGAACTGGCGCTTGCTGGGGATACACGCCGTGGATCGAAATCTTGCCATCGTAGAGTTCTTGGGAGCCCATACTTCGGAGGTTGTTTTTCCTCTTCCAGCGTTTAAAGAGGATGAAAAAAATCATGAAAGGCTGCTTCAAGATGAAGGAGTTACCGATCAGGAGGTGATGATTGCCATTGCTCCCTGGACACGGTCCAAGATAAAGACGTGGCCATCTCATAAGTACCAGGAATTGATTCGACGATTAGGTGAATGGCCTGGGATTCGAGTAGTTCTAATAGGTGGTCCTGATGAGGTTGGAGAGGTGAATACTTGGAAAATTTTGAATACCAATGGTCTTATCAATGTTGTGGGAAAATTATCCCTTCGTCAACTCCCAGGTTTTTTAAAACATATGAAACTTATCATTGGAAACGATTCAGGCTTGATTCATCTGGCTGCTGGTGTGGGGACCCCTGTACTCGCCTTATTCGGTCCAACGAGTGTTCTCGCTACCGGCCCGTATCCTCTGACAGACCATGAAGTGGTTCGTTGGGATATTCCTTGTAGCCCGTGTGGTAAGCGAACCTGTACTAATCCTAATTATTTAGAATGTATGAATTCCATTGAAGTTCAAGAAGTGTTGCATCGAGCTCAATGCATGATGGCCTATCAAAAAAAATAAGAATTTGGATCTGGCATTGGAACCATCTCCCGACCCATCAGCACCTGTTAAAATTTCCGTCGTGGTCATTGCCTATAATGATGCCCCCAACATGCGTGCCTGCCTGGAGAGTGTAAGGTGGGCGGATGAGTTGATTGTGATCGATTCCTATTCAACCGATGGAACGACGGAAATCTGCCGAGAATTTACACCCAATATTTTTCATTACCCCTTCCAAGGATTTGGCCTGCTTCGTAACCAGGCCATTTCTCACGCATCTCATGATTGGATTTTTAGTTTAGATACGGATGAACGTGCGACGAGTGAAGTTGTACGAGAGATACGAGAACTGTTAAAGGCAAACCCTCCTGCCAAAGCCTATTTTGTTCCACGCCGAAATTTTTTTCTGGGACGAGGAATTAAATTCTGTGGGTGGTATCCGGATTATCGACAACCACAGTTTTTTCATAAAAAATATATGAGATATCGGGAGGATTTAGTCCATGAATCCTATGAATGTAATGGAACGGTAGGATATTTGTCGGCGAGCATTGAACAAAGTCCCTTCCGGGATATCAATCAATATTTTAATAAAATGGATCGGTATTCAACCCTACGAGCAGAGGCAATGTTCCAGGAGGGACGGAAATTCCGAATCGGTCATCTGCTCTTGAATCCAGTTTTTACATTTTTGAAAATGTTTGTCTTTCGTGGTGGGATGTTTGATCGAAAGCCTGGATTGATTCTATCTGTGTTGTATGCGTATTACACCTTTATTAAATATGCCAAATTGTGGGAACGGTACAAAGACGTTGATTCGGAATTAGTTGAGCCTCCAGGAAAAGCCATCGAGGGCCAGGCCAAGTTCTAAGAGAGGTTCCTAAGCGGTTTCACAGAAACACGGGGATTTTTTACACCGAATTTTCCATAAGAGGAGGTGGACCGGAATACCGAGTACTTAATGAGACCCGAGGTATGATTGGCCGTGGACATGAGTCTTGGTAACTATTCCGGAACGAAGTCAGTTGACATTGTTGGCCTTAGGGCATGGATTATCCGATGAATTCACCACACCCGGACAGGAAGGATGGGTAATTCTTCTTCCAAAGGTTTTTACGGATAATGGAAGTTTATTAAATGGACCTTGTGAAAATGCATGCACGATTGGAATGCCCGAAGGCCTCTATTGCAGGTGGGGTATCTTCTCGACGTTCGGTGGTGATACGGCTCAGGAAAAAATCGACCCCATGTCACAAGATTGGCAGCATCGTTTGTTGTATGGGGTTTTACCACATGGGGTTGTGTCTATCACCGAGCCCATTGGGAAGTATTTTGTGCAAAAACAACATTTGGACCCTCTGGGGCCTTGCTGTTCCGACGGGGGTAGACATTTGGCGATTTAAAGGTGTAGCGATTCATCAGAGAAGAAGAAAGAATTTGGGAACTGGGGAGGAGGCGCCGGTTCTGTGAACGGTGAATTTTTTGGGAGATAAATAGGTTTTTATCTGTCCATAGAGGCCATTCAACAGCTCAAGGACGAGTTCTCTCCCTGGGTTATTTGAGTATGGGCGAAGGGCCGGAAGAAAAGAACCTGCGAACCAAATCCCTAGGGCTGAAGGGTCATGTTCAATTTTTAGGATATCGTCCAGATATTCCACGATTGTTAACTTCCATGAATGTGTTGACTCTTCCCGCGTTTGGGACAGAAAGAGTTCCCAGGATTGGACCCTAGTTATGGCTATGGGCGTCCCGGTGGGGGCCTCATCAGCTGGCGGAATTCCAGAAATCCTACGGGATGAGGAAAGTGGGATGCTTACCCAAGTGAGTGATAAGGTAAACAATCAACCATGAATTGATTCACGAGCAGGGCACCATGCGAAAAACCATATCCTGTGTTGTGGTCACCTTAAATGAAGAGCACAATATTCGCCAGGCATTGGAGTCTGTGAAATGGATGAACGAACTGATCGTTGTCGATGCAGAAAGTTCAGATCAAACGCCTGCAATCTGCCAAGAATATACTACCCGTGTGTTTATTCGAAAATGGCCAGGCATGCCTCAACAAAAAAACTTTGCTATTGAGAAAGCCACCAGTGATTGGGTGTTGTTGTTGGACGCGGATGAGCGGGTTTTGCCCGAACTAAGAAAAGAGATAGAAGGTGTGCTAGATTCTCCCGAAGACTCAACTTCTGCCGGATACTTTATTCCGAGGAAAAATTATTATTATGGGAAATGGGTCCAGGGGGGCGGTTGCTATCCTGATTATCAACTTCGATTGTTTAAAAATGGAGCAGGGTTGTATGGGGATGTGGAGGTGCATCCCCGTTTTGAAATTCGTGGGTCTGTTGGGTATTTTCACCATCCCATGGAACATCTCACGTTTCCGACGGTTGCGAAACATTTTCAAAAACAAAACCCCTTCACCACACGAGCGGCAAGAGAACGGCGAAAGGAGAAGCAGGTTGTCACAATACTGGATTTAATCGGTCGTCCCCTGTTTACCTTTATGAAATATTATTTCGTACGAAAGGGATATCGGGACGGCATTCATGGGTTGATTGCCTGTGGTTTTGCGAGTCTGTATACCTTTGGAAAGTATGCCAAGCTTTGGGAAATGGAGAACTGTTCACCCCCTAATGAATGCTCAGAAATATGATGGTGCGAATAGTCCAAAAACACTTCCAATATGTAAAAGTAATGGGTACTCTTTTGGTTTTTGACTCCTAATTTCTCAGTCCTTTCCGCCGGAAAAACGTTAGTGGTTGTATTTCGGTGGTGTGAAAAAAGAAGGAATCGAGGGCCTTTCCATGAATACAGGAAACAACACAGGAAATCGGGGTTAAATGTTGAAGTTTCCCCCTTTACGCACTCCTCCATTTTGGTAAAGTTTCAGTATCAGGAAGCCAGCCTTCAATTCATCAAGAGGAAACACTTCCTAAGACCCTTATGTGATCGGTTATGTATGTCCTTGATAGGAACAAGATTTTCCAAGGTTATACAAGGTGATAAACGGGGTCTCTTTTAGGGATTCAACGTGAAAATCGTTATATCTGCCTGGCATCTGCGGAATCCAACTGTGGGTTTAGGGCGATATACCTATAATCTTATCGAAAGTCTGGGAAAAGTTGATAAGGTTAATGAATATGAAATATTAATTCCGGGAAGAATTCCCACTTTTACTCCGCGGCCCAATATCCAATACCGATCTTTTTTTATCCCCGTGTTCAAAAGACGCCTATGGGAACAAATTTGCCCTTTATTGGTGGGGAAGTATGATCTCCTGCATTTTCCTTATGATTCATGCGTGGGAACGAAGCGCGGCAAGTTTGTGGTCACCCTCCACGATGCCAAATCCCAACTTTTTCCAAAACCGTACAAAATTTCTGACTTGAAATATTATATAAAAAAAATGTTTTTGCCTAACCCCTCCCAGCATATCGATCATGTCATTACCGTTTCCGAACACTCACGAAAAGATTTAATGAAAGAGATGGAAATCGCGGAAAAGAACATCACCGTAATCTATCAGGGTGTGGAACATGAAAAATTCTGTCCCCCTAATCAACGAGGCTTTCGGCCTTTACAGGAAAAATCGTATATATTGTGTGTTGCTGGAGATGATCCCACCAAGAATGTGAAAGTTTTGATTCAGGCGTTTTCTTTGCTGCCTCTGCGGTTACGGCGGGAATACCGTTTGGTGCTGGTGGGAGATGTTGAGGGGCGGAGCGATCTTACCAGATTGGTGCAACAATTCGGGATTGAACAGGAAACTATTTTTACGGGAGTGGTTTCAGATGAACAGCTCATTCCTTGGTATCAATATGCTTCAATTTTTGTGTTTCCATCTTTGTACGAAGGATTTGGGCTCCCTGTTTTAGAGGCCATGGCATGTGGTTGTCCTGTCATTTCCTCTAACCGGTCTTCCCTCCCAGAAGTTGTTGGCCAAGCTGGCATTATGGTTGATCCAATGAATATCAATGAAATTGTGAGGGCCATGGAGCAAGTATTGTCCAATCCTGAAATGGCCAAACACATGGGAAGGGTAGGATTGAGCCAAGCGAGTCGATTTTCTTGGGACAAAACCGCTAGGGCGACGGTGGGTGTCTATGAAAAGGTCGTGAACCGAATTTAATGCAGTTTTTGCTTCCTATTCGTTTCAATAATGATATGAGGAAGAGCTCTGATCTTTTCGGCGGGCCCTTTTACCCGGAAATTGTTTAAATGTCAGATTTCCATTCCGAACGAATATTAGTTATTGCGATTAGATCCATCGGTGATGTGGTTCTCATCACTCCGTTATTGTCTCAATTAAAAAAAAGACATCCTCATGCTACTTTGACGATACTCGTTGACGGTCCAAGCTCTCAAGTTCTTGCCAATAATCCCCATCTTGACAAGTTGATAGTTATCAATCGTGCTTTGTCAAAACAAAGTTCATGGCATACTCGTTGGAGGCAATGGGTTAACCTCGTTCTGGAATTACGGCGACAGCAATTTGATCGAGTTATTGATCTATTTAGTGGGCCACGAAGCGCTATTCTTGGATTTTTGACGGGAGCTTCGGAGCGATACGGGGAAGATTTTTCAAGGAAGATTCGAGGAATGCTTTACAACTATCCCATCAGCATTATCAGGGATGGGCGACACCTTATTGAGCAAAAGCACGATTTACTCCGGCCATTATTGGGAGCAATTGACTCTCAAGAGTTGATGCTTGAGTTATTCCTTACTGAACAAGAGAGAAGCCAAGGGAAAAAAATTCTTGGAATTGATGAAAAGGATGGAGTAAAAAGAATAGGCCTGATTCCGAGTGCTGGGTCCCGATGGCGCGTGTGGCCTGCCGAACGGTTTGCAGATGTCGCTGATGCTCTTGTGGAGATGTATGGAACAGAGATTGTCTTGTTGGGAGGACTGGATGATTCTTCGATTTGTCGACAAATTGCTGAACGCATGAAACACAAACCTTTAGACTTATCCGGAAAGACAACTTTGCGTGAGCTTATGGCGGTTTTGATGGAATTGGACTTAGTTATCGCAAATGTGACAGGTCCTATGCATTTGGCCGTCGCGTTATCCCGACCCAAAGTTATTGGATTATATGGAGCTGCTGATACCGTGCAATATTCCCCATGGGGGTCAAGGGGTATTATGATGACAAAGGGGATGCCTCACGAAGCCTATTGGTACAAGGTTGATTATCAAAGAGATTTTGAAGTCTTATGTAAGATTACGGTTGAGGATGTGCTGGAAATGGTGAAGTCTGTGTATCCTGAAAAACGTATGAAAAGAAGTGACGCGAGCTAAATCTGAAATGGGGAATTGCGGAAGAATGTCCAGAAAATAATGAATAGAATAGCGTTCTTAAGGTCCTGGGTATGCTGGATGTTTGTGGTTGTGGCTTGTGCGACCTGGGTCCTTCCGCAGGTTCCATTCTATAAAAACTGGATGCCATATGGATATGATTTGGGCGGAATTGCATTGGTCATGATGTACATATCCTTCGGTTTTGTGAGTCTGGGGTTATATGGGCTTTTTCTAGGAGGATTGAGTTGGAGATCAGACTCCGTCCAGAGTTGGCAAGCTCTGAAAATTGGCTCCGCTGCAATAAGCCTAGGTTTGGGGTTGATTTGGTGTTACCTGGCATTAATGGAGCTGAATCTTAGCGTATTAAACACTGGATCATGACTCCGGAGGGGTTCATGGCAATTATCTAGTGATGCAACCATCTATTTTCAAACCCTCTTGGTTCATCTCGTTTTTTAAAGTCATCTTTTTTATTGTAATCGTCCTTATCTTAGCCAAATGGGCAACGGGGCCAACGGATTGGAAATATGTAATTACTGCGGAAAACGGTCCTGTTGAGCGAGTCAGTGCCGCTCTTTGGTTTATGGGGATGGTATGGTGTGGTGCCTCGGCGATGTTCTCGAGGACGAATAAAGTTGATTGGTTAATCTTGACCTTCTTTTTGTTGCTATTAGGATTACGAGAATTAGATGCGCATATTTGGAGTACTCGTTGGAACCTGGATAAATTAGCCAATTATTGGAATTCAAGGTACCCTTTGTACGAACGTGTTATGGTCCTACTGTTGTTTGTGGTTCCCACCTTATATGTAGCTGGCATAGGTTGTATACGCGTGGGGAAAAGGATACTACCCGGGTGGTCTAAAGGAGAGGAATGGGTTGGTCATCTGTTTATCGTGGGTTTTCTCCTGGTGTTTTGTCCTCTGTTGGATAAAATTGGGGCTTATACCCTCCCGAATCTCGGGTTCTCCCCGGAGAGCGTTCTGGTAGTGATGGGGCTTGAAGAGTTATTGGAATGCCTCCTCGCCTCATACACGATTGTGGTCTTATGGCCATATTGGGAAGAAACTCTCCTGGGCCCATCCTAACTTCACCCCTCTTTGGTTGGGAGAAGAATTGAGGTATCTTATGGAAACGTGCTGGGTCGGCCCCTTTTTCTTCCCTTAAAGATTTAGGGTGTAAGTGGATGAAAAAAATACTATTAATCAAATTACGATATTTAGGGGATGTCGTGTTATGTACCCCGGTTTTACAAAGGATTCGTGAAGGTTTTCCCGATTCCCATATTACCTTTCTTGTGAATTCAGGAACGGAAGGGGTGTTACGAGGTAATGCAAACTTGGATGAGATTTGGACGTTACCCAGTCGTTCATGGACATCCCAATTCGCTTTTATCAGAAGGTTGCGAAAAGCCAAATTTAATGTCGTCCTAGATTTTACCGATGGAGATCGATCGGCCATTCTTTCTTTTGCATCAGGTGCTTCAACCAGGATCGGGTACAATCGTGAACATCGTTGGCGCAAAATTCTGTATACCGAGATTGTGTCGGGAGAATATGAGGCCATGCATATGGTTGAGTATCATGGCCTCGCTCTCAAATACTTAGGAATTGAGCCCGGTAGGGGGAGCAATCCGGAGATTCCGGTTGACCCACTCGCCTTAGAAGGTGGAGATCCTGAACTCGTGGAATTGTATTCTCAGGATCGACCATTTGCCTTGATCCACCCCACGGCTAGGTATGTGTTTAAAGCCTGGCCTTTGGAACGGTTTGCTGCCCTTGTCGATTGGTTGCATAAGCAGGGAATACGGGTGGCTCTCGTGGGGGGCAAACGTGAAGTCTTAATCGGGCAACAAATCGTGAACCTTTCCCAAAGTAAGCCGCTTAATCTTATGGGAAGGACCACAATTTCCCAGTTGACTGCCCTCATGCAAAAATGTTCCTTGCTGATCGGCAATGATGCTGGACCGATTCACATGGCGGCGGCCGTAGGGTGTCCCGTTTTGGCACTATTTGGTCCCACCAATCCAGCCGTTTGGGGACCCCGTGGGTCTTTTGTCCAGTTCATTTACAAAGAAATGGACTGTCGGGCTTGTTTTTATCCTGGGTGTAGCCGTGGAGAGGAAAGTTGTATGCAAAAAATTTCTGTGGATGAAGTCTGCCAAACGGCCCGATCAATGCTTCAGGTTCTCGTGTAAACTGTTTTTCCCCCACGTTTTTTCTCCCGCCTTAGATTGGGATCATCCCCTTCTTTCCTATGTCGAGTATTGGGGATTATCATCTGTACCCCTAGAATTCTAGGCCCGAGATATTCCAACAGCTACTTGTTTGTCGAAAATGGAAATCATAATGATGCTGATAGATCATGAGATAGTCATTCTGCGTTTTGGAAAAGAAGGAGGTTTCTGAAAGAGCCAAGTCTTGAGAAAAATCCAGGCAAGTTATGAGAAAATCTTCCTTGACCCATTAAGGAAATGGGGGTAAGGGAGAGTAGGAAAGAGGGTGTCCTACCACGCTCTCTAACCAGGGCTGAGTGTCTTGTGGTCCCAGGGGGTGTCGATTGAGGCGAATTTCTAATCGGAAGGAACCATTTTTCCCGGCCAGGCCGATGATAATGGCGGCATCTTTGGCTTCGGGTAACAGCATGGCTGTTTGGAATTCTGCAAGACTTCCATACAGCCGTCCCTTGGGTTGTAACAGGTACAAAAGGGTTTCCATGTCTGAAAGGGTACAGTGAATAGAACACCGATACATCAGACCCTTAGGCGTCCCAAGATTGGTGAATTGTCGTAAAGCTTCTGGTGAAAATCCTGTGAGGTAAATTCGAATATGAGCTGGGAGAGTGTGGTGTGTGGCCGCCAGTTGACTGGCAGGGACCAGGAATTCAAAAGAGTCCGAGGAATTATATTCGAATTGGCAGGGCCCAAACGCATCAGGCCACGAGCAGAATAAGGGAGTATCCGTTCGCTGGCAATGGAGCGTGACCCTACCATTGCTAATCTCCACGTTTAGGGGAATTCCCAATACGTCAATCGCCGATTGAAAGGCATCTTTGCGATCCCTTAACCAAAATATTTCCTGAGGGCTTTCCACGGTTTCTCCAGGAGCGATGATCGACGCGGTTTGAACTCTGGTCCGAATAAATCCATGTGTATGACGAAAGCCCACCCATAACCATCCTTCGGGCAATAAAGTGGCCATGGGTTTAGAAATTCTCCATGGGTGGGCGAGTGAACAGTATGTATTCACGGATTGGTGTTGTTGAAAAAGTTCATGGTACCGTCCTGCCAATAAAAAAAAGTCGCCCTTCCATCGATCAAACAGGTGTAACAGCGTGATATCTTCTGTTGCCCACGGGTCGAGCTGGCGAATCTGTTCTATATCGGTCACTTCCCATTCCTCAATATACCCAATCATTTCTTTATCAAGATGAATGGAAGTCAGGCCTAATTGGTGGAGGCGGGTTGCCACTCGCAAAATGTCGGAGAAAGAAAGAGGACAAGAGGTTTCCCAGCGATGTTCACGCATGCAGTGATTGTAAGCGAGGGATGGGGTTGAGCGAACCGAGTGTTCCTACGTAAATTGAACGATTGGCGAACGAATTTGGGTCGTCGGGCAGAAGAGAGAGTTGGCGGAGAGGGCGGGATTCGAACCCGCGGTAGGTGTGACCCTACGACGGTTTAGCAAACCGTTGCCTTCGGCCACTCGGCCACCTCTCCATATCGGAAAATCTTTTGTATTCTGTGTAGTTATAGATGAAGTGCCTGCTTAACCTCAAGAGGAGGTTGCGGCTGGGTTGCGGATTCTGTGGTTTCTGGGTTATCTAGCCGCTCAACTAGATGTCGATGTTCTCCCTCGAATAAGTTCCCGTAGATGCCCATCGTGACCTTGATACTACCATGACCCAACTGTTCTTGGATATATTTGATATTTGGGATTCGCTTTTTGTTGAGGAAGCAGGGAAGCAAAGGTATGTCGGTAGTCATGAGAGCGAATTCGGCGCACATCTGCCTTGTCCAAGGCCTGATAGAAAAGACGACGGACGGTGGTATCAGATATCCGCTCGAAAGTTTCCGGCCAAACAAAAACCCACTTGGGCATAGAGACTTTTCGATAGCTAATCTCTAAGCTCCTCGTCTCCTTTAGCTGGTGGCGAAGGGAGCGGGGGCTTTGTTCTTTTCTTTATCTATTGTCCCAGCATGCCTTCTTTCATCGCATCGATTTTCCTATTGATGTCTTCCTTGCTTTTTGTTTGGATATCCTCCTGCCTATTCCGGGCTCGGGCTTCTCCTTTTGCTTGATCCACTTTTTCTTCTCCCCTGATAGATATTTCATTCATCGTATCTTGGGCGTCATCCTTATGCTCAACTTTTTGTTGGCCCATTGTTGAATCCTCAAGGGCAAAAGTCATGGATCCCATTCCCATCAAACACATACCCGATAAAAGTCCGATACACACCGATCGCATGGTACACCTCCTACCGATAAGAAATTTCTGAGGGGGAAATGATGAGGGATACTATCAATGTGCCCGTGTTCGGACCTCAATGTCAATGGATTGGAGGAGTCTATGTAAAGAAAGGGCAGTTACTTGCTGAGTGGAAATTACATGTTTTCCTCTCAGGAATGAGTTAGGGCTATAAGTTATAGGGTGGAATGCGTGAATGACGAGGTGGGAGAGAATCTGAAATCAATTTTCAAATTCCCAAGGGTGAATCTCAAGGAGGGGATGAGTCATCTGTTTTTTTAATTTCGGTGTTCACAAACGCGAGAATTTTCTCGACATCCTCGATCATCCCGTCGGTGATATTGAGCCCCAGGGCTTTGTCTTCTTCATCTAAGGTATCCACCAGTCCTTGGTTTTGAAGGAAGTTGACGTCCCAAAATAGGATTCCATAGTTCACTCGGTTCCCATTTACAAAAGCCGTGACGTTGATATTATCGCCATGTTCGGTTGGCGTACTCAAAAAAGACATCTCCAGCCCGGTCTGTGTCGCATGTTGAATGAATTCCATAAAGGACTTGATCCTATTCAAGCTATTCGGGTCCATTTGCATGTATGAGATCTCCTGATATTTCCAACTGGGTAAGCTGAGTCACGTAATGCCGAGATGCCGGAAATCATCGGTTGTAAGGGATGTCTTTCGCACTAACTTTCGAGAGAGAAAGTCCCTGCGAATAGCAGCTACAAATTCTCCCAGTGCGTTTTCCTTTATCCTATTATCAGGATCATCCAGGGAGCTATTTTTTGCGTGGACGGTTTCCAGAAAAGCATAACCTTTCTTGATGACATGATCTGGGCAGTAAAGCCAGGCCAGATTTAACTGATTCAAAAACTCCCTTTTTGGGGACTCTACATTGCTACTTCCCCTATAGAACCCCCGTAAGGAGCTAATTAGTTCCCTATAATTTGATTCTTTCCGGTTGTATTGATCGGCAATGCGCTTTCGCCACTCGTTACCAAACCATGCCATAATGGCCCCGAACAAGGGCATTGCAAATTTCCAAAATTCAACAGAACTTAGCCCTTCTAAAAAAACGTCCATTTTCTCAGGATTCCTCTTCAGTTCTTTGAGATGTCGCAAATTGAGTTTTCTAGGTTACTGCATAAACATATGATTCAAACATTCCAGCAGAGTAGCTTTGACTTTAGGGCTCACCCGTCCATCAACCCTGTGTAGACGTTTCTTCGATACAGACCGGATCTGGTCTAACATGATTTGTCCCTTTGTTTTTTTGTGCGTGATAGGAATACGGAAAGGCCAGTTTTTGGTAGCTGTGGTCATTGGGGCTATGAGGACGGTTAATAAACCCTGATTCATGCTATCGGGAGAAATCACCACAAAGGGTCGTGTTTTCTTTACTTCTGCTCCAATTGTTGGGTCCAAGTTGACCCAATAAATTTCAAAACGTTTTGGAGTGACAGGTTTTACCATGTCCACTCTTCAAGAAGTTCGGGATCCTCTATTCCATCCATAAATACCCGTTCACTTTCCTTGGGAGGGTCATTTTGGATGGCTTCCAGCCAGTTAGCACGTGGGTGGTCCACGGTCCTTACAATAATGCCTTCATCGGTGACAAGCATGTCTGCAATTTTCCCAATCCCCGCTTCTTTCAAGGCGTGAGTAGGAATGATTAGACCCTTTGAATTGCCAATTTCACGAATGGTCACCTTCATTGGCATGCCTCCTTTATTTTGGGTAGTTATAACTAAATTATAACAAAAAGGTCATTCATTGAAAAGGGAGGTGAAGCTTTTTTGGTGAAGATTGTTGTTTCTTTGGGGGGCCTTAGGGGGGGGGTATTCAAGGAGAGTGTCTCGGGCAAGACAAATATTTTTGGTTGGAATTTTTTTCTCAATCTAGTTGAGAAAGAACAGGAGGGAGAAGTAATGAATTTCCTACTGCTGAACATGTCATGCAGGACCATGAGGGGGAAAAGAGGACTTTCTTAGGGACAAGAAACCTAAGATAAAATGGAAATACTTATTACTAGCCAATGCGTAATAATTTACGCTGTGCCTTGGGGCCCTGGGGATGGCTGATGAGGTTGATCGCGTTTTTGAACCCGGTCCGCGATATTTTCCATGAGTCCCGTAAACTTTTGATATTGAGGATGATCGGGTGTGAGGGGATTTCCGTCCTCATCGCACATCAAGTCTTGCATACCTTCTAAGATTTCTTTCATTTCCGGAAAAAAATCGTCGGCTTGTTTTTTTTTGCCCATGATTGCTCTCCTCTGAGGTGAACCAGTTATTAAAACTGTCTTAAATATACTTATGAATTTTTTTCCCGATCCAAAATACTTTGGATCACGACCTTGAGATTGTCAAAGGTGAGATTTTTAATTCGAATATTTCCGTCCAACACCACCGTGGGTGTGTGGGTGACCTTGATCCGTTCTCCCCAGGCTTTTCCTTCTCCCAGCTTTTTGAAGGGTTTTCCGGTGGCCAGGCCTGCTTCAAACGCTTTGACATCTAATCCCATATCCTTTAACAGCAGGGC
The DNA here is from genome assembly GCA_965223495.1 of Nitrospirales bacterium. Taxonomy (GTDB): domain Bacteria; phylum Nitrospirota; class Nitrospiria; order Nitrospirales; family UBA8639; genus Nitrospira_E. The sequence goes on along the minus strand of OZ245001.1, from coordinate 1,866,816 downwards.
CCGCATCGTTTTGTCAAAAATGTGAATTTCTTTTTGGTGGATGGATTGGAAGAGCACTTCTTTCATCTGTTGGCCTTTTCCCATGGTGACGGCCTGGTTGTACATTTCAAAGGCCGTAGGCAATTTTCCGGGCATGACGGGAAAACCGATGAGACGCGCTTCGAATTTATTTCCGAATTCTTTCTGTAATTTTGTCACCACTACTCGCTCAAACATGTGGCAATGTGGGCAATAAAAATCGGCAAATTCGAATAAAATCACTTTTCCAGATTCATGAAGGGAGGCTTCCCCTTCCATGAGTTCGTACTCTCCCTGTAATTCACCGAAGGCGACGGTATTGCCGGCGAAGAGAATAAGGAGGAGGGCAAGGGTAAGAGTTGAGAAGGAGGGTAAAGACCGGACGTTCATGTGCAATCCTTTCTCAGTGGTAATATGGCCATAAGTATCGAATTTAAAAGGTCAGATCGAGTATGATACCCAACTGACTTGAACGGGTGATTTGACCTTTCACTATATCAGACCTGGCCCAGGAGGCTTCAAGGTCAAATATGCCGTATCAAATGATCCTATGAGAAGTTTTTTTATTTTTGTGGATGGAATTGTTTGAAAGTCTGTCACTGAATCGGGAGGGAAGTACATGAAGATCTTGAATTTAAAGGATTATGACACATTTTCACAAGAAAAAATGAAAAAGTTGAATCTATATGAAACCCCACGGTTTTTTTGCGACGTCTACTGTTTTGAACCGGGCCAATTCCAGAAGCCCCACACACATGCAGATCAAGATAAACTCTATTTTGTGTTGGAAGGGGAGGGGACGTTTCAGATTGGGAGCGACCGGGAAATCCTGCGAGAGGGGCAAGGCACCATGGCTCCGGCCGGGGAAGACCATGGAGTCGTGAATCATTCCTCTGGTCGTCTTCGAGTGTTAGTGTTTATGGCACCTAATCCGGGCTGAGGACATGTTCAAGGGGGAAGCGGAACCATTTCCGCTTCCCCTCAAAGAATGGGAATGGCCTCCAGGCCTATCACTAGTTGGGGTTCATGGGATTAAAAATAGCGGTGTTTTCTTTTCCAGATACAGAAAGAATGCCGACCGCCCCTTTGGCGACTCGAAAAATACTGTGGTCTACGAGCAAATAGGCCCCTGGAACGTCTACCCTAAACTCCACAATGGCCGCTCCGGCTGAGGGGATGAGAGTGGTTTGGACATTGTGGTTGACTGTTCCACCGATCGCACCTTCCACGTAGACCTTGTCAAAAATTTCTCCGATGATATGAAAAGACGACGTACCGTTTGGTCCAATATTGCCCACAAACATGCGAATGGTGTCCCCAGCCTTAGCCTGAAGCTCTTCACCCATGAGCGCCCCGGCCTTGCCATTAAATACTACATGATCCGGATGTTCCCCTAACCCCTTTTCCATGGATAATTCCATGACGCCCTTGTCTTTGCTGGGCATCGTGAAGAATTCACTTTCCATTACGGCAAATTCATGATCCACGGGGGGGAGACCTCCTGGGGGTTCCACGAGAATCAACCCATACATGCCATTGGCAATATGGGCGGGGATATTGGGCACAGGAGACGCACAGTGATAAATGTACAAACCGGGGTTGAGCGCTTGGAAGGAAAAGATTCCTTCTTGGCCTGGTGCTGCCAGATTTGACCCTGCGCCCCCGCCCGGGCCATTCACGGCATGGAGATCCATGTTATGAGGAAATTGGCTGCTGGGGTGATTGTTGAGGTGCAGTTCAACCATATCCCCAACGCGAACACGGATCATTGGCCCAGGAACCGTTCCGTTAAAGCTCCAAAATTTGTAGGACACGCCATCGGCTAACGTTCCCACATACTCTTTGGCCTCCATACTCACAACAACTTTTGCCGGGCTGTTCCGGGTAATGGGGGCCGGAACAACGGGAAAGGTTGTGAGTTGAGCTTGAATGGTAGGGAGGTCCTTGGCCTGTGCCCACGACCCCAAAGCAAGGATGGCCCCGACTAGGACGAGTCGCAACATTATCGTCCTTCTGCTTGCTGGATAAACATTACAAGAGCGTGTCATGTATCGAATCCTCCTTCAAAAGTTTGTGAGGTAAGAAAAATCTTCAATCTCATGAAGAAGGATAGAGGAAATTTAAGAAAAAACAATGATATAGATCACCAAAATTTCTCTGAAGATAGGGCTTAAGAAACATAAAAAGGAAAGAAATTAATGAACGAAAGAGGCTTTGGAAAGGAGGTGTCAGGGGTTTAGTAGAACCCCTGGGGGGCCATTTCCTGCAAGATCGGTAGATTAAGTATGCGGAGATTTCGGCCCGACCCTGTGATGGTTTTTTCTTTTTTTAATCGGCTGAGGATGCGGCTCGTGGTTTCTTTGGTGAGTCCCGCCATGTCTGCCAAGTCCTGATGCGTGAGTCGCACGGAAATACGAATGGCTGTTCCATCAAGAGTCCCTGAGCGTTGGGCCAGGTTGACCAAAATGGACGCAAGGCGTTGCTCGGCACGATGGAGGGCGAAGGCTTTGGCATTGTCTTGGGATTCCCGAAGACGAAGACTCAAATAATTGATGATGTTGACTGCGGCCTCGGGGTTTTGTTGGATCACGTCCAACATCACTTTTCGGTGGATTTTGACCACCGTTCCCTCACCCATGGCTTGGGCACAACCGGGATGGGTTTCTCCAGCAAGGGCGGAGGCTTCACAACAAAACAGGTCTCCTGGCATGAGAACTTTTAGGGTAACCTCACGCCCCTCGGGTGAGGATTTAACGCATTTCACGTTACCCTGTTGAACGAAATGAAACCATTCGGCCGGGTCCCCTTCACGAAAGATAAACTGCCCCTTGTGAATGGGAATCTCTACGGCATGTTTGGCCAGTTGCTGACGATCTTCCTTGGAAAGACAGGCAAAGAGGGGAAGGGTATCAATGCTGGAAGTGTGTGCCATGACTTGCCATAGTTAAACCAGTTGTTTAACTTTTTCAACGATGGCTCTTGCACTGATTCCGTAGTGATCTACGAGCTGATTTGGTTTGCCACTATGGGGAATCTGGGTAATTCCGATTTTATGGAGTCTGACGCTATTCATGGAAAGAGCACTCAACACGGCATCACCAATGCCCCCATGGAGGTAGTGGTCCTCCACTGTGAGCAACTGATTGTTGGTGTCCATCGCGGCCTCTTGAAGCGTGGCCGTGTCGATGGGTGCGACACTGTAGAGGTCAATGACCCGAACGGCGATGCCGGCCTTTTGTAGTTCCTCATAGGCCTTTAAGGCTTCAAAAACCGTGACTCCCGCCGCGACAATCGTGAGTTGATCGTTGGCACTCTTTCGGAGCACCTTCGAGCCTCCGATTGAGAAGGAGTCCTCGGTTGAATAGAGGATGGGAGTCTTGGGGCGGCTGGTCCGCATATAGACCATCCCCTGATGATTGGCCATGGTTTCTACCAGTTTATACGCGCTGATGGCATCTGACGGATAGAGGACGACGACACCCGGTTGTGCCGCCATCATGGCCAAATCTTCGAGGCCCATCTGGGAAGGGCCGTCTTCACCGATACTCACCCCCACATGCGATCCCATCAATTTAATGTTGGATTGACTGATGGCTGCCATGCGGATGAAATCGTAAGCACGGGTAAGAAAACAGGCAAAGGTGGCTGCGAACGGAATCTTCCCACAGGCCGCTAGGCCAGCTGCGGCGCCCACCATGTTCTGTTCGGCGATGAAGTTTTCAAAAAACCGATCCGGGAATCGTTTGCCGAATTTATCCGTAAAGGTTGAATTTTTGACGTCCGCATCCAACCCCACGACCGATGGATTCACGGCCCCGAGTTCGGCCAAGGCCACCCCAAAGGCTTCCCGTGTGGCAACTGTATCATTGGCTCCATAGCTAGGAGGGGGCAAGACGGTGCCCGCGGTGATGGGTCGGGGTGTGTTTGTTGGAGGAGTAATGGACAGGGGGGCAAACTCGTTCGATAAGGTTTTACTGATATGGACAATCGCTTCCTCTGCCTGTTCTGCATTGAGGGGTTTGCCGTGCCAGCTTGGGCTATCCTCTGCTATGGGAATGCCTTTGCCCTTGTAGGTTTTGGCCAGGATCATGGTGGGGGCCGAATGAGTTTGTGACGCGGTCTCGAACGCTTGTAAGAGTTCTATGTGATTATGTCCGTCGACACAAATCGTCTTCCACCCAAATCCTTCCCAGCGGGCTTTGTAGGCATCCAGGTTGTGTTCCAACATCGTGGGATCGGACTGTCCGAGGCGATTGATATCGATGATGCCGCAGAGATTATCGAGTTGAAAATGACGGGCGACATCGGCTGCTTCCCACACGGATCCCTCTACAGACTCCCCATCCCCTAACACCACATAGGTCCGGGCTGGGGATTTATCCAAATATTTATTATTAAGGGCGATTCCCACCCCTACGGCTAAGCCTTGACCCAAGGAGCCCGTTGCCATATCCACGAATGGGAGGCGAGGTGTGGGGTGTCCTTCCAGGTCTGATTCTAATGTTCGAAGCTCAAGTAATTGTTTAGGATCAAAGAGGCCGGCTTCGGCCCAAGCTGCGTATAGTAATGGAGCAGCATGTCCCTTGGACAACACAAACCGGTCGTTATCAGGATTCCTTGGGTTCTTGGGGTCATATCGCATGACCGAAAAAAAGAGGGTGGCCACAATATCCGCCGCAGAGCAGCAGCTCGACGGGTGTCCACTGCCCGCTTGGGTCGTGGCCCGAATGCTATGAATGCGAAGTTGATCGGCTTTTTGGCGAAGTTGATCCGGTAAGGTGGCAGAACCAGAGGTGCTCACAGACAGCTCCTTTTTTTGGGAAGATCGGTGAAAAATGAATGGAGTGAAAAGGTAGCAAACCCCCTAACCCCAGTCAATTCGCTTTCAGAAACTTGTTTTGTTCAGATGGTGGAAAAGTGTGGGGAGAGGAATGAGAAGTGCTGATACTGAGGGAAAAGGTTTTATTGGGGGGGCGGCCCTGCCAATAATTGGTCCCTGGAGGGAATTTGGTTCAGGATGGTGGAGCGAGCCTGGAATACCCCCGAAAGCCCTGATCCTTTAGCAAAAACTAATCCTTTCTCCCGTTTTCCCAGTATGAGTTGACCTTGTACCTGTCCCCGTTGATTGCGTCCCTTGATCACCAAGCTGGGGGAGTCAAATCCCAAGACTTGATCCTCTATCATGGGGTCGGGAAGTGCGAGTTCGGCTGGCAGGTCTACCAAACGACTCACAAAAAGTTTAATGATTTCCTGATTGAGATCCTGCCTGGGATCTTGGTCAAGCGTCCATTGATTATGTTGCTTAATCAGGAGGTAATGTTCTTGGGAGGAAATAACTTCCACCATGGTGATCTCGTCGACCTCCATCCCGAATAGTCGTTTATTCTGAAAGTAAAAGAGTCCTTGTGTTAGGGGTTGGATAATGGCACCCGGAATTTCATATAAAGGGCCCTGAGCCGTCGTCACAGCATAGGCTTTTTCCCGGTCTTCGAATTGATATAGGGCCAGGGGATGGGTTTTGGCCCCCTCATAGATTTGGACCGAAACCTGTGCGGTTGGAGGTTGGGAGAGAATCTGCCGTTTGTCCTGTTCATCATCCACAAATCCGGTGGCCGCTAAACTATGGAGGTCCATTAACAGGGTTCCGACTGAGGTGGTATCTGCCGGGCTGGTTACCGGGGAAGTAAAGGCCCAATTGGGGGTTAGGCTATGAACTCCGGCTACGCGTTTCAACACAAGGTTGGATGTTTGGTTTTGAATGTGCAATTCCATCACTCGTTCTCGATCGAAACTAAAAAGGTCTTTTCGTCGGAAATGGGTCAGAGTCTTATGGGCAAAGGTCATGACATCTAAAGTCGTGAGGACCACTTGATTGGCGGAGGGAAGATGTAGATATAACGAGGGAGCGAAGGGACCTGCATCTCCAAACGCTAATTTTCGACTCTCCGAAGGGGTATGAAGCGTGAGGGTCAGATAAGGAGGTTCCAGGCCGTAGGTTTTCAATTGGCTGGGACCGTTTTCAATCGTGCGTTTGATTTTCCCGATAGTCAGAGCGCGCAAGATGCTGCGTACTTGACGATTATCGGCAGGAAATTGAAGGGGTTGGACGATGGTCCACCGGTAACGATCGTCTCGCTGAAGCCGAATGGTTTCGGTGGGGCTGTGCCAGTGTATTTCGGTGATAGCTCGATCATCAAAAGGAAGAACTTTCCTCTCCTGAGTGTGTTGTTGTTCAATTTTTCGTGATTCAGGAATATCAATCAACAGAATGTAGGCCGCCAGGGCAACGACCATCACCGTTAAGACGATCGTGACCCGAATGGGATTCATCATGGTTACAGACTACGCCGCCTTTTCCAGACAGAGAGGCCCAGAAATAATGTTAGTAGAGGAAGGAAGAGAACTTGGTAGAACACGAGCGCCTGTTCCTGAGAGGGATTGGGGACGAATGGGTGAAAAGCGGGTTCTTTGGGCGTTAACGAGATTAAGGCATCTTCTTTGGCCAGCCAGGCGATAGTTTTAAGAAAAAAGTCGGTATTTCCTGGATAGGTAAACCACCCATTCGTGGCAAATGCGGCATTACCCACGACGACCAGGGCTCCGGCCTTTTCGGAATTTCCCCCCCCGGATCTCGGCGTGAGCAGCCCGGCCACGGTAAAGGGTCCCCTGGGGTCCTGCCCCTCCAGGTATTCAACTTGGGTGCTGCGCAGGTCTGTTTCCTCCCAGCTGTCAGGGGAGGTCTGGGCGAGGGCAATGAAATCCCATTCGAATTCCTGTGCGGGTGTGAAGGTGACCGAACGTGAGACGGGAAATATGATGGGGGCGGTAAAATCTTCAGTGATATCATGGGCGGTAAAGGTTCGGACCATAAGGGCTGTGGGACTCCCACGTCCTAAGCGATCTTTTTCATCGGCCAGGATTCCGTTCCCCAACTGAATACCCCATTGAGCGAGCAAGGCCTGTAGGGTGCCCTGGGTGTCGGGATCAGCCATTATCAGTAATTGCCCCCCTTGATTGAAATACTGGAAGAGAAGGGTCTCTTCCTCCAAGGTGAGGGGTTGGGTGGCGGAAGCCAGCACGAGTGCGGCGGTATCGGGAGGAATGCCCTGGGAGATGCCTCCGCTTTCCAGTCGGTATCCTTGTTTCGTGAGGGCGTCTTGGACTCTCGATAGACCTGGACTTTCTGTATCGGTGAGACTTTTTTCTCCATGTCCGGTAAGAAAGAGGATCCGTTTTTTGATGTCCCGAGTGACCCGAAGTAAACCATTGGTGATATCAGCCTCCGAAGATCGTTGGAGGTAGATCTTTTGACCACCGCTTTCTAATACCACGGTGTCAATTTTTGTGATGTGATAGTCTTTTGCGATATCCGGCTGCCGTTCTGGATCGATGAACTGGAGGGAGATTTGGGTGCTTTCCTTGTCATAGGTGGTCAGGAGATCTTGATAAGCTCCATATCCCGGACTTCCCTCATGAGAAAACACTGTAATGGATACTTCCCTGGGAAGACCTCGCAGGACTTCATACGTTTGCCGACTCAGGGTGAAGTTTTTGGTCTCAGAAAAATCCCATTCCGGCGCGTGTTTGGCGGCGAGAAAATTCACCAGGACCACGACCACGAGGGCCAACAAGACCGAAACGATGCTATGGAACCCCAGGCGGGTGGAACGGCGTTGAGTAAATCCACGAATTGATCGAACATTCAGAAAAAGGTATCCGATCAGGCACAGGGTTCCTGCACCTACAAGAGCCGAGCCCACCTGGTCTTGATCGGAAAACCACAAGGGCCAGCCTCCTCCTCCGACCAGGAGGACCAATCCTAGAATCCCCAGTAAAAGAGCGAGGCGTGTTACTTCCATCGATAAGCGTCGATTGCTTGGTGGGCGGCAAACCACAAGAGTGCCATGCCAGAGAGGTAATACAAGACGTCTTTAAAATTGAGCAATCCACGAATCAATCGTTCGTAGTGCTCAGTAAAAGAGAGATACGATAAGACATTTCCCATTAGGGTATCCCCAAAAGCGGAACTCAAGGCGCCCATGACCCACAACCCGAGGATTATTCCAAAACTCAAAAAAGCGGCGATAATTTGATTTTCAGTCAAGGCGGAGGCAAAGAGCCCGATGGCGAGCATGAGGGCACCTTGAAGGAGAAGGGCTAAATATCCAAGATAAATGGGATCCCAATCGAATGTGGCATAGGCGGCAAGAGTAAGGGGAATTAAACCCGTGAGGGAGAGCAACCCGGTATACACGATCAGAACACTCAGAAACTTTCCTGAGACAATTTCATTGATCCCAATCGGGGACGTAAGAAGCAGTTCAAAGGTCCGGAGCTTTCGCTCTTCTGCGAAGAGGCGCATGGTTAGGAGGGGAAGGACAATCATCAGAATCAAGTTCATGCTCCGAAATAATGGACGAAAAATCATTTCGTTGAGATTCAGTTGAGCATAGGTGTTCTGAATTTGCATGAGACGGAGGGCCTGATTGCTGGCATTGGCTAGGGCCCAATAACTCAGCAGACCCACGACCGCTAAAAAAATGGCTCCAATAACGTAGACGACGGGCGAAACGCAGTAACTCCGTATTTCTTTGGCGACAATGGCTTGGACGGGTGTCATGAGCTAAGGGGTCCCGGTGATCGTTTTTTGAATGTTTGAGATGGAGAGAGCTTTTTCATGATTCCATCGGTGTTTTGGTTTTTGTCAGCACCTTAAAAACGTCTTCCAAGGTGAGTGTTTGACTGGTTAGCTCCAGTAGACCCACGTTTCGGCTCATGATGAGCTTGGTCAGGTCTTCGCGGATGTCGTGTCCGATGGGGGTTTTCAATGTATAGGAGTTTGGCATGGTTCCGGACCTCACCTCTATAACACCAGGGAGTTCCTCCAAGTCATGCTGCAGGTTGGGATCTTCGTGTTTGACCGTCAGGCAAAGAATTTCAAAGTCTTGGTATTTCGTGCCTAATTGTTCGGGCGTATCCACTGCGACGATTCGGCCTTCATGAATAATGATGACTCTTTGACAAATAGCTGTGGCCTCAGCCAACAGATGCGTGCTCAAAATAATGGTATGGGTACCCGCCAGGTTTTTTATCAACTCCCGGATTTCGATGATTTGATTGGGATCGAGCCCGGTGGTCGGTTCATCGAGAATCAACACAGGGGGATTGTGGAGTAGGGCCTGGGCTAACCCCACTCGTTGACGGTAACCTCGTGAGAGATGGCCGATCAGACGGCCTTGAACTTCCGATAAACCTGTTTGAGCAAGGATGGTGACGATCCGCTCTTGTAGTCGATCCGAGGGGAGCAATTTAATTCGACCCACAAAGGTTAAATATTCTTGAACCGTTAACTCTAAATAGAGGGGAGGTGTTTCCGGGAGGTAGCCGATCCGTTTTTTAATTTCCTCTGGTTCTTGGAGACAGTCAAACCCATCTACTTTGACGGTGCCTGAGGTCGGGGGCATGAACCCGGTGACGATTCGCATGGTCGTGGTTTTTCCTGCCCCATTGGGGCCCAAAAATGCCACAATTTCTCCCGAATGAATCGAAAAAGAAATATCATCCAGAGCGGTAACCGAACCATACTGTTTGGTGACGTGTTGAACCTCAATCATGATTGCCGTAGAAAGTGGTGGTGATAGGTTGGGATGGAACGACTCGTTCAATCTAAAGATATCGAAGAGAGGCAAATCATACCTGTGAAAAAAAAATGGCGTCAAGATAACCCATGATGCGTCCTTGTAGGGCATTGACTTTTGGAAGAAGATGTATAATGGTCAAAGCATGAAACCATTGACTTTTTCAGGGATCACCCACATTTTTGGGCATAAATGGCTTATCCCTTTCCCTATCAAAAATGGGGAAATTCTGAATTTGGTTTTTTCGGGCCTGATGATAGTCGTCCTGGTTATGTTATGGGGGTGCAGTACTTCCCGTGAGCGCTACGTCATTAGCCATGAGGAAAATGTGCCTCCTTTGTCTGTTTCGACTCCTCACTTACCGAGTCCGGTTCCATCGTCCAACCACCTTCCTGTTTTAGAGGAAGTCATTCCGGATGTAGTCCATGGTGCCATTCCTCGACACATCGAAACCTCAAAAGACTCCTCTAGTCCACTCTCTGATATTTCCACGAATACTGCCTCCACTTCACCGCTTCCTTGGACATTGGATGATGTATTTTTCGATTTTGATAAGATGACACTTCGAGTGGAGGCTATCGCGACCTTAGAGCGAAATGCCGCGGTGCTGATGGAACGGTATCCCGACAAAACAGTGCTCATTCAAGGCCATTGTGATGAACGAGGAACGGAAGAGTACAACTTTGTTTTGGGAGAACGGCGGGCCCAGGCGGTGAAAAACTACCTAGTGGACTTAGGAATTCCCCCTGCACAATTAGAGATATTGAGTTTTGGCAAGACTCAACCCTTTTGTTCACAAAAAACCTTGTCGTGTTTTCAAAAAAATCGTCGGGCTCACTTTGTGTTGCAGTAACCCAATTGTCATCCCGGGTTGATTTTTTTTCCAAAAGATTAGCCAAAAAATAAGATAGTTGTGAAGGGTAGGGCTCAGGTTTTGTAAGTGGTTCCCCCCCCTTTCGAGTTATGGCCTCAGATAATATTGGGAGGCTATGATGGATCGAATTCATTGGTTATCTGCTCCGAGTGTATTCGAGACCCTATTCGTCTTGAGGTCGAACAATGCGAAAACTGATATTTGCCTTTTGGGTGGTAGTGTTCTTTCCTCTCACGAGTTTTGCTGAAATATGGGAGTTTTCCTGTACCGAGGCTGTTTCGTTACTCAAATCTGCCCAAGACCAAGTCGTTCGGAAGCATGATCAACTCCAGGAAGCCAAGTTTACGCTTCGACATACTCCGGAAGTATTCGATGGATGCCGAAAAAGTCGTCGGGGGTTTCAGGGGGGAAAGATTCATTGCGTCTCCCACCAATCCAAGCGAGGGCAGTTTTTAAAGGAAATTTTGGTCGCACAACGGAGCCTTGAAGTATCGGTTCAGAATTTTAATGAAAAACTTCAAGGTGTTGCGCGCTCCTGCCCCGTTTCCACTCCGTAATTCTTGTTTCTTCCCCTTTCTTTAGTTTTTCCTCAATTGTAATCAGAAAACTTCATTGGTTAATGGGGGGTAATTTAGCGCAATGTCAATTGAGGACAAAGGGAACACCAATAGAGGTTCATGTGAAAAATTTGTATAATCATCGTTATGCCCTAAGGTCTTTTCCGAAGATATTACCCATGCCTTCTCTAATGTTGGAGGCACATGTTTGCCCTAAAAAAGTTTTTGGCCCCCTTGTTTTCTCCCCTTACGTTATCCATCGAGCTGATGGTGTTGGGGATCCTGGTTTTGTCATTGACGGGGAGGAAAAAAACGGGAAAAGTTTTTTTCGCTTTCGGATTATTATTAATTATTCTCTGTAGTTACGAAGGTTTTTCCGGGCGAATTCTTCAAACCTTGGAGTCTCAGTATCCTCCACTGGATCTTTCTCGGATTCAATCATCTGATTCGTCAAATTTAACCCTGGGAGAGATAAAATGGATTGTGATCCTTGCGGGAGGGGTATCGGGACGCTCGGAGGATCCATACCAATTACAGATTTCCCATCATTCCCGGGTGCGATTAATTGAGGGCATTCGACTTCTTCATCTTTTACCAAAAACCCAATTAATATTAACGGGTGGAATTGGGTTTGATGGTTCTCCCGAAGCCACAACCTTAAGTCGTGTAGCTGAGGAATTAGGCGTCCCCAGGTCAAAAATGGTGTTAGAAGTGGAATCTCGGGACACCAAGGATCATCCCTTATATGTGCGTGAAATCGTGAAAAATGACCGGTTTATCCTGGTAACCAGCGCGTTTCATATGCCCAGGGCTATGAAATTATTCGCCAAACAGGGCTTATCCCCCATTCCCGCTCCTTCAGGTCTCTGGCAAGCCCCTAAGGAGTTCTGGTCGCCAGTGAACCTTTTCCCTAGTGCATCGGGGATTCGCCTAGCGGAATTGGCCTATCATGAATACTTGGGAATTGCCTGGGCCTGGGTACGCGGGCAAATTTGATGTTCAAAAATCTTGATTTTTCAGCCATTAAAGAGACTTTTTCCTCTTTTTTCTGTTACGGCCATAACCGATAAGTTGAGTCAAGGAGGTTTTTCTACGGAAAAAATGGGGAAAACTATGAATGATCACGAAGTGAGTTGGCGGGGCTGGGTCCTGAGAGGCGGGGTATTCGTGATCTTAGGGGTTTTTGTGAGTGGGTGCGGATTCTGGCGGTCCTATGAGGATCCAGATTTCCACGCGGGTCGTGCCGAGCGTGTGTGTCATCCTTTGGGCCAATGTATGAAAGGGTCCTGGGTGGCTTCCGATGGAACAGATCGAGACCCCGAGCCTACTCATGATCGTTGTGTTCAAACAGCTGATCAGGGGCGGCGGAACGATTGGTGGAACCAATCGGTCTCACGTGGGATGGAGATTGGCACATGCATGGAAAAAGAAGGTTTTCGTCTCCAACAATTTTGAGAAAGGATGAGAAGACCCTTTTTTTCTGGTATCGAATTTAGGTGGTATGGCAAATGAGTCGAATATGCCGAGGGAAGAAGGTTTTACCCCTCTAACCCATTGATATTGGTGGCGGTCACGCAAATTTTGAGGTCCATGGAATCTTTTCGGGATGTCTTTAATGAGATTGTTTTCTGAATAGTTCCGCCCCCTCGGGGATTTGTGGCTGGGATATCCGCGATTTTGGTCCACCCTTTCCCTAGATCATAATACAGAGTGGTTTTGGTCAAGTTGAGAAGAGCTTGGCCCTGAGAGTTGGTCGTGGGTTCCATATAGCGGACAGTGATGGAAGTTTGCGAGGCCTTTACCCTTGTTTGAGCGGTCGTCTGACACGTTGGGCCTTTTCCCATTTGATCGGAGACGGAATCAGAAGGAGGCTGAGTGGAAGTCCTTGTAGGTTCCGCTTCTTTGGAAGCGCTGGGTGACGGGGGGGGCTTTTGATTAGAAGGGGTAGTGAGAGGAGAATGCCTGTCTTGATCTTGAGGGAGACAGGAAGGGCGAAGCCAACAGAGAGTGGTGTCGAGCCGTTGCTGAGATTCAGGTGTGGAACATCCGAGAAAAAGACAAAGCGGAAGAAAGTATGCTGAAATTTGTGTGAATGATAAGCACCGCATCAATGAAATTGTACTTTGGATTTTGGCTAAGGGAAATAGATGTCTCCTGAAAATGGGCAATTTAGTTCCGGGGGTAGGGGTTGAGAAAAGATGAAAAAGATATGAATATTCAAAGGACGAAAACATCCAAGGTCGGGGCTTTACCGAAGGTTTTATCCCAAAAACCTGCCTCTCTCTCGAAAAAACTTCGTGCTCCTCGGAAGGTATTGGTAGAATTACAGCTGTTCGCGATGGATGTGGATGGAGTGCTAACCGATGCTGGGATGTATTACGGGGAATCAGGGGAAGAATTGAAGAAGTTTCATACTCGGGATGGGATGGGAATTAAGCTGTTACAAAACATCGGGGTCATCACGGCGATTATCACCCAAGAAAAGACCAAAATAGTCGCTCGGAGAGGAAAGAAGTTGGGTATCCCTGAAGTGCATCAAGGAGCGACGAATAAAGTAAGGGTATTGCAGCATCTTTCAGCGAAGTATGGAATTCCCTTTGCCCGGATGGCCTATATCGGAGATGATGTCAACGACGTTCAGGCCTTGCAGAAAGTGGGGTTTGCTGCGGCACCAGCTGATTGTGTGGGTCAGGTCAGAAAAGTTGTTCATTATATCTGCCACAAAAAAGGTGGAGAGGGAGCTGTTCGGGAAATTGCCGATAAGATTCTGGAAGCCAAATCTCGTGAATAAATGGTGAGCAGCTTAAAGTGTGTTCAACGGGTGAGTACGAAACTTAAAGGTGAGGACAGGTTGGACAGGTTTGATAATGATGATTTTCCGCCCACTTTGGTCGTAATGTGCCGGAAAGGAAGGCTATGAATTCTCATTTGCATGGTGTGATTTTAGCGGGTGGAAGTGGAACGCGTTTTTGGCCCTTAAGTCGGGAACGATTTCCTAAGCAATTGTTGGAGATTATTGGAGAAGGTTCATTATTGCAACAAACCTTCGAGCGATTATTGCAGAACTTGGCCCCTTCGCGGGTCACGATCGTGACCAATGAGGTTCAAGCGGAATCCATAAAATTCCAGTTGCAACAATGGAAAGAAGATCTTGTAAACAACATATTGTTGGAGCCCGTCGGAAGAAATACCGCTCCGGCCATCGGGTTGGCGGCCTTGCATCTTCTGCATCAAGATCCCGAGGCTGTGATGATTGTGGTTCCGGCGGATCATGTGCTCCAAAGGCCAAAAAAGTTTATGACGGCGGTCCGCTTTGCGACGAAATTGGCCGAACAGGGTCATTTGGTAACCTTTGGAATGCATCCGTCTCGTCCGGAGACGGGCTATGGGTATATTCAGCCCAATAGGCGATGTCGCTTAGGAACACAAAACGGTCTGGTCGGGTACCCTGTCGCTCGATTCGTTGAAAAGCCTAATCTTCCGACCGCGAAGCGCTATTGTCGGCTAGGGAACTATTATTGGAATAGTGGAATTTTCGTGTGGAAAGCCGCTTCTATTCTTTCGGAATTAGGTCTTCATCAGCCTCAGATGTACAAGCATCTCCTCAGGTTACAACGACAGTTCGGGACTTCTGACTTTACTGCTACGTTACGAAAGACCTACATAAAAATGAAAAATCTCTCGATCGATCATGCGGTGATGGAGCATTCCGATCGGAGTGTGGTCGTTCCAGCAGATTTTGGTTGGTCTGATGTGGGAAGTTGGGGCAGTTTGGAAGAAGTGGCCACCTTGGATAAGGCCGGAAATGTTCGGAACGGCAACATTATTGATTTAGGAAGCCAAGATTCCGTGTTGTTTGCCGATCGTCGGGTTGTGGCCACGATTGGACTCGATCAAATGGTTGTCGTGGATACGCCTGATGCCACCCTCGTGTGTCCAAAAGATCGAGCTCAAGATGTGAAATCCATCGTCAATCTTCTTAAAAAACAAGAGGCTCCTGAGCATTTGGAACATCGAACCATTCAGAGACCCTGGGGGGCCTATACTGTCCTTGAGGAGGGAAATGGATATAAAGTGAAACGGATTGAAGTCGTTCCCGGAAAGAGGCTTTCCTTGCAATTGCATCACCAGCGCAGCGAACATTGGGTGGTCATTGCTGGTACCGCACGCGTAACACGGGGTGAGGAAGTGTATGATTTACAAGCGGGTATGAGTACTGGGATTCCCCGGGAAACACCGCATCGACTAGAAAACCCTGGAACCATTCCCTTGGAAATCATTGAGATTCAAAACGGGCCCTATTTGGGTGAAGATGATATTGTGCGATTAAAAGACGATTTTGGCCGGATGCCTCAAAACTCCTAAGGAGAAAAAGGATTAAGGGGCGATGAGAGAAAGATCAGGACATGGGGATTTTTAGAGAATACGATATCCGAGGAATTGTTGAAACCGACTTAACCCCTGAAGTGGTAGAAAATATCGGGCGAGCCTTCGCTACATTGGCTCAAACTCGTGGAGTCTCACGAATAGCAGTAGGGAGAGATGGGCGTTTAACTTCTCCGGCCCTTCGTGACCGATTGGTTTCGGGTCTCACAAGAGGGGGCCTGAATGTGTTAGACCTGGGGTTGTGTGCAACTCCGCTTTTATACTTTTCATTATTCCACTGTCCGGTGGAGGGTGGAATCATGATTACGGGCAGTCACAATCCCGCAGAATATAATGGGTTTAAGATGTGTCTGGGAAAAGAAGCGCTTTATGGTGAAGACATTCAAACACTCCAATCCATTTTTCTCGAAGGCAACTTTTCCACCGGAACGGGAACCGTCGCTGAGCATCCCATTGTTCCGCACTATTTGAACGAACAAAAAAAACAATTCCCCTCCGTAGATGCCCAAGGGTTGCATGTCGTGATTGATTGCGGAAATGGCGCGGCCTCTCTTGTCGCCAAAGAAGCCTTGACTCAATTGGGGTGTCGGGTTACGGCCTTATATAGTGATCTTGATGGTCGTTTTCCTAATCACCACCCGGATCCGACGGTATTGGAAAATTTATCAGACCTGATCGCGACCGTACGCGAAACGGGAGCCAACGCGGGCATTGGGTACGATGGAGATGCCGATCGGATTGGAGTGATTGATAATGAAGGGAACGTATTGTGGGGGGATCGGTTGTTACTTCTCTTTGCACGAGATGTGTTACAGGGGCACCCTGGTAGTACCTTTATTTCTGAAGTCAAGGCCTCTCAAGTGTTGTATGACGATATCCAGAGGCGTGGTGGACGGGGCATCATGTGGAAAACAGGGCATTCCATCATTAAAGCGAAGATGAAAGAAGAACAGGCTGTCTTAGCAGGAGAGATGTCCGGGCATATGTTTTTTGCCGATCGGAATTATGGGTATGATGATGCGATTTATGCTTCTTGTCGTTTGATTGAGATTCTTCTGAAAGAGAAAAAACCACTTTCACAGCTGTTATCCGATATCCCAGAGACGGTCGTCACGCCCGAAATTCGAGTTGACTGTCCGGATGATCAGAAGTTTCAGCTTGTTCAAGAAGTGGTCCAACGAGTGCGTGATGTCGCCAATCACCAAGATTCTGCTCCGGCGGAAATCCGCATTCAGGGTGTGAATACTATCGATGGAATTCGCGTGAGCTTTGCCGATGGCTGGGGATTAATCCGGGCTTCCAATACTCAGCCTGCCCTGGTTTTGCGATTTGAGGCTTCCTCAGAGGTGGTCCTGACGAAGATTCGCGGGTTTTTAGAGACTTTGTTAACAGAAGCGCGCCAAGATCTCGTCGCGTAGCTGTTCCATTATTTTTTTCTTCCCCTTCCTTTTTTCCTCTGCTTGGATTAATTGTTCTCTGAGTGTCTTCTCCCTCATGAAGTGTTGTTTTCGGTATCTGATCAGTGTGTTGTGGTTTCGTTATTAGCCACGCGAATATCAGAGAACCATTTTGTCCCGACATGCAAAATTGGTTGCCTGAAATTTTTCCTCCCTGGGAGATTGCTCCTTGATGAGTAAAGACCTATAATAAACTACGCCTACATTCAGTTCTGGATTTCATTCGGATGACTCTTCCGATTTTCCTTTCCTCTCAAACCTTTCTCCCGAGCACGGCCCCATTAGCGGGGAGAGAAGAATTGTCTCGCATTCTGCTGTCTGTGGGGTTGGCCGGAAAGCTCATCGCCCGAGAGTTACAACAGGCCGGAAAGAATCAACTTCTTGGCTCCACAGGGATGACGAATATTCAAGGTGAAGAGGTTCAAAAATTGGATGATCGTGCCAACCGAATTTTTGTAGAGGTCTTCGAACAGCAACATCATGTGAGCACAGTGGTGTCCGAAGAAATGGAACATCCTTATCTTATTAAAGCCGCGGAAATAGAGGGTCGGTATGCCCTGTTCATTGACCCCTTGGATGGATCGGCCAATAGCGACGTCAATGCCCCTTTAGGTTCCATTTTTTCCATTCACCAACTTTCCCACACAGGGATTCCTGTTACCCAGGAAGATCTTCAAAAAATGGGAAGCGAACAAGTGGCGGCTGGGTATCTTTTGTATGGTTCCAGCGTTCTCATGGTGTTCACGTTTGGTCAAGGGGTGCACCAATTTTATTTGGACCCAGAGATAGGCGAATTTTACCGATGGGGGAACTCGTTTTCCCTCCCCAAGTCCGGGCGGACATATTCCGTCAATGAGGGGAACCAAGGTGGGTGGTCTTCCAGTATCCTGAAATTGCTCGCGTATTTTCAAGAAAGTGACCCCCTTTCAAAGCGGCCGTATTCTGCCCGGTATACGGGGTGTCTAGTCGCTGATGTTCATCGGATTCTATGTAAGGGTGGCATTTATATGTACCCAAAAGATAAAAAAAACCCTGAGGGAAAGTTACGATTGATGTATGAAGCTGCCCCCTTGAGCTTCATCATGGAACAGGCTGGAGGCTCGGGAAGTACGGGTTCTGAGCGTATTTCTCGAATACAGCCTCGGGCTCTGCATCAACGGGTCCCACTGTTTATTGGCAGTCCCGATGATGTAGCGAAGGCCGAGGAATACCTTCAGACTGAACCCCAAACCTAAAGTAAGGAGAAGCGTATATGGTACTACGAGCCTTGTTTCTGGTCGGAGGGGTGATCCTGGGCATGGCTATGGGATGGAACGTTTCAGAGGGCCAAGTCGTAACCTTAGGGGTGGGCGGGGCTATTGGGGGTCTCATGGGAATTTTAATCCTGGTAGCCGAGCATCGTTTGGGGAGGGTACCCTTTTCTTTGGTCTTGTGGGGGGGGGCAGGATTCATCGTCAGTTTATTAGTGGCTGGGTGTATTGGCCTTGTAACTGGTCTTGTTCAGGGTGGGCAACCATCGATTTTTAGTCAGATGGCTACGCTCGGTTTGTTTTTGGGAGTACCCTTTTGGGGTCTAAGTATGGGATTGCGCTTCGGAAAGCAAGAAAGCCGTGAGGTGGAGGAGCATCCAGGAAATTCTATCGCGGATTTCTCCACGAAATTATTGGATACCAGCGTGATTATTGATGGTCGTATCGTTGATTTATGCGAAACCGGATTTGTCGAAGGGACCCTGGTGGTTCCCCACTTTATTCTTCAGGAGTTGCAGCATATCTCTGACTCTTCCGATGGGTTAAAACGGGCCAGAGGACGACGAGGCCTTGATGTGCTGAACGTTCTTCAAAAAATGACGACTATCCGTGTCGAACTCGTGGAAGACGACTTTCCACATGTGAAGGAAGTGGATACCAAACTCATTGAATTGGCTAAACAAATGAATGGTAAGGTCCTGACCAATGACTTTAATTTGAATAAAGTCGCTGGTATCCAAGGTGTGGCCGTGTTAAATATTAACGATTTGTGCAATGCGCTGAAGCCGGTCGTACTTCCAGGAGAAAATATTCGGGTGTTTGTCTTAAAAGAAGGCAAGGAGGCTGGTCAGGGGGTAGCGTATTTGGATGATGGGACGATGGTGGTGGTCGATAACGCCAAAGCGTGTATCGGCAAAACAGTGGACGTGGTCGTGACCAGCGTTCTGCAAACGAGTGCTGGGCGAATGATCTTTACCCGCTTGAAAGAAGAAACCGAACGGGAGGAATTAAGTTTCGCACGTGTCTAATCCCATTGTGGCGGTTGTCCCGGCGGGTGGGCAAGGAACCCGTATGGGAGGGGCCACTCGCAAGCAGTTCCTCACACTTCACGACATACCCCTCCTCGTTTACTCTCTACGGATTTTTCAACAGATTGAAACCATCCGTGACGTCATTCTTGTGGTACCAGAATCCGAACAAGCCTATTGCCAATCACAAATAGTCGCTCCGTTTGGACTTTCTAAGATCAACAAGATTGTGGCGGGAGGTCCGCGACGGCAGGATTCGGTCAACAATGGGCTTCAAGCCATTTCCGATATTCCGGATTTGGTGTTAGTACATGATGGCGTTCGTCCCTTCATCCGTCAAAATGTCGTTGAAAGGGTGATCCATCGAGCTCAAGAAGTCGGGGCAGCTGTTGTGGCCGTCCCCGTTCATGATACGGTTAAAAGAATAGACGAGAAGAATTTTATTCAAGAATCCGTGGAGCGAAAGGGATTATGGCAGATCCAAACTCCCCAAATTTTCCAGTATGATTGGTTAATGAAAGCGCACCAGCAGGCTCAGAAAATGAATTGGGATGTCACGGATGATGCCACGCTCGTTGAACGGATGGGATACCCCGTTGCGGTGGTTGAAGGAAGTGCCATGAATCTGAAAATCACGAAACCAGAGGATTTGGCCCTGGGCGAAACGTTCGCGAAAGAATTCTTTCCCTTACCAGCACAATCCTGACTAGGCTCTTAAAATTTAATGTATTCCGAGTTAATTGGGGGTAATGGGAGATGAAAATTGGTCAGGGTTATGACATCCACCCCCTACGGGAAGGACGTCCCCTTATTTTAGGGGGAGTGACGATTCCCCATTCCTCCGGGCTAGATGGGCATTCAGATGCCGATGCCCTCACTCATGCGGTGTGTGACGCTATTTTGGGGGCGCTGGGTGAAGGGGACCTGGGGACACGTTTCCCCAGCAATAACGACGCCTACAAAAATCTCTCAAGTTTGATCATGTTAGGTAGTGTGGCCACTACCTTAATGGAAAAGGGGTTCAAATTGGTGAACCTCGATACCATCATTATCGCCCAAGCCCCCAAGTTGGCTCCCTTCCTTCAGGGAATGAAGGCAAATCTTGCAAAAGTCTTATCCATCGATGTCCATCGAGTGAACGTGAAAGTGAAAAGTGGGGAAGGAATTGGCATGATTGGACGGGAAGAAGGCATCGCGGCCATGGCGATTTGCTTGATTCAGGAGATCAGGACATAAGAAAATAGTGAAGGGGGCCGTCCTTAACTCGTATTCTTTCTATTGGTTGCCAATGCAAAAGGTCCAACGAATCGCGGATGATCTTCAGGCTGTTTTTGAACGGGATCCAGCTGCGACCAGCCGCCTGGAAGTATTCCTGACGTATTCCGGTTTTCATGCACTGCTAGCCTTCCGAATGGCTCATTGGTTGTGGAATCGGCGTATTCCCATTCTTCCTCGACTGATTTCACAGACGGCCCGGTGGGTGACCGGAGTGGAAATTCATCCAGGAGCCACGATCGGCACAGGGTTTTTTATCGATCATGGGATGGGAGTGGTCATCGGGGAAACCACAGAAATCGGAGACTTTGTGACCTTGTTTCAGGGGGTCACCCTTGGCGGTACGGGTAAAGAGCGTGGAAAGCGACATCCGACATTGGGCAACCATGTGGTGGTGGGAGCTGGGGCGAAGGTGTTAGGAGGGATTCGGATTGGGGATAATGTCAAGATTGGGGCCAATGCTGTCGTGCTGCGTTCCGTTCCCCCGAATTCTACGGTGGTGGGAAATCCGGGAAGGGTCGTAAAGTGTGATGGCGAGCGTCTTCCGGAAGCTACGATGGATCATACGAATATTCCCGATCCCATTGCCGAACGATTCGAAGCGATGGAACAGGAACTAATCATCCTGAAGAAACAGGTCAAACAAACGGAAAAACCGAACGAGAAGGTTGGAGAAAGATAGGGTTTCTTTCCCAATAGCCAAGCTCTTTAAGAGGATCCCGAGGATGGGAAAGACAACAGGCGTGGACGGACATTGAGAACTTTTTTGTGGGGGTAAGCGGCGTGATGACACCAAAGATTCAAGAAATCTTAAAACATTATCAAGGAAACTCACCTGGAGTTTTGACGAATCTGGCTCGATTACTCATGAGCGGTCGATTGGGAGGATCTGGACGGTTGGTGATTCTTCCCGTCGATCAAGGGTTTGAACATGGGCCGGCAAGGAGTTTTGCCCCCAATCCCCTGGGTTACGACCCTCGATTTCATTTTCAATTAGGTGTTGAAGCAGGGTGTAACGCCTATGCGGCTCCCTTAGGTTTTCTGGAAGCGGGCGCGGCGGAATTTGCTGGTCAAATCCCCTTAATCCTGAAATTAAATAATAATGATTCTCTCCATGGAACGAAAGACCCAAACTCGGCCATCACGGGGAGTGTTGATGATGCTTTGCGATTAGGGTGTTCAGCGGTGGGGTATACCATTTATCCTGGATCGGCTCATAGCCAAGAGATGTATCAACATTTGAGAGAAATTGCGGAAGAAGCGAAGTCAGTCGGATTAGCGGTGGTGGTGTGGTCCTATCCACGTGGGGCGGGGTTGAGTAAGGAGGGCGAAACCGCCATGGACGTCGTCGCCTATGCCGCGCAAATTGCGGCCCAGCTTGGGGCCCATATTATCAAGGTGAAAGTCCCCACCGCCCATTTGGAACAAGCTGCGGCAAAGAAAGTGTATGAGGCGGAAAAGATTCCCATTGGGACCCCGGCCGAACGTATTCGTCATGTCGTGCAGAGTGCGTTTCAAGGAAGAAGAATCGTCATTTTTTCAGGCGGAGCCAAGGGAGAAGATCAGAAGATTTTCGATGAAGCCCGAGCGATTCGAGATGGCGGTGGGTTTGGGTCGATCATTGGGAGAAATTCCTTTCAACGACAAAAACCGGAGGCCTTAACATTCCTCGAAACCGTCATGAAAATTTATTCTGGAGAAATGGCTTAAGGCGAGGGGGGGAAAACTCCTCCTGAGGACTTGTTTTTCTCTTGTTTTACGGGTTGACTCTCAGTGGGTTACGGGTACAGGCCTCGGCATTGGTGGGCCCGAGCGACTTCTTCAATTCCCGCTATAAGGGCTGCCGTCCTCATTGAAATTTTTTTGTCTTTCGCCTGGGTAAATACCCGCTGAAAGGCCGTGGTGATGATTTTTTTGAGACGAGTGTGGATATGTGACTCTTCCCAAGAAAATCGTTGTCCGTCCTGGACCCATTCAAAATAGGACACAATCACTCCACCCGCGTTAGCCAGAATATCGGGAACTACCACGATTCCACGGTCATGGAGAATGTCGTCGGCCTCTAGCGTGGTCGGTCCATTGGCAGCTTCGATCACGTATTGGCATTGCACCTCTTCCGCATTAGCTCTGGTGATTTGTTCCGCTAAGGCAGCCGGAATGAGGACCCGGCAGGGAAGATTCAAAAGATCTTCACTCAACACGGGTTCGCCAAATTTCGTGAGGGAAGGGAGAGGGGTTTTTTCTCGTTGTTGCTGCGAAAGAATTTGAGGGATATCCAGTCCTGATGGATTATACAACCCTCCAAAACGATCGCTGATGGCGATAATCTTCGCCCCCTCTTCGAATAAAATCCTTGCCGCATGAGATCCGACATTCCCGAATCCCTGAATTACGACCGTGGTGTCCGTTATGGAGTGATGAAAATGTTGAAGGACTTCCAAGGTCACGTCTACGACCCCTCGACCGGTGGCCTCTTCACGCCCCAAGCTCCCGCCAATTGAAAGCGGTTTCCCCGTGACCACATCTCTCACGGAAAAGCCCACCTGTTGGCTGTAGGTATCCATGATCCATGCCATAACTTGGGAGTTGGTCCCGACATCCGGCGCGGGAATGTCTTTGTCCGGGCCGATAAGAGGAAATATTTCTTCGATAAATCGTCGAGTGAGGCGCTCTAATTCTCCGATGGAAAGGTGGGTTGGATTGACGGACACGCCTCCCTTAGCTCCTCCAAAAGGTAATCCGGCCAAGGCGGTTTTCCATGTCATCCACATGGCCAGGGCACTCACTTCTCCGAGGGTCACATCAGGATGATAACGGATTCCTCCTTTTGTGGGACCTCGCGCTAAATCATGATGTACCCGATAACCCCGAAAGACTTGAACGTGCCCGTCATCCATCCTGACCGGAATGCTGACCGATAAGGCTCGTTGGGGAGCCTTTAATCGTTCCAGAAGGTTCGGGTCGAGGTGTATGTGGGCTGCGGCCTGATCAAACTGGGCCACCGCTAGGCGAAACGTGGGGTGATCTAATTCGGGAGGAATGTCAGCATTCATGGTTTAGCCCATCATAGTCAAAGGGGTAATGTGAAGCTTATTGAGAGTATATCAAGAAAAGAGGAAGATCTGCTTCACAGTCATTGAGTTTTCTATCAAAAAAAGGTGTGCGTTAATACTGTACCTGAATTAAATACAGACCCTGTGGCGGAGCGGTTTGACCTGCGGCTCGTCGATCCTTGGCTTTGAGAATAGATGTTAACGATTGTGGGTGGCGTTGGCGTCGACCGATTTCCACGAGTGTCCCCATGAGGGCTCGAATCATTTGTTTTAAAAATCGGTCTGCCTGAAATCGAAGTCGAACCATTGGGAAATCCACTTGAAGATCGATGTCCGAGATCGTGCATATGGTGTTCGTGACTTCGGAACGAGGACCTTGGAACGAGGTGAAATCGTGTGTCCCCAAAAGGGCCGGAAAGGCCTGACGCATGGCTTCGAAATCCAAGGGCTGGGGGACGTGCCAGACCCGATTGTGCTGAAGAGCGGGACGGGAAGAGTGTAACCACACTCGATATTCGTAGATTTTTTCTTTGGCACTATAGCGCGCGTGAAAGGTATCGGGAACTGACTCGCTCGAGAGAATGCTTATTTCGGAAGGAAGGTAATAATTGAGGGCCAGGGTCCACTGAGGATCCGCTAAATCCTTGTCAGACCGGAAACTGCCGACTTGGCCTAAGGCATGAACCCCTGAATCTGTGCGTCCTGCTCCCACGATGGGAATGTGACGCTGAGTGATCTGCGTTAAGGCATTCTCTATTTCTTGTTGAATCGTGGGATGATGGGGTTGTCGTTGCCAACCGGCAAAGTTGGTTCCATCATATTCAATCGTGAGTTTAATGGTAGTCATGAAGGAAAGAGGCTGGGACAGGTAGCCCCAGGTTGGAATGGGGCTCAAGGTCTTTCAAAACGATCGTAACGAAAATCTGACAGGAAAAAAAGAAGTGGAGGGCAGAATGGCCAACGAAAGAGCCTGAGGAGTGGATTATTTGGAGGCGGTTTGCAAAGGAGTCCAGTAGGCTTTCAGCCCTTCATAAATACCTTGGGCCATTCGTTGTTGATAGGTTTTACTCTTGAGGAGATTTTCCTCGGTGGGGTTAGAAATAAAGGCTACCTCCGCCAAAATGGCCGGCATGGTAGTCATGCGTAACACGAAGAAGGGAGCCGTTTTCACCCCATGATCTTTAATTTTATAGAAGGATTGTAAGTACTTCACTAACGCTTTTCTTGTCGTCCAGGCGAGTTCCTGGGAATCTTCAATTTTTTTATCGTGAAGCTTATCAGCTAAGATAAATTGCCAAGCCGGGCCATTGTCCTCAAGCGGGGTCCCATTTTCTCGGGCCGCAACTTGTAGGGCTCGGGGATCGCTGGCTTCACCATAGTGGTACAGTTCCAATCCCTTAATGGATTTTTTGGGATGGGAATTAATGTGAATAGAGAGAAATATATCGGCCTTGTGCTCATTCGCAAATGCAGCACGATCTTCTAATTTAATGAATGTGTCATTTTCCCGGGTCATCAAGACTTTGGCCGACGTTTTTTTCTTTAAGAGATCTTTGAGCCGGGATGCGATCTTTAACACGATGTCTTTCTCACGCGTGCCTTTTCTTCCGAGGGCTCCAGGGTCTTTACCCCCATGACCCGGATCGATCACAATCACCATATCTTCTTTGGAAGGGTTGGAAGGAGGAGAAGTGATCGTGACTGGCGGGGAAACCGGTTGCGAGGGCTTTGAAGGGGGTGTTGTTTTGGTCTGTAGGGGTTGAGAGGGATGCGGGTAAAGGTCTAACACGACCCGGTCCGGTTTTTGTAGGACATACCATTTGTATCGTTTCCACGGTTTGGTGGCAGTGGATACCAGCAGGGAACCTTGAGAGGTTCGAGAAACTTTAAGCTTTAAGGGAAACGTGGCACTATTGATCGTGCCCATAGCTGAATGGAGAATGCGAGTATTGGGGAGTTCTAGTTGAAAAGTGGCAAGATCATGATCGTCTGTGGGATTGGGCGAAATATGGCGTGAAAGGTCAAAAACGACGCGTGTGTATTTTTTATGGCGGTGAGCCCGTACGGATTGGACGAAGGTATCTTTGGAACGGGTGGCAACCAAATGGGTAGGAGGAGGGGTTTCCCACTCAAAAGGAACCCAAAAGCCTGTTTTTCCTCCCCAACTTTGGAGTGAGGGGGTCAGAATGAAAAGGCTCAAAAGAGGGTAGAACAGTGCGTTTCTAAAGAAGGGCATAAACAAAAATGACCGTTTCTCTATTTTTTCGCAGATGAATCTGTTCTTGTCAAGAGAGGGTGGAATGGCTGGAATGCTTACTGGAAGCCAAGTTCCTTCAGATTTTCTTCATGACGATCGGAGAGTGAGATCAATTGCGTCCAAGATTCTTAATCATTGATGGGTATAATTTGCTGGGTGCCATGGGATTGCCGCCGAGTCTGATTGTCGGTGGTGGAGAAGGGCATCGTGATCAGTTAATCGACCGTCTTGGTCAATATGCCCAGACGATGCACTGTCAGATCACGATCATTTTTGATGCCTGGCGACAGTCGGGCTCCACCCGACAACTTCAGCATCATGCCGGAGTCACGGTGATATATTCGGGGAAAGGAGAACGAGCAGATCAGGTTATTCAGCAGCTTATTCGTGGTCATGGGAAGGACACCGCGGTGGTGTCTTCAGATCACGAAATCCTTCAGGTAGCCAAGGGGTGCGGGGCATTTGTCCTCACATCTCCAGAGTTTCTCACTCGGTTGAAGATGCGCGGTAATACCCCAAAGTCAGGCGAATCCCTAAACAGGCCGCGGATGGGGATGACCGGTGATGAGGAGGCTCCTGTCACACCCAAGCCGAAAAAGGGCAATCCCAGGAAGCTTCCCAAAAAACTTCGCCAACGCAATCGCATTATGAAAAAATTTTAAATAAGTTTTTGGCGTTATGTGTGGTCAAATCTGATACTTGAATGAGACCAGATTCCACATCCGAGTATTTCAGTTCGGCAATTTGTTGGGCGACGCACCGAACGTAGGCGGATTCGTTTCGCTTCCCCCTAAATGGGACGGGAGTAAGGTAGGGGGCATCGGTTTCAATGAGCAGTCGGTCATCTGGGACCGTACGGATGATATCCCGGAGAGTGGTGGCATTGCGAAACGTTATGATTCCTGAAAATGAGAGATAGAACCCAAGGTCTAAGGCTTGCTTGGCTAACTCGGCATCTCCGGAAAAGCAATGAAAGACCCCACCGTATTCTTGAGCGCCTTCTTCGCGAAGGATGGTCATGGTATCTTCCTGGGCCTCCCGTGTGTGGATGACGAGGGGCAGAGCCAAAGATTTCGCTAACATAACTTGTTCCCGAAACCGAACCCGTTGGACATCTCGTGGTGAATGGTCATAATGGTAATCAAGTCCAATTTCTCCATACGCTACCACTTTGGGCTGGCTGGCAAGCTGAGTCAGTTCCTCATACCAATGGGGTTCAATCCGCTTAACTTCATGGGGATGGACCCCAACTGTGGCAAAGATTGTGGAATGTTGGGAGGCTAATTGGACAGCCGAAGTACTCGTCGAAAGGTCACAACCAATCGTAATAAAGGCTCCTACACCGGCCTCCTGGGCTCGTTGGATCACGCTCGCACGGTCTGGATCATATCGTGGATCATCCAAGTGCACGTGGGTATCGATTAACATGGTATGATGCCTCCAAAAAAGTTGAACATGTTACCATATCGGTTGATAGGTTTCAGGATACTATATGAGGAATCTCCACATTTTTTGTCATAGGACTGGTCCCATTTCATATGCCCCTGCGTTGTTTCTCTTTGAGGAAAAACAGATAAAGAATCGTGTTCTCTCCGAAAAAAAGGACAAGGTGTGTCATAACGATGTCCTTTGACAAAGAATGGTTTTTAGAGATCAATGGATGGGCTGGGCACATTCCGGCCTTGGATTGGTTTATGTTCCACTGTTCTCAGGAAAGTCACCTCCTCATTCCTGGAATTCTGGCTATTGGGTATTGGGGGTGGAGAAATTGGAATGAGGCCAAATGGGCGGCTCCTTGCCTGGCCCTCCTGGTGGGACTGAGTGATTTGTTAGGGGGGCAATTGAAAGCGTTGATTGCCCGCCCACGTCCTTGCCAAATTTTGACACACATTCATGAACTAGTCGGGTGTGGTGGGAGTTTCAGTATGCCCTCCAATCATGCGCTCAACTCCAGTACGGCGGTGGCTTTTTTAGTCGGGTTGTATCCTTCTCTTGGATGGGTGCTTTGGCCTCTCATGTTTTTTATCGGTGTGTCACGTGTCTATTTAGGGGCACATTATATTACGGATGTGCTCGTAGGATGGGGGATTGGGTTGGCCTTAGGAGGTGGGGTAGCCTTTCTCCTCAAAACAAAAATATTCGTTCATCGGTAAGATAAAAACCTCGGGCTCTAGGATTCCTACCCCATTCTATGAGATTTGGCGTTGTTTTTTTCGCTAGGGTCATTGGGAGTTTACACTGGTATAACTGAAATTCTTGCCTAGCTGTGACCAGACTTCAAACGACCCATTCCCCCATCTCAGTCATCAAACCCATTTATATCTCTTTAAACATCTTCAGCCTTTCTTCCCTGTTTGAGGAGCGGTGCCCAACCCTGCGGTTCTCATGAGAAGTGGATCAAATATTAGATCGATAACTCCCCGGGTTGGGTGGAGATGTTAAGGGAAAAAAGGTTAGACCTAAAAAAACCGAAAGGTGAGAAGCCAATTCAGTGGCTATGTGTATGAGGAAGGACGGGTTCTGTTGAAGAGCCCTGGGTGAGATGGTTGAGATTGCAATGAAGGGCATCCATTTCCGGACATTCGGTTTCTAATTGAATAGTGAGATGATGAATTCCATACTGGGAAGACAAAAGGTCTTGGATGGGAGGAAGCAACTGGTCTTTGTCCGGGACGATTGTGGTATCGACCAGGACATGACAGGTAAGCATGATGATACGCGGTTCTACTGACCAGATATGCAGGTCGTGGATCTTTTTCACTCCAGGAATGGCTTCGAGATTTTCCACAATGTTGGAAGTATTGAGATGTGGGGGAGTGGACTCTAGAAGAATATCCAATGACTCACGGAATAATGGCCAACTTCCTTTCATGATAACCCCGACCAATACGAGACTGATGAGGGGGTCGAAGATCGTGATTTGAGTGAGCGCAATCCCAAGACCGCAGAGGATGACCCCGAGGGACATCCATGCATCGATCATCATGTGAAGAAAGGCGCCCCGGATATTTAGGTCGTTTTTAGCTCCCTGCCGTAATAAAAAGGCTACTCCAAAATTTGCGAGTAAACTGACTCCCGCTATACCCATCACCCAGAAACCCGGAATGTGATCGAGAGGAGTGAGAATACGGTGGATCGCGATTCCGGCGATAATGAGCCCCGTCAGAATGAGGGTCAGGCTATTTAAAAAAGCCGCGATGGTCCCAGCACGATGATACCCAAAGGTTCGGTCTTCAGTCGCCGGTCGTTCAGAAAGAATATGGGCATAGAGGGCCAGGAGTAGCGCCCCTTGATCGATAAGATTATGGCTCGCGTCACTAATGAGCCCTAGGCTGTTTGTCCAAAAACCTCCTAAAAACTCGGCCAGAATTATTATGCCGTTCAAAGCCAATCCGAGCTTCAGGCGAGATGTGAGTGGTGAAGGAGAAGAGTGGGCCTGTGACATCATTGTTAGTGTCCCATGAAAGAGGAAATGGGACAAGGAAGAAGCAGGAAAAAGGGAAAGGGGTGTGCCCCCAATCTAAGAAAAAGGGGAAAGCCCCCATTGATGGGAATTTTTCGGGAGAGATGTTCTAGGGGGAGTCCAGACGCCGGGATAAAATCTTCAGAGACAGATGGCGATTACTCTTCAAATGATTCAGGTGGAGGGGTTTTGACGGCTTGTTTTGTGGCATCCACCGCAGAATTTACCCGTGAGGCTGCCTGTTTCATGGATTCTTTGGCCTCCGTGGACCAGGCGTTCATCGCCTCTTTGGTTTGCGTGGCCATCTCAGCGAACTCGTCTTGTGCTGTCTTCGCTCCCCGAGCCAACCGATGACGCAATTGTGAACCGGATTCCGGTGTCATCATGATCGCAGTGCCTGCTCCGAGTAAAAACCCGGCAATAAACACAAAAGTATTGACCCATCCGGAATCTCCGTTTCCAGTTTGCTCATTCATCCTGACACTCCTCCTGAGGGTTCGGTTATTAAGAATGTGGTTGATGATTTTTCGAGGTCGTCATCATCGCCATGATCGCCCCTCCCAACAACACTCCGGAGGCGAAGATTAAACTGTAAGAAAGTCCGGTGCGTAATTCAGGCCATGTCTCCAAGAGGCGTTGCCAAAGGGGGAGATCCTCATTGAAATGGACGTGTCCCTCCCACCCCAGTTCCCCCTGGGGGGTATCCGGGTCGGCCTCAGGAAGGGCTTCGGAATTCGGTAGCGGGTCCAGGTTCGTCAAACTCATAGAACAGACTCCATTACGGCAAAAGGAAAATGTTGAAATAACGCACCTATAGGGAATCCTACCACGTCCAAGCGAATTTGTGGAGTCACAATTTGTTGGGTTAAGACATTTCGAAACCGTTGCGCCTGGAAGTCCGGGGGGAGTAATAGCCACGTGTGGCCCCAAATTGATTCCCCAATGGGTAATTGGGTTGAATCAGGGACCAGATGAGTGAGAAACCGGGGAAAGGCAATGAGGCAGGTTAGCGTCTTATGGCGGCGAATGAACGCGCATACATGCGGGGCCTTTTCCCCCTGGATTTCAATGGAATGGTAAGACCCTTGGAGAAAAAGGTCGGGATAGGTTTTTCGCAACCGGAGGGTCGTTTGGGTCATCCAGAGCTTAATGAGGGCATTTTCCGGATGCTTCAACATCGTGGTAGGCAATTCTACCGGCGGTAAGGAGCGTTGAAGGGAAGTCAACTCAGCGAGTGCTTGTTGTCGACGGACAAAATCGATGGGTTGGCGGTTATCGGGGTCGACCAAATCCAAATTCCACCCTTCAGTGCCTTGATAGAAATCTGGGACTCCTGGAGCCATCGTTTTGATAAGAACTTGGCTTAAGGAATTATAGATGCCGAAGTGGGCAATCCGACGTTGGAAGGGATGAAAATCCTGCAAGAATCTATTCTTTGGTGAAGGTGAAAGGATGTGGGTCAAAAAACTTAAGGCACCCTGTTCATAGTCCCCATCGGGGTTTAACCAACTTGTGGTGATTTTGGCTTCTCGTAAGGCCTTAATGAAATATTGTTTCAGGCGTTCTTGGTAAGGCAATAGGGTTTGTTCCGTTAGGTTCTCAAAGGGCCATGTTCCTAAAAGCGTTTGATAGAGGAGGTATTCCTCATTAGGACTGGGAACGAAGTGATCGTCGAGTCGTTGTTTGGCTTTTTTATTCACCCGCTGCCAATATCGAAGATGCTGGCGCCACTCCGTTGGCATTTCGGAAAGGACATTAATGCGGGCTCGAACATCTTCACCTCGTTTGGTGTCGTGTGTGGAAGTCGTGGATAAACTATGTGGCCACTGTTCCATCCTCTCGCTCAGATAGTGGTGGAATGTTGATAACGGGTTGCCGAACTGCTGGGGTTCCCCCCCCACTTCATTGAGCGAAATCAGTCTGTTGTATTGATAGAATGCGGTATCTTCCACGCCCTTGGCTGTTACGGGGCTGGTCGTCTGTTGAAATTGCATCACGAAAGGACGAATGTTTTCCCAATCCGACTCGTGGGTTTCGGGGTGGGTCCTGAGAAGGAGGTCGCGAATGAAATCAAAGACGAGGTTACTCATGGCCGGGTTTCGCCGTTTCGCTCTGGCAACCGACAGGCGAATATAGGCTCGGTCTCTTTCGGAAATCGGATCGTCTCCCTTTGCATGGATATAGGTCCGGTAGACCGGAAAACAGGCAATGATTTCCCGAATGGCAAAAATTAAATTATTCAGAGTAAAGTCACGGGAACGACGGTTTCGTTCCGACAGGACATTCAACTCATGTCCTAATGCATTAATTTCACCGGACATGGAACTCGTCATGATGAGCTTTTTGCACTGATAGACGAGATCTTCATACTGAAGGGTCCGTTTCGTAAAGCGGGTGTACAATTGTTCCATGGTACGATGATGGGAAGACTCGACGAACAATTGATTGACGAGGGAGAGAAACGTGTAGCCAGTCGTTCCGTGGACCGGCCATTCCGCGTTCAATCGCTCTCCAGGACCAAGGATTTTCTCGACGAGGAGATAGAGAGATCGACCCTGAGAGTCAAGAGGAATGTCCAAAGCTTGAGTTGCCCATTCTTGCCATTGAGAAAGATACCCTTGTGGGTCGTACAGACCATCCACATGGTCGATCCGCAACCCGGTCACCGCACCGGTTTGGACAAGGTGAAAGATTTTTTCCTGTGCCTTCTGAAACACATCGGATCGTTCCATGCGAATGGCCGGGAGTTCGTTCACATCAAAAAATCTCCGGTAGTTGATTTCTTCTCCCGCCACCCGCCAATAGGCCAAACGATAGGCTTGTTGGCTCACCACTTCATCTAATCGATCGAACGTGTGCGGATCTCCTTTGGTTCCTTGGAGCTGGCGGACGTTCGTTTCCAAAAACTCTTGGAGAAGCGAATCTTTTTCAACAACCTGGGAAAGTCGCCGTCGAATCACCTCTTTCTCACGATAGCGTTCGATCATGCGGTCAGATTCCGTCTCATTTCTCGTGGGGAGATGGGTCAGGGCCGTGATGATGCTTTGAAATTCTTGAAAATGAGGAGAGGTTCCTCCCAGTTGTGCTTCAAGGATGTCTTGCCGGAAAGATAAAATGAGGGGCCAGGTTGATGGATCGAGTGGGAGTTGGTGTTCATAATACCGGAGAAAGAACTGCCCATCTTCATAGTGAAGGGTGATTTCTTGATTTTCCAGAACGATCCCATATTGTTCGCCCAAGATGGGTAATAACACCCTATTTTCTAGCTCGGGTTTTACTGGGGTCCAATCGATATCAAAAAAACTGGCGTAGCGGGAAGACGGACCATTTTCGAGGACGTCTTGCCACCAGGGATTAGAGGATTGCCCGATTCCCATGTGGTTGGGCACGACATCCAAGATCTGACCCATGCCAAATTGGTGGAGAGCGGCGGTAAATTCTTCGTAATCGGTTTCCGAACCGACTTCGGGATTCAGCTGAGTCGGATCCACCACATCATATCCATGGGTACTTCCGGGCACGGCTTTGAGGTAGGGAGAAGAATAACAGTCTGTTATCCCCAATTCATCTAAGTAGGGGACGATCCGTGCGGCATCTTGAAAGGTAAAAGCACTGTTAAATTGTAATCGGTACGTCGAAAGGGGAATACGAACGGATCGGTGACCCATGAATGAAGAATTATGTAGGAAAGGAAATTGAAGAAATGGCCCGACCGCCATAGGATTGACCGCGGGGCAGAATCGTTAGCCCGAGTTTGCCTGTCCCGCGTTTTCCGCCACGTCCCTTGTCTCCCCCCAGGTGGGTCCCGGACGAGATGACATTGAACCGGTCAACGATGCAGCGCTGAAGATGGCAGTGATCACCAATGACTGTTCCATCTAAAATAATGGATTCTTCGATGGTGCATCCGGGTTTAATGCGAACATTTCGTCCGATGATCGATCGGGAAATGGAACTATCGATGACCAGACTCCCTTGGCCCACCATGGCATCATCCATTTGTGATCGAACAATACTCGCGATGGGATCGGTGGATGCGTCGGTAGTGATAGGCCACTTAACATTCCGCAGATCAAAGATGGGGGTCTCTCCCAACACATCCATATTCGCTTGCCAATAGGAATCCAACGTTCCCACATCCCGCCAATAGCCCCATTCTTCATAAGGGTGTATGCCCGGAACGTTGTTGTCCAAAAAGTCATATGCTAACACGCGGTGGGATTTGATCAATGAAGGGATGATGTCTCGACCAAAGTCATGGGTGCCGGCCTGACTGGCGTCGTTTTCGAGAATGTTCACCAGGGTGTCCACGTTGAATATATAATTTCCCATGGAGCTATAGCACATATCTGGGTTGTTTGGCATGGGCTTAGGTTGGGGAGGTTTTTCTTCAAAACCTATTATTTGATAATCCGTCGTGGCTTCAATAACCCCGAATCCTTTCGCAGCCTGAAAGGGGACTGGAAGTGCCGCCACCGTCACTTCAGCCTGATGGTCGAGATGAAATTGAATCATTTGCCGAACGTCCATCCGATAAATATGGTCAGCCCCAAAGACGACTACGAGACCTGGAGCGAAGTCATGGATGAGGTTTATATTCTGGTAGACGGCATCTGCCGTTCCTTCATACCATTTCCCTCGGCCTTTCATTTGGGGTGGAACAACTGTGATAAAGGCTTGCCGGTTTGGGCCGCCGAATCGCCATGCTCGACGAAGATGCTCAATCAGGGATTGCGATCGGTATTGAACGAGGACATACATGCCCTGAATGCCAGAATTTAAAAAATTGCTCAGGACGAAATCTGCAATGCGATAGTTTCCGGCGAAGGGAACCGAGGGCTTGCTCCGTTGTTCCGTGAGGGGCATCAGGCGTTCCCCTTTTCCTCCAGCCATAATCATGGCGAGAACCTTTTGTGGGATTCGGTCACTCTGGGAGGGTTTTTTGCGAGAATTCCGCGCCTTTTTCATGAGTCATTCGTCGGAGGATTCATCGGAGAATCCAGAGGTTTAGCCGTGGCCAGCATTTGCTCTAATTCCGCGATGGTTTTTTGTTGTTTGATAATCAGCCGACTTTTTTTAAAATATGAGGGTAAGGAGGCCACCACGCTGAGCATGACGCCACAAGCCAGGGCTGTTAAGAGGACGACGACTAGCGAACCTTGAAATTTCCAGGTAAAAAAAATAATTTCGATAGGTTCAGAATTTTGTAAAGAAAACGCAACAGCAAAAAACAAGACGAGTAAAAATGCGATCAGAGCTGAGTACATAGGTAAAGAATTTTGTTACACTTCTTCTAGTTAACATAGAAGTGATCGATTGGCAATGCCTCTTTCCCCTGAACAACTCGACCGAATCGTAAAAGCCGAAGAGAGCGACCCTTTTTCCGTTCTTGGCCCACATTATACCAGGAATGGTGATGAAGAGTGTCTGTCCATTCGGGCTTTTCTGCCGGAAGCAAAAGAGGTGGACTGTCTGGTAGATGATCCTTTAATGCCGCCCATCTCTATGAAAATGTTATCCTCAGAAGGTGTGTTTGAAGCGGTGATCCCTAAGAAGATTTCGGACCTCTCCTATTGTTTTCGGCTCATCACGACTCAGGGTGCCATCCTGGAACGGCGGGATCCTTATGCTTTTTCCCCCATACTTTCGGAATTGGATTTACATTTATTTGGGGAAGGGAAATTGTTCAAGGCCTACGAAAAATTAGGAGCTCACGTGTGTCTGCATCAAAGTGTTCATGGGGTCAATTTTGTCGTGTGGGCTCCGAACGCGAGGCGGGTAAGCGTTGTGGGGGGGTTTAATGAATGGGATGGTCGACGACATCCTATGCGCTCTCGGGGGGGAGTGGGGATCTGGGAGCTATTTATTCCTGACCTGGGCGAGGGGGAATTGTATAAATTTGAAATTTTGCCTAACGGAGATTTGCCCTCCTTTTCCAAGGCCGATCCCTTTGCCATCTCTGCAGAGGTACGGCCCAAGACCGCCTCAATCGTCTATAACCTTTCAACCTTCGAATGGAAAGATGAGTTGTGGTTGGCAAAACGAGCAACACAGGATGCTTTAAGTCGACCCTTATCCATCTATGAAGTGCATCTAGGTTCCTGGAAACGATGGGATGAGGAAGGGGGACGATGGCTTACTTATGGGGAATTGGCAGACAATCTCGTTCCCTATGTAAAAGAGATGGGGTTTACCCATGTTGAATTGATGCCCATCGTCGAGCACCCGTTTGATGGATCATGGGGATATCAGGCCACGGGGTATTTTGCGCCGACAAGCCGATTTGGTACTCCCCAAGAATTTATGGCGTTCGTGGATGTATGCCATCAAGCGGGCATTGGCGTCATCATGGATTGGGCTCCCGCCCATTTTCCAGATGATCCCCATGGATTGGCTTGGTTCGATGGAACCCATTTGTATGACCATGAAGATCCCAAAAAGGGATATCACCCGGAATGGAAAAGCCGAATTTTTAACTTTGGCCGGACCGAGGTCAAAAATTTCCTGATCAATAGCGCACTCAGTTGGTTGGATCGGTACCACATCGATGGGTTACGGGTAGATGCGGTGGCCTCCATGTTGTACTTGGATTATGCCCGTCAAGAAGGGGAATGGATCCCCAATAAATTTGGAGGACGGGAAAATTTTGAGGCCGTGGAGTTTCTGAAAGAATTAAATATTGTGGTTCATCAGGAGCATCCGGGGGTTCTCACGATTGCGGAAGAATCCACGGCTTGGCCGGGCGTGTCCAGGCCGACGTACGTCGGAGGCCTCGGTTTTTCATTCAAATGGAACATGGGATGGATGCACGATACGTTGGAGTATTTTCAACTAGATCCCATCTATCGAAAGTATCACCAGAATAAGGTGACGTTTGGGCTGGTGTACGCCTTTTCGGAAAATTTTATCCTTCCCTTATCCCATGATGAGGTCGTTCATGGGAAAAAGGCATTGTTGGATAAAATGCCAGGGGATGACTGGCAGCGATTTGCCAATCTGCGAGTGCTCTATGGTCACATGTGGGGGCACCCCGGGAAAAAAATGTTGTTCATGGGGAGTGAGTTCGGACAATGGTGGGAATGGAATCATGATGATAGTTTACAATGGCATTTATTAGAGTATGAGCCCCATCAGGGGATTCAACGATTGGTGGCCGATTTAAATAAACTATACCAAGCCGAACCGGCTCTCTATGAAGTGGATTTTGACTGGCCGGGGTTTGAGTGGATTGATTTGCATGATTCCGATCATTCCACGGTTACCTATATCCGTTACGCACAAGAGAAGAGAGAGTGTGTGGTGTGTGCGTGTAATTTTACGCCTGTTCCCAGAGAACATTATCGAATGGGTGTCCCTCAAGATGGGGTTTATCGAGAACTGCTCAATAGCGATTCAGAACGCTACGGTGGCAGCAATCTGGGTAATGGGGGCGGGGTTCATGCAGAACCTATCCCCTGGCACAATCAGCCATTTTCTCTTTTGGTGACTTTACCCCCCCTGAGTATCGTCTTTTTTAAGCCAGTTTGAGGGGCGAAAATTGTTAAGCCTTTTTAGGGTTCTGTTTTTTTGGGAGGGAAACTCGTATGAAATGTTCTTTGCGCTGGTTAAAGCCCAA
Source organism: Nitrospirales bacterium (assembly GCA_965223495.1). Taxonomy (GTDB): domain Bacteria; phylum Nitrospirota; class Nitrospiria; order Nitrospirales; family UBA8639; genus Nitrospira_E. The sequence continues at coordinate 1,829,945 of OZ245001.1, read as the reverse complement.
GTTTGCGTTGTCCTATAGACCCCGGGGGGGTATCTAACATACCGTTATCGGGGGCTGGATGAGGGTATTGGGAGAGACCAGGGGAAGCAGGACCCAAATGGGATAGGAAATGGCAGGGGGTTAGGCTTTGGGGGGAGCGATCCGAATGAGATCCTGGCGAGTATGTGGAGTGGAAACGAAAACTCGGTTGATGGCGATGTCTTGGGTGGATCCTTCCCCCATGCCTAGGATTTTGGTTTGTCCCTGTCTTTAAATAAAGGCCCGGTAGCCGTTTTCCCCTCGGCGTTTCTGGGGCCAGTAGGGCAATTTTCCATAGGGCGGAGAGTGTTCGGCGGCTTTTGGCCTATCCAATGTCTTTAGGTTTACGGAGTTTTTTTCACCCTTTTGGCTTTCCATGGCTTCGGCCCAATCATACCAGGAACGGCCCGTGGCTTGGAGAACGGCTCCAATATTTTCAATCGTTGGCCCACGGCTCCCTCGAAATTACCAGTTGTAGATCTGGTTTCGTTCCTTCCCAATTTCCTTAGATAATTCTCCAAGAGTGAGGTCGTTTTTGGCTATGATGAAATCCATGGCTTTGTACCAAGGGGTGACGGCCAATAAAAATATCCTTGACAAAAATAATCATAGGAGTGTAGGAGGGCCTTTTGAGATAGGGTCAAACGTTTACCGATAGAGTAATTTATCACCAGCTTTTTTCCAGGGACCTCAGACTACCTCCTAGGTAAAGTCCCGAAGATTTTGGAGAATGAATGCCATCGATCGACGATCAAATCAAAAGGGAACCTAAAAAAACTGGGAATTTTCTTGAATGCATATGGAAGCTACGGGCCGAATTCCAGCATGTTTATGGAAAATCATGAGGCCGCACGGTGCCAAGAACCCTTTGGACTGGTTCGTCCTGGAAGGCAAAACCCTTGTGGTCCCCGCCCAAGGTTGTGAGCAGGAACCTGAAACTGCAATCAGGGAAAGGGCGATTGTAAGAGGTTCCACAAATTGAGGACCTTGGAGGGAAACTTCCCTTGTTTTCCCCCTTGACCAGATGTGCAAGGAGTGTCGTGTTCATCACGTCTCCTTGTAGGCCTTGGGAAAAACCACGGTGGTTTCATGAAGGATAAGGTGTGTTCTCTGGATTGGAGTTCTTGTCTCGCTTGCGATAGCGCCCTGGGGGTTTTGGGTTGGGCTGGATGGATCGTGGTGGATATCTTCCCAGAAGTTTGCGAATTAAGGCAGGAGAGACGTAGGGTGCAGAAACTCGAATGGGAGCTCTAGAGAAATGAATAGTCAAATCGTTGAAAAAAACGAATCTGACCCTTAACGCTTAATCTACTTTCGCTTGCACATTCAGTCTTTTTCTCTGTTGGTCAAGCTAGCTCCCTAACCCTTCATGATTCGGTCATATTCTTCCTGGGCGTCCTCGTCAATGAGGATAGAAGGGCACTCTGCCCAATGGGCATTGCTCCCACGTTTTTTAACACCGGAGATCCAATACTCTTCCTGAGTATGCTCGTCAAAGTAATTTCCCGAGACACCTCCCCCTTTGATTCTCCCTAAAATCCTTCCCCGGTAGTATATCGTTCGTCCGGACTTGGAAAAGGAAACCCATCCGATCCGGGCATTCGCTCCATCAAGGGCTCCTTCCTTGTTTTCCACATACATTAGGCGGCGTGATTTACCTCTTGTTAATTGACTCATGCAAAGTTGTTTGCCTCATGGTTGTTCGTACACAAGGGTAGAAAAGGTGGGCAAATGAAGAGTAGATTTAGGGAGAGTGAATTCTTGGTCCAGGAAAGCCTCATCTGGAGAGACGATATGAGGGTCTCGAAAAAGGAGTTCCGAGTTGTCGAGAATTTTTAACCACTGTCCCTTGGGTTGACGGAGTGTCAGGGGAGTGGGTTTATCGTTAAAGCCCAAGATGATCAGCATGGCTTGAGCATTCAGGTTTTTCCGATAGATGGTTAGGACTGTTTTTTGAGGATTTAACCAAACGCGGAGTTGATGGCCCTTGCTCCCAATCCCTAGAGAACCATACTGTTTCCGGAGGGCAATCAATCGTTTCACCCAATTGGCCAGACGTGCATTGATGGGTGTGTGATTTTCAGGAGCCGTCAGTCGGGAGGCCTCAAAGGTTTTTACATCATAGGGGTCGGGAATGTTTTTCCATCCAAATCGCTTAAATTCCGACAGCCGCCCCTTGCGAACCGCATCCACTAATTTTTTATCCCCATGGTCGATGAAATATTGAAAAGGTGAGAGTTCTCCGTATTCTTCTCCCATGAATAAGAGGGGGATGAAGGGTGAGAGAAGCACGGTGGCGAGTACCACCTGTTGGGCCCGAAAGGGAATGAGTGTTGACAGGCGGTCCCCCTGAGCCCGATTGCCTATTTGATCGTGGTTTTGGGCAAAGACAACAAAATTGGAAGGGGGAAGGTGGGCCGCGGAATTGCCGTGTTGTCGTTGTCGGTGGTGGGAGTATTGTCCGGATAGGACAAAATGTCTTCGATAAGCCGTCGCGAGGTGATCCAACGTCCCAAAGTCCTGGTAGTATCCCTGTCGTTCTTGCGTGATGAGGCTGTGGAGAGCGTGATGAAAATCATCGTTCCATTGGGCATCGAGACCGTAACCTCCCTTAGAAGAGGGCAGGAGAACTTTCACGTCATTAAGGTCGCTTTCCGCGATGACTGAGACCAATCTTCCCGTTCTTTCCGCTTCGGCGTGAACCGCTTCACCTAAGTCTTTCAAGATATGGGTACTGCTGAAATCGTAAATCCCGTGGATCGCATCCAGACGAAGGGCATCAATCTGAAAGTCACGAATCCAATAGAGGGCATTCGTGATAATGAGATTTCGAACCGCATCGCTATGGGGGCCATCGAAATTGATGGCATTACCCCATGGGGTGTGATAATGGTCCGTGAAGAACGGACCAAATTCTCCCCAATAGTTGCCCTCCGGGCCTAGGTGGTTATAGACCACGTCTAAAATGACGGCAATCCCAGCGGTATGACAGGCGTCAACCAAGCGATGGAGCCCTACGGGCCCCCCATAACTATTTTGCGGGGCAAAGAGATACGTCCCGTCATATCCCCAATTTCTGGATCCAGGAAATTGCGCAATGGGCATTAATTCGATAGCCGTAATGCCGACTTCATCCCGAAAATAGGGCAGGAAGGGAATAATGGCTTCAAACGTCCCATCTTTAGTAAACGTCCCGGGGTGTAATTCATAAATAATGAAATCCTCGAGGGGCAAGCCTTTCCAGTGAGGATTGGACCAGGTAAAGGAGGAAGGATCGATAATTTCTGATGGGGCGTGGACCCCCTCGGGTTGAAATCGGGAGGCGGGGTCAGGACGTTTCAGTTGGTCGTGTAAGACGAATTGATAGCGACTACCAACCGGAGTGTTGGGAACGGTGATTTCCCAATATCCAAATGGATGGGGCTCCATGATCATACATTGAGGCCTCTCTTGGAGGATTTCAACGGCCAACGTTTTCACCCATGGTGCCCATGCACGAAAGGTGACTTGAGAGGGTCCGGTGACGATTGCGCCGACTGAGGGTGTGGGAGTGGAATGGGACAGGGATTGATGGCTCAGTCGTGGCATGAGAGCGAAAGTGTTCTGATAGTTTGAAGAAATTTCAGGATATTGATTCTCAGCATTGTACCACGGTGATGTTTTCCGTCACGCCTACTTTCTCAGAAATTTTTCATTTCACCTTTCTTGGGCCTTCCCAGAAAGGAGGCCGCCTGTTACCGTATGTGGAAACTCTGTTGGAAATCTCTTCGTTTCCAAAAACGACTCCTGAGACCTATTCACTGATGTGAATTCACATGAATCGGAAACCCATTCGAATGCCTCCAATACGACAGCGACCTGGACGACCTTATCCGCTAGGGGCGACCTGGGACGGGGAAGGAGTAAATTTTGCACTTTTTTCCGAAAATGCCACGGCGGTGGATTTATGTTTATTTGACTCGGATTTTCAAGATCGCGAACGTGTGTGCTTACGAATGGAAGAATGTACTGATCAAGTCTGGCATGTCTATCTTCCTGAAGTGCGGCCCGGACAACTGTATGGGTACCGTGTCCATGGCCCCTATGACCCCACCGCGGGCCACCGATTTAATCCAGCCAAATTATTGATCGATCCCTATGCCAAAGCGTTAACCGGTATCGTGAAGTGGTCTGATGCGATGTTCGGGTATCGGCTTGGACAGCCAGAGGAGGATCTTTCGATAGATCCACGGAACAATGCGGGCAATGTGCCCAAATGTATGGTGGTGGATCAGGCCTTTTCCTGGGGCAATGATCGGCTGTTACAGATCCCTTGGGCCCAAACGGTCATCTATGAAGTGCATGTTAAAGGGTTCACGATGCATCATCCGCTGGTCCCTGACCATTTACGAGGAACGTATGAAGGGTTAGCCTCTCCACCCATTATTGCCCATCTACAGTCTTTGGGAGTGACCGCTGTTGAGTTACTCCCGGTTCATCATTTTATTAACGACAAGTTTTTAATCGATAAAGGGTTAACCAATTATTGGGGATACAATTCTATCGGGTATTTCGCGCCGGACATCCGATATTCGGCGTTTCCTCGAGAGGGGCGAAAAGTTTACGAATTTAAGACCATGGTAAAAACCCTCCATAGTGCCGGCATCGAAGTGATCCTGGATGTTGTGTACAACCATACGGGGGAGGGCAACCACCTTGGCCCCACCCTGTCCTTCAGAGGAATCGATAATGCCGCGTATTATCGTCTTACTCCCGACAATCCTCGGTATTATATGGATTACACCGGATGCGGGAATACCCTCAACGTAAGGCATCCTCGGACCTTGCAAATGATCATGGACAGTTTGCGCTATTGGGTGTGCGACATGCATGTGGATGGATTCCGATTTGATTTAGCTTCCACCTTGGCCAGAGAACTTCATGATGTGGACCGACTGAGTGCGTTTTTCGATATCATTCACCAAGACCCAATTTTGTCTCAAGTAAAATTAATCGCGGAACCCTGGGATTTAGGTGAAGGAGGCTATCAGGTTGGGAACTTTCCTCCCGGATGGGCGGAATGGAATGGAAAGTATCGCGATGTGGTTCGTCGATTTTGGAAGGGAAATCCGGGGCTGTTAGGGGAATTTGCTTCTCGCGTGGCGGGAAGTAGCGATCTCTATGGGCAGAGTGGACGACAACCCTATGCCAGTATAAATTTTGTGACGGCGCATGACGGGTTTACGCTTCACGACCTGGTGTCCTATGACCGGAAACATAATGAGGCCAACCAGGAAGACAATCGGGATGGAACTGACGAAAATGACAGCTGGAATTGTGGGTTGGAAGGTCCGACCGACGATCCGGCCATTCTTCAACTTCGTGAACGGCAAAAGCGGAATTTTTTTGCGACCCTGCTGCTTTCCCAGGGAGTTCCCATGATTGCCGGGGGCGATGAGTTGGGGCGTACCCAAGCGGGGAATAATAATGCCTATTGTCAGGATAATCCCATCAGTTGGTTCGATTGGAATTTAAATAAAGCCCAGAGTGAGCTCCTGGAATTTGTCAAACATCTAATCTCGATCAAGAAAGATCATCCTGTCTTTCATCGACGGCGATTTTTTCGGGGGCAACATATTAAAGACTCTGAAGTGAAAGACATTGCCTGGTTCGGGAGCGATGGGAAAGAAATGACGGATGAAGATTGGGGGAAAGGATACTCCACGCTTGGGATACGACTGGCGGGGGATGCCATTGAGGAAATGGATGAAATGGGGAACCCCATAACCGATGATTCGTTCTTGCTGCTCTTGAATGCCTATCATAAGGCGGTGCCTTTTACCTTGCCGGCCCATAAAAAGGGAGTGGCCTGGAAATGGATCTTTGATACGGCCAAGACCGATCGCAAACATATGCCTAAAACCTGGCGGGGGGGGAAGGTCTATGAGCTAGAAAGCCGGGCGATGGCACTTCTGTGTTTGCGAACCCCCAAAAAAATCAGAAAAAATTCCCGTTAACTTCCACAGCGAACTCCCCCTTGAGTTCCTTCTTCATGGACAAACCATTTCTTTCCCTTCCCATTGTTGCCGGGGGCGTCTCGGGGGGCGAACTTTTCTGGTTTCTGGGAAAAAAGGAAAACCATTGACCTACCGCTCCGCTACCTTGGATGGGACGAACGAAAGACGGAGAGCAGGCCAATCCGGAGGGTCTGCCATGAACCTTCCCCCAGGACTCAGGAAAGGGGCTCCGGATATAAAGAATGTCTGTTCCGTGGGCCATCCAGCAGGCCTTGAAACATGGGGAACGAGGGGTAGGGTGAGACACCCACGTGATCCACTTTTTTTTTATTGAAAATAAGGGACATGGCCGGGACACTAGATTGCCCCTTTTTAGAAAAGATTTTGCTAATTTAAGGACATCTGTGTGGGAGGAGATGGTGATCAATATCCGGGTTTCTTAGTCGACTCAGAAAGCCTAAAAATGGAATGAATCAGTAGTTCAGGGAAAAGTATGAAGGGCAACCCAAGTGCATAGACAAAGATTACATGTATCGCTAAAAACTCCATGGCAAGATATCCGGCCAAGGTCATGCATAGAATCCCGATGGACGTAGAATACCTTTTGATATTCGATAAATATTCTCCTTTGGTCCAATAGTCCAGGAAAAGCGCTGCGGGCAACAAAAAAATAGAAATAAGCCAGGGTGGAATAACCCCAAGTTCCCAAAGGAGGCCACCGATGGAAATTCCCAATGAACAAAGGACTACAATTCCGATAATCCAACCCAGAATCTTCATTAGAAAAATTCTTCTACCGTTCCTCAAATAACGAAGCGAAATCCTTCTCTTAAGGTTTGAAAAACACCTTAAATATACTTCTGAAGATGAATGTGGAACGAAGAGGGGAAAGAGGGATACGATTTGAATAAGATTTTTCATTCAGGAAGCCCCGCTACGATTGGTAGGGGGCTTCTCTGAATAGGGGTCAGAAGGCTATTGTGATTTACATCCGGTCTTCGACGAAGCGTTTGCCCTTGTCGACGAATTCGGACATTCGTCCCTTCGTTTCATCCGCAAATTCATTAAATCGGTCGGAGGTGTCGTGCAAATAATTTTTGATTTGTCTTCGAGTCCGTCGACCGGCTTGGGGGGCCATCAAAAGCCCGAGCCCTGTCCCTAAAAGGATGCCGGTAAAAAGGGCAAGACCTCCACAGAGAATAACGCGCGTATCGGAATCCATAGTACCTCCTTGGTGTGAAGAGATTTGCGATGTAACCTGAACGTTCGTTCGTGGTTCTGCTATTCACCTGACTGGTCAGGAATTATCCCCATCCCCACATAGATGATTTATTGTAGAACGGATTTTCTTGTTTTTCCAATACCGGCTGTCCATTGTCTTTTTCGATTCCCCAAAAGGATGGCTTCTCATTTAACTTTTGCCGGGTTCAGGAAATTGGTGCCGATTCCAATAATTTCAATCTAAGGGTTTTTGCTTGCCCGAAGGGACTTTTTGTGTTATCTGACCAAAGAATTGAGTCTTCAGGGGGGCCGGGAAAAAGGGTTTGTTTTCGGCCAGGTTTTTAAACAATTGTCGAGGGTTTGGGTATGAAGACGGGAGCTGAGATTCCTCAAGTTGAGGAATCTAAAGAAAACGAGCCTCTTTTGGTTGAATTCAAAGACTTGGCTCAAGCCTTTGGAGTGGAAACGGAATATATCAATGGTCGAAAAGAGACCTGTTCCGTGTCTCTGGAATCCCTCCGAGTGGTGTTATCAGCTCTTGGGGTAGACAAAAATGTAGCTGAAGGTTCCCGAGAGGAAAACCACCCGTCTGAGGAGGAGGCTTGGCATAGCGTGCTTGAGCCGGTTTTACTCCACACTCCCTTATCTAAAAATCCCCTGAAATTTGCTGTTTCTTTGCCGGTTGCCCAGCATGCCTGGGAGGGTGTGGTTTTGGGTATAGAATTGGAGGATGAGCAGAACAAAAAAAGAAATGTTTTGATTCGCCCTTCCAACTGCCGGGTTGTATCCAATAAAACGATTCAAGGTGAGAATTTTGTACGGATTGAAGTGGGTGTTCCTTGCAGACTTCCTCTGGGCTACTATGATTTTCGCCTCAGAATACAACTCGGAGCCCTTCGAATTGAGGCGAAAAGTTTCCTGATTGTCTCGCCATTGCGGTGCTACTTACCAAAATCCCGTTCACAGGGATGGGGACTGGGCGTGCAACTCTATGGGGTTCGCTCGAAAGAGAATTGGGGAATTGGAGATTTTCGCGACCTGGAACGGTTAGTCAAAAAAGCTGGGACAGAGTGGAAGGTCTCAACCGTGGGCCTTCAACCCTTGCATAATTTGGTTCCTGGGCTTTGGAGTCCCTATTCCCCATCCAGTCGTTTATATTGGAATCCTTTGTACCTCCATCTAGAGACGACTCCAGAGTTTCGAACCTGCTCGGCCATTAGTCGAAAATGCGGCACCAAAAAGTTTCGTGCTCTATTGGATTCCCTACAAAAGACTTCTTTGGTTCAGTATCAGACAATCGCAGATTTGAAAATGAAAGTGACGCATGAACTTTTCAAGGAATTCTCTAGGAAACATTTGCGACTCCGAACCCCACGGGGGCGTGCTTTTCTAAAGTTTGTCAGTCGAGAAGCGCCGTATTTAAAAAAATTCTCAACCTTTCAGGTCCTTTCAAACCATTTTCGCACGTCCATATGGCAGCAATGGCCTTCTGAGTTTTCTCATCCGAATAACGAACCCGTCAAAAGATTTCAAAAACGGTTTTTCCGTCAGATTCAATATTACCAGTACCTGCAATGGTTGTGTGATGAGCAATTGAACCATTTGGATAAGGTGGCAGAGCGGTCTTCGATGGCCTTGGGTCTATACCATGACCTTCCCGTGGGAATTCATCCCCATGGGGCGGACGCCTGGATGTTCCAAGATCAATTAGCCGCCGGGGTGGAAGTGGGGGCACCCCCAGATTCTTTTAATTTGAAAGGCCAAAATTGGGGCCTGATGGCCCCGAACCCCCAGGCCCATCGGAAGGCTGGGTATCAATTTCTTCGCACCACTCTCCAAAAGAATATGCGGCATGGGGGCGTTCTGCGTATCGACCATGCCTTGGGCTTATTTCGAATGTTTTTGATTCCGGAAGGAGGGACCGGACAGGATGGTGTGTATGTCCGGAATCATGTTGATGAAGTCTTGGCCATTTTAGCCTTAGAAAGCGTGCGTCACCGAGTCATGATTGTTGGAGAAGATTTAGGGACAGTCACTCCGGAAATTCGTCAGAAATTAGATTCAGCAGGCCTATTATCCTATCGGGTGCTCTATTTTGAACAGGATGCCCAAGGGAACTTTCGATTGCCTCAACAATTCCCGCAACAAGCCGTGGTGGCTGTCACGACTCATGACCTGCCTACCTTAAAGGGATATTGGGTGGGTCGGGATATCGACATGAAAAAGCTGGCGAATCTCTATCCTCAAATCGAGGATGTGGAGAAGGATTGGGCCTTACGAACACGTGATCTGAACCGATTGTGGGCTGCGTTGGCAGGGGAGGGAGGATATGCTGACGATCCTATGCCTCCTGAACTTTCTTTTGAAATAATGCAACGCGTGTATCAGTACGTAGCGCAGTCCCCTTCGCGATTATTGATCGTTCAGCTAGAAGACTTATTGGGTGAGGTGGATACTCCCAACCTGCCCGGAGCCAAAGAATCGGCCTATCCCTCTTGGCGGATGCGCACATCGAAATGGTTGTCTCTTTGGCTTGAAGACCCTGATATGACCCGATTTGCCAAGGCCATCTCACGAAAACGTCGGAAGCGGCGGGATCCTGTCCCCCAAGGGGTCTGTTGAAAATAAAGGTCCCACCCTTCATGATGGGATAAGCAAGGCGGCGTTCTCGCCACAAAGGTATGCCCCTTCGGGATCAAGCAAGCAATGCCGGGCTCACGTACAAAAGGTACGCTCCGCGCCAAAAATTGGCTGTGGCCCTGCGGGACGAACTCCCTGCCTTCGCAGGGACAAGCTTTTTGAACCGCCCCCAAACCAGTAACAGCCAACAAATTCTTGGCGAAATTTGCCCTTTGATATCCTCATTATTCAACACTCCCTCAAGGGGAAAAACAAGCTTCCGGAAATGAGGGGAAACGAAATGTTGGTAGGAACGGGTTTCCAGTTGCGAGACCTCCCTTTGGCGACTATGATGGGAAAAGCTTTCTGGTGAGTGGGAATTTTGCGGTGTCCTTGGGCTTGGCATGATCTAGCCCCTTCAAATCGATAGAAAGGGATTCAGACCTTCATGGAACAAAAACCCTTGACCGTTACCAGCTGGTGGGAGGGGTTGGCCGAAGCGATCACGACAAGCTTCAGTCAAATCCTTACCTTTTTACCCACGTTGATTCTGGCTCTCCTTCTCCTGGGTCTTGGGTACATCTTAGCCCGCATCGTCTCCGTTTTCATGACTCGGTTGTCTCAGCTCATCGGGTTTGATCGTCTTTTGAGTCGAACGGCGGTGCAAACGCTCTTAGAACGGTCGGGAACCAAACAAAAAAGCTCGGAAATCCTTGGGGTCATCAGTTTCTGGATAATTTTTTTGGTATTTCTTATCAAAGCCTCCGACACCTTAGGGTTGACCATGGTATCGGATGCGCTCACGAGCATTGCCTATTACATTCCCAAAATAGGGATTGCCTTATTGGTCCTCATTCTTGGACTGATTGCCGCAAATTTTGTTCGTGAACTAATAACCATGACTTGTAGCTCGGCCGGTATTTCTCATGGGACGATGGTGGCCCAGGCGGTATACGTTGCTGTCGTACTCCTGATCGTGGTGACGGCCATCGATGCCTTGGGTATTGATACCGACCTGCTTAATCATACCATCGTCATTTTATTGGCCGGACTAGTCGGCGGGGCCGCCCTTTCTTTTGGGTTGGGGTCACGGTCCGCCGTGGCCAACTTAATCGCAGCCCATTATCTTGGCCCGGTGGTTCGAGTGGGGATGATGGTGAAAATCGGTGGGAATCATGGGACGGTCGTGGCGGTGACGCCCATATCAGTCGTCCTTGAAACTCAAGAAGGAAGGGTAATTGTTCCCGCCTCCCAATTTTCGGAAGAAACCGCCCTTATTTCCCATCCTGAACGATAATCCTTTCGCCTGATAAATACTATGGATCTTGAACATCGTCTCACTCTCGGTTATTTCCAAGCCCATCCTGTGGAGGCGGCCAGGCATTTAGAGGCACTTGGGCCTCCAGAGGCCGGACCGTTGTTGGAATCCTTACCCTGTGAGGAGATTGCTAGTGTCCTGGAGCACTGTTTACCTGTCTCCACGGCCAAAATTTTAGGGGAACTTCCTTCAAAACTTTGTAGCGATGTGTTAGGGGCGATGAATGCGACTTCTGCCATTGGGGTATTGCGCCAGTTTCAAGAGCCCACGAGACAGGACATTCTGGATGGGTTGGATTCAGCTATGGGGGCCGCCCTTCGGCGCGCTTTACGCTATTCTCCCAACACGGCCGGGAGTTTGGCGGACCCTCAAGTGTTTACTCTTCCGTCTGATATTCCCGTGGAACAAGCCATCGGTCGACTTCGGATTTATGGGCAAAAAGCCATGTACTATGTGTATGTGATCGATCGAGATGGGAAACTCGAGGGAGTGGTGACGTTAAGGCAATTGCTGATCGAAACGTCTGGACATCTGGTAGGGACCTTAATGGAAACGCAAATTACGACTCTATCCGCCGAAGCCAATCTTGACGAAATTCTCATGCATCCTGAGTGGAGTCGTTTCCACACCTTGCCTGTGGTGGATCGATGGGGCACGTTTTTTGGTGCGCTTCGTTATCGGATGTTACGACGGATTGAAAAGGATGTCGAGGGAAAAGCTCCTCTGGGATCCGTCAGTGATTCTCTCATGCAATTATGGGAAGCCTATTCATTGACGGGCATCCGCCTGATGACCGATGTGGCTCAATCCTTACAAGAACGGAAAAAATCCTCATGAATGATCTCACTCAAGAAGTCGTTCCCCCGAGCCAGAAGGGAATGAATGTTCTCCATGAGGCGTTTTTTCAGAAACATCATGAAGAAGCCGCTCGAATTTTGGAAAATTATCCCGTCCCAGATATATTGCGTGTTTTGCAAGGGACCAGTCCTAAAATTGGGGCCAATCTCCTGTCGAGTATGACGCCACCGATCGCGGCCGAGACCTTGGCGCTCTTGCCCACGGATTTGTTGAAACAAATCATTCCTCACATGTCTCCGTCCTTGGCCGCCTCTTTATTTCAACGGTTAGATGAAGATTTGGAGCGGGCGATCTTATTCCGGGTACCCGACCGGTATGCCCAAGAAATACGATCTTATATGACTTATCCCCCGGAGTCGGTGGGGAGCCTTATGGATCCCAAATTTTTTGTGTTACAGGAGGAGAATACGATCCGAGATGCGATGCTGCAAGTTCGATCTCGTGCTCATAAGGATGTGCATGATGTGTATGTCATTGATCGACAACAAAAACTGGTAGGGAAATTTTCCGTTCGTGATTTATTGCTGGTTGATCCGGACGAAAAACTACAGGCCGTCATGATTCAAGACCTTCCCTCCATTCATCCGTTGGAGTCACGAGAAGAAATCGTAGAACTCTTTGGAGAGCGCCATTTCTTTACGATTCCCGTGGTCGATTTGGACCAACGATTATTAGGGGTGATTCGCAATGAGGATATTATTAAAGCCAGCCAAGAAGATGCGACAGCGGATTTGCAAACGATGGTTGGAGCGAATAAAGATGAACGTGCCCTGTCCCCAGTCTGGTTTTCTGTGCGCAAACGATTGCCTTGGCTCCAACTCAATTTAGTGACGGCATTTTTAGCGGCCTTTGTCGTAGGAATCTTTGAGTCAACCATCGCCCAATTTACCGCCCTAGCCATATTGCTCCCTGTGGTGGCCGGACAGTCTGGAAATACGGGGGCACAATCCTTGGCGGTGGTCATCAGGGGGTTGGCCTTACGGGACATTCGGCCTGCTCAATGGTTACGAGTCAGTGGAAAGGAAGTGTACGTGGCGTTCTTAAATGGATTGGCCGTGTCGGCCACGGCCTGTCTCGCAGTTGGGCTTTGGAGTCGATCCATGGGGTTAACGTTAGTCATCGGGCTATCAATGATCATTTCGATGGTCATTGCGGGGTTGTCGGGGGCTATTATCCCTATCGTGCTTAAGGCAATGAGGCAAGATCCTGCACAGTCCTCTTCTATCGTGTTAACGACCCTCACGGATATCGTTGGATTTTTTAGTTTTTTAGGTCTCGCCACGGTTTTTTCCGGGGTCCTGTCCTCCTAAAGTCTTTTCTCCCCCCATTCTTCTCCATGGGCGTTCCCCATTTTCCTCTGAGGATTCGGCCACTTAACGGAAAAAATGGAAGTTTTTTTGTTGCCTCCCCTTTCCGAGTTGGGTAGGATCAAGCTTCATTCTTGATCTTTCTACATGAGGAGGACATATGGAAACTCAACAAGCTTCTAAGACCGATCGCGTAGGCACGTTGGATCAAGCGATTCAACGATTGCGGGCGCAGTTGGATAAGTTGAAAATTCACCTGATGAATGAACCCTCAGAAGATACCCTCAACGACTTTGATGCGACCACTGAGGATATTCTCCTGGAAGCATTCGGGAGTTCCTCCTCCATCTTGGACACCTATGAATATGCTCAAGTCGGAGAAGCGGCAGGACTGTTAAATCTCACTGATGGGGGGCCGGAAGGGGCCAACCCTGGATCCCAACGGGAAACGCTTCGTCAGCGTCAACGTGTCGTAGAGAGTGGGATTGCCGATTTGGAAGCCCGACGAGCGTCTTTGGCCCAGGAATCTCGAAAAATAAAAGCGACAGGACCACGGGTCTCTGACTATATGGCTAAATCGGTTCGCTCTATTTCAGAAGAAACGACGCTACGCGAAGCGGGACAAGCCTTACAGAAATGGAAGATAGGTTCCGTGCTGGTCAAGAGTGGCGATGAGTTTGTGGGGTATATCACCGAAACGGAGTTAACGGGAGAAGTTGTCGCTTCAGGAACCGATCCGGTCACGACTACGGTGAAAACCTGTATGCGTGAACCCTTGATCACGATTGAAACCAGTGATTCCATCGTCGATGCTGTACGGATGATGAAGGAAAAGGGTACCCGGCATTTGGCTGTCACTGAAAGCGGACGAGTGATCGGAGTCGTCTCGGTTTCTGATGTCCTCCGTTATTATTCTGGTGTCGTCTAAGTTCTTCTCACACTTCGCTTAAATTGAGCAGAGAGGGTGCCAGCCTTCTCTGCTCAATTTTTTTCTTCCTCTTTTAGCTGAATTTGAAAAATTCGGATATCTCCTCAGGAAATCCTTAAAAAGTTTTAATGTGTCTTTAATCCTCCATTTACCGTCAGGGTATATCCTGATGTTAAGCGGGTTTCCATAACGGGTCTTAACATCAAGGAGGAGAAGAATGGGTAAAGAATTATTGAAAAAGGTCTTATTAGGAACGCGCAGAAATGCTTGGCTGAAAGGAAAAGGGTTCGCCACCCTTGGGCTAGTGTTGGGGGTGGCGCTGTTGGGCTCTTGGGAGATGCCGTTTCAGTCACATGCGGCCAATTCAGGCTCTCCTCCATCAATGAGTCAGATGGTCGACCCTCCGAATTTCCAAAAAGGAGGTTTTGCCCCAATTGCGAAGAAGGTGACTCCAGCTGTCGTGAATATTACGGTCGAAAAATCGATGGCCTTTCCGATGTCCGGTAATCCCTTTAATGAACTGAAAAAATTCTATGATCTTCCTGGAATGCCCGATATTCCCCAAGAGAAGTCCCCAGGTCCACATGCTCAGGGCGCTGGGTCTGGAGTGATCATATCTGGAGATGGGTATATCTTAACCAATAATCATGTGGTTGAGGGAGCAGAGAGGATCACCGTGACGCTTCCCGATAAGAGAGAATTTAAAGGAACCATGATTGGGACTGACCCTCAGACCGACCTGGCGGTGGTAAAAATTGAGGGCCAAGGACTTCCCCATATGTCTTGGGGAGATTCAAAGCAATTACAGGTCGGGGAGTATGTGCTGGCGGTCGGCAATCCTTTTGGACTGGATTCTACCGTCACGCTGGGAATTGTCAGCGCCTTGGGTCGTGGGGGAATGGGAATCACCCAGTATGAGGATTTTATTCAAACTGATGCAGCGATTAATCCTGGAAACTCAGGGGGGGCACTGGTCAATACACGAGGAGAATTAGTGGGCATCAATACGGCCATTTTTTCTCGCACGGGTGGGTATCAGGGAGTCGGATTAGCCGTACCCACGCAGTTAGCCCAACCCGTCTATTCAGGTCTCGTTGCTCAGGGAAAAGTCGTCAGAGGCCATCTTGGGATCGGGATCCAAGCCGTGAACGAGGATCTGGCCAAGTCTTTTGGCTTAATGGAAACGCGTGGGGCTTTAGTCACGAATGTTCTGCCTGGAAGTCCGGCGTTTGAGGCGGGGATGCACCGAGGCGATGTGGTCGTAGAGTATCAGGGAGAAGCGGTGACCGATCCGGGGACTTTACAAAAGCAAGTCCTTGGTACGCCCGTGGGCGAAAAGGTCACGGTGGTGATCGTTCGGAATGGTCGCAAGGCTACCCTGTACCCAACCATTCGGGAACAACGATCATCTAGCCAGGTTGCTCAGGTTCATCCAGCAGATGGGGAAGGCCCTCTGGCTGGAGTGGCCGTCAAGAATTTGGATGAACGAATCGCTCGACAACTGGGTGTGGGACAAGACGTCAATGGTGTCGTCGTCCAAGGAGTTGCTCCAGGGAGCTCAGCGGCACGCGCGGGATTAACACAAGGGGATGTGATTAGTGAAATTGATCGAAAACCGATTCGGTCCCAGGAGGAATTTCTAAAAGCGGTGGCAGTGTTACAGGATAAGCCATCGGCCTTGGTTTTTATTCACCGAGGAAAGGGAGGGTTGTACCTCACGGTGAAGGTGTAATTTCATTCCCGGCATAGTGAGAGCCGCTTCCTCGATCCATGAGGAAGCGGCCGGCCCTGTGGCTTTTAGCCTCCCTACAGTTCATAAGTAACGGAAAAGTGGTGCTTCGCGAAAGCTAGTCGATCTTCGAGTCGTGTGAGATTGGAGGCCTCCTGCTCGACAAGCCGGAGGCGTGAGAGGAGGCCTGAATTATTTGCGATTTGAATGTTCAGACCCGGCCTGGCGTTGAGTTCTAGAATTAATGGTCCTTTGGCATGATCTAGGATTACATCCACGCCTTGAAAGCCCAAGCCCGTGAGTTCAAAGCATTGACCTGCCTGCCGAAGAAGGGTTCCCCAATTCGGGATTTGCACATTCGTGACGGAATGTTCCGTATCAGGATGTTCGGTTACGATTTCATTCTTCCAAACACCGCGAAGGGTTTTTCCTGTTCTCAGATCAATACCGACGCCAATAGCTCCCTGGTGTAAATTGGCCTTTCCGTCGGAAAGCCGGGTGGGAAGCCGTATCATGGCCATGACCGGCACCCCTAAAAACACGATAATGCGAATGTCGGGTACACCCTGATAACTGATCGACTCAAATACCGGGTCGAATTGAACTCGATATTCGATGATGGCCTTATCGGTGTGTCCACCAAGGCTATAGAGGCCACTCAGCATATTGGAGACGTGATGATTCAAGTCTTCTTGTGTGATTAACTGTCCATTGACTTTTCGATATCGATCTTTTCGCCGTCCCGTAATGACCAATATCCCATCACCCCCGCTCCCATGAGCCGGTTTAATCACAAAGTCTTCATAGGGTTGTAAAAGGGTATGGAGTTCTCTCACGTGTCGTTCAATTTCGATCACGCCATAGAGTTTGGGTACGGCTAACCCGGCCTGTACCGCGAGACGTTTGGTGGTCAATTTATCATCCACCAGTGGATACAGATGACGAGGGTTATGCCAAAGCGTATACCCGGCATTCCGGTGGTTTAGCCCCAAGACTCCCCGTTGTGACAACCGTTTGGCTAATCCAAACATCTCGTGGCTTTTCCTTTATGGACTGGTAGTGAGGGCCCTGAAACGCCCTAATTCCAATAGACGGAAACCAGAGTAGCGCCCCATCAACAGAGTCCCCGCTAAAAATATGAACAGCAACTCCGGAAACACGAATAAAAGATGTTCCATGTAGGGAATGCTCATGGCTAAATAGGTGAGTGAGGCCACGGCAAGGCTGCCAATTCCCTGTTGAATCGATTCACTGGCTCCCCGTTCTTCCCAGACCACACACATTCGCTCGATGGTCATGGTGAGGATTACCATGGGAAACAGGGCGATTGAGAGCCCCCGATCCAGGCCGAGTTTTTGACTTAAGACACTGAGTGTAGCCATGAGAAGCACCACCACGATCAACACGGAAGCCAATCGTGGAACCAAGAGAAGCTTGAGGTGTTCTAAGTAAAACCGAACACCCAAACCCAGGGCAATGATCAGGGAAAAGAGAACGATTCCCCAAACCAATTGCGTTTCGCGAAAGGCCAATGCCATGAGAATAGGCATGAAGGTTCCAAATGTCTTGAGCCCAATGATATTTCGTAACACCAAGAGCAGTAAGGCGCCCATGGGTACCATGAGGAGGATGCGATACACGGCCTGTGTTTCAAGAGGAAGGCTAAATAAGGAGAATTCCAAAAGATGAGGAGAAGCTAACTGACTATGGAGAATCGCCGCTCGAATGGCTTCTTGTTGGTTGGGGGCAACGGTTACCGTGATGGAAAGGCGATCCCCTCCTTCTAACTCTGCTAAGGGTTGATAATCCTTCCACCAAGGAAAATAATCTGAAGGAATTTTTTGAAGCCCGGTTTCCGGATCATAGGATTTCCAAATTTCTTCCTCAAACACTTGCAGCCAATTCACAATGGTGGCTGATCCTGGAGAACTTTCTAATTTGACTCCATTAACGACTCGAGCGAGTACACCGGTTAAAGCCAGAATATGGGTGGCTTGTTTGAGTTTATTGGGTAATGAATGATCGGAACCCAACAGCAAGGCTAAATTAGGATCGAGGGCGGACTGGTTCAGACGCCGAAGTAATTCGGCAACAAGGGTTGGAACGTCCGCCGATTTGGTTCGAATATCGGTGAGGAGAGATTTAGCGGCTTCGAGTTCGGCTCCGTTAAGAGGAGCGGCAAAAATTTCGGGAAGTCTAGCCTTTGGGAGAGACTCCTCGAGTTTCACCCGGTGAATGGTCCCGCGATAATATAAATTCTGTTTGCCGCTGGCGTTTCGTTTCGACCACGTTCCCTTTCGTCCTGCACCATCTTTTACCGTGGTGAGCCCATATCCTTGAGAGATAAAGCTTTCATCGATGATGGCAAACCGACTCGTATTGGTGGGTAATTGAAGGGAGGCTTTGACCGGATGTTCTTTCGCATCAAAGGCCAGGTGAATTTCTACATCCCATAAATCGGTATGACTTTCTGGTAGTAAAGGGAACTCTAAGATCAGGGCCTTATAGAAGAACATGGCCAATCCACAGACCGTCAATCCAAGGGCCAAAAAGTAAAGATGTCGCTTACTCAAGGGGCATTACTCCTTGGGACAATGAGGGGGCTGGCTATATTTCACCGAAGAATCAACCAGGGCTGTGTCTTTGAGAAAACTTCGACCGATGAGGACAGGGTATTTAAACCCTTTGCGATTGGCTAAATTGACTTCCACATTTCTTTTGAAAATCGTACCGATACAAATATCAAAGTGCACCACAGGCCGCCTTTGGACGGAGGTGCCTTTGCGTTTAATTTTGACGTATCGATTGACGGGCTTTTCCAGTATGAGTGGAGGACCGTCTGGTCGTTTAACGGTAAACCGAACCCATTTTTGGCTCGAACGAATAAAGTTGGTGATGTCAGTAGCACTTAAGGATGAGTTATCGGCACCGGTGTCAATTTTTGCCGGTAAAGTGAAATTTTCAGGAAGAATTTGGACGTTCTCAATCCACCCTACGATTTTTTTGTCTTCATATTCCGCGTGGGCAGGAAACGGACATAGAGGTAATCCAAGGAGGAACAACCCCAAATAGAAAGCCAGTCTTTGAGAGGGGATGGTAAACAAATGTGACATGTAGGAAGGGTTGGGTTGAATATTTGGCCAGTCGGTTAATTCATCGGTTCCCCTGTCGTCTATTTCCGCCATTTAAAACATGGTCGATTTCATGGCGATATCTGAAGTGGGTATTCATTCCGGTCGAATGGCGTTCGGAACTAACCATGCAGGGTGAAAATGGCCGCGGGTTCCGTTTTGGGGTCAAGCCGAATGATATATTCTCTTCCCACCACGTTGTGTTGGTAATCTTGAATGAGCTCGTGCATGGTATAGGTCGACCGTTCGTGAATTCCGAACTCTTCCACAGGGATATGCAGTCGTGCTTCCTGAGGGTTTTGAGGGTCTAAATTTACCACGCAGAGCACAATATTGTCCTTTTCCGAGGTCATTTTCCCGTAAAAAAGAATGTTGTCATTATCGGCCTGGTAAAATTTAACATTAGTCAGTGTATGAAGAGCTGCATTTTCTTTTCTGATTTGGTTGATTCGACGAATATAGGTTCTGATATTTCCTGGGCGTTCCCAATCCCAATGACGAATTTCATACTTTTCTGAATCCTGATATTCCTCTGTTCCCGGAATGGCACGATTCTCACAGAGTTCATAACTGTTATAGATGCCATAGGAAGGTGAGAGTGTGGCCGCGAGGACCAGGCGAAATTTAAACGCCGGCTGCCCCCCCTGTTGAAGGACTTCGGGTAAGATATCTGGGGTATTGGTAAAAAAATTCGGTCGAAAATATTCCTTCATTTCGCTCTGACTGAGTTCCGTCAAATATTCCGTCAATTCTTGTTTAGTGTTTCGCCATGTGAAGTAGGTATAGGATTGAGTGAAACCGGCCTTGGCGAGGACTTGCATCATTTTGGGACGTGTAAAGGCTTCTGATAAAAAAATGACGTCCGGATGGGCGAGTTGAAGGTTTTCGATTAACCATTCCCAAAAGGGGACGGGTTTGGTATGGGGGTTATCAACCCGAAAAATTTTCACTCCCTGGTTGATCCAAAAAAGAAGAATTCGCCGCATCTCTTCCCAAATTTCTTTCCAGGAAGGGGAGTAAAAATCTAAGGCATAGATATCCTCGTATTTTTTGGGAGGATTTTCAGCAAATTTAATGGTGCCATCCGGTCGTTGTTTGAACCAATTGGGATGCGTGGTGACATAGGGGTGGTCAGGGGTGGCATTGATCGCGAAGTCAAGAGCGATCTCCATTCCATGTTGATGGACCGCTTGTTGAAACTTGGAAAAGTCCTCAAGGGTTCCCAGACTCGGTTCAATCGCATCATGCCCACCATGTGGGCTGCCGATAGCCCAAGGGCTACCGGGATCTCCAGGAAGGGCGGTGAGACTGTTATTGCGTCCTTTTCTGTTTGTCGTACCAATAGGATGAATGGGAGCTAAATAGAGGACATCGAAGCCCATATCCCGGATCATGGGAAGTCGAGCCTCACAATCTGTGAACGTTCCGCCCTTTCCCGGAATGGTTCCCTCGGAACGTGGAAAAATTTCATACCACGCTCCCCAACGGGCCCGCCCCCGGTCCACCGTCACCAACAATTCCCGATCATACAGGGTCCAGGCAGCACGTGATTCATTGGTGTCCATGAGCCTGGAAAGTTCTGGGCTCAACGCGATGGCCATTTTTGTATCTTGGTTGGAGGCCTGATGCCAATGCTGTAGGTGCTGCGTTAAGGCGTTTCGATCGGGTTCTTTGGCGTGCTCGATAGCCTGTTGGACCTGAGATTCACCTTCCAATAATTCGCTCGTGAGATCTGGCACCACACCCTGTTTTTTGGAAAGTTCTTGACGCCAGGTTTCATAGCTTTTCACGTAAGCCGCAAGGGTATAGGTGTAGCGCGTGTTTTCCGTTAGGGCGAAGGACCCAGCCCATCGGTCATTGTCAACATGATGCATGATGGTTTCCTCCCAGACCTTGCCCCCCTGCTTTTTGAAGCGGAGAATCGCTCCGATGGCATCATGTCCTTCTTTGAAAATATCTGCTGTCACTGTTAGCGTTTCTCCCATGATTCGTTTAATGGGATAACGGCCATGATCGAGTTGAGGCTCAACCCGTTCAATGACCAGAGGATGTAAGGCCTGAGGAAGTTTGGGCATGAAAGGCTCCTTTAAAACGACGTGTAAAATAATAAAGGGAAACACATATGGGTAAGGTGAAAATTTGATGGTGGACGCATGGGGAGCTCTATGTGACAATTCTGAGACTAATCAAGGATAATACCGCATTTTTTTGATGAGACAAGGTAAGGGTGTTCTTAAGGTTTTCCATCGGGAGAAGCGTGCTTCCTTCTCCTTACCGTATTTAGCCAGTGTCTTTCTCTTATGTCCTGAGTCACGGAAGAGACGATGATGAAACGTTCTTTGTCAGATGGGAGTCCTCCTGTCGACATTCGACATGCCACAGTGTGCCGGGGAAGAACGCCTGTCTTACATGATGTGACCTTGAGGGTGAACGCAGGAGAATCTACTGTCATTCTTGGTCCCAATGGGTCTGGGAAATCGACGCTGATGAAGCTGTTTTCCCGAGAATTGTACCCCGTGGCCCATCCTCAAACCCAAGTTCAGCTTTTTGGACAGACGGATTGGGATATTTGGAAACTTCGAAAATGGTTAGGGATCGTATCTGCAGATCTTCATGCCGATCATGTAGAAGGATATTCAGGGTTGGATGTGGTCCTTTCAGGCTTTTTTTCAAGTATTGGTCTTCCACCGAATCAAACTCCTAGCCTGTGGCAGCGGGCAAAGGGGTATGAAGTCTTGGAAAAATTGGGATTAGCTTACCTTCAAGACCAGGCCTTTCGCCATATGTCCACCGGAGAGCAACGCCGTATCCTACTCGCAAGAGCTCTGGTTCATGAGCCCCACATGTTAATTTTTGACGAACCCACGACCGGATTGGATGTGAGTGCCACCCAACAGTATTTAGATATCGTTCGAAGATTTATTCGGGAGGGTGGAACCGTGTTGTTAGCCACCCATCACATTCATGAGATTCCACCAGAGGTCGAACACGTCGTATTTCTGAACAATGGCATGATTCTGGAAAGTGGGCTCAAGGCCCATTTGTTGACTTCCTCAAAGTTAAGCAACCTATTTGGAGTTTCCCTAAGGGTCGTACAGAGCATGAGATGGTTTCAGGCTTTTTCTGCTCAATCCCCCTGAATTGTACGTGGTCTTAGTCCAAATTATCTCTTTAACCGGTCTGTGAAAGGGTAGGCTATTGAACGGGTTTCTGTTTTTTACCGTGCTGGATGTTTGGGGATTAATCCTCCCTCTCGGCTTATCGTTAGTCCTGCTTGGCACGCTCTCATTTGAAGTCTGGAGAGCGGAATCCTTTAATGAAGGCCTGAGTGGCCTGCTATTGGTCTTATCCACCCGTATCATCATTTTTTTTATAGTCGTTTCTGGCTTGGTGGGTGTAATTATGCCAGGGGGCATGGGGTTTGAAATCCCAGTTTCGCATTTAGGTCCAGGCCCTTGGGGTTATGAGGAAATTGGGTGTTTTCTTCTGGCTACTCTGTGCTTAGGATATTCGTCTAAACAACTTTTAAATCGGGGAAAAGCCCCCCTCGGGATGGTTGGCCTTTCCGTCAGTCTTTTGCTGTGCGCGGGGCTTCTGTGGGTCGCGCGTTGGGATATGATGGCCAATGGGAGGTTTTTCGTGTCAAATCTGATGTTGGAAAATATCCTGTCATGGGATTGGCGGCGGGTCCTTCCCAAATACCTTCACCTCATCTTTTCAAGCCTGGTGACAGGGGGACTTGTTGTCGTAGGATTGGGTCTTTTTCAGTGGGTGGTCTGGGGGAACCAGGAAAAACGTGAACCCAAGACACGGTCCGATGTGTCTTCAGAAACCATCCGGTTTGGTGTGGGATGGACCTTAGCAGGCCTGGTTCCTCAAATGGTCGTAGGTCCCTGGTTATTTTTGGTCCTTGGTGAAGGGTCCCGAGGGGTTCTTATAGATGGGATGGGAGCCATCTCTCTGGTATTTTTTGTGAGTTTAACAGCCTATTTGTTGGCGCTGGTTCTCCTCAATGCGACATTTATGGTGCCCTCCGTGACAGGATTAGCTTGGGGAGGACTTCTCAGTGCCTTGACCACTTTAGTGTTGATGGGAGTGGTTCGATATGCGATGTTTGGGGCCACCACCCAAATCCATCATGTTCCTTTTGCGTATGATCCCATCACGATTTCTCAGGTGGGATCCGTCATCGTGCTAATCGGCCTCCTGCTAGCGATTCTCGTGCGTTGGTGTGTTTGGCCGCTGTCTTCCTCCTCTATGTTCTTTCGAAGACTGGACAAATGAATTTCAGGTGACTAAGGTAAAGACATGCATATTTCCGATGTGTTGCAACAACATAACCCGGCAATAAGTTACGAATTCTTCCCCCCTAAAACCCAACAGGCCTCTCAGGATTTATTCGAGGCCATTTCTGCGCTCATGCCATTGAAGCCTGCCTATGTGAGTGTCACTTATGGGGCCGGAGGGTCGACTCGTGAACGCACCCATGATTTGGTCGTGAAGCTTCAGCGGGAAACGGCGCTGACCATCGTCTCCCATTTAACTTGTGTGGGTTCGGGGCGTCAGGAGATTCATGAGATTCTATCTAAATACGTGGAAAATGGGATTCATAATATTATGGCCTTAAGGGGAGATCCGCCAAAAGGAAGTACTCAACCTGATATTCCGGCAGATGGGTTTCCTTTTGCCTCTGATTTAGTCTTATTTATCAAACGACAATTTCCCCAAATGGGGGTTGGAGTGGCCGGATTTCCTGAAGGACATCCTGGGACCCCCAACCGCTTGGTAGAGATGGACCATCTCAAACAAAAAGTTGATGCGGGGGCCGATTACATCTGCACACAACTGTTTTTTGATAATAGAGATTTTTATGATTTTTGTGAGCGTTGTGAGGTGGTCGGTATTAAAGTGCCTATCGTTGCCGGAATTATGCCAATTACCTCTCGAAAAGGGATGGTACGGATGTCGGAACTTGCCTTGGGAGCGAGGATTCCGGCTAAACTCCTGAAGGCGATGGACCGGGCCGAAAGTGATGCCTATGCCGAACGTGTGGGGATTCATTGGGCAACTGAGCAAGTCGTCGATCTGGTAGATCACCGTGTCAAAGGGATTCATTTCTATACTTTGAATAAATCCAAAGCGACTCTTCAAATCTATGAATCGCTCGGCATTCAAAGTTCGGATGGTCTCCAACAGGCCGAATCCTAGCTTCTCCTATCTTCTTTATCTCCTTCCTGGGCTCGACCCTTTTTCCTCTTCTTTTACCCCATTTTTTAGACCTCTGGCAGGATTTCGGTCTTTCCTCCACACGGAATCTTGGGTAAGATAGCGGCCTGAATGAAGGAGGATTACCTATGAGTCTTAATGCTGGATTTCAAGTTTCCCTAGATTTAGAAGGGCGCCAATGTATGGTCATAGGAGGGGACGAAGAGGCGGTTGAAAAAGTTAATCGTCTTCTTGATGCCGGAGCTAAAGTGATCGTCGTTAGTCCCACTCTCCATGTTGATCTCCGAAAACTTACGGCTTCTGGAAAAATCATTCATCGAGGCCGAACGTTCCGAGCCACGGATACTCAGGGTGTGGTGTTGATCCTGAACGTCTTAAAAGATGATATGGCCTTAGCACAATCGTTGTTTGAATTAGCCAAAACCGAGAGGTTTCTTATTTGGTCCATCGATCAAACCGCATTTTCCACCATCATGATGCCCGCCATGGCCAAACGAGGAAATCTTCGGATAGCCGTCAGTACGAGTGGGGCCTCTCCGGCCCTGGCCCGAGTCCTTCGGGAAAACTTCGAGGAATTATTTGACGAAGAGTTTGAACAATTTTTAGATTGGTTGGGGGCGTTACGTGAGGAATTAAAGAAGACAGAAGCCAGCGATATTCGTCGGAGAGAACGTCTCCTTGAAGCGGTGAAAGGGTTTCGGTTACAGGGAGAACTTCAGTATCCGAATTCGTGGAAGTTGTCGGGAGAGCAAGAATTGGAGGAAGTCGGAAAGGAGGGTGGGTGAAATGGTCTTGCTGGAATTTAGTATGTCTCCGTTGGGCAAGGGGGAGAGTGTAGGGAAATATGTCTCTCGTTCCTTAGAGATTATTGATAAAAGTGGCGTGGACTACAGATTAAATCCCATGGGGACGGTTTTAGAAGGGGAATGGGATGAGGTGATGGGGGTCGTGAAAAAATGTTATAAGAGGATGGCCAAAGATTGTCCTCGGATTTCCTGTGTGATGAAAGTGGATTATCGTCGTGGGCATAAGGGGAGACTTTCAGGGAAAGTCGCAAGCGTAGAAAAACGCGTAAAGCGTAAATTAAAAACTTCGTCCTAATCGTTAGAAGAAATATTCGAACGATAGTCGTCATAGCCCCTGGGCCGACGGGAAGGTCAGGCGAGGTTTTGAGCCAAAGAACCTCGGTTGTGTCTTGTCGGTTCGTACATTCCTTGAGTCTTTCCTCCAATTTCACATAACACTTCATAAGGGATCGAATCTAACCAACGAGCAAAATCATCGGCCGTAATGTGTTGATTCCCTTGCTGACCTAATAGGACAACCTCTTCTCCTATCTTGGGGTGAGGAATGTCAGTCACATCCACCATCATCATATCCATACATATTTTCCCGATAATGGGAGCCGGTTGGCTCCTGATCAGCACATGTCCTCTCCCGATTAAATGACGAGGGAAGCCGTGGGTATAGCCCACCGGCAGAACACCGATCTGGGATGGTCGTTGTGTGCGAAATTGTGAGTTGTACCCCACAACTTCATCCGGCTGGAGAGAACGGAGATGGGCAATGTACGTCGTGGCACGCATAACCGGTTTCAATGATAAGGGACAAGGATGATTGGGTTGGGTTGGGGCATATCCATATAACATGAGGCCAGGACGGACCATTTCT
Organism: Nitrospirales bacterium; assembly: GCA_965223495.1. Taxonomy (GTDB): domain Bacteria; phylum Nitrospirota; class Nitrospiria; order Nitrospirales; family UBA8639; genus Nitrospira_E. The sequence continues at coordinate 1,803,923 of OZ245001.1, read as the reverse complement.
AAATGCGAAGTGGGATGGAACAGAATTCCCGCGCTATTGGCCATATGGTGAAGGGGGATATGAATTCCTCGTGATTGAATGTTATCGATGAAGGACAAGAATTTTTGAATTTGTCGATTGGTAAAACTTGGATCAGGATTGTCTGCGTCGGCAAAGTGGGTCATCAGTCCTTGAATTTCAAGGGGGGGCGAGGAGCCATAATAAGAGGATGTCAACAATTGTAGGGCGTCTTCCGGATCAAACCCTAATCGGTGTAACCCGGTATCTATCTTCAGATGAATCGGAAAGGGCGTGGTCGTGCGAGAAAGGTTCTCTCGTAATTTTTCCCAAATGGCACGATGGGAAATGACCGGAGTCAATCGATATTGAACAAGTTCAGGGATATGTTCTGGAAGCAAAGGCCCCATCACAATGATGGGGGCTTGCACCTGGTTTTCTCGGAGAGCGAGGCCTTCTCGAACGGAGGCCACCCCAAATCCAAAATCCCCCAGAGGTTCTAAGGCCCGGGCGATGGAGACGGCTCCGTGGCCATAGGCATCGGCCTTTATGATCGATAAGATTTTGGTGGTAGCGGGGATAAATCTGCGTATTTGATCATAATTATGTTTAAGGGCATCCAGATTGATGGAAACAATGATGGGTGGAGGAGTTAGGCTCGATGAAGTTGATAGGGATGGTGATCGTTCGGTCACGAAGAAGTCCTTTAAATGGCGAGAATTTCTTCCTCCTTTTTTTTAATGAGGTCATCGACGTGGTGTGTGAACTTGTCCGTCAGTTTCTGGTTTTCACCTTCCAAGCGTCGAAGCTCATCTTCGGTAAGGCTGCTATCCTTTTGACGGCGTTTGAGTTCATCATTGCCGTCGCGGCGGAATCCGCGAATTTGCACTTTGGTTTCTTCGCCGTATTTTTTGCTTAATTTGACGAGTTCCTTTCGGCGTTCCTCACTAAGTGGAGGGATGGGAAGGCGAATCAGCTTTCCATCATTCGAAGGGGTGAGGCCTAATTCGGAACTAATGATGGCTCGCTCAATATCTTTTATGTGGGAAGGGTCCCAGGGTTGAATGGTAATAAGACGGCTCTCAGGGATGGCTAAATTGGCCACCTGCTTTAATGGAGTGGGCGTCCCATAATAATCGATGGTGATATGATCCAGGATCGTTAAAGAGGCACGACCGGTGCGGAGGGAAGAAAATTCTCTTTTTAAATGTTCAATGGCCCCTTCCATTCGTTGATTGACTTTTTGGAGCGTAGCATCGTTCATAGTTGTACCCCATGCTAATTGACCGCCGTATTACGAGAAACGAGGGTCCCAATTGGAGTGCCTTCCAGGACTTTTTGAATATTACCCGGGGAGGTAAGGTTAAACACAATGATCGGTAAATCATTATCCATGCAGAGTGTGATGGCCGTGGCATCCATGACTTTTAAATTTTTATTTAATACTGACAAAAAGGGAAGTTCGGAAAAGCGTTGGGCGGTTGGAGTGGTCATAGGATCGGCATCGTAAATGCCGTCGACTTTTGTTCCCTTGAGGATCACATCAGCCCCGATTTCCATGGCTCGAAGTGCCGCAGCGGTATCAGTGGTAAAATAGGGGTTCCCGGTCCCGGCGGCAAAGATGACCACTCGTTTTTTCTCCAAGTGGCGAATGGCCCGACGACGAATATATCCTTCGGCTAATTGACGCATTTCAATAGCGGAAAGAACTCGGGTGGGGATTTCCCGCTTTTCCAGCGCATTTTGGAGAGCTAAGGCATTCAGCATGGTCGCGAGCATGCCCATATAATCTGCAGAGGCTCGTTCCATTCCTGAAGCACTGGCCGCCAGACCCCTAAAAATGTTTCCCCCTCCGATCACGATGGCCATCTCAACATCTAATTTCATCACCTCAGCGATTTCTCCCGCTAAGGCTTGAAGGATGGACGGTTGAATACCGTACCCCTGTTCGCCAGCCAACATTTCTCCGCTTATTTTAAGCAAGACACGGCGGTATTTGAGGGGCATCAGTCCTGGCCAAGCTGGTATCGGGTAAAACGATTAATCGTGATATTTTCACCCAGTTTCGCGATTTTTTGGCTCACCAAGTCTTGAATAGTGATTTTGGGATCTTTGATAAAGGCTTGTTCAAGGAGGCATTGTTCTTGGTAATATTTTTCTAATTTTCCATTGATAATTTTATCCCAGGCGGCTTCCGGTTTTCCGGATTCCTTGACCTGGCCCAAATAAATATTTTTTTCGCGTTCGATAAGATCAGCTGGAATGTCTTCTCGGGTGATAAACAGGGGCTGTGAGGCGGCAATTTGGAGAGCCACTTCTTTTACAAACGCTTGGAACTCTTCGTTTCGAGCGACAAAGTCGGTTTCGCAGTTGACCTCGAGTAACACGCCGATTTTTGACCCCGAATGGATATACGATGAAATAATGCCTTCTTTGGTTTCCCGACCAGCCTTTTTCTGGGCGGCCGCAAGCCCTTTTTGACGAAGAAGGTCAATAGCTTTTTCAACATCATTTCCGACTTCCTGAAGGGCTTTTTGACAATCAAGAATTCCCGCCCCGGTTTTGCCTCGTAATTCCTTCACCAAGGCGCTCATGCTAGACATACGCGTACTCTCCTCCTAATAGATTGAAAACAATAATGGGTAAGGTATGGAACAACTAGTCGTTAGACTGGTTGCACATTCTCAGGGGCAATCATGGCCGAAGGTCCAGATTCTGGTACATCGGGAATAAAGGCATCCTGATTGTCGGTCGACTCTTGTTTTTTTCGACGCAATTCCATGCCTTCCAGGCAGGCGTCGGCGATTTTAGCCGTGAATAATTTTAAAGAGCGAATGGCGTCATCATTGCCCGGGATAGGATAATCTACACCTTCCGGGTCACAGTTGGTATCCACCAGGGCAATCACGGGAATGCCGAGTCGATTGGCTTCTTTGACCGTAATGTGTTGAATGCGAGTATCCAAAATATAGATGCAACCCGGAATGTCATTCATCCCTTTAATGCCACTCAAGTACTTTTCGAGCTTCGCCTGTTCCTTTTTCATTCGAACAATTTCTTTCTTTTTCAGGCGCTCATACGTCCCGTCGGTTTCAGCGGCTTCAAGCTTTTTGAGTTGGGCAATGCTCCGCCGTAGCGTTTGGTAGTTTGTCAACATTCCCCCTAACCACCGCTGATTCACGAAGAACATCCCACATCGCTTGGCTTCGTCTTCAACAATGTCCATTGCCTGACGCTTGGTCCCAACGAATAAAACGGACTCACCGCCGGCGACGGTATCCCGGGTAAATTCATACGCGGTCTGAAAACATTGAAGGGTAATCTGTAAATCTATGATGTAGATGCCATTTTTTTCGCCAAAAATATACCGTTTCATTTTGGGGTTCCAACGATTCGTTTGATGCCCAAAATGCACTCCTGCTTCTAATAACGATTTAATCGTGACCATAGCGGACCTTGCCACCCCCTTTCATAGGATCATGGAGTTAATCGCACACAAATATGGATGATAAAAGTTTTTCAGGTAATTTTTTTTGGTTCAAATGGAACCGGCAGGAGACAATGGAGAGAGATTGTCTAGTCAGGCAGGCTATTCCATGTGAAGATTCATTCATGCAAAATACGTATTTTCAAGGTACTGGAGCCCCTAAAAGAACAAGTCTACCATAGGTTGAAAAACCAATTCAACCTGAGAGTTGGGTTGTTTATTCTTCCCCGGGGTGGGGGGATTATCAAATTCTTTATGGGGCTTTTCGCGGAAGGGCCGATCCCCCACTGTGGTTTTTGACTCTATGGGTATCCCTGGCTATAGTCAATTTTTTTAGTATTCATCCGTGAAATAAGGAGCAAAAGGTATGGTTGAGGTTCCATTAAAGTTGTATGTGCAAGATCTTTTAAAGCAAGCGAAAGCGGCTGTACGCGGTATGTCCGTGTTGTCCTCCGATGTCAAAAACCAGGTATTAATGGCCATGGCCGACCAGCTAGAGACTAAGAATTCCGAAATTCGAGAAGGCAATGAAAAGGATTTGGCTAATATATCCAAAGACTTAGGGCAACAAGCCTACCGGGAAATGGTCGAGCGCATCAAAGTCACTGACGAAGATATTGAACGGATGACACAGTATTTAAGGGACCTTGTGAGGTTGCCTGATCCAATCGGAGAGGTCAATCAGGCCTGGATGACCGAGGATGGCCTCCAGGTGCACAAGATGCGATCACCTCTTGGTGTCTTGGGTGTGATTTCAGATTTAGGTCCACAAATGACGGTGGAATCTTTTGGGATGAGTCTTAAGACCAATAATGTGTGTATGTATCGCGGTGGGGCAGAATGGTTACATACCAATCTTGCAATGTTTCGCCTTTTTCAATCCGCTTGCAAGGACCATCACATCCCTGAGGGGGGAATGGTTTTTTTGGATAGAACTGAGCCCGAAGCCGCGCTGGAAGTGGCTCGAAGGGCTGGATGGGTGCAAGCCCTTGTTCTGCGTGGTCGAACACGGTTACGACAAGGCGTGTTGGAACAAGCTCGGGTCCCCGTCATTGGATTTGAAGGAGGGCTGTGTCATGTGTATGTGGATCAGGCCGTGGATATTCCGTTGGCTCAGATGATCGCGGTCAATGCCAAAATTCAAGATCCTTCTTCCCCTAACTCTCTGGATACGCTCTTAATTCATCAAGGTGTCGCTCGGTATTTGTTGCCTGGACTTACCCGCCGAATGCTCCAGGAATTTAAGGTAACTTTATATGGTTGCCCGAAGACGGTGTCGATGTTAGGAGTCATGGAAATGACCGGCCATCTGGGGATTCGTGAAGCGAAGAAAGAGAATTGGGAAACAAAATTTCAGACGATGGAAATGAATATCAAGGTTGTCAAGGATAGCGAAGAAGCCTTAGATCATATTGCTCAGTACTCCCCTGGCCATACCGACACCATTGTGACGCGAGACTATGAATTAGCCATGCGGTTTGTCCGAGAAGTTGATTCCAGTGCGGTGTGCGTGAATGCCTCGACCCGCCTTCATGGAGGCGACGGATTTGGGCTGGGACCTGAAATTGGTACGAACAGTTCGCATCTTCATTGTCGGGGTCCCCTGACCCTTTCGAGTCTGACCGTTGAAAAATACATGGTCTTGGGAACTGGGCAATTGAAACAACCGCACCCCATTCCCCAAGAATATCAAGACGCGATGATGCTTTCTTCCAAGTTTTAAGTGTTCCCGTTCCCGTCGTGTCCAGATTTCAGGATCGGTCGTTGGGAAATTTCTACATTTCGGAACTTTCTTGATCAAGTTGATGGCGGGAGGGGTAGGGATGGAAGAGCAGGGTTCCCAAACAACCTCTGAGGAAGCGCTTGTTCGGTACCTGCACTCCTGGGGGCTGCGCGAATTTCACGATGAAGCCTTATATTATTCCTGGCAACGTTCTTCACTGTCTGCAGAAAAGCTCCAGACCCTAAATGGGTTACTGCAAGATCGTCAGGTAGATAAGTCCGAGCAATCCGATATTGACTTCTATGACTTGGTGGCCCATCCCACCATTCTTCCTGTCGTGTATTCTCAACGATTTGATTATTATCTTAAAATGGGTGCTCTTATAGCCCGAAAGATTGTGCCTGCCCAGAGGGTATTAGATTTTGGGTGTGGCGTAGGAATTCTGACGATCTTCCTGGCCGAACGATATCCTCATGTGGAATTTGTGGGGATGGATCGATCCGCAAAATCCCTCGAAACCTGTCAAGAAGCGGCAAGGAATCGGCAGTTAAAGAATGTATGGGTGGCCAGTCCAACCAAAGAGTTCATTCAAGAAGTGCGACCTTTTGATCTCATCCTTTCCTCCCAGGTCATTTTTCAACAGGAGAAGGAGCCCGGACTTCCTAGTCGAGATTGGCGAACCTTTCAAAGAAACCTCAATCAGGAGGACCAAGATCGGATGGAAAGGTTGATGGGACTGGATTACCGACTGACCCAACTGATGGGCATGCTCGCACCTGATGGCCGAATCATGTTCTTTGAAAAAACCATGCATTTGGGGCGGCGAATATTGTTTCAGCGAGCCTTGGAAGCACGAGGGTTGAAATTAGTTTCTGAGCCAGTGATTGTTTCGTATCACACCTTGGGGGAACCTGAGACGGAAGGGCCGTTTTATGAGGTGCGCAAAAAGCCCGGGGAGGAACCATTCTTCGCCTGGGATGAATCGCCTTTTTCAACGGAAGGAGAGACCGTCTACAGGTGCCGAGGGTCTATTGCTAGCCGGATGAGCGAAACCTTCAGCAAAACCTCACAAGAAAGAGAAGATGCTGCTCTTTCAGATTCCCTTGGAGCGTGGTTCTTCCGTCATGGGATATGGGAGGGGACTTTGGTCTGGGGAGTCATAAAGGGGGGGCATGACTATTGTGGACTGATCATTGGAGGTATCCAGGATAAGGAAATGCTTTTGGGGTTATTTGAAAGACTACCAAAATTAACCTCCCCTGAAATGAATGCCTTCATCCAAGATTGTTGGGGTGCGGTTGGGGAGGGGGCTGACGATATGGATATGCCAGGGTATGAACTTCATCAACCTTCCGCTCAACGAATTTTTGAAGGACTACCCTCAAAAACCGTTCATCAGGAAACCACTCTCCAGGATGGAACGGGGAAGGAGATGCATTTTGAGTTGGGAGAATCACACAAATTGATCTATTTTTACTGGGCCAATACCTATGATCAACGGCAACTCGTCTTGATGGACTTCGCGGGGTTGCCTATGTTGCGGGCGTATTATGAAGACGCTGTTCACCAAATCGGTGCCTCCACCTCCTCCTGAGTTTTTCTTTCAAAAAATAGTCGTAAACTTTAACGGGGAAAACACATCAAGTTTCATCTGGCCAAATCAATATCGAATTGTGGGTCAGGTCGGTCGTGGAAGGCTTCCTAAGATGCATGACTAGACTTTTAGTTGATGAGAATGACTCCGCAGAGGCCAGGATTGAATGGAGGGGAAGGAGTGAACTCGTTCGATCTAGGACCGTAAGTCAGGTGCCTGAACTTTGGGGGGCCATAAGCCGAAAATTTTTCTGTTGGGAGTTGGCGTAACACACCATGGCCTGATAGGCCTGATGTTGAATCGCCGGGGATAAGGCGTTCCATTGGGAGGATAAACTAATGGTTAGCATATTGGCTTTTTCATGGATATTGGTCAGATTGCCATCCTGCAATTGCTGAAGAATGACTTGGCCGTTGGTATCTGCTGAACAGGACGTGATTGGGGAGGCGGTGGCTTTTGACGGCGTATCAGGATGGTAGATATTGATGTTTCCTGCCCAAATCAGCATGCCAAACCAAATTAGAATGAAGAATCGCATGGGCCCCTCCCTTTCATACTGGATATTGTGGGGCAAGGGACCGAGTACGTAAATACCACAAAAGGGTGGGATGAAATACTCAATAAATACAAATGGTTATGGAAATTTTAATGAGATGGGGTAAGGAGGGATCAGGAACTTCCAGATCCAATCTCCCCACAAATTCACGGGGCGTTCTTAAGCTCCTTTCTGGGTTATCCGACAAGTAGATCGATAGTTTAAGATCCTTCGTCGTTAAGTTCCGGAGAGAGACCGGGGATTTACCCAAGGTCCGCGGAAGTATTGGCGAGAAAGGGTCCGATAAAGAATTGAGCAGGTCAGTTGCCTCGCTCTCTACTTTTGACGTAAGGGAGTTCTATTTTTTTATGGAAAATGTTGCGGTATGGGCCTTAATCGGGACATGTGTCCTTCATTGGGCCACGGTATGGATCTTAATTCAGCGTGTGAAAACGACTGAAAAGCCAGTAGCGTGGAATTTGTTGGGCTTGGCCGTGGGGCTATTGGGAATACAACAATCCTACAGCCTCTATCTTCACTTCTTAGGACCTTCCCCCTCGATGTTACATGTTTTCCACGAAGTATCTGGACTAATCGTGGCCGGCCTATTATTTGGCGGGGTAATTTTTTTAGCTCCGATATTAGAAATTCTACAGCGAAATAAAGAGTTATTGGGGGTGATTGATGAGCGCAATGTTATTATTCATCAATTCCATGATCGAATCGCTCGTGCCCTTCGCCAAATTCAAATAGCGATGGAAGTGGGCAAACCTACCACGTACATCATTGAACAAGTCGCTAACCTTTCCCGGTTACTTCAGATGTTTTTGGAAGATTTAAAAGCAGGAGTCCTCTTAGGAAATAAGTTTGATGTGGCCCTTAGAACCTTAGTTGAAGAAATCAATAAAGAGGGGTCATTTCCTATCTCGGTCCAAGTGAAAGCCTCTTTAGAGGAGAACCTTTCGTCAGAACATTGTGTTGAACTCCTTCATATCCTTCGGGAAGCCATTCAGAATAGTGTCCAACATTCTCAAGCCAAAAAGGGAAGGGTGTCGGTCATTAAAGATAAATCGCAAATAATGTTGGAAGTGAGTGATAATGGACAAGGCTTTGAGGTGGACCTCGTAGGTGCACAAGGGCATGGAATGGGAAACATGGTTGTTCGAGCGAAACAGATTGGTGCGCGCTTGAAGGTTCATAGTCAACCCAGTAAGGGGACAACGGTCCTCATTGAATTACCACTGAATGAAAAATCATTAAATGGGCATTATTCCACAGGATCAAGTCAAGCCCCCATTCAGAAAACCCAGAAAGTTCCCGTGGCTTGACCCCCAGCCTTCCGCTCATCCTTCTCTGACAGTGATGAAACTGTTGGCCAACGATCCCTGTCTCCTTGAGCAGAAAAAAGCTTGCTTCGTGAGAGGTTAGGGAGCGACCACCTGAAAGAGGTTGCTATAATCATCAGTCCACAAAATTTCTTCCTGTCTTGTCGACGGCCATGGCTCGATTCGGCTATAGACGAAGGGATCCTTTAAAAAATTCTGGTTACTGGTCACCAGAACCCAATCGCTGTAGTAATTACCCTTCTGGGAATCGCCTGAATCTTTAATCCACACGGCTCGTTTGTCTAACTCCTTCGCAAGAGCCCGGATCACTGGGCTGAAATCAAAATGATAATTGGTGATGTGTAAGGCTAAAATTCCTTCGGGATTCAGATGTTTCCAATACAGGGCGAAAGCCTCGCGGGTCAAAAGGTGAATGGGAATGCCATCCCCACTAAAGGCATCAATCGCCAGGACGTCAAAATGTTGCCGGTTATTGTTCTCCAGCTCTCGTTCAAGAGAAATGCGGCCATCCCCTAATATGACTTCTTGTGTGCCGGGTGCATCTTCAAGATGAGTGAAATATGTCCTGGCTATTTTATCGACGTCGGGGTTAATTTCGTAGAAACGGTAGGTATCGCCAGGTCTTGAATAGGTGGCGATGGTTCCGATTCCTAACCCAATGTTTCCGACCCGAAGGCCCATGGAAGGTGTTCTATTATCTTGATTGATCAATTTGAAGTACTGGGGATGTCGCCTGATGGCCAAACTGACCCCGCTATAAGGCCCGTAATAGGCCCGAGGGTATGATTTTCTCTCAGCCCTGAGGAACTGTTCACCGTGGGTGATACGACCATGATACAAGAAGCGGGTAGCAAATTCGTTATCCAAATCTACCTCATTCACTCGAAGGACACCATAAAAATTCCGTTTGGTAAGAATGCTCGTTTTTTCTTGTTCGTGGATATGTAGACCTAAGAACACGATGAGGGTGGCAATCACACTCACCCAGGAAAGCTTTCCCACCAAACGTAAAAAAGGTGTGAAAATTGGGTCCGTGCCTCGGAATAAACAAATTCCCAGGAGTGTCATCGTGGCCACCAACCCACCATGAAACTCCCAGTAACCCTTGAATAGAAGAGGTGCAGCCAGGTTAACGAAAAGCCCCCCCAAGGCTCCCCCCAAAGCAATCATGAGGTAGAAAGACGTGAGGAATTCGGCCGCAGGTTTTAGTCGAACCAGTTCCCCATGGCAGACCATGCAGCAGGCAAACAGAGCGGTCGAATAAATGAAAATCTGAAAATACACACTCATCTCAACGTCGGAATAATCCTGATGTAACAGGTAGACCACCGAGGTGAGAGAAATGAGGAGTATGGGCACCCATATTTTTCGGTTGTACCAACGGGGGTGATCAAAACACAGCATGAATGAGATAAGGTAAAGACTAAGTGGGAGTACCCACAGGAAGGGAATGACGGCAATGTCTCGACAAATCTGATTGGTACTGGCCAGGAGAACTAAGGATCCACAAGCCGCGAGGGCGAGTGTCAGGACTTTTTCGGGTATGGGGTGGTTTGGGGCTGTTGGGGATTCTATCGGATTCGAAGGCGGTTCCTGGGAGTGGAGGCGGATGAGTGGAATTGCTCCCCATAGGCAAATAATGGTGTATAGCCCGAATCCACCCGACCACAATAGTGTTTGAGTGTCCAAGCCCAGGTGGGGTTCAATAAAAAACGGATAGGATAGGAGCCCCAAGAGAGACCCAAAATTTGATAAGGCATAAAGCCGATAGGGAGAAAAGGTAGGGTGGATCCGGTTGAACCAATGTTGCAGTAGTGGACCGGAGGCCGAAACCATAAGAAAGGGAATTCCGATGGTCATCAAGAGGAGGAGGACGATGGTTACCATTGGATTTTCTGTCCCATCCGGTTTCCACCCCTCTTCAGGGGTAATCGGGAGTAAAACGAGGGATATTCCCAAAAGACTCAGATGGATAATGGCTTGAAGGCGAGGAGAGCAATGGCTGGCGATAAAATGAGCATAGGCATACCCAGCCAGAAGAAAGACTTGAAAAAATAGCATGCATGTAGTCCAGACAGCGGGCGTACCCCCGAACCAAGGCAAGATATAGCGGGCGATAATGGGTTCTATTTGGAAGAGCAAAAACGCACTGAGAAATATCGCGAGGGCGTAAGGGATGACTGAAAGGGTCAACGCAACCGGAAGGCTGTTCGGTAAGGTTGGTTGGTTTGGAGGCGTCGCTCCCTCATTCGATGTCCACCCAGTTGTCATAGGTAATCTCGTTGTTAATCCTGTGAGCATGAGTTCCGGGAAACCAGGGGTCTTCGAAGAAACCCTGGTTTTCTCGACCATTCACAGCTAGGAACCATTTTCTCGCTCACCTGCAGGTTTTCCCGTCTCCAGATTCCCTCATTTTTAGTCCTGAAATTTCCAAGATTGATTCTCAACTCTTTTTGGTGGTTGCGGTGCTTTCTTAACCTTTTCTTACCCTCATGTCCTTCCCCTGCTTTTCTCAAAAATGTCCATACCTGGATGGTAAGAGACCTAAAAAATAAGATTAAACAAGTGGGGTGAATTGACCGAAGAAAAGAATAGCAATCCTAAAGAGAGAGGGAAAACGGCTTCCTCTAGAGATTGAGGGATGACAGTTAGAGGTGATGGCTGGTTACCCTGGAAAAGGAGTGGTGGCGGTGGAGGGATTTGAACCCCCGGCCCGCGGCTTATGAGTCCGCTGCTCTACCACCTGAGCTACACCGCCATGTCATAGGGGATTGTCAGGTACACCCCAAACAGCACCCCCTTCTACTACAGTATCAAGGCCTCTCAAGGCAAGAAGATCTATACCATAGGGGAGAAACATCAGACAATTGATTTGAAAAAATCGATGAAATGGTTTCCTTTTATGCCTAATTTCATGAAAAGCTAGGGTCCCCATGCCTGAGTCTGTGGTCGTAGAAAATCAACCGCGTGTTCTGGTGGCTCGTCAGGCCATATTTGATCACCGAATGCAGGTGTTTGGGTACGAATTACTATACCGAGACGGGAGTAGTAACGCGGCTCAATTTACTGATGGGGAGCAAGCCTCTGCCCGAGTCATGGTCAATTCTTTGTTGGAAATGGGCATCGATCATATCGCTGGAAAATCCTTTGCCTTCATCAATCTCACCAAGGACTGTTTTCTCTCTCAATATTTCGAAGTGTTGCCTTCCGAACAGGCCGTTTTGGAGGTCTTAGAATCCATTGACCCCACTCCAGAGGTAATGGAAGCACTCAAAAGAGCCAAGTTATTAGGATACCGGATTGCCTTAGATGATTTTGTCCTTAAGGATTCGTGCCGAGAATTTTTAACGGTGGCGGATTTGGTGAAAGTGGATGTCCTGGCGTTATCTATTGAGGAGTTAAGCCACCATGTGAAGATATTGAAACAATATCCCGTTCAATTGTTGGCAGAAAAGGTTGAAGATCAGGACATGTATGAACGGTGTTGTGATCTGGGATTCGAACTCTTCCAAGGATACTTTTTTTGTAAACCGCAAATCCTTGATGGCGGAAAATTATCCGGCAATCGTATGGCGATGGTCCTCTTGTTGGCCAAACTTCAAGACCCAGATATTCAGATGGAAGAACTTGAGGATCTGATTAAAAATGATTTAAGTCTCAGTGTCAAACTTCTTCGATACGTCAATTCAGCGGCCGTAGGTTTAGCCCGGACGATTGAATCCCTCTCTCAGGCAGTCTGTCTCGTGGGGACCGAACGCATGCGTCAACTGGCCTCCCTGCTTGTTTTAGCGAATAATACTGGGAAACCCTCGGAGCTCATGGTGGTGGCATTAACTCGTGCAAAAATGTGTGAAGGGATAAGTAATCTGAAGGGTCAAAATCCCAGCCAAGGGTTTACGGTGGGTTTGTTCTCCGTGTTGGATGCGTATTTCGATTGTTCCATGGAGACCCTATTGGAGGATCTTCCTTTAGCTGAAGGGCTGAGAGAGGCCTTATTGGGGCGGACGGGCCTTTTGGGGAATATTCTACAGAAGGTTGTGGATTTTGAAGGGGGACATTGGGAAGAAGGACCCGACTCGACGGAAATTCACATCTACCATAAGATTTATTGGGAAAGCCTGGATTGGGCTAAGGAAGTACTAGAAACCGTTCAGGGGTAGGGGAACAGGAACGTATCAAAAAAAGGGATCCCTGAGGCTATCCTCTCCGCTTATCATCTTGTTCACCCACAAACGCATTAAGGACCCCAAGCCCCATTTCCCCCAATTCAACGGGTTGTTCTTCATCCTCAGGGGTCGCAAGCTGATCATCCGGAAGTTTTGGAGTAATTCGGGCAAGTAACTCTTCTTCTATGGCTTCATCGGAAAGATCCAAGTCGTTGAGAATGGCTTGTAATCGTTGAAAGGCCAGTATAGACCTGGCATGCGAACGCCAGCTGCCTGAATATTCCGTATCATTCACCTTGGTAATGCTCGTCCAAAATTTGGATTCTTCGGGCTCGGACATCGAACCGCTTAGAAACACTCGCAATTTCCCTAACAATTGTTCCTCGGTTTTTTCCAAGCCATCGTATTCTACGACCGATCGCTCCAAAGGGCGTTTGGCTAGGACCGTAAACGTCTCTCGCCAAAGATCGATGGGTTGCTCGGTCCCAGGGTTGTCCTTCTGGGAAGCTTCTTGCTGTTGTTGTAATAAAGTGAGGAATTCCTGAAGAGCCTTGACTTTTCTCGCTGCTAAGCTCCCTAAGGGGATTCCCCAGATATGGGCTATCTCATGGTCTTTTAAGGGAGCATTGCCGGCTGCGACCAAATCTTGCTTTGCCAATTTATATCGTCGTCGAAAGGTCAAACGCCTTCTCAGAAGGGCTTGGAGTTCCAACAGAAGCCTTCGTGTTTGATAAGATTTTTTCTCTACCTCCTCATTATCCCATTCACGTTCCAATTTGCGCTTTTCTTGACGGAGTAGGACCGTGGGCGCCTGGGATTGCGTCGTGGTTAAAAGGTCCTTGTCAACCCCAAATTCTGATTGTAATAAACGCTCCGCGATGGTGATGGTCTGGTCAAGGATCGATAAAAACTTGCACAAAAAGGCTACCTGCATCCCTGGGCGTTCACGTTTTTGCCGATAAAAGTCCTTATATTGTTGCGCCCGGGAAGTGACATTTTGCACTGCCTCAAGGGATATCGTTTTATTCTTGGGCTGGACTCCGGCCAGAAATCGAGAATCGGGTTGATCTGTAGCCATATAGTCAATAGATTCTTGAGTGACGGGGAGGTACTGAAGAAGAAGGAGTTGAACCATGGTTCGGTTTTGCACCGAAAGGGCATCCATGGCAGCTTCGATTTGGGAAAATTGCAACCTAGGGGACATGGAGGAATTTCGTTCTTGGACCGCCATAGTAGGGCTCATGTGCTCGAGTTGGTTTCATCCAATGACTCTAAATAGGTTGCCGCGTACTCACGAAGTTGCTGAACCGTCCCGCTGGCGTAGAGTTCACGAGGAATTTCAATTTGGACTAACTCCGAAGGGTCGACCCCCCTTTCCGCCGCCCATTCTTCATCCACATATAGGGTCACGGCCCCGTCTTTCTCTCGTCGAACGAATAGGATATTTGATTCGGTATCCATGGAAAAACCTCACCCATTTCAAAAGGCTGAATCTGTGATAGCACACCATCCAGAAGGGTGTCAAAACGGTCTCTGGAGCGGCATGAAACAGTCAAAATCCTTAAGATTCAGATATAATCGCCAGGAGGGTGTTGCCGCGGAGCGTCTTTAATTCGCTTGGATAGCTTAGAAAAGGGGTGACTATAATCGAAAAAAAGACCGTTTCTTACGATCCTGAAAAAATTTTTTTGGGGGGAATCCAAAAAAAAGGGCCTGCGTCTTATTCAGAAGAGGCCCAAGTATCTCGGCGAGAAACAATTGAGGACGGACGAAACAGGGGGTAGACTTCTTTTGATTTAACCTCCGAGCGTTTCCACGACTTCCTTTAAACTTTTCATGATACAGGTAAAAATAGGAATATCACGTTTGACGTACCGACTACCTTCGGTCGAACGAAGTTCCATGACGAGGTCCAGAAAGTCTTGGGGAGAATCTGTTTCAAAGGCCACCACAAATTCCTGGTCATCAAGTCCAAATGAATAGGTAGTATTCAATTTTACAGAAGGGTATTTATGACCGATCTCGATATGCTCATCCATCATGCCTTGACGGGCTGCTTTCGTCAGAAGATACCAATCTCTGGTTTTTTCAAAGGGATAGACGAAAATATACTTAGCCCGACCGGGAGTGATTTTAAGTCGCCGGCTATCTTGCCCTTCATGAACGTGATTATCGACATAGATTGACCGTTTGGTCATGGAAAGATAGGAATACGGAACACTCAAATATTTTCCTAAGCCTGTGGACAGGAGTTTTGAGCCCATTTCTTGGAACATTTCCAACTCATAACTAATTCGCCAAAGCATGAAATCACAGTCCCCACGGATACCGACAGTGGTATAAGGAACGGTAATGACCTTTCCAGAATACTCTTCGGCCGCACGGACAAACTCTTGTTTACCGGCGTCTCTTTCCTCCTTGGATAACCGCCTCCATTGTGGATCGACTTTATAGTAACTAAAATTGACAAATTGTCGTTTGGCAGCCTCTTCGGCACCAGCCATGGTAAACCTCCCGTCGAAAGAAAAACCTGTGGTTTTTTAACAACTTAAACGAAAAGGTATTAACATCGCCGGTAGAGAATTGTCAATGATGTTGGTGGGGGATCTCTTTTCCCATTCCTCCAAGAAATGGAGCTCGGCAAAAACAAAGGATTTTCTGAAGCAAGGAGGCAACAGGTGAGAAGGCCGGCATTAACGAAAATGGTGTCCCTTTCCGGAATGATTCTCTTGGTCAACTTAGGGGGTTGGACCGTCGTTGAGGCCATCGTGGACGAACCAGTGGATGCGGAAATTGAAAAAGCTCTCGAAAGGGGAAGGGAATTAGGGAAAAAACATCAACCTCCGATCGAATTGTATGCGCATTTTGGTAAGCAGGACGGGGCCCGCACGCATGGGTTTTTGATGACGAAGTTAGGCGGGATTGCTGTGATGTCCGGTCACTATGCTCTTCGTGGCGAAACTCCAACCCCAAAAGATATTGCTCGGGCATTGGAAGAGGAAGCCTTGCAGGTAGTTGTCACGATTTATGGGGATTCTCCAATTTTTGCCAAGGGAAGTTACCTTACTTTGCAACAAGAGGGACACCTCATTTCTCCCACCCGAATCCGTATGGATGGTCGCGCATCTCGAAGCAAATTTTGGCCGAAATCTCCTGCTTTTCGGGCTAAAATTGTTGCGTCGTTTGCGTATGGTACGTTTAATTTGGAAGGTCCAACTTGGATAGCCGTCTTCCCCGGGGTGGGAGGGGAAGAAAAGTTTCAATTGGATTTTTCGCAGATTCCTTAAATCTTGTCTTTGTGGATGGAAGCTATGGGAGTCATCCTTCAATCATGAAAACAATACTCGCCGATATACTTATCGTGGGATCCGAGCTGCTTCATGGAGGGCGAATCGATCGAAATTCAGTATTTATCGGGGAGACCTTGGCTCAGTGTGGGATTACCCTCAGGCAAAAAACGGTTGTGGGTGATAGCCGCGAAGCAATTCAACGAGCGATTGTATACTCACTGAAAACGGTAGACGTGATTATCGTGACCGGAGGATTGGGGTCCACACTCGATGATTGCACACGCGAAGCGGTCGCCCAAACGTTGGGACGACCCCTTAGGCTCCGAAAACATGCGTGGCTCGAGGTTCAACGGCAGATGCAAAGGCGAGGGCGAAAGATGACTCCCATTATGGCACGGCAAGCCCGCATTCCCAAAGGGGCAAAAGTGTTAGCCAACGCTGTTGGGACTGCCCCAGGTATTTACCTTCAGACGGAAAGGGTGCATGTGTTTATGCTTCCCGGAGTGTCTGAAGAAGCGAAGGTGATGATGGAAGGCCCCATCGCTCAGCACTTACAGAAGATTTACGCTTCCTCCCCTTTACTCTGGGTTCATCATTTTAACACCTTTGGGTTGCCGGAAACGAAGATCCAACAGCTTTTGACTCCCCTTTTGCCATTCCTGTCTGCTTGGAACCTATCCTTCCTGCCTTCTCCCTTGGGGGTGAAAGTTAGCGTGAGTAAGTGGCTGGAAAGAGTTCCAGTGGGCCCCGTTCATAAGGATGTAAACCAAAGGATTTTGGCAATAGAAGAGGAAAAGGCATTTTTCTTGAAAAAAATGAGGAAGGTGTTAAGGCCTTGTTTGTTTTCTGAAGGAGATCAGGAGATGGAAGAAGTGGTGGGAAATTTATTACTTTCTCGAAAATGGAAAATAGCCTTGGCTGAATCCTGCACCGGTGGGTTACTGACCAATCGTCTCACCGATGTTCCCGGGAGTTCTGGATACGTAGATCGGGGGTGTATCACCTATAGCAATACCGCGAAACAGGAGTTGTTGGGGGTTTCGGGTGCACTCCTTCGTCGATTTGGAGCAGTGAGTGCCCCTGTCGCCCAAGCCATGGCCGCGGGTATCAAAACTCAAAGCGGGGTAGAAGTTGGGGTGGGGATAACTGGGGTGGCAGGGCCGGGCGGTGGGACCCCCAAGAAACCCGTGGGTTTGGTGTATATGGCGATAGATGGTCCAAGAAAAAGGCAAGTCTTCAAAAAACAGTTTTGGGGGAACCGGACTGAAATAAAACTTCGGGCTTCGCAAGCGGCTTTGGATATGATCCGACGATATGTTGTTCATGAAGGGAAGTGAGTTGAAAAACGCCCTGAGAGGATTTCTTGCCGTCGATATTTCCACGGAAGTGCGCGCACAGTTGCGCCAACTTCAACGGGAACTTCGCCCCATTTTTCCTGTGATAAATTGGGTTCGGCCAGAATCGGTTCATCTGACGCTAAAGTTTTTAGGATATCTGGAAGAGTCATTGGTACACCGACTGTACAGCAGCCTTCAAGGGGTGGGGAAAGATTTCAGGCCCTTCACCCTAGGACTAAAGGGGTTGGGAGTCTTTCCTCATGCCAAGCGGCCTCGGATTTTGTGGGTGGGATGCGAGGGGAATCTACACGTTCTGCACGATTTGGTCCTGCATCTAGAAATTCTCTTAGAGTCGTTGGGTTTCCCCCCTGACAACAAACCCTTTCATGCTCACTTCACTTTGGCCCGAATCAAGCATGAGCAGGAATCGGTCGGTCGAATCCTTCAAGAAAGTGGGACTCTGGACCGAAATCCGAACCTTGGCACCATTTGGGTGGATCGGTTCAGTCTGTTTCAGAGTGTTCTCGGGCCAGCCGGTGCCCAATACACTCCATTATGGACCGTCCCTCTCCAAGAAGAAAATGGTGATGAGTCTTCTGGTGTTAACCATTTACCTGATTAGGAGGGTGGGGTAAGATAGCCGCCATCCAGACACACCCTCAATCATATCGAACCAAAGGAACGTTTATGGCAGACCGTGGAAGTGCTCAAAAAGAAACGCCGAAGGATGGCAAACAGCGCGCTCTGGATTTGGCCCTCACGCAAATCGAAAAACAATTCGGGAAGGGGGCCATCATGAAGTTAGGGGGGGAGGACCCATCCGAAAATATCCCGGCTATCCCCACTGGCTCGTTGAGCTTAGACATGGCTTTGGGAATCGGAGGATTGCCCCGAGGGCGTGTGATCGAAATTTTTGGTCCGGAATCCTCGGGAAAAACCACGCTTTGTCTCCATGCCATCGCGGAGGCTCAAAAAGCGGGTGGCGCAGCGGCGTTTATCGATGCGGAGCATGCATTAGACATTTCCTATGCCAAAAAGTTGGGTGTCCAAACCGATGACCTCTTGGTGGCCCAGCCAGACACGGGAGAACAGGCTCTGGAGATTGCGGAAACATTGGTTCGGAGTGGGGCGTTAGATATCATCGTCGTGGACTCCGTGGCCGCCCTGGTTCCTCGAGCCGAAATCGAAGGAGAGATGGGGGATTCCCATATGGGGCTTCAAGCTCGTCTTATGTCTCAGGCCTTGCGGAAACTGACGGGAGCCATATCTAAATCCCAGGCCACGATCATTTTCATTAATCAAATTCGAATGAAAATTGGGGTCATGTTTGGAAATCCCGAAACCACCACCGGGGGCAATGCCTTGAAATTTTATTCCTCGGTTCGTTTGGATATCCGGCGAATTGAAACGATAAAAGATGGGCAAGAGGTGCAGGGGAATCGGGTCCGGGTCAAAGTGGTCAAGAATAAAATGGCCCCACCCTTTAAACAGGCCGAATTTGATGTCATGTTCGCGGAGGGAATCTCTAAAGTCGGAGAATTAGTGGATTTGGGCGTGGATCGTCGCATTGTCGATAAGGCTGGAGCATGGTATTCATTCAAAGAAGAGCGTCTGGGGCAGGGGCGAGAATCGGTGAAAAATTTCTTGAAACAAAATCCTGATATCGCCAAAGACATTGAGGAACGGATTCGAGAAAGTTTTGGCTTAAACAAAAAATCCTCTTTAGAGGATCGCGCGGCCTCACCACGATCCGAATCAAAAAGACCGGCCGGCTCCAGAACCTAAACCCGAAGCTCTGACTCTGATACGTAACCTGCAAACAACCCACAGAATGCTTATCCAATGATCACCTCATCGATGGAGTTGCGGTCGGCCTTCACACGATTTTTTGTCGAACGGGGGCATGCCGATGTGCCCAGTGCTCCGCTTATCCCGCAAGCCGATCCCACACTCCTGTTCACGAATGCGGGCATGAACCAGTTTAAACGGGTGTTTTTGGGTGAAGAAACCCGGCCGTATGTGAGGGCGGTTTCGATCCAAAAATGTATGCGGGCGGGAGGCAAGCACAATGATTTGGAAAATGTAGGCTTTACTCGCCGCCATCATACCTTCTTTGAAATGTTGGGAAATTTCTCCTTCGGAGATTACTTTAAAGAAGAGGCGATCACGTTTGGTTGGGAGTTCCTCACCAAGATAGCCGGTTTGTCTCCCGATCGGTTGTGGGCCACGGTTTATCGAGATGACCAAGAGGCCTATGATATTTGGAAAAACCACATTGGTCTCCCGGTCGAGCGATTGGTGAGACTGGGCGACAAAGACAATTTCTGGCAGATGGGTGAAACAGGTCCCTGTGGACCCTGTTCTGAAATATTAATCGATCAGGGTGAGACATTTAGTTGCGGTCAACCCACGTGTGCGGTGGGGTGTGAGTGCGACCGCTACCTAGAAATCTGGAATTTAGTCTTCATGCAATTCGATCGAGACTCTTCAGGGACCCTTCAGCCACTCCCAAAACCGAGTATCGATACCGGGATGGGCTTGGAGCGACTCGCGGCCGTCACGCAAGGAGTCGGTTCGAATTATGATAGCGATGTGTTTAGGCCGATTCTAGAGAGTATCGGCAAAGGGACCGGGCATGAGTATGGTGAATCACCGCAATCCGATCGGTCTATGCGAGTCATTGCTGATCACTTACGGGCTATGACTTTCTTGATCACCGATGGAGTCTTACCGTCCAATGAAGGACGAGGCTATGTGCTACGAAGAATAATGCGTCGGGCGGCCCGTCATGGCCGTCTGCTGGGAATGGAGCGGGAGTTTTTATTCGAACTGGTGTCTCTGGTGGTGACGCAATTGAACCCTGTGTACCCAGAACTCCGAACGATGGCCGATACGGTTTCGGAGATCGTCCAGGGGGAGGAGGGTCGTTTCATCGGAACTCTGGAACAAGCTCTCCCCTTGCTGAATCAACAAATAGCCGAAGCCAAAAGTCGTGGTCAAAAACACATTGATGGCGAGGCGGTATTTAAACTGTACGATACGTATGGGTTTCCGGTTGACCTGGTAGAGGATGCCGCTCGGGAAGAAGGCCTTCAGGTAGATCATCAAGGTTACCAACAGGCCTTGGCCGAACAACGGGATCGAGCCAGGAAAACGGCCAAATTTTCCCAGGCCGACTCTCAGGTAGAGGTGGTCAAGGCTATTGACTCCCTTCCGGTGACGACCTTCCTGGGGTACGACCACCAGCGGGCTCAGGGAACGTTACTGGCTATCCTGAATGGGAATCGGGTGGTATCTGGTGCGAGTCAGGGAGAAACGGTTGATCTGGTATTGGATCACACTCCGTTTTATCCCGAAGGGGGAGGCCAGGTGGGAGATCACGGAACATTGGTCGGGCCCACCTCAAGAATAGTGGTCCACAATACGACAAAATTAGGGAAAGGATGGGTCCTCCATAAAGGGGAAGTCCTCGAGGGATCAGTACATGTCGGCGAGGAAATTACTGCCACGGTTAACCAAAGGTTACGGGACAATGCTGCGAAAAACCATACTGCCACCCATTTAATCCATGCGGCCTTGCGAGAGGTCCTTGGCCCACACGTGAAACAATATGGATCGTTGGTAGAACCGCGTCGCCTACGATTCGACTTTTCTCACTTTAAGGGATTGTCTTCGCGAAACGTGGAAGAACTCGAAAACATGGTGAATGACCAAGTTCGCCAGAATACTCAGGTTCAAACTGAAGAGATGGCCATGCAACAAGCGTTAGAGCGGGGGGCATTGGCCTTTTTTGGCGATAAGTATGGGGATCAGGTACGGGTAGTGGAAATTGGTGACTTCAGTAAGGAACTTTGTGGTGGAACTCACTGCCATCGAACGGGTGAGGTGGGGCTCTTCCGAATCGTGTCAGAAGGTGGAGTGGCGGCCGGGGTTCGACGAATCGAGGCTTTAACGGGGGAAGGGGCTCTCAGCCATGCCCAGGGTCGGGAGACGGAATGGAATACATTGGCCCAAATCTTAAAAACCAGTCCCTCCGAGGTGGTGGAAAAAACCAAAAAATTAGTCATGACCCTGAGAGAAACCGAACGGGAATTGGAACGGGTCAAACAAAAGGCGTTGGACCATCAAGGAGTGGCCCAAGAGGTCGCCATTCGTGACATCGGTGGGATACCCATCTTAGTGCAAAGAATAGATGGCCTGAATATGCAGGAATTACGAACATTTTCTGATAAACTACGGAAAAAGGTGGCATCTGGCTTCTTGATCTTAGGATCCGTGAAGGATGAAAAAGTTTCCTTATTGGTGATCGTATCCAAGGAACAATCGGTCAGGTTGCCGGCTGGAACAATCGCTCAGCATGTGGCCCAAATGGTTGGAGGTTCTGGGGGAGGACGGCCTGAAATGGCACAGGCTGGGGGGAATCAGCCGACCGAGTTAGATAGGGCCCTCGATTGTGTATATGACTTTATTAAGACCCAATTAGAGGGATAGGGATTTTCGGAAGCCCACGGACGTATTCATATCAAACTTTTCTCAAAATGAACCGAAAAGGATCAAGGAGGAAAGGAGGCAGCCAGATATGAGCGTTATTCGCAAAATCGTCTCCATCGTCCTATTTTTAGGATGTGTAGGGGGCTTGTTGGTGGTCGGTTTTGTGAAATTGAATGAACCGCTGAGCACCTCCGACCCCACCCAAATTATCACTATTTCCCCGGGGGCTTCCTTCGCGGAAGTCGCCCACATTCTTTTTGAGCGAGAATTAGTTTCATCAGAGGAGTTCTTCCGCCTTCTTGGTCGTGTCCAGCAGGTGGATCGCAACATCATTCCCGGTGAATACGAATTGCATGCCGGTCTCCGTCCCACTCAGATATTAACCAAAATCGTCAGTGGTCAGGTCTATCATCATGCTGTGACGATTCCGGAGGGATATAACGTTGTCCAAATCGCGAATATTCTTCATGAAAAAAACCTGGCCGATAAGCTAGCCCTTTTGCGGTTGAATCGAGACCCGGCCTTTTTGAAGAGTGTAGGGGTGAACGCTCCGAGTTTGGAGGGATACTTATTCCCTGATACCTATCGTTTTGCCCGGTTTACACCACCGGAAGCCATTCTTGGGACGTTGGTGAAACGATTTCATGAGGTGGTGACTCCGGACTTACTCGAACGCGCCAAGATGATGGGTATGACTCTCCAGGAAGTCGTGACCTTGGCCTCGGTGATTGAAAAAGAGACCGGGCTGGCCACTGAACGACCTCTCGTCTCCGGTGTGTTCCATAATCGCCTTCGGCAAAATATCCCCCTTCAAAGTGATCCCACCGTCATCTATGCTTTGGAGTATTTCGATGGAAATATTCGAAAAGCGGATTTATCCGTGGATAGCCCCTATAACACGTATAGAGTCCGGGGATTACCTCCGGGGCCCATTGCCAATCCTGGATTGGCGGCCATAAAGGCGGCTCTTTTTCCAACCCCCAGCAAATTTGTGTATTTCGTTTCCCGAAATGATGGCAGCCATGAGTTTTCCGTGACGCTGGCGGAACATAATAGGGCTGTTGATAAGTACCAGCGACGCACCGGAAAGAAGCAATCTTCCTAGCTTCTGAACGATTTTCCATTCCTATGACCATTGAAGAAACCCTTCGGAAGTTGGGTATTGAACTGCCCGCCGCGCCTCGTCCCGTAGGATCCTATGTTCCGGCCTGTCAGACAGGTGATTTGGTGTTTGTGAGCGGGGTGTTGCCATTTCAAGGCGGAAAAATTCTTCAGCCCGGAAAAGTGGGGCGGGAGCTATCCGTCGAGCAGGGGGTTCATGCGGCACGAATCGCAGGCATTAATGCACTGGCTATTCTTCAACAAGAATTGGGAAGCCTTGAGCAGGTCAAACAAGTCGTTCGTCTATCGGGCCACGTGGCTTCGGCAGAAGGGTTCGGAGAACAACCTGCTGTAGTCAATGGCGCCTCCGACCTCTTTGTCGCCGTTTTCGGTGATGCGGGGCGACATGCCAGGTTAGCGTTGGGTGCCTTTGAATTACCATTGCAGGCTCCCGTCGAATTGGAATTGATCGTACAACGATTTCCCCCAGAATAATCCCATTTTTCTCGAATCGATTAAGGGCTGATGTCATGGGTTTACTCTTGAAAAAACCGATGCGAGCAATGAGAGTTCAAATTTCCTTTTTTATATCCGGAAATCTTTGGAATGGACACTCATTCTTCCGAGCAGGTTGTCCTATGAAACGACGAAACAATTCTGGCTGGGCCTGTATTCTATGTTGTGGGCTCCTCCTATGCGTTGGAACTGGGGGGGGCGGATTTCCGAACCACCTGCTTGCTCAAGAAAGGACGGACCAGAGAATCAATAATCGGGTTATTTCTCCAATCATGCACCCCCGTATTTCCGTCATCGTGGAAACGACTACTTGGAAAACACGTGGACGAGTGTTGTATGACGTGGAGGGTACGATACGAAAAAAGCTTTCGGGGGCGGGGTTCAGAACCGGTTTTCAGGACTTGCCTTCAACAAATTTTGAACTTTCTGTTACGTATCGAGAGAGGCGAGGCCCGCAATATGGTGTAGGCTTATGGGGAACCACGATTCATGCCACGTTTGAGTTTCGAGGAGAAACGTTGAAGGAACCCTATAACTGGGAAGTTGTCGAAACCTCAACCAATCTGGTGTCTGGCACTCCACCGTATTTAGATGCCCTCATGAAATTTGAAACTCAATCTTTTTACTACTTTTTAGGGCCCATGCTTCAGGAATTGATGGCAGAAAGAATTTCTCTTGACGAAGCCCTGCAGCGGGCGGTGCTCCACGTGGGGGTGGGAGCCTATCCCTTAGCACATGAGAAGAAAATGACCCAAAATGACTATCAAGACCAATATATGGAATCCTCGCAGTCGGTATTTCAAGACGTGGCCTTTCAACGGGCGATCGATGAATTATTGAAAAAGCCGGGGAGGGGTGAAGAATTGGTCCCTCTTGCCTGGAGAATTCTGGATTCGTTCAATTCACATTTACGGGTTCGAGCGGTGGAAATTTTTGGCCGAACCGGACAATCGCCATCAACCCTTCGCAAGCTCATGACCGACGACCCTCATCCAGCAGTTCGAGAAGCTGCTCAAAAATACGTTGCTCCCTCTGATCCGACTACTTAAATTGTTTTGTGCCATCAAGAGAGATCCCAAACCCTTTACCCAACTATCGGGGGCGATGGAGTTCCCCCCCCGTCAAGTTTTCCTTCCCGATTTCCTGAAAAACAGACTTGACGAAGGATTCCACGGCTGATGGGAGACCAATTTTGAAGTCGCCATGAGCAAATATCTTAGAATTTGACAGGTTGTAGATTGTCCTGTACCCTGTAGTCGTTCGTGCTGATTCGGTCCGACGGTAGGAACATTCAAGAAATTTCGGGCCTCGCGATCGTATCGCGACCAGATCCTCCTTGGAGCGGACTCCCCACCTGATTCTGCCTCCCTCGGTTTTCTGACCACGTACAGATACGATCCTTGTGATAAAAAGGAATAGAAGTATGTCTACAACTGCGTTGTCTCAGTTTGGTGCGCTTGGTGTGTCTGAGCGCCTAGTCGAAGCCTTAGCCAGGGCGGGCCTGAAAGAACCGACCCCGATTCAATCCCAAGCCATCCCTCCGGCTTTAGAAGGCCGAGACGTGTTAGGTTGCGCGCAAACCGGTACCGGAAAAACCGCGGCGTTTGTGATCCCCATGATTGAACGGTTGGCAGAGGGACCAAAGGGTAAACCACGAGCATTAATCTTAGCTCCCACCAGGGAATTGGCCTTTCAAATACAGGGTACCGTGGATAAGCTCGGGCGAGCCCGTCGCATTTTTGCGACCACGTTAGTGGGAGGGGCGGACATGCACGCTCAAGTTCGAGGGCTTCGACAACGTCCGGATATTATTATTGCCACACCGGGTCGGTTGTTGGATCATATGTGGCAAGGGACGGTGTTGTTCAATAAACTTCAAATCGTCGTCTTGGATGAAGCCGACCGGATGTTAGACATGGGATTTGCACCACAGTTAAACCAAATCATTGAGGCCCTTCCCGAAGCCCGACAAACATTATTATTTTCAGCCACCATGCCAGCCGATCTCAGTGACCTGGCGCGGATGTCCCTTAACGATCCCGTCAAGGCGTTAGTGGCGAAATCTGCCACCCCAGCTGAAGGAGTGACCCATACCGTTCATCACACTAATAATTCCCAAAAAACTCCCCTTCTCCTTTCTCTGTTAAAGGGAACTGAAGGGTCCGTGTTGGTCTTTACACGGACCAAGCATCGGGCCGATCGGGTTGGGGAAACATTAGAGAAGGTCGGCCGTCGAGTGGCGGTTTTGCATGCAGGACGACGATTAACTCAACGGCGAGCCGCTCTTGAGGGATTTCGACGGGGACGCTTCCAAGTGTTAGTGGCCACCGATATCGCTGCCCGTGGGTTGGATGTCGACAATATCCGCCATGTGATTAACTATGATTTACCCAATGTGCCAGAGGATTATGTCCATCGCATCGGACGCACCGCCAGGATGAAAGCGACGGGTTGGGCGACGAGTTTTGTGACCGGTGAAGATAATCGCTCCTTGCGCATGATTGAAAAACTACTAGGAAAAGCTGTCCCTTGTGCACCTGGTAGTCCCAAGCCTGCGATGAATACGAACCCAGAGCGGCGACGCCAAAGACCGGGGTATGCCCCCCTTCATTCAGAGAATCAACATCGGCGTGGGAAGGATTCCTCTGTTGGGCCCACTCCAAGACGATCCCGTCCGTCCCGACGGTCGCGACCATCCTCTATGGCTTCGTAAACCAACTAACTGGTCGTCCAAAAAAAATAGGTCGTCTCCACATGGTGTGGAGATGGCCTTTTTTTTGTTGATTAGGTGCAGACAATGGTGAGAAGAGAGGGGGTGGTCAAATTAAAAAAAGGTTGATGGAACGGCCTAGAGCTGGTTTTGGGTTGTGGTACACTGGCAAACATGAGGAAGTGGGGTCTCAGGCTTCTCATCATTGGCCTCATGATCGGGGCGGTGTATGCCCTGAAGGTGTGGGTGTGGGCACCGGCACCCATTTCGGTCAGTACGGTCGCTGTCGAGAGGGGGCGCGTCGAGGAAACGGTGACGAATTCTCGGGCCGGGACAGTGAAGGCCAGGCGTCGGGCGAACCTGTCTCCCGAAATCGGTGGAAGAATCGTGGAGATTCCCTATCGAAAAGGGTCAACGGTTCGGGCAGGCGAGGTCTTGTTGCGGTTGAATGATGAGAGCCAACGTGCGGCGGTCCAAATGGCCGAGCGGGATTTGGCGGTTTCGAAAGTTCGACGCGAACGGGCTTGTTTAGAGGCTGCCAGAGCCAAACGAGAATTTGTCCGTCACCAACAGTTAGAGGCGCGGGACCTCGTCTCCACTGATTTGCTGGATAAACTCGAAAACGTGGCCGATTCTCGGGCCATCCTTTGCAAAGAAACACAGGCGGCGATCGCGAGAGCACAGTCGGTCATTGTCGAGGCCGAAGCGGAATTATCTAAAACAGTCCTGGTGGCACCCTTCAATGGCATTATCGCTGAATTGGATGTGGAGGTTGGGGAATGGACGACACCTTCGCCTCCCGCTTTGCCCGTCCCACCGGTGTTGGATTTGATCGATCCATCTTCCATTTATGTCAGTGCACCCATGGATGAAGTGGATTCTTCGCGGATTCAAGAAGGCCAACCGGTTCGAATTACCCTCGACCCGTTCCCGGACCGACATTTTTCTGGACAAGTGCATCATTTAGCGCCCTATGTCTTAGATCGGGAAGAGCAGAATCGAACCGTGGAAATTGAAGTGGAGTTTTCAGATGAATCCTTTGCCACGTCCTTACTTCCCGGGACTTCGTCGGATGTTGAAGTCATCCTTTCGGTTAAAGACCAGGTCTTGCGTCTTCCCACGTCGACCCTTTTTGAAGGTACACGAGTTTTTATCATTGAGGATCACGCTCTGGTGGTGCGGGAGGTCACAACCGGGCTCAAAAATTGGGATTTTGTGGAAATTGTTGAGGGGTTGGAGGAAGGAGATGAGGTCGTGTCATCTCTTGATGTGGTCGGTTTAACTGAGGGCGCCCCCGTGGAAGTGCGTCCTGCTGCCGCGCGTCCGTGATTGATCTTCAACAGATCGCCAAAGTCTATGAGGTGGGTGGGCAACCCATTCATGCCTTGTGGGAAACGACCGAACATGTTCGGTCGGGAGAATATGTGGCCCTGGTTGGTCCTTCCGGTTCTGGAAAGTCCACTCTCCTGAATATCATTGGGTGTTTATTGCACCCTTCCTCCGGAACGTATCGGTTGGATGGTGAAGAGGTTGGTCAATTAGATGATCAGGCGCTCTCTCGACTACGACAGAGGGCCATTGGGTTTGTGTTTCAATCCTTTCATCTCGTCCCTCGTCTGACGGCACTGGGAAATGTTGCTCTCCCTATGGTCTTTGCCGGAATTTCGGCCAAAGAACGGGAAGCGCGAGCGATGGACGCATTGGCCTCTGTGGGATTATCGGCCCGAGTGCACCATCGTCCCAATCAATTATCGGTTGGAGAACGGCAACGGGTCGTCATCGCAAGGGCCGTGATCATGGAACCGAAACTGTTGTTGGCAGACGAGCCCACGGGAAATTTGGATAGTCAATCGGGGGTTCAAGTCATGGACTTATTAGAAGCCTTGCACGAGCAGGGGTTGACCATGCTCGTGGTGACCCATGATCCTCGAGTGGCTCGGCGGGCGGAGCGAGTGTTGGTTATGACGGATGGGCGGATCGTGAAGAGAGTTGGCCGAGAAGAGTTTCCCCACTCTTCGATGCCTTTTTCCTAACCGGGGTCACCAGAGAGGCCTGGTGTGGCTCTGTTCCAGGAGAGTTTGCAATTTGCCGTGGCTGCCTTGATCGGACATCGTGTCCGGACCTCCCTTTGTGTGTCAGGAGTAGCGGTAGGAATCGCTGCCGTGGTAATGCTCACCGCGTTAGGGGAGGGCGCTCGTCAATATGTGATTCAAGAGTTTACGTCCATCGGGAGCAATCTTTTGTCGATTCTTCCCGGTAAAACCGAAACCACGGGAGCGATGCCGGGCATGGGAGGGGTGCCCAACGATTTAACGTTAGCGGATGTCCAAGTGTTGCAACGAGAAGTGCCGGCGGCCAAATCCATCGTCCCGGTTTCGATGGGAAATGAAACGGTCAGCCATGGCGAGCGACAACGCCAGGTCGCGGTCGTGGGGACGACCACCGCTTTTTCCGAGGCCCGAGAACTCCAGGTGGAGTTCGGGCAATTCCTTCCTCCCGGTGACATGGACCGGGGGAGTGCCGTGGTCGTGCTTGGACAAACGGTGGCTCATGAATTATTCCCGGGAGAAAATCCGATCGGGCAAGTCGTGCGAGTAGGGGAGTGGCGAATGCGGGTGATCGGGGTCTTAGGGAAAATCGGCACGCAACTGGGAATCAAAATGGATGAAGTAGCCATTGTCCCCGTGGCCATGGGACTTCGCATGTTCAATCGAAGTTCCTTATTCCGGGTCTTGGTGAAAGTGCGGTCGTCTCGTGATTTGGATTCGACCTGTCGGGAGGTCGTGCGCATTTTGACCGACCGGCATAGGGAAGAAGATGTGACCTGTATCACGCAGAAGGCCGTCGTATCGACGTTTTCTTCTATCCTTCAGGCCTTTACCATGGTGTTGGTCGCGGTGGCCGGTATTTCCTTGACCGTGGCCGGTATTGGCGTCATGAACGTGATGTTGGTAACGGTCTCGGAACGAACCGAAGAAATCGGATTACTCCGGGCCTTGGGGGCCACTCGGGATCATATCCTTTGGATCTTTTTGATGGAATCGGTGGTATTGGCTGGAATCGGCGGATTGCTGGGCTTAGTCGTGGGAGTGGGGAGTGTCTACGCCATCGTATGGATGTACCCGGCCGTCCCCGCTCATCCTCCGGTGTGGGCGATGGGAGCGGCGGTAGGATTGTCCATGATTTTAGGGGCGATCTTCGGGGTGTTGCCTGCACGGCGAGCCGCCCGACTTGATCCGATGATGGCCCTCCAACGGCGGTAAAATTTGAGTGCTGTGGGGTTCACCTACCATTTTTTCTCTTGTCGTCAACCCTGCAAGTGGTTGACCGAGATCTGCTTTGAGAAATATTCAAGAGAGATTCTCGATTGGAAATGTCGAGAATGACGGAGAATACGGACAAAGGTAACTTACGTTGTCATCCCTGCAAGTTGTTGGCAGGGATCTTGGGGGGTCAGATTCTAGGAAGAGATTCCCGACAAACCCTTTCGGGAATGACGAGGAAGGAGATGCCCGACTCAAATTTTCGGGAATAAAAAGGGAATGTAAAACGTTGCAGGTCTTCAATCGGAACTAAGTATGCAGGTCTGGGAACTCATTCGTTTTGCCGCTGCTGCGGTGTGGGCGCATCGCTTGCGATCCTTGCTTTCCCTGTTGGGAATCGCGATCGGTGTGGGTGCCGTCATCTTATTGACCTCCATCGGAGAAGGAACGCGGCACTTTATTCTTTCCCAATTTACCCAATTTGGGACCAATCTCTTAGCGATTAACCCGGGAAAAACCAAGACGGTGGGTATCCCAGGAGTGCTGGGCGGCACGACCCACAAGCTGACCTTGGAAGATGCGGAGGTCTTAAAACGGATTCCGGGGGTCGATGCGGTGGTGCCCATGGCCATGGGCACCGGGCGAGTGGAAGCCAATCGTTTAGGCCGAAGTATTTCCGTGTTTGGCGTGACGGCGGCCATGCCGACCGTGTGGCGCTTTTCGGTCGGACAGGGGACGTTTCTTCCCGAAGGCGATGTTCATCGAACAGTGGCCGTGACCGTGTTGGGACCGAAGGTCAAGCGCGAACTCTTCGGGGATCGCAATGCGTTAGGAGAGGTGGTACGGATCGCAGGCTATCGGTTTCGAGTCGTGGGAATTATGGAACCCAAAGGACAAATACTGGGGTTTGACCTGGATGACGCCGTCTATGTCCCGGTGGCGAATGCGATGAAAATGTTCAATATGGATGAACTCATGGAAGTAGACGTCGTGTATGATTCTCCACAGGTGTTGGATCGTGTGGTCGAGGACATTCGCGGGGTATTAACCGCACGACATCGAGGTACCGAAGATTTCACCATTACCACCCAGGCGGCTATGTTAGAAGTGCTAGATGAAGTCATGCGAGTCGTCACCCTCGCGGCAGGAGGGATTGCAGGGATTTCCTTATTCGTGGGAGCCATTGGAATTATGACGATGATGTGGATAACCGTTGGTGAACGGGTTCCCGAAATTGGCTTGCTTCGGGCCATTGGAGCCTCCCCGGGCCAGGTGTTTGGGATTTTTTTAGCGGAGTCCACTATGCTCGCCGCCCTGGGAGGAGGGTTGGGAGTGAGCCTGGGAGTTGGTCTTCTCCTCACCCTACAAGGACTAGTTCCCGACCTTCCTGTCTATGTGGATGGGTCGTATCTTCTTTTGGGATTAGGGATGGCCACGGTCACGGGTCTCCTCTCGGGTGTCCTGCCCGCCCGCCGGGCCACGGCCATCGATCCCGTGGATGCGTTGCATGCGGAATGAAGACAGCCCGATGAGAAAATGGAGTTTAATTAAATGAGGAAGGGAGAGGAAGGTCTCTGACCCAGCCGACGATATAGTGGTGCATCGGGAAAAATTGTATGAAAACCCGATGGGGAATGCCGCTCAGGGGGAGTTGCGTATGGCAGATTTGGGATTGTCTGCTAAGCCAGGCAACTCGAAGAGTCGAAAAAACCAGATGACCAACTTCGG
Organism: Nitrospirales bacterium; assembly: GCA_965223495.1. GTDB lineage: Bacteria > Nitrospirota > Nitrospiria > Nitrospirales > UBA8639 > Nitrospira_E. Next base: position 1,772,639 of record OZ245001.1, on the reverse strand, counting down.
TGGGGAGTACCTCTTGAATATACTGACCAAGAAATTTTTCTGGTCCCACATAGTGTCTGGCATTGGGATTGGGGTAATGATAATCCAAATACTTTCCATCAGGGTTCCATAAGAAGAGTTTATCCGGAGTGGAGGGGCTGCTATCTGAAATGGGAAAATTCATGAGGGACCCATAAAAAAGAATGAAGGGTGATAACTGTAAAAAAGAGAGGGGTTTTTTGAATCTTCCGGTGTGAGTCTCCTTCTTGGCCTATCCTCAGTTTCTCAAACGTAAAGTACCTTTCCGATAATGTCAAAAGAAGCCAATGCTCATGGTGTTGAGATGGTGGGGAATAGGGGTCTGGGTTACGGGTGAGAAGAGGGGATAATTTCGGATCGTCCCTGGAGATAGGGCTGGAGAACGGTCGGAATGCGTACGGATCCATTAGGCTGTTGGTAATTCTCCAAAATAGCCACGACGGTCCGCCCTATCGCCAGCCCCGATCCATTTAAGGTATGCAAAAATTGAGGCTTTCCGCCTTTGGGACGAAATCGAATGTTCGCCCGTCTGGCCTGGAAACTCTCAAAGTTACTACAAGAGGAAATTTCTCGATAACGGTGTTGAGAAGGAACCCAAACTTCAAGATCGTACGTCTTGGCGGCAGAAAACCCTAAGTCGCCTTGGCATAGGGACATGACTCGATAGGGGAGCTCTAATTGTTGAAGGACCGATTCGGCCGCCGAAGTTAATCGTTCTAATTGCGTATAGGAATCGTCGGGATGCACAAAATTGACCAATTCCACTTTCTGAAATTGATGGACTCGAATCAACCCCTGGGTATCTTTGCCATACGACCCCGCTTCGCGGCGGAAACATGAGGTCGGCGCGACATACCGAATGGGGAGTTGTGTCGGGTCGAGCACTTCATCGCGGAAAAGATTCGTCACGGGGACTTCGGCCGTGGGAATGAGAAACATATCTTCTTCGACCAAATGAAAGGCATCAGTCTCGAATTTGGGTAATTGGCCGGTTCCCGTCATGGTGGCCCGGTTCACGAGCACGGGAGGAAGAACCTCGGTGTAGCCGTGCTCCCGGACATGGAGGTCAACCATGAAATTCGCCAGGGCCCGTTCCAATTGTGCTCCAAGGCCGAAGGAGACGGCAAAGCGGGCTCCGGAAATTTTGGTGGCACGGGGAAAATCTAAGATGCCTAAGGTGGTTCCCAGTTCGTGGTGCGGTTTTGGGGAAAAGTCAAAAGTGGGAACGGTGCCCCACCTGCGTATCTCGACGTTGTGGGATTCATCCGGACCACTCGGGACGGTGTCGTGAGGCACATTAGGAATGCGAAGGGCATGATCGTATAACGAGGCTTCCGTCGTTTGCAAATCGCCTTCTAACGATTGGATATGTTCCCGTTTAGAGCGCAGTTGGGCCATGGCTTCTTCGGCAGGTTGTTTATCGCGTTTCAGCTGTCCGACCCGGTCGGAGCCTTTTTTCAGTTGGTGCCGCAGGTCTTCAACCTGGACGATGAGGGTTCGGCGTTGATTGGTGAGGGCTTGAAGGGTCTCCCAAGGGATATCCTCTCCCCGAGGCCCGAGGTGGGACTGGAGTTGTTCAAGATGATCGCTAAGGTATCGAATGTCGTGCATAGTAATAGGCGGGCGAACGAATCTATCATGGGATCTTTGAGCAGTCAAACCAGGAATACCTTGAATGCCTAAAATTTGGCCATTCTGAAGAATTCATGCCCTATTCCTTCCCACATGAAGATGTCTTCGTTGGTCTCATGACTGTAGTCATCGTGGTGGTGTTGGTGTGGCGATGGTATGTCAAACATGGGAAACGGCCTCGATAGCGAGGGAAAACTGGAAGAGAACGTAGGTTTTGGGTAAGATAGCCTTGGTCATGGTACGCGGTGTTTGATTCAATTTGTCTTTACGCCAGAATCCCTCTTATAATTTGATCCCATCTTTATTCACCCGGACGAAAGGGTTTCATTTGTCTATGTTAGACGGTGTTCGAGCAGATAACCGCCAGCCCAACGATTTACGCCAGGTTAAGATCACCAGACCATTCACGAAATATGCGGAAGGGTCGGTGCTGATCGAAATGGGGGAAACCAAAGTGATTTGCAATGCTTCGGTAGAAGAAAAAGTCCCGCCCTTTTTGCGAGACAAGGGGCAGGGGTGGGTCACGGCGGAATACGGAATGTTACCTCGATCGACCCATGATCGGATGAGTCGTGAAGCCAGCAAGGGAAAGCAGAGCGGAAGAACGCTCGAAATTCAACGCTTAGTTGGACGAGCCCTTCGTGCCGTGACCGACATGTACCAGATGGGAGAGCGGACCGTGTGGATCGACTGTGATGTGATTCAAGCCGATGGGGGAACTCGCACCGCTTCTATTACTGGCTCCTTCATTGCCTTAGCCGACGCCTTTGCCGTTCTGAAAGAAAAAAAACTGATCAACCAATCTCCATTATTAGATTACTTGGCCGCAATCAGTGTGGGAAAGATTGGGGGACAAGTGCGGTTAGACTTGGCCTATGATGAGGATTCTCAGGCCGAAGTGGATATGAACTTAGTCATGACCGGAAAAGGACAATTGGTGGAAATTCAAGGGACGGCAGAGCAATCTCCTTTTTCCAAGCAGGATCTGGATGAGTTTATGGCTTTGGGGTGGAGTGGTATCCAATCTTTGATTAAAATCCAAAAGGATTTGGTTGGCCCCATCGGTTAGAATCAGTTAGACAGAAGGAAGCAGGATGGATACCCTCATTTTGGCGACAGGTAATCCCCATAAGGCGGAAGAAATTCAGGAAAGCCTGAAAGATACCGGGATACATATTCTAACCTTGAAAGATTTTCCCGACGCTCCGGAAGTTGAAGAAGATGGGGAAACCTGTCAGGATAACGCCATTAAGAAAGCGACGGCCATCGCAGCTTTTACCGGGCATTGGGCCTTAGCCGATGATACCGGGCTGGAGGTCGCCGCCTTGGGAGGGAGACCGGGTGTCTATGCCGCTCGTTATGCGGGGGAACATGCGACGTATGAAGATAATTGTCACAAACTCATACAAGAGTTACAGGATGTTCCCGAAGAACAACGAGGGGCCCGGTTTATTACCGTCATGGCCTTAGCCGACCCCCAAGGAAAGACTCAGGTTGTAGAAGGGGTGCTCGAAGGTAAGATCACGAAAAGCTTTCAAGGGACTCAGGGTTTCGGGTATGATCCCGTGTTTTATGTGCCTCAAGAGAACAAAACGTTAGCCGAAATGTCTCTTAACGAAAAAAATCAAATCAGTCATCGGGCACGGGCTCTTCAGAAGGCCAAAGGCCTCCTCGCCAAATACCAGCAAGTTGGATAGATGGAATGTCGGGGCGTAGCGCAGCCCGGTAGCGCGCCTGCTTTGGGAGCAGGATGTCGGAGGTTCAAATCCTCTCGCCCCGACCACTTACCTCAATCACTTACGACTCGTTAACCTTCCCCGTTTTTTGAAAATTCTGATATGAAGACTCACTGTAGTCTTTGAATTCTCCCATTCACTTTTTCTTTCAATCATCGCCCTACGGATAATTCCAAGATCGAGATGGAGAACATTCTTAGCCGTGTTTTTTGGAGAGAAAACCTTAAATTGTATGGGTCATCTTTTCATGAAGATGCTGTAAGGCTCTGAGTCCCTCGATATAGCCCGGCACACTAAAGGTGGTGATAAGGTCAGAAAATTTTTCCATCTTCCCAAAGAGCCTCTCTCGCTCTTGACACAGTTCGTGTTGTCTTTCTTGAACGGTTGGCTGGAATAAGCAATCAAGATGTTCGATTCCTAAAGTTCCAGAGTATTGAAGTTCGTTCGTGACATCTCCTTCTGCGACTTCTCGTTCATACGTGGTGAGCATATTCGAGATTCGTCCGATTCGTTGTCCAAGAAGCAATGCGGTCCGCATACTACCTAACTCACTAGGCGGGACAACGTCAGTGGCCATCAAATCGATCATACCAGCTGCCACCATGCCCATATTGTGTGGGCCATAGGTTGCCAGTTCTAGACAATTGGCTGCCGAGGGAACCGAAGTCACGAGTTGGGAGTATCGGTTACATTGATAAAATTGCCATAAGTCGAATTGAAAGAATTTCGCCAATTGTTCGTATTGAGGGAAATCCTGAATCAATTCTATAATTTGACTTCCCAAATGGGAAGCGAGTTCCACAGAATCTTGCTCACGTTCCGTTAAGTGGAAGGTATCAATCGAGTCAATGGAATACGGGACCTTGTACAATTCCTCGAGAAGGGCCGGGTTCTGAAGGTTGGGATTATCGGCAAAGTCATCATAGAGAGTGATGAGCATGCCGAGGTGAAGTTTTGTGAGCAGGACTTTATCGAATAAGGTGGGCATCACACAGCTCAGAGTCGTGGCCCGATACCCAATGGGAAGGAATTTCAGGAACAACGCATCATTCCGGTAAGGGCATTTTTCGCGGTAAAAGGAAAAGAGCCTTTGGAATTTTTCGCTGCAAGTGGTTGTGTGAAAGAGTTTTAACATATGGAACGCTGTGGTAGAAGGTTTTTGTCTTTCAAATAAGAGCCATTCCTAGATCATTCACAGAGGGGTTTGCGTCGTTGGCCTTTTTAATCCCATCCCCGCCATCGAATACGTTATGAGATTTTTGGCTTGTCCTATTAATGATTGATACGTTTCGGTTCCCTGCAAGATGCGACAATAGAGTGATAAGAGTTCTTGAAACGGTTTCGGGAAGGGATCTCCCACGAGACGTTGGCAAAGGCTAGGAATAGCATATACGGGGCGTACCAAACGCGCCGCCATTCGAAGATCTCGTCCGAAGGCGTGATCAACCAAGGTCTCGTACTCGTTCAACGATGCCGAAGAATGGGACAAATAATTCATAATGGCCGTTGCAGCCAGGCGTGCTGAATATACTCCAAAATAAATTCCCTCCCCAAACAAGGGGTCGACTAAATGACCCGCATCTCCGACCAAAAGGGTTCGTTCCGACACTAATGAGCCGGGGCGACAGGCGGGGCCTGTCCAAGAGGTCGACGAAAATACTGGAATGGGGTGACCTAAGGGGGGCGGAACGTGAAGTTGGCTTAGGGTCTGATCGTCCCTAAGGAAGCGAGTCAAGGCTTCCTTGGGTTTTGCCGATTTTCCAAAAAATTCTGCAACTCCAATAGATAGCCGTTCCTGTTTGGGAAACGCCCACCCATAACCCTTTGATGTTCCTCCAAAGTCGATGAGTAATGTTTGATTGCCCGGGTATTGTTGAGAATTCCCAAGAGGAATTTCGGCTTCCAGTGCCGGAACCCGTTTGAGGCGCCTTGGGGGGAAACACTTTTTGGCAATAAGACTGTTGGCTCCATCGGCGCCCACCAATACTTTACCTCGGTATCGTGACTGATCCGTCACAACCTCAACTCCCTCTGAGAATGTACGGCAGTCAATGACCTTTTCATTTTGATGAATGGTCGTTCCTGCTTCGGCGGCTTTCTGTACGAGATAGGAATCAAACGTATCCCGCATGGTCAAGTAAACAATGGGCTTTGGGGAATGGACTTCAAACGTTCTTTGGTTCCCGTACGAAAAGCGCACGGTATTTATCGTTTGTTCCACGAGTGCGTGAAAGTCAGGTTCCAATACCGCGTCTATCCTTGCTGAGAGCGCTCCACCACAAACTTTATAGCGAGGATGGGTTTGTTTATCTAAGGCCAAAACCGATAACCCAGCCTTTTGTAAATCCCGCGCGACGGTGGCACCGGCAGGTCCTAATCCCACAATTATTGCGTCATAGAGAATGTTTGGCATGATGGTTCTAGGTTAATTGGGTGAAAAAATGAGTTCTTTTCGAAGGTAAAAAAAAGTCTTTAAAGCCTCTTGTCATTGGATGAATTGAGAAAATGCAATAAGTAGACCAATGACTTTTCGCTTCGCTCCAATCGCGAAGGTACATTTATGCCGTATTTCCTTGATGTTTCGTCACATCTCTGGAACAGGAAGCAGGAACAGAACAAAACGATTTGTAAAGTTTAAACGGGATTTTTAAAACTTGAAATCAGAGAGAAGGGGACAAAACTCCAGAGAGAGCTCGCAAGAAAGATGAAAAACTTTAACCTCCTTCGTTCAAATGCCCACATCCCAAACAAGTGAAGACTCCAAAATAGTGCGGTATTCCGGCAAGATGAACCTGTCCAGGACATCGAGACAAGACCGATCTCTCCATAGTGTTAAAACAGTCAGAGGGGATAGCTCTCTCGGATTGCGGCCTGTTTCATTCAAAGAACAATTCTGCACTGTCTTTCAATCAGGAGGTCTTAGGGGGAGATCTGAATGCACGAATCATTACCCAAAAGAAATTGGCGCCGAGATTGCAGTTCCTGGTGACAGGAGTTGGTGCACCAACTTTGTTTGAAGGTATTCCAGTACCATGTATTCATTAACATGAACGCCATAACTCCTCATCGGAGATTTGGCAGAAAGGAGGTTGGTATGAGAAACATTCAATATCTTGTCGTGGCTTCCATTTTGGCGTTGTCGGTGGGAACCGCCATCGCTGCTACGGATGACCAAAAGGTTGATTCCAAGGAATTCACTACCCTGAGTTCCTTAACGAGCGAGCAATCCCATTCGCCGAAAGCACTCACTGATGAGGAATTAGCCTCGATTAAAGGAAGGTTGGTCGGAGGCGGTGGATTGTCATTCTCCGATCGAATGTTTAATCCCCAACCGGAACCCCCAGGTTATGGAAACCTGATAACCATAGAGGGTTCCCGATAGTGTTAGTCCTACGAAGAGGTGGCTCCTGCTGGGAGCCACCTCGGAATGGTCGGCTCTCTCACAAAAAGTATGAAGGTTCAGGTTGAAGCGTTAATCCTAGAGGGTATGGTTCACAAAATCGGTTTGGACCAAATTGAGCCCTGCTTGCCGCACAATTCTATCGTCATCTTGATCCATCGCAGACCAGAAACCCTGGCATCTGCTTTGAATGGAAATGCCCTATCATCTTGGCCCCAAGCACTGTCCAATCTGCCTTACAGTTTCGCGAGTCAGAGGGAAAATGCGGGATCAGACTTTTGACACTACAGAGGAATCGGTAAATGGGTGAAGGTAATACCTCGCCCGGCAAGGCGTTCTTCGACTTCAGGAAGGCTCAATCAAGATTGAAAATATTGTTATAGGGCGCGATTGAACATTTCTGGAGGAAACGGAGGCGTTAGTAGCTGGTCCATTTTATAGGCCTATGGGATAATTTGCCTTAAATTTGTTTGCCGGCAGATGGTTGGGGTCAAGATGAAAAGCCAAACAAAAGCGAGGGGAAGGCTCTAAGGGAAAAAAGGGAAATTCTGCTTATGACGAAAAATGCGCTTTTAAGGCTTGAAGAAGTGCTTGGTAAATTGGGTTACATAACGCTTCAACGGAGGCGTCGTCTGGTGAATCATAGGTAGACTGCCATTCCACAAACGTTGTGTTATTTTCTGTAATAGGACTCACTTTTGCCGTACCGATGTAATTTGATACGGCATCCTTCGCTACTGGACCGGGCCCATCATCAATACGATACGTGAATGAACGATCTTGATCGTTCAGGGACAGCAGGGTTTCGTGGAACAACCCATTGAGGATTCGTTTAGCTCCAACTTGATCGCTCTTCAAGTCGCCGACAATATCCACACGAGTGATAACTCCGGTTGCCCAGGAAAGGTCATGAAAATTTCGAAGAGTGTGCCATACCGCATCGCAGGGTGCGTCGACCACCACCGAGTTGTAGCATTTCCCCATTGGCCAAAGTCCCTTTCTAGCATTTCGTGTATTCGTGCCCTTAGTTGTTCATGACGGCCATTCTACGATGTCTTGTGATCGCTGTCATCAAAATGTTCGAACCAATACTTGAGTCTTCCGGAGTGCTTGGGTAGGGGGTTTGAACGTGAAAAGATTTACCACCTAAATTTACCGACCTTTGATTTAGTGGCCTTAGTTGTCGGCGAAGAGTATGGCACTAAAATAGAGGTTAAAAAGCATAAGAAAGGGAGAGATCCCAAATTGTAGTTTTTTGTCTCCAAGGTTAGCACTCCGTTGACTCAATGATAGCAACTATGCGATTTTCATCGCACGCGCCCGTAGCTCAGCTGGATAGAGCATCGGCCTTCTAAGCCGGTGGCCGCAGGTTCGAATCCTGCCGGGCGCGCCAGCATCTTTAACAGGTTGATATTAAAGGAGGAATTTGCCATTTATTAGTTAGGCCTCTAATCATAATTCTCAGCAGCGAAAATTTCGAAAAGGCGCATGAACAGAGGCAAAAAGGGAGTTCGAAAAAATCTCAAAAACTATTGAATAGAGTGCAATCATTTCTGCTAAGCAAGTACTACTTCATGCGGTTTTTCCCCTCTGCGGCGAGGTCTGACTTTCACCGTCACTTTCTGAGCGAGTTTATTTAAAAAACTCATCAACCGCCCTTCGGAAAATCAATGAAACCGTGCATTCAACAATTTAGATACTTCCGCTTGCCCAATGTCTAGCACTTCTTGCACGTCTTTCTGTTTGCTCAAGTCTCGGTCTTTCGGAATGTGGAGGATTTGTGCGCCTAGCTGTGCCCGGAGCAGCCGTTCATCGGTATCTTTCAGTCCAAGATCAGCAAAGACATTGCCGAAGCTTTCCTCAAATTCGATTTTGTTTTTTTTCTTCATGTCCCATATTCAAGATGTAATAAATTATTATACCCGCATTGTTACAAAGAGATGTTTTATATCGTACGATGAATAGCAGAAATCATTTGCAAGGGCTCTACATATGACCGGGGAGATTCATGCGTTGGTGAAGTATCCGTAGGACATAAATGCGGGAATTCATAATCTGATAGACAAACACATGTTTGCGGACATTAAAACAACGATGATCTTCGGGTAACAATGTATGCCGATAACCAAGAAAGGGATTGTCCTTTATGACATTCAATGCATGATGAAGAGAATCATCATAATCCTTTTGTTTATCCGCTCCCCATTGCTGAGTGGTGTAAACCAGAATATTGATGAAATCGTCTTCGGCAGCTTGGGTAAGAGACAGCGTGTATTTATTCGGGGAGGACATCGGATTTAGGCTTGTGTCCTTCCTGAATTTTCCGTGTGGCGGTTTGTCGTAGTTCGCTCAGCACATCCGGTGTGAGTTCCCGGTGCTGCCCACTGGCGACTTGATCCCGGCCCACCTTGATTGCCGAAAGAAACTGACTTTTGCGCTCATCTTCTTCCCGCATATGGCGAACCGCGTCACGAACCAACTCGGTTTCGTTCATGTAAAACCCGGCCTCGACCTTGGCTTTGATGTAGTGTTCATCAATATCTGGAAATCTGATATTCATAGCAATACCCTCCATATGATACATTCATAATCATAATGCATGCCTAATCTTAGCATGATTAATGCATATATGAAAGAAAAATAGATCACCTACCATTTTGGACTTCTGTGCCTCGGGTAGGTGTATGAAGAAGTTCGCCAAAATGTCTGATTCCGAAGACAGACTGACCTGGGGTTGGATCCGTGGCGGTTCAGGTCGAAGCCATGGTGAGTTCACCCGTTCATCGGACTTGATTTGTCGCCTCTTCCGGTAAGGATTACCGTAAGATGTGTGTTGTACTACACAACACATCTTGGGTCAGGGAGACGCTCTGCTCTCCCGTTGCACCCCTCTCGGCTTCGCTCCGCGACTGGGCGCTGCCCAGGCCCGACACAACCCAGCTACCCCTCTGTTTCTGGTTTTTGATGGAATAAGGGATAGGTAAAAACAAAAATGCTTGAGAGTATCTACTTTGAAACCTAGGTTAGAGAAAAGCCGATTTTTGATAGTGTGTAGTGTCTTATTAGAAGCGGATTTTGTAATGTGTAAGCGTGAGTACAATGTCTGATCAAGAGAACCATATCGGGTATCTATTTACAGCAGAGCTGCAATTTTGTTTAGCGTCTGCAGTACGGCTGGCGGTAACGAAGGAACGACAGTCATTGGACTTACCCATGGAATGGACACATGGTAAACATAGCATTCAGTATGATGAGATCGCTCTTCGTCAGGACCAGGCTGATTTCGCTGCGTGTTTTCTTCATAGTTCTGCAATGTTCACAATGTCCGTAGCTATTAAAGATGCGATTGAAGCGATCACGCCTGGCCTCTCAAAAGAAGTAAGAAAAGCAAAGCCAAATCTTGATTTAGCTATAAGGAATGTAATTGAAAGCGTTGATCCTAAGCCATGGATGTCTTCGGATGACGATGTCGTCACGGCAAACCATATTGCACGTCTAATAAGGAACGCTTATTCACATGCACCGTTTTCGCTGACGTGGATGATTAATGAAGAACTCCAATAAAAGATTTTCACAATTCCTGACATTATTGAACTCCGCACGAACGGTTTACACAAAACTGCCTTCGACTGGCGACATTATGGCGGCCCACTTGCTTTGTTGTGCTTATGTCGATTTGTCAGAACCAAAATCCTGAATGATCCAACTCCACCACGAAAGGAGGCACCTATTCCAGGGAAAAGAATCTATCAACAGGGTAATTTGATCCTTGAACAAGTCGATACGGTACCACCTGATGCAGTTCCTATCAAAATCATAAAGCGCCCAGATGGGGGAATCGAACTTGGAGGAGGGCACGTCCTCTACCCTAAAAAAGAAGAATGATTATTAAGTCACAGTGGAAGCTTTATATTGAAATGCCGTGCGTCGTGTATTCTAGTAAAGTACCCTGAAGAACCTTATTCCAATCCTCTAGAATTGTAAATAATTGGTTCGAACTTTCTCCCTCCGGGCGCGCCAATAGAATCAACGACTTCCGTTGTTTCCCTCTTTTCCGGTTTTAAGTCACTCCCAGTTTTACTCCCACTTCCACGTCCTAAATAAACCAAACCCATCTTTCCCATCGCCGCCCGAATAGCGGTTGGGGCTGGGTGGCGTAGCGAAGAGTTGTTTGAATACCTCGATGACCAAGACTTTTTTTGATCGGAGGAAGAGGAACGCCACCCATCAGCAATCCCAAAGTGGTCGTGTGTCGGGGCGTGTGGCACGAAACATCCTGTATTCCAGCCTTCTTGAGGGCCGGCTCAAAAGCCGGACGAAGAAAGGCTCGGCTATCCATTGGTCGGAGATTGCCTTTAATACCTGGGAAAACCCATGGTGAAGACAGGAATGAATCAAGTGATCGGAGAATGGCGAGGGCTACCTGGGAAAGTGGGATATTGACCAACCCCCACTGGTTAAGCCCCAAGAAGAGGATGAAGCTCCTCAAAAACACTCAGAACGAGACAAAGTTCATACCTGGTTTCGGGAGATTGCGTTATCACCAAAATGGTGACTAGTCAAAAAGGCCTCTGACTCGTGAGGGCAAGAATTCCTCGTGGAAATCATTTTTATTTTGTTAAGATTCGTTCTCCTGTTATCCATAGCCAGGGTTTTGTCAATTTAACCGAAGTCGAAGGAAAGGCGGCTAATCCCCTGACGCATCCCCTAGGGAGCCATGCATTGCTAGGTTCGTCCTGAAGGGCGGTACCTTTAATTTGCGCGCGGAACGTACTGGCTATACGTGAACGCTCAGGGCCCGAAGAGGGCCAAGTCTGTGAGACCGAAGATCCCGAAAAATGGTAAGAATGCCACCTTACTTATCCCATCCTGAAAAGGTGGAACCTTGGTTGTCAAAAGACCCAATGATGGTCCATTGTGACTGGACGGGGAAAAAAGACGTCAACAAGGCCATCATCGGAAAGGGGGTGTGGGAAGGAAGCTTGCGGCAGAACCTATGTAAGTAAAAAAAACGGGCCATTTTATTCGTGTGGCTCCTGTTGTCCAGCACGTTTAAAACAGCCCGCTTTTAATAAAGAAGTTTTTGATTGTTTTCTTACTGAATGGCTTTGAGAATATCGCCTTTTCTGAAATTTGACCCACTGACGATACTGCCTTCGGAAACATTATCATTTGTGTGGCTGGTCAGACGAATTTCGCCAATCTTCTTTTCGCGTTTTCCAAGTGAGCGACCTGTGTCAGGGTCAATCAACTCTTTTCCTGGCCGATAGACGGCCAAGGTTGCACCGGAATCTAACTTCGAACGGGTCCCAGCTCTGAAGATCACGGCCTCACCATCCATCAGTAGAACACGACCCTGAAAAGGCCGTTTGCTCAATTCAAGAATCATGGCCTCCACCGCTTTATTCATGGCATCCCGCAGGGCGCCCTGCCGAAGACCGGTATCCGCACCCGAGCTATCGCCAAGACCTAATATTTTTCGGGTCTCTTTTTTGTATTCTCCCCGGCCGGATTTTGCAACCAAGGTTTTTCCTGAAGCGATATCGACCAAGGCATAGTCTACACCCACCCGGGCAATTTGCGTTTTGGTTTTGGTCACGAGTAAATTGCTGCCTTCGGAGAGCTCCGAATAGGAAGTGATGGCCCCTGAAATACGAAAATCAATTGAATCCATACCTTCAGCCGCATCTTTTTTCCCGGTTTTAACGATCCCGGACTGTTGTAGCTCAATCATCGTATCATGTTGCTTGAGCTCATCTTTTGTGAGCATGATCGGTTCAAGGCCTGCTTGCTTCAGGCTTGTCCTCAGAATATCGGTTGCCGCTTCACCGATTCCCAACACCTTGGATGGGGTTTTGTTTGCAAGTGTAATGATGCCGATGGTATACGCCGGTCCCCGATAGTTAAAGCCAGCTTCTTCAAGTTTTTCTGTCTGATCTGTGAGCGACTCGTCTTTTTGGACAGTGCCGCCCATGGATGTACATCCGGAAAAAAGCAGGGCTGTGATTATTAATGCTAATGGGAAACCGAACACTTTAGTTGTACTCATTTTTTGGAACTCCTCTTTAAATGATGAAAACCCCATGTTGAACATGCGCGATTGTATCCCGTTTCGCTGGCCACATCGGTTTAGCCACCGGGGCCGATGATCATGCTAGGGAAGAGATGATTGAGTGCATAATTCATTTCGTTTTCCAGGTTCTTGCCTGAAATTCCGTCGACGAGTTTCCCGCCGATGCCGCTGAGAAAACCTCCGACCAAGTCGGTCGATCTATCGCCCATCGAGATCCACTTGTTCAAGCCGGGCATTTCTTTCACCGGATTTTTTGAGCCAGGCAGGGGGCCAATATCTTCCTCTTCGTTAGGAGATAAGCCCGCCACTCCTCCGATGGACTGGCTTCTTTGGACACCCACGCCTCGGCCCCAGGCTATATTTCCTGTTTTGGTATTGACCAATTTCCAACCCATGCGGACTTTGTAGGTATTGACCACGCCGGTTGTCACTTCATCAAAATTGAGAAGGTAACCGTAGAAGACACCGTCCACCCCAAGCGTTTCGCCAATTTGCTGTACCGTCGCCAGGTCAAGTTGTTTTCCCATGGTGATGCCCATTTGCTGGTTCAAAATGTCGTTTGTTTCCTTCAGAGCTTGAACATTATAGTGATATTTTGACAGGCGGGTGTAGAAGGCTTCTCGAACGCGCGTTGGTGCATTGACATCATCAGAATTATTGAGCATGGGAAGAATCGCCACGACTCGAATGGGATTGTTCGGATTGGTTGGAATAATACGTGGCCAAAAGTCGCATCCCACTAAGAATGATGTGATGACCGTGAATAAGAATATAAACTTGACAATTTTCCCAATCATACGGTTTGGTCTCCCCCGACAAAATTTGACTGGCTATTCCCGTAGCTTGCTCCGCGGGCTACCGCTGGAGATTGTATGATGAATATTCCCCTGAACACCCTGTAGCCTTGCTAGGGGGTGTTGTATTGGCAGTTCCTTATCACTGTCCGATTTTTCGGTTTATTTGCTCAATCATTTTTCCGGCCAGCTTTTGAGATGCCCTTTCAATGGCCTGACTTCCCCCCGTAACCTCAGAAATATGGCGGGATACCCCATTGGCTCGTCCCGAACCCAGCACCAGACCATCTTTTACTTGAAATGCCGTGGCCGTGATGTCGGCCATGTATGTTCCAACATTGCTTCCTGTGTTAGTTGGCCCTCGTCTCGCGATCACTTTTCCCTTGATAACGACATCAGCCCCGACGTCTTTTCCGATTTCAAGAGTGGCTTTTTTGGTGAGGTCTACAATGTTATAGGCTTCGGATACTCTAATTTTTTCCGATACGTTGGAAATATCGATCACATCAAACCCTTCATTGAGAAATTCTTCTTTGAGAATTGTTTCTCCCACTGACATATCGAAACGCTGCCCTTTGATATCGATTGCCCTGCTGAACCAGCCCCACCAGTAGATGAAGATTTCCTGGCCGATCTGTTGTTCGGCAATCATAAACATGACACTGGGCCGCTCTTCCGAAGAAGCAATCCCCGGAGCCAAAAGCAGTATCATCAAGAAGAAAGCCGTAACATTCTTAGTGGTGATTTCCTTTAATTGTTGCATTTTCAATAAATCTCCTCCCTTTGAGAAATAGGAAGTTTAAAAGGTCTTTTTGAATTTGGTATGAGGTAGTTGTGGATGCTGTTCTTTCCCAACAGAACGGGGGGTACTGGCCAGGTAAACTGTCCTTCGATCAGGAACCGTTTGCACTACCTCTCGTCTCATTCAAGACGATATGAAACAAATTTGACCGTTTGACTGTCAACGTGGTCGAACTGCTGCTACACTTCCCCGATTCGACAGTCGTCTTTCAGAAAGTAATTGAAAGAGTTAGACCAATTCTTCGTCATTCAAGGATAAAAGTCAAGGAGGATCTTCATATAAAGGGGAGGCAGGTTGGTTTGTCCTCCCTCCCTCAAACGGGGGGCTCTTTCAGAAAATGACTCCCAGTTTTACTCCCAGATCACTCTCAGTCTTAGTCCTAATTCCAGATCTACTTCCATCACGCTTTTAAATAATCAAAATCCAAGTTCAGCCAGTATTCATGGGGTGGTTCTCGCATTCTATCCGACTCAATCATTTTTGGTCTTTTTCGTGTTGGTTGGGCCTTCTAAGCCGGTGGCCACGGGTTCGACTCTGGCCGGGCGCGCCCTTGCCCCTTGCAATCCTTCAACTCCCCTAATCAGCCGTGAGACGAAACAGGCTTGCCCGTTCTTCCGGGCTATAGGTGTTCGCGAGCTGTAGCTGATTTCCTCCATTGAGCATGTTAACAGAGGAAAGGGTAAGCGACTGACTGGCTGGAATGTTTGCGACCTTTAGCCATTCCGTGGCAACCTGGGTAATTAAAAACCCCTCCCGGTAAGCAACCCGATTAAGCCAGATGTCGTCAGCGGTGGGGCATACCCCTAGAAAGTCCGTTCCGTAACCCCTTAATGCATCTAGGAAAGCAGGCGGGTAGATCACGCCACTGGCACCAACCAAAAAATTAAGGGGGGAAGGCTTTCTGTCTTTAGCGGGCTCCCAACTTCCATAAGGTTCAAAGTGATAGGGATTGAGGCGCATTCGGCGTGCTCGATGGCAATGGATGCAATCGGGGAGTTTTTTGTGTGCGTGCATTAATGCAGCCAGCCAGCTTCGTGGGTAAATGATGTCATCATCTGCCGTCACAAGGTACTCGGAATGCGGTGTTTCGGATGCCACGTAAGGAAAATATTTCGTGTGGGGACCGAGATCTCTCGTGAAATGAATCTCCAAGCCCCGATCCTTTAAACGAAGAAGGGCATCTGATAGCGGACGGGTAACTTCTTCTTCTGGCAACCAGAGAAGTAACCTTTTCGGTTTCAGGGTTCCTCTCGCAATGGATTCGATTGCGAGGTGAGCCCATTCAATACGTGTGGAGTGTGAGGTCATCGACACCACTGGCCCCGCCGGATCGAGTAAGGTTTCTGTGTCCAGCCGGTTGGCTCGTTGAAGCCGAATCCGGTCAAGTAGCGGATTGATGGCGCGCAAATTCGCCATTGTCAGTTGGTATAGTGCATCTATTTCTCGCTGTAATCGGGTACCTAGGGTCCAACGGCGTGTGAGTACATCTGTCTTGGTCCGTTGGATCTCTGCGTCGCGCTCGACCTGAAGGCTTCGAATTTGCTCCGCATCCACTTTCGAGGTCTGTAAGTTCTCCAGATCGTAGAACTCGAGGGGGCCCAGTTTATGTGTGGTAATCAGAACGTTTGTTCTCTGGTCGATATGGAGACCCTTAATGCCACCTTCTCGAGCCGCATATCGGCCTTTATAGAAGGTGTTGTTGCTCAGCAGGCGGAACGACTCCGGAAAAACTTTCTGTGCCTCCCAGCCGGCGGGAGGTCTTTTGAAACGGTGAATATACGGGCTGGCCGCATCCGCAACGTAGAGATTGCCGTCCGCATCGAAACTCAGCCCGTGGGGACATAAACTCCCCTCAAGAACAACCGTAGGTGCGGTTTTTACGTTCAGATCGGTAGAATTGTGGAAGAGTAGAACATGTCCTTGCACGTGATTGCTGACCGCAATCCAGTGACGATCCGGGCTAATACTGATGCCATCGGGAATCTGTAGACTGTCTTGGATTCGAATTCCTTCATGTACAATGGTGGAGGACGGTCCCAGCGTGACAATGTGGCTTGTGATGAAATGCCACTGATCGCTGCAGATAAAAGCTCGATACCTCTGTTCGCCAATACGAAGCGCTACGACCGACCCGGGAGTTTTTACGATGGCCTTCAGGTAACCCCTTCCATTGATGATCAACTGTGGGGCAACGTTTGCTTTCCCACCAGCGACTTGTGGTTCCGGTAAACGAACCAAGGTGACATCTCCCTCACGATCGCAAACGAGCAGGTGATCTCGATCCAGAAATGTGCACCCATGAGGTGTCGAAAACCTGTTGGATGTCAAGGCAATGCAAGCAGGTAATTGGATATTTACCCTATGGCCAAAACGGCGTACGACTAACGAAAAAACGTACACCCGTTTTTTCGTGAAGGCGGCGAGGGCCAACCGAGAGCCATCCGGCGACACTGCCACATCTTCGGTTCGGTCGATTGCACCTAAGGCAGCACGAACGGCGTCTGAGGCCGAGAAATGGATATAGCTGTTGCTCACATTCAATTAATAAATACGACTAAAGGTTCTTGGGATGATATTAACAACTTTTGGGCTCACTGCAAGCTTGGTGAAGAAGCAACATCAGAGACGGCCTTTACCCTTTTTAAGACATACGAATGACATGAAACCCAGGGAAACCAATCGTTGAAAGTGTTCAAAGGAAGCGGTGGCTTAACAACCCATGGTTGAGTGTCACCATAAATGCCAGTGCATCATTGGTCGAACCAGAGGTTATGATGTGGTCCTATCCATGGCCCCTGCGGAAGAGAAAAGTGGGGGGATGAAACTTTTCTGCATGGCCGCCAGAAAAAATTTTTCCTCGGCGCCTCCATGAAAGGAAATGTTCTGGACGATAATGAGAGATCGGTTTCATGGAGGAGCGAGGGTATTTACCACCGGCAAAATGCGTCAGATCTTCAAGCTGCCATGTATCAAAACCTGTCACGAGAAATTGTTGCAGTTCATTCCACCGCTTTTAGATGATGCCTTCTCTTTTCCCAAGCACTCAGATCACGAACGACTGAAACCCTCAAGGGCATTCCTCTATAAAATCTTCACCCTCAGAGCCGTTTTTATAAATTTCTAATTTAATTTGGATATTGCGACCTCAATTTGGGGTTGAGGTCATTTGTTCATTCAGGAGTCGGTTATGGGTGTGCCTTTTAAATCGAAAATTCCTCAGAGATGAAACCAGGTACTTTAGGATCAAAAATGAGTGGATTTTCGGTACTCCTCGGCGTCAAGGTTTGTCTGCCTTTGTTATTAGCTTGGCTCTAGTCTGTTTCCTGCTGGGCTCAGTATTGAGGGATAAAAGATGTTGGTAGAGAGGTGGACCAATGCTCATCAATGAAGAAAGTTCCTATCTCTTCAAATATGACCCTTTTTTGTCCATAGGGCCCTTATCAGAACGTCAATTTTTTAGCAAATAAACCGAAAAGAACTATAAAGGAGGGGAACCAGATGATGACCGTACGGGAGCATGTCCGAAACGATACCAAGGTGCTGGAACTCTCCGGTCGGTTTGATACCCACTCCAAGGTGGGCTTGGAGGTGATCATACTCGGAGCCAAAGAAATCGGCTGTCATCATATTATCTTGAACTTTTCAAAGTTAACCTGGATTGATTCGGTGGGACTTGGTCAATTGTTTTTATGGTATCATCGAATGAAGCCAGAGCCAATTCATTTAAGTATCGTAAGTCCCCAACCTCCCGTGCAACTGTTACTTGAGCAAGCCAATCTTTCTCAGGTTGTCCCGGTTTTTGAAACAGAAGATGAGGCTATGCTTGCCCTCAATGACCGTGAGTAGCGTTTGGATATCATTCCCCTTTGGTCCTGAAATATCTTCTAGGATGAATGCATAGCCTGGGTCGGGGTTTTTTGTCCGGACGAACCTGAACCAATCGGTTGATAGAGGTTTAGGGCTGCCCATTGCATGAGGAAAAGTCCGGGCCAGGGCCAAAAAAAATCCCCGTGAGCTAAGGCCCACGGGGATCAGTTGAGGCTCCAGGGGTATGCCTTAAAGGTTACTTATATCGACGGTTAAATTCTTTGACGACTTCTTTCGTCAAATCTAAACCATCTCGACTGTACAGAACGATTTTAAGTGTCGTTTCACTGCCCTTATCGATGACCACATCAAAGCCATGGCGTTTCGCCACGATGCTGGTCGCCGTTTCAATTTTTTTCATATATTCCTGTACCAATTCTTTTTGTTTCTGTCCCAATTCAGCTTGAAATTCTTGACCTCGCTTTTGCCAGTCCTGGTATTTTCTGGCAAAAGTTTCCTGTTTCTTACGGTTTTCTTCTTTGCTCCGCTTGGATTCATTTGCCTCTAGGTCTTTCTGGAGGCGTTCTAATTCCTTTTGGTCATTTTGCATGACCGCTTGTCTGGCTTGGGCCTGTTCCTTTAATTGAGCCAGGGCTCGACTACCGGCTTTTGACTGTTCTATGACGGCTTGAGGGTCAATCACCCCCACACGGATAGACGTTTTTCCAGCGGCGAACGCAGATTGGCCAAAAGCGATCCCCCAAATCCCCATGCTCAGAATGGCTAGTAAGCCAGCGCGTTTTCCCATAGTGGACCACGACATCATGTTCATGCTGCTCCCTCTAATTGTTAAGGATTATTCTGTGTCCCCTGGAAGGGGAAAAAAGGTGTATGATTCTCCCGATGTTTGAGGGTACCCACGTGCAAGGAACCTGTCAAGCCAAGGGGAATATTGATTCACAAAATTTTGTAACTTTGATAGGGTTTGGGAGATCAAGAATAGGGTAATGGAAGGTAAAGGGGGAGAGGTGGGACAAAAAACCATGGTGTGTTTTGGGGATAGTTTAACCCTAGGGTATCAATCCCCCACCTACCAAAATCCGTATGTGGTAAACGTTCCCTACGGAACATACCTACAAAAATGGGCTGGGGAACGAGCGCGGATCGTTACACAAGGAGTCTGTGGGGACACGACTCAGGAAATGGCAGCCCGATTTCACCGGGAGGTGATACTCGAAAATCCTGATTGGGTGGTCATTCTTGGGGGAACCAATGATTTGGGGTATGGCGCGCCTCCCTCCGAAATTCTTGGACGGTTAGAACGATTTTACGGCATGGCTCAAAAGGCGGGCATTCAGCCTGTCGGTGTGACTGTCCCGTCCATTGGGCTTGAGTGGCTGGTGGAGCCCAGTCCAAGCCATACGATGTCAAATCCGGAAGAGAGGGAGTTTCCAGAAGGCATTCGAAAACGTTTAGAGCTTAACCAACACATCCAACGCTTGGGAGAAGAGCGCCACTTTCCGGTCATCGATTTGTTCTCAGAAACCTGCGATCCTGTTGAAAAAACCTTGGCCGACCCGTTTTCTCAAGACGGGTTGCATTTAACCGTACGGGGGTACATGAAATTGGCCGAATTGATTTGGATACAAGTTTTACAACCCGAATTGGAGCCGGATTCTCCACAGAAGAAAGGGATGACCGCACAGGTTCCGCCTCGGTTTGATTAGGCTCGCCCTATCGTTCAAGTTGGTTCGAGGGGGGGGGGAGGGGATTATTCGGAAGAAGATGATGAGGATCCGGAAGAGGAGCTTGAAGAAGATGCTCCGGACGAAGAACTCGAAGAGGAAGAAGAGTCCTTGGATGATGCGCCAGATCCTTCAGATTGGCTGGTGCCACTCTTTCCATCCGTTTTAGATTCGGCGTTTTTGGCGTCGGTTGGTTGGCCTTTATGCTCCGATTTACTTCCAGGCTCTTTTAATTTGTCCGAATAATCCGTCACATACCATCCGGTTCCTTTAAACATGATGGCCGGGGCAGAAATGATTTTGTTTACGGGTTGGGCCTTTGAACAAGAAAACTGATCGCAGCTTTTAATGGGAGGGTCGGAGAATTTTTGTTTAATTTCAAACCGTTCACCACAACTGGTACATTCATATTCATATATGGGCACGTTTCACCTCCAAGGGGCAGAAGCCGACAAAACACAGGAATGCCATTTTAATATTTCTAAGATAAGTCCCATCTCCTTAAGGTCAAGGTGTTGGGGAAGATTCTGCGATGGAAGAATCTGGTGTGAAACGAAAGAGGGATCATCATTCGAGTTGGTTGATTGCGTGAGTTAATTGCTGTAATCCCTCTCTAATCACATCCAAAGTGCCGGTATATGAAAAGCGAAGGTGAGATGCACTGCCAAAGGGCTCTCCGGGGACACAAGCCACTTGGGCTTCCTTGAGGAAAAAATCGGCCAAATCCAAGGGAGTCGCATGAATCCTCCCCTGAAATCGTTTTCCCAACAACCCGGTAACATTCGGAAAGGCATAAAAGGCCCCGGCCGGCATGGGACAACGAATGCCCGGAAGTTGATTGAGTCCATCGACGATCGTCTGGCGCCGTTCCTGTAATTCTTGTCTCATGTGTTGAATGAAGGGTTCTCCACCCCGTAAGGCTCCGACCGCCGCTTTTTGAGCAATGGACGTGGGGTTGGAGGTACTTTGACTTTGGATATCTCCCATGGCCTTAATCAACTTTTCCGGTCCCGCTGCATACCCAATTCGCCATCCCGTCATAGAGTACGTTTTCGACACACCGTTCACGACCACAGTCTGCCTAGCCATATCCGGGTGAATGCTGGCAATCGAAACATGTTCGTGATGGTCGTATACCATCTTTTCATAAATTTCATCGGAGATCACCACCAACCCATGTCGAAGGGCTACCTCCGCAATCCCTTCCAGGGTGTGCCGGTCATAGAGGCTGCCGGTTGGATTACAGGGGGAATTGAGGATGATCGCTTTGGTGCGGGAAGTGATGGCCTCCTTAAGAGCCTTCACATCAATGGCGTAATGGGCCGATTCCTCGCTGGGTAAAAAGATGGGAGTGGCATCGGCCACGAGAATTTGCTCGGGATAGGAAACCCAGTAGGGCGTGGGCACGATGACCTCATCTCCGGCTTCAAAGAGGGCTAAGGCCAGATTGAACAGCGTATGTTTAGCACCACAGGAAACCAATATTTGTGAACGGGAGTAAGAGAGGTCTTGGTCTTTTTGAAATTTTTCAATGATGGCATCTTTGAGGTCGTCGATTCCTGAGACGGCCGTGTATTTCGTAAATCCCGCTTGCATGGCTTCTTGAGCGGCCTGTTTGGCCACTTCCGGAGAATCGAAAGAAGGTTCCCCCGCCGTAAAATCGAAGACTCGTTGTCCGCTGGCCACCAAGGCCTTGACTGTGGCGGATAATTGCAAGGTCGGGGAAGGTGTGATGCGAGTCGTGCGGGAAGCGAGATTCATGGTGAGGGTTGTCCTAATCGGGACAGAAGGCGTTGAGCCACCTCGGGATGAAGGAAGTCATGAAGAGGTCCTCCTACCGTGGCGACTTCTTTTACCATACTGGAGGTTAAATACGAGTATTCCTCACTGGCCATCAGAAACATCGTTTCTAAGCGTTGATCCAATTTTCGATTGAGAAGAGCCATCTGGAATTCATGTTCGAAATCGGAGACGGCCCGTAACCCCCGAATAATAGCCTGGGCTCCACGTTGTTGCACATAACTGACCAATAAACCCTTAAACGGTTCCACGTGTACATCCTTGAGGTCTTGGGTCGCCAGCTTGGCGAGTTCCACCCGTTCCTTCAAATCAAAAAGAGGGGTTTTTCGGGGGTTGGGTGCCACGGCCACGACGACTTGCTGGACCAGCCGAAGGCTTCGGGCGATGACATCCGTGTGTCCACGAGTAATCGGATCAAAGGTTCCGGGATAAATGCCGATAGTCATGGGATCTATCTCAAGGAATCATACGTCGGGTGAAATTGATAAAAACTCAAGGCCGTGTCGCCATACTTGGCGGTTCGCGTTAAACCCCATTTCCCAATCGAGGGAGGAGGGGAGGATTTTGAAAAATGCTCAAAAATAAGTCGTCCCTGGGGGGTTAACAGGTTGGCCTGTTCGATTTGTTCCAGCATGCGTTCTGAGCCCTTCATTCTATAGGGGGGATCAACGAATAGGATATCAAAAGGGCGCCATCCTACCAAAATTGGATTTTGGATGGCGAGGGGGACATCATCGACGAGGACGAGGCTTTGGGCAGAGAGATTGAAGTGTTCTACGGTTTGTTGAAGGGCCAACCCGGCCTCTGGATGGTGCTCGATGAACACGACCTTGGCTGCACCCCGGCTGAGGGCTTCTAACCCCACGGCTCCGCTACCAGCGAAAAAATCCCCGATAGAGGCACCTTGAACATGGGTACCTAATATGGAAAACAGGGCTTCCCGAGCCCGTAAAGAAGTAGGACGGATGTTTTGTCCTTGTAAGGTCGGAACTTTTCTTCCCTTCAATTGGCCCGCAATGATTCGAATTGAGGAAAAGGCAGTCTGCACGGTATACGATATCATAGCGACTCAAAACCCAACAATTCCGGGGTGGGTATTCGGTCAAGGGTGAGATCTTTGACGGGATAAAAATTGCCTGCGTATAGTGACTCCATGGGAAAAAGTGGGAACAAGGGAATCATTTCTTGGCCGGCCAAGGAACGTCCAAGAGAATTACTCCTGGAAAAAGGGCCGCAAGGTTTGTCCGATGCCCAACTCTTAGCTATTTTGTTAAGAATCGGCAAACCCGAGGCCTCTGCGGTGGATGTGGCCATGGACATATTGTCCCGATTGAAGGGATTACGTGGGCTGGCCAACCGGGGTCGGGATGAATTGTGTACGATTCCGGGGGTGGGGCCTGCCAAAGCGGCTCAAATTTTGGCGGCGGTGGAACTGGGAAAACGAGCCTTAGCGACCCCGTTAAGTTCTGGGACGCGTATTCAAGGCAGTCAAGATATATTTTCCCATTATTATCCTCTGGTTCGCGATTTACGACATGAAGTGTGTAAGGTGATTCTTCTTGATGCCAAACACCGGATTCTTCGTGATACGATCGTATCGGAGG
This sequence comes from Nitrospirales bacterium, assembly GCA_965223495.1. Classification (GTDB taxonomy): domain Bacteria; phylum Nitrospirota; class Nitrospiria; order Nitrospirales; family UBA8639; genus Nitrospira_E. The sequence continues at coordinate 1,749,228 of OZ245001.1, read as the reverse complement.
GAAGTTTAACGGCCAGTATCGTGCATCCGCGCGAGGTATTTCATGAAGCGGTGCGAGAATCTGCGGCGGCCATCATCGTCATCCACAATCACCCGAGTGGGGATCCCACACCGAGTGAGGAGGATCATGTGTTAACTCAGCGCTTAGTCGCCGCGGGTGAGGTATTGGGGATTCAAGTATTGGATCATATCATTATCGGGGATGGACGGTATGTGAGTTATGCGGATCACAGGCTCTTGAATGCCCACGAAGCGCAAATGCCTTTTGAGAAGAAGAGGAGGGCTAAGAGCTGAACCACGGCCCCACGATAGTGCCCTTTGCCTGAGTAGCTTTTGTCAAGAAATTCATGGTAAAAATAGGTATTACACTAGGGGTTTTCCACAGCTTTATTCCTCTCGATTTACTAATTTCCGGACAATATTAGGAAAACGATGGCCCATCTTTCACATCAAGAAGTCGAACATGTGGCGCAATTGGCAAAATTGGAGTTGTCTGATCAGGAAAAATCCCTCTTTGCGGAACAGCTCACCCACATTTTGAGTTATGTCGACCAATTACAAAAGGTTCCGACCGAGGGAATTCCTCCTACGGCTTCTGTGGTCGATCAGGAATTATATTTGAGAGAGGATATTCCTCAAGAGGGGGTGACACAGGAGGAGGCGCTGCGGAATGCCCCTCAACAGGAGGAGGGATTTTTTGTGGTCCCTCAAATTATAGAAAAATCTTCTTAAGCTCAGGTCCCAGGTGGATCTGAAGCCTCATTTGGCAGGATAAGAACATGTACCGACAATTATTGCGCAGTAAAATTCACCGTGCGACCGTGACCGGATCCAGCCTGGAGTATGAAGGCAGCCTCACGATAGACGAAAATTTAATGGATCAGGCCGGCATATTACCCTATGAATATGTGGGGGTATCCAATTTAAACAATGGCGAGCGCTTCTCCACCTATGCGATTCCCGGGACTCGCGGAGCCGGAGAAATTATCTTGAACGGACCCGCGGCCCGCAAGGGTGTGGTTGGGGATAAAGTCATCATATTTTGTTATGAATTTTTCAACGATGATGAAGCCAAACGGCATACTCCTAAAATCATACAAGTAGATGCAGACAATAGAAGCCGGGAGATGGATGGGGACTAAGGGGTGGTTTTGATCGAAAATCACACCGTTGTTCGTTGTCATTCGTATGGCGCTCTTTAAACTCACCCTCAAAGAATTGCAGGAAAAATTCACCTCCGGAGAAATTTCTGCGGTTGAAATTGCGCGGTCCTATTTATTGCGAATCGGGCAAATCGAACCAAAAATCAAAGCTTATATTACCCCTACCCCGAAGGATGTGCTCTTACAAGAAGCTCGAGACATTGATGACAGTCTCCGGGCATGGCGAAAAACGGAACCCTTAATGGCCATGCCTTTGGGAATCAAGGATAATATTTGTACCAAAGGCATCCGGACGACTTGTGGCTCTCGGATGTTGGACACGTTCATTCCTCCCTATGATGCGACGGTCATGACCCAACTCCGCCGGCATCGACCCCTTATCCTGGGAAAGGCCAATTTGGATGAATTTGCTATGGGCTCCTCGACTGAATATTCGGCCTTTGGGCCATCGAGAAATCCTTGGAATCAAAAGTACATCCCGGGTGGGTCGAGTGGAGGGTCTGCGGCCGCGGTCGCGGCCGATGAATGCGTGGCCGCTCTAGGTTCCGATACTGGCGGCTCTATTCGGCAACCGGCTGCGTGCTGTGGAGTGGTAGGACTCAAACCGACCTATGGCCGTGTGTCACGCTATGGCTTGGTGGCCTTTGCTTCCTCTCTGGATCAAATCGGACCGATTACCAAAACGGTGATGGATGCGGCCATTATGCTGAATGCCATCGTAGGACATGATCCCAGGGATTCAACCTCGGCGACCCACGATGTTCCGGATTTTACCAAATACACCAGAAAGAAAGATCTGAAAAAGTTAGTGCTTGGGGTTCCCAAGGAGTATTTCTCTGAAGGCCTGGATGAAGAAGTTGCCCAAAAGATCCAAGAGGCTATTCAAGTGCTAGAAGAGCTCGGGGGAAAGGTTCAAGAGGTGTCTTTGCCCTCGACGGAGCAAGCCATTTCCACCTATTACTTGATTGCTACGGCCGAGGCCAGTTCAAATTTGGCTCGGTACGATGGGGTGAAGTATGGGTTCCGTGCCAAAGAGTCCAAGGGATTGAACGACATGTATCATCGCACACGCTCGCAAGGCTTCGGCCCCGAAGTAAAACGTCGAATCATGTTAGGCACGTATGCTCTGAGTGCGGGATACTACGATGCCTACTATGGCAAAGCCCAAGCCGTACGCACCCTCATCAAACAAGACTTTGATGACGTGTTCAAAGAAGTCGATCTTCTGGTGAGTCCGGTGATGCCGACTCCGGCCTTTAAACTCGGAGAACGGTTGGAAGATCCCCTGCAAATGTACTTGTCAGATATTTATACCATCCCGGCGAGTTTAGCGGGGTTGCCCGCGATCTCCATTCCGTGTGGTCTGAGCGACAAGGGATTGCCCATCGGACTCCAGTTCATGGCTCGTCCTTTTGAAGAGGCCGTCATTCTCCGTGCCGCCAACGCCTACGAACAGGCGACGAACTGGCGGGCCAAACGACCGGTGATACGAGTATGAAAGGATACTAACGTATGTTGGATCTGGCCGCGATCATCATAGCCGTGGCAGTCGTGGTGTTGGTGGGATACTTGGTTCCCACCATATTGCAAGTTAAACGGACCGTCGGCCAATCGGAGCGGTTGCTCATTCGATTAAATCATGAACTGCCCGGTCTCTTAAAAGAAGTGAAAGGCACGAATGAAAATATTCGAGCTATCACCGATCAAGCTCGGGTCGGAGTCGATCGGGCCACCGTGTTTCTTCATGCGGTGGGGGATGTCGGACAAACCGTCAATCAGGTCCATCAAAGTGTGCGGGGCCGGGGTGGTTCGATGTTAGTGGGAATCTCAAGCCTGTTGGCCGGATTAAAAGCCGTCACGTCGACGGTGAAACAACGTGTTCATAAAGACAAAGAAGGAGGGCCTTCCGATGGCAACTAATCAATCGGGTGCATCTGCCGGCTCCGTCGCCTTGGCCTTTTTAAGCGGAGCGTTATTAGGGGCGGTCACGGCCATCATGCTGGCACCCCAACCGGGTCGGGAATCGCGTGAGCGAATGACGGGGTATGCTCGCCGTCGTAGTGAAGATTTACTGGATCTCAAAGACCGGGCCACGGATGCCGTGGAAGAAGTCGTGGGACGGGGCCGGGAGTTGGTCGATGAAGTGTCTTGTGCCGTCCGGGAAGCCTTGGAAGCCGGGCGTGATGCCATGCGTCGTGAACGAGAAATCAATTCTGTCGATTAAGCCGGTTTTGAGCACCCCAATCGTGAATGGTGGGCCATCCTATGCCGTATGAACCGGTCATTGGAGTGGAGGTCCATGCTCAGCTCCACACTCACACGAAACTGTTTTGCGGGTGCGCGACTTCCTTTGGGCTCCCGCCCAACACCCAGGTGTGCCCCACGTGTTTGGGGATGCCAGGGAGTCTGCCGGTGCTCAATCAACGGGCGGTTGAAATGGCTGTTCGCACGGGCTTGGCTCTCCATTGTGATTTGAGTCACACCAATCAATTTTCTCGAAAAAATTATTTTTATCCCGATCTGCCCAAGGGCTATCAAATCTCCCAGTATGATTTGCCGATATGCGGCCCGGGTTGGTTAGACATAGCGGTGGACGGTCAACAAAAACGTGTGCGAATCCGGCGCGCGCATTTGGAGGAAGACGCGGGGAAAAATGTCCATGAGGACCAGGGAGAAGGGAGTCGCGTGGATCTGAATCGGGCAGGGACCCCCTTGCTGGAAATCGTCACGGAACCGGACCTCCACTCCTCCGCGGAAGTGGATGCGTACTTGAAGACCTTGAGAGATCTGTTGGTCTATTTGGAGGTGTGTGATGGGAATATGGAGCAGGGGAGCTTTCGATGTGAACCGAATATCTCCCTTCGGCCTCACGGGGTAAAGGACTTAGGGACCAAAGTTGAGTTGAAAAACATTAATTCATTTCGATTCGCGAAAGACGCGTTGGATTACGAGATTCGACGACAGGAAGACGTCTTGTCGGAAGGCGGGACGATATATCAGGAAACCCGCTTGTGGGACGGAGAAAAAGGGCAAACCGCCGTCATGCGGAGCAAGGAGGCCGCCCACGATTACCGCTATTTCCCCGACCCGGATTTGTTGCCGGTCAAGGTGGAAGAGGACTGGTTAGAGGAGTTACGCGCGACCATTCCAGAATTGCCGGGAGCCCGTCTGGGACGATTCATCAAGGAGTATCAGTTATCCGAATATGATGCGAAAATTTTGACGGACTCCAAGGGAGTGGCGGATTATTTTGAGGCCTGCGTCCGTCTGTTTCCCCACCCCAAAACCGTGAGCAATTGGGTCATGGGGGAATTCCTTCGAGAACTCCATGCGAGCGGGCAATCCCCGGAGACGTCTTCCGTTCCCCCTGAACGCTTAGTGGCCCTTCTCGAATTGGTAGAGTCCGGTCGAGTGAGTCTCAAAGCGGCCAGAGAGATCTTTCCCGAACTCTATGCCAGTGAGCTATCCCCCGATCGAATGATCGAGCAAAAGGGGTTGGTGCAACTGTCGGATGAAGGCGAACTGCAAGGTTTAGTGGAAGAGGTGATGAACAACCATCCGGCTCAGGTGGAACAGTACCGAGGGGGCAAAGAGGCGGTCCTGGGATTCTTAGTGGGCCAAGTGATGAAGGCCTCAAAAGGGAAGGCCAATCCGGGTAAAGTGAATGCCTTACTAAAACAGGCGCTCTCGACTTGATCTAACCTCGAACTCAGAGTAGAACGTATACATATCTAAAGGACATGTAAACCTATGAGTGCGATTCAAACAGTGAACGCTCGAATGATTCTGGACTCTCGTGGGAACCCGACCGTGGAAGTCGATGTGCGCGTGGCGAGTGGGGTGTGGGGGCGGGCCGCCGTACCCTCCGGTGCGTCAACGGGTACCCGTGAGGCCCTAGAACTTCGGGATGGGGACAAAAAACGGTGGATGGGGAAAGGGGTATCGAAGGCCCTGGCCGGAATTCAGAAACATATCCTTCCGGCCTTGTCAGGTAAAGAGGCACAGGATCAGGCCGGAGTGGACGCCCTCCTCATTCGATTAGATGGCACGAAGGGAAAGACGAAACTGGGGGCCAATGCCACCTTGGGCGTCTCTTTGGCCGTGGCCCGGGCGGCGGCACAGGAATTGGGGATGCCCCTGTTTCGATATTTGGGAGGCGTCTCAGCTCGCGAATTGCCCGTCCCCATGATGAATATTATCAATGGCGGGGCCCATGCAGATAATGGATTGGATATTCAGGAATTCATGATCATGCCCGTGGGCGCACCCAATTTCCAAGAAGCGCTCCGAATGGGGACCGAAATTTTTCATCATTTGAAAGCCTTATTGAAAGCCAAAGGGTTAAGTACGGCTGTTGGGGATGAAGGAGGATTCGCCCCAGCCGTGCGATCGAATGAAGAGGCCTTAGATTGTATTCTCCAAGCCGTGGATGGTGCGGGTTTGAGGCCCGGGCAGGATATTGTGCTGGCTTTGGATGCGGCTGCCAGCGAGTTTTACCGCAAGAAAGCCTATCATCTCCGCACCGAAACCGGAAAACCGCTGTCGGCGCCACAAATGATCGACTACTATGCCGGGCTGGTCAAAAATTACCCGATCGTCTCCATCGAAGATGGCCTTGATGAGGGCGATTGGAAGGGATGGAAACAGTTGACCGATCAGGTCGGCGATCGCGTGCAGTTGGTTGGTGATGATTTATTCGTGACCAATGTGGAATATTTAGGTCGGGGAATCAATCAAGGCATCGGCAATGCGATTCTCATTAAAGTCAATCAAATTGGCACCTTGACGGAAACGATTGAAGCCATGCGGATGGCCCAACGCGCAGGATATGGCGTGATCGTGTCCCATCGCTCAGGAGAAACCGAAGATACGACCATTGCGGATCTCGCTGTTGGCTTGAATGCCGGTCAAATCAAGACCGGTTCCTTATCTCGTACGGACCGGCTTGCCAAATACAATCAACTCCTGCGAATTGAAGAGGCTCTGGGAGCCGCGGCCCTCTATCGAGGAAAGGAAGTGTTGCCCGTTTAACGGACCGAGCATGCGACCCAATAGCCGAAAAAAACAGGCACCTGTGGGGTTTTGGGCCGAATGCCTGGCGCGCTTGCCCTTTATGGGACTCTTCCTCATCATGAGTGTCCTGACCGGAACGATGTTTTTTAATGATGAGGGGCTTCCTCTCTATTTTCATATGCGCGACACCCGGCAGCAATTGGTGGAGCAAATCCAACAATTGGAATACATCAATGCGGCCATGGCTAAAGATATTACGCGAATTCAGACTGATCCTCAGCGCTTGGAAGAATTGGCACGAAATCGGTTAGGCATGGTGCGTCCTGGTGAAAAGGTCTACCAATTTGTGGAACCCGCCCCCTCGTCTCTGACGGCGAGGCCCTGACGGGCTGCCCCACAAGTTTTCTTCAGATCATTTCTAAATCGGCTCCTGAGCAATAGGGGAATAGGGGAGGGGGAACGGGTGTGCATTCCCTGAATTTCTTCTCTCGAATTCGAGGATAAAGAAATGAAGACTTCGATAGACACGAATGATTGGTGCTTCTATCACCGAGGAAGAAAATCATTCCGATGAAATCCGGTCATCTGGCGATTCTTGGTCGTTCCAATGTGGGAAAGTCCACGTTACTCAATGCCCTCGTGCGGGAAAAAGTGGCTATTGTCTCCGATAAACCCCAAACAACTCGGACGACCATTTTGGGGGTCGGGCATTATCCTCAGGGCCAGTTGATTGTCCTCGACACGCCGGGAATTCATGCGCCCCATCATCGGCTCAATGCTCAAATGGTGCAATCGGCCCTGGGAACGCTCATGGAGGCGGATGTGGTGTATGTGATGGTAGATAGTCAGGCCTCTCCCGGTCCCGGAGATGCCTACGTCATCGACCAAGTCGTTCAGGCCAGTCAGGAACGCACGTTTCAAGGCGTGTTTTTAGTGCTAAATAAGGCGGATGCCGTGGCGAAGACGCGATTGTTGCCCCTGATTGACCAATATCGAACAAAATGGGCTTGGACGGAAATTATTCCAATTTCGGCCAAAACCGGATTGCAGGTCCCTCGGTTGGTGGACCTCACCTTTTCCTGCCTTTCCGAATGCGAAAGTCTGCAGTATGAGAAGGAATTCTTTACCGATCAAACCATGCGGCAAATGGCTGGGGAAATTATTCGGGAAAAGGTGTTGCATGCCACCCGGGCCGAACTCCCGTATGCCGTCGGCGTTGGTATTGAGGAATTTCAAGAATCGAAAAAGCTCACCACGATTCGAGCGGTGATTCTGGTCGATAAATCGAGTCAAAAGGCTATTGTGATCGGAAAGGGTGGTCGGCGGTTAAAAGAAATCGGACAACAAGCCCGGGAAGAAATGGAACAACTGTTTGCCATGAAGATTTTTCTGGAAATGTGGGTGAAGGTTCAGGAAGGGTGGCGGGATAATCCCCGGGTGCTGGCACAATTGGGATATGGATGATGACGCGGCCAAACTTTGGAAAATCGTGCTCTGAGGACAGAGAATAACGACGCGATTATGCCGTTACTCAAAACACGAGCCGTGATCTTACGAAGCCAGCGGTGGGGAGATGCCGACCGGATCATCACAGTGTATTCAGGTCAACATGGGAAAATTCGGGGAATTGCGCGAGGTGCCCGTCGTATGAAGTCTCGTTTTGGCGGGATGTTGGAACCGTTTAGTTTGGTAGATCTGACCCTGTTCTACAAAACGGTAGATGCCTTAGGTCAAATCAGTCAAATCGATTTAGTGAGAAATTTTAAAGCGATGCGTGAAGATTTAGGTGTCATGGCGGCAGCGGGGAAGATGACCCGAATGATTGAATTCATTACCGTTGACCGAGATCCCAATCCGGCGATGTTTGAGACCTTGGTCCGGGGCTTAGAGTTGCTCCGACCAAACACGGATGTAGCCCTGACCACGTTGTTATTCCTCATTCATGTGTTGGGACAAACAGGCTTTCGTCCGCAAATTGATCATTGTACCGAATGTGGGAAACAGGCGGAAACAGCGGAACGTCAATGGTTTTCACCGCGGTTGGGTGGAATGGTCTGTCAGAAATGCACCCAACAGGGGGCGGGGCGGGTGCTCGCCATGTCGAGAGGAAGTTTAGCCTTCATGATGCAGGCCAGACAGTTGCCTATGGAGCAACTACCACGCTTGAAAGCCGCGGGCGTGGTTCGTATGGAAGTCGAAGAAGCCATCGAACATTATGTGCAGGTCGTGATCGGCAAACGACTTCCTCAGGTAGAACCCTGGGTGTGTGCCTAAAGAGTTGCAACGGATGGCAAGGGTACTCCTTGTTTTCACCCTTACGAAGTAAGGGTAAATCCAGAAAATTGAATTTATCCTGGGTCTACCCACCACCTGAGAGGGCCGAGTCGGTACCAAATATTCTAGTGTTTCCTAAACGATATATTCCTGGGTAAGATGAATAAAACGGAAATGAATCGGAGATGACGAATCGATGAGTACCGAACAGCCCCTTGAACCGACCGATATGGAATGGATGGACAAGGGTGTCCTCAGCATCACCTGGAGCGATGGGCATAAGGGTGTGTACCCTGTTCGCTATTTACGCCAACATTGTCCCTGTGCGGCCTGTACCGACGAATGGACAGGGGAGTTACGGATCAAGCCAGATTCAATTCCCCTATTAATTCTCTTGGAAGATATAGAACCCGTCGGCCGTTATGCGTTTCGCTTTAAATGGAGCGATGGCCATGATACCGGTATATATTCCTACACCTCTCTGCGCCGCATGTGCCAATGCGATGTGTGCCAACCTGTCAAACCCAAAAGCAAACAACTACTCTAGCTGGGGTTCTCCCCCAGACCTGCAACTGTCCCCACGACATTCCTGCATGCTGGAGCCTGCCCCTGCATGGTATTGGCAGGGGGCAGGAATCTTTCCCCGAGACGACCAACGGTCCCAATGTCTTTCCTGCATGTCCCTAGCAGGATTCTCTCTCCGGGAACTAAAGGGGGGTATCCATTGTTGTTGAACCTGTGGACGGGTATCATAAAACAACAATTGTATCAGGCTTATAGACCATGTCCGCACCCACTTCCACGACCAAATTTACCTACGAAGACTACCTTCTCTTTCCCGATGATGGGCGACGCCATGAACTCATTGACGGAGAGCATTATGTCACACCTTCCCCGATCACCAAACATCAAAGAATCTCACGAAACCTTCTGGTTTCGCTAGGACAACATATTCAGATATCCCAAACCGGCCAAATTTTCTCGGCGCCGATGGATGTTGTATTCTCGAACTTGGATGTGGTGCAACCCGACCTGTTGTTTATTGCCACCGAACACGAATCCATCATCACCGAAAAAAATATTCAGGCCCCCCCCGACCTGGTCGTAGAGATTCTTTCGGATGCTTCTCGTAAAACTGACGAAATCATCAAACGGAAACTCTACGAAAAGTACCAGGTAAAAGAATATTGGATCATCGATCCAGAACTCGAAACGATCAAAATTTTTCGCCTAACCAATCAAGCCTACGTCCGAACCGAAGAACTGAGTACGGAAACTCAGGCTTTTCTGACCTCTCCATTCTTCCCAAACTGGTCCCTTCCCTTATCTGCTCTTTTTACGTAACAACCCAATATTATTATTTTTCTATCCCCATGGACCCTTTTGGGGCTAAAAAAATCCCAGTCAAACCGAATCTTTTCCCAATGTAGTTTTCATCCCTGCAAGTCGACTTCATTAAGTTTATTTTTTTTATCCCAGTGATGATTTTGAAATAAAACATGGTTTGATTGGGACAAAAAACATACTTTAATTTCTTGATTCTTAAGCCTGGAATCCTAAGTTTCTACCCTCGCCCCCTCATGTGCGAATAAGCGATTGATCGGGAACGAATCCCTCCCGCTTCCCTCTTCTTGCAAATGAACCGTGCTGGCCCTTCTCTTCACCAGATGGGATGGGGGAAGCTTATGTGGCCTGTTCTTCAGGCTTTTCCCCATGTTGTATTAGTTGCATTATTTCCCTCTTTTGGGTAATGGAGAAACTGGGAAAAATGGTAGATGCTGCAGAAAGAGTCTCATGTCCGAAGGAACCCTATAAAGCCGGATGATGTGAACGCATGAGCTGAATGGAAGGTGCTACCAAGCAATCCCAACCGAAAGGAGGTAGATCCCAAGTTCTTGAAATTTGTCTTTGTAAGCAGACATTCTAATTACCCCTGGCGGGTTCTTGAAAGCCGTCGTCCCCCTCGCAAGCCCTCTAACATTCAAAAACCTTAAGCACTCTTTCCACATTTCTTCCGTAAATTGGATGAGAGTGCATGGAACCAGCAGGACGTTGGTTCTGTTTCAGGCAATCATAAACAAGGAGGAGGATGTTTTCTTAATGACCGAATAGTAGAGGAGCGAACATGAAGCACGGAAACCCCCAAGCAGAGTCTAGAGAGAGAGGGTCCAAGAAAAAGGCACAAAATTCGAAGGAAGGGATAATAGCCCTGCCACATAAAGTCTTCGTTTGGGATAAACAAGGACGATACGAGGATTATGCTTTTCCCAACCCCATTCATGGCCATTTATTGGGAGGCCAGAACGTCTTAGGCAAAAAGATTGAGGAAGTCCTCCCATTTCAGGCGGCACAGATCCTTAAGGAAGCATTAACAACCGTGTATGCCACGCGAAAGAGAAGGAACGTGGAATTCGTACTCCAAGGAAAGACGGGGCCGGTAGAGGTGGCGGTGCAATTAATTCCTTGTTGCAAACGCGTGATGGGGTGGGTAACCGATACCCTCTTGGAATCAAAGTTTTCCACCCCTAACAGGGAAGATAAAACTGCATCGACCATCATGCCCGAAGAAAAAGAAGAGGGAATTCACCTGACCCCCCGTGAGCAGGAAGTACTCGTGGGCATTGGTCTTGGAAAAACGAATCCGGAAATCGGAGAAACCTGTGATATATCCGAACGAATGGTTCGATTTCACTTGGCCAACCTGTTTCGAAAATATCGGGTGACCTCTCGGCTTCAATTAGCGAGAAAAATAATGCCCGATCCTTCTCGCATCAATTAGAAGAAAACAGGGTTCGCTATTGCCAAAATTTTTAGTTGCTAGCTTGGGGTGACGAAAGTATTCTTGACTCTTTTTGATAGGAGGATATAGGGGACCCAAATGATGACCCAAATTAGTATTATCGTTAATTGTTGAACGGCTTGGAGGTCATTTTCATTGCTCCTTTGAGGGATAAGATTTGATATGAAAAAGTCAATTTCCCTGAACAAAAAATAGGACATTAAATAAGCGATGAACAGCATGGGAAAAAGGAAAGGATTTTTTAGATATCCACACCTGGAAAGACCTGGGTATCCATTTACCTCAACCCCAAGAAAACAGGGGAACTCATGGAGGACTTTAGAAACAGTTTAAGGAACTTGACAAGGGAATTGTTGGCAATGGAATAGAAGACATCGGGTAAGAAGAACAGCGAAACTATAGGGAGTCCGAATTATTTAATGAGGGAAGGAGAAGAAGGGGACTTTTCCAGATGGTGTTTGATCCCATTTTGAAAGGCCCAAAAGAAAAATAAATAGGCGATGAGGGCACACAATATGATTAACTGGAGCCAAGCGAAAAACCAAGGATAAGAAAAGGTAATAGATAGGGCACCCGTCTCCGCAAAAAAACGGATAAAAAAAGTGGCAGAAAAAAACAATGCAAACCAAAGGTATCTGTAATTATTTTCTAATTGCGTTTTATGGGAGAAGGTAGAGGGATATGTTAGCCAAATTATAATGGACCCGGATAAGAATCCAATACTAATCGGGAAAAAATAATTCAAGAAGTCTTTATCTGTGAATGTGGAGCGATTGGGGTAGTATCCAAACATCAGAATGACTAGGAGAAAAAGAAGAAAAACCGTGCCGACGAGAATAACAGCTCGTTTTACCCCATGTGGTGGCGGGGAGGAAGGTTGAGAGAGTAAGGGATTGGAATTGGAAAACAGCATGAGTAAAACTTTGCCAATTTTTGATTATATTCATTGTCTGTGCTGGCTCAACCCCTTTTTCGGTTGGCGGGAAAATTCCTTGAATGCGATCGTTTCCATTCTCCCTCGTAGCCCTTGGTTTTGCCTACCCAATGGCACACGAAAGGGAGCTTAGGACTTAGCTGCGAGGGAAGTGGAGGACGAAGCGGATTGTGCCTTTTTTACTCTAGGGGATAAGGTGCTATAAAAAAAGAAATATGTGAAAGCCGCGACACTTGCCGTCATAAAGATTCCATTTTCAAAATTTTCGATCAAAAAATAATGCGAGGATTTAATTTCAGGAAAATGGGGGAGGAGAATACCAAAGAACAGCGAAAATGCCCCATACCATCCGGGATGACGGTCTAAAAAAGTTCCCAATTCGTAATGGGTGGGGAGTCCTCGCCAAATAAAGAAAAAGCCAATTCCATAGCCCAAGATGAAGGACATTTGGGCTATGAATGGGTTCACCGGTCCTAAGGGATTGGGAGGATAGGAGAATCCTGAAATAATGAAATCGTAAAAAAGTATTAAATTCATCAGGCCGGCACTAAATATTGCCTCAATTGTTGAACGAAGCACAATGTTTGAATTAAGGAATTGATTGGGCATAACGATGGCCTAGAATATATTAGGACAATCCAATGGAATTTTTAGAAGATGATGATCTAGGGTTCTTACCCTTATATCGATATCGGTAGGTTTCGGATGCACTTGACCCTAAAATGTCCCTAATATACTTGTCAGGGAAAAAGAAAAAAAAGGGAAGTGTGAAGTTCCAGGGGGTTCTGAATTTATTTAAAAAGGTCAAAACTTGGTTTTTTTCTGATTAGTATCTTAAATAGTTTGTCGAATTCGAGTGGGCGGCATGACCGGTCTGATTCTTCTATTTACATCGGGTGGAGGAAAGACACTGCAAACGTTTCATGGATAGGGCAAGACCATTGCAGACATCCCCAGGGGCCAATGGCGGGATTAATCCGAAGAAACCGAGTTGGATGCCTGCTATAAACTAGCGGTAATGAGAAAAAAATCTTGAATAGTAAAGATGTTCTGGGAAAACCTGTGTCTATTTATGGTCTTTGTGATACGAACAGTTAATTGACCCGATTGGTACTTCATGGTCCTCGTGTCTAAGCATAGACCATCAGGGATTAGGGAAATAGCCCGTTTAATATGAATTGGAAGAAAAATGGAAAACCGCAATCCCTCTAGAAAAGAGGTCATATCCCGTAGCCATTAAAATGTCTTTCTAACCAGAAACGTAATTTTACCCTGGGAATTTCTTGAAAGCCATCTCCGCCCCCTCGGGGGTCCTCTAAACCCCAAACTTTAACAACTTTAAGAACTCATTCCAAGTTTCTTCCAATATGTTGGAGGAGGTGCAGGGAACCGGTGGAAGATTACTGAATAATCCTACCAGTGGAAGGGAAAAGTTTTCTTCTGCCGTTATGGTCTTTATTCCTCACCCCTCCCCATAGCTTTAACGCCCTTCCTTTATTTCCAGTTCTTTAAGTAGAAACTCTCTGGCTAGTTCGCCAGGATGTTTTTATTCAAAACATTAAGGATAATTGACCCAAAAAAATAGGGAATTATGACCTTGGTCAAGGAAGTGTTTTCCAGTATGTCAGTTCTACGAGTCTCCTGTTGTCATTCCTGCGTGTCTGTAGCAGGAATCTTTATAAAACAGGTCAGCCAGATACCCAAATTTTTAAAAATCGGGATGCCGAAACATTTTACAGGTGGAATTAAAGGAGCGGGTCATGAAATGGAATAAAACGAACTGGTTTAATAACCTGTGCTTTAGCGTAGTCTGTATGTTCTTCAGTACCAGTGTCTCGCCGATGGCGTTTGGGTTTGCTCCACCGCAACCAAGGCAAGGAAATTTTGTGCCGTACCCGGCTCAACTGGTTTCCGATTTACAACGGGTAACACCGCCAACTTCGATTTCTTCCGTTCCTTCTCAAAACATCTTGAAGAACTCAACTAGCCCACAGATCTCGAAGGTACTTGAAGTGGCTCAGGAAAAACTCAAAGACTTGGACGTATTGCTCGAGTTGCAAAATCGCCAAAAAGGTCAACAGGAAGGGAGCAGCAGTTGCGCGGTGCCTGAAGGTGGGCCCTTAGAACTTCAGAAGGATACCCCATTTTCGCTTTCTTCTTCCTCTAATGGGTCTCCTGGGATTGAGTACAAGGGAGTTGAGTCGCTAACTTCCGTTGAAAACATTACCGCTCTTCCTACCGTGGGTAAGGGGAAACCCAAGCGAAGGGTAGTGGGGGAAAAGAAGGAAACTTGGTTGGGTAAGTTAGGCAATGTACTTGGAAGCCTATTTGTTGGTGAAGCACATGCCCAGGAACCACCAGCGGGGCCGTTGGATTCGACGCCGGATGCGAATACGGCAGATCAGTTCATTATCGACAAGGCGGCAGATCTCACCGTTGGGGCGACCACACCGCAGGAAAAAGCTGAAGCCATTTTCAATTTTGTGCGGGATGAAATTGGGTATGAATCGTATCGGGGGTCGTTGCGTGGGGCGCGTGGCACCTTGTGGAGTATGGCGGGGAATGCGCTGGACCAAGCCAGTTTATTGATTGCGTTGCTCCGTGTTTCCGGGATCCCCGCGCAATATGCCAAGGGGACAATCACCGATCCGTTGGCACAGGATCTCATCCTCTCAATGTTTCCTAATCCCACGCGCGTCGTGGGCTGTCCACCGCCGGAGGCGGAGCGTGCTGACCCAGCTAACGACCCACAATTGCTTGCTGAGACCCGCGAACATTTTTGGGTGGAATTGGATATGGGCGGGGGTTTTTCCCCAGCCGACCCGACCTTCAACAGCAAAAAAACCCTTGCCCAACTTGATCAATCTTTTGCAACAACCGACGCCACCTTTACAGAAGTACCGGATTCGCTTCGCCACAAAGTTACGGTACGTCTCAAAGCAGAATTATCAGATGGCTTCACTGGTGGCCTGAAAGATCCCAAAACTGTCCTGAATCACACCTTTAACACCGTAGAACTAATTGGGCACCCTCTTTCTATTGGTCATTTTGTGAATTCCGTCCCAGCGGGAGAGAGTTAATGTTATTCAACAAATTTATTCTGATGGACAAATTCAAATAGCGTAAAGCCAGGATGTGTTCTGCGGTAGAGAAGACCAAAAATGGGGATTATAAGAAAAAATATAACAATTCTGTCAAGAGGTTCGAATGCAGTATGGGAGGTTTGGGCGGATGGGCAACCATGTTCATCCGACATAGATAGAGAGGGGTAGGAATTTTTTTTCAATTATCGAGAGATGGTGTTGATGAGTTGGCTCGTTGTCTTTTGACACTAAAACCCAAGGTTAAAAAAAATATGAAATAGGTGAGGAAGGCAACGTTCTCCGTGTGGTAGAAATTGGTCGTAAGAGGAGAATCGGAAGACATCACAATATTGTGAAGATTAAAAAGAGACACGCCAGAAAAAATCACGACAACTAAAGGACCCAAAAACAGGTACCATAAAAAAATCCAAGAAACCTTTGGGAAAATTTCATCGAGATATTTTGGTCCATAGCTTTGAGGATAGACGAGCCAAATTGTAAGAATTCCAATAGCAATTCCTAAACCTATAGGGACAGAAAATTCTAGGAGTTCTAGCAAATTATATGTGGGGTGTTTAGTGGAATACCAGAAAAATAAGAGCAAAATCAAAAGAATGAAAAATAAAGTTGTCAGGAGAATCGAACGTAACAATATCTGTTTGGGTGGGCCTGAAGAAAAACCTGATGACTGGTTCTGATTAGGAGTATTGGAAGCCATATGTAGGAGGTTTGCCTGAAGTCCAGAATTTTATTATCGAGGAAAGTTATAGACAATAAAAACGATATCGTCTTTGAAAAGAACTTTGGTTTTTTTTAGAGCAGCGGGAGTAACAAAGGTAAAAAATTACCAAAGAAAAAATAGAGAAGAAGAATGGCTGCGAAACAGACGTATTCGGTAGAGACCGTTTTGGTCCAATGAAAATTGACTAGAATTTTTCCGTTCACTGTTTTCTCTTTTTTATGAGCCCATATTAAGGATCCTAACGATAGACCAGCGCCCGCTCCTAATATCAAGGATCGTGTTTGTTTAAAGAGAGTAGCGCAGTCCTTTGAAAGAAAATTTAAACTTTCTCCTATCTCACTCAAGTTGATGAAAGGACAGAGCTTATTCGTCACGACAGTTAAGAGTAAATTCACAATTATACAGGCATTGAGTAGTACATAGGGAAGGTCTGCAGTAGCCAATATAGAGGCAGGAGTATGGATTTCATGTTCGGCATTTATTTTTCTAGAAAGAGGATTGGCAATTTGCTTTGCAAATAAGGTCGCCATGATCCCTGAAACAATCAACCCGATAGAAAATAATTTCACGAGGACAAAAACTTGGCTGAGATCCTTCGAATCATTACGTGTTGCGGCTATGGCCATGAGGTCTAACAACAACCATACGCTTCCTAGAAGAAAGAAGATAAGCAAATAGACTAAGAAGGTTTTTTTGAGGGGTTTAGTGCTGATTATCGGGGTAGCGTTCATCTCCTTATCCTTATTTTGATACTTAAGCTCAAGTAGTACCCTTTAAGCCATCCGATGGTTTCACGTATTCATTGTCGGAGAATTAAACCAGAAATTTAAGCCATTTTTTTGAGTTTGATTTCGATTGGTAGATATTTAGTCGTTTTCTATGTATGAGTTTAATTTTTAAAGGAGCGGAACATGCGATGGACGGACACGAATGGGTTTAAAAACTTGTGCATCAGTGTCGTGGGTATCTTTATTATCACGAGTGCCTCTCCGATAGCATTTGGGTTTTCGCCGCCTAAGCCCAGGCAAGGTGAATTTGTTCCGTCGCTTGTTCCACTCGTTTCCAACCCGCCAAAGGTGATACCACGCTCGTCAAGTTCGAATCTTCCATCCCCAAACATTCTGAGGCCTTCAAATGGCACTCAGGTCTCCAAGTTACTTGAAACGACACAACAAAAGCTCAAAGAACTAGACGTGTTGTCGGAGTTGCCGCACTTTGTGAACAGTTCGCAGGAAGAGACAACAAGTTGTGCGGTGCCAGAAGGTGGGCCATTGGTACTTGAGAAGGGTAGGCCGTTTAGTCTTTCTACTTCGTCCAAAGGGACACAAGATAAGACTGCGTTAGTTGAGGCTTCCAATCCTCTCCCTACCACGGAAAGGGGAATGACGAAAGAACAAGGGAAGGAAAACAAACCAGACGAACATTGGCTAGAGAAATTGGGAAATGCACTCAGTAGCCTCTTGGTCAGTGAGGTATATGCCCAAGAACCGCCTGCGGGCCCCTTGGATTCGACGCCGGATGCGAATACGACGGACCAGTTTGTTATCGACAAAGCCGCGGAGCTTACAGCTGGCCTCTCGACCCCTCAGGAAAAAGCGGAAGCCATCTTTGCTTTTGTACGAAATGAAATTGGGTACGAATCCTATCGTGGCTCGTTGCGCGGCTCGCGTGGAACCTTATGGAGTATGGCAGGGAATGCGCTGGACCAAGCCAGTTTATTGATCGCTTTGCTCCGGGCTTCGGGTATACCTGCCCGCTATGCACAGGGAACCATCAGCGATCCGCTAGCCAAAGATCTTATTCTTTCCATGTTTCCCAATCCTACGCGGGTGGTTGGATGCCCACCTACAGGTTTGCCCCGAGCCGACCCAGCGAATGATCCGCAACTGCTCATCGAAACGCGGGAACACTATTGGGTGGAATTGAATATAGGCGGGGAATTTATTGCGGCCGATCCCACATTTAAAACCAAACAAAACTTGGCTCAATTGGATCAATCGTTTACCACTACTGAAATCATCTTTACCGAAGTGCCAAAAACACTAAATTTCTGAAGGGAGGGAGATTGGAAAAATTTATTTGAAGAGCGTGAGGTATTTAAAGGGTCCTCCATACCACAAAACCGAAAAGAATATTTGGTAAGTCATATAGGCTACTGCTGGGGTAAGCATGAGCCCAATCCAAAGTTGTGAAGGAAAGAATTCGAAAGGGATGAATCCCAATGCTAGCAGAAGGAAAAGGGGGGAGAGAGTCCACCAACATTTAAAAGCCCAAAAAAGTTTCGGGGAAGTGACCTTAAGACTTTTTGGAAAAGATGATTGGGGAAACACCCACCAAATAACAAGGAAACCCATTAGGAATCCAATGATTTCCGGTGCGAAAACAGGGGCCATGTTAAACCACATTTTTCTGGGTGGGGCAAATAGATAAAACACCAATACACTTGCGATAAAAAATGTGCTGAAAACTAGAGTGGTCACTATCATGGTCCGAAGGATGAGATTTCGTGAGGGAGAAGAAGTTGATGTGGGTTTCTGGTTTGGACTAGAAGAATTAACAGTCATAAAGAAGCCTTTTGGGGTTAGCAGGGTTAGTCCCCGAAAGAGCGCAAAGTATTTAATATTTATTCGGTCAGGTTTTGACTGTCTTGAGTCATTATTTTTTGTGGAGGTGAAAAACGTTCTAAGACTAAATAAAACAATACCTTATAGACAATAATGAATTCTAGTGAAACATAAGAGTATTAAAAGCTCGCCCAGGAAGTTGGGAGGCATCTTTAAAATGTGTTTTCTAATCACAGATGCGCCCTCCTCTCCTCAGCAAGCTGGTGGGTGACCTTGGCTGTATTTTTAAGAAGAGCAAAGGATTAATTGTAAAGGTTAAAGAAGAATATGAATTGCTTGTCTAATGAATTGGGGTGTAAACAGTTGATTTTTTTAATGAGGGGAAGAAACGCATGATTTGGAAAGAATCACCAACGTTTAAAAAACTGTGTCTGGGAGTGATGTGTATTTTTTTCTGCCAGAGTGCCCAACCGATGGCCTTTGGATTTGCACCACCTTCACCAACACAGGACAGGAAAGGTTCGTCTCGGTCACAGGAAAGATTTTTTCCGCCTTTTGGTCAACTGAAGCTGGACGTCCTGTCGGCAACTTCACCCCTATCGAATCCGGCTGTCCCCTCTCCATATTCAATATTGAAGAAACCGTCTGGAAAACAGGTGTCCAAGTTAATTAAAGCAACACAGGAGAAACTGAAAGAACTAGATGTGGCGCCGGAGTTGAAAAACCCTAGCCGAGCACTGAAAGAAGAGGCCACGAGTTGTGCGGTGCCGAAAAGTGGGCCATTGGTACTTGAGAAGGGTAGGCCGTTTAGTCTTTCTACTTCGTCCAAAGGAACACAAGATAAGACTGCGTTAGTTGCGGCTTTCAATCCTCTCCCTACCAAGGAAAGGGGAATGACGAAAGAACAAAGGAAGGAAAACAAACAAGACGAACATTGGCTAGAGAAATTGGGAAATGCACTCAGTAGCCTCTTGGTCAGTGAAGTATATGCGCAGGAGCCGGCGGCGGGGCCGTTGGATTCGACGCCGGATGCGAATACGACGGACCAGTTCATTATCGACAAAGCCGCGGAGCTTACAGCTGGCCTCTCGACCCCTCAGGAAAAAGCGGAAGCCATCTTTGCTTTTGTACGAAATGAAATTGGGTACGAATCCTATCGTGGCTCGTTGCGCGGCTCGCGTGGAACCTTATGGAGTATGGCAGGGAATGCGCTGGACCAAGCCAGTTTATTGATCGCGTTGCTGCGTGTCACAGGCATTCCCGCGCAATATGCCCAAGGCACGATCACCGATCCATTGGCGCAGGATCTTATCCTCTCCATGTTTCCCAATCCTACGCGAGTAGTAGGCTGCCCTCCGCCGGGTGTAGAACGAGCTGATCCGGCCAACGATCCACAGTTGCTCACCGAAACGCGGGAACATTATTGGGTGGAATTGGATATGGGGGGTGGATTTATCTCAGCCGACCCTACGTTTAACACCACACAAAACCTAGCACAACTGGACCAATCCTTTACGACGGCAGACAGCACCTTTACCGAAGTTCCAGATTCGCTCCGGCACAAAGTTACGGTACGCCTTAAGGCCGAATTATCGGATGGTTTCACCGGTGGGTTGCAAGCTCCAAAAACCGTTCTCGACCACACATTTAATACCGTTGGGCTCGTAGGGCATCCCCTCTCCATTGGCCACTTTGTAGATTCAGTGCCTGCTGGTGGTTTGGTTTTTACGACGTTTACTCATACCTACACACCCTATATTCAAATTGGCCATGTTGGAAGAGAAATTGACAATGATGAATTGATTACTGGGGAGACATATCAAGAAATTTTGTCAAATTTTGCTGGTGGGCTCGGTAATAGTCAATTGACGGGCCTTTTCCTGGAAATGGATGTTATTAATGCTGATGGTGTTGTGGAAAAACACGAACGGGAACTCATGGACCGTATTGGTTTTGTCGGGCGTCAAAGTGGTGGTTCCACCCCTTTGGAATCATCAACCGATGGTGCTCCTAGCATTACAGCAGCGGAAGCAGTGGTAATAAATGTGCGGCCTGGCCTTCAGTCTTCTGAAGCCCTTGCTTCTTATCTAACGCGACGCCTGGCCCCTTTTGAGCAAAAGGCTCTTGAACTCCAGCCGTTGCTTGAGGAGCTGCCAGAGGAAGGTCCACTGACCGATGAACAAAAATCTTTCTTGAGTATCTGGAATCAGATCTTAGGAAACAATGCCAAAATTTTGGGTGAGTTATTAGCTATAAAATTTGCTATTGAATCAGATATAGGTATTGGTGCTCTTGAGAAAGGGTTCAAAAGCCAAGCTCACTATATTTCCCCTAGGCTAACACTTCTACACGTTAAACGTGGGAAAGAAACCACTTTTATTAGGATGGACCTTAGAAAGAATGATATTCGTGTTGTTCCTTCTCCTGGTCAGGTTACAGTTATTTCGAATAAATATTTCCTAAATCAGAATTTCTCGGAGGGATATTTTTTGAATTCCACTAGACCTGATGATACTAAACTTTCATTTCTTTTTGAAATAATCAGAGGTGTCCTAGAAAGCTCGTTGGAAGGAGAAATACTATCAAGACATGCTGAACATCATGGGTCAAGTGCTTTTTCAGTTCAGGATGTGCTCGCCCATATAGAATCCTTTCATGATGGTGCGATTATTGAT
Organism: Nitrospirales bacterium; assembly: GCA_965223495.1. Classification (GTDB taxonomy): domain Bacteria; phylum Nitrospirota; class Nitrospiria; order Nitrospirales; family UBA8639; genus Nitrospira_E. Next base: position 1,727,981 of record OZ245001.1, on the reverse strand, counting down.
TCTAAGACCCTGCCTATTTTAGATACCTTCACTATTTCAGATACGGCTAAAGCCCGAATCACGCAAGCGATAAATTCGGGAAGGTTTGTACTTACTCCTTCCCATATGGTTGACGTCAATGGTAGCCAGACAATTGGATGGGTGGAGGTAGATGCAAAAACCGGTGAAACTATTTTTGTTGGGGAAGATGGTGGCCATACTGCAGCAGTTGAATATGCAGTTCTCTTAACAGGAATTCTTGTGGGGGGGCTCAACTGTATTTGTACGATCCACCCTGTCCAGGTAAGTGTGGTACAGATAAGGCCATGGGTTCGGCTGCAGCTGCATATGCTTCTGGAGCATTTGGGGCAGCGGCATATGCGGTTGGCTTTGCTGCTGGAGGGATATTTTTTTTCATCGCCTCTGCAATTGCCTTGCGTATTTTAAATAATATAGATCCACCCGTCTTTCCTTTTTTGTCCGAACCTCTCTTAGACTTACCAACAGTTATTCCAGGTAGTTTTCCAAATACTAATGTGCAAATTGTCTCGGACAACCTCTTTACTGTCCCTATTGGCGGAGCTCAACTCCCCTCCGTGTTCAGGGCTCAAATTCAAAATCTGGGGCCGGTGGAGGATACGTTTGCGCTGACGTTTCCCCCATCCCAAATTCCGGCGGGATTTACGATACAGAGTTCTGTACCCGAGATTACATTGCCGCCGGGAGTTACCGGCGAAATTGGGGTGTGTCTGATTCCGGAGAATGGGTTGCCTGCCTCGGGTACCCCTGCGTCGTTTGGCGTGGAGGTAACCAGCACGACGGATTCTTCGGTGAACGCGACTGATACCGAACCTTTTACTATTCCGGATGTCTCCGGAATTACCCTTTCGACGGATCCGGTTTCTTTTGCGACTACGCCGGGAGAAACTGTTGCCAGTACGCTCACTATTAATGCGGTCGGCAACGTGGATCCCGATACGGCAACGATAACAGTCGAGGCCCCAGCGGATCTCACTGTTTCGGGGTTGACGAGTCCGGTGACGGTGAGTGGCACGACCACTCAAGCTCTCACGCTGACTTCGGCGGCTAATACGCCCCCGAATTCCAGACTCACCGCGACGATAACAGCCACCTTTGGGTCGGCGGATCCTCCCTTCACGTCGACGTCGTTTGTGACGGTTAACGTCGTGGCTCCTCAGTCTATTCCCGTGGCCGAGGGAGCGGCCTGTTTAAGCGAGTTGGGGCAAGCAGACACAGCCGCCTCAATGGAGACCATCAGCACTACCATTACCAGTCTCTTAGGCGATCTGGATAACGAGGCCTTCAAGAGCCGGTTGTTGGTGAATGTCGATTCCTTGATTGCGCAATTACAAAACGACCCACGGTTTGCGAGTTTTGTTGCCGCTTTAAACGCCGATCGTATGGCCCTTGCCACTGCCAGTGATCCCACGGCGCTGACCAGCGCCATAGATAATCTGTCCTCCACGCTAGGCCAATTGAATACGGCCTGTCGCAACGTGGCCTCGTTTAACTTTGTGCCGTCCTTTGTTCCGTCGAGTGTGGAGTTGGGGCCTGGAGAGTCGAGTGTCTTGACCTTGCGTTTGGAAAGTTTGGGATTGGATCCGACGCCGTTAACGCTGACGGTTGGAACGTTACCCACTGGTGTGACCGGGACATTGAATGCGTCTTCGCTCACGTTGAACCCTGGCGAGGTTCGTGATGGCACCAGCGCCCAACCCATTACGTTGACGTTGGATCAAACACTGACCGATACCGCCGTCTTTCCCGTGCAGGTAACTGCGACCACGGCTGGAGGAGAAGTCACCAAGACGGCGACCGCGCATGTGGCGGTGCATCCTACCGTGGCCGATGTGCTCTCTGTGACGGCCGACCCGGTGATCGTGATGGCGGTGGGTGATCCGTTGAGTGGGTCCGCCCAAATCCTGAATACCGCGAATGCAGAGCGGTCCGTGTTGGCCCGGGTGGAGGTGTTGAATGCGACGGGCACGGTGGTAGGGGGACCGGTCGATCTTCCTGTGGAATTGGGGGTGAGTGCCAATCCGGTTGATCTGGAGTTAGGGGCGATTGCGACCGGTGGATTGACGGAAGGTCGTCATTCCTTGCGTGTGTCTTTGACGGATGCTTCAGGCGTGGCCTTATCCGGCCGGTCGGCTGAGGCGCCCTTTTATGTGGGTACGCCTGTGTCGGCCACGGTCTCCAGCTCCGCGACGGTGTTGCCACCTGGCAACAGCACGGTGTCGGCCACGATTGAAGTGCGGAACCTGACGGCTCCACAAGGCGGGAGTTCCGTCCAACAGGAAATGGTGGCGTACCACACAGCACAGGCTGTGGATCTGAATACCTCGAACCTTTTTGAATCGGTTGGCGATCCGAATCATGTTTTAGGGGTGGCCGATGGCCAAACCCTGAAACTCGGTGGGCTTGGCACGGTGATTGTGGATCTGGGTCCGGGCAGCCACCAGGCGGTGGATGGCCCGGGGGATGATCTCATGGTGGTCGATCCCGGATCGAGTCCGCCTTATACGGTCGAAGTGAGTCAGGATGGTGTGCAGTATGTCCCACTCGCCCAGGTCGGATCCGGGTCCACGTTGTTTGATTTAGCGGGTAGCGGTCTCTCGGAGGTTCGCTTTGTCAAAATCGCCGACCGGGATGATGCGACGAATCCCGTGGAAGTGGATGCGGTGTTAGTGCTGAATGCCAAGGGTGGAATTCAGGTCGAACGCGTCGATTTTTCCGTAGGGGTGGAGGGCTATTCCCAACGGACCGGTACGGATGTGGGAATTGCGTCTACGCCCATTGTGGGAAATGTGGATGCCGACCCCAACCCCGAAATTGTGTTGTTCACGAATCAACATGCCGACACGACGCTGGAGCGGCTGGTGGTGGTCGACGGTGCAACGGGAGCGCTGGAGTGGGAAGTCTCCACCGAGGATACGCTCCCTGACTATACGGTCGCCTTGGGCGACATCCACCCGGGTAGCCCCGGCCCGGAAATTGTGTTGCCTAATACGAAACGGGAACTGCGCCTGTTATCGTCTACCGGAACCGAAGTGTGGAATGTGCCAGGCGGGGGATGGTCCAGTGCGATTGACCCGGTGCTGGCCAATTTGGATGGCGATTCGGACCCGGAAATTCTTTCACTCACCTCCACCCTGAATTATCTGACGGTCTTCGATACCGATGGCCTGGTGGCCTGGAACACGAACTTTGGGTTGCTGAAATATGCGCTGGCCGCCGATGTGAATAGCGACGGCAAGACTGACGTGATCGCGGCCAATGCTTCGGCGGCCAGTGTGCTGCGTGCGTACCAAGCCCCTGCGGTCACGGGCCCCACCGCCGATGGTCTTCTCCTATGGGAGACGGTTCTGGGTGAGCGGTTGGATGCCGCTTTTGCGATTGCCGATGTGGATGGCGCGGTGGGAGGCGATGCGGATCCCGAGATCGTGATCGGGACGAGTGACGGCCTGCTCAATCTGGTCAATCATGATGGCACGATCTTAAAAAAGATTGACATGGGAAATTTCCAAATCGGGTCTCCCGCCATCGCGGATATCAACAATGATGGCGTGACCGATATCGTCGTGACGAGTGGGCTCAGTGGTGGACAAATCCATGCGCTGAGTCTGACCGCGGCGGCTTTGGCCCTCCCCGATGAAACCATTCCCCTGGCTGATGTGCTGCTGTGGGCGGCGCCGGCGATTGATGAGACCTTTGCCCAGGGCATCACGGTCTTTGACTTAGACGGCAATGGCATTGGGGAAGTCATTTGGAATGGATGGGGAAATTCGGTGAGTCTCGCTAATGGTGGCCTCCGCATTCTGTCCGGACTGGATGGGGCCATGCTCTACCACAATGCCCGGATCAATGGAAAATCCTTTAGGGGGATCCCTGTCGTCGCCGACGTGGATGGGGATGGGCATGTGGAAATCGTCACCGGCGATCAGGAAGGCCTCTGGATTATCGGGGCGGATGGTATGTGGATTCCCTCGCGGGATATCTGGAATCAAGATAGTTATCACATTACCAATATCAATGATGACCTGACCGTACCGGCGAACGAAGTTCCGGCCTGGACGGCCCATAATACCTTCCACGCCCAACGCCCACCGACGGGTCTGTTGAACCGTTTTCGTGTGGAGACCCAACACCTGCTGCCCTCGTCCGGGTACCTCGTGAATCCGGCCAGTGTGACGCCACCTGCGGATTCTCTGACCGCGACGGATATCGTGTGGACGACCGAGCACGACTTTTTTGATGCCGGGGTCCGGCAATTTCTCGTGTCCGGCGATGTGCCCGACTTGGCCCCGGGAGAACACCGGGATATCAGTTTGGGATCCAACGTGACGGTGACCACGACGCTGGGGGGGGTGCCTCAAACCTTTGACCTTCCTTTACCCTCGCTCTCCGTGGCGGCGGCTCATATCCTGGGGATGGATCCCGCCGGACAAACGGTCATGCCGGGAGGGCAGGTGACGTATTTGGTCGATGTGACCAATCCCTCCGGGACGGAGACCCTTCAACTTGAGACCGTCGGGTTAGACGGCGTCGCAGTGACCTTCGATCCGACAGGACCAATTGATCCTGGCCAATCGGTTCGGACGGCCATGACGGTAGCGGTGCCGTTCGGGACGCCATCCGGGTCCCGGGTGTTTTCGGTGGTGGCGATTTCCGGATCGGAGGTGCTTGATCAGGTGCGAGGGGAACTGGTGATTACGACGATGCCGGCACCAGTCGATCTCACCCTTATTCCGAACAGTCAAGTGGCGCTTCCGGGCACCCCTTCCACGTTCAACCTCTTCCTGCACCACACCGGCTCACAAACGACCACCTACAACTTGGCAGTTTCGGGCCTGCCGTCGGGAGTTACCGCTATGGTGAGTCCTTCTTTGGTGACTTTAGCTCCTGGGGAAATGCTCCCACCCGATAATCTGTCCTTGGGGCCCCAAGTGACCCTCACGCAGTCCGGGACGTCGCTCCAGGAATTTGGCTTTACCGTCTCGGTCTCGGTGCAGGGTCGGCCTGAGATCATGTCTTCGGTACAGGGGACGGTGACGACCAAACCGGAACTCGTGTCAGTGCTGGACGTTCAATCCGATCCCGGATTTGCTCAAGCCGGCGATCCCGTGCAAGTCTCCACGAGAATTATTAATGCGGTGAATCATCCTCGCACAGTGCAGGTCTCCTATGTGGTGAAAGATCCCTCCGCCACAGAGGTATTCACCTCGTCACCTGTTCCAGCCACGCTGACCCTTTCCTCTTCATTGGATACGGTGGATCTCGGGTCGTTAGATACCACCGGATTTTCCAATGGTACCCACACGATTGAAGTGACGGTCGTGGATGCCGCCAATCCCACGCAACCCGTCGGCATAGGGCAGGGGACCTTGCTCATCGGACTGCCGCTCACGGCAGCCCTGACGCTGTCACCAGAAGTGTTACCCCCGGGTGATGGCACGGTTACGGCCACCCTTCAGGTGGAGAGTGTCGCGCCGCCCCCGAGTCCGCAGCTGTCCCTGCTTGGTCTGGTAGATACTCCGGGGGCAGGGACGAGTGTGGCATTTCATGGGTCAGTGGCCTATGTCTGTGGCACGGAAGATGTGGCGATCGTGGATGTCAACGATCCGACTGCCCCGCAAATCCTGAGTACATTTGCGGAGAACGACATCGTGGATTCCTACAATACGCAATGCCGGATCATCGATAACCATTTGGTGGTGTTTTGGCAAATCTTGCTCAACGCCGACGCGTTACCGGTGCTCGTCTATGACCTGGCGGATCCCCTCAATCCTTCCCTGCACCACAGTACCACCCTTAATCGACGATTTATCAATAATATGTTCGTGAAGGACCATACCGCCTTTTTAACCAGCCTCACGTTAAGCTTTTTCGGGAGTATTTTGACGGGACAAAACGGGGATTTCTTCGCCGTGGACTTTAGCCAGTTGGACAATCCCCAAATGGCGGATGCCCTTCTAGAACGTTATGCGGAACCCAATGGCGGGGACTTTAATATGTTCCAAGCCGCCTTGGTGGCTGACCAGTATGCCTATGTGGCCACGACCACCGAAACCGGTGATGCGACCCCAGAAGGAACTGGGCGGGTGATGGTGGCCGATGTGGCTGACCCTGACGACATCACGCTTGTGACTGAGCTTGCCCTGCCGGGAACCGTGTATGCGACGGGCATCGGTCATCAAGGTCCACTGGCACTGGCCGTGGGAAATACCGGTCCGAGAACAAGTATCCGTCAAGCCGATGCCCTCTTTCCCTTCACCGGGACGTTGAAGCTGTTTAGTCTTGATGTATCGGATCCTACGAATCCTCAAATCCTAGGGGAGTTAATGACGACCCTTGAATATCCCGGTAAGACTCATGTGACCCCGTTAGGCCATGGCTTCTTTGCCGTGGGCGGCGCCAATGATCAAGGCACGGAGGTCTTAATGATCGTCGATGTTAATGATCCGCAAAACCTCCAATTCACCACGATCAATGTGACGGGCCGTGTGCAGGAATCCCATGTAATCGGGAATCGTTTGCATACAGTCAGTGATTCGGGATTGGCGATCTATGACATTGGGGATGTGGTGGGTACACGGGTAACGTCCCAGGTTCGTATTCCGACCAATACCGATGTCGCCCCGGTTCCGGGTTCCTTCTCTATTCCTCCAACCGACATCCTTGTGGGCCAAGACTTCGACACGCTGGTCTGGTCCCGGTCGTTGAATGACACGCATCCCATTGACACGATTACTTGGGACCTTTCTGTGAACAATCTTCAAATTGGAGAGGTACGCGAAGTCATCCAGGGCGCCACGATTGATTTTATGGTACCCGATGAAGGGGAGGGGCAAATTGAGCTTCCGCCTCTCTTTGTCGCGAGCGAACAATTATTGGGATTGGATCCTGGCAGTCAAACAGTCCGTCCCGGGGAAGTGGCTTCTTATACCGTGGGCATCAATAATCCCACCGATACGGAGGTGAGCTACGATCTTCAGGTTCAAGGAATCCCTGGCGGCTGGGTGACGCTAGAGCCAAATGTGACCATTGGGTCCCAGGATTCTACTTCGCTTACGCTAGTGGTGCAGGCCGATCCTGCGACGGGGGTGGGAGATTATCCGTTTGTCGTGTCCCTTCACGATCCCGTGACCAAAGCTTCCCGGGCTACGATACAAGGCACCCTTCATCTCGTCGGGGATCCCGTCATCGCTCCGGCCCGTGAAACACGTGGCGTGGTGGTGAGTCTGGTGCCCCCGACCAGCACCGCCGGGCAGGGGACATCGGCGGCCTATACCGTGCGGCTGACGAATACCGGGAATGTGACGGATACCTATGCCCTCGCGGGAATCTTCCCGGCGGGCGTGACGGGTCTGTTCAGTCAACCTACGGTGGATGTTCCGGCGGGACTCACGAATTACCGGGATGTCGTGTTGACGCTCACTCCTGGGCTGGGGACCCCGCCCGGGGCATTGCCCTTTACTGTCACGGGTACTTCCACGACGGCCGGAACTGTCCAAAGCCAGGCGGCGGGAGTCTTGACAGTGGTGGATATCGGTGTGCAGGTGGCGTTGTCGCCGTTAGCAGGGGCACCCGATAGTGCCTACACGTTAACCGTCACGAATACTTCAGGGAGTACGCAACCTCCTCAGTCCTTCACGGTTACCTTGGCGGGCCCCTTAGCTTCGTTTGGAACGATGGGGGACACAATGGTGACCTTGGCGTCGGGGGCCTCACAGGCTATCCCCATTACTCTGGATCTTCAGGGCCTGTTCTTCCCCGGTCCGGTTCCTCTGATCGGGGTGGCCACCTCGGTGGCCAATCCAGCCGTGCTGGCTTCCGCGCAGGCTACAGTCACGGTTCCCACGATTGAAGGCTTGACGGCGACGATGGATCCCAGTGAACGGACGGTGGCCGCGGTGGATGACTTGGCCTCCTTCCTCCTTCTGGTGCGCAATTCTGGCAACCAAGAAGAGGCGTACTCCGCAGAAATAATCGGGATGAGCGGCCCGTTATCGGCCTATTTGGTGGGATTGGATGGCCAACCTACTAATAAGATTCCGTCCTTCCGGTTACCGGGACTGGCAACTGGAGCGATAGGTCTGCGAGCCAGTCTCAGTGCGATCGGGGAGGGGACGGTGACCGTGCGTGTGACGTCTTTGGGAGAAAACGGAGGGCCTCTTGCGGCCAGCGATATAGCGACGGTGTTGTTGCCCAATCAGGCACCCATAGCCGATGCGGGTCCGGATCTATCATTGTCCTTGGGAGATACGGCCACCCTTGATGGCAGTGCCAGTTCGGATCCCGACAATTTCCCTTCCGCCCTGACGTTTGAATGGATCTTGATCACCAAACCAAACGACAGTGGGCTGACCGATTCGGATTTAGGAACCCCAACGGACCCCACGGCCACGCTCACCCCGGATGTGCTGGGTGAGTATGTGGTCCAACTGACCGTGTCGGATGGGGAAGAGTCAGGTCTCGATGAAGCCGTCATCCGTGCCGAAAACCAGGTGCCGGTCGCCAATGCGGGATCGGACTTGAATGTGGCGACGGGGAGTTCGGTGGAACTGGACGGTAGTGCGTCGTTTGACGGTGATGGGGAAATGATCACCTATCAATGGACGCTGGTGGCCGCGCCGGGCACCAGCACGCGGACCAGCGCGGATATAATCGGAGCCACCACCCCGAACCCGAGTTTCCTGCCGGATGTGGATGGGAGCTATACACTCCAGTTAGTCGTCAGCGATGGGGTCGCGCCAAGCGAGCCGGATGAGGTGGTGTTGGTGGCCACGTCCGGCAATGTTCCTCCGAATGCGGATGCGGGAGTGGGCCAAACGGTCTCACTCGGCAGTTCGGTGTTCCTCAATGCCACGGCCAGCGCCGATCCGGATAACGGGCCTGGGGCGCTCACTTTCCAATGGTCATTTATCGAGGTTCCCGTGGTCAGTGGACTCCTCAATGGCAACATTCAGGATTCGAGTCAAGCCCAAGCCAGCTTTGTCCCGGATACTGTCGGAACCTATGTGCTTCAGGTGGCAGTGTCGGATGGGGCAGCCTCCGATGATGCACAGGTGAGTATTCTGGTGACAGAGTCGAACGTACCACCCATTGCTGACGCGGGATCCGATCAGAGCGTCCCGTTGGGCACGGAAGTGACCCTGGATGGTTCGGCCAGCACGGATCCTGATAATGGTCCCGAGAATGCTACCTTTGTTTGGGAGTTGGTGTCAGTGCCCGAGTTGAGCGGTCTTCATAATGCCCTAATTCTGGATGATACGACGTCGACCCCCCGGTTTACACCGGATGTCTTGGGGACGTACGTGTTCCGTCTGACCGTTTCGGATGGTGAGGATACCGTTTCTGACAATGTCATGGTGTCCGTAGTAGAACCGGACGTGGTCGTGCTTGTCATCGATGAGGATAGTTTGGGAAAGGATCAAGACCCGAATCAGTTCTCTTCTTCTCAGGTCAATGAAGACAATGCTGACATTGGCGTCCGAACGCCATTACCCGTGTTTGCGGCCAATATCGGCCAAACCTTCACCCTGTACACCGGAGAAGTGGGCGATGAGGGGTGGTTTGCCTTGAAGACCATTCCGAGTTCCTGGGGGAGTACAGGCCCCACGGCTGATGGCCTACGAAATTTTGTGGGCAATCCGAGTATGGCCTCACCTCATAATGTCGGGCCGGGATTAGGGAGTGGGAATGATCCTGAAGACTTATTGGATGAGATTCCTAACGTGACGCCCTTACGAGCCACCGGCCTTAAGCAGTTAGAAGGGAGCCGGGTATGTGCGGTCGTATATAAGAGCGATATCAGTATGAACTACGATCCGCTGGAAGGCAGTCTCAAAGGCGACAATGTTGGCACCGTGGCCTTTGAAGTGCTCTCGGTGACACAACGGACCAATGGGTCTTCGTCATCGTTACCGGAGGTTGAGATTAAGATTTTGGATGCTGAGACCGTCTGCGAAGGACCTCTTTCGCTCTTTACGGATGCCCCGGTTCCGACGTCCTCCTCCGAACCCTTCGATGTGGTTCCGTGAGAGTGGCCAAAGCAGGATGGGTGACTAATTAAACTTTCATAGAAAGGCCGGTGGTAAAACCGTTCATGCTAAGGCAATCTTAGTATGAACGGTTTTTTTTATAAAACCAATTGAAGGTTGTTTTGTGAAAGACAAATCTAGGAAACACAAATTTTTGTTGAAATATATGATGGCTTCTACCTGTTATATTTGGGATGAACCGAATGAGCTTTGCTAGGGCAATTCAAGAGAAGGGAAGTTTACAACCTTCTCATTGATCCTAGGAAATGTGAGGGGCGGCTGAAGGGTCAGTCCTCCAGAAGAGGAGTAGGGAAAGTTTTGTTATTTGAACCGAAAATCGTTATCGGAGAAAGAGACGGGCCGGGTTGTGGAGAATTCATCGATCGCACGATGAGCTTTGTTGCTATAGAAGGCATATTGGGGTTCAGGGTACTGGTCAACGATAGTTTGAAACGTTTGAATAGCGGTTCGCCAGTCGGTCGTTTGTTGAGCCACTTCCGCTAAGTGAAGGGAGCAGGAAGCCGCCATGGCTCTTGGATCGACTGCTAAGCGAGAACTCCGGGAATCGGTCAAAGCTTTAATGAATGTTGGGACGGGGATCGGGGAATCATCGAGAGAAATGGGTTTGGGGGCAGATTCTAACACCACCAGATTTGTTTTCATTTCTTGGATGTTGGAGGTGGTCATACAGAGATTGTAGGCATCCCACAAACCAAGGAAATGATGGTTTTCCAAAGCCAATTCACCGGGGTTTTTGGGCTGGAATGCCTGGCATCCTACCATGCCCAGTAGGAGGCCTCCCAACGCGATTGAAAAGAAGAAGTTTTTGAATGTTGTCATCATATTCTTGAGTGTATTGACTGAAAATACAGATATCCTGTCCGCACCCGATCCCTTTTATAATTCAATACTTATGCCGAAATTGCCCACCACTAAAATGCTGTTATTTAACAGAAATTTTACATTTGTGCTATTCCATTTTTGCCTAACGTCTATTTCCTGCCACAAGTGTTGTGTTTTTACCACCATGAGGGGGTGGTGATTGTTGTCCGATATTTATCGAGGCCTACCCCGAATTTCCATAAAATTAATGGAAAGGTTTAGTTTCATAATCCGCGATTAATCGCTTGGTTTCGGTATGAAAATGGTAACCTTTCCCTTGGCGAATATCCTGCGTTCTGAAGAGTGGCACCAGCTGGCTATTCGGATGGAGAAACAACCCCCGCAAGGGAACGGATCGTTTCCCATGTTGGACTAAATGACAAGTGGTCGGTCTGATACTGGTTAACCATTGAGCTAAATCCTGTGGATTCCCGATGGAAGCTGAAAGCAGTAACAATTTCGCTTGAGCCGGACACAAGATTAAGGTTTCTTCCCACACCACCCCGCGTTCTGGGTCGGCTAAGTATTGAGATTCATCCAAGATGACCAGACCCAAGGTGTTCAGCCGCAGATCGATTTCTCCACTGGCTGCATCATACAGTAGGTTTCGTAAGATTTCGGTCGTCATGATCAGGAGAGGGGCTTGGGCATTATCTCGCCGGTCTCCAGTGAGAATCCCAACCTGATCGGGACCAAAGAGCTGGGAAAATTCCATGAATTTTGTGTTCGACAGGGCTTTGAGCGGGGACGTATAGATAATGGTTTGATTCAGGTCCATGGCTTGTTTGATCGCTTCCAGTGCCACATAGGTTTTGCCACTCCCGGTAGGAGCACTCACGATGACATCCGATTGGGCAATATGCTCAACGGCCTCGGTCTGCCAATGATCGGGCACAAACGGTTGGGGATCGGGTATGCCGATCCCATCGAGTATTTGCGTCAATTGTGTTTCAGGGACAGGCGGTCCCTTTTTGGGTGATGCCGGGAGACCTTTGGCTCGTTTGGATTCGAATGATGGGGGAAAGGATCGATCTCTTGGGTGTGAGTGGGTAGAGGTGTCATTTGAACGGGAAGCCAACTGAGCCAATTCAGCCCGAATGGCGAGTATTTCTTCCGGTCCGCGCGTCAGGAGGAGTTCAATAAGTCGTTGTCTTCCGAGACGGAAATGTCGATGAATTCGCCCTCTGGCCAGACGATGTAACCATTTGACCGGTAGGCCCTCCAATTCCTGTCTCAAGTTTTCTTCGCTCATCGTCCGTTCCTACTCCTCTGCCCTAGGGTAATTCTTGCAACACTTCCCGCCGCATGGTGTCCATGGCCGCTCGTGCCGTATCCGCTAGACCGGGATGGGTGGCTTTGAGCCCATGTAGTTGTGAAAGAAACTCCAAGGTGCGGGCTAGCAGTCGATACACATCACCTTCCGCCATCGATGTCGAACGCACTAAAGCTGCCCACTTCAAGTGAGGAGTTCCAATCCATCGTTCAGCCAATCCTGCGACATCTGACCGCAGTAAGGGAGGTGGTTCATACGCGGCCAGGGATTCAGCGACCCGACGGACCTGTGAAAGCACCGAAGCCATCTCGGACGTTAATCGAATATAGGCGCCTGGGCGATCATCGTCATGGGCGATGCTGGCCATGATTCCCGCCAACCCTTCTGGGGCAATCCCCGTGAAGGCATCCATGCGAATAAGTTCCGTAATCAGTAATGAGTGATTGATGCGAATCAGCCGGGCCCATTCTCCATCCGGAGTGAGTTGGGATGTGGCGGTGATATACCCGAACTGATGCAACACATCCGCCTTTTGTTGAAATTGATGCCATAGACCGTTGTGCAAGGCTTGAATCGTCTTCGTCAATTGTTGGGCTTTGCCTCTGAGTCGAGAGGCAGCAGAAAAGTCTTTTTTGCAAGCTGAGTGTGATGGGCATGTGGGACACGGGAATTCATCGTGCAACATTTCCGCCAGGAGGGGATCGTCAGCCGGTTCTTCCTCCAACAAAATGGGGACAGTAGGAATCCTTGCTGGCAATTGAGATAGGGCCGCTTGCAACGTTTTCAGCGTGGAGGTTGAGCACCAGGGCAGCGTGCGTTGAGGGCGAAAATCATAGGTCTGGTCATAAATTTCGGTGACGCGCTGTGCAGGGCATTCCCCGATGGTTCCCCTGGCCCGTAAGACCGACAGCATGGGGGATGCGGTGGCGCGGCTTCGGTATTGACGAAGGACGATCGCTGGTCCCTTGGCTAGCCCGACGAGTCTTCCCGGCGTGAGAAAGGGAAGACAGGCCGCCAGGTAGGGAGAGTCCTGGGGACGTATTTTTTGGCGCTTATGCGTTTTTTGCCGACGAGCGAGATCAAATCCTTTCCACTGGGTGATCCAATCGGCACATTCTCGTGGTCCATAAGGTTGCATTTGGAGCTGAACCTCATCCAAACGATTTTGATGGACCTCCGCTCGTTGATTGAGTTGAAACTGGGCAAAGCTTTTGGCCAAAAGGCCTTCTATGTGGTTAACGTCATAGGCTTTGAGGAAATTCAGTACCATGGGATAGGACACGACAAATTGACTGTCGATGGATTCCGGATAGCCGGTCAGGCCTTTTCCCAATACATGAAGATCGATGTACGGGGATGGTGTGACCACCACAAACCCCACCAGATCTTTCCCTCGCCGCCCTCCGCGCCCGGCCAGTTGTTGAACTTCACTGATGGTGAGGTCGGAAAAATCCTGAGATTTGCGAACACTGGATTGCGTAATCACGACGGTTCGGGCCGGAAAGTCCACCCCGGCGGCTAACGTGGTCGTCGCAAAGACCGCATCTAACAGGCCTTGTCGCATCAATTCCTCGACGGCAATCTTCCATGAGGGCAGGTGGCCAGCATGATGGGCCGCGACACCATACCGTTGAACGACGGGAATGAGGGGATGTTCCTCGATACTCGGAAAATTTTTCGCGAATTGGATCAGAAAATCTTCAATGGCCTGTGAGCGCCCAAGGGGAAGGTTCGGGGATTCTTGGGCGAAAGTATCGATGGCTTCATCACAGGCTCGGCGAGACGTCAGGAAAACGATGGCCGGGGTGAGGCGGTGTGAACGAAGAATGGTGAGAAGGTCAATCGGATGGATGGCGGGTGGCATGGAGAAGCTTATGTTAGCAGATAAGGGTGAAAATGTCCGTTTTTCCTTCTTCAGAGGTGGGCTATTTCTACCTATGACCGATTAAGCTCACCTTCAGAGGCGATCTTGTGGCCCGGTACGAGAGGTAGGGAAGGACGTGGTCTTTTCGATCATGAGAGGGAATACGTGGATCCCGACAGGCCTCTCACATAACCTTATAGAATGGGATTAACTGGGATCAGATACGACTAAATGCATAAGACGAAGGAAAACTCCATGAGGGAAGGCCCGAGTGCAAAAAAAGACGAAAAATTCTTGATGGGAAAAGGTCTTGTAGCGTTAAGCTGCGCAGGAAGAGGCCGATAAAGATTAGTAAGCTTATGGCCATAGAAATGATTGTACGAGGATGTGAGGGCGCCACGGTCGTCGATTTTCATGGGCGGCTGGATATGCACTCCCGGTGGCATGTCAAAGCCATCATGAATCAATGTTTACATACCGAACAAGAGCATCTGATCTTGAATTTGCAAGGTCTCACGTTTGTGGATAGTACCAGTCTTGGGTTCCTCGTGTTATCTTCCCAAAAATTCAAAGAATTACGCCGGCGCATTTCCTGGATTCAACCAAAAGGGGCGGTCGGCGAGTTGGTTCAGAGTTTACGGTTACAAGATCTCATCGTGATTTGTGAAACTGAACAAGAAGCCCTGTCCTCTTCGACGTAATCCTCACCAAACCCGTATGGCTTACACCGAGTCCGAACCTTGAGTGGGTGGAGGGGGGGCTGATTTCTCTTTGGGTCGTCGTGCGGTGATTCGTGAAATGGTTGAAGTGAATGTGGTCGGCCATTCTGTTTCATAGAGCTGTTCAACCTTCAAGGTCGAGTTGGCCTCCCCGATTTCCTGGTTGATGTTGGCCTGAACATTTGGAGATTTGGTCAATTGCAATAATTGGGTGGGGATGGCGCTCCGATGTCCCGAGAGCAGAAAAGCCATGGTACACGTGAGGAGCAGGTAAGGCCCACTGGACAGGCCAAACAGTTCCAAGCCCAATAAAACGGCGGTAATGGGGGTGTTGATGGCCCCCGCTAACAGGGCGGATAATCCCAAGGCCGCAAACAAAGCGGGATCTTGACCTAAGAGCAACCCCAAAGTTGATCCACTCGCGGCCCCCACAAAACAGATGGGAAGGACGATGCCTCCGCTTCCCCCAAAGTTTAAGGTCAGGGATGTGGTGAGGATCTTCCCTAAAAACAGCGTACCGGGTAAGCCCTCTCCTTGAAGAGCCTGATGAATGGTTTCGGTACCCAACCCTAAAATTTGTGGTGACACGAGCCAACCCAAACCCACCAGGATAAGGCCGCCGATCAAACCTTGTACCGGAGGAGAGGAGGGAAGATAATAGGTGAGACGTTTCCCTCCGTTCAGGCATTCCACCAAACCCCAGGCACAGAGTCCGAATCCTATCCCGCCAATCAAGGTCCAGCCAAGGAACAGGAGATCGAATGAAGGAAACGTGACACTTTGCATGATCAACGGTGGCATGCCCAAGTATGCCGCCGCCAGGTGTCCTATGAGGGCGGCCACGACGGACGGGAACAAGACTTGATAGGCTAACGAACCTACAAACAGGGCCTCAATGCCAAAAAACGCACCCGCTAATGGAGTGCCGAAAATGGAGGCAAAGCCCGCGCTCAATCCGCAAATCACCAATGTTTTGCGATCATTGGCATCGAATCGCAAGAGATCCGCCACAAAGGAGGAAAGCCCGCTGCCGATTTGGACGCAGGGTCCGACGTTTCCAGCCGATCCGCCCGTTCCGATGGTAAGGAGGGTGGCCGTAACTTTGGCTGGAATCACGTGCCAAGAAATTTTTCCTGACTGAAGGTGGATGGCGCGGATGACCCGTTCCACCCCCTGTCCGCTTGCTTCAGGGACCAACGCCGAGGTAATCCAAGCTGAAAGGCTTAACCCGATCGGGAGAAGCCAGATACTCCAGGATTGGGTGGAGAGACCCTGGATTCCAAAATTTAAGATGAGGATAAACCCGGTACTCGTGATGCCGACGATGACCCCGACACAGGAAGCCAAAAGCAACCATTTGAACGCATGGAAACTTAATGCGAGTGCTTCGGGAACGGGACGTTTCATACGTGCCAAATTGGGATCGAAGTGAGAATCCACATCAGAACATCACCATCATCCAAACAAACCGGGATTTGGGTCTCTTCCACCTTGGGGCTCGGGAGATCTGTTTGCAGGTCAGTGACAGGTTTGTTCGTTTGGAACGGGGACAAGTATTTTAACTGGGAATTTTTTGAATACCATTTCTGGTCAGCCCCTGCTTACTCGCCAAAAAATTGTTGGCGATCCCCTCTTGATCTAAGGACACCAACAATTTAATGAATCAAACCATGCCGTCTTCAATTTTCGGTGGATCCGTGTATTCACGATACCAGGCTTCAGCTGCTAACGATAGTCATGGAAGGCGAAAGGCGAACTCTCGATCGTGAATGGGGTTAGAGATGATTCTCACTCTCGTAGTTTGAAAGTTTCTCTTCTTTATTGACAGCCGTTTTGGTCGTTGGTAGCGTCACTAACTCGGGATGAACCCATTCGTTGTTCATAGTCATCAGGATCATCTCCTCATGCCAGGATGCATTCTATTCATTCGCTTCTAACCTTTTCTTCCCCGTAATTTTCGATCGACGCTGTATATGAAAACCCCATCTTTTGTCTACCTCTGTCTGGTCGGGCTCTGTTGCTTCATCAGCTATGACATGGTTCGTCGCCCGGCGTTGGCGCTGTTTGCGGATTCTCTCGGAGCCAGTCCGATGCTGATCGGGATGATTGTGGCCCTTTCTACCGTGACCGGCATATTTTTAAAGCTTCCCATGGGTGTCCTCTCGGATATCGTCAATCGTCATCGGTTAATGGTAGCAGGGGTCTTAGCTTTCGCCCTGCCTCCCTTTCTGTATCCCTTTATTGAGGATCTGACTACTTTGGGCGGACTTCGACTCGTTCATGGGTTGGCCACGGCCATGTTTACCCCTTTGGCCTTAGCCACTGTGGCTGAATGGATACCGGAACGTCGAGGGGAGGCCTTTGGATGGTATACCTCCGCCACTCAAGGGGGAGGGTTATTGGGACCCATGATCGGTGGAGTCTTGGTCTATCAAATGGGGTTTACGCCCACCTTTTTTCTAGCAGGCTTGTTTGGGTGCATGGGATTGGTCTGCTTTTACCTGATCCCGTTTAATTCACCAGAGTCCCCAACCCAGCCCCTTTCTCGAGCGATATTGTGGAACAATATGAAGGCGGGACTGTATCGAGTCTGTCAAATTCCCCCCATCCTCATTACCAGTATGGCGGAAGCGGCGAAAATGGTCGGGAACGGGACGTTAATGGCGTTTTTGCCCCTCTACGGCCTGTTGATCGGGTTAAATGCCGCTGAAATTGGCGTCTTATTCGGTGTCCAAGCGGTCACGTCTTTTGTGTCCAAACCCGTGATGGGCCGGGTTTCTGATCGAGGAGTACGCGAGCCCCTCATTTTTGGGGGCCTCTGTCTGTGTGGATTGACCGTCATGGTTATCCCTCAGGTTGAAGGCTATGCTCTATTATTATTCATCGCAGGAGCCTTCGGGTTTGGAGAAGCGGTGGTGACTTCTTCCACGACGGCTTTGATTGCCGACCTAGCTGAAGACAAGGGGATTGGGGCGGGGATGGGGTTGCGAGGGACGATTATGGATATGGGGCATGCGGGCGGCCCATTCATCGCCGGTTTCCTGATTGATTTCTGGGGCTATGGAATAGGCTTCGCGTGTGTAGGAGGAATCCTCTTAGTTATGGCTGGGATTTTTGGGATCACGATGATAGGGCTCAAGAGATCCATCGTGCTATAATACGCCACTGACAAGGGGGTTGGATAATGGATGAAGGCATGGGAACAGGTGATATTATCATTGCCATTTTGGCCTCTTTGGGCGTGGTGGTGTTAATCATGGTGTTTATATTCGTCGTCAAAAAAATCTTACTTGAGAGTGATGAAGAAACGAAATAAGGGCAAGCCCGATGTTTAGTGGAATTGTCGAAGAGATGGGGGCCATTCAGGGACTCAATTCAGGACTCGGTGGGGCTCGGTTTTCTATCCTCGCTTCTCAAGTGCTAGAGGACCTTCGCGTCGGGGATAGTGTCAGTCTATCAGGGGCCTGTTTAACCGCGATTCAGGTTGACGATAAGAGCTTTTCGGTCGATGTGTCTACTGAAACGCTGAATCGTACCATCTTGGGGAGTATTTCGGTGGGGACTCCGGTTAATCTCGAACGTCCCATGAAAATGAATGACAGGATTGGCGGACATTTAGTGACGGGACATGTCGATGGGGTTGGAAGGGTCCGGGCTCGAGAAACCCAGGGAAATGCCATTCAGTTTACGTTGGAAGGACCGGAGGAAATTTTACGATACTGTGTCACGAAGGGTTCGATTACCGTTGACGGTATCAGTTTAACGATCAATGCGGTGACAGAACGTACCTTCTCGGTGGCCATTATTCCTCATACGGCTCAAGTGACCACGATGGGGTTGAAACAGGTCGGGGA
Source organism: Nitrospirales bacterium (assembly GCA_965223495.1). Classification (GTDB taxonomy): domain Bacteria; phylum Nitrospirota; class Nitrospiria; order Nitrospirales; family UBA8639; genus Nitrospira_E. The sequence goes on along the minus strand of OZ245001.1, from coordinate 1,709,346 downwards.
TCCGGTGAATCTCGAAACCGATCTCATCGGGAAATATGTCGAGCGTCTATTACAGGCAAATGGTACGCTTCCCCCAACCTCCACACCCGTCATCGACCGCGAGTATTTGCAAAAACGGGGGCTGCTCTAGGAAGCTATATTTGGATGAGTGCGGCCTCCAATTCTCAAACGAAGCACCCGCTTTGGCGCCTGTTTGGCGTGGTCACGGTCTTTGTCATCGTGATTCCTGCCACGTTGTGGGGTATTGTCCAACTCTATGAAATTTTGTGTACGTGGTGGGGGGGCTGTGAAGGTATGACCCATCCCAGAGGGCCAAATTAATCATTCCGCCAGGGTACATTTGTGAAAACCTTGCAGACCTATAATGATGTTCCCATTCCAGCCTTCATGTATGGGACCGCCTGGAAAAAATCGGACACCGCTCGTTTGGTTGAACTGGCAGTCGATGAGGGGTTTGTCGCAATCGATACGGCCAATCAACTCATTCATTATCAGGAAGCATTGGTTGGGGAGGCCTTGGTCTCCTTAGCCAACAAAGGTATCAAACGGGAGTCTCTGTTTGTCCAAACCAAATTTACACCCGCGTCGGGACAAGATCACCGCACGCCCTATGACCCATCGTCGGATGTCACCACTCAGGTTCATCAATCCTTTGACAGTTCCTTAAAGCATCTCCATACCGACTATCTGGATTCCTATGTGTTGCATGGCCCCTATTCTCGGTGGGGGTTGAATCCGGCAGACTGGGAGGTCTGGGCCGCGATGGAAGAAAAATTTCGAGCTGGTAAAACCAGGATGATCGGAATCAGTAATGTGCAGGCCAATCAATTACAGGAACTCTGTGAAAAGGCTTCCGTCCCCCCGATGGTGGTGCAGAACCGTTGTTATGCGTCCATGGGTTGGGATAAAGAAGTGCGAGCCATTTGCCAAGTGGAAGGCGTGATCTATCAGGGATTCTCACTTCTGACGGCGAATCAGGAAGTCTTACGAGATCCTGCTGTCTGGGAGATCGCCAAACGAGTGGGCGCCAATCCCCTCCAAATCGTGTTTCGTTTTGCCCTTCAAATAGGGATGCTTCCTCTTACGGGGACCACCAATCCACAACATATGCGGGACGACCTCGCGGTGCTTGATCGATTCGAACTGACCCAAGATGACCTGCAGGTAATGGAATCGGTCGGGTTGTGATGGAAGGATGGATATACGACGCTATGAAACGGTCGTCGGGTACGATGTCCGTGTCATGTGGCTTCCCAAAGAGGTACTTTGGAGCCCAAAACGGTCAGAACGTTTTTTATGGCGTTCCGATACGACCCAAGTTTTCTCGACCGATGAAATGGTCTGGCCGCGATTATTGCACGGACGCGTCTGTGGGCCAGAGGGCGATATCACTTGGGAGGGACCCTCAGAACCTGAAGGGTGGATTGGCCCGAACTCGCCCTATTGGGCACGATTAGCCGATCTTGAAGCATATCTGGTCCGGCATAAAGAGTTGCTTCCTGGCCTGGTGTGGCTCGTGGCCATTTCCTGTATTGCAGACCCCACCGTAATGCCCCGCTGTCAATACGGACCTCATTTAGGTGACGCCCAACCCGTAACCATCGATGAAAAATGGGGGTTTTTAGGATACGATGTCTCCGACGGGGCTACCCTGAGTGGGCTGACCAATTGCGGAAAGACAAGTCCTGAGACCTCACTACGCTGGGAAACTGATTTGAACGATTATCATCTCTTTCAATCCATCGACGTGGCGGATGGGTTTCGGCAATATATCGATGAACGCGTTCCCGAGCATCGTCCGTTTGTCCTTTGCGGTTTGTATAAAATCTCAGAACTGCATCCCTCTTCATCGTCCTAGTCTAACCTGCTATTTTCGATGTGAAGCGAGATGGGGTGAGCCTACGGGGTTCCCCGAAAGTCTATGAGGCTTTCCTGGATGAAACATCGGCATCAGATCGGTAAAAAGTCGGCATAGGAATTGGAAATTTCTATTCCTAATTCGCAACAACAAAGGGTTAGCAATGAAACCTTTTTAGGTTTCACCTTCATCATGTCTCTTATTGGAAAGAGATGATTTCGTTGGGAGTGGCGATTGATGGTTTGCGATGAAGATTGTGAAATGGGTTGCTAGCCTGTTATGGGGATGGTTTATTCTTGTTTTTCTGCCATTCTTTAACCAAGGGGCCTAAGAACGTTGCAGTTATTTGGGCCAGTTTCATGGATCCTGCATCGGTAAGATGGACTTGATCCGTAAAATACTCCTTTTGCCCGGAAAGTTGTTGTGATGAGTCAATAAAAAATGCGTGCTTTTCTTGGGCCACTTGTCTGATAATTTCATCCGTTTTTTGAAAGGCCGATAAAAGAGTTTGATGATCCATTTGTACATAATTGTACCGAATGTGTTTCTTCTCTTCCTTGGTGTTCGTGGGTGAAATGAGTCGGGCTTGAGTCATAAGAATGGGAATAGCCCCAATGTTTCTCGCTAGGTCCACAAACATTTCAATGTTGACTCGATACTGTTTCACGGGGAGATCTTGGATATTCCGGTTTGGGGCCTCCGCGGGAATAATTCCTTCTTCTCCGATAGAATATTTCCAATAGAAAAACCGACTCCTTAAGCGGACATATAATTGAGAAAGTTCACAAAGGGTTTGATCGATCAATCCTTGGTAGTTTGTCCGTGGGTCTCGGGCGACCGGGTGAGACTTGTAGGTTCTCAGGAGTGACCCTTTGGTTGAAAAGTACTTGATGTCATTCCAGGCATTATACAGGAGTACAAAATCAGGTTCGAATAAATGACCTTCCGAAAAAAAACGTCCGAAAGAGTCGATAGATGCATTCCCTGGAATTCCAGCGTTGATTACTTCAACTTGCGTGCCTCCCATTTCGTGGAGGAGGCCTTCAAATCTATGTGGCCAATCTTTTCCTTCAGGAACATTCTGATCAAAAGCTGCTGAGCCACCATAGACGATGATTCGTATTTTTCCTGTTTTTTTGGGTATTGAAAAATCCCTACCCCGATACCCTTTGTGATTAATATAGTATCCCGGCGGATCAAGATTTTGTTCTAATCGCGGAAACGTCGTGCGGGAAAAGAGGGTGGGTTCGTATTGCAGGGATTGGGAGCGAAGAATGGCCGGTGTCGTATATTCTTGAGAAAACCGGATGTACAACTCTGCCAGGAGAAGGGAGAGGAATCCTATGAACGCGAACAGAATGACGAAGAACCCCAGTTTTTTCCTAAAAGAAAATTTTCGCATATCCTTTCTTGTTATTTTCGGTAAAAGTTCCCACAAAATAAATGTTATTCATGGAAGCTGAACCTAATATCCATTGATTGTGGCTTGGAATGAAAATGGCGTCAAGGTATTCGGTTAAGTTTTGCGTCCTCCCGGGTTATGATCCGGGGAAGAATTGGAGGAAAATGATTTCGAAAAGTTCATATCCTGGAATGAGAGGTCGAGGTCCCGAATACGGATTCCGATGTAACGGTGAGAATTTTTGTGAAAGAAAAGGTTGGGTTTTTGGGGAGAGAGGAATTTGGATGGACTCGGATCGGAATTCGTTCCCTATGTTAGCCCGGGCTCTTTGCTGTTAATAGGGACAGGAATATTGGATTGACTCAGTTCATTCCAATAACGAAGAATCAGTGACAACTTATCTAATACCAATAGGGCATTGTGAATCTCTTCTTCCAAACGAGCAACCGGATCAGGATTGAAGTGGACTCCAGATACCAGGCGGGCTCCAGACGCGAGGCGTAATACCATGGCGTCCTTTTCGTCTTCTTGCTGAATCCGGACCGGTTGTCCAATGTGACATGGTTGTTCGGCTAATCTCCTTTCCTTTTCTGTGGCTGCAGGGGGAAGAAATTGGGCAATATTTCTGTTCAGCCAGTGGTATGCCAGACATCCTTCCTTGTAGGTAAGAATTTTCCTGGTCTTGCCGACTGTTTTCTTGATAATGAATGAGAAAATCGTGTGGATTTGTTCCCAATGGTCTACTTTATGGTCACGAATAAAGGGTTTGGCGGGGATAATTTCAAGATTCGGATGGTCTTGAATGGCTTGATAGATCAGTGTTTCAAATGTTCGTAAAGTGTCAAATTGCTCATTGTTTGGTACCGCGTTAAAGGCGCGCATTTCCCAAAGGGCGGCCTTCCATCGCAGGAGAAGTCCGAGATTGAGATGGGTTGACAGGGTGGAGGCCAAATTTTTCCAACGAATGGGAAGGTCATATTTTGTGCAATAATCTCCCATTCCCAGGGGTAATGAAGACAGTTTATCGATCTGGGTATTCAAGCTTGGGGGTAACAGGATTGCCCCCGCAAAAGGTGGTCCTGTGAAAAATTTTGATCCGGTAATTAATACTATAAAGCCATGGGCCAAATATTGTTCCAATGATCGCTTCCCCAGACGCATCTGTGCCGCATCCACGATCACCATCATCGAATTTCCATGTTTCTTTTTTTGGCGTAGGACGGTGTCGAGTCTGGGTGCCCCAAGACCGGTCTTCGAACTGTCCAGAATATGCACCAGGATAAATGCCCCATTTGCGATGCCCTGTGAGACTAAGGAGGTGAATTGCTGATCCACTATGGCTGGTGGAATGAGGCTCCCAGAGGGATTTCGGAGATGAATCTTTTCCACCCGGACTTGATGGGGGGAAATGCCCTGGACGGACATGCCTGAGGTTACGGGGATGCCTAAGGGAGTTTGATTCTGAAAATGCATTCCTCCAGCCGTATACACTGTACCCTTTCCTGTCTCTTCTGGAGAAATTAGGATGTTCAAGACGGGTTTGTGATGAAGACCCAGCGAAAAACACAGGGGGTAAAACTCGGCATACGTTCCTGACGATGTGAGGATAATTTGATATTCCTCACGAGATAATAGGTTCAATAATGAGGTTAGATCCTCTCGAACGTTTTCAGTCTGGGCCAGGAAAGCATCTTCAAGATTCCCCTCAAGCCCTGAAGCGAACAAAGATTGACGGCACCGTTCGGCTTCATCGAACGCTATTTCAGAAATCGAAGTTGCCGTACAAGACGAAAACGTTATGGCTTCGGGTCGGGGTTTGGGACTGCATCCGTAGACATTGAGTCCTGTCTCTTCATTAACTAAAAGCCGGGTGTCTCCATCTGTCGTCAAGAGCTTTTCACATGGAACAGCTAGGGGAAATGCCTTCGAGGCAATCTTGTAAGCCTGTTGCCTTGCCCAATGACTATCAGGGGAATTTAGAATCTCAGGGCATTCAGGGTCCAGAAAAGAGATAAGAAGTTCTAAATAGTTTCCGATGCCATTGGCTATTTCAACGGGGGAAACCTTTTTCCGATAGCATTCGAGAACTGCAGATCTCGCGGCTTTCATCCAGTCTGGAAACCGTCTGTTGACTGCATCCTTTTCATTCACGGCCATATTCTCCAAATAGAACACCGCAGTGTGCCAGCTGAGGACCGCTATCGCCAATTTGGTTGAAGGGTCGGATGGGTTCGCAAGCGTTCGCATCAAAATGACCACTTCGAGGGCGAAACGAATATAAAATGCTGCCAAGGAAGGAACCATAAGAAGTTCGTCTTTTATGATGATCTTGCCATCGCTCCAGACTCTAATGCCTGGCTCAGGTTCTTTTGACATCTCAAAAAATACTTCTCGAAGGAGCGGGCGGAATTCAGTCCTAGAACACACGGAAATAAGTTTCTGGGCCACTTGGTGATCCATTTTGGGATCAATGGAGTAGGTGACCGTGTTCCGGTGTGCCAGATAACGCTTTTTCACACTTTCGATTCGAACACGTTGGTCTTGACCTGGGAGGTTAAACGAGTGATTGAAAAATGGCATAACTCTTTATTTTTAAAATTTATTGAGGAATGGAAAAAAGGTGGATCTTAACGGATAAAACCTACCCATGAAGATTGTGAAAAGAACATGATCATTAGGATAGTTGCTTTGTGACCGGAAACATTGGGCCTGCCAATATTTGTCGGTTGTCCTTCCTAAACCTAAAGGAAAGACCAATGGAAGAATCTCAGGCTTTCAGTCATGGGTATTCAGAGGACACTCTGAAAAATTTCAAAGGTTACTCCTGTAAAACTTTCTATGTTGGCAGAGATGGTCGTAGCAGATAGGAAGAAGAGGGTCAGCAAAAAATTTGCTTATGAGTTAAGGAAATCTTCAAACTTTTGGAACTTCCGGCTGATAATTTTTGAATTCTCCGGTTGGCCTTTCTCGCTGCCATTTAATCCGGTTAGGGTTAGGAACAATTATCCGGTAAGGAAGGAGCACTGTCGTCAAGGTGGTTCATTTTCATAGGACCTGCCTATCAAGAGAGCGTTTTGACTCGTAAAAAAAGTTTTGCTCGTTGTTCTAGGTTTGAGGAAATGGAGGAATCTTTTTCAAGAACCGTACAAAATTGTTCGATGGTCGGAGCTTCAAAAGGTTTTGTAAATGGGATTTCTATCCCAAGGATCACTTGTAGTTGCTGGACCAAGCGTGTGGCTATTAAGGAATGTCCTCCGATTTCAAAGAAATTATCGTGTATTCCTACCTGTTTAATATCCAGTATCTCCTGCCAAATTGCGGTTACCATCTCCTCTAAAGAGGTCCGGGGGGCAACATAGGAAGGTCCCCCATGGGCCCGCATTCTGTCCGGTGGAGGTAATACCTGTCTATTGATTTTCCCATTGGTCCCTAAGGGCAACTGCTCCAGGTTGACGAACGCACTTGGTACCATATAACCCGGGAGTCGTTGGGTGAGATACTCCCGCAACTCCGCCACGTCCTCCTTGTCCGGCTTCCATACTACATAGGCCACCAGCTCTTTCGTTCCGGGGACATCCTCTCGGCAGAGCACCACGGCGTCCTGGATCCCAGGATGCCCGCTAAGGGTGACCTCAATTTCCCCCAGCTCAATGCGGTACCCCCTGAGTTTGATCTGGTTGTCTCGACGGCCCTGAAATTCCAATGCCCCTTGCTGATTCCACCGCACTTGATCGCCCGTGCGATATACCCGTGCACCCGGCTCTGTACTATAGGGATGGGGAAGAAACTTCTCTGCCGTCAAGCCAGGCCGATTCAGGTAGCCCCAGGCCAAACCGTCCCCACCTAGCACCAATTCGCCACTGACACCCCTGGGCACCAACTGAGCGAAACGATCCAGGACATACACCTGCGTATTTGCAATTGGAGTCCCAATGGGCACGGTCTCTTCAGGAAGGCTCTCATCCGTCATTGGATGACAACAAGCAAACGTGGTGTTTTCAGTTGGTCCATACCCATTGATTACGCATCCACCACTCCCGTGGGCCAACACTTCCCGCACGGACCCGGGAAAGAGCACATCGCCCCCGGCCAACACTTGAGGCACCTGGCTTAATCGGGTGCTTTGTTGTTCGACCATCTGATGAAACAACCCCGCAGTCAGCCACACCAAATTAATCTGTTCTTCATCAACCCGGCGTCCAACTTCATCGAGGTCCACTGGACCCGGTGGCATGACCACCAGTCGTCCTCCGTTAAGGAGACTTCCCCAGATTTCGAAGGTGGAGGCATCAAATGCGAAAGGTGCCAGTTGTAATATCCGTTGGGCGGCATCCAATCTGACATAATTTGTGGAATTCACTAACCGCACCACACTTTTTTGACTGATGAGCGTCCCCTTGGGCTGGCCGGTCGAGCCAGAGGTATACATGATATAGGCCAGAGCCGCACTTGTGGCTGGGACTTCAAATGACCTTCGAGGCTCCTTGATGATAGAGTTCCAATCCCTATCCAAGGCCAAAACCGGTACGCCCTCACCGCCTTCCACTATGGTGCGGAAGTGGTCCTGCGTGACAATCACTTCAATAGCCGCGTCCTCAATAAGATAGGCCAAGCGCTCCCTCGGAATATTGGGGTCCAAGGGGACATAGGCGCCGCCGGCCTTAAGAATAGCCAGAAGACTGACAATAAGATCCACCCCCCGTGCCAGACATACGCCAACGCGATCTCCGGAGACGACTCCCCGGCGTTGAAGATAACGCGCAAGTTGATTGGCGTGCGCATGCAAAACGGCATACGTGAGCTGGCATGATCCAGCGACAAGGGCAAGGGAATGAGGCGCTCTTGCGACCTGCTCCTCAAAGAGTGCAATGATAGGGGTTTCTCTTGGATAATCAGTTTTGGTGTTGTTCAAATCTACAAGCAGGTGTTCTCGTTCCGGTTCTTCCAAGATTGGGATTTGGGGGATAGGAACCTTTGGATTATCTACGACGTGTTGTAAGAGGGTTCGGAAATGGTTAAGTAATCGTTGGATCGTCGGACGCGTGAATAAATCGGTGCTGTATTCCACTATTCCCTCAAGGGTCCCGTCTTCCTTTTCTTCGAGTAAAAAGGCTAGATCGAATTTAGAACCTTGAGAATCTAGTCGCTGAGAAATGATTTCCAGGTCAGGGAAATGTAAGTGTTTTTTTCGAAAATTTCGTAACCCTAAACTTATTTGAAATAAAGGAGAATGGCTCAGCGATCGTGTTGGATTAATTTCTTCCACGAGTTTTTCAAAGGGGACTTCTTGATTCCGATAGGCATCTAAAGCGCATTTCTTGACTCGCTCTAATAATTCAAGGAATGAAGGATTCCCCGATAGGTCTGCCCGAAGGACCAACATATTGACAAAAAATCCGACCAGTTTTTTGATTGCTGGGTGATTGCGGTTCGCGATGGGGGTTCCGATCACCAGGTCTTGTTGTCCGGAATATCGATAGAGGAACACATTTAACGCGGCCAACAAGACCATAAACAGGGTCACTCCTTCTTGTTGGGCCAAGTGTCGTAATGCGTGAGATAAAGACCTGGGTATGTCAATCGGCTGAACGGTTCCATTTCCACTCAACTTTGAAGGCCGGGGGAAATCAGTAGGTAAGTCCAGAATGGGAGGGGTATCTTTCAGTTGCTTTTTCCAATAATTCACCTGAGAGGAAAAGGCTTGACGCTTGAGGCGTTCATGCTGCCATTCAGAAAAATCCACGTATTGAATGGGTAAAGGGAGGAGATGAGGGGGTTCAGATTTGATGAAGGATTGATAGAGAAGCGATAGTTCATCATAAACCAATTCCATGGACCACCCATCCGCCATAATGTGATGGAGGGTTAACAAAAAAATATGGTCTTGAGAGGATATTTTTATTAATTTTGCGCGCCACACTGGACCCGTTGTTAAATTGAAGGGTTCCTGAGCTGCGGCTTGCTTAACCTGATGGATTTTTTCTTGTCGTTGATCCTGATCCAAATTTTCCAGATTGACTACAGACAGGGAAAAGGGGTTATAAGGTGAAATACATTGAAGTGGTTGACTGTTCATCACGGTAAAGGTGGTTCGGAATGTGTTGTGCCGTCTAACCACCTCGTTGAGACCCCATTCCAGAGCACTAAGATTCAGTGGACCCTTCATCTGAAGGGAAACAGAAATGTTATACATGGAGCTTTGGGGGTCCAGTTGATAAAGAAGCCAAAGACGTTGTTGAGCCACGGATAGAGGGTAAGGGCGGTTTCGGTCTACCGAAGGGATGGAACCGGAGGAAGAAGAGGTTGTGGTTCGTTGTTCTTCGAGAATCTCCAGGATTGCTTGTTTATGGTCATTAAGGCTTTTTCGAAGCGCGGGGGTTAAAGCGCCTTTAGGGGCTCGAACTTGTAATTGTCCTCCATCGGTCCAAAGTTTGACCCCATTTTGAGCGAGATGGACAAGGAGTTCCTCGGCGATCATAGAATTAGACGTTCTTCACACGAAGGAGTTTCTTCAGTGGAAGGTTCCTCGCTTTCGGTGACCTGAAATAAGGCCAACACCTGTTGGGTTAATTCGATTAACGATACCCCTTTGAGTAACCAGACAAGAGACACCGTGACGCCTATTTCCGCTTGTACGCGATTGCGAAGGTCAATGGCTCGCAACGACTCGAGACCCTGAAGCACGAGGGATACGTTAGGGTCGAGTTTAAGAAAGGGGGTACTCAAAACTTTTTCCGTGATTTGTGACACCCTTTGGGATATTCGGTGAGGTCGTTCTGAGGGGTCAATATCTAAAAGGGATTGACGAAAGGTTGTCATGTGGGGTTGGGATGTTTGGCCAGGTGTGCTGGCGTTACAATCACATTGGGTATGTTCTCTCTCAGAGGATGAGATGATTTCTTTAAACACGTGCTTGTCAACCAATTGGTATTTCAATCCCTCAATATGCGCAATACTATTTCCATCTGGATCGTAGATATGAATACTGCCCTCAATGGTCTTTGCCGACACATCGAGGTGGGAAAGGATGGCATGGCTCCATAATTCTTCCTTTCCTGGTTTGAACGCGTGAATGGTCCGATACCCAGTATGCATAGGAACAAGATCCTTCCCGAACTCTGAAAATTTTTCGCTCTTTGTGGCGATTTGTCCCAAGGGCAAAAAGCTGTTATCCCATATAATTGGATGAAGGAAAAAACTATCGGCCTTTTCTTCTATGTTATGCGGCAACTTGAGCTGGGCCAAAGCCTCATTTTCCCCTATCCAAATTGATTGGATGGCTCGAAATCGAGGTCCCCATGTGATGCCATACTTCTCAAGATGAGCAATCAATTCCTCAGGAGTCACCATGTGGTCACACCGACCTTGAATTTTTGAAAGAAAAGACAAATCTTTTGATTTTGGAGATGGTTCACTACAGGGGAGAATTTCCTGAGCGGTTGGTGTACTTTCTTTTGGAGAAGGTTCCGTTATTATCGAAGAAGTCGCTTGCGGTGAATGAGGCATCGGGCCATATCGTTGAGGAGGTCTGGTAAGACATTGTTGTTGCAATTGGTGTAAGAATGGCAAATGATCCAAGACCAGAGCCGGAGCTATTCCAAAATCCAGTAGACATGCTATTTCATCTACCCCGATGTCTTCTAAGTCATGGACCAAACCGGCAGAACTATTCGGTGTCCCAATTAAGGCACGGGTCGAAGAAAACCGTTCAAAAAGAAAGTTGGTGAACTCATCAATGTCAGTTTCAGTTAACGTTGACAGGTCAAGATCCATCCCGCGGCTTTTTCCTAAGCCCTTTAAAAGACCCTTGTTAGATTTCAAATATCCACAAAACGGACCTCGGACTTGTTCCTTCACCGTAGAAAGTTCCTCTCCAAGAAACGTATGAAGAAGGACTGCCACCTTTCCCTGGCCTGGATCAAATCCGTGATCGGCCCTGGCCTGCCGGTAGAGCATAATTTTTTTGGCCAGTTCCTCAACGGAATGATCGAAGAGGTGCGTGAGTAGGTGACACCCCAATTCTCCGGCTTTCGCAAAGGTCTGAGGATTACCCGCTGCGGTGACCCACATGGGCAATTGGGCTTGAACAGGTGTCGGATAGGTTCGAATGGAGACTTGCTCTCCGATTCCGTTCGTTACGGAAATGGTTTCCCTACTCCACAGTTTTTGAATAGTAGCCATTCCCTGGTACATGTCTTCATAACGCGTCGAATATGTATCGGGAGACAGTGCAAAGTCATTGGGATGCCAACCGGAAGCAAATGATACTTCAACCCGACCTTCTGAGAGATTGTCGACCACCGACCATTCTTCGGCGATGCGCAGGGGATTATGAAGAGGCAAGACGACACTTCCCGAACGTAATCGAACCTGCTTGGTAATCATCGCCAACGCTGCATGAAGAACGGCTGGATTAGGAAAGATGCACCCCAATTTTGTAAAATGACGTTCAGGTAACCAGACTCCCGAAAATCCATGTTGATCGGCGAATTTGGCACTTTCCAGCACCATCTGATATTTCTGCGCACCTAAATCCTTTTCATCCGAAGAGAAAAAGATTAATCCAAATTGCACTGGGAGCCTCCTCGGAATACTGTTTTCCATGGCCTCAAGAGCGTATAGGCTTCAATGAAAGGAATCGTACGCATGGTCAATTCGTCTTTTTGGTATAGAATTGAACTTTCTACCCATTTTTTTATGAATCATTCTGGATGATCGTCCCCAGCACATGCAGATTCCAATCTTTTTGTATCGGTTCAGATCTACTATACAGGTGGAACTCCAGTTGGGTATTTGATGTCTCAGTGAGCACGATTTGCACGGTTGGGATCCTGCCATCCGGAAGAAACAGTGGTTGTTTATACTCAACACTCTCTAATCTAAAAAACTGATTACCCCAAAACTCGGTTGCTGCCGCCAAAACCATTTCCAAGTAGACTCCCCCTGGAACATACGGAACATTCCAGATGGCATGGTCCTGAAGATAAGGTAATTGTTCTTTATTGATCTCCAATTGCCAAATGTGCTTGTATGGGGAGGGTGCTTGGGGAGGTAAGCGATGCCCATGCAGCCCCTGTATGGAAACATGCGATCCATTCGGCTCTGTGACGGTGGAAGAAGCTTTTTGGATTTTTTCAACCCGTGAAAACCAATAGCGCTCTCGTTGAAATGGATAGAGGGGTAAATGAAGACGACGATGGGGAGTATTTGGGTTCAATCCTTTCCAATTGACCTCCAGGCCTCGGATGTATAATTCTCCAAGGCTCAACAGCATACGCTCCCAATCAGGTTGGTCCGGGTGAAGACTGGGACACAGGAGAGGGTGGTCTTCATTGGTGAGACAATGTCGCCCGAGTCCAATTAAAATTGGGCGCGGCCCCACCTCGACGTAAACGTTGCAACCTCCCTGCTCTAGACTTTTGATCCCTGCCGCAAAGTTGACTGGTGCTCTAATATGACGAACCCAATATTGGGGATCACACATTTCTTGTGTCATCGGTTTTCCGGTAACGTTGGATATAAGAGGAATTGTGGGTGGGGAAAATGATACGGTCTGACACACCTGGTCAAAGGAATCTAAAATGGGCTCCATGAGGGGAGAATGGAAGGCATGGGAGACATGTAAACGTTTGACCTCTATTCCCTTGGCTTGTAATGTTTCCTCGATGGCGTGAATGGCAGTTTTTTGCCCTGAAATGACATGGTTCTTTGGTCCATTGATCGCGGCAAGAGAAATATCGTTTTCCCATTGGCGCAAATAACTGTGAATATCACTTTCTCCAGCAAACACTGCCAACATTTCGCCCTCTTCAGAAATTTGCTGCATGAGGCGACCACGTTCGGCGATTAATTTCAATCCATCCTCCAACCTGAACACCTCAGCCAGGCAAGCGGCCACATATTCTCCGACACTGTGGCCCATGACCATATGAGGTTCAATGCCCCACGATTTCCAAACTTGGGCCAGGGCATACTCCAGGGCAAACAATGCCGGTTGAGCGTACGCTGTTTCCCTCAAGGGGGAGCTGGCTTCTGATTGTGGGTACAGAACAGAAAGAAGAGGGTATGGCAAATAGGGTCGAAGCAATTCTTGGCAATACTGTAAGGTATCCCGAAACACGGGTTGGGTTTGGTACAGTTGCGCTCCCATCCCAATGTATTGGGCTCCCTGACCGGTAAACAAAAATGCCACCTGAGGAGGATTGCGTTTTGAGAGTACCCCCTTTTTGCTCAGGAATGGTTCAGTGCCTTGGGAAAATGTATGGAGTTGCTCCTGTAATTGGTTGACCGAGTCAGTGACGATGGCCAGACGATGAGGAAAGTCCGAACGGCACGTATTGGCTGTCACACAAAGATCGGCAAGGGACAGGCCAGGGTTCATCATCAAAAAATCGTGGTACTCCAATACCATGTCTTTCAAAGCCTGGTCTGTTTTCGCCCGCAAGGTAAACAGGTGCCTACTACCTTGGGTTAAAGAGGGAGGTGGAATTTCCAGTCGTGCGTCTTGCAATACCATGTGCACATTGGTTCCCCCAAACCCAAAAGAACTGACCCCGGCCAAACACGGTCCCTCGGATTGCGGCCAAGGTTCCAAGGTTTGAGGAATTTGCAAGGGTAATCGTTGAAAGGGGATAAACTGATTTGGTTCTGAAAAATGTAGATTAGGGACAATGGAACAATGTTTGATGCACAGGGCTACTTTGATGAGGCTGGCGATTCCAGCCGCCGCTTCCAGATGCCCGATATTGGTTTTGACCGATCCCACCCAACATTTCGATTCATTCGATCGGCCCTCCGAGAGCACCTTTCCTAAGGCTTTTATTTCAATGGGATCTCCCAATAACGTTCCTGTCCCATGGGCTTCGATGTATTGCACGGAACCAGGATTGACTCCTGCATTGTGATAGGCTTGGTGCAACATGTTTTCCTGAGCGAGGGAATTCGGGGCGGTTAACCCATTGCTTCGCCCATCTTGATTCAGGGCGCTCCCCCTGATGACAGCATAAATAGCATCCCCATCGGTTTTGGCTTGTTCGAACGGTTTTAAGAGCACCATTCCCACGCCTTCCCCCCGCACATAGCCATCTGCTCGCGCATCAAACGCGTGACATCGTCCCTCAGGAGAGAGAAAGCCGGCCTGGGCTAGTCCAGACATGATTCGAGGTGAAAGAATAAGGTTGACTCCGCCGGCTAAGGCAAGTTGTGATTCCTTCGTGCGTAGACTCTGACACGCCATATGAACTGCGACGAGTGATGAAGAACAGGCGGTATCGATGGAAATGCTCAGCCCAGAGAAATCAAAAAAATATGAAAGGCGATTCGAGGCAATGGCCCGACTGTTTCCCGTGTTTCCAAATGGAGTTTTGATGGGTTGGTCCCAGAAGAGGTATCCATAATCACCACTGGAAATTCCGAGAAACACGCCAACGTTTTTCCCGGCAAGATGAGCTGGCACATACCCCGCGTCCTCGAGTGTTTCCCAGGTCGTTTCGAGAAGGAGACGATGTTGAGGGTCCATACACTCGACTTCAGTGGCAGCCATTCCAAAAAAATGTCCATCAAATTGGTCGATATCTGTAAGGAATGCCCCCTTTCGGGTATTCATTTTGTCTGTGATCCCAGGGTCAGGATGATAATGGTCCTCAGCATTCCAACGATCCGGGGGAATTGTCGTGATGGCATCAGCTCCATCCCGTAAGAGGTTCCAAAAGGCATCCGGCCCATGTGCCCTAGGAAAGCGGCACCCGATTCCAATGATGGCAATGGGTTCTTCAATCAATTAATGGACCCTCCATCTGTATCAAGATGGTCTTTCTCCGTGAGCTGGCATGCCTTTTTCTACTTTGATTCATAATATGGGTATTCAATCTCTTGTAGGAATCAATTGGTATGGAAATCATGTTGTTTCGTCCCTAGGGCCATTTTTGAAAGTTATTAAATCTTCCAACTCACGGGAAGAGCTGAGAAACCACGAAGCCCGATATTTTCCCGCCTTTTTAATTGGGTCGTCATCAGGTCTAATTCAGGCAACCAGGAAAAGAGGGCAGGAATGGCAATTTGTCCTTCGACTCTGGCCAGCATCGCTCCAAGGCATTGGTGAATCCCAGATCCGAAGGCCACATGTTCATTGTTTTTTCGAGTCAGATCAAGTTTGTCAGGATCAGGAAATTTATCAGGATCACGATTCGCCGATCCCAGTCCGCAGGAAATGCGCTCTCCTGCCCGAATCGTTTTTCCTCCAATGATCACATCTTCTCTGGCAAGTCGAGGAAAGTACTGAACGGGACTCTCATATCTCAGTAGCTCTTCGATCGCACTCGGAATGATGGAAGGATTCTGTTGAAGTTTTTCTAATTCATGGGGATGGTGAAGGAGTGTAACGGTCCCATTGCCCAACAAGTCCAAGGTCGTTTCTTCTCCGGCCGTAAACAAGCTGACGCATAACCCTATTATTTCTTCTTCGGATAAAGAGTCCCCTTCCTCTTCTGCGGCAACGAGCATGCTGATCAAATCGGACCTTGGGTGATGGCGGCGTTCTCGAATCAGATCTTTGAAATAATTGGTAAACTCTAAGGCGATGGTATCTAAATGTTTGTAGAATTCTACTGAAATGAGGGCATCAAAAAGAAAAATTGAATCCTGAGCCCAGGCTTTTAATTTTTTGTGATCTTTTTTTGGCACTCCCAATAGGGTGGAAATGATCGATACGGTGAGGGGGCAAGCAAATTCAGATATGAGATCCATTTTTCCCGCTGGTTGTAGCTCCTCCAAGAGCGAATCGGTGAGCTCTTGAACCATGGGGCGGACTCCTTCGATGGTTCCTACCGAAAATGCTTTGCTGACCAATCTTCGCAGGCGGGTGTGGTCGGGAGGATTGATGGCGAAGAGCCAATGCTGAATAAGGTTATGCAGATGAGAAAAATCAAAACCCTGCGTCCGTTTAAAAAACTGGGATTTTTCTCGTAGACGGTTCGCCATATCATCCACCGCGAATCGTGAATCCCGCAAGACCGTACGCACGTCTTCATAGCGGGTGAGTAGCCAATCAGATTTCCACCCCCTGGTGCGGTGGACCGGGTCATGAACTCGAAGAAACTCATAGACGGGATAGGGATTGTTCCTGAATTCTTCGGAGAAGGGATTCCATTTGATCATTGTAGGATCGGATGTGAAGGTAGAGTTGGACATGGGGTTGGGTTGGTGTGGTGGGGAGCCTGGTGTGGACATTTGTTATCCTTAATCCAACGCTCCCTCAAATTTTACACCCCTCTTTGAATGCTGTTGAGGAAGAACATAATTTTCATGTAAATATCGGGCAACGGCTTCAATGTTGGGGAAATCATACAGGAGTGTCGGATCCAGTGGGGTGTGAAGAAATTCTCCCAGTTCACCTGCCAGGCTAATGGCAATGGAAGAATCAAACCCATAATGGGCCAATGTTTCTTGCACGTCTACATCCTGAGGGGGAAGTTTTAACCAAAAAGACAGTCTATTGATAAGGAAACTTTCGATGTACTTTTGAGAACATTGGGATGGAAACTCAGGAAATGATTCGACTGGAAAGTTTTTGGGTAATCCCGTTTCTGAAATTGGCTCTATGGAGGATCCAACCCAAGTTCCTACCGTTGGCCATTCCTGAGAAAGAAAGAGGTTTCGACATTCCCCTCTTTGGATTTTTCCGCTGGAGGTTTTGGGAATTCCCCCGGGTTTGAGTAACGCGATGCCATGGACTTGGAGATCATGATTCTCAGATACGCGTTCTCGAATGATTCCCATGATTTCTTCCACATTGACTTTCTTGAGTTGAGTTCTCTCAATTTCTTGAGCCACGACCAGGTGTTCTTCGCCTTCCCTTTCTATGGCAAAGGCCGCACTATTCCCGGGTAAAAAAGCTGGATGGCATTCGCCTACTGTTTGTTCCAGGTCCTGCGGATAATGATTCTGACCACGGATAATGATCAAGTCTTTCAAGCGACCGGTGACATACAATTCCTCATCTTGGATAAACCCTAAATCCCCCGTACGTAAAAAGGGCCCTTCACCGGTATCACCCAGGAACGCTCGGAAAGTCTCCTTTGTCATCTCCTGTTTATTCCAATAGCCTTGAGCGACATGAGGGCCTTTTACCCATACTTCGCCAATCTGGCCATCAACACATCGGATGCAGGTTGTTGGATGCACGATGAGGATCTGTCCTTCTGCCCACGGAACGCCCGAACTCACGACTTTGTATGCTTTCTTGGGCCTTTCACTGTCTGGTATGCCGAGGTCCTGTTGTAAGGATTTTTTTTGTATGGACATCACGAGGGGTTCTTGACATTTAGGTGTACTGGAGACCATGAGGGTGCCTTCGGCTAAACCATAGCAAGGGGTAAAGGCCGAATGTTTAAACCCTTGAGGTGTAAATTTATTCGTGAAACGTTCCATGGTCTGAACGCGTATGGGTTCAGATCCATTGAAGGCCAGATCCCAACAACTCAGGTCGAGCATGTTTTGCTGTTCCGGAGTAATGGATCTCACGCACAGATCATAAGCAAAATTTGGTCCGCCACTGGTGGTTGCTCTGTACGTGGAGATTGCCTGAAGCCACCGAACGGGTTTCTGAAGGAAGGCGGTTGGAGACATGAGAATACTGGGAATGCCCAACCATAAGGGTTCGAGAATGTTCGCGATCAATCCCATGTCATGAAACAAGGGTAACCATCCGACTAGGATGGTTTTTTCGGAATGCTCAAAGGCTTGTTGAATCATACGTAGGTTATGGAGAAGATTGTGATGGGTTACCATCACCCCCTTGGGGGAATTTGTTGACCCGGATGTATATTGGAGGAATGCCAGAGTATCCCTGCTGACATCAGGCATGTTCCAGGATTGGGCTTCGTCGGAGGGAATAGAATCTATGGTCTGAAACCGGAGAGTTGGAAATTCTGTCGCGAAAAGTTTTTGGGCTTGAAGTTTTGGCAAAAGCGTTGAAGTGGTCAAAACCAAGTCCACTTCTGCATCTTTAACCATGGCTTGAATTCTTGTGGAATGCCGATTGGGTCGAGGGGGAAAGGCTGGGACTGCGATAGCCCCTGCATACAGACATCCAAAAAAGGCCGCGATAAAATCTAATCCGGGTTGGTAGAGGAGTAAGACCTGTTTCCTAGAACATTTTAATCCTTGGAGGCAGGCACCAATAGCTCTGGCTCGTTGATCTAATTGCTGAAAGGAATAATGCTCCTTGGCCTCCTCCCCATCGGTTAAAAACGTATAGCCATGGTCCGAGGAATCGTTTTGAGCTCGAAAAAGGAGTAGGTCGAGAAGGGTAGAGGGGGTGGACATGGTATCTCCAGCTTAAATAAGGCCTTTCTCCAAGACAAGGCCAAAAAAAATACATCTTTTGGAGTTGGTGTTGTCGTACTTCTACAAGGTGCTGGTATTCCTCCCATGACCGTCAGAGCTTTTGCGGATGATGCCCTTATGGTGTGTTAAATCAGGGTACGAGAATTAAGGCATAGTGATTAAGACCCTCGGAGATGGAGGTAGACACATAAATGATTGATTTATCGGTTGATATTGGCTGGGTTATTAGAATTTTGATGCTAAAAAAATAAGGTTCGATTGTATGGAAAAAATAATGACGTTTCACAATCCATAATTCTGGATATTCATTTCATATTGTGCGGAATAATGGTAGTTAGTTGTTATTGTTGTCATGGGGAAAATGCATGAAAGTAGTATATTATGAATTTCTCTATTTTCCTAACTATTGCTGTTCTTTCTTGGCCGACGGTTTTTCAAAAAACCTCAGGAAACGAGGGGTGCTTTGGGCGGATGGAAGGAACTGAAGTGTCGCCTTCTGCCTCTTACCACGGCAATTTCCGGACTTTGTGGGGAGAAATGCTTGCCGTCGCTGGGGGTATTGTAGAAGAAAATATTAGAGCCTATCTTGAGTCAAAACTAAACAACCTGATCCAAGAGCATGTCTACTTTCTTCGCTAGCTGGGCAATGGTGGGATGTTCCCAAAGGATTCTGAAAGGAATGTTCTTTTTTAAGATATGACGCAGTCGCGCGATTGTTTTGGTTGCCAGGAGCGAATGGCCTCCCAGATCGAAAAAATTGTCATGGATTCCTACCTTCTCTATTTTGAGAACCTCTTGCCAGACCTTCATCAGTAATTCTTCCCCTTGAGTTCGGGGAGCAATAAATGTTTGTTTGGCTATACCCCAATCCGGATCCGGTAGGCGGGTACGATCGACTTTACCATTTGAGGTTACGGGAAGATCCCGTATTTCCATGATGACAACGGGAATCATGTAATGGGGCAAATATTGTTCTAGGTGATGCCGGAGGTCATCCATTGAGATGCTTTCGGGGTTTGCCTCCACGTAAGCTACAAGGTGGCGGCTTCCTGGTACTTCCTCTCGGGCCTCGACTACAGCACTTTTCACATCCGGTTGTTGACGAAGGACAGATTCAATCTCTCCGAGTTCAATCCTGAACCCCCTGATTTTTACTTGATGGTCCCTGCGTCCAAGGAATTCGATCGAGCCATCCGCCAGGTGACGGACCCTATCACCGGTTCTGTATAACCTGGTACCCATTTGGGAAGAAAAGGGGTTGGGAATAAACTTTTCGGCGGTCAGGCTGGGATGTTGGAGATACCCTCGCGCCAGACTGGCGCCTCCTATACACAATTCTCCGGGTATCCCAATGGGGACCGGCCGTAAATTGCGGTCAAGAATGTAAGTCTGCAGGTTGGCGATGGGATAACCAATCGAAATGGGCCTCGTTTTTTTTGATTCACATGTCCAATAGGTTGCATTCACAGTAGTTTCGGTAGGACCATACGCATTGACCAATTGCACCGATGATCCGATGGTCTCGGACCATTGTCCTAACATTTGTGGGTGGGCATTGTCCCCTCCGATGATCACCAATCGCAAGTTGGATGGGAGTGACAAATTTTCTTCCCGTATTCCCTCGATCAGTCCCTGTAGAAAGGATGTGGGAAGATCCAGCACGGTGAGCTGCCAATCCTGGCAATTTTCTAGAAAGGTACTCCAAGAATCCAGCATCCTTTTTGTCCGAAGAACCAAGGCACTTCCACTCGTTAAACAAGGAAAAATTTCTTCTACACTCACATCGAACCCGATGGAGGCAAATTGTAACACTCGGTCCTTTGGGGTAAACAAGAAATCCTTGCTGGCTGTTTGAACGAAATTGGCTAATGCCCCGTGTGAGACCATGATACCTTTGGGTGCGCCGGTCGTTCCTGAGCTATAGAGGATATAGGCAAGGGAGTCCGGGCGAATTTCTTGAGAAAAATTTGATGGGTCTTCATCGTTGATTATAGTCCAGGTAGAGTCGAGGTTTACAAGGATGAGTTCTTCTGAAGCAGGTAATCGGGTATTCAAGGAAGGCTGTGTCACCACCAAGGGAATATTCGCATCCTTGAGAATGAACTGAAGTCGTTGTGGAGGATAGTCCGGATCCAATGGCACATAGGTGCCACCCGATTTCAGAATGCCCCATAATCCGATGATCATTTCCGGTGATCGGTTAAGAAAGAGCCCAACACAGACCTCCGGAGTGACACCATGCTTATGAAGGACATGCGCCAGCTGGTTGGCTTTGGTATTCAATTCTTCATACGAAAGTTCGGTGTCATCAAAGGAGAGGGCTATCGCCCGGGGTGTCTGGTGAACTTGACGTTCGAAAAGTTCGAGGACATTGACGTCGGTAGGGAGAGTTTTCTTGCTGGTGCTCCATGCGGTGAGTATTTCCTCGCGTTCGGAATCGAAGAGAAAGGAGAGGTCCTGAATGGGACGTTGAGGGTTGGAGATGATTCCCTCTAACAGAATAGTAAAGCGATGAAACATTCGGGAAATCGTCTCATGATGAAATAAGTCGGAGTTATACCGAACATTCCCTTTAAGCTGCTCGGCTTCTTCGGTCATGGAAAGGGCTATATCAAACATGGCTCTTCCGGGAGGAATGTCGTAAGGTTTGACTGCGACATTCAAAAGGTTTAAATGGTTTTTGGGAAGATTTTGAAATACGAAAAGAACCTGGAATATTGGCGGATAACTTGGGCTCCGTTCGATTTTCAGGTTGCTGATCAATTCGTTGAAGGGAATAATGTCGTGGTTGTAGGCGCCTAACGCGTCTTTTCGGACCTGTTGAAGAACGTCATCGAATGTTGGATTGCCTGATAAAGTACTTCGAAAGATCAGGGTGTTAATGAATAGGCCGATAGAGTTTTCTAATTCTTTGGGATGTCTGCTGGCAATAGGAGAACCCACCACAATGTCGTCTTGGTCGGCATGTCGATGAAGAAGGATTTGGAATGCAGTCATCAGAGTCATGAACAGTGTGCATCTTGATCGCTGGCTCAAGGTCTTTAAATTTTGGACAAGGGGTTTTTGGAGGGAAAAAGAGAGGAGTGCCCCATTATAGGATTGAAGAGGGGGTCTGGGACGATCGGTAAGGAGCTTTAAAATGGATGCTCCCGAGAGGCGCGATTTCCAATAATTCAATTCCTTTTCTAAGCGGTCTCCCTGCATGAGGTGTCGTTGCCAAACGGCGAAATCCACATATTGAACAGGTGATGGCGGTAAAAAAACCGGGGTTTCCCCGTTCAAGGTCGCGTTATAGCAGAGACTTAACTCACGAAAGAACACTCCCCGAGACCAGCCATCCCAAATGATATGGTGAACCGTCAGGAGCCACACATGCTCGTTTGGAGCGACCTGAATAAGCGTTGTCCGAATGAGTGGGCCCACGGCGAGATCCACGGGGACAGAGGTATCGTGGTGAATTCGATCTTGAATAATCTTCTTTTGATCTGATCGGGGGATTCCCTGCAAGTCGATCAAGGGTAGAGATAGTCGGAGGGTGAGGGTGATGTGTTGAACAGGGTGGTTATCCACGAATGGAAAGGTTGTTCGCAATGATTCATGCCGAGCGACAATCGCATTGAGACTTTGCTCGAGTGCGGTCTTGTCCAGTGGGCCAGTCAAGTGTAGGGATCTGGTCATCAGATAGGCAGAATTGCCGGGCTCCAATTGATCGAGGAACCAAAACCGTTCTTGGGCAAAACTGAGGGGGAGTGACCCATCCCGAGAGACCGGGTGGATGGGGGTATGAGGTGGATTAGTCATGAAAGGCCTCCCATCGGGATATCTTAAGTCTAGGCAAAACGGGTTCCATGAGGCGAATACCTAAATCGAAGCCTAACATGGGTTCCCCAATGCACGTTTCTCGGAGGGTGTGGAAAATTTTCAAGAGAAGGCAGGCCTCCAATCTCTGTCCCCCATAGGCATTCAGGTGTATGAAGGCCTACTCGATACCTCTTTACAATTGGGTTAAACACCGAGTAGCTCATGCTCTTGGGATCGCTCTCCCTTTGGCTATGTACCGTTTTTCTCCTATACGGAAGAAAGGACTAATCGATTCTTCAAAAACAGCGCATCAATTGTTGTTCGTTGAAAGGTTTCGATCGCGTGTTCGGGGGTGGCCACAAGAGGCTCTTGGTCGTTGAAGGAGGTATTTAAGACCAGCGGAATTCCCGTGTGATTCGCGAAATTGGAGACTAAATCATGGAAAAAAGGATGTCGGTCCTGGTTGATCGTTTGTATCCGGCAACTGCCATCTTGATGAACAACGCCCGGAATTTGATGGGTTCGCCCTTTAAGGACAGGATAGGCCAAGACCATGAGGTCCCTCGAGGATTGTGCTCCATCCCGGTTCTTTGGCAATTCAAACCAGTTTGCCGCCTGTTCTTCTAAGACCGAGGCAGCAAAAGGCCGAAAAAGTTCACGATGTTTGATTCGCTCATTCAATAATGATTTGATATTTTTTCGACGGGGATCGGCTAGGAGTGAACGGTGTCCTAACGCTCGGGGCCCAAACTCTAACCGGCCTTGAACCCAGCCAATGATGAACCCTTTTGCGAGAAGCCGTGCGGCATATTCTGCCGGATTTTCCAGAATTTCAAAAGATAGGCCAGCTTGGAATAATGCCTGGTCGATTTCAGATTCATCGTACTCAGGTCCGAGAAAGGGAGAAAGAGGAATGGTTTGCTGAATAGAGAATGCCTTGGTGGGCGAGCCGGTCAACCTTCGAGAGCATTCAAGTGCGGCCCCAACGGCTGTTCCGGCATCATGCGAAGCTCCGTAAATATACAAGTTTTCAAAAGGCCCCTCTTTTTCCAATTTTCCGTTAGCGACACAATTCAAAGCGACCCCCCCCAGCATAGGCAAGATTTGTTTCATTAGTCATGTCATGGAGATGACAAGCCATCCGTAACACCACTTCCTCTGTTCGTTTTTGCAAAACCGCGGCGATATCGGCAAATCGTGGAGTTTCAGGTTCTTCATCCTCATGTCGGGGTGGGCCGAATAAGGATGTCAACCCATCCATGTCCGTGCGACGAAATCCGGCCAAGCTGGACTCAATCCAAAAAGGTGGAGCCCCATTCCAATTTTGATTCGGAAGAAGCTTGAATAAACGATCCATTTCCGGGGCAAACCGGTGCGGGTCTCCATATGCGGCCAATCCCATGACTTTGGAGGCATCATATTCGGTAAATCCAAGGAAACAAGCGATCTTTTCCCATAAAAATCCGATGGAAAAGGGATAGGGAATTTCCCGGATGGGGATTAAGCCGGTTGAATTTCCCTGGCCCATCCAACCGGTAGACATTTCTCCGATTCCATCTAGAACTAAAACTGCGGCGTGAGGAAAAGGCGAAGAATAAAACACGCTTGCTGCATGGCTGACATGATGAGGAATGAAATGTACGCGTGATTCCAACCCGGGAAGCCCGAGTTCCTTAGCAATTATGACAGGAATGCGTTGAATATGTTGGTTGAAAATTGTTTCTCCCCATTCGGTCCTAAACCCTTGGGTTAAATCGACTGAATATGAATCGATTCCAAGCATACCTAATCGCCCTGTTGGGTTGAACGAGTAGGCAATCGCACTCAACTGCTTTGGATCGATATCGTTTAAGCAATAGCGAATGGCCTCCCAAGGTAATTCGTCAGGGTTGGAAACTTCCGCCTGTTTCCCATGCTTGCATCGAGAGAAACGCTCTTCCTCAACGGCGCAAAGGATTTGACCATCCTTGACCAATGCAGCAGCACTTTGGTGGTATGCCGAGTTAATACCTAGAATGATCGTGCTTGAAGGGGTATCGGACATATGAATCGAATGAAAATGTTATAGGATGAGATTACATATTCGCTTAGCATACTGATCTAATTCTTCGTTTATCAATATTCAGATGAAATGCGATGAGGGTCATTGAATCAATTTCTTTGAGAACGTTCTTGGTTTTTGAAAGGCCTAGTAGTGGCTTCTGGATAATTCTTCATGGGATCAGAGCCACTCCGGAAACAGGGAATACATCCTCTTTCAGAACTCAATATTGTCTGACCTCTATTTTCCAGACGTACAGATTCAATTTCGCTCTTCATTGTAATTTTAACGTCCAGGAATAAAAAGAAGTGCGGTCATGTGAATGCATGTCTTTGTCAGTGGTTGCACCGAGTGAATTCGATGCATAAGATCGAGATATAGGGAAAAAGGGCATAACCCGTGTATTGGTTGTCTATTTGGGGCAATTATTTCCTTAACAGATTCTTGCAGTACCGGTAACTGGAAGACAACATTTCACCCAGACACCGCCGGTTCCATTCTCCAATCCTGTTCTTCCAGGATTGTTGATGAATCGCGTGCATAGTTTTTTGTATTCGCGGAGCCTGATGGCTAAGGCGTCAGACAGGTCAGGTCGATCAATCTGTTTCAAGGACTCGACCAAAGCGGCCATTGGTTGTGGTTCATGAATCATTTTCATAATATTTACCATTTCTGGCGTGACATCGTTATGGGGAAAGGTTGTGCAATCTTAGAGCTTGTCATACAGCATCAGTTGCATCATGGTACGGAGACATTTATCGCATGAACCGCAATTGAGTGATCTCTTGGGAATAACTTTGTTATAGTTGCACGTTTGAAGGTGTCGAAGTCCCAGGTCCCAACCCGCGAACACGCCGACTTTTTCCATCCGTGTAAAACGGTGCCCCTCGTGGCGAATGGTCATCGCGCAACGGCTATAGTTGTGATCTAGGAGTGGATGGGTGCCCCATGGAGGCAGATGAGTAATGTCCCAGCCTGAAGAAATGATCACGGAGGAAAACCGAGTGGGAAAGGCATTGGCGACGGCAGCAAAAAACGCCCCGCTCCCTTCGAAACTAAAACGGTGGTGATCTGGATAGACACGAGTAAAATTTGTGTGCACAGGGATGAAAGTCAAATCTTCCTGGGCAATCAATTCAGCGAGAAAAGGCGAATCTTTCCGTAATTCTGATTTTGGATCTTCGGAGCCTGGGGTTTTTTTAATCCCATACCCTGTAATAAGAATCCCATCTCGAATGGATGCTGGATGGTTTTTGGGAAAATCCAGACGGTTTAACCGGAGCGTCGTCAGAGCATCGACTCCGCCAGACATATAAGAAGCCGTGCGGGGCGATGAAAGGGGGTAGGGAGCAACAGATCCTTGAGTGGGTTCAATTTCCACGAGGCTATGTCCGGCGTCGCCATACCAGTGGGGTAAAATCTCCCGAGCGGTGTTGAGGCCATTTCGAAGCTGGGGTCAAATCTGTCCCTCAATCTTCAGGCGTTTTTCTCCATGCAGCATGGCTGGGATAAATGTTGCTAACAGAAAGGTATGAGGATGGCAGGCCGGGTCTTCCTGAAAGCGGGCCAGGGTATAAAGGGACAACTCCTGGGGGGGGAGTCAGGCTCCTCCCGGGTGACCCTGGCCGACACTCGGGCGAGATCCCCATCTACATGTTGGGTGAGCTGATCGATTCGCACGGTGCCTCTAAACCGTTAGAAAAAACATCAGGAAACGTAGTGGTGAATTAAGTATCGGGTGACAAGCCGTGTTCAAGGTCTTGGTCAAATTCGCAATCTCCTTTCTTAAGGTTTCTCAGATGGGTTCAAATGACTTTTGATGAAACCATAGCTTTTGGCCAGTAGGCCTCTGGTATAACGATGATCCCATTCTTTAATCCGCTCTCCGAGGGAATTTGAGGAGGATAGTTTCTGCGCGTTTTGATACTGTACCAGTTTTTGTTCTATCGCTTCCGCTAACTCATCACGATGGATGCCTTTCAGCGGTTCAATCAGTTCGGTTAAAAGAGTGGGGTCATGAAGTAGTTTCATATTGTGAATCATTTCAGGTGTGACTTCCTGGCCAGGAAAGGTCGGACATCGGTTCAACGCCCCGTATAGCAACAATTCCATCATGGTACGAAGACATTTATCGCATGATCCGCAATTCAGGGCTCCCTTTGGATAAAACTCTTTGTTATGGTTGCAGACATGAAGGCATTGGAGTCCCCTATCCCACTCAGCCAATACCGCTACTTTTTCCTGCCGTGTCAATTGAATCCACTCATGACGAATCGTCGTTGCGCAACTGCTGTAGTTAGGATCTAGGAGAGGGTGTGTTCCCCAAGGAGGAAGATAGGTGACCTTATAGCTCGCAGAGATGATTGCCGAAGAAAACCGAGTGGGAAAGGCATGGGCGATGGCGGCCAAATAAGCCCCACTCCCTTCGATAGAAAATCGGTGGATGTCTGAATAGAGGACACTAAAATTGGTCTGGATGGGGATGATCGTGAGGTCCTCCTGTGTGGCCAATTCAGCGAGAAAAGCCGAATCTTCCTGCAATTCTTTTTGCCGATCTCTGGAGCCTGAGTTTTTTCTGATCCCATACCCTGTAATAAGAATCCCATCTCGAATGGATGCTGGATGGTCCTTGGGAAAATCCAGACGGTTTAACCGGAGTGTCGTCAGAGCATCGACTCCGCCAGACATATAAGAAGCCGTGCGGGGCGATGAAAGGGGATAGGGAGCAACAAATCCTTGAGTGGGTTCAATGGCAATCGGCCCATGTCCACTGTCTCCGTACCAATGGCGTAAAAACTCCCGAGCGGTGTTGAGGCCATTTCGAAGCTGGGGGCAAACCTGTCCCTCAATCTTCAGGCGTTTTTCTCCATATAACATGGCCGGGATAAATGTCGCTAACAGAAAGGTATGTGGATGACAGGCCAAGTCTTCCTGAAAGCGAGCCAGGGTATAAAGGGACAACTTTTCAGGAGGGGCATCTCGCTCTTCCCAAGTGATGGTGGCCGACACTTGGGCGAGATCCCCATCTACGTGTTGGGTGAGCTGATCGATTCGCACGGTGCCTCTAAACCGTTAGAAAAAACATCAGGAAACGTAGTGGTGAAGTAAGTATCGGGTAACAAGCCGTGTTCAAGGTCTCAAATTCGCAATCTCCTTTCTTAAGGTTTCTCAGATGGGTTCAAATGACTTTTGAAGAAATCATAGCTTTTGGCCAGTAGGCCTCTAGTATAATGATGATCCCATTCTTTTATCCGCTCTCGCCAGGAGTGGTGAGGAGTTGGGGAAAGGATTTCCTTGTATTGTTCGAGCTTGAGTTGTAAGGGATCCGCCAAATCTGTTCGGCCAAAACGTTTCAATGGTTCGACCATGCTCTCGAGGTAAAAAGGGTAGTGCATCATTTTCATGTTTTGTACCATTTCAGGTGTGATCTCGTTGGTAGGAAAGGTGGGACAATGGTCTAATTTCCCACAAAGGAGTAATTCTATCATGGTATGAATACATTTATCGCATTCACCGCAGTTGAGGTATCCCGTTGGATAAAAGGATCGGTGAAAATTACAAGTCTGAAGACACTGAAGCCCCAGCTCCCAGTCGGTAAGTAGGCCTACTTTTTCAAAGCGAGTGAAACGAATGCCTTCATGGCGGACCGTGAGGGCACAACTACTATAATTTGGGTCGAGTAAGGGATGATTACCCACAGGAGCCAATTCGGATACATGCCGTCCAGAGGAAATAATGACCGTGGAAAATCTGCTTGAAAAAGCATGCGCGATGGCAGCTAAAAAGGCGCTTCCCCCTTCTTTGGCAAATCGAACGTGATCATTTTCCCAAAGTAAAGAAAAGTTGGTCTGAACGGGAATAATCGTGAGATTCTCATGGACAGACAACTTTGCCAGAAAGGCCGCTTCTTCTTTCAATCCTGTCTCAATATCCACCGAAACCCCTGATTTTGGGATCCCATAGCCGGTAATGCGGATTCCGTCACCAATCGATGCTGGGTGATCGGTTGGAAAGTCCTGACGGTTTAACCGGAGCGTGGTGAGCGCATCGACTCCTCCCGACATGAAGGAGGCACAGCGGGGCGTTGGAAGAGGACGAGTGGGAACAAACCCTTGGGTGGGCTCGATGGCAATCGGCCCGTGTCCCGGGTCTCCAAACCAATGCCGTAAAATCCTTTGAGCGGTGTCCAAACCATTGCGGAGTTGGGGACAAACCTGTCCCTCAATCTTCAGGCGTTTTTCTCCATATAACATGGCTGGAATATAGGCTGTTAACAAAAAAGTATGCGGATGACAAGAAAGGTCCTCCGAAAAATCGGTCAAGGTACTCAGAGACACTTCCTGGCTTGGTCGACCGCAATCTTCCCAGGTGATTTTCGCAGATATGCGAGCCAGTTGGCCTTCCACCGATTTCGATAATCCATCAATACGCATGGTAACCCCCTAATCCAAATCAAACGTCGTCAATGAAAGGAGGAGTTGTGTTTCATGGCTGCCGAGCCAGGCAACACACGCTTCACCTTAACAACTTTGAGAGAAAAGGTTTTATCACGATTGACTTTGTATTCAGTTAATATTGTAAAGGGAAGGACTTCTTAAGCCCACATCAAAAAATGGTGCGAGGGATACAGGTGACTAACCCTCAATGGCTAAGCCACCAATTGAGTTAGCATGAGAACCTTTAGTGTTATCCGCTTGGGTGATACCTGTTTGTGGGTGGGCTGGGAGGTGCCAAGCAATTCGGTTTCCTTGGTTATCACTTGATGCCCTTTAAGGAATACGTTTCTAAAAAGATCTCAGAGGCATGAACTCCTGCCCCGGCAATATTCAAAGGACAATTTCTGAACGGATTTATGGTTCTGTCAAGGAGGCAGGGAAATTTATGTCGTTTCAGGATTCTTTAGCAATGAAAGGGAAGTGATTGTGCCATCTTGAGGTGGGTCATACGGGACGATTTGCCCGTAATCAAATTTGATGATCCGATCGCCCATGGAAAAGTATCGGTCGTCATGAGTAATGACCACGATTGCTTTCCCGCGTTCCTTTAGCCGGGGAAGCAAGTCGGTGTAAAAAATATTCTTATAATGCGGATCCTGATCGGCCGCCCATTCGTCAAACACAAAAATCGGATGGTTTTCCATGAGGACGGAAAGCATGGACAAGCGTTTTCGTTGTCCTTGAGAAACATCGATGGTGGAAAATTTTCCCCCTTCTACTTGGATCTTTTTATTAAGGTGTAATTGTTCCAGGAAGGCTCGTGCCCGTTTGTCTTCCTCTGGTCCTGATTTGTCAAAGAGGTGATCAAAAACGAACGTGGGTGAAAACACGACAGAAAAGAGTTCAGGATATGCCTGAATGTCCTCTGGAGTCATGTCTTTCCCATTGAGGAGAAGTCTTCCCGCTTTTGGAGAATAGAGCCCTGTGAGAATTTTCACAAAGGTCGATTTCCCACTCCCATTTCCCCCCACCACAAACACCAGTTCTCCAGGGCGCAGTGAAAAGTCAAAGGGACCGAGGTGAAAGGAATCTTCCTGCCCATCTCTGGATTGGTAGGAAAAAGATATGTCTTTAAGTTCGAGGCTTTTAAATTCCAATGGCTTCCGTTGGGCAGTAGATTGGAGGACGTTGATAGATGGGGCATTCAACTCGGACCCCAAAGCCTCAATCTTATTCAGAGAAACTTGACCAGCCACGAAGGTGGGAATGGTTCCTATAATCGAGAACATTGGGTTCATCATGTATAACACCGCAAAGATAAACCCTGTTAGGGTTTCCGTGTTCATCGAAAAAAAAGTGGGGGATAAAAATAATAAATAGCCTATCATGGCGTAGAATAAAAACTGGTTCCATCCGTCCACGATTAAATACTGATGGGCCGCCTTGATGTTGTGAAAAACCAATGAACGGGTGGTATCATGTAAGTGATTTTTTAGGAAATGATCGATTCGAATCGGGTTCATCTTGAGTTCCTTGATACCCTCCGTTAACGATCTAAAGACGTGAAAAAGCCGATCCCGCTCTTCCCGAGAATCGAAAATGGCTTGAAAGGCCTTTTCTCGAAGGAGTTTGTATCCTAAAGACCCGACAAACACGAGAAGAATGATGGCTAAAAAGGTTTGAGGGGAGAGCCAAAATAAATACCCTGCACATCCTATTAAGACCGCTAAGTTCATGGTCAAAGCAGGAATGGCAAGAATAGCCGAACCCAAAATGGAAACATCATTCGTCAGGACCGTGTAAATCCGATGGTTCCCTAATTCTTCAAGGCGGATTAAGGGGGTTTGGGTGACCATGTCGGATATTCGGTGAATGAGTTCTTGAATTTTTTCTTGGGAAAAGCGAATGAGAAATATCCTCGATAAAATATAGGCCCCGAATTTTCCAAGGAAGAGAAACGTAAAAGCCAGAAAAAACATTTGCAAATCAGACGTGGTGGCATGTAAAGCAGAATTGATTATGGCCACGAGTCCCGCACTACAACCCCCACTCACCAGTCCCGCAATGGCTACGGTAATGACCATTTTTTTAGATGACTTAAAGAGATAGATGAGGAAATTCATTGGTTCTGGGTCCCCTCACCTCGAGTAGAGAGCTGAATGCCTTGGAGGATATTTTGCAAGGAGTGGGCTAATTCTTTGACGCCGGGGTGTTTGAGTATCTCTCCCGAATCATGCCCTTTTATCATAATTTCTTGGTACTCACCTTGGCAGAGATAATTCAATGTTTTTCGGCGGTCCGTCAGTTGCCGCGTCTCCCGTTCTTGGGCCAGAAAGTGTACGATTCGTCCCGTATAACTTTTAAGCTCATACTGACTCAGTGCATACCGATTTGCGGAGGATACTCGATCGATATACAAGAGGGTTTGTTCATGCTCGTAAGTTCCCTTTTCTTTCAATATCCCTATTAACATGCCAATTTTTTCCCCCATCCATTTCCCAAAACTCCAAAGATTCTTTCTCGCCCGAAACTGATGGCGAAGGCGGTGACAGAAATAATAAAAAGGATAGGCATGATTTAAGAGGAAGCCGCGACATATGGCGTGGAAAGTTTTCGAACTGGCGGTTCTTGGAGGGGCCGGCCAGGTTTCCATGAGCACGAGCAAAGCGACGTGATCGCCTTGGGCGAGCAGTTGTTGGGCCATTTCATAGGCAATGATGCCTCCGATACAAGCTCCTCCAAGGCAATAGGGTCCTGCTGGTTGCACCGTTTTCATTTCTGAAATATAGTGCGCGGCCATTTCCTCGATGCTGGTAAAGGGGGGAGTGCTTCCATCTAAGCCTTGCGCTTGGAATCCATAGAAGGGTTGGGTGGGACCTAGAAGATGTGACAAAGTCGAAAAACCCAACACATTGCCTCCTACCCCAGGGACCGCAAAAAACGGAAGGGAGGAACCCGAAGGTTGAATCGGTATTAAGGAGGACCATTCCGGAGTCCATCCTTGATCCGCTAGGGTATTGGCCAATTGGTGAATGGTAGGGTAATGAAACAGAACGGACAGGGGAATTTTTCGATGAAAAATTTGTTCGATTTGAAAAAAGATATTGGCTGCCATTAAGGAATGACCACCTAAGTCAAAAAAATTATCATGGATGCCAATATCGGTCCTGCCCAAATTCTGTTCCCAAATGGCGAGTAATTGTTGCTCCAATGGGGTAATAATGAGATTGGCACGTGGTTTGACGGAACTTGATGATTGTAGTTGTGGGAGCTTGCTACGATCGACCTTGCCGTTAGGATTTAAAGGAAGCGTATCCAGGATGATGAAATTCACAGGGACCATATAATCGGGAAGTTTGGTTTTGAGATAGGAACGGAGAATGGTGGAGTCGAGTGAAGTATTGGAAGTGGCCGACACATAGGCCACCAGTTTTTTGTCCCCAGGGGTTGGTTCTTGGCAGAGGACGACAGCTTGATGAACCGCTTGGTGGTGGCTCAAAACTCCTTCAATTTCTCCTAGTTCAATTCGATGGCCTCGCAGTTTAATTTGATGATCCTGCCGACCTTTGAATTCAATGGCCCCCTGGGCGTCATAACGCACCATATCTCCCGTCCGGTACAGTCGAGCTCCTGGCTTCTCACTCCACAAATGCGGTACGAACTTCTCCGCGGTTAGCGCTGGGCGGTTCAGATACCCGTGGGCCAACCCGTCCCCTCCTAAGAGTAATTCTCCATACACACCCACTGGAACCGCATGTTGGTAGAAGTCAACGACATAGCTTTGAGTATTGGCAATCGGCCGTCCAATGGGAATGGTCAACACCTCGACGGGGACAGTTTTAATTTCGTGCCATGTCGAAAACGTCGTGTTTTCCGTTGGGCCATACACATGTAATAATCGCGAAGGGGGACCCTGGCTCAACAGTTCTCGCACCCAATGGGGGTCCACCGCTTCTCCTCCAAACAATACCTGCCGGACCCCTTGAAATGCCCGGGGCACGGCCTGGGCGAAATGGTTCAATAAGGCCGTGGTGACAAACAGGGTGGTAATGCCATATTGTCGCACGACTTGTTGGAAGTCCGAGGGCGTCAGGGCCACGGCTTTCGGGATAATCACCACCTGGCCTCCATTGAGCAATGCCCCCCATAGCTCAAAGGTAGCTGCATCAAAGGCCACTGGCGCGGCCTGGGCGAGCCGATCGTCTGTTGTGAGAGATACATAAGAGGTATCTCGAACTAAACGAATAACTCCCTTATGAGGAATGGTGATACCTTTTGGCTGTCCTGTCGAGCCTGAGGTGAATACAACATATGCCAGATTCTCAGCCGTGACCCCGCTATTCACCGGAGTCGTCGGCTGTCTACTGAGTGGAGAATGCTCTCCATCCAGCATGAGCACGGTACCGTTCCACTCAGGTCCGATCGTGTCACGTAATGTTTTCTCGGTCACCAACACTCCACAGCCAGCATCCTTCAAAATAAATGCCGTGCGATCGGGGGGTACCTGTGGGTCTACCGGCACATAGCCTCCCCCCGCCTTGAGAATCCCGAGCACTCCTACCACCATCGCCAGACCGCGCTCAATACAGAGCCCCACACGCACGTCCGGCCCCACCCCATGCTGGCGTAACCAGTTCGCCAGTTGATTGCTCCTTCGGTCTAATTCCCCATACGTGAGCTGGCCTTCCTCACTCACCACAGCCACTGCAGCTGGCTGGGCCACCACCTGTGTGGCGAACAACTCTCCTATCGTCAGCTTTCGCGGATAGTTTGTGCCGGTGGCATTCCAATCCAGGACTATTTGCTTGTGTTCTACATTAGAAAGTAACGGTAGGTGCCTCACGGCACGGTTGGGATGGGACAGGAGGCCTTCGAGGATTTGCTGGTAATGAGTCGCCATCCTGCTGATGGTATCCCGGTCAAACAGGTCGGTATTAAACGTAAAACTTCCCTGGAGATCTTCCTTGTTTGAAACCAGGCCCAGTTGAATGTCGAATTTGGCTGTTTGATTAGATGACCGAATAGGCGAAATCTTTAAATCACCTAAGGTAAAGCTGAATGTGGAATCCACATAGTGAACTTGAAACATGGCCTGGATGAGTGGATGACGACTGGGGTCGCGTACGGGTTGGAGATCCTCAACAAGTTTTTCAAAGGGAATATCTTGATGAGCATAAGCCTCTAGGCATGTTTCCCGTACTTGTAATAAAAGTTCCCGGAACGTGAGTTGGCCCTCTAAGTTGGCCCGTAACACCAGGGTATTGACAAAAAATCCAATGAGACCCTCTAACTCCGTCTGAGTGCGGTTGGCGATCGGAGAACCAACGGCAATATCGGTTTGCCCGGTATAACGAGCCAACAAGACCTGAAAGGCCGTTAACAAGGTCATAAATAATGTCACCCCTTCCTGATGACTGAAAGTTGTCAGTTGCTGACTAAGCGATTGAGGAAGGGCAAATGAAAGACTAGATCCATGATACGTTTGCTCTGGTGGCCGTGACCGAGAGGTGGGAAGGTCCAGGGAAGCTGGCAACGCGCTCAGTTGCTCACGCCAAAAATTTAATTGTTTCTCTAAAGTCTCCCCTTGTAGCCATTGTCGTTGCCAAATCGCAAAATCGGCATATTGAATGGGTAGGGGCGCAAAATCGGGGTTTCGGTCCTCAACTGCTGCGCTATATCCTTCCGACAGTTCCTGCCACACGACTCCCATGGACCAGGCATCGGTGATGATGTGGTGGAAGGTGAGAAGAAAAACATGCTCTTCTGGTCCACAACGCAGCAATTGGCTTCGCATCAAGGGGCTCGTTTGTAAATCAAAGGGGCACTGCGCCTCAGCCTGAATCAATTGAAGGCAACGTTCTGTTTGGGCCTCCTTTGGTTGGTCGGAAAGGTCGAGAATGGACAAAGTAACCGACTCGGGAGGTGTGATGATTTGTACGGGTTGCCCATCTTGGAGTTGAAACGCCGTTCGTAAGGTCTCATGGCGTGCGATAAGGTGGCTCAGGCTGGTTGAAAGGGCTTTGATATTTAAGGGACCTTGAATACGCCAGGCGTAGGGAAGTAAATAGGCCGCACTTTGGGGCTCCCATTGGTCGAGAAACCACAGTCGTTGCTGAGCAAAGGAAAGAGGGGGGGGAACTAGTCGAGATTGGGGGGTGATGTGATTGGTGGAGAGGTTTTTCTTGAGCCCCTTTAGGCGTTCCCTGAGCCATTCATCCTTGGTTTGAGTCTGTCGCACAGATGGATTCATAGGAGAAATGAAACCTACATCGAAAGTCAGGAAGAAGGTATTCCGATTTTAATCCCTTGGCGATTCAAGTTATCTTGTAATAAGGACACACAGGAGGTCAGGGAGGTGGAACCCGAAAAGTCAGGGTTATTGGGCAGTTGACCATCATGGGTTTTTAAATACTGAAGTGCCTCTTCAATGCCATTTTGGGCCCCAAATAAGCATGGAGTACTATAATTCACTAAGGAAACCCCATTCCTTTGCAACTCATCAAAGCTCCAAGATGGGGATTTACCCCCGGCCAGTTGATTGACCATGATGGGACTATTCACGACCTGTTTGATGGGCTGAATGATATTCAAATTCGGTAATGCCTCTAGGAGGACGGCATCAGCTCCCGAATTGGCAAAGGCTTGAGCTCTTCGGAGGCGGTCATCAGGGTCGGAAGTATCAGTTCGGGCAATAACCACCAGGCCTTGTCGTATTTCCAACACTTTTTGGAGTTTAACCAGATATTCATCTAATTCCAAGAGTTGTTTTCCCGGGAAATGACCACAAGATCGAGGTCGTTTTTGATCTTCGATGATGACTCCGGAGGCTCCAGAAGCCTCTAAAAGAGAAACGACATGGCCAGCAATGTCACCATCCCCAAATCCATCATCTATATCTACCAATAAATGGTGATGAGGTAACACCGCACGAATTCTTTGTGTTAGAGCCACCAAATCTGTCCAACAATTAAACCCAATATCGGGCAATCCGTAATAACTGGCAGCAAAGCTGAATCCACTTAAGAATAAACCATTAAAATGTCGGGCGGCGATTGATGCAGAAAAAACATCGTACATACCCATGAATGGGAGGAACGTTCCTGCTTCAATCTCTTGTTTCAATAGATGCCCAGGTCTATCATGCATAGAAACACCAAGCTTCAGGCCAATAACAAGGGCCAATAATCAAATAGTTAAAAGTCTTGTGATAAACCCTTTAGGTTAAATTGGTAACCCAATGCCTGTAGTATAAGTTATGTGTGATGGACGAGACAGTCCCAATCACTTAGTCGGGAATCTTTTCCTTGAAGTTTAGGGAATTTTGGGGAGTTGCCCCGTATTCATTCAAGAAATCTTTCCAATCAAAATAGATATTTAGATATCTTTAATACATCTTTGCCGGTAGGGAGGAGACCTTGTCAACCCGTCAAAGTCGGGTCAGAATTTGGGCAATTTGGCCAAAATAAACCAAAAAAGTCTAACCGGGAGGAAAAAGGGGGGAGGCAGAACGGGATAAGTGGATAAATTTTCCATCATTTCCATCAATGAAAGGTCGGTTGCCTGTCAACTTGAAGGAAAATTCTCCTCTTTCGACTCGAAATGACGAACTTTGTGTGGGCCTAGGACAGATTCGACTATTTAATTTTTCCATCTAATCATCAACCAAAAAACTTTTAAGTTTCAAAAGCTTCTGTCGATTATACTTAAGATTCTCCTTCTCTGACCTGTTCAATGATTTCTTTATAGTACCAAGCATGAATAGGAAAAATTTTCTGGGGAATAGTTGGGTAACGTGTCAAAATCCTCAGTCCTCTGCCAGGGTAAGATTGTTTGGGTTTCCTTATGGGGGAGGAGGAGCTTCTGTATTTCGATCCTGGATTTCAGAGTTACCCGACACGATAGAGCTGTTTGCTATCCAGTACCCGGGTCGAGAAAACCGTTTTGGGGAAAAACTCTACACTGTTCTTGACCCCCTTATCCAGGATCTCGAGCGTTCCATTCTCCCTTTCTTAACAAAGCCAACGGTCTTTTTGGGACACAGTTTGGGAGCCTTAGTGGCGTTTGAATTGGCGAGGGTCCTGCAAGAACATCATGATTTTCAGCTTGAGCATCTTTTTGTTTCGGGCCACCGTGCTCCGCATCTGCCGTTTACGTCTCCCATCATTCACCCCTTACCAGATGCTGAATTCATAGAAGCGGTGCGACAGCTTAACGGAATTCCACCGGAAGCCTTCGATTATCCCGAACTTCTAGAAATGATCACGCCAATACTGCGATCGGACTTTATGTTGTGGGAAAATTATCAGTACTTGGAACGAGCACCACTCAATTGTCCCATTTCGGCCTTCGGAGGAAAAAAAGATCCATTGGTCACTCCCAGAGAAATTGAAGCTTGGGGTAAACAGACGGTCAATCACTTTTCTCATCAGATTTTCTCTGGAGACCACTTTTTTATTCATACGGAACAACAGGCTTTCTTTGAAGTGCTGAAGAAGGATCTACAGAGGATGATCAAATACTCCCGCAAGGGGGAGGGGTAGGAGAGAAAACCGAATACAGTCATTTAGTTTCTCACATTTGCCCTTTGGATGTCTTCAAGAGACGGGATGTTCCTTGGAAGATTTTCTGCATCCTCTTGTTAATGGGTCGTCACATTGGGTTGGGAATTCCCTGTTGGGAAACGCGGGCTCAGAAAAAACCCTCCTGTTTACCATTAAATTGGGACGAACAGCTTGGTTTGGGCCCTAGTAGGGGATTTTCTCGATCATGGCCCCGTGCATCAAGGGTTGACCATTCTCCCGCCTAAAATTTATTCGCGGATTGATGTGGTTCCCTGGCGGGGTTGCTCTATTTGGTCCCTTTGCGAAAATCATCATTTTGGAGACTGTTCTGGTTGTTATTGTTCCAATCCTTGCCTCGGGACGTAAGGATTGGAAAGGGGTATTGAAACGGTCGTCAAGTTCCAATTTGCGAAGGATAGTATCCCGCATGTCTTTCGTCTATTGGTTGTGGGATGATTTGGATAACATTACGAGAATAAGTCAATGAATAATGCCGGTAGACCGACTGAGAAAACATCCCAAGCTTTGAGGAATGGGGACGCTAGCCATTCCCTGCGTTCCGGAGGGGTTCATGAGTATTTTGAGGACCAAGCCAAACAAATCCCTCATGCCGTGGCACTTGTCTTCGAAGATCAGCACCTCACCTATACTGCACTCAATCAACGAGCCAATCAGTTAGCGCATCTCTTGAGTAGAAAGGGTGTTGGTTTGGAGGTGAGGGTAGGGGTATGCCTGGAACGGAACATAGACCTCATTATAAGTTTACTGGCCATTCTCAAGGCTGGAGGGACGTATGTGCCGCTTGATTCTGGTGCACCTCGAGAACGAATCGCCTTCATGATGCAGGATGCAGGGGTATCCGTGGTCTTAACCCATGAGATATTCATTGAAAACCTTTGTGGCCTTGGAGCTATCATTATTTGTCTCAATGGGGAGAGGAGGGAAATTCAGAAGCAACAAGATGCCAATCTCTTTTCTTGGGGCCATGGCCTGACTGCTGCCTATATCGTCTATACCTCTGGGTCCACCGGAACTCCCAAGGGAATTATTATCCCGCACCAGGCCGTTACACGTTTGGTGGTGAATACCGACTATATACAACTACACAAGACAGACGGTGTAGCACAAGTTGCCACGTGTGCTTTTGATGCGGCCACCTTTGAAATTTGGGGAGCGTTGTTGAATGGTAGTCGATTGATCATCTTCAAGAAAGATATTGCTCTTGCCCCTGTGTTGTTTGGTGCTGAGTTGCAAAACTATGGAGTTACCGTTTTGTTCCTCACCACTGCATTGTTTCATCATATGGTCCAAGCATGTCCTGCCACTTTTTATAGTATGCGGACACTCTTATTTGGAGGAGAGCAGGTTGATCCCCAGATCGTCTCGAACATCCTGAATCAGGGTCCTCCTGAAAGACTCCTGCATGTGTACGGCCCTACCGAAACGACCACGTTCGCCTCATGGCAGTGGGTGGAGAAACGAATCACCACCGATTCGACAGTCCCGATTGGGTTCCCGATCCGACACACAACGTTGTATCCCCTTGATGCATCGGGTCAGCCAGTGACACCCACACAAGTAGGTGAATTATGTATCGGGGGAGCTCGATTAGCTCGGGCCTACGTTAAAAACCCCGGCCTCACTGCAGAAAAATTCGTTCCCAACCCCTTTAGTGAAAAAACGGGAGAACGAATGTACCAAACCGGAGATCTTGTCAAACTCCACTCAAATGGTGCCCTGGAATTTATAGGAAGAAATGACTTCCAGGTCAAATTGAGGGGCTTTCGTATCGAATTAGGAGAGATTGAGGCGGTGCTTCGTCTTCAACCTGCGGTTCAGGAAACCGTGGTGACGGTGTGGCAGGAGGACTCGGGGGACAAACAACTGGTGGCCTATGTTACGCCAAGATCCAGTGCCCCCCTTTCAAGTCTCATTTTGCGAAAATATCTTACGGATCGTCTCCCCGAGTATATGGTTCCGGCATTTTTCGTGTTCCTTGACCAGCTCCCTTTAACTCCCAACGGAAAAATCGATCGCCGAGGCCTTCCGCCACCTTCCCCAGACCGCCATGACTCACCCACTCCTTACCTTCCGCCAACCACGGAGACAGAAAAACAGATTGTGGCCATTTACCAACAGGTGCTCAATCGAAAACCGATTGGCATCAAGGATCACTTCTTGGAATTAGGCGGGCATTCGCTTCGAGCCGTCCAGATTGTGGCGAGGATGCAAGATGTATGGCCAGTGCCCCTTTCTTTGGATTCGGTGTTCAGGTATGGGACGGTTGCCGAGTTAGCCAGGTATGTGGATGAGCAGAAAGGACGATCGGTTTCACCACCAAGGGTCAAACCCGTTCCGGGAGGATACGAAGGCCCGATACCGTTGACTTTTTCGCAGGAACGAGTCTGGTTTATGGAGCAACTATATCCCGACAACCTTGCATACAATTTTCAAGCCTTATTACACCTGACGGGAAACCTTGAGGTGGCGGCCCTAGAACGAAGTTTAACGGAAATCATTCGGCGCCACGAAATCTGGCGAACCACCTTTGATGTTCCCGAGGGGTGTGAATCCCCGGTACAAGTGGTCCATCCCCCCTTCGAGGTGACCTTGCCTGTGCTTGATCTTCAGCAAATTTCTGGACAGGCAAAAAAGGCGGCGCTCGAACAGATCGTACGCCAGGAGATCCAGCAATCGTATGATGTGACCCGGCTGCCTCTGGTGCGGTGGAAACTGGTCCGGAAAAGTGTTGAAGAATATGTCTTAATTCATATGGAGCATCATCTCGTGCATGATGGCTGGTCGATCAACGTCTTCTTAAATGAATTCATCCATCTGTACCGTGCCAACAAGGAAGGCCACCCTTCACCTCTTCCGGAGCTACCCATTCAGTTTGAAGATATGGCTCGGTTTCAACGGCAATGGATGGAAGGAGAAGAGGCTGGGGCTCAACTGGCTTATTGGCGGGATAAACTTTCCGGACCGGTTCCTGTCTTAGCGCTTCCCTACGACCGTCCCC
This sequence comes from Nitrospirales bacterium, assembly GCA_965223495.1. Taxonomy (GTDB): domain Bacteria; phylum Nitrospirota; class Nitrospiria; order Nitrospirales; family UBA8639; genus Nitrospira_E. Next base: position 1,668,883 of record OZ245001.1, on the reverse strand, counting down.
GACCACTGGTCCAGACCTTTTCCGGTTCAGCGGTGCGGCGAAAAATTCCGCGCACCCTCAATGAAGGTCTGGAGGAATTAGCTCGTCAGGAGAGAAGTACCGTCTTTATGTGTCTCATGACGGGATTCATCGTGTTACTAGCCAGGTATTCAGGGCAAGAGGAGTTTTGTTTAGGCAACGTGTTTGCCAATCGTCGGTGGAAAGAATCGGAAGGCCTGTTGGGGATGCTCATCAATAATGTGGTCTTACGAGCAGATGTGTCAGGAAATCCCACAGTGGTCAAGTTATTGCGTCGGGTTCGGGAACTGACGCTGGAAGCCAACGCGAACCAAGACCTTCCCTTCAATCAGGTGGTAGAGGCCGTTGGGATAGACCGCCAGATCAGTGGCAATCCCTTATTTCAAGTGATGTTTGGGTTACACGACTCGCCCATGCCCGAACAGGACATCCCAGGACTTTCGATACAGTTGGAGCTGGGTGTGAACAATGGATCTTCCAAATTCGATTTGACTCTTTTAGTGATCCCGGCGTTCTCTCAATACCTTGGCCAACCAGGAAAAGGCCAAAACCATAGCTATGAGTGCGTGTGGGAATTTAATACTGATCTCTTTGATGAACAGACGATCACGCAGATGGCTGAACATTATGAACACGTATTGAATGGGATGGTTGCAGAGCCGACCAGGAGTATGTGGGAAATCCCTCTCCTTTCTAGTGAGGAAAAACACCAACAAATTATCACATGGAATGATACGCAAACTGATTTTCCACGAGAGGCGAGTGTGGTAGGGCTATTCGAAAATCAGGTAGCCTTTCGCCCAGAGGCCGTGGCGGTGGTTAGTGATGAGACGCAACTCACCTATGAGCAGCTTAATGCCCGAGCTAATCAAATCGCAAACCATTTGCGGCGCCAGGGAGTAGGGCTGTCTATGCGTGTGGGCGTATGCTTGGAGCGAGGGGTGGATCTGATCGCCAGTCTGCTAGGGATCCTGAAAGTTGGTGGCGTTTACCTGACGCTTGATCCGAGTCACCCGGTTTCAAGACTAAGCTATTTGGCATGCGATGCAGGGATAGGATTGATTCTGACCCATGAGCGATACCGCCCCATATTGTCGGATACCCGGGCGAAAATTGCGACTTTAGATGATAGCCATCATGCTTTTGACCAAGAATCGACACAGCCCTTGGACATATCTCTGTCGAATGGCCCGTTAGCGTATGTCACATACACCTCGGGTTCGACGGGGCAACCCAAAGGGACGCTGATCGGTCAACGCAGTATCGTGCGGTTGGTCAAGGCAAGCAACTATCTCCAGCTCCGCTCCACCGATCGGGTTGGGAACTTAGCGAATCCGGCTTTTGATGCGCTTACCTTTGAAGTATGGGGCCCGTTATTGAACGGTTCAACGATGGTAGTGTTCAGTCAAGATGAGGTGGTGGATCCCTTTTCGTGCGCAACCAAATTGAGGGAGCAAGCGATTACCACGATGTTTGTCACGACAGCGTTATTTAATCAGATGGCCCAGGAGATACCTTCGGGGTTTGGAACGGTCGACACGGTGTTGTTTGGCGGAGAGCTGGTAGATCAGAAATGGGTTTCTAGGGTGTTGGAGGCAAATTCTTCCACTCGCTTATTACATGTGTATGGTCCGACGGAATCCACGACTTTCTCAACCTGGCATCAGGTTGAGAAAAATGATGTACAGGGAATCACCGTGCCAATTGGTCGTCCATTGGCCAACACACAAGCCTATGTCGTTGATCGTTTTCAAGAACCTGTTCCCGTAGGTGTGTATGGGGAATTGTATGTAGGAGGTGACGGCCTGGCCTGGGGCTATCTGAACCAGACGGGGCTTACCGCAGAAAAGTTCCTCCCTCATGCGAATAGTTCAGCTCCCGGGGCACGACTGTATCGGACTGGGGATGTAGTGCGGTGGCGACAAAAAGGTGTCTTGGAGTTTGTGGGACGTCGGGATAGCCAGATTAAACTCCGGGGGTATCGCATTGAGCTGGGAGAGATTGAGACTACATTGTGTAGAATTCCGGGAGTGCAAGAAGCCAAGGTGCTCTGTAGAGAAGATAGTTACGGAAACAAAGCCTTGGTGGCCTATGTGGTGGGGCAACGGGAGACGCTGGATATAGGGTCCATACGAACATTTCTTCGGGAGCGTTTGCCCGAATACATGGTTCCTAAGGCTTTCGTGGTTCTTGAGAGTTTTCCTCTTACCTCAAACGGGAAGGTTGACACAAAAAGACTCCCGACAAGCAATGAGACGAATCTGATAGCAGATACACTTTATGTAGCACCACGCAATCCCGTTGAGGACACTCTCGCAGAAATTTTTCAGGCAGTGCTTGGCCGTTCTCATGTCGGGGTACGGGACAACTTTTTTGACCTGGGGGGGCACTCCCTTCTCGCCACCCGTGTGCTTAATCGAGTGAAAAAAGTCTTTAACCTCAATATTCCGTTACTGACATTCTTTAATTCCTCCAACGTAGAAAGCTTGGCCAACCAAATTGAAAGGCTGCAAAGCGGAAAAAAAGTCCTAGAGCCAACACGGGATGCCGGGAATAATTTCAGGAATGAAAAAGGTCCCATTGAAGACTCTCTATCTTCTTCCATCAATCACGTACATGAGGGGAAGCGGGTTCCGTTAAGTTTTGCACAGCAGCGCCTGTGGTTTCTTGAACAATGGGATCGCGAAAATCCTGTCTATCATATAAGTCGGGCCATTCAATTTAACGGTCCCATCAATGTTACTGCTCTCGAAAAAAGCATTAAAGGGATCATTGCGAGGCATGAAGCATTGCGAACCACGATCGAACAAGAGGATGGATTTCCGATGCAGCAGGTCGCTACGAATTGGGATTTTTCTCTCCCTGTGATTGACTTGCAAGGGATGCAATCAAGAAGGAGGCCAAGGGAAATCTCGAAGCTTGCCTCAGAGGAAGTTCGTCGTCCCTTTGATTTAACTCGTGCCCCTCTTCTTCGTGGACAACTATTACATATAGCCCCTCAAGAGTATGTGTTCTTACTCACGCTGCATCATATTGCAGCAGATGGATGGTCGTTGGAAGTTTTTTATAAAGAACTGAGCGAACTGTATAATGCCTTTGTAACCGGGCGACCTTCTTCTCTTCCTCCACTACCTTTTCAATACTGCGATTACACGATTTGGCAACGTCAAAGCATGAATGGCGAAGCACTCATCCCCTTGCTGGACTATTGGAAAAAACGGCTTGCAGGCTTATCAGTCTTAGAAATTCCCAGTGATGGTTTCAGACCTTCAGCTCAAAATTTTCGTGGAGGCATTGAATTTTCACGAATACCTCAAGAAGAAATTCAGGCCTTGAGAGGCTTTACCCAGGCGGAAAATGTCACCAATTTTATGACCCTATTAGCGGTCTTCAAGGTATTGCTCTTTCGATATACGAGGCAAACAGACATAAGTTTAGGCACTCCTATTGCCGGGCGACCGGTTCAGGAGATTGAAAATCTCATTGGGTTATTCACCAATACGTTGGTATTGCGAACTGACCTATCAGGAAATCCACCTTTTCGTCAGTTGGTCGCGCGAGTCCGTGAAGTATGCTTGGGAGCCCTTTCGCACCAAGAATTACCATTTGAGAAATTGGTTGAGGAACTTCATCCTGAAAGAGATCCGAGCCGCCATCCACTATTTCAGGTTATGTTCGCCTTTAACAATACTCCCCTCACGCCAATAAGTCTGCAGAATGTTGATTGTCAATTTATTCAATTCGATCGAGCGGCTGCGAGATTTGACCTGAATCTTATGATTGAAGAAAGGGACGGGGCGCTGCATTGCATGATGGAGTTTAGCACCGAACTGTTTGATTCCAAACAGATTAAACGCTTGCTTGGACATTACCAAAATATATTGAGGCAAGTGTTGGCTGACCCGGATGTGGCAATTACACGGGCTCCGTTAATGCTGGAGAGTGAGCAGGAGCACGTCTTAGCCCAGGGAGAACCTGCTCACACAGAGTCTGCCTTGTTGAAGAGCATCAACCAACTCTTCCAAGAACAAGTTCAGAGCACTCCTGATCGAATCGCTATAGTGTCTGGAAATGAACAGATAACCTATTACGTCTTGAATGCTCGAGCCAATCTGCTTGCGAATTATTTAAAGCGTCGAGGAGTTGGTCCCGAAGTGCTTGTTGGTCTTTGTGTCAACCGAACAATCGATATGATTGTTGGCATGCTGGGCATTTTGAAGGCCGGTGGGGCTTATGTCCCTTTAGATCCTCACTATCCCAAAGATCGTATTGACTTCATTCTTCGAGATGCACAAATTCCCATTGTCATAACTGAAACGGAATGGGAAGCACGATTTGATTTTACTCAATCAACGATAGTCTCGCTTGATAAAGAGTGGAAGTTTATCGTCCAAGAAGCAAGCAGGAATCCCAAAAGTTCATCGATTCCAGAGAATATAGCCTATGTTATTTATACTTCCGGAAGCACGGGACAACCCAAAGGTGTGATAATTTCCCAGGGCAATGCCGTGGCTTTGTTAAATTGGGCACGAAGTGTCTTTTCCCTTCCTGATTTGGCTGGAGTCCTGGCTTCTACCTCCATCTGCTTTGATCTTTCCGTGTTTGAAGTGTTTGTAACCTTGAGTTGGGGGGGAACGGTAGTACTGGTGGAAAGCGCCCTTCATTTACCCGAAGCCCAAGAAAAGGACCGTGTGACGCTTTTAAATACCGTACCCTCAGCCATAAACGATTTAATCATCTCCCCTCCACCTCTCCGTTTACGAACGATAAATTTAGCAGGAGAACCGCTGAAAACTACTCTAGTCGCAGCTATTCATTCTCAGTGGGGAGTGGAGTTGGTGCATGATCTTTATGGTCCTTCAGAAACGACAACGTATGCGACTTATGCCAGGCGTTCTTCCATAGGGCCTGCCACCATTGGTGCACCGCTGAGTCATACCGCAGTCTACCTGTTGAACTCGGAAGGAGAGCCTGTTCCATTGGGCCTGATTGGGGAAATTGTTATTGGAGGACCACAAGTTGCCCGTGGATATCTGGGGTGTCCCGGGTTAACTGCCAAAAAGTTTGTCCCCAATTCATTCTTTTCTCATCGAGGGGTACGGATGTATCGGACGGGGGATCAGGCTCGTTGGACATCTGGAGGAACGCTTCAATTTTTAGGCCGAAATGATTATCAAGTCAAAGTAAAAGGATTTCGAATTGAATTGGGAGAAATCGAAGCAATACTGAGCCAGTACACTACGATAGAGGATGTCGCAGTGTCGTGTGAGAGTAATGAGTTGGAGGATAAACAGTTGGTCGCCTATGTGGGTAGCAAAGAGGAACTCTCAGAACGTGAACTCAGAAACTATCTTCAAGGGCTTTTGCCGGGGTACATGGTTCCTGCCAAATTTGTTGTTTTGAAAGCACTGCCACATACACCCAATGGGAAAGTGGATCGTCAGGAACTTTCAAGAATTTCTCAAACCGTCAGGCAACCAATGGCTCAGTATGCGGCCCCACAAACAAAGTTCGAGCAGTTGGTGGCTCGTACCTGGGGTGCCGTTCTAAAAATTGAGCAAGTGGGTGTAAACGATAACTTCTTTGAGATTGGCGGGCATTCATTGGCCATTTTACGAGTGCAGAAACTATTGGAAAATACACTTGATCAGGCTGTTTCTATCGTGGATTTATTCCAGTATCCCACAGTCCAAGCTCTGGCCTATTTTCTTCAGCAAAACTCAAATGATTGCCGAAAAAGGGAAGATCAAGAGGAAAAAACTACTGAAAACTTCAAAAAAGGAAGGGAAAGGATTAATGAAATTTTTAACCGACGGAACCAGAATCTTTAGGCAAGAGGATTAGTTTAGATAAGCCAGAAAAACAGATCACTCAGAAAACCTGAATGTGAGAAGATATCCTTCAGGCAGCGGAAATTATGGGGTTATGTTTTTGAACCTGCCCTGTAGATGAAAAGAAATGGGAGTAGGGGATGGGTGGAAGAGGGAAAGGGCTATTAAGTTTTCCTTCCCAATTTTTCCTATCGATAATGTGGCAATCGCAAATTTCCACCTAGATGGATGTGGTGGATACCCCTCACCTTTTTGGTTTTCCATGTAACATGCGGTAGCTTTTCCTGAGGGCACTTCCGAGCCGTTCTCTATCAAATCGTTTAATGCTTCCCTTCCAACTCCGGTCCCTGGCGGCCGAAAGGAACCCATCAAAATCTTCCAGTTTTTCTTCTATGACATCGCTTAGATCGTTGCGGCCAATCTTTCGCAGGGGGAGCACGAGAGATCTCCAATTCTTGATGTTTCCAACGGTCAAGGTGCGAATGGCGAGGTGAAGCAAGGCCTTTGGATCTTCCTCTCTCTCCTTAGCCTTACCGATATAGAGGGTTCGCAATTGATCGGGGGTCACATCGTTGTGGGTAAAGACAGGACAGACCTTTAGCTTGTCGAAAATCAATAATTCGGTCATCGTGCGTAAACATTTTTCACATTCGCCGCAATTGGGGATGTGGGCGGGACGAAAATAGTCCCAACACGTACGAAGTTTCCTTAAGCCATTTTCCCATTCACCAATCAGCCCCACTTTTTCTAACCGTGAGTATCTGGTCCCATCATGGTAGACAGTCACGGCAGAACTGCTGTAATAAGGGTCGATCAATGGATGAGAACCCATCGGCCCCATTCCACTGAGTACATCGTCGCTAGATGCAATGTGGACGGTAGAAATTCGGCGTGAAAAGGCCTGTGCAAGCCCTCCTAATTGTGCACCAAAATAGAATAAGAACTTGTTGTCCACATTATCGTCAATTTGGCAAAAGTTAGAATAGATGGGAAGCAAGGTGAAGTGTTCCTCAGAACCGAGTTCGGAAAAAGAGTTGACGGATTCCTCAAAACTAGCAAGATTTTCATCCATGTTTTCGTAGCAGCCCAAGTCGAACCCATAGACGAATAGACAATCTTTGATTGATGCGGGGTGATCAATAGGGAACGTGAGTCTGTTGCTACGGAGGGTAGCTAACGCATCAACTCCTCCAGAAAAAAAGGAAGCCGTTCGGTTTTCAACTGCCGGACGGGAAGGTTCAAAACCACTAGTGGGTTCGAATGAAATCGAAGGGCATAAAGCCTCCCCATACCAACGGCGGAACTGCCGCATCGCGGTGATCAGACCATTCCGTAGGTGCGGACAGATTTTGCCATCAATGCGCAACCGTTTTTCCCCATGCCGCATAGCCGGCAGAGCCGCGGCAAGAAAGAAGGCATTAGGATTGCACGTCAGAGCGTCACTAAATTCAAGAGGGGTGTCGACATAAATTTCACGTGGTGGGCGATCACAATCTTCCCAGATAAGTTGGGCAGATATTCGGGCCCGGTCACTTTGCGTTGTTTGGCTCAGGTTTTCAATGCGCATGGGAATGTACGTATTTTGTAGGGTCTTACGTAAATAGTAAAGGGTTCCGCGGTCTTGAGAATGAAGATTGGAATGTATGGGGTCAGCCTAGGTTGGACGGAGCGCATCCAATCCTAAATTGATATTTTAGTTCGATGGTTTCATCGATTTGCGTTGTTCCTTTAATGGAATAACGGTTTTGTCCCTAAAGACTCCCGCGGTCTCGTTGGGAATCGACAACCAAGCTCATGTATTGATCGTTCTCTTGGAAGAGAAGTCGTTGGACTTGAAGATGTTTGACGCCAAATGCGATCTCTTCTTCCTTATAATGAGGTACTCGTTTTTTTAAACGGGGGATGGTTGTTGGGGTGCTGAGTGCGCGGAGTAGGTCAAGATGAACCGTGTCCAGTTGATGGTCTTTTGAATCTCCCGATCGGGAATCAAACACGATCTCCCTACCGTCTTTGGTTTGATATTCCAGGCGAGGACAGCCATTCTCCTTCGTTTTTTTCCATAACGACAGCCATTGGTCATTGCGCTTTTGGAGTTTTCTGAGCCATTTGGCAACAAGACGAATATACTCCGCACTGTAGTTTTGGTCTTCGAAGAAATACGCCATCTCGTGAAGACTCTTGGCGTCAAATGGATAGAGTAAAGAATAAAAATCGTAGGGTTTGAGCTTCAGGCCGTATTCCTTAGCCAAGGTGAAATAGGGGCTAAAACGGTCAAATCGCACAGGATAGACCCCGGATGGTGGGGGAAGATGGACGAGCAGTGGAAGATCATCGAAATATTTTTCATACACGTCTTCCGTTTCGCCAGGGAAGCCTATCAACAAATTCCAGACCGGTTTGATGCCATAGACCAAACAGTTCTGAAGAAACTGAATGTTCTGAAAAGAGGTGGTACCTTTTTTCATCAGTTTCAAAGTTGACGTATTGAGAGCTTCGATCCCGGGTTGAATTTCTGTCACTCCCCCCTTTGCTAAAACCTCCATATCGCGGGTTTTCAGGTCGGCTTTGACCTCGTAAAAAATACTGCAATTTTCCGGGGGGTTCACCAATGGAAACACGTCTGTCAGGTATTTACGCGGGAGGATATTGTCCACCGACTCGAAGCGAGAAACTTGGGGTGCATAGGAAAACATGTGTTCGAATGTCTTGAGGGCTTTGTCTGGGGCCATCGCCCGGTATTGCATGGTCGTTCCGTTAAGGCCACAAAAGGTACAATGGGCTCGCTCACCCCACCAGCATCCTCGAGATGTTTCAAACAACAAGGAAGGTTGAATTGCCCCATTTTGCCAACGAGAGGTTAATGAGCCAAGGTAGTCACGATAATCGAGGGGGACATCCACATCGATGTCGAGTTCTTCGCCAATTTCCTCCGGGCTATCCATGACTCGTAAGGCTAGTTTTCGCTTCGAGTACACTCCAGGTATACGATGACAGGCCTCGAGCTCCTTGTTGTGAACGTGACGAACGAACTGAGGAAAAGATTTCAAGGCTGGTCCTGAAAACACAAAGTCGATCGCCGATACATTTTGGGCTATGATTCGGCCCATCGACATCTCACAGTTTGCCCCACCCATCACGGTCAAGAGGTTTGGATTCCGATTTTTAAGCAACCGTGCTAGGGCAAAGGTGGCCATATTTTGAACAAACATGGAGGTAAATCCGACCATATCGAAAGTGTGAAGGTGATAGTGATCGATTAAATCCTCAAGTAATGGTTCAACCTTTTTGCGAGCATGAACAAGTTGGTTCACCATAGATTGGTTTAGTTGTCCTTGAGAAAGATACCGATCCCTATACCGGTCAGATTCCCCTGCTGAATCTTGAGGGAAAGCCACCTCTCTAAAAACCCAGTCGCCCAACCCGGATACGGTTGAGGCAACGGAACTTCCAATAACCTGGTAGGTTTCCAGTCCCAATGCTTCCCCAATGTCGTGATTGAGGTAATAGTTGTTTACCGTGACCCGACCAGGGAGTTCGCGGTCGACCACACATTTAAGTTGGGTTAAGGCTATTGAAGGAAGGTGAATGGCCGCAAAGGGCATGTTAATAAGTGCGATATTTGTCATACAGATTATTTTTTCCTGTCAAAATGATGGATATTCTCTTTAGTTACTGATTTTTGACTTATGGCTCTCGCAAGGACACGAAATCACTCCTGCTTTTTACTTTTCGCACATGAAGGATTTAAAAAGCTCAGAAGCTTTACTGAAATTTGAAATGAAAATGATTGTTTTTCTATAGTATTTTCGGAGTAAATCCGTTGCTACATAAGGGAATGAATTCCATATAATAAAAGAATTCCAAATGGTAATAGACGAGTACTCCTTTTGGCCAGAACAAATAAAAGAGTCCGAACCCAATATATGGAATATATGGACCAAAACCATTTCAAACTACTTGAAATAAAAAGAAAATACCGTTTATGTCTTATGGTAACTTCCCCTTTTATGACCCATTCAAGTTAAGGCTTGAAGAGGGGACAAACCATAAACCTCAAACCTCCATCTTGGGCTCCTTCGACGTTCATGATTGAAAAATTCAAGAAGTTCGTTTTTTGGGGGTCTTAATGAAGCATCACCTTGAAATAGGTATTGATACTTATTTCTGGATAGAGTAATTCTTTTGATAGGGGGATGACATTCTGTTTTGGGAGCGGTTGTTTAATAGATTCTTTATAGAGGCTTGTGATTTCAAACCAGTTGAACATGGCTTGAGGAAATTGTCTTTGGGAAAAGTGAACCCGAAAGTCTCCTAACTTATTGACATAGCACGATGTTTTCTTCTCTGAAAAGTTTAGGATTGGTGGGTTTCCCACCGACATTATTCCCGAAGGTGTATTGAATGAAGGCTTCCCCTCCCTTTTCATGCATTCTCATCGGTGACCGAGCTCTCCCGATCCTTTGCGGGAATCTGCTTTTAGCCCATTCCCATACCATTCAAGCCGTCGTTTCCGAGGATCCGGATGTTGTGAAATGGGCCAAGGCCCAAAACCTCCGGGTTTTGTCTCTCCGGGGGGATCTTATTCGCACCCTTTCGGGTATCTCCTTTGACTATTTATTCAGTATTTTTAATGTTCACATGCTTCCTTTGGATCTTCTTTCACTCCCTCGCAAACGAGCGATTAACTTTCACGATAGTCTGTTACCCAGAAATGCCGGTCTCTTTGCACCCTCATGGGCCATCATTCAGGAAGAGGTGATGCATGGCATAACATGGCATATTATGGAAGAAAAGCCGGATACGGGGAATATTTTGTATCAATGCCCCATTCCGATTGAACCTGAAGATACCGCTCAAACTCTCCAGTACAAATGCATACAACAAGGGGTGGTTTCATTTGAAACCCTTATTGCCGACCTCGCTGAGGATAGAAATCTCGGTCATCCTCAAGATTTAACGAAGCGAACGGTTTTTACGAAATATCAAAAACCTTCCTTTGGATGTGTCCTTTCGTGGAATTGGTCTGCCGAAAAAATCCATGCCTTTATTCGAGGACTGACCTTCGGACCTTCAGAGAACCCTATGGGAATAGGGAAATTCCGAATTGGTGATGAGTTCTGTATCATTGGTTCCAGTCATGTTCTGGACGTTTCTTCATCCAAACCTGCGGGAACACTCGTTTCTCTGGGCGAAACCCTTATCGTCTCAACTGCCACCAATGATGTATCGATCGGAGACCTTCTTACCGTATCCGGTCACCCTCTTAGTGTTCCGCAATTAATCGATACCCATCATTTAACTGTCGGATCCATCCTTCCCGGGGGGGGAGGATCCATACCGGAGCAACTCACATCATTTCATGGTCGAATTCAACGACATGAAGCGTTCTGGGTTCAAAGACTGTCTCAAACTCCTTCTTTAACCCTCTTCTCAAATTCCAACCAAAGAGATCTACCCAATTCTTGGGAGGTGATTCCAATCCAGGTTTCTGAAGAGGAATTGCAAAAGGTTAAGGCATGTTCTTCTCCACCTTCCCTTAATTCAACTGCCTTATTCTCGGCACATATGGCGTTTTTTTCGACGCTTTCATCCTCAGAGCATTTCTCTGTGGGGTATCGTGATCCAGGGTTGCAGCACATTCTTTCCGGCGTTGAAGGCCTATTCGCCACAGAGGTACCCCTGTGTGTGAAGGGGGACGAAGTCTCCTCATTGAATGACTGGCATGAAACGGTTCGGAGGGAAATGGAAACCGTTCACAGTCGAGGAAGTTTTTTAAGGGATGTCTGGGCGCGATACCCTGCGCTCAGAGCTTTGAGTGCAGCTGGAAAACCGACAGAATTTTCCATTGTCATGGAGCTCACAGATTCTTTCCCGGCTAAACACCCTCCAAATGTGTTTAGGCGAGAAGGGCTGACGATTTGTATTTCCGATTCCCCCTTTGATTGTCGCTGGATTTACAATCCCTCCTTGGTAGCACCGGAGACCATTCTTGCAATGGCTACCACATTCTCTCATTTTCTGCCTGAAATCTTAAAAGACCCCTCTTCCACAGTTCCTATGACTCCTCTAATTCAGGACAGTGCGGACCCCGTGGTGTCTTTACCAGATTCCTTCGGTCACATAATTGAGGATCAACCTTCACTCCGTTCTGTCCTTAACCTATTTTATGAACAGGTAGAAACCCGAGCCGAATCGATTGCCGTAGTATCGGAACATGAACAGATTAGTTTTCGAGCACTGAATATCCGGGCCAATCAATTAGCCAATCATTTGCTGAGTGTTGGGGTTCACCCCGAGATAAATGTGGGGATTTTTCTCGATCGTTCGATCGAGATGGTTATTGGGATCTTGGCGATTTTGAAAACCGGTGGAGTGTATGTACCACTCGATACTTCTTTACCTCCGGAACGATTGAATTTTATTCTTCGCGATTCGCAAATCCAGGTATTGATTACCAATAGTGACCATCTCCCTAAGGTGCCACCCGGTTCCTTCTGTACGATAAATCTCGATACCGAACAAACCACCCTAGGAAAACACTATCCAGAGAACCCCAAAGGAATGCCCCATCCCCATCAAGCGGCTTACATGATTTATACATCTGGGTCCAGTGGGACTCCGAAAGGGGTCATCGTCCAACATGCTTCGTTAAATAATTTTGTCAAATGGGCGCAAAACGCCTACCACATTTCCCACCAAGACAAAATGTTGCAGTTTTCCTCCTGGAGTTTTGACACTAGCCTGGAGGAACTGTTTCCCACTCTCTGCTCCGGGGGCACCCTGGTCCTACGGCCTGAGGGAATGTTGACGTCCATTTCAATATTTTTAGATCAATGTAAACGGTGGGAAATCACCGTCTTGGATCTGCCTACGGCATTTTGGCACGTCTTGATTTCGGAACTGACAGGGCACCTACATACACTGCCCAGATCCCTTCAAAAAGTCATAATCGGTGGAGAAAAGGCCGAGGAAAAATTCATTCGTTCCTGGAGAAAACTGATTGGAACGAGCGTAAAATTGCTAAATGGCTATGGTCCTACCGAAGCGACGGTTGTCTCCACATTCCAGGACCTCACATCATTGGGCGAGCAGGAGTTGACTGAACCCGGGTTAATTGGGACCGGAATCGATAATGTTCAAACCCATGTCCTGGATGATTCGTATAACCCGATTCCCCCAAATTCATCTGGAGAACTCTTCATCGGGGGAATCGGGCTGGCCCGTGGTTATCACAACCAACCTGCCTTAACCTCTGAGAAATTTACTCCCAATCCTTTTTCACTAGATCCGGGTGCGCGACTCTATGGGTCAGGCGATATCGTTCAACTACTTGCGAACGGTCTTTTAGCATTCCGGAATCGAAAGGATCATCAGGTAAAGATTCGAGGTTTCCGAATCGAATTGAGAGAAATTGAATCGGTCTTGCTCACACATCCGCTCATCAAAGACGGTGTCGTCGTCGTTCAGAAGCCTCTTAATGAGGAAGCGAAACTGGTGGCCTATCTCACGAAAAATAGTAGCCAAGGGAATATGAGTGAAGACGACATGGTGGCCAAGCTTCAGGGGGTAGTACAGAAGCAATTGCCACCCTATATGATCCCAGAATTATTCGTATTTTTGGAAACATTGCCTGTCAACAGTAATGGGAAAATTGATCGGAGACGGCTTTCTCAACCTGATGAATTGGCCCCAATACCTACTCTCTCGACAGCCTCCCTATCGACCTCGAATGAACGATTGGTATCCCAATTGTGGAAAGAAGTTTTGGGGAAACCAAACGCAGGGTTGGATGATCACTTTTTGGATCTCGGCGGACACTCTCTCAAAGTCTTTCAATTATTTTCGCGATTGGCCGGTCATGGATACCATGAGATATCGATGGTCGAATTTTTTAAAAACCCAACCCTTCGTGGCCTGACAAAAATTCTTGAGGACGAGCATCAACCAAGCAAGGGAACGGATACAACATTTTCCTTTCCGCTTACCCGGCCAGACTTCCCTCCTCTCTCCTACTCCCAGGAACAAATTTGGTTTCTCAATGAATTGCGTCCAGGGAATACAGCCTATAACTCAACCTTTTGCGTACGATTTATCGGAAATTTACGATTGGATATCCTCGAGAAATCATTGTCGGAAATCATTTGCCGGCACGAATCCCTGCGCACCACATTTCACTCCAAAGGCGGGAATCCCTTTCAGTCGATCCACGAACCCTACGCCGTACGAATTTCTGTTGAAGACTTCCGGACCCTCTCTAAACATGAACAACAAGATGCTATAGATAAGCATATTTTTCATCAATCCCGTACTTCCTTCAGCCTAAATACTCTTCCCTTGATTCGATGGACCTGTCTTCAACTCGCCGATCAAGAATTCTTGTTAATTCAAGTAGAACATCATTTTGTTCATGATGGCTGGTCTTTGTCGGTGCTACTCAAAGAACTCCAAAGTATATATGAGGCCTTTTCGGAAAACCGTCCCTCACCTCTTTCCCCCCTCAAAATGCAATTTGCCGACTTTGCTGTCTGGCAACGTCAGCAGCAGGAATCCGACCGCTATAGGCTGTCTTTAGAGTTTTGGCAAAAAAAATTAGGAGGGACGATTCCCAATTTAGAACTCCCCTATGACTACCCAAGGCCAAAGGAAAAGACTTATGAGGGTGCACAAGTACGAACAACGCTTTCTCCGGAAGAATCGGAGGGGTTGCGCCAGTTAGCCCAACGAGAGGGCGTGACCCTGTACGTGGTCATGTTGGCGGCTTTTTATTGTGTGCTTCATCGATATTCCGGACAAGTCGACATTTGGATCGGGACCGGTATGGCCAATCGACCGCACCCCGACATAGAAAAGTTAATCGGGATGATCATTAATACTTCCGTTTTACGGGGCAACCTTCAAGGAAATCCCACGTTTCGAGATTTTCTTCTCCGTGTGAGAGACCTCACCCATGAAGCCTTTCTTCATCAAGATGTTCCCTTCGATAAATTGGTTGAAGTTCTCAAACCCATCCGGGTACCAGGAAAGAATCCACTTTTTCAAGTCCTGTTCGGATTTCACGACAATCCTGTTCCAGATTTACGGTTCTCTGATTTATTGGGGAGAGTGGAGTATCCCCATAACCGTACCTCAAAATTTGATCTCAATGTCATTATTCTTCCTCGAGCAGAACAATGTTTAGGATTAACGGAAAACCAAGTATGGGAAAGCGACAAAACCATTTCCATCTATTGGGAATACAGTAGGGATATCTTTTCCCCGGAAACAGCCACAAGAATGATGGAGCACTATGGCCATCTGTTGAAAAGTGTCGTAAGGGAGGCTCACCGACCGATTACTCAACTCCCCATGTTTTTGGTGAATGAGGAACAACAGCTCTTACAGGAAGGAAAAGGGTCCACTTGTGCATATCCCCGGGACTCGGCGTTATCGACCCTCTTTGAGGAACAGGTAGCGGTTCGACCTGACGCCCTGGCCGTGGCCGAGGGCGAGGACCAGCTCACCTTTCGGCAGCTCGACACTCGCGCCAATCAGCTGGCCCGGTATCTGCGTCGGCACGGGATTGAGCCTGGAGGGCGTGTGGGCGTCTGTCTGGAGCGCGGAATCGATTATGTGGTGAGCGTGTTGGCCATCCTTAAAGCCGGCGGGGCATATGTGCCCGTGGATCCGACCGCGCCGGCCGAGCGGGTGGCCTTTCTGGCCCACGATGCGGCCGTCGAGCTCCTCGTGACGCAGGAAAGCCACCACGCAGTATGGGAACGCCTTAAGAAGGTTCCGATCATCGCGCTGGATCGGGACTGGCCGCAGATCATACTGGAATCCGCTACTCCCCTGCCAGGTGTTCACACTAGTGCCGCCCTAGCCTATGTCATGTATACGTCGGGCTCGACGGGGCAACCCAAAGGGACCCTGATTAGCCACCGCAGCGTGGTGCGACTAGTTAAAGGGACGACCTATGCCCGACTGGATGAAGACCAGCGTGTGCTCCAATTGGCCCCTCTCGCCTTTGATGCTTCCACGTTTGAACTCTGGGGCAGTCTGCTCAATGGGGCACGCCTCGTGATTGCGCCCCCCGGCCTGCTTGCCCTCGAAGACCTTGGCCAGTGCTTGGAGGCCGACCAGATAAGTGCCCTCTGGTTGACGGCGGGCTTGTTTCATCAAATGGTGGAGCACCAAGGGGCGCGCTTGAGTCGGGTAGAGCAAGTCTTAGCGGGAGGAGATGTGCTCTTGCCGGAGGCGGTCACGACACTTTTGGGCTATCCCGGGGGGGGGCGGGTGATTAACGGCTATGGGCCGACGGAGAACACCACGTTTACCTG
Organism: Nitrospirales bacterium; assembly: GCA_965223495.1. GTDB lineage: Bacteria > Nitrospirota > Nitrospiria > Nitrospirales > UBA8639 > Nitrospira_E. The sequence goes on along the minus strand of OZ245001.1, from coordinate 1,652,718 downwards.
TTGTCAGGTGTTGCCCGCGGGGACGCAGCTCGAGCGGACGGTCCCGATCGGCCAGCCCATCAGCAACACGCAAGTGTATGTAGTCGACCCTTGGCTGCAGCTCGTGCCGAAGGGAGTGACGGGGGAATTGCTGGTGGGGGGCGACGGGCTGGCGTGGGGCTATCTTAATCAGCCGGGGCTCACGGCGGAGAAGTTTCTCCCTCATCCCTATGCACAAGAGAATGGGGCGCGCGTGTATCGCACGGGGGATCAGGTGCGGTGGAACGGGCAGGGGGCTCTGGAATTTCTGGGGCGCCGGGACGGCCAGGTCAAGATTCGGGGGCATCGCGTGGAGCTGGGCGAAATTGAAGCAGTCCTCCAGCACCATCCCGCCGTCAAACAAGCTGTGGTGGTCTGCCGCGAGGATGAATCACATGAAATGCGACTCGTTGCCTATGTCGTATGGGCCGATGATCAAAGTGGGGATTCCCTGGAATTGTATCAATTTTTGAAAAAACAGGTGCCGTTGTACATGATTCCGTCTGTATTTGTACCACTGGACTATTTGCCTCTGTCACCGAACGGGAAAGTGGACCGCCAAGCATTACCCGTCGTGGAACAAAGGCTCAGTCAGGAATTTATCGCGCCAGAATCGGACACCGAAAAGACCATTGCTGATATGTGGTGTGAGCTTTTGCGGCTAGAACGTGTCGGCATACATGATAATTTCTTTCATTTAGGTGGTCATTCATTGAAGGGAACGCAATTGATCAGTCGTATGCGCGATACGTTCAAGCTGGAGCTGCCTGTGGGGTGTGTATTTGAGTATCCGACGGTTGCTGAATTGTCGAAATATGTTGAAGCCACCAGGTTTGCCCTGGAGGGTCCTGTTGAATGCCAGGTGGGCTTGACCGATCGTGAAGAGGGAGAAATATGAGTACGACCGAGTTTATTTCTCAGTTACATCGTTCGGGCATCAAACTCTGGGCGGAAGGTGATCGACTTCGCTTTGATGCCCCATCGGGAGCTATGACTTCGGAATTAAAGGAAGAACTTCGAAAGCGAAAACCGGAGTTGATCGAATTTTTTGCGAAGGTTCGACGCGAGTCAGAAAATAAACGCGACCCTATCACAGCCGTCTCGCGACAAAAGCCATTGCCCCTGAGCTTTGCGCAACAACGATTATGGTTCATGAATCAATTGGCACCTGACAGCGCTTTCTATAACGTGCCGGCAGCACCCAGGTTTCTCGGCCCTCTCAATATGGAAGCTCTTCGGTCTAGCCTGAATCATATCGTTGAACGTCATGAAACTTTGCGAACGACCTTCCGCGAGGAGAACGGAATCCCGGTTCAGGTGATTCATGACTCCAGTGTTATTGAGCTTCCCCTCGTCGACCTGAGAGACCGTCCTTCTGACGAACGAGAGAGGGAAGCGAAACGCCTTGCAAGCCAAGAAGTTCAGGAATTGTTCGATCTGAAGACCGGTCCGTTACTGCGAGCCCGGTTAATCTGTCTCAAGGATCACGATCATGTCCTGGTCTTAACCATGCACCATATCGTGTCGGATGGATGGTCCATGGGCGTGTTACTCCGTGATCTTGTGGAGGTCTACGGCCATTACGATGGTGGTAGCCTTTTACCCTCACCCTTGGCGATCCAATATGCGGATTTTTCGACTTGGCAGCGAGAGCAACTGAACGGACCCGTGCTCGATAACTTAATCGATTACTGGAAAGGTCGTCTCACCGGTTATTCCCAGTTGAATCTTCCAACCGACCGGATGAGACCCCTTGTCCAGACGCACAAGGGCAGACGGCACTGGTTCGAATTGCCCACTCCATTGAGCCACCGGATCAAGGGCCTCGCTAATGATGAAGGGGCCACGTTGTTCATGACGATGTTTGCGGCCTTCAACGTATTACTGCATCGGTACACCGGACAACATGACCTTGTCATTGGAACCCCCATAGCGAACCGCAATCAATCGGAAATTGAAGGTTTGATCGGGTTCTTTGTGAACAGTCTTGTCATGCGCACGGATGTGTCTGGCGATCCCACATTTCGTGAACTGCTGGCTCGCGTTCGTGAAAGGGCCGTGGAGGCTTACGCGCATCAGGACCTGCCCTTTGAACGCTTAGTGGAAGAACTCGAGTCGGAGCGAGATCCTGCCCGCAATCCACTGTTTCAGGTCGTCTTTGCCGTTCAGAATGCACCCATGCCGGATATGCGAATGGGCGACTTGACCATTCGGTGGCAATGGGCCGAAACCCTCGCGTCCAGGTTTGACTTGGAAATTCATGTTCAGGATTCTGACGACAAGCTTCACGTCGTATTTGTGTATAACACCGATTTGTTCGATCAATCGACGATTGAACGTATGATGCAGCATTTTCGAGTGATCCTGGAAGCGGTGACCGAGAACCCCGAACTGAGATTGTCTCACATACCGCTGACCACGGAAGCTGAACAGCATCGATTAACAGTGGCGCTGAATGACACCAAGGCCAATTATCCAAAAGATAAAAGCCTGGTGGGGTTATACGAAGAACAGGTAAAGATTCGGCCGGATGCGGTGGCTGTAGTATGCGAACAGAAGGCGTATACCTATCGACAGATCAATGGACGGGCTAACAAATTGGCGCGGTATCTTCGAGTGCAGGGAGTGGGTCCGGAGGTGTGTGTGGGGCTGTGTCTGGAGCGGGGGGTGGATCTCATTGTCAGCCTCTTGGCCATTCTCAAAGCTGGCGGAGCGTATGTGCCCTTGGACCCTCAACTACCTTCGGAGCGATTAGGCTATATTTGCCATGATGCTGATATTCATATTTTCTTGACAGCTGCGAGCATTCAGGAAAGGCTGTCTTCTTGTTCTGGTGCCATCATTTTGGTTGATTCAGATTGGGCTCTGATTCAGCGAGAAGCTTCAGGTCCTGTGGATGCAGGGGTTACCCCTGAAAATCTGGCTTATATTATTTACACCTCTGGGTCGACGGGCCAACCCAAAGGTGTGTTAATCAGTCACTACAACGTGATTCGGCTCTTTCAAGCTACACACGACCTCTTGCAGTTTGTTGAGCAGGATGTATGGACTCTCTTTCATTCCTATGCCTTTGATTTTTCAGTTTGGGAACTGTGGGGGGCGCTTCTGCATGGGGGCCGGGTAGTCGTGGTTCCTTATGACAGCAGTCGATCTCCGGGGGTTTTCCTAAATTTATTACATGATTCTCAGGTGACCATCCTGAATCAAACGCCGTCGGCTTTTGGGCAATTAGTCGACCACATGCAAGTTTGTCAACTTCCGGAACCCCCAACCCTCAGATGGGTTATCTTTGGGGGCGAGGCACTGAATTTTGCGAGCCTTCAGCCTTGGCTCTCTCATTGTGGGGGCCTGTCTCCACAGTTTATGAATATGTATGGAATTACAGAAACCACCGTCCATGTCACGCAGTACAAGGTAAAGATGGCCGACGTCATGGAAGAAAAGGGGAGCATTATTGGATCGCCCCTTTTAGATCTACGGGTCTATCTTTTAGATCAACACCTTTTGGGAGTTCCTCAAAGAGTGGTGGGAGAATTGTATGTGGGCGGAGCCGGAGTTGCGCGGGGATATCTGAATCGACCTGGGTTGACGGCTGAACGATTTCGTCCAGATCCTTTTCAGTTGCAGCCGGGCCACCGCATGTATCAAACAGGGGATTTGGCTCGTTATACCTCTAAGGGTGTATTCCAGTTTTTGGGCCGTCGTGATGGCCAGGTCAAACTGCGCGGCTATCGCATCGAACTCGGTGAAATCGAATCACTCCTGACCGCCCATCCCTCCGTAAAGGAAGCCGTGGTGGTCGTACGGTCTGAACAGCAGGAGGAATCCCGGTTGATCGCGTATGTCGTTCCTGATCATGACACCGTTAACGGTCTGGATGACCTAGGCCAAGAAAAAGGATGGGATGACGATCATGTATCCAACTGGCAGATTCTGTACGATCAGGCCTATCAACAACCTTCACCAGAAAGTGACGATCCGACATTTAACATTACAGGGTGGAATAGCAGCTACACCGGTGAACCGATCCCGGCTGAACATATGCGCGAGTGGGTCGATCACACCGTTGAACGAATCAAGGATTTGCACCCCAAACGTGTGCTGGAAATCGGGTGTGGAACAGGGTTGCTCCTCACCCACATTGCACCCCATTGCGAAGCCTACACTGGTGTGGACTTTTCTCAGGTTGCCCTCGATCACGTTCAATCATTGATTGAGACCCATAAATCATTGGCGCATGTCCAGCTCCAGAAACGGACGGCAAATGATTTAACCCACCTGGAACCACAGTCTTTTGATACGGTCATTATCAACTCAGTGACACAATACCTTCCCGGCATCGATTATTTAACAACAGTACTCAACGACGCGACCAATCTCCTCTGTGCGGGAGGGCATCTATTCGTGGGGGACGTGCGGAGCTTCCCATTGTTGCGAGCTTACCACACCTCCGTGCAATTCCACCGGGCGGGGAATCCGATCACACGGAATGAACTCGCCAAACTGATCGACCAACATGTGGTTCAAGAAGAGGAATTGGTCATTGATCCAGAGTATTTCCATGTACTCAGAACCCACGTTCCGAGGATTGGGGATACAAAGATTATGATCAAACGGGGAGTCCATCACAATGAATTGACCAAATTTCGATATGACGTAGTGCTCAGCATTGAACCTCAGGCCTACATGTCTCTCCCACCATGTGTCCTGGATTGGAAAGAGGATCGAATAAGTCTTGATGACATCAAGAGACGCCTCTCATCTGGTAAACATGAAGCGTTTATGGTTAAAGGCATACCCGATGCTCGACTATCGACTGAAATGTGTATCGACCACTGGATTTCAGAGAAGGAAGGGGAGGGGACCCTCAAAGATGTGGGTACGTTCCGAGCACAGTTGTGCTCACGGGGAGCTAAAGGCCTGGATGTTGAAACCCTGTATCACTATGCCACAATGTATGACTATGCAGTTAGGATTTCCTACTCTGCCTGCCAAAAGGATGGTAGCGTTGATGCAATATTTCATTCGAAAAAGGTTCGGAGTGCCTATGGAAATTCGGTACCCCCTCTGCCCACCAATTGTAAACTCCTACACGAGTACGGAAACAATCCTCTCAAAGCCAAACTGATTCAGAATTTCATCCCCCGAATCCGAGAATATGCCAGGCGCATGTTGCCTGACTACATGGTTCCCTCGGGGTTCACCTTGCTTGATTCCCTCCCTTTGACACCAAATGGAAAGATTGATCGTAGAGCCTTACCCAGTGTATCCAGGGAACGGCAAGTTGGTGAAACCTATGTGGCTCCAACAGGCGAATTGGAACGACGAATTGCCAGAATATGGTGCGAAATGTTGGGAGTTGATCGCGTAGGAATTCGAGATAACTTTTTCGACCTGGGTGGACATTCATTACTTCTCACACAGGTCTTTAGTCAATTAATCAAATTTCCTGAATCATCGGATTTGAAGATGGTGGAATTGTTTCAGTATCCAACCGTCGAATCCTTAGCGAAACACCTTAGCCAGGATGTCCCCGATATTCAGGGTGTTCATAGTGCTACTCTGCAAACCAATAAATCGCGGAAAGAGAGCAAAACGAGGAGCGATATTGCCGTCATCGGTATGGCGATTCGCTTTCCTGGAGCAAACGACACCAAGGCCTTTTGGGAGAATCTGAGAGACGGTGTCGAATCGATTCGGCAATATAGTGAGGATGAACTCCATCGATCAGGTATCCCTGATGCGGTTATCAAACATCCGAATTATGTCAAGGCCAAAGGCGCGATCGACAACCCCGACCTCTTTGACGCCGGCTTCTTCGGCTATTCACCGCGAGAAGCAGAGCTTATCGACCCGCAACATCGCGTCTTTTTGGAAATGGCATGGGAATCACTCGAACGAGCCGGGTACGATCCACAACGGTACGAGGGCCAAATCGGGGTGTATGCCGGTACCAGCATGAACACTTATTTAGGCAATATTCGTACACAAACGGAATTGATGAAATCGGTTGGTGATTTTCAGATATTGATTAGCAATGACAAAGATTTTCTTCCAACCCGGGTATCCTACAAACTGAATTTGCGGGGGCCTAGTGTCAATGTTCAAACTGCCTGTTCCACTTCCCTCGTTGCCATTCACGAAGCCTGTCGCAGCCTGATAGATGATCAATGCGATTTGGCCTTGGCTGGGGGGGTGTCAGTCAAAGTGCCAACGACGGCAGGGTACATGTATGTCAAAGATGGCCCTGTGTCTTTCGATGGACATTGCCGATCATTCGATGCGCATTCCCAGGGTACGGTGTGGGCGGAAGGGGTGGGCATTGTCGTCCTCAAGCCCCTTGAGAAAGCTCTTGCCGATCGCGATGTCATTCATGCGGTCATTCGTGGAACCGCCATTAATAACGACGGAGCCATGAAAATTGGATTCACGGCCCCCAGTGTTCAAGGGCAGGCCGAAGTGGTGGCGTTGGCCCAGGCCATGGCGCAAGTTCGTTCGCATCAGATTAGCTATGTGGAAACCCATGGAACTGCCACGGTCTTGGGTGATCCCATAGAAGTGGCCGCATTGACCAAAGCCTTCAATTCGGACCGACAACAAAAACAAACTTGCGCCATAGGTTCACTCAAGTCCAACGTCGGTCATATGGATGCTGCGGCCGGCGTGGGAGGACTGATTAAAACGATTTTGGCACTCAAACACCAACAGATTCCTCCAAGCCTCCACTATCAAAAGGCCAATCCCGAAATCGATTTTTCGTCCACTCCCTTTTTTGTCAATGATACGATCCGCCCCTGGCCGGTGATCGAAGGAGAACCGCGTATTGCCGGAGTCAGTGCATTTGGCATCGGGGGCACGAATGCGCATGTGGTTGTTGAAGAGGCTCCTGTACCCCGTGAATCGGGTCCTTCCCGATCATGGAAGGTGTTGATGCTGTCGGCCAAATCCGAGGCGGCTTTGGATGCTGCCACATTAAACCTGGCGAACTACTTGAGGAACAACCCTCAAGGGAATTTGGCCGACACAGCCTATACGTTACAAATCGGCCGATCTCAGCTTGCCTATCGTCGCACGGTGTTTTGTCGTGATGTCGATGATGCCCTTGCTTCGCTTGACACTCCTTCTTCCTCCCGAAACCGGTCGGGCCTTGCCCCCGAGAATATTCCCACTGTGGTGTTTATGTTTCCAGGCCAGGGTTCGCAATACATTGATATGGGTCTCGAACTCTACACCAAAGAACCCGTTTTTCATGATGCTTTTGATGAATGTGCAAACCTGCTGGAACCTCATCTGGGAATAGATATCCGAAGGGTTGTTTATCCTCCCGTGGGACAACGCGAAAAGGCGACCGAGCAATTACAGCAAACAGGGCTCACCCAACCAGCACTTTTCATGGTCGAATACGCTTTGGCACGACTTTGGATGAGCTGGGGAATTACTCCGGCTGCGTGTATCGGGCACAGCATCGGGGAATATGTTGCCGCATGTCTGTCAGGAGTTCTGACGCTCTCAGATGCCCTGAAACTTGTCTATGTGCGAGGCCGCCTCATGGAGCAGGCTCCCACGGGAGCGATGGTGGCACTCCAAAAGACTGAGGCGGAGGTTCAGGAACAGTTGGATGAGGGTCTCTGTGTTTCCGCAGTTAATTCGCCCTCCATGTGCGTCGTGTCAGGTTCCAGGGAAGGAATCGAAGTGTATGAAAAAAAGATGCGCGATCAAGGTGTGACGATTCGTCGGCTTCATACGTCGCACGCGTTTCATTCATCGCTCATGGACGGGGTCATCGATCCATTCATTTCACAGGTCCAGACTGTTTCGCTTGGTCCCCCGACCATTCCCTTTATCTCGAATGTCACAGGAACGTGGATAACGGAATTCGAGGCATGTGATCCAACCTATTGGGGAAATCATATCCGTCAACCTGTCCGATTTTCTGAGGGAATTGCAGAACTGATGAAGAATGAAGATTTGGTGTTTCTGGAGGTAGGTCCCGGGCGAACGCTTCACACCTTTGTTCAACAGCAGAATTCCGGAGGGGCAAAAAGCAAAGTTGTGACCTGTCTGCCGCATCCCCGTGATGAAGAAAACGATAGCGAAACCATGGCCCGGGCACTGGGGGGACTCTGGTTACTTGGGTTGACTCCTGACTGGAAAGAATATTACAGCGGTGAGCGCCGACATCGAGTGGAACTGCCCACGTACCCATTTGAGCGTCAACGACATTGGATTGATGCCATTGGCCCCACGGATCTGTTTACCCGTTCCCCGTCGATCCTAACCAAAAATCCACAAGTCGCAGATTGGTTTTACATTCCTACATGGAATCGATCGCCATGGCCAGGTTTGACGGATGATCAAAAAAGATCTCTGGAGGGGGCCTCTTGTGTCATCTATTCCCTGGATTCGGGATTAGGAGAGGAACTTGCCAGGACTTTGAAGGCATATCATGCGAACTGTACGGTCCATTCAACGTCGGTTCGACAGGAGGCGGCGCAGCCCAAACTTTATCCGAAATACATCATTTTTATTGCCCCTGATTCGGATGATGAAACGGGTTGTTTGGAGTTAATGGAACTGGTCAAGCGATATGGGAATGAACTCGATCAGCCTCCACGATTAATAGTTGTGACACAAACATCCAGGGAAGTGACCGGATACGAAACTCTTCATCCCAATCAGGCAAAAGTTGCGGGGTTGTGCATTGTTATCAGACAAGAATATCCCCAGCTGGACTGCCGCAATGTGGACGTGGACTCGGTGGTGACCGGAGAACGGGATATCCATATCAGCCAGCGCCTTATCGTGGAAATGGTTTCTCCCAACTCCACCCCGTCAGTAGCCATACGCGCTCACTATCGATGGGTCCCGTCCTACAAACAGACCCACCTTCCTGCGGTATCCAACGCGCCGGAATGTCTACGCGTTGGCGGCACGTATCTTATTACCGGCGGACTCGGAAGAATTGGCCTGGAACTCGCGGAGTTTTTGGCGAAATCCGTCAGCGCCAATCTTGTGTTGATGGGACGAACTCAGTTTCCGAATCGAGATAAGTGGGGCCAATGGCTTCGCGATCATGGAGGCAATGAAGAGAAGAGTCAGAAAATTCGAAGGCTTCTCGCCATGGAAGCGATGGGGTCGACCGTGGTGGTGAGTTCCGGAGACGTAACAGATGAATCCTTCATGGAAAACCTTTGTTGCGAGGTGGAAAAACGCTTCGGTTCCCTTAACGGGGTTTTCCATCTTGCGGCAATCACTTCCGGCCCTTCCATGAGTCCGATCTCAGAAATGAAGTGTGAGGCTTACCGGGAACAGATGCGACCCAAAGTGGACGGGTTATTAGTTCTGGACAGGATTCTACGGGAGCGGATGTTGGATTTTGTAGTGGTGACCTCGTCTCTCGCTTCGGTTTTGGGAGGTATTGGCTTCAGCGCCTATACACCCGCCAATGCCTTTATCGATACCTTTACCACACAACGGAAACGAGACCGAAAGACACCATGGTTGAGTGTAAACTGGGATGGTTGGCGTTTTGGCGGAGAACGAACATCTGACATGTCACCGGTCGCAAAACTATCAATGACCCCCGCGGAGGGCATGGAAGCGTTTGCGCGCATTCTGAACCTTGTGGGCCATGAATCCCAGGTCTTGGTTTCGACTGCTGACATGGATGCCAGATTAGAACGCTGGGTTTATGGAAGGCATCAAGGAAAAGAAGTCAACGAAACGTCTGCTCACCCTCGACCTACCGTCAAAAGTTCTTATGTAGCCGCCCAGGATGAAGTAGAACATACAGTGGTGAAAATATGGCAAGACCTGCTGGGCATTGGAGAGATTGGCATTCATGACAACTTTTTTGAATTAGGGGGACATTCCCTATTAGGGACTCAAATGATAGCCCGTTTCAAGGACGCGTTTGATCTCATATTTTCATTAGATAACCTTTTTGAATATCCCACGCCAGGTGAAATCAGCCAATGGATTAAAGCCATGAAATGGGCTAAACCATCGACCCAGAGTTCATCTGCTTCTCCATCGGGAGAACGAGAGGTTTTGGAATTGTGACCTCGCAGGAATATGTTTTTTCATGCTATTGGATCCAAAGGTAATGAGCCCTCAAAAGGGACACGTCAGATGAGAGAACAATCGAGTTCTTATTTTCCGTTGTCCTCAGAACAACAAAAATTATTTGAAGCGTTGCTTCAACAAGAAAGATGGGAGAGAAATGGGGTTCATAAGATTCTTCCCAGAAAGGATAGCCATCCTATTCCACTTTCCTTTTCCCAACAACGACTTTGGTTTTTAGAGCAGTTACAACCAGGCCATGGGGTGTACAATATTGGACGACCCTTTCGCGTAGTCGGGGAAGTGGATTGCTCGGCATTGGAACGAAGTCTCCAGGACATTGTCCAACGTCATGAAGCCCTTCGAACGATTTTTCCGATTGTTGAAGGAAAGCCGGTTCAACACGTCTTGTCGGAAATCGACATTCCTTTGATGCGCAATGATCTTCAACATTTATCTGGTGACCAGAAAAATCTTGAAGTCTCTAAAGCTGTGGCGGAGGCCATCCAAACGGGATTTGATCTTTCTCGAGGACCACTTATTCGCCACCAACTCCTTCAACTTCAGAAGAAGGAATTTGTTTGGATTCTTACTATGCACCATATTGTCTCTGACGGTTGGTCCATGGAGATTCTTATACGGGAATTAACCATGTTGTATCATGCGCATTGTCACGATCTCACTGCCAACCTCCCTCCACTAAGAATCCAATATCCCGACTTTTCTCTTTGGCAAAGAGATCGGCTTCAAGGTGCTGTGCTGGAACAACAACAGACCTACTGGAAACCACAATTAGATCAGGCGCCTCTTTTGGAAATGCCGCTGGATTATCCCAGGCCTGCAGTGCAATCTTTTCAAGGCGCAGCCCAAAAATTTGCTGTTCCGAGGACCTTGTTCCAAAATCTCAAAGCTCTGGGGCGGAAAGAACAAGTAACGTCATTCATGGTGCTTTTGGCAGCATTCAAGGTGTTGTTGAGCAAGTATTCAGGCCAATCTGATCTTGTTGTTGGAACGCCTATTACTGGAAGAACCACACAAGAAGTAGCTGACTTGATTGGATTCTTCGCGAATTCTCTAGCGATTCGGACACGCCTGACCCCATCGGGTACATTCAGGCAATTCCTCAGCCATGTAAAACATGTTTGTCTCGGGGCCTATGCTCATCAGGATATACCCTTTGAATTGTTGGTCAAGGAACTGCAACTTGATCGAGACCTGAGTCGGAATCCGGTCTTTCAAGTGGTGTTTTCCTTCCATTCGGCCACCAATGAGAATATGACATTATCTGGCCTCACGCTGGAATCATTCGATTCAGAAAGAATAAGTTCTAAATTCGACTTGACACTTTTCATGATTGAACAGTCTGAAGAACTCAGAGGAGTTCTGGAATTCAATACGACCCTATTTACACGACCATTCATCGAACAAATGGTTGGTCATTTTCTGTGGCTTTTAGAAAATGTTGTTCGGGATCCTAATCAACGACTCTCTGATATCTTGTTGTTAAATGAGGATGAACAACGACAACAACTCCTAGCTTGGAATACCACAACCACTGAGTACCCCCATGACTCCGGGCTATCGACCCTCTTTGAGGAACAGGTAGCGATCCGGCCTGACGCCCTGGCCGTGGTTGCGGGCGGGGGCCAGCTCACCTATGGACAGCTCGACGACCGCGCCAATCAGCTGGCGCAGTATTTACGACGGCACGGGGTTGGACCTGAAAGCCGGGTGGGCGTGTGTCTGGAGCGGAGTCTTGACTATGTGGTGAGCCTGTTAGCGATTCTCAAGGCCGGCGGAGCGTATGTGCCTTTGGATCCGACCGCGCCGGTCGAACGGGTGTCCTTTTTGGTGCAAGATGCCGCGGTGGAATTCATCGTGACGCAGGCATGCCATTGCGCTCTCTTGGATCACCTTGAAGGCGTCCCGACTTTGGCGTTGGATCAGGACTGGCCGCAGCTCAGGCTGGAATCCACTGCTCCCCTGGCAGGGGTTCCCAGTAGTGCCGCCCTGGCCTATGTCATGTATACCTCAGGTTCGACGGGGCAACCGAAGGGGACGCTCATCAGCCACCGCAGTGTAGTACGGCTGGTCAAAGCCACCAACTATGCCCAATTAGATTCATCTCAACGAATCCTCCAACTCGCCCCGATGGCCTTTGATGCCTCCACGTTTGAAGTATGGGGGTGTTTGCTCAATGGCGGGCGGCTGGTGATCGTGCCCTCAGGTCCGCTTGACCTCAAGGAGATCGATCGGCAGCTGGAGGAAGAACGGATCACGACGGTCTGGTTGACCGCCGGGGTGTTTCGCCAAATGGTGGAGCACCAAGGGGCCTGCTTGAGTCGGGTGGAACAAGTCTTAACGGGAGGGGATGTGCTCTCGCCCGAGGCGGTCACGACGCTCTTGGCCTATCCCGGGGCCGGGCGAGTGATCAACGGCTATGGGCCGACAGAGAACACCACGTTTACCTGTTGTCAGGGGCTGTCGGCGGGGACGAAGTTAGCACGGACAGTCCCGATCGGCCACCCCATCAGCAATACGCAGGTGTATGTGGTTGACCCGTGGCAACAGCTGGTGCCGAGGGGAGTGACCGGGGAACTGTTGGCCGGAGGCGACGGGCTGGCGTGGGGCTATCTCAACCAGCCGGCTCTGACCGCGGAGAAATTTCTGCCCCATCCCTATGCACCGGAGCCGGGGGCGCGGGTGTATCGGACGGGGGATCAGGTGCGGTGGAATAGGCAGGAAGCCTTGGAATTCCTGGGACGCCGGGATGGGCAGGTCAAAATTCGGGGGTTTCGTGTGGAGCTGGGCGAGATCGAAGCGGTCCTCCAGGACCATCCTGCCGTGCAGGAAGCCGTCGTGCTCTGCCGCGAAGATCGGCCGGGCGAGAAGGAGCTGGTGGCCTATGTGGTGACGGCGGAGGAAGAAGACAGCATCGCCTTTCGGGCCCATCTGAAGCAGCAATTGCCGGGGTACATGGTGCCGAGTGTGGTCATTCCGCTAAAGCGCATGCCGCTCACCCCCAATGGCAAAGTGGACAAGCGGGCCTTGCCGAAACCGGGGGAGGTTGATCGGGTGCCAGGGATGACGGATGTGGCGCCGCGCACCCCGGAGGAGCAGGGCATAGCGGAAATCTGGCAAGAGGTCTTGGAACGGGAGCAGGTGGGAATCCAGGACAATTTCATTGAAATCGGTGGCCATTCCCTCTTGGCCACCCAAGTAGTCTCGCGGATTCGGGGAAAATTTAACGTAGAACTTTCTCTGCGAAAATTTTTTGAATGTCCCACCGTGGCCGGGCTCGCCGAGCGGGTATCTGCCCGAGACGGAAGGACCGATCGGGAAAATCACGTGGCGCTCCAACCCGTTTCGCGCAATCACCCCCTCCCACTGTCTTTCGCACAACAGCGATTATGGTTTTTGCATCAACTGGATCCCGACAGCGACGGGTATAACAGCCCCTGGGCGGTCCGGCTCACCGGAGCCTTGGATTTAGCGGCTCTTAAAAGGAGTTTTCACATTCTTATTCATCGGCATGAAACCTTGCGGACCTCCTTCCCAAGTCATGAGGGTACTCCGCGGCAAGTCATCACGACTGAGCTTTGGATCCCCTGGCGCGTGGAGGATGCGCGCGACGTCCCTGTGGATGTGCGAGAAAAAAAGGTTCGAGCATTGGTCTCCGCGGAGGTTGCTCGCCCCTTTATCTTGTCGACGGGGCCGGCCTTTCGCGTGTTAGTCGTGCAAGTGACAAATGAGGATCATGTCTTGGTGCTCACGATGCATCACATCATTTCGGATGGCTGGTCACGGGGCGTGTTAAGTCAAGAACTCGAGGCCTGTTATAGGGCCGAAATAGAGGGGCGGAGACCCCACCTCCCGGCCCTGCCCATTCAATACGTAGACTATGCCGTGTGGCAACGAGCGTGGTTACAGGGTCCGGTGCTGGAGGAGCAAGTACAGTATTGGCGGACCCAATTGGCAGGCATGGCAACCTTAGCCTTCCCAACCGATTTGGTCCGACCGGCAATTCAATCCAATAGGGGAGCGAGTATAGCGATGGAACTGCCTTCGTCCTTGCAGAAGGCTCTTCATGCCCTGAGTCAAGCTCATGGCGTCACGTTAACCATCACGCTATTGGCCGCGTTTAAGGCGCTATTAGTGAAATATACCGGGCAAACCGATATTGTCGTAGGCTCACCCATCGCCAATCGCATCCGACCAGAAGTTGAAGGGCTGATCGGCTTTTTTGTGAATAGTTTAGTGTTGCGGACCAATGTGGGAGGCAACCCCACCTTTGAGGATGTAATCGCACGCGTCAGGGAGACTTCTTTAGGGGCGTATGATCATCAGGATGTGCCCTTTGAACAGATCGTCGAGGAGTTGCAACCGCAGCGAGATCTCAGTCGCAATCCGCTCTTTCAAATACTATTTGCGGTACAGAATGCACCTTTCGAGAAATTCAGGTTACCGGGGATAAGGATCCAACCGTATCTTAGGGAAGTCACGACCACTCGTCTGGATTTGGAGTGTAATGTCTGGGAGCGGGGTGACGCTATGCGAGTGAATTTTGTGTACAACAGCAACCTGTTTGCCCCTGAGACGATCGTTCGCTTAGGTCGGCATTTTCAACGGGTGCTCGAGGCCGTGGTCAAGGATTCCGGACAGCGTCTTTCGGATATGAAACTCCTTGAGAAAAGTGAGGAACACCAGCAGGCGATTGAGTGGAATTCCACCAGCACCGCGTATCCTAACCAATGCCCAATCGTGACCTTGTTCGAAGAACAGGTCAAAACTCGTCCAGACACGATAGCGGTCGTCGTTGATGGGAAGCAGTTGACCTACTCGCAGCTGAATGACCGCGCCAATCAGCTGGCGCAGTATTTACGACGGCACGGGGTTGGACCTGAAAGTCGAGTGGGTGTGTATCTGGAGCGGAGTATCGACTATGTGGTGAGCATGTTAGCGATACTCAAAGCCGGTGCGGCCTACGTGCCATTGGATCCGACCGCGCCGGTCGAACGAGTGTCCTTTCTGGTGCAAGATGCCGCGGTGGAATTCATCGTGACGCAGGCATGCCATTGCGCTCTCTTGGATCACCTTGAAGGCGTCCCGACTTTGGCGTTGGATCAGGACTGGCCGCAGCTCAGGCTGGAATCCACTGCTCCCCTGGCAGGGGTTCCCAGTAGTGCCGCCCTGGCCTATGTCATGTATACCTCAGGTTCGACGGGGCAACCGAAGGGGACGCTCATCAGCCACCGCAGTGTAGTACGGCTGGTCAAAGCCACCAACTATGCCCAATTAGATTCATCCCAGCGAATCCTTCAACTTGCCCCCATGGCGTTTGATGCCTCTACGTTTGAAGTCTGGGGCAGTTTGCTCAACGGGGGGCGGCTGGTGATCGTGCCCTCCGGTCCTCCAGATCTCAAGCAGATCGGCCGGCAGCTGGAGGAGGAAGGGATCACGACGGTCTGGCTGACCGCGGGCCTCTTTCATCAATTGGTTGAATCCGAAGGGGTTAGATTGAGCCATGTGAAGCAAGTGTTAGCGGGTGGAGATGTGCTCTTCCCGAAAACCGTCAGAAAGGTGTTGGCGTACCCGGGGACAAGGCGAGTGATTAATGGGTATGGCCCCACGGAAAACACCACCTTTACCTGCTGTTATGGTATGACGGGTAAAGCTCACATGGAGGGGAGCGTGCCGATTGGCCAGCCAATTAGTAATACGCAGGTATATGTAGTCGACCCTTGGCTGCAGCTGGTGCCCAGGGGCGTGACGGGGGAACTGCTGATCGGGGGCGACGGGGTGGCCTGGGGTTATCTGAACCAGCCGGGGCTCACGGCGGAAAAATTTGTTCCCCATCCCTATGCTCCGACCCCCGGGGCGCGGGTATATCGTACGGGCGACCAGGTGCGATGGAATCAGCAAGGGGCGGTGGAATTTCAGGGCCGCCGGGATGGGCAGATAAAACTGAGGGGCTTTCGCATTGAGCTCGGAGAGATAGAAGCCACGTTGAACCAGCATATTGCGGTTGAAGACGCGGTGGTGCTGTGCCGTGAAGATGAGCCAGGAAAGAAAGAACTGGTGGCGTATGTGGTCGGAGGGACTACAGATTTAGATGTCTCTTCTCTCCGCACCTACCTCCAGGATCGGCTGCCTGGCTACATGGTGCCCGGAGCCTTTGTGGTGTTGGAACAGCTGCCCTTGACGCCCAATGGCAAGGTGGATAAACGAGCATTACCCGTACCAAAAGGGATCGACTATCAACAGACTTCCGACTATGTTCCGGCCGAGGGCCGCATAGAAAATCTCATTGCTGGAGTTTGGGAAAAGATCTTACAAGTCGACAAAATTGGTGTTTATCACAATTTTTTTGAAGTGGGGGGGAATTCGTTATCACTCATAGAAGTACAAATGGCCTTACAAAAAGCCCTCGACCGACCGATATCCATCGTGACCTGCTTTCAATATCCGACCATTCGGTCCTTAGCCGATTTTTTAGCCACCGATGTTGGGGAGGACAAAATCCGCTCCACCTCGGATGAGCATCGCCGAGACTCCTTGTCAAAAGGAAAGGGGCGCATGAGACACATTGCTGGACTCCGTAAACTAGGGTTTGAGGATATCCCCGGAGAAATTGGAGAGGAGAACGATTAGATGGCAGGGTCAGATTCCCTTTCCGGTTTAGAAATTGCCATTGTGGGAATGGCTGGGCGATTTCCTGGTGCGTCCTCTGTTGGTCAATTTTGGAAAAATATTCGAGCGGGAGTGGAATCCATTTCTTTTTTTACTGATGAAGAATGTCGCGAGGCCGGGGTCAAAGATTCTCTTCTTACAAACCCTCAATATGTGAAAGCTGGAGCATTTTTAGATGGGGCGGACTTCTTTGATTCAGGGTTTTTCGAATTGACTCCCCGGGAAGCCCAAATCATGGATCCCCAACATCGATTGTTTTTGGAGTGTGCCTGGGAAGTTCTTGAACATGCCTGCTGCGATCCGGCTTGCTTCCCCGGTGCGATAGGCGTGTACGCGGGATGTGCCAAAAGTAGTTATCTCATGAATAATTTGTATGCCAATAAGCCCCTGCTGGACGCCTCAGGAAAATTGCCAGTGTTGTTTGGTAACGACAAAGATTTTATAGCCACTCGGGTTTCCTATAAGTTGAATTTTCGGGGACCGGCAGTGACGGTGCAAACGGCTTGTTCCACCTCTCTTGTTGCGGTGCATTTTGCCTGTCAAGCCTTACTGGCAGGGGAGTGTGACATGGCTTTGGCAGGTGGAGTGTCGGTTCGTTTTCCTCAAAAAGCGGGTTATGTATACCAGGAGGAAGGAATTCATTCTCCCGATGGGCATTGCCGTGCGTTTGATGCTCACGCTCAAGGGACCGTGGGGGGCAATGGCATTGGCATCGTGGGATTAAAACGACTTGAAGATGCCCTAGAAAATCGAGATACGGTTTTTGCCCTGATCAAAGGTTCATCCATTAATAATGATGGCTCGAATAAAGTAGGGTTTTCCGCGCCAAGCGTCGAGGGACAATCCCAGGTCATTAAGACTGCCTTGTCGGTTGCAGGGGTCCCTCCCGAAACCATCGGGTATATTGAAACACATGGAACTGGGACCGCACTTGGTGATCCTATTGAAATTGGAGCCTTGACGAAAGCCTTTGGGACGAGATCTCCCAAACAATCGTGTGCGATCGGTTCCCTTAAATCTAATGTAGGGCATTTAGATACCGCGGCCGGGGTTGCCGGGTTAATAAAGGCGGCTTTAGCCCTCCAGAACGGAGAGATCCCTCCCAGTCTTCATTATTCACGGCCGAATCCTCACATTGATTTTGCCAATAGTCCCTTTTACGTGAATACCACCCTAAGCCCGTGGCCTCAGGCTCCTCATCCTCGACGGGCCGGAGTGAGTTCATTCGGAATGGGGGGAACGAATGCTCATGTCATACTGGAAGAGGCTCCTCCTATTTCCTCTCCTGAGAAAAGCCGCTCCGTCCAATTGTTGGTACTATCCGCCAAAACTCCCACCGCTCTGGAGACAGGGGTGACCAATCTCGCAGACTTTCTTGAGTCAAAGCCAGATATTTCTTTACCTGACGTTGCCTACTCCTTAAGCGTCGGGCGACATCATTTCCATCATCGGATCTATGGTGTCTGTTCGGAACGGACAGGGGCCATAGAAGCTTTGCGGGGCCATCCATCTTTGAAGATGGGAGAGACATTGCAGGACTCTCAAGGGCGCCCGGTCATGTTCATGTTCACGGGACAAGGGGCTCAGTATGTCAATATGGGCCATGGGCTGTATCAAGAGGAACAGCTCTTTCAATGGGAAGTAGATAGGTGCTGTGAATCTTTAAGGGGACGTTTAACGCTGGATTTACGTTCTCTTCTCTTTCCTTCCAAAGAAAATGAGGTTCAAGCCAGTCAACAATTAAACACTACTCAGTATGCCCAACCGGCCTTATTTGTCCTGGAGTATGCTCTTGCAAAATTATGGATGTCCTGGGGGGTGCATCCGAAAGGCATGATTGGCCATAGCATTGGGGAATACGTGGCTGCCTGTTTGGCAGGGGTCTTTACGTTGGAGGAAGCGCTGGGAGTGGTAGCGGCTCGGGGCCGTTTTATGCAAGCCATGGCGGAAGGATCCATGCTCTCGGTGGGACTTCCCGAACAAGAACTTCAGAAGTTTGTGAATCCCCCGGTGTCGCTCGCGGCCGTCAATAGTCCGTCGCATGGTGTGATATCCGGTCCGAAAGCTGCCATTAACGCGGTTTTTCAACAATTAACCGAAAAGGGCCTTACCTGTCGATTATTGCAGACCTCGCATGCGTTTCATTCCGTGATGATGGAAGATATGCTGGAAGAATATTTGGACTATCTGCGTCAAGTCAAAATGGCTGTCCCTCAAATCCCTTTTGTCTCCAATCTGACGGGCCACTGGATTAAGAATGAGGAAGCCACCAGTCCGGATTATTGGAGTCGGCATGTCCGGCAACCGGTGCGGTTTTCGATGGGAGTGGAATGCCTCTTAGAACATCCGAATGCCATCCTTTTGGAAGTTGGGCCCGGTCATACGCTGTCGCAGTTTGCGCGTCAGCATCGAAAGACCTTTCCCAACATGGAGGTCCTCTCGTCGATACGTCATCCCAAAGAATCTCATGACGACCTTGGATTTTTATTCAACGCCGTCGGTGATATGTGGCTCTGTGGAGGGGAGATTCATTGGCCCGGGTTTTACGGGCAGGAGGAAAGGCGGCGCTTACCTCTGACCACTTATGCCTTTGATCGGGAACGATACTGGGTAGAGCCCCAGGGGGAATCAGAATCAGGCTCCCCTCAAAGTCTGGCAAAAAACCCTGATGTGGCAAAGTGGTTTTATCTTCCTGCTTGGGGTCCTTCCCTTCTTCCCGACCCAATCGATTGGGACACAACACGTCTGTCCCCCCAGAAGTGTTGGCTGGTTTTGTGTGATGAATACGGCATCGGGGATGCCCTGCTTGAACGGGTTCTTCGTTCAAATCAACGGGGTATTTCGGTGAAAATCGGAGAATCGTTTCATCAACGGAACGAACGAGAATGGTTGATTAATCCAGACAACCCTCAACATTTTGAAACAGTGCTTGAGGCCCTTCAACATCAGGGGATCACTCCAGGACGGATCGTGCATCTTTGGGGAGTGTCTCAAAGAAGAGCCAAAGATTTCGACTTAACGCAAGTGGAAGAGGTCCTTAGTCGAAGTTTTAGGAGTATTCTTTATTTGGTGCAGACCTTGGGACGGAAGATTGCCTCGGAGCCTCTACCTTGGGTCTTTATTAGCAATCAGGTTCAAGGACTTTCCAACGAAGATGACCTCTCTCCTTTGAAGGCCACTACCCTGGGGTTATGTAAGGTGATTCCTCAAGAATATCCCCACATGACCTGCCGGCATGTCGATATTGTTGTCCCACCCAAAACAGATAAAACCTGGGCAAGGATGATTGACTGGTTAACCCGGGAATTTGCCGATTTGGGTGAGTATCCGGTCGTGGCCTATCGTGAGGGCCGTCGATGGGTGCAACAGTATATACCCGCCACGCTCGCACCAACGACCATGGCAAGATCTCTGTTGCGGCCTGGTGGAGTGTATCTGATTACTGGGGGGATCGGTCGGGTGGGATTGGCGCTGGCTGAATTCATCGCGAAATCTGTGAACGCTAAACTGGTTTTGACGTGTCTCTCTTCCTTCCCGGAAAAACCTAATTGGAGTGGATGGTTGGCATCCCATGGAAAAGACGATCGTACTGTTCAACGAATTACCCAATTGCAAGCGTTGGAAGCCCTTGGGACAGAGGTCATGGTGAGGCCTACCGATGTGGCAGAGGAAAAACAGATGCGTGACCTTTTGAATGAAATGGAAATCCTTTTTGGCCCAATCAATGGAGTGATTCATGCGGCTGCCGCTGTCGGTCCCAAGGGTTTTCGAACGCTTCAAAGTACCGAAAAAGAAGATTGTGACAGGCATTTTAGGGCCAAAGTTCAAGGAACGCTTGTTCTGGAAAAATTACTTCAGGGAAAAGATATAGATTTCTGCCTATTGACCTCTTCGTTGGCATCTGTATTGGGTGGGATTCGTTTTGGGGCCTATGCTGCAGCCAATTGCTTTCTTGATGCCTTTGCTCATAGGCACCGGCAAACAGGTTCACCCCCTTGGATAAGTGTAAATTGGGATGGATGGAAATTCGACGACCTTCATGACGTACCGCCTAATGCCAGCTCATCTTCCATCACGTCCTTAGCTATGACGGCATCCGAGGGGGTCGAAACGTTTCACCGAATTCTCACTCAAGATTCGGAATCCCAGGTCGTAGTCTCAACCGGAAATCTTCATATGCGTTTGGAGCAATGGATTCTTCAAAAGGAAGATAAGAAACCTGAAGAGGCGCCCGATCTATCCCTTTTGCCGTCTTATGCTCGACCCTTGGTCAAAACTGCGTATGTGGCTCCGCGAAATGAGATAGAGGTTTCCGTGGTCAACATTTGGCAAGAATTGCTGGGGATCAAAGAGGTCGGCATTCATGACAATTTTTTTGAATTAGGAGGGCATTCCCTTTTAGGCACGATGATGATAGCCCGACTTAAGGAAACATTTGAAATGGCTTTTTCTTTAGATCATCTCTTCGAATATCCTACTCCCAGCGAACTTGGTGACCGGATTAAAGCCATGAAATGGGCCAGGTCTTCATCGGTGAATCCTCAGGATTCCACATCCGATGAACGAGAGATCTTAGAATTGTGAACACCTACGAATTTGTAACGTACTTGGGTGATCTGGACGTCAAACTCTATGTGAAGGATGGAAAACTGCGCTGTGATGCTCCGAAGGGAGTGCTGACCCCATCTATTCAGGAAGAGTTATCTCAACGCAAGATGGAACTCATGGCCTTTTTGGACAAGGCCACCGAAGGGAACGTAGAAGCCACTTCCACGATTCCACGGAAGCAATGGGTTGGGAATCGGCCCCTCTCCTTTTCCCAACATCGTATCTGGCTTTTTGAACAATTAAATCCCGGAACGCCCACGTACAATCTTTCCTTTGGGTACCGTCTCCTTGGGGACTTACATCCACGTGCCTTAGAACAGAGCCTCCAGGCTATTATCGAGCGTCATGAAATTTTGAGGACGACCTTTTTCTCTTCGGATGGAGAACCGTATCAAGTGGTGTCGTCCGGGGAATCTTTCGCTCTGGACATTCGGGATTTACGCTCACGTCCGCTTACTCAATCCCTTGACGTTTCCCGATTAACCAAAGAAGTCGCCACCCACCCTTTTGATTTGACACAGGCCCCTTTATTCCGCCCCTATCTCCTTCAGCTGAATGAACAAGAACACATTCTCTTTGTCGTCGTGCACCATATTCTGTTTGATGCCTGGTCGATCAGCCTATTCATGGAAGAACTTCAAGAACTCTATCAAGCCTTTTCCTCTGGAGGGACTCCGCAACGTTCCCATCTTCCGATCCAATTTGCCGATTTTGCGCACTGGCAGCGAGACACGCTCCAAGGCCGCGTGTTGGAACGGCATCTCCAGTATTGGAAGGCCCAGATGGCCTCCAGTCCCGCCGTGGTTGAATTGCCCTTCGACCACCCTCGTCCTCCTGTTCCCTCCTATAAAGGGGGCACGGAGAGTTGGGAAATTTTCCGGGACTTAGGCGCCGCCCTTCAACGCCTGGGCCAGGACGAGCAAGCGACCCTGTTCATGGTGTTGTTGGCTGCCTGGAAGACCTTGCTCTACCGGTACACGCATATGACAGATATCGTGGTAGGGACTCCCATCGCGAATCGGACCAGATACGAGCTGGAAGGCCTCCTTGGGTTTTTTGTGAATACGTTGGCCTTACGGACTAATCTTTCAGGAAATCCTGAATTCATTGAGGTTCTCCGGAGAGTGCGCACCATTTCACTGGAAGCGTTCAAGCATCAAAACCTGCCCTTTGAGAAACTGATTGAAGAGCTTCATCTTGATAGGAACCTGAGTCATGCGCCTTTGGTTCAAGTCATGTTTAATCTACAAAACGTTCCTAGGGTTTCTCAAAATTTTCCTGGCCTGACGTTAGAACCACTATCAACAAAAAATGAATCAGTGAAATTTGATTTAGAAATGTATATCACGGAACAAGAGGATCAATCGCTGGCGATCAAACTGGTCTATAGCCGCGATCTTTTCACTACCGCTACCATTCGCCAAATGCTCGGGCATTTTCAAGTCCTGCTAGAGGGACTGGTTCAGAATCCCAAGACTCGGATCTCAGATATTCCGTTGCTAACCCCGCCTGAATTGCATCAACAACTGGTGGACTGGAATGCCACGGCCACCAGCTATCCCCAAGACCAGAGTCTGGGGGTGTTATTTGAGGAGCAGGTGGCCCTTCGCCCCGAAGCGGTGGCCGTTATCGATGGGGCCGCTCACGTGACCTATGGGCAGCTACAGCAGCGAGCCACGCGCTTGGCGCACTGGCTGCGGCGGCAAGGCGTGGGGGCGGAGAGTCGAGTAGGGGTGTGTCTGGAGCGGGGCGTGGACCTGCTCGTCAGTCTGCTTGGTATCCTTAAAGTCGGCGGGGCCTATGTGCCGTTGGATCCGCAGGCTCCACCCGAACGACTGGCCTTTTTGGTGCAGGATGCCGGGGTGCGCCTGGTCTTAACCCATGACATCCATCGGCCTCAGCTCGGAGGTTTCCCGCCCGGGATCGTGCGTGCGCTCGATCAAGAGTGGAAGCAGATCGTCCAGGAAACGGATAGCGGGTTGCCCCCCATGGGTCATAGTCTGGGGCTGGCGTACATTATGTATACCTCGGGCTCGACCGGCCAGCCCAAGGGGACGCTCATCAGTCACCGCAGTGTGGTCCGGCTGGTCAAAGCTACGAATTATGCTCAATTAGATTCTTCTCAGCGATTCCTCCAACTTGCCCCGATGGCGTTTGATGCCTCTACGTTTGAAGTCTGGGGGTGTTTGCTCAACGGGGGGCGGCTGGTGATCGTACCCTCCGGTCCTCCAGACCTTGGGGCGATTGGCCGGCAGCTGGAGGAGGAAGGGATCACGACAGTCTGGCTAACTGCGGGCCTCTTTCATCAACTCGTTGAATCCGAAGTGGCTAGCTTGAGCCATGTGAAGCAAGTGTTAGCGGGTGGAGATGTGCTCTTGCCAGAGGCGGTCACGACGCTCTTGGCCTATCCAGGGGCAGGGCGGGTGATTAACGGCTATGGGCCGACAGAGAACACCACGTTTACCTGTTGTCAGGGACTGTCGGCGGGGACAGCGCTGGCACGGACGGTTCCGATTGGCCAGCCCATCAGTAATACGCAGGTCTATGTAGTCGACCCTTGGCTGCAGCTGGTGCCGAGGGGAGTCATCGGGG
This sequence comes from Nitrospirales bacterium, assembly GCA_965223495.1. Taxonomy (GTDB): domain Bacteria; phylum Nitrospirota; class Nitrospiria; order Nitrospirales; family UBA8639; genus Nitrospira_E. The sequence continues at coordinate 1,628,748 of OZ245001.1, read as the reverse complement.
AACTGCTCGTCGGGGGCGACGGGCTGGCGTGGGGCTATCTCAATCAGCCGGGGCTCACGGCGGAGAAATTTGTGCCGCATCCGTTTGCTCGGACCCCTGGGGGGCGGGTGTATCGCACGGGCGATCAGGTGCGATGGAATCGACAAGGGGCTTTGGAATTTCAGGGCCGCCGGGATGGGCAGGTCAAAGTGCGCGGCCATCGCATTGAAGTCGGCGAGATTGAAGTCACGCTTCGAGAGCATGCTGCCGTCCAGGACGCCGTCGTGCTGTGCCGAGAAGATCAGCCGGGGGAGAAGGAGCTGGTGGCCTATGTGGTGACGACCGAGGAAGACGACATTCCCATCCTCCGGGCGCATCTGAAACAGCGGTTGCCGGGGTACATGATGCCGAGTGTCGTCATACGGCTGGAGGGCCTGCCGCTCACGGCCAATGGCAAAGTGGACAAGCGGGCCTTGCCGAAACCAGGGGAGGCGGACCGGCTTCAGGGGACGACGTATGTGGCGCCGCGCACTGAAATCGAACGGCGCATGGCGGCCATCTGGCAAGAGGTCTTGAAACGGGAGCAGGTGGGCGTCCAGGACAATTTCTTCGAAATCGGCGGCCATTCCCTCTTGGCCACGAAAGTGGTGTCGCGCCTTCAACAGGCCTTTCCCCACGAGGTTTCTTTACAACATTTTTTTGAACACCCCACGGTCGCCGGGTTGGCGGAGTTTATGGGCCTGACGCAGGCCCAGGCAAGGGTCGGAGACCTTCCTCCCTTGAAATCTATTGATCGTTCCGGCCCCCTCCCCCTGTCCTTTAGTCAGCAACGCTTGTGGCTCCTCGATCAGTTGGAGTCTGATAGTACCGCCTATTCGATGCCGTTCAGCTTTCGGATACGGGGAAAGCTCCGCGTGAAAGAATTAGAAAACAGTCTCCATGTCCTCACGAACCGTCATGAAGCCTTGCGCACGCGATTTCTCATAAAGGACGGAGAGCCCTATCAAGTCATTACTCCCGACTTTCACGTGACCCTCACGGTCATTGATCGACCAGATGTTCCGGAAGTCGAACGCGACCAGCATTGCCGCACACTCGGGGCCGAAGAATGGGCGCGGCCGTTCGATTTAATGCAGGGCCCTTTGATTCGCGTGACGCTCTATCGGTTCGCTCCCGAGGACCACCTGTTGTTCTTAACCATGCACCATATTATCTCCGATGGGTGGTCGACCGACATTTTCTTTCGCGAACTCTCCTCGGTATATCGCACGTTCGTGGACGGGGGGGTGCCGGCCCTGTCTTCTTTACCCATTCAGTATGGTGACTATGCCGTGTGGCAGCGCGAATGGCTCCAGGGAGAGTATGCTCAACGTTTATTGGACTATTGGCAGAACCAGCTTGGCGGCGCTCCGCCAAGCCTCTCACTGCCCACGGATCACCCTCGGCCGGCGGTCCAGACGCATCCAGGCGGTCGACTCAGTCGGGAAATCCCACCCGAGGTCGTCGAAGACATTTGCTCATTGAGCCAAACGGAAGGCGTGACCACCTTTATGACCCTGTTGGCGGCGTTTCAACTATTACTAGCACGGCATATCGGTCAGAAGGATATCGTCGTGGGCACTCCGGCCACCAATCGGAATCGAGTGGAGCTTGAAGGGCTGATTGGGTTGTTCCTGAATACCTTGGTCTTGCGAACGGACGTTTCTGAAGACTTGACCGTGCGGGAATTTCTTCGCCGGGTTCGGGAGGTGTGTGTCGGGGCCTATACCCACCAGCATTTGCCCTTCGAACAATTGGTGGAGGCCCTCCAGCCCATGCGGGATCTCAGTCGCACGCCGGTGTTTCAGATTTTTTTCAACTTGGTCGACCTATCCAAGACACACCTGGACTTGGCGGGCATTGAGCTTACGCCCCTGAGCCTGGGAGAGGAAGCCCGGGCCAAATTTGATCTGACGCTCTTTATTGGACAACGCGACCAGACGTGGACGGCCCAATTTATCTACAACACGGATCTCTTTGAGCCAGCTACCATTGCCTGCTTCGCGGACCAGTATGTTGCCCTTCTCCAGGGGATGGTGGCCCAGCCCGACGCGCCCCTGTCGGCGCTGTCGGTCTTTGGGGCGGCGGGGCGGCCGGCGCTCCCCTCGGTGGGGCCGGCAGTGGTGCCGGCGGCGGCCACTTTTCACCCGTTTCCGGCCCTTCCCGAAGTGCATTCTCTTCCCCACCGGTTTGAAGAAGCGGTGCGGCGGTATCCGCAGCATCTGGCTATCCAGACCGAAGAGCATACCTGGACGTATGCTCAGCTCAATGCCCAGGCCAATCGGCTGGCACATAGGCTCTTGGCCACTTCTGCCAACCGGACGCCCTCGGAACCCATCGGGCTCTTGTTTGAGACCGGCGCGCCGATGGTGGCGGCGCTGCTGGGGATATTGAAGACCGGCCATCCCTATGTCCCGTTAGATCCATTCCTGCCCCCAGCTCGGCTCGACGTCGTGGTGCGCGATACGCAGCTGACCACCATTCTGACGAGCTCGGCCTTGGCCCAGCAAGCGGCCCCGTTCCACCACGCCGGCTGTCAGGTGCTGAATGTGGAGGAGGCGGGCGGGAGTGCGGAGGAGCGCAACCCTCAAGTTGCAATCGCGCCCGACGCCTTGGCGTATCTCCTCTATACCTCCGGCACCACGGGGACGCCGAAAGGGGTGATGCAAACCCATCGGAATGTGTTGCATCACATCCGCGTCTATACCAATAATCTTAAGATTGACCCCGCCGATCGCCTCACGCTCTTGCCTTCTTATAGCTTTGATGCGGCCGTGATGGATATCTGGGGGGCTTTGCTCAATGGGGCCAGCCTGTTTCCCTTTAATCTTCGGGAGCACAGTCCGGTGGACCTCACCCCATGGCTCGCGGAGAGCGGGATCACCATCTACCATTCCACGCCCACGGTCTACCGGTATTGGCTAAAGGGGCAGACAGGCCCGGTTTCTTTACCGGCCTTACGCCTGGTGGTGCTGGGGGGGGAGGAAGCCACGCGGGCGGACTTTGAGGCCTATCAACAAAACCTGCCTTCAGACTGTCTCTTGGTCAATGGCCTAGGACCCACGGAATCCACGCTCAGTTTACAATTCATCGCCTCCAAGGAGACAGAATGGGTGGGGCCAACGATTCCGGTGGGCTACCCGGTGGAAGAGACCCAGGTGGTCCTGTTGGATGAGGCGGGGGGGGAGGCCGAACTCTATGGGGAGATTGCGGTAGACAGTCCCTATGTGGCGGTGGGGTATTGGCATCAGCCGGAACTGACCGACCAAGTATTTCGAGCGGCCTCTATCCCTGGCGGGCCGCGGCGGTATCGGACGGGCGACCTCGGACGGTATCGCCCGGATGGCACCGTGGAATTTATGGGGCGGCGGGATGGCCAAGTCAAAGTCCGTGGCTATCGTATCGAGTTAGGGGAGATTGAATCCGTCCTCCAGCACCATCCCCGGGTGCAGGCCGGGGTGGTCGTGTGTCGCGAGGAGTCCGGTGGGGAGCCCCAGTTGGTGGGGTATGTGGTATCTCGTGACGCACTGTCGGTGAATGAAATTCGTCAATACCTTAATGGACAGCTTCCAGCGTACATGGTCCCGTCCGTTTTTGTATTGCTTGATCAATTGCCCTTGAAACCCAATGGCAAAGTCGATCGGAATGCCCTGCCCGCGCCCACGGGGACTCGAGAGGGGCTGGGGACCACCTTTCAAGCCCCCGAGACTAGGACGGAACGCATGCTGGCGGACATCTGGAAAGACATTTTGGGGACGGACCAGGTAGGCGTCCATGACAACTTTTTTGACCTGGGGGGGCACTCGCTCTTTGCGACCCAAGTGGTCGCCCGAATAGGGAAAACGTGTGGGGTAAAAATTCGGCTACGGGACTTTTTTGCCATGCCGACGGTAGCCGGCTTGGCGGAAGGGATCATTTCCTTACAAGCTCTCGTCCAAGGCCCAGGTCAAGCGAAAGAAAACCCTTCTCAACACGTCACCCGAGGTCGTCTGTAATGAATGCGCTTCAATTGTTATCGTTGTTACGGAAACGTGGTATTCACCTTTGGGCGGAGGATGGCTATCTTGAGTATGAAGCCCCAGAGGGTGCTCTCACGGCAGCCGTATTAGAACAGATTGCCGCGCATAAACAGGATCTTCTCTCCCTCCTAGCGCAATCCGAGGGAAGCGACCAAGTTCCTCCCTTGGAAGCAGGACCCCGCCATAGCACCTATCCGCTGTCCTTCTCTCAAGAACGGCTGTGGTTCTTGCATCAACTTGAGCCAGACAGTAGCGCCTACAATATGTCCCTGGCTTTGCGCCTATCGGGTTCTCTTGATGTGGCAGCCCTGAGTACGAGTCTGAAAAGAGTCATGGCCAGACATGCCATATTTCGAACGTCCTTCCCGACGATAGATGACAAGCCGGTTCAAGTCATTTCCGAGGAGTGTTTTCTTTCCTTGAGGCACGAGGATCTCCGCACCATTCCCCGAAGTGAATGCGAGGCTCGGGTAAACCATCTGATTGCTGAAGAATGCCTTCAACCCTTTTCTCTGGTGACCGGGCCGCTGATCCGTGTGGGGCTGTTGCAGACAGAGGAGACGGAACATGTGCTGGTGGTTGTGCTTCACCACATTGTGACCGATGGTTGGTCCCGTGGCCTTCTTATTCGCGATTTGGGAGCCTTCTACACTGAGGAAGTTACGAAACAGCCGTCCGCCTTACCCGTTCTTTCTATTCAATATGTGGATTATGCGGTGTGGCAACGGGAGTGGTTACAGGGGGCTGTGCTGGAAGAGCAGCTGAGGTATTGGCGAGGACAGTTAGCGGACTTAGCGCCGTTAGAGTTGCCGACGGACCGGCCCCGGCCAGCGCAGCAGACGTTCGGGGGATCCAGCTCGGTTCAATTGATCGATCTCCAGCTCACGAATGAATTACGCAACCTTAGCCATCGTTCTGGCGTATCCTTGGCGATCACATTACTAGCGGCCTTTCAGGTCTTAATTGCGAAGTACACGGGGCAGACAGACGTGGCGGTTGGTTCCCCCATTGCCAATCGGACCCGTCAAGAGATTGAAGGGCTGATCGGATTTTTTGTGAACAGTTTAGTGTTGCGCTCGGACTTATCGGGGGATCCATCCTTGGAAGAGGTGCTGCACCGAGTCAAGGTGATGTCATTGGAAGCCTATGATCATCAGGACCTACCGTTTGAACGGATCGTCGATGAATTGCAGCCGGAGCGGGATCCGAGTCGCAATCCGCTATTTCAGGTGATGTTTGCGGTGCAGAATGCGCCGCGGGAGGATATGAGTCTGCCTGGATTAACGATGGCCCCCTTTTCCTTACCCATTACCCAAACGCGCTTTGACCTGGAGTGTCATGTGCGCGAACAGGCTGAGGGGTTATCGGTGGTGTTGATGTATAACACGGACCTGTTTGATGCCGTCACGATCGAGCAACTGGGGCGGCATTATCGGCGGGTGTTGGCCGAGCTGGTGCGTGGTCCTGAGCAACGACTTTCCCAGCTTTGCCTTCTTGACGAAGGAGAGCTCACACAACAGGTGGTGGAATGGAATACCACGGCCACGGTCTATCCGCGGGAACGGACGATTGTTGAGTTGTTTGCCGAGCAAGTGGCAGCCGGACCGGAGGCGGTGGCGGTCGTAGATGAGGCCCGGCAATTGACCTATGCAGAGTTGGATCGGCGCGCCAATCAACTGGCTCACTACTTACGGCAACACGGCGTGGGTCCAGAAGTGTGTGTGGGGCTGTGTCTCGAGCGGAGTGTGGAGCTGGTGGTGGGGGTGCTGGGCATTCTGAAAGCCGGTGGGGCGTATGTGCCGTTGGACCCCAAGCTCCCTCCGGAACGCCTGGCCTTCATCCTGAACGAGACTAACCTGGCGCTCGTGCTCCTTCATGAGCGGTTCCGCGCGTCCCTTCCCTCCGAGTGGGGGGGCGTGGTGGTGGCCTTGGACGGGGCGGGGGGGCGAATCGAGTCCCTACCCGAGACGCCGGTCGACAGTGGGGCCACCGCCGCGAACCTGGCCTACCTCATGTATACCTCCGGCTCGACGGGAGTCCCCAAAGGCATCAATATCTGCCATCGGAATGTGGTGCGGCTCGTGAAGCAGACAAACTATCTCAAGGTGGACCCGGATGACACCTTTCTTCAATTAGCGCCGTTGGCCTTTGATGCGTCGACCTTCGAATTGTGGGGGAGTCTGCTCCACGGAGCCAAGTTGGTCCTCTTCCCACCCCACGTCCCCTCGCTGGATGAATTGGGGCAGTGTCTTCAGGAGCAAGGGATCAGCACGCTGTGGCTCACGGCGGCGTTGTTTCATCAAATGGTGGATACCCAACGAGCGGCCTTGTGTGGGGTTCCGCACCTGTTGGCGGGAGGCGATGTGTTATCCGTGGCTCATGTCAATCAGGTGCTCGCCCATCTCTGGAAGGGGGGGCGGCTGATCAACGGGTATGGGCCCACGGAGAATACCACGTTTACCTGTTGTCATGTGATGGAGGCGGGGAGTGAGGTGGGGGCGTCGGTGCCCATTGGGCACCCGATCGCGAACACGCAGGTGTATATTCTGGATCGGCCGATGCAGCCGGTGCCGGTGGGGGTGTATGGGGAATTGGCTATCGGGGGCGAGGGGCTGGGGCGGGGCTATCTCCACCGCCCAGCCCTCACGGCGGAGAAATTTGTGCCGCATCCGTGGAGTGCGGAGCCGGGGGCGCGGGTGTACCAAACGGGCGATGTGGTGCGGTATCGCCGGGATGGGGTCATTGAATTTAAGGGCCGTCGCGATCAGCAAGTCAAACTCCGCGGCTATCGCGTGGAATTAGGGGAAATCGAAGCGGTGTTAACGCACCAACCTACAGTGGCCGAGGCGGTGGCGGTGGTGCGAGAGGATGTGCCAGGCGATCAGCGTTTGGTGGCGTATGTGGTGCCGGATCCCACGCAATTGGGAGGTTTGACAGCATCCACGAAACACAAAGTCTGGCAAGGGGAACATATCACCACATGGCAGAGCTTATACGAGGATACCTATGGGGCGGGACTAGAGGATTCGAATCCTTTGCTCAACCTCACGGGGTGGAACAGTAGCTACACAGGAAAGGCCATACCACAAAAGGAGATGGAAGAGTGGGTCGAGGCGACCGTGGAGCGCATTCAGGGACTACAGCCGCGGCGGGTATTGGAGATTGGCTGTGGAACGGGGCTGTTGTTGTACCGGCTGGCGCCAACCTGCGAGCAGTATGTGGGGACGGACTTTTCGGCGGTGGCCTTGGATGGGGTGCGCCAAGGCTTGGTGTCCCGGTCCGAGCTTCAGCATGTGCAGCTGGAGCAGCGGCTCGCAGATAATCTGCAGGGGTTTGCGCCAGGCAGTTTTGACACGATCATTATTAATTCGGTGACGCAGTATTTTCCCAGCATGGACTATCTGGCCCAGGTGCTCACTGACGCCCTGGCGTTGCTTCAGCCTGGGGGGTGTCTGTTTGTGGGCGACGTGCGGAGTCTGCCGTTGCTGGCTGCCTACCAGGCCTCCATTCAATTGTTTAAAGCCGAAGAGTCGCTGCCCACGGGGGAATTAGCGCAACGCATTCAACAGGGGCAAGCCCGTGAGGAAGAGTTGGTCATCGATCCGGCCTTTTTCATGACCCTGGCCCACCAAGTCCCTACTCCCATGCAGGTAGAAATCCTCTGGAAACAGGGCCAGACGCACAATGAGCTCACGCGGTTTCGCTATGACGTCATTTTGCATAAAGAGCCTCCAGAGGACGCGCATGCGGCGATTGACTGGCGCGACTGGGAGAGTGAAGGGCTGAGTGTGACCGGCCTCTCGACCTTGGTGACTGCGCAGAGGGGGGACGTGCTCGGGCTGAAGAATATTCCCAACGCGCGGCTTCACACCGAGGGACAGGTGCTGGACTGGTTGGGACAGTCCTCGGGGCTGGGCACTGTGGCGGAGTTGCGCGAGATGCTCAGAGCGGAGCAGGGGGAGGGAGTGGACCCACAGGCGTTATGGACCCTGGAAGTGGCTACTGACTATTGGTGTGAAGTGGGCGAAAGCGGCCACGATGCCCCTGGCCGGATGTCGGCGGTGTGGCGCCGACGGACGCCAGGCCGCCGCCCCTGTGTGTTGCCCTGGCATGGCCGACCCTCGGGCCAAGAGCAGGGCTGGGCCGCGTATGGGACGAATCCGTTAAAGGAAAAGCTGGTACAGGCGCTGGTGCCGACGATTCGAGGGGCGTTAGAAGCCCAGGTGCCGGAGTACATGGTTCCGAGTGCGTTTGTCTTCCTGGAGCAGTTGCCCCTGACGCCCAATGGGAAGGTGAATCGACGGGCGTTACCGGCGCCGGAGGGGACGCGGGCCCAGGTGGGCACGGCGTATGTGGCGCCGGGGACACCGACAGGGGAGGCGGTGGCAGCCATCTGGCGGGAGGTGTTGGGTCTGGAGCAAGTGGGGATCCATGACAACTTTTTCGATCTGGGTGGGCATTCATTGCTTGCGACTAAAATAATATCAAAAATCCACTCTTCCCTCTCAAAAAAAGTTTCCTTGAAAGAGTTTCTTCAAAATCCAACAGTGGCAGGAATTGCTGGACAAATCCATACTATGGATCCCAAAGAAGCCGGGGAGGTGGATTTCCCCAGACCATTAGGCAATCGTCCCACCCCCATCCCGTTGTCGTATGCGCAAGAACGTTTTTGGTTTTTAGATCAATTCCAAACTCAACCTGAAGCTTTTGCGCATTTACGAGCCTATAGATTGCTGGGGCCCTTAAACGTTGAAGCATTAAGACAAAGTTTTCAAACACTGGTGAACCGGCATGAGAGTTTTCGAACTACCTTTGTAGCGGTAGGGGGGCAACCTCAGCAAACCATCGCACCCTCGGTTGAAGTTGATTTATCGGTTACGGAATTGGGTGGATTGCCAGAGTCTGAAGGGATTGTACAAGCCAATAAAATTATGCAGGAAGAAGGCCGACCCTTTGAATTAGATCGCGGTCCGTTATTTCGGATACGAATTATTAAATTACATGATCGAAACCATCTTCTCATTTTTAATGCGCATCATTCCGTGATTGATGCGGCGTCGATGGAAGTGCTGAACAAGGAGATTTCCCATCTCTATAACTCTTTTTGTGCGGGCAAGGCTCCTGAATTAACTCCCTTACCCCTCCAGTATGCAGATTATGCGGTCTGGCAGCGGGAGTATATCGCGGGGGACATTGGTAGCCGCCAGTTGGCCTTTTGGACTCGTCAACTGGCCGATCTGCCCGCCGCGATCCCCATGCCGCGGGATTTTCCCAGGAGTTCATACCAGAAATTCAAGGGCGGGCGGATTACTAAAGTCTTTTCTTCCGGCCTCTGTCAGAAGTTGCAGGCCCTGAAAACATCAGAGCGGTGTACCACCTTCATGCTTTTCCTAAGCGGCATTCAATTAATCCTTCATCGATTTTCCGGGCTGACTGATATTTGTGTGGGAGCCCCGGTTTCAGGTCGAGTACGAGAACAACTGAACCCTCTCATCGGTTGTTTTCTGAATAACCTGGCATTACGAACGGATTTGTCGGGGCGGCCCACGTTTCGAACGTTATTGCATCGGGTGAGGGATGTGGTAGCTGAGGCTTTTGACCATCAGGATATTCCTTTTGAAAAACTTCTTAAAGAACTCCACCCTATTCGAGAACCTGGGGTTACTCCCATCTTTCAAGTATTGCTCAATATGCACAATTTTGCCGATCGTGAATTTGACTTCAAGGGCGTGGAAACATCTAAAGTTCCGGTTCCCTATGTCCCTTCTTTGTTTGATTGGACGTTATATTTCCAAGAATTCCCAGACGGGCTCCCAATGAGCTTGGTCTATAATGTGAGCCTTTTTAGCGAAGCCCGCATGAGCGAATTGCTGGAGCAGTTTGAAGGGCTCTTTCAACAGGTGGTGGACAATCCTGACCGACCTATTGATACGTATACATTGGTGACGCAAAGGAGCCAGGGTGTATTACCTGATCCCACAGAGCCACTGCGGGTAAAGGATCAAAAAAATATTGTAGAAATGTTTGCTCAACAGGTTTTACACCATCCGGAAAACATCGCCATCACTGATCCTGGTGGAACGGTTTCCTATAAAGAATTAGATGAGCGTAGCAACCAAGTGGCTCAGTATCTGCGCTCACATGGGGTGAAGCCTGGGGACGTCGTCGCGATCTATGCTCATCGGGATGCCTCATTTGTTTGTGCCTTGGTAGGGGTGCTTAAAACCGGAGCCTCTTTTCTTGTTTTGGAACCAACGTATCCCGAAGGTCGTTTGCACCACATACTCGAATTGGTCAAACCTAAAGGAATGATCAGCCTGGAGACGGGAACTGCCTTGCCCCCCTTGCTTGACTCGTATGTGCAGTCCTTAGGTTGCCACTGTGTTATTCCTTCAATGGTTGGTTCGGGGTTAGAGGAAAACAGGGGACTTTGGTCTTATCCTTGCACACCTCTCGCTTTTGTAGTCCGGTCTGAGGACATGGCGTATCTTATGGTTACCTCAGGGACTTCCGGTATTCCTCAATGTGTGCAGAACGCCCACCGTCCGCTTTCGCATTTTTTAGCCTGGTATACCAAGAAATTTCAACTCACTGAGACGGACCGCGTTACCCTATTTTCTGGGTTAGGTCATGATCCGGTCTTACGAGATATTTTTGCTCCACTTTGGGTAGGAGGGAGAATTTGTATTCCTGACTCCGATGTGTATGCCTTGGGACAGGTCGGTTCTTGGATCAAGGACCAAGGTATCACGGTCACCCATCTTACTCCTGCGTATTTGGAGATGTTGGGCATGGCCAAGGAAGAGACTGAAATGACTTATCCGTCAATCCGCCAGGTGGTGTGTGGGGGGGATCGTCTCCTGCCTTCGCATGTGGAATCCTTGAGAAAACTCATGCCCAAGGCGACTTGGATCAATTGTTATGGAGCCACGGAAACCCCGCAGATCATGAGTTATTTTGTCATACCTACCGAAGAGGAGAAGGACGGACAGGCCATTTCTATTGGCCAAGGGATCGACGGAGTTCAACTTCTCGTTCTCAATCAGATGGATCAACTGGCAGGAGTTGGAGAGTTAGGAGAGATCTGCATTCGTACGCCTTACTTGGCCATGGGCTATTTCCGGAATCCTGTCCTGACCCAGGCTAAATTTCAAGCCAATCCATTTGGGGGGGAAAAAGGAGACCGGGTTTTTCGCACGGGAGATTTGGGCCGTTTTCGTCCCGATGGGACGGTGGAGTTAGCAGGACGAAAAGATCGCCAAGTTAAAATACGGGGCTATCGGATTGAATTGGAGGACATTGAGGCGGTTCTGCGCACACATGAAAAAGTGCGTGAAGCGGTAGTGGTATACCGGGAAGATACAGCCAACACGACACAACTCGCGGCTTTTGTGATTCCGGTTAGGAAGAGTGTTTTGAGTTCTTCCGAATTGCGGACTTTTCTTGAAGCCCAAGTTCCCGGATACATGCTTCCTAATGCTTTCGTGCTGCTAGAAAAATTCCCATTGACGCCAAATGGCAAGGTGGACTACCGACAACTTTCAGTGTCGGAGACCCCAGACGTCATTTCCCCCTATCTAGCTCCGGAAACACTTCTGGAGAAAACTTTGGCGTCCATTTGGGAGGAAGTTTTAGGGGGCAAACGCGTGGGAATGGACCAAAATTTCTTCGTATTGGGCGGACATTCCTTGTTGGCCACGCAAGTGGTCTCCCGAATACGCGAACAACTCCAGGTCGAATTGAAACTCAAGACGTTTTTTCAAGTACCGACTATTCGAGGATTGGCCCATATGCTCGAAATGCTGTACCCGTCTCTGCGAGAGGCACAAGATGACTCCCGTTCGGACTCGGACAAACGATCGAGGGTGCTGTTATGAAACGGGCGGCGTGGATCCATGGGAAAATATAGAGTGCTCTCACAATCTTCTTTGTGAGGCAAATAGAAAGACAAACACGGTGGAATCTCAATCAATAGTTTCCTTTTTATCCTATCTTCATCGTCTTGACGTGACACTATGGGCTGAAGGAGAGCAGTTAGGCTTCGAAGCCCCAGACCATGTCCTGACGAAGGAGCTTCTTGAGGAAATCAAGAAAAGAAAACCTGAAATCCTGACGCTCTTACGTCAGACCTCTAGAGAAAACAGGGTTTCGGCGAAATCGCTCTTGAACGTAGAGCGTCCGTCTTCTATTCCCTTGTCCTATTCCCAACAACGATTATGGTTTTTACATCAATTAGATCCCGACAGTTCCGCCTATAATTTATCACGTACCCTATTACTTTCTGGGCGGTTACACGTCCGGGCTCTCCAAAGGAGTCTCCAAGATCTTATCAATCGCCATGAAACATTGCGAACTTCGTTTCCCATTGAAGAGGGGCACCCGGTGCAAGCTATTAAACAGGAATCCCAACTTTCCTGGCGAGAGGAAGATGTTCGAGAATTGTCAGATGCTGAACAGGAATCAACCGTGGAGGCTTTGGTCCAGGAGGAAGGTCGTCGACCGTTTAATCTTGTCACCGGCCCACTGCTGCGCGCGTTGTTAGTTCAAATGAAGGAGGAAGAGCATCTGTTACTGCTCACGATGCATCACATTATTTCAGATGGGTGGTCGTTTGGGGTGCTCAGTCGTGAACTTTGTGAACTTTACACGGCTTACCTGACCCAGCAACCTGCCACGCTCCCAGACCTGCCGATTCAGTATGCGGATTTTTCTGTGTGGCAACGGGATAGACTACAGGGGGCGGTATTGGAGGAACAGCTGAACTATTGGGGCCGCCAATTGGCAGATCTTGTTCCCTTACCCTTGCCCACTGATCGACCCCGCCCGTCCGTACAAACGTTTTCGGGAGCCAGCCATGGGCAACGAATTTCCCATGATGTGACGGAACAGTTAGGGAAAATTAGTCGCCAAGTCGACGGAACACTCGCCAACGTGCTTTTGTCTGCTTTTATGATTTTACTGAGCAAGTATACAGGCCAGACGGACATAGCGGTCGGTTCCCCCATTGCCAATCGTACTCGCAAGGAGATTGAAGGATTAATCGGGTTTTTCGTGAATAGTCTGGTGATGCGGGTCGATCTTTCCGGGGATCCCTCGTTTCGGACCGTCGTCAATCAGGTCAAAACAACATCCTTGGAAGCGTATGATCATCAAGACCTCCCGTTTGAACGGTTAGTGGAAGCATTACAGCCAGACCGCGACCCCAGCCGCAATCCGCTCTTTCAGGTGATGTTTGCGGTGCAGAATGCGCCCTTTGAAGGGTTTACGCTCCCGGGCCTGACGGTCACGCCCTTCGCGAGCAAAATTGTGCAGACCCGCTTTGATTTGGAGTGTTATATCCGAGAAATTGAAAATGGGTTGACACTTCTCTTTGTCTACAACACGGATTTGTTTGAAGAGGCGACCATTAAACAGATGGGTCGGCATTTCCATCGCCTATTGGAAGGGGTTGTACGAAACCCAGATCAAGAGCTATCCAAGCTATCTCTCTTAGACCGCCATGAACGACACAAGCACTTGGTGGAATGGAACAACACCGCAACAGCCTATCCCCAAGAGCGGACGATCACTGATTTGTTTGCTGAACAGGTGGCGGTCCGCCCTGAAGCCGTAGCTGTGGTTGAAGGCCCGAACCAGCTCACATATTCTCAGCTCAATGAGCGCGCGACTCACTGCGCGCACATGTTACGTGCCCACGGTGTGGGTCCGGAGGTGTGTGTGGGGGTTTGCTTAGAACGGAGCCTGGAGTTGGTCATAACAATATTGGGCATCGTGAAAGCCGGGGGCGCTTATGTACCTGTGGATCCGCAGATCCCACCCGATCGAGGGGCCTTTATGTTACAGGATGCCAACTGTAAGGTGCTCGTGATCGAGGAAGGGTTACGGGGGACGATCGGACCGGGGTGGGCGGGAACCGTGGTCCCGTTCGATCAGAAAACCGTGGATCTTGGCTGGCACCAAACGACCCCGCTTGAAGCAGTGACGAGACCGGATAATCTGGCCTACGTGATGTATACCTCTGGGTCAACCGGGCACCCAAAAGGCATCACTATTCCTCACCGCGGGGTGGTGCGGCTGGTTCTGGACACAGATTATGTGGAGCTAACTTCGGAGGATAGGCTGGCCCAGGTTGCGCCAGTGGCCTTTGATGCGGCCACCTTTGAAATTTGGGGGGCCTTACTAAACGGAGGCCAAGTGGTAGTCCTCCCCAAGACGGTGGTCCTAGCTCCCTCGGAATTCCAGCGTGCGGTGCGGCAATACGATATTTCTACCATTTTTGTGACGACCGCCTTAGTGAATCATATTGCCCAGGCTGTGCCGTCCACATTTCATGGTGTGAGACAGGTTTTGTTTGGGGGAGAGGCTGTGGATCCGAAATGGATTCGGGTACTGACCGAGAATGGCTCACCCCGTCGCTTTCTGCATGTGTATGGTCCCACCGAAAACACTACCTTCTCGACATGGCACCGAATTGAAACCATTCCCGATAATGCCCCCACAATTCCTATAGGCCGACCGATCGCCAATACCCAGGGGTATATCGTGGATATTCGTCAACATCCCGTGCCGAAAGGCGTATACGGGGAGTTGTTATTAGGCGGTGATGGATTGGCTCGTGGGTATCTCAATCGCCCAGGACTAACTGCCGAAAAATTTATACCAGATTCGTGGCGTGGAAAACCGGGGGGGCGATTGTATCGGACCGGTGATCTGGTGCGATCTTTGAGCACAGGAGCCATTGAATTTAAAGGTCGCCGCGACCATCAGATTAAACTGCGAGGCCATCGCATTGAACTCGGAGAAATAGAAGCCAAACTGAGTCAGCATCCAGATGTGCAAGCTGGCGTCGTAATGTGTCGGGAAGATGGCCCCGGAGACAAAGAACTCGTTGCCTATGTGGTTGGAGATCAGTCCTTAGTGAAGGCCCAGGTCTTTCGAGATTATTTGAAACAGCGATTGCCGAGTTACATGGTGCCGACGGTGTTCATGCGGATTGAGGCCATTCCTTTGACATCGAATGGAAAGGTAGACAAACGGGCGTTACCAGCTCCAACAGAGGCCGATCGAACTCAAGGAGTAGCGTATGTGCCTCCAAGTGGAGAGATTCAGGAACAGATAGCCGAAATTTGGCAAGACGTTTTAAAGGTAGAAAAGGTGGGAAGGCAAGACAATTTTTTTGAGGTGGGAGGACATTCCTTGTTGGCCACGCAAGTGGTTTCCCGCCTGCGTGAGCAGTTCAAGGTAGAGATGAAATTGGCTATCTTTTTTGAAGTGCCAACCGTCGAACAATTGGCCCAAAGCATTGAAACTCTTAGATGGACGACAACCGGGAAGCCGGTCACCACCTCTCCTGGCATGTCGGATCGGGAGGAGGGAACCTTTTGACTCCCATTCATTTATTGTCCCACCTGAAAACTCTTGATATTTCCCTTTGGGTCGAGAAGGGTGTCCTTCGGTACGATGCCCCTCCCGGAGCATTAACTCCCGAATTAAGAGAGAAGATTGTAAAAAACAAAGCTCAACTGATTGATATTCTTCAAACCGTTCATCAAGCTACGGCTTCTTCTGCGATTCTTCCTCAAGAACGTTCCCATCCACTTCCTCTTTCCTTCGCCCAACAACGGCTCTGGTTTCTTCATCAATTGGATCCGGAGAGTACCGGGTATCATAGTCCCCTGGTTGTGCGAATTCGAGGACATCTGGATGTTGGGGTTCTACGACAAAGCTTACAAGTTATCGTAGATCGCCATGAAGCTCTGCGTACCTCTTTTCCCGGCCACAAGGGAGATCCAACCCAAGTCATTGCAAAGGAGCTACGGGTTCCTTGGTCCCAACACGACCTTAGAGAAGCCGACAACCAGGAAGAATCGCTTCAGGAGGTCGTACAAAATGAAGTAAGCCGTCTGTTTGACTTGGAAACCGGGCCAATCTTCCGAGTTTCGTTGATACAGGTTGGCGAAGAGGATCATGTTTTAGTGCTCACGATGCATCATATTGTTTCTGACGGTTGGTCATTAGGGATATTGGGTCGAGAGCTGGAAACTTGCTATGCGGCGGGCCTTCAGGGGCGGGACCCGGAATTACCCCCCTTACCCATTCAATATGCTGACTTTGCGGTCTGGCAGCGGACCTGGCTTCGGGGAGAAGTATTGGAGGCCCAATTAGGGTATTGGCGAAAAAAATTAGCCGATTTCGTTCCCCTGGCCTTTCCCGTAGATTTTTTGCGACCGGCTATCCAAACCTTTGACGCAAGACAACATGTCTTAAGGCTCCAGCCGGCCCTCTGTCAGGCCCTGCAAAAGTATAGTCAGCAGCAGGGAGTCACCTTGTCTATCACGATGCTCACGGCCTTCACGGTCTTGCTGGCGAAATATTCGGGGCAAACGGATATCGTGGTGGGCTCCCCTATCGCCAATCGTAACCGGAAAGAAATTGAAGGGTTGATTGGCTTTTTCGTGAATAGTCTGGTGTTGCGAACAGATGTCGGAGGCGATCCGTCGTTTGCGGAATTGCTGGGTCGCGTCAAAACCACCTCATTGGAGGCATATGATCATCAGGATGTCCCCTTTGAACAAATTGTGGAGGATTTACAACCTGAACGCGATCCCAGTCGTAACCCAGTGTTTCAAGTGATGTTTGCCGTGCAGAATGCGCCGTATGAAAGGTTGCAATTACCCGGTGTGACCATTGAGCCTTTTCAGGGTGGGGGCCGAAAAACTCGGGTCGATGTGGAGTGTCATGTGTGGGAAAGAGGGGAGGAGGTAACCATTTCTTTGGTCTACAACCGGGATCTCTTTGAGCCCTCAACTCTGGCCTCCTTCGGGCACCATTATCAAACGGTCTTGGAGCGGGTCGTGGAGATGCCCGCCCAACGGCTCTCGGCAGTCTCGCTGGTCGATGACACGGAACGGCATCAACAGCGAGTGGCCTGGAACGCTACGGCCACTAGCTATCCGAAAGACCAGAGTCTGGGGGTGTTATTTGAGGAGCAGGTGGCCCTTCGCCCGGAAGCGGTGGCCGTTATCGATGGGGACGCTCACCTGACGTATCAGCAGTTGCAGCAGCGGGCCACGCAACTGGGGCACTGGCTGCGGCGGCAAGGCGTGGGGGCGGAGAGTCGGGTGGGGGTGTGTCTCGACCGGGGCGTGGACCTGCTCGTCAGTCTCCTCGGTATTCTCAAAATCGGCGGGGCCTATGTGCCGTTGGATCCGCACGCTCCACCCGAACGGCTGGCCTTTTTGGTGCAGGATGCCGGGGTGCGCCTGGTCTTGACCCATGACATCCATCGGCCCCAGCTCGGAGGCCTTCCCCCCGGGATCGTGCATGTACTCGATCAGGAGTGGGCGCCGATCGCTCAGGAAGCGGACCGTGGGGTGCCCGCCACCGGCCATAGTCTGGGGTTGGCGTACATTATGTATACCTCGGGCTCGACCGGCCAGCCCAAGGGGACTCTCATCAGTCACCGCAGTGTGGTCCGGCTGGTCCAAGCCACGAATTATATTCACCTCGGCTCACAGGCACGGGTGGCGCACGTGGCGCATGTGGCCTTTGACGCGATCACGTTTGAAGTGTGGGGCGCCTTATTGAATGGTGGGGTGGTGGTGGTCTTTGAGCAAGAGGCCGTCCTCACGCCCGCCCGTTTCGCGGCGCGGGTTCAGGAAGAAGGGGTGTCGGCGCTCTTTATGACGACGGCCTTATTCAATCAGGTCGTGCGAGAAGAACCGCGTGCACTGGCGTCGCTGAAGACGGTGCTCTTTGGGGGCGAGCTGGTCGATCGGGCCTGGGTGGCACGGGTGTTGGAGGCTGGCCCGCCGGGACAGCTCGCGCATGTCTATGGGCCGACGGAATCGACGACGTTTGCCACATGGCATCGGGTGGAGGCGGCGGATCTGACGGGTGTGACGGTGCCGATCGGGCGGCCCGTGAGCAACACGCAGGCCTATGTGGTGGATCGCAGGCAACACCTCGTGCCGGTGGGCGTGGCAGGGGAACTACTGATCGGAGGCGACGGGGTGGCCTGGGGCTATCTCAATCAGCCAACTCTGACGGCAGAGAAGTTTCTGCCCCTTTCCTATAGTACAGAGCCGGGCGCCCGGGTATATCGCACGGGCGATCAGGTGCGGTGGAATCGACAAGGGGCCTTGGAATTTCAGGGCCGCCGGGATGGGCAGGTCAAGGTGCGTGGCCATCGCATTGAAGTCGGCGAGATTGAAGTCACGCTTCGAGAGCATGCTGCCGTCCAGGACGCCGTCGTGGTCTGCCGAGAAGATCAGCCGGGGGAGAAGGAGCTGGTAGCCTATGTGGTGACGGCCAAGGAGGACGACCTCCCTACTCTCCGGGCGCATCTGAAGCAGCAGTTGCCGGGGTACATGGTGCCGAGTGTCGTCATACGGCTGGAGGGCATGCCGCTTACCGCCAATGGCAAAGTGGACAAGCGGGCCTTGCCGAAACCAAGGGAGGCGGACCGGCTTCAGGAGACGACGTATGTGGCCCCGCGCACTGCAATCGAACGGCGCCTGGCGGCCATCTGGCAAGCGGTCTTGAACCGGGAGCGGGTGGGCGTCCAGGACAATTTCTTCGAAATCGGCGGCCATTCCCTCTTGGCCACGAAAGTGGTGTCGCGGGTTCGGGAAGAATTTGACAGAGACCTCTCCTTACGGGAGTTTTTTGCGTCACCCACGGTGGCCGGTCTCGTAGATAGGAAGGTTTTCCAGACACGGGAAAAGGCACCAAGTCAGGGTGTGGCACTCCAGAGGGTCTCCCGCGAAGACGGGCTTCCGCTGTCGTTTGCCCAACAACGGCTCTGGTTTCTCCATCAACTCGAACCTGAGAGTGCGGGATATAACAGCCCGTTGGTGGTTCGCCTGAGCGGCTCCTTACACGTGGGGGCACTGAAACGGAGTTTTCAAACCTTGGTCGACCGGCATGAAACTCTTCGAACTTCCTTTCCCAGTCAGGATGGCTCTCCCAAGCAAGTGATTGCCACGGACTTTCGGTTGCCCTGGCGGGAAGAGAATATCGCGGGTATCCCGGAATCTGAACGAGAGACGACCGCTCAGGCGTTCGTCAAAACCGAGGTGGCGCGTGCCTTTGATTTGGGAAAAGGCCCATTGATTCGGCTGTTCTTGTTGCACCTGGGGCAAGACGATCATGTGTTCGTGATTACCCTGCATCACATCATTTCGGATGGCTGGTCTATGGGGATCTTAAGCCATGAATTGGAGGAGAGCTATGCGGCTTATTTGAAAGATCAGGCGCCAACCTTGCCGGTGTTACCCATTCAGTATGCTGATTTTTCGGTTTGGCAGAGAACGTGGTTGCAGGGAGAAAATTTAGACAAGCAGTTAGGGTATTGGCGACAACAGTTAGCAGGAATGCCTACCTTGGCCCTCCCGACCGATTTGCCCAGGCCAGCGGTCCAGACCTTTGGGGCTGCCCGGGAACTGGTGCCCCTTTCCCCAGAGCTGTCCCAGGCCCTGCGTATCTTGAGTGGCCAGCACGGGGTGACCCTGACCATTTGGGTGTTAGCCGCTTTTAATGCCCTACTGGCAAAATATACCGGACAAACGGATATTGTGGTGGGTTCGCCTATCGCCAATCGCACGCGCACCGATTTGGAAGGCCTCATCGGGTTTTTCGTGAATAGTTTGGTGCTTCGCACGGATCTCTCAGGCGATCCCTCGTTTGTGGCACTCGTGGACCGGACGAAACGTGTGTCCGTCGAGGCCTATGATCACCAGGACGTGCCGTTTGAGCGGATCGTCGAGGAGTTGCAACCAGAACGGGATCGGGGGCGCAATCCCCTCTTTCAAGTGATGTTTGCCGTGCAGAACATCCCGTTTGAAAGCCTTCGTCTCTCCGGGATACAGGTTCAGCCTTATGGGGGGTGGGGGATCACGACACGAATGGACCTGGAATGTCATGTGTGGGAGCGGGAGGGACGCTTCGTCTTGAGCTTCCTGTATAACACCGATCTCTTCACGGCACAGACCGTCACGCGGTTGGGCCAGCATTTTCAGCGAATCCTAGAATCCGTCGGGAAAGATCCCACACAGCGGCTGTCGGCTATTCAATTAGTAGATGCGGATGAGCACCACCAACAGCGGGTGACCTGGAACGCTACGGCCACCAGCTATCCCCAAGACCAGAGTCTGGGGGTGTTATTTGAGGAGCAGGTCGTGGCCCGCCCGGAGGCGGTGGCCGTTATCGATGGGGACGCTCACCTGACGTATCAGCAGTTGCAGCAGCGAGCCACGCGCTTGGGGCACTGGCTGCGGCGGCAAGGCGTGGGGGCGGAGAGTCGGGTGGGGGTGTGTCTCGACCGGGGCGTGGATCTGCTCGTCAGTCTCCTCGGTATCCTTAAAGTCGGCGGGGCCTATGTGCCGTTGGATCCGCACGCTCCGTCCGAACGACTGGCCTTTTTGGTGCAGGATGCCGGGGTGCAAGTAGTGGTGACGCACGCGTCCTATGGCCAACAGGTAGAAGGAGTGGAGGGGGTCTCCATCGTGGTTTTGGACTTGGCCTGGGCCTCAATTGGGCAGGAGCCGAGAACCATGCTCAGCGACGCGGCAGGGGGCAGTGCCGCCCTGGCGTATATCATGTATACCTCCGGCTCGACCGGCCAACCCAAGGGGACCCTCATCAGTCACCGCAGTGTGGTCCGGCTGGTGAAAGCCACGAATTATATTCACCTCGGCCCACAGGCACGGGTGGCGCACGTGGCGCATGTGGCCTTTGACGCGATCACGTTTGAAGTGTGGGGCGCCTTATTGAATGGTGGGGTGGTGGTGGTCTTTGAGCAAGAGGCCGTCCTCACGCCCGCCCGTTTCGCGACGCGGGTTCAGGAAGAAGGCGTGTCGGCGCTCTTTCTGACGACGGCCTTATTCAATCAGGTCGTGCGAGAAGAACCGCGTGCACTGGCGTCGCTGGAGACGGTGCTCTTTGGAGGCGAGTTGGTCGATCGGGCCTGGGTGGCACGGGTGTTGGAGGCCGGCCCACCGGGACAGCTCGCGCATGTCTATGGGCCGACGGAATCGACGACGTTTGCCACATGGCATCGGGTGGCGGCGGCGGATCTGACGGGTGTGACGGTGCCGATCGGGCGGCCCGTGAGCAACACGCAGGCCTATGTGGTGGATCGCAGGCAACACCTCGTGCCGGTGGGCGTGGCAGGGGAACTACTGATCGGAGGCGACGGGGTGGCCTGGGGCTATCTGAACCAGCCGGGGCTCACGGCGGAAAAATTTGTGCCCCATCCCTATGCTCCGACCCCCGGGGCGCGGGTGTATCGCACGGGCGATGAGGTACGGTGGAATCAGCAAGGGGCCTTGGAATTTCAGGGCCGCCGGGATGGGCAGGTCAAAGTGCGCGGCCATCGCATTGAAGTCGGCGAGATTGAAGTCACGCTTCGAGAGCATGCTGCCGTCCAGGAGGCCGTCGTGGTCTGCCGAGAAGATCAGCCGGGGGAGAAGGAGCTGGTAGCCTATGTGGTGACGACCGAGGAGGACGACCTCCCAACCCTCCGGGCGCATCTGAAGCAGCAGTTGCCGGGGTACATGGTGCCGAGTGTGGTCATACGGCTGGAGGGCCTGCCGCTCACGGTCAATGGCAAAGTGGACAAGCGGGCCTTGCCGAAACCAGGGGAGGCCGACCGGGTGCAGGGGACGACGTATGTGGCCCCGCGCACTGAAATCGAACGGCGCCTGGCGGCCATCTGGCAAGAGGTCTTAGAACGGGAGCAGGTGGGCGTCCAGGAAAATTTCTTCGAAATCGGCGGCCATTCCCTCTTGGCCACGCAGGTGGTGTCGCGGATTAATCAAAGGTTTTCCGTAGAATTGTCCTTACAACAATTTTTTGAGATGCCCACGATCGCTCTCATAAGTGGAACCTTGAAATTTGTGTTGGATTCTCAAAAGTCCATGCCTAAAGGCTCTGATTTACCTGGGGAAGACAGTACCGAGGTCACTCTATGAACACGGCCGAATTTTTATCTCATCTCCATGAACTAGAGATAGATATTTGGGTGGAAGAGGGACAGTTGCGATGTAAGGGGCCCAAACATGCACTTACAGAATCCCTTCAGACTGAAATAAAATCCAGAAAAACCCAACTTCTGGAGTTTCTCCATACCTTACGAAAGAACCAGGCATTCCCAGCTCCTCCAATACAAAAGGTAAAAAGAAATGGAGGACTTCCTCTTTCCTTTTCCCAGCAACGACTGTGGTTTCTCCATCAATTAGAACCCAACGGTACTGGGTACCATAGTCCATTGGTCGTATGGCTTAAAGGTCCACTTCGAGTCTCTGCCCTAAAACAAAGTCTACAAATCGTCGTAGACCGTCACGAATCTCTGCGGACAACCTTTCCCCTGATTGAAGGTCAACCGATTCAGGTGATTGCTTCCCAACTGAATGTGCCCTGGCAAGTCATGAATATGCCGGATGTTCCAGCGGCCGACCGGGAAGAATGGTTGCGCTCGATTGTTCGAGAAGAGATCGGACGGCCCTTTAACCTCGTAACCGGGCCCGTCTTTCGAGTCTTATTGGTTCAGGTTGAAAAAGAGGAGTATGTTTTAATCATTACTCTACATCATATCATGTCCGACGGCTGGTCTCTGGGAATTCTCTGTCAAGAACTCGAGGCCGCCTATTCGGCATTGATCGAGGAGCAATTCCCAACCTTTCCTCCATTACCGATTCAATATGGAGATTTTGCGGTTTGGCAGCGAAACTGGTTGCAAGGGGTTGTGCTTGAAAGGCAACTAACCTATTGGGGGAACAAACTGGCAAATCTCGCCCCATTGGTTCTACCCTCAGATCAGCCACGGCAGGCCCTACAAACCTATAATGGAAATACTGTAGGAATCTCATTTCCGCTTGAGTTGTCTCGAACGATTGCAGGGTTTAGTCAAACTCACGGGGTGACACTCTATATTACCCTCTTGGCAGCCTTCAAAATTCTATTAGCCAAGTATACGGGACAAACGGATATTGTCGTGGGTTCCCCCATTGCCAATCGTAACCAACCGGAGCTTGAGAGGTTGATTGGGATTTTTGTCAATAGCATTGTGCTTCGAACCGATCTGGCCGGTAATCCTTCGTTTGAGGACCTGGTCGATCGAGTCAAAGAAACCTCTTTGGGAGCGTTTGATCATCAAGATCTGCCATTTGAGCGGTTGGTCGAGGAGCTTCAACCAACCAGGGACCCCAGTCGCAATCCGTTGTTTCAGGTGATGTTTTCGGTACAAAACGTCCCTTATGAAAGGTTGCGCTTGCCAGGGTTAACGATCCTAAATTTTGATCGTGGAGACTTGAACACCCGTTTTGATCTGGAATGTTATGTATGGGAGGGCAATGACGGAGGTTTGACGGTAAACCTCATCTATAATTCCGATTTATTCCGAAGAGAGTTCATAGAGCAGTTAGGGCGACATTATCAGCGCATTCTGGAAGGGGTAGTACCCGACCCCCTGATCCGTTTGTCCGAGGTTGCGTTTTTAGAAGAACACGAGCGTCGAGAATTACTAGGGGAGGGGAACAACTCTCCCATAGACTCCCATAAGGACCAGAGTATTTCCCAGTTATTCGAGGAGATGGTTAAGACACATCCTGAAAAAGTGGCCCTAATAAGGGATGAGGTTCAGTTGACCTATCGCCAGCTCAGTCAACGATCCAATCAATTGGCTCATTACCTAAGACGGCAGGGAGTAGGACCGGAGAAGCGCGTTGGAGTTTGTATGGAACGAGGGGTGGACCTGGTGATTTGCCTCCTGGGTATCCTCAAAGCGGGCGGTGCCTATGTTCCGCTCGATCCTAATTATCCCCCTGATCGTGTGGCCTATCTCCTGGATGACGCTCAGGTGACACTACTTTTGACATCTCCAACCCAAATTCCTCAACTTCCACCCTATTCCGGCCTGTTACTGACGCCGGACTGGAAAGCCATTTCCCGAGAGTCAGTGGTCGTTCCTCCCGTTTTGACCCATCCGGAAAATTTAGCGTATGTGCTCTATACCTCCGGGTCTACTGGACGCCCCAAAGGAGTCATGATCACACAGGAAAATGTCATGACATTTTTAAATTGGGTCCACCAAGTTTTTTCCAAAGAAGATCTGACTGGTGTGTTGGCTTCAACCTCTGTTTGCTTTGATTTATCCATATTCGAACTGTTTGGCCCATTGACTCATGGTGGGACTGTGGTAGTGGTGGATAATGCCCTGTCCCTTTCAAAATTGGTCGATCAGGATCGAGTCACGTTGGTGAATACCGTCCCTTCAGCGATGAGAGAGTTAGTTTCTCGCCAACGCCCTCCCGGAGTGCGCATCGTGAATTTAGCAGGGGAACCTTTACATGCATCTCTGGTCAAGCAGATCTATCAAGAATGGGAGGTAGACAAAGTCCATGATTTATATGGACCTTCTGAAACGACCACCTATGCGACCTTTGGGGTCCGTCTTCCTGCTGGACCAGCCACTATTGGACGCCCCCTCTCTACCACCACGGTAAATGTCTTAGATGGGGGAGGACAGTTAGTCCCGCGAGGTGTAAAAGGTGAATTGTCTATCGGGGGTGGGCAGGTTGCCCGTGGATACTGGCAACGGCCAACAATGACAGCCCAAAATTTTGTGCCCCATCCATATAGTTCCCAGCCTGGGAGGCGAATTTATCGCACGGGAGATCAAGTGCGGTGGACTCGAGAAGGCGACTTAGAATTCCATGGCCGTCAGGATGGACAGATCAAAGTGCGAGGCTATCGCATTGAGCTTGGCGAGATCGAAGTTGCGGTGAGCCAACATCCCGACATTCAGGAGGTCGTGGTGCTTTGCCGTGAGGATTCTCCAGGAGGCAAAGAACTCGTGGCCTATGTGGTGGGGGAGAAAATCAAAGAGGTTGTCCCTGTATTACGAGCGTATCTCCTGGAACGGCTTCCCGAATATATGGTCCCGAGTGTCTTTGTGGTGTTGGATCTCATGCCTTTAACCCCCAATGGGAAAATAGATAAGGCTAGTCTTCCCCCTCCAGATTCTAAAGACCGTACACAAGGAGCAAGATATATACCCCCTCAAGGTACCATTCAACAAGGGATCGCAAAAATTTGGAAAGAGGTTTTACAGGTTGAGAAAGTAGGGATCCATGATAATTTTTTTGATCTTGGGGGGCACTCGCTGTTGTTGGCGAAAGTTCAATGGGCTTTTCAAACTCAATTGGAATGTTCCGTCTCCATGGTTGAATGCTTTAAATATCCTACAATCTACAAAATGGCAAACTATCTTCAATCAGGTCTTGAAAGCTCAGTCTCTGTGGCCACAAAAATAGAAGATTTTCCGAGAAAAATTGATAAAAGAAAGAATCGAATGAAAAAATTGTCTTCCCGGCGCATCACGACCAATTCCGAACAAGATGATTGACCCGATAAAGAATAGTACCGGCTGGAAAATTAGGTAATTTATTTGGGAAATAATTGAGGCCGAAAAAGGTATAAACGTAATCCTTAGATCATCATAATTCCTGGAACCATCATGGGTTCCTAAAAACGTACGAGTAAGGAAACTTCATGGGATCAGACGATTTAAAAACGGGTTTTGAGGTTGCCATCGTAGGATTAGCGGGACGATTCCCTGGGGCTTCCTCCATTGAACAATTTTGGGACAATCTTCGTCAAGGAAAGGAAACCATTACCCATTTATCAGATGAAAAAATTTTGGAAGCTGGAGTGCATCCTCGTGTTTTCGAGGATCCTCAATATGTCAAAGCCGGAGGGTATTTAGCGGATGTTGATCTGTTCGATACACGATTCTTTGGGTTTACTCCACGTGAAGCCCAGCTCATGGATCCCCAACAACGAGTATTTTTGGAATGCGCCTGGGAGGTATTGGAATCGGCTTGTTGTGATATAGAACGATTCCCTGGTTCTATCGGTGTGTATGCCGGATGTGCCAGGAGCAGTTATTTTCTCCATAATCTTCTTCCTAATAGAGAGCTTCTTCAATCGTCAGTGATTTCACAAGCCACGTTTTTGAATGACAAGGATTTTCTGGCCACTCAGGTTTCTTATAAATTCAATTTACGGGGTCCAGCCCTCACCGTTCAAACGGCCTGTTCAACATCATTAGTAGCGGTTCATGTGGCCTGCCAAGCCTTGCTGGCCGGAGAATGTGATTTAGCCCTAGCGGGTGGGGTCACGATCATCGTTCCACAAAATACCGGTTATCTGTATCAAAAAGATGGCATTCTTTCTCCTGATGGGCGGTGTCGAGCATTTGATGCCCTGGCCCAGGGTACGGTTGGAGGAAATGGTGTGGGCCTGGTCGCCCTGAAAAGGCTGGAAGATGCCATGGCCAATCAAGACATCATATACGCCGTGATTAAAGGAACGGCCATCAATAACGATGGATCTGGTAAGGTAGGGTTTACGGCACCGAGTGTTGAGGGTCAAGCTGAGGTCATTAAGTCTGCATTATCTCTGGCTGAAGTTAAACCCCAAACGGTTGGATACATTGAAACCCATGGGACCGGAACCACCCTCGGGGACCCCATCGAAATCGATGCTTTACAAACTGCCTTCGGTAGGGACCACGACGGACAACATTGTGCGATTGGGTCCGTGAAGACCAACGTTGGACATTTAGATAATGCGGCTGGTGTGACAGGATTAATTAAAGCAACCTTGACCCTAAAACATCAGGAAATTCCTCCAAGTCTGCATTATGAGAATCCGAATCCGCATATTGATTTTGAACATAGTCCGTTTTACGTCAATGCCAATTTATCCCATTGGCCAAGGGGAGCCCATCCTCGACGGGCCGGAGTCAGTTCTTTCGGAATGGGTGGGACCAATGCCCATGTCATATTAGAAGAACCGCCCGCTAGGCCTCCATCGGGAAACTCACGTTCAAAACAACTTCTTCTCTTTTCGGCTAAAACGGATACCTCCCTCCAAATGAACAAGCAACGGCTCCACGATTTCTTAGAAGGGAATCCCAATATTCCCATCGCCGATGTAGCCTATACCCTCGCAACAGGGCGGCAACGACTGCCATTTCGAAATTATGTCGTGTGTGGGGATTCCCCGGATGCTATGGCCTTGTTGGAATCTTCGCAGGGAGTCACGGTTTCTACTCAAGCTCAAGAACAACCCGATCGCCCGGTCATGTTCATGTTTACGGGACAAGGAGCCCAATATGCCAATATGGGAAGGGAACTGTATCAAACCGAATCTGTCTTTCGTTCCCATGTGGATCAATGTCTCTCACTCCTTCAACCCTATTTAATCCAGGATTTGCGTAGCATCCTCTTTCCCCCTTCTGGAGAAGAGGAATGGGCGACGCAGCAATTACTTCAGACACAGAATGCTCAACCCGCTTTATTCGTGATTGAGTATGCCATGGCCAAGTTGTGGATGAGTTGGGGAATCTCTCCACGGGCGATGATTGGACATAGCATTGGTGAGTATGTCGCCGCCTGCTTGGCTGGGGTTTTTTCTTTACAGGATGCCTTAGCATGTGTGGCCGCTCGTGGACAGCTTATGCAAGGCATGCCGAAGGGGGACATGCTCAGTGTCAGACTGTCAGAGCAAGAGCTTCTTCCGTTACTTGGGCCTGGCTTGTTTCTGGCGGCGAGCAACGGACCCTCTGTGTGTGCCGTGTCGGGTCCTACACAGGCCATCGAGATGTTAGAGCAACAATTGAATGCCAAAAACATCACATGCCGTCGGCTTCACACCTCTCACGCGTTTCATTCGGCCATGATGGATCCGATCCTGGCCCCATTTACCCAAAAATTAGCTCATATTACTCTGGGATCTCCTACGATTCCCTTCATTTCCAATCTCACAGGGGACTGGATTACCGATAATGAGGCCGCAGACCCGGCGTATTGGGCGCAACATCTTCGTCATACTGTTCGCTTCTCGGATGGTGTGGGCCGCCTGCTAAACGATTCCGACCCCATCCTTCTGGAGGTAGGCCCGGGCCAAACATTGAGTGAGTTTGCCAGACAGCAAGGGGAGAAAGGTGCTACCTCCCATATTGTGTCTTCGATTCGCCATCCACGAGATCGACAGTCCGATCTGACGTATTTACTCAAAACCTTAGGACAACTTTGGGTGGAGGGCATTGAGATCGATTGGCAAGAATTCTACCAAGAGGAAAACAGGAATTTCGTGTCTCTTCCTACCTATGCTTTTGATCGGCAACGATATTGGATTGATCCTCCGAGCTCTAAAGGGGAGACATCAGGAAATTCCCTTCCTTTATCCAAACAAGGGGATGTAAGTGAGTGGTATTGGATTCCGTCATGGGAGCGCTCTGTCCTACCCGAATTTCGTCCTGAGGCCTGGAAACATGAGGAACAAGGGTGCTGGTTGATTTTTATTGACGCTTGTGGATTAGGGACCACCATTGCAGAGGAATTAACGACTCTTGGGCAAAAGGTCATTATCGTTCAAAAGGGCGCTCAATTCACTCAAATCCAAGATGATGTTTTTGAAGTTCATCCAGCGAATCGGGAGGACTATGAGATTCTCGTGGGCCTTCTCATGAAGAGGCAACAGGCCCCCGGCAAAATTCTCCATTTCTGGAATGTGACGGAAGACCAGGTGGGCCCTCAGGAAAATACTCAAGAAACCGAGATAATCGACCTCGGCTTTTATAGCCTGTTGTATTTAACCCAATCCTTGGAAAAACATCGAAAGACTACCTCCACAGATATTATTGTCGTATCCACAGGCCTCCAGGAAGTAACCGGAAATGAAAATATTGTTCCTGCTAAGGCCACGCTCCTCGGCCCCTGTAAAGTGCTTCCACAAGAGTTTTCTTCGGTCACCTTCAGAAGTGTGGATGTAGTGCTCTCTGCCATCGAATCGCAACGAATGCGGGTGCGCACCCAGCTTTTGTCTGAAATTCGAGAAGAGTGTTCAACTCCCATTATTGCCTATCGGGGTCCCTATCGACTGATTCAGACTTTTGCTCCGGTCTCACTGAACCCGACGGAAACGGTCTCCTCCCGCCTGCGGTCGCAAGGGACCTACTTGATTACAGGAGGTTTGGGTGGGATCGGGCTTGTTCTCGCCAAATATTTGGCTCAAACAGTCAAGGCTAATTTGGTGTTGACGCAACGATCCGCCTTTCCTGAAGAAGACCAGTGGGTCGAATGGATTGCTCAACATGGGGACACTGATCCAACGAGTATCAATATTCGGCAAGTGCAAGCCCTAAAAGCTCAGGGTGCGGAAGTCCTTGTTGTCCAAGCTGATGTCGGCAACCGAGAACAAATGCAATCTGTGTTGCATCGGGCTCAAAAAAATTTTGGAAATTTTCACGGCGTCATTCATTGTGCCGGGGTTCCCGATGGTCTTCTTTTTCAGCGTCGGACTCGAGAGGAAACTGACAAGGTTTTAACACCAAAAGTAACGGGGACGTTGGTGCTCGCTGATGTGTTTCGGGACACCCCTTTGGATTTCATGGCCCTATGTTCCTCGCTGGCTTCTGTTATTGGGCCTTTTGGACAATTAGGATATTGTGCGGGCAATGCGTTTTTGGATGCCTTTGCGTATCACAACAATTCAACAGGTGGTCCATTCACCGTTTCTATTAATTGGGATGCGTGGCAAGAAGTCGGTATGGCGGTCAAAGCCGCCCAACAGATTCGACAGTCTCCCGAGGAATGGATTCCTCAAGCCCCCGTGCATCCGCTGTTCAATCGCTGTGTCACGGATGGCGAAGATCGGTTCACCTACTTATCGACATTGACTCCGGGTTCACATTGGGTGTTAAACGAACATCGTGTGCGAGGCAAGGCGATTCTTCCGGGAACCGCTTACCTTGAGATGGCTCGTGCCGCCTTCGAGCAACAGACCGGTGATCAGTCAGTTGAAATTCAGGACACGTACTTTCTCCGTCCCTTGATTGTTCGTGATGGGGAGTCTCGAGAAGTTCATACGGTTCTGACGAAACACCAAGATGGCTGGAAATTTTCCATTCAGAGCCAAGAGACGCCAAGAGATGGGGTGTGGCAGGAGCACGCCCGCGGTTATCTGGTGGCTTTGCCCGGCAGCACACCTCGGCCTCAACACAAAGTCCACGCCGCGGCAGCGGAAATGCTGGATCAAGGGGACCAGGCTGCCCTGTCGCGAAACACGGGACAACTTGGAGCAGGGCCTCGCTGGGGAAACGTTGTATGGGAGACACACGAAAATGGCGATGGTTGGGCTGTCTTACGGCTTCCTCAGGTTTTCATGGAAGATCTTGACGACTACAAGCTCCATCCTGCCCTGTTTGACAACGCCACATCCTTGTTGTTCGGAACACTCAAAAATGTCAACCTATTCGTTCCCTTCTCTTACAAACGCATTCGCATCCATGGCCCCTTGGGTTCAGAAGTGTATGTGCACGTGCAACACCAAGAAAGCGATGGCAATCAAAATTTTCGGAAATTTAATGTAACCATTACGGATCCCGGCGGCGGGGAACTCGTGCAAGTGGACGAGTACATGATCGTTCGCTCGGACCTGGATGAGTTTGCCGGAAAGGAAGAACAACAGGCGGTTTCAGCCTCGGTGGTGTTGGACGACAACTATTATCTGAACGTTACCACACCCGGCAATTTGAGTACGCTGCACTTTCACCCTTCCCTGCGTCGCGCGCCTCAGCGCGGTGAACTAGAAATCAAAGTTCAGGCTGCAGGACTGAACTTTAAGGATGTGCTACTGGCCCTGGGAATGGTCGCAGCCCCCGGCGATGGATCAGTCCAGTTCGGTCTTGAGTGTGCTGGCAAGGTAGTTGCCGTGGGTGAGGATGTTCAGGGTTGGAAAGTGGGTGACCAAGTTGTGGCATTTGCCTCTCCCTGTTTTAGTCAATACATCACCGTGGCGGACTCGCAAGTCGTTCCCAAGCCTCAACAGCTGAGTAGCGAAGAAGCGGCGACCATTCCTGTGGTGTTTCTGACGGCGTATCAGGCGCTGGTTAAAGCCGCACAGCTTTCGGCCGGTGAGAGAGTCTTGATTCATGCTGCCGCAGGAGGGGTTGGGCTGGCTGCCGTGCAGGTGGCACAGTGGCTTGGCGCGGAGGTTTTTGCCACCGCAGGTAATCCACGAAAACACGAATTTCTTCATGAAGTTGGAGTGGAACATGTATTCGATTCGCGTTCCCTGAGCTTCGCCGAGGACGTCATGCGAGTGACGGGGGGAGCTGGGGTTAATGTCGTGCTCAACTCCCTTGGCGGGGAGTTCATTCCCAAGAGCATTTCCATCCTGGCTCCTTACGGACGGTTTCTGGAAATCGGGCTCCGGGACATTCAAAACAACACGGGCTTAGGGATGCGACCCTTCGAACATGGGCTTTCCTTCTTTGCCGTTATGGTTGGCCCACAGATGCCCGGATTTCAGTCTCTATTCCATGAAGTGATGGAACATTTTCAGCAGGGAACCTTCCGGCCACTCGTTCACAAGATCTATCCTGCCACGCATTTGGCAGAGGCCTTCGAGTATATGGCTCAAGCCAAACAAATCGGTAAGATCGTCATTTCAATGGAAGACACCCAAGTGTTGACCGACCGGGGTGAATCTTCCTCATCCAAAGGTGTCGGCTATCAGGCCGCCCCGTCGGTTCCCACCCAACGACAGGCCGTCAACGAACCTCGCAGCGAACACAGCGACAATAGGATTCAACACGGATTGCTTCCGTCAGAAGGGGTCCAGGTTTTCCGTCGAGTCCTTGCATCGAATCTGCCACAGGTAATC
The DNA here is from genome assembly GCA_965223495.1 of Nitrospirales bacterium. GTDB lineage: Bacteria > Nitrospirota > Nitrospiria > Nitrospirales > UBA8639 > Nitrospira_E. Next base: position 1,596,976 of record OZ245001.1, on the reverse strand, counting down.
GTATCCACTCAAAATTTATCTGCGTTAATTCAAAAGCACCGATCCCAGAAGACGCACCTATCGGACGACTCTTCTGTGGGGAACAATCAAGTATCGGGATTTGCCAGGCCACAACTCACGACACCCTATACTCCCCCAAGGAATGAAACCGAACAACAGATAGCTGATCTTTGGCAACACAGTTTAGGAATCGAACAAATTGGAGTCCATGATGATTTTTTTCAATTGGGAGGGAATTCTTTAATTGCCATTCAGTTACTTAATCAATTACGTCAGCAATTCAATGTAGACCTTTCTCTGGGTGACCTCTTTGACGATCCCACTATATCCGGATTAGCACAAGCTGTTGAGAAGAATCGTAAGAATGCACAGTTAGACCCCATTTCGCCCATTTCTGCCAAGCCTTCCACTTCATCAGATGTTGAACACTACACTGACGAAGAAGTAGACACATTCCTTCGGAGCTTACTGCCTCCCCAGGATATCTAATACACTCAACACTCAATCTTTCCACATGAAGCCCAACCCTCAATCTATAGCCAGCCTTTCCCCTGAAGAGAAACGCAAACTTCTTGCAGATCTCTTGAAAAAGGATCCTGAAGGCCGTAAAACTGCCCCCCTTTCCTTTGCCCAAAAACGATTATGGTTTGTCGATCAAATGGAACCAGGCAATCCCGCTTTTAATATTACCCTGGCCTTTCGACTCATGGAATCTTTCGACCTTCAAGTTCTAGAAGCCGTCTTAAAGGAAATGTCTCAACGTCATCAGACACTACGAACTTTTTTCTCTTTGCATGGGGATCACCCGATCCAGGTGATTCGTCCCTCCGAAAAGCCAACTCTTATTCTCGTGGACCTGGAATCACTTTCAGAAGAGGATCAGAAGGCCAAAATTGGACGACTCATTGCTGAAGCAGGACACCATAAGTTTGACTTAAGCAAGGGACCGCTATTTTTAACCCATGTTCTTCGAATAGCCCCATCCGAAGCGATTTTAATATTCGTGATGCACCATATCGTTACGGATGAATGGTCCAACGAAATATTTTTGAAAGAATTTGTTCATCTGTATGGAGCTTTCACTTCCGGCCAACCGTCTTCTTTGTCACCATTGCCCATTCAATATGCTGACTTTGCTGCCTGGCAGCAAAATTGGTTGCAAGGAACGGTTCGGGAAAATCTATTAGGGTATTGGAAAAACCGCCTGGATGATCTCTCAACCTTTGACTTTCCCACAGACTATCCAAGGCCACGTATTCAATCATTTAAGGGGGCTTCGGAAACCTTCTCTCTCTCAGGGGAATTGAAAACCTCTCTTCTGGCCGTTGCCCAAAAAGAAAAAGCCACATTATTCATGACCTTGTTAACCGCGTTAATGATCGTGCTTTCTCGAAATAGCGGTAACAACGATGTTGTGGTTGGTACCCCTATCGCTGGCAGAAACAGGCCTGAGGTTGAGGGACTAATTGGATTTTTCGTCAATATGCTCGTCCTTCGTTCAAACCTTTCGGGGAATCTGAGCTTACGCGAATTACTTAACCAAGTACGGGGGGATTGTCTTGGTGCCTATTCGCATCAGGACTGTCCATTTGAATTGTTGGTGGAGGAATTACAACCTCAGCGAGACCTGAGCCGACATCCGATATTCCAAATAAGTTTTTCCTTACAAAAAGATCTCCAGACCAATCCATCTCCCTCGTTAGGTCTGAAGTTCCAACCTGTAAGTGGATCCGTACCACATACACGTTTTGACCTTGAGTGTCTTGTTCAAGAGCGGCAGGAAGCCCTTTTGGTGAATATTCTTTACAACCCCGACCTCTTTTCGGCCATGACTGCCACACGAATTGGACAAAATTTTCATCGAATACTGGCGGAGATCGCGCGAGACCCCGAACAACGACTTTCCGAGGTCTCGCTGTTAGATGAGCATGATCGGCATGTTCAGCTCGTAGAGTGGAATACGACCACGGCCGCCTATCCTCATGAGCACACGATCCCGGACTTATTTGCGGAGCAAGTCGGGGCGCGGCCGGGGGCCGTGGCGGTGGTTGATGGTGTGGGGCACTATACCTATTCTCAACTCCAGCATCTGGCCTTGCAGTTAGCGCACTATTTGCGACGGCAGGGGGTAGGGCCGGAGAGCCGCGTCGGGGTATGTCAGGAACGAGGGGTGGATCTCATGGTGAGTCTCCTGGCCATTTTATCGGCGGGTGGGGCGTACGTGCCGTTGGATCCAAGTCTTCCGGCGGAGCGATTGGCGTTTTTGGTGAAGGATGCCGGGGTGCAGGTGGTGGTGACACACCAGGCGCATGTCCTCCAGGTAGCAGGACTAGAGGGGATTTCCCTCGTAGTGCTGGACCGATCTTGGGCCTCAATTAGGCAGGAGCCGACTACTCCGGTCCCCGGCGGGGCGGGGAACAGTGCGGCCCTGGCCTATGTCATGTATACCTCGGGCTCAACGGGCCAACCCAAAGGGACGTTGATCAGCCAGCGGAACGTGGTGCGCTTGGTGCGCGGGACGAATTACCTGGATCTTGGTCCGAAAGATCGAGTGGGGCACCTCGCGAACCCGGCGTTTGATGCGATCACATTTGAAGTGTGGGGTCCGTTGCTCAATGGTGGGGTGGCGGTGGTCTTCCACCCGGAGGAAGTATTGAATCCGTCGGCCTGCGCGAAGCGGCTCCGGGAGGAACGGCTCACGGGGTTATTTTTGACCACAGCCCTTTTCAATCAACTGGGGCGGGAGGAGTCCAGTGCGTTTGCCCATGTTGGGACCGTTTTGTTCGGCGGGGAATTGGTGGACCGGCATTGGGTAGGGCGGGTGCTGCAGAGCGCCCCGCCCAGGCGGTTGCGGCATGTGTATGGACCGACGGAATCGACGACATTTGCGACCTGGCACGAAGTCGAAGGGGTAAAGCCCGAGGAGAAAACCGTGCCGATTGGACGGCCGCTTGCCAATACGCAGGTCTATGTGGTGGATCGGTGGCATCAGTTGGTGCCGGTAGGGGTCCAGGGAGAATTGGTGATCGGGGGGGAGGGATTGGCCTGGGGGTACCTGCAGCAGCCGGGGCTGACGGCCGAGAAGTTTGTCCCGCATCCCTTTTGTACAGAGCCGGGCGCCCGCGTGTATAGGACGGGGGATCACGTCCGGTGGAACCATGCAGGTGCCCTGGAATTTCAGGGCCGTCAGGATGGACAGGTCAAGGTGCGCGGGTATCGGATTGAGCTGGGGGAGATTGAAGCCACGCTCACCCGGTATCCAGCGGTGCAGGAGGCGGTCGTGCTTTGTCGGGAAGAGACGCCGGGAGGGAAGGAGCTGGTGGCCTATGTGGTGACACCAACCGAGGAAGTGATTTCCGGGCTACGGACCTATCTGAAACAGCAGTTGCCTGTTTACATGGTGCCGAGTGTGTTCGTCCGGGTCGAAATTATACCCTTAACACCCAACGGTAAAGTAGACAAACGGGCTTTGCCCGCCCCGGCCAACGCAGATCGCACCCAAGGACTCACTTATGTGGCACCGGAGACGGTGCTTGAAGAACTTTTGACCACCATGTGGAAAGACGTGTTGAAACTGGAAAAAATTGGTATTCATGATAATTTTTTCGATTTAGGGGGGCATTCCCTCCTGGCCACACAAGTGATGACCCGGCTCCGGACGGTGTTGGAGCTAGATATTCCACTTCGAACCTTTTTTGAGCATCCGACTATTCAACAATTAGGGCAAGCTTTAGATAAAGAATTGACCCCAATTTTTCAAGAAAATGGCCTAAATGCAAAAGAATGAAAATATTGTCCGTGGGCTTGTATTGGGTTTTTTTATAAAAGAAGATACCCCTAATCGGTAATGGTCAAGAAAAGAAAATCGCATATACTTTAATTGCCACGAAGTAACTTTACACCTGGACTTTTTCTCAATTAGAGGTGCTATCGCGGTAGTATTTCCTCGGGAAGTCTGAAAGCAACCTGTCTGACCAAATTAAAAAAGGAGGAACCTATGCAAATTGACGAAGAGGAAGATCTGACGACGTATAAAGTGGTGATCAATCATGAGGAACAATATTCCATCTGGCCGGTCGACCGGGAGAATCCCTTAGGGTGGACCGATAGTGGGCCGTCGGGGAAAAAAGCGGAATGCCTAGCGTATATCGAAAAAGTGTGGACGGATATGCGGCCGCTGAGTTTGCGGAAACATATGGAAGAGGTCGCTCGGCAGCAGGCGGACAATCCGCCCCCACCTCTCCCGCCGCCCAGTACCGAGCCGCCCCCGCCGGATGAACTGGTGACACGATTGGCATCGGGGAGCCATCCCGTGGAAGTGGGTTTGCGCCCGGAACGGACGGCTCAGCTGTTTAAGGACGCCATCGACCGGGGCTATGTGCATATCAAATTCACGGAGACGAAGGGAGGCACGGAGTTGGGGGTGCGGTTGGATACGGCGGCCAGTGACTGGAGCCAGGCGGATTTTACGCAAGCCACGGGGCCGGTTCATGTCGAAGGGACGTTAACGTTAAATTATGTGAAGGTGCGGTGTATCGCGGATGTGACCTTAGAGACCTTAGCCGGCACCGGCCATCTTAAGATTCTTTCTGAAGAATAATGAACCGTTTTCCATAAGAACACTTTTATACCCCCAAGAATAAATGCATATGGTACCCCCACTCTCACCTCCTTCAAGTCAAACTTTAGATGATCTCGTGGAATCCTGGGCTAAGGCCATTCCAGACCATCCCGCCATCCTGGCACCCGGCCGTCCCATTTTGACCCACCAACAGTTATACCAACAAATTTCTACCCTGAAAGAAAAGTTTCAGGCTCTGGGTCTGGCCTCATCAGCCCGTTTGGCCCTAGTAGCGCCTAGTGGGCCTGAATTAGCATTAGCCTTTTTGGGGAGCGCAACGTATGCCATAAGTGCCCCCCTCAATCCAGCCTATACTAAAGATGAATTAGCCTTTTATTTAGATGACCTGGAAGCGTCAGCCCTGTTGATTGCCTCTGATCATAGCTCTCCCGCTCGGGAATTGGCTCATTCTAGAGGCATTCCCATTCTTGAACTCTATTCTCATGCAGAGGACCCTGCGGGGTGTTTTTCTATTGATTGTGAAACTCACCAAGTTTCCCCTTATTCCAATCTCACACTTCCTGACCCAATTTCCCTTATCCTCCATACATCAGGAACGACGGCCAAACCCAAACAGGTACCTCTCTCCCAGGGGAATCTTTGTACCTCCCTGCAGAATCTCCAGAGGAGTTTACAACTCACCCCCTCCGATCGATGTTTAAACCTCATGCCTCTCTTTCACATTCATGGGATTGTCGGTGGATTATTGGCTTCCCTTGGGAGTGGGGGAAGTGTGGCATGTACCCCCTCATTTTCCCAAACCGAAGTCTTGAAATGGATGCAAGAATTACATCCGACCTGGATTACAGCAGTTCCAACCATCCACCAGGCCTTATTGGCCCAAGTAGCCCTTGAATCAAAACCATTGAAGTTCGATTCTCTTCGGTTTATTCGGTCTTCATCCGCTTCATTAGCTCCGACGGTGATGGCTGACTTAGAAAAGATCTTTGGGGTCCCTGTCATCGAAGCCTATGGCATGACAGAAGCGGCACATCAAATGGCGAGTAACCCTTTACCTCCCGAAGTCCGAAAACCCGGTTCCGTTGGATTACCGGCCGGTCCAGAAATACGTGTGGTGTCTGAAACCGGGGAAGTGGTTCCTCCCGGGAAAAATGGGGAAGTGGCCATAAAAGGGCCCAATGTGATGAAAGGATACAGTCAAAATCCTGAAGCCAATGCCAAAGCGTTTCAACATGAATGGTTCCTGACCGGGGATCAAGGCTATCTCGATAAAGACGGGTACCTGTTTTTAACCGGGCGCTTGAAAGAACAAATTAACCGAGGTGGAGAAAAAATTGCGCCGTTAGAAATCGACCAAGTGCTGTTACAACATTCCGACATTCACCAAGCGGTGACTTTTGGGATACCCCATCCGACTCTCGGGGAGGAAGTCGCTGCTGCCGTGGTTACGAGAAATTCCACGACGGTAACCGAAGCAGAATTACGGGCTTGGTTCTTCAAACGGCTGGCACCGTATAAAGTCCCCAAAAAAGTGTTTTTTCTTCAGGATATCCCCAAAGGCCCGACCGGAAAGATTCAACGCCGACTGCTTGCTGAACAGTTAATGTCTCCTTCCCGTCCCCCTTCAAAAGAAACAGCTCAACAAATAGAAGAGTATCTTCTTGAACTTTATCAACGATTCCTCAAGGTAGATCGAATAACTCTTGATGACAATTTTTTTGTTCTTGGGGGTGATTCCATCGGAGCCACTCAAATCGCCAATCAAATCCAAAGTCAATTTTCCACCCTTCCCATCGATGCCGTCACCATTTTTGAACATCCCACCGTGGCAGAACTCCATCAATTTTTCATGAAGAAGCTTGATCCCCAATCGCTGAAAGAATTTGGCCGTAACCCTACACCCTAGGGAAACCCAATGAATGGCCACGAATTACTCGCGAATATTCTAAAGGGGTTAGGAATAACCCATGTGTATGGTTTGTCCGGTGGGGCGATTCGAGGGACTCTTTCTACCTGCGCAAAGGTCGGCCTACGAGTGAGCGGAAAAGTTTATCCCACATCCATACAGCGCGAAGCCGGGTGCCCGGGTGTATCGAACAGGCGATCAGGTGCGGTGAGATAGGGGAGGTACCCTAGAGTGCCTTGGGCGAAACGACAATCAGGTAAAGCTACAGGGCTATCGGATCGAGCTTGGAGAAATTGAAGTGACATTGAGTGAAAATCCGGGGGTGCAAGAAGTCGCGGCCCTTTGCCTGGAAGAAGTGCACAGGGAAAAGGAAATCGTGTCCTATCTCGTAGGGGAGGCGGCCATGGAGGATGTGCCAGCCCTTCGTGGGTACCTGAAAAAGGAATTGCCCAGTTATATGGTTCCAAGTGTATTTGTCAGGATGGAAAGTCTGCCCCTCACAGCCAATGGTAAATTGGACCGGCGTGCATTACCTCATCCTGATGGAGCCGAACGAACAAGCGGGGCCACTTACGTGCCTCCTCGCAATGAGTTGGAACAAAACCTTGCACAAATATGGAAAGAGGTCTTGAGAGTAGAGAAAGTGGGGATTCATGACAATTTCTTTGATATCGGAGGTCATTCCCTCTTATCGACCCAAATAGTCTCGCGGATTAATCAAAGGTTTTCCGTGGATGTGTCCTTACAACAATTATTTGAGATGCCTACGATCGCCCTCATAAGTGGAACCTTGAAATTTGTATGGGATTCTCAAAAACCTAAACTTCAAGACTCTACTCTTTCTGAGGAAGATTGCACCGAGGTCATACTATGAACACGGCCGAATTTTTATCTCATCTCAATGAACTGGAGATAAAAGTTTGGGTGGAAGGAGAGCAGTTGCATTGTAAGGGGAAAAAGAATAACTTAACAGCGTCTCTGCAAACCGAAATTAAATCGCGGAAACCGGAGCTTTTAACATTTCTCCAAACCATACAGGGGAAAAACAAGCGTAAAGGACCTCAGTTACAGAAGGTTCAACGAAATAGGTTTCTTCCGCTTTCCTTCGCACAGCAACGGTTGTGGTTTCTCCACCAGCTCGAACCCACCAGCACGAGATACCATAGTCCCTTAACTGTCCGCATTCATGGGGCATTGGATGTACCTGCCCTACAGAGAAGTTTGCAAATCATCGTAGACCGCCATGAATCCTTACGAACGTCGTTTCCTACCCATGAAGGTGTCCCTCTACAGAACATTGCTTCTGAACTGACGGTCCCCTGGTCATTTGAAGACGTGCGGGGAAGACCAAATGCTGAACGCGAGCAGGCCATGCGGAACATCGTGGAAAATGAGCTCGGCCGCCCATTTGATCTCGCCAACGGCCCAATTTTTCGAGCACTCTTGGTGTGTATGAATGATACGGAATATGTCCTTGTCCTGGCCATGCATCATATCATTTCCGATGGGTGGTCCTTGGGAGTCTTAAGCCAGGAATTAGAGATTTCTTATCCTGCCTGTGTGGAGGGGCGTTTACCCAGCTTACCTGAGTTGTCCATTCAATATGCGGATTATGCCGTGTGGCAACGGGAGTGGTTACAGGGCAACGTCTTGGAGGAACAGTTGAGCTATTGGCGAAAACAGCTGCGGGGCATCACTCACTTGAGTCTCCCCACTGATTTCGTCCGGCCGGCCGTGCAGTCATATTGCGGAGGGCAGGAACATGTAGCCCTTTCATTTGAGCTTTCGCAAAACCTGACTTCCCTCAGTCGCAAGCATGGAGTCACGTTAACCATTCTGTTCTTGACCGCTCTCAAAGTGTTGTTGGCCAAATATTCGGGGCAAACTGATATTGCGGTAGGCTCACCCATTGCCAATCGTACCTGCCCGGAAGTTGAAGGCCTTATCGGGTTTTTTGTGAATATTTTAGTGTTGCGAACAAACTTATCGGGAAACCCCTCGTTGGGAGAACTTCTGAAACGCGTAAAACGAACCTCGTTAGGGGCCTATGACCATCAAGACCTTCCGTTTGAACGAATTGTCGAAGAATTACAACCGGAACGGGATCCCAGTCGCAATCCCTTCTTTCAGGTATTGTTTGCCGTACAAAACGTGCCTTTTGAAGGATTGCGTAACCCGGGATTGGGTATACAACCTTTCCACCCATGGAATCCAACCACTCGGTTCGATTTAGAGTGTGTGGTGTGGGAAAGGAGTGAAGGGTTCCTTGTAAACTTGGTTTATAACCAAGATTTATTTGAGGCAGGGACTATCAAACGCTTTGGTCAACATTTCCAACGGGTCTTGGAAGAAGTGGTCAATAACACGGATCAATACGTTTCACAAATTTCACTCATGAACGAAGCCGAGCACCAAGCCATTCAGGATTTATCGGCTATTGAAGATGCTATCTATTCACCATACAGGTGTATTCATTATTTAATTGAACAACAGGTTGAGTCTACTCCAGACGCCATTGCCTTGGTTTTTGGGGAGCGACAATTAACATATTCTGAATTGAACACTCGCGCCAATCAGCTGGCACAGTATTTACGACGGCAGGGGGTTGGGCCTGAAGTGCGGGTGGGCGTCTGTTTGGAGCGGGGAATCGACTACGTGGTGAGTGTATTGGCCATTCTCAAAGCTGGTGGGGCGTACGTGCCCATGGATCCGACCGCCCCGTCCGAGCGAGTGGCCTTTCTGGTACAAGATGCGGCGGTGGAACTCCTCCTCACCCAGGCCTGCCACAGTGCGGTCTGGGAACCCCTTGAGGGCGTCCCAATCCTGCTGCTGGATGAGGCTTGGCCCCAGGTCGCCTTGGAATCTGCTGCTCCCCTGGCAGGTGTTCACACCAGCGCCGCTCTCGCCTATATCATGTATACCTCTGGCTCGACCGGCCAGCCCAAGGGGACGCTCATCAGTCAACAAAGTGTGGTGCGACTGGTCCAAGCCACCAATTATATCCAACTAGGGGCTCATGACCGGGTAGCGAACTTGGCGCATGTGGCCTTTGACGCAATCACGTTTGAAGTGTGGGGGCCCTTATTGAATGGTGGGGTGGTGGTGGTCTTTGAGCAAGAGACCGTCCTCACGCCCGCCCGTTTCGCGGCGCGGCTTCAGGAAGAAGGCGTGTCGGCGCTCTTTATGACGACCGCCTTATTCAATCAGGTCGTGCGAGAAGAACCGTGTGCCCTGGCGTCGATAGAGACGGTGCTCTTTGGAGGCGAACTGGTCGATCGGGCCTGGGTGGCACGGGTGTTGGAGGGAGACCCGCCGGGACAGCTCGAGCATGTGTATGGGCCGACGGAATCGACGACGTTTGCCACGTGGCATCGGGTGGTGGCGGCGGATCTGAAGGGAGTGACGGTACCAATCGGGCGACCCGTGAGCAACACGCAGGCCTATGTGGTGGATAGCGGACAACACCTCGTGCCGGTGGGCGTGGCAGGGGAACTGTTGATCGGGGGGGATGGGGTGGCCTGGGGCTATCTCAATCAGCCAACTCTGACGGCAGAGAAGTTTATTCCCCATCCCTATAGTACAGAGCCGGGCGCCCGGGTATATCGCACGGGCGATCAGGTGCGATGGAATCGACAAGGAGCTTTGGAATTTCAGGGTCGCCGGGATGGGCAGGTCAAGGTGCGCGGCCATCGCATTGAAGTCGGCGAGATTGAAGTCACGCTTCGAGAGCATGCTGCAGTCCAGGACGCCGTCGTGCTGTGCCGAGAAGATCAGCCGGGGGAGAAGGAGCTGGTAGCTTATGTGGTAACGACGGAGGAAGAGGACATTCCCATCCTCCGGGCGCATCTGAAACAGCAGTTGCCGGGGTACATGGTGCCGAGTGTCGTCATACGGCTGGAGGGCCTGCCGCTCACGGCAAATGGCAAGGTGGACAAACGAGCGCTGCCTGCGCCCGAGGGAACCGATCGAATGCAGGGGATAACCTATGTGGCCCCCAGCAATTCCATTCATCGTCTCATTACGGATATTTGGGAAGAAGTGTTGCAACTTGATCAAGTAGGCATTCATAACAATTTTTTTGACCTAGGTGGACATTCTCTGTTGTTGGTAAAAGTCCAGATGGCTCTGCAGGAACGATTGGGGCACCCTGTCTCTATGATGGACTGTTTCCGTTATCCTACCATATCCAAATTGGCAAATTTTCTTCAAACCAAGCATCAAATTTCAACCACGGCATCCAAGAAGAGGAGCCAAACGAAGAAATTAGACAAAAGGATAGAACGGATGAAACGGTTGTCTGGTAGAAAGAAACCTACCGATAATAAATAAGATGAATTCTTTGAGGCTTCACCGAAATTATCCGATAAGAAAATAAAGGAACTGCTCATTTGGTGGTAAGTTTATCGGAAGCATATACCTCCATGATGTAATGTTTAAAGACGTGACTTTATCTTAAGATTGTAAGCCATAGGGTTCACGATGAGTGATAAAAAAACAAAAACTGGATTTGAAGTGGCTATAGTTGGAATGACGGGTCGGTTCCCTGGCGCCTCCTCCATCGATCAATTTTGGAGTAACCTTCGTGAGGGAAAAGAGGGGATTTCGACATTTTCCGATGCCGAACTACGAGAAGCTGGCCAGCCATCTCGCCTTTTAGAGAACCCTCAATATGTCAAATCCGGGGGGGTTGTGGCTGATGCGGATTTATTCGATCCATACTTTTTTGGTTTTACTCCTCGCGAAGCTCAGCTCTTGGATCCGCAACATCGGGTATTTTTAGAATGTGCTTGGGAGGCCCTCGAATCGGCTTGTTGCGACCCACAGCGGTTTGCCGGTTCCATCGGGGTATATGCTGGATGTGCGATGAGCAGCTACTTTCTCAATAATCTTATTTGCAATAGAGAGGTTTTGCAATCTTCAGGAGTATCTCAACTGACCCTATTAAATGATAAGGATTTTCTGGCTACTCAAGTTTCCTATAAATTAAATTTACAGGGACCTTCCTTAACGATTCAAACCGCGTGTTCCACTTCCCTCGTCGCTGTTCATATGGCCTGCCAAGCTTTATTGGCCGGTGAATGTGATCTAGCCCTTGCGGGGGGTGTGAGCATTTCTTCTCCCCAAAAAAAAGGTTATGTCTATCAGAAAGAGGGCATTCTTTCTCCTGATGGCCATTGTCGTGCGTTTGATGAAACCGCCCAGGGAACGGTGGGAGGCAATGGGGTGGGGATTGTCGCTCTTAAGCGATTGGAAGATGCCATGACGAACCAGGATCTGATTTATGCCGTGATCAAAGGAACGGCCATTAATAATGATGGTTCGGATAAGGTTGGGTTCACGGCTCCAAGTGTCGAGGGCCAAGCTGACGTTATTCAATCGGCCTTGTCCATTGCCGATGTAGAACCAGAAACAATTGGTTACATTGAAACGCATGGAACGGGAACTACCCTAGGAGACCCTATAGAAATTGAGGCTTTACATACCGTATATGGGAAGGAACACCCAAAGAAGTTTTGTGCGATTGGGTCGGTCAAGACCAATGTCGGCCATTTGGATAATGCGGCAGGGGTCGCAGGATTGATTAAAGCGGCCTTGACCCTTAAGCACCAAGAAATTCCTCCAAGCCTACATTTCAAGAATCCGAATCCTCATATTGATTTCGAACATAGCCCGTTTTTTGTCAACACGGCTTTGAGGCCTTGGCCCAAAGAAAACCGGCCCCGGAGGGCCGGAGTAAGTTCCTTTGGAATAGGTGGGACCAATGCCCATGTCGTGTTAGAGGAACCTCCCGCGGTCACGCCTTCAGGCAAGTCACGCCCAACCCAGCTTCTTCCCTTTTCGGCCAAAACGGATACCTCGCTTAAAATGACACAACAACGTCTCCAGGGTTTTCTCAAAGAAAATTCCGGTGTTCCACTTGCCGATGTGTCCTACACCCTTGCCATGGGACGGCAACGATTGAGTTATCGAAATTATGTCGTAGGAGAGACTACCCAAGAAACGATTGACCTGCTCGATTCTGCCCCTGGCGGCAAGGTCTCGATTCAGACCCAGGAACAACCTGACCGCCCGGTGATGTTCATGTTTACCGGCCAGGGAGCTCAATATGTCAATATGGGGAAGGAATTGTACCAAACCGAATCGGTTTTTCGTTTACACGTGGATCAATGTCTCTCACTCCTGCAACCTTATGTATCTCAGGATTTAGGATCTATTCTGTTTCCACCTGCCGGGGAAGAAGATACCGGGACCCAGCAATTACTACAGACGCAGAATGCCCAACCCGCGTTATTCGTGATTGAGTATGCTATGGCTCATTTGTGGATGAGCTGGGGAGTCTCTCCTCAGGGGATGATTGGCCACAGTATTGGGGAATATGTGGCTGCCTGTTTAGCCAATGTTTTTTCTTTGCAAGATGTCTTAAAGATCGTCGTCGCTCGCAGTCAATTGATGCAAAGTATGCCTAAGGGCGACATGCTTAGCGTCAGACTGCCCGAGCAAGAGGTTCTTCCATTGCTGGGACCGGATTTATTCCTAGCGGCTAGCAATGGACCAACCATTTGCGCGGTATCGGGTCCAACCCCATCCATCCACGCGCTTGAGGAACGATTGAATGAAAAAAACATCATCTGCCGTCGGCTCCACACCTCTCATGCGTTTCATTCGTCCATGATGGATCCCATCCTGGCTCCCTTTACCCAACAATTGACCCAGATTGCACTGAGATCTCCTACGATTCCCTTCATCTCCAATCTTACCGGGGACTGGATTACAGATCGTGAGGCTACAGATCCGGCCTATTGGGCTCAACATCTTCGTCACACCGTTCGTTTTTCGGATGGGGTGCGCCGACTGCTCCAAGATTCTGAACCCATCCTTCTGGAAGTAGGACCAGGCCAAACATTGAGTGAATTTGCGAGGCAGCAAACTGGGAAGAATCCTGTATCCTGTATTGTATCTTCGATCCGGCATCCACGAGATCGACAGTCCGATCTAACTTTTTTACTCAAGACCTTAGGGCAACTCTGGGTAGAGGGGGTTGAGATCGACTGGCCGGCGTTTTTTAAGGATGAAGACCGTCATCCAGTGTCGCTCCCAACTTATTCCTTCGATCGTCAACGGTATTGGATCGATCCTCCGAGCTCTAAAGCCGTACCATCAGGAAATTCCCTTCCTTTACCCAAACAAGAGGATGTGGGCGAGTGGTGTTGGATTCCTTCATGGGAACGTTCGTTCATACCCGAATTCCGTTCTGAGAACTGGGACCATGAAAAACAAGAATGCTGGTTGATTTTTGTTGACGCTTGTGGATTAGGGGCAGCCATTGCAGAGGAATTAAGAACTCTTGGCCAGAAGGTCATTATCGTTCAAAAGGGCTCTCAATTTGCTCAAATCCAAGAAGATGTCTTTAACGTTCATCCTGCGAATCCGAACGACTATGACGTTCTCACGAGTCTTCTTGTGAAGGGTCAACAGGCTCCTGGCAAAATCCTTCATTTTTGGAACGTGACGGAAAACCGGACTGAACCTCAGGGGGATACTCCTGAAACGGAGATTATCGAGCTCGCCTTTTATTCTCTCTTGTACCTAACCCAAGCCCTTGAAAAGCAGAGAAAGACTTCGTCTACAGATATCATTGTCGTATCTACCGGTCTCCAGGAGGTCACAGGAGATGAAGTGGTGGTTCCCGCCAAGGCCACGCTCCTCGCCCCTTGTAAAGTACTTCCAAAAGAGTGCTCTTCGGTCACGTTCCGAAGTGTAGACGTGATTTTCTCTGCCATCGAATCTCAACGAACGCGGGTGCGTACTCAGCTTATGTCTGAAATTCAAGGGGGATTCTCCACTCCCGTTGTGGCCTATCGTGGTCCCCATCGACTGGTTCAGACTTTCTCTCCGGTCAAACTTAATCCTGCGGATTCTGTTTCTCCCCGCTTGCGCTCCCAAGGGACCTATTTGATTACTGGAGGTTTGGGTGGGATCGGGTTTGTTCTTGCGGAACATTTGGCCCAAACCGTCAAGGCTAAATTGGTGTTGACGCAACGATCGGCTATTCCAATGGCCGACCAATGGGACAAATGGATTGATCAGCACGAGGACACCGATCCAACGAGTATCAACATTCGTCAAGTGCAAGCCCTCGAAGCTCAGGGGGCGGAAGTCCTGGTTGTTCAAGCCGATGTTGCAAATCGTGAACAAATGCAATCTGTGGTGCATCGGGCTCAACGACGATTTGGGACTATTCATGGGGTTATCCATACCGCAGGAGTTCCAGATGGTCTTCTGTTTCAACGACGGACGCGAGAGGACACCGACAAGGTTTTAGCACCAAAAGTCACCGGAACCCTGGTGCTTAGTGAAGTGTTTCGCGATTGCCCCTTGGATTTCATGGTACTGTGTTCTTCACTGGCTTCTGTCACGGGTCCCTTTGGACAACTAGGATATTGTGCGGCGAATGCATTTCAAGATGCGTTTGCCATTCATATTATGCTGACAAACGGCCCTCTCACTCTGTCTATCAATTGGGATACCTGGAAAGAAGTTGGAATGGCCGTGAAATCCGCTAAGCCATTACATCAGATGCTCTCCTCGGCACAGAGTTATGTAAAAAAGTCTGAGAATGAATTTACCCAGGCCCAAAAAGCCAGTGTTGGTTTACCCAGCGGCCAAATGGGGGACGAACATGCTTTGCTTAAAGATGGAATTCGCACAGAAGAAGGGGTGGAAATTTTCAAGCGGATTCTAAATTCAAGCTTGCCCCAAGTAATGGTATCCACACGGAATTTACCTTCATTGATTGAACAGCACAGTTCTCAACCCCAACTCCTATTCAAAGAAATATCTGTTGGGAGCAAACAAGGAGGGGGATTCCCAAGGCCACAACTTGCCACGGCCTATACTCCTCCTAGAAATGAGATTGAACAAGGGATAGCTTCCCTTTGGCAACAAACGCTCGGTATTGAGGAGATTGGGGTTCATGATGACTTTTTTCAATTAGGGGGACATTCCTTAATTGCTATTCAGTTCCTCAATCAGTTGCGACAACAGTACCAGGTTGAGCTGTCTTTGGCGGATCTGTTTGATAATCCCACGGTTTCTGGGCTGGTAAAAGCCA
This sequence comes from Nitrospirales bacterium, assembly GCA_965223495.1. Lineage (GTDB taxonomy): Bacteria > Nitrospirota > Nitrospiria > Nitrospirales > UBA8639 > Nitrospira_E. Next base: position 1,581,376 of record OZ245001.1, on the reverse strand, counting down.
TTAACAACAACGGCAAGGGTATGCAGTCTGAAGGTATTCAGCCCATTTCGCCAGGCCCTTCTGGTCCATCCGATGTGACACACTATTCGGACGAGGAAGTGGATACCTTGCTTCGTTCCCTCATAACCGACCAAGACCCTTAGGTTCACTCCCATTCTTCCTTACATGAAACAACACCCCTCAAACCTTGATAATCTTTCTCCTGGAGAGAAACGCAAACTTCTTGCTGATCTCTTGAGAAACAATCCTGAAGGTTTTCAAACTGCCCCCCCTTCCTTTGCCCAAAAACGTTTATGGTTTGTCGATCAAATCGAACCCGGCAATCCCGCCTTTAATATCACCTTGTCCTTTCGGCTCACGGAGTCTATTGACCCCCTAGTACTTGAAGCGGTCCTGCAGGAAATTTCTCAACGCCATCAGACCTTACGTACCACTTTTTCTGTGCAACGGGATGACCCCATCCAAGTGATTCGTCCTTCAAAAAAGCCTAATCTTACTCTCGTTGAGCTGGATCAACTCCCCGAAGAGGATCGGAAGGCCCAAATTGGACACCTCGTTGCTGAAGCAGCACAATATAAGTTTGATTTAAGCAAGGGGCCGCTACTTCGGACCCACATTCTTCGAATAGCCCCATCTGAAACCGTGCTAATTTTCGTGTTCCACCACATCGTTACCGATGAATGGTCTAGCCAACAATTCTTGAAAGAATTTACCCTTTTGTATGAAGCTTTCACCTCTAACCAACCCCCTTCTCTGCCATCATTGCCCATTCAATATGCTGACTTTGCCGCTTGGCAGCAAGATTGGTTGCAAGGAATGGTTCGGGAAAATCTTTAAGAGTATTGGAAAACCCAGCTGGACGATCTCCTAACCTTTGAGTTTCCTACGGATTATCCAAGACCCCGCATTCAATCCTTTAAGGGCGCCTCGGAGACCCTCATTCTTTCGGGGGAACTGAAAAAATCCCTTCTACTAATTGCCCAACAGAAAAAAGCCACATTATTTATGACTTTGTTAACCGCGTTAATGGTTGTGCTTTCTCGAAATAGCGGTGCCACCGATGTCGTGGTTGGAACCCCTGTGGCTGGAAGAAACAGACCTGAACTGGAGGGGTTAATTGGGTTTTTCGTCAATATGCTTGTCCTTCGATCAAACCTTCTGGGGGCCCCAATCCTTCGCCAATTAATCAACCAAGTTCGGGCGAATTGCCTTGCGGCCTATTCGCATCAAGACTGTCCTTTTGAATTGTTGGTTGAGGAATTGCAACCTCAACGAGACCTTAGCCGACATCCCATATTCCAAATTAGTTTTTCCTTACAAAGAGATCTAGAAACCAACTCATCATCCTCTTCAGGGCTAAGATTCCAACCTATGGGTGGATCCGTACCTCGTACACATTTTGATCTTGAGTGTCTCGTCCAGGAAAGGCAGGAAGCGCTTTTCGTGACCATTCTTTACAACCCTGACCTTTTTATGGCCAAGACTGCCAAACGAATCGGAAAAAATTTCCAACGAATTGTGGAAGACATAACGGGAAATCCTGACCAAAAACTTTCAGAAATTTCCCTATTAGATGAGAGCGACCTGCAAAAACAGCTTGTAGACTGGAATACCACTTCTACAGCCTATCCCAAAGAAAAGAGTCTGAGCACCTTATTCGATGAACAGGTGGGGACCCAACCGGACGCTGTGGCAGTGGTTAGTGGTGAGACACTAATCACTTACAACAGACTCAATCAACGGGCAACGCAAATGGCTCACTGGTTAAGGCGACAAGGGGTGGGACAGGAAAGTCGGGTGGGGGTGTGCTTAGAGCGGGGTGTGGATTTGATCGTCAGTCTCTTGGCCATTCTCAAAGCTGGAGGGGCTTATGTCCCCTTGGATCTCACCACTCCCAGTGAACGGTTGACCCATCTTATTGAAGATGCCGAGATTGAGATCATCGTAACGCAGGAGACCCACCACACTATAGGGGAAGGTCGGGAGCATCTTCCGGTCTGGACCATCGAATGGATTCTGCCCACCCTCATGCAAGAGCCTGAGACCTCGTCGGCACTTCCAACAACGGGTGCCGCACTAGCTTATGTGATGTATACCTCCGGTTCGACAGGGCAACCCAAAGGCACATTAATCAGTCAACACAGTATGGTGAGGCTGGTGAAAGCCACGGACTATATCCAGATAGCCCAGCAGGACCGAGTAGGCCATCTGGCAACCCCAACCTTTGATGCATTGACCTTTGAAGTGTGGGAGGCTTTGTTAAATGGCGGCATGCTGGTGGTGTTCGATCAGGAACAAGTCTCAATCCCACTTCTGTGTGCTAGTCGGCTCCAAGAGCATAGAATTTCAGCTTTATTTCTAACCACGGCATTATTCAATCAGCTAGTGAGAGAAAACCCTACCGCCTTTGCAGCCGTCAATACTGTTTTATTTGGGGGAGAATTGGTCGATCAGAAATGGGTTGAAGCCGTCTGGCAAGCAGGTCCCCCACGTCGATTAGTCCATGTCTACGGTCCTACGGAATCAACGACGTTTGCAACTTGGCATCCTGTTACCCCCATGAATGTAAAAAGAAGCACGGTACCGATTGGTCGTCCCCTGAGTAACACGCAGGGGTATATTATGGATCGCTGGCAGAACCTTGTACCGGTGGGGGTTCCGGGAGAGGTTGTCATAGGCGGCGATGGCCTAGCATGGGGATACCTCAATCAGCCTGCCTTAATCGCAGAACGATTTGTGCCGCATCCGCATTGGACCGAACCTGGGTCGCGTGTTTATCGCTCGGGGGATCTGGGTCGGTGGAACGGGGAGGGGGCCATTGAATTTCAGGGCCGCCGGGATGGGCAAGTAAAGGTGCGTGGCCATCGCATTGAATTGGGGGAGATTGAAGCCACCCTCAGTCGACATCCTGCTGCCCAGGAGGTGGTAGTAATATGCCGGGAAGATCTTCCAGGCAATAAAGAAGTCGTAGCCTATATCGTCGGAGAGAGGGGAAGGGTGGGAACGAGGAGCTGCGCACGTATCTTAAGCAGCGTCTCCCGGGCTACATGGTTCCGAGTATATTCATGTGGAGAGAGATCTTGCCCTTGACGGCGAATGGAAAGATCAATAAACGAGCCTTGCCAGCACCAGAAGGAGCTGATCGCCGACAAGGAGCCACCTTTGTACCCCCTCAAACTGTTCTCGAAGAACTTTTAGTAAACGTTTGGAAAGAATTACTAAAGCTTGATCGCCTTGGCATCCATGATATTTTTTTTGAGATTGGTGCCCATTCCTTATTGGCCTCCCAGGTAGTGAATCGAGTCCAAAAGGTTTTGGAATTGTCAATTCCTCTCCGAACCATATTTGAGTATCCCACAGTGGAACAATTTGCCAAGGAAGTTGATCGTCAGCTGACACCCATATTTAAAGAAAATGCAGAATTTATGAAACGCTAAACTAGTGGAATTCGACGGTATTACCGTCGGTGAGGGTTCTTATTGGCCTAAATTGGATTTCGTCATACAATGTTTATGTTGCCATAGGCGGAATCCCTTTGGTGGCCCGAAGTCTAGGGTTATTCGGCCCAATGTTTCGCATACTCATTATCATTTCGAGGAGGATGGCATGGCCTTTGACGATGAAGAAGATCTGACGACCTATAAAGTGGTGATCAAACATGAAGAACAATATTCCATTTGGCCCGTGGATCGGGAAAACCCCTTGGGCTGGGCCGATAGTGGGCCGTCGGGAAAAAAAGCGGAATGCTTAGCGTATATCGAAGAAGTATGGATGGATATGCGGCCTCTGAGCCTGCGGAAACATATGGAAAAGGTGGCTCGTCAGGAGGCCCAAAATCCGCCCCCACCCGCCCCGCCGCCCAGTACGGAACCGCCGCCCCCGGATGAACTGGTGACGCGATTGGCGACGGGGAGCCACCCGGTCGAAGTGGGCTTGCGCCCGGAACGGACCGCTCAGCTGATTAAGGACGCCATCGATCGAGGCGAAGAGTATCTTCTTGAACTTTATCAACGATTCCTCAAGGTAGATCGAATAACTCTTGATGACAATTTTTTTGTTCTTGGGGGTGATTCCATCGGAGCCACTCAAATTGCCAATCAAATCCAAAGTCAAATTCCCGCCCTTCCCATCGATGCCGTCACCATTTTTGAACATCCCACCGTGGCAGAACTCCATCAATTTTTCATGAAGAAGCTTGATCCCCAATCGCTGAAAGAATTTGGCCGTAACCCTACACCCTAGGGATGCCCTATGATTGGCCACGAATTACTCGCGAATATTCTAAAGGGGTTAGGGATAAGCCATGTGTATGGTTTGTCCGGTGGGGCGATTCGAGGGACTCTTTCTACCTGCGCAAAGGTCGGCATACGAGTGATTGGAGTCCGCCACCAACAAAGCACCGTGCATATGTCCATGGCCCACAACTACCGTTCGGGTCGTTTAACCTCAGTCGTCATTGTCTCCGCCGGACCGGCTATCACCAATACGACCACAGGAATATTAACGGCCTGGGACAATTGCTGGCCTTTGATTGTCATTGCGGGCACCTTCCCCCTTTCCAATGCTCAAACCTTACGTCCACCAATTTTTCAACCCCTTGAGGGAATACGTTTATTTGAACCCATCACCAAATGGGCTACAGAAATTCCCGCTACCTCTCACATGGCGGATATTTTGACAGAGGCATTTCAAAGGTCATGTTCCCATCGACCAGGTCCTGTTTATATAGAAATTCCCGAATCGGTGTTAAAGGAATCCGCTCGCGTCTCAAACGTTCCTTCCATTCCCTCTCTTCTGCCCATCACTCTCCCGTCTACTCAGATCGTTCGGGCAAGTAACGTGTTAATCGACGCCCGGCGACCAGCCATCATACTGGGAAAGGGCCTTCGTTGGTCCGCACCTTGGGAGGAAATCCGAGAGTTAGCTGAAACGTACCGAATCCCTTTTCTGACTTCGCCCATGGGAAGAGGATCTATGCCAGATGATCATCCGTTATGTTTCAATAAGGCTAGAGACGAACTCCAACATCAAGCCGATACGGTCATTATCCTTGGAGCAAGATTGGACTGGACCTTTCGGTTTGGGAAACAGTTTTCCCGAAATGCCAAAATCATTCTTATCGATATAGCCAAGGATGTGGACCAAACCACACATCCCAACCTGCTCCATATTCAAGGAGATCTTAAACAGGTACTGCGGGATTTGCTCGCTAACCTAAAAGAGAAACCTTTCCCTGAACCGGAGATACAAAAAAGAGAACGATGGATCGCGGAACTGGCGAAACGTCGTCATACGAATACCCTCCTGCTCGAGGAAAAGCTCAACCAACCCGGTGCCCCCATGTCCCCACATAGGCTCATGAAGGAAATTCGAGACTGTGTGCCGAGAGATGTGATTTGTGTGGTGGACGGAAGGGACACGTTAGCGGCAGCCCAGGAAGTCTTGCCCTGTTATGAACCGGCTAGTCGCTATACGCCAGGTTCTAATGGGTGTATGGGAGTCGGAATTCCGTTTGGGATCGGAGCAAAATTGAGTTCTCCGGAATCGTTAGTCTTGGTGATTACCGGTGATATGGCGTTTGGGATATCGGCTATGGAAATGGAGACGGCTGTTCGGCAAAACATTCCCATCATTGTCGTGGTCGTCAATAATGATGGAGGTTGCGGTGCAGAGGCTCATCATAAATACTATCCCCCCGGTCACGAACGAGTCGCCATGTATCAACCGAGGCTTGCATATGAAAAAATCATGGAAGCTTTTGGTGGCTTTGCAGAGTCTGTTACCCACTCCGAAGAAATCAAATCCGCCCTCCGCAGAGCCATCGATTCTGGACTGCCGGCCTGTTTAAATGTGTATGTCGACCCCTTCGCTCCCTTTAAGAATTATTTGGGGTAAGCAGGAGTAACAATTCTAATTTATACGTTGTCTTTTTTTTTGATAGACCATGTCCCAATCATTCCCTCCAATCGGCAAAAAACCTGAGGGTGTTGAAGCCCCTCTTTCCCTCGCTCAAAAACGCCTGTGGATTATCTATCAACTCGATCCTCAGAGTGTCACCTATAACATTTTTCGGGCGTGGCGATTAACCGGGAAATTAAAAATACTTGCCCTCGAAAGCAGTCTGACGGCTATCCTTCAACGTCATGAAATTCTGAGAACGACGTTTGAAGATCTTGATGGACATCCCATTCAGCGAATCCATCCTCCAGACCAGGTGGTACTGCAACAAAAGGATTTTTCTTCCTTTCCTCCCTCTATGCGCAGTGTGGAAATTGAGAAATTTTTATTCAACGAACCCCGTCAACCCTTTGATCTGTATTCGGGACCTCCGATTCGATTTACCCTCATCCAATGTAGTCCCAACGACTACATTTTTTCATTTACGGTCCACCATATCGTATTTGATGGGTGGTCTATGAAAGTGTTTTGTCGAGAGCTCAGTCGGTTGTATACCAACGCCGTGAACAACCAAAGTCTCCTATTTCAACCCCTTCCCTTCCAATATCAGGACTTTGCTTTTTGGCAACACAACCATGTATCCGATCAATCCCTTGATTCCCAATTAACCTTCTGGAAACAGCAGCTTGAGCGTGCCCCGCTCGTGCTCAAATTTCCTTCGGATTCCATTCGAGATAGGGGTAACATCGAGTCGGGAGGTGTCGAAACATTTACCCTGGACCCAAAAGTCACCGCAAAGTTGAAACACCTGCTTCAATCGCAGAGGATCACCTTATTTATGGGGTTACTGGGGGTGTACCAAATTCTCCTTGCCAGATACACGAATCAATGGGACCTACTCATTGGAGCCCCCATCGCGAATCGCAACTCCCAAGAACTTGAAGACATGACGGGGTTTTTTGTGAACCTGATGGTTCTACGAGGTACCTTTTCTCCTCATTCTTCTTTTTTGGAAATTTTAAAACAGGTACGGAACACTTCTCTGAACAGTTACCGAAATAGTGATCTCCCATTCGAAAAAATCGTTGAGTGGCTCCAGCCAGTACGAGACCCCCATCGCCATCCGGTTGTCCAGGCCATTTTTCAAGTACGAGATCCCTCAGACATTCATTTATCCTTCCCTGAAGTGTCCTCTCGCCCTTACCCAGTAAAAAAACGAACGGGAAATTTCGATCTTCACCTGGTCTGCGAAGAAACCGACCTGGGGATTCAAGGGTCACTATACTTTGCTGAGAATCTTTTCTCTCACAACATCATACGTCAGTTCATTCAACATTTTCAGATCTTACTCGATAAACTCATTCGTCACCCTCACCAACCCGTCTCCCATATTTCTTTTGTGTCCGAGGACGACGATCAACACCAATTGTCCGAGCCATATGCTTCAACCATCGAGTACTCCCGTGAATGCCATCTCTCACAACTTTTTGACCAGCAAGTTTTCGCTTCCCCCAATGCCACGGCCCTAGTCGTCGGGGAATCTCACGTCACGTATGCCGCTCTCAACGCCCGCGCGAATCAATTGGCGCATTATTTACGAAGGCAGGGAGTTGGACCTGAGGCGTGCGTTGGGGTGTGTTTGGAACGGGGTCTGGAGTTGATTGTAAGTCTCCTGGCCATTCTCAAAGCCGGCGGCGCCTATGTGCCATTTGATCCGAGTGTGCCGTCCGAACGGCTGGTTTATATCAGTGAAGATGCCAATATCTGCCTTATGCTGACCACTTCCGAGTTTCACACGAAGCTTCCGCCCCTTCACTGCCCAGTTATGAGCATCGATCGAGACTGGGCCATCATTCAGGGGGAATCGAAGGACAAGTTAGACGTGGCGGGGCATCCCGATCATTTGGCTTATATTATATACACCTCCGGCTCTACCGGGCTCCCCAAGGGGGTCTTAATCAGTCATTACAATGTGATCCGATTATTTTACGTCACACACGACTTGTTTCAGATGGCGGAACAGGATGTGTGGACTTTGTTTCACTCTTATGCGTTTGATTTTTCTGTGTGGGAATTGTGGGGGGCTCTCCTGTATGGGGGAAAACTGGTAATCGTACCGTATTGGGTCAGTCGAGCCCCGGACGTATTCACTGACATGGTCTGTGAGCAAAGAGTAACGATGCTGAGTCAAACTCCCTCTGCCTTTCGCGAACTCATGGCCCAAACCCGCAGTACCACGATGAATTCTCCGACAGCCCTTCGATGGGTCATTTTTGGAGGGGAGGCGTTAGAGTTGGCCAGCCTTCGTCCCTGGTTCACGCGTTATGGCGATTCGTCTCCCAAAATGATGAATATGTACGGGATTACAGAGGCCACGGTTCACGTCACGCATCATATGGTCACCGTCTCAGAGGTAAGCGAGGCCACAGAAAGTCTTATTGGATTGCCCTTGGCGGATCTTCACACTTATCTTCTTGATCCGCATGGGCAATTGGTTCCTCGCGGAGTAACCGGAGAGCTCTATGTGGGAGGGGCTGGGGTGGCAAGGGGGTACTTGCATCAACCGGCGTTGACGGCCGAGCGATTTCTTCCGGATGGCTTTTCCAAAAAACCCGGAAAACGAATGTATCGCTCGGGAGATTTGACTCGGTATGGAGTAAGGGATTCCCTCGAATATCTCGGACGTCGAGATAATCAAATACAGCTTCGTGGGTTTCGCATTGAGCTAGGCGAGATCGAAGGGGTTATCCAGCAACATCCCGCTGTAAAGGAAGCCGTCGTCTTCTGCCAAGAGGATCACCTCCGGCAAAAACAACTTGTTGCTTATGTCATCCGTCAAACCACAATCGGGCTATCAGCGCTACGAGCCTATCTCCAGGAAAGAATCCCGGACTATATGGTGCCGGCACATTTCCTATTTCTGGAGGCTTTTCCTCTCACTTCGAATGGAAAGATTAACAAAACAGCCTTGCCGGCTCCGGATGGTGTACGTCCAGACCTTGACAGCCTTTTCGAGGCCCCGTATCCCGGAGTTGAACAAACCTTAGCTGGCATTTGGCAAGACGTCTTGGGCATCAAGGAGGTGGGTCGACATGACAATTTCTTTGCGGTAGGAGGCGATTCCATTAAAGGCATTCAAATCGTCGCCCGAGCCATTCGGGTTGGCATCCACATCCGTCCAAACCAGATCTTTACCCACCAAACGATCGCGGCTCTAGCCGGGGTGAGTTCCACACAGTCGCCTCAGATCGCTGATCAGGGACTCGTCACTGGGACGGTACCGTTAACACCCATTCAACACTGGTTCTTTTCACACAGGATGGAAAATCCTCACCATTGGAACATGGCGAAAGTCATCTCCGTCCCACAACGAATCAATCCGGAAAAAATGGAGCAGGCCGTAAAGGCACTCATAAACCATCATGATGCGCTCCGGTTACGATTTGCTCCTGATGGCCCCTCGTGGGAGCAAACTCTTTCTGTCGGGGATGAGAACGTGCCCTTTACGTATTACGATTACTCGACATTCGCTCCGTCCGAGGCCGAACAGGCCTATCACCGCGAAATGGCCAGCTTTCACACCCGCTTGCATCTGTCTCAAGGCCCGGTCTTGCAAGTCGGGCTCTTTCACTTTGATGAGCAGGTACCGAATCGAATTGTGATGAGCATTCACCACTTGGTCGTCGATGGGATCTCCTGGCGTATTCTTGTGGATGACCTCCAGATGGCTTATGAGCAATGTGCCCAGGAAAAAAGCATCACCCTGCCGCACAAAACGACCTCCTTTAAACACTGGGCGCTCAAGCTCAGAGAATACGCCCACTCCGATTTCCTTCAAAAGGAACGGGACTATTGGCGGCAAATCCTGGCCACCCCTCACTCCCCCCTTCCCACGGATAAACAGGAGGGCTCCAATACCGAAGGTTCTAATGAGACCGTTACCGTGATGCTCAGCCAGCAAGAAACGCATGCCTTACTTCATGAAATTCCGGCAGTCTATCATACGCAAGTCAATGACCTCCTGCTCACGGCATTGGTTCTCACCCTTACCTCATGGACTCAGAAGGATACCGTTTACCTCGATCTTGAAGGGCATGGACGGGAAGACCTGTTTGCCGACGTGGATATTTCACGGACGGTGGGCTGGTTTACCACGATTTTTCCTGTCAAGCTCACCCGAGACCCGTTCACCCATCTCGGGGAACTGGTGCTGTCCCTCAAAGAACAGCTTCGCCAGATTCCCGGAAAGGGTCTGGGGTTTGGGATATCCCGCTATCTAACCCCTCTCGCTACTGGGTCATCCTCCTTTGAGAGCAAGGGGCAAGTCTGGCCGGAGGTCAGCTTTAACTACTTGGGACAATTCGAGTCGGTGGGGACCCAAGAGGAACAATGGGACTGGAGCTTAAAACCATCTGGAGCCACACGGGATCCTCACAGTATCCGGACTCATGTTCTTGAGGTGTCTGGGCTCATTCTCCACGGCAAGGCCCATTTTATGTGGCGGTACAGTCGCCATCTTCATGAGCAGCATACGATCGCCAAACTCGCAAAACAGTATATCGACCACTTGCAAGCCCTCATTCAGCATTGTCAATTACCAGATGTTGGGGGATATTCTCCCTCGGATTTTCCCCTTGCCAAGGTCACCCCCTCCCAGTTGAAACACATCGTGGCCCAGGTCAAGAAAACCAGTGGGCAATCTACGCTAACCGATCTGTATCCGCTGACCCCTCTTCAGCAAGGCCTCTGGTTTCATGCGCTTGCCGCCCCTGATTCTTCCTTGTATTTTGAACAACAGATTTTCCGCATGGAGGGCGATTTACAGGTTTCCGCCTTTCGGAAAGCCTGGCAGGCTCCCGTTGCCCGCCATGCGATCCTTCGAACTGGACTCACGTGGGAAGGTTTAGACCACCCCCTACAATATGTTTTACCGACCATACCCTTACCTTGGGAAGAACATGATTGGCGAGAAGAATCTCCTGCTAATCGGGAAACTCGCCTCACGGACTTGGTGCAGGCTGATCAGGCCAGGGGGTTTGATCTGACTCATGCCCCCTTCCTGCGGCTCACGCTCATCCGCATGACGAACACGTCCTATATTTTTATCTGTAGTTTTCACCATCTCATCTTAGATCGCTGGTCTGTGGCCATCATGTGGCAGGAGATCTGGACAATGTATCACGGTATCGTTCAGGGGCTCCCGCACCACCTGGAGCCAATCCCTCCCTTTAAAACCTATATCGAGTGGCTCGAACACCAAGACCTCACCTCAGCCGAATCCTATTGGCGGGAAACCCTACACGGATTTTCCCAGCCCACTCGGTTAGGGATAGAACAGGCTCATACACAGTCGCGACATCAGGGGGGCGATTATCGCACCCAGACACGATCGCTTCCTCCTACAACCACACACGCCTTGACCCAGTTCGCACAACAACACCAGCTGACCGTCAATACTCTTTTCCAAGGGGCTTGGGCCCTTCTCCTCGGCCACTATAGCGGGGGGACCGATGTTGTGTTTGGCACCACCTCCTCGGGACGCACGGTAGGGTTGCCAGGGATCGAAGAGATGGTGGGGCTCTTTATCAATTCTTTACCCATGCGGGTCAATACCTCCCCCTATCAACCCATCGAGCCCTGGTTGAGACAATTACAGGATCAGCAGGTTCAACTGCGAGACCTAGAATATACGCCCTTATTTAAGATTCAACAATGGAGCGAGGTGCATACCGACACCCCTCTCTTTCATTCCCTTCTGGTGTTTGAGAATACTCCGGGTAAATATACGTCGCGCTTAGAGACTCCAGACCTTGTTTCACAACGTCTCCCAAAGACCAAGGAAGGGGAATCCAATTATCCCCTGACCTTAGCCATCTTACCGGAGCAAACACTGAACCTTCGGATGACGTATGAAACTTCTCATTTTGAAGAAAGCGGCATTATTCTCCTGCTCGATCATTTTGAACAGTTATTGGAAAAACTCCCAGCACATCAAGGGAAACACCTTGGAGATCTGCCCTCCTTAACTCCCCAAGAACGGACCCTCATTTTGACAGCTTGGAATGCCACGACCACTGAGTACCCCCATGACTCCGGGCTATCGACCCTCTTTGAAGAACAGGTAGCGATCCGGCCTGACGCTCTGGCCGTGGTTGCCGGCGAAGCCCAGCTCACCTATCGGCAGCTCCACAACCGTGCCAATCAGCTGGCGCAGTATTTACGACGGCACGGGGTCTGGCCTGAGAACCGGGTGGGCGTATATCTGGAGCGGAGTCTCGACTATGTGGTGAGCCTGTTAGCAATACTCAAAGCTGGTGCGGCCTACGTGCCCTTGGATCCGACCGCGCCGGCCGAACGGGTAGCCTTTCTGGTGCAAGATGCGGCAGTGAAACTCCTTATCACTCAGACGAGCCACCGGGCGGTCTGGGAACCCCTTGAGGGCGTCCCGATCCTGGTACTGGATGAGGCCTGGCCCCAGGTTGCCTTACAATCCACTGCTCCCCTGGCAGATGTTACCACCAGTGCCGCGCTAGCCTATGTCATGTATACCTCGGGCTCGACGGGGCAACCGAAGGGGACACTCATCAGTCACCGCAATATTGTGCGGTTAGTTCAAGCCACAAATTATGCTCAATTAGATTCATCTCAACGAATCCTCCAACTCGCCCCGATGGCGTTTGATGCCTCCACGTTTGAAGTATGGGGGTGTTTGCTCAATGGCGGACGGCTGGTGATCGTGCCATCAGGTCCTCTAGACCTCACGGCAATCGGTCGGCAGTTGGATGAGGAACGGATCACGACCGTCTGGTTGACCGCCGGGGTGTTTCACCAAATGGTGGAGCACCAAGGGGCCCGCTTGAGTCAGGTGAGGCAAGTCTTAGCGGGCGGGGATGTGCTCTTGCCCGAGGCGGTCACGACGCTCTTGGCCTATCCAGGGGCAGGGCGAGTGATTAACGGCTATGGGCCGACAGAGAACACCACGTTTACCTGTTGTCAGGGACTGTCGGCGGGAACGCGGTTGGAGCGGACGGTCCCGATCGGCCAACCCATCAGCAATACGCAGGTATATGTGGTCGACCCTTGGCTGCAACTGGTGCCGAGGGGGGTAACGGGAGAACTGTTGGCGGGAGGCGACGGGCTGGCATGGGGCTATCTCAACCAGCCGGGGCTGACGGCGGTGAAGTTTCTGCCCCATCCCTATGCACTGGAGCCGGGAGCACGGGTATATCGCACCGGGGACCAGGTGCGGTGGAATAGGCAGGAAGCCTTGGAATTCTTGGGGCGCCGGGATGGGCAGGTCAAAATTCGGGGCTTTCGCGTGGAGTTGGGCGAGATCGAAGCAATTCTCCAACAACATCCGGTGGTGCAGGAAGCGGTCGTGCTCTGTCGGGAAAAGAGGCCGGGAGATAACGAACTGATGGCCTATGTGGTGACCCCTACCGAGGAAGAGATTTTAATGGTTCGTACCTATCTGAGACAACAGTTGCCAGACTATATGGTGCCGAGTGTGTTGGCCTGGATCCAGGCTATGCCCTTAACACCCAATGGCAAAATCGACAAGCGTGCATTGCCGACACCGGAGAGGGCTGATCGCAGGCAGGGAATGACCTATGTGGCACCGGAGACGGTTCTAGAAAGACTTTTGACCACAATGTGGGAGGAGGTATTAAAGGTTGAAAAAGTTGGTATTCATGATAATTTTTTCGAATTAGGCGGGCACTCCCTCTTGGCAACACAAGTGGTGACCCGGCTCCGTTCGGGATTGGAGGTGGACATTCCAATTCGAATCATTTTTGACCATCCGACTATTCGTCAGTTAGGGCAAGTCTTAGATGCTGAGTTGACCACAATTTTCCAGGTTTAATAGCCTAAAAGGATAACATGGTCTCCAGACTTGTTTAGCGGTTTTTTTTAGAGGTTATTACCTCTAAGCGGTAAGGGAGAGGGGCGTGTGAGACAATTAGCAGGACGCCGCAAGAGTGAGATTTTAAAATCACCAAAGAGGCTTAGCATGGAAAAACCGTTTAGGGTGTTACTCGGAAAGAATCTGGAGATGGCCGGTGCCGGCTAAGGTCTCTAAGGTCACATCCGCGATACACCGCACCTTCACATAATTTAACGTTAACGTCCCCTCGACATGAACCGGCCCCGTGGCTTGCGTAAAATCCGCCTGGCTCCAGTCACTGGCCGCCGTATCCAACCGCACCCCCAACTCCGTGCCCCCCTTCGTCTCCGTGAATTTGATATGCACATAGCCCCGGTCGATGGCGTCCTTAAACAGCTGAGCCGTCCGTTCCGGGCGCAAGCCCACTTCCACGGGATGGCTCCCCGATGCCAATCGTGTCACCAGTTCATCCGGCGGGGGCGGCTCGGTACTGGGCGGCGGGAGAGGTGGGGGCGGATTGTCCGCCTGCTGCCGAGCGACCTCTTCCATATGTTTCCGCAAACTCAGCGGCCGCATATCCGTCCACACTTTTTCGATATACGCTAGGCATTCCGCTTTTTTCCCCGACGGCCCACTATCGGTCCACCCTAAGGGATTCTCCCGGTCGACCGGCCAGATGGAATATTGTTCCTCATGATTGATCACCACTTTATACGTCGTCAGATCTTCCTCTTCGTCATCAAAGGCCATACCATCCTCCTAGAGAAGTTAATGGGAGATATCCGTTCTGGGAAGGTGAACCATCTTCCACACAGAAAGTGTCGTTTGCGTCAATCCATGAACATTGTATGACGAAATCAGGGTTATGCCAATATTGTTCCTTTAGATTCCACAAGAAATCCATAAAAATGATTGGAATTGGGACCATTGAATTGCCAGAAATCTAAGGGCTTCCAAACTGAAGGGTATGGTGGGTAATCGCATGACAAGGCCCAAAGATGGCAGGTTAACTTAAAGGAAAGCTATTCATTCAGAATGGCCTTCCCCAAATCTCCGTTGATATTTAGGAAAGAGTTTTCCGGGTATCACTCTGAAGAGAGGGAGCGTGAAGGCTCAATTCAAAAGGCAGATCGGAAAATTCTATTCTCCCCGCCTTATGGAATGGTGTAACTGGAACCTATTCTTCCAAGGTTGATACATCCCCAGGGTCTTGACCCAGTTCTTTGGCTTTTAAGACACGTCGCATAATTTTCCCGGATCGCGTTTTGGGTAATGACGAAACAATGTCAATTTCCCGGGGAACCGCAATCTTGCCCAATTCTTGTAAGACGTGGTCTTGCAACCCTTTAATAAGGTCTGGACTTTCGGTTTGCCCTTGTTTCAGGATGACGAAGGCTTTTATCATTTCTCCTGCCGTTTTATGCGGTTTACCGATCACCGCGGCTTCCACGACTGCCTCGTGACTCACCAAAGCGCTTTCCACCTCAGCAGTACCAATACGATTGCCGGCAACCTTCACGACATCGTCCGCCCTTCCCATAAACCACATATATCCATCTTCATCTTTATGGCAGACATCGCCTGCCGTGTATACCCCCGGAATCGTATTCCAATAGAGCAAGTAACGATCGGGTTCCTTATAGATGGTGCGCATCATCGAGGGCCACGGCTTTTTAATGACCGCAAACCCCCCACCGTGTGGGATACTGTTCCCCTCCCGATCGGTGACATCGGCTTCAATACCTAAAAACGGGCGTGTGGCCGAACCGGGTTTTAGGTCGACACAGGGGAGGGGAGTGACCAGAATCATCCCGGTCTCTGTTTGCCACCAGGTATCCATGATAGGCTTCGTTCCACCGGTGACTCGATGAAACCATTCCCAAGCTTCTGGATTGATGGGTTCTCCTACCGACCCTAAAATTTTCAGCGAGGACAAATCGTACTTTTGGGGCCATTCTTCACCGTATTTCATGAGTAAACGAATGGCAGTGGGAGTGGTGTAAAAAATAGACACCCCATAACGTTCAATCAGATCCCACCAACGTCCAGGATTCGGATAGTCCGGCTTCCCTTCCGCTGTAAGAATGGTCGCCCCGTTTAGGAGAGGCCCATAAACGATATAACTATGTCCTGTCACCCACCCCGGGTCTGCTACACAGAAATATACATCCTCTTCTTTTAGGTCAAAAACATACTTGGCGGTAATATAGGTCCCCACCATGTACCCACCATGTACATGAAGTACTCCTTTAGGTTTTCCGGTGGTCCCTGAAGTATAGAGGATATAGAGGGGATCTTCTGCGTCCAGATGCTCGGCTTCACATCGGGTGGACTGATCTTTCATCCATTCGTCCCAAGCAATTTCCTTAGAGGTACTGAGTGAAGAAGAGCCCGGTTCTCGCTGGACTACCACAATTTTTTCCACCGTGGGACAATTGGAGACGGCCTCGTCTACCACAGGCTTAAGAGGAATCTTTTTGCTTCGGTCGTATCCATAATCGGCGGTAATGACCAGCCGTGCTTCACAATCATGAATGCGTGCTTGAAGCGCAGGGGCACTAAACCCGCTATACACCACAGAATGGATGACCCCAATGCGTGCACAAGCCAGCATGGCCACAATCTGCTCGGGAATTTTCGGGAGATAGATCGTGACACGATCTCCTTTTCGAAGCCCCAAACTTTTTAAGGCATTGGCGCATTTATTCACCTGGCGAAATAATTCGGCATAGGTATAGATCCGCTCTTCTCCTTCCTCACCCACCCAAATAACGGCCACTTTGTTCTTACGCCAACCCTGGACATGACGATCCAAACAGTTATAGGAAATATTACAGGTCCCCCCCAGAAACCATTTCGCCCAGGGATAATTCCATTCCAAAACCTTAGTCCAAGGCGAAAACCAATGTAGTTCTTTGGCAACGCCGTCCCAAAAATTTTCGGGATCCGCGATAGATTGTTGATAAGCGGTCTCATAATCCTGAATATAAGCTTGAGTCCGAATGGATGGTGGGGCGGGAATCACTCGCCCCGAATGTTGAAGGGTTTCTATGTTCTCACTCATACGAATTGGCCTCCTTTAGGTTTCTTGGAACGATCGCTTTTATTAAAAAAACCACTGAAAATAATACAGTCCTGACCTGGGCGACCCATAAGCGGACGTGTTGATTCATGCCATCATTAGGTAGGTAGAACCTTGTTCCAACGCCGCATCGGGTTCAAAACGGGATGGATCCTTCATCTTCAAAACGCCACATTATGCTTGGGTTCCCCTCGACCTTCAAGTAAAAAATTTCAACTCTTTTCCCGCTTTTTGAACCCTGTCAACCTAAACGGAAAGGTATTGGCAGCATGATTGTTTTTAGGAACTTAAATCCAGCGGTGCGAGGGCATCTTCAAGAAACGGAAAACATTGAATTTTACGATCATGTTTAATGTTCTCTTACTCTGCAATAAATTTTAACCAAATTCGGGTTAAAAACAACTCACTTCATGATTCATCACATTCTCAGATTGGCTTAAAGCCCAATTCAACTAATGCAAGTAATTTGCAATTAAAATTGACAGCTTTTTCACTCTCTGGTACATTCACTGAACTTTTTTCTTTCGACAGGTTCTATGCACCGACATCGTTACTCACCATCCCTTCTCACCCTTCTCCATTGTGTATTGGCGGGCGTGTTGTTTGTCTCAGTGCCGTTTAGCCATGCCTTAGAAATTCATCATATCTTCGCTGAAGTCGACCATGATGGCCATGAACATTCGGATTCCGATCTTTGTAATTGGGTCAAACAACATACCAGTTGTTCATTATCCATTGAACACATTTCTACAAATTCCGCCCTCCAGGTCGACGGTGAACGTTTTACGTTTTCCGGACAGTTTCATCCTTCACCATTGATCCTCATCGACGGATCGCGTGCCCCTCCTCGCTCGTAGAGTTCTCTTTATAGCCCAAAGATCGTTGCCCATTGGCATTTGACAGTTGCTGAATGAATTGGACCAATACAGCAGTTGTCTTGTCAGGGCTACAGGCTTTTTATTTACGAATAAAGGAGATAGCTCGATGGTGGACATGGAATATCGTTTGCCCATTCATACATGGACCGTCACGTGGTGGTGTGTGGTCTTACTTTTCGGATGTTTCTTAACGACCGTAGCTGCTCATTCTTCCCACTCACCGTGGGAATCGCATAAGCGGAAGCCAGGATTTCCGAGAAAAGGAGTTCCGCAAACCCGCTCCATGGGCATGGGTGCATCCACACCTCATCGGGATAAACCCCAACCTGTCCTCATTTTTTCACAAAATGCCAAATCCCCCAATAGGGATCCTTCCATCATTCCTCCTGAATCATCAGTGGAATCTCGCTTCCCCGGGGCAAAGTCTGGGGCCAGGCCCAAGGATTTGTTGGAACGGACCGGCGGAATGCCCATGGATGATTCCCCAGCCTTAGATAGTGGCACGAAGCCCGTAGGAATGAGAGATCCCTCTTCTAAATCAACTGAATCCGGGGTTGAATCTCGCTTCCCCGGGGCAAAGTCTGAGGCCAAACCCAAGGATTTGTTGGAACGGACCGGCGGAATGCCTATGGATGTTCCCCCAGCCCTTGATATCGGTACAACCCCTCGAGAGGCCGGAATCCTGCGGCGTCAACAAATTCTTAATCGCTTTAACCCTGCTATAGGATTTGTCGTGGAGTCTCTTTTTGGGTATACCCAACGACGGCAACGATTTGTGGAAGGAACTGGAGCCGATGCAGGAGGGGAGGTGGGGACTAAATTACCGCCAAATTTCTCTTCCGCCCTCCGAACGATTGAACTCTTTGCCGCCGCCGATGTGGACCCTTTTGGCCGAGCCTATCTGATTGCCTCGGGCCATGCCGAAGGGGTCAATTCCAAGGGGTCGGAAGAGTTTGGAAAAGCCGTGTTTGAAATCGAGGAGGCGGCCATTCAAACCACCTCCCTTCCGTTTAATCTCTCTGTTCGGGGGGGACGGTTTTTTTCCGACTGGGGATTCTTGGGCCGACGACATGCTCATGATTTGCCTCAAATTGATATCCCTCCAACATTGGCCTTGTTTATGGGCAATGGAAATCGGACGGATGGGGTAGAAGTTTCGTGGTTGGCTCCTACAGATATTTATTTTGCGATATCAGGTGGGTACGGTTTTAATTTTGGCTTTGTCGGAGAGGGTCCGTTGAGTAATCTCCGAACTCAAGTGGTTCAGGGGAGTACGCTCTTTGGTTCCATGCGGACCTATTATGATATATCCGACGATCATAATGTCGAACTCGGGTTTTCCGCTATGTATGCACCGCAATCACGGGTCCCCGAAGCTAGCGAATTAGCCCTTTTGGGAGTGGATGAGGATGATCCCGTCGATCGAACGACCTTAAACTTGGATTTTCACTATCGCTGGTATCCGCTTGGCCGGGGTTTACGCCAAAGTCTTTCGTTCCATGGGGAACTTTTGTATGACATGGGTCAAGGACGGAGAAATATTTATGGAAAGATAAAGTCTCGGAAAGCGTGGGGGGGATATGTCTATGCGGAATATCGTTTGAATAAACAATGGCGTCCAGGGTTTCGTTTTGATTACCACCAGCTTCCCAGTGAACCGGCCCTAGTGACGAATCCTGGAACGCAACTAGAGGGTACTACCGTTAATTCCAAGGGTAGCCGAACCACGGTCACCACATTTTCCCCATATGTGACCTTTTATCCTAGTGAATTTCACCGTTTGGTCTTGCAATACAATCATAGCCGACATGGCAATACCCTTGGACCTCAAAACCAAGTCTTGTTCCAATGGCAGGTAGTCATTGGTAGCCATCAACATGGGTTTACCGAGCGAGAATAATGGACATGAAAAATTCCCCGATGTCAACGTTCGCATCACGTCTTGCACTCGGTATCCTCCTACTCTGTTCCCTGGGGATGAGTGGCAGCCCTTCTTCTGAACAGGGCCATACCATTCAAGTCGTCACCTCTATCCCAGACCTGGCCGATATTGCGACCAGGATTGGGGGAGAGGCGGTCTCGGTTCAAAGTTTGGCCAAGGGGGTAGAAGATCCTCATGGAGTGCCCATTAAGCCGAGTTTCGTCCCGAAGTTGAATCGAGCGGATGTTCTCATTGTGCTAGGACTTCAGGCAGAACATTCCTGGTTGCCCGCGTTAGTCGATGTGGCCAGGAATCCCCGAATTCTTCCTGGAAACGTGGGATTTATCAATTGCGCAGTGAACATTCGCCCCAAACAAGTGCCTAAATCCTTACTTCGACGTGAAGGAGATGTCCATCCTTTGGGCAATCCTCATTTTAATCTGGACCCCGTGTATGCCAAAGTGATTGCCCAAACGATTGCTGAGGGATTATCCAAAGCCTACCCGGCTTCTACATCCGTTTTTCAGGTTAATCTGCAAAAATTTTTGACTCATCTCGATCGACAACTCACAAAATGGCAACGCTTAGCCGAGCCACTTCGAGGAATAAAGTTTGTCTCCTACCATCAGGATACGATTTATTTTGCAGAACGTTTTGGTTTACAAGAGGTGGCCCAAATAGAGATCAAACCGGGGATTGAACCGACTCAAGGCCATTTAGTTTGGCTGGTAGAACGTATGAAAGAACAAGACGTGCCCTTAGTCCTCCGAGAACCGCATTATCCCGAACGCCTTCCGAACTGGGTTGCACAACAAACGGGGGCCAAGGTAGCCAAATTTCTTATCATGGTGGGAGGGGCCCCAGGGGTGGAAACCTATGAAGAACTAATTGAATATAATCTTCGCTCCATCCTACATGCTTTGAAACTCCCAGAATCTGATTAACTTTTCTCCCATGAACACGCCATATTTTTCCTTGAGAAATGTCACCATTGGGTATCCAAACCGACCAGTTTTAGAGGACATTTCCTTGGAAATCCATCGGAATGAAACGTATGCCGTCTTGGGACCCAACGGATCAGGAAAAACGGCGTTCCTGAAAACCATCGCGGGGATTCTCCTTCCCCTAAAGGGCATCGTTCAGCCTCTAGCCCAAGAATACCCAGGCAGGCTGCAAATCGGTTACGTCCCCCAGCGTGAAGCAGTGAGCGGGTTGCTTCCCTTAACCGTGCATGAAGTGATTCAGATGGGAACCTATGGCAATCTCAAGCCATGGCAACCGTTGGGGGATGCGGCCCGCGAGAGAATTCATTGGGCAAAGCAAGAGGTAGGAATAGGATCCATTGAAAACAAGTTTTACGCTGAATTGTCGGGCGGTCAACAACAACGAGTGCTCATCGCCCGAGCCTTGGTGGGCAATCCGGCCATTCTGGTCCTGGATGAACCCTTAGCAAGCCTTGATAAACAGACCATGCAGACGATTTTGGAGTTATTGGATAAACTCAAGGCCGAGACGAAATTGTCCCTTCTGTGGGCCGACCACTTTGTGCCGGAATTATTAGCGGTGGTTCACAATGTTCTTCTAATTGAAGAGAAGTCCCTTCAACAATCCACCGTAGACGAATTTCTCAGGAACAATTCCTGGGAGAAAGAACTTCCATAGAAGGCATTTGATGGAAGAACTCCTCACGATTCTTCATCCTGGTTACGTCTTGAGGAACGCCCTGTATGGGGGGATCCTTACGGGCTTGGTTTTGCCCCTCATCGGAGTCTTGATGTACTGCCGGCGAATGGTATTCCTCGGTGTGACGTTGCCTCAACTGTCCACGGGAGGAATCGCCGCAGCCATTTTTTGGCATATGACCTATCACCAACAAACACCCGCTCACAGCGATTTTCTTCTGGCACTGTTGGGATCGACGATCGTAACCACGGGAACCCTCCTTATCCTGGCAGCGATTGAACGACGTGGCGGAAATGTCCTGGAGGCTCGTATTGGTGTGGTGTATGTACTGGCGGGTGCCGTGACGATCTTATTGTTGGCTTCCGAGCGTGTCCCAGAGATAGGCATCGTCACCCTTCTCCGAGGACAGATCATCGCCATTTCCGATTGGGATATGATCATTCTGCTCGTTGCCTCCTCGCTTATCCTCGCAGTGTTGTTATGGTTTAGACGGGAGCTCTTACTCGTTTCCGTTGATCGGGATTTAGCCCTCTCATTGGGAAAAACTCTTTGGGTGTGGGACCTCCTGTTATACGGATTGGTTGGCCTAGGGATATCATTGGGAGTCTTAATGGTCGGCCCTTTATTGACGTTTGCCTTTCTTTTGCTTCCCACGATGATCGCCATCAGGGTAGCCAGTCGGTTTTTTATCGTCCCGATTCTCGGTGGAATCATCGGCGCGATCATCGCCGTGAAGGGATTTATTCTGTCATACTTTCTTGACTGGCCAACTGGCGCCACCGATTCACTTTTAGCCTGTCTCATCCTGGCCTTGGTTTCCCTCATTCAATGGGTGTCCCGAAAGGGCAATCTCTCCTTGAATTAAAGGCCTGAGTGTAGAAATAGGTAGAAAGTCCCCAGGATAACGTTCGGACCTCTGGCAGCCAAGTATTCCCTTAGGGATGCTTATCATGAATTTCCCTTTCCAGGCGCTCAATCTGTTTTCTCTGTTCTTCCAGAGATTGTCGTAATTTCCCCATTTCATCCTGAAGGTCTTGGCGAGAAGATCCAGGAGAAGTCCTCTCCTGAAGGTTCTCTTGGCTTTGAATTGAAGAAAAGGAATCTTTAGATCTCTTGTGTGGCCTGTTTTGACTCATGGCCTTGGAAAAAATTGAGAGGTCGATGGCCAGTGAATAAGGAGCGGTTTCAGCAGGGTGGGGACTGGTAAGCGCAGCTTGGGGACGAAAACTCATTTTCCATAATTTTGGCTGAGAAAACGAAAGAGCCGGTTTAGAAAGGGGTGGAGCTTTTGAGGAGGGTGTCCGATATCGGTCGATGATGATATGGAAGGTACCTTTGGAGAAATATACCGATCCCGATGTATAGACCTTTTCTGTAGAATGATGTCCATTCAACTGAAATGTCACCTCTTCCTCCGGAGTGGCCTTTTCAAGGCCCACAATCAACCAACGGGATAAAAGATTCACCTCTTCTTCACTGAAGACTGGGGTGGGTGGCGTGTCTCCCAAGAATATGGACCCAACCCAACCCCGTTGTTCCTGAACCATAATTCCTGAGAGGACGGGGCGCATGAGTTTTGGGGGGACGGATTTTGGATGTTGGGCGCGGAACGTAGGGGTCGTGAAGACCTTTAATGAGACGAATCCCCTTGAATCACCCCATAATGGTGTTTCCACTCTGGGCACCGCCCCACATGCCACGAAAATTGCCCCTATGAAAAAGGCGGCCAACAAAAAGACCAACCGCCTGAAACCCATGACGGATAAGCACGGTAAGGTGTTCCCTTCCTTCTCTAAAATGCACTTTCCTTTTTTCACTATTTCCCCTTCAAGGCTCACGCTTTTTGCCCTTGTTTCGCCAATCACCTTTGAGTGTTTTCATAAACTTTCCAAAACAACAGCAAGAAAATCATACCTTTATATCACGTTTGAGGATAAACCCCGTATCCAACCTTTCTCCTAAGAATTGTTCCAATCTAACAGATTGGTCAATATTCTACGTCAGAAGAGATTCAGAAAGGACTAGAGATTAAATTCTCTATGTCAAGGGCAAACTGTCCAGGGAGTATAGACTTTTCCCCCGGTTGAAGCATACCCTTTGGCTTTACTTTCGTTTTTATTTTATTTTTTCTTTTCGTCTTTAATGGCCTTGTCCCCCCCACAGGCCCTCAGGGGCTTTCTCGTCTTTGCCTTCCTCTTACTCATCACCAGTGGAATCCTTTTTCTTTGGCTCTATGGTCAAGTCCTAGAACGTGAACGGGATGGGCTGCGATTAATGGCCCAAACACAAAGCAAACAGCTGGAGACTCTCCTGGCCCAGCCAAATGCTTCCACAATCCCCACGGAATCGAACACGTTCGGAAATGGAGCGATCCACCGATTCATCAATCCAGAGATCTCCCTACCGTCACAACCCGGGACGGCCATTTTTGCTTTAGTCACAACCCAAAAAGATCTGGCCGATGATCAACATCCGGATATTTTCGATGATCACATGACGGATTCATCGATAATCCTACATGAAAAGGGGCCTCTTCATCGAAAATGGCTTTTTATCCCTGATGGCACCTCACAGCGATACGCTCAAGGACAAACCATGGAGGTCTTGGCCTGGTACTCCAAAATCAATCATTCTCCTTTTGGAGTCCTCGCCTTCACACCCCTTCACTCCCTTCGATCCCCCTTCCTCGTGGCCGGTGCCATTACAGCCCTCTTAGAGCTGGGATTATTTTTTTGGGTGGGGGCCGGGGTTTTGGGATTTCAAACCCGCTCTCCTCAAAGGGACCGGCTTCCCGACCTTCCGTTGCCCTCCATTCTTGTGGATACTCGAGAAGGGATCGTGATATGCGATGACCAAGGCCTGATCCAAAGCTGTAATACCCGGATCGAAGGAATGTTCTTATTTCGAGCCCCAGAAATCATTGGATTAGATCTGGCCAGGTTATTGGTCCCTCAAAGAAATCCGGCGGAATTCATGCCCTATCCAGGTCCTGACCCTTTACGAAATTTCCGTCAAACGGAACAAAGCCCCGAATGTCTAGGCCGAAGAAAAGACGGGGTGATCATCCCCTTAACCATCACGCTCTTAGATTTACCCCAACGGAATCGCCCTAGTTTTCTTTTGGTACTTCGGGATGTCTCCGAACAAAAAATGGCCGGACGCCGGTTAGCGGCACAGAATGCCGTGGCACGAATCTTAGCGGACAGCTCAACGATTCAGGCTGCTACCCCGGAAATTCTCCGCGCCATGTGTGAAAGTTTGGGATGGCAAATCGGAGTCCTCTGGGAAGCCGATCCCGAAAGGAACCACCTTCGATGCATAGAAACGTGGTGTGGGATTCCGGGTCGATTCCATGAATTTTTGGCCACGACACAGGGTATGACTTTATCGAAAGGAGAAGGATTACCAGGACAAGTTTGGGAAAGTGGAGCCTCCTTATGGGTTGCCGATGCCATCAAAGATCTGAGTCACCCTCGGGCGTTAATGGCCAGACAAGAAGGCCTACATGCGGGCATGGCTTTTCCTATTAAATTGGGAGATGTCATTCATGGGGTGATGGAGTTTTACAGTTGGGAGATTCAAGAGCCCGATGAAGACTTGTTACATCAACTTCATTCTGTGGGAAGTCAAATCGGGCAATTCATGGAAAGAAAACAGATTGAAGGCGCCTTCAGAGAACGAGAGGAACATACTCGCCTTATCCTTGATACGGCATTGGATGCCGTCGTAACCGTGAACAACCAGGGAAATATCATTGGATGGAATAAACAGGCAGAAAAACTATTCGGCTGGACTTCCCAGGAAATTCTCGGAAAATCTCTCGAAGCGACCATCATGCCATCTCAATATCGTGAACGCTATCTACAAGAGTTTCCCCGTCTCGTACAATCGAATGACGCACCCATGCTCCATAAGAGATTTGAGTTGGTGGGCAAACACCGAAATAACCGTGAAATCCCACTGGAAATTTCCGTATCCAGCATTCCCACCAAAACCGGGATCATCGTCAACGGCTTCCTTCGGGACTTGACAGATCGACGCAATACGGAAATGGCTCTTTCAAAAAGTGAAGAACAATTGCGACAGGCCCAAAAACTCGAAGCCATTGGGACGTTGGCCGGAGGTATTGCCCACGATTTCAATAATATTCTTTCTGCTGTCGTTGGGTATGCTGAAATGGCCATGCAAAAAATTGATCCCAAACATGCTGCCCTCTCTCCCTTACAAGAAGTCCTTCGAGCTGGCTATCGAGCCAAAAAACTCATCCATCAAATCTTCACCTTCAGCCGTCAGGATGATTCCGGGAAAAAAGTGATGTATCTTCAGCCTATCGTCCAAGAAGCCCTGAACCTCCTTCAACCGTCCTTTCCCTCCACCATAACTCTCAAAACCGATTTGCATCCCCACACGTCTCCGGTCTATGCGGATCCTACTCAGATACATCAGGTGGTCATGAACCTGGGGAAAAATGCGGAGTATGCCATGAGAGAGACCGGTGGCCAAATTAGCGTCACGGTTGAAGAGATCCTTGTCGATGCGAGGATGGCCAGCAATATTCAAGAGCTCCAGATGGGACGATATATCCGGCTTTCCTTGTCCGATTCCGGATGTGGGATGCCGACTCAGGTGCAAAAGCGAATGTTTGACCCATTTTTTTCCACCAAAAAAATGGGTGGAGGAACCGGGATGGGATTATCCGTGATTCATGGGATCGTGATGAGTCATGGTGGAGCCATATCCGTCACGAGCGAAAAGGGCATTGGGACGACCTTCCACATATATTTTCCCGTTTCCCAAAAACCGGTCGCACAGCGTAAAGTCCCTCGGTTACCCGTCACTCAAGGTAAAAAAGCCAAAGTCATGTTCGTGGACGATGAGGTTGCCCTTACTCAATGGGCCAAAGTTCTCATTCAAGAATTGGGGTATTCCGTCGAAGTGTTCAGCGATGGGATCGAGGCATTTGAAGCCTTCGAAAGAAACCCCGAAGAATTTGATATCTTGGTGACTGATCAAACGATGCCCACCCTGACCGGGGATATGCTTGCCCAAAAGGTCCGAGGCATCAAACCTCAGATTCCGATTCTTTTATGCTCGGGGTATAGTCACACGATGACACAAGAAAAAGCGTTGGAAATGGGCTTCCAAGGATTTTTGAGCAAACCTGTCCTAATCGATGAAATGGCCCAAGCCCTTGAAATGGCACTCCAACAAAAATTTTACCACCAACCGATTTGATGGTTGATAACAATCGCATCTTTGCCCTTCTCCATCGATTCTTGAGAACGCCCAATTCCCTTACCTGACAAAAGACGCCACAGGGAATTTGCGGCTAAAAACCGTGGAGGAGGAATGATGAAATAGGGAAAATCTTATGGCAATCGCAAAGTCTTCAACCGTAAGGAATTCGTCACGACACTGACCGAACTCAAGGCCATGGCCCCCGCGGCAAGGATGGGTTGGAAAAATCCAAATTTCCCAAAGGCCCATTGCAATCCAGTAGGAACTCCACCGACGAGGCTAAACACGGGGTACAGGATTCCAGCTGCCACCGGAATTAAAAGAATATTGTAGGCAAAGGCCCAAAACAGGTTTTGATAGATGGTTCGCATGGTGGCGCGGCTTAATTGAATGGCTTTATAAATCCCCCGGACGTCGCCACTCATCAAAACGATTTGAGCCGTCTCCATGGCCACGTCCGTCCCAGTTCCCACCGCTAAGCCGACGTCAGCCTGAGCCAACGCCGGGGCATCATTGATACCATCCCCAACCATGGCTACTTTTTTCCCTTCCTTTTGAAGGTGACGAATTTGTTCAGCTTTTTGATCTGGCAAAACTTCAGCCAAGACCCGAGGGATCCCAAGGTCTGAAGCGATACTGGATGCCGTTCGCTGATCATCTCCCGAAAGCATCACCACATCGAGACCCGCTCCTTGAAGTTGCTGTATGGCCTGGCGGGATTCAGGCCGCACGGTATCTGCAAGTCCCAGGATTCCTTCGATTCGATCATCGAGCGAAACGAGGGTAGGGGTTTTCCCCTGAGACGTGAGTTTTTCGATCGTGGGACTCAATCCCTCCAAAGATTCCGGTTGAATCTGAAAGAAGGAGGGACGGCCAATTTTGACCCTATGCCCCGCAATCACTCCTTGAAGACCCTGCCCAGGTAAATTGAGAAAGTCCTCAGGTTCCTCCAAGGGCAGAGAGTGCTCTCGAGCATAATCCACGATAGCTTTTCCAAGTGGATGTTCAGAACGTCTTTCTAACGAAGCCGCCATCCGCAACAATTCCTTTTCTCCCAAATTTGGGGAAATAATATCGGTAACAGTAGGAGTACCCGTGGTCACGGTTCCTGTTTTGTCCAGCACGACGGTATCAATATGATGCATCGACTCCAGTGCTTCTGCATGCCGAATCAAAATCCCTTGTTCGGCCCCTTTTCCCGTTCCCACCATAATGGCGGTTGGGGTGGCCAAACCTAAAGCACAGGGACAGGCCACGATTAAAACCGAGACAAAGGTGAGAATCGCATAGGTCATGGCAGGCTCTGGCCCCCAAACCCACCATAACCCAAAGGCGAGTAGGCCAATGGCAAACACCGTCGGCACAAAAATACTGGCTATTCGATCAGCAAAACGCTGAATGGGCGGTTTTGATCCTTGGGCCTCCACAACCAGTTGAACAATTCGGGCAAGAACGGTGTCTTTTCCCACCGCCGTCGATTGAAACGTGAAGGTTCCTGACATATTGAGCGTCCCTGTATAGACGGGCAAATGGGGTTGTTTGTCAACCGGCAAGCTTTCCCCAGTTAACATGGCTTCATTCACCAACGAATGGCCATCGAGCACCACACCATCAACGGGAATTTGTTCTCCCGGTCGGACTATAAGGATGTCCCCCGTCTGAACATCTTCAATCGGGATATCGACTTCATAGGTTCCTCGTCGTACCCGAGCGATTTTGGGGCGTAAGCTCATCAATTGATGAATGGCTGATGAGGTTTTTCGTTTGGCTTGGCTTTCCAGATAGCGACCGAAGAGAATCAAGGCAATAATGATCACCGCCGTATCATAGTAGACAGCGGGGGCCATCTCGCTAGATTCGAAAAACCCAGGGAAAAAAGTGGCCAACATGCTATACCCAAACGCGGCCATCGTTCCCACCGCGATGAGGGTATGCATGGTCACCGTTCCATGTTGAGCGGATCTCCACGCCGCCGAATAAATTGGGCCTCCGGCATAGATTAAGACCCCGCAGGACACACCGAAGAGAAAGATGTGCCGAGTCGATACATCCAACGCGGAAAAACCAGGAATCACATTCATCGTGCCTAACAAGACGAGGATTCCAGCCAAACCGCTCACGAGGGCCCGTTGGAATAAAGACCAAGATTCATCAGAGCGAATCTCTTGAGAATCCGCCTGTTCCCCAAAGTCATTCTCCTGGGTATCGAGGAGTGAATACCCAGCTCGCTCGACCGCCTCGTTCACAGCCCCCCATGTGATGGTGTTGGGCAAATAATGAAGAGTGGCGGTTTCATTGGCCAGATTGACTTGGACAGAGGCCATGCCCTGAAGAGGAAGCAAGGCTTTTTCAACATGGTTCACGCAGGACGCACAGGTCATCCCAGCGATTTTTAGGGTTTGTCTTTCCAATGGAACCGTATACCCAGCATCTTGGATGGATTGGGTCAAGGACTTCGTTGATATTAGATCCGGATCAAACTCCACCGTGGCCATTTCTGAAGCCAAATTGACAGTAGCATGGTTGACCCCGTTCAGCTGCTTAAGAGCCTGCTCGACATGGTTGACACAGGAGGCGCAGGTCATTCCTCGAATGGGAACGGTTAACTGGACTGATTGCACGGCTTTCATGACAGAGAACCTAGGAAACGGGCCCTTCCAGAGTATACCCAGCCTGTGACACGGCAGAAACCAAGATTTCCTGATTGAGGAGGTTGGGATCGTAATCAAGGAGGACCCGGTTTTGGTCTAAATCAACCTGAACTCCGGAAATTCCTGGAAGGTTTATGAGTGCTTTTTCAACATGTTTGGCACAATTGCCACAGGTCATGCCTTTTACGGAAAACTGTTGTTGGACCATGATGGTACATCTCCTTTTTTTAACGGCCCACGGTATAAAGGGACCGAAGTTCATCGACAATTCGTTCAGCCTGGCCCTTTTGAATCCCCTCAACGACACAGGTTCTCAGGTGACCGTCCAGAAGCAAGGTTTCCAATTTTTCAATAGCTTTGCGAATAGCATGCGTTTGTTTCAAAATATCCACACAATATCGATCCTCCTCGAGCATCTTTCGTACACCTTGCAAATGCCCTTCGATGTATGACAACCGTTTTTGGGCGGATAATTGAAGTTCACCCGTCATAGCCACCTCCTTAATATAATTCCCTTACTCCTATATTTATACCCATACCCATGGGGTATGGGTTAATTTTACGAGTCCAATGGAGAAGTGTCAATCGTAAAGGTAGTCAAAATGCCCGAGGGTGAAAGGGAAAATTTTGGGTTTATCTCAAAGAGTCGAGCGTGGAGGCCGGAAATTCTATATTCAGATAAAAAATGAATTTCTCCCAAGTATGGAAAAACGAAGGAGGGACAGGGAAATATTGAATTCTAAATGAAAATAGGGAAGGTTAGTTAAAGCACCAATTAATGGAAGGATCGTTGTGATTCATGCCCGGAAACCGAATAAACTGGCAATCGGAAAGGAGGAACACGTGATCCGATATTTCCTCTCCGATGGTCGTATTCCGACGAATAATGTCTGCTAGGCTCGTGTGTGTAATATCCTTTAACAGTTCGGGATGATCCAGGAAAAAAGGATCATTAAGGTACCAAAATCGATCACCCTCCCTCAACCGAAGAAATTGGTCGAGGATAATCGCATGGAACGTCGGGCCGACTAAGGATTGTGAGAGGTGGGTTTCTGCTAGCCCACCCATCCAAAGGTCAATATCGTTTATATGGCCATACGCATTAGCTAATCGGGATTGGGATCGTAGTTGATGGGTGATACTATAAAAACTCACATTAGGAGGTAATCCATAAGCCATGAGAACCGAGGTATAGTCAGCTAAACCGTGGTCCCGTCCTCGTTGAATATTCAAAGCCGCAAGATCAAATCCACCCTGGCCGGGGTCTCCAAAGAGAAAATTCCGAACGCCATCCACGATTTCAGGATCGATGTTTTGGGGTTGTTGGTACACCAAACCCCGGAAGAGTGATTCAAGGCCTCCCATTTTTTTTGGAGTTTGGGCCTAAAAAACACGTTTTTTAACGGTTGAGCTTATTTCATTTTCCCCTGTTGTTTGACCCAAAGCAGGCTCGGAGAAAGCATACTATACCCAAATCTAAAAGCCCCGGTAGAAAATTCATTGGCAATCCCTGGATTCACGGTGGGGTCATAGCCGGAGTAGGGTGGAATAACCTCTGGACCAAGCAGAAGGGGGAGAAACTCCTGAAAGGTAATAACTTGCATCTGAGCCCCGACGATTTTTCGTGCCCGCTGATAAAGTTCCTCATCCCCTAGGGTAGGATCGGATAGAAGAAGTTCATCACATAATCGATTATGTTCCCTCATAAACAAGGTATGGATAGCGGTTAACCCGATTTGTTCATTGACTCGCACATCCCCGGCTACGTACTAAGAAGGTCGCAGCCCGCCGGCGTTTTCTAATCCCATCGTATTTTTGGGAAGAAACTTGTACTCTTGTGACGATTTCAATTTGCCATGTTCGAACGTGCGTAAGGCTTCCGCTCTGTGATTATCTGAACCATACACCTGTGAAGCATCGATAAAGGCTGAAATGAGATTTTTTTGCTGACGTGGAGCTTGAACGGTATTTCCTCCATCATGAACGGATCGATGAAATTCCATAACCTGCTCCCCCGTGTTGTCCGGATCAAAAAAACGATCTCCTTGGGGGATAGGAATGGGGAAAGGTTCAAGGGGAGTGGCCGTATCGGTAAAATCGATATCCTGATCCAGGAACTGTCCCCATTGCCAGACAAAATCACTTATTCGTTTATTCGCGAGCACTGAGTGGGGCTGGGAACTCATGAGGTTACTTATTACCCGTGGATTTTGCCTCTGTTCTCCGGCTGGCTCCGAAATTCCATCCGCATAGTCACTCGGAGCTAACCGAAGAAGAGGAACCCCTGCACTGCCCCATGTAGGGTGAGCTAGATTATTTCCTGCGCCATCCATGCTCCTCCATTCGTAAGCCAGGACCAGAGGGGCTTCGGTCTATAACACCAATCCCAATACCAGGACCCCAAAATTAGCAAAATGTCTTTTGTTTCTATAGGCCTGTATCATTCGAGGCTTTATTGGTCGCATTTGAGAGACTCTTTCCACAAACATCAAACTATTTAGAATAATGAAAAAGGCATGAAAGCAACATACCTCTGAAGAGGAATCGAAAAAGCCCATTCCTCAACATTCCACCTAAAGCCCCTGAGTTAGGCCTGGCCAATCTTGCGCACCCTCCAATCTGGGGGTATTCAAAAACGGAACAATTAATGATCTCTCAATTAAAAGTACTTCAAGAGACGGGCTAACAATAATCAGTCCAAAAATGGAAGGACAAACAAGAAGACGAAGCCTTGTGAATGATGCGGTGTCCCCTCTGTCCCCCGGCTTTACATTTTTTTGTGGTGTTTTTAGCAAAAAAGAGGATTTTCCGACAACTGGTGCACATTCCCGCCTGACCATTCCAGAACTTGTCAATATATTTGACAGATCCAACATTCCAACAAGGCCGACCTACCCCTCTTATGAGTTAGGTGACCCCAAGGACATGAAAAAAGGGAAAGGAACGCAGGAGAAGTAGAAGACTTACATGTATTGGTTTGGCGATTGCACTTGAAAAACTCTAGCAACCAAACAGGAATATGGCAATCACCCAGGGAGGCAACACTGTATGTTCCGATCCATAAGAAATGAGAAGGGAGCTGCCGGAATTGAATATGCCTTATTAATAAGTTTGGTGAGTTTAGCCATTGTTGGTGGACTTCAGGCCCTTGGAGACAATTTAAATGATATCTTAAGCTACCTTGAGGGAGCCCTTTCCTCCTTGGCTTCAGATACCCCACCTCCCAGCCCTTGATGTTCTTCCTTATGAAGCCACCAATCCAAAATTTTCCATAAAAAAAAGGGGGAAATCCTATCTGAGTTCCTAAAGTTTACAGAGTTTTTCACCGAAAACCTGGAGAACGGAGGGAATTCCTTATGTTTTTACGATCTTGTTGCGTTTTATTGTTTTGCCTTATTATTGGATGTGAGTCCGTATCCGTTCAGCACCAGACCACGGATTCCACAGGTTCATCCATACCAAAGCCGATATTGACCACTCTGCCTTCACCTCAGATAGAAGCCCCAAATCTATCGGAACGAATGGTGGTACCGGACACCATGGAAAAGGAAGGTTCAACCACGCTCGAACCGGTTGATCCCTTTCCAACTGTCTATTTCCCTTTTGATAGTTGGGAGATTACTCCGGAAGTGCGAGCCCGTTTGGATGCCACGGCGAAGTGGATGACCCATTATTCCCGCTATGCGTTAACGATAGAAGGCCACACCGATATTCGGGGAACCGAAAGTTACAATATGGTCCTGGGAGTCCGGCGAGCTCAAGCCGTAAAGGATTACTTATCGAATTTGGGCATCCCACGTAATCGATTAGAAATCGTGTCCTATGGGAATACGTTGGTCCTCTGTGATGTCGATGATGAAAGGAAATGCCATCAATATAATCGACGAGCAGATCTACTCTTAGAATAAAGGCTCGCTTCCACAAAAAGTTACCTTTTTCTCCATTCCTCTCCTTTACTCCTCGTTTCGTTTTCTTTAAAGAAGAATCGTTGCCTCGTAATCGATAAAACTCGCCATACAGGATGTGAGGTGAGGTGGCCCTAAGGCCACTCCCATTCCAAAGCTCTACTGACATTCTTTTGTCATAATTGACAATCATATGCCATTATGGTAATTGCAATACAGTTGCATTAACGATTGTTCACGACTAAGCAGAAAGCCATCATGTGAGTCTCGAACCCACTGTCAAACAGGAATTACGGGCGACAGGACGAAGGATGACACGGACTCGCCAAGCCGTTTTAGGTCTCCTCGAAAAGACCCAAACCCCACTGAGCGCCTCAGATATCTTCTCTGAACTTCAAAGACAACACGTCTCGATCGATATCGTTACAATCTATCGCACAGTCCATGTCTTAAAAGAATTAGGATTAATCGTACAGTTGGATCTTCACCAAGAGGGGCAATCACGGTACGAACTCAAACAAGGACGGAAACACCATCATCATATTCGTTGCCAAATTTGCGGAAAAATCGTGGACCTGCTTTTGTGCCCGTTAAAAAAAATTACCAAAATAATCGAGCAGCAAACTCAATTTATCGTGGCCGATCATACCCTGGAGTTCACGGGCCAGTGTCCAAAATGTCAGTGAGCCG
Organism: Nitrospirales bacterium; assembly: GCA_965223495.1. Lineage (GTDB taxonomy): Bacteria > Nitrospirota > Nitrospiria > Nitrospirales > UBA8639 > Nitrospira_E. The sequence goes on along the minus strand of OZ245001.1, from coordinate 1,547,545 downwards.
GACCCGATGAGCACACTTGGAATCCGATTATCGAAAGCTGGATCAATCGCATCCCTGGTTTGTGCCATCCATTGTGCCTTGACCCCGTTGGCCTTGATTGCCCTTCCTGTCATTGCCGCAGGCTCATCGAATGGATTGCAAACGGTCATGGGAGCTTTTTGGGCCGAAACCACGGAATGGCTTTTTTTGGCCCTCATCGGATTGCTGGCTGGATTTGGGCTGATTGCCACTTATCCCCGACATCGAGATATCCGTCCGGCGCTCATCACCGCCGTAGGACTGATCATCTTCGTGATTTCTCACGTGTGGGTTGAGGCAGGGAGTTCTAAAGAAATTATCCTTGATGTCCTCGGAGCCTCCTTAATTGCCTGGGCCGGGTTTTTCAATCGTCGGCTTTGCCATCATTTAGGCTGCCATTCCCATGAACCCACCCATGAATCTCTCCTTTGCCAGGACCCCACTTCGACGTAAGTCACCCCTCCCTGTTAAACCCAGCTTAATCGGTAGAATAGACCCCTCTCCCCATTCACCATCAGGCTTGTATATGGTTTACGACATTGTAGCCATTTCTGAGTCGGAAATGGCCAGGGAAGCACGGTCCCCGGTCGATAAGGGAATATCGGAGAAGCCGAACCGGAGGAAAAAGGAAGGACAGAACTAACGGAAGGTTATGATCAACCCTAACCCGCAACCACGGAGTTCTTTTGAGATTTATCTAAAGATTCAGCCATTTCATCGAGCAATTGTTCAGTCTCCTCCCAACCAATACAGGCATCGGTTATCGATACACCCCATTCCAAGGATTTTCCGACATCCCACTTTTGATTGCCCGGCTTTAAATGGCTTTCGACGAGGATTCCCATGATGGCCGTCTGGCCTTCGGTAAATTGGTGAACAACAGAGCGGGCCACAGGAACTTGCCGGGTATGATCTTTTTCGGAATTCCCATGGGAACAATCCACCATGATCGGTCGGGATATTTCCTCCTTGGTCAGAGCATTGATCGCAGATTCAATATCAGGAGGATGGTAATTGACACGACCTCCACCCCCACGAAGGACCAGGTGTCGATCCAGATTGCCATTCGTTTTGATAATCGAAGTCAACCCGTCCGCATTGATGCCGATAAAACTCTGTGGATGTCGGGCGGCCACCATCGCGTTTACGGCTCCTTGTAAACTTCCATCAGTCCCATTCTTTAATCCAACCGGCATGGAAAGACCACTGGCCATCTCACGATGGGTTTGGCTTTCGGTCGTCCGAGCACCAATCGCCGACCAGCTAATCAAATCAGAAATATATTGCGGAGTCACAGGATCCAGGAATTCAGTCGCACAGGGCATACCCAACTCATTAAACTGGAGTAGGATTGACCGAGCCAACTCAAACCCCTTTCCGATATCGCATGTCCCATCCAAGTGGGGATCGTTGATCAGACCTTTCCACCCGACTGTCGTCCGAGGCTTTTCGAAATACGTCCGGGCCACGACGAGCAAGTGATCTTTCACTCGATCGGCAGCCTTTTTCAGTTTTTCAGCATAGAGAATCGCCGTCTCCGGATCATGAATGGAGCACGGACCGATAATCACCAAGAGGCGATGAGAGTCTTGTCCGTGAAGAATATCACGAATTTCTTGGCGAGCTTGGAGGACCTGTTGGCCGATATCATATGGGAGGGGAAGGGCCGCTTGTATTTGTTTTGGCGTAGGCAGCGGCAACAGGTCAATGATATTTTGGTTGTTAATTCGTTCGGGCATGATGGGATTCCTTTAAGTAAATGTATAGAGTACGCACATAAACTTACCCCAAAAAGGGGAAAAGTGGCGTCATTGTAATAAGAAATCCCTAGCCTGAGCAACTAGTGGGCCTTGAGGATCGCCCTGGAGCTAGGCAGAAGGCAGAAAAGGACAGTCTAAAATCCAACGGTTAAGGATAGCGGGGTAACGGGTTAGGCGGTGATATTCACAAAATTCGCCTGTTGCGAAGTATACCATCGAAGGACATCTTGTTTGGCTAAATCATGATCGGTTTGAAAGAGAAAACGAACGCCAACCGTTAATTCTTCGGCAGGATGAACCCATTCGATTAACCCAGAAAAGGTGGAATGGTAGTCAGAATCGGGCAAACGGCAATTCAGGTTCACCCGTAGAGAGGTCACAAAAGGCCAGGCTGAAGCATGTAAATGGAATTGGCACCCTGTCGGGGACAGGTTACTCAATTGAACCGGAAGGACAGCCCGAATTCGGCCGGTTTTACTCAGGGGACGAACTACTCCCGGAATATTCACGGCTAGGCGAGGATAGGAACGAGGAGTTTGACGAGTAATCGTCTCTGGTGCCTGTAGGCGCAGAGTCGGTGGGGTGGCAAGAACACTGTGAATAAACGTATCGAATTCGTACATTTCATTTTCAAGACAAAATCGGCCCTTACAGGACATCCCTGCTTTAAAGGAGTGAAGAGAGTGGGTATCGGGAAGGGCACATAAAAGGGAGTGATCCGCGCCTAAACCTAGGAGAGAGGTATGGATGAGGAGAGGATCCCGAGAGGCCTCCACGGTCAACCACAATTTATTCGATGCCGTTGCGAGGTAAGATGAGGGAGCACTCATGGTTGTCTTTTCGGTTACGTATGGTCATGCTACAACGCAAAATTGAGGGGATCAACTTTTACAGACAGCAACAGCCATCATTGCGCTACAATGAACAACAACCGAGAGAGAATTAACAATAAAAACTTAGGTAACTCGCAAGGCTGGGCCAAAGATGAAGAGGCCGTGAGGGAAGAAATCACTCCTAGAGAAAAGAACGGTCAAACAGATTCATCTGGGGAAGAGTAACGTTCCTCTGTATCCAGAGTCTTAAGAAGAGAGTCAGCCAAAGCGGTCGCTGGAACCGAATATTCCCCGTTTTCTAGGGCCTGTTGAATACGAAGAACCTTGTCTTGGCGTATTTCCGGAACATGTGACATCTCTTCCACATAGCGGTTCGTAACGGAAATATCCAAGGATAGGGATACCTTGTCCAGAGTGGTTTCTGATGAAGCCGGTTTGGAGGAGTCCGGAGGAGAGGAAGCTTGAGCCTTCGGGGCCAATTGAGGAGAAGTTTCAGTCGGTGGAGGGGTGTTTGAAGGCGAAAGAGGTTCCATGGGACAGATCCCGTGTGATAATTCCGAGTATCATAAAAAACCCGTTCGTGACGAAGCAAGTGAGGAAATACCAAACATCAGCAAGACAGTCGAGACTTTCTCTAGAAATTTGTCACTCAAGTCCTTTTTACCAAATACTCCCAATAGAGCCATAGGATGGAAATTGTCGTACCCGCACTCATCTCAAAACTCGAAACGATTGATTCGGGGGAAATACGGCTTGTGCAATTCACCGTTCCCCCATCCGTAGAGGTGCAAGGCCAACAGTATGAGATCCGAGATTCCATGCGCCCTGGAACGGCGTTTATGGCCAAACCCTGGGGCATGCGAACGGGCAAGGTTCGACGGCGAATGTATTCACGATCAAACACCGCTCACCATGAACCCAGAATCTTGGAAACGATCATCAATCACACCCATCAGGCCCGCACGGACACGTCAGCCTGGTGGCAGTCTCAAGAACCGGAAGCCTGGTATCGGGACGGAAAGCCTATAGATATTCGCGTCACCTTGGATATGACGCAGGGGATTGTCAACCTGTATGAATCGGCTGCGCAGTGCAAATCAAACAATCTTCGTTTGGAAGAAGAAGAGAATTGGCAACACCACCCCATGGTGTGTGTGGCGTTTGGAACGGGAGTCACCCCGTTTCTCGCATATGCCCGCTATATGGCAGCACATCATTTTGGGAGAGCTGACCAAAGCCCAGGCATGCATTTATCCTTATTCGTGAGTGTTCGTCATGCCAGACAACTCATGCTTCATGAGGAATTGCTCGCCATCGCTGCACAATTTCCGAATAATTTTTTCTATTATCCTGTGTTAACCCGGACGTGGCCAAGTTCTTGGGCCTTTGGAAAAGGAAGGATCATGCAACCAGCTGATCGAGAGGAACAGGGTTCAGAAAATAGGCTACTTCCTCATCTCAATCGTCCCACACATCTCTCAGGATCTCATCTCCGAATCTGTGGGAATCGGGAAGCCTGCCGTCAATTGGAAACCGTGATGACAGAGAATGGCATTCATCCTTTGAGTGTTCGAACTGAATCTTGGTAAGGCCTTGGTAAAAGGAGAGGCCCAGAGGAAGGGCCGTAACGACAGAGCTAGAACGAAGGTGACCGTTTTATGCTGTCGGGAATCGTCACGTTCGGGCGACGCAATAAACGAATGACGGGTCGCCCCAAAAAGGTATGATGTCCGCAAATCAAGCAGTGCAAACTGAGCGTCACTAACAATTCTTGCTCCAATTGCTCTAACTTCACGGTGCGAGAGCCACACCGGGCACAGCGGGTCGGCTTTTCACTGGGTGGCGTTTTTTTAACAGAGGAATTTTTTAAGGAATCTTTACGAACTCGAGGTGGTTTGTTCTCTGATTTTACCTGTTTTTTCATGGGGGACCCCTTGGTTGTTCCTTGGGTATGCTTCATCCCTTCCTCGATAAACAAATCTTGTGCCATACAATAACGTCACCAAACGGACAGAAATCACGAACAACATCCAGAATTTTTATACATATTCCGATACCCACCACACCAGGTAGGTAAGGTTTTCCCTCGTGGCCAGGCAAAAACAGGATCAAATGGGAAAAAACGGATTAGGGGGGCGACCCCTTACGGGGTAGAGTTTGGGCTTGAATAGCGCCCGCACGAGCTCGGAGTTGGGCTGCTTTCTTTGGGCGGTTGGCTTCGAATAACAAACTGGCGTATCCCTGAAGAATCGCGACCAGGTCCGGGTGGTTAGGCCCGCTAATGTGCTCTTTGAGATCCAGAACACGCTGATATTGCTGCGCGGCTTTATTATAGGCCTTCTGACCTCGGTAAAAGGAAGCCAAACTATACAGGCTGCTCAGGAGTAAGGGGTTTCCAGGTTCCAGTTGTTCGGCTTGTTTTACCGTAGCCAACAACTGGCGTTCTACCTTCTGAACGTGGGTGGAGGACCTGCCCGTGGGAGAAGTCGGGGTCGGGGAAGACCCAGAACGCTGAAAGCAACCGGACAAGCAAAGAAGACAGAGAAGGGTTGTGACGAAGAAAGTCGGCTTGTACATCCGCGAAGATTTGGGGGAGGTAATAGGTGCGAAGAAAACGACCAATTTCAGGAAATGAAGGCCTCCTAAAATTCTATACCCCCCAGCCAAGTCTCGCAAGGAACCGAGGTTTTTCCTTAAGATTTTAGGCATAAAATAACACCGTATAGCCCCCTCGGGAGTCCCGAAAAAAATGTCGATTGTGTGGTGTTCCATCTCAGCACATGGCTTTGGGCACGCGGCCCAGACCATTCCCGTGTTGAATGCATTGGGGAAAAAGATGGCCGATATCCAGGTCATCCTCCGAACGCAAGTCCCCCGTCAGGTGTTTGAAGCCCAATTACAGACGAAGTGGGAATTACAGCCCATCCAACAAGATGTGGGATGTATTCAGCGCGGTCCCTTGGATATCGATAAGGAAAAAACATGGCGTTCTTATCAAGAATTCCACGAAGATTGGGAGGACCGAGTAGACCAGGAAGCTCGCGCCATGACCGCCGTTGGCGCAGACGTTGTGCTGAGTAACATTTCTTACCTGGCCCTGGCGGCCGCGGCACGAGCCCATCGTCCGGGAGTGGGACTGGCCTCATTATCTTGGGACCAAGTGCTAGGTCATTTTGTTGATCAATCACTCCCTTTCTCCGAACAACACAGAGAAGTGATCGAGTTCATTCAAGGGGAATATGCCAAAAGCCTCGGCGTGATTCGTCTATATCCAGCGATTGAGATGCCGGCCTTTCACCATTCGATTGACACAGGGCCCTCGGTCCTCATGGCTCCACCCTCTCCACAGAATATTCGAGATCAATTGCCGATATCTGGGGAAGAAAAAATAGTGCTCCTGGCCTTTGGGGGAGTGCCCCTTCAAAGGCTTCCTCTCAAAAGCCTGCACGATTGTCAAGGTTTCCATTTTGTGATCGGGGGCCTTCCACCTAATCTTGCTCGTGGCCGTATCAGCCGATTAGAAGACCTCTCCATCCCCATCGGGGACATCCTGCCACAGGCGGATATCGTCATGACCAAACCTGGCTATGCCACGGTCATGACCGCTATTCATCAACGAATTCCTTTAGTGTATGTTCGTCGTCATCACTTTGCGGATGAACAGAGGCTGGTGGACTATGCCGAGCGATATGGCCAAGCCCAAGAAATGACCAGAAGCGATTTTCAGACCGGAAACTGGGGGAACACGCTCAAGACCGTGCTCAATCGTCCCATTTCAGATAGAATTCCTCCGCTTCCAGGACAGGAAGATGCAGCCGAACGTTTAATCGACCTATGGGAAAAACGGAGATAACCCACCAGCTCAACGCTAGGTGCGATCAGGAATCGAAGGAGGGTAGGGGGAAACCGTGATTGCCTCGACAATATTGGAAAGAGGGGTGCTATTCAAATTACGTGTTTTCCAAAAAATACCCATCACTTCTACGGAACGATCGGTCACAATGACAGGAGGGCCCAACGTCCGATCATGTTGGCCAAAAACAATCAGGGAATGTTCTCCATCGGATAAACGAAAGACAAAATCAATAAACAATTCTGATTCATCTAAATGAAGTTCCGGTTGAGTAATAACACCTCGCACCAGAATTCGTTGCCCATGATACGTTTCCCCCTCAGCCAACAGTGTGCCTAAAGAAACGACTGAAGGGGTGGAAAGAGGTGTTGAGTTAAGGATCAGATAAGATTCTGGAGAATAGAATGAAGAACCTGGACCAGCCGAGAGGAGAAATTCCTCGCCCCCACGGTTAAGGTAATGGGGAAGCTCCTGAGTAGAGGCTGAATCAACACACATCATTCCAAGAAACAAGCCAAGAAACAAAATAGGTATCATAGAACTGAACACATAGATATGAAAATCATTCGTTCAGGAAAACACCAATCTCCCAGACATTGGAAGACCTAGGGAAAGAGGTACATGGCTGTCCTCAATTATTATGCGGTGCTCGACGTGGCTCTTCAAGCCACACAGGAAGACATTAAAAAAGCCTACCGAAAATTAGCCCTGCAATACCATCCTGATCGCAATCAGGGGGACCGACAGGCGGAACAGAAAATTCGCAAGATAAACGAGGCCTATGAAATTCTGGGGGATCCTCAAGCCCGAAAAACGTATGATCGGTTACGACTGGGGCATGCACCCGTCACGCAGAGACATGAGGAAGAGCCAGAAGAAACTGTCTCACCCGGGGTGGTGTTACAACGCATGGAACAGACTCTCGAGGAGGAATCGCGCAAACAAATATTCATGGTTCTGATGAAGAATACAGAAATCATCAAAGCTGAATTAGTCCGGATTCGTGAAAAAGTGATCCAAGCGCAGGGATATGACACGTTCCTTGACTCTGTGGTGAGGAACTGTGCGCGAGAACGACTCCCATCCCTGGTCACGGAAGAACTGCTTCAACTGCGGGAACGGTTGGTGGACATCGCCGTGGAAATGGTGTGTTCGGAAGTACCCGGGGCGTTTCAAGAAGGAGATGGCATCGATCAAGTTCGCCAAACCCTTCAACAATCGTACCAGGAGGGATGGATTCAGGGGTACGCGCAAGCCTGTGGCTTGCTCTATGAACGCCGATAAACACGCCTCCCTATCCAAAAGAATGAAGGGAACGGTTCGGAAGATTACCAAAAATCTCGGGGGGCAACCAAAGAAACCGGCTTTCCGGTAAAACTGGCTGAATGATTCTCGTTATCGATCGAAATGCGTAGCGGGTTCGGATAAAGACCCGCTCGGTTGGGAAGGATGGAGAGAGGCCGAAAGGGCTTGGGCTTCTTTCGAGAGAGTGACAGGATCTTGAATGCCAGGAACCTGTTCCTGGGATCCTTTGGACCGTTGAGCATCTTCATCACCCGGTCGGATGGCCGACACCGGCTTTCGGGAAGTAGCCGAGGGCTGGGTGCTCGATAAAACCTGGAAGGTGTCAATTCCCGTCAAGAACATGGCCCTGATTCCTTCGTACCCAAACTCCTAAGAAAGGTTGCCCTACTCTCTCTTTCGGCATCAGGTTCAATTCCTTGCGAATGTCTTCAAGGTCCTTCCAACAACCCCTCAAAAATTCACGGATCTCTATATATTTTCACAAAGGAAAAAGAACAAAAGGAAGGGAAGCGGTTTAAAGGATAATGAAGTGTTTCCGTCCCGACTATCCAAACTAAACATTTCCAAAGACTTCCCCCAAAACTATCAATAAAAAAAACTTGCAAGAATACCCTCCGCGAAAACCCCAAAAGTTTCACACTAGTGTTTGTCGTCCCCTTAAATTTTAGAACAAATTTTTTGGAAAAAAGTCCAGGACCGAGGAAGTGGGCTTCAAACTTACGGTCGCTTAACCCACACGACTGTTCTTCTTCCCCGCTCTCATTCATTATTTCGGATAAACCGGTGGTTCGACAACTGATAGGCCAACCACCAAACTAAGGCCGGGCGGGTTGACGTACCCGTTTTGCGATACAGGCTCTGGAGGTAAGACCGGACGGTGGCGGGTTTAAGCCGAAGAGTCTTGGCGATGTGAAGGGTCGTGTGGCCTTGAAGGATATGAAAAAGGACTTGATATTCTTGAGGCGTGACGCTGACCGGCTTTCTGCCTAAGGATCCCGAGTCACTCCGAATGAGCTGAAGAGGAAACCGAAGAATGCGGAGTGAAGGACTGCCGTCCAAAAGATGACCCTCCGAATGTCCAAGCAGAGGGGGCTCGGCATCCAGAAAAAACAACAGCAAAGTCTGTGCTGAGTTGTGAGGCCAGTCGGGAGCAACGCGCCAAGAGAAGACCAAATGCCCTGAGAAAAAAGAACATTTCCTCCCCAAAAATTTTTTTAAAGGCCTGTTCCATCCACAAGCAGAAAAGGTTGAGGGCTTCAACCACGTATCGAATTGGATACCACAAAGTATCTCATTGTGGTACGTAATTTTGCTCAAACCGATCGGTTTGAGCAAACCACCCAATTTTCATTTTTTTGTCACTGTGGTACTCCATACCTCTGTTTAACACCTCCAAATCCCACACAGTAGTGGGGTAAAACCCCCTCCAGCAAAAACCAAAGAAACTCAACTCTTACCATCAATTGTCTTAACCGTGAGCCAGAGGAGACGACACGTGATGAACCACGTACATTGTTGGAAAGTGCTGACTGTGCTGGGAGCCCTGGGAACCTTGGCTTGGAATGCACCCGGTGACCTGTGGGCTCGCACCTACTATGTGGCCCTAGATGGGCAGGATGCGGTGTCCTGCGAAGACGCCCAACAGCGCACCGCTCCCAAACACACCCTGGGCAACGCCATGAGCTGTTTAACCGAACCCGGGGACATCCTCATGATCCGGGAAGGCCGGTATGCGGAAACCCTCACGATACCCGAGGCTATAGAGGACGAGCACCACCAGGCCTCCGGGTTACCGCCTCGCATCATTTCGGCGTATGAAAAAGAACGGGTGGTGCTGGCCCCGGCAGAAGGGGAGGCCGTCATTCATCTTCCTGACTCCACGGTCCAATCCCTTCAATTGGTCGGTTTGCACGTGGATGCGACGGGTACCACCACGGGGTTGCATATTGAAGGGCCGCACACCGTCATCGCCCAAGACGTGACGATTTCGGGGGCCACCGGCCCGGGCATCCATCTCCGTGCGGGCGCGAAATCAGAACCGGTACCCGCTCCACGCCTACGGTTCACCGAAGTCGAGCTCCACCACAATGGCGGGGGAGGCTTGCGATCCGAAGGCATGCCGTTCATCCTGGAACACAGTGTCGTGCATGACAATGGCCAAGGGGGCATTCACCTCACGGGCGAATCCGTCACCTCATCGAACCCGACGCGAATTTGGAACAACCATCTCTGGCACAATGGTCTCGTCCACGAGGGCTGGGGCATCCGCATCGCACACACGCACCCGACCCTCGTGTATGGAAATGTCCTCTGGCAGCATGCCCGAGGGCTGTCGGTGCAGGAGTCTCAGGTCACATTCCATCTCGTGGCCCACAATACGGTCATGGGCCCTGGCCACACGGGGATTCATCTCGAGGGTCCCGCAACAAGGGTCCGGGTGCACAACAACATCAGTGTGGGCCATCAGACCAACCTGGAAATGGGGCCAACGGTGCAAGCCCAGGTGTCCCATACGCTCATGGTGGACCCCGGCGTCGTGGATTGGGCAACGGGGGAGGCGCACCTGCTGCCGACTAGTGCGGCCATCGATGCGGGACTGCCCTTACTTAATGCGTTGACCGATCCGGCCCTAACACCCGTGCTCGATCCTGATGGCCATCCGCGTCCATTAGGGGAGGGGTGGGATATTGGCGCGTATGAGTATGTGGCCGACCCTCAAGGCGCCCCCACGGCCGACTTTGTCGCCATGCCCACCTCAGGGGTCCCACCCATCACGGTGTCCTTCCTGGATCACTCCACCGGACCCATCGATCGCTGGGAATGGCAATTTGGTGATGGTTCCACCAGTGTCGATCGCCATCCGACCCATGAATATCGACAGGCCGGGGCGTTCCCCATCACGTTGACCGTCACGGGACCGGGAGGAACCGATACTCTCACCCGCACGGCCTATCTGACCGTCGGGGGCACGCCCTTACAGGCCGATTTCTCCGTGACACCAGCCCACGGCCCAGCACCCCTGACCGTGCAGTTGCGCAATACCTCCTTCGGCAGCATCCAGCACTGGGAGTGGCGATTGGGGGATGGGACGACCAGTCATGATCGGCATCCCGTGCACACCTTTGCCCAACCAGGGGTCTATACCCCCCAGCTGACCATTCGGGGACCCGCTGGACAGATGGCCGTCAGTCAACCGGGCCTACAGATCCTCGTCACCCCGCGGGTGAGCACGGTCTTGCTGCGTGAAGACTTTGCCGATACGGCGCTCACCGAATGGGAGGTTGTGGATGAGGGCCAATGGCAAGGCCCCTCGCAGTGGGTTGTGCGCGCTGGAACTCTCCAGCAACTCCGGAACATTTGGTCACCCCCGGCCAGTCCCACGGCCCTGGCCCATCTCGGGACGATGCTGTGGTATCGCCCGGGCCAGACCTGGACCAATTATCGTCTCACGGCCGACCTTCAATCGAAGGATGATGACACGATGGGCGTCATCATGCGGTACCAGGATGCCAAGAATTATTATCGCTTCTCCTGGGACTGCGAACGCGGCATCCGGCGATTGGTCAAACGCGTGAATGGACAGTTCCACCTCTTAGCCGAAGAACGCGTACCGTACCAGCGCGGCCATCTTTACCATCTTCAACTGGATGCATTTGGCGACGTCCTCCACCTCACCATCAATGATGAGGTGCTCTTCGGCGGACCGCTCGTCGATGACAGTCTCGCCACCGGCAGTGTGGGATTCTATACGTGGTTGAACAACGCCACGCAGGTGTCGCATGTCGAGGTCCGCGAGCTCGTCATGGCGACAGGCCGGAAGGCCAGCAAGGAGGACCGGCCATGACAAAAGGACTACGACAACCAAGTACACGAAGAGGGGAGGAACAACAGGGTGATCACGCACGATCTGGAGGGGTGTCCAGACGAAATAGGTGGGGCAGCAAACTCACGACGGTGGTGGCCACGCTGGGGTTCTTGGCGTGGCTTATTTCTCCAGTGGGAGCCGATTGGAACGGCTGGAATCCAGGCGTGGGAGCGGGACAACCGAATTTTAGCATCATGTATCCAAGCCCGAGTCTAGCCTGTCAGTCCTGGGCCAATTACCGGTCCTGGGCATCTCCGCCAGGAAAAGGAATCGTGTCATTAACCGGGATGGCCCCGCAACGCAATCAATTCGGGCACCTCCGGACATTTGTCTGCCATATTGAAGGGTACTTGCCCGTCACCCAACCTCCAGGCTTTGCCGATCCCACACACGCCACGTGTACCCTTCCTGAGGTGTTTGACCCCAAAGCGATCGATGGATGCAGTCTCCCCCCTCCGCCCGAAAAGGACGAGGGCGCCCCCTGTTGCCCGGAGGTGCAATGTTGCCGAGATAAAGGCAAACCCGCCTCCGGCAACCCCATCACGGTGGCCACCGGCAACAAATTCGAACAGGTCGTGGATTTTTCAACGGCCGGGCCCAACCCGCTGACCTTCTCCCGCTCGTATAATAGTTTCCTGCATCGGGGGGAGACGGCCCTAGGAATGGGCTGGCGATCCAACTACGATCGCACCCTGGTGTTGGAGTCGACGATCACCACCCACGCCATCCGGTCCGACGGGCAAACGCTCACCTTCACGCTCGCCAACGGGGTGTGGGAAGCGGAGACCGATGTCCCCGACACCCTGGTGACCGATGGCACCACCTGGACGTTGACGGATGCCAACGACGCCCAAGAAGTCTACGACAGTGCCGGCCGGCTTCAGACGATCACCACACGCGCCGGCTACCAGCAGACGCTGGCCTATGATGGCAACGATGATTTGCAGTCCGTCACGGATACCTTCGGTCGCCAACTGCTGTTCACGTTTGAAGAAGGCCGTCTGGCCACGATGACGACGCCGGCCGGTGCCGTGTATCGATACACCTACGACCGCACGATCCCATACTTGTTGGAGCCGGATCGCCTCATCGGCGTAACCTATCCGGATGCGACCCCGGTCGACCCCACCGATAATCCCACCCGCACCTACCTCTATGAAGACATCGACTTTCTCTTCGCCCTCACGGGCATCCTGGATGAAGAGGGGACTCGGTTGGCCACGTTTGCCTACGATGCCGACGGCCGGGGGATCATGAGTGAGCATGCCAACGGGGCCGGACGGGTGGACCTGGTCCATCATGGCGATAACACCACGACGGTCACGAAGGCATCGGGCCAGTCGTTCCTGTATCATTTTAGCCTCGTCGAAGGCGCCCACAAAGTCGTCCAGGTCGATCGCCTCGCGACCGCCACGGTCCCCGCCGCCACCGAAACGTTCACCTATGATGCCAACGGGTACCAGGCCAGTCATACGGATTGGAACGGGATCCAGACCACCTATCAGGTCGATGCGCAGGGGCGGGAAGTCAGCCGCACCGACGCGGTCGGCACCCCGGAGGCCCGTACCATCACCACGACTTGGCATGCCACCTGGCACTTGCCCACCCAGATCGTCGAACCCCGCAAGACTACCGATTTCACGTACGACGCCCAGGGGCACGTGCTCACGCGCACCGAAACCGACACCACCGGCGGACCCAGTCAGGGGCAGACCCGCACCTGGACCTATACCTACACACCAACGGGACACGTGGCCACGATGGATGGGCCCCGGACCGACGTGGTCGACTTGACCACCTACACGTACACGATCGAAGGCTATCTCAAGACCACCACTAATGCCCTGGGCCATGTCACAGACGTGACGAGCCATTCCCTCAATGGGCTGCCGACCATCCTCACCGACGCCAATGGCACGGAGACCCACCTGACCTACCATCCGCGCGGGTGGCTGCAGAGTTCCACGATCATGAGCGATCAAGGCGACGCCACCACGGCGTTCACCTATGATGACAGCGGACAGGTGACGCGCATCACACGCCCCGACGGGTCAGTCTTGGCCTATGAGTATGACGATGCGCAGCGCGTGGTGGCGGTGAGCAATGGCCGCAACGAACGCATCGAGTATACGCTCAATGCCGCGGGAAACCGCCTGAGCGAGACCGTCAAGTCCGACACCGGAAACATCGTCCGGACCCAAACGCGCACGTTTGATTCACTCAATCGCATCCTGACGCAGGTCGGCGGGGCGGCCCAGACCACGACCTATAGTTATGACGCCAATGGCAATCGGCTGGTCATCACCGATCCGCTCACCAACCAAACCCAGCAGGCCTATGATGCCCTCAATCGACTGATCAGTGTGACCGATGCCGCCACCAACACGGCAACCTATGGCTATAACGCGCAAGAGCAGCTGACCACCGTCACCGATCCACGAGCGCTAACCACCACATACGTGTACAACGCCTTCGGAGACGTCCTCCAGCAAACGAGTCCGGACACGGGGACCACGACCTATACGCTCGACTCTGCCGGCAACCGCACCCAGGCCACCGATGCGCGGGGGGTGGTGACCACGATGACCTACGATGCCCTCAACCGGGTGACCACCCGACAGTTCCCGGCCACGCCGAGCCAAAACATCACCTATACCTACGATGCCACCGCAGGCGGGAATCATGGCGTGGGCCGCTTGACCGGCTTCACCGATGCCAGCGGGAATACGAGCTACGTCTATGACGATCGAGGCAATGTCGTGACAGACACCCGCGTCATCGGCACCCATACCGCGGTGACGACCTATGCCTACACCCTGGCCGACCACCTGACGGAAATCACCTACCCATCGGGCCGGCTCCTCACCTACCATCGCGATACCCAGGGGCGCGTCACCTCCGTGACGACGCAGGCCACGAGCGGCAGCCCTCCCAGTGTCGTAGCCTCGGGGTTGACCTACCAACCTTTCGGACCCTTGGCCACTCTCACCTATGGAAACGGCCTGGTCCTTACGTTGAGCTACGACCAAGATTACCGTTTAACCGGCCTCACCACGACCGACGGGAGTACGGTCATTCAAGACCTCACCTACACCTACGATGCCGCGGATAACCTCACGGCCATTACCGACTTGCTCTCCCCCGCCCGCACGCAAACGTTGGGCTACGATGCGCTGCATCGCCTCACGAGTGCCACGGGGGTGTATGGGACGCTCGGTTACACCTTCGATGCGGTGGGGAACCGCCTCACCCGCACGGCAGGCGGCCAAACCGAAACCTTGAGCTATGCCGCCACCAGCAACCGGCTGCTCTCAACGACCGTCGGGGGCACGACACGGTCGTTCACCTACTTGGCCAACGGGCAGATCAC
The DNA here is from genome assembly GCA_965223495.1 of Nitrospirales bacterium. Taxonomy (GTDB): domain Bacteria; phylum Nitrospirota; class Nitrospiria; order Nitrospirales; family UBA8639; genus Nitrospira_E. The sequence continues at coordinate 1,532,541 of OZ245001.1, read as the reverse complement.
CACGGACACGCGCAGCGCGACCGAGGCCTACACGTTGACCTATGCCGATCCCAATCGCCTGACGCAGGTCACGAAGAATGGGGTCCCCACGTACGCCTACGCCTACAATGCCTTGGGTCAACGAGTGAGCAAAGATGCCTTGGCGGGCGGCACGGACAGTCATGCAGTGTACGATCGGCAGGGCCGCCTGCTGGTGGAAACCGATACGCTCGGCCAAGCCACGAAGGAGTATGCCTACCTGGACGGCCTCCCCTTGGCCGTCTTCGATCCGGGCGCCACGGGTGGGAGCCCGGCCCTGGATCTCATCCTGGACAACGGCGATCCGGGCGTGGCCACCACCGGAACGTGGACCACCACGACGGCGGGCAGCGGGTATGAGGGCACCGACTATCTCGTGCATGACCTGAGCGGGCTGGTGGTGGATGATACCGCCGCGGGGTTTACGACCACGGGTACCTGGACCACGCAACACACCGGCACGGGCTACGTGGGCACCACCTATCGCACGCGCAATACGGCTTCGCCCACGCCCCTCGAGGTGATCGTGGATAATCTCGATCCCGAATTCTCCGTGGTCGGCACCTGGACGACCGATGCCGAAGAGGATGACTACTTTGCCGACTTCCTCCGTCATGGACCCACGGGCCTGCCCCCGGTCGCGGACATCTATGATAATGATGGGGCGTACTTTGTGGCGGCCGGGGCCTGGAACGCGGCCACGCTGCCCTTGGGATTTGAGGGGGCGGATTACGCCAAACTCGACGCGGGCATCCTGCCGGCGGCCGCGCAAATCTACCAACAAGACGATCCGATCGCGAGCTGGACGGGCACCTGGTACGACCAACCCTGGAACGGCATCCGCGTGCACGCTCCCAGTACGACCACGACCGATACCTTCACCTGGACGCTGCCCATCACCGAAACCAAGGTCTATCATCTCTATGCCCAATGGCATCAGTATTGGGCGCGGCCTACCAACGCCACCTATACCATCGTCCATGCGGGGGGCAGTACCCCCGTGGTAGTGGATCAAAAAGTGAACGGGCGCCCTACCTGGAATTATCTGGGCGCCTTTACGCTGGAGCCGGGCCAGTCCCATCGGGTCGAACTCTCCGGTCAAAGTAACGGCTGGCCCTGTGCCGATGCCATCGCTGTCGTGCCGGGCGATGCGGCGCCCAATCTGGCCACCTGGCAACCGCCCCTCGCTACGGCCGGCGACTATGGCGTCTATGGACGGTGGCCGGCCAATGCGGCGGCCAATCCCTCCGCCACCTATCGCCTCTTCCATGACGACGGCACCACCGATATCGTCGTGGATCAAACCACCGCCGGGCCGGGAGGCCAATGGGTACCCTTCGGCCTCTTTTCCTTGGCCCCCAATGAAGACCATCGGGTAGAACTGGAAGGCGACTTCGACTATGAGACCGGAGCGGATGCGATCGCGCTCTCGACGACACCCATCGCCGCCACCTGGACGCCCGACCTGCCCATCACCGACACCTACAACGTCTATGCGTGGTGGTCGGCCGATGGGGCCGCCCATCCCCAAGCCACCTACGTCGTCACCCATGCGGGCGGCACCAGTCAGGTGACCGTGGATCAGACGCAGAACGGGGGGCAATGGGCCCTCTTAGGCACCTATGACATGGCCCCCGGGCAGAACCATCGCGTCATGCTGCCCATTGCCATGGGCGGGGACGTGCTGGCCGATGCCATCAAGTTCGAAGCGGCCGACGGCAGTACTCCGCGGGCGGCCACCTGGGCCTTGCCCGTGACTACGACCGGCGCCTACGACGTCTATGCCCGTTGGGTGGCCGACCCCGCGCACGCCACCAATGCCACCTACACGGTACACTATGCCGGAGGCAGCACCCCGATCACGGTGAACCAAACGCAGGATGGCGGCACGTGGCAACTGTTGGGTACCTTTACGCTCGACCCCGCCTTAAACCCCCAAGTGGTCCTCTCCGATCAAGCCAATGGCACGGTCGTGGCCGATGCCGTCCTAGTGGTGCCCAGTGGCACGAGCACCGATCGGGTCACCTATACGCCGACGTTTCCCAGTGCCACAACCGTGGACATCTATGCCAAATGGGGCGAAAATGCCACCAGGGCCCCCGGGGTGCGGTACGCCATTCAACATTCCGGCGGATCGACCGATATCACGGTGAACCAGCAGCAACCCAGTGGCGGGTGGGCGCACCTCGGCTCCTATGCCATGGCCCCCGGACAAAATCATGGCGTCGACGTCTATGGCGCCTTAGAGGGCGAGACGGTTGGCGATGCCATCCGGTTCGTGACCGCCGGAGTGAGTGCTCCAGGCATTCATTATGTCCATGCCGATCACCTCGGGAGTCCCCAAAAGATGACGGATAGTACGAAAGCGTTGGTCTGGGATGCGGTCCTGACGCCCTATGGACAAGTGCATAGCCTCACGGGCACGGGCGTCAACAACCAACGGTTCCCCGGGCAGTATGCGGATGCCGAAACGGGGTTCCATTACAACTACTTCCGCGACTACGATCCCACGACGGGGCGGTACATCCAGAGTGATCCGATTGGGCTTTTGGCAGGAATGAACACGTATAGTTATGCTAATCTCAATCCTCTTCTTTTTACTGACCCTAAAGGGTTAGACGGATCCTTAGAACCACCCAGACCGCTCGGTCCCCAGGGACCATTGAGTAGCCCTAATTACCAAAAAGACCCTCTATGCCTTGCGATTACTTGTACACCTGATGGATATTACTATCCGTCAGATTTCCCGGGGGATAAAAAATGTCTGAAGGACTGTTTTGAAAAGGCCAACCAAATTCAGCGACTATGGGGGCCATATCCCTTCTGGTCGGATTCCTCATCGATAAGATCCCTAGGGGCATGGGCGAAAGGAAAGGAAGCTCTCCTACAGTGTGCGAAAGAATGTGATAAGTGCTCCGACAATTGAATGGATAGGAATACAAAATCCATTCAAGAGAAACAAAAACTTATGTGAGCGAAATTTTCCAATGAACCCATTATTCGAAATCGACTGGGTCAGCAGGGACGAAACCAAGGGTGCAGGAATTTTCGTTGAGGAAGGAATCTACTTTCAACCCTATGTGTCTCTATCCTCTGAATATCCCTTGGGAGATTCTCTGGCAGTGCAAGCAACAGGCGTTGTCGGTGCCCTCAATCTTCATAGGAAATTGTCTGAAGTGGATGATCCGCCCATTATTGCACGGGAGCGGAGAAACTCCCTCGGGTTAGAAGTGTTAGTCAAGAAGAATGAGGCCGACTACTTCCCATGGGACAACATCGACAAGATGAAAAAGGGTTGGTTGATGAAGACGGTCACCGTCAGTATGAAAAATGGCGTCACTCTCATCTTAAAAGGGCAAGAGAATCAAGCAGCGTTTGAGTTCATTTCCCAAAAGATAACCAAGAACAAATGACTGTAGAATATGGTTAGACTCAAAGCAAAAGTATCCCAGAGTGCTCAACCTTGTTTTTCCCCTCATGAAAATTGCGCTTCTCTTGCGTGTTAACTGCTAAGTTCCACCACTCCATTCCTACCTCTATAGTCGCTAATATTTTTATTGATAAGTTAAAAGAACATGCTTGGGTCCTTACTGGAGAGTCTTGTCCTTTCGCATAGAGGAGACGTCCTGGCCGATGCCATCAAGCACCTCCCTGGGAAGTTTCTGGAAATGCGCATGGGTCAACAAGCGGAAGTCATTGGCACTGGATAGAGTACAATCAAAATCCAGCGACATGTGAATGTAACCCTATCAGAAGAAGTGGACCAAATCCCCCGAGGTAACATGAAAGATATAAGTTTGTTAGTAAATAAATATCGAGAAACGGTCCGTCATTTGTGGAACACGAGTTTTTTTGTGGGCGATGAATTATCGGATTACTCACAAGATACACTTGATTATTTCCAAAGGATCGATCAACTACTTTTTTCATCATTAGTGTTAGAAAAAATTGGATTGCAAGCTTTTGAAAAAGAGTATGATCGGGAAATTCTATCGAAACCCTTGGAGTTTATTCATGTTGTACCCTCGGCAGAAGACGGTGTCCAGATTTTGATAAATCGCTCTGGTCCCCCAGCAACGGGATATTGGGATGACCCAATCAATCGAGTAAAACCTTTGGAAGTTGATTTACGGTTTCTGGGGTATTTTGATTGGAACCCTTACGGGCATCTCAATCTTCAATATTATCGGGTGAGAATAATGGCCTGTTTACCTCATCCACATTTGGTTGGAAGAGATGCGTTATTGGAAACCAGCAATGCACGAGTTTTGTTTGATGATAAACAAGGGACTTGAAAAATCATGGTGGGTGGAAATTGGTCTAATAGGAATTCTTTGGGGGGGGTAGCCGCGTGCAGTGATATCCCACCAGAATATAAACCATTCTTTCGATTGTCTCCCAGAGAAATGGAAAAAGCTATTTTTGATTATCCATTGGACCAGCAAATAGATCTTATGATTATTGGTTTGACTATTCCACATCCTCCTTTCATGATGTGGCCTGAAGTAGCTAGCAATGGGGAAAAAATCCTACCCTTACTTTTTACTCGATTAACAAAGGTAGATGATCCCCATCAACTCGACGTAATCTTAGCCTGTCTTTTAGAAGTAGACCTTCGGCACTATGAATGGAAAAGAGACCCCAAATACCAGCAACTCTTACAGCAGAAACTTGAAGAGATGACTGATTCCACCTTACGAGACGAAGCTACCCGTTCACTGGTCCAGGAGGCCGCTTTTTTTCGCGGCCAATCTGGATAAGACTCCAAAGATATCTCCCAAATGCCCCTTTGAATGTTTAAATTTGCTTTCTCTTTAAGGGCAGATTTTGCCCGGATTCCCTTCTAGCCCGCCTTCGATCCGTAAAGTCGAGTTCATTTTGTCGGGCAAAAATCGCCATTTATTAAAAGGGGGGAGGCGGATCGACCGATATCACGGTGAACCAGCAGCAACCCAGCGGCGGCTGGGCCCATCTCGGAGCCTTTGCGATGGCCCCCGGACAAAATCATGGCGTCGACGTCTATGGCGCCTTAGAGGGCGAGACGGTCGGGGATGCCATTAGGTTCGTGACCGCCGGAGTGAGTGCTCCCGGCATTCATTATGTCCATGCGGATCATTTAGGCTCGCCCCAGAAGATGACGGATAGTACGAAAGCCCTGGTGTGGGATGCGGTGTATACGCCCTATGGGCTGGTACACAGTCTGACCGGCACGGGCGTGAACAGCCAACGCTTTCCGGGGCAATATGCAGATGCCGAGACCGGGTTCCATTACAACTACTTCCGGGACTACGACCCCACGACCGGCCGGTATGTGCAGAGTGATCCCATTGGGATAAATGGCGGGCTGAATACGTATGGGTATGTGAAAGCAAGCCCCTTTGTATACGTTGACCCATCAGGATTAACACCTTCATTAGGGATACGTCTTTGTTCAAAAATTAGTGCATGCAAAAAATTAGCAGAAAAAGCTTTAAAAGCCTGTAAGAATTTCCGATGTAAAGTGGCTAAACATGGTCCGCATCATTATTTTGGGTGGCCATTTAATAAAAATCTCCCCCATCTTCAGCTGAATTGTTTTATAAAAGGACAAAAGGGATCAAACTGGGTTTTTAGAATACCGTTGCCTGGATTTATGAGTCCAAAGAAATAATAATAGTTTTTGTCACAAGGTATAGCACTGATGAAAAAACTACAGGTCTTTAACCCTCATGAAATCGAAAAACTTTTAGAGTTCCTACACGATAGGAGTTATTCTCTGGAAGATATTGAATTTGATCAATCACAAAAAATTTTAAGAATCCCCGTAACAGTTTTTTTTGATGATCAGCATAAGACCATAAATTTCGAAACTAAAGGAAAAAAAGACAAATTAAAGCATCCGCTTTTTAAGGCTGAATTGAAAATTAAAAATGTAGAGAATTATGAAGTTCAGGATGAAGCGGAAATAGGAGAAGGGGATATAAATTCTATCTTCTTTGAAGATGGAAGAATTAGAATAATAGGTGGAATTCCTGTTGAAATCACTATTGCTGTCACCGCCCTAGAGATGGAGCTGCACATCTCTGATACTATTGTAAAGTGGGTCTCTTCTTTTAGAAGAAGTTATTTGAAGTCCTGAAAATTATAAATTTCGTTTGGTGAGTTAATAATTAACTAGTCTTCCTCAGGTTTGGTGGGGAGCTACACTAAAAAAGTGTGGAAATAGTGATAAAGGGCGGCGTACCCTTTTGGGTGAAGCATCACCAACACCCTGCCTGCACGAACAGGCGGAGAAAGGATACGCCAATGCCAGGAAAGCACAAAGGAACAGCAGAGTCAAAGGAGGGGCTGTACGGCTGTCTCGAAGCCTATGCCCGACAGGAGATTCAAAGCTGGCTGCAAGATCTGCTGGAACAGGAGGTGACGGACTTCTTAGGGCGCGAGAAAAGTGAGCGTAAGGTCGTGGGCGAGGAACAGCCGGGCTATCGCAATGGCTATGGGCGGCCTCGGCGGGTCACCCTGAGTCTGGGGACCATTGAAGTGCGTCGCCCTCGGCTTCGCAACTTGGAGGAGCGGTTTGTTTCCCGGGTCTTGCCTCTCTTTCGCCGCCACAGCCGGGAAGTGCGAGAGCTGTTACCGGAATTATATCTGCACGGGCTGGCCAGTGGGGATTTTGAATTGGCCTTGCGAGGCTTGTTAGGAGCCGGAGCTCCCTTGTCGGCCTCTTCGCTGCAACGCCTCAAAGAGAAGTGGGCTCTGGAATATGAGCAGTGGCAAGGGATGCCGATTGAGGAAAGTCAGCTGGCGTATCTGTGGGCTGATGGGATTTACGTAAAAGCGGGGTTGGGCAAAGAGAAAACAGCTCTACTGGTGGTCATCGGAGCCATGCAGGACGGCAGCAAACGCGTCTTAGCTGTGGAAGTGGGGTATCGGGAGAGCAAGGATTCGTGGGCGGCCGTACTCCGGCAACTCAAGCACCGTGGACTGACGACCGTACGACTGATGGTGGGCGATGGGCATTTAGGGTTATGGGCGGCTGTGGGGGAGGTCTTTCCCGAGGCGGGCGAACAGCTCTGCTGGAATCATAAGATGTTAAATGTGCTCGATGCGCTCCCGAAGCCGATGCAGGCCAAGGCGAAACCCCATCTGAGGGCGATGATGTATGCCGAGACACCAGAACAGGCGATGCGTGAGCGCAAGCGGTTTGAAACGACCTTTCGGCCCTATCCCAAAGCCGTGCGCACGATCGCAGAGAACTGGGACCGGTTGACGCAGTATTATGCCTTTCCTCGGGAGCACTGGAAACACGTGCGGACCTCCAATATCGTAGAGTCGCCGTTCTCACGGGTCAGACTGCGGACGGGAGCATCCCGTCGCTTCAAGTCTTCCATCAATGCGACCTGTTTAATTTGGAAAACGCTGATGGTTGCCGAGAAGAATTTTCGGAAATTGAATGCTCCGCACCTGGTTGGGAAGGTCGCGAAAGGAGAGGAGTATACAGACGGATTTACCAAGAATAATCCAAAGGTCGCCGCCTAACCTTTTTACACACTATTTGACAACGGCTCTTGGTGGGAGCACTTTGCCTAACCGATGTTGCCCCTTCTATAAATTCATCCACCTTGAAATACTTGAATGTTTTGTCTGCCCAGGCACTCTTTTTAGTCATGATGACTGACTGAAATGCTTATGCCAATGCTGGGTGGGAACAATTTCTGGGTCACTATCTCTTGGAATATCTTGGATATGAAGGCAACACTCATAAAAGCAACGCAATGAGAATGGATGAAGATATCCAAAATCTATTGAATTCTAGAGGAGGACATCCTCCTTGCGAATATGCCAAATGGGGCGAAAATGCCACCAGGGCCCCCGGGGTGCGGTACGCCATTCAACATTCCGGCGGATCGACCGATATCACGGTGAACCAACAACAGCCCAGCGGCGGCTGGGCGCATCTCGGCTCCTATGTCATGGCCCCCGGACAAAACCATGGCGTCGAGGTCTATGGCGCCTTAGAGGGCGAAACGGTTGGCGATGCCCTCCGGTTCGTGACCGCAGGCGTCTCGGCGCCGGGCATTCATTACGTTCATGCGGACCATTTGGGGAGTCCGCAGAAGATGACGGATAGTACCAAAGCGTTGGTCTGGGATGCGGTGTATACGCCTTATGGAAGGGCACATGCAATCACCGGCACCGGCGTGAATAACCAACGCTTTCCCGGCCAATATGCGGATGCGGAGACGGGGTATCACTACAACTATTTCCGAGACTATGATCCGACCACGGGCCGGTATGTGCAGAGTGATCCGATTGGATTGAAGGGTGGGTATAACACCTACGCCTATGTGGGTGGGAATCCATATTATTGGGTCGATCCAATGGGTTTGGCATTTATTGAGATTCCTGTTCCAGCAGCACCTCCCTGGTTACCAGAGTGGGTGAAGGCGGGTGGGGCACGTATTTTTGGGATTCTGGGTCTTATACTATCGGTTCCAGGAGATACCCCTACCGGTGGACTTACGGACCTGGCTGGGGAAAAGGAAAGAGAATACCAGGAATATAAGTCTCGTTGTACGGAACGACCCCCACCAGGCTTAAATGATTGTGAAAAGGCAAAATGGAAGCTAAAACGAAACCAGGATTGTAAGAGATTGCGTGAAGCTTGGGATAGGAAGTGGCAACCAGGTAGACATCAACAAAACATTGATGAGTTAGATAGAGCTATACAAAATCTCCAAGATTGGATTTCAAAGCATTGCCCAAATTGCTAAAACATATTATTTTCACAATGAACATATGAGCGAAAAACTTTCAGCTGAAGCCGTTTTTTTACGGTATAAAAATGAAGAACTCCCGGAATTTGTCTGTCGTGAGCTCAGCCATGTAAATCAGCGTGGAAATATGGGGAACACTCCTCTCCATGTAGCTTGTTCACGGGGAATCCCTGAGGAAGTCGAGGCCTTGCTAGCAGGAGGAGCGGATGTTAACGCAAGGGGAGAACGGAATGATACTCCACTGCATGATGCTGCCGGAGCCGGCCATTTAACCATTGTAAATATGTTACTTCAAAAGGGGGCTGACACAAATTTAGTCAACCAGGATGGAAATGAACCAAGAGACCTCGCGGCTTTAATGAAACATATGAATATTGTCTCAGCACTGGATGGATGGACCAAAAAGAATCAGCAAAGTCTGGGATAAATTAAGTTGTCTTTTCCTAACGGATAAGCATAGAAATTCTTATTCTTGCTATCCCTATTTTGATGAGCCCTCCACCTCATTCAGTTTCTTTTTATCAAGGAGCCTATGGTCCGACGATAAGAATTGATACTCAAGGAAAAGACCATTTATTGCTTTTGCGGAAAATTATTTCGAGGTTGGCCAATAAATAAATTGGTTCTGTGGAAGTTAACGGAAAAAATTTTCCGGAGATCCATTTTTTGGGTTTAAGAAAATTAGAATTAACGACTCTCAATGAATTGCCCACACCTGGATCTTCACAACCCCACAATCCCCTTACACTCATAAGAAAGGCAACTGAGGGAGACGAGGACAAAATAAAGACTCTTTCAAGGACTTCCTCAATGAACGATGTCCCAAGTTTTATTTGGGAGAAAAAACCTGAGGAATGGCAAACAGATTGTCTTGAAATAGTGGATAAACTTTTTAGCCAACAGACTCCCTGCCATTATTATTTAACGAAAGAAGGAGTGGATGATGCGTTGATTGAGCTCACGTATTTGGAGCCAAGGGTAAACGGATAACGATGAGTTGTTTGTAGGCTAACATGCTGGGGCTTCGATTTTCTTATGAAATAGGGTGTTTGTTAACTCTGGCTGTAGTTTGAAGCGGCGGACGGTAGTACTCCGCGGGCGGCCACTTGGGCCTTGCCCGTCACCACGACCGGCGCCTACGATGTCTATGCCCGTTGGGTGGCCGACCCGACCCACGCCACCAATGCCACCTACACCGTGCACTATGCAGGGGGCAGCACCCCGGTCACGGTCAACCAAACGCAGGATGGCGGCACGTGGCAACTGTTGGGCACCTTTACCCTCGACCCCGCCTTAAACCCCCAAGTGGTCCTCTCCGATCAAGCCAACGGCCCGGTCGTGGCCGATGCCGTGTTGGTCGTGCCCAGTGGCACGAGCACTGATCGGGTCACCTATACGCCGACGCTCCCCAGTGCCACAACCGTGGACATCTATGCCAAATGGGGCGAAAATGCCAACAGAGCCCACGGGGTGCGGTACGCCATTCAACATTCGGGCGGATCGACCGATATCACGGTGAACCAGCAGCAACCCAGCGGGGGCTGGGCGCATCTCGGCGCGTTTGCGATGGCCCCCGGACAAAATCATGGCGTGGACGTCTATGGCGCCTTAGAAGGGGAGACGGTCGGCGATGCCATACGATTCGTGACGGCGGGGGTGAGTGCCCCGGGTATCCACTATGTCCATGCCGATCACTTAGGAAGTCCCCAGAAGATGACGGATAGTACAAAAACGCTGGTCTGGGATGCGGTGTTGACGCCCTATGGGTTGGTGCACAGTCTGACTGGGACAGGGACGAACAACCGACGCTTCCCGGGACAATATGCGGATGCGGAGACAGGGTTCCATTACAACTACTTCCGGGACTACGACCCCACGACAGGCCGGTATGTGCAGAGTGATCCGATTGGGTTGGGAGGAGGATTAAACACCTATGGGTATGTGAATGGGAATCCTGGTAAATGGATGGATCCATTAGGTTTGTTTATCCCCGACCATCATGATTTGGCTACCCGACTTGCGGCAAGAAAGGTGGGTTGTGACAAAATAGCAGATAAACTAGGCGAGAAAACTGCAGGTGTAGATAGCCTCCCAGGCTCTCAAGACGCCAAAAATTCCTTTGTACACGCTATGAGGGATGGATTACGCAACCAATCCGTTGAAACGGCAGAAGCGCTCTATTCCGCTTTGATTGAAGCAAATAGTGAAAGTACAAATCCCGATGATTTAGCCCTTGCCCTGCATGCCCTGCAGGATAGTTTTTCTCCCGCTCATGAGGGGTTCCAACCTTGGTATGGGGCTCAGACTCCCTTATCAGATTTAATTTGGCATGGGATTCAAGACTTTATTGCCGGGTTTACCTCGGATTTTCAAGCGGCGGTAGACGCCAGTGTCAACCTTTTAAAAAAAGCGAAAGAACTCAATCCCTGTTTATGCAAGAAGTAAATACACTTCCTGGGTTTAAACCAGGAGCTCTAGACCAGCTGGCTCAATTTTGGCCCACAAAACTTGAGCTAGGCATTCCGCACCTCTCCTTCACTTTTCTTGGTGGGGTTCCGCCCGAACAGCCTGCCCCAGGCATGAAACGAATGGAATTTTCTGAACAGCTTTATTAATAAGATGAGGGGAATTGAGGTAAATATGAATCTCGCTACGAGGAAGAAATCTACTTGGTGGTGTATTTTTCTTCTTTTTGTAATTCTAAATCAAACGACGTGGGCAAGTGACCTTCCGATGACATGTAGCCCCCCGGCAGGAGAACTCGAAGTAACAATTTATGTTGGAGGAACCCTTCACTTTTATGAATGGACAGCCCATTCCATCAATTTGAAGGGAACCCAAAATCTCAAGGAGCATCCCATGGATGAGCCGTACCCTTATAAAACGTATGGGGGGGGGGAATAAGTGGGCCAAGGATAAAACAGGAATTGAGCAGTTCTTTCTGGGCACCGATTACCAATTAGACGCTCCCTATGATGTTAGTCCTGATGGAAAATGGATAGCCAGCGCCGTTTATCCATCCGCGGGCTTTCAATCGCCTACCAGGCAATTGGTTCTTATTCGTAAGAAAGAAAAGCAATTGGAATGGAATTTGGAACTGCCCTATGAATTGATGGCATTAACTTGGTCGCCGTCTGGTAACTATTTAATCGTAATCTATACAGAAGATGTCACTCAAAATGCTCCGTGGTCTTTCAAGGATTGGTTTGCTGGTTTTATTGGACACCCCTTTTCTTATCGTACTGTACGGGCCGCAATTTATGGTCTTACCGGGAACCAAATTTGTGAACAGCTTTTAAAAGAAAAAGCCCCCTTTGGTCAAGGTTACGTGAATTGGGTGCCGAATTAGGAAGATAGGACCCAAAATCAGTGCCTTTTTCAGAGCCGAATAAGACCTTTACAGTCAACTTCAGCTAGCCATTCAATTAGAACTTGCCGGAGATCATGCTGGAGCCATGGATGCTTTAGGGGCTGGATTACATACCGTACAAGACAATTGAGCGCATAACCAACCGGATGCCTATTGGCCAGAACACAACCCTTTCTCAGAAAAATATTCTGACCCTGATAATGCTGACAAGCACCCCGAGGAATATGTTCAGGCTTTGCAAGATTCAATAAAATTTGTGAATGATTATTTGAAGGCTACCGATAAAAAAGGATTATGTCGATGCGCAACAATACCTCCTGCTGGAACCTTTTAATCGGTAGGCTGACTTTATGCATTTTTTTAGGTCTATTTTCGAATTGTCAGATTCCTCCCCCAACGTATGCATCTGATAGTTCTTTTGAATCAATGCTTACAGGCCTGAAATCTCCCAACTGTCGAACTCGTTATAAATCAATTGAGGCCATCCGGAAATACCTGGCAAAAAATAATTTAAAAGAAGCCGCGAATGGGACTAGTAAATATGACCCCATGCTCTTTCTTTTCCTCAAACCGCTTTTTCACAAAATTGATGAAGAAGAGAAGATCACGCCCGTATATCTCCGTAAAATTCGTCAAACCTACAAAACGACTGAGCAAGAGATCCCTTTAATAAAGGCGATTATGTTGATGTTGACACTCGTCTTTGAAGGGGGATACGATGCAACAAGTTCATGAGGTTGTGTGCTCTCGGCATTATATTTGTCAAATTGGAGATTTATTATTTTCATCTATTCCAGGGAAACGATTTGTAGCCATGTTTTATGCTTACCTTGATGAGGGGGGGCATCCTTCTGATAGTAAAGTTGTTAGTGTGGCAGGCGTTGTTTCATCTATACCTCAATGGCATACCTTTGATGAACAATGGAGAAAAACCCTCGCTTGGTATGATATTCCGGGTTTTCATATGACAGATTTTGAAAGCAGACAGGGCATTTTCCGTACTTGGGAGCGAAGGGATCCAAGGGCAATCCCATTAATTGCTCAATTGACTGATATTTTTATAACAAACATCCAATTTGGGTGCGTCTTTTCTCTTATTATGGAAGATTGGAACACCCTTATGCGGGATAGGTTCCCTGATTTATTTGAAAGAAAACGAGCCCCACTTGTTGTATTACTTCAAACATGCCTGGAGGCTATTGATTTAAAAATTCCAAACAATCAGCCCGTTGCGTGTATGTTTGAAGAAACTAAATTTCTCTCGGGGGCTGCTCCTGCTCATTTTAGTAGCTGGAAAAAAGCGTGGGGTCTGAATGAGAGATTTAAGGGAGCTTTAGCGTTTGGGGGAAAATATGAACATCCCCCATTACAGGCAGCCGACATATTAGCCTATGAGGGAGCGAAACATGTTTTGAATGTAGATGTGGAGGGAGGAAAAATTCCAGAAAGAAGGTTGCATGCTCGGTTGAGGCAATCTCAAAAAATTAGAGCTGAGTACTTTAATGCCGAAGGATTGCTTGCGTGGCTGGAGGATTATACAAAGAGAGATTCCCTTTTTGTGAACCCTCTTGAAAATTAAATCCTTTAGTTTTTTGTTTCAGGTTTTGCCTTTGATGGTGTCTGAAAGGTCTTTTTAATGACCTTCTTAAACTTATCGATGTCGGCGTGTTCGAGTTCCTTGCGGAGCTTGTCGTCGGCGTCTTTGGTATTTTGGGTGATAGCCACCCTGATATTTTAACTTAGCGAGGTTGGAAGCGCCACTGGCTGCTCGTCGTTAGTAAGGCGGAAAAGGCATTAGGATCTCGTCGATGGTTATGGCGGAAGGAAAATTCATTCACATACAGTGGCAAATACTCCTTACTGACATGATGAAAACTGCCCACAATCCCGCGTTTCAGCAACGACCAGAAACTATCCAGGTTGGCGGTATGCACCAAGCCCCGGACATATTCTCCCTTACTGTGCGTCACGCTCTCATGGGGATAGCCCTTCTGCTTCAACAGACGGTAGCCCGAGTGTTCATCAGTGGCCACCAACGAGACATCATCGGCTACAGATTGACTCACAAACTGAGTCAGGGTTTGGGTGTCAGTGTTTTCAATGACCTTGGCTACCACCTTGCCTCGTCGAGACATAGCCCCAACAACGGCCACCTTTCCGGCGGTGCCAGTGCCTTTAGTCCGTTTGGATTTATGTCGGTTCTTGTCTTTGCCGCCGACAAAGGTTTCGTCGATCTCAACTTCACCCTTCAGGGGGCCAGAAGTGCCACTCATAGCAGTCCGCCACCGGTGACACATATACCAGGTGGTCCGGTAATCCGATCCCGAATCTTCCCCAAAGATGACACGGTGCAATTGCAGGGCACTCACGCCCTTTTTGGCCACCAACATGAGGTAGCCCACTTTAAACCAAAGTTTCAGGGGAATCTTGGTGTCTTGAAAGATGGTGTTGGTCAGCACCGAAAACCGATATCCGTTGCGTCCCCCACAGCCCACGTTTTTACAGGCCCAATGAAACGGCTTGGCATGAAGGTGATAGATTTTTTCATGGTTCTCGCAACGCGGACAGGCCACACCCTTCGGCCAGCGCATCTCAACCAAGAATTGCTTACAGGCGTCTTCGGTGGGGAATTGTTTGTCGAAGTTACTGATGGTCTTCATGGAAAAGTTCTTTCATTAAGGAGTTGTCATGAATTGGTTTGAGGAGGTTTCTCGGATTACGAAGATGGCTCAGACCCAGTTGGACTCTCTGGATTGCCCGGCGTTGAGGGGCCCCATAAGTCCCCAAGCCCAAGCTGCTCCCAGAGATCTCGTTCTGCGTCACCAGGGGCATCTAGTGTTGAGGATGTCAGGAGTTGATAAAATTTTTGTTCCTCTTTCGCGATCAAATGCTGAAATGCTAACTGAAGCGTCTTCTTCATCTGATCTCTTGGAAATTCAGATTGCTCCAAGCACGACTGAAGCATAGCTATTTGAACCTGTTGTTTCGCCAGGAGTTTGGCTAATCGTTTGACAAGTCGTTCATCCATAAATAAGAAGATAGCAGAAATTTACATGGGTGTCAATAACAACATAATCGCCTTAATAAAGGGGAACGAAGCTACCTTTTCTAAGGCCTTTCTCACCAAACTAATGGTTGAAATTGAAAAGAGCTCACTTTTAGAAAGTGGCCTAATGGTGGGCTATATAGCGGAGAGAGCTACGTTTTATTCCCATCCCCAACTAATTTCACTCGGGCAAGAATATAAAATTCTGCTAGAGAAGATTATTTCTGGTCCTGATGAAGAATTAAAGCTTTTTGCCGCAAGTGGATTGCTCCTGGGGAATCATCAAGAAATTAGTGAATTAATCCCAATAGTCATTGAGGGGCTTAACCACCAGGAATTTATAATAAGGGATATATCCTATATTTCATTAAAGGAACATTTACCTCCCAGGCTTTGTTACAACTCCCTTGACCATTTTCAGGACCGTGCTGAGGCGATTGGGGCTATCCAGGAATGGTGGAATTCCAAGCAGGCCATGTAACTTGCCATTCACCAAGAGAACTGGCTTCTTTCTTAATGAGTGGTCGGGCCTCTTTGTCCCTTCAAACCAAACATTGTTTTTTAGAATCAGGGGGAGTCTCACCATGTCCCGATCCCTACAAAAAAACATTAAATACGTGGGTGGGAACAAGCTCTGTCAGAAAAACATGATCCAGCCATTCAACGAGTTATACTTGAAAGTAGTGCCTGAAGGAAGTTGAAAAGACGCGGCGTCTCGGGTTGAAATGGGTGTTGCAACACAGCCACATTCAACCATAAAGGAGAGACGCCACGATGCAAGAGAGTACCAAACCTGAGGGTGGAGATCGAGAGGGGCGCGATACCTTGACCGAGCTGCTGCGGGCGGGAGCTCGAAAGTTGCTTGGGCAAGCCCTAGAAGCTGAGGTAGCTGAATTGGTCGCCGCGTATGCCGAGCACCGAGATGAGGAGGGCCGGGCCCTCGTGGTCCGGAGTGGGCACCAGCCGGTACGGGAAATTCAAACAGGGATTGGGCCGGTGACGGTCCAGGTCCCGAAGGTGCGGAGTCGCCAGGGAGATCCTGTGACCTTCCGCTCTGCGTTGGTTCCCCCCTATGTGCGCAAAACCCGAAGTTTAGAAGCCGCGCTTCCTTGGCTCTATTTAAAAGGGATCTCCACCGGGGAGATGCAGGCCGCCTTGGAAGCGTTAGTCGGCCCCGAGGCCAAGGGGCTCTCCGCCAGTACCGTGGCTCGGTTGAAACAGAGCTGGCGAGCCGAGTACGACGCCTGGCGGCAACGACGAGTCGATGAGGGCGAGTGGGCCTATATTTGGGTCGACGGGATTTACAGTGGACTACGGGCCGCGGAGCATCGACTGTGTGCGTTAGTCGTCATTGGGGTGAATAGCCAGGGGGAGAAGCAGCTCTTGGCGATCGAAGACGGCGTGCGCGAGTCGACCCAGAGCTGGCGGGAAGTCCTGTTGCATCTGAAAGCCCGGGGGCTGACGGCACCGGCCTTAGCCATTGGGGATGGGGCCATGGGGTTCTGGGGAGCGTTGGAGGAAATATACCCGCACACAAAGCAACAGCGGTGTTGGATGCACAAGACCAGCAATGTTCTCAATGCGTTGCCGAAGAGGGTGCACTCCAAGGCGAAACAGGCGTTGCACGAGATCTGGCAAGCCGAGACGAAACCCGCAGCCGACCGAGCGTTTGACTTCTTTCTGCAGACCTACGAGGCGAAGTATCCGAAGGCCACGGCATGTTTAGAAAAAGATCGGGAGGCCTTGCTGACGTTCTACGCATTCCCGGCGTCGCATTGGCAAAGTCTGCGTACCACTAATCCGATTGAATCGACCTTCGGGACCATTCGGCATCGGACAAAGCAGACGAAGGGCTGTCTGACTCGGGACGGGATGTTACACATGATGTTCAAGCTGGGCCGCTGTGCTGAGAAAACCTGGCGACGCCTACGGGGATTTAGGCAGTTGGCACAAGTGATCGAGGGCATTCAATTTACGGATGGAATCCGGGCAACTACAGAGGAACCCGTCGCCGCGTAATCAATAGCCCAGACACTACATTTGACAATAACTCCCATTCAACAGGAAGTAGAGGAAATTTTAAACACCTGCAAACTTCAGCTATTCTTTAAAGGGGAAAGAGACCCTAATTAGCTAATGGACATTTTAATAGAAATCGACTGGGTCAGCAGGGACGAAACCAAGGGTGCAGGAATTTTCGTTGAGGAAGGAATCTACATTCAACCCTATGTGTCTCTATCCTCTGAATTTCCCTTGGGAGATTCTCTGGCAGTGCAAGCAACAGGCGTTGTCGGTGCCCTCAATCTTCATAGGAAATTGTCTGAAGTGGATGATCCGCCCATTATTGCACGGGAGCGGAGAAACTCCCTCGGGTTAGAAGTGTTAGTCAAGAAGAATGAGGCCGACTACTTCCCATGGGACAACATCGACAAGATGAAAAAGGGTTGGTTGATGAAGACGGTCACCGTCAGTATGAAAAATGGCGTCACTCTCATCCTAAAAGGGCAAGAGAATCAAGCAGCGTTTGAGTTCATTTCCCAAAAGATAACCAAGAACAAATGACTGTAGAATATGGTTAGACTCAAAGCAAAAGTATCCCAGAGTGCTCAACTGTATGTCGTCAGCACAATTGGGACACCGAGGATTAAAACCTAAGGTGGTGTTTGGCTCTGTGGGTTCATGTTATGCAGTCTTCCGCTTATAGTACAACTGTTTTCTCAGTTTCAACGTTTGCTCTTTGAGTTTTCTCCGACCATCGAGAATCGCCTGCCCTCTTCCCAGCCAGACATCCTCCGGGGTCAGATTGTTGAGGCTTTCATGGTACCTCTTTGTGTTGTAGTGGGTGACAAACTCGGCGATCTGTTGCTCTAGCTCCCCTGGCAGATAATAGTGTTCGAGCAGAATCCGGTTTTTCAGGGAACGGTGCCAGCGTTCGATCTTCCCCTGCGTCATGGGATGATAGGGCTTGCCCCGGATATGCCCCAACTCATGGGCGGTCAGCCAGTCCTGCAATTCTGATGAGATATAACAGGACCCGTTATCACTGAGGAGCTTGGGGCGGTGCTTTTTCGTCAGCCTCGCTACCTGCAAGGCGTCCTTGAGTGTGGCCGTCACCTCTCGCGCACTCATCGTCTGACACAGCCGCCACGCCAGGATATAGCGGGAATAGTCATCCAGCACGGTGGACAGGTAATACCAGCCCCAGCCGGTGACCTTCAGATACGTGAAGTCCGTTTGCCAGAGCTGGTTGATCGCCGTCGTCGGCTGATCAAATCGGTCCGCGGCCTTCAGGACAATCCAAGCCGGGGAGGTGACGAGATCATGTTCTTTGAGAATCCGGTAGGTGGTGGCTTCCGACACGAAATACTGCCGTTCGTCCGTAAAGCGAACGGCTAATTCTCGGGGTGACAGCTCGGGCTGCTCGAGGGCCAGCTCCAGGAGGGCCTGGCGTTGGTCCTCAGGGACCTTGTTCCAACTGGGGAGGGAAGTGGGTTTCTGGTCCGCCAACCCCTCCACTCCTCCGAGCAGATATCGATTGTACCAGTTGTAGAAGGTGGACTTGGGAATGTCCAATTGCCGCAGCGTCCGGGCAATTCCCAGCGAGCTTTCCTCGACTGTGCGGATAATCTCATGTTTTTCTGCGGCGGTATATCTCATATAGCGTCCTCCCCACTGTCGAGAACGCTTTTTTTGAGCAGCCGATTCTCCAACAGCAATTCAGCAAGGGTTTCCTTCAGCTGGGCGGCTTCTTGGCGGAGGTCACTGACATCCTCTCGGCTGGCTTCGCGCTCTATATCTCCCGCCAACCGTTTCTTTCCGGCTTCGAGAAACTCCTTGCTCCAGCGGTAATACAAATTCTGGTGCAACCCCTCACGCCGACACAGTTCCGCGATACTGCCCTCCCCGCGCAACCCAGCCAGCACAATCCGGATCTTCTCTTCGGCACCGAACTTCCGGCGCGTCCGTCGTTTAATGTCTCGGACCAATTGGTCGGCGTCGGATTTGGTGTTTCGTTTTGGCTTCATCGGCCCTCCTTTCGGGTCTAGGATGAGTCCAAAACATCACCTTAACAATCTCTCTGGGTTTGTCCAACTTGGGCTGACACGGAACAGTTGTACCCTCGGCAGAAGACGGTGTCCAGATTTTGATAAATCGCTCTGGTCCCCCAGCAACGGGATATTGGGATGACCCAATCAATCGAGTAAAACCCTTGGAAGTTGATTTACGGTTTCTGGGGTATTTTGATTGGAACCCTTACGGGCATCTCAATCTTCAATATTATCGGGTGAGAATAATGGCCTGTTTATCTCATCCACATTTGGTTGGAAGAGATGCATTATTGGAAACCAACAATGCGCGAGTTTTGTTTGATGATAAACAAGGGACTTAAAAAATCATGGTGGGTGGAAATTGGGCTAATAGGAATTCTTTTAGGGGGGGTAGCCGCGTGCAGTGATATCCCACCAGAATATAAACCATTCTTTCGATTGTCTCCCAGAGAAATGGAAAAAGCTATTTTTGATTATCCATTGGACCACCAAATAGATCTTATGATTATTGGTTGGACTATTCCACATCCTCCGTTCATGATGTGGCCTGAAGTAGCTAGCAATGGGGAAAAATCCTACCCTTACTTTTTACTCGATTAACAAAGGTAGATGATCCCCATCAACTCGACGTAATCTTAGCCTGTCTTTTAGAAGTAGACCTTCGGCATTATGAATGGAAAAAAGACTCCAAATACCAACAACTCTTGCAGCAGAAACTTGAAAAGATGACTGATTCCACCTTACGAGAAGAAGCTACACGTTCACTGGTCCAGGAGGCCGCTTTTTTTTGCGGCCAATCTGGATAAGACTCCAAAGATATCTCCCAAATGCCCCTCTGAATGTTTAAATTTGCTTTCTCTTTAAGGGCAGATTTTGCCCGGATTCCCTTCTAGCCCGCCTTCGATCCGTAAAGTCGAGTTCATTTTATCGTGCAAAAATCGCCATTTATTAAAAGGGGAAGGTGGATCAACCGATATCATGGTGAACCAGCAGCAACCCAGTGGAGGTTGGGCCCTGCTGGGAGCGTTTGCGATGGCCCCAGGACAAAGCCATGGCGTCGACGTCTATGGCGCCTTAGAAGGCGAAACGGTCGGCGATGCCGTGTTGGTCGTGCCGTCGTAGAGCGCCGGTCACCCCGTGAAGGGGACATACCCCTTTCAGAAACCCCATTAAGGGATCCATGGAACTTTTTGGAGGAGAGGTGTTACCAAAGTCTTTTTTTAGCAAAGGCTCTTCCAGAACCTGTTTTAAGATAGGCTTCGAAGGCCAAAGCCGTTGAGTCCTCGGAAAATGCAATATAAGTGACCAGTTTCCAGGGACGAAACTTCGAAGTATGAGCGGAGCCACCATGATTATGAGTGAGTTATCGTTTTTTTATATTTGATGTCACACCGATATAGGTTTGATTAGGATGCGATTCACTTTTGAGTAAATACACGAATTTCATAAGTATAGTTTGAACATGTCTGCCTTTGCTAAAGCTTCGGCAGACAGCCTTCTCCTTTGTAGCTTCAAAAGGAAAACGATTTTGTGTAGGGGGTAAATATTTGGCTTGCCAGCCGGAGCGCGGACCGCGAAGGTTGGCGGAGGGGGTGGGTATTCGAAGTCGCCTGAACAGAAGCTTGGCTCAGGCTCCCACTAGGGGGCCAAGCCCCCTCGTGCCGTCGCAGAGCGCCGGTCACCCCATGAAGGGGGCACACCCCCTTCAGAACCTCCTGTTCGAATCCCACCTGAACTAATGATGGACCACAAGTCGTTGTATGAATATTAAATTGATGCGGTTGGTTAACCCACTGGCGGAGGGGGTGGGATTCGAACCCACGGTGGCTTTCACCACGCCGGTTTTCAAGACCGGTCTATTCGTCCACTCTAGCACCCCTCCGACACACATTTTTTGGGAGATTCCCCGCGATTCTGGGATGGGACAAATCAGGATTTCAGATTGCAGGAATGATTGTATCAGGATAGTAGCTGAACAACGAGGGAATGAAAAGAAGAAAATCCATGAAATATTCGCATTCTTTTCCACATATCCCATAAACGAGAAAATAAATGATTTATCTCCCTTAGGGATCCTTCTCAAAATTTCCACGAGGGTTTCCTAACAGAATGGCTTTTGATAGGGTCCTTATTCTAAGAGAGCTTCAGGAAAAAGAAACAACGATCATGAGATAGAAGGGCAGCGACCGATGGAACCCAATGAAAAAATCGTGAAAGCCAAACAAAAAATGGCTCAACATCGCCGGGAATTTTCCTGCCGGGAAGTTGATGGACCTCAAGATGACCGATTGCCTCCGGGGCAGCATGAAGTCAATAATTTTCCGGTTCTGGACTTGGGCTTTAAGCCTGATATTGCGTTGGAAGAATGGAACCTGACCATTGACGGGTTTGTCGCTCACCCCGTGACCTGGAATTGGGAAGAGTTTCAACAGCAACCCATGTCGCAGGTTCATGCGGATTTTCACTGTGTCACGACCTGGAGTATGTTAGACAATGATTGGCTGGGGCTGAAATTCCAGGATGTCTTACAAATCGTCCGTCCCCTCTCTTCCGCAAAATATGTCCTGTTTGAATCCTACGATGATTACACGACCAATCTACCCCTCCAAGTCTGTGATGATGAGGATGTGTTGCTGGCCACTCATTGGAATCATCGCCCGCTGAGTAAAGACCATGGCGGTCCGGTCCGGATGATCATTCCCAAACGGTATGCCTGGAAGGGAGCCAAGTGGGTAAAAAAAATTACCCTATCCGACCGTGACCAGCGGGGATTTTGGGAGGTTCGTGGGTATTCCAACACAGCCTTGCCATGGGAAAATGATCGGTATGGATGACTACCGTCTTTCCCAAGGTCGGTAGGAATTCCTGGGAAGTCGGCATTCGTCTATTCATCTTATTCTGATCGAACGCCCCTCACCCACGTAATGTCGGACCACTCTAACCGCGTGGCCCCATTCGCCCCCTAAGTGTTCTTCCAGTGAATCCGTACTCCATCACCAAAATCGAAGCCTGGCCGGTAGAGCTGCCCTTGACGGTCCCCTTTGCCATCGCGACCGGGACCAGGGTAGCCGCGAGTAATGTGTTTATCCGCTTAACCTTGCACAATGGTGCCCGAGGAGTAGGGGAGATGGCGCCTTTTCCGGAGGTATCGGGAGAAACTCAAGAACAATGTTTGTCTCTATTCCCGAATATTGCCTCAACTCTGTTAGGGAAGCCTGCCACTCACTTTCGAGAACTCGCCCACGACTTGAAAGCCCAAGCTCCGACGTACCCTTCGCTACGGTGCGGGTTGGAGACGGCCCTGCTCGACGCCTACTGTCGGGCATCGGGTATTCCCCTCTGGGGCCTGTGGGGTGGGGCCGATGTTCGGGCCCGAGAAACGGATATCACCCTCCCTATCGGAGAGACGACATCTATCGTGGAAATGGCGAAAGTCTGGTCCACCAAAGGTTTTCGTACGTTCAAAATGAAAGTGGGCCAGGATGTGGAAGACGATATACGAAGAATAGAAGCCGTGTTTGCTGCCTGCCCAGAAGCCTCATTCGTCCTCGATGCGAATCAAGGCTTCTCTCTCCATCAGGCGCAGGAATTCCTAAAGATTATCCAGCGTTATGATTTTCCGGTGGTCTTGTTCGAACAACCAGTCCCAAGAGAAGATTTCGATGGGTTACTGTCCCTCACGCGCCAAGGTACGATTCCCATCGCCGCCGATGAGTCGGTTCGGTCGCTCACCGATGCACATGAAATGATTCAGCGCCAAGCCGTGGATGTGTTGAATATTAAAATCACAAAATGCGGCGTCATCGAATCTCTGGACATTGCCAGTCTAGCCAAGGCCTCGAGTACGTCATTGATGATCGGTGGGATGGTTGAAAGTCGCATCGCCATGGGATGTTCCTGGAGTCTGGTCCTGGGGTGTGGCGGGTTTCAGTACCTGGATTTGGATATGCCCTTATTATTGGAAACCGACCCCCTTCGAGGGGGATACCGGAATGAGGGTCCCTTTTTGCACCCCTGGGACCAGCCTGGTTTGGGAATAGAGATTACACCGGAATCCTCATCGTTGCTCATCATTCAATGACAGACCATGACAGAAATCTGGGCTTGTTGACCTCCGCGTCGAGTCATTTCAAACGCTCCTTTTTTCTTCGTTCAAATCAAGAATACGCTTGCCAGGATTGAGAATTCCTGGGTAGGATGAAATAACGTGCCATCTAACCCCTGTATACAATTGGAGAATAGGCGACATGCTGAAACGGTCTAGACTCACGGGCCAGCATCTTTTTTCCCTCGTCCTGGTGACCCTTCTCGGAACCCTTACGAGTGGGCTAGCCCCCGCTCAGGAGCTCAGCAATTTTGAAAAACGGGTGACTCAGCATCGGTTGAAAAACGGGTGGACCTTCATTCTCGTCGAACGACCCGTAGCCCCGGTGTTTTCCTTCATTACTCGGGTGAACGTCGGGTCGGCACAAGAGAGGGCGGGGGAAACGGGGCTGGCCCATATGTTTGAACATATGGCCTTTAAAGGCACCCCGAACTTAGGCACCCTGGATTACGAAGCGGAGAAAAAAGCTTTGATCGCTCTGGAACAAGCGTACCAAGCCTATCAAACCGAAAAACTTTCTCGGCAAGCCGATCCGGACACGGTCAGACGGCTGTACCAGACGTTTAAGGAACGGCAACAGGAGGCCGCGCAATACGTGAAGAAGAATGAATTTGGGGATATCATCGAACGGGAAGGGGGGGTCTCCTTGAATGCGTTTACGGGGGCGGATGTGACAGGGTACTTTTACTCGCTTCCGGCCAACAAGATCGAACTCTTCGCCTACTTGGAATCGGAACGGTTTTTACACCCCGTGTTTCGGGAATTTTATGAAGAACGGGATGTGGTGATGGAAGAACGCCGGCTGCGAACCGAAAGCCAACCCTTCGGTCGCCTGTTGGAGCAATTTGTGTCCACGGCTTTTATGGCCCATCCCTATCATCATCCCGTCATCGGTCATGCCAGCGATATTCAGTCCTATACCATGACCGATGCCAAACGATTCTATGAAACCCACTACGTGCCCTCAAACATGGTCACCGCTATCGTGGGCGATATTCACCCAAAAACTCTCATTCCCCTCCTGGAGAAATATTTTGGGCGGATCCCAGCCGGAACTCCCCCTCCGCCCTTGCGCACGGTAGAGCCGGTTTCGACCACGGAGAAAACGGTTGTCCTCCAAGACCCATCCCAGCCTTTGTACTTGGAGGGGTACCATAAACCTGCCGTCACACATGCCGACCAACCTGTTTATGATGCTATCGACGACATCCTCACGAACGGGCGTACCTCACGCCTGTATCGCTCTCTCATTCGTGATCAACAAATTGCCGTGTCGGTCGGTGCTTATGGGGCCTACCCGGGGGATAAATACCCCCACCTGTGGTTAGCCTATGCGGTCCCGGGTCGTGGAATCTCGAATGAAACCGTCCAGCAAGCTCTTCGAAAGGAATTTCACCGGTTAATCACGGAGGACGTCACCGATGAAGAACTGGCTCGCTTTCGAACGCGGGCTAAGGCCGGCTTGGTCCGTTCATTGAAAAACAATCTCGGGTTGGCGATGCATCTCACGGATTATCATTTACTCTTTGGTGACTGGAGAGAATTATTCCGATATATTGAACGTTTTGATACGGTCACCAAGACCGACATCCGTCGAGTGGCCAAATCGCTCTTTCGTCCGACCAATCGAGTCGTGGGCATGATTGAAACGATTCAACCTCCAAGCCTGTCACAGGTTGTCCCTTCCCAGGAGGGTCAATCATGAACAAGCGTATCGTTTCCACGCACCCGCAACTCACCTGGCTCCTCATGGGGTGTCTCCTACTGGGGTTCCCTAACTGGGTGATGGGCCAGGTCACGTCCGTCGAAGAACTTCGGTATTCTCCCTTACCTCCACTCGTCATCCCTGAACCGGATCGAGTAGTGTTGCCGAATGGAATGGTGATCCTCTTCATGGAAGATCACGAATTACCTCTGGTCTCGGTTTCGGCCCTCATTAGGACGGGATCGCGCCTCGAACCACGGGAAAAAATCGGCTTAGCGTCCCTTACGGGAACGGTGCTGCGTAGCGGTGGGACCGTCCACCGTTCTGGAGATGAGCTTGATGAATTCTTGGAAGGTAAGGCAGCCATGATTGAAACGGGCATTGGCGATACCTCAGGTTCCGCTTCCATGAGTTCTCTTTCCGAGGATTTTGGTACGGTCTTACCGGTCTTCGCCGAAGTTTTGCGTACTCCTCAGTTTGCCAAGGACAAAATTGCGATCGCGAAAAACCAGATTATGGCCAGTATCGCCAGGCAAAATGACGACCCCGATGGGATTCTCTCCCGAGAGTTCAAAAAACTCATTTATGGTCCAGATTCTTCGTATACCTGGGTGCCGACCTATGCCACCATTGGTTCGATCACGCGAGATGATTTGATTCACTGGCATCAGACATATTTTCATCCGAACCGGATGATCCTTGGAGTCTCCGGAGACTTTCAGAAAGAACAGGCTTTAGCCTTATTGACGAAAGTGTTTGGAGATTGGCCGAAGGGACCTCCCGTGACCGATCCTTCCCCCCACGTTCAATCCCGCGTCAATCCCGGAATCTTTTACGTGGAAAAAGATGATATGACCCAGGCGAAAATTGCCATGGGACATCAAGGGATCAAGCGGGACCATCCCGATTATTTTCCTCTCGTCGTGGTGAACCAAATTCTCTCCGGGTCGTTTGGTGCTCGATTGTTCTCCAATATTCGCTCAAAACAAGGATTGGCCTATGATGTGCACGGCGGCGTGGGCTTCCAGTGGGACTACCCTGGAATGGCTATCCTCTCCATGTCCACCAAAACCCAGACCACGGGTCGAGGGATCGATGCCCTCATTGCCGAAGCTAAAAACATGGTGGCGGACCCTCCTACCGAAGAGGAAGTGGGCAAAGCCAAAACCAGTATTTTGAATTCGTTCGTGTTTTCGGTCGACTCTCCCTCGAAAGTTCTGGGAAAATATTTGACCTATGAATATTATGGCTACCCCCCCACCTGGCTCAAAAACTTTCGCCAGGGGATTGAAAACGTTCAGACGAACCAAGTCCTGGCCGCGGCAAACAAGCACCTGAGACCGAACGATTTTGCTATTTTGGTCGTGGGGCCCCGTGAGGGCACGAAGCCGGCCCTTGCGCGATATCAACAAGTCCAGGAAGTGGACATTCGGATACCCGACCCACCTGGCGGAGCCTAACCACGTGTCCTCGTCCCTCTACTTGGGCATACATTCATGACATTTCATCCATTCCGATTGAAGAGGGAAACCATGAAAGAGAACATCCTCATGCGAATACTTCACGGGTCATGGCTATGCCTATTCCTTATGAGTTCATTGTTGGTGGGGTGTGAAACCAACCCCTACACGGGCCGGCAGCAATTTGTGGCCATTCCTGCAGATCAAATGAATGAAATGGGAGCCACCCAATACACCCAAATGCTCAATGACCCAAAGGTGGTCATATCGAAAGATCCTCGGGAAACCGATCCTGTCAAACGCGTGGCCGCGAGGATTATTGAGGCCGCCAAACGATCGAAATACGCGGACTCGGCAAAAACATTCGAATGGGAAGTCAACGTCATCAAAGACGATCAGGTTAAAAACGCGTGGGCCTTACCTGGTGGAAAAATTGCCGTGTATACGGGTATTTTTCCAATGGCCAATGACGAGGCGGGCTTAGCCGCTATCATGGGGCATGAAGTCGTGCACGCCTTGGCCCAACATGGAGGAGAGCGAGTCAGCCAAGGGCAGGCGGCCAATCTTGGGCTGACCGTGGCCAATATTGGTCTGGCCATTTTGGGTGTGGATCCTGCTCTCAACCAAGCGGCCATGCAAGTGTTGGGGGTCGGTGTTCAGGCCGGAGTGTTATTACCCTTTAGCCGAAAACATGAGTCGGAAGCCGACTATGTGGGTGTCCTTCTAGCCGGGGATGCAGGGTATGACCCCCGAGAAGCCATTCAAATTTGGAAACGCATGGCCGCAGCGGGTGGGGCCGCTCCCCCTGAATTTATGTCGACCCATCCGTCTCATGAAACCCGGATCGCCGATCTCCAAGGGTGGATGCCTGAAGCGTTGGCCCTCTACGAAAAGGCCGCCAAGGCTCCGGTGAAATTATTGCCACCCATTTCGTCTTCTCCACCCCCTGCCACCCAATGATACCCATCAACATGGCCTTAACGGATTAACTTTGGGTATCAACACAACTTCCCTTCTCGGTATGCCTCAATATGATTCGTTCATGACCACAGTGAAGAGAGGGCTTGTCGGTATCGTCATCGGAAGTACCCTGATCGGCTGTGGGCAAAGTGAAACGGTCGTAGAGGTGGCCCTTCATCCCACCAAATCACATATCCTGTATCTCGCGACCAATGATTATATCTATAAATCCCGTGACACCGGAAAGAGTTGGGAAAAAATGTCGGCAGGGATGACGCATTCCCGAGTCATCGCCCTGGCCATCGACCCCTTATTCCCGGCCAATATTCTAGCCGGAACAAAAGGGGACGCGGTTTTTAAAAGCTATGATGGAGGACAACGCTGGGTATCCCGCCGCACCGGTTTACATGATGCGACGATTTCATCGGTGGTTCATCAAATCGTGTTTGCCCCCGGCTCCAGCAATCATGTCTTCGCAGCCACTTCCCTGGGAGTTTTTGAGTCAGAAGATGGGGGAGAATCTTGGACTAAACGAATGACCGGAATGAAAGAGGTGCTCATGGTCATCACACTGGATATTGACCCTCAGCAACCACAGACCCTTTTCGCCGGAACGAGTGGGGGAGTGTACAAATCCATTGACGGCAGTCGAACCTGGCAAGTCGTGAATACCGGCCTGGTGGCCGCGGATGTCCTGAAATCCTCCAGAGCCCTCGGTGTCACGCGGATAAAGGTTGACCCCCATAGGCCCGATAGGGTGTATACAGCCACATTAAACGGGCTGTATCGAACCACCAATGGTGGGACCACTTGGGAACGTATTGGAAAAACCTTACCGGATCAGATGTTAAGTGATTTGGTCCTTGACCCGGAGCATGAAGGAATCGTGTACATCGCGTGTCGAGAGGGAATTTTTAAGAGTTATGACGGGGGTAATTCCTGGGAAGTTCGTCGAGAGGGTTTAACCAATCTAAATATTCGAGCGATGGCGATGAGTCCACTGGATGCCAACGTCCTGTACGTCGGAACCAATGGAAAGGGGCTTTTTTGGAGTCCCAATGGTGGGAAATCTTGGGCACCGATTCCTTTGACCGTCCAACAAGACGCGGCCGTCTCCTAGGAATTCCTGAAAAGGCTCCATCCCTTGTGTATTCCAACGGTATTATCCGACATCTACCAGATTAATGTGTGAATTGTGAATTGAATTCCCGGAACAGGACCATTAAGATGGACCGATTGATGAAACTCGGTCCAAGATTCCTTTTCCCCTACGACTAGTTTTCAGAGAAAGGACCTCATTGTGGCATTTTGGGATTCAAAACAAGGGCGAAATCGTGCCAATGCCATCTGTTCCTTTTGCGGGAAAGCCAAGAGCGGAACTACGAATTTAATTCAGGCCCCCACCCGGCAGATCTGTGGACAGTGTCAATCTCCCGGGACGGTGCTGATTTGCGCCGATTGCGTACAACAATGCTCAAAGTTTTTAGCCGGAAATGGAATGGACAGTCCCCCCCCAGCGGACCTCCCGGCAGGTCCTCTACCCAGTCCTCCGGAAATAAAAGAGATTTTAGACCAATACGTGATCGGCCAGGATCGAGCGAAAAAAATCCTTTCCGTTGCCGTTCATAACCATTACAAACGGGTGTTTAGTGGTAAAGACTTGCCGGACGTGGAATTGGAAAAAGGCAATGTCATGCTCATTGGCCCCACGGGAACAGGCAAAACTCTCTTAGCTAAAACTCTCGCAAAAATCCTCCAGGTGCCCTTTGCCATCGCGGATGCGACCACCGTCACCGAAGCCGGATACGTGGGCGAAGATGTGGAAAATGTTATCCTGAAACTCCTGCAATCCTGCGATTTTAATATGGCCCGGGCCCAGATGGGGATCATTTATATCGATGAAGTCGATAAAATTAGCCGCAAATCCGAAAGCGCCTCCATCACTCGGGATGTCTCGGGAGAGGGTGTCCAACAAGCTCTCCTGAAACTGGTGGAAGGCACCGTCTGCAATGTTCCACCAAAGGGCGGGCGCAAGCATCCCGAGCAGGAATTTTTACGAGTCGATACGAGCAATATCTTATTCATTTGTGGAGGCGCCTTCGTCGGAGTGGAAGATATTATTGCACAGAGAACGAATCAGAAACGCGTGGGGTTCGGGGCCGGTGCCTCCCATCATAAGGCCAGGCATTCAGAGGAACTCATGGCCCAACTCCGTCCGGAAGATTTACTCAAATATGGACTCATTCCTGAATTTGTTGGCCGATTTCCCATCTTGAGTTCTTTGACAGATTTAGACGTGGACGATTTGATCCGAGTTCTGCAAGAACCCAAAAATGCTCTCCTCAAACAGTATCAGGCCTTATTTACTATCGATGGCGTGGAGTTGGAATTTACCTCTCCCGCGATCCAGGCTATTGCGTCACGAGCGGCCGACATGAAAACCGGGGCCCGGGGACTTCGATCTATTCTCGAGGAGGGCATGTTGGATCTCATGTATGATATCCCCGCCTTGAAGCAGGTGAAGCGAGTGGTAATTACCCAAGAAGTCATCCATGGATCCGGTCTTCCCCAACTCATAAAAGAACGAAAAGGGGCCTAAAAGGCATTGATTTTGGGTTATTGCATTATTTCCCGTTCTGGCTTATGCTAATCAAAGAAAGTTCATCACGACCTCAGGGCCGCGTGATGAACGGTTAAGGTAAAGTGGCCCTTCACTGATGTTGTTTTGCTTAGGCCTTTTTAAGGAATCTGATTGGAAGTTAGTCCTCAGTCGCCTCCTAACTCGCGTTCTCGGGCCGTTCCTTCCCTTCTCATGTCCTCAACCCGCGCAAAACAATATCGCTTCTAGAAGGAGGGACCCCGATGGGTTCAAAGATTTATGTGGGTGGTTTGCCCTATTCCACCGCTGAGCAGGAATTGGCTGACCTGTTTGGACAACATGGAAGTGTTCAATCAGCCAAAATTATCACGGACAAGTATACGGGGCAATCGCGTGGATTTGGCTTCGTGGAAATGGGTACAGAGGAAGAGGCCAAAACGGCGATTGATGCGCTAAATGGCACGGAATTGGGAGGAAGAACGTTGACCGTCAATGAGGCGAAACCTCAAGCTCCTCGGACAGGATTTGGGGGCGGCAACCGTGGCGGCGGCGGCCGACGGCCGGGTGGCCGTGGTGGCAATGGAGGCGGAGATCGCTGGTAAGGGATTTTTGAGAAATCTATAACCGAAAAGCGGGGAATCTTGAAAAAGATTCCCCGCTTTTTTTTGCCTTGGGTAAC
Source organism: Nitrospirales bacterium (assembly GCA_965223495.1). Taxonomy (GTDB): domain Bacteria; phylum Nitrospirota; class Nitrospiria; order Nitrospirales; family UBA8639; genus Nitrospira_E. The sequence goes on along the minus strand of OZ245001.1, from coordinate 1,501,794 downwards.
CGAACCGAAACGGTGTAGAATGAAGGGACGGTTCACCCATGAACGACCAATTCTTTATGGTACATAATCGCCTTACCTGAGAGAAATGAAACTCTTATGAGCGACCATCAGGGCTCGGAATCCTTGGATCAGCATTCTCGAAGGCAGGAGACGCAACCAGACCGCCCACACTCTTCAGAAACCTCCCCTCTCACCCTCATCGATCAATGTCTCGCATCATGCCCCGAGGGAGATGAACGTATTCCAATCTTGTATCAGTTGCGGCATCGAATCCTAGAACTCTCCAATTCGGTTCAACAACACGAAACAGAACAACGGAAACTTCAAACCGTGATCGAAAAGCTCACCGCTCCCGCCAACCGAATCGGGACCTTACTCGCCCGTCCGGAACCCGGTGTGGCCAGAATCATGGTAGGAGGAGCGGAGTATTTCGCCAATATCGATAGTCGCCTTCAGGACGATGCCTTGGCCACGGGAGATCAAGTCCTCGTGAATGAGGCCTACGTCGTCATTCGTTCCCTCGGGAAAGATCTGAGCGGTCCTCTCGTTAAAATACGAGAAGTCTTAGATGATGGTCGCCTTCGTATCGATCAAGACATGGGCCGACCCGGAATTCTTATTCAACGGGGAGAAGATTTGGCCAACTCCGAACTTAAAGTAGGAGATGAAGTTCGGCTGGATCCTACTCATAAAATCGCCTTAGAGAAATTGGATAATTCCCAAGCCAAGGGGCATCTTCTCGCGGAACATCCCACAACGACGTGGGAGCAAATCGGCGGGCAAGAAGAAGCGATTACCTCAATTCGTCGATCCATTGAATATCCGATTCTTCATGAAACCATCTTTAAGGATTTTCAGTTTCAGCAACCTAAAGGATTTTTATTATTCGGTCCCCCCGGATGCGGGAAGACCTTAATCGGGCAAGCCACGGCAGCCAGTTTAGGCCAGCTTTTCTCCCAATCAGAACAAGTCCAGATTTCTGAGACCGAATCGGGCACCCCCTCGAACGGTAGAATACTGCCCCGGATCGATGGAGGAGTCTTCCTCCATATTAAGGGCCCGGAAGTCTTGAATATGTGGGTGGGGGAATCCGAACGCATCATCCGTGATATTTTCTCGCAGGCGCGTCAACAACGGGACACCGGAAAGCTTCCCTTTATTTTCATCGATGAGGCCGAATCCATACTCGGGACGAGGCGGGCCGTTCGCTCCTACAACGTGGCCAACACCCTCGTCCCCATGTTCTGCGCCGAATTGGATGGCATTGAAAGTCTCTCTCAGGTTGTGGTGATCCTGGCCTCGAACCGCCCGGATTTAATCGATCCCGCTGTCCTCCGTGCGGGGCGCATCGACCGGAAAATTAAGGTTGGGCGACCGGGACGCATCGAGGCGGCCCACATTCTGCGCATCTATTTGAGGAGAGACCTTCCATATTCCCAGCCGAATGACTTCTCTTCGGAAAAAAAAGAGGAATCACTCGTCGACTGGTTAGTGGATGAATTATTGAATTCCATATTTACGAAACGTCCAGAGAACCAGGTCTTGGCCATTCGATTACGAAATGGGCGGCGGGACATCCTCTATCGGTCGGACTTGTTAAGCGGGGCTCTCTTGGCTGGAATTGTTCGTCGTGCGAAAGAACGGGCCATTGAACGGGTAGTCACGAAGGCGGAATTTCCAGAAGGTTCTCAGAAAGTGCAGGGGTTATCCCTGGATGACTTATTGACCGCGACAGATCAAGAGTTTCAAGAGAGTGAAATTTTTCCACCCGATGATTCGGCTGAAGAATGGTTAAAACTCTTAGATTATCATCCCGATCAAGTTGTAGGAGTCTCTCCCATGAAACCTGGCCAGGGAGACGACTCGTACTTGCACAATCAAATTGTCTAACCCCCTAATTCACCCCTTTCCGATTTCCTCGAAAACATCCCCGTATGGCTGAACAGAAAGAGCATTCTATTCGATTGGTGGGACTCGAGACCGAATATGGCATTGCCAGGGAAGATCTCCCAACGGCCGATCCGGTCATCGAATCGATGGAATTAGTGCGGGCGTACCTAGACAGTCCGTTCGTCCGTCAGTGGGACTATCGCGGAGAACACCCCCATGAAGATCAACGAGGATTCCGCGTTCAGGAATTGGCCCAGGACCGGGAAGAGACGGAGTTTGCCAAACAAGATGCTCACCGACCCTTTTCTTTTTTCGACATGAAAAGCGACCTGATGTTGAGCAATGGGGCTCGTTTTTACAATGATCACACCCACCCCGAATACTCCACACCGGAATGTCGCTCTCTGTTCGACCTCGTGGCTCATGATCGGGCAGGGGAACGGATCGTATGGCACGCGGCCACCAAACGAAATCGCGAGTTGGGTGGACCGGTCGTGCAACTGTACAAGAACAACACCGATTTTCATGGACACAGTTATGGATGCCACGACAATTATTTGGTTTCTCGCCAAATTCCGTTCGAGACCTTGGCCCGAGGGCTCATGCCATTTCTCGTGAGTCGGCAAATTTTAGCCGGGGCGGGGAAGGTGGGAACGGAAGCCCAGGAAGGGACCTATCGTCCGGGCCCATTTCAAATTTCCCAACGAGCGGATTTTATGGAAACGGATTTAAGCGTGGATACCATGCACAATCGACCCATCCTGAACACTCGTGACGAGCCCCATGCCAACCCTCAACGGTTTCGACGTCTCCACCTGATCCTCGGCGATGCGAATATGTGTGAATATGCGACCGCGATGAAAGTGGGAACGACTCGGGTCGTCCTGGATATGATTGCCGCGGGCTATTCGCCGACTTTGGTCTTGGAAAACCCCGTTCAGGCCATCCAAACGATTTCTCAAGACCCTACCTTACAGGCTCGTGTACCCCGTCAATCCGGAGCCCCCCTCACAGCCCTAGACATTCAACGACATTTTCTTGAGGATGCGAAGAAATGGGTATCGGATACGGATGAAGAAACCTCTTGGATATTAGGGGAATGGGAAAACACCCTACACGATTTAACCCATGACCGGTTGAAACTCGTGGGGAAGATTGACTGGATTACCAAATGGTGGATGCTTGACAGCTTTTCACAAGAGGAAGGAATCGGGTGGGATGACCCCTGGCTCACCAGCTTAGATTTGGAATATCATAACTTAGATCCGGAACGAAGCTTATTCCGAGGGTTGGAGGCAGAAGGACGGATTGCCTCGGTTTGTACGGAAGACCAGATTACCAGGGCTATCCAAGAGGGCCCGGAAGATACCCGGGCCGGAATTCGAGGATTGTGTGTCCAACGCTTCCGGGAACACATCAAGTCTGTTCAATGGGAACACATGGCTTTCAAGGATGGGGAAGCGGACCTAAAACTGGATTTATCGGATCACATCGATCCGACGGAGGTTTACCATTGTCGGAAGGCTATATTGAAGTCCACGACTCCCAAAGAATGTCTAGCCATCATGAAGGCGACAGCAAGATAAGGGGGAAGATTCATATGAACATGTCGAAAGATCGTGTTTTAAGCTTCGAGTTTGATCGAAAAGAGCGGCCTGCCGATCCATTATCCCGTCCTTCTAGGCCCACCGAGCCGGATCAGGGCCCCAAGCGTCCAGAACCTGATTCGTCTTCTCCAGATAATCTCATGAAACGCATGCGGCGGGTGGATCCCAAACAGGCCGAACGGTACCGCCAACGGACAGGAGAATAAACATCATGGGGCTGAATGGTGACTTTCTCCAGATGCTACGAGAACAGGGGTATGGGATAGATTTCAAAGAGGATCACATAAGGGTTCAACAGGGTAACTCTTCGAATCCGTCCATTACCTTGGGGACCACGGTTTTGGCCTTAAAATACCGGAATGGCGTGTTAGTGGCCGGTGATCGACGAGCCACGGCCGGCAATGTGGTTATGTATGACAGGACCGATAAGGTCCTGGAATTAGATCGATATTCGGTCATGGCCATTGCCGGAGTCCCCGCGACCGCATTCGAGATGGCCAGAATTCTCGAGCATTCCTTTAAGTATTATCGGCGAAGCCAACTGCAAGATCTCAGCTTTGAGGGGAAACTCCGGGCAGTGTCTACCTTGCTAAAAAATAATGCCCCCGCGGCATTGGCGGGAACGGGTACAGTCGCACCTGTTTTTGCCGGATATGATCTCCTTGACGACCAGGGGAAAATTTTCTTTTACGATATTTTGGGGGCCGAATTCGAAGCCGTGGAATACGCCGTTTCCGGATCAGGATCGGGAACCATTCGGGGCATTCTCTATTATTTAAACCGATGGGGTCTTGCTCCGATGGCTAATCTTGAGGAAGAGGAAGCCCTTGTCTTAATCCTCCGGTTAATGACCAGCGCGGCGGAATTCGACTCGGCCACGGGAGGTGTGGATACCCAAGCTCAACTGTACCCAATCGTCAAACGAATTTCAGAGGAGGGCGTTCGAACTATCCCCTCGGATCGATTAAAAATACTCTTCGCGGAGAAAGTTCTGACCCATGTATGAGGAACCCTATCGATGGATTGAGGCCGTCGCAAACCGACGAAATTATCTGGATGATCAATTTATCCATGGAAGTCCCTTGGTGGGCCTGTCCTTTTCACAGGGTGTGTTGCTCCTCACGTTCAACCGAGGGACCCCTAAAATTTATGAAATTTATGACCGTGTGGCACTAGGTGGTATGGGGCATCCCGCGGATTTGGAAAAGCTGCGCTTTGTGCTATTGGACATGGCCCATGCAGAAGGGTTTCAACGTTCACCATCCGATGTCACCGCCGCTCGACTCCTCAAAAACGGACTGGCTCCAGTCATCAAACCCGCATTTGAAGAAATCATGCGGGCCCCTTACTTAGCCAAAATTCTCCTGGCTGAAGTGGGGAAAACCCAGGATCAGGATCGCCTTTTTTCCATTAACTACGATGGAATGTTTGCAGAGCACCCTGACTATGGCATCCTGGCCGCAAGTGCCGAGGTCCGCGACATGCTCGCCCAGGAATGGCAGCAATTTGGTCACATCGGATCTTTGGAGAGGGCACTTGAAGTGGGGTTGCGCCTGTGGGGACAGGCCAGCCTTATCCCAAACGCCGCAACCACCAATAATGGAGAGGAAATGAGACTAGGGCAGTCCTCCATGCCACCTTCTTCCCCAAATATTCCCGATGAAACCACTCTCATGGAACATATCCGTCAAACGCTTCACCAAGACACCGTTGAGGGAGTGCTCTTAGATCGGGAGAGCAGTCCAAATGAACTGTATCGGTCTTTGAAAACGGATGAGATCCATTCCCTTTTGCCTCAAACGTTTCTTCCTCCTGCTTAACCGAGGCATTCCATGCACCAACGAATCTTTGGACTCGAAACCGAATATGGCCTATTGATCAATTCTGATCAACCGGAGCTCTCTCCGTCTTGGATCGCCCATATGCTCATCGAGCAATTATTCGGGGAAAACCAACATGGCATTATCGACCGCCATTATCGAGGCTATGATGAACCTCCTGGTAATGGCGGGTTCCTGTTTAACGCGGGGCGGATGTATGTGGATATGGGACACGTCGAATACGCCTCCCCTGAATGCCATTCAATTTGGGATGTCGTGTCTGTCGACCGGGCAGGGGATTTTCTTCTCCAAGATTGTCTCGAGGCGCTCGGACTGTCGTCCCAGGTTTCCCTCATCAAAAATAATATCGACCATGAAACCGATGCAACATTCGGTTGCCACGAGAATTTTCTGGTCTCACGGGATTTTCCCTTCACCTATCGCGGATTGGGGCAACTGGTTCCCTTTTTGGTCACCCGCCAGGTCTTTACCGGTGCCGGACGTATCGGGATGGCCAATATGATGGAAGGATGGATCGGGATCGAGGAAATCGATGGAGGGCGATTGAAACGGACCTCAACCCACAAAGATCATCCGGTCATCTACCAAATCTCTCAGCGTCCGGATTATATCGTCAATGATTTTTTTGAATGGGTCCAACACAATCGTGCGATTATCAACACGAGGGACGAACCTCTGGCCGACCCCGATCGGTTTCGTCGCTTACATTTACTCATGGGAGATTCCAATATCGCTGAAGAGGCCACGTTGCTCAAAATGGGGACCACGGGCCTAGTTCTGCAACTCATCGAAGAAGGTGCATCCCCGCAAGGATTGGATTTTGAAGATCCGGTGCAGACCTTACGAGCCATTTCCCGAGATGGTTCCCGAAAATGGGAGGTGGAGCTTCTGACGGGCAAAAAAATGTCCGCTCTCGATATTCAAGAGTGCTATTGGGAAGCAGCCGCCAAAAGATTTTCCGGACAAGACGAAGAATCAGATTGGGTCCTGAGACATTGGGAAGCCGTCATCAGAGATTTACGGAAAGGCTATGAAACAGTCGTTGGGCGCGTGGATTGGGCTTCCAAGCTCTGGTTGTTGGAGCACTTTCGAGAGGCTGAGAATCTGGACTGGCACGACCCATGGCTCAAAAGTTTGGATTTGGAATATCACAACATGAACCCCCAGACCGGCCTCTATTTTGGTCTTCTTGAGGAAGGTCAAGCCCCTCGCTATTCGACCGATGAGGCGGTGGAGTTGGCCAAACAACATCCCCCGCGCAATACTCGGGCTTTTGGCCGTGCCGAAGTCATTCGGCATATCGCGCGACAACCCCTAAAGAACGTCCTCCCCCCCCGAGCAGACCGCCAAGATCCGCGTCATCCTCCCTATGTCATCAACTGGTCAGTTTTACAACTCGAAGGAAGTCCCGTGTTTGTCATGGCCGATCCCTTCCGAACCTATGCACAAGAAGGGCGCGACTATTGCAAAGAATCCAATTTTTCCCCATCCTTGTAACCTTCGCTTTTGATTCCGTATTTATAGTCGACCCATCTTGAAAATCCTTTGGGAATGTTTCTTGTTGATTCCCTTCTGAATTTCCCCCTGGATTGACACCCAAGTGTAACCTGGTAAAGTTGCCTTTCATCATAGAGGAAAAATTAAAATTCCATCCATTCCAACGGGATTTCTGCTTTTCCACATTTCAAAAATCAAGCCATTCACCATGATGGAATCAGAAAAGACTTCAAATCTCGTTATTGTGCGAGATTTAGAAAAATTTCTTTCTCAAACTTGTGAAGACAGAGAGTCATCCCTTGTCCTCATTGGACCTGGGTTATCCCCTTTTGAGCCATTCCATGATCTATGGCCCGGTGCGTTTGAAGATGGTCAAGGAATTCCTTTCGTGCCCAAGGTGATCGATATTCTGTGCGAGAAGCTCATTTCACTAACCTTCCTCACTAGACTTATTCTCTGGGGACACAAGATCGGTGATGATGACGCACGCCATTTGGCTAAACTGACCAATCTAAAAGTCCTAGACCTTAGAAACAATGTCCTTGGGGATACTGGTGTTGGACATTTGGCTAAACTGACCAATCTCACTTCACTGAACCTTGGGAACAATCGACTGCAGGATTCTAGCGCCCAACATCTGGTGAAACTCACTAAACTCAGAAGACTAGTTTTGCGAAAAAACCGGATTAGGGACGCAGGGGCACAAGCACTGAGCCGCCTAACAGGTCTCAAAAGCCTTGACTTGAGCCACAATGAATTGAGAGATCCCGGAGCGTGGGCAATCAGCAAACTAAAGAATCTTACGGCCCTCAATTTAGATTTTAATGAAATAGGCGATTCTGGCGCACAGGCATTAAGCCGATTAAAGAATCTTACGACACTTAACATTCAGGTAAATAGAATAGGGGATGTAGGAGCAAGGGCATTGGGGAAACTATCCAATCTTCGAGAACTCAATGCCAGTTCAAATGAAGTGAGTGAAAAAGGGGCACAGGGGATGACCAATCTTGTGAAACTAACTACGCTCCAATTGGGGAACAACAAACTTGGTGATGGAGGAGCCCACACGTTAAGCCAGTTAACAGGTCTCTGTACACTCGACTTGAGCCATAACGCGATAGGATCAGGCGGAGCGCTGGCACTGGAAAAATTGACCAATCTCTCAACTCTGGATCTCAGTAACAACCCTATTGATGATTTAGGAATTCAAGCCTTAGGAGCCCTAGCGAATCTCAGGAGCTTGGACCTTACCAATTGCAAATTGGGCGATTCTGGGGTTCAAAACTTAGTCAAGCTCACAAAGCTTACAAAACTTGACCTCGGATATACGAATGTGAAAGACGCTTCTCCATTGACTCAATTGCCAATGTTAGAAACCCTTAGGCTCCATAATACGAAAATTACAGATATTTCATCTCTGAGATCCCTTTTTGAAAGAGGAATTCCCCCTAAATGGTTTGACCTGAGTCCACCCGGGGTATTGGTAAAGGATTGCCCTCTGACCCATCCTCCACCGGAAGTGGTCCAACAGGGATTGGATGGCGTCTTAAACTACTTTCGAGAAATTGACGAACAAGGAGTTGATAAATTGTTTGAAGCCAAGATGTTGCTTGTGGGAGAAGGGCGGGCAGGCAAGACCAGCCTCATTCGGCGCTTATACCAACCTGACCGACCCTTGCCTCATGAGGAAGAGACCACGAAGGGCATAGATATCTTTCGTCACAACTTTCCATTAAGCAATGGACGAAATTTTCGACTTAACGTTTGGGACTTTGGTGGGCAACAAATTTATTATGCTACCCATCAGTTTTTTCTGACAAAAAATTCCTTATATATTTTGCTCGATGATACGGCCAAAGATTATAAATTCGCCACAGATGAAGGTTTTTCCTATTGGCTAGAAATTATTGAGTTACTGAGCGCAGGCAGTCCCGTCTTGATCTTTCAGAATGAAAAGGGTGGTCGGAGTAAGTCTATCGACGAAAGAGGGATCAAAAGTCGATTTCCAAACGTCAAGGAAATCTACCGGGGGAACCTATTGGAATCACAAAGTGTAACCCAATTATCGGTCGCCATTGACCATTATGTTGAAAATCTTCCTCATATCGGTGAAGAAGTCCCGGCAAAATGGGTTTCAATTCGGGCGGAGATTGAGAAAGAAGCCCAAGAAAAGCCATACATATCACAAGAGGCTTACTTTAAAATTTATGGTCGCCATTTAGAATTCAATCGATTAAAGGCCCTCCATTTAAGTCGCTATTTACATGACTTAGGGGTATTTTTGCACTACCAGGATGACCCTCTCTTAACCCGAACGGTAATTTTACAAAATCAATGGGCCACCGAAGGGGTATTTCGATTGTTGGAAAGTGAGACAGTCAAAACGCGCAACGGACAATTCACGCATGAAGATTGCCAAAGAATATGGTCTGGTGTGGATTACGTTGATATGCACCTGGAATTACGGGCTCTCATGGAAAAGTTTGAATTGTGCTATGCTCTCGCTGATGTGGAGAATACATGGCTGGCCCCACAGCTCCTTTCTCCTTCACGACCTCAACTCCCCATAGCTACTCCCAACCCCGAAGACTTAATATTATGGTACCGATACGACTTTTTACCAAAAGGGTTAATTAATAGACTCATGGTTCGGATGCATCGGTTTGTTCAACGCCCTGAATTAGCATGGGCCACAGGGGTATTGTTTGAACGGGAGGAAACACAGGTCCTTGTGGAAACCAAAGAGCGTGGAAATGAGATTGTTCTATGCGCCAAAGGTCCAGAAAAAAAGGCTTTATTGAGTGTGATTGCCAGCGATCTTGATGCACTTAATTCCAAATTTCCTGGTCTTGAGGAAAAACTCCAGAAATTGATTCCATGCGTATGCCCCCAATGCCAGACATCCACAACACCTGAATTGTTTGAGCAAAAACGGTTGCTTCAGCGTAAACGAGACCGCAAATTAACAGTGGAATGTCCGAGCAGCTACCAAGATGTCAAGGTTCTACAATTACTGGATGGGTTGAAATTAGACCAATTTCCCCCCTGGTCGGAGGAACCTTTGAAAGAAAAGATTTCCCTCTCACCAGTGGTTTCTTCCCTCTCCATTCTACCCCAAAAAACCATCACGATTTTTCTGGCCTCTTCAGAAGAATTACGACAAGACCGGGACGCCTTCGATTTATATTTCCGACAACAAAACGATGGTTTAGTAGAGAAAGGGATATACCTAAAAGTCAAAAGATGGGAAAATGCTTTAGATGCGATGTCGAAAACACGCCTTCAAGAAGAGTACAACCTGGCCATTCGAACCTGTGATATTTTTGTCAGCTTATTTGCGACTAAAACAGGGAAGTACACAGAAGAGGAATTTAATGTAGCCCATGAAAGATTCAATGATTATGGAACGCCCTACATTTATACATTCTTCAAAGTTGCCTCGATCTCAACAGCGGATTTACCCATGGAAGATCTTCAGTCCCTTTATGCATTCCAGAAGAAGCTTAAAAAACTCGGACATTTCTATACTCAATATCACAGCATAGAAGACTTGAAACTACAGTTTAAAGATCAATTGGAAAAATTACTTCAGGAAGGCAAACTTTAGGCTCGCAAAACTATTCAACCAGCTTTCTTTTACCTCGCGTTACGAATTTTCACACCTCTATTATTAAATCCTACCCTTATTAGCCCCTACTTTCACTTACGGATTCTCTCAACATTGAGGGACTGGAGGGAAGAAGGGCACTCCCTCTCATTTCTTCTGCCAATTCATTAAGAAAAAACAGAGCCTCTTATCCCATTTGGACAAGAGGCCCTATCAATATGGTGCATGCCACTTTAGTTACAACATATTTTTGCCAAACTTTCGCCAACCCACGATTCCTGCAAGCCCCGTCCCGAAAAGGAGAAATGACGACGGGATGGGAACTGCATTCAGATTATTATGGATGCCAACATCATCAAGGTTCCAGGAGCTCACCGTATACACACCACTGCTCCCCACGTTAAACCCAAAACGGGCCTGGAAATTACTATTGGCATAACTGGAAATATCAAATGTTTGAAAGGTCCATGCCGAATCCTGGACCCCTGGTTGTGGCCCGGTTTGCCATATAGGTTGCCAAGATGTCCCGTCAAACACCTCAATGGTATTTTGCATGTAGGGGGTATAATCGCTATTCAGCCAACGATAAAATTCCAAACTCAGATTACTCCCTTGCCCACTCAAGTCAATAGTGGGACTCGTGAGAAAATAGTACGGGTGCACGGTCGTACTGGCATTTCCTCCAATCACGACTCCGGCCACGCCATTATCTCCAGTAGGGGTATGATCTAACCCCGGATCGGGGTTTCCGGCCGATTGCCCTGCACTGGACATTGCTGGACCGATTTGCCACTCAGACCCCAATGTCCAACCCGCTGAGTTATCGGAAAAATCTTCCGTAAAGAGATAGGCCGCATTGCCATTTGCAACAACCAGAAAGGTTGCTACGGTAACAAAGGTAGTGAGAACCAGATTTTTCTTCCCTTGTGAAGTGAAAACACGCATCAGATACCCTCCTCAAAATCTCAAAATAATTAGGCCAACCCGATAACTTGGAAATTTTTCTACACAAGAGGGGGATTGGGAAACGAATTGAGGGGGTGGGGTAAGGTTATTTCAACTAGAGAATTATTCTCATGCCCTAACTATTACAGGGTCTTTTATCACTGTCAATTTAGGGATTAATATAGCTGATTAGGATGAAAGACCTCAATAGAGGAAAAGAGCTTTTTTCGAACGGAAACGTATTTTAAGAAGGGCCATTATTTGATTCAGAACATCATCCTAAGGGCTTTGAAAAATTTCTCGCCGGTTCTGCAAATCACACAGGATGAGATAGATCCAAGGAATTTTGATCAAGGATAGGGCATCGGTCAATATCAATCTTTGGAGCCCTCCCTGCTCTTTCATATTTGGGCCAAATTATGAGTAGGGGAGGGACATGATGTACTCTCAAGATCATTCAAACGTTAGAAAGTCACGCCTAACGAGAATGATCCCAAAACACCACGTTCATTAAAGTCGTAGCCTCCACCCACATCAAATTGTAGAGCCCACAGATGTAAGCCGAGACCCGCCGTTGGAGTCACTCGCGTATCCGAATCCGCCACATTTTTGAAAAACCCTGCCCGGAGAAAAAGTATCTCAAATAACCCCTGTTCCACCCCAACGGAGATCACGCGACTTTTAACCCCCTTTACCAACGTTTTATTCTTCGTGAAATCAGCATCAATCGTGAGGGTCGTTTGTTCGAAAGGGATGACGGCCATCCCACCTCGCACCTGCGGTTTTAATTTAAACGTTCCACCTTCGGGTGTCTTGAAGGACGGGGCATTCAGATCTTTTCCGACGATTCCAATCTGTAACCAGTCAACCGGTCGAACGAGGGCCCCGATATCAATCCCAAAATCATAGGATTTTTTGGCATCGTTGAGTTCATCGGAGATATCAAAACTCTCATCCGTGTCATCGACATCAATCCCTCGGCTATAGGCCACACCTTGGATGACTTTTCCTGTCAGACCGATGGCAATCTTCTTTTCCCAAAAGGCATAGGCATAAGAGAGAGCAATTTGCCGGGCTTCCAAAAAATTGACCTGGAGTTCCCCATTGACCGTTAGCTCTCCACCCGAAACTCCGACGTTAAGGGGAGTGGAGGAAAACAACCCACCGGTTCCCACGTCGGATATGTTCACCCCAAATGCATGATCTCCCCAATAGCCCTTAACATATGCCCCGAACGCCGCGAGAGCTGAGAGAGACGAATCATTCAGGTCATCCGCCAAACGTTGCAGGCGAGCTTGATTGGCAACTGAGATATCGTCTTCATCAATGTCATCAATATCTTCAAGGGTATCTCGAATGCCCATCCGATCAATCCCTTGCACGGAAAATTGGCCCCGGATGTCTACGGTCGAATCCATCGCCAACCCAGCCGGATTCCAATAGGTAGCCAGGGAATCGGACGTGACGGCCACACCGGCTCCGCCCATCCCGACCGCTCGTGGACCCACCAGGACGAATTCCACCGCTGAACTGACCCTGGGAACCAGCCCCATTGAAAAGATAACCAATAAACACAATGAGATCATGCGAACCTTGGGAAGGAACCACATAGAACACTCCTTAACTGGGGGAAGGATTGAAGGACAGACCCGATAGGACGTGGTCATCGTACCTCAATATTAAATAAATGTTAATCCCGACTTTAGAATCCTCGAACCCCTGCGGCAAAAGCCCGATTCCTTCATTCCCCCACCTCATTCGATTAAGGGCCTCCACTCAAGAATTCCTGTCTTGTCAACGAAAAAGGGTGTGGTGGATAATGTCACTATTACCTATGTCTACGAATCCCCTCTTACCATTCTCATCCTTATCGGTTTCTCGACGTGCCTTGTTAAAACTGGGCGGTCTGGCAACCGCGGGCCTGACGATCCCTGGCTGTGATTTTGGGTCCATGTTTGCCGTTCCCCCCCGAGAAACGGTGTATTTCACCCCTAACGACAAGTTTTACACGGTGAATTTCATGGATGCTTCCTATAATTTCACCCGCGATCTCGACGTGGAACAGTGGAAAATGGTCGTGAAGGGGGCCGTGAAGACCCCCTTGGTCCTCAAATGGCGAGACGTGCTCAATCGTGAATCGTTCGATCAAGCCGTGACGCTCATGTGTATCGATACCCTCCCGGGTGGGAGCAGTTTAGGGACAGCCATGTGGCGGGGCATTTCCCTCAAACGCTTACTGAAAGAGGTGGGGGCAGATGAAGAGACCGCCCGAGATGTCATTTTTCGGGCTGCTGACGGGTACCATGACAGCATCCCATTTACCCGAGCGATGGAAGATGATGTCATGATCGCGTACCTGATGAATGGGGAAAAACTTCCCAAAGATCATGGATACCCGGTTCGTCTCATCGTCCCGGGCTTATATGGGATAAAAAATGTGAAATGGATTACCGAAATTGAAGTGTATAACGGTGATTACAAAGGCTATTGGCAGCAACAGGGTTGGACGGATGAGGGGACCATCCATATCTTCTCGCGAATCGATAGTCCAGGTCATTACCAATACCTCCAAGGACCCCGTCAACGGCTACGAGGCGTCGCTTATGGAGGTCCTGAATCGATTCAAGAGGTTCAATTAAGTTTCGACCAGGAAAAAACGTGGGTGTCCGCGGAATTGGAAGCTCCACTTTCCCCCCTTACCTGGGTGATTTGGAATTATGACTGGGCGGTTCCCCAAGCCGGCAAACATTTCGTATCCGTTCGGGCCATTGACACAAAGGGAAAAATCCAAACGTCTGAGATAACCCGACCGAAACCGGCAGGGGCCACGGGATTGCACTCCATCGTCATCGATGTTGCCGAAATTTAAGAAGGCGGAGGAGTCTTTTGGGCCGTTGTTCGGATGGAGAGCTCTCGTAGTTGTTCCGCGCTTACGGGAGATGGGGCTTCCGTCATCAAACATTGAGCCTTTTGCGTCTTCGGAAACGGGATCACATCTCGAATCGACTCGGTCTTCCCCATTAACATTACTAATCGATCCAACCCGAGCGCGATCCCCCCATGGGGCGGAGCTCCGGACTCCAGCGCGTCCAGCAAAAAACCAAATTTTTCACGTGCCTCAGGTTTAGAAATCTTCAAGAGGTCAAATACTTTTTCCTGAACGTGTGGAGAATGGATACGAATGCTGCCTCCTCCCAATTCAAATCCGTTCAACACGAAGTCATAGGCCAGAGTCCGAACGTTTAACGGATCCGACTCTAACAAAGGGACATCTTCCGGATAAGGAGAGGTAAACGGGTGATGAAGGGCCACATACCGGTCGCTGGCCTTATCAAATTCAAACATGGGAAAATCCACGACCCAGAGCGGTTCCCATCGCTTGTAATCGATCAGTCGAAGTTCCTCCCCCAGCAAGAGTCGTAGCCGTCCCAACACCTGATGGACGATGGTGGCCTGATCCGCGACAAAAATTAATAAATCTCCTGGATTAGCCGTTGGCAAAGCCTTTCGCAACGCTGAGGTATCAAAAAATTTGGCGATGGAAGAGTCAAGATTTCCATCTTCTTTTATTTTAATCCAGGCGAGGCCTTTGGCTCCGAACTCCTTCGCGGTCTCAATGAGATTGTCAATCCGGTTTCGAGCGAAAGCATTCCCTCCAGGAAGAACCAGTCCTTTGACGATCCCCCCACTTTCCACCACTCGGCGAAAGACTTGAAAGTCGCAGGTCCTGGCAAAGGCGCTGAGATCCTGTAACCGTAGATCGAAACGGAGGTCCGGTTTGTCGGTCCCATACTGACCCATGGCTTCGTCAAAGGAAATTCGAGGCCATGGCTCCGGCAAGGAAATTCCAAGGGTATTCTGGAAAATCTCATGAATCATGCCTTCGATTAACCGCATGAGGTCTTCCCGTTCGACGAACGACATCTCCAAATCGATTTGGGTAAACTCCGGTTGACGATCCAGCCGCAAATCTTCATCACGAAAACACCGAGCGATCTGAAAATATCGATCGGTACCCCCAATCATCAAAATTTGTTTAAAGAGCTGTGGGGATTGGGGAAGCGCAAAAAATTCCCCTGGGTTCACCCGACTCGGCACCAAATAATCTCGTGCCCCTTCCGGAGTGCTCTTCGTAAGAATTGGCGTCTCAACTTCGATAAATTGACGGTCATGAAGATAGTTGCGAACTTGATGGGTTACGTCGCTCCGAAGTTGAAGCAACCCTTGCATTTTAGGCCGGCGAAGATCCAGGTAGCGATGGGTCAGCCGAAGCAATTCTGTGGCATGGACCTCATCTTCGATGGAAAAGGGGAGGGGCTTGGCTTCATTAAGGAGTTCAAGAGCATGAACCCGTACCTCAATCTCTCCGGTAGGAATATTGGGATTGGCCGAACCCTCTGGCCGAACCGTCACGTTCCCCGATATCGCAACGACGTATTCATTCCTCAGTCGATCAGCAAGATGATGCAGTTGCGGGTGCTCTTCTGAATCAAAAACAATTTGCGTGATTCCATACCGGTCTCGGAGGTCGATAAAAATCACACCACCGTGGTCCCGTCGACTCGCCACCCAACCGGCCAAAGTAATGTGTTGACCCACTTGGGCCGAGGAGAGTTCCCCACAATGATGAGAGCGATTCACAAGAAATATCCTTTCCGAGTCTTTTTGTTGAACTTTCGAATCGGTACCACCCAAACCTTCCCCGGTGATACATCCAAGGCAACCATCATGGTGTCCTAAATCGGGATGAAGCCGATCGCGAAGAAGAGTTCTTCCTTTGTCTTATCGCTAATCGGTTTTGGGAACCGTTGGTTTTTCGTTGTCTCGTGAGCACAGGTTGTTGAGTGTTCATCAAAACTTTCCGGAGGTCATTCGCTTCTTTATCGGTTAAAAAGCGTGTTTTTCCGGGTTGAAGCATCCCGAGATTGAGTGGGCCAAATTGAACCCGTTTCAGGCGCAGCACGGAATGGCCAAGGACTTCAAACATTCGTTTGACTTGGTGCTTTCGACCTTCATGAATCGTGAGTTCGATCCAAGAATTGGCTTCCGCTTTTCCGGCTTTTTTGACCTTGGCTGGAGCCGTGAGCCCATCTTCCAATTGCACACCCCGCCGGAGGTGTTCAATCTCGGGTTCCGTCAACACGCCTTTGAGTTTGACCGTATAGGTCTTATACACATGATGGGAGGGATGAAGGCAGGCCTGGGCAATATCCCCATTATTGGTGAGCAGGATCAACCCTTCACTGTCATAATCCAAGCGCCCCACCGGAAAGAGCCGAAGAGAGGGCTTGGGAATCAATTGCTTGATCGTTGGACGACCTTCCGGGTCATAAAGAGTCGAGAGGTAGCCTGCAGGCTTATTCAACATGACAAACATGTCAGGTGGTTGGGATTTTAGATGACGGCCATTGACTTTGATGTGATCGTGAACGGGATCGACCTTGGTTCCGAGTAGTTGAACCGTTTGCCCATTGACCGTGACGAGCCCATCTCGAATATAGTCCTCAGCCTTGCGACGAGAGGCCATTCCAGAACGGGCAATCACTTTTTGCAGGCGGACAAGTTGGGGTTCAGGTTCCATGACTATTCCCATTCAATCGTCGCCGGTGGTTTAGAGCTGATATCATAAACGACCCGATTCACCCCAGGCACTTCATTGATAATACGATTCGACATTTTGGCCAATACCGTCGTAGGAATATCCGCCCAATCGGCCGTCATCCCGTCTAAACTCGTGACGGCTCTGATGGCAATCACGGACTCGTAGGTACGCTGATCTCCCATCACCCCCACTGTTTGAATGGGGAGGAGAACGGCAAAGGCTTGCCAAATTTCTCGAGATAACCCCGCCCGGTCAATTTCCTCTCGGACGATGGCATCGGCCTCACGTAATAAATCTAAACGTGCGGAAGTGACCGATCCGATAATTCGAATAGCCAAACCCGGGCCGGGAAAAGGTTGACGCCAGACAATCGTCTCCGGCATCCCTAGTTCCAGACCGAGTTCTCGGACTTCATCCTTAAATAACTCCCTAAACGGCTCGATGAGAGAGAATTTCATCCGTTTGGGCAACCCCCCAACATTATGATGGGTTTTAATCGTCGCTGAGGGCCCTTTGACGCTCAGACTTTCGATGACATCGGGATACAACGTTCCCTGAACCAAAAAGTTTACCGTCCCTAAAGACTTGGCTTCTTCTTCGAAGGCCCGAATAAAATGTCTTCCGATGATTTTCCGCTTTCGCTCCGGGTCTTTGGTGGCCCCCAAGGCGGACAGAAACGTGGAGGCATGATCCACGATTTCAATGTTCATGTGGTAATGAGTATCGAACACAGCCTGTAATTCAGCTACTTCATTCTTTCGCATCAGCCCATTGTCAATGAAGAAACAGGTGAGTTGATCGCCGATAGCTCGATGCGTCAACACGGCCGCAACCGCCGAGTCCACCCCGCCACTGAGAGCACACATGACCTTCCCGGCCCCAACGGTGTTCCGAATATTAATGACGGCTTGTTCGATAAACGATTCCATGGTCCAAGTCGGACGACACCCACAAATATGTGCAGCAAAATTATGTAAAATCCTTGATCCTTGATCCGTATGGACCACTTCCGGGTGAAACTGGATCCCAAAGCGTGGTGGTGTGGAACTGGTACTTTTCATGGCGGCAATCGGAGCGTGAGGAGTATGTCCGAGGACGTGAAACCCGACGGGGAGGTGTTGAACGGAGTCCCCATGCGACATCCAGACCGGAAGCGCTTCCTCCTCCGATAAACCCCAGAATAAATCGCTGGTGTCTTTGATAGAGAGATTCGCCCGGCCAAATTCCCGGTGAGGCGTGGGATTGACGGTTCCCCCATAGTACTGGGCCAATAGCTGCATCCCATAACATATCCCAAGAATAGGAATCTCCAGCTCAATAATCTTGGCCTCAAGTTTGGGGGACTGAGCATGACTCACGCTGGAAGGTCCCCCAGAGAAAACCAGGCCCTTCGGTTGATACTCTAAAATTTCTTGGAGAGTCGCATGGGCGGGTAGTATGACCGAAAAGATATGGCACTCCCGAATCCGGCGAGCAATCAGTTGGGTGTATTGCGACCCAAAGTCAAGGATAACGATCGTATCGTGGTGGGGTTTCATACAAAGAGCATCTGGTAGGAAGTACGCCTAGAAATCGGGAAGGAATCAGGTTTAATCAGCCCGATAATTCGGGGCTTCTTTGGTAATGATCACATCATGCACATGGGCTTCGCGCAGGCCTGCGGAGGTGAGTTGGATAAAACGAGCTTCACGTTGAAGATCGGGAATGGTTCGGCACCCACAATACCCCATCCCGGCTTTGAGTCCCCCAACGAGTTGATACACTAAGACCGATAAGATCCCTTTATACGGTACCCGTGCTTCAATGCCTTCGGGAACCAATTTTGACACCTCTCGGCCCTCTTGGAAATATCGGTCTTTCCCTCCTCGTTCCATCGCTCCCAACGATCCCATTCCTCGATATTCTTTATACGTCCGGCCTTGATACAGGACCGTTTCACCAGGTGACTCTTCCGTGCCAGCGAACAGCGACCCGATCATGACCGAGGAAGCCCCCGCGGCCAAGGCTTTTGTCAAATCTCCGGAATATTTAATGCCTCCATCGGCAATGATGGGAATCTGATGCTCTTTGGCCACCGCCGCACAATCTGCCACGGCCGTTAATTGGGGAACGCCGGCTCCCGAGACAATGCGGGTTGTACAGATGGATCCGGGTCCCACACCAATTTTGATGGCATCTGCCCCCGATTGAATCAAATCCAAGGTCGCTTCAGGAGTCGCGACATTTCCCGCGATAATATCAAGATCGGGGTGCTGTGATTTGATGGCTTTGACTTTATCGATGACTCCCTGGGAGTGGCCATGGGCGGTATCGACCACCAGCACGTCAATCCCAGCTTTGGTTAGCCGTTCCAAGCGTTCATCCACATCGGGCCCGACCCCTACCGCCGCACCGACTCGCAACCGTCCATGGCCATCTTTACAGGCAAAGGGATATTTAATCTTTTTTTGAATATCCTTAATCGTGATCAAGCCTTTCAATTCGAATTGATCATTCACGACAGGAAGCTTTTCAATACGATGCTCATGAAGCATGGCTTGGGCTTTTTCGAGACTGGTCCCTTCCGGGGCGGTAATCAATTTTCCCTGGGTCATGACTTGGCTCACCTTGAGATCCATTCGGCTTTCGAAGCGGAGATCTCGATTCGTCAAAATTCCCACTAATTTCCCTTTTTGTGTCACAGGAATCCCGGAAATACGATACGTGGCCATGAGATGATGGGCATCCCGAATAGTATGATCGGGTGAAATCGTAATCGGAGAAAGGATCATCCCACTCTCAGACTTTTTGACCTTATCAACCTCAGCAGCCTGATTTTCAGGGGAAAGAGCTCGATGAATGATTCCAATCCCTCCCTCTCGAGCCATGGCAATCGCTAATCGTCCTTCGGTCACGGTATCCATCGCAGCACTAAGCAGTGGGATATTAATCCGAATATTGCGAGTGAGTTGGGTGGTAGTTTCGACATCAGCGGGCACGATGGTCGACCGGCGAGGCACCAGCACGACGTCATCAAACGTGAGGCCCACCCGTAATTCTTTTTCCCACATGATTTAGACCTTGGGTAGAAGGACCCTACAAAGTACGTACGGTAGATTCATGGATGCGTGAGAAGGTTTCCATCATAATTTGCCCAACGCATGCAGTCAAATAGCAGGGTTTGTTGATAGAAGGAAAACTGAGATGAAGGCCGGAACGGGCTTTAGCCTCCAAACAAGTATTCACGATAAGACTGGACGGACGGCAGGTCTTTCTTCTTCAGAAAGACCCGCCAGACCACTTCGTTTATTCGGCACCTTCTGGTAGGAATGCCAAGGCTTCTTCCTCCTGGAAGTGTTCATCGGCATCTTCTGCGGGCATAAATTCTTGCACCCGCATATTTCCACTATCGACAGCAAATACATGCCCTCGACTGTCCACCCCAATCCCATAAGGAAAGTTGAACTGCCCTTCATTCGTCCCAAATCCACCCCATTGGGTTATGAAGTTGCCATCCCGATCGAATTTTTGGAGCCGTTGATTTCCGGTATCACTCACGAAAACGTCGCCGGCTTCATCCAGGGCGATCCCCCAAGGAGAACGAAATTGCCCGGGTTCTTGTGCCTGCGCACTACTGGCATGTCCAGGGCCAATGCCACCGCCCCATTTGGTGAGCAATTGAGGGAGCACGTTCGAACTGGTATCAAATTTTTGAACTCGATGATTACCCATATCTACGACATACACGGTTCCATCGGTTTGGTCGACGGCAATTCCTCTCGCGAAATAAAACTGGCCATCACCATTCCCGAAACTTCCCCATTGCATGATAAATTCACCCGTTTCATCAAATTTTTGAACCCGAAAATTCGCACTATCGACGACGTAGAGGTACCCGCGAACCCGATCCACGGCTACACCCCACGGGGCATTAAATTGTCCTTCCCCATTACCCCGAGACCCGAGTTTCATCATGTAATGCCCAAGCTTCCCATCGAATTTTTGAATCCGATGATTATTGGTATCGGCCACATACACATTGCCATCGGCATCACACGCGATGCCCGTGGGGTTATTGAAATTGGAGTTGGCGGATCCGAAATTTCCCCAGAGAAGGATGAAATTGCCATTACGGTCAAATTTTTGAATCCGATTGTTCCCATTGTCTACGACGAATAAGGCACCCTGTCGATCGATCGCCATCCCATACATGGGGCTGATAAATTCTCCACCATGAAGCAAGGAGGCACCTCTTCCGGCTTTTCCCCATTTGGCCACACAAATATATCCGGAGGTGTTAAGCAGAATATTGGCACTGGCCGGAACTGACACATTGTTATTGGCATCTTTAAACCAGACATAGACGGTTTTGGTCCCATCTCCAGGGGAGGTGGTGAAGGGAATCGTGGCCCCAAACTTTTGTTCCGGTTCGACATCCACCCATCCAGGCATTGTCCCGCTGGGCGTCATGGGATTCTCAGAGATGAAATAGGCCGCGACCCCGCTATCCACGTCCTTGGCTGAAATCGTGGCCACCATGTCCGGACTATTGGTCATGTAAGACCCGTGATTCAACACGATGTCGGGGTTTTGGGGGGCCGCAATATCAATGAGGACCGGAATGGCCGTTTGTTCGTCGGAAAGTGGGCTCTCGGCACCATCTTCTGTCACGGCCGTTAACCCATAAAAGTACGGCGTATCATTCGTCAGCCCATTATGAACATAGGGGGTGGTTACCCCTTCAATTTTCGTTGACGTTTCAATGGTCAGACCCGGGTCGGTACTGAAATACACGTTGTAACTCACGGCCCCAGGAACTTCGAGCCAGCTTAGGATATTCTCGGTATCTCCCGGCTTCACGGCCAGATTAATGGGGGCGGAAAGATCCGCCGCTTCCGGTTTTTCCTGCTTCCCACGATTCAGTTCCTCTTCGGTAGGAGCAAACTTGGATAAGCGGTGGTTCCCGCTATCCACGACATAGACATTGCCTTCTTTATCCACGGCAATTCCGGAAGGGAAGTTCAATTGGCCTTCCGTCAGACCGCGATTCCCCCAAGAACACAAATAGGTTCCATTCGATTCAAACTTTTGGACCCGGTGATTGCCACTATCCACGACATACACATAACCCAATGGATCACAGGCGACCCCCCAGGGCGATTTAAATTGTCCTGGGGCATTGCCTTCTTTTCCCCATTTGAGAAGGAAGTTTCCTCGCGAATCAAATTTTTGAATCCGATGATTGCCTTCGTCTGCAACATAAATATTGCCAACAAAGTCAACGGCCAATCCACGGGGATAAAAGAACGCCCCGTCATAGCCACCGTCCCGTCCCCAACTTAAAGCCGGAGAGCCATCAGGGAGAAATTTTTGTACGCGGGCATTGCTGGTATCTGACACAAAAAGATTACCTTGCGAGTCAGTCGTAATTCCCCATGGAACGTCAAATTTCCCCACTTCAGCCCCTCTCCAGGCCATACCAAACTTTCCCCAGGAATTCATAATATTCCCATCGGGATCAAATTTTTGAATACGGTTATTACCGCTATCCGCGACATACACGTCCCCTTCAGGAGACGTGGCGATGCCTCGGGGATAGTAAAAACTCCCTTCAGCGGAATCGGGTTCGTCTCCCCACCTCGCCAAAAATTTGCCATTTTTATCAAATTTTTGAATAGAGTGATTGTCGGTATCCCCCACATAAATATTCCCATCTTTATCCAAGGCAATGCCCGTGGGTGATTTAAACTCTCCCTCATCGACTCCTTCACACCCAACCTGTAAGACCGTCAGGTACGGGGAGGGGAGGGACATGATCTCTTCGGAGAGGGGGCTCTCTCCCTCTTCGGTGACCACCGTCACGGCGTAGTGGTAGCACAGATTATTGGCCAAATCGTTATGAACATAAGGGGAAGCCGCCCCCTCAATACAATTACTGTTTTCTTTGGTGATTCCAGCTTTGGGGATAAAGTCTTCCGGGGCCGCGATGGGGCGGGAAAGATCACAGGGCTTGATTTCCACTCCCTTTGTGGTCAGAAAATACAAATTGTAATACAATGCATCAGGGACAGGGTCCCAGGTAATGGTGATTCGGCTGTGATCAGGGTTAGCCCGAACATTGGCTGGGGCATCAGGAAGATTTTCTTCCTGGGATTGACCACCACCCCAATCCTCCGCATCCGCCTCAATAGATAAAACATTCCGAAATGATGGATGAGAACCAAACAAGGACTGTAATGTTTTAATTGTCATGCGTTTCCCCTGAAATCAAAAAATACTCAACATAAATAACAAAAATTTCAATAAATACAAACACTTAGGAGAGAAGTCTATCAGGGGGAAAAGTGGGAAGTCAAGACAACCTTCCCAGGAGGGAGTCCAGGGTGAGATCTTCAAAAACCAAGATCATTTTCCCAGCAAAAACTGCTCTTTGTTCTTCCCGAGCTGGAAAATCCATCCACCCCTGAGAATTGAAACAGTCTTCGAGGGAACAATGCCAGGGAATTGGGATTAAGAGGGCTGTCCAATTCCTAATTTGGTGACGTTGGCGGCCTGAGGTCCTTTGGCGCCTTCCACCAGATCAAATTCGACGGATTCTCCTTCTTTTAAGGATTTAAAACCTTCTTCTTGTAGGGCCGAATAATGGACAAAGACATCCTGGCCTCCTTCAACTTGAATGAAACCAAAGCCTTTTCGATCATTAAACCATTTGACGGTTCCCTTGCTCTTCACGGTCTCTCCTCCCCTGATCACAGTGGTGATAAATATTTAAAAATTATTCAGGCTCTTAAACAAATAAAGCCGAAAAAGGAGATGCTTCCTCTTTCGGCTTCCAAACGTGGTCGTCTTTTCAGTTCCTTAACCTTTTCAAAAACCAGAAGGATGTAACACAGTTTCAAATCTCTGTCAATAAAAAAGGGGATGGGAAATCGAATTCAGGCGTGATATTCTCAGATTTTTGGCCTTATAGGTGCAGGGACAATTGGGAAAGACGGGTTTAGGAACCCCCTAATTTTACCCCGGATTCCTCTCAGACTCCCTGCCAGCCACCGAGTTGAACAGACTTCTCGACCGATACATCTTTTTTGAACTCCTGACTCCCTTCTGGGCCAGTCTCTGTGGGTTATGCTTCATCATTTTCACCAAGGAAATGCTTCGTCTCGTCGATTTGGTGGTCTCCCGAGGGATTAGCGTCTATTCGGTCGGAAAAATCATCGTCCATCTCCTCCCATCCTTTTTAGTCCTGACTCTCCCGATTGCCTGTTTAATCGCATCGATTACGGCCTTCAATCGTTTGTCTTTCGATAATGAAATCATTGCCCTTCGAGCCGCCGGGGTAGGGTTTTGGCGAATCAATGTCCCGGTGGTGGTCTTTTCAGGCTTGGTGTTTGCCTTGACCATCGTGTTATCCCAATGGGGACAACCCTGGGCCAGTGTCGATCTCAAAACGCTAGCCCTGAGCGTCATCGAGGATGAAATGACCCTAGCTCTGGATTCTGGAATGTTTAATGAGCCAATACCGGGGCTCATGGTCCATATTCCCACCCCCTCTCCTGCAACCCAAAAAACGGGCATTTTTATCTCCGACAAACGTGACCCCCAAAAAGCCCTCATCATCGTGGCCGAACAGTACCAAATGCTGAAACTCAACGAACGACATCAATTAGGCATTCGTCTTTTTGAGGGAGCCATCCATCAAATACCCAAGGAGGCAGACACCTTTCACCGCGTCACCTTTGGGACCTACGACCTATGGTTCCCTTCACCCTTTAAGTCCGCAAAAAAAAAGGCCAAAAGAAAAACGTATGAGGAACTCCTGGCCAAATTAGAGGAAACTGGAGGAAAACATGGCGGATCCTTAAAACGTCTGATGGAATACCATAAGGATACCGCATTTCCCTTAGCGACCTTTGTATTGGGGCTTTTGGGTGTTCCGGTGGGGATCGTCTCTAAGCGTTCGGGAAAGGCCGGAGGGTTTGCGATTGGAGTCGTCATTATTATCGGGTTTTATATGTTAAACGTTTTTGGAGAATTTCTGGTCACGACCAGACTGATTTCTCCCATGGCCGGCGCGTGGCTGCCCAACGTGATTCTCATCATGGCCACGGGATGGATGTTCAACCGGGCTCGGAAACACTGACCCTGGTTGGCCCAAGAATACCTCACCCATGACTAAATTATTTTGGTATGTGTTCGGAAAGTTTGGCCGAAACTTTGGGCTGTGTCTCGTCACCGTGCTCACCATCTATCTGATCGTGGACTTTTTTGAAAAACTTCGAAAGTTCCTGAAGTATGACGCGGATTTAACGGTCATGTTGAGTTTTTTCCTCTATCGAATCCCAGAAATCATGTATCTTTTGGCCCCTTTGGGAGCCCTGATGGCGTCCATTATCACCGTGGGAAGTCTGAATCGAACACGGGAAATCACCGCCATGCGCAGTTGCGGATTGAGTTTTAATCAAATTGCCTTTCCCTTTTTAGCGTTTGGAGGAATCGCCAGCCTGATCGCCCTCCTGTTAACGGGAATTTTTGTCCCATTGGCCAACCTGCAAGCCGAATACGTGAAATTGGTATTAATCAAGAAGAAACCCGAACCCCTTTCGTTAAGCCCCGAAGGCCTGTGGCTCCGTTTGGGACGAGAACAGCTCATACAAATCGATTCTGTCAAAGAGGATGGCACGTACCTGGAGGGCATACACCACTATTCATTCCGGGAGCCATTAGCTCTGAGGGAAATATTCGAGGCCAAGGGAGCTTTGTACGCGCAAAACCGATGGCACATGGAAAAGGTCATTCATCGAACCCTGTCGGAAGATGGCGAAATACACGTTCGTCACTATCCCTTCGTGGTCTTACCCCTTTCTTTTTCCCCTGAGGATTTTCGAAATTGGTTCGCCCAATCACCCGAGCACATGACGTTACCTCAGCTCCACGATTACGTGGAGCAGATGCGCACCGATGGAAATGCGACGCAACAATTCCTCACCGACTATTGGGCCAGAATTGCGTATGCGTTCGTTCCATTCATAATGACGTTATTAGGAATTTCCATTGCCTTACGGAACACGGGAGGCCGGGTGGTGGGGGTGGCCAAGGGGCTCGGACAAACCCTTGCCATTGGATTTCTGTTTTGGGCGGTCCATTCCGTGGGGATTGTCTTGGGTCGGAACGGTGCGATTCTCCCGATAATCGGGAGTTGGATCGCCACCATTATGTTCCTCATGATCGGGACCAATTTCTTCCTTCGCTTACGCTGAATACAGGCAGATATTCGGCCTTTTCTTCCCAACCTTGCCATCATAATTTCTTGACCAATAACGGTCGATATTCTCCGTTATCGTGTTTTTTTCTGCTCCTTTTCCTTTTCACCTTAATTCCCGAATTCCCAGTCCCGATAACACCTGCATAGCGAAAGGAAAAAGGTTCTTTCTTTTTCGAAAAACATGATCCTAGGGGTAATTCCCCAAAGATTTCAAACATGGAACAGGAGGCCTAAAGGATCTAAAAAGACGACGCATTCATCACTCAGGTGACAAAGGCAAACTATCCGTGAGGATAGGGCGCAAAGCCAAGAGACCCCACATCCCAACAGATGAAGGGTTAGTCTGGTTCCCGAACTGATTCACGTTGACGTTCGTTCGTGTACGCGCCCCTTCCTCGGAAGCGGGCGTTTTTTTTGAAGGCTTTCAAAAACACGTTGGACACATGAACGATCAGGCTCAACAGGTACAACACGTGGAATTGGAGGGGACGTGGAAGGCTCCAGCTCGTTCTTCATCCCACATGCCCTCTGCCAATAGCCACCATTCGATCGATCCTCCCTTCGATCAAGAGAAATTATCGAGGCTCCTCCAAGAATACCTTCCGATCATTCGACGAATCGCCGCTTCGTTAGCCATAAAAAATCCCTTTTGTTTAGATGTCGAAGACTTAACCAGCGCAGGCACCATGGGCTTGTTGTCCGCCCTCAAGCGTTATGATCCGACCC
This sequence comes from Nitrospirales bacterium, assembly GCA_965223495.1. Classification (GTDB taxonomy): domain Bacteria; phylum Nitrospirota; class Nitrospiria; order Nitrospirales; family UBA8639; genus Nitrospira_E. The sequence continues at coordinate 1,474,838 of OZ245001.1, read as the reverse complement.
GAGACATTAAATTTCGCACGTTCGCGGAATATCGAATTCGAGGCATGATGTTGGATGAAATCCGGGCCATGGATTGGGTTCCACGGTCGGTTCGGGCGAGACGGGAACAAATTCGGCAGGCCGTGAATGAGTATGTCCAAAAAAATGGAGTGCCCCCCAGCACCGAAGTCATCGCCAAACAATTAGGCCTCAATCAGGAGGAATTGGAGGGTCTAGGGGGCTGCGACCCCCGCCTTATTAGTCTTGATGAACCGGTAGGGCAGGCGGAAGATGCGTGTACGCTTCGAGATATGTTACCCGACATTGAACGCCAAGACCCATTCACAGAATGTGCAGATGCAGAGATGAAAAAGGCCCTCAATGCGGCCCTCATAAAATTATCTTTACGGCAACAAGAAGTCTTACAACTGTATTATCATACCGGTCTCACGATGAAAGAAATCGGAAGTCGAATGGGGTTGACCGAATCAGGCGTGTGCCGAGTCCATTCAGGAGCCCTTCGGCAATTGCGGGGGGAGTTGGCCAATATGGAAGAAGAAGCAACCCATAAATACCGACCGAAAAATTTACGGCGAGTTCAGCCCAATTCCACGACTCGCTAACGCTTAGATCCGTTGTCTCCCGAAAAATTCGTGCCCGCCAATTTTGGCCACTTTCCGATTCACCAGAGCCCATTTCGGGGCCTTGACCAAGTCAGGATTGAAAAAGAGCACGGCCCCTTTGACCACTTTCCGTCCATCTTGAACCAAATTCCAGGCAAGTAAACTCTCCTGCATTTTCGGGTTCGTCGGATCAAACTGAATGGTTTCAGGCGAGCGCTCGATCCACGGTTCAAACTGATAGGTTCGAAGAACCGTTCCAGGCACAGTTCCATCGCTATGATATCTCTGAAGCATCCGGTTCCGGATCACGGCCGCGACGGCCATTTTCCCGGCGAAACTTTCTCCGCGTGCTTCGAGATAGATGGTCAAAGCCGCCAGAATATCGTCCTCATGCCGGGAAGTTCTGACAGAAGAGTCTGGTGACGTTAAGACACCCGGAGACTGAGAAAAGTCACGAGCCAGAACTGTGGAAGAGGAAGGAGCGGAAACCACCGGAATCAGGCAGGAGAATAACACGGTGACCCCCAACGTCATGATATAGTGGCAAGAAGGCAAGGAACCCATCATGTTTCGTGTCATTTTCGTGTACATATTCAAATTCATAAGGGAAAATCTTCTGCCCCCCCCCAAAAGAAGGGGATGAGAAGAAGGGGTATATTGAAGTCTCTCCCCAACGCAAAGGATATGCCAAGATCGGGAGGCATGGGAATGATCGCTCGTTGTTAAGATTTGAGTGACGATCATTGGAGATTCCTTAAACATTCGTGCCCCAATTGGAATGATGTAGATAGAGCAGGCTTGGAAATTGTCGTGTTTTCCCGACAGGTTCAAGAAAGAATTTCCTATTCCACTCAGACCGATGTGGGTAAAAGAATTGAAAAAAAAGGGAAATTTAGCTGAATGACGATTGCCGAAAAATTCGACACTTTCGATATCCCCAAACCAGACCCAAGGGTTCATCGGAACATCAAGACTTCCTATCCCCTACAAACAACGATTAACACCCACAAAGGAACGTAAAATTTCACGGAGGTGTGCCATGTCGAGCGAATCACGGGACTACAACCAATTTCGTCTATGGCTTTTGTGTTTAACGGCATTGCTCTGTTCAGGTCTCGGAGGGCTAGGCCCACCAAATGTGTCAGCCCAAGGGGTCTCCCCTTCAGACATCACTCGCCCCTATCTGGCAAAGGCGAAAGTCTATTTACAGGCGGGGGATTACCGACGCGCTGTGGAAACGTGCCAACGAATCATCGACCTGAATCCTACGGTTGAGGCCTATGTCTACCTCGCCTATGTCTATGAAGCCCTCGACGGATACCTCGCCTTTTTGGTGAAAAAGGAAGATTACGTGAAAGTCGAACAACTCTCGTTAAATCTCACTGCTCGAGAAGTGATCGACCTTATCGATCCGCCCAATGTGCTCCCCCGCATGGCGCAAGAATTGATTCACGAAGGCATCCGTCAACAATTTGATATCACCGCAGCCATGGCCAATCGAATCGATAAAATGCGGACGGATGAATTATGGGTGCAACAAAGAACCTGGCGGGAAGCCCATCCCGATACGTGGTGGTCTGGCGTTCCCCCGGTGTGGGCGTGGTAAAGCATTGAGGATTACCCTTGCCCCTTTGCAAAGATCTGATTAACGAATTCTGCGAGAAAGACTGAAGAAGGTTCTTTTGAGGAGAAACATGAAGTTGACAGTCCCCCAAACATAACCTTAGGATTGACTCAGTGCGTTGACGCAAATTTTTCGTGGATTTTTTCCAAGGAGGCAGTCAGTGTCGGATCAAGTGATGGTCGCGGATGCGGCAAACTGGGATGGGGAAGTCTTGAAATCTTCCGACGTCGTAATGGTCGATTTTTGGGCCGTGTGGTGTGGCCCGTGCCAGATGGTGGCTCCGATCGTCGAAGAATTGGCCAAAGAATATCAGGGGCGGCTTAAAGTCATGAAATTAAACACGGATGAAGCTCCGGAAGTGGCCGGACAATATCAAATCATGAGTATTCCCAGCATCCTGTTTTTCAAGGGCGGACAGGTGGTCGAAAAAATTGTCGGGGCCCGACCCAAGCAACAATTTAAAGAAGTCATCGACTCTCTTCTTTCCCAATCATCCGCAACGGCCTGATTGTCCGGGCGAAACCCTCGGTGCAATGCTAACCGAGCTGCGAATCTCTCATTTCGCCCTCTTCGAACACCTTCACCTGAAAATCTCGCACGGGTTTCTGGTCTTCACCGGAGAAACCGGTGCGGGAAAATCTCTCCTCATTGATGCCCTTCTCCTGTTGGTAGGAGGCAGGGCCTCAATCGACCACATCCGGCATGGGGCCGACGAAGCGTTGCTGGAAGCCTCATTTTTTCTTCCCGAATCCCATCCGCTCGAAGGCAGGTTACGGAACGAAGGATATTTGCTTCCTGATCAACGGGACATCCTCATTCGTCGGATCCTTTCACGAGCGGGTAAAAACCGGGTGTACCTCAACGGACAATTGGCCCCTCTTCAAACCCTCCAAGCCGTCGGAGGACAATTAGTCGACATTCATGGCCAACATGAACAGCAATCGCTGCTGTCTCCCAAACATCAGCTTTCACTCCTAGATGCCTATGGGGGCCTGAATGAGCATGTGTCGAAATTTCAGCAGGCCTACGAAGAGTGGGTAAGCAAAACCGAAGAATTGGACGCTCTTCAAACCTATCTTAAGGAGCAAACAAATCGCCAGGACATGATGGAATTTCAATTAAACGAACTATCGACCATGGCTCTCCGGGTGGGGGAAGAAGAAGAATTAACACAAGAATATCATCGCATGAAGCATGCGGGTCGATTGGGAGAATTATCTCACCAGGCCTTCGAACGATTAACGGAACGAGATGACTCGGTCCTCGCCCAATTGAGTAGTATTAAAAAATGGGTTCAGGAACTCAGTCAGATTGATACCCAGAGATCTTCCTGGGCTTCACTCATCGAGTCCGCTGAGCTGATATTGCGGGAAGCATCCGACCACTTACGTGACTACCGTTTAGAAATTGATTATGACCCTGAGAGGACCGAAGCCATCGATCAACGGCTGGCGGGATTGCAGCATCTGAAAAAAAAATATGGAAAATCTATTGAAGACTTGCTCGACTGGGTTTCTCAACTTGAACAGGACCTCCAGACCATTCAACAGGGAGACGATCGGGTCGCCCAGCTTCAGCAAACCGTGGACACGTGTTGGAAAACAGTGAACACACTTGGGCAAGACCTCTCAGCCCAAAGAAAAGCTACTGCCAGCAATTTCGTGGCACGGTTACACGAAGAACTCAGAGCATTACACATGGAAACCCTGAAAGTGGACATATCGATAGACACGACAGAAGACGCCCATCGAATCACCCCATCGGGTATGGATCAGGTAGAAATACAAATCGCCCCCAATCCAGGCGAACCTTTTTTGCCTTTGGCTCGAATTGCTTCGGGTGGAGAATTATCCCGGATAATGCTGGCACTTAAAACCGTCCTGGCAGGGAATGATCACACTCCGGTCCTCATTTTCGACGAAATCGACAGCGGAGTTGGGGGGGAAGCCGGATTGATCATGGGAACGCGATTGCGTCAACTCGCACAATATCACCAAGTCGGCTGTGTGACGCATTTGCCTCAAATTGCCGCCCAAGCCCATCATCAGTATGTCGTAGAAAAATCAGTGGGAGGCGGACGCACACAGACTCTCGTACGAGAGATCAAGGAAGCGGAACGACCAAACGAAATCGCACGTATGCTTGGAGGAGAGGAGTTAACCCCCACCCTCAAAAAAACCGCACGGGAATTATTAAAAAAACAGAAAGGGTAACATTCGCACCAAATCTCCCTAGATTTTCAGATCCAGGGAAAATGGTGTTTCATACCAAGGCTCCGGGAGGACGATTGTTCAATCCCCAGAGATATCCTCAACAGCCTAAAGGGGTGTCATGTTTTCCGGGAATCTATCGGTTCGACAACAATTGTGCAAAAAAGTGTCGCAAATTGGTCAAAAGGTGTAACGAATTAGGACACGAGCTGAGATTGTGATCCGGGGGAGAAATCCAGTACCGTTAAAAACACCCTAGAAAAGTAAGCGTATGAGTCAACAACCCTCCTGAATTCCAGCACGAGGTTCGGGATGTGGCATTTGGATTGCTCCTATCCATACCATCTCATGACTAAGACAGGGGCAGAGACCTTGACATCCCAAGGATAACGAATGAAAACCAAAGTTCTCGTCGTCGATGATGATCCAGATATTCTGGCCGCCTTAGAAAAACGGCTAGGAATGTTGGGGCACGAAGCGGTATCGGCCGAGGATGGAGAACAGGCCTTACGCCAAATCGAAACAGAGGCCCCCCAATTAGTCTTGTTAGACCTAGAAATGCCCACGTTGTCCGGACTTGAAGTCCTGAAGCGAATGAGGGGATCCAAAAGTGGACCAGAAGAGAACGTGCCGGCTTTTCCCTCGGGGTATGAACTGGTAACCCCTCCCGTCGTCGTGATGACGGCCTATGGGTCAATTTCGAAAGCCGTAGAGGCCATGAAAGCTGGGGCCTATGATTTTTTGACCAAACCCTTTGACTTTGAACATTTTTCCATCGTCATTCAACGGGTCCTTCATCGGACAGCCCTCGTCAAACACGTCCAACATCTCCAACAAGAGGTGAATTCCCGGTACAACACCGCCATAGGCAAAAGTCCCAGAATGAGGGAAATATTCGAAATAGGCAAAAGAGCGGCCCAATCTCGGGAAACGATGCTGTTACTAGGGGAAACTGGGACGGGAAAAGATCATTTAGCCCGACTCATTCATAAATGGAGTCCCCACCATGCAGGGCCCTTCATGGCGGTCAATTGCTCAGCCTTCCCGGAAACGCTGTTAGAGAACGAATTATTCGGGCATGAAAGGGGAGCATTTACCGGGGCAACTGAAATGAAAGAAGGGAAAATCGAAGCCGCCGATGGAGGGACGGTCTTTTTGGATGAAATCGGGGACATGCCCCCTCAGCTACAAGGGCGCCTCCTTCGACTCCTCCAAGATAAGGAATTTCATCGAGTGGGAGGAACGAAATCGATTCAGGTGAATGTCCGGTTTATCGCAGCCACCAATAAAGATCTCATCAAGAGTATTGAACAAGGCACATTCCGGGAAGATTTATATTTTCGGCTGAATATCCTCTCTATCACCATGCCACCACTCCGTGAACGGATGGAGGACCTGCCGATCCTGGCAGACCATTTCTTAACCCGGCAAGGGCCATCGCTTCAGGGGCAACCATGGCGGCTCAGCGGGACCGCCCTTGATGCGATGATGCACTATCGTTGGCCGGGAAATATTCGAGAGTTAGAAAATGTTATCGCCAGAGCGACCATCTTGACCAACGGACCGGAGCTGCAACCAGAACATTTAAGATTGGAAGCGTTAGATGGCCTGGGAAAAGGCCAGACCTCGACCACGAGAGAAAGGCTACCGTATCGAGAGTCCATGGAAATGCACAGCCGATATCTCGTGTTAGAAGCCTTAAAACAAACGGGGGGAAATCAAACCCGGGCGGCCGAATCCCTCCAAATGCACCGCTCCTACCTCGCGCGACTGCTCAAACGGTTAGGCATTTCCAACCATCCCGTCTCCTCATAGTCAACCAGGGAGTCTGAATCCCGCCTAGGCCAGCCTTGGAATTAGATGGAGAGGGAAGGAGAAGGTATGCGCGGCTCGGAAGTGGGGGAAAGAGGGAGCGTAAAGTAAAATCGGCTTCCCAATCCTTCATCACTTTCTACCCAAAGTTTTCCCCCTTGAAGTTCAAGTAACCCTTTAGTGATGGCGAGGCCTAACCCCGCGCCCCGGCCTTTCACCACTGTCGGAGATGACCGATAAAATGGGAGAAAAATTTTTGATAATTCTTCCTGAGGTATGCCTGGCCCCGCATCCCTCACACACACTTGCAAAACTTGATCAACCGTTAGTGTCGCCGTCACGGCAATATGCCCATGGGGTAAGGAAAATTTAATGGCGTTATGAATGAGATTCATGAGGATTTGGAACAGTTTATCCTCGTCGACTCGAAGGGTAGGAAGGAGCGGATCACAAGTGGCTTCCACCTGAAGACCTCGTTCCTGAATCAAGGGCTGAAGGTTTTCTAGGACTTCCCGCAAAACTCCAGAAAACGTAATCGAGCTCAAATTGAGCGATGACTGCCCCGATTCAATCCGAGATAAATCCAACATTTCATTAATAATTCGCCGTAAACGATTCGTGTTTTTTTGAACGCGTGTTAAAAACCCTTTTTGTTCCTCTCCGAGCGGCCCCGTGCCCCCATCCAGCACGTTATCCACATGCATTTGAATAGAGGTGAGAGGGGTCCGCAACTCATGAGAAACACTGGTCACCACGGCAGACTTAATACGATCCAATTCTCGCAGTTTTTCATTGGCTTGACGAAGCTCATTCGTCCGTTCTTGGACACGATGTTCCAAGGTTTCCATCATACTTTCCAGTTGCCGGTAGGCTTGCGCATTATCGATCGCCACCCCCACTTGACTGCCAATAGTAGAAAGTAAATCCAGATCATCTTGCGTACACAAGACCGCCCCGCGAGAGGCCCCGGCAAACCCAAGAACTCGTTGATGGCTGATGAGGGGGACCATGATAAAGGAGGTGGCTTCCATGCTCCGCGCCAATCGCAACAGAGCAGGATCGATCCGAGACGCAAAGTCCTCAAGGTCGGGGATGAGGACAGGCTGGCCCTTGAGGAGAACTTGAGAAGGAAACGAATCATCCGGGAGAATCGAGAGCGAGATGTGGCGAGATGATTCCGCCACCTCCAAGGGGACCCCAGCAATCCGTGCTCCATAGGTGCGTTTCAAGCCTGAATCGTACAACATGAGGAGGGCCCGCTCGAAGCCTAAATTTTTGACGAGGAGGTCCAAAACCCTATCAAGAACCGTCGTCGGATCAAGCGAGGAGGTGATCGTCGTACCGGTTTGATTGACCGTTTTCAAACGCCGAAGTTGATCAGCCAACGCTTGGTCCCGGTGATCCAGCGACTGGATCATGTCATTAAAGGATTGCGTCAATTCGCCGATTTCGTCGGTCGTCGTGGGCGGGACCGTCACGGAGAGATCCCCTTTGGAGACACGAGTGGCCAGCGAAGTTAAAGACCGGAGGGGTGCCACAAGGCGACCCGCAAAAAACACGGTCACACTCAAGGCAAGAAGAATGATTATCAACGTAATCAACAAGACTTGCCGGACTGTGCTCAAAAGCGCTTTCTGTAGGGTTTGATTACTCATTCCGATTTGAACATAGCCATAGGGCAAAGTGGACGGGAGAGCCTCTTCACCTTGCTCTTGAGCCGTCACCGCCAAATCTTCTAAGAGAGACGGGTCCAGGGTGGTTTCCGGGCCGCCCCCCCCAATCGGGGACACCAGATCAAAGATGGTTTCAGTCTCAGAGGTTCCGACGGCCCTTAACGTGAGTTGGAGAGCGGTAACGTGCCCGGCCACGGGTTGAAGGCCCTGCGCAAACATTTGGTAGGGAGTGATCAGCGGGTTGGAGGGAAAATTCTCCGAAGAAAGTGAAGAAATAGGAGGGAGAGAAAATTGAGCATCGAGGACTTTACGATCCGCAAACAGGATGGCCCCATGTGAATCGAAAAACCGAACATAACGGATTTCCGGAATCGCGAGAGTCCCCTCCGATAAGAGTTTCAAGCGAAATCGATCCTGACTTATCACACTAAAGAGACTGGTCGACGCCAGACGCTCGGTCAGCAAAGTCCCGGTGCGTATGAGAGAAGCGCGCAGCGCATGGGCCTGTTGATCGATCAAATACCAGCTCAGGGTACAACAGGTCCCAATGACCATAAGACTAATGAATAGAGTGAGCTTTCCTTTTAAAGAAATCCGAAAGCCTGGCAACCACGGTCCCACGGTGTACCCCCTTTACGAGTTGTAGGGTTTTTATTGAACCAGGAAGGGTTCGGATAGGCCTTCTCTCGGGGAATCTGAGGCCTCAAAAGACCCTTGTCGGGCCAAGGCGCCCGAACCCCCAAAAACCGAGGCCGCCAATTGAACCATTTCGGGCTTCGGAGAAATACCGAGGTATTGCGCCGTTCCAAGATTGAGTGCCAGGTGAGTTTCCCGCGGAGCGAGAAGCAAGGGAGACGTATCCGGAAGCTGGCCTTCCCGAAGGATGGTTAGAGCTAAGGCCCCAGCTTGCCGGCCAAGATCTGCATAATCCACAGACACTGCGGCCAAGGCCCCGTGTTGCGCTAACCCCGCCGAAAATCCAAACACCGGGCGATCATGTCTCAAGGCCGTTTCCAAAATATAAGGAATAGACTCCTGGGAAATAACCGTGGAGTCCCGAATCAGCCACAACACATCGATTGCGGGAAGAACGCTTCGCAGAGTAACAGGAAGATCTGCCGAGGTGGACACTTCCTTGGCCAGGAGAGAGAGCCCCAAAGCCTGGGCATCTTTTCGGGCCTGCGAGACAAATTCTCCCGACTTTTCAGGATCAAATACCAACCCAACTGTTTTGAGGGAAGGAACGAGAGATTGAATAGCTCGAAGTTGGTGTACCCCTGGTACGCGTAGGCGTATGCCCACCATGTTGGAAGCGGGGAGACCATACGTGCTGGGGTTGAGGACCAGACAAAATACGACCGGCGTATCCACAATTTCTATCTTAGCGACTAGGGCGGCTTTTAATCCTACGGCCAGGACAACCGCAGGCCCCGAGGCACGAATGCGTTTGGCCATTTCCCGACCCTCAAGCGTATCACCCTTCATCTGATAAATGGTGCTTTCCCGAGAAGGAGACAACTGACTCGATATGCCCCCAATCGCTTGTTGATATGGCGAAAAATCACCAGAAACGAGAATCGCCACTTCTTGAGCATGCCCGAAGTGAGGAGTAAAACTCACGAGGAAAAGGCCTAGGAGCACGCGAACCTTCAATTTCCATGATGGATGAAAGAGGGGGGTAACTGGGGAATGCGTCCGTTGCATTTTTCTACTCCCAGGCTTTTTCAGATCATAAACTCTTATTTCTTCGTCCACAAGGGGGTCAGACGAAGGGACCCGCTACAACCGTACCGTGAGCCAGCCCGTTCCGGGTGAACCGATATATTCCCCCAACCAAAAAAACTGGCCCCAACGGTAAAAGACTTTCTGGAGGATTAAAACGAATTCGTACAATTTGCGAAATGCTCTTTTGAAATGGGCATGAAGCATGGGAATATTTTTATTACACTATGTATATCATTGAAATGAAAAATTGATATATAAAAACTTCAAAAGGTATATCATGAAAACGACCATGGATATTGACAATCAGCTACTAAGCAAAGCCAAACAACTTCTCGGAACGCACACGATAAAAGACACCGTCCATGCCAGCCTGGATGAAGTCGTGCGTCGCCGGAAATTAGAAGCCTTAGCTGATACCTTAGGCACCATTCCCTTAGAGTTGACGGTTCCCCAACTTCGAGCCCAACGAAAAAAGCGGTCACGCCATGGTTCTGGTTGACACGTCGGTCTGGAGTCATGCGCTTCGCCCCTCGGGTTCTCCGGAGATCCAGGCCATTGTCAAACCCTTGATCTTGAATGGAGAAGCTGCCCTCACAGACTGGATTCTGTTAGAAATCATGACCGGCATACGAAAACAAGATAATCAGAGAAGCTCCTGGAGTATTTTTCGGGCCTATCTCGCCTACCTTTCGATCCCCTGTGGGGGCCCAAGGCCCGGAGTCTAGCGGCGACGCTTCGTCGGAAAGGGGTGTCCCCCCGTGCCGCTGATTGCCTGATAGCCACAACGGAAAAAGAACACGGGCTGGCCCTCTTGCATTGTGACGAAGATTTCGAACCCATGAAGGGCCACTCCTCACTGAAAACAGTAATTCTGACGAAGAATATCACCAAAGAATAGCTTTTGTGCTTGGGGCCCTTTTCCCTGCAAGGAAGGCCCACCCAATGCTTGCCCTTAAAATTATTACAATATCACCGTGAACCAACCCAAGACCCGACTTTTGATCGTTTCGCCCAGTTGATACTCCTGATGGCGGTCGTTTAAAGCATTAAAAACCGAAATAGCCAATTCTGCTCGGTCATCCCAAAATCGATAGCCGCCCCGAAGATTGAGGAGCGTATAGCGGTCGGCTTCGGCGTCAGGGGCCACAACGCCGAATGGCGCTAAGTCGTGAAAGATCTGCGCAATTGGATAATCGGTGGCGTCGACATAGTGGACCAGAATTTCTCCATTTAACCCATAGGTCGAATCTACACGGAGGCCCCCATTCACCTTCCAGGCCGGTCCGGCCCGCCGATTTTCTCCGGTGACATTTTGGTCGATTTCCTGGTAGGCCAGGTTGGCCCACCCACTCAACCAGGAAGTAGCCAAGATTTCCACTCCAACCTCTCCCCCATAAATCTGCGCATCGCCCACGTTGGCCGTAATCACGGGATCGGTGGGCACCGGGCCCGTGGGTTGAAAGTCGATCAAGTCATCTATTTCGTTGTAAAAGAGACTGGCCCGAGTGCGAATCCGGTGTTGCCACCACCAGCCTTGATACGACAATTCAAGCGATCGAAGGTGCTCGGGTTTCACGTTGAATGTCCCGCGGTCCTCAAGGACTCCCTCACCTGATAGGAGGCTCTTTAATTCACAGCAAAAATAGCGCCCAATGAACTCGTACCCATGTGCCAACAAGGCTTATTCGGTAATCTCTTCGCCGGTATGAGATTTTTCACACATGTTTCAAGCTTTAGGACTTTTTCTACCCTCTCCCACAACTCAGGTGTCCTATTTTGAGTCACCCCCCTGATGTCACCACTGTCACGATTTAGGACAGAAAAAATGGGCATTTTTGTTCCTTCCAGTCATTTTCTTGTTCTAGTGCCCTAAAAATCCTTCGACTTACACATAAAGACTTCTGAACTCCAAGAATGGCAGGGAGATTGCGAAGGGTATTCGCAGGAAGAGTCAGCTTAGGATGTTTCGTATTCTAGAAAATGAAAGTTGTTCTTAATGTGAGGGAATGAAGAAAAGAATGTCGGGAAGAAAAAAGACATCAGTATGATTGCTCCTTTTTAACTTTCTCTAACGCATCAGTAGAAAACAAAAATTTCTTCCTTTGTTTTTAACTGGGCAGTGAAATTGGGATGGTCAGTTTGAATGGCTGAATTGAAGAATTCCCTACCAAAAGGATCGTTTCGATTTTCCGGGCGCTTGCAACACACGGATCATCTTATCCAACACAAGACCATCCTCCCCTTAACGAAAGATCTCAAGGATCAATATCGAGGGTATAGCCAGGTGCGCCGTCCTCCCACACCGAAGGAGGAGGACCCTCCCAAATCCGGCCTCGAGCGAACAGCCACCATTTATTTCCCCCCACATGGCTCGACCCTTGACCGACACGATCGACAGGTCATCAAACAACTCACGCACTTTTGGCGGTTACTGATCGAAGAAGTTACCTTTGATCCACCCCGGTGGAAGGACATCCATATCGACGTCGAAATAACCGGACATCATGACGAACGCCCTTCCCCCAAAAATAAAGATTATGCAAAAGAGCGAGCCCTTAACACCCAGTGGCTCATCCTGTGGCATTTGGACCCCCATATGCGGATAGATCCAACGTCAAAACAGTCCGCCCTTCACCCTCAAGTGAAAGTCCACACAAGCGTGGATACAAAATATACGAAGGAGGAAAACCGATCCTCTAAATCCAAAATGAAGTTAGGGGAGGACCGAAAGGCCGAAATTTTTTCTCAGGTTTGGGTGAAACCGCAGGGGAACCTGTATCTCCATCGGGACGTGCCTTATAATTTTGGGCCCATCTTTCATCCAGACAAATCCAACCGTGCCTTTCATGACGGGCATGGGCCATTTCCGGGAGGTAGCTACCCTAAGGAAAAATGGGCATTAAATAGGAGACAAGTTGCCACAGAAACGAGAGAAAAAATAAAAAAGGTGGTCGAAAAAGAACAAGAAAAAATTCGCGACCGCTACGCACCCAACCTCGTCGAATTTCATTCACTGTTCATTAAGGTCAACGATCCCGACTGGGAAAAAAACGAAGAAAAGGAGCACCATTATAACGTTGAATATAATATCGGAAAGAACAAAGTTATGGTGAGGTATGACGCTTATGACCAGTTTTTAAGAGGCATTGCAAGAGCGGAAGGCAAATACAACGTCCGCGCTAGAAATTGACATGGTAATGCGGCTCTGTTCTTCCAGGACAAATGACCCCTTTGAGGACCTCAGTGCCATACCCGAGGACTTGGAAGGGGGAGGGCACCACGGCATTTGACCCGTGACAGAATCTTTGCCCGGTGTCCCCTATATTCTGACGTGCTACGATTTGACATTATTCAACCCTTTTGAGATAGAGGGTGTAGGCTTGAATGATGCTGGCCCATGGACAAACCGTTATCGCAACTCTGATTACAACAAAGTGATGATTAATGAAGGGGGATCTCTTCTACCAGCCACCTTCTTTCAGATGGCTTTTTGAGGTGATGCGTCGAAACTGCCAGGACGCTACGCTGAAAATTAAAGGATAAAGGGTAAGATGGAAGGGGAAAATGCATGGCATTCCCTTGGTCACTCGCATGCACCCATGGTATTCAGGACAGCACAGCTCTCTCGCCATAACCATAACTATTTAAAAAGGCGAAATTCATCATGGCATTCACGCAACAAGATCGGTTGATGTCGTTTCATACGGATTTGGGAGAGAATGTTTTTCTCCTCAGGAGTTTTCATGGGCATGAGGGGATTTCTCAATTATTCTCATTTGAATGTGAGTTAATTCATGAAGGCGATCCGATTCCCTTCGAGGACATTATTGGGAAACCGGCGACCATACAAATCATTTTGTCCGGGAACGAACGGCGGTTTTTTAATGGGCATATCAGTCGATTCGCACAGACATCAAGCGAAAGTGGGATCTATCATTATCAAGCCGAATTAGTTCCCTGGCTCTGGTTTCTCACACGCACGGCTGATTGTCGAATCTTTCAAAACAAATCTGTTCCGACCCTTATTGAAGAACTGTTTCAAGAGTTCGGCTTCTCGGACTATGAAGTGCATTTAGGAGAATTCCCCGAACGGGAGTATTGTGTGCAATATCGGGAAACCGCGTTCAATTTTATCTCTCGCCTAATGGAGCAATATGGCATTTTTTATTTTTGGAAACATGAACGAGACAAACATATCCTGGTACTGGGAGATTCCACGGCCTCGTATCAACCTGTGCCCTTTCAGCCTCCAGTGAAGTGGGATCCAAGGACGGATGGCTTAGAAGGGGAAGATGTCATTACCAGTTTGGTCTTTCAAAAACAAATTCATCCGGGAAAGTTCACACATCGAGACTTTGATTTTAGGAAGAACCCCAGTGCCAGAATTATTGAATATCAAGAACTTACGGCGACTCCCATTGCGGGGAATGAGGCTTTAGAAATCTATGATTATCCCGGGGAATTTCCTGAGAAATGCCAGGCAGAACATCTGGGAACCATTCGGATGCAAGAGGAGGAGGCCAAGCATTTTCTCATCAAAGGGTCAAGCAATTGTCGAGCATTCATGTCGGGCTATCACTTTACCCTTAAAGAATATCTACCCGTTGACTTGAATCAATCCTATCTCCTGACCGAAATCGTCCACCAGGGTTCAATGGGGCAGACGTATGGAACCGGAACACAGGTAAGGGAAGAAGGCGGGTATACAAACACGTTTACGTGCATCCCTACTAGCGTGCTCTTTCGGCCTCCCCAACTCACACCTCAGCCCATCGTGCAGGGTCCGCAAACGGCCATGGTTGTAGGAAAAGCTGGGGAAGAAATTTGGACGGATAAATATGGGCGGGTCAAACTTCTCTTTCATTGGAACCGGGAAAGCGGAGGAGATGAACACAGTTCATGTTGGACCCGGGTGTCGCAACTCTGGGCGGGGAGAAAATGGGGATCGATGTTCCTGCCTCGCATCGGCCAGGAAGTCATCGTCGAATTCTTAGAAGGGGATCCCGATCGGCCCATGGTGACGGGACGTGTCTACAATGAAGAATCGCAGCCGCCCTATGAATTGCCAGCTGAACAGACCAAATCCACGATTAAATCCTGTTCCTCTCCAGGTGGAAACGGGTTCAATGAATTCCGATTTGAAGACAAAAAAGACCAAGAACAAATTTTCATCCATGCGGAAAAAAACATGGATGTACGGGTGAAAAACGACGTGTACGAAACAGTTATTCAGAACACCCACGTGGAGGTCGGGGGGGATCAGTATGAACAGACCGGAAAGGACCATCATTGCACGGTCGGACAAGATCACAAAATAGAAATCAAACGGGATCATCACCACAAAATATCTGGAAAAGAGGCCAAGCAAGTTGACGGCTGTTTATCACTGACAGTCGGAGGGGATGTAATTGAAGTCTTTAAGGCTAATCATTCTGAAGAAACCTCAGGAGATACCTATATTAAGGCGTCCAACATTATCCTCGAGGCCATGACGAATATCACCCTGAAAGTGGGGGGGTCGTATATTGCCATCGAAGCCAGTGGTATCACCTCCAGCGCATCCGGGTCGAACGAATTGCTCGCCGGTGGCAAAGCCATCATGAAGGGCTCGACCGGGATTACGATCGAAACTCCCGCCACCGCTGAAATAAAAGGGACCACCACTTCAGTCGACGGATCGGGAGAGCTGACGTTAACGGGTGGTGTGGTCAAGATTAATTAACCGGAGCAACATCGAATTTCCGTCCCCGCTTACGGAAGGGATCCAGAAACGGTTGAAGACACGGAACGTGCACAGAAAGATCAAGGAACCATTCCATGCCCGCACCTAAAGACGGAACAGCCGGGAAGGCGGTACTCCCAGATGCGCCAGAAAAGCCATTACCGGCTGATAATGCCGATCCTGGGAAATTGTCTGACCCGCAAGGAAAGAAAGGCCAGAATGGTCCCCCACCATTTATCGAACCCAATGACCCGAATAATCCTTCGACCGACGAAGAGACCAGTTGGATTGAGATTGAACTCGTGGGCAAGGAAGACCAACCGATTCCTGGAGAGAGATACCGAATTATTCTCCCAGATGGAAGGGTAGCCGAAGGTACATTGGACGAGAATGGCTTTAAACGATTGGAAGGAATTCCACCCGGAAATTGCGACATCACCTTTCCTAAATTGCATAAGGATTCCTGGGAAAAAATATCATAAATTATTCTTATTCCCCTGACTTGACTTGGGGTACTCGTTGAAGGTCCCCCTTTGAAAAAGGGGGGTAGGGGGATTTGAAGCTTGTGGTATTCTTTGAATACCCCGTCCACAGGCTGCGGGGTTCTTGATTTTTATTCCCCTCCTTTGTAGGGAGGGGAAAGGGGAGGTAGAGGTTCTTTGCCTCCTGCTCATCAAAAGGAGCATGCACAATGGGACAGCCAGCGGCGTTAGTCGGAGACGTGCACACCTGCCCCATGTTTGATGGCCCGAAACCTCATGTAGGAGGACCGATTCTACCCCCGGGATGTCCCACAGTGCTTATCGGGGGGAAACCTGCGGCACGGGTGGGAGACATGGCGACCTGTGTGGGCCCACCGGATACGATTGTTCCCCCAGGTTCCCCGACCGTGCTCATCGGGGGTCAATCGGCCGCACGGGTGACCGATCTGACCGCACATGGCGGCACCATCACGGGGCCAGGGTGTCCGACAGTGCTGATTGGTCCATAACGGGGCCTGGCTTTTCTCATGCCCGGCTACCGTCTAACTAAGCGAAGTTCCTTCTTTGAAAAAGGGGGGTAGAGGGATTTTAACCAGTAGGTATTCCGCTGAAGACCTCTTCAGCCGGCTTTGGGGATCGCGTACTTAGAGTTACTGAGCTCCTCACGAGCTGAAAGAGTAAACCATTTGCTCCTAGATTGAGCCAAGGATTCAACTTCCCAGGGAAGCGGAGAGAAATCCATGCCAACCACACATATCGTCAAACAAGGAGAGCATCTCTCACAAATTGCCCAGCAGCATGGGTTTGCCACCTTCGAACCCATCTGGGAGCACCCCGATAATGCGGAATTGAAAGCGGCTCGGCAATTTCCCCATGTCCTCTTTCCGGGCGACCAAGTCGTCATTCCCGATAAAGACGAGAAACTTGAATCCGGGGCGACCGAACAGCGTCATCGTTTTCGCTTTCTGGAAGACACCTTAATCCTGCGCTTAGCCGTACAAGACGTCGTCGGAGATCCGATATCCGGTGAACCGTGCGTCCTCCACGTCGACCTCACCCGCCAGGAGTTACACACTGACGGTGAGGGAAAAATCGAAGTCCCGATTACCCAAAATTCCAAACGGGGATTGCTGTCAATCGAAAACTTGGAGATGCCTTTGAAAATTGGCCATCTCGATCCCATCACTGAACAAACCGGGCAAAAAGCCCGGCTCAATAATTTAGGTTATTTCGCTGGGGAACTGGATAAGCCTGATGAAAACTTGTTCAAGTCCGCCGTCGAGGAATTTCAATGTGATCATGACCTATTCGTGGATGGCAATTGCGGCCCCGATACACAAGCCAAATTATCGGAAGTATATGGGTATTAGGGGAAGAGTCCCTTTGTTATCCGCGAAAGATGTTAAGGCCAATTTCCATACTGCCTTACAACAAATGGGTAATGCCTTCTGAAAAAGTAACCTTTGGCTCCTGATTCAGAAAAAATATGCCTCCATCCGCACCTCCTTCCCAGAATAGTCCCTCCCCCTCCACCCCAGATGGCACGCTCATCGGTGCCACTGAAGGGGGAGTGGCGGGCGACCATCCGCCCCTCACGACCCGCGAACTGCTCGTCGGTCCCACAACCCAGGCAGAATTCAACACCGTCAAAGCCGGCCTTATTCCGATAGGCTGCTGGCGGGTGAATGACCTTCGCTTTCACTTCGGCTCCTCCTTTGTCGCACCCGGCATTCGTGAAGAACTCCAAACGCTGAAGGAATTAATCGAAAAACATACCGTAGGAGAAAAGAAGCCACCCCTTTCGATCTTTGGTCATGCCGACCCAGTCGGGGAAGATGAGTTCAATAAAGGGCTCAGTGGCCGTCGCGCCCAAGCCATCTATGGCCTGCTCACGCGGAACACCGACTTGTGGGAAGAACTCTATTCCAACCCGCATGGCGAAGATCGCTGGGGCGATCCGGAAATCGACACCATGTTAGATACGGTCTCATCCTCCGGGTCAGACCAGCCACCCACAGCCGAAGGGGAAGAACCCGCCAATCGGCAAGCACGCATTGAAGCCTTTCAAGCCGAACATGGGCTGGAAGTTGATGGACACGTGGGGGTGAATACCCGCCGAGAATTATTCCGCGCCTACATGGACACCTTGTGTGGAGACTTGGTCGTGGCCCCAACAGAGTTTTTGGGACAGGGGCAGGATCCGGACGGCAAGGCTGATTATCAGGGATGTAGTGAATTCAACCCCCTGCTTATCTTTTCTCAAGAGGAACAGGAACGATTCCAACAAGCTCCAGACAAAACGGAGCGCAACACGGAGAATGCCCCAAACCGACGGGTGATGGTGTTGTTGTTCAGGCCTGGCACCGAAGTCACGCCCGAGCGCTGGCCCTGTCCACGGGTGAAAGAAAATTCTAGTGGATGTCGCAAGCGTTTTTGGTCGGATGGGGAAGACCGGCGGAGCCGACGAGAACCCGCCAGTCGCAGAGAATTTGAAACCACTCAAGATACCTTCGCCTGCCGGTTCTATGATCGTCTGTCAACTAACTCCCCATGTGAAAGACTGCTAGCAGTGCTCCCCATTCGAATCGTACCTGAAGTATGGACACGGCATGGAAATGTCATGGCCTTTGCCGAGCGCCTCGACGGGCAACCTTTCCCTGAAGTTACCAAACTTATCGTGGGCAACATCCAAATCGAATTTGCATTCTCGGCCCCGGATGGACGCTTATATTTCCTGCCACGAGTAGACGGTACTCAGGATATGGTTTTGGGGGCATTGCCAGAGATAGGGACGGTTCTTGCGATCAATCCACCTGTTCAGTACGCAGCGGCAACCAAGGAAATAACGGAGTCACTTCGACGTCAAATGTTCGCGCTCCGAAGGTGTGGCGAACAAGCAGCGGAGTTTCACCGACAAGATGGCCGCACGCAAGCCGAAATCATCTCAATATATAACCTGATCATTGGGGACGGACATCTTCGTTTGCAGGATGCGCTGGAGGGGATACAGCCTGCAATACTGCATACGTTAGGGTTGGTGGAGACCTCTGCCACCTTAACAGATGATGAGCCTATCGATGATTTCTTTGAGTCACTTGAAAAAGAGCATGCACCAGAGATTGATCAGTTTTTGGCAATGAATTCCCCATAAGGAAGAGAAATCAATATGCCAACAATATTTCCGGGACATTTGCAAAAAGATTTTGCTGGCCTACAGAAAAGGACAATAAAAAAGGGGTTTTTCGCTGACCATGATTGGAAAGGGGATCTTGGAAATTCCCCTATTTTGGAATTTGTGGACGGCCCATTGGTATATGCTGTGTTAACGAACAGTCAGCACATGCGGGTGATTAGTCGTGCATTCCGTGTAGCTTTCCACAAAACGATAGAAAGGAACATACTTGTTAATGGGCACAGTTTAGCTATATCAGGGTGTTTTGCTGACAATCATTCCTGGTCCAATAGAATCGGGATTGGAACTGATTTGCTTACTTCAGGAACAACTGAACCTCATTCCCAAACATACATGGGAATCGCCATCGGTTCTCAAGTACCTTTTGGGAAAATTGGTGAATCTAGGCCAACACGAGCATTTTTAAGATGGAGTAATATGGCAGGTTCTCTCTTAGACATCGGGATCGGGGATCCTAGTGGTCCTAGTTCTCTTGCTGGAATACCTTTTACGGAAGCCCTGGGTGGGTTAGGGGGTGTTATTTTAGGGGGGAAGAAAATTCCTAGTGGTGACCCGGCTCATGTAGGCGTTGATACATGGTACCGAACCCAAGCAAATAGCGGGAAGGGACTAGCAGGCCATTGTTTAGTAGGCATTTCCCCTGTTTTGTCTAACCTCCCACTCGCTTTTGGTGATTCCAAGCTTGTTCTTGTTCTGGTGAAGCAACAGGGACTTGCTATATCCCTAGATACTATCCGAGACAAGTTATTTGACGCTGGTTTTGAGAATGCGGTCTTTCTTGATGGTTCAGACAGCGTGTTCTATAACCTGAATGGGAATTGGAGACTCACCCAGGGTCCTTTTAAGGATCTGGTTACGTCCATCGGCCTTCAATTCCATACTCCAACATTACTGCCATTTTGACCTAAACTGGGATTCACACCATGCCTCAAGCCGCGCCACCGACCTCCCCGAATAATACAATCCCACAAGCCGGTACGCTCACGAGTGCAACAAAGGGGGGCGTAGCGGGTGACCATCCCCCTCTCACAACTCGCGAACTGCTCGTCGGTCCGACAACCCAATCGGAATTCAACACCGTCAACGCCGGCCTCATTCCGATAGGCTGCTGGCGCGTCAATGACCTGCGCTTTCACTTCGGCTCCTCCTTCGTGGCGCCCGGCATTCGTGAAGAACTCCAGACACTTGATGAATTAATCCAAAAACATATCGTAGGAGAAAAGAAGCCACCCCTTTCGATTTTTGGGCATGCTGACCCGGTCGGGGAGGATGAGTTCAATAAAGGGCTCAGTGGCCGACGCGCCCAAGCCATTTATGGGCTCCTCACGCGAAACACCGACTTGTGGGAAGAACTCTATTCGCAACCTCACGGTGAAGATCAGTGGGGCGATCCGGAAATCGATACCATGCTTGATACGGTTTCAGCCACAGACGAATCCGCATCTGAAGGTGACGCCCCTCCCGCCAATCGCCAAGCACGCATCGAAGCCTTTCAGGCCGAACATGGCCTGGAGGTGGATGGACACGTGGGAGTGAATACCCGCCGAGAATTATTCCGCGCCTACATGGACACCTTGTGTGGGGATTTGGTCGTGGACCCCACAGAGTTTTTAGGCCAAGGCCAAGACCCCGAAGGCAAGGCCGACTATCAAGGATGTAGTGAATTCAATCCGCTCCTTATCTTCTCTCAAGAGGAGCAAGAAAAATTCCAACAGGACCAAGACAAAACAAAGCGCAACACCGAGAATGCGCCCAACCGCCGCGTGATGGTGTTGCTCTTTCGACCCGGAACGACCGTCACACCCGAACGCTGGCCGTGTCCCCGAGTGAGCGAAAACTCCAATGGCTGTCGCAAACGGTTTTGGTCTGATGGGGAGGACCGCCGAAGCCGCCGCAATCCGGATAATCGTCGAGAGTTTAGGGACACAAAAGACACGTTTGCCTGTCGGTTTTACGATCGGTTGTCCAATAACTCCCCCTGTGAGCGCATTTTGAACACCTTACTAGAACTCCGTCTTTTCGATGCAGTACATGAAGCTATCCCTCGTGCTAAATTCAGGGCCACCATTGGAAAAAAAGAAATTAGAACCGGGGAAGCAGATCAAACCGGAAGACTGGTAATTAGGGAGATTTCAATACCCAATGAAATAACGGTTGAATGGGGCTATCCAGAAACGGAAGTAAACAGGACAGATGAGTTTCCATTTAAATTAAATATTCAATTAGATGCTTCATCCGGGAATGACTTAGACACTTCCCAAAAACGTCTACACAACTTGGGGTATGTACTTTCAAAAGCAGAAGACAATATTCGGGCTTTTCAGCGTGATTATGAAATCAAACCTGCAAATGGAATTTTAGACAATACCACTGAAAAGTTTTTGGAACGAGTCCACAATAACGTTTTATCCAGAACAGAATTTTTGGCCACTCGCTCTGGATAATGGGGATAGTAGGGTAATGGCAACACCAGGACATCCAACCCGTAGATTGCGCCTTTCGGTTTGGGCAGATAGGAATTTCATTAAACCAGAGACAGTTAAAGAAGGGAAGGATATTATTGACGATATTTCTTTAATCAGGTTAATTCAGCATAAAGAAACCACATTTGCTGACATTACCCTTAAACCTCTAAGTAACGGTCAAAAAATCCAATGCCGGGATATAATTGAAGCCTGCCACAGTCAAAACATACAAGTCTTAATTGGTTATGCATTCTCCCCCGCACAACAACCCAACGAGTCACAACGCTTCAACGCTTGGCTAAAACAACTGGCTGCCACCTCAGATCCTGAGAAAAGGAACAAAGAGATTAACCGCTTTGCCACGCAATTTATTGAGCTTGTTAACCAAGATTTCCAAGGTCGTTGGTTTGATGGTATCAGTTTCGATATCGAATCCATTCACGACCGTGACAAAGCATCAGAAATGGGAGACGTCCTAGTTGAGTTTATACAGGCCGTTAATGATGGGATGGCCTTAAGCCCAGTGGTCGAGAGAAATCCAATTCTTAAAAACAGAATTGTCGGAGTTGCAGCAGGAGGTATAGTGGCTCAACCCCCTCACTTTAATAATTTTTTAGCACACTTTCAGCCTCCGGGTTTGCGAACCCCATCTACCCCGGTCGTTACAGGTTTAACCGCGCACCCTAATGCCATTGCCCATAAGTATAAAATGGCCACAAACCGAACAACGTTAATTGTTCGACCCATGGCTTACGATAATTTTGACGTAGTGACAAAGAAAGACCCAAGGAACTTTCCGAGAAAGGCCACGCCGGAAGAGTTGGCAACTAGACGTCAGGATAAAAACAAACCTTTTATTACTCAATGGCACAGGGATATGGTTGATTACGCTTTGTCTGAAGGGATTTCTGAGGGAAAAGGGGCCAATCTCATTGCCAGCCAATTTCAGCTTGGAATCAAAACTTTTGAAGGGGTCAGCAATCGTCCCACTAGCGATAAATTTGTAAACATTGATGGAATTATGGACGATGAAACAGAAGTCCGTCGGCGATGCATTGAATTACGCAAAAGGGGCGTAGGGCTAATTATTTTTGCATTTCCTCGTAACGATCCAACCCGATTTTGGAAAAAAGTCAAAACCTATAATTATGCCCTTAATTCTATTAAACCCGTGAGCGAAGATTTCGCCACGAATCCTGGATCTGATAAGAATTTCAACCCCTCTGATGCTGCACAAAATACCCTCAAACCATCTATTAAATCCCAACCTCTTCAGGTTCCTCATGATGAAATGTCCCTAAAACGGCTCAAAGAAAATTAGGAAAGCCAGTTATTTTTAATGATGGAACCCAAGTAGGGTTCATGAAATTCTTCTCCCCCGACGACCACACGCGAAAGTTCCCATTGGGGGGATAACTCAAAAAGGTTTAACCAAAGTGTTTCCTTGTCTGTCTCCTAAACATCAATGCGATTCTTTACAGTCAAGTCGTAGGCTCAACCGGGCGGCAATCAATTTCGAGGCGGTCTATGGAAACTTATGGATCTTCCACTTGTTAAGCTTTTCTTAACCCAGGAAGTTTTCACTCTTGCCTTTCTCAGCATCCACACTTGGAACTGGTCTTCAAATTTTTGTTCCCCATTAAAATCGCTCACAAGTCTATGTTACTGGTTAAAGGTATTGCTAGAAAGGCACTATGTCACACAATTACTTTTACAGAAAACCATTATCTACAAATACAGTTCAATAAAGGGGACGTTGAACATTAATTTCCCACTTAGCAGGACCTGTTCGGAAAAAACGAACTTTTCTGCCCTAAACAGGCGGTTTCTTCCAAGGCCAATAGGCATTAGAGAAACCCAAATCTAGCTTAGTGATCGGAGAAGCGTTGACAGAAGTTTTCTACGGTTTTCGTGAAGAGAAAGATCGCGGTGTCTTTAGGAGAGGCGGCAATCGCGGCTTGAGCTGATGCCGTGATGGCCTCGGGATCAATAGTAAATCGTGTGGCCACATATTCGGCATCATCAAGGTCTTGGTCGATACCTCGCCTCAGTTTGGCAATAATGAAGTCCACGGGATCTAAGAGGCGCAAGCGGATTCCAGATTGTTCATACCACGTCGAAGTCCGATCCCGGTAGCCTGGAGGCATGGCCACGACCGACCATCCTGAAATATTTTCACTCAAGTCTGCGGGGATGTGACGTTCCTGAAAGAATCTCACCAGCGAATCGAATACGCCCACCAATTCACCACCGACATCGATAGTCACACGTTCCGAATATCCGTAGGCTTGAAGCGCCAATCCGCCAATAAGCAACAGGTCGACGTCCTGCCCGGTTTGCTGATGATATTGCCCTAAAGCTTCAATGAGTTGTTCAAGGGTGAGAGGTTGCAAATCGAAGTGCCTCTGCAAACATTCGGTATTCCCGAAAATCCACTGGGTGCGGGTTGGAGGGGAGGGGGGAGCGAGGAATCAAGGAATCAATGAGGGTTTTATAGGTCGTATACCAACGGCAGGCCTTATCATAGGCCTGTCGCACTTGGGGATGCTGCTGCCAAGGAATGAGATTGAGGTGTTCATTGACCAGAATTTCTAACCAGAGAAGATGACAGGCGCGTGGACATTCCAGTGCTTCTTCAATGGTAGATACGCCTGTATAGACGGATAAGAGTTTCAAGGTTGATGGGGAGCCCGTGGATCGTTTGGCACTCATAGCCTTAGTGTATGCGAAGGAGATCGCTTCATCAAGGCTGAGGTGTGTTTTCTGCAGAGTATACCTGCACGAGAGCACTCCGTTTACTGATAAACTGAAACCCATTTTGAATAGAAATCTCCAAATCAATTCACTTTAGAAACTTTGAACAACCCTAAATGTCCTCACGATAAATGAATCGTTCGATAGACGGACAAAGACACATGGAGTCGTTCCACGAACCAGGTGACTAGCACCTGATAGGGGGGCAGATCCCTTGACTACTCGCCATTTATCCCAATTTCACCGTCAACCAACCTAATACTCGACTTTTGATCGTGTCCCCCAATTGGTACTCACGATGCCGGTCGTTGAGAGCATTGAAGACCGAGAGGGCCAATTCGGCGCGGTCATCCCAAAACCGATAGCCGGCCCGAAGGTTGACGAGCGTGTAATTGTCGGCTCGCGCGGGTGGGGCCACCACGCCAAAAGGCGCCAGGTCAGTGAAGGACTGCGCGATGGGATAGGCTGCGGAATCCACATAATGCACCAGAATTTCTCCGCTCAACCCATAGGGTGCATCCACTCGGAGCCCCCCATTGACCTTCCAGGCCGGGCCGGCTCGGCGAGTTTCTCCGGTGATATTTTGGTCGATCTCTTGATAGGCCACGTTCACCCACCCGCTCAGCCAAGAGGTCGCTAAAATTTCCATCCCAATCTCTCCTCCATAAATCTCGGCATCGCCCACATTGGCCGTGACCACAGGATTGCCCGGCACCGGGCCTGTGGGTTGAAAATCGATCAAGTCATGGAGTTCGTTATAGAAAAGACTGGCCCGTGTTCGTATCCGGTGTTGCCACCACCAGCTCTGAAATGCCATTTCAATGGACCGGATGTGTTCGGGTTTCACATTTTTGGACCCTTGGGTGGCAAACGCGGTGGTCACAGGACCACCGGGGGTAGGAATGGTTAATAGGTTCTGATTACGGAGGTTGGACTCTAATAAGGTCGGCGGGCGATAGGCTTCCGAATAGGACAGACGAAGGGTATGCATGCCGAAGGGAATGAGTAGGGCCCCCCGAGGACTGACAGTCGGGGAAATTTCCGAACTCAAATCATAGCGCACACCGCCGATGAGGCGAAGACGGGCAAAGATGGGCCATTCATCTTGCACATAAAAACCCAGTCGATTCTCTCGATGAAACCCAGGGGCAAATCTTGAGGATAACGTATTATGCCGATAATGCACTCCGGCAGTAACCTGAGAGGATAAGAACTCCAAAGAATGTTGGCCCAACACATTATAAGAATTATTAGTGAGTTTATCATTTGACCGTTGCTGAGCATCCACTACACGGAGCAACCCGCGAAGAGAAGGGGAAGAGACCACTTGAGCGGTGTTACCATATTGATTCCATCCAGCTTGGAGAAACGATTGGCCCCGTTCAAATTTGAGGGAAACGTACCCATAATGTGGGGTGGCCGTTGTCCTCCCAATCCTTATGCTCGGACTCTCCTCTCGGTTACTGTCGACCAGCCCACCCGAGAATTTCAGAATAGACTGAGTATCGATCCGGTATGTGGTGAGGAGGTTGACGCGATGTGCCCGAAAGGACAGGGAATCACGGTCGCGCCATCGCTGGTTTTGGTCCCACCCTGCCGACACCCGATAGCCCAGGTCCTCATACTGGCCAGCATGGAAGGCGGTACTGGTCAGCGTGCCGAATTCTCCCCCACCCACTTGCAACAGCGTGCCTTGGGATTCTTCTGGCGTCCGGGTACGAATGTTGACCACCCCATCAAACGCATTAAACCCATACACCGCCGAGGCCGGACCTAAAAGAACCTCGATTCGTTGAATTTCGGGAAGCGTCACCGGCAGCAACTTCCATTTCACCAGGCCTTGCACATCTAAAAAGACCGACCGGCCATCGATTAACACCAAAAGTTTGTTGGCGTGAAGCTGGTTGTCCCCTCTAACACTCACGTTAAAATCGGCGCCGGTGGTTTGCATGACTTCCATGCCAGGCACGCGCCGCAAAATGGTCGGCAGGTCGGTCGCGCCAGAACGCCGAATATCTTCGGCGGTGATCACATAGATATTGGACGGCGCCTCGGAGATGGGCTGTTCATACCGCATGGCCGTGACGACCGTCTCTTCTTCCAGGAATTGCACTTCGTCCTGCAAAGAGGCTGACAAATTCGAGGGTAGCCGCACGACTTTTGGGGTGTCTTCGGCCCAGCTTAACGAAGAAGTTAGAAGAAGACCTGCGCCCACATACAAGACAATCCTGTTTCCCCACCCCACTGGAAAATTGTGCACGAAGGACTCGTCTCCCTTTCATTTCTGAGGCCAAAATTTCCTGGGGAGCGAGACCCGGCCGTGTCGCTCGACAGAGCACCGGAGCAGGAGCATACCAAACGGGCTGCTGGCCTTAAAGCCCTTTTCCTCAAATACCGAACCACAATTGTAGCTGGAATGGGTTCTTGCCCCTGGCGTTTTCTCTCCCTTTCCATACCGCTAACAGATCTCCGCAATAATAGTGCCAATGCTTTCCCTCCAAAGGGGTGAACGAGTCCGAGTCCCCATGGCCGTAACCAATCGAAAATCTTGGTCGCTTGGCTACAGAACAGAGGGGTAACCATACTTCCCGAATTTCTCGATCGTCCTAATATGAGTCACCCCATTCACCGCAGATCTGTCACGATTTAGGACGAGTGGCCTTCCTCCATCGCCACGTTCGGTAACGCATCGCTCTCTCTTGCCCCTTCAACTGTATTGGATTATTCCTGGGCTGGGGTGTGGGGATGTTTGTGTAGCCCGAGGCATTCATCTTGCTGATAAAAGATCTGGGGCAAAGCAGCCTTGATAAGGCTAACGAGGCTTGAAGCCGATCGTGAGTCCGGCATTTGGGAAGTCACGACGGGCCTAGTGGTGGAGAAGGCCGATGAGGATGGGGTGAGCACGGGAAATCCTATGGGATCACCCGTGTTGTCAGACCACCATGTTTTTTTATCTTAACCAGAAGGAGGTGTTGTGATGCATGGTTTTATGATCAAATCGATGGTTTCTTGGCTGAGTGGATTCGCGCTTGTGCTGACGGTGGCGCTGCCTGCTTTTGCAGTCAGTGGTAGTGGGACGTCAAAAAAATTAACTGGCGGCCATACCATTGGTGGACCCGGGGTATTTGACTCGAGTGATCCCAATGGCGAACGGATCTTTGATACCGATGTTCCTCAACCGTTATGCCTCACACTGGAAAGCGAGAAAGGGACAACAGAGGCGCGGTTTGATGGTATCCCAGATTTACAAGTGTCTGATGTCGAGATTGGTGCGGTCTGTCGTGATGCCAGAAGCACTATTGAGTTAGCCTGTCTCAGTGGCGACTGTACGACACACTGGCGCGTAGATACTCCAGAAGGGGAAGATGAAATCCAAGTCAATAATGTCGTCAATGCCCCAGCCGGCCCTCCAGGACCACAAGGCCCTGAGGGCCCCGCAGGCCCCCAAGGCCCTCCCGGCTCCATTGAGAATGCCATTCTGGATGTGATTCCAGTATTGGGCCCGGAGGCATTGGCACATGATTCCGCTGCAGTCTCGACTGCAACTTGCCCGAACGATAGAATCGTCATAAGCGCTGGCTGGACTGACCAATTCCCCGAACAAAACCTTCTTTATGTTACTGAAGTACTTCTTATATTTCCCCATCAAGCTAGGATAACAGCAGTGCCGGTAGACAATCTCTCTGTCCGATTTACGCCGATCGCATACTGTGCCAAAATCCAGTGACGGGAAAGATCGCGCCTGGGGCTTCTCGCCCCCGGCGTGGCCTATGATCAGCAAGAGCCCTTGGTCCTCAAAGCCCAGGGGCTCACTTTTTTGTTGAGAGTACTCGAAAAATACATTCATCTCAGAAGCACAATCCTTTACTTCCTAGCGTGTACCATTACAGGAATGTGCCTGCTACCCACATTACCCGTGGAACTTTCTTCAGGGAACACTTCTGTCCAGCTGATAGATTTATCATTTCGGCTGGATATAGGGTCGAACCATTCGGCATAAGCGGTAGTCCCGATATTCCAGTCGGTGTTCATATACATCGATTACAGCTTGATCCCCCGAATAATAAGGCACTTTTTTGGGGAAAAAATACTGCGTGTGTACCCGATGACGATTTTTGTCTCCTAATCGAATTCATTCCTTTCGCATATTGCGCCAAAATCCAGTGAGCGAGTGCGCGCTGATTCTGCAAACATGCTTGTCGTTCATGGTGCCGGGGCAGGGAGCCTAGGCTCCCTGCCCCGTCTTCTTTGTGTCCAGATCGGTGTGGGTAGAGCTGCCTTGAAAAGCTCACATGGATCGCTTCTCGATGGCTCAGCCATCCCTCATTGTCTACATCTGACGCACCGCAATCGTCTCATCTCTGTCACGATTTAGGTCAGCTTCTTTTTCTGTCTTATCACTCTCCAGAAACTATGATTCTTCTTTTGCATTGAGAATCAATAGGTAATTTCTCAAACAGCGCTTTTTAGAATCTAGTAGGTTGCATGGCATCGGGTTTGCGATAAGAGGGAGAGCCAACGCTGTAAAGGTCGTACCTATGGCTAACGTATGTTCATTCGTATGGAAAAATCCATTTCCTTTTTTTCAACTAGGGAGGGAAGACAGATGAGCGGTATCCATCGATATCGACGATGCTGGGTTTCTGGTGTGTGTTTTCTAGGGATGTTTCTGGGGTTAGGCGTTTCTCATTCAGTCTTTGCCTTTAATCCACAACCCGAGCCGCCAGGGTCGGTGATGGTGGGCACCAGTATGTTTCAAACTGTGCGGCTGAGCGTCCTTCAACCTCCCGAGCCCATTCAGCCGCCCGAACCGATTCGCGTGCGGTTAACGCTTTTCGATAAAGGCGGTCAGGCGCTGATCTCTCAAGAATTTTCCATGGTAGCCGGGCAAGGTCAGTCTATCGATTTTGACCCGACGATTGTTCCACAAGGCGAACAAGTCTATGGCATGGCCTTTTGCCTTGGCGACAAACAGACAAAAGAACGGTGTATGGAAACGATCAACGCTTCGTTGGAGTTGTATGATCCTACAACCGGGCAAACGAATTTAATTGTTCCCGTACGAGCCGTTGAAGATTCGGCAGAAAATCCTTCCGGAGGGTCTGATCCGACGACAGGCGGGTGATAGTCCGACGGCAACGACGGTCGGCCTCCTTATGTCGGTTTATGGGTAGTTGGTTCTTGCGATTTATTAGGATGTGGTACATGCACAAGATTCGGATTCTTCTTGGCACTCTGGTGGTGAGTGCTTCGCTCGGATTGTTTGATATCCCCTTAGCCATTGGTGGACAACGAGCTGAAACCCCCTCATTTCGGAGTTCAGATTTTTCAATGCCATTGGCAAAGGCACCCTTGGGGAAGCTATGTGTCCGAGAAATTGAACCTCTCGCCTTTGGCCTATTTATCCAGAAGATGCATTCCAAAGGGCGACTCATGATTGATCCGATGCGAAAACAATTACTGGCCTATCATGGGAACAGTGTGGCGGGACCTGCAGGACCGGCTCAATTTGAAGTTACGGGTCTGCCGAATGCGCGCTTTTCCATCAGTCTTCCTCGGGAAGTCCTCTTACATACAAGCAATGGACATACCCTCCGACTTGTGGATTTGATGTCGTCTCCTTCGCATACGGGAATCTTGGGACCCGATGGTCGGGCTCGGTTTTTTGTCGGAGGGACCTTATTGGTTGATGTTCCAGGGGTGTTCGGAAAAGCGTCTGGAGTCTTTGATGTGTTTGTTGATTATGTCGATCCCTAGGATTGACACCGCATCATGCGTCCGACTCTTGAATGTGCAGCATCTCTATCTAATTGGAGGTTTAGTGGTGGGGTTCATAAGTTTGTGTTGGTGCCCTCAAGGGGTGATGGCACAAACGCAGTCCACTGGCAGAGGACAGGCTACAGCTCAAGTTGTTGCGCCCTTGTATATTTCACATGCCACGCCCCTCAATTTTGGTTTGGTGCATGCTAAAAAACAGGCTGGCTCAGTGACAATTACGACCGACAACCAACGTATGATTCTGGGAGATGTGCAAGTGGTTCCACAATCGCTGTTCAGTCGAGCAGAGGTTGCTATTACTGGTACGCCGAATGCCGTGTATTCCATTCACCTGTTGGACTCGACTGCCCAACATCCCAGTCACACCGGGCAACCTGGAAAAACGCTATTACAAATCGTGGATCTCACCAGTCGAAGTCAGACAGTGGGATCAGACTCATCCATGGGGCGAATTGGTCCCGATGGTACCGATGTTCTCTTTGTCGGTGGAACCTTATTGGTTCCTGGAACCGCGAAGCATGGCAAATATGAAGGCAACGTCAATCTGACGGTGAGTTATTAAACCGTCATGTGAATTTCTTTTAACAAGGAGGCAATCATGCGACAGGTAATTTCGATTTCAACTTTACTGTTGATGTGTTCACTCGTGGTGAGCCCGTCAATGGTCTTGGCACAAAGTGACCAAGGGACAGCCACCGCTGTTGTCGGTGTTGCTCTGACCGTGACGAATCAGACTGATCTGGATTTTGGTGCGTTTACGACAGGGGCAACAGGGGGAACGGTGTTTATTGATGCAGGTGATCCATCAGGTGCCGCGAATGGAGTGACAGGTGACGTGACTGAAACGTCCCCGGGTGCGAGGGGGACGATGTTGGTTAATGGTAATGCTAATGCCAATATTTTTGCCAACTTAACCAGTTCGGCGATTAATTTAAATTGTACGGAAGGTGGTTGTTTAGGTTCTAGTATGTCGGCGAGTTTGACCTTAGACACCCCAACTCAAACCGATGCAACAGGAGCTGCCACGATTGGTGTTGGAGGGACTTTGACCGTTAGTGATGCTTCAACAAATCCTGAAGGCAGTTATGCTGGCACGTACGAAGTCAATGTCAATTACTAAGACTTTTTCGTTGAGCAACGAATCCATGGGTTTGTGTATATCCAATTTACTTTTGCATTGAACCGGTCACAGCATATCCCTCCGGATGTGAGGAGGGGTATGCGTACGGGGGTGGTTTTCTCAGAGAGTGACTCATGCGTTAGCCAATAGGGAAATCGTCTAACAACTTTTTCTCATAATTCGTCATTCCCGTCGGAAACGGGAATTCAGTGGAGACTTTATTTTCTGGATGCCTGCCTTCGCGGGGATGACGACTCAATTGAGAACGATGCGGTATTGAAATTTTTACATCCATCAACTTGGTTATAAGGGCATTCACGATGATTCAATCAGCTCCTACCTCTCCGACAAGTGTATTTTTCTTTCGAGTTTCCAGACTTCATCAATCCTTATTGGCCACTGTTCTTGTCCTGATACTGTTGGGATTTGGCTATGGCAGTGTTCCGGATCAGTCTTGGGCCCAGACTGGCGGCGGCATCCAGGTGGTTCCCACGCGCGTGGTGTTCGAAGGTCGTAAACGCACGGAACAGGTTGTGGTGATTAATCGTGGAACCGAACCTGCCACGTATCGTATCCGATTTAAGAATATGCGCATGACGGAAGATGGGGAATATGAAGATATTGAACAGGCTCTGCCCAATGAAAAATTTGCCAGGGAATTGATCCGTTTTTCTCCACGGCAAGTGGTGATTCCACCTGGGGAGTCGCAAGTGGTTCGATTGCTCTTACGCAAATCTAAAGATCTGCCGGAAGGCGAATATCGGTCTCATTTATTTTTTCAGTCGGTGCCGCCTGAGTCTTCGGGCGAAGATATTGAAGTAGTGGCAGGCGACGAGAAAAAAATTGGGGTCACCCTCATTCCCATTTTTGGCTTAACTATTCCAGTAATCGTTCGGCATGGAAACCTGGAGGCCACCGCAGAAATCGTCAATGCCAAGGTTATGCGGTCTAATCATGCTGAGCAGCCTCCGTTCCTGTCATTCCAAATTTCTCGACAGGGTTCGCAATCGCTCTTTGGGG
This sequence comes from Nitrospirales bacterium, assembly GCA_965223495.1. Classification (GTDB taxonomy): domain Bacteria; phylum Nitrospirota; class Nitrospiria; order Nitrospirales; family UBA8639; genus Nitrospira_E. The sequence goes on along the minus strand of OZ245001.1, from coordinate 1,442,658 downwards.
ATATCAGTGTGACCTGGATTCGAGATAAGGGTGGACCGTCTTTGGAGGTTGCTCGAGTGAATGGGATTGCGGTGTTCACGCCAAATCCAACCCGTGCCGTATCGCAAACGCTAACCCCACCAGAGGGGTTTGAGTTTACACATGGAAAATTGCATATCGAATACAAGCAACCTGGAGAGCAAGGGGGCACACTGTTAGCCGAAGCGACAGTCTCTCTCCCCTAAATCGTGCGTGTTTTGGAGAATACATTGGCGCCATGGTTATGAATCGTGAAGGTCTGGAGGTTTCTTTTTCTTGTGTTCTGGATCGTCATATCCCACCTCTGTCTTTCTCCTCTCAGTTCCGCTCAGCAAGCCAACCCTCCTCTTGTTGAAAAGGGCCAAGGGGAGTCACCCTTTACGGTCTTTGATATTTCCGAAAAAGAGGAACTCATTTTTCGCTTAGTTTTTGGGCGACAGCCTCTGAGTGAGGGACTCATTGGTGTTTCTACCAGAGGCGGGGTGTTATTGCCTCTTGCTGAATTGTCCAAGATCTTGGATCTGGCGTTTGTCGTTGACCCTTCCTTAGGCCAGGCGGACGGGTGGTTCCTCTCGGAAACCCGCAGTTTTTTCCTGAATGCTCGGGCCTCAGAAGTGGTGGTCGAGGGTCAACGGTCTTCCTTTGATTCCCAGGCGGTTTGGGTGGGGCAAGACGATATTTATGTCAGCACCCACCTGCTGTCTATCTGGTTTCCCCTGGTCTTGCATGTTGATCGTTCTCAATTGATGATTTCAGTTGAGACAAGAGAAGTCTTCCCCTTTCAAGCACGGTTGGAACGAGAACATCGACGCAAACGGTTACGAGGGCCTGGTGGACCTTCGTCAGACTTTCCGGTTGTGATCAGTCCGTATCGTTGGCTGGATTGGCCTGCTGTGGATTTGAGCGTTCGTTCCAATTATTCCAGTGTATTCGAAAAGATTACGAGTCAGTATAGTGCCGTCATGAGTCAGGATCTCTTGTGGATGAATTCCACGATGTTTGTGACAGGTAATGAACTGGATGCCGTGACCAACGCGAGGGCAACAGTCGGGCGTCAATCTGTTCAGCGAGATTTGTTTGGCCCTTTGCAGATGAGTGAGTTTTTGGTGGGTGATGTGTTTAACCCACAAATTCCCTTAGTGGCTCATGGACAAGCTGGGGCAGGCATGGTTCTTTCCAGTTTCCCTCTTTTTCAACAACTGGAATTTGATCGGACATCCCTTCGTGGGGATTTGCCTCCGGCTTGGGAAGTTGAACTCTATCGCAACGAGGTTCTGTTGGCCTCTCAAGCGTCCCGAGGCGATGGGCGTTATGAATTTGTCGACGTGCCCTTAGTCTATGGCGCGAATGTGTTACGGCTCATTTTTTATGGTCCTCAAGCTCAGAAACGAGAAAAAATTCAAACTATTGTGGTGGGACAGGGATTAGCTGGATCTGGGATGCAGTATGTCCGTGTATCAGCCAATTTGGATGGGACGGATGTGTATGATTTTATCGAAGAGGATCCGGGCCAAAATCCCAAAAAAGAGTTTGGCGATTTGACTCGCTACTTGGGAGAATATCAATTCGGGTTGACGGATAATATTTCGCTATCGGCTTCTGTTGCGAGTCTTCCAGTTGAGAGAGTTCGGCGGAATTATGGATCTGTCGGGTTGCGTGCTTCCCTTTTTGGCACATTTTCCCGAATTCATGTTTCACAAGATTTTTCCGGTGGTCGTGCGCTTGAACTTGCCACCCAAACATGGCTAAAGAGGATAAACCTCTTTTTCCAGCATAGTCATACTTTTGATTATCTCAGTGAACGCACGATGAGAGGGGGCGATGCCCTTGAACGGGAAAGTACACTCCGCTTAGATACCGTCCTTCCCTCTGTTTGGTATGTCCCTTCTCTTCCATTGACCCTGAATAGTACCTGGGGGCGTACTGAGTCTGGCCGAGAAACCTTGAATGTGTTCAATAGGCTTTCCTGGTTTGGCTTTGGGGTCTCAGCCTCTCATTCAATGGACTGGATATTTTATTTGGGCAAGCCCCCTGGACTTTTGGACGAAGGGAATGGTTCTCTGTTGCTTAATGGTCGAGTGTCGCGCCTCTTATTGAGGGGACAATTTGATTATAATATTGCCCCTCAGGCGCAGGCCTCGGCGCTTTCGTTGACAACAGACTTTTCTGTTTCGCGGCAATTAAGCGTTCGAACGGGTGTGCGTCATCAACTCAATCCCATGAGTCGAACAAGCTATTCGGGTGGGATCAATTACCAAAATCCCTCTTTTGGTTTAGGAGTCACTGGGCAGGTAGATAGCGAAGGTATCTATTCGGTTAATATGGCTCTGACGTTCAGTTTGGGGTGGAATAGCGCGACGAGTACACCTCTTATTCGTTCAGATCGTCTTGCCACTACGGGGGCTGTTGTCGCTCGCGTCTTTCTGGATCATAATCGGAACGGATCCTATGATGGCGACGATGAGCCCCTTCCTGGTGTGACGTTTTTCCCAAGTGGAAGACAGATCCAAACAGATGAGGAGGGGACGGCTGTTATCCCAGGGCTGTCGAGGAATATTTCTACCGCCGTTTCCGTGAATCCTCGTAGTCTCGAAAATCCGTATTGGTCCCTGACACAGCCTGGGTATCAATTGGTAACCCGGCCAGGAAAATCTACTCTACTAAATTTTCCAGTGGTGATGACCGGGGAGGTTGACGGGACTGTCTATCTTACTCAAGGAGACTCAATGAAAGCTGTTTCAAATGTACAACTTCAATTGATTGATTACCAAGGAGAGATGATTCAAGAAGTCAAAAGCGCCTATGATGGGTTTTATCTCTTCTCAAAAGTGTTGCCTGGAACCTACCGCATTCAGGTAGCACCGCTGCAAGCTGAACGCTTAGGGCTACAGGCTATTGAGGAAATGGATGTGAGGATTCAAGGTGAAGATAACGTGGTGAGTGGAGTCGATATTTTATTGCAACGCTTTTCAAAACCTCTAAAACCGTGAAGCGAACGGTGGCCACAATTTGTTATGATAGTGCATTGAGAGAGAGATTGAAGAATAGTTGTTTTTGGGCTTTCCAGAAAAAGCCGGCGGCCATGCGTTTGGAGGGGAGGGGATGATCCCACCCGAAATAGCCCGTGGCCGAATGAATGAGGTCGGACTTGTAGGCGACCTGCCATCTTTTTAAATAATACACCTTCCAAATGTCCCCAACACGGGGCTTCATCACGGACCTCTTCTCCCCAACAAACCTGACGAAAAAGATGATTGTTCGTATACCAACCCTTTAATAGGATAACGAATGAAAGGGAATTGTACGGCCAATGTTAGCATCGGAATTTTGGAAAACCGTGACCTCTGACCAAACCGATTTTTTAGACCGGCTTCTTCGGGGACTGGCCGAGCGGGAGGTGCGTTTTGGTGTTTTAGGTAGGCAAGAAAAAAGGTGTCAGCCCCTTTAAGATTTCCTCTTTTCAGGCTTGCCCTGACAGGTAGGCTCTCTTTGTATCGGAAAAATGCCCACTAGCCATGTCCTCGGAGTGGCCCTTTAAAAATTATCACCTGTTTTCCGCTTGGTCCCCTGTTTGGCTTGCCATTGTCATAGGTTGACAGTGTTTGAAAATTATTTTAGTCTGAATTTTAGTCAATTAAGGAGATGCGTATGGCTAAAACTTTGACCCTTTCAGAAGCCAAAGCCCGATTGAGTGAATTGGTGGCTACCGTGGAGCGAACGGAAGAAGAACTCGTCATTACTCGCAATGGTCGACCAGCAGCCGTACTCATCAGTGCCGAAGAATTTGACAGTTGGCAAGAAACCCACGCCATTCAACGCAACCCAGCCCTGATGCAGGAAATTAAGCAGGGGCTTGCTCAACTAAAGAAGGGACATGTTTTTTCCTTTGAAGAAGTCTTTGGAGAACCGCTTCATCCCTCGAAGAAAAAAAAATGAAACGGTTTGGCCTGGACATCGCCCAGGATGTTCGAGACCTTCTTCTCCGTCTTCCGCCATCTTTAAAACGCAAGGTCAAGGGCGCGTTACATTCTTTGGCAGAAAATCCCTATCAAGCGAAAGCCCTAAAAGACGATCTCGTGGGGTTGCGGAGTTTTCGCGTGGCACGATCGCGGATCATTTTACAGATCAAAGGAAGCAAGGTGGAAATTGTGGCCTTTGGTCCCAGAAAAGACATTTATCAACGAGTGGCCACAGAGCTTCGAAGTGCACTCCAATCCCCACGAAAAAACTCCGATCCCTAATTGCTGGCCTGCCTCATTCCACGAAATAGGTGGCAGATTCGAGTTGATAAATAGGAGAATCAATCCTCTAGCCTCCTACAATTCATTCGCGTCCAAACCCTATCTCTCCTTCCTAACCTTTTAAGGAACTTAAGAAAGAAATGAACAAGTTAGAGTCGCTATGGCTATTGAAATTTCCAGGAAAAGCCGGCGGCCATGCGCTTGGAGGCGAGGGGATGACCCCACCCGAAATAGCCGGTGGCCAAATGAATGAGATCGGACTTGTAGGCGACCAGCCTTCTGGGTACAAATAGAGCAATCCAAATGGCTTCAATACGGGCTCTATCTACATCTTTTGTCCCCGAAACAAACCTGAAGAAAAAGATGATTGTGGGCGTGTTGAATAATGAAGATAGCAAGGGCCAAATTTCCCCAGGAGGACGTTGGCTACCAGAAGCTTCGGGTCTGTTCAAAAAAGTCCGTCCAGCAAGGCCGCAGCCAGTTTTGCGCGCGGAGCGTACTGGCTATACGTGAGCACGGAAAACTGGCGAGAACGCCGCTGGCGGCTTTTTTCAACAGACCCATGATTGTTCGTATACCAGCCCTTTGATAGGCTAACGAATGAAAGGGAATTGTACAGCCAATGTTAGCAGCGGAATTTTGGAAAACCGTGACCTCTGACCAAACCGATTTTTTAGACCGGCTTCTTCGGGGACTGGCCGAGCGGGAGGTGCGTTTTTGTGTTTTAGGTGGGCAGGGGGTAAATGCCTACGTTGATCCGGTCGTCAGTTTGGATCTTGACGTGGTCATTGCTGTCAACCAGCATGCTTCGGTAGAAAGTTGGTTAGAAGAGGAATTTCATGTCGAACATTTTCCTCATCGCATCAATGTCTCGGAAAAAGGATCAGACTTACGGGTCCAGCTTCAAACCGACCCAAGATACGCGTCATTCGTAGAACGAGCGTCCCCCAAAGAGGTCCTAGGTTATCAAATGCCCGTGGCGGCCGTAGAAGATGTCTTGCAAGGGAAAATTTGGGCGGCCGAGGATACGTCCCGGCGTCCCAGCAAACGGCAAAAAGATCTGGCCGACATTGCCCGTTTGATCGAAAAATATCCTCACCTGCGTCATGTAGTCCCTGAAAGTCTTCTCTCCCGTTTATTGTAATCCTAGCCCATCAAATTTGGTCACCGAACCCGACGCTTGGGTTTTCTCCCCAATTTCTTCAAATTAGACTGTCATTTTCCAGAAGAAGACGGCGGCCATACGTTTGGAGGCGAGGGGATAATCCCACCCGAAATAGCCGGTGGCCGAATGAATGAGGTCGGACTTGTAGACCACCAAAGAATTTCTTTGAACAACATGAAACTCACACTTTAGAACGACTTGATGTTTGGCAGGCCTTTCCCCTGTAGCAAAAGTTCTAATGTTCCTTTTAAAGATAGAATCTTTACCGAGCGTTTTGTCTTTCCGAACAGGTGGCCGAAGTGAGTTTTGTCGCCCGTGACCAATATATCAGCTTTGGCTTCGACAGCAGCAGCTAATATCGGGGCATCATTCAAGGGGAGCCCTAGCTGCAAAGCCCATTGGACGGAAGCAGATGTGGCTTCATTGACGGTGCGAACAGTGGTTTGCATCTTGTGAAATCGCTCCAGTTTGACGCCGTACCTGGCTTCCAGGTTTCGTTGGGCCTCGGTGGTGGCATGAGGGGAAGTGATGCACTCACATTGGCCCCGTTCGGCAAAGGAAATGAGGAGTGCCGATCGGCCCGTTGGACTTTGTGCGGCGGAAAACAGAACGTTCGCGTCAAGAAAGATCCTCATCAGGATCGAGATTGAAGTTTTTTCCTGGCTTGTTTGTTTTCTTGTGATGAGAGGGCATCTTCTTGAGCAAATTCTTGAAGACGAGTATCACTGTAGCGTTCAATAGGATAAATGCCGGCTGGTCGGAGCAGGATGCCGCCATCAGATGTGGGTTCTACGAGTAACATGCTTTCATCTTGTAATGCCAACTCGCGCAGAATAGCTTTGGGGATGGAGACCTGCCCTTTCTTCCCAAGTTTTACGATTTCCATGATAAAAGAATACCAGAATACATGAATTCCGGCAAGCCGGACCGGTGGCCCATTGCGGTGGATTTGTTACGTCTGGTCCGCTTTCCAGAAGAAGACGGCGGCCATGCGTTTGGAGGCCAGGGGGTGATCCCACCCGAAATAGCCGGTGGCCGAATGAATGAGGTCGGACTTGTAGGCGACCAGACGGTTAAAGACATAAGGAGCCTCCAGGATTTCCTCAAACATCGTCGGGTCCATTTCTTTTGGGAGTCCGGGAACCTGGCTTAAACTTTCATAGTCTTTGGGACAATAATTCCCATCCGGCGATTCCCCTGGGACATGCAGTCGATAGAAGGACGTCCCGCAATGGGCGGTGGGTGGGCTGGGGTGAAGATACAGCACCGCGGCCACGTCACAAATGTTGGCCGAATCCACATGCGGACGCGCCACCCCCTCCGCTCCGCCCACGATTTGCAAATGATTATGGCCCGATAACCCCGCCTCACTATCCGTTTGGGGAACTAATCCAGGAATTCCCAAATGGGTTTTGACGATATGTTCGATCTTGTCCAATTCTGCTCGGGTGAGGGCATGAGGGGATCGCATACCCGGCCAAGGTTCAGGACGCCAGGGAGACCCCAACGTCCAATGCGGTTGCGCAATACACCGCTGTGCGATCTCTAGCGCATTGGGAAGCGCGTGATCTTGAATCCAATAATCTTGTCCGAGGATGAGATCGCGGTAAGGCAAAATGGACATGATGGGTGTTTTCCTTTGATTCAGTAAGATCCCACTTCAACTCCTGGCTGGGAACATACTCGGGCCAGGCTTTAGGGGTCAAGTGATTATCCTTTCTCAATGCCTCCCATGATCTTTTTTTCAGAACATGCTACAGTGAAAACGCATAAGGTAAGAACCAATTTCTTCTTTTTCATCATTCTGTATTTTCAGCAGTTGATATTTTGGCAGCCTTGTCCCAGCTTGAGATGTTGAATCGTATCCCATGACTCCCATTTCAACCACGCCACTCGAAGAGGAACTGACTACCCTTCTCGACTCGTTGAATCTGGACGAGTGGAAAGCCACCTATTGGGAACAAGGGGAATTTTTTTCTCAGGAACACCTCATCCCCCACACGATCATCGACCGATTGATGGGCGAATTGGAAACGGTTCGTCCTCGAATTAACCGCAACTATATTCCCCGTCACAAAAAAGGGGGCAGTATCAGTTTTTATCTGCTGAAACAATACGCACCCTCATTCCTTGCCCTGTATCATCATCCAGGTTGGATTCGATTTCTGAGTCAGGTCGCGGGTGCCCCCTTACTGGTCTGTCCCGAGACGGATCCTCATTCCTGCGCCCTCTATTTTTACACCGAGCCCGGTGATCATATTGGGTATCATTACGATACTTCTTACTATAAGGGCGATCGTTTCACGGTGCTCGTCGGATTAGAGGACCGATCGACCAGTCGGCTGGTATGTCGGTTACACACGAAGGAATCTGGTAAACCCGTGGAAGAGCGTTCCTTGTCTACCAGCCCGGGTACGTTTATTTTTTTTAACGGTGATAAACTCCACCATGCCGTCACGCCACTCGGGGAAGGGGAGGAACGGATCGTCCTCACTCTTCAATACGTCACCAACCCCGACATGGGCTTGGCGAAACGCTGGTTTTCCAACATGAAGGATGCCGTTGGCTACTTTGGATGGCCGGCGGTATTTAAACGGTCGGGGGGTTAGGCAGGAGGAGTGCCTACCCAGGTTTCGTCTGAGTCGAGCCCGACCATCACCACCGTCGTGTTATCTTCCCCCCCTAATCGATTGGCCGTGGTGATGAGCGCCTGGGTGATTTTTTCCAGATGCGGAGCTTCCTTCCCCACTAAGGATTGAATCTCCTGATCCGTCAACATTTTCGTCAAACCATCGGAACACAGGAGAATGAGGTCGGAGGGTTCGAGGGCAAACGTCTTCACGTTGGGATGGGCTTGCGGATCAATCCCCAAAGCTTTGGTCAGGACATGGCGAAGCGGATGTTTCCGCATTTGATCCGTCGTGATCAGCCCCAAAGCCAGTCGTTCTTCCAAGAGCGAATGATCTTTCGTCCATTGCAAAAGAGTACCCTTGCGAAAGAGGTACACGCGACTATCCCCTGCGTGGGCCACGATGGCTTGCGGCCCCGACGGAGTCGGCGTAATCGCCACCACCACGATGGTGGTGCCCATGCCTTGTATGGCCTGATTTTGACTGGCTTGTTCCCGTATCGCTTGATTGGCGGATTCAATGGCCCCTTCCAAAATAGGCCCGATAGCGGAAGGGGGTAGGGGACGGGTCGGTTGCGAAGAAAATTGGCTCTGCACTTCCTTGGGAATCGTTTCTACCGCAATCTGACTGGCAATTTCCCCTCCGGCATGTCCTCCCATCCCATCTGCCAAGACCCAAATTTGGAGATTATTATGAACCGAAAACGCATCTTGATTGACTTTCCGCACACGGCCCACATCCGTGAGTCCGACGCCAATCCAGCCATTCGAAGGTTGTATCGTCATAAGAGGGGGCACTTCCTATCAGGCGGGCCATACTGCTGGGCCAAGCGGTTGTAAATGAGGTCGGCTAATGGTTTTAAATTTTGGCAATCCGCCTGATTATAATCAAGTAATAATTTTCGAGACTCGGTATGCCCTTCCTCCCAGGCCTTCCACAAGTGCACCGCATCCCAACCGGTCAAACCCTGCAAATGAGAGGGACGCTCACAACCCATCTCTACTTCCACTGATTTTAATCCTCCCTTAAGCCCCAGGCGTCGGGCCGCAAAACAGAGATCAAAATGGGGCTGGTCGATCACGACTCGAGGATATTTCGTTTTGATAAAGGGGAGATCAAATCCCGACCCCAAAAACGTGACCAACATGTCATACGAAGCCAATTCCTCTTGAAGTCGATCTTCAGTCAGAGATTCCCCTTGAATCAGGGTGGTCATGGTATGGCGTCCATAAATGCCCACGAGGGTAATCTGCCCTTCGGCAGGAGGAAGGCCATCGGTTTCAATATCCACAAAGGCCGCATTGGCATGGAAGGTTCCATAGATGCGCCAATGATCCCTCGCCTTAAAGATTTCACCGAAGTACCGGGCATTCCGTCGTTTCCAATGACGGGTCGCATCCTGAACTTGTCGATCATAGTGCGCTTTCCGCCCCGGCGCGATTCCGAGAATCTGGGGATGCTCGAGAAAACATTCCCAGGTGGAAATACCCTGTGTCCACAAGGATCGTTCAGTGGTTTCACCGATGCCATTTAAGAAAATAAAACTGTATTCTAACATGTCAGGATGGGGGAAGGGGGAGTATCTTATCCTTGATTTCACCCGGAGGACAAGCTACATTCGACACCCAGTAGGGAAAAGACTCGATCTTGTTGAAAAGGAGCCCAATGGAATTTCAATCACATACCCTTAAAATTACGATAGGGGGAATCCCCGTTCTGGCCAAATTAACACCCACTCGCACCGCACAAGCCGTGACCGAGGTGCTTCCGATTGAGGCGAAGGTGAATCAATGGGGTGAAGAGTTTTATTGTCAATTACCTGGCGTCAAAGATTATCGAGAAACCGCCACCACCCAAGTCAAAGTTGGTGACGTGGCCTTTTGGGGAATGGGCAACATGCTGGCCGTGTTTTTCGGGCGGACTCCTATGAGTCTCGGAGAAGATCCGGTCCCCGCCGATCGCGTCAACGTGATTGGCAAGATCATCGGTGATCCCAAAGTGTTACAGCAAGCGGTGGGAGCCGCCACCATGAGAGTGGAAAAAGTCGAAGAAGAATCATAATGCGACTCAATGCCGTCCGCATCCATCTTCTGGCCTCCCATCTCGTCGAACGACTTGAAGCCAAAGGCCTGATTCAGGTTTCCGGGAAAACCTCCGCCCTCATTCAGCAAGTGGAAGCCGCGATTACCACGGAATTGCAAGTCGAAGATCGGCTCAATGCCGACGTTCGAGCCATGCTGAAACAATTCGAACGTGAATTCAATGAAGGTCGGGCCGATTATCAAAAAATGTTCACGATGGTGAAACAAAAACTAATCAAAGAACGGGGTATCGTCTTATGATCGGTCGGCCGGGGTCTATCTTTCAGGGACGGGTAGAGACAAGAGTGTTCATATGAGCGAAGCACTTCTGAGCGATGAGAAACAAACACATTTAGCCCATGTCATCTTAACGAGTGTCAAAGATTCTTCCCAGGCCACACTCGTGGGTGATAGCGCCCAGGCCCTACGGGAAATCAAACGGGTCTTGGCCGAGCACATGCAAGTGGAGGCCGATCTGATTCAGGAAGTCCGTCGGCGGTTGCAATCGTATTCCCGCTCCATTCCTGAGGGTTCCCAGGAATGGGATGTGCTTTACAAAAAAACCTACGAAGAAGAACTTCGGAAACGGAAACTGCGATAAACCGGGAATGAGTTCCGTTTCTGAGTCTGAGTCTGAGTCTGAGTCCGACCCCTCACCTCGTCATGCTTTGACTGTCTGACGCCTCCGCCTAGCACTCCATGGAAGGCCATGCTATGGTGGATCGACATTCCTCTCATGGATAATCGTGATAAACTTTGGAATGCCCTTGGAGCGGCGTTGTTATCGGTACTGCCCGGAATGGGGCATTTGTATCTGGGCATCCCCCGTGGACGTCTTTTTCTCCTCTGCGGCGTGCTCATGTTAGTCATTTCAAAATTTTTTTGGCCAACGGGTTGGTTGATTTATATTCAATTCGCCATACTGGCCGGATTTGATGCCTTTTCCTTTGGGCAACGGGGAAGGGGGCTCTTTTAATGAAGGATTCTCTGCTCATGTGGGAAATATCTTCTTTGGCGATTGGCCGCTTTGTGATGGCCGCCATGATTGGCCTGGGATTATTCTTCGTTTGGGTTGATACCGGAACCGCTTCCGCTGAGGAGACCGAGATTTACGTCACGGATGCGTTGACCATTCCGAGCAAACCCGTGCAACTCCAAGCTCGACTCATCCAGCGCAGCCCCGAAGGTGAAACCGGGTTGCCTCAGGCAACGTTAGAATTTTTTGTACAGGGCCGCCCGATAGGGCAGGGGACGACGGACGAAGAAGGCTGGGCCCGACTCCCGTTTACCCCTAAAATGCGTGGGAACCTGAACCTGCGGGTGAAACGTGTGACGGGAGCCAAACAGGAGGCGATAGAAGGTAAAGGCGTCTTGTTGTCATGGGAACGCCGTCGACCCCTCCTGCTTATCGACCTCGCTGTCGTCGTGGAGGGTGAATTGGAGACCGAACCTCCGCCACCGGACCAGTTCGAAGACCCTGGCCTTATTCTTGGCGATCCCCTGGCCGCCGCTCCCGTGGAACTGGGGAAATTAGCCCAATTTTACTATAACCTGGTGTACCTGGACCTGACCGGACGTGGTCAATCCGAATATATTCAAGTCTGGCTCAGGCAACACCATTTTCCTCCTGGCATGATTAAAATTCTTCCCCAGGCCTCCACGGCCTTGAGCGATGCCCTACAGGACCTTCGGGATGAGGGATGGGAAAAGTTAAGTGGAGGCATTGGCCGAACCGTTCAATTTGCTGAAGTGTTGGTAAAAAATCGTTTGCAAACCGTGATATTGCCGAAACCCGACACCACCGAATCCTTTCCCGTTCGAGCGATTGTGTTGAATGATTGGTCACGGGTCAGGCGCCACTTATAACTCCGATCCATGGCTCATGATGCAGGAACGGCATCTTTGGGGTTATCCGACTCCCAATCAACTCGGTAGGCATCATTTCCGTGATGAAAATCCCTCGTCCTAAATCTCGGTTTGTGTGTCAAGATTGTGGGTACCATGGGGTCCGGTGGAGTGGACGCTGTCCGGAATGCGGCCAATGGAATTCGTTAAAGGAGGAAGTCGAACGAGGGGGATCTCCCGACTCGCAACGCCGTCTGTCCAATGGTTCTCCCGAACCTGTATCGATTAATGCCATTGCTCAGACAGAAGGAATTCGAATTCATGCAGGCCTCGAAGAATTCAACCGAGTCCTGGGAGGAGGAATCGTCCCCGGGTCGGTCATCCTGATTGGAGGAGACCCGGGAATCGGGAAAACCACGCTCCTGCTTCAAACACTCGCTTCCTTAGAAACACAAGATCACAAGGGGCTGTATGTCTCGGGAGAGGAATCGCCCCAGCAGATTAAACTACGGGCCGATCGACTGGGTCTTGACTCGCCCAATGTCTTCGTCGTGGCGGCTACATCCCTGGAAGAAATCTTTCGAGTAGCGGACCAATTGCAACCCCAGGTCCTCGTCGTCGACTCTATTCAAACGGTGTTCACCGAAGAACTGACCTCGGCTCCTGGAAGCGCCAGTCAAGTACAAGAAATTGGTTGTCGATTGATGTGGTATGCCAAGCGGACTCATGTCCCGGTGTTCATCATCGGACATGTCACGAAAGAAGGCATGATTGCCGGCCCCCGCCTGTTAGAGCATATCGTGGATACCGTTCTGTATTTTGAGGGAGATAAGGGACAACGTTCTCGCATTCTTCGCGCCGTGAAAAATCGCTTTGGCCCCACGAATGAAATCGGGGTATTTGAGATGAAAGATGAGGGGTTGGTGGAAGTGACCAACCCTTCGGAATTATTCTTAACCGGGCGCATCGGGCACAGTGCGGGTTCCGTCGTCGTTTCCAGCATCGAAGGCTCTCGGCCTCTCCTCGTGGAGCTGCAGGCCCTTGTGGCAGAAACCAACTATGCCATTCCCAAGCGAATGGCCAAGGGGGTAGAGGGCAATCGGGTGGGATTGCTCTTAGCCGTTATAGAAAAACGGTTGGGCCTCCACTTTAACGGCCATGATGTCTATGTGAACGTGGTTGGAGGCCTTCGGATTGAAGAGCCGACGGTGGACGTGGGCATAGTCTGTGCGGTCCTTTCCAGTTTTCGCGACATTCCCCTTGACCCTCGATTGGTAGTCATGGGGGAAGTAGGCCTCGGGGGAGAAGTCCGTCCCGTCCAACATGGGGAATTACGCATTCGGGAAGCGATGAAATTAGGCTTCCAACGGTGTGTGGTTCCGGAGGCCAATCTTCAGCAATGGAAGCCAACCGAGGGGATGACTGTCGTCGGCATTCAAGAAATCTCCGATATTTGGGAAGCAGTGGGCCATGATGTCGTGTCGTAAGGGTTTCTCCTCCCGAAGTCCGTGGATACGGAGCGTGATGGCTTGGGCCTGCCTGGGGTGTCTGATCATCCAAGTCAGTTGCACGAGTTTGGGAACCGGCCCCTTGATGCGGGTGGAGGATAGCCAGAGCCGTCATATCTTGGATTCCCTTCAGGAAAAAGAAGCCATGATTGCCTCATTAAGGGGGTTGTTTCGTGCATCAATTTCCGCCTCCGGTCTCCCCTTTTCCCAAAACCTGAATGGCATCTTTTCGTATTCTCGTCCCGATACCCTTCATTTAAAAGGGTTTATTCGCATAGGGGTTCCCGTCATGGATTTTCACCGGGTAGGGAATGCCTACGAACTGGTCCTTCCTGCCGAAGGAAAAGTCTTCACGGGACAGGTCAATCCTAGCCAAGAATCCACACAATGGGATCAAACGATTCTTCTCAGTTTGCGGGCGATGGATGCCGTGTTGGGGAAGATCCTGGAATCCTCTCCCTCAGAAATCCAAATGTGGAGGGGTGAAGACCAGTACAGAATCGATGCCCTTATACCTCAATCGATGAACAACTCCGCAGAAGAGACATACCTTGTTCGCCACTGGGTAAATGCCCACACGCTAGAACTACGCTCGATTGAATATCTCAGTTCTTACGAGGAACTTCTGGTTTCGGTGGAATGCCAAGATTACCGACCCGTTCCCGACAAGGCCTCTCAAACAGCCCAGAGTACCCGCCTACCATTCTCGGTGACGGCGACGGATCATCGACCGGATGGGGGATCGATCTCTTTACAATTTCAAGAATATGTCATGAATGCGGCGTAGAAAAGCCACAAGAATCCATACCCGAAATATCCGAAAAGATTGAGGAGCACAATAGAGGAGTGATTACGCTTGCCATTGAGACCGCAACCCCTTATCAAACGGTGGCGCTCCTCCAAAACCAACATATTCTAGAATTTGCCGAATGTGCCCCCCAGGGCTCCCTCACCCAGACCCTTCTTCCAACCATTGATCGCATTCTAGAAGCCACATCCCTGACTCTGGCAGATGTGAATGGGCTTGCCCTCTCCATCGGGCCCGGATCGTTCACCGGATTACGAGTGGGATTAGCCACGATGACGGCATTTCGCTTGGCGCACAATCTTCCGTTGGTCGGGGTCTCAACTTTAGAGGGTCTGGCCTGGACTTGTGGCCCTCAAACAATGCCTATGCTCTGCACCGTGAAGATTCGACAGGAATTGGTCTATTGGGGTCTGTATGAATGGCAAGATGGACGGGTCCTTTGCCTCGAGGAGGAGCAAATGGGAAATTTGCCAGAGATCTGTTCGAACCTGTCCAAGCCCACACTCATACTCGGGGACGGATGGGTAGAAAATCGAGATCAAAAGCTCCTGAACACTGGAATGCTTATCGAGGGACCCTCGGAGACAAAAATGCCTTCAGCCAAGGGAATTGGATGGGGGGGAATCTCCTTACTGAAAGAAAAAAAACATCTCCCTCTGGGGTGTACTCCTCATTACATTCAACCCTCCTATGCCGAACGAAATAGCTTTACACACCCACCAAAGCGGGAGGAGGAATGAGAGAAAACCTGCCAATATCCCTTGCCCTTTGTGGCCAAATTTCCTTAGAGTGAAAGGCAAGACATGCAGTTATTTTTCGTGTGATCTGACCCGACCAATCTCTCGTTGATGCCATCCGTTACCACCTCGACACATTCGATCCGAACCGCAACCCCAAAAGACCTTGATCCCTTGGTGGATTTGGAACAATCCTGCTTTTCCGCCCCTTGGTCCCGGGAAAATTTAAAGGCCGAACTTCATGGCAACCCCTTTAGTCGGGTCTGGGTAATGGATGACCCGGAAAATCCAGACAACCCGGTCCGTCTTGTGGCCTATATTTGCGCCTGGTTCGTATTTGAGGAAATCCGATTTTTAAACCTTGCCGTCCGACCAGATTATCGCCGTCAAGGCATCGCGAAACGATTAATTCAAGAAATGCTCTTTCTAGGCGAGAAAGAGGGGTGCCAACGGGGGTTTTTAGAAGTCCGGCACTCCAATACTCCAGCAAAAAACCTCTACCAATCCTTTAATTTCAAAGAATACGGGAGGAGAAAATCCTACTATACGAATCCCCTTGAGGATGCTATTCTTATGATCCACGATCCTTTAGGGGCTCCCTTACCGGAAAATCGTGAACAGGTGGAAGGGTAGAAAAACATGGTCAACATTGATACACCCGGATTCCATGCTCACCAGACGAAAGGAGGGTACCGATGGCTTCAGATGAACACATCGCGGAAACGTTGCGGGCTTCCAGTGCTGAATTTCAAGAATTAGAAGAATCCCATCATCGGCTTGATGAAGAGTTACAACAACTTCTCAAGCATCATGTCTTGACCCCCCAAGAAGAAATCCTCAAAAAGCAGCTGCAAAAGGAAAAATTAGGAAAGAAGGATCGGATGGCCGCGATGATTCGTGAATATCGATCGGCCTCCTTGAATCCGACGGGGACTCCCAGTTAACCCGACGGCATTCTGACCTGATTTGACACGTTAATTTCCATCATGGCTTCAGCTTCACCCACTATGGCCATGAGGATGGTGGTTCATCCTCTCCAGCGGCATATCCGGGAAATTAAACGTCGCCTCTTGATCGTGGGAGCCACGATTATGGTGTGGTTTGTCGTGGCCTTCTCCTATTCCTCCCTTCTCATCGATTGGTTTAAACGACCCTTTGAGGACGATTTAATTTTCTATGCTCCCGCGGAAGCCTTGTTCGCTTCTATTAAAATTTCCTTTATGGCGGCGATGATCGCCAGCGTCCCCGTCATTCTGCACCAATTCTGGAAATTCATCGAACCCGCCCTCTTGAAAAAAGAACAAAAGTGGGCCATTCCCTTGTTCTTCCTAGGTTTGGGGTTTTTTGTTCTCGGGTTGGTGTTTTGTAATTTAATCATCCTTCCGTTAGTCATCAACTTTTTTGTGACCTTCGGGATGGATCGGGCCATTACTCCAGAATTGGCCGTGGGAACCTATGTCGACTTTAACGTGAAGTTCTTATTGGCCTTCGGGTTTGCGTTTGAAATCCCCTTGGTCCTGACCCTATTAGCTCGAGTGGGGTTCGTGCAGACCGAAGTCCTGATTCGTTATCGAAAACATGCGGCGATGGTGGCATTTATTCTGTCAGCGATCGTCACGCCCGATGCCACCTTGTTCACGATGCTCCTCATGGCAGTCCCCCTCATTATCTTGTATGAGATCGGCATATGGGGAGCCAAAGCCTTTGGGCGAGCTCCCTCCAAGTCAAAGCCCCCCGGGACCGAGGGAGAATCCACCGAGGACATTTCCGATGAGGAGTTAGGTGAGTCATAGTCGGTGCCACACTTGAAATTATCTTCGGGCCTGTTTCTTCTTACGACGATCATGGCGGTGCTACTGGCAGATCTTGCCTGGGGATCCCCCAGCCTATCACCAGACCATGTTCCCCCTTTCAGCACCACTCCAACCTCGAATCTTCCCTTTATCCACCCCGGCCAGGACGATTCCTCCAACCGGGGGTCCGCCCCCAGCATTCAGTCCCTCACGGTTAGCCCGAACGGAACGGTGTATGCCGGGTCTTTCGGAAGGGGAATGTTCCGTAGCCGTGACAAAGGGCAATCGTGGGAAATGATCAATAGCGGCCTTTCCGATCACTTCATTCTGTGCTTGGCTTCCACGTCCCAGGATACCGTGTTTGCCGGGACGATGCGCAGAGGAGTCTTCCGTCTCTCACCTTCACACTCTACATGGGAATCAGTCAGCCACGGGTTGGGAGATGTCGAAGTGAAATCCTTGCTGAATCATCAGGGGACCCTGTATGCGGGGACCGGGTCAGGAGTGTTCCAATGGAACGAAACGGACGCCCAATGGGTCAACGTGGGTACCGGGTTGGAGCAAGTCCTGGTCCCAGGATTGGCCATGATGGGCAATGGAACCTTGTTAGCCGCAACGGCAGGAAAAGGATTACATCAGCTGGATACGAACCAAGATTCGCCCTCCTCCTGGATGGACTCCCGTTCCATCTTCATCGACCCCCGTGAACGCTTGAATCACCGGTATCTTCGGACCATCGCAGTGAACGAGGCCCAACATATTTTCTTGGGCACGCAGGATGGGGGAATCTTTCGAAGTTTGGACTCCGGACGATCGTGGACGTCTTTCAGTCGCAACCTGCCCAATGATTCCATTCGAAGTATTGTCCCCCTGAAGCGTGATGTCCTCGTCGCCACCGGAAAAGGAATCTTTCGGTGGAAACATTCCCAGCGGCAGTGGGTAGCTCTGAATACGGGATTAACCGTTCGGGCCGTTCAGACGTTGACCCTCACTTCAGAAGGGGACTTGTATGCTGGGACAAGCAGCGGAGCGTTTCGTAGCGAAGACGAAGGTGATAATTGGAATGACGTCAGCCAAGGATTCGGGATAGAATTGACACCCCGACACCCGTATGATTAATCGTGCGCTGAACCAACGAGAAAGGAAACCTGCATGAGTGAAAGTGAAGAGAAGACTGAAACCCGCCTCACAATATCTGTTCAGGTCAAAGGAGAGCCTTGGGGCGACATTACCCTCAGATTTTTTCCGGATTTAGCTCCCAATCATGTCAAAAATATGATTTCGTTAGCTCAGAAACAATTCTACGATGGAACGACCTTCCACCGAGTGATTCCCGGATTCATGATCCAAGGTGGTGACCCCAATAGCAAGGACCACGATCGCTCTCGACACGGAATGGGAGGACCGGGCTATCGGGTCAATGCCGAATTTAACAACCGTCCCCATACCCGAGGCACCCTCTCCATGGCGCGCTCTCAGGACCCGAATAGTGCCGGCTCTCAGTTCTTTATTTGCGTGGCCGATGCAGGATTTCTTGATGGACAATATACCGCGTTTGGAGAAGTGGTCAGTGGACTAGAAACGGTCGATCGAATCGTGAATGTCCAACGGGATGGGAATGACAACCCCCTTGAACGGGTAGAAATGACGATGTCCGTGACTGAGTCGAATGCCTAATGTTCGGCAAGGAAAAATGGGCGAGTCTCCTTATTGGAAGCCTCTGTGCTCTCTTGGTCGGTTGTGCAGCCCCACCCATCTATTCCTATCTGGTATATGAAAACCCTACGACCTTTGTGCGTTTGGAATTTTCACCCTGGTCGGACGAGGATAAACCCAACACCCTCCATGCCCATCCCGCTCAGCTTTCCCCCCGACAAATGGATGAAGCGCTACGGGGACTTCGTGTACGGGAATATCGGTGGCCGCTCATGCAGTGGATACTGGGAAAGACTGAGTCTGAACCCGTGTTCCTCGAAGAGGAAATTCAGGTCTTAGCTCCACGATTACGAGAAGGTCTGGAACTGGCAGTTCCACAAGAGTTGGTGACGTTCTATATCAGCCATCCCGTGAACGCCACAAAGCGAGAAGTGACCTCGGGAGGAATCTACGTCACCAAAGGACGTTTACACATCATTTTGAGTAACCATCGTACGTTGTATGGGATTCCTCCTGCCGGATTGATATACGATCGACGATATCCCCTTTTTTCCTTGGCACCCTTAAATATGGAATTTTTGTTTGCTGATGAAGAGACGGTGTTGCCCAGAACGGAAACAACTTACGATGTGTTCCTCGGGGATGAACGAAGCGAAGAAATTGTCCTGGACCTTTCCCGATTATCCATGATGAAAATGTAAGGGTCCTGCATTCTTTATCCAAGAGAGGAATCTTCCTCCTTTTCATCAAAAGGATCTGGTTTCGAAGGCCAGTCTCCACTGTCTCGTCATTATTTATGGGGGGAATGGGTGGACGGACCTCCATTCACCATCTTTCCATTGGGCAGTGGACACGCTTCCCGGGTCATGTACAGCAGGTAATTTCCCATGCCACGAATATCGCCTTGTTGCTGAAGGGGCCGATGATGAATCAACACCATTTCATACTCTTCCTTCGTACTGATAGGAAACCCGACAGGGTCAGAATAAACCTGGCGATCAGGAAACCCAAGTAACGCGCCATCTGAGGTGACATCAGGGACTGTCCGTAAAAGGGTCTGCTGTCGTGTGTGATTTTCCAAGGCGATTAACAACGCCCCATTATGGCCATGAGGATAGGCGAATTTGACACAGCCATCAACCAGAAATTTCAAGGGTTCTTTCATCACTTGAACGCCAGGGTTGATCGCAATACCTTCATCGGACTGATTGGCGGGACGCTGGTCAAATTTACTGTAGCACACGACATTCACCCCGACTTGGTAGACTTCCAGGGGATGGATGGTCTGGCCCTTAGGTGCGGTGTAGATGGTAAATCGGGCCATCGCATTTTTCGTGGGGGCGGCTTTATGATAAAAAGCGACTAAGGCCATCAATTTATGGGTATGATCCAGCTTGACTCCATGCCCGCCCGGAAACCGTGTTTCCCGCATTTCCATACCGGCGCCCGCAAAAAACAGGGGTTCACCCGGACAGGAAATACTCTCCTGATCCATATCCAGGAGAAGAATATGATGGAGGTATTCTTGTGGCAGGGGAGTGCCCTCCTGGGTAAAGGCTTCGGTTTTGTAACCGGTCATGTACCGATCCTCGGGAAGGTGAAAAAAGTGCTTTGGCATGCTGGCCGCTAAATCCCCACTATGTGGAGCCGGCAAATCCAGAGGGCCGAACGTGATGGCAATCGAATCTGTATGCACTTGTACGGAAGTCAGGGATTTTTTCAAGGTTGGAATTTTTGGAGCGGTCGTCGAATGAGATTCATGACCGAATAAGGGAGGGGCAAATAGAAAGATGAGGGTACAGCCTATCAAACACACGCGTCTCAACATGACATCTCTCCTTTAGATAATTTGCGAAAAATGGGTTTCCTGTGAATGATCAAACGTGCCAAAAGGGCCAAAATCTTGTGCGGGACGTGTGGGGTGATGCAAGGAGATTCACCGGTCATGAGCCCCATCGACAGTAATGTTATGGAATAATGAGGAAGTGAGTGTTAGGAGGGAGTCGTGAACACAAAACCATTCAATTTCGCTAACCATACCGGTACTCTTATCATCAGTCAAGGATTCTTAGAGATGCGAGGTTCAGAGTCAGGTGCCGGTTGGAAAATAAGTCGACTACCCGGAACGGAGGACAACCTCCTACCCGATGGACCAAATAATGTGGTTGACCAAAGAACCGAGGAAGGTGTGCGAGGTTAAAGTGACGTTCAAGAATCCGCAGAACCGTTCGTGGTGATCGTGGGTTCCATATGCAAGGATGTGAAGACAATCATATAGAACCCACGGGATCACCGTTCACCGTCAAGGAAAGGCTCAACCTTGGAAAAAGGAACTCCCATTCAGAATAGATTGCATGAAAGGCGAAAGGCATTTGGCCTGACACAGGCCGCCCTCGCCAAGAAGATTGGGATCACCCGACAAGCTTTATACGCCATCGAATCCAATCACTATTTGCCGAGCACTCCCATTGCCCTGCGTTTGGCACAAGCGTTGACGTGCCAAGTCGAAGACTTATTTTCTTTACCGCCGAACCAGGCCATGGCCCAAGCCGACTGGTTAGGATCAGGGAGGCCAGGCAACGAACCTGTTCGTGTCAAACTGACCCAAGTGGGCTCGAGACTAGTAGCGAGGCCTTTACGCGAGTTGGGAGAGGTCTTAAATTTTGTCATTCCAGCTGATGGGATCGTGGAATCTACGATTCCGCAAACCAAAAAAAGTGGAAGAATTCGGGTGTCCGTTCGACTCCTCAATCCTCTGGAAGACATTCAAAAAGGCATGCTCGTGGCCGGATGCGACCCGGCTCTATTTTTAGCCGGGGAACATATTAAAAAAATTCACGCGGCGGTGGGAGTCACCAACTGGACCATGGGCAGTGCCAACGCGTTACGCGCCCTTCAACGCGGCGAAGTCCATATGGCCGGCGTGCATCTTGTGGATGCCAAAACTGGGGGAAAAAATCTTCCCTATCTCAAACGCTATTTACCGGGAAAAGATTTTGTCGGCGTCCATTTTGCCTCTTGGGTGCAGGGATGGTTGGTTCGACCAGGAAACCCCAAACACATTCATACTGTAGCGGATCTCATGGCCCCTGGGGTTCGATTAATTAATCGTGAACCGGGATCGGGGGCCAGATTTTTTTTAGATCATCTCCTGCGAAAAGAGGGGATTCAGGCAGATCAATTCCAAGGCTATACCCATGAAGTGACCTCACACTTGGATTTGGCGCGGCTGATTCAGGAAGGTATCGGAGACGTGGGGATTGGCGTGGAAGCTGCCGCCCGACATTGCGGACTAGGCTTTGTCCCTCTTC
Organism: Nitrospirales bacterium; assembly: GCA_965223495.1. Taxonomy (GTDB): domain Bacteria; phylum Nitrospirota; class Nitrospiria; order Nitrospirales; family UBA8639; genus Nitrospira_E. The sequence goes on along the minus strand of OZ245001.1, from coordinate 1,420,865 downwards.
GAGAAGAACAGTATGATTTAATCATGTCCGTCGGTTTGCTCAAATCGCATCCATCCATGAAAAAATTTTTAGATGCCGTCGTCAGCCTTCCGTTCCGCCATGAAATTGAAGCGCTGGGCGGGTATAACCTGAAAAATATCGGGAAGACCCTGTCCTGGAAAAATTAATTTTTTACTTGAATTAATTTCTGCACAGCGCGCCATTCTCCTAAAGGCACCGAAAAACAAAAAAACGCCATAAAATTATATAGTTATTGAGCCGGCTCTTGGAAAAAATCCATCCGACACCGCATAGGTCTTTTGAGGGGTCCAAACCCCCTGGTTCATCAGCTCAAAATAGTGGATTTTATTCCTAAAAACCACCTAGAATGACCATAAAATCATAGCAATTTAGCATGACGAAAAATTGCTACAACATGTATGGTCATTTGGTTAAGAGGAAAACGGTTCCAAGCGACCCGGCTTTATCCTTTGAGTCACAACCGATTGCCCAAAACCTTTGATTTGGCAACTTTTCTAGAACTTCGCTTCAGAGGAACCACAAACCCCATGGCCTCTCAACAATGCATCAGACGATTTGGAAGGGCTATTTTTATCTTGGTGGCATTGCTCGTATGGCAGGATCACTCGGCCTGGGCCGCAAAAGCAGAACGCATTCAAGGGGAACATTGTTATCCCTCCACGAAACTCGACCCCCATCCGCTTCTCCAAAAATCTGCATTGATCAAAGCCCGAGAACGTGCTCTGGCTCAGCACTCCACCTTTAAAGCCAATCAAAAAACTTTGGAGTCACTTCATCTTCAGGAAAACGTCTTGCAGAATCTCAGTCTCCAAGCCTTGGATAAGGAGAACGTGGAAACCACCCAACCCAATGACCACACTTTTTGCGTGCGTGTGTCGGCCAAGGTCGAGTCCACCCCATTGCAGCGGGAAATTTCTCGGTGGGTTTCCCAACGAAAAATCAAAACGACGTTAGAGGGCCTGATCAAACCCCTACCGTCTGATGAAGGATTAACCATTTGGCTGGACCAACCAGACGGAATCTATACCGAAGGAGAGTATCTGGTGGTCTACGTGAAATCCGAACAAGACGTGTACCTGAAACTGGATTATTTTCAGACGGATGGAAAAGTGGTGCATATGGTTCCCAACGTATTTCGGGCTCAAGCCTACATTAAAAAAAATCAAACCTATGAGTTTGGTGGCGAAAACTCGCCAGAACGATTCGTCGTTCGCGAGCCCTTTGGGGAAGAAACCATAAAGGCCATCGGAAGTATCCGTCCCTTTGTCATGGGGCCACCTCTCAGCGGGAAAACCAGTGAAAGCGAAGCGTACTTACAAACCCTCCAGCAGGCCATCGAGCAACAACCACGAGGCGTGATGATTGTATCGGGATCAACGGCCTCCATCAGGACCATCAGTCGAGATGGCGCCATGCTGGAAGCGACGCCCAAACATCGATAACCCGGGAAAATCCAGTGGCCGTAGCCTTAAAGATTGAAGGGGAAGCAAATCATGAATCCTGATAGCCGAACACCAAACCTATCCCCGAACGGACTTCGCCAGACCTATTTTGCGAACATGGCCCCCTTTCAGGCCGGTACCCTTCTGAATCCACGATTCCTTTGGTGTGCCCTTTTGCCGATTGGCTTTGTTTGTCTTCTCTTCGTGCCAGGCGCATGGGCATCAATCGGAGAAATTGAATCAAAACTTGGCCCGGGGATGCACCTCTTGAGCCAGGGAAAGTTCGGTCCTGCCGCCTTAGAGTTGATGAATCAAGCCAAGAGATTTGAGGCGAAGGGGGAAGCCGAGGGCCAAGCCAGAGCCTTACTCTTGGTCGCTCAAGCCTTACAGGGCGAAGGGCAATTCCGAAAGGCCGCGATCGTATCAGACATGACGATGAATATTCTCAAAGAACATCCCAACGAGATCCTCAAGGCCAGAACGCTAGGGGAACAAGGGAAAATTGCTTCCGCTATAGGTCGAAAGGACGAAGCTCTTAAGTTTCTCAATGACGCCCTCACCATCGCGCGAAAAGAAGAGCACTCCACCTTGATAGCCGGATTATTAAATTCATTGGGTACCGTGATGACAAATTTAGGCCGTAATAGTGAGGCCCTGGGAGCATTTACCGAAGCAGCCGTCTTAGCAGAAATGACGGACAATCCCAATCTTCAGGTAACGGCCCTCATTAATTCCATCTGGCCGGCCTTGGGACAAGGATTAATGGTGAATGCCCGTGAACGATTGGATTTGGCCAAAGAACGGTCCCTGGAACTCCAGGACACGAAAGAAAAACTGTATGGGTTACTGAACGTGGGGATCCTGTATGACGAGCTCTATACCAAACCAGTAAAGATTCAAGCCGAAACCGCCTCCACCGCATCACCAAGCCGGGAAGGGAGTCGGGGAGGGAAACGTGGCATTCAAATAGAAGAAGGGCGTGCACCCGCCGAACTCCAGGAAATCTTCGTGCTTCCGGAAATTCAAGAAGGGCAAGCGAGGGAATTGCCGAAATCAAACGGGGCTCCCACGTTTGAATCACCCTATCAAGAGGCCTTCGCCACGTTTGCCGCCGCACTCAAGGTTGCCAAAGCTATTGGGGATACCCGGGGGGAATCGTATGCCTGGGGGTACCTTGGACGACTCTATGAAAAAACAGACCAACATACAGAGGCCTTTTCCGTGACCCGTCAAGCCATCAAAACGGCACAAAAAGGGTATGCACCTGAAGCCCTGTATCGATGGCATTGGCAATTGGCCAGACTCCATCAGGCAAACGAGAACTTTGATAATGCCCAAAAGTCTTACCAACATGCCATCCTGACCCTCAAACCGATTCGAAGTGAAGTCTCGTTAGCTCGATTGGCTCAAAATCGATCGTTCAGGGCCAGTATTGGACCGTTATTTTTCGGATCAGCCAACTTATCCTTGCAACGGGCCAAGGCTACGGAGGATGTTGAGGAACGATCACAGTATTTACAATTAGCTCGAAAGACTATTGAGACCTTCAAAGCTGCAGAGTTGGAAGACTATTTTCAAGACAATTGTGTTCAACAAACCGAATCTTTAGGGCAAACCCTTAAAAATGGGGGACAACATACCGCGATTGTCTATCCCATTCTTCTCAAAAATCGGTTAGAGATCCTCGTGGAATACCATGATGGACTCCAACAATATACCGTTCAGGTTCCCGAGGCCACGCTGACCAAAACCATTCGGAATTTCCGTCAAAATCTTCAAGATATTTTTACCAATGCGTATCGCAAAGATGCCCAACAATTATATGAATGGCTTATCCAACCGCTGGAACAGGATTTCACGTCTCGCGAAATAACCACGTTGGTCTTTGTCCCAGATGGTGCCCTCCGCACCATTCCCATCGCCGCCCTCTCGAATGGCAATCAATTCCTCATCCAGCGGTATGCGGTCGCCACGACCCCAGGGCTCCAACTCACCGACCCCAAACCCCTCGATCGGGAAAATATCAAGGTGTTGTCCCTTGGTGTTTCGGAAGCCGTACAAGGCTTTCCCCCGTTGCCCTACGTCAAACAAGAGTTACAAGATTTACAAGAGTTATACGATGGACGACTGCTGTTGGACCAGGATTTTCAGGTCAGTAAAGTAAAAGAAGAGATGCAGGCCGGCGATTTCACGATCGTGCATATTGCCTCCCATGGACTGGTCGAAAGACAAGTCGAAAAAAGCTTCCTCCTTGCCCATGATGGAAAAATTACGATGGATAAACTCGCGGAAATCGTGGGGCTCTTTAAGTTTCGCGAGCACCCTCTCGAGTTATTAACACTGAGCGCCTGTGAAACAGCCGCAGGAGATGACCGGGCGGCGTTGGGCCTTGCCGGGGTCGCGGTGAAATCCGGGGCTCGAAGTGCTCTGGCCACGCTGTGGTTTATCGATGATCAAGTGGCATCGGACCTCGTGGGAAAATTCTACCGGAATTTGCAAGATCCCTCGTTTTCAAAAGCCATTGCCCTGCAACAAGCCCAAATGGCTATATTAGACGATCCACAATACCAACATCCCAACTATTGGTCGCCCTTTTTATTAATCAATAATTGGCTGTAGGGGTACTGCGCCTTCCCCAGCACAATTCAAAAGGTTCCCCCAAAAGGGGCTTGGCCTTTAAACCAAGCCCTCATTCTCGAAACCCTGAGGCTGTTCCCTCCTTACCCGTCACGAGGGAACTGAAAAGATTCTCAAGGCAATTTGACTCCTAGTCGCTATCCCTCCTAAAACGTTCCTGCCTCAATCACTAATTTTTCAATCGGAAATTTCATAGACCAAAACCAACCCGAGAAGTCACGCTCAGGCCTGGGGCATTCCCCGAAACTAGGATACCGGTACGGGTGGGTTAGTTAAGGGTACAATTGTCCCCCTTCAACACGCTTTAACCCCGAGCGGGAATACCGTACTTGTGAACAGCTCGTTGCTTTACTCCAAAAAAAAAACTGCAAGGCTAGGCTCCCCACCTCTTGTCCCGTAAACACGGGACAGGTTTTCTGAATGACCAATCCCATAGGGGAAAACCGAATAAGAGATTGGGGCCCGATACATCTCGCTTAAAAATATTACTTGAGAATCATTTCTCACCGTTAAGATCAACGAAGCATAACCCGACAAGACTTGGAGAAAGATACATGACCTTCTGTGCGACCCTTCCTATTGGAGCCCCGTTCCTTGGCCGGTTGCCGACAAAAAATCGCCTTTTGCATGGCCCTCCTCATCGTTCTGTTTATAGGATTGAGCCATTGGAATGACCCTTCTTTGGCCAAGGATCCAGACAATCCCATTAAAAAGACCACCTACCCCTTGCAAGTTAGGGCGATTTACTCACAAACAAGATGGGGAATGCCCCCCAGTCGACCAATCATACAAGGGACACTCAAAGAGGAATTCGTTCATCCGGAGCGATGGGTCGCGTATACAGATCAAAATACCCCGACACCGGAGGTCAAGAGGAAGGAATTCAGGAGCGTACCAACGCCCTTATCTCTTGGGGGAGTCTATCTGGATCGGACCACCGCGTATCTCCAGGGGCATGTCAGTCAGGTCATTGCGCACACCCAACAGCAGCTGGAGCAGGAACCCAGGTGGGACTTGGTGCTACGCAGTCACTGCGATGGTCGGGGCGAGGAGGGCTATAGCCTCATTCTTGGACTCAAGCGAGGAAAACAGGTCAGAGAATTTTTTAACAATTTAGGGATCGACCCTGGGAGAATTGATCTGATCTCGGAAGGGAAACACTTTAGCCCTTGCCCAAACCATACCCCCGAATGTCCAGCGGACCAGGCGCGAACCCGCGGCACCTTTCGATACATGGCCATCAGAGAGTCGAACTTCGGGTGTCTGGTTCAATTGGGAATCGTGGCAGAGTCTACAACTCCCACGGAAACGGCACAATCGCTCGTCCGGCACCAGCCCTACCTGCACAAAGTCTTTATCGCCGAACGGTAGGACTACGCAGCTCTGTCTTCATCGAAGATTTTGCCGTCCCTTTCCCGGAAATTTCGTTTCAATCTTTTCGCTTTTCGTTTTTCTCCGATACGGTCCTCAGAGTACATTCAGCAGAACTTGCACATGCACCCCATGATCTTGAAAATTGTTTCCATCCTGGTCCACGTCGTTCAGTTGATGGCCCCAATATACATTGGCCTGCAAGTTATTAAAAGCAGGGAATGAATTTTGGAAAAGGTTTAACCGAAGCCCGACGCCCACACTGGCTAACGTTTTCGCCCCCGGCAGAGGGGTCGCGGAACTCTTATTGCGTTTGGCAAACCAAGAACGCCCCACATCCACAAAAGGCGCCAATTGTAAGGTGTCCGGCCCGATCATATCCGGTAACAGCGGGATCCGGGATTCAGCTGTAAATAAAAACGCATTATCCCGGACCAGCGTATTTTCCCGGTAGCCACGCACCGAATAGCGTCCACCCACCGCATATTGCTCTAACGGAAAGAGCAAATCATTGGCCAGTTGCAGGTCCATACGACTGATGACTTGAAGGGGATACACATCCCAGCGATAGCCTAATTGCATCTGCCCTAACCAGGAGAAGAAATGCGTATCGGGGACCTGGGTACTCGCGTTCGCGGTGGCGTTGAGCGCATCAATGCCCACAGAAAACCGCGAACGGGTAGCTAACACATAGGAGGGATTCCGCCATGTCCATTCTTGGCCAAACCGGAGCGCCGTCACCACCGTCCGCCCTTTTTTGTCCGCGCCCGGGGTCGCAAAGGGGAGGGGAAAGCCATCAATAAAGGTCTGGTTTTCCAGCCGCTCTCCCGTGAAGGAAACCGCCACTTCCTGCGTGGGCGTGCGAAGCAGCGGTTGGCGCAAGGTCCCCGAAAAGACTTCCGATTCACTCTCAAACTTCAAGGTGGAAAACGGTTCTTCCACCACTTGAAAATCGTTCCGTCGATACTGCACCTGCAGCGAGGTATCCCAGGGCGTAAACGGAATGGTGTAACTCGTATCGATCAGAGGATCCACCCCATCGGACCGCCCATACGTGAAAAACAAAGAGTCGCGCAGCCCCAGAAGATTCTGATGCCCGACCGTCCCCAACAGTCTGGCCGCCCCGACCGTCGGGGACTGATAATTGTTAAACTCCGCCCAGGCTCGCCAGGGGCTCTTTTCTTCCACCCGCACATGCAGCACACTTTGGCCCCGTTCTAACCCCGGCCGCAGTTCCGCATTGAGCCGCGCGATCAAGGGGTCCTGCAGCATCACCTGTAACTGGTCGCGAAGGTTTTTCAGATTCACCGGAGGCCCGGCATGCAGGGCCAGTCGGGAGGAAAAATAGATCGGAAGAAAATGTTCCTCCCCCTCCACCGTTATATCATTCAGCGTCCCTTCCACCATGCGAAAGACAATGCGGCCATCCGTGACCGCTTGGTCGGGAATAATGGCCCCCGAAGAGACGTACCCCTTATTGATATACAGCAGCGTCAAGGCCTGGCGTAATTCTTCCAAATCTTCTGTCGTGAGATTGCGATCCCGGTAGGGTTGGGTCACCTGATCGAGCTCTTCCTGAGAAAAGACCGTATTGCCTTCAATCTGAATGGTATCCACATACACCCGGAGAGGCGGGGGACCGGTTTCCTCTTTCAGGACAGGTGGAGGCGGAAGGATTTCTGGGGGCGGTTTTTGGGGAAGCGGTGTGGGTTTGGTCACCGCGGGAGGCTCACCAGACCGACCCGTAGGGTCTAAAATCAGGGGCCCAGTTTGGGCCAGAACCGACCCCGAAAACATCGTCAGCCCGAGAAGCCAAGGAAGTATTCCTACCGGTAAGAATTTCCAACCAGAAAAGGGCTGCGTGCATGTTGGCGAGGTTCGACGCTGATCATTCTGAGGATTGGCAAAAATGTGACACATAATTCTACCTATATGAAGGTGATGAAAGCGTGACGTCAAAGAAAATGAGAACATAGAGGGAATGTCGTTGAGGAGGCCTTGTTCAGGAAGGCCCACACCCGGTTAAGAGTAAGGGGAAGGACGATGGAGGCAACGACAGCGGTTGGGTGAGGACCAGTGAAGTCAAACCCAGTCGAGCCAATTGAGGGGAGGGGGCATCCAATGAAGAGACGGGAGGAAGCCCATCCAACCCCCGGAGCAGGGTAGGCGTGGGTAAGAGCTCGCCCGGCTCGTGAGGAATCCGGTCTCGACCGCCCAGGGTTAAACTACTGAATTCTCCATCCTTCTGGGCGGCACATTGTTCGGACAATAAGGAGGCCACCTCTACGATGTCCTCCGGCAGTGGCGCCAGCGATTGACTTAAGTTTTGCACGGGCGAGTCAATATTGACGATCCCACTCACCCCAAATTCAGAAGATGCATCTAACGTGGTGAACGAATCCGCCAGAAACGTCGGAGAGGTCACGGTAATATCTCCCCCCCGGCCCGCCAGCGCTTTGGCTTCAATCGCACTGCCTTGCAGCACCACAAAATCTCCACTGCGCAGTTCAATATTGCCGCCATCCGAGCCCACATCTCCGCCCACCGAACTTTTTACGTCACTCTCTAGGATATGTAACAGAAAATCGGACTGCAGCGTAATTTGTCCGCCCGTCGCCTGGGCGGCTTCCGTGGAAATCAAACTGTGATCTTGCACACGCAGGGTCCCCGTGGAGCCCAGCGAGATCGTGCCCGCATTGCCCACCCCCGCACTGCCTGCCGTAATCGTACTCGCATTACTGACAAGCAGGAGTTCTTTGCCGAATTCTGTTTTGGTCGACCGATTCGAGCCAGCAGACAGGTCGATGTTGCCACCCTGGCCGTCATTGACTGTGGCCGAAAGGGTGGCCGCATCCAGGATCAATTGCGTGGCCGCGTCTACCAGAATATCGCCCCCGGCCCCACTGCCGGCCCCCGACGTCGCCACCATCGAGTGCGCAATGTGAATATCATCCGAAACAAGGTTGACAGAGCCCGCATCACGCGAGCCTTGGGATAACGCCGACACCTCACTGCCATTCATGATCCGAATGGTGGGAGACATCAGGGAAATATTGCCCAACGCATTTTGGCCCTGAGAGGCACCCGAGATGGGGGCATCGTTGACCGCCGCGGAGATGGTGCTATGATCGAGTTCCAAGGTGGACGGACTCGTGGCTTCCAACGTGATGGACCCGCCTGCTCCATTCCCCAGGGCCTCGGTGGTAATGGTGGTATCTTGCAGAGATAGTTCACCCGCAAAAAGGGAGATGGTTCCCGCTTGCCCGTCTTGTCCAACATCGGTATGGGTCCCAGTGCTTTGACTACTGACAACCACACTTTGTGTGCTGATCGTTCCGCCTTCCGCCCGAAGGGTAATATTGCCAGCTCCACGACTGCCTCGCGTTTCGGCTGTCAAACTCCCCCCAATGATCGTCATGTCAGGAGCTGAGAGGGCAATATTACCAATCTCGCTGGCGCTAAGGTTCGCTCCATTGGTCACATTAGCTGAAACAAGACTCTCAACGACGGTCATGGGACTGGCACTAGCCATCACGATAGACCCGCCCTGTCCGAGTCCTTGGGCTTCGGTGATAACACTTGAAGTGGTGAGTTCAAAAGAATTCAGCACGGGACTGCCACTTCCTGTTAGACCTTGAATAATCACATCCCCGGCATTTCCTGTCGTGAGTAATCCTGAACTACTACTAGATATAACCGTATTGAGAGCAGAAAAATCATTGGTATTCAACGTCACGGCTCCGGCATTCCGACTTCCCGTGGTATCCGCACGTAGACTTCCTCCAACGATGTCTAAAGTTGGGGTGGTTACCACAATGTTGGCCTGTTCACCACTGCCCCCATCATGAACGGTAGTGGACACCTCTGCATTGGAAAACCTAACAGTTGACGAGCCGTCAAGTTGAATCAACCCGCCAACACCCTCACCCAAAGCTTCGGTTAAGAGTTCAGAGTTTTCAAAAACCAAATTGTCGCCTTCGACGAAAATCCCCCCGGCATTCCCGGTAGCCAACGAGTCGAATTGCCCATCGGCATTCGCATTCAAACTACTAGTACTTATGCTAGCTCCGACCGTGGTCACTTCCGGTGCCAGCAGGCCAATAAACCCTGCATCCCGTGAACCAGTCGTGTCGGCTCGTAAACTTCCCCCCATCATATTGAACACGGGAGTGGTTACCAGAATGCCGGCAAGATCTCCCCCTGTGCCATCGTGGACCGAAGTGGAAATCTCAGTGCCGGTTAAGGTGATTTGCGTCAGGCCATCGAGTGCAATTCTTCCACCAACCCCTTCCCCTTTAGCTTCCGTTAAAAGTTTTGAACTATCAAACAAAAGGGTAGGTCCATCGACAAAAATATTCCCGGCATTCCCTGTGGCCAAGATATCAAGGTGTTCATTTCCATTGGTATCCAAGCCAGTACTACTGCTGCTGAACTCAACTCCGGAGGCTACCAGAGTATCATCCACGTGCACGAAGATACCCCCGGCATTTCGATTCCCGGAGGTCCGGGCAAAGATTCCCCCTCTAATTATCTCCAGCCTAGGTGTATCCAGGGAAATAAGAGCATTTGTAAAGGGATTGTCGGGAGTATTATTTGTATCCACCGAAAGAGAACTGTCTGTTAACAGGATTTGTTCGCTGGCAACAATATTGATAAAACCACCCTGACCTGTACCTTTGGCTTCGGTCTGAATATCAGTGTCCTCAAGGGTTACCATGGTCGGAGGTGTATCAAAATCAAGTTGTGATGATAAAAAGATCCCAATATTTCCAGCCTTCCCACTGGCCAACTCATCTCCGATATTATTTCGAATGACCGAATTGACTTCCCCATCACGATTCGCATCCAATCCCGTACTGCTCGTACTAATCTTGACCCTTTCGTTACCAAACAAATGGGTATCTAGCGTGTCAACATTAAAGAAAATACCTCCCGCATCACGTGAACCAGTGGTATCGGCTCGCAAATTTCCCCCAGAAATATCTAAATGGGGAGTGGTAATGAGAATACCAGCCTGTGCACCGGCCGACCCATTGTGAACGGAGGTAGATACCTCGGTGTTCGATAAGGTGACGTCGGAAACCGCGTCGAGAGTAATCAAGCCTCCACCACCTTCGCCAAGGGCTTCGGTCAAAATTTTTGAGTTGTCAAATTGGAGATCATTGCCGGAAAAAATAACCACTCCCGCGTTGCCCGTGGCCAAAAGATCTTCCTTCCCTTCGAAAGGAAGAGCACTGACCCCTTGCTCGTCATTGATATCCAAGCCGGTGCTACTGCTACTCACTTGAACATTCTCTGCTATTACTTCGGGGGCAAAAAATATGATATTTCCGGCATGCCGCTCACCCGTGGTTTTGGCCGTCATTTCGCTATCGCTGAGCAGGGCCAGCCCACCAGCGGTCACAAAAATATTCCCGGTGGGGTCATCGGAGAGATTGGGTCCATTAGCTACATTGGCCGAAAGATTCACATTATCCATGGTGAGCGTACTGGCCGCCAAAATATCAATGGCTCCTCCCTGCCCCGTGCCCCGGGCATCGGTTTCGATATCCGTCTGGCTCAGACTAATGGCATTGGCCACCGCTTCAATTCCCTCTTGCTCAAGATCTTGAATACCTTGAATGACCACATTGCCCGCGTTGCCTGTGGCAAACGGGGCAATCGGATTGCCCGCCGCATCCGTATTCGGCCCCGTGCTGCTACTGCTGATTTCCGTTCGTCGGGAAAGACCTGTTGTGGTCAAGGAATTCACCTCAAGGTTAATATTCCCTGCATTTCCCGACCCCACGGTATTGGCATTCACCGTGGAGTTGTCCAACGCCACATCCTGCGCCCGAACCGTAATCGTTCCCCCCTTGCCATCTTTCGTTTCAGTGGTCAACTCCGTGTCATACAAGAGGACAGAATTCGCCGGCGTTTTCTCCACGCCCTCCATCCCCTCAATCTCCACACCCTCAATGGTGATGACACCCCCGTTTCCCTCGAACGTGTTTGAAAAATCAGTCGAAGTTGTGGTCGAGGCAATTTCGACTAAAGGTGTGTTCTCCAAGAGGGTGTACTTCAAGGGTTTACCATCTTTATCCACATTGGTCTGTAAAGTGTCGACTTGGAACGTGATTGTGCCAGCTTGGCCTTTATTAAACGTACGTCCTAAAATCTGGGCCTTTTGGGAAGAAATTGCCTCCGCATCCCCATTTATCGTGGTCGTATCAGAAGCAACAATCGTAATGTTTCCGGCATTACGATCGCCAAAGGTTTCCGCTCGGATACCTCCTTGGGTCATCATAATGTTGGACGCGGATACTTCGATATTGGCCAAGCCTTTCTTGTTCGAGGGCCCATCTAGGGGCTTTCCGTCCTTGTCCATCAGGGGCAGGGGATTTCCTTTTTCGTCTTTCAGGATGTTTCCTTCTTCGTCTCTCGCTTTAGCAAAGTCCGTCACCTGGGCAACCAAATTAGCCCGTTCTAGAATGATTTTTCCTTCTTTAGGATCGGCCTTCAAAATAATTTCACCCCCAGGGCCCTCTCCCTTAGAAGAGGTATCAATACGAGAACCGGTATTCTCTTCCTTATTACCTGTAAGGGTGATTTGTGTCGCGCCACTCTTGGGCCCCGCTGTCCCATGAATGCTTACACTGCCGGCACTACCCGAACTAGTAGAATTACTTTCAATCTTGGCTTCAAAAGCCGTGAATGTCCTGACCTCAGCTTGTATATTGCCGGCATTCCCTTCCCCATGGGTGTTTGCACGAATATCGGTATTGGTTCCCAGCTCAATCGTCTTTGCTTGCAGCGTAATGTCGGCAGTCGGGGTGTCCATATCCCCCCCCTCGATCGTGGTAGAAATATCCGCCCGGTTTAGCGTGATCTTCTCGGCCACACTGTCGGAGTCTACCCCTTTGATGAGCACCCGTCCCGCCGCGCCGGCATCCGTAGACGGTTTGTTGCTCTTGCTCGTGATCGGTGAATCCGTAGCCTCATAGGTCTTCACGGCAATTTTAATATCGCCAGCATTGCGTGACCCTCGGGTACTACCATCAATATTACTAGAATCTTCAATCCGAATATGATTGGCCGCCAATTCAATGGAAGCCGGAAAATCGCTGGGCTTTTCTCCTACAGCAGGAATATTGGTAACACTCGCGGAAATATCCGTGCCCTTGAGGTAGATGCCGGCTAATCCCTCGGTTGGCTTCATGCCCGCGCTTGTAATGCTAATGGCGCCCCCACCGCCGGTGCTAGACGCGTTGGTACTAATATTTGCCTTGGCCAGCGCCACATTGGACGCGGCCGCATTGTTGGCACCCTGAATAGTAATGAAGCCCGCATTCCCAGCCTTTTGCGCTGGCCCCGTGCTGCGACTGGATATTTCCACCTTACTGACATCGGCCAAAATCTTCGGCTCATGAATTTTTGTTTTCCCATCCGCCTGGGTAACCAGCTCTGTATCCGGCAATCCTGCATCATTCGTTTTAACATTGGCTGTCAAGGTGTTAACATTGAACGTAATCCCCCCCGCATGCCCGGGTCCTGACGTATCGGACCGAATAGTCGTCCCATCATTTAGGTTGAGTATGTTGGTGGCGATGCTTATATTTCCTCCTTGTCCGCCCTCAGGTCCAACATTCGTGATCAGTTTCGTTTTTTCCAGAAGGACCTTATTGGCTAATGAGAGGCCATTGGGGAGGGGAGGGGCCACCCCATGAATTTTCACATTGCCGGCATTGCCCGTGGCAAAAATGTCTGTTACATCTTTTTCCGCTATCTTGACTGGTATGTCATTAATTATTTCATCGTAATTGACATCCACGCCGGTACTACTACTACTAATTTCTGTTCGTTCAGGGGAGGTGGAGGTGGCGGCCAAATTTTTTACCTTGAGGGTGACATTCCCGGCATTTCCCGATCCCACCGTGTTGGCATTCACCGTGGAATTGTGTAACTTCATATCTTGAGTTCGAATTGTAATCTCCCCACCGGTGCCAACCTTTGTTTCCGTACTCACCTCTGTATTATTCAGCACAACCTTCGTAGCTGGATTCCCCCCTACGCCTTCAATCGTGATGGTGCCTGCCGAGCCCTCCCCCCTGGCTTCACGAATTTTTTCTTCGGCATCTTTATTCGGGTCCAGAATTTGGAGGGTAACTGCATCAAGTTCTACGATATTTGAGGATTCGGATTTTATACTGACATCCACGTTGGTGGTCAGCTTATCCACTTGGAACGTAATGGTGCCTGCTTTACCTGTACCCCGGCTGGAACCAAGAATTTCAGCTCGGGAAGAACATTTATCACAAACGATGCCATTCAAGGTGGCGGCATCCCCCTTGATTTGGATTGCTCCCGCGTCACGATCGCCTTCCGTCTCCGCGCGGATTCCCCCTTGGGTCATCATAATGTTGGACGCGGATACTTCGATATTGGCCAAGCCGTCCGGGTTCGAAGCCCAATCCAGAAGTTTTCCTTTCTCGTCTGTCAGGGGCAGGGGATTCCCCTTTTCATCTTTCAGGATGTTTCCTTCTTCGTCTCTCGCTTTGGCAAAATCCCTCACGGTGGCCACGATATTGGATTGATTCAGCTGAATTTCGCCCTTTAATTCCCCACCTTCTTTAGATGTAAAATCTTCGGCGGTTAAAAGAATCTCCCCCCCTTGGCCCTCCCCATTGGCGTTGGTTTGTATCCGAGACCCCGTCAAGGCAATTTTTGCGAGAGTCCCTTCAGCCCCCGAGGCCTGAACTTCCACGGTCCCGGCCTTGCCGGAACCCTTAGGATTCAACGTTTCACTAAATATAGTCGAACCCCTCAATACCTCAAAGGTCTCGACATCAAAGACGACGCTCCCCGCATCTCCACTGATCCCATTGGCGCTAGAGCGAATGTCTACCCCTTCCCCTCGAAATCTCGTAGCTTCAATAGATATGGTTCCCCCTTGGCCGTCGCTATTAAAATTAAGGGTACTCAGATCCTTCAACTCATCCTGGTCTTCCGGGGTTACGGCGGTGCGAATATCCGTCCGCACTAAAGAAATTGCGCCAGGCTGCGTAGTGGAGCCCTCTGGTAACGTCTTAGCCTTATCCGCAACGATTTTCACACTTCCCGCATCTCCCGCACCTTCCTTGTCGTATACACTGCTGCTCGTAATTTGGACGAATGTGGTCAGCCCGGGTCCAACAAACTCCATGGCTTGAGAGCCTTCTTCCGTCGTCAGGGCACCCACATTGAGATCGATGCGTCCCGCATCACGAGACCCGGTACTCCCGGCCGTAATCCCACCCCCTAAAATCTTCATCTCCGTGCCATCGATGGTTATGGTAGCCCCCGAAAATTCCGTATCTTCTCCCGCGGTCTTATTATTGACGTCAGCCTTCAGGCGAGTATGGTCTAACGTCACCGCATTTGCCCCGTTAATCGTAATATCCCCGCCTTTCCCCGTACCCCGTGCATCGGTTTCGATATCCGTCCGCGTTAAAGTAATCGCATTGGTGGCTTTAGTGCCATCTCCTCCTAAACCCTGAATAGTGACATTCCCTGAGTTTCCGGAGCCAATCGCGCTACTTGTACTGCTACTGCTAATGGTCACGCGCTGGGCCTCGGTTAACCCACCCGTACTGGTTAGTGAATCCGTACTCAAAAGGATGTCTCCGGCATTCCGATCCCCAGTTGTTTCTACGGTTATCGTGCCGTCGAAGATCTGAATCGTGGGGCTCGTCAAGGAAATGTTTGAAAGACCATGGGTGGGACCATCCAGTGCGATATTATTTTCATCCATCAGGGTCAGGGGGTTTCCCTTGGGGTCCATCTTGATGGTTCCATCCTCTTCTCTGGCTTTGGCGAAATCCTTGACCGTAGCTGTCAGGTTACTGTTGGTCAGTGTGAGCGTATTGTCTCCCGCGGCCTCTATGGAAATTGATCCCCCTTGCCCCTCATCGGCCACCGAGGTCGTAATATCCGTGTTCGTCAATGAAATCGTGCCAATCTTACTCATTGACCCATCTGGCATTACAATAGTTCTATCCGCCAGGATAGTAACCGTCCCTGCTTTTCCCGCACCCGGTTGGGTACTGGAACTGCTACTTGAAATTTTTACACGACTCGCCTCGCTGGCGCCGCCGTTACTAGTCACAGACTCAGCATCTAACAAGATGTTTCCGGCATTCCCAGACCCTGATGTTGACGCTTCAATTTCGGCCCCATTTAAGAGATTAATTCGGGAGGCTGAGATTGAAATATTGCCTTCGTTTAAAGAAGTATCACCATCGATATTTGTAGTTGTTATGTTAACCTGAGACAACGTAAATTGACCGGTTGAAATGGAAATTTCCCCTGGAGATCCGCTTGACAAGGATTCGCTGAAAATCCCTTGTGTTCCGGAAATTGAAATCAAAGAAGAGTCTGGTGTGATGGGATTAATTTCAAGTTTCCCCGCGTTACCAGTGTTATTTCTTTGTGTATTTGCTACGATTGGGTTCCTCGTGGTTGTTGAGATAAAGGTACTGTCTTTAATAGAAAGGTCATTGGTGTTTATCGTGATTTTCCCGCCATTGCCGCCCTTCACGACTGTATCATTGGGGGTAATTTCTACATCAGGATAGGTTACATTATTCATGAAAGAACGAGTGGCAATCGCGCTAGAAATATCCCCAAACCCTCTCCCTTCTAATTTGACCTTGTCTGCAGAAATGACTATGTCTCCCCCAGATCCTCCAACATATTTAACCTGTTCTTCTCCTTCCACCATTTCAACGATCTTTTCAATTCCCAAAGCATTCGCACTGAGTTGGCCACCGTTTATTATGGAAAATTCGTCAACAACATCTATGTCAATTGCGGTGCCCGGTTTATTTTTAGTCGCATCGCCTTGAGCAGCATGGTTGATTTTTCCCAGATTTCGGGCATGGATGAAGCTGCGAGCAGATTCTCCATTAAGCGTAAGTTTACCCCCCCGAATAAAGACCGTTCCTGCAGGATTTCCACTTACTATAATACGGCCCCCATTATGAATTTTAATTTCACCAGCAGGGAAGCCCCACTCCCCGGGGCTGGAAGTTATGGCTTCTCCGGCCATAGAAGGTAACATCCCTTCGGCGCCAACACTGGCAATGCTAACGATTCCACCTTCGATCGATGTATTCCAGCTTCCATTAGCATTGGATGGCTCGCCGTTTAGGATAAGCCCGGAGATTTCTACTCCAGGAACAACAATGGGCTTATTTTCCTCATCTAGACCGTTGGCATCACGGCCTACGAGGATAATTGGTGTTTCATTCAGACTGGTTAATCCGTTGACCGTTATGGCACTAGCAGGGGCAGGCCCCATAAAGCCGAAGTCGGTAGGATTGGCGTAGAGCAAGGTAGCATCAGGATTCAGACCCGGTCCGAATTTCGTATTGTTATCGTTATCAAACCGAATGTAATTGGCATTGGTCCCATAAAACGCTCCGCCTAAATTTAGTTGGGCTGTTGAACCAAAGACTATTCCATTTGGATTCAAGAGATATAAATTGGCATCACTAAAGTTTGTGGTTTTAATGGTTCCGTCAATTGTGGAGGCTGAGCCTCCCGTCACTCGACTGAAGATATTATTCGTCGTTGGATTACCCGGATCATTTAAAAAATTGGCAGTATGTCCTGAATCTACACTGAAGTTTAAAAAGCTATGAAATAAGTTCTTTCCCTCATTGGTGCGCATGCCCCCTGTAATGGTGGTGGTGTTTCCGTCAACATCTATTTGGGTTCCCAAATAATTTGGATTAGGATCCATAGTTCCTGGCAACTTTGACTCTGGAACAGTAATATCCTGGGCTAAAAGGAGGGTTGGACTGAAGACATTAATAAGGAACAGGAGCGCTACGCCAAAGCGTAAGAGGGGAGGGGCGCACACTGAATACCGTTTGACTCGACGATCACAGAACATTGGGCAACCTTTATAAGATCATGGGGGTAATCTTTATAGCCAAGGACCGTGCCCCAACTTACCCAATTTTCCTTGGTGCCACCGATTGTCCATGATTGTTTTATTAATTTCAACCTTTTGCCGTTAAATTTTCTTTTATTTACTTAGGAGCTGTTGGTTTTCATGCCTTGGGCTTTTTTCTTGCCTCTTATCTCTTGTCAGTTGCCCCTAATGTAGTTCTAAAGAGGTATATCCACTCAACTCGGCAACAAGTGTCTGCCCAATTTTCGATTTGCCAGGAAACATCCTTCGCAAGTCACCCCCCCAAAGATGCCTTAAATCCCAGCCTTCAACACGCGGCGCTGTGCCCTGGCCATGCCCAAACCTGGTGTTTTGGGGAGCCCTGTGGATGAGGCCTTACCCAGGAAAGAACACGCGCTTGCAATTATTCGGCGAAAGGGATAGGCTTTTCCCCCTTAAGACTTTGAAGTTGCTGGGTTTCTATGAAAATTTTCTGGATTCCCCGGATTTATTTGGTGCATTAGGGTGGCCGGTCCAGTCTGCTGTCATTTTGCAAATTATGGCGTCTTCATCTCCCAGTGCCTCTTCTCCCCACCTCTCCCTCCAGTGGGACGAATTTTCTGATCTCGTTAGCGGTGCTCCCTGGGACCAAGCCTGTTCCCAATGGTCCTTCGACCAATTAACCGAGGAACGGCGAGTGGCCCTGCCCATACTCATGCGGCGTTTTACGGAAACCCAGCAGTTTTTATTTACGCAACGCTTGCCCAGCCGGCTTCCCCTAGAAATCCTTTGGTTAAAGTGCCGCATGTTTGCGAGCTTGTGTGCACAAGTCACAGCCTTTTACCAACAACACCATCGGCCTCATTTAGGGCTCGGGCCTTCCCGCATTCACGTGCTCCTCCCCAAAGAAGCCGACCCCTTGCTCCCGGCTCGATGGAATTTCTCTATTGAACATCTTGAAGGACAGGAACTGGCCACCCCCTTTACACATGAGACGATGCCTCCCGTCTTCCAGGCCAACTTATTTCAACCTCCCCATTCGATGGATACGAGTTTTAAGGCTCCGGAAATGCGCGATTGGCCGCTCGGCAAGAAAGAAACCTTTACGGTGTTGCTGCGGTCCATGGAAAAAGTTCGAAAACCGGACGAATCTATCGATCAGGTTCAAGGTATTTTCCATCTTCATTTGATGGGTGACACACTTCAGGGTTCTTCGTTTTCCGCGCAGGATGTGTTTGGGGTACACCTGCCAATCCTTCAAAAGGGGAATGCTCCGGTCACGATTTGGGCGACCCGACAGGAATCGCCGGAACGCGGTGTCCTCGTCCGTGGCCAATCGGAACCGATGAGCCAAGCAGATTGGGAGCAATTGGAGTTGGTGAAAGACACGCCCTTTTCACAAACCGGGGTCACCTTCTACCGGGCCTTCCAATATTCCTGTGATTGGTATAGCTTAGGGCTGTTGCTCCTTCAAACCCTGGTGGGTCGGGATACCGAAACTCGAACCCGCTTGGATCGCGCGTTGCCATCTCTGATTCGTGGTACGAGCCTTCTGTCCCAACATCAGAGCAACCCCCTTTTGGGAAAAGGCAGCAATCCTCTCCGCGGATTACTCGATGAGCAAGGGACGTTGTTTTCTTCTCAAAGAATCATGAGTCCTGGCCCAGCCTCCAGCGACAACGCTCCCGAAATTCCCTCCTATATTTGGCAGGCGACGCTGGAGCTGGCCCTTCAATTGCTCGCACGAGAACCGGTGAAAGGGCCCGCGGGTGAACACCAAGAGGAGATAGACGATTCGGATCCCAGTGCCTATCTTCGAAACGTGGGACATCGCATCCGTCAGATCGGGGAGTGGATTCAACTGGAATTGTTCAGTCCCTACGAACGCCGACGAGAAATCCTTCGTGCCTGTCAGGCGGTGCGAAAAGAAGTGGGGTTGACTGAAAGGTAACACGATGCCCTTTCAACTCATCGTCCGCACACCCGAGGATCAAGACTTTCCCGATTTATCGAAACGGGAATGGGGAGGGGAGTGCATCATCGGCCGAGGCCAGGCCAGTCAATACCGGTTGCCCGATAAACGCCGGCTCATTTCTTCTCGCCATGCCAAGATTTCCCAGCAAGCCGATGAATACATCCTCATGGATATCGGGAGCACGAATGGAACACTGTTAAATGGGGCAAAAATTGACATTGGCAAACCGTACCCGTTGGCCGAACACGATCAAATCGGCATTGGGGATTTCGTGTTGGAATTTGTCATGACCACAACCGCTCAAACCTTGGTGGGGCTTGACACGTCGGATGAAACCATTTTTGCGCCACCCGCATCAGCCCCGACCGAAACCATCGTGGAGCAATTGCAACAGCAATATGCTCAAATGATGCATTTACCGGCCATGGAACGGGAAGCCTTTTTGGTGGAACACATGCGCGAGGCTCTTGCCCCTCTCCCTTCCGTCCAACAAGAAGAACTTTTGTCTGTGATCGAAAAAACGTTTGGGGATCCCGAGATCTTCGGAGACATTCCTGGGCCTGCCTCTGCCCACTCGCCCCCCGTCCTCCCGCCTCTTTCGGTCAAGAAACCTGTGGAGGACGTGGAAGTCTCCAAAGTGGCTCCCTCCTTTCCCGCCGGAGAGGGCACGGAACAGGAACAGGTCTTGGCTCTTCTCTTAGATTTTTTAAATAGTTCCATGAAAGGCCGCAGACAATTCCAAAAAGACTTTGAGGTGCCTGTCACAAAGATATTAGGGTTGCCCCAACTCGACTTAAAATGGGCCGAAACCTCCTTCCAGATTCGTTCATTTTTATTCGATCCCTCAGGGCCCATTCCCTTCCCAGAACGGCTCCATCAACTCCAACAAGTATTGGAGGACCTCACCCTTCACCCCTTGGGGATCATTGCCGGGCTTCATGAATGTATCCGATTTCTGTTGACACAACTGGACCCGATTAGCCTGGAAATAGAATGTAACAAAAAGAAAAAAGGGTTAGGAGCCAATCTCATGACCATGGGCCTTTTTGGCCACCACCCGGCATGGGAATCCTTTAAGGAGAAACACCATCAATTGTCTGAGGGAGAGAAAAAAGCGTTTATCAAATTATTTGGGCCTCAACTTGAGAAAGGGTATATCCGTGTGCATCAAACAAAATCATCGTCCTCCAAGCCTTAGGCTTTTCGGGCTCCTCATCCTGGTCGTCGCTTGCGGACTCAACGTTTCCTGCGGTTCCAGCAAAATCGGGTTGGAAATGACCCTGAATGCCAAAGAGATCAACCCGAACGACAAGGGCACACCCTCTCCCGTTCAGGTTCGGATCTATACCCTGAAAAGTCGGGCCCGGTTCGATCAAGCCACGTTTCGGGAATTATGGGGGCAGGAATATGATTACCTAGGCAACGATATCTTGGAACGAGAACAACAAACCTTATTCCCCTTCTCCTCTAAATCGATGGAAATGGCGCTCGATCCGGAACAGAAGGAAAATTTCCTGGGAGTCGTCGCGGGGTATCGCAAGCCTCAAGAGGGTGTGTGGCGGCGAGTGATTCCCATAGAGGAACCCTGGTTTGGGGGTCTTGAATATATTCTTGAATTCGATAAATATGATATTGCGGAACCCATAGAAGATTAAGGGGTTCGTCATCATCTTGTCAGCGAGGAAAGGTTAGAGCGATATGGATGCATTTCATCGGATTGTTTGGAACGAGGGGATGTTGCTCACACCCCATCTTTTTCAGCAATGGGATCGCTACCATGATGCGATGCTGACGGAGCGGCTTCACCATCTTCATCCGTTCGGGTGGGGTATTTGTCAGATGGACATCGATCGGGACGGATTGGCCAATGGAAGTTTCACCCTTTTGGAATGCCGTGCAGTCATGCCGGATGGCCTCATTCTTCGCATTCCGGACCAAGAAGCTATTCCGCCCACACGCCTTATTGAAGAACTGTTTCCCCCCTCTCTCGATCATCTTGACGTCTTTGTGGGTGTCCCGATGGATCATGTGGGTCTGGCGAATTGCAAATTGGATCAAAAAGCCCTCGCCCGAGAACCCCGGTTTGAGGGCAGCTTCGTCTCCGTTCCTGACTTTAACACCGGTGACAATCCCAAAGAAGTGATGGTGGCCCGAAAGAATATCAAGGTTTTCTTTACCGGCGAGGATATGCCGGACTCCAGCATCATGAAAATCGCCGAACTGATTCGGACACCTGGAGGCTCCATCGCCCTCCGCGACTCCTTCATGCCTCCCTTGCTCTGGGTATCCGGGTCAGACTCTTTGACCCGTCTCCTGCGCTCGTTGCTGGAGTTGCTCGTGTCCATGGGATCCGCCCTAGCGGATCAACAACGAGGCATTCGGGAGCACGGGGGAATGGACTTGCTCCGGTTTTCCATGCTCCATGCCATTTTTTCCTATATTCCCGCTTTGTCTCATTACAACCAGGTGGGCCGGGTGCACCCGGAGGTCCTGTATATGGCGTTATCCCGGTTGGCCGGGGAGTTAGCCCTCATGAACCCCGACGCCAATCCCAAAGACCTTCCGAACTATGAACACACCAATCTCTCTCGGACCTTTCGGGAATTGGATATCAAGATTCGCAATGTGGTCGAACATATCTCTCCCACGCGATATGTCACCATTCCTCTCGAAAAACGGGGCGAGACGCGGTATGTCGGGCAAATTTCCGATGAATCTCTGCTGGAAAAAGGCCAATTCTTCCTGTCGGTTTCCGGCGGGGAGTCGGAAGACACGGTACGATCCGGCATGCTGAACAAGGTAAAAATCGGGGCCATGGATGATTTGGAGCTTATCGTCAATGTCGCCATGCCAGGAGTGCAATTTCGTCACGTGGTCAAAACCCCGGCCAGTATTCCGAGTAAAACGGGCCACCAATATTTTGGGCTCGAGCAGCAAGGAAATTTTTGGGACAGGATAAAACAATCTCAGAATATCGCACTCTATGTGCCTCCGGAATTGCAAAATGTGACCATAGAAGTGCTGGTCACCAAGGAATAACACGATGCCGTCTGAACACCGTGGTCAGTTAGTCAATGCCTTTTTTGATCTTTTGGTGTTAGGGGTCCATGTTCGGGATTCGC
Source organism: Nitrospirales bacterium (assembly GCA_965223495.1). Lineage (GTDB taxonomy): Bacteria > Nitrospirota > Nitrospiria > Nitrospirales > UBA8639 > Nitrospira_E. The sequence continues at coordinate 1,398,383 of OZ245001.1, read as the reverse complement.
GTGACCTGGGGCGAATCGATACTCTACAGAAGAAGATCGATGACATGCTGGAAGAAGCCGATCGTCGCGGAACAGCCTCCCGATATTCCCGAGATACCCTGGAAGAAGCCCGGTATGCTGTGGTCGCGTTCCTCGATGAGATGATTTTGCAATCAGGGTGGGACCAAAAAAACCAATGGGCGACTCAACTATTGCAGTATAAATATTTTCAAACTCAAATCGCCGGTGAAGAATTTTACCATCACCTGACGAACCTACGCCGTGGGCTTCCAGTCAATGTGGATCTCCTGGAGGTCTATCACGTCTGTATGGTGTTGGGATTCGAGGGCAAATATAAGTTAGAAGGGCGGGAGCGGTTAAAAGACCTTCAGCACGATCTCCTTCGGGAAATTCAGGGCCTTCGGGGAGAGATTCCCCCATTGTCCCCCCATGGGGCCCGAACGGATGAATTGTTCAAGGAAGTCATACCCGAATTTCCGGCATGGATCGTCGTGGCGTGTAGTCTTGCCATCGTCTTTTTTTCCTACGTCGGAATGTCCGTCATGATTCAACAAGAAGCCGATAGCGCCTATGAACATCTTTCAGACATGGGGAGAACCACCAAATTGGATTCGCCGGAACCATGAGAAATAAAATCGCCAGCTTCATCTGGAAAATTATCTGTTTACCAAAAGTCCTCCTCATGGCCTTGGTCCGGCGACCTCGTTTACTGGTGGCACTGGGCATTGTGGCCTTGTGTGCCCTTATCTGGTTTTCCGGAGAGTTTCTTCCCGGTATGAAAAGTCCGGAAATCCGTCTGCTCTTGATCGCAGGAATTCTTCTGGCTTGGGTGATATTTCTGATTTTTGATCACTATCGCGCCAAAAAAGGTGCACAACTTCTTGAAGATGAAATCCAACAACAAGGAGCAGAGCAAGCCGACCTCACGGACGAGAGCCAAAAAGAAGATATTGAGGCTGTTCGCGTACGGTTCGAAAAAGCCATCGCCACCCTGAAACAATCTAAGTTGGGAAAAGGTCATCGGGGAAAGGCCGCCTTATATGCTTTACCCTGGTACATGATCGTCGGCCCCCCGGCCTCGGGAAAAAGTACGGCGCTTCGGGAATCCGGACTTCAGTTTCCCTACCTGGGAGAAAACCAAAAGGGCGTCCAGGGGGTGGGTGGAACCCGAAATTGCGATTGGTGGTTTACCACCGATGCGGTGTTACTGGATACCGCCGGCCGGTATATGACCGAAGATGAAGATCGGGAAGAATGGTTTGCCTTTTTAGACCTCGTCAAAAAGGCGCGAAAGAAGAAACCCATCAACGGTGTGATGGTGGCCATTGGCATTAATGAACTTCTTGAAGCCACTGATCAGCTCATCGAATGGCATGCCAATACCATTCGTGACCGTATCGATGAACTCATGACCCATCTGGGCATGTCCTTTCCGGTCTATCTCTTGTTTACGAAATGCGATTTATTGGAGGGCTTTGGCCAATTTTTTGGGGAATTGGATAAGAGTGAACGGGAACAAATTTGGGGCTGCACCCTCCCTAAACGAACCGGAACCTCCCCCGCGCCACAAGAGCAATTCGATCAACAATATCAGCAGCTCATCGAAGGCATCACGGCCAGACGCTTAGATATCTTTTCCGAAACACGTGGGGAGGGCAAACTCTCTATCCTTGGGTTCCCCCTTCAACTCGAGTCGTGTCGACCCGTCCTCAAACGATTCGTTGAAATCCTTTTTCATCAAAATCCTTATCAGGAAAACCCGTTTTATCGTGGCTTTTATTTAACGAGTGGCACCCAAGAGGGGCACCCGATCGATCGCATTATCGAATCCGTTCGAAAGACGACAGGGATCCAAGAAACATCGGTGGCAGAAACACCTTCCCTGGAGCCTAAGAGTTACTTCATTAAGAATTTATTCACCGAAATCATTTTTCCCGACCAAAACTTAGCCACTCCGTCCTCCCGGGTGTACCAACAACGAGGCCTTTTACGGGTTGCGGTGTTTGGCATATCTATTCTGGGAGTAGGGTTGAGTTTATTCGCCATGGGCTCATCCTATCTGGGCAATAAAATGATGGTGCAATCCCTGAAAGATGATTCGGTCAATTTGGTGAACATTAAGGGCAATGGCGACAAAAATCCTCTGCCTGGTACACCCGAATTTGAGGAGAATCTCGTCCTCCTACAGGAAGTCCAACAGCATCTCGGAGAAATCCAAAAATACCGAGAACAGGGCGTGCCTTGGCATCTCACGGGGTTTTATCGGGCCCATGAACTATATGACCCGTTGAAAACGCTCTACCATAACGAACTCTCGCAATTCGTCCTCCAACCGACCCAGCAAGGCATGGAAGCTCGATTGTCTCGCTTCCTCAGCATCGGTCAAGGGCAGGACCGTGAAGAAGCCCAGGACAATTATTACGACATGTTTAAAGCATACTTAATGTTGAGTGATCCGGAACATCTCAATTCTGATTTCCTCTCTGCCGAGCTGCAGGATTTGTGGAAGGATGGGCATCCCAGACCATTTGGGCAATCCACTCAAACGATTGCCCCAGAATTACAGGAAAGTTTAAACCGTAACTTGCATTTTTTCAGTAAATATTTAGTCCAAGATCATGGGATTCGTCGCGATGAATCCCTCGTCACCCAGTTTCGGACTTATCTCCAGCAAAAGCCTTTAAAAGAACGTCTGTATAGTCAGACCATTCAACGGGCCTCAAAAGGATGGGAACCCTACACCCTCCAAACAGCCTTGGAAGGGTACCAGCAGCCCCATCTTATTTCCGATTACGCTATCCCCGGGATTTATACGAAGGAAGGTTGGACCAAGGCTTTTGAGCAAACCTTAGAAGAGGTACTCGAAGAATATTCCAAAGAATACTGGGTGTCGGGCGAACGAGAACCGGTCAACCAAAGTATGCAACATGCCGTTACCACCCAGTATTTTGGTGATTATAGCCAAGAATGGTTTAAATTTTTATCTTCCATTCACATCCGTCCCAATCGCGCACAATCGGATGTCCAGTCCCTTTACCAAGCCCTCACCGCGCCACCCTCACCGATTACCCTCGTGATGGAAGGTGTGAAAAAAAACACGACTTTTGACCAAGGTGGATTGGCCAAAGTCGGAGAAGAAGCCTCAGGATTTATCGATAAAATGAAGAAAAAATTCTTCTCCGACGACAACACGGACCTTCCTAATTTTTCGAGGAGCCGCGAAAATCCCGTAGCGCGGGACTTTAAGGCCCTGCACCGTTTTTTAGCGACACCGGAGCATCCGGAAGGGGCGCAATCCGGGTTGGATCAATATTTAGGGGAACTCAACCGGGTGCAAGCCATCATGGTCGGCATGTCCTCATTGGAAGGAACCATGGAAGACCCGGTTCAAATGGGCCAACGGATGGTTCAGGGGGAAGCCAATGAATTATCCAAGGCTCTCAATACGGTGGATCAATTGTCTGCCACCTGGGACTTACAAACCCAACAGTCCCTCAAACCGTTTCTCTCCGAACCCCTGTTCCTCGCCATGCAATCGGTCCTCGACCAAGCCCTTGTCGTGCTGGATCGGGAATGGGCCACCGAAGTGTTCGAACCCTGTCAGCAATCAATCGCCCCCTATTACCCGTTTCAGGCTTCTAACCAAGAAGCCGCGATTGGTGATGTGTCCAGTTTTTTCAGCCCTGGCCAGGGGAAATTATGGAGTTTCGTGAATCAAAAACTTCGTCCCTTTATTAAGGAGGGGGAAGAGGAGTGGACGTTAAAAAGTTGGAGAGGGTTGTCCCTTCCCTTGCCGGCAAAAACCCTAGAAGCCTTACGGTATGCCAAATTTTTCTCGACGAGTCTCTTTCCGAATGGGAAAGACACTCCCCAGGTACCCTTTGAGTTGTATCCTTATCCGGATCAAGGCCCTTCAGCCGGCCTAGTGAGTCACATCAAGATTAAAGTGGGTACCCAGGAATTTATTTATGATATGACGCCTCCTGGTTGGCATCAACTAGAATGGCCCGGGCCCTCTGGGGCAACCGGAACGTTCCTAGAGGCCAATATAAACCAAGTATGGGATTCCCGTGAAGAACAAGGATGGTGGGGTTTGTTTCGCCTATTGGAATCGGCCCAAATCACCCAATTGAGTGAATCCATGTACCAGGTCAATTTTGCGTGGGATACCAAAGACTCGAGACCGCTTCGAATTCGGTACGACCTACGAGCGCAAAAAACCCAGAATCCGTTTCAACCCAATTTCTTCTCGAAATTTTCTTGTTTAGCCCATCTGGCGGAGGCCACCTAATGCACCCAGCGTCTATGGGAGAAGTTGGATGTTTTGGAAAATTGCCCTTATCCCCGGAATTCATTCGGGTGAATGCCAAAGGACCGACCCTTCAAGCCTTGGACCAATGGATTCAGGAGGGGCTGCTCTTTTGCCGGGCGAAAATGGGACCGCAATGGCGGAACGAATTTCTTCAATCCGATACCTGGCATTTCCTCTATCAGGTCCCCAAAGAAAAAGAATGGCTGATCGGGGTCATGACCCCAAGCCAGGACAAAGCGGGAAGAGGATTTCCTATGACCGTGTTCCTTCGCATGGCTCGAACGGAAACGAACAAAGAACTGGCGGCGATGCTACCCCTTTTTCTTCAAGAGTTTTTGGAAAAGGCCCAATATTTACTTCAAGAAGGGTGGAAAAACTATACTTTAATCCAATTTCGGGAAAGCATCGGACAACTCATGTCAGGAGGGGTCCTTCAAAGGGAACAGGTGGCCCAACTGTACCAGGAATTTCTCGGGAGCTATTCCCTGAAAGCCCTTTTAGGAATCAGCGGGGTCATGACTGAACATTTGACCGAATCTCAGGTTAAAGGATTGGTGCAAACGATGGTCGCCCAGCATCGGCCGTCCCTCAATTCTCAAATGAGTCATTTAATGGGATTCCCGCTTATCGATGAACCCGCATTGCCCTTCGAGATTCCTTTTTGGGTGGAGTATGTTTCCTCCTTGAATACCAAACCCATGTCCTGGCCGTTAATGTTTTGGAATAAAAACCCTAAAAAAGGGAGAGCGATGTTGCTCACTCAAGAGGCTCCCGTGACTCCCAAGAGTTTTTCAACGTTGATTCAATCCAATCAACATTTGGAGAAGGTATGGAACATGAGACCCCTAGAGGATGACACCCAACCCATTGAACTCCTGGAGGATCCCGTTGAAGGCTCAGATCAAACAAATGAATCCGCGTCACAGAGTTTGCACCATCTCTTACAGGGGCAACATACCTAAGGGAACCAACAGAACCGAAGCGTGATGAGAGGACCATTCCTCAGTATGTCGACATTGAATACCATTCTGTCTAAGTGAAAGGTTGCGACCATGACGATGGGCAAAGCGAAAGAATTTCTAGACAAGGGCCAATTAACCAATGCCATCACAGAAATGACTCAACAGGTTAAAGCCCACCCAGCGGATCTTCGAGCCCGAACCTTCCTATTTGAATTGCTGTGTTTTTCCGGAGATCTGACTCGTGCCAAAAATCAGTTGGAAGCCTTGGACACTCAGGACCCTAAGACCGATCTGGGGATGGAAGTCTATCGAAAAATCCTCAAGGCCGAGGAAACACGGCAACAACTCTTCTCCAAAGGCACCACTCCCAAGCTGTTGGGACCTTGCCCCAACCATCTCCAGGGACACTTGGATGCGTTGCTTCAACTTCAAGAAGGCCATCATGCCGAAGCGCAATCCCTGCTGGCCAAAGCCCAGGAAGAACGACCCACCCTCACCTATACCATTGATGGCACCACCACGACAGACCTGCTGGACCTGGATGACCTCTTCGCCCCGGTCCTCGAGGTGATTCTACAAGATCAATATTATTGGGTGCCTTTTTCGCAAATCAAACATCTTTCCGTCACCCCTCCCAAGCACCTGCGCCATCTGCTCTGGGTTCCAGGGCAATTAGAAACAGACACGGGAACTCAGGGGGTGGTCTTTCCTGTACTCTATCCCGGATCATGCCTGGGAGAAGATGAATTAGTGAAACTTGGACGGGTGACGAATTGGAAGCAATTAGAGGGAGGGCTCACCCTGGGTATGGGGCCACATTTATTAGGTTTTAACGGAGTGGATAAAAGCATTTTAGAAATACGGGAACTGACCGTTTCAACGGGTGAGGCTTAATAAACGAGGAGGAAGACACCGTCATGCCGGAGAAATCAGTTATTGATCTAGAGGCTTTGCTGGCGCCTATCCCAGGGGAGAATCCATCGGGAGTGGAGGTGCGGTATACCCGCTATGATGAGATCAAAAAAGCCCGAGAGGAAGATGACAATCTTTCCAAGGGAGATTGGGAACAAAAGGGGCCCAAAAAAGTTGCCGATTGGAAAAAAGTCATTTCCATCGCCACCAAAGCTCTGACCTCTGAGACTAAAGATCTCCAGGTCGCCGCATGGCTTCTTGAAGGCCTCATTAAAGAAGAAGGTTTCGCCGGGTTACGTGACGGTCTCACACTGATCAAGGAATTGCATGTCCGTTTTTGGGATACGGTGTTTCCCATCATCGAGGAAGAGGGGGGCGAGAAAGACTTTTCCTTCCGCGCGGGTCCGTTGGAATGGTTGAATGAAGATAAAAACCTCCCCTTTGGCATACGTGGGATTCCCTTGGTTCGCTCCCCAGAGGGAGAAGGTTATTCCCTGGCGGATTGGAAAGAGGCCCAATGGATCGAAAATGAAGGCCGAAAAGATCCCAAGATTAAGACCGAGGCCATTGCCGAGAAAAAAATTACCGTAGAACAATTTAATCAAGCGGTTCAATCGACGCCCTTGCCCCATTGCTTGGCTATTTTGCTACAAATTCAACAAAGCTATGAAGGCTATACTCAGCTTCAGCAAGTGTTGCTTGAAAAGTTTGGAGAATCCAATGACGACCGCCCAAGTATCGATAATATTCGAAAGGTCTTGGAGGAAAGTCAGATGGTTGTTGAGGACATCGTCAAGGGAAAGGGAGGAGCTACAGTGGACATCCCTGGAGGGCCAGCAGGAGAAAAAGCGGCAGGGACCCCCCAACGGGGAACCGGTGGAGGGATCCACCCGCATGACCGACTGGACGCCTTGGCTCGCCTGGCCGCGGTCGCGGAATTCTTTCAACAAACCGAACCCCATAGTCCCATCGGGCCCTTGGTCAAACGGGCTGCCAAATGGGGAGAAATCCCGTTAAAAGATTGGTTGGAAGAAGTCATTCCCAATAAGGAAGCCGTGGGGAAAGTGTTAGAGACATTAGGATTAGTCGAGAAAAAGCCCCAACAATGATGTCGTTCGGCAAAACTGGAAACACAGAGAGAGCTCCCATAGGGCAGGTAATGCGGAAGATGACGAGTCTTACTTAAAAAGGAGGGAATTATGGGCAAAGAAAGCACACAACACAAACTTGACCGTGTTCGTTCACCCCGGGTGCACATTACCTATGATGTGGAAACGGGCGGGGCTATCCAGATGAAGGAACTCCCTTTTGTCGTCGGTGTGCTCTCCGACTTGTCGGGAAAGCCTAAAGAGCCCCTCAAACCTCTGAAAGAGAGAAAATTTATCGATATCGATTCCACAACGTTTGATGACGTCATGAAAGGGATCGCTCCAAGAGTCGACTTTTCCGTTGAAAATAAGTTGAAGGATGACGGGTCGAAGATGAAAGTGGAAATGGAATTTTCCAAGATGGACGACTTCTCACCGGAAAGTGTCGTTAAGAATGTGGAACCCCTCAACAAGTTGTTAGAAGTTCGCCAGCAATTGTTTGAATTGTTGGCGAAGGCCGACGGGAACGACAAGCTGAGTGACCGGTTACAGGAAATTATTGGCAATTCGGATGAATTAAAGAAACTGGCTGCCGAAGCCGGAGTCAACACCGAGGGCGGTGGTGAAACCGATGAGACAAAGGAGGGTTGATGATGAGTGCCGAAGCTGAACAATCCCAAGCAGAAGGGGCTGCGGCGACGCAGGAAGAAAAGAGTTTGCTCGATCAGATTATTGACGATGGTCGCATCGGTCGGGATCAAGGAGAGCGAGATGCCTCCAAACAACAGATCGCAACCTTGATCGACCAGGTGCTGCAAGGCACCGTGACGGTGTCGAAAGACATTGAAGCGATGATCAGCGCCAGGATTGCGGATATAGACGAACTGTTATCACGCCAATTAAACGCGATTATGCACGCTGAAGATTTTCAAAAATTGGAAGGGGCCTGGCGTGGGTTACAGTATTTCGTGAATCAATCAGAAACCAGCAGCATGCTGAAAATCCATGTCATGAATGTGTCTAAAGCAGATTTGATTAAGGATTTCCGGAAAAATCCGGATTTCGATCAAAGTGCCATCTTCAAAAAAGTGTATGAAGAAGAATTTGGGACATTCGGTGGGGCCCCCTATGGTGCCCTGATTGGCGATTATGAGTTCGGGCGCGGGCCACAGGATATGGAATTGATCGAAAAGATGTCCAATGTAGCCGCAGCGGCTCATGCTCCCTTTATTTCCGCCGGCAGTCCCAATATGTTCCGATTGGACAGTTTCACCGAGCTGCCGAATCCTAAGGATATGGGCAAAATTTTTGACAGCGTAGAATGGGCCAAATGGAAATCCTTCCGAGAATCGGAAGATTCCCGGTTTGTGGGTTTATGTTTACCCCGTATTCTGATGCGACTTCCCTACGGACCGGAAACCGAACCCGTGGAAGCCTTTAATTACAAGGAAGACGTAGATGGCAAAGATCATCAAAAATACCTGTGGGGCAACGCCGCCTATGCCTTTGCTTCACGGTTGACCAATGCCTTCGCCAAACACGGCTGGTGTGCGGCCATTCGTGGTGTCGAAGGGGGAGGGTTGGTGGAAGGGCTTCCCACTCATACCTTTAACACCGATGACGGCGAGGTAGCCTTGAAATGCCCAACCGAGATTGCCATCACCGATCGAAGGGAAAAGGAATTGGCGGATTTGGGCTTTATCCCATTGATTCACTGCAAGGGCACCGATTATGCTGCGTTCTTTGGGGCGCAATCGGCCCAAAAGCCCGCCAAGTATGACACCGCTGCGGCGAATGCCAACGCGAGATTATCTTCGCAAATCCAGTATCTCATGGCGACCTCCAGGTTTGCCCATTATTTAAAATCGATGATGCGTGACAAAATTGGAAGCTTTATGACGCGGTCCGACGCTGAAAAGTTCTTAAATCGCTGGATCAAGAACTACGTGGTGAGCACGGAAGAAGCCGGCCAGGATGTGAAGGCCAAATACCCCTTAAAAGAAGCCCGGATCGATGTCACCGAAATGCCTGGGAAGCCCGGGTGTTACAAAGCTGTGGCCTTTTTAAAACCACACTTCCAATTGGAAGAACTGACGGTGTCATTACGGTTGGTGGCGGAATTGCCACCCCCAGCTAAAGGGTAGATTTGGGGATCCATCCCCATTGGGTTTCCTGAACATTCGGTGCCTTTCCTTAAAGGAAAGGCACCCAGCGGGATTAACATTATAATGTTCAATCAGACAATTTCTTGTTTTTGCAGGCATACGGCAATCCAAAGATGCCACCTTTTCCGGTTTCATCATTAACAGTGTCTAACACGAAGGAGGGTATGAATCATGGCAGAACAAAATGGCTTTTTAAACATCGGCGATGGGGCCATTCCAGGAAACGCGACGGTCAGTGGTTACGAGAATCAAACCGTCGTGCAATCGGTCTCGTATAGCGTTTCCCAAGCAGGGGAATGGGAAGAAGGCGAGCAAATTACCGGACGCGTGACAATGTTTGGCGACCTCAGTATCACCAAAGTCATGGACAATGGCAGCCCGGCGTTAGCCCAGGCTTGCGCCAAGAAAACCCAATATGCCAATGCAGTTCTGAACCTGGTCGCGGGAACCGATGCCTATTTAACCGTGACGATAGAAAAGTGCATTGTGACGAATGTGCAAGTTGGATACACCTCCGGAGATACCCGACCCACCGAAAATATCACGATTAGTTACCGGAAGGCGACCTGGCGGTACGGGACGGCAACGACGTCGTATGACTTAGCTGCCGCGACGGATTAATTTATCGGCAATCTCACAGAGGTTTAGACTTGAAATGAGGACAGGAATCACGTGTGATTCCTGTCCTCATTCATATTTTTCCTCATTGACCGCATGAGATCCCAATGAACAACAATGCCATTTTTCACCTGGCCCCTGAAATTGACTTACTTCAATTGACCCCAAGGGAAACTCTTTCTTCTTCTGATTTTCCCCCATTCATTCTTCTTTAACTTCCGGAGCAACATAGGAGAGAGTCATGGCTGATCCGCCTGTCTTTGAAGCAGAATATCAAAATGGGACCATGATGAGACCGACGGTGGCGGTTGCTCAACTCCTGGCTTCTCCTCGAAAATTTCTTCGAAAATATCCCCTTAATATCAGCGATGATGGAACACTAGGTACGTCTGGTCCCACCAATCGCGTCTTTGTGACCAACCACACTCCTGGGAAACGACCGGGAACAATATTGCGGACTCATCGGATGCATACCGCGGAATCGTTTAATATTAATCTGACCAACATCGGACTTCCCACAGGCCATCAAATTAATGCGGTACGGATTGCCACGACCCAGAGCGATCAAGCTGCGAGTTGGTATCGTCTAAATACCATAGGGGCCGCACTCATGGTGACCTGCCAACTCACCGGCTGCGCGTTTGTGATCCGAGCCGCCGGTGTCGGTGGAATCGGAGCCATCGAATGTGGGCATATGTTACCCACAGATCTCACGACGATGGCCGCCATTGAAACAGGAGAAGCCCTCAATACCCGGTTGGTTGCCTCTGGGAATTATCTAGCCGTGTATGGACGCAATAGTTACGACCATCAGCAAAACGGGATGTATGACCGCAATGTGGCCATTATCGGGGTAAGACGTAACGGACAATGGAAAATATATGCCCAAAAAAAAGACACCCAACGAGGAATCAAAAGTGTCCATCGGGTATATCCTCCCGAATAACGCCAGCATTTTCTTAACACCAATCAAGAACAAATTTCATTCCCTTCAATTTTCTTTGATTTAACGCTTTAGCAGTATCCAAATTGTTCATGATGGCCGTCACTCTTGGTTGAGGCTTTTTATTCGAAGGGCCAACTTCCCTCCACCTACCTTCCTGTAAACTCCCTCCTCCTTCCCGAACCGATCAAGTAAAACAGGGCCCTCCTTCTTCCCTCTCCGCTGTTGTGTAGGGCTAATTATTTATCCCCCCTGTCCAGAGACAAAATTCCACAGAGTTGTTTGGCATCTGTCCTCTTTTTTTCCTCAGGTTCCTGGAGATATAAATACAAGCTTTTTCCAGATAATAAAAACCTCAGCCAATCTCTCCGAACCAAAAGTCCATTAGGGGTTCTCTATCAAGCGTGTGGATCCTGGAAGGATGGGAATGGCACACCCTAGGCTCTTCGGTTGATCCTAAAAGCTTTCCCCCAGGATAAAACGTATCCAATGATCCATAACCTCGAGGAAATGTGGACTCCGGTATTTTGAGACAAATCTCATTCTGAATTAACCAACAACCTGAATTCACACAAAGAAAGGAATCCTATGTCCCAAAATCCTCATTTTGACCGATTGCTCAAGGAAACCATCGAAAAAGTACGAATCCAACACAAATCCAGCGTGACAAGTTGGCTGGCCGCCAAATGGAAAAGCAAAACCACAGGAGGGAAAGCGACGGAAGTCCTCTCACAGATGGATCAACCCATGGCTGGGCTTGCAGTTGGCATTGCAGGCGTCGCTGGTGTTTCCGGAGCGGCAATTGGTTGGACCGGAGTCGGATTGGCTGTCCCCGCGGCCATTTTATTTGTTACGGCCCTCATCTCATTCGGAAGAAAAACCAAAGGGGTGCATCGGGAAAAGAATAAGATTCGCAACCTACTCGCACAAAATGCCACCGTGAATGGCATGTATGTGGGAAAAGAAAGCGCCAGAAGAGTCCGAGCTTCCATTCGGCATTTGATTAAAGGACAATTAAAGGATGAGGCTTCTGTCATCAAATGGATGAGCTATCTTCAAGATTCTGGGTTTCAAGATTTTCAGAACGCCAGACGGAAATATTCAGATGCCGCGAGTCATTTCGAGGAAGCTCGGAAAAAGTTTGATGCAACCGAAAAAGTTCAGGAAACCCGTTTAATCGGGTTCGAGGTCTATAACAAATACTGTGTTTTGGTCTATGCCTATACCTACCTCGTCTACCGGTGGGAACGGTTTGTGGCGTATCAATATCTTATTCGATTAACGACTGAGCGTTACAACGACATCATCCGAAAAGCCGTCCACCGACTGGATCGGGAAATGGAGGCTCACGTCACCGATAATCGTCAGACTCTTTCCAAATATTGGTAGAAGCAAAAATGCCCTCGTCTTAGGAAGGAATTCAATTTCCGGGGAAAAACGACAGCCTTCATGGCCCTAGAGGGGCGAAACATCCGAGGAGACGACGGGAATTCCCCCCATTCCCGATTGGGGCTTACCTGCACTGGAAAGCGTCACATAGATCGTGAGGATAGTCCCACCAGCCAGGGGAAGAAATACCGACCCTGACGAAATAGGGTCATCTCCAACGACCTATGAGCGATGTGGGGGGTTGGGCGATAGATTGAAAGCGAGCCAACCGAATGACATCTTGATCTTTGAGCGAAAGAAGGGCCATCACTCCCTTGTCGAGAATGATTTCGGTAGCCCGTTCGGTCAGGAGGATTTCCGCACAGGGTTGCAAACGGGCTTCTCCTTGTTGTGTATAGACATACAAAGGCAACCCCTCCACCTCCCGATACTCACCTGGGCCCCGTTCCCACCCATGGTCAATAAAATTTTGCCCAATTAATTGCAGGCACACAAAAATTGGATTCCCCCATAAAAAATCCTCATGCCGAGGTGAATTCTCCATTTCCTCAAATCGAATCGTTTCGAGTGGTTCGGTTTCCGTCCCATAGGGAAGCCGAAGTAAAAAGCGTGGCAGAACGAGCCCAATGTTGGAGGCCTTCGCCTGTTGCCGCAACGTTCGCCAAGAAGCCAAGGCCGGGTTCTCCAAGCCCCCTGGCCAATCGTCCGGATCTGGCGTCGTGGCTAACGAGGAACATCCGATTAGTTCAGAACCCGCTTCTGCCAAGAATGAGATTCCAGCTTGCCGAACGACCGAGGCCAGACGATCTAAGAGGTCCATATCCTCCGGTGTAGGGTAGAAGCAATAATGTCCCGCGACCAAGGCCCACGGTATTCCCCCCGGAGTGCCTGCCCCTTGGTCTACCAGAAGATGTTCTAAGCAGCTAGCCCCTCCCTCGGCATCTTTGGCGAGGTCTAGAGCTAATGATTCCTTTGAAATGTCCAACATGAACACTTTCAATCGCGGAGAAAGCTCGAGCCTTTGGGTCAGAAAGGCCAACCCTCGCCAGGCAGCTTCTAAGCTTTGGAAACCAGCATCATGTAAGATCGTCCTCAAAAGTTCCCTGACCGCGGTCTCTACCTGACCAACGAGTTCCGGTTGGTCAGGGTCTGTGCGTGGAACGACATAGGGAGCGACAATTTCTTCAATCCATCGGTGCCAGGTCCGTTCATCCCCCAGCACAGGGCTATCCCCTCTCTGTGGGGACGAGGATTCCAAAATATCCTCTAAGACATTTCCTGTGTAAGATGCTTTCTCTTCCCCGGTCTGGGGTTTCTCGACGTCCTCCGAACAGGGGGAAGAAGACGTGGAAGAATTGTGACCTTTCCAGGCCCGTATCTCAGCCGCAGCCTCTGGAAAGGTGGAAGGATCCTTTAACCGTTGGTACAGATTCATGAGTGCTGGCAGCGCTTCCCCTTGCTGAAGGAGCCGATTTGGATGGAAATCCTCCAAAGAGGTAAAGGTCAAAGGCAATCCGTTTTTTCCCCCACCCAGCCCAGGCACATGTACCTGAACCGGCAAACGGCTCATGACCGAATCCAAGTTTTCATCGTCTACCTTGATGGGACTCCAATCCTGGGGTGAGCCAGCCGGCTGAACATCCTTCCGAGTGGAATGCCCACTGAAATCCCCTAATAGGAGTATATGAAAGGGAACGTCTGGCGAAGGGGTCTCGCTTTCGGCTTCCATATCGGCCGTCAAGGATACTTCAAGTTTGCCAAAGGAAACAGGTTTGGTCATTACCGGGAAAGAGAATGTAAGCCTGGGGAAGGAAAAACCCGAAAGCTAAATGAGTGGTTATCTGTCATCGGTCACTATTTGAAGGTAAGGCAAGCACGAAGAACCCAGAGCGTTTTCTCCGGCTTGCCCCCTTCGCTTATCTTCATTCTCTAAAACTTGACGACTTTTCCTTCAACGATCGTACAATTTTGGCCAAAAGAGGGGACCATAAACAGGAGCGTGAATCCTCTGGCTCGCATGGTGATATCAATCATGGCATCTCCGCCCTGATCTTGGATGAGTCCATCCATAATTTCTTGAGGGGTGCGTTGTTTCCCGAGAGGAATACCGAAAATAAAATAAGCACAACTTTCATCTTGTGCGGGGCTCAATACCGTATACGACCGACCCAACAACGGTGTGTTAACATCCGCCACCCCTCCTGGCGTATTTAATAAAATACAGGATGGTAAAAAAGCTAGCAGAAAGACGACTAGAGCCAGTTTAAGGGGAATGCTCAAACCCTGGGAACCGGTGTTAACCATCATAACCTCCTGGGTAAAAGGTATAAGAATAAACACGGTTTTTAGGCAACCGTATTATGATCACCAATGACATAACAAAAGACTCGGATATCTTTTGGTTTTTTGGTTTCCTTTTTATCCCCACATAGGGAAACGAGGGGGTACCGTTTTCCTCAGGATTGTCGGGAGATACTTGGGGAGTCATTATTGTCAATTTGCCAAAATTTAGCAACAACAAGTTTCAGCACAAGAGGGTCTAGGTCAGACACCTGATTCAGAAAGCTTGCACTAGGGACGGAGTAGGGGTAAAGGACAACAGGATAGGACAAAGTGTTCTCTTACCAATTGGGGTCACCCCTCTTTATAATTTTTCTCATTTCCGTATACTATACGACCTTATGACCTTCAAGAAACCGAGTCCTTTCAACGGCACTCTGAGCCCCCTTTATGTCTGATCAATTATTTTCCGGAAAATATCAAGTCCAACGTGAAATTGCCAGTGGGGGCATGGGGGTCGTGTACCTGGCTGTCGATCAAACTCTTCATCGGGAAGTCGCCGTCAAGGTCTTGCATGGTCATTTAATGGGGGATCCCTCCTTTTCACGACGATTTCTTCGAGAAGCCCGGACCATGGCCCGCTTGAATCATGAAAATATCATCCAAATATTCGCCGTTGAAGAGGACCAAGACGGACACCAGATCGTGATGGAATATTTCCCGAGTACCGAACTGAAACAACTCATTCGGGAACAAGTCACGCTCCCTCTAGCCCAGGTTCTCAAATATGGAATCGCCACGACTCGCGCACTCTCCTATGCCCATAGCAAAGGGGTGATTCATCGAGATATCAAGCCCGGCAACATCCTGGTGAACGAGCGGGATGCTATTAAACTCACCGATTTTGGGATTGCCGCGGCCCTGGGTGACTCAAGTGCGACCATGACGGGAACGATTATGGGCACCCCAGAATATATGTCCCCCGAACAAGCCCGGGGGGATGAAGGCATCGGAGTGGGAACCGACATGTATTCCCTCGGAGTCGTCCTCTATGAAGCCCTCACGGGGACCACTCCCTATAAAGGGATGGCAGGCCAAACGATCGTCGGAAAACTTGCGTATGACCAGCAGGAGGTGGAATGGCCCTTCCCTTCCCATGTTCCCCCGCCTCTTCAGTATTTAATTCGGAGAATGACGAAGAAACAAGTCGCCGAACGATTAACTGACACAGCAATGGTGTTAGAAGCCCTAAAGAGTCAACTAGAAACCTTATCCTCCCCAGAATCTCATACCTCCATTACCGAAGAGGATGATACTGTGATGGTTCCGGACACCGAACAAACGGGTGCGACCCAACACCCTTCCCCCCCGCTCGGAACCAACGAAGAAACTATCGCCCTTTCTTCTCAAGATCATCCACGAGAAACCGGAGAGAGGAAAGGTCAGGAAAAAACCGTTGCGATTCCGCCGAAGACCCCCCCCCCTCCGAAACCCAGGATCACCCCGCCAACTCCATCCCATTCTTGGCTCAGTCGGGTAGGGGTGCCACTTCCTCTTCTCGTAACATTGGTTATCGTTTTTGTCTTGGGCGTTGGAATATGGTTTTTTCTCATCGGTCCTGGGCCTGTTTCACCCGAAAAGCAAGCCGCCCAAATCGTGGCGGACCTTCAAGACACTCAAAAAGAATTCACCAACCTGGATGCGAAATGGAAACAACAAGTCAACTCCCTGGTCGAACAGGTATCCACGCTGGTAAAACCGGTCTCCCCCGTCCCCCCCTCCGGGATAACCCCTGAAGAAATTGATTCCCTCGAAGACCAATTAAATTCACTTAAAAACCAATTCAACGAAGAACGATTGACACACAAAAAAACAATAGAAGATTTTTTGGAGAATCAACTAGCGCTGATGACAGAGATTGAAAATTTCATGAAACAAGATGTTGAGAAATCCTTACAAACTCGCGTCGATCAGCCCCTGAAGGACCTCCTTAAACGACAAGAACGAACAAGCCAGGACTTCAAGGGTGATCCTTCCCATTGGGTCATGACGATTTCAGAAGCCGAAAAACGCCTTGTCCAAGCCCGTCAAACCGTCGCGGACCGTGAGGCCGACCAACAAGAATCTCAACGGGTCCAACAAGCCCTCAACAAGCAGGTGGATTCTCTCGTGAAAACCATGACCAAGGTCACCAAGGATTGGGAAGGAATCCACTCGACCAGACAAAAAGAAATTGAGAAACTTCAAGGAAATCTGACAACGTTACAAAAACAGGTGAAAAAATTGGGGGATTCTTCGACAACCAAATCCCTCACCACGATCAAGAATTTGGATCGAGAATTTTCCTCTCTTCAAAAGGCCTTTAATGAAGGGGCGGCGACATACAGCGGAAAGATCAAGACGTTGGAAACCACCACCAAGCCACTCTTACAGCAAAGAGACCAGCTAGCCCGCAAAGTCACGGGAGCTAGTCCCAAGGAACGATTGATCCAAGCGGGAAAAACTTTAGAGACCGTCGCCACTCGCGGACAGGACTTTTCGGGGGAAAGCCAATCGGAATGGGCCACTCAAGTCGCGGGCATTCCCATTCAATTAGAACACGCGAAAGGTCTCATTGCCGTTGACAAACAAGAACGAATTAACAAACTGAAGCGTCAAGTGAATGAAGTCGTGGCTAAGATGACTCACCTGAAAGGCCAGTGGGAGGGGTTATATTCCAAGCGTTTGAAAGAATATCAAATGCAAGAAACTACCCTAAACAGGCTCAATACGACGGTCGGACAATGGTTCTCCCCCACAAAACCTCAAGTGGCTTCTTCAGAGATCCAGGATATTGGAGAAAAGGCTGTCGCTCTTCAAACGCAACATGAACAAGGCCAAGTCCGTTACCAACAAGAAACCAAAACCTTGTGGAATCAAACCCGACCCCTCTTAACGGAAGCCGAAATTTTAGCTCGGCAATCGATGGATTCTGACCTCAAAGGCCGTCTCGTCAATGCGACTCAAGATCTGGACAAGACTGCGAACAAAGCTAAGGATTATCATACACAAAGTGAAGTCAATTGGGCGCGTCAGTTTGCCACGCTCCTGCCGAATATCGATCAAGCTGGCAAACAATTGGCTATCTTGGAAAAGCAACAACAGAAGGAGGCCCAAAAGCAACTCCATGCCCAAGCTGAAACAGTCATCACAAAATTAGGGAAAATGGAAGAGGAATGGAATAGGCTCCTTGCTGATCAGCAAAAAGATGTCCTTCGCGTTGAGTCCCAGTTGCACCCACTCCAACAAACGATTGAGGGTTGGGATCCATCCAAAAAATCAACGACCACGGCCACACACATCCAGGACATTAAAAGTCAGGTGCTGACCCTTCAAACCACCACGAACAAATCTCAGGTAACCTTTCAACAGAATATCCAGAACCTTTTAAAAAAATCCCAACCCTTACTTACGGAAGAAAAAGCCTTGATTAAGCAAGCCCTTGATCTGGGGGATAAAACACGATTGGTTCAGACGAGAGAACAATTAGAGAAAAAAATAACAGAAACCCAAGCCTTTGAATCCGAAAGTGGTAGGAAATTGACAGAAACATTCGCCAGTCTTCTACCCCATATTGAGCAAGTGAGCGAACGGATAGCTATTCGGGAAAAGGAACAACGGGAAGAAACCCAAAGGCAACTCCATTCTCTCGTTTCCGACTTGACCAGAAATTTGGAAAACATGAATGGGAAATGGGAAACGCTTCTCGCCAGGCAGCAAGAGGAAATACTCAAATCGAAAGCTCAGCTTCACCCCCTACAGAAGACCATAGAGGGATGGATAGAATCCCATACATCAAAGGCGACAACCCCTCAAATCCAAGACATTAAAAGTCAGGTGTTGAAACTCCAAACCATCGTGAATCAGTCTCAATCTGACTTTAAACAAAACATAAAAAACCTACAAAAAGAGACCCAGCCCTTATTATCTCAAGAACAGTCAATTAACAAACAAGACCTTCAATCTGGCTCAAAATCACAATTATCTCTAGCCAAAAAAAATCTAGAAAAACAAATTGAGAAAACCGAAGCCTTTGAATCAACGAGTCAGAAAAATTGGACTACTATTTTTGCGTCCCTCCTCCCCAAAATTCAACTAGCCTCCGAACAGGCCGAAATATTAGAACAAAGTCAAATCGAGGCAAAGAACAAGGAACTCGAAAAGGCAGTTCAGAACGCGATTACCACGATGAACTCGTTAAAAAGACGATGGAACAATGCATTTCAAGATAGAAAGAGTGAAATGGACGTCGCGATTATGGAATTGGATAGCTTGGGATCTCAAGTTTCCACGTATTTACCGAACAACACTCAAGCGCTCACGATGACCATGGTTCAAAACTTTCAGAAAACATTCTCCACTCTTCAAATACGATTTGAGGAACAACATACTGAATTCAAATCGGCGATTAAGAAGTTGGACCAGGAAACACAGACCGCGTTCCAACGTGAACAAATGCTTTTCCAGCAAGCACTTGGAAGTGCTAGGGAGGAACGTCTGAAAGTGAGTCGCCAACAATTAGAGGAAATTTCCAAAACCACTCAAGCCTATTCACGACAAAACCAGGTGACCTGGGCCTCGCAAACCGGTGTACTCTCGGCCAAACTGGATCAGGCCCACCAAATGGTGGCCGCACGGCAAGAACAAAAGGCCGATCAAATAACTCAGGCCCGAACAGAGGCGACAAATCTTGCCAACCAGATGGTTCAAGAAAAAGACAAGTTGGAAATCCTCAAAATGAGCCAAGGTGCCTTTGTGGGGTCATTTCAGGGGGAATTAGCCCACCTACAAAAAGAAGCAGATGCGTTAAAGGCATCCAATGGGCAAGAAAATGCTCTATCTCTTATAAAAGATTTCAACCAGAAATTGGCTTCCATTGAATCCGGATTTCAAAGAGAAACTAAAAGGCACCAACAAGATTTCCGGGAATACGACAGGCGGATTCAAGACTTATCTCAACGCTCAAAACAATTAGAATCCTCTGAAATTGAACAGAAGCTTAAAGACCGGTTGATCCACTCCAGAAAAAATCTTGAAAAGATGTACCAAGGCCTTCGTGAAAAACAAGATTCAGAAACCACTGCCTGGGGGAAAAAAACGGCCACACTACGAACTCAATTGGCTAATCTTGAAAAAAAGATCGCCGAGGATTCCAACCAGGACAATCAAAGACGAAAGGCATTGGAGAACATGTTGGCCGAGTTCCGTCAAGCCTTTTCAAACCAAGATCTTTCCGCATTACAACTGTCAACCGATATATCTCCCGAAAAAACCGATGTCCTAAAGGGGCTGTTTGCGAATTGGGAGTCCTTTACCGTGGACACCCACATTGATTCCATTGAGTCTCGATCTGCCAAAGTTTTGGTTCGGCTCCATAACATGATCGATAAGCGAGGAAAGGCTGCCAAACCCCGACTGGAAAAAATTATTGGACACCATGAACTTCATATCCCAGCTAAGGGGAGTCAATGGGGGAAACCTCAATGGTAAAGTCTTTCGACGAGCCAGATTCTCGACGTGCTAGGTATTGAACAAGGATGAATCTTCGTTCCATCCTTGTCTTATTACCCTGCATCTCAACCTATGGGCCGTCCCATGACTCTTCAATAGTCCCGGACATAGGCAAAGTGCCGGTTATCTTACCGCCCTTATTCATACGTCACTTAATTCCTAGCCCCGGTTCTTCAGCTGATGGGGATACCTCCAGGACCTCTTAATGCCTGAACACATTTTTTTTGACAGATACCTCATCCACCGGGAAATTGCCAGGGGGGGCATGGGCATTGTTTACCTGGCGTTGGATCAGACCCTCAATCGTGAAGTTGCGATTAAGGTTCTTCATGCCCATTTGATGGGCGAGCCTTCGTTCGCCCGGAAATTCTTAAAAGAGGCCAGAACCATGGCTATGCTGGACCATAAAAATATCATCAAAATCTTTACTGTTGAGGAAAGTGAACAAGGCCATTCCCTCATCATGGAATTCTTTCCCAGCGTGGAACTCAAGAAAATCATCAAGGAGCGAGGAAAACTAGGTCTTAAACGGGCCATTCATTTTGCGATTGGGATCACACAGGCCCTCATTTACGCCCACAGCAAAGAAGTAATCCATCGGGATATCAAACCCGGGAACATCCTCGTAGGAGAACATGATGTCATCAAGTTAACGGATTTTGGGATAGCCGATGTCCCCGATGATTCTCATGCCACGACAACCGGTATGGTCATGGGCACGCCGGAGTACATGGCTCCCGAACAAGCACGGGGGGAGAAACCTCAAGGAGAAACCGACCTGTATTCCTTGGGGGTAGTCTTGTATGAAATGGTAACCGGTACGACACCTTACAAAGGTATGCCTGCCCAAACCATCGTGGGAAAATTAGGCTACGACCCTCAAGAAATGGAATGGCCATTTCCCGAAGAAGTTCCCACCCCTCTGCAAAACCTCATTCGAATGATGACTAAAAAACATCCGAAAGAACGATTCAAAGACTCCTCTCTCTTACTCGAAACGTTACACCATTATTTTGATGACCTTCCTGATGAAGGACCGCCCCCAATCCCTGACGATGATAAAACTATTCTTGTTTCGACAATTGCCACGCCTAACAAGAAAGAAATTCATGAGCAGATGAGGACGAACGTGCCCCCACCGGAAATCTCCACGAAACCCTCCCTCCCGTCACAACCCTCTTCCTTTTTTTCTTGGAAACCCAACATGGCTATATGGTCTCTCATCACCCTTCTCCTTGTGGTGGGTGGAACGTGGTATTTCTGGATTCCTTCCGACGGACCGGGGGTTCAACCAAAAGACACACTGGAGTCCTCGCAAACAGAAGCCATAGAATCAACGCACACCATCACCGACAATGAAGTTTTAGGCAGTATCTCCCAGATGAACCGATTACACAATGAATGGGAAACTCTTTATTCCAAAGGATTGGAAAGCCAGAGAAAATTAGACGCGTTGCATCGTCAAATTCGCGAGACCCTTCGCCCAGGTCAAAAGACCCCAGAAAAAGACTATTTCCATCGCATACAAGACGAAATACGAAACATTCAAACACAACGAAATCAAGCCCGCTCACTTGTTGAAAGCCTTCAAACCTCAACTGATCAAATCATTTCCCAAAACCAATCTTCCCATTCGGAGATTTCGGACTCTCAATTAAAACTCCAGCTAAGCGAAACCCAACGATCATTAGACACGCAGTCCTCAAAGACTCTTGAGTATTTCTCCAATACCTCCTGGAATCAGGGGTTCCAAACCCTGGTAGATACGGTAAATAAATGGGAACGATTAACCATCATCTTAGACCAGATTCGTGAAGCCTATATTGACCATGATCTAACTTCATTACAATCATTGACTGAGCTCTCAACCAATCAGGCCACAGTTCTTCGAGCCCTCTTTACTCACTGGCCTTCGTTTACCGTTACCACCTCCATTGAGACCACCTCTCCCGATTCTGCTCATATCATTCTTCAATTACGGGATATGATTAATCGGCAGGGAGAACCAGCTCGCAGAAATCAAGAAAATATTATCGGGCGACAACACCTGGCCCTGGCCTACCACAATGGGAAATGGAGTAAGCCCCGGTGGCTATAGGCAACTATATTTAACCTGGTAAGTGATCTCCCTCAATTGGTTAACAATACCCTCTCTCATTTTTCCTTTTTAACCCTCATGCGCCCCTTCTTCCGAACCTGGGCTTGGTGCGCCTTCCTTGTAATGATTGGAGTTCTGTTTACCTTAAGTTGTGGAGGACCTTCAGAGCGTTTTAACGATAGGGCACAAGAACTAGGAATATCCCATAGGACGTACCCAGGAACGGAATTCAAACACCATGTCTATTTGAATCACAAACCGTTCGACGGTATCCTCCATGTTTATTTAGGTAGCGATGGTACTCCTTGGGAATCCCCACGCCGTATCGCCTCAAACCCAACCCCCCGAAATCCCATCATGTTATCCTTGATGGCTCGAGATCCGATTTTTAGTCTCTATCTTGGACGCCCTTGTTACCACGAGCCCTCGATTTCAAAAGAATGCCATGCAGGTTTATGGACCACGGACCGGTATTCTCCCATCGTTCTCAAGAGTCTAACCGTGGTTCTTTCAAACATTTGGGAAGAGTTTGGACATCCAACGGTTATTCTATTTGGGTATAGCGGTGGCGGAACCTTGGCAATGCTGCTGGGGAATGAAGTTTCTTTTATCCGAGGAATCGTGACGTTAGCTGGAAACTTAGACCATACCCAATGGGTGCGACATCATGGGTTCAGTCCGTTAACCGGCTCCCGCAACCCTGCCTCGGAACCACCGTTACCAACTCACATTTTTCAGCGGCACTTTGTGGGAGAGTTTGATGAAGTAGTTCCCCCCTGGATGATTACCCAAGCCGTCGAACGGCTAAACGGAGGCCCAGTCATCATCTTGAGAAATATGGATCATCGATGCTGTTGGGAGGCCATTTGGCCCAGGATATTGCACCAACTCCCGCCGGTGAGTCCCTGGAACTCCAGGTTGGATCATTCAAGGACAGGCCTTTCTTAAGTAGGAAAATCCCAAAGAACTTGGGACTTAGGATAAGTTGCGGAGCCCCGGCAATACCTCCTGAGGCTCCGCAAAAAGATTGAGGTTAACAAATTTAGAATTCGTGCCGAACTCCCCCAGTAAAAATGTGGTTGGTGATATCGCGTAAGCCCAAAAATGTTTCATAGTCGAAAAACGCTTGCGTCCCACCAGCAAAAACATTCGAAACACTAAATCCCAATCGGAAAAAATTTCGATCCGGACTTTCGGTCTTTGCCACAAGGGACAACCCGGCTGGATCGGCAATATACTGGGTTTTAATCGTCTCGCTATCATTTTTAAACTCATGATCCCATTCCCCCCGGATTTGGGGAATCAAGATGCCATGAGGCCAACTAATATTCTTTGACCCGCTGATGCCCACGGCGGAAATTAACGAAGACAAATCATGATCTTTCACCTCAAGGTTCAACTCCCCGGCTCCTTTTTCTTTAAATCCATCAATATCTAAATTCAGATAGGTCAGACGTCCATAAGGACTAATCACAAAGCTTCCGACCGCGGCATTATACCCGGTACCGATAGTAAACGAATATTGCTGACTATCGGTATCCCCTTTCGCCGTCCTGTTTTGGCTTGGTTGTGAGGTATTGGAGGTATATTCAATCCCCCGTTTGAGATCATGATCATTCCATCCAATCGATCCCATTCCCTCAACATAAAAATCTTTGAGGTAGTACGTTCCATATAGGGAAAAGGTATACCCTTTCGTATCACTTTTCCCTCCAGCCACGGTAGCTGATTTGCTTAAATCGGCGTCAAAATTCGAAAAACTAAAGGCAGTTCCGAGCACAAGACTATCCAATAAACGGTAATCGGCTCCCACCGTAACCCCCTGACTGTCAAATTCAAAATCATCTTCTCGAGCGGTCCCGTCTTTCTCACCAAAGCTGACAATCCCATTGATAAAGAGACCTAACCGACTAAACCCACTGGAGTTGGCATCTCCCGAGGCTCCCCCACCACGTGGAACACCAAAATTTCCCCAATTCCCTCCCGCCATCAGAGGACCATTTTGTAGATCATTATTATTGAGGTTTAAACCACTGATCGATACACCCGTCGCTCCTGCCCGAAGGGCTGCCAGTCGAGAACTTAAATTTCTTAATTGGCCAGAAAAGGTTTTTGAGGCCTGCGTACGAGGGGAGATCACTTCTTCCGCTGCCAGTTGTTGAAGAGCTGCCGCCAGATCTTCTTCGCTAAGCCCAAGACTGAGATCCTGAGTACCGGTGCCATCCAACGCATTGGCACTGTGCACCATTTCTCCACACCTGGTGAATAACTCGGCAGTGCTTCCTGTTAGGGGAGACATGGCATTCAATCCAATTAAATTCACGCACACGGCCTGAACCGCCGTTCCTGTGTTTGATTGTAATTCCGTTTGTCCAGAACGCCCACCCAGGAGACCAAAGGCTGGGGACACCAACGAGAGAGACAAGCTGGTCATCACGAATAGTAAACAGAGGGCACGAGTGAATCCCGTGCTCTGATTGTCGGGTATGAATAATTGTTTATGGATATTTAAAACTTTCATCCTGACATTTAAAAAAATTTGAAACATAAAACCTCCATTCATTCGTCAATAGGGGTCCAAGTAAATATTCTGACCAAAAAGGTTTGGCGCACGGAATCTTTACAATGTCCAAATGAAAAATACAGCACCCATTCTCTCAAAAATTGTTGCCAATTATGCCATAACAAAAATCGAAAAGACGACTCTCTACCAAAAGAATCAGGCCTAATGGGACAAAAATAAAAGCACACAACCTTTGCATTTCTTGTGAAAATATGATCATAATTGGGGGGTTACTTTTTACAAAGAAGCTAAAGGGCCGTTTCCCAGTTCATGGGGAAAACCAGGGGTTTTTTCAAAATTGGCACAAGTATTGCCGTGTATATAGTTTGGTGCAAATTGGTTAGGAGAAAGACCAAGACCCAAAGCCCAGGATCCAAGGAGGAGGTGGTTATGAAAAACGCCATTTCACGGTCAAGTAAATGGGAACATTTGACTCTAGACACCTCGAACGATTTGCCTGTTGGCCCCTATCAGCAAGGAATGACTCTTGTGAATAGATGGATTCAACTCCCCAACACCTCTCTTTTGGTAGTGCTCACCCTCATGATTTCATTAACCGGTTGTGTGTCCCAAGAATCGGGAACTCTCAGCCCCTCCACACCGACAAGTTCGTCGACTGACAGCCCGTCGGTCACATCCGATGACCCTAACGCTTTTGAGGTGGTGGATTGCTTGCTTCCGGGACAAGTTCGTCGGCTGGGAGCGAAGGTGGTCTATCTCTCCCCACGTCGCCCCGTTCGAGACACGGCCTTAGATTGTACGATGCGGGGTGGTGAGTATGTTTCCTACGATCGGGCGGACTATCAAAATTCCTTAGAAGTCTGGAAAAAAGCTGCGGATGCGGGAAATGTGGATGGTGAATATTACGTGGCCGTGCTGTATGAACGTGGTGTGAAAGGCACTCCGGAATTCGATAAGGCTGCGGATTGGTACCAAAAAGCCGCTGAACACGGGCATCGTCAAGCCGCCATGAATTTAGGACGGCTCTATGATCAAGGTCTAGGTGTTCCGAAAAGTTCCGAAAAAGCTTTCCTCTGGTATACCAAGGCCTCAGGGCTCAAAGCCGAATCCTTAGGGCAACTTTTAGATCATTCAGCCAATCAGGAGATTAAAACCCTTCAACAAACCGTCAGTCTTAGAGAACACGAAATCCGACAATTGGAAAAAACGTTGACACAGACTCAAGAAGAAAAATCGCAATTGGAAATTGAAATCGATCTCCAACAAAAGGTTATCGACAATGACAATCGCCAAATCGCTACCCTGGAAGCCCAATACACCCAACTTCAAACCAATCTGGAGTCTGTCAAGAATCAACCTGATCGAGACCCAGAAATTCGAAGTTACCAAGCGCAACTCAAAGCCCTACAAGCAGAACTTATCCGTCGCCAACAAGCTCTTCATGGCCAAGATGAAACGATCGTGGCTTTGGAACAAAAGCTTGCGGAACTGTCAGAGTCAGAACAGCGGGTGCATTATTTAGAAGGGTTAACGACCACACAAGACGAGGAAGTCCAACAACTCCGAGCTCAATTGGCCCAAATTCAAGCCGAAACCCTGGCCACCCAACAACAACTGGCCCGCAAGGAACAAGTGGTCGCTCAGGAACGGTTAAAGGTTCAAGAGGTGAAAAGCCAAACCACCTCCATGAGCGAACAAATACAACAACTCCAAGACCAACAAGAACGGGAACGTCAGCGGTTAGAGCAATTTCAAAAGGAATATTCTCAAACCAAACAAGAGTTGGAAGCCCGGAAGCAAGAGGTTCTTGATCGCGAGAAAAAAATCGCTGAACTGCAAAATGAACTAGAACAGATCCAGGATTCTCGTTCGGGAATCGCGACAACAAGCAACCCCAGTCCTGGAAAAGATTTGGGGATGGAGGGCCCCACTATTCAAATCATCGATCCACCCTTGGTGGTCAAAAGAGGTGTCAGTGTTGTAGCTGGACGACAACCGGTCTATCTTTCATCAGACGCAACCCGAACGCTTACCGGACGAGTGCTCGCGCCAGCGGGTCTGTGGGAATTACGTGTCAATGGAATGGCCATGAAGGTTGATCCTCAAGGAATGTTCAACGTGGATCTCCCTCTCGTCCGTTCTGGCCAAACCCCCCTCCCTGTGGACATCCTGGCCGTTGACGTTCAAAACAAACGGGCAGTTCGAACCCTGGATGTGATCTGGGGGGCCACAACGACCAGTCTTAATCAGCCCTCTTCAGCCCAAACCTCACAACCATTCGGGAAATATTACGCTCTCATCATTGGGAATAACCATTATCAACATTGGGAACCCTTACAAAATGCCATTTCCGATGCCCAGGCGGTGGGAAATGTGCTCCGGGAGCGATACGGGTTCCACGTTCAGCTCCTTCAGGATGCCACCCGAAAAGATATTCTCCGAGCCCTCAATGCTCTCCGGAAACAACTCACGGAGCGAGATAATTTACTGGTGTACTATGCCGGACACGGATACCTTGAACCCAACATCGATCGAGGATATTGGATTCCGGTGGAAGCCGACTTACAGGATAATTCCGATTGGATTTTACTGCCCACCGTCACCGACCTTCTACAATTAATGTCGGCTAAGCATATTCTGGTCGTCGCAGATTCTTGTTTTGCCGGAAAACTCACGAGATCATCTCTGGCCCAACTCCGACCCGGCTTAACCGAGGAAGCTCGAATGGATTTATTAAAAACCCTGGCTGAAAAACGAGTCCGGACTGCCCTCACTTCTGGGGGACTACGCCCGGTCTTAGATGAAGGGGGAAAAGGGCATTCGGTCTTTGCAGAAGCCTTTCTTGGGGTCTTAAAGGACAACCAAGAAATACTAGAAACCGAAAGAATCTTTTTGGCTATTCGCAACCGGGTGATTCGTGCGGCTCAGGGTCTCAATACGGAACAGATACCAACCTATTCTCCAATTCATTTAGCGGGACATGAAAGTCTGGGCGATTTCATTTTTGTCCCAAAACCCAAAGGAACCTAAAATGATTTGGGGGGGTCCCTTTGTACGATTATGACGGTAAGCAATAGATTCCCCAAAATTTTATCAGGGGGAAATTAACGGAAAATTACATAGAAACCAGTCATTACATTCCAGCATCCCTGCGAACATCCATCGGGTTTAGGCCCTTGTCTCATCCCTCATGGCAAGCATCAATTCCTTTTCCTCACTGACTGATTAAAATTTATCATGTCCGAAGATAAAACTATTATTCTATCGGAACTGTATCCAATCACTCTGTGGATTCAAAAGGGTGATTCTCCTCAACAGGAATATCGATTTACCAAGAATTTCTCTATCGGTCGACAGGATACCAATGATATTCAGCTCTTCAACCGTTCGGTAGGCAGGCGACATCTGACCGTCATTTTTGAAAACCGAGAATGGTGGGTTCAAGATTCGAATAGCGTTAATGGAACCTTTTTAGATGGGCAACGAATTAGTCGCGAAAAACTTCCGGAGGAAGGCCTACTCGAACTGGGTCAAGATGGACCAGCCATTCGATTTTCTATTCAGTCATTCGATCAGGCAACCCAAAAGTTTGCTCCTTCAGGTACACCTTCCTCCAGAGCACCAGTAGGCCAGAGAGAATCCTCATATTCGGAGGATCTCCAACCCTCGGAACCCGATTCACCCCAAACCTCACCCCCCGCACATACAAACCAAGAAAAAGATGACTCATGGATCCACCCAGGACCGTCGGAAGCTTGGCAACAACCCTCTCAAGAGGGTGAACATGGCAAACCACCCCTCTCCGCTCCTTCACAGGAACCCTTCGTCCCTTCCACTCAGCCGGAAGAACACGAATCTGGCACTCAATTTTTCGTTCGTCTTTTAACTGGAAAAGAAAGTGACCAGGATGAGAGTAAAATGGGTTCCCATACTCTGGCCATCAAACATGCCCACGACCAAATACGTAAACAACTAACCAGATGGTACTGGAAATTACTTGCGGTCGTGGTAGGCATTGGAGTGGGCTTGGGAGTGGTCATCCTTTTTCAAAATGAGCAGATTAAAAAGCTTCAAAGAGAGGCCACCGAGTCATTCTATGACATGAAAACCGTAGAACTCCAGTTGGCTGAGCTCCAGGATCTGGTCTTGGATCGTCTTTCAAAATCAGAGATTCAAGATATATTGACCAGGGTAGATGGATTAAAGGAAACCCTGGCACAGAGGGAGGAAAAGTACGAGGATAGTTTGAAAGATATCGGAATTTATTCCAAAGATATGCTCCCTGAAGATCGGGCCATTTTGCGAATGGCCAGGCGGTTTGGTGAAAGTGAAGTGGGCATGCCGGAAGAATTTATGGTGAAGGTCAAAGAATATATTAAAAAGTGGCAATCCACTGGACGACTGAGAAATTCAGTCAACCGTGCGATAGAACATGGATACCATCAAAAAATTATGGCGGCCATGGAAAAGCACCGTATGCCCCCACAATTTTTTTATTTAGGCTTACAGGAAAGTGGGTTTAATGTGAAAGCGGTAGGACCTCCAACCCGATTTGGGATTGCCAAAGGGCCATGGCAATTCCTCCCTTCTACAGGAAAAGAATATGGCTTAAAGCCAGGACCGCTTGTTGACAAGAAAGAATATGACCCTCGAGATGAACGGCATAATTTTGAAAAAGCTACAGTAGCGGCCGCCAAATTTCTACGCTTTATTTACCGGACGGAAGCCCAAGCCTCCGGCTTATTGGTCATGGCCTCGTATAATTGGGGTCCGACAAAAGTCAATAACAAAATCCGTCAATTACCGAAGAATCCCAAAGATCGAAACTTTTGGAAACTCATGAAAAAATTTGGGGTTCCTAAACAAACCGAAGACTATGTGTTCTATATTTTCTCAGCGGCCGTGATCGGAGAAAACCCTGAAATGTTTGGATTTTCCTTTCCCAACCCCCTCGCAAAAGGATAAGAATGCGGAAAGGAGCTCATGTATTAGGGAGTAGAACGACGGTCAGACATGCGAGGACCTTCGATACCATATTTCTTCATTTTATAGTAAATCGTTCCTCGGCTGACTTTCAGAAAATCCGCGGCTTTGGCCGTATCCCAATGACAATCGGCCAAGACCTTCATCAGGGCTTGTTTGTTCAGTGAGTCGAGCGGAGTCTCTTCTTCAGAACTCTCCGGCTTTTCAAGCCACGCCTCCGATTCTTTCACTAACAACATTTTGTCGATGATTCCCGTACGTCTGGCCTGGAGCATGGCACTATAGAGCGTGTTTTCCAATTGACGAACATTTCCCGGCCAACTTCCTTCGGCCAGAAATTCTTTGGCTTCATGGGAAATCGTCATCCCTTCAGCCAATTCCAACTCGGTCCCAATTTTTTTCAAAAAATGGTCAATGAGGTGGGGGATGTCTTCCTTTCGATCGCGCAGTGGGGGGATATGAATTTGACCGACTCGGAGCCGATAATACAAATCAGCCCGAAATTCATCGTCCTGAATGGCAGTCTCTAAATCACGATTGGTCGCCGCAATTACGCGGACATCAACCGGAATTTCCTGGGAACCCCCAACTCGCATAATCGTTTTTTCTTGGAGAAACCGTAAGAATTTCGCTTGAGCCACCTGATGCAGTTCTCCGATTTCATCTAAAAAAATCGTCCCATTCTTAGCCTCTTCAATTTTTCCCACTCTCCCAGTATTGGCCCCGGTAAAGGCCCCTTTTTCGTACCCAAACAACTCGCTTTCGATGAGGTCGTAGGGAATGGCCGCACAATTCAACGGGATAAAGGGTTTGCCTCGGCGTGGACTGACACGATGCAGGGCCCTGGCTACTAATTCCTTTCCCGTCCCATGTTCGCCAAGAATCAGGACCGTAGCGGGGCTGTCACCCACGTCTTGTATGAGTCGATACAGATTCTGCATAGACTCAGATTCTCCCACAATGCCAGAAAAATGGGAGGAGTAGGAAGGTTGGGCTGTGGCCTTGGCTGGTGAGCTTACCTCCGGAGTATCAACTGGAGTCTCATGCTTGCCCGGAAGGGGAATCGTGATGGTTTCATCTTCGGAGTGCAGAGTGTACTTGATTTCATACGGATAAATGTAGAGTTGACAATGTGATGGCAGGATCATCTCCCGAGGGCACGGCTTATTATTGACGAGTATGCGATTTCGACTTTTGTCGAACAGGCGAACTTGGTCGCCTTCGCGTTCCATGATGGCTTCCAGACGAGAAACATGCGGATTCGGAAGGATGACATCATTATCGGGGGATCGACCGATAGTGACATGATGTTTAGAAATTTGAATTTTGTGTATAAACGCTTGTTTTAAATAAATGTTGAATTCGATCATGGGTCACGTCCTAAATCCTAGATTATTGGGTGAGGGGTAAAGGCATGAACGGACCTTTGGATAACAATCAATGAAAAGTGAGACCTTCAAGACCTATTCTCCGGAATCTGTTTGGCAAAAAGTAATTAAAGGAACCCTTTCAGCAAAGCCCCGTTAAATCCCCCAAGATTAGACGGGCCCTATTCTGAAGGAATTCAGGAAAAAAACCAAGTGGTTGAACGCTTTTTCTGTAACCTATCCTTCCTTGGCATGCCAGGAAGCCCCATTTGCCATTTCACATGACTAAACTTCCGGAAACCCGCTCACTCATCGGTAGATCTGTACTCCACCTGTAAGCATTTATGTGGTTCCCGCAGTCTGCACATTAGTGCCACAAAACCAAATTGGGGCCTTTTCGTCCTTTTTCCTTCCATGGAAATGAAAAAGGAACTTGCACCCCCTTCATTTACAGGGACCACCACCCACCATTGCGTGGAAATTCGCGCCAAGGTTTCTTCCTTCACTTTTTTCCCTAGCCTGTCTCATTTACAATACTGCAGCCATGTGCCCAAAATTTCCCTATACGAATAAACTTTTAGAATTTTTTGGAAAAACCTGGAATTTGACTTTGAACGGGGAGGGGTAATTATTATAGAATTATAGGTTTGGAAGTGTATAGGAGATTGGGATAAATTGCTCAAAACGACCGCGTAGACTCTCGTACAGAATATGATCTAGGTATTCTGCTTCATTTCAATTTTTTCACCAACAGGAGATTGGGAAATGCACATGTCACGGATGGTTTCCGGCACGGCTCGGCGGACACAAATGTCCGCTTTCTTAGGGTTTCTTCTCCTTTCTCTCGGCCTAAACCTGGGTGCCGGGATTGGAGGACATGGGTGGATTTCCCCCACTCCCTCCCAAGCAGCCCTTCCAAATGCCTTTATGGAAGGGTTTTCGGGAATTGTGGAAATGGTGGGTCCAGCCGTCGTGAATGTTGCCGTGACCGGAGGGGGCGGGGGATCTCGCCCATTACCTCCGGGACCATTTGGGGGACCCCCAGGGGGTGGGCCTCCGGGTGGCGGGCCTCCGGGGCGACCCCCGGGGCCGGGAGGACCGGGAATGAGTGCGGGTTCTGGAGTCGTGATCGATTCCAGGGGATACATTCTTACCAACAACCACGTAGTGGAAGAGGCCAGTGATATTAATGTCACCTTCAATGATGGCAGAGAAGTTCCAGCTACTATCGTAGGAACAGACCCCAAAACAGATTTAGCCGTGATTAAGGTGAAAGTGGAAAATGAACAACTTCCCTTCATTCCATGGGGAAACTATGAATCCCTACGTGTCGGGGACGTAGTTCTGGCTCTCGGAAGTCCCTTCGGCCTGAAATCTTCGGTTTCATTGGGCATCATCAGCGCTCTTGGACGGGGAAGTGTGGGCATTACCGAATATGAAGATTTTATCCAAACCGACGCGGCCATTAATCCAGGAAATTCTGGTGGGGCCTTGGTAAACATGAAGGGTGAATTGATTGGGATTAATACGGCAATCTTTTCCCGTACCGGTGGTTCGGAGGGAGTAGGATTTGCCATCGCGGTCAGTATTGCCAAGGACATCGCCGATAGCCTCATTGAGTCTGGAAAGGTGGTTCGAGGGTGGATGGGAGTGGCCATTCAAGAACTGACGCCAGCCTTGGCGCAATCCTTTCAACTCCCCGAAGGGCAACAGGGAGGGGTGTTGATCAGTGAAGTTCATGAGGATGGGCCCTCTGCCAAGGCGGGGTTGCAACGTGGGGATATCATCTTGGAATATGACGGAAAGGTCGTAAAAGATGTGAACCATCTCCGGAATATTGTCGCCCGGACGAAGGTGGGAAAAAAGAAAGACATTAAGGTGCTCCGAGAAGGCAAAGAAACCACCTTACCGTTGGTCCTGGGAGAACGACCTTCGGATCAAGTCTTGGCCAAATCCATCCCTTCCGCTCCTGGCCAAAAACCGCCGACTATGGCCCTACCTGACAATGTCCTGGCGGGAATGCGAGTAGAAGGCATCTCTTCTGAACACCGCAGTCAATATAACATCGCCGAACAAACTCAAGGTGTGGTCGTCGCCAAGGTTGAAGCTGGCAGTGCCATAGAAGCCGCAGGCATTCAAGTCGGTGACGTCATTCAGGAGGTCAGTCGCCAAGTTGTCAAAAGCCTAGACGACTATCAACAAATTTCAGCGAATATTAGTAAGGATGAACTCGTTGTCTTATTGGTAAACCGGCGGGGCAATAATCTTTTTGTGGCCGTGAACCCTAGCTAACCCAGGCCTAACCTAATTTTTTGACCTTTAGGATCAATGTTGCCCCTAAAGGGGGCGTATCGACGAACGAATCATGGCAAAACAAAGTCAGTGGGGCCAGTGGTTTGAAGAAAAAGTTTTCAAACCACTGGAAGATAAAAAGATGCCCGTCATGGAGCATCTGTATGAATTCCAATGGCGTCTTACCCGAGCCGTTATCCTCATGGCCTTGGTGTTCGTGGGCACCTTTTTTTATGCCGATACCTTGGTGATGTGGCTTCGGGTTCCACTTCAAAACTATTTCATCCTGGATTCCTGGGAATGGCTGCCTTCCGATTTGCCTAAAATTCCTTTTGTCTTTCTCTCCCCCGCTGAGGCCCTTTGGCAAAACATGAAAGTAGCTGGATTGACCGCCGTCGTCTTAACGACGCCTTATTGGCTATGGGAAATCTGGCAATTCGTGGTACCCGGTCTTCATGCCCAGGAGCGACGATTTATCGCACCGTTCACGGCCATCAGTACCATCGCCTTTTATTTAGGGTTGACCTTTTGTTTCTTCGTGGTACTGCCCTTTGCCTTGCATTTTTTGATTTCTTACGGGTTAACCTCCGGATTTATCGCGCAAATATCCATCGCCAATTATGTCGGGTTCATCCTGTGGTTTCTTCTGGTGTTCGGATTGATTTTCGAGGTACCCCTCGCCCTGACTCTCATGGCCAAACTCGGGTGGGTGGATGCGCCCTTGCTCAGAAAATATCGAAAATGGGCTTTCTTGGGTGCGTTCCTTTTCGCCGCCATCTTGACACCGACTCCAGACCCCTTTAATCAGTGCATCATGGCCCTTCCCATGTATTTCTTCTATGAAGTCGGGATTATCAGTGCCAAAATTTTTGGAAAAAAACGGAAAGTTGAAACGGAAGACTCAACCGCGGACCCTCCTTCCACGACTCCTTCTGTTACTCCGGCCCGGGCTCAGCCGGTTGGAGCCGGAGCTGGAGGGGATGATGATTATGTTAGCGTGCCCGGAGCCGGCCCCCGGTAATCTCAACGAGAGGGGGTTCATGCGTGATCAATGTGGCGGTGGTCGTGGTAAGCCAGAAAATTCTTTCGGGGCAAGGAACCGACTCTTCCAGAAAAATCTTAGAAGATACCTTGACGAAGCACCAAATGAACCTTGTATCGTATGAAGTAGTCAGCGATGACCGTCATAGTATCTCGGAAAAATTACGATCTCTCTGTCAAACCCTCAATCCCCACGTGCTTTTCACGGTTGGGGGGACGGGCGTTCGTCCTACGGATTGGGCACCTGAAGCCACGAGGGACGTGATCGAAAAGGAGATACCTGGGATCGGGGAGGCGATGCGTGCGGAAAGCTTAAAAAAAGTCAGGACTGCGATGTTGTCCCGTGGGATAGCTGGCATTAAGGATACAACCTTGATCGTCAATCTGCCAGGGAGTGCGAATGGTGTTCGGGATAACCTTCAAGTGATTGCGCCTCTTTTGGAACACACGACAGAAAAAATTTCTTAATTTGAACCTTCCGAATCACGCATTTGTCTGAAAGTTGGATAAATAAACTTGGATATTCATCGATGACTTTATGTGGAGGCATACATGGCAACGGAACTTAAAATGATTCAACCATCTCCTTCGTCGAGCGGCGACGTCTGCACCTATATGTGGGCCTGTGCGATCTGCGACGAAACCGAAACCTGTCAAAAGGATCGAGAAGGGCATAGCCGCTGGCTGGTAGCCAAACGAATGGAACGGATTGATTATAAGGTCTTGGTGATGAGCAACAAGGGAGGGGTTGGCAAAAGCACCATGACCACGAATTTGGCTATCAGTCTGGCCCTGAAGGGTTATGAGGTCGGGGTATGTGACATGGATATCCATGGACCCAACATCCCCAAAATGATGGGGGCCGAAGGAGAAAAACTTAAAATAAGTACCGGGGGTGGGATCATTCCCCATCAAGTCTATAATTTAAAAATTGCCTCCATGTCGTTTCTGCTTCAAAACTCCGATGACCCCATTATTTGGCGGGATGCCTACAAATTCGAATTTATCAACCAGCTCCTGGGTGGCGTGGAATGGAATGATTTGAATTTTCTGCTGATTGATTTACCACCGGGAACCGGGAATGAATCCGTGACCACCATCGATCTGATCGGAGATGTCACCGGTTGCGTGATCGTCTCCACTCCCCAGGAAGTGGCTCTGTTGGATTCCCGGAAATCCGTCACATTTGCCAGAGACAGTGAACTCCCCATTATCGGTATCGTGGAAAATATGAGTGGTCTTGATTGTCCTCATTGCCATAAAGCGATCGAAGTCTTTCGAAAAGGAGGAGGAGAAGCCTCCGCTGAGGATATGAAGGTGCCCTTTCTTGGTCGAATCCCTCTGGACCCGGAATTAGTCCTCCAAAGCGACAGGGGAGAACCCTATGCGCTCTTCCACTCGGATCTTCCAACAGCCGATGCCATTCATAACGTGGCTAATCAGGTTGACGAGTTTTGCAAAAAGAAGGGTTCCTTGGTCAATATCGCCGCCAAACCCGCTCCATTCAAAAAACCTTGATTAGGTAACCAAGAAAATCATCGACTCCCAAAAAATTCGACGAACCCGATAAAATATTTATGGATGGTTTAACACCTCTCACCAAAGCTCAGAACATTGTGTTAACCGCAGCTGAACCGCTTGGCTGTGAAAAAGTTGGACTTTTGGATGCCCTGGGACGGGTGTTAGGGGAAGATATTATCGCTCCCCGATCCAACCCTCCTTGGGATAATTCCGCCATGGATGGATTTGCCGTTCGTTGGGATGACATTAAACAAGAACATGCGATCACAAAAATTCCTGAATTACAGATCATCGAAGATGTACAAGCCGGGGGCGTAGCCGCGAAAACCGTCGGACCAGGAGAGGCCATTCGAATCATGACAGGCGCCCCGATGCCTCAGGGTGCGGATACGGTCGTGCGAGTCGAGTTTACGGAACCTGGGGACCACTCGGTCCGAATCATGAAAACTGAATTTGGCCGCGGGGCCAATATCCGTCCCAAAGGAGAGGACGTGCAAGCCGGGGACTGTATTATTGCCAAAGGTACCCCGCTTCGTTCGGGAGAGATTGGGATGTTAGCCATTCTGGCCAAATCCTTCGTCTTGGTCCATCAACGCCCACGGGTAGGGATTCTTTCTACGGGGGATGAATTGGCAGATTTAGACGAAAAATTCGATGAACACAAAATCGTGAATTCCAATAGCTATGGCATTGCCGCCGGGGTCCAAGAAGCAGGAGGCATCCCCGTCTTACTGGGCATCGCCAAAGATGATCCCGATTCCTTAAAAGAAAAAATCCGGCAAGGACTGACGTGCGATATCCTCGTCTTATCGGGGGGAGTATCGATGGGGGATTATGATTTCACCAAGCCGGTATTCGCGGAATTGGGCGCCGACATGAATTTTTGGAAGTTGGCCATTCGCCCAGGCCAACCCGTCGCCTTCGGAAAAATTCAAGGGAAATTAGCCTTTGGCCTTCCGGGAAACCCCGTTTCATCCATGGTGACGTTTGATCAATTAGTCCGCCCCGCCATATTAAAACTTGGTGGACATCGAACATGGGAACGTCCCGTCGTACAAGCAATTTTTGAAGAAACTTTTACCAAACATACGGACCGCCGTCATTTTCTCCGTGGAATTCTGGAGAACAAGAATGGGGTGTTATCCGTCCGCACCACCGGTGGGCAAGGGTCAGGCATTCTCACCTCCATGGTCAAAGCCAATGGGTTTATCGATGTCCCAGAAGAGATCGAAAAGCTGAATCCTGGAGATCGGGTAACGGTGCAACTCCTTTCGAGAAACTTTTGAGTGCCTCCAACACATATACTTGATGAACTGAATCGGGAAACGTAGGAATAAGCATGACTCCACCTATCGTGTGTTTTGTGGGTCGCTCCAACAGCGGCAAAACCACCCTCATTGAACGACTCATTCCAGAATTGACCCATGCGGGTTATCGTGTGGCCACGGTAAAACATGCCGGACATGGGTTTGACCTTGATACCGAAGGGAAGGACAGCTGGCGCCATAAACGAGCAGGGGCCAGTACCGTGATTGTCTTGTCCAAGGGAAGTCTGGCCATGTTTGCTGACGTTCCCGAAGAATTGCCGGTGGAAGATATTCGAGATCAATTCGTGAAGGACGATATCGACCTGATTATCGCAGAAGGCTGGAAAAGCCACGGATTTCCCAAGGTCGTGGTCGTTCGCGAGGAATTACAAGAAGTGAATGTCTCACTCGATGGGTTATTAGCCGTGGCCTCCGTTAAACCCATTGAGAGTACGGCTCCCTGGTTTGATCGAGACGATGTACAGGGGCTGGCTCAATTGATCATCCAACGTTTTCCGCTCCCTACCGGTTCCGCTTCGGGATGACCAAAGGTTCCTCCCTCATTGCGGCCATCCTCCTGGTATTCGTGTTAGGAGGAGCCGCAGCCATTCCTCTCACCAATCAACCATCCTTTTGTGCCAGTTGCCATACGATTCAACCCTCCTATGAATCGTGGGTTCGCTCCAGTCACAAAGATGTCACCTGTGTCGATTGTCATGTCAGACCCGGAGTGTCAGGATTCATCCACGACAAGGTCCTAGCGGGATTGGAAGATGTCGCTATCACCTTCTTCGGAACTCCCACCGAACCGCACAACCTTCAGTCACATGTCTCCTCCTCCGTTTGTCTGAGCTGCCACCGGGCGATTCTACGGGTGACGGAAGTTTCCACGCGGGATTTGCCTTCCCCCGTCAAGGAGGTCGGCCTCATCATGGATCATCGAGAGCACATGGAAGCATTTAAAAAACGTGGGCGAGGTGAGGGGTGCACCACTTGTCATTCACGCGTGGTCCATGGTCGTCCGATTAAGGGATACCCCATCGTGATCCCCAGGGGCCATGTGAAACTTGATGAACAACCCCATCATCCCGACCTTCCACCCGACTCGGCTTTATGGAAAACCACGTTGGCCGATTGCATGCGGTGTCATGACGGAAAACAAACCCATGAAGAGAAAGTCTTGAGCAATCGGTGCGAAACCTGCCATCTTGAAGATAAAATCGGTGGATTTTTGTTTTAACCTACCACGTCAGTGCTATGTCTAACCCGATCGTTGCTATCCAAGGTCTGACCAAACGCTTTGGCGACTTTTTAGCCGTCGATGATATTTCTTTTAAGATCAAACAAGGAGAAATTCTTGGGTTACTAGGACCCAATGGGGCTGGCAAAACCACCACCATCCATATGTTATTGGGCCTCATTACCCCAACCTCGGGTTCCATTCATATGTTTGGGATGGATTTGGCCCAACACCGAGAAGAAATCCTGCGTCAAGTGAATTTTTCTTCGACCTATATTTCCATGCCTTTTTCCTTAACGGTGGAAGAAAACCTTAAGGTGATCGCTCGGCTGTATGGTCTCAAGAACATTCAACGCCGCATTGACGACATCACCAAAAAATTGGAAATGGAAGACATTCGGTATAAATTGACCCGAAAACTCTCATCCGGCCAAATGTCCCGGTTAACGTTGGCCAAAGCCATTATGACCGAACCTAAAGTGTTATTTTTAGATGAACCCACGGCCAGTCTAGACCCGGATATCGTGAATAAAATTAAGGGCTTTCTCAAAGAGTATCAGCGGTCCGAAGGCTTAAGCATCTTATACACCTCCCATAATATGAGAGAAATGGAGGAAATGTCGGATCGTATTATTTTTCTACAACGGGGGAGTATCGTCGCCGAGGGTACCGCCGGAGAGATTATTCAACGGTATGGACAACGAGACCTGGAAGAAGTGTTCCTGAAAATCGCGAGGGAGGAACACGGGTCATGAACCTGGGTCGAATCGGGGCGTTACTTTCACGCCATTTGTACCTCTACAAGCGTAGCTTTGCCCGCATGCTTGAGATTTTTTATTGGCCGTTTCTGGATCTGATTGTCTGGGGTTTTATCACCATCTATTTAGATAAAGTCGGTCTCCAATTACATGGAGCCGTGACCTTTTTCTTGGGCGCCTTGATCTTATGGGATATTTTATTCCGAGCTCAGCAGGGGATTGCCGTCTCCTTTTTAGAGGAAATGTGGGCGAGAAACCTCATGAACCTCTTCGCGAGCCCACTCACGGTGGGGGAATACCTGGCTTCCACGATGACGATGAGTGTCTTAAAAGTCTCGGCGGTAGGAACCTTGATGATGGTCTTTGCTTGGGCCTTCTATGCCTACGATATATTGAAAATGGGGGTGTCACTTTTTCCTTTTGTCATCAACCTGGTCATCTCCGGATGGATCATCGGGGTATTGACCACATCAATCATCATGCGGTTTGGGCAGCAGGCTGAAGTGTTAGCATGGGGCATGGTCTTCCTGTTTCAACCGATTTCCTGTGTCTTCTATCCCCTTGAGGTTCTCCCTCCCATCCTACAAAACATCGCCTGGAGTATCCCGCCTTCGCATATTTTCGAGGGAATGCGGGAGGTGCTCAATACCGGAGCCATGCCGCTAACGCATCTGGTATGGGCAACAGGACTGAATGCCCTGTATCTCATCATCATGGTGACCTGGTTTTACCATACCTTTAACGTTTGCAAAGAGCGAGGCATGCTGGTCCGCGTGGGGGAATAGCCCCCTGGGTTTGTCAATTAGAGACTCAATCCCGGGCACCGACTTGCCATTCACTTACTCGACTTCTCCCTTCAAGCGCTTCAGCCGATCCTCTTGGATTTCAATCCAGAGGGCTTTCTCTCGTGTGACTTGCACCGATCCGGCCTTTTGACCTTTGGCTTTTTTGACGAATTTTCGAAAGGTATAAATGACTTCCCCCTTCCGGCTTTTTCGTAAATCACTAAACCACAGGGTCAAGGTGGCCGCATCTTTGAGGGTTTCATGCGGAACCATAGCACCTTTGGGTGCCCGCACGATGACATGAGAACCCGGACAGCCCCGGGCATGCAGCCAAAGGTCATCCGGCTTCCCGATCTTAAACGTCAAATGGTCGTTATCCTTGGCGGTCTTTCCGACTAAAATGGGGATTCCATCTCCTGAAGTGTAGGACCGATAGCCCAGGGAAGGACCGGATCGGGGTTTTTTCGGGTGGGAAGGTGGAGATGGTGAAATCTTTGGGCCAACTTTCGAGCGAGGCACTTCGGGGGAAATTTCTCCCCGTTCAATGTTCATGAGTTGTTGTTCCAATTTTCTGACGGCCTTTGTTTGGGCATCAATTCGGGGAACAAGGTGCTCCTGGGCACCAAGATATTTGTGGTATTTATTGAAATACATCTCCATATTTCTCACCGGATCTTTGAGTGGATCAAGAGGTAAAGTTATCGAGGGAAGGGAGGAGTCAAAATAATCGGTGACCGTCACCGACTCCTGCCCCTTTCGGAAGGAATTCAAGTTTCCTTTTAATAATTCTCCATACCGTGAATATTCTCGATACTTTTCTGCCTTTTTCAAATCCTCCTGTAATCCTTGAAGTTTGACCTTTCCCTGCTTCAGAACCTTCCTCGCATGGGCAAGTTGTTGAGCATGCCGTAAGTCCTGACGACTCTCCTCTTCCCGCTGAGAATAGTCCGTTTCAATCAAAAAGGAAATTGGGTATAAACGACTGAAATCGTTTCTTTCAATATTCTCTGAGGTTTTTTCCGGCAAACTCGCCTCCGGATCTTCGGGCCTCACAGGATCCTTTGTTGGAACCGATTTCTTAACTCGTCTTTCCGGGGGAACGTACATTTCCCCCACCTTCATCCGGGATTCCTTTAACGACCGCAATATGACTCCCTTCTCATCTAATATCAAAACATTGGCCCAATTCCCGATCAGAGAACACACCATGCTTACCTGTTTATTAGCCTTGATAATACGAAAATAGACGATTCGATCTTCAGGCTGCTGAGAAATCTCGACGATACCCCCCCCCTCCACATGCGATCGTAAAAATTGGCAAAAAGCGGGTGGAGAAGGGGGATGAGCAAATTTCTTTTGAGTTAGGTGGAGCCGAGCAAAAGGGGACTCGGTTTCTATGAATATGATGCACGAATTCCCAGGAGCGCGAACTTCCAGCGTCAAACAAGACGGGTGGGGTTGATGAATTTTTTGAACGCGGCCCCCAGATACCACTCGCTGGAGTTCCGCCACAACCTGCGTGCATTCATCAAGGGAAAAAGACATCTTTAAACATGCCCCTATAACATAGGAAAAGGTGGAGGCAGATCCGATGAGGGTATAAAGGCAAAGAGGCGAAACGGAGTTTAGCGGGGATTCCGTCCTACCAAATAGGCGATCCAAGCGAGGTCGGCATCACCTTTCTTGGCACGGTGATAGGTCTGCGTGCCTTCTCCGGTTTTGGGATCGGTTCCTTCCCAAAGAACATGGGGATCCTCAAAGCCTGCCTCACGCATTAACTCCAGTAGTTCGGGGATCGACCATAATCGCCAATCATAGACAAAGGCATTCCGGAGTTCGCTTTTATCAGAAAATTCAAAATGAATTCGTGTGATGTACTTATGCGTGAATGGGTCAAAGGTATCCTGGTCCCAAATAAAGACAAAATCACCCACTCGGTCGTCGTTGGGATTTTCGATTTCCCGTCGCTCTTCCTGTAAGACCAAACTTTCACTGCCACCCCAAGTATCCATGATCAACACCCCACCCGGGTGGAGCGCCGCCTTCGCGTTGTTCATGTAATGGAGTAAGGAAGGACGATCATGAAAGACCATATAACTAAAATTCAATGCGGCAATCATTTGAACCAACGGTTGATGAACATCAAGGACATTGGCATGCTCCAGGGTGATTCGTTGCTGTTGCGCCGGAGTCAGTGTTGCGACATTATGTTTTATGCCCCAATTGAGCGTAGGCCAATCCCAATCGACTCCCACTGCCAAATTTTTGGGATGTTGCGCGACAAAATATGAAGACAAGTATGCCGTCCCACAAAAATCTTCACGAAAAACTCGGAGCGTTTTCCTCGTATAAGATTTAAAGTAATCGGATAAAAAGGGAATATCATTCTCAGGACTTTGAACGCTCTTTTGGTACAAATCATGAGGATCGGCGAAGGCCGCAATCGGTCTTTTTGGGGACCGGGGTTTTTTAGAAATACCCACACACACTCCTTGGCAAAGAATCAAACAAGCTATTCTCGTTTAGGTTTCTTCTATGGTATCTTCTTTTGGCTGCAGCAAAGTCTCCATAGTACGAAAAATGAAAGGGATTTTCTAGCTATAAGGGGGTATTAGTTCCGAATCTCCTGGAGGTTCCTTCTATGTCAACCAGAATCTTCAGGTCCTATTATTGGTTGGTGGGGCAATGGGTGCAGTGATGTCTTGGCTTAAAAAAATCAGTCGGGTCCAGTCGTCAATTCCTGTCCTTCACCTTTTACACTTTAGCCAAGGAATGTTTGAAGTGGTGCAATCCCAACTAGGCATGACATGTGGCTCTCCCCAACCTTCAACCCACACCCCATCTTGCCCTCCGAAAAATTCTCGGCTTGGGATAGTTTGGACCTATCCAACTCGTGAAATCTCAAAGACCCAAAACCGGCGGAGGTTTTCTCAAAACTTCCCAGACATAAAAAGGGGAATCCAGCTTCTTCTCTGCCCTCAAAAACATCGTGGACGATATTTCGTTCCGAATTCTTGGGTTTGTTCTTTATTGTGCGGACTAGTTCTGGCTATTTCTGCCGGTTGCGGATCTTCAACTTCAGAAGTGTCTGAGGAAATCACCCGTCAATTTC
Organism: Nitrospirales bacterium; assembly: GCA_965223495.1. Lineage (GTDB taxonomy): Bacteria > Nitrospirota > Nitrospiria > Nitrospirales > UBA8639 > Nitrospira_E. The sequence goes on along the minus strand of OZ245001.1, from coordinate 1,355,136 downwards.
AAGCTTCCGGAAGGACCTTCGTCAATTTAGCGGAGGTACTTCCCAGTTCATGGGACAAAGTCTGTATTCTCGGGCCCTATTCCGATAATTCAGCCGCGAAGAAAGTGTTGGGATTTCCTTGGGATGTTGAAACTCAATCCAGCATTGCCACAAAGGATGACATTGGTTTACTGCTTTTTGTCAAAGATACTCAAGTGGTAGAACATGTCGAGCATGCACGGAGAGACGGGGATTTCACCAACCTTTCCCGTCGGTGTTTTCAACGAGACCATTCGACGTTCTACCATCAAACGAATCCCCAAAAAGGGTGGCCAGGACTGTTCCCTAAAACATAAGAATTCATGAATTTTCGCCTTTAGGTTATGGTCCCAACTGAGAAACCTAACCGCCTTCGACCCACGCCGACCGATGCCAGCACGCTGGTCCAAATTACGCAAACAGGTAGAAGACCTTTTTGTCCCAAAATTAGGACTGAAACTCCAATGTACAGCAATACGTCAAACTTGGCAGAATGAAGGTTCCTTAGCAGAAGTCCTAGGGGTGTTTACCGTACGACTAGGGAAGAACACCATCTGGAAATTCCCGAGTCAATTCGTGGACTATCAGACCGTCTATCCTGATGGGAAGAACCACTATTCGTATGGGGTAGCTGATATCAATAAAACCCTGCGAGACTATCTTAATACGCCTAAAGAAGAGCTTCTGGGGAAAGTATTCGATCGAGACTTTTTTGGGATAACGAATATCTTAAAGGCTGCCGATAGACGCTTGGCACTTTCCAAGCTCAAGGAATACTTTCAAAATCCAGAACCCAGGTGGATCCATCAAATCCTAGAGACTCGTGAACGTGTAAAGGGAACATAAAAACATAGATCCCCTATAGGCTATGCAGTCAAGGTAGAGATCTACCGGAGCCACAAACGACCCAAAACTTTTTCTTTCCATGACAACAATTTCAATGTGAGAAGGGAGTCCGTATGGCAGAAGATACATGGATAGACGTAGGGGCCGCTGAAGACCTCAAACTGAAACCCATCCAACAAGTTATGCTTGGCCGCACGCGAATTGCCCTAACCTTCCAGGATGGGCATTTTGCCGCGATCAACGGTTCCTGCAATCATGTAGGAGGACCCTTGGGAGAAGGAACTCTGGAGGGGGAGTATGTGGTCTGCCCTTGGCATTATTGGAAGTTTCATCGCCAGACAGGAAAGGGGGAACCTGGATACGAAGAAGATGCGGTTCCGGCTTATGAAGTCCAAGTCCAGGATGGGCGAGTCCTGATTCGATCCACGCCTAACAGTAAACGATCGCGGAAAATTCACCAGCCCCATCCACTAGCCCGCACGCCCAAACGGGAGGAAGGGCCTATCAGAGTTTTAGGGCTTTCTACCACCGCGATGACCCCCGAGTATCCTCGCTACAGCACTTCCGATGACTTGTTGGACGTGGCCTTGCACCAGGCTTCCACACAATTAGGGTGTGAATCACGCCAAATCCGCTTACGCGATTTGTCCTTTCGACCCTGTGAAGGATTCTACTCCAAATCTTCGCGTGCCTGCACATGGCCCTGTTCGATTACCATGATGGATCCCGAAGATCAGATGGACCAGGTATACGAAGGATTGGTGCACTGGGCAGATGTGCTCATCCTCTCCACCCCCATTCGGTGGGGAGCCGCCAGCAGTTTGTACTACAAAATGGTGGAACGCATGAATTGCATTCAAAATCAGGAAACCATTTCCAATAAACATTTGCTCCATAATAAAGTGGGTGGCTTTATCATTACGGGAGGCCAAGATAACATTCAAGCCGTTGCCGGCCAACTTTTAGGATTCTTCGCAGAAATAGGGGTGCAATTTCCGCAATTTCCGTACATCGCGCATTCCCGCGGGTGGAGCGCAGAAGATATGGAAAATAATATTCGATACGTGCAACATTCGAAGGATCTTCGAGAAGGGGCGGAAGCCTTGGTCCAGCGATGTGTTGACATGGCCAAGCTGATGATACAGGGAAAGTTGGAAGGAATACCCTTGGCCCGGGGCGGACGAAAAGCCCATGAATTGGATACCCATGCCCAGCTTCAGAGCAACCCCGAGTCAAAAAACTCAGGATCGGTGAAATAAAACTTATAAAGCCTGTCATTCCCTTTCCTACCTATGATCACCTTTTTTCACTACCAATTAGAAAGAATCTCTTATGTGGCTCTATGGCGCCTATGGATCAAATTTACACCCCCAACGCCTTCAGCAACGTATCCCAAACGCAAAACTTAAGGGAAAAGCTGAGGTTTCCTCTTGGACTATCCGATTCCATAAGAAGGGACAAGACGGGTCGGCTAAATGCAACATGGTTCGGTCTGCTCATTCGTCAGATAAAATCTTCTTGGCAATCTATGAATGTTCGGAGGAAGAAAAAAACCAATTAGATCACATTGAAGGGGTGGGGAAGGGTTACGAAGGGCACTTGGTCCTTATTGAGGGAATGGGCGAAATCTATTGCTATGTGGCGCATCCGGACTTTGTGGATGAAATGGTTCAGCCTTACTCCTGGTACAAAGATTTAGTCCTGCAGGGTTGTTACTACCATCAATTTCCCTCGAACTATATACAAGCCATTCAACAGGTCCCCAGCGTGAAAGATCCTGACTCAGACCGCCAGCTGTACCATACCCAGCTCGTGAAATCGCTTTCAGTCTCAAATCAATCTAGGGCCTAGGAGGATTCCCAAACCTCATGCCCGGACTCGATCCATGATTGGCATCATATCTGACACGCATGGCCTGGTTCGGCCTCAGGCTCTTGAGGTCCTCCGGGGAGCTGATCTCATCATTCATGCAGGGGATATAGGCAGCCCTGAAGTATTAGCGACCCTTAAGAGAATGGCCCCAGTCAAAGCGGTACGCGGAAATAATGACCGAGATCCGTGGGCCCACGACATTCCACTCACCCAAATAGTCGAATACCATTCTCACTTCCTGTATGTCCTCCATGAGCTCCATCATTTAGATCAGGACCCCTCATTGTTAGAATGTTCAGCTGTTATTTTCGGTCATTCTCACCGGCCCTCTGCTGAATTCAAAAGGGGGGTGCTCTATTTGAATCCAGGTAGCGCCGGGCCTCGTCGATTTTCACTCCCAATAAGCCTGGCCAAATTACATGTGAAAGGAAAAAACCTCATTCATGAGTTGATCGAATTAAGTGCATAGCCTCCCACATGACCCATACTCAGGGACGGGCCGGATCACCTACACTTGAGCAAGGCTAAACTTGGCCATCTGGCCACCCGAATTTCCCTTGTTCCACGGCCCGTTTGGAATTGTCGCTTTTCATCCCTTTCTCAAAAAAAGGGACAATAGTAGGGTGGATGGGTGATGTAACCTATTGATTTTGTGTTGCTCTCAATTGACGCTTTTCGGGAAAGCGGCAATTGAAAGACTTACAAAGAAAAAAGGCCAGAAGAGGAATGGTTCTATGCATTGCGCTTCACAGAATCACACCCATAAAGAAAGGTGTCGGGATTTTCACTATTGTTTTTAGAGGAACCAGGTTGGTATTTTCCCCAGAAAAGAAATTTTCAAATAGAAGGAAGCCTCAATCTATTCGTAAGGGAGATTGAATCATGACGACTATTAAAGCAATTTTCCCAGCTTCAAGTTTGTTTGTCACCCTACTCATCAGTCTTTCATTTGTGCTTGTTGTGCCTGCTCATGCAACCTTAATCGATCGGGGCTTTTTTAATGACGGCCTCGGGGGTTCAATTAGATTGATATTTGATGATGATTTGAATATTACTTGGCTAGGGGATGCCAACTTTTCTCAAACTTCAGGTTTTGATAGTGACGGGCGCATGTCGTGGTTCGATGCCATCCTGTGGGTTGGAAGTTTGACGGTGGGTGGCTTTACGGATTGGCGCTTACCGGAGGCCGACCCACCTTGTGGAGAAGGTGGCTCCAACTGCGTAAATAGTGAAATGGGGCACCTGTTTTACTTGGAACTTGGCGGGACGGCCGGATCGTCAATATTTACTAGTGTGGACCCTGACTTGGCTCTCTTTATTAACCTTCAAGACGGGGGCTATCATACTGGGACGGAAGATTCCATTGATGGCGCTTGGGATTTTGATTTTGATGATGGCCAGCAAGGCTCCGACGATAAGACAGATTTCGCCTATGCATGGGCTGTTCGTGATGGCGATGTAGGCCAAGCTCCCATCCCCGAACCTTCAACGATGATGCTGTTTGGGACGGGTTTAGCTGGCTTAATCAGCTGGCAGTATCGCAAGAAACATAGAAAATAAGGTTTCCGTGTACATACCCTTTGTTAGAGCCTCTTCCTAGACAATAAGAAGAGGCTCTTTTTTTGAACGAAGATGGTGAAATTCCAATTTTCGCTTTTTGCCAAAGCGACAATTGAAAGGCCTATGTTAACTCACCGCGCCATTGCAGAAAATTTTGGCCACAACTTTAGAAAGAACTCTACTTTTAAAGAGGTCAAGAATGGTCCCGCCAGGTTCGTCCCTTTTTGGCCAACAGGGCATTGGCTTCTGCAGGCCCCCAGGTGCCGGCCGGATAGGGGTAGATGGAATGTGTCCCTAAGCTTTCCCACACTTTGACGATGGGATCGACAACAGTCCATCCCAGTTCTACGTTGTCACTCCGTTGAAAAAGTGTGGCATCCCCAGCCATGACATCATGTAACAGCGTTTCATAGCCAGTACTGGGGGCGTCGCCAAAATAGTTGGCATACTGGAAATCCATATTTACGTTTCCCACTTGAACGGCCGGACCGGGGATTTTTGCTCCAAAGCTTAAGGAAATGCCTTCATCCGGTTGAATGCGAATGACCAATTCATTCGGGGTTAACCGATCGACCGGAGTCTTACGAAACAGCATGAGGGGGGCTGACTTAAATTGGATGACTACTTCGGTCACGCGCTTCGGCAACCGTTTCCCCGTACGAAGATAGAAGGGCACCCCTTCCCAACGCCAACTTTCAATGGACAAATTCATCGCGACATAGGTTTCTGTGAGGGAATCAGGGTTCACGTGTTTTTCTTCCCGATAAGGAATGACAGATTGGCCACCAACCCGACCGGCTTCATATTGCCCAGCTACGGTTGATTGAAGAACATCGACTGGCTTCATGGGCTGAATGGCCCGAAGGAGTTTGGCTTTCTCGTTTCGGACCGCCTCAGGGTCGAACGCATTCGGGGGCTCCATCGCCACAAAAGCCAAAAGCTGTAATAAGTGATTTGGAACCATGTCCCGAAGAGCCCCGGCGGTTTCATAATAACTCCCACGATGTTCGACGCCGAGCGTTTCCGCCACCGTTATTTGAACATGGTCAATGTATTGGCGGTTCCAAATGGGTTCAAAGATTCCATTGGCAAACCGAAACACCAAGATATTTTGAACAGTCTCCTTCCCCAAATAATGATCAATCCGATAAATCTGCCGTTCATCCAGGACTTCGCAAAGCGAGTTGTTCAGGGCCTGAGCTGAGGGCAGATCATGACCAAATGGTTTTTCGATCACAATCCGACGTGAATAATCCTTCCGGTAGTCGACCAGACCTTTCGCTCCAAGTTGTTGAACGATTTGGGAAAAAAATCGTGGAGCCGTGGCCATATAGTACAAATAATTTCCTTGAGTGCCATGAGCCGAATTTATTTTGGCTAATTCATCCTGAAGACGCACATACATTCCCGAATCTTGAAACTCCCCGGGCAGATAGTAAAGGCGGCTCAAGAGCCATTCTTTTATCCGCGGCTCAATCGCCCGGGTGGAGAGATCATGAATATCAAGACCAATCTTGTCCCGAAACGCTTCAGTATCCATGGAAATCGCATCGACTCCGAGAATGGCAAACTCCTGAGGTAAGTGGTGACTGGCCGCAAGGTTGTACAACGCAGGAATGAGTTTTCGTTTGGTTAAATCACCCTGCGCCCCAAAGATGACGAACAACGTGGGCGGACGTGTTTCTCCCTGACCTGGGAAAGGAAAATCCTGAGATTCCTCAAAAAATGATTGGGATTGGGGTTGAGTCATGGATACTAGCCTTGGGTATTAGCCTAGCTTGTTCGCTCCAAGAAGGAAAGGGAAGCACCTTTTGGAGATTCGACTAGAATTTCAGAATCTTCAGTCTTCATAACACCTCGTGAATGGAAAACTTAACAGTCACCTAAGGCCTTGAATGAAAAATCCCTATGTAATCAGAATTATATTTCAGGTTCACCATAAGAAGAATATATTTACCACCCATGAAAAATAATGCAATCCAAATGCCTTCCATCACGAGAAGCTACTCTTGAAAGCATGTCAAAACGCTTTCTCTTTCAAAGAACCTCGACTGGGGGGTATGAACGCAAGGGAGGCCAAGGATTCCACACAGGATCTCATCCGCTAGGAAAAGAGGGAAAGCATGACACCTAGTCAAGACAGTGACAGACGTTGACCAGATGAATTATGCAAGGGCAGGAATAACAGTCTGGAAAAAGGACAAGATAGGAAAGCATGACAAAAAGCTAAAGATTTCGATTTGAATTGTCATTGTTGGTGAGGCATTTTATGTTTCCAAATACAGGCGAAGAGTATTCTCATGCCCAAGGGTCACGTGACCCACTTTACATTCGCCACTCAGAGAACACGTCCTTTTAATGGCCAGGACCACCGCCGGGCTTTCATCGGATCGATAAATGACATCTTCAATACGAATTTCTACGGCTTTTTCCTGATCTTCGGGTTCTAAATAATCAGAATCGTACATGGACATCCTCTGGTTAATTGGAAACGAGTTTGAGCTCAGTCCCATACCATAACCAAGAATTGTGCCACGAAGATTCTCGGAAAAAACCGGTCAAAACCCTTTAAGAAAGGACAATTTTCCTAAAAAATAACAAACCTGGTGTTTTTTACCCGGCAAGGAGTGACCAAGTAGGAAAAAATGAAAGGATGGCTGGAAAACATTGTCACTTTTTCACTTATGGATTTGCTATTAATTAGCCCAAAGGAAGGGCTCCAGGTTTGTGTGGCCTGGATATGTGTTCACTCAGGGACCAAAGCAGGGGGCAGGTTTGTCCATCCAACCCCTTCATATATCTGCTCAAGTTTTATGGATTGTTGGTACTGAAACAAAATAGAAGGAATTCTGGTCGGCTGAAGGAAGAAGAGAACAAAGCCCCTAGCAAGAGAATTCTGAATAGAGATTTGGCAAAATCTCCATCCAATCTTCCGTGAGGGACAGATAACGATTTAACCGTTCTTGCACAGGAGAGGAAGCTTCACCACCTAAAGTTCGAATAGTGCGTTGAGAATCCTGAATGTTGGTTTGGGACTGCAAGAGAGCTTGACACACACCGGATGGAGGAGGAGAAGGCCTTCCCGTTTGTTCAAAAAGAGCCACGGCTCGATAGGCCTCTTCTTGCGCCCGAAAAAGCTTTGTGAGTGTAGCATAATATTTTTGCTCTCCTTGCTCCTGCTGCTCTTGGGCCAACAGGGCCGCCATGAGGGCCGCCTTGCCAATGCTCAGAGCCGCCCCATGCGGATCATCATAGGCCATGGCTTCTTCTGCCCGTTGCGCCAAACGGTCCATTTCCGCCTCATCACCCATCACTTGGGCGAGGACCGGCCCGCCGATCTCTCCGGTGAACCATAGGAATGCAAGGAACCCGAGTAAAGCAATGATGCTCTCAAGGTTCCCAACGCCGCCCCACTTAAGCATGAAGCCTAAGGACAGGTCCAATGCCCACAGGGGCATTCCTAGGGAAACGGTCGTGGGATCTTATTTCAAATACGCTACTGAATTTGTCCATCCATATCCACCATCTTGTGTGTCCAATTCGTCGCATCCCGTAATTCAGCCATTTCCTTTGAGGTGTCGTAAATCAACCAAATTTGCCGTTCCAGTTCTTTAATCGGCGCAATCGACTTTTCATTACGGAGTTTGCCCAGGCTCCACACCACTTCGGTTAACACCGGGAAATCAATGTCCTCGGACGTCTTCATTTGCTTCAAGTTCTCCACCAGGTAATTCAAGATCGGTGGCGTAATGGAGGGATCTCCCGTGTGGGATCCGATATCACCGAGCCCCTTTGCCGCCGCAGCCCGAATCGTAGAGTCGGTGCTCGTTTGAAAGATCTCTTTGAGGATCGGAATGGCCTCACTCCCCGTCGTGGACAGGGCAACCACCGCGGCATTGGCCAATTCGGGATCCTTGACATATTTTTTGAGGTAGGGGAGGGCGTCGTGGGATTGGAGGTCCGGAAACAGGGATAAGATTTTCAACTTTCTTGCCTTTGAGGTCTTTGGATCTTCGAGGAGTTTGAATAAACGGGTATCATGGCCCCATTCGGCCGCGATCATCACGGGAAAATCAAAGTCTTTGAGGCGTTCAGCCAATTGCCCAAGGGCATACGGACCGGACTTGGGTGCATTGGCTGCTTTTGCCGCACTTACCGAATCGGAAAACGCCGTCCGGGCCTCTTTTTGCCAACCCATGTCCCGGCCTTGGAGCCGATAGGTAAAGAGACAGGCTGGTCCGGTCCACAATCGGGCCGGCGCATCCGCATGGTCGGCATCCCCTCCAGCCCGGGTCGTCCCGGACCATTTCTTTCGTTCTTCACACTTCACCATCAACATGACATCCGAGGGGTCCTGTCGACTGGTGACCACGGTATAGCCCAAATCTTCCAATCGCTTCCCGACAATTTCCTGAATGGCATCGCCGTTCCCTTTACCCCGCTCGGTTAAAGCCAAGACATTCACCCAAACGGTTTGAATCGCCTGGAGTTGCGTTTTTTGCTCTGGCGTAAAGTAGGTACGGCGGGCGGCACCTTCTGAAAGAAAGATCCCCAGGATAACAATTACGGCGAACACGCTCATAGCCCAACCCCTCATACATCACCTCCCTCGAGTTCCATCTTTAGTCAGTTAACTGACATGACCGTCAAGATCAAGTTGTTTATAGGTCCAGCTTGTGGCCTCACGAAGATCTGCCATCGGTTTCGAATTATCAAAAATCAACCAAATCTTTTCTTGTAGAATTCCGATGGGTTTCAATGACGGGCCCCACAGAAGTTTGCCAATAGCCCAGACCGCTTCCGTTAACACAGGAAAATCGATGTCGGCAGAAGTCTTGAGCGTGGGCAAGACTTGCTCGACATACTGAACGAGAGGGGGAATCGTCCTCGGATCTCCAGTTTTGGCGGCCACATTTCCCAAAGCCTTGGCCGCTTCCGCCCGAATTCTGGAATCTTTACTGGTTTGAAAAAAGTCGATTAACAAGGGAATGGAATCCCCTCCAGCTCCGGTTAACGCATTAATCGTTTCCTCTTGAAGATCAGTGGCTTCTAACAATTTGGTGAGCTTGGGGAGGGCCTCCTGAGCATGAAGCTCGCTGAGCACGGAAAGAATTTTCGCCTTTCGAAGTTTAGGAGTGTTCGGATGTTCCAGGCGTTCCAGGAGCCGGTCCACCTGCCCCCATTCAGCGGAGAGCAACACCGGAAAGTCATATTCGGTGAGTCGTTGGTTGAGTTGCTCCATGGCATAGGCCCCGGCATTGTCAATATTTTTTTCTTGAGCAGCTTTTTGGGCATCCGAAAATGGCGTGCGGATTTCCTTGGCCCACTGAAGGTCTCGATGCTCTAGGTGGTAGGTCAGTAAGCAGGCAGGACCTTTCCAAAGGCGGTCGGGAGCATCGAACAGATCAACATCACCCCCCGTCGCGGAGGTTCCTGTCCAGGTTTTTCTTTCTTCACATTTTACTTTAAATTCTACATCATGTGGCTTCTTCGGATCAGTCTCAACGGTATAACCAAAGTCAGTGAGTCGATCCGCAATCGTCTGAGTGAATTCCGTGGTTTCATAGGTGCCACGTTCGGTCAACGCGATCACTCGTACTAAAATCGTTTGGGCATTCGCTAATTGAACTTTTTGCTCGGTGGTAAGATGGACTCGACGACCTTCCACACTGGTTAGGGAAAAGAAACACAACACAAGAGAAAGGAGAACGATCCGAGTCTTCATGGTATCCTCCTTCTTAAGATTGGGTTGGTGACGGGATACATCCATAGAAGGATGGCCCAGGAGAATAGACCTGCGAATAGCAGAAAACATCTTGCTTAAATATACTCTCCGCCAGAAGAAGGATCAACTGGGGGGGGGCCTCCCTACCAGGCCCTTGGGCCTATGAAGTCACAAGAGATAGGTCCGAAAGAACCTTCCTCATTTTCATTATTCGGTAGTGGTTGAACACATAGATGGCACCGGCTATACTCGCCAAACTATGGAAACGCCTAAGATTGCTCTCATAGGTGCCGGAAATATGGCCGAGGCCCTGATTGCGGGGATCTTAAAATCCCAACTCACGGCCAGCGGTCGAATGGTGGCCACCGACGTGCTCCCTCAACGGTTAAAAGAACTGGAACAAACCTATGGGATTCTGGTGAGTTCCAACAACCTTGAGTCTGCGCAATGGGCCGATGTCATCATTCTCTGCATTAAGCCCCAGGCCATGAATGAGGTGTTAAGTGAAATTTCACATGGGTTATCTCCTCAACAACTGGTCATTTCTGTCGCGGCCGGTTTTCCCTTGGGAAAGATTCGAGCTCAAATCCCATCATCGATCGGCACTGTTCGGGCCATGCCTAACACGCCTTCCGTCATTCAAGCAGGGGTCACAGCCCTAGCCGTAAGCAAAGGGCTTTCCGGAAAACTTTTAACGATTGCGCACCAGATTTTTGAGTCAGTAGGAAAAGTGGTGGTTATCGATGAATCCTTAATGGATGCCGTCACCGGGTTAAGTGGGAGCGGGCCGGCCTATATCTACATGGTGATTGAATCGCTCACCGATGCCGGGGTCAACGTGGGCCTCCCACGACCCATTTCGCAGACTTTGGCGGTCCAGACCGTGTTGGGGGCGGCAAAAATGGTCGAGCAAACGGGCGAACATCCCGTCATCCTGAAAGATCGAGTGACTTCTCCCGGCGGCACAACCATCGCTGGGATCCAACAATTAGAGGAAGGGGGCCTCCGGGCGACCATGTTTGATGCCGTGGAAGCCGCCACCAATCGGTCGATCGAACTTGGCCAATAAAGCGAATGAGTGAAGCCGGGGCGTGAAAGACTATTCATAAGGTTGTGTGGGGGGAAAGGAGATGGCCGTGCAGTATTGGGTAAAGGTGGTTTTTGTGGACAATAAAGAAGTGGAATTCAAGGATGCCGTTCGTCATACGATCAGCGATGACATGGAAATTCTTGAAATCGATACCCCAAAGGATGTCACCATCATCCCGCTCAAACAAATCAAGTACTTTTCCTGTGATGCCAGCGTTTTTGCCAACCAGAGATCCGGGTGACAAGGCCCCTTTTCTTGGCCTTTATTTTGGGCCACGACCAACCGAAAAGACCTGTACGTATTTTCTCTAGGGAACATCGATTACCGAACGTCAGTTTTCATCAAATTGGATCGGGTTATTGATTAATACATTTCTTTGATGTTGGAGAGATGGCCGAACGAGGATTTTTGGAGTATAATCTTCACGGCCTCATGTTTTGAAACCGCGCGCTTCTGAAGGAAAAAAGGTCGCACGGTACCCGAAATTGGCTCTTAGGGATGAACTCCCGGGATAAGCTAATCGGGCAACGGAATTGGTGAGGGTAGAGTGTTAAAAACCGGAAAATTTTTGATTCAGCGACTCCTTCTGGTCCTGGTGGTGCTCTGTGGGGTACTGCTTCTATGGGAGATTCCCCATTATAAGGGCAACATCCTTTCCCATAAGGATCAGGTTCTCCAATTGGGAACCAAACTCACTCCCTACGAAATAAAAACCTTTTTACACCATGTTTCCACCCGCCTTCCGTTTTATCAAGAACAATTTCGGCAGGCAGAAAGCAAAACAGGGCTTTCTTGGATTTTGTTGGCCGCCGTGTCCTATCAGGAATCCAGGTGGAACCGACATGCCATCAGCCCCACTGGAGTTCGAGGCCTAATGATGCTAACCCGTTCCACCGCCGCGGATTTGGGGATTAGGAATAGATTGGACCCCTCCAAGAGTATTTCCGGAGGAGCACGGTATTTAGCCTCCTTGCATCGACGGATTTCGCCTGAAATCCCGCAAGCCGATCGAATGTATATGGCTTTAGCCGCCTACAACATCGGGATGGGCCACATAGAGGATGCACGACTGCTGGCAAAACGGTCTGGGATGGATCCGAATAAATGGGATGACCTTAAGGAGGTGCTCCCCTTATTGGCCAAAAAGCAGTACTACAAGGACCTTCCTCACCGGTATGCCCGGGGTTGGGAACCGGTACAATACGTGAAACGAATTCGAGAATTTAAAAAAATATTACTTCAGGTAGACAAGTACCAAAACCGAAAATCAAGGGTGCAGACGTAAAGACATTCAAAGACATTAGGAAGACCAAGACCTTTCGTTCTTTTCCTCCCCTCTGGCATTCCCTTTCCCATCCTCCTGTTCTTGTTTAGCAAAGCGCCGTTCTCCGGAACTCCTCATTAGGCTGTAAAAAAATGGAGAGGCTTATCCGAAAGGTGTACTAAAGCCATCCCGGGGCCGGAATTCGGTAAAGAACATTCTTGGTCCTGGCCTTTCAACTTAAACATGAAAAGATCCGTCAATCAGCACGCTCTCAGATTAGGCCTGATGGCCTCCCAGGATGGTCTGCCCGGGATCAATCTACGACCCCGAAACGGACTGAAACCTGAAGATCATTGAATACCTAAGGAATCCGTTGGTAGGGCACGTTCCACCGTCAGGGCTTTATCGTTTGGGAGCACGGTGGCCTTAATCGTATCCCCATAGTCAAACGCTTCGGAAATTTTCGTCTTGGGTGTCACTTCGATTTGAATTTCCCCCCGTTCGCCTCGAACGATAATAAAATCGCCATCCACCATTAACACCTTGGCGACAATAGTCCGAATTTTGGGTTGGGGGACCACCCCTTCGGGTTCGGATTGTGGCTCCCCGTCACCCACGGGGGTTTGAGTGCGACCAGGAGTGGGAGGTGAGGATTTCGAGACTTCCGGAACAATCGGCTCTTCTTCCAGGAAAACCCCAACGGCTTCATCAGGGGAGGCTCGAACGACCGATAGCGCCTTATCCGATTTCGTGACCCTTGCATGAATACGGTCACCAAATTTAAAGGTTTCCTCCATCTGAGTTTTCGGAGTCACTTCAATTTGGATTTCCCCGCGTTCCCCGCGGACGATCAAAAAACTCCCGTCCACCATCAATAGATCTGCCACGATAATTCTGATGGCCGGCCTTTTGGGGGCAGGTGGAGGGGGTGAATATTTGGCATCCGTAGATTTGGCAGGAGGAGGAGAGACCGGTTCAGCCGGGCTAGCAGTAGGGGGAGGGGTATTCGTGGTGACTCCTGTTGGCTCCCCCTTTTGAGCACGAATGATAGAAAGAGCCACATCATTAGGCAAAAGAACGGCCTTTATCCGATCACCAAACACAAATTCTTCAGCGATCGTGGTATCCGAGTTGACCTCGATCCGAATTTCCCCCCGCTCGCCACGCACAATATAATACTCGCCTTCCACCTCCAAAAGGTCGGCCACGACGGTTCGCGTGACGGGAGGGATGATAGGTTCCTGAGCCAGAACCGACGGAGAAAGACACAGCATGCATGCCAATACCGTTAAATGGAACGAGCGAATGCGGAAAGTTGAGTGGTTCACGGCAACCTCAAAATGGAGAAGGTTTAATAAAGGGGGGACCATTCGTATCGTCGAATCATGAAACCGAGGAATCTTATGGTGCCGAGGCGCAGAATCGAACTGCGGACACCAGCCTTTTCAGGGCTGTGCTCTGCCAACTGAGCTACCTCGGCACAATAAGAAAAAAAAAGAGATCGTGCAACAAGTGGCCAGGGGGAGGTTCTTGTGTGTACCAGGAAATTACTCTTAAAATCAACCGTCTAGGTCAAATCCTTCAGCCTTGAGCCAACCTCTTTCCTTGACGGTTTTTACATGTGCCAGGTATTCTCCACCTCGCTCAGTATTCATGCTTCACAAGGCGCGTATTCGGTATCATATCTTATCGATAGAGGCAATTTCTAATGGAAACTGATGAAGTACAATCCCCGCCCGACGAGGTACCCGAAGAGGGAGAAGAAGAGTTAGCAGAAGAGAAAATTCTCACCCCGGAAGAGTACCTTGAACCATTACTGTCCAAGGCCAGAGGGGCGGCCCGGCCTCTCAGCGGGATGATTGCCGCGAAAAAGAATGCCGCATTGTTGGCCATGGCCGAGGGCTTGGAGGCCGCGGAAGAAGAACTTCTGGAAGCCAATGCCCAAGACCTTCAAGCCTTTGAGGAAGATGAGTCTCGTGCGGCCATGGCCGACCGTCTCCGATTAACACCCCAACGCATCTCAGCCATGGCCACGCAAATTCGGGAAATTGCGCAATTACGCGATCCCGTCGGAGAATCGATGGGGCTCTGGCAGCGACCCAACGGCATGAGAGTCGGTCGCATTCGCGTCCCGATCGGAGTCATTGGCATCATTTATGAGTCTCGACCCAATGTGACAGCCGATGCCGCGGCCCTCTGTTTAAAATCCGGCAACGTGTGTGTCCTGAGAGGGGGATCCGAAGCTCTGCACTCCAATACGGCCATTGCGGCTATTTTGGGAGAGGCCGCGGAAAAAGCTGGCATTCCCGAGGGGGCCATCACGTTCATTGACCGGCCTGATCGAGAGGTCGTCCTGGCCTTACTCAAAAGCGATGAGGTCGTAGATCTGATCATTCCCCGTGGAGGCGATTCCCTGATGAAAATCGTCACAGAGAACTCGACGATCCCCGTGATCAAACACGATAAGGGTGTCTGTCATACCTACGTGGATTCTGATGCCGACTTGAGGATGGCTCAAGACATTGCCTTCAATGCCAAAGTTCAACGAAGCTCCACATGCAATGCGTTAGAAACCCTCCTGGTACACGAAAAGGTCGCCAAAAAATTCTTAACGCCCTTAGCCGAACGATATCAGGAAGCGGGAGTAGATCTCCGGGGGTGTCCAAAAACCTGTCAAATACTTCCGAACGTCACTCCCGCGGAGGATGACGATTTTGGGAAGGAATTTCTTGCCCTCAAGATGTCGGTCAAGGTGGTCAGGGATATGGATGAGGCCATGGATCATATTGATCGGTATGGCTCACGCCATACCGACTGTATCGTCACCAATAATTACGACCGTGCGTTACGTTTTGTGCGAGAAGTCGATTCTAGCGCGGTCATGATCAATGCTTCCAGTCGATTGAACGATGGCTATGAATTCGGCCTGGGAGCAGAAATCGGCATCAGCACGACACGGATTCATGCCCGTGGGCCCATGGGGTTAGAAGATTTAACCTGTTCGAAATTTGTCGTGTATGGGTCCGGACAAATCCGAGAATAACGTCCGCTCCTTGTTGGCCCCTTCCTCATCTTTTTGGATTCTCAATCCGATCCCCTTGTTCTTCACATTCAAGGGTTTTCTACGAGGACCCTCCCGGCATGACTCCTAACCCTGCACTTCATCATCCGGAAGCCCTGCGGTTTCAAAAAAATCTCGTCTACCGGGACGACTGGGAACAGCAAGGCGGACGAATCGTCCGCCAGCCGTCAGGCCATACGGTCCTGTACGACGAACAGGGGCATCGCGTGCTGTATTCCGATCCGCAGGGAAATCCCCTCCATGAATGCCTTTGGCAGACCGATGCTTCGGGAAACCCGGTGCTGCGCTTGGCCAGAATCCGCCTGGACTGGGGGCACTGGGTGGGAATCAAACCTGAGGGCCTGGTGAATACCATCACCTTGGACCTGTCACAAAAGCCAGGCTGGGAGCGACTGACCCGACATGATCTTCGATTGATGGCAGCCCAGGCCATGAATGTCGATGTGGAGACCATTCACTTTTTCTATCGGGATGAGGATTTACTCATTCAGGACAATGGCCAGGCCACGATTCGGCAGGTCAAAGATGCTTTCTATCTGTTGCCGGAGGGATCGTTTGACCGGGCCATTTTCATGTCCTGTATGAGTCGGATGGAATGGGAACGTATTCATTATCTCCCGGTCGTGGAACTCTTTCTTTCTCTCCTACCGGGAACCGGCAGTGCCACCTTTGAGTTGATTCGGGAACTGTATCAAGATCAGAACCCTCATCAACCGCTTCCCTTACAGTATCGCGGAATTCCGGTGTACCCCTCCGAAGGGGCCTACCGCCTGTTTGGGATGTTTTTTACTCCATCGATGGAAACCGGAGAATCTCCCCTGGAGGTATTTCTGAATCCGGACCGGTCGCATGAAGTCCAATGGAACCCCTCAGCCCAGTATCCCCGACGGTATTTTGAAAACACCCAACGGATCGGGGTGACGATCCATCAGCGAAAAGTTCAAAAGGTCACCTGTTGGGACGATCCTGCCGGCCTTTCCTATTTCCCTATGTTGCCCTCCGGCCAGGGGTCCGCTGACGGGAGAGGGCTCCAAACCATCGGGCAGGAATTGATCCTTCATGACGAATCGCACGAACGGCGAATTCCTCTCCAGACATCCTGGAACCTGAACACCGATAACGAACCGATTCCCTGGGTCAAACCCCTGTCATCCTGGAAAGACTTTTTCCCGAAGGGGGCACCAGACATTCATCCACATCAGGCGTTTTCCGCAGTACTCTTGTATCCCGACGGCTCGGCTTTGATTGGGGAGAAGGAAAGTCAACCCTTTGTCTTCGATTATGTGGATGACCTCTTAGAACAACAGCCCGAAATACAAAACGTCCGAGATTTGGCCGATCGAATCTTACTCATTCGATGTGAAGCCAGCCTTGGCTCCTGCATACGCTACCAACGACCCCAGTCCTATACCATTTGGTACGAGTGGCCCGAATTCGCCCAAAAAAATGCCCTACGCGTCTGGAATACTATACAAAGAAAACACCCGAACTGGGTAAAGAACTTTGTCTTCCTACCGGTGGCTGACCAGGTTCTTACTAGCCCGCAATCACCATTTGATTGGATCGAGATGTGGGTCCCCTTCGCGGCCTACGAAAACCCTCAACAGATGGAACAATGGAGCTGGTTTCTGGCCCATCATGTGATTCCGGGGGGGCTGGCCTGTATTGCCGGACCTACGATGATGGGGCATAGCCTCGAAAAACAGGGGTTTTCCATCGTCCATGCCGAAAAAGGGGAGGACTTACCCACGTTTCGAATCCATCAAACCATTTTGCCTTCGGCTTGGCTCCATCCCGAATTGACCTTATGGGTGGTTCAACAATCTTAACTCAGAGAGCTGTTACCTTGCCGAATGAGAGAATCATTATCGATTTATATTTTTGGCCTCTCCGGCAAAAAAAGACCCTTTTGACTGCTATCACCTCATTTTTTCCCATTGTTCTCCCGATCCCCCAACCACTCCCGCAAAGGAGATCTGAATTAACACATCCCCATGAACAAAACGAAAGGACTCCACCGATAAGGTATTTCAATCCTCTCTGGTAACATTTCCTCAGCTTGGGTATACTCGACCAACTCCCTTGGTTATTGTGAATGCCGTAACTGTGAAAGCTAAACCTTCATCCTCACCTGAAAAATCCCCGGTCGTTTGCGATGCCTTGGTCATCGGGGGCGGCCCTGCTGGCTCGGCCATTTCCACTCTGCTGGCTGAGCGAGGCTGGAATATTCATGTGCTCGAAAAAGATTCCCATCCACGTTTTCACATAGGAGAATCCTTGCTCCCCCAATCGGTCCCCATGTTGGACCAATTAGGGATCCTCCCCGAGATTGAACGAATAGGCATCCGGAAATACGGGGCTGAATTGATCTCTCATTATGAAAAACGCTCCCGCGTGTTCTACTTTGGTCGTGCTATTGATGAATCACAACAGTTTGCCTACGAGGTCAAACGGGATGAGTTTGATGCGATTCTTCTTCGTAACGCCAAAGCTAAGGGCGCGCACGTACATGAGGGAGTGCAGGCTCAACAGGTAGAATTTCATCCAGGGAAACCCTCCATCGTGTATGCCAAAGATCGCGCCGGGAACTCCAGGACCTGGGAAACCAAATTTGTCGTAGATGCTAGCGGACGCGATACCTTTCTCTCTGGGCAACTAGGTGGAAAATCTCGAAACCCGGACCATAAAAGCGCAGCCATATTCGGGCATTTTGAAGGGGTGCCACAAACGCCGGGGAAAGATGCAGGCAACATTGCTGTCGCGTGGCATGATCATGGCTGGAGTTGGATTATCCCGTTTAAGGATGGGACAGCCAGTGTGGGAGTCGTGTGCTGGCCAGAGTATATTCGGTCGAAGGATACCCCACTCGAAGACTTTTTCATGCAAACCATCAATCTCTCCCCAACCTTTGCCGAACGCATGCGTCACGCCAAACCAATTTCTCCCGTCTACGCAGCCGCCAACTTTTCATACCAACGGGAAACTATGTCGGGCGAGGGGTATTTAATAGTAGGAGATGCGTTCACCTTTATCGACCCGATGTTTTCGAGCGGGGTTCATTTGGCATTGAACAGTGCCTTTCGCGGAGCAGAAGTGGTGGACGCGTTCTTGAAACAGGCTCCGGACTACCGCCAACACATCCAAACCTTTGAAGCCTCCGTTCACCGAGGCCTAAAAACCTTTTCTTGGTTTATTCATCGGTTTACCCAGCCGGCCTTCCGGGAAATGTTTACGTCTCAAAACCCTCCGCGTTTCATCGAAAAAGGAGTCCTCTCCCTACTGGCCGGGGATGTCTTTGGGAAATCCTCCACGTTCTTACCTTTATTATTCTTTAAAGTGGTGTACTACTTTCACTACTTGACCAATTGGAAAGAGAACCACGCGGCGACTCGGCGGCGCAAACAGGCCATGGCCTCGGCCGTGACGAACTTGAAAGACTACGCGGTCGACCAGAAACCCTGAGCCACACAGCTGAAACCTTGAAGTGACGAGGGGAGGGGAGGCCGCCACCCGAACTTTCTCCGATTGTCCAACGATTGACCGAGATTCCACACAGAACCTTTCAAGGAAATTGGTGTATGAATAAGCAGGAAAAACAATTAGTTGTTTTAGCTCATGCCCTGGCGCATCAAGAAAATGAGATTCACTATCTCAAGGCCCTCTTGGTCGAAAAACTCCAGATGAATATCGACGAAATCCAACAGGAGCAGGATGAGTTCTGGGAAAAAACCAAACACTATCGGATCTATGAAACCATCAAGAATTTGCAGATGCTAGAACAGGAAATCGAAAACATTCCCGAGCATTTGGACCTGGATATGTACCGCGACCATTTACGTTGGCCATCCGATCCACCCGAAGAACCTGCTTAGAATCGAGGTGACAATCCCTTTTGGGAGAGGCTCACAGATTCCACCAAAGTTTGGTAAAATTTCTTTGACATGATGTCGGTCGACATTCCTGTCTAACCCTGTCCTCATTCCGTCACATTCCAGGAGGGAACGATGCCCGATTCCCATCAACCCACGCGACCCCTTGAGTCCGGCATTCAACTCGATTTTCGCGACCGCATGACCTATGCGGAGTATCTCCAGCTCGATCAACTCTTGACCGCCCAACAACCGTTAAGTCAGCCACCGCATCATGATGAAATGCTCTTCATCATTCAGCACCAAACCTCGGAACTGTGGATGAAGCTAATCTTGCACGAATTGCGAGCGGCCATCGCGCACATTCAACACGACCGCTTCAACCCCTGCTTTAAAATTCTGGCCCGAGTCAAACAAATCCAACGGCAACTTTTTGAACAGTGGGCGGTCTTGGAGACCCTCACGCCGAATGAATACGCTCAGTTTCGCCAGGTCCTGGCTCGAGCCTCGGGCTTCCAATCGATTCAATACCGCTCCATCGAATTTATTCTGGGCAATAAAAATGCCGCCGTGGTCGAGGTCTTCCGCCACGACGATCGTCTCTATCAGGACATGCAGCGGACCCTCCAGGCACCCAGTCTGTACGATGAATTTCTTGCATCCCTGGCCCGTCAAGGGTACGCAGTCCCTGGGGACTGCCTGGAACGAGACTGGACGCAACCGCATGAACGACAACCCGCTCTCGTCCCTCTCTTCAAAACCATCTACGACCAGCCGGAACAACAATGGGATGCTTATGAAATGTGCGAAAAATTGGTCGATGTAGAAGAAAACTTTCAATTATGGCGATTCCGGCATATCAAAACCGTCGAACGGATCATTGGCTATAAGCAAGGCACGGGGGGATCTTCCGGAGTGGCGTTTCTCAAAAAATCACTCGATTTCACATTTTTTCCGGAGCTGTTCGATGTCCGAACCGAAATCGGCATGTAACGAAATCTTGGAAGCCGTGAAGGCACTCGGCCCGGGCCCATTACAGGCCTCCCAATTACGCACGCATGTCTTCCCCTTGTTTTCCCGAGTCAGGAGCAAACAAGACATTTACTTGGCCAACCACTCGCTAGGCCGACCTTTGGACCGAACGGCCATCGATGTTCAACGAGGCCTGCAACTCTGGTATGAAGCATTGGATGAAGCATGGGAGGAGTGGTTGACGGAAATTCAACGTTTTCGACAACACATCGCAGACCTAATCCAAGCCCCATCCGAAGACTGTATCGTTCCCAAGACCAGTGCTGGGCAAGGCCTGCGAGTCATTCTCAATGCCTTTGATGATCCTATCCCAGTCGTCACGACTTCCGCCGAATTCAATTCTATCGATCATATTCTTAACGTATATGCCCAGCGCCGGCGCATCACGCTTCAAGCAATCAACCCGGATGCCCAAGGGACCTACCATGAACAGGACCTCCTCGAAGCGGTTACAACACCAGGCTCGTTACTCGTCGTCTCCATGGTGTTGTTTACGACAGGGCAATACTTTGCCGAACTCTCAGAACTCATTTCCAAAGCACAGGCCCAAGGAGCCTATGTCTTGGTGGACCTCTACCATGTCGCCGGGGTGCTTCCCGTGGACGTCCAAGCCTTGGGAGCCGATTTTGCCATCGGGGGATGTTATAAATATTTACGGGGAGGGCCAGGGGCCTGTTGGTTGTACATTCATCCACGACACCTGACCGGCAATTTCCGAACGCTGGACACCGGATGGTTTGCTCAGCCAGACCCCTTTGCCTTTGATCGAACCGACTCGGGACGTTTTTCCGCCGGGGGAAAGGCTTTCCTCGAATCGACTCCCCCCATCCTTCCCTTCTATCAAGCCAAAGCGGGACTCGAATTCACCTTAGCTCTTGGGGCGGATCGTCTGCGGGCCTATTCGCTCACCCAACAAGCACGGATAATTGATCTGTTGCAGACGGAAGGACTTTCGGTATGGGGCACCAACTCGCACCGCGGGGCCTTTCTCGCCTTGCCGCATCAGGCGGCCACAAAGATTGCCCAGGACTTGAAACACCGCCACATTATCGTCGATGCCAGGGAAGGCCTCCTTCGAATCTGTCCGGACATCCTCACGACCGACGACGAACTCACCACAACCACCCGCCAACTCTCGTCAATCATTCAAGCCCTTACCTGAGAAGGGTAAGGCACACTTAGATTCTTCTCGCATCTTAATGGAAGAGTCTTAATTCCTGGCCTCTAATTCAGCTAAACCCGCAAACCTCACGATCCACATTGGTCACCCCTCAACTTGGCCCTGTCCCCTTTTGGAAGCCATCATCAAGGGAAATCTCCTCCGGAACAATAAAAGACTAGCCATTCCCCCTCTCAAAGCCACCCCTTAATTCTCCTCGATTGAAGCAAACCAGGGTTGTTGCCCTCCCTGTTGATCAACGATACAATAAAGTGATTATCAGAATTCACTCATGTTTATGATATACACAAAGGAGAAGAAGGATGCCGATTATTAAACCCATATCGGATTTGAGGAACAAAACGCACGAGCTCTCCACGTTAGTTCATGAAAGCCAAGAACCCGTTTTCATAACCAAAAACGGAGAAGGAGATATGGTGCTCATGTCTCTCGCAACGTATGGGGAAATTCAGAAAAAATTGGAATTGTATGGCAAACTGGCCGTAGCTGAGGAACAGGTAGGAAAAGGAGATCGCGGACGTTCTTTGAACGTCGTGATGAAAGACTTGAGGAAACAAATTCATGCCCTCGAATAGGCACCAGATCCGGTTCCTCTCTATTGCTGAACAAGATTTACAAGAAATAACCGCCTATATCGCCACAGACAATGTAAGGGCAGCGTTGGCCTTCATTGATAAGATCCAAATCCAATGTCAAAAGTTAGGGTTACACCCTTGGTTGGGGAAAATTCCCAATGACGAGAGGTTAATACAGTTGGGGTATAGAGTCCTGGTCATAGAAAATTATTTATTGTTTTACAAAGTAAAGGGCAAAACCATTCTCATTCATCGCATTGTCCATGGAGCCAGAAATTTTCACGATTTACTGAAATAAGAATGGTTACAAGTCCTCAATAAAGCCCCGGTTTCGATTCCACAGCGGCCCCCAAAACCCCACGCCAACTCTCCTCCGTCATTCAGGCCCTTAGCTGAGAAACGTAAGGCAAAATTTGGGTTTTCTTTGTAAGGAGGTGTAGAAAAGGAGGCTGACACCCACTCCTCAATCTGGGCTGGTGCACTTCGAGCTTGAATTCATCGGTCTCTATCAGCTCCCGCGGGTAAATTCCCTTATCTATCTATAATCCCACAACGATCTTGTTAGAAAAGACCTGGAAGGGAGGCCCAAGAAATTTCAAGTACTATGGTTGGAAATTTTCAACTCCTGCGGTAAGATCATCTGGTGAAAGTTGGGGAACTCGTAAAGAAACTCGAGGCAGATGGATGGTACGTAGTGACAAGGAGAGGCAGTCACCGACAATTTAAACATCCAACCAAACCTGGCCGAATGACAGTGGCGGGAAAAACAAGCCATGAATTGCCCCCAGGCACATTGAATAGTATTTTCAAACAAGCAGGTTGGAAAAAATAAAGGGACTTTTATGCGGTATGCGATTGTTATTGAAAAAACTCTAACAAACTATGCGGCCTATGTTCCAGACTTACCAGGGTGTGTGGCAACAGGTGCGAGCCAAGAGGAAACCGAGGCTCTCATCCGAGAGGCGATCGCATTTCATATCGATGGCCTCCTGGCCGACGAGCAACCCATCCCACCACCAACAAGTCAAGTGGAATACATTGAAGTTTCAGTTTAAAAGAAAATAGGTTCCTACCTCCTTTTTTTCAGATTCTTGATTCGTGCTCCTGTTCCCCCCGCCAATCTTCACACCTTATTAGCCTACTTCGGCAATCCTGAAGGTAGCCCCCGCCTCTGCAAGTTGTTCGCAAGTAGTAAGGGTGTAATTGGTTAGGCCTGCTCAAAGGAATTCTCCCTCTGGATGAAAGGAAACATCTTTGGGCTCCTGCTCTTTCAAGACCTGCCCCTTTTCCATACAACCTTTTATGGACACCTTCATGCAATACTTTCAGCAACCAGACTGGCGTCAGCACAGCAATAGCAGTGAGTGGCAGTTGGGTGGGGCCTATAAGGATAAAAAAAGGTTCCTGACACCTAATCCTCCATCTAATCCTTTCCGCGTAATTCTCCCATTTCCCAAACACCGGTCACAGATATGTTCCATTTTTGTACGTGCTTGAACTGGGAACCATGAAGTATTACAATTACAGGTATTACTTTCCTTGATAGGAGGCCACATATGCATGTGACCAGCAAAGGACAAGTCACGATTCCCCTTCACATTCGCAAGAAACTGGGCCTAACCCACCATTCAGAAGTGGAATTTGTGGAAGAAAAAGGGCAGGTGATCCTTAAAAAGGCGAAAAACGGGCAACCCATTCCCAAGTTTCGAGCGCTCCGGGGCCGGGCAACGGTCCGCATGAGCACGGACGAAATCTTGCGGTTGACTCGGGACACTTGATGAATGGGATATTGGTCGACTCCAATATTCTTCTGGATGTCTTTTTAAATGAACAACAATGGGTAACCTGGTCAGAAGAACAATTAACTGAGGTCGGGACTTCCCACCACTTGTATATTAATCCCGTCATCTACTCAGAAATCTCCATCGCCTTTTCACGAATCGAAACGCTGGAACACACCTTAGAGGAAGGCGGATTCATCATGCTTCCTCTTCCCAAAGAAGCCCTCTTCCTGGCCGGCAAAGCGTTTCTTCAGTATCGAAGAAAAAAGGGGACAAAGCAGTCTCCCCTTCCTGACTTTTACATTGGAGCCCATGCGGCCGTTGAAAGGCTGCCCCTTCTCACGCGCGATCAACGGCGATATCAATCGTACTTTCCCACGGTCACCATTATCGGCCCATGAACGCGTCTTTTCTGTATTCCCGCTTACCCATTCTACCGAAGAAACGAAAAAAAAGAGGAAGTTCTCCCTACCCAAATTTTTCGAGAATTCCCATCCCTCCTATTCTCTCGATACTCTCTTTATGAAAATACGCGGTTTCTTTTCCCTTCCCTCACCCCCAGAAGGGAACCTCTTTTTGGAGACTGCAAAAATGGTCTGTCCACTCGAATCCGTATAACGAAGCGGATTGTTCAAGACATACGCATACCGATTAAACAATTGCGGGTCGGTGGGGTCAGGCACGATGGTATCCGCGGAAATAAAGCGGGCGAGGGCGGCATCGTAGTACCTGGCATTGTAGAAATAAAGAGCCGTACTCTCGTCACGTTCCTGGCCCGTGTATTTGTAGGCCACATCGGCGGAGCCCGTATCGGTATAGGTTTCTTAATCGGAGAAAAGAGACAAGGTTTTCTTCTCAATTTTCAGGTTTTTTTCTCTCTTGACAGGAAAGGTGTGCCCGAATAGGATGGGGTAACCTTTAACACCCATCCAGTGAGGTGGGTAAGGAGCTGACATTCATATGAGGGCCGATCGAAAGGCCACAGACATGACCACCCTTCTCAAACTGCGTTGAGAGGGGTTTTTTTTGTCCCATGGCCATGTTTTTTGTCCTAAGCCACAGAATGATTTTCGAATTTTCTGAATATTTTTTCGCTATCTTCAATAAATTGGAAACGAACAGCCATTGAGTAAGGAACACAAGAGGTCACTGGTGCCAATACTCCATCACGAAAGAATATTTTCTATTTTATGAGTCCTGCACCCTTGCCAACCGAGCGGATATTGATGGATGCCCAAGAAATGACTCGGGCTCTCACCCGCATTAGCCATGAAATCCTGGAACGCAATAAAGGGGTCCAGGACGTCGCTTTGGTGGGGATTCGGACAGGGGGGGTGTTTTTGGCCCAACGTCTGGCAGCTCGGATCCAGCAGATTGAATCCACCGATGTTCCGCTGGGAGAATTAGACATTACCCTGTATCGTGACGATCTGGGAATCCGGAAGGAACAGCCGGAAATTCGTAAAACGACCATTCCGTTTCATATTTCCGATCTGAAAATTGTGCTCGTTGATGACGTGCTGTTTACCGGTCGGACGATTCGTGCCGCCTTGGATGGGTTGATGGATTTAGGTCGGCCGGCCGAAATTCAATTGGCCGTCTTGGTAGACCGGGGCCATCGCCAGCTCCCCATTCGTGCCAACTACGTGGGGAAAAGCGTGCCGACGGCGAAAGAGGAAAAGATACAAGTCTTTTTGGAAGAACTGGGACAGGACGATCGTGTGTCCATTCTCCCTGGATAGGTTCAACCATGGGCTTATCACACAAAGATCTGTTAACCATTGCTGCCTTATCGGCGGATGATATTCATTTGATCGTCAATACCGCCGAATCCCTCAAAGAAGTCGGAGGACGTGAGATTAAGAAAGTCCCGACGCTCCGGGGAAAAACCGTGGTGAACCTCTTTTTTGAACCCAGCACCCGTACCCGCACGTCGTTTGAATTGGCGGCCAAACGCTTGAGTGCCGATGTGATTAATTTTTCTCCCTCCACCAGTAGTGTGGTGAAGGGGGAGACCTTAATCGATACCGCGCGAAACATCGAATCGATGCAGGCCGATATTATCGTCCTCCGTCATTCCTCGCCGGGTGCGGCAGAACATTTAGCGCGGTTCGTCCAATCCTCGGTGATTAATGCGGGCGATGGCTGGCATGAACATCCCACGCAAGCTCTGCTGGATGTGTTCACGATTAAAGAAAAAAAAGAAAAGATTGAAGGACTGACGATCGTCATCGTAGGAGATGTGGCCCATAGTCGGGTCGCCCGGTCGAATATTTTGGCCCTCACCAAACTCGGAGCCGACGTCCGGGTGGTCGCCCCACCGACGATGCTGCCCCTCAATGTAGAACGACTCGGAGCGAGGGTGTTCTTTCGTTTTGAAGAAGCCCTCATGGGTGCCGATGTCATCATGATGCTCCGCCTGCAACGAGAACGGTTAGGGCAGGCTTTGCTCCCGAGTATTCGCGAATATGCCTCTTTATTTTGTTTGACAGCCGAACGCCTGAAGCTGGCGAAACCCGAGGCCATCGTCATGCATCCGGGCCCCTTAAATCGGGGAGTGGAAATATCCCCTTCCGTGGCCGATAGTGATGCGGCCGTCATCCTCAATCAAGTGACCAATGGGGTTTCCGTGAGGATGGCCCTGATGTATCTTTTATCGGAGACGGCCTAATCTGGTGCCATGTCGCCGGTTTCTTAATCTAGTCGTTATGCTGTAAGAAAGGAACCCATGAGCATCTCTTCTCATATCCTATGTATTAAGGGTGGAACTGTGATCAACCCTGGGCAATTCAATGGGCGAGCTGACGTCTGCATTCAGGATGGAAAGGTCGTCGAAGTGGGATTTCCCCTGGCGAGTCCCCCAAGTCAAGATTCTGCAGCTGAAATCATCGATGCCAGTGGCTGGATCGTCGCTCCAGGGTTAGTCGATGTGCATTGTCATCTGCGAGAACCCGGCTTTGAATATAAGGAAACGATCGAGACGGGGGCTTCATCCGCTGTGGCTGGAGGGTTTACGGCCATCTGCTGCATGCCCAATACCCAACCGGTGAATGACAGTGAAGCCATCACCCAATTTATGCTGACCAAAGCCAAATCGGCCAACAAAGCTCGAGTCTTTCCCATCGGGGCCATTACCAAAAAGTCTGAGGGGGAAGAATTGGCCAACATCGGAGAACTGGTGGGGGCGGGATGCGTCGCGATATCGGATGACGGTCGACCCGTCATGAATAGTTTGGTGATGCGACGTGCCTTGGAATACGCCAAAGCCTTCGGCATCCCCGTCATCGACCATTGCGAAGATTTGCATTTGACGGATGGGGGCAGCATGAACGAAGGGGGGGTCTCAACGGAATTGGGAATTCCCGGGATTCCGGATGCCTCGGAAGAAGTGATGGTGGCCCGCAACTTAGCCCTTGCCGCCCTAACCGGCGTCACCGTTCACCTGGCCCATCTGAGCACCGCCCGGTCGGTAGAGCTGGTCCGCCAGGCGAAAGCCCAAGGCCTTCCCGTCAGTGCGGAAGTTTGCCCTCATCATTTTTCCATTACCGAGGAAGCGGTTCGCGGGTATGATGCCAATGCCAAAATGAACCCCCCCTTACGCACCGATGAGGACGTTCAAGCCCTCATTCAAGGGCTGGTCGACGGAACCATCGATGTGATCGCCACCGATCATGCCCCCCATGCACAACAAGAAAAACAATTAGAATTCGATGCGGCCCCCTTTGGGATCGTCGGGTTTGAAACCGCCTTGCCACTTACCTTACGGCTGGTTCAGGATGGCTTTTTAACCATGGAGCAGGCCCTCGATAAACTCACCCGCGCCCCTGCGACCTTGTTCCGTTTGCCGGTTGGAGGGCTCACACCGGGGCATCCGGCGGATATCGTCATGTTTGACCCTGAGGAAATCTGGGAGATCGATCCATCCAAGTTTCTTTCAAAAAGTCACAATACCCCTTTTGGAGGTCAACAAGTAAAAGGAAAGGTCAAAATGACCCTTGTTGAAGGGCGTCCGGTCTATGATGGCCGGTCTTAGGTTTAAGGAGAACGTTTGTCGCCTTTCTTGGGTACCATGAAAAAACCGGAGATCAGTTGGGGAGGGGTTGGCTTTTTCATCGAGATGATCGCGCTTACTCTGTGGGTAGGAGGATTACTCGTCCTCATTGCCGTCGTGATTCCGGCCACCTTTAATTCATTCGGGATGGAGCCAGCCGGACGATTTTTACGCCGAACATTTGATGGCTTTATTCAACTCAATCTCGGTATTGTATGTATATTGGGTGTGGTCGCCAGTCTTCGACAATTTCACTTTGGGCAGGGGAAATTTGATCTCTTCTCCGTAGCTCCGCTGGAATGGTGGTTGATAGGCGGAATGGCTCTGTTGACGCTTAGCATCCTGTTAATTTTAGGCCCCCAAACCGTGGCACTTCAGGAACAGGCCTTTGAAGCGATTTCCGAGGAAGAGAAAAAAGTGGCCTATGATCAGTTCTTCCGCTTGCATATGATTAATCGGGCTCTACATTTAATCAATGTCGGCTTTGCCGCCAGCTTATTTATTTTCAAACTTCGGCGGATGGTCTTTCATCACGCGACGACCAGTTCGCCTCGCGTAGGATAGAACCGGAAACCGGCAATTTTCCCTCAATCGACGATGAGACAAAAACCCGCTATTCTTGCCCTAGCCGACGGAACCGTGTTTCAGGGGCAGGCCTTGGGTTATGAGGGTGAAACACTCGGGGAAGTCGTGTTCAACACGTCCATGACCGGGTATCAGGAAATCCTGACCGATCCCTCCTATAAGGGCCAGATTGTGTTGATGACTGCACCCCAAATGGGAAATTACGGGGTTACCCCCGAAGACGTGGAATCTCGCCAAATCTGGGCTGAAGGATTTGTCGTTCGAGAAGCCTCTTCACGTCCCAGCAATTGGCGCAGCCAACAATCCTTCGATGCGTATCTTCAGGAACATCAGATCGTGGGCATCCAAGGCATCGACACTCGGGCCCTTACCAGCCATATCCGAGACCATGGCTCTCAAATGGGGTTGATCTCCCATCGTGAACACAACGTGGACCGAATACGGCAACGAGTCGCGGAAGGGCCTACTCTCGTCGGACAAGATTTAGTCCGCCATGTCACCTGTTCTTCCTCCTATGAATGGAACTCGGGGACCCACCCTCTCAACGGATCCGGTGATGGGCTCGCTTCGAAGGCCGCCCGATCCCGGCATAAAGTCGTGGTGATGGATTTTGGGGTCAAACAAAACATCTTGCGCTCCTTGGTCGATATGGGATGTGAAGTCCAAGTGGTTCCGGCCTCCACGTCGGCGGATGCCATTCGTGCGCTCCAGCCCGATGGCCTGGTATTTTCTAACGGCCCGGGCGATCCGGAAGGCGTACCCTACGCCGTCGAAACCGTCAAACAGCTTCTAGGTTGGAAGCCCATCTTAGGTATTTGCTTGGGCCACCAAATTTTGGGTCTGGCCTTGGGTCTCTCATCCTTCAAATTACCCTTTGGGCACCACGGGGCGAACCATCCCGTGATGGATCTTCGAACCCGAAAGATCGAAATCACGTCCCAAAACCATAATTTTGGCCTCTGCATGCCCCATTCGGATGAAGATGAGAACACATGGAAGCCTCAACAATTCGAGACGACCGTGGGGCCCATGCTGGTGACCCACCGAAGTGTCAATGATGGCTGTTGTGAAGGAATGGTTGGCTTGGAATGTCCGATCGTATCCGTACAATATCATCCCGAGGCGTCTCCTGGCCCCCATGACTCCTCGTATGTCTTTTCTGAATACCTGAAACTTCTCAACGACCATCGCCATGACTAGATTCCCTTTGTTCACATTAATTGGCGCACTGCTGTTAAGCGGTTGCATTAATGTCAATTTATTCTCGGGAACGCAGACTCTTCAAGAGCGCACGCTCTCCGGAAAGGGTGAGCAGAAAATCTTACTCATCGATATTTCCGGTACCCTCTCGAACAGTGAATCGGATGGCTTGTTCGATTCTCAAAGTCTTCCAGCCCGGTTAAAGGAAGAATTAACAAAAGCGGAGAAGGACGACCACATCAAAGCCCTCATTTTACGCGTGAATACTCCTGGAGGGACGGTCACGTCTTCGGATATTCTGTTTCATGAGATTCAACAGTTTCGCGAGGACCAACACATACCCGTCATCACCTCGATCATGGATATTGGAGCCTCAGGAGGATATTACCTGGCCATGGCTTCCGACTATATTATGGCCCACCCTTCATCCATCACGGGAAGTATTGGGGTGATCATGCTGACCTTGAATGCCGAGGGATTGCTCGAAAAAGTGGGAGTCACTCCCACCGCGATCATGTCGGGGCCTAAAAAGGCCATGGGTTCACCCTTTCGAGCGATGCAGGATGATGAACGAGAAATTTTTCAACGGGTGATCGATTCACTGTTTGAACAGTTTGTCTCGGTCATCAAACAAGGACGGCCGCAGTTAACGGAGGACCAAATTCGCACGTTGGCAGATGGACGAATTTATACGGCGAAGGAAGCGCAATCCCATGGGTTAATCGATGCCATCGGGTATTTGGATGAGGCCATCGATCAAGCCAAAACCCTGGCCAAGCTCAAACAGGCCAAAGTCATTACCTATTCACGTGATGGTGGAGAAGCCCCTAAAAACATTTACTCCCAGTTTTCAAGGCCGCAAGTAGGCCCCTTGGGTTTTCCACAGATCAACTCTCGGACCTTTTTAGAAGCGGTGGGCGGGGGCACTCCGACATTCATGTACATGTGGATTCCTTAATGGTGTAGAGAACATGACCGTCTGTTTCTTGTCACGATCACGGGGACCTCTTTCTCATTTTTGTCTCCCCTGGCTTTGTCTCCTGCTCCTCGGTCCGGTGCTCTTTGGAGGCTGCACCAAGGCCCCGGGAACAGCCCGAGATCAATTAATTTATATTTCTGAAGAAAACGAAATTGCCTTGGGACTTTCTGCGTTCCGGGAAATTTTAAAATCCGCTCGACTGAGTCGAGACCCCAAGGTTACCCTCATGGTTCATAATGTCGGAAAGCGTATCGCGAAGGTGGCCAATAAGCCCGAGTATGTGTGGGAATTTGTGGTCATCGATGATGACGACCAAATCAACGCCTTTGCCCTACCGGGAGGGAAGGTCGCGATATATACCGGTATCCTTCCCTACACCAAGACCGAAGCGGGTTTGGCTACGGTGATGGCTCATGAGGTGGCCCATGCCCTCCAACGGCATGGAGCGGAGCGATACAGTCGCGGCATCCTCGAACAAATTGGCCAATTGGGAGCGTTAGCCGGAGCCGCTGCGGGAGGCATCGATCCCGGAGTGGCCATTGGTGCCATGAGTGCCTATGGGGTTGGCGTGAGTTTACCCAATGCTCGGGAACAAGAATCCGAAGCGGATTTCATCGGCCTGCAATTGATGGCGAAAGCGGGATTTGACCCCCGCGAGGCCGTTCCCTTTTGGGAACGCATGAGTGGGTGCCCCAGAAAAATGATAGGCAAATTTTGTTTTCGGTCACAAAATGCTGTCCCAGAATTTTTATCGACCCATCCCTCTGACGTCACGCGAATCAATCAAATTGAAGCGTGGATTCCACGTATGATGAAGTATTATCATCCAGACAAGGGAACGCAACCCTCTTTTCCAGACAGGAATGGTCCCCCTAACGATTTACCAACCTCCTGAGTAAGTACTGTGCCTCGTCGAAACGATTTACATCGAATATTCCTCATTGGCTCCGGCCCGATTATCATCGGACAGGCCTGTGAATTTGATTATTCAGGCACACAAGCCTGTAAGGCTCTCAAAGAAGAGGGATATGAGGTCATCTTGCTCAACAGTAACCCCGCCACGATCATGACGGACCCGGATCTCGCCGACCGCACCTACGTGGAACCAATTTCGGTAGAGGTCGTGGAAGCCATTTTCGAACGCGATCGCCCCGATGCCCTTTTGCCTACCATGGGGGGACAGACCGCGTTAAACGTCACCGTGGAACTCGCCAAGCAAGGAATCTTGGACAAACATGGCGTTCGACTCATTGGCGCATCCTACGAGTCGATTCAAAAAGCCGAAGACCGGGAACTCTTTAAGCAAGCCATGGAACATATCGGGATGAAAGTCGCCTCCAGCGGTATGATTCAATCACGTGAGGAAGCTCTGCGCCTCATCGAATCCATCGGGTTCCCGGCGATTGTTCGCCCTTCATTTACCTTGGGTGGCGCGGGCGGCAATATTGCTTATAACCGGGAGGAGTTTGAACGGTACATCGATTGGGCCTTGGTGACCAGCCCGGTCGGTCAGGCCTTGGTCGAGCAATCCCTCTTAGGCTGGAAGGAATATGAATTAGAAGTCATGCGGGACACCAAGGACAATGTCGTGATTGTCTGTCCGATTGAAAATGTTGATCCAATGGGAGTGCATACGGGCGATAGCATCACTGTGGCTCCGACCATGACCTTATCCGACAAGGAATATCAAGTCATGCGGGATGCGGCGATCGCGATTATCCGTGAAATTGGCGTAGACACCGGTGGGTCCAACATTCAATTTGCCCTCAACCCGGAGGACGGGGATCTTATGGTCATTGAAATGAATCCTCGGGTATCAAGGAGTTCGGCCCTGGCCTCCAAAGCCACGGGATTTCCCATCGCCAAGATTGCCGCCAAACTGGCCGTGGGCTATACCCTGGATGAAATTCCCAATGATATCACTCAGGTGACCAAGGCATGCTTTGAACCCACGATTGACTATGTGGTCGTGAAAATTCCTCGCTTCACGTTCGAGAAATTTCAAGGGATCGATCGAACCTTAACGACACATATGAAATCGGTCGGGGAGGCGATGGCGTTGGCTGGGACCTTCAAGGAAGCCTTGCAAAAAGCGATTCGCTCCTTGGAAACCGACCGGTACGGATTGGTCTCTCTCCATGGGTTAGATGGGAAATTGTCGCAAGTCCCCCTCAAGCACGCGCCTTATGATGCCATTCAAACAGCCATTCGATCGCCAACGGCCGATCGTCTTTGGCATGTGGCAGATGGGCTCCGCATGGGGATGCCGATTGAGGAGCTCTATCAGATCACGAAAATCGATCCGTGGTTCCTTTCGGAGATTCAACAACTCGTCGCCTTTGAAGCGCAATGGGTTCAGCAAGGCTCTCTCTCCTTAAATCATGGCTATGCCTTCGATCCGGCGATTGGATTGCCCCCAGACCTGTCCCATTTCCTGGTACAGGCCAAAACTCTTGGATTTTCAGATCATCGTCTGGGACAATTGATCGGGTTGTCAGAGGATGTGATCCGTCAGGCTCGAGAACGCCAACCCGGAAAAATGTCAGGGGTGTTCAAGCGCGTGGATACCTGCGGCGCTGAATTTGAAGCCCACACACCTTATTTGTATTCGACCTCCGGATTATTCTGTGAGTCCCACCCCACTTCTCGGAAAAAAGTCATTATTCTCGGGGGCGGTCCCAATCGCATCGGACAGGGGATTGAATTTGACTATTGCTGTGTTCATGCCGCGATGGCCTTAAAAGAAGAAGGGATCGAAACCATCATGGTGAACTGTAATCCGGAAACCGTCAGTACGGATTACGATATCTCCGATCGCTTGTATTTTGAACCGCTAACCAAAGAAGAAGTCCTCCGAATCGTGGACACCGAAAAGCCGGCTGGGGTGGTCGTCCAATTTGGCGGGCAAACGCCCTTAAAACTTGCGGTCCCCTTAGCCGAAGAAGGCGTACCAATTTTAGGAACCCAACCTGATGCCATTGACCGGGCGGAGGATCGCAAACGCTTTAGTGATTTGTTAACCAGTCTCCATCTGCTCCAACCACCCAATGGCACGGCCAGATCCTCGCATGAAGCCCACCTCATTGCGGTGAACATCGGATATCCCGTCATGGTTCGCCCGTCGTATGTCTTGGGTGGTCGGGCCATGCAAATCGTGTATGATGCAGGCTCTCTGGACCGCTATCTGGAAACGACCGGAGTGGATCTGGGACGACATGCCCTCCTGATCGATGATTATCTGGACGGAGCCATCGAGGTGGACGTCGATGCGATCTCCGACGGAAAGCATGTAGTGGTGGCCGGAATCATGGAACATGTGGAAATGGCGGGCATTCATTCTGGGGATTCCGCCTGTTCGCTGCCCCCTCATTCTCTTTCGGCATCCATCATTGAAATTATTCGAAGCCAAACCGTCCTATTGGCGAAAGAATTACAGGTCATCGGGCTGATGAATATCCAGTATGCCGTCAAAGAGAATCAGATCTATATCTTAGAAGTGAATCCTCGAGCCTCACGAACCATTCCTTTTGTGAGTAAAACCATCGGGGTTCCTCTGGCCAAATTGGCGATGAAGGTCATGGCGGGACGAACGTTACATGAATTAGGCTTCCAGGCTCTCCCTTCTTTTTCTCATGTCGCCATCAAAGAGGCTGTCTTTCCTTTTACCAAGCTCGGCGTGTCGGATGTGCTACTTGGACCGGAAATGAGATCCACAGGGGAGGTGATGGGCATCGATCAAAATTTTGGGTGGGCTTTTGCTAAATCTCAAGCCTCGGCGGGGATGTCCTTGCCCTTCCGGGGGAATGCCTTGTTAAGCGTCAAAGATGCGGATAAACCTATGCTGCTTCAGGTCGCTCAAGGGCTCTCGCATTTAGGCTTCACGATTACGGCCACTAAAGGAACGGCCCAGTTTCTGAAAAACCATGGAATTCCAACCTTCATCGTGAACAAAGTGAAGGAAGGACGTCCACACCTGGTGGATGTGATAAAGAACAATGAAGCTGACCTTGTCGTTAACACCGTTGGAGGGTCGGAATCGCAAGAAGATTCGGCCCCCATTCGAAAAGCAGCCGTGTTTGGAGGGGTGCCGTATTTCACGACCGTTCAGGCAGCCCAGGCCGCGGTGATGGGAATGGCCGCCATGCAAAAAACCTCCCTGGTCGTCAAAAGTTTACAGGAGTATCACTCTCAGATACCTCACACCAATGCCTAACACATTGTTCAATAGACATCCGCATGAAGGGAAGAGGAGTGTAGGGTTATGAATATTCCAATGACCAAAAAAGGCTATGATGCCTTACAGGCTGAATTAACCCGCCTACGACGGGAAGAACGCCCTAAAGTCATTCAAGCCATTACGGAAGCCCGCGAGCACGGCGATTTAAAAGAAAATGCCGAATACAAAGCGGCAAAGGAACATCAGCAATTTATCGATACTCGCATGGCCGAAATTGAGCACAAATTAAGCCATGCACAGGTCGTGGATACTCCCAGCGGTACCAGTGAGACGGTCGTCTTTGGCGCCACGGTGTCCTTGCTCAACATGGAATCCGAAGAGGAAAAGCAATATACCCTCGTTGGACAAGAGGAGGCCGATATTAAAAATGGATCCATATCCGTTCAATCACCGATCGGACGGGCGTTGATTGGCCATCGGGTGGGAGACATCGTAGAAGTTCATCGTCCTGCGGGGATCATCGAATATCAAATTCAATCTATTTGGTTTAAGGATCACGCCTAATGCCTTCAGCAATATCCTTAGTCACCCTTCTCACCGATTTTGGCGAAACGGATTACTTCGTACCCAGCATGAAAGGGGTCATGCTGGGCATCAACCCTCAATTGCGTGTGGTGGATCTCACCCACCAGATCCCTGCTCATGGCATCGAACAGGCGGCTCGTCTGCTTAAGGCCTGCTACCAGTATTTTCCGGACGGGACGGTGCATGTTGTCGTCGTCGACCCTGACGTGGGAAGCGACCGACGGGCTTTGCTGGTTTCTACGGCACGATATTTTTTTCTCGCGCCGGATAATGGGGTGTTAACGTATGTCCTCCAAGAGGAGACCTCGGTAGAAGTCCGCACGATTGAGAACAAACAATATCGCCTGGACTCACCGGGATCGACCTTCGATGGCCGAGACCTCTTTGCCCCCTCAGCCGGGTGGTTAACCAAGGGTCAAGTCCCAGGTTCATACGGACGGTTAATTACCAATCACCTCACCCTCCCTGACGATCCACCGAAAATGTCCGGAAATACCTTGCGTGGGCGTATTGTCACCATCGACCATTTTGGCAATGCCATTACGAACATTACCCCCTCAGATTTAGACACGTTTCGCTCTGTCACCAAAGTAGCCTGTACGGGGGTCAAAATTGGAGATCTGACGATCAAAGGGATGAAATCATATTACGGGGAGGGCGCAACCGGATTACCGGAGGCGCTCATCAATAGCAACGGTCAATTGGAAATCTTCATCAAACAGGGTCGGGCGGTCGATCGGTGTCAACTTACCGTGGGTCAGATGGTAGAAATTATTTAACGGGCGATAGGTAAAGAACCGGAAGCTCGGGGAGGGGAATGCTAACAGGGTTACGAAACAGCAGAGGCCCGGGTAATGGAAAGCGCGAGTCTGATGATATCCACCATCTGGGTTAATTCTTTTACGGTCGCCGAAAGCGGTGGCATGAGAATTAGCGTGTTTCCAATGGGTCGAAGAAGAAGGCCTAACCTTCGAGCTGTCATCGTCACTTTGGAACCAATGGCTTCCGAGGGGGGGAAAGGGGTTTTTGTCGTCTGATCCTGCACCAATTCGATGCCAACCATATATCCACATTGCCGGATATCACCCACCCACGGATCGGAAGTCAATCCGGCTAACAGCGCGGCAAATTTGGGGGTCCGTTGTTGCACATGGTGAATGGTGCGTTCGGATTGAAGGATGGAAAGATTGGCGAGGGCGACGGCACAGCCTAGAGGGTTCCCCGTATAACTATGCCCATGAAAAAACGTTTTACCTTCGGACGGTTTTCCTAAAAAGGCTTCATAAATTTGATTGGTCGTGAGCGTAGCCGCAAGGGGCAGATACCCTCCAGTCAAGCCTTTGGCGACGGCCATAATATCAGGGCACACCCTCTCGTGTTCGCAGGCAAACATTCGTCCCGTCCGCCCAAACCCCGTGGCGACTTCATCGGCGATGAATAGGACTTGAAACTGTTGGCACAAATCCCGGACCTGTTTGAGATAGCCAGGAGGAGAGGGAATCATCCCGGCAACCGCTTGAACCATGGGTTCAATGACCACCCCCGCAATTTCTTCATGTTTTGCTTGAAGTATGTCTTGAAGTGGGGTCACACAAGCCAATTGACAGTCAGGAAATTGAAGTTGAAGAGGACATCGATAGCAATGAGGGGCCTCGATATCATAGGTGGGAAACAGGACCGAAGAAAACGGTTTCCGGAAAGGAGCAATGCCACTAAGACTGACGGTTCCCACCGTATCGCCATGGTAGGCTAATCCTAAATGAATGAATTTGGTCTTCCGAGGGCGTGGAGAGGGACATTGCTGCCAGTATTGCAATGCCATCTTGAGCGCGATTTCGACTGCCGTCGATCCATTATCCGAATAAAACACTTTGGCCAACCCACCAGGAGCGAGCTGAATTAAGGCTTTGGCCAATTGAATCGCAGGAGGATTCGAGAGTCCTAAAAACGTACTGTGAGCGAGGCGGGTTAATTGGTGACGAAGGGCGTGATCCAACTTGGGGTGACGATGCCCATGCACATTGACCCAAATCGAGGCTGTCCCATCCAAATATTGATTGCCCTCACTATCATACAGGTACACGCCTTTTCCATGAGTAATAATGAGGGGTGGCTCTTGAACCCATTCCTCCATTTGCGTAAAGGGATGCCAAACATATTGATGGTCGTCCCGTTGAAGATGTTTGGTGGTAACCGACCGTTTCATGATTGATTAGAGGAATGGCAGGCTGGGACGTTCATGTTCTTCTATGCCTTTCATTATGTGCGACGAAAACCGGAATTCATACCGGATCACTCAAATTTTGACAACCCCTTAAGGGCTCACTACAATCAAGACCACCGCGAATGAGTAAGGCCTTCCCGCAAACACACATACGAAACTTCTCCATTATTGCACACATTGACCACGGGAAATCCACGTTGGCCGATCGTTTCCTGGAAATGACCGGTGCCATTTCCCAACGGGAATTTCGGTCGCAATACTTGGATGATATGGATTTGGAGCGTGAACGGGGCATCACCATCAAAGCCCACGCCGTGACCACTCAGTTTCGTACCGCCCAAGGCAGCTCCTACCAATTTAATCTGATCGATACTCCCGGCCATGTAGATTTTGCCTATGAAGTTTCCCGGAGCTTGGCCGCGTGTGAAGGGGCCCTTCTCCTCATCGATGCGACCCAGGGGGTGGAGGCCCAAACCATCGCCAACGCCTATTTAGCCATCGCGAACAATCTGGTGATTATTCCGGTCATTAACAAAATTGACTTGGCGAGTGCGGATGTCGAAGGAGTCAAAACCCAAATCCGAGATGTCTTGGGCCTCTCCGATGAAGAGGCTTTTTTGGTGAGTGCCAAGGACGGACGGGGAGTGAAAGAGGTCTTGGAAGGGATCGTCAATCTGATACCGGCCCCCTCAGGACATCGGAAAGCCCCCTTAAAAGCCCTGATATTTGATTCCTGGTTTGATAATTACCAAGGAGCGGTCGTGTTACTCCGAGTCGTTGATGGAGAAATTCGCCCCAACATGATGATTCAGATGATGTCTTCAAAACGAGAGTTTGAAGTGCTTGAGGTCGGCATTTTTTCACCCAAACGGACCAAAGTCGCCCGTTTGGGCCCTGGAGAGGTGGGGTATATTTGTGCCGGCATGAAACAGCTATCTGACACCAAAATCGGGGATACGATTACGGACGCCCGACATCCGACCGCCGAGGCCTTGCCGGGGTATCGCGATGTGAAACCGGTCGTGTTTTGCGGGTTGTATACGACAGATAATGCCAAATTTGAAGATCTGCGGGATTCCCTGGAAAAATTACGCTTGAATGATTCGTCGTTTGTGTATGAACCCGAAACGTCCTTGGCTCTCGGCTTTGGGTTTCGATGCGGATTTCTAGGGCTCTTGCATATGGAAATTATTCGAGAACGCTTAGAACGAGAATATTCCCTCGACCTTATCAGTACGG
Source organism: Nitrospirales bacterium (assembly GCA_965223495.1). GTDB lineage: Bacteria > Nitrospirota > Nitrospiria > Nitrospirales > UBA8639 > Nitrospira_E. The sequence goes on along the minus strand of OZ245001.1, from coordinate 1,316,202 downwards.
CCCCGACGGTGGTGTATCAAGTCTCGACGACGTCCGGAGAGATCCTGGAAATCGATAACCCCTCAAAACTACCGGATCCTTCCCAAATCGAACGAATTGAAGAACCCTATATTAAGGCCACCATCATTGTTCCCGAAAAGTATATTGGCAATATTCTCCAGTTGTGTCAGGAACGTCGCGGGATCCAGGTGAGCTTACAGTATTTAGATCCGACCCGAGCCATGTTGACCTATGACATGCCCTTAAATGAAATTGTGTTAGACTTTTATGATCGGTTGAAGTCCCGGACCCAAGGATATGCCTCCCTCGATTATGAATTGATCGGTTATCGAGCTTCCAACCTCGTCAAGTTGGATTTGCTATTGAATGGTGAAACCGTGGATGCCCTGTCGATTATCGCCCATACCGATAAGGCTCAAAGCCGTGGCCGTCAACTGGCGGAAAAAATGAAAGAACTCATTCCCAAACAAATGTTTGAAATCGCGATTCAGGCCGCCATCGGGAAACGAGTGATTGCCAGGGAAACCATCGGTGCCCTGAAAAAAAATGTGACCGCCAAGTGTTATGGTGGAGATATTACTCGAAAACGAAAACTTTGGGAAAAACAAAAAGAAGGGAAAAAACGCATGAAACAATTGGGGCGGGTAGAAGTTCCACAAGAAGCCTTTTTGGCCATCCTCAAAACCGATCCCAATTGAGCGGATTATGGCTTCCACCAACGCTCAACCACCAGACTTCAAGAACTCTCCAGATAAGGGTCTCGAGGCGCCCCTTTCAGACGACTCCAAGCCTACGACCGCGACTCCGTCTCAAAAATCCATCTTTCGTGAATACGCAGAAGCCCTTCTAATTGCCATTATCCTGGCCTTGACCATCCGGGTCTTTTTAGTCCAGGCCTTTAAAATACCTTCTGGCTCCATGATTCCCACGTTGCTGATTGGCGACCATATTTTAGTGTCGAAATTAGCCTACGGCATTCAAATGCCCAAGGACTGTGAATTCCAGGTTTCCTTTCCGCCCATCACGTGTTTCTCCTCCACGATGCTCACGACCTTCGACCCTCCGAATCGGGGAGACGTCATCGTGTTTCGGTATCCCGAGGATGAAAATAAGGATTTTATCAAACGGGTCATTGGCACCCCAGGCGATTCTATTCTCATTCGGAACAAACAGGTCCTCATAAACGGAAAACCGTTGGAAGATGCCCATTTTACTCAACGGGTGGACCCAGGAATCATTGATGGCCGCATCAACCCCCGCGACAATTATGGTCCGCTGACCGTACCTCCAGATTCCTATTTTGTCATGGGGGATAACCGTGATCAAAGTCTGGATAGTCGGTTTTGGGGATTTGTGAAAATGGATAAAATTAAAGGCCGTGCCTTTTTAGTCTATTGGTCGTGGAATGGGCAGGGGAGCTGGACAAATTGGGTGCGGTGGGAACGGATTGGAAGGCTGATTGAATAATCGACGATCGATGTGGGTTATTCCCCGTCCTCAGTTACCGGAGGCGAACCCCGAATGAAACCCGGAGTCTCCGCGCCCTCGGTGACGACTCAACAACTAAAAACCTATCTTCGGCGTTTCTCCCGCGCCAATATCTTAGTGTTGGGAGATCTCATCCTGGATCATTATATTTGGGGAACGGTGGATCGGGTATCCCCAGAAGCTCCCGTGCCCGTCGTGCATGTAAATTCCGAATCGTACCGAATGGGGGGGGCAGCCAATGTGTTTCATAATATTCTCACGTTGGGAGGTAAAGCCGAAATCTGTGGCTTGATTGGAGACGATCACAACGGGAAACAAGTCCTCAAAGAAATTCGCCGTCAAACCCAGCGGACGACAGGGATCTTCGTGGATGAAACCCGCCCCACGATCAAAAAGACACGAGTCATCGCGCACAATCAGCAAATGGTCCGTTTTGACATAGAACAACGCCATCAGGCCTCCCAAAAGCACCAACAGCAAATCATTCGATATGTCGCCTCTCGCCTTCCCGACCTGTCCTGTATCGTTGTGTCCGATTATGCCAAAGGCGTGATCAGTGCGGAGGTGATGCATCAACTTCTGGGGCTGGCCAAACAACGACGCATTCCGGTCATTGTGGATCCCAAGGTGGAGCACATGGATTACTATGTGGGGGCCACTGTCATTACTCCCAATCACCTGGAGGCCAAGCAGGCCGCCGGATTCCTCCCCACTCAACATGCCGCCATTGAACGCATCGGGCGTTCACTCCAAAAACGCCTACAATGCCAGGCCGTGGTCATTACCCGCGGAGAGGAAGGCATGAGTATATTCGAGCAGAATGGACAAACCTGGGCCATCCCCGCCACCGCAAGGCAAGTATACGATGTCACCGGAGCGGGAGACACGGTCGTCAGCACCCTGGCTTTGGCCTTGAGTGCCCGAGCGTCTATCGCCGATGCCGCCATTTTGGCCAATCAATCAGCCGGTATCGTGGTAGGAATGGTTGGAACTGCCACGGTCACACGGGCACAACTCCAAGAGGTCTGGGCTCATGACCATGCCTGATCGGTTGGTCAGTCTCTGTATTCCTGCACGTCACGGCTCTTCTCGATTCCCCGGAAAACCCTTAGCCCTTCTGGCGGGGAAACCCCTCATTCAGCATGTGTACGAGGCGTCCCACAGAGTACCTAACATCGGACAAACCCTGGTGGTCACCGATCATCCAGACATTGTACAATCGGTTCACAGTTTTGGAGGAGAGGCGATATTGGTCAGGGAACCCTGTCGCACCGGCACTGACCGTGTGGCTCTCGTCGCGTCCGAGTTAACTTACGATATCGTCGTCAATCTGCAAGCGGATGAAATTCCCCTTCACCCTGATTTCCTCGGAGATCTCATATGTCCGTTTCTCGATTCCCAGGCGGGAATGGGAACGCTAAAACGTCCATTATCGAAGAAGGAAGATTACAACAATCCTTCCATCGTGAAGGTCGTCACGGATGTTGGAAACCAGGCTCTCTATTTTTCACGAAGTCCCATTCCTTACTGGCGCGATGGACAACCTTTATCTCCATCACCCCTCGCCTTTCACCATTTAGGGGTGTATATTTTTCGCAAACCTGAATTAAAACGATTCAGCCAGTTGCCGACCGGATACCTAGAAGATTTGGAAAAATTAGAGCAACTTCGCGCCCTGGAACACCGCCTCCCGATCATGGTGTGGGAAACGACCCATGCGTCGATCCGCATCGATGAACCGTCTGATTTAGAAGCAGCCGAAAAACTCTTCATCCACGATCCCTAACCGGGGAAAATCCTCATGAAAACGGGCCTTGCCCAATTGGGTTGAAAACAGGTAGAAAAATATGGTGAAGTCGGAAAAGGCCAAAAGAACAATCGTGCGAACTCCACAGGGCTAACTACTATGAGCAAATTTCTTTTCATCACGGGGGGCGTCGTCTCCTCGCTGGGTAAAGGCTTATCCTCTGCCGCGATCGGACAGTTATTGGAAAGCCGCGGGATGACCATTACCTTCCTCAAGTTGGACCCCTATATCAATGTCGACCCAGGTACGATGAATCCCTATCAACATGGGGAAGTCTATGTCACGGATGATGGGGCCGAGACCGACCTGGACTTGGGCCATTATGAACGCTTCACGACCGTCCAACTCAACCGGGAAAACAACTGCACGACGGGTCGGATTTACGAATCGGTCATTCAAAAGGAACGACGAGGAGAATATTTAGGGGCGACCGTCCAAGTCGTTCCGCATATTACCGACGCCATCAAACAGACCATCGTCAACGTAGCTCACGGGGTGGATGTGGTGATCGTGGAAATTGGCGGGACGGTAGGGGATATTGAAAGCTTGCCGTTTTTGGAAGCCATTCGCCAAATGCCCTACGATGTCGGGAGAGAAAATGTTCTGTATATTCATCTCACGTTGGTCCCCTATATTGGCACCGCTGGGGAACTCAAAACGAAACCGACACAACATTCCGTCAAGGAATTACGTGAAATCGGGATTCAACCCAACATTCTTCTTTGTCGAACGGATCGGTACCTTCCCCCAGGGGTGAAAGACAAAATTGCCTTATTTTGTAACGTGGATAAAGGATCCGTAATCACGGCCAAGGATGTCGAATCTATCTATGAAGTGCCCATTGTGTTGCGAAAAGAAGGGTTGGATGAACTGATCGTCCGCTCCCTGCGGTTGGAAACCGGCCCCCCCAATCTTCGGGATTGGGACATGCTGGTTCAAAAAATCAAACGCCCCCGACATGAAGTCACCATCGCCCTGGTCGGAAAGTACGTCGATTCGCGCGAATCCTATAAAAGTTTGTCGGAAGCCCTCATTCACGGAGGCCTCCGCGATGAAACTGGCATCCACATCCATTGGGTCGAATCCGGGGCGATCGAAAAAAACGGTCCGGAACGACTGTTGAGTGATGTGGATGGGGTCCTCATTCCTGGAGGGTTTGGTCTCCGGGGAATTGAAGGGAAGGTAGAAGCTATTCGATACGTGAGGGAAAAAGGGTTACCCTTCTTGGGTATTTGCCTTGGAATGCAATGTGCGGTTATTGAAATTGCAAGAAATTTAGCCGGACTTCCCAAAGCCAACAGTTCAGAATTTCAACCGGATACCCCCGATCCGGTCATCGATCTCCTTCCCGAGCAACGAGCCATCCAAGACATGGGGGGAACTATGCGCTTGGGAATCTTTCCTTGCTCCCTGGTTCCTGATACCTTGGCTGCAGGAGCGTATTCCCAAACGGAAGTTCAGGAACGCCACCGCCACCGCTATGAATTTAACAATTCGTACCGTCAGGTCCTGAGTGACAAAGGCCTCATCATTAGTGGAACGTCACCGGATGATCACTTGGTGGAGATCATTGAATTAGCCGGCCATCCTTGGTTCGTGGGGACACAATTTCATCCAGAGTTTCATTCGCGACTCTTTTCTCCCCATCCGCTCTTCACAGCATTTATTGGCGCAGCCCTTCAACGGAAATTCGGCACCTAACCTGTGCCCTTGGCCATGGCTCAGCCAGCTGAAATCCAATGTGGGTCAATCCGAGTCGGTGGAGAGGCCCCCCATCTTTTAATTGCCGGCCCCTGTGTGATCGAAAATGAAGACGTGGTGATGAACACGGCAACGGGCATCGCGGAAATCGCCCAAGCCCTGAACATGCCCTTTGTGTTCAAAGTTTCTTATGACAAAGCGAATCGCACATCGATTCACTCGTTTCGGGGTCTGGGTTTAGAATCAGGGTTGGAAGTCCTGCGAAAAGTCAAAAACGAAGTGGGCATTCCAGTTCTGACAGATGTGCATGAAGTTCAAGACGTTGCGCGAGTCGCGGAGGTGGTCGATATTTTACAAGTTCCGGCTTTTTTATGCCGCCAAACCGACCTGTTGTCTGCTGCGGCCAAGTCGGGGCGGGTGGTTAACGTCAAAAAAGGACAGTTTTTATCCCCCTGGGACATGAGTAATGTCGTCAAAAAACTCGAGGAAGCCGGGACCAAACACATTCTGCTGACCGAGCGGGGCGCGAGTTTTGGGTATCAAAATCTTGTAGTGGATATGCGAGCCTTGCCCGTGATGCGAAATTTAGGGTACCCGGTGATTTTTGATGCCACACACAGCGTCCAGCTTCCAGGAGGAGGGGGAACCTGTTCATCAGGACAGCGAGAATTTGTAGCCCCCTTAGCCAGGGGAGCCGCAGCCGTTGGCGTGGACGGGTTTTTCATGGAGGTACATCCCAATCCGGAAGAAGCCCTTTCCGACGGCCCGAATATGGTTCGATTGAGTCAATTGCGAGGGTTGTTGGAACAACTTCAAACCATCGGCCAGGTGGCTCGAAAAGGATCATTTTCCCCTCTCACATAAGAGGCAAAACCCAGTATACTTTAATTACCCAACAATGAATTCTTCAGATATCTATAAAACCAAACGATCAGGCCCTGGAACCGGTCGGGCCGAAACATATTGGAATCTTCCCAATTCCATCACCCTGTTACGGATTTTGTTGATTCCCGTGTTTGTCTGGCTCTATACGGAACCGGGAACCCATCGAGCTGTAGCCGCAGCCCTGGTGTTCTCCGCGGCCGCGTTTACCGACTTTCTAGATGGATACTTTGCTCGCCGCAGTGGCCAAATCACCAACCTTGGAAAATTATTGGATCCGGTCGCGGACAAGTTATTGGTGGCATCGGCCCTCATTCTTTTGGTGCAATACCAACGGGTAGCCGTTTGGGTCGCTATTGTGATGATCGCCAGAGAATTACTAGTCACCGGCGCTCGGGCAGTGGCCGCCAAAGAAGGATGCATTGTTCCGGCTGATACCCTTGGGAAATTTAAAGTAATAGGTCAGATTAGTGGCATTCTCTTCCTGATGCTCCAAGAGGTCATCCCGGGCACAGAGAAAGCGTTCTTTATGACCGGAACAGCGTTGCTGTACATCGCCTTAGCCTTTTCCTTGTTATCGGGATGGCGTTACCTCATCCAGATCTTTAAAAAAATCGGGCCGCAGTATTGGTAACGCATTCAGGGACCCTGCACCATGGCATGGCACCTTGAAGGATCACTCTTGGCTTATCTGCTGGGCTCAATTCCTTTCGGCCTACTGGTGGCCAAGCTCTTGGGGACCAAAGACCCAAGACAACACGGAAGCCACAATATCGGGTTTACCAATGTCCTTCGCGTAAACGGGAAGATTCCGGGAATTCTCACGCTCCTTGGGGATATCGGGAAAGGGTACCTGGCTTGCGCAACCGCTCTATATTTTGGATTTCCTTGGGGTTGGGTGCTGATCATTGGAATGATGGTGGTATTGGGCCATATTTTTTCCGTGTTTTTGAAATTTTCAGGGGGAAAGGGGGTCGCCACAGCCTTGGGAGCCGTCCTGGGATTAGACCCGGTTCTGGGGGTTATTTTATTAATCATTTGGCTGGGAACGGTCTTTTTTTTCCGGTTTTCTTCCGGTGGGGCACTGGCGGCCTTCGTATCCTTTCCAGTGCTTACCATTTTCATTCGACAAGATCGCAGTCTATTCATCTACGCATTTGCTATAATGCTCTTAATTTTGTATTGCCATAAAGACAATATCGTCCGGCTCTGGAAGGGGGAAGAACCCAAGGTGAAACTGTCCAACTGACACAGCTAGTTAACATAATATTTCTTATGCGACATTTAAATATATTAAAGAAAAACTCGAAATTTTTGCCTATCGGCTTCTTGTTCCTGACGAGCCTTATCTTGGTCCTTATCCCGAAGATAGCCGTAAGTGCTCAAAATGAAAAGGAAATCCGTGGCCTTAACTTTTTAGAAGACATCCAATTTGCCGTCACCAATCTTGTCGAACGAGTCACGCCCATGGTCGTCAATATCACGCCCATTCGCGACATCGATCCTTCTCGAGGATTTCAACGCCGGCGGTCGTATTCTTCCGGCAGTGGGTCCGGGGTCATCATTCGCAAGGAAGGATTCATCGTCACCAATAACCATGTCGTGGGCGAAGGCACGACGGAAGCTGAAGTTCGACTCTCGGATAAAACCCGCCTCATCGCCCGAATCGTGGGCCGGGACAAAGAGACGGACATTGCGGTTCTCAAAGTGGATACGGACCACGAACTGCCCGAGGCCAAGTTTGGGGACTCCACCAACCTGAAGGTCGGACAATGGGTATTGGCCGTGGGCAACCCAATGGGTCTGGACCGGACGGTCACCCTTGGGGTGATAAGTGGCATCGGCCGGGAACGCCTCAATTTGTCCCGATATGAAAACTTCATTCAGACCGACGCAGCCATCAATCCCGGCAACTCCGGGGGGCCCCTTTTTAACCTCCGTGGGGAAATCATCGGCATCAACACCGCCATCATTCACATGGCTCAGGGTATCGGATTTTCCATCCCAGCCGATATGGTTTCGGGCGTGGTGGATCAATTGGTGGCCAGGGGTCGTGTGGTCCGAGGCTGGTTGGGCGTCGGCATTCAGTCTCTGACGAAAGAACTCTCCAAACAATTCGGCATCCAGGAAGACCAAGGGGTCCTCATTAATGAAGTGTATGAACACGATCCGGCTCATGAGGCCGGCATCAAACCCGGGGACATTATCCTGCGGGTCAACGATCGCCCTGTGGAAACGCCCAACCAACTCTCCCGCCTGGTCGCGCAAGTTGGTCCCGGGGAAGAAGCCAAAATTCTTTTACTTCGGGATGGGAAAGAGCTGGTCTATCGTGTGCCCATGGCTGAACGGGAGGAAAAAACTCTGCTCACCTCCCTCCCCACCAAAAAAACAGCCCAAGCCCTAGGAATTGACGTTCAAGGCCTCACGGCCGCCTTAGCTGAACAGTTTGAACTGAAGGAAACGAGAGGCGTCTTAGTCTCGAAGGTCGAACGAGGCAAACTGGCCCACTCCGAAGGCATTCAGGAAGGCGACCTCATTACCGAAGTCAATCGCCAATCAGTGCAAACCGTAGCCCAATTCGCGGAGGAAGTGGAAAAGGTCAAACCCGGCCATACCATCTTACTGCGAATCATCAGAAAAGCCCGCGCCTTCTTCATCGTCCTCAAAACCCAAGAATAAATCTGCCCCAATTTATATTTCTACGGCAATACACATAGTATTCTTATTTCCAGAGTTACTGGCTGTTTGTTGATGTAAGCTATATGGTAGCGGAAGGACCTCCATTTGTTGGGGCCTTTAGAATTCGAAGGATGTGGTAGCGTTTTAAATGAAAGCGTTACTTTTGAAGAGAGCTAATTAGGTGGGGAAAATATGTAACCATTAAGTCATAAATCAGATGGGAGTGGAGAAAAATGATAGACAGTTATAAGCCATTGAAAGATGGATGGTTTAACCCCCTTAAGAAACATAAAACCGACAATCCTCTGCTGTCTGTCATTTAGAGCTGGACCGGCGCTTGCCAGCAATTTCCAACACAATGCCTGACCACTATCCATGTGAATTACGTCAGGATATTATTTACCCAAATATTGGAGTACGTCCCCCAGAACTTCATCAATACCCTTTATCTACTTCTCCAATCCGTATGCTATTCATCGGTTGGAATCCTCCAGTCCCTTTTGGAGGATTCTGGTCTGTTAAATTTCCCGATAATCTAAGAGAGGCCCTACACGAAACTTTAAAGGAATTCAAGGAGATTAAAAGTGAGCGGCCAGATCAAGAATTCCTAAAAGAGTTTCTGAATAAGGGATTTTATTTTATTCACACTGTAAAATGTTGGACTGAAGCGAAATATCCAGGGTTTGGAAGGGGGGCGAATACAAAGGAGGGACGAGAGAAACGAAAAAAAATCGGACTCCCCCTTCTTTCGGCATGCGTCCAGACACATCTAGCCAAGGAGTTGAAGAAATTATCCCCTCAAAAAGTAGTCGCCTTAGGTGAACTGCCATTCCTAGGTCTAGCCGAACTCTATCCCAAACTGTCATCGACCTCAGCGACCCCAACCCTCGGACGCACCTTTCAAAATAGCTCCTCAGCGTTACCTTGGCCCTTGCTTCTAACTTGTTTTCCACAATCGGCCCCTATTCCCATCAAAGGGGCAAAAAAAAGAGTATCAGCCAAAAATTTGATGAAGTCACATTTGAGACCTTTTCTATCGGGTGAATGAGGAAACAATGATGGACCTTGATCGATCGGAACTAATAAATAGGATCAAGGGTCTTGATCAACACTATTTTAATTTCCAAAAATTCCGTGGCCCTCTGAGTAAGAACACACAATCATTAGCCGATCGTATTCGACGGGCCATTTCATGGCTAAAACGAGCGCAGGTTCATTCTTCTGACCTTCCACCTCGCTATGTAGACCTATGGATTAGTTTCAATGCCCTTTATGGTGTCCCGCCCCCCAAGAGAGGGCAAAAAGAATCCGAATTAACTAATTTCCAGAATTATTTAAAATGCCTTTTGGCTACCTCCGACAAGGCCGCAGAGTTGAAAAACCTTATGGACAGTCGAGAGGTTTCCGAAATTTCAACAAATTTAATGTCTAACAAATATTTATGTAAAGCATTTTGGGACTATGCCTTAGGAAACCACAAGAAGCATATTAAAGACGACCTAGACAAGCTGAAACAGACCCAAAATAGCAAACTAGAGGTAGAATTTTTCTCTCTTGTTTTTCTGCGTCTTTTGGTCCTTCGCAATCAAATATTTCACGGCTCATCCTCCTCTGCGACTGTACGCAACCAAGATGCCTTATTGCCAGGGTGTAGACTATTAGAAATTTGGTTGCCCACTTTTTTGGATTTGATGCTTAATTGCACCCGGGGGAAAGAAGGGATGTGGCCCCCTGTTCCATACCCAGGGAGAGGAACACCGCAACATCCCAAAGACTAAGAAAAAGTCAGGACAAATACTTCTCTTTCGATATTAGGAGGACATGTCACAAAGGGATAACAACTACAAATGTTTTTCAACTCCTACGTTTAGTTTGCCTTCAAGGACTAATAGTCCATGTTCACTCTGAAATATGTAGTGCAATTGAAGCGTATGGATAATTCATTTTCGTCTCCAACGGAGATGCCAACACCATTCGTAACCTTGCCTATGAAAATGGGTAAATCTTTCGGAATGGTATCGATAGACCCCAGCAGAGCCAGGAGAATGAGAACAATGCGAAGAGGTTCCCCAAGATTTCTCTGGAAGGACGGTCATCATTCACGCCCACAATAAAGGTAGGTATCGGAGGACCATTGCGAATGCGGTCCTCTCAAATGGGGGTAATTTCAGTCAGGAAGCAAAGACAGCTGGGCATGCGTGGTGGTTCCTTAAATAGTCACACAGTGAACTGTTTAACCAAGTAAAACGCGGACCTAAAATGGCGAAGGGGCCGCACATCCTTTAGCATAAAATCTACTAAAATAGAAAAATGTTTAAAATAAAAAAAAGAAAACCATTTACACCTCGTAAGCTTAACTTCACGAGGCAGAGTAATAATGATGTAGTAATTGGTTGGAACCCAAAGAATCCACCACAGGTATTTTTTGATACCAATGTTCTTTTGGGATTAAACCCTGAGGGGATTGCCGCACTTAAAACACTCCAAAAAAAAAGGGAGTTCATTTACCGATATTCCATGCTTAATTTTGTGGAGCTTGCTTCGCATTTGGGGGATGAACCTAGTACCCGTTCCCGGAATCCATTTCGAAAATATCAAGCTGCGTTATTTAAAATCGTTGCAAACTTTGACTTAAAACCCTTACCTTCACCAGAAATGGTTTTCATGAAAGCCATAGGTCTATATAACTTCATGGATCCCAGGTGGAATGTTGACGTACAATCGTGGGATCAAAGTCTACCTTTTATGGCATCCGCTAATAATTTAGCTGAGCTTAGAAGGGCGCAATTCCATCCGGAGCACTATAAAAAATTGCGAGAGGAGGATGGAAGAATGTTTTTAAGGTTTATAGAAGAGGCTAAAATAATTGGAAAAATACCTGCTCAAGAGGGACAGCCAAACCCTGAATGGGGAAATTACCTGGGAAAATTTTACAATTTCATAGTCTCTCGTGCGAGTATGGGAAAAATATTTTTTTCAAGTCTGAGCAGATTCAAACAAAACCAGGTAATTCGGTTTTTTAAGGGACCAGGGGGAGAAATGTTTAGATTTCATTTTTCCAAAATACTAGAAAAAACCTTAAATTACCAAAGGGGGGAGGATGCGAATGACTTTTATGACATGCTCCAGCTTTTACTGTTGAGGGACGAAAATTTAATATTTGTTACCGACGAAAACCTGTTTCAGGACTATGATGGTGGTCCACAGCACCATCGTGTCCTCCCTTGGAAAGAGTTTATGCAATCCTCTACTTTGCGATAATCTGAAGGCCGAATGGATATATTGGTTTAATTAATTTCTGATAGCAAATTGTAGAAAGGAAATAGAAAAGCTTAACGTGTATTAAAAGGATGTGACCCCCAGGCCTACAAACCCCTCGCACCGAAGGCCACGATCTAAAAATGCGCATGAGCTGCCTGCACGATGGAACCATCACTGGGGGCACGCCATTGTATTTATATTCAAAGCGACAAGGGGCTGGAAACAAGGTACAGAGGTGGAACGGGATACACATTATTCCCCGCGATGAATGGTAGCGAAAATCTTGTTTCTACAGCTTATGCACCTCTTTTTCTAATAAATCAAATCGAGGAAAAAATATTTTTTCATTCCAATCTGCCTTGGTCACTTTTTTGCTTTTTTTTGACTTAATCATTCTATGCCCACTCGCGAAGAAAGGCGAGTTATTGTCAAATGTAGTGTCTGGGCTATTGATTACGCGGCGACGGGTTCCTCTGTAGTTGCCCGGATTCCATCCGTAAATTGAATGCCCTCGATCACTTGTGCCAACTGCCCAAATCCCCGTAGGCGTCGCCAGGTTTTCTCAGCACAGCGGCCCAGCTTGAACATCATGTGTAACATCCCGTCCCGAGTCAGACAGCCCTTCGTCTGCTTTGTCCGATGCCGAATGGTCCCGAAGGTCGATTCAATCGGATTCGTGGTACGCAGACTTTGCCAATGCGACGCCGGGAATGCGTAGAACGTCAGCAAGGCCTCCCGATCTTTTTCTAAACATGCCGTGGCCTTCGGATACTTCGCCTCGTAGGTCTGCAGAAAGAAGTCAAACGCTCGGTCGGCTGCGGGTTGCGTCTCGGCTTGCCAGATCTCGTGCAACGCCTGTTTCGCCTTGGAGTGCACCCTCTTCGGCAACGCATTGAGAACATTGCTGGTCTTGTGCATCCAACACCGCTGTTGCTTTGTGTGCGGGTATATTTCCTCCAACGCTCCCCAGAACCCCATGGCCCCATCCCCAATGGCTAAGGCCGGTGCCGTCAGCCCCCGGGCTTTCAGATGCAACAGGACTTCCCGCCAGCTCTGGGTCGACTCGCGCACGCCGTCTTCGATCGCCAAGAGCTGCTTCTCCCCCTGGCTATTCACCCCAATGACGACTAACGCACACAGTCGATGCTCCGCGGCCCGTAGTCCACTGTAAATCCCGTCGACCCAAATATAGGCCCACTCGCCCTCATCGACTCGTCGTTGCCGCCAGGCGTCGTACTCGGCTCGCCAGCTCTGTTTCAACCGAGCCACGGTACTGGCGGAGAGCCCCTTGGCCTCGGGGCCGACTAACGCTTCCAAGGCGGCCTGCATCTCCCCGGTGGAGATCCCTTTTAAATAGAGCCAAGGAAGCGCGGCTTCTAAACTTCGGGTTTTGCGCACATAGGGGGGAACCAACGCAGAGCGGAAGGTCACAGGATCTCCCTGGCGACTCCGCACCTTCGGGACCTGGACCGTCACCGGCCCAATCCCTGTTTGAATTTCCCGTACCGGCTGGTGCCCACTCCGGACCACGAGGGCCCGGCCCTCCTCATCTCGGTGCTCGGCATACGCGGCGACCAATTCAGCTACCTCAGCTTCTAGGGCTTGCCCAAGCAACTTTCGAGCTCCCGCCCGCAGCAGCTCGGTCAAGGTATCGCGCCCCTCTCGATCTCCACCCTCAGGTTTGGTACTCTCTTGCATCGTGGCGTCTCTCCTTTATGGTTGAATGTGGCTGTGTTGCAACACCCATTTCAACCCGAGACGCCGCGTCTTTTCAACTTCCTTCAGGCACTACTTTCAAGTATAACTCAAGAAAGGCTAAACCAAGTTACACAAAAGATTAAACGGGCCAAAATTCACATTGCTGAATTGGAGCAAGAATTGAATGCTTTTCTTAACTCCCATCCGTACAAGGTTAAGGCAAATCACGATCCAAACTCCCAAAAATTAATTTATTACGTCGCTAGCGTTGAGCCTATTCCAGATTGTTTTTCCTTGATCGCTGGGAGTTATTGTCAAATGTAGTGTCTGGGCTATTGATTACGCGGCGACGGGTTCCTCTGTAGTTGCCCGGATTCCATCCGTAAATTGAATGCCCTCGATCACTTGTGCCAACTGCCCAAATCCCCGTAGGCGTCGCCAGGTTTTCTCAGCACAGCGGCCCAGCTTGAACATCATGTGTAACATCCCGTCCCGAGTCAGACAGCCCTTCGTCTGCTTTGTCCGATGCCGAATGGTCCCGAAGGTCGATTCAATCGGATTCGTGGTACGCAGACTTTGCCAATGCGACGCCGGGAATGCGTAGAACGTCAGCAAGGCCTCCCGATCTTTTTCTAAACATGCCGTGGCCTTCGGATACTTCGCCTCGTAGGTCTGCAGAAAGAAGTCAAACGCTCGGTCGGCTGCGGGTTGCGTCTCGGCTTGCCAGATCTCGTGCAACGCCTGTTTCGCCTTGGAGTGCACCCTCTTCGGCAACGCATTGAGAACATTGCTGGTCTTGTGCATCCAACACCGCTGTTGCTTTGTGTGCGGGTATATTTCCTCCAACGCTCCCCAGAACCCCATGGCCCCATCCCCAATGGCTAAGGCCGGTGCCGTCAGCCCCCGGGCTTTCAGATGCAACAGGACTTCCCGCCAGCTCTGGGTCGACTCGCGCACGCCGTCTTCGATCGCCAAGAGCTGCTTCTCCCCCTGGCTATTCACCCCAATGACGACTAACGCACACAGTCGATGCTCCGCGGCCCGTAGTCCACTGTAAATCCCGTCGACCCAAATATAGGCCCACTCGCCCTCATCGACTCGTCGTTGCCGCCAGGCGTCGTACTCGGCTCGCCAGCTCTGTTTCAACCGAGCCACGGTACTGGCGGAGAGCCCCTTGGCCTCGGGGCCGACTAACGCTTCCAAGGCGGCCTGCATCTCCCCGGTGGAGATCCCTTTTAAATAGAGCCAAGGAAGCGCGGCTTCTAAACTTCGGGTTTTGCGCACATAGGGGGGAACCAACGCAGAGCGGAAGGTCACAGGATCTCCCTGGCGACTCCGCACCTTCGGGACCTGGACCGTCACCGGCCCAATCCCTGTTTGAATTTCCCGTACCGGCTGGTGCCCACTCCGGACCACGAGGGCCCGGCCCTCCTCATCTCGGTGCTCGGCATACGCGGCGACCAATTCAGCTACCTCAGCTTCTAGGGCTTGCCCAAGCAACTTTCGAGCTCCCGCCCGCAGCAGCTCGGTCAAGGTATCGCGCCCCTCTCGATCTCCACCCTCAGGTTTGGTACTCTCTTGCATCGTGGCGTCTCTCCTTTATGGTTGAATGTGGCTGTGTTGCAACACCCATTTCAACCCGAGACGCCGCGTCTTTTCAACTTCCTTCAGGCACTACTTTCAAGTATAACTCGATCGCTGGCGACGTCCTCCAAAATTTGATGAGTGCGCTCGATCACCTAGCTTATCAAATCGTGTGCAATGACACTGAAGATTGTCCCCCCAATCCCAATTGGATCTACTTCCCTATTGCCGATGATAGTCAAAAATACGAAGCAAAAAAACTCGGAAAAATTAAGGGTGCGAAGAAAGAGACGGTCGATGTCATAGATGCGATCCAACCCTACCAAGAAGGGAATGAACTTCTCTGGGCTCTTTACCGATTGAACAACATCGATAAGCATCGATTACTAATTACGGTAGGATCACAGGCAGGGGGGATAAATCTCGGCCAACTAATGGCCCATGGTGTTCGTTCGGAGTGGTCCAGCGAAGCTTGTAAAAGATTGGAGTCCATGAATATTTTCATCAACCCTGCTAACAAGGGTTTCCCCCTTGATGTAGGTTTCCCCCTTTATATCGGGGGTGTGGGGGAGGAAGTGAATCCAATACTACAATTTCGATTCGAAATAGCATTAAACGAGCCAGGGATTATTGAAGGTAAACCACTGCTGGAAATTCTCCATCAACTTACGAAAATGGTTGAGGACATTATTGAAATCCTTACACCTAGATTGACTTGAGTTCATTGTAGTTTGGGAATCTATACCGCAGGTACTACCCACCAATGATTTCAGAGGCTCAAAAGTATTTGCGACAACCTTGTTTTTTGAATCCACAATCCATTCCTGCTCAAATTAGGTTGTCAAATAGGGCGCAGACACGAATAACAGAATCAATAACAGGAATCTTCCAAAACCTGCATCTGCAATGGACTCAATTTATTTTAATGGAATAATAGGGGTCAGTAATAGGGGTCAGACTCGAATAATTTGAGACAAATTCAGGAATCCTCCAAAGCCTGTATTTTGAATTGATTCTGTTAAATCAATGGGATTTCCCCCAAGGTTTGCTCTGAAATCTTGGGGGAACTCTAAAACAGAAAGAGTATGAGGAGACTAGAATTAGGAGTTGGAAGCCACCGCTTCCTTCTTGTGTTCTTCGACCACGCGATTGACCATTTCCTTCGGCACTTCTTCGTAGCCGAGGAATTCCATTTTATAACTGCCTTTGCCGGCCGTGAGTGAGGTCAGCGTCGGAGAATACGTGAGCATTTCCGCTAACGGCACTTGGGCTTTCACGATTTCATTGTGCCCTTTGGCATCCATCCCTTGAATCCGCCCTCGCCGAGAGTTGAGGTCGCCAATGACTGTGCCCACGAGATCATCCGGCACGGACACCTCAACGGCCATCACCGGTTCGAGTAAGGCGGATTGAGCCGACTCCATCGCTCTTTTAAATCCCATGGACCCCACGACTTTGAACGCCATTTCCGAGGAATCGACCGGATGGTGGGACCCATCATACACCGTGACTTGCACGTCCACCACGGGGAAAGCCGCGATGATGCCATGCTGCATGGCTTCGACCACCCCAACCTTTAGTTTTTCTGGCCAACGACCGACACATTTAACTACCCCCACCAAACACGCCATGACCATCCGCACGACCATTACCCTGGATGATTTTAAGGCCTGTATGGGTCTCGCCCACAAACGCGCTCCTTATCAGTGGAAATCCCGGACGGCCCTTCAAGAAAAACGAATCTTTTTTCTAGTCTTTGGATTTGTTCTGGGCGGGGCCCTAGCCTTTACCAATCCACACCAAAATGACCACTCCTGGATCTACATGCTTCTCTTTGGGACCACCCTCGCGTTTTTCCTACTCATTCTCCTGTCTTCTTATCTCCAACATCGACTGTTTCGGAATGTGGGCACCGTCGCCCTAGGCCCTCGGGTGTTGACTCTTTCTTCCGAAGGGATCCAGGAAGAAACTCCTCACACCACCTTTTTTGCCCAATGGCCCGCCACAGTACACAGCGAAGAAACGGCTACCCATGTCTATGTGTTTCTCAATAATCTGTCAGGTTTTATCATCCCCAAACGCGATCTTTCCGCCGACGCTCAGCTCGGAGACCTTCGAACCTTACTTCAAACACACACCCCTTCATTTGTTTCTTCTCAACCTTGACCCTTCCCAGAAGAGCGCCCACTTGTCCTTGCGCACAATACCCCTGTCGTCAAGGCCTTTGGTTTTACGCTCTTTTCCACCCATATGGAATGCCAGATTTAAGGGTCAGACACGAATAATAGAATTAATAAGAGGACTCTTCCAAAACCTGTATCTAGAATTGACTCTGTCTAATCAATGGGAATTCCCCCCAAGGTTTGCTCCTGCAAACCTTGGGGGGAATTCCAAACGAGAAAAGGTTGGGGGTGTAGACCAGAATTAGGAGTTGGAAGCTACCGCTTCCTTTTTGTGTTCTTCGACCACGCGGTTGACCATTTCCTTCGGCACTTCTTCGTAGCCGAGGAATTCCATTTTGTAGCTGCCTTTGCCCGCCGTGAGCGAGGTCAAGGTCGGAGAATACGTGAGCATTTCCGCTAACGGCACTTGGGCTTTCACGATTTCATTGTGCCCTTTGGCATCCATCCCTTGAATCCGCCCTCGTCGAGAGTTGAGGTCGCCAATGACCGTGCCCACAAGATCGTCTGGCACGGACACCTCAACCGCCATGACCGGTTCCAGTAAGGCGGGTTGAGCCGACTCCATCGCTTTTTTAAATCCCATGGACCCCGCGACTTTGAATGCCATTTCCGAGGAATCGACCGGATGATGGGACCCATCATACACGGTGACTTGCACGTCCACCACGGGGAAAGCCGCGATGATGCCATGCTGCATGGCTTCCACTACCCCTTTTTCCACGGCCGGGATAAAGTTGCGAGGAATCACCCCTCCGACGATTTTATTGTGAAACTCAAATCCCTTGCCGCGAGGCAACGGCTCGATCTGCAACCAACAATCCCCAAACTGTCCATGCCCCCCCGTTTGCTTCTTGTACTTCCCCTGGGCTTGGGACATTTTATGGATCGTTTCTTTGTATGGGACTTTGGGCATATGTAAATTCACGTCGACGCCATACTTTCGGCGCAACTTTTCCAACGTCGCATCGATATGCACTTGCCCTACCCCACTCAATAACATTTCTTTGGTTTCATCATTGCGTAAGAATTCCAGCGAGGGGTCTTCTTCGACTAATTTATGGAGGCCCAAACTGACCTTGTCGATTTCATTTTTACTCTTCACTTCCAAGGATAGCACATACATGGTCTTAGTTAAAAGTTAAATTTTTATAGAATTTCCTAACACCTTTCAACCCGGGTTGACCTTTTGTCCTACCACCAAAGCCCAGTTTTCGGTTGTGCATCTCATTCCGGAAAATTGGATTGTCGATATCACCGACTATCAATTGGAAGTCTTCCACAATTCTTCCCCGTCTGGGTATGGAACTCATAATAAGTGGCCAGCGGAAGTGAATTTCATCCCCTCTTCATGTCCCAAATTTTTCCCTCCCACTCATCAACTTATTTTCTTCACTTCCTTAACTTCCTTCCCCCAGTACCTATCAACCGTTCTACGCACCAAAATTTGGGGAAATAGCCAATTTTGTTGTCATTAAATATGGCGTGTGCTTTCCATTTAACCGTCTCTCCCTTGGTACAATCTCACTCCTATCAAGGGTACTACGCGTATTGCAGCAAAAATGTACACTAACCGGTTCCGCAGTATCAAAAACAAATATAGTATAATTGTCACTTAATCCTTTTTACCACGTACCATTCTTACGTAAGACTCATGGCCCCCGAGAGCGAATCCCCAACTCATCTTCACGAACTGACGCGCGAACGTGATCATTTACGTCTTCTGCTGGATGTGAACAATGCGGTCGTCTCTCATCTCGAGTTAGGCGATCTCTTCACATCCATTTGCACCTCGTTACGACAGGTCATTCCTCACGAGATTACCAGTCTGTACTTGTACGTTCCTGAATTCCATTGCTTCAAACGCCATGTGCTGGACTTTCCAAGCGGTACGGGCCTGCTGGAAGTGGGAGGTCTGATTGGATTCGATGATACGCCTGCCGGACAAGTGTTTCAAAGCCGCACGGCAGTGGTATCGAATGAAGCGGATATGAAGAAATCCCTGTCGGAGACAACAAAGCAGTTATTAGCCGCCGGAATGAAAACGGCCTTTTATGCGCCGCTCGTTGTGCGGGATCAACCCCTCGGGACGTTGAACTTGGCCAGTTCCCAAGAAGGGATTTTTGGAGAGGATGTCGCTGCCCTGCTCACACTGGTGGCTGGCCAAATTGCCATTGCCTTAGACAATTCGCTGGCCTATCAACAAATCAAAGAGTTGAAAGAAAAGCTTGAGCAAGAAAATGTGTATTTACAAGATGAGCTCCGCACGGGACGGAATTTTGAGGACATCATTGGAGAGAGTGCCGAACTCAAGAAGGTTCTTCAACAATTGGAAATCGTGGCCCCGACGGATTCCACGGTGCTCATTCAAGGGGAAACGGGAACGGGCAAAGAATTGATCGCCCGAGCCCTGCATCAACTCAGTTCGCGAAAAGAGCAAGCCTTTGTCAAACTAAACTGCGCTGCCATTCCAACAGGATTATTGGAAAGTGAACTCTTTGGTCATGAAAAGGGCGCGTTTACCGGGGCTATTGCGCAAAAGCCTGGTCGATTTGAACTTGCCAACCGAGGAACTATTTTTTTAGATGAGGTAGGAGAAATCCCAGTCGAATTGCAATCCAAATTATTACGGGTGCTGCAAGAACAGGAATTCGAGCGGTTGGGCAGCACACGCACCATGAAAGTGAACGCGCGATTAATCACGGCCACCAATCGCGATTTAGCGAGCATGGTTGAGGCCGGACAGTTTCGCAGTGATCTCTATTACCGCTTGAATGTCTTTCCCATCACGCTTCCGGCACTCCGGGAACGACCGGACGATATCCCGGTGCTGATTCGCTTTTTCACCCAGCGCTATGCCCAGCGGATGAATAAACAGATTGAAACGATTCCCACGAAAGTTATGGACACGCTCTCCCGCTATCACTGGCCCGGAAATATTCGGGAACTGGAAAATTTGATTGAACGCGCGGTGATCCTGTCGCAAGGCTCCGTGCTCACCCTTCCATTAACCGATTTGAAAGTGACTCCCCGCGTGAAATCCGCCGCGTCGCAGCCCAAAGCCACGCTTGAAGGGGTCGAACGGGATCACATTCTCCAGGTGCTTCGCGAAACGAAATGGGTCATTGGCGGTCCCGCAGGCGCAGCCGCTCGACTCGACATGAAACGCACCACACTCATCTCCAAAATGAAAAAGCTCAAGATTTCCCGCCCAATTTAGTCTTCGTGTCGTTGCTTCATCAAACGTCGATATATCGTCACATCTCATTTCGACACTTCGGATTGTCCTGCAAGCCTCACAAGTAAAATTCTACATTAAAACAGTTAGTTATCTATTTTTTCTGAGCCAGCATGTTTTGGTATGGCTTATGCGATGCCTTAGGACAAGAAAGGCAAACAGATTTTTAGAAACAATCATCTCAAGGAGGGTACCATGAACCAACCATCTAACATCCAAGTTCTTACCGTAAGTGCTGTCATGAGTGTGCTGTTCCTCATGCCTGTCGTGGGACATGCCAACACACGAGAAATCAGTCCCGGTGGACATCGACAGGTAACCGGAGTAGTGAGCGCCAATAAAAATGGCATCCTCACGGTGAAAACACCCACCGGAAACTTTACCTTAACCGAGAACGGCTCGCATCGACATGGCCACCATGTTCCGCAAGTGGGCGAGGAGGTCATTATGACTTTTGATGAAAACAATACACTCATCGATGCGCACCCGAAGGGGGAGGTTGAAAGTCATGAGTTCTATACCGGCAAACTGGTCTATATGGGCAAGATGAACAAACAAGTGAAAATTATCACGCCTGAGGGTGAAAAAGTCTTTCCGATTGAACGGCTCGAAATTAAGACCAAACCGATCGAAGAAGGTACGATAGTGATCGTGGAAGTCAATGAAGGCGGCACGGTCATCGATCTTCGCCCGGCCAATCAATCTTCATGACAGAGAAACATGCTGTGAAACCTTGAGCTATCACCACCGGGTGATAGCTCAAAGGGGAACGAGGCAATTAGGCTACTGTTTTACCTATTTGTAAAGGAAATGAAGCCATGAAAGAAATGACCATCATCGTGAGTCTCTTGGGAGTAGGGTTTTTGGTGACAGTTCTCGCATTCGCCAAACCCGGCCTGCTCCTGAGCGATCAAGAGCAACGCTTATTCGAGGCCGTCGCCCAGAACGAGGTACCGAGCGTTCGGGAATTGGTGAAGCGGGGAACGAATATTAATGCTCAGGATGCACGGGGACGCACCCCACTACTGGTAGCGGTTGAAAACCATCACTTCGAAAGTGCCAAGGTGTTACTGGAAGCCGAGGCAGATGTGAATGTGCAGGATGACAAACAGGATAGTCCACTCTTATTAGCTGGGGCTGAAGGCACGGTCGACATTATGAAACTCATGCTCAAGGCCAAACCGGACTTTACGCGGTATAATCGCTTCGGTGGCACCTCGCTGGTCCCGGCCGCTGAACGGGGTCATGTAGAGATGGTGAAATTATTAGTCAATACAGACATCGATATCGATCATGTGAATCATCTAGGCTGGACGGCTTTATTAGAGGCCATTGTCCTCAGTAATGGGGGGCCCCGTCATCAAAAAATCGTCCAGCTACTCGTCGATGCCGGAGCGAATGTGAATATTGCGGACAAGGACGGCGTGACGCCGTTGCAACATGCCAAGCAAAAAGGATTTCAAGAGATTGTGAAGATATTAGAGAGGGCAGGGGCTTAATAGTTCGAACATTGACAAGAAAAATTTTTAATCACAAGGAGGATCAAATCATGAACACGCAAAGACTCACTGGAAAACTTGGCCTGCTCACCTGTTGTTTCGCAGGATTGCTGATCGGGCAGGCTCAGGCGGCGGATTTACCGAAAGAAAGTGTGCTGCCGCTGGCCCTGGCCACAAAGGCGGCTCATGCGACGGTCGATAAATGTTTGGCCGATGGCTATCGGGTGAGCGTAACCGTCGTTGATCAAGGCGGGAATATTCGCGCGATCTTACGGCAGGATGGAACCGGGCCGCACACGCTCGAAAGTAGCCGGAAGAAAGCCTATACATCGGCCAGTATGAAACAACCCACGGCTAAGCTTGCCGGGCTCATTGCAAAGATGCCTGCACTTCAAGGCCTTGCTCGCATGAATGACCACATGCTGCTATTAGCTGGCGGGTTGCCGATCAAATTCGGTGATGCCGTGGTCGGGGGGATTGGTGTAGGTGGAGCTCCAGGTGGCCATCTGGATGCAGCCTGCGCGCAAGCTGGCCTTGATAGTATCGGCGCGGCTCCACAGGTTGAAAACAAAAAGTAGGAATCACCAGAATGATGAATGAGCTTGTATACGAAAATTCATTAAAACCTGCTCCTGCACACCCCCCCAGCTTGCTGGGGGGTCCTTTACTCAATTAATTGGCGTAAGATGTTTTCATAGTATTGAATGGGGAGTTCCCCCAAGGTTTGCTCCTGCAAACCTTGGGGGAACTCCAAACGAGAAAAGGTGTGAGAGACCAGCGTTAGGAGTTGGAGGCCACCGCTTCCTTTTTGTGTTCTTCGACCACGCGGTTGACCATTTCCTTCGGCACTTCTTCGTAGCCGAGGAATTCCATTTTGTAGCTGCCTTTGCCCGCCGTGAGCGAGGTCAAGGTCGGAGAATACGTGAGCATTTCCGCTAACGGCACTTGGGCTTTCACGATTTCATTGTGCCCTTTGGCATCCATCCCTTGAATCCGCCCTCGTCGAGAGTTGAGGTCGCCAATGACCGTGCCCACAAGATCGTCTGGCACGGACACCTCAACCGCCATGACCGGTTCCAGTAAGGCGGGTTGAGCCGACTCCATCGCTTTTTTAAATCCCATGGACCCCGCGACTTTGAATGCCATTTCCGAGGAATCGACCGGATGATGGGACCCATCATACACGGTGACTTGCACGTCCACCACGGGGAAAGCCGCGATGATGCCATGCTGCATGGCTTCCACTACCCCTTTTTCCACGGCCGGGATAAAGTTGCGAGGAATCACCCCTCCGACGATTTTATTGTGAAACTCAAATCCCTTGCCGCGAGGCAACGGCTCGATCTGCAACCAACAATCCCCAAACTGTCCATGCCCCCCCGTTTGCTTCTTGTACTTCCCCTGGGCTTGGGACATTTTATGGATCGTTTCTTTGTATGGGACTTTGGGCATATGTAAATTCACGTCGACGCCATACTTTCGGCGCAACTTTTCCAACGTCGCATCGATATGCACTTGCCCTACCCCACTCAATAACATTTCTTTGGTTTCATCATTGCGTAAGAATTCCAGCGAGGGGTCTTCTTCGACTAATTTATGGAGGCCCAAACTGACCTTGTCGATTTCATTTTTACTCTTCACTTCCAAGGCATAGGACATGACGGGTTTCGTGATAGTAAAGCCGGGATAGACGATGGGATGCTTATCGTCACTGATGGTATCGCCCGTCTGGGTATCTTTGAGTTTGGCGATAGCGACGATGTCGCCGGCACTGGCATGTCCCACTTGTTGATGTTTTTTCCCGACCGAGAAAAAGAGGTGTCCCCCCTTTTCTTTTGTTTGGCGGGAAGAATTCAGAAACCCGGAATCCGCCTGAAGGGTGCCCGAAAGCACTCGCACGAAGGTTAAGCGTCCCATGAAGGGATCGATGGTGGTCTTGAAGGCCAACCCGGAAAAATGGGCCCCGGTGTCCGCCTGGCGTTGCTCCTCTTCCTGGGTTTGGGGATGGATCCCCACTAACGGCTGGAGGTTGGCCCGATCACTGGGCGAGGGCAGAAACCGGACGATGGCCTCCAAGAGGCTGGTCGTGCCGATATTTTCCGTGGCCGATCCGCAAAACACCGGGACCAGTTTTCGCTCCAGCGTTCCCAACGTGAGCCCATCGGTTATATCTTCATCCGAGAGCTCTCCATCGGTCAGGTACTTTTCCACTAATTGGTCCGTCGTCTCGGCCACCTGCTCCATTAAACGCCGTCGCCCTTCGTTCACCATTTCTTGGTGTTCGGACGGACACGGCTCCCGTTGGATTTTGGCGTTCTTCGTCGAGGACGTAATACATTCTTGGCTCCGCAAATCGACGACACCGGTTAATTTGCCATCTTGAGTAAGGGGAAGCGTGAGGGGCACACCGGTAATCTCCAACGCTTTTTCACATTCTGCCAAGACATCTTGATAGGTGACCCCTTCCTTATCCAATTCATTGATGAAGATGAGACAGGGGACTCCACTTTCTTGAATGAAATCCCAGGCTCGTTCTATTTCAGAACGAAGCCCCGTCCCGGCGCCTAAGACCAAGACCACTCCATCGGCCGCCCGAACGGAGGATTGCACTTCAAACCCGTAGTCGGTCATGCCGGGGGCATCCAACAGATTAATCCGAGACCCCTGCCATTCCACTTGAATGACCGCGGTGCTGAGAGAATGATGACGATGTACTTCTTCTGGCTCAAAATCGCCGATGGTGTTGCCCTGGGAAATGGTTCCCATGGAGGGGATGGTCCCTGTGGCCAGGGCCAACGCCTCACACAGACTGGTCTTTCCTGCTCCTGGATAAGAGGCTAAGACCACATTGCGAATCGTGCTTGGTGTGCCATCTGCCATACGTACCTCCTCATTATTTTTCCTGAATTCTATGTAGCGTATGAAGGGGTGTCAATGAAAAAAATCTCTCCTTGTGTCAAAGACATCCACGGATCCCGATGACACCTGTCAGGGGCTCGACAGAATTTCTTCGCCCGACTAGGCAAATTGTTCCTAACTGAATAAAAGCCGTGTTGGGTTCCCCTAGTTTTCTTTGCATTTTCTTCACGCAAACACAGCTCTATCGATGTGGCATTGGGGTTGCTCTAGAGATGGAACCATTGAGGATGGAGATGAGCAATCCTTTTTTGAACTGAGGCCACTGACCGACGTTCAGCCTGAATATTTCCTTAGTCTCCTCCTTCCATCTTCAACATATAGTCCCCCTCCTGACATGTGAAATGGTTGTTCAGTGGGCTGGACCCCCGTTGAGGAATTGCGATCTAAATTATAGGTAAAAATCCCTAGCCTAAGGTACTACGATCATGAACCACACCATGCCTGTTCAGAACTTGAGCGTTCATCATCCAGCCTTTCGGACTATGTCTCTTTCCGAACCGGTCCTCGCCAAAGAAGACGTGAGCGTTTCTGCTTCTCACTTTTTTTCCTTTCCGTTCATCCTGCAATGCCGGGGAGGAGCATGGCACGGGCACGTTCGTCAAAAGGGATCTGATCGCTTGGAAATCCTCATCACGGGTTTTCCACCGGTTTCCTCGGAAGATCTCGTCGAACTATATTTTTGGTCCCCCTACCACCAAGGGCAATCCTTGGTCTACCTCGGGAAGATTCTCCACGTGTCTCGCCAGCAGCGTGCATCGGTTTGGAGTGGGAACACAAAGATCTTAATCCGGTATCATGCAGCAACCAATCCTTGGGGACTTTCCGATTCCCTGAGTCGGTGGACGCCGACCAAACCGGCCCATCAGTGTTTGGTGGGGCATGTGCAAAATCCGTCTAACGAAGGGTGGCCCGCCTCGGTCCTGTCCTTCCCCAATCAGGGGAGACCCCATTCCCCTTCACATCCTCCTCGCCTCACCAGCACCTCCACCCTGCCTTTGAAAGAGGGTTTCATTCATAGTCGGTCCCTCACCATCGAAAGACACGATGGTTTCCTCATTCGCGCGTACCATGATGTCGCTTCCCCAATGACTCACAGGATTCTTCCCAGCGTGGTAATTGCTCCAGGGTATGGGGAGACCAAGCGCGATTATTTAACTCTGGCCTATTTTTTCGCGAACAATGGGTTTCAAGTCTTCCGATACGACCATACAAACCATGTGGGAGAAAGTGACGGCGCTCATTTTTCTACTTCCTTATCTTCCATGGAACACGATTTCGTCACCGTCACGGAATGGGTTCGACGGCAATGGCCGCAATCCCCTCTGATCGGTGTCGCGGCCAGCTTAGCCGCCCGGGTCGCCTTGAAGGCTGAAGCCCATCGCCCCACCCTGGATCTGTTTGTGTCGCTCATGGGAATCGTTGACGTGGAAGGGACCGTGGGCACGGTTCATCAGGAAGATGTGTTTGGACAGTATCGCCAAGGACTGGTCCAAGACTCCGCGAATATTCTGGGGTTTAACGTTGGACGATACTTTCTAAAGGACGCCGTGGAGGGAGGCTTCTCTACGCTAACCGCTACCTTGGCTGATGCCCAACAACTTCGAACCCCCACGGTCCTGGTGACGGCAGGACGGGATGCCTGGGTCACGAGCGCCCAAGTCGAAGTTCTGAAGACTGCCTTGGGTCCCCGCCATTCGACTACGCTTCATGTTCCGGACGCACTGCATCGCCTCCAAGAGAATCCTTCCGCGGCCAGAGCCACCTACCGGAACATAATTCAGCACTGTTGGGACCATTTAGGTCTCTCCCAAGGCGAGACTGTTCGGGACCCCCAACGGGCCATCCTAGGCCGCCAAAATCGCCGCGAAAAAACATTACTGGTACCCACCGGGGAAGACCAGGTCGGTGTGGGGTTTTGGAAAGGCTATTTGGACCGGTTTCAAACCGTCAGTCAATGTCCGGATTATGTGCAGTTGTTGGACCATGTGTTTCATTCCCTCGGGCCCCTCTTCCCCGGCCAACGATGGTTAGACGCAGGCTGTGGCAATGGGAATGCGGCCCGCTATTTCATGACGGCGCTGTCCCATCTTAGGGAGGACCCTGCCACGACCAGGTGGGAAGCCCTTCATTACGTCGGAATCGATGTGATTCCAGAAGCCATCAAGCGCGCACGACAGGCGCTTCTTCCCTTGCATACCTCGCATAAGGACGGTGCCACACCCATCCAACCCGCATGTAGGATGGCCTGGGCTCAAGTGGATATGCAGCATCCTCTCCCCTTTACCGACAATCATTTTGACCGAATCGTATCAAATTTGGTGATTGGCTATTTATCCAATCCCGAAGCGGTTCTTCAAGAGCTCTATCGGATTCTGGCCCCTGGAGGACGGATGGTGATCACCAATTTAAAACCCCACGGGGATTTTTCCGGTATTTATCATAATCTCATGAGAACGGCATCCCAACCTCAACAACGAGAAGAAGCGCGATCGTTGTTGCAAAATTATGGCCGCATCCGACAGGCCGAAAAAGAAGGACGTTTTCAGTTTTTCGATCGGGCAGAATGGGAAAAAATTTTACGAACCTTCACACCTCGGGGAGCGAACGTGTATCCCACCTTTGCGCAGCAAGCGTTCCTCCTCGTGATCGATAAACCAACCTCCGCGGTCCTTCCCTACCCGCATGCCGCCCCGGCATCATCCTCCGATAGGTCTCTATCCACCAATGCAACCACTCAGTACCAACGCGTCGCATAATTTCTGCTGATCAACACTTTCCCGCCCATCCTCTTTGGCTCTTGGTTCCACTTTTTTCTGATCCTTTCAGGCTTGGGCCATGGGGGACTTATGGCAAGTTGAGGTCCTAGGCGGCTCTCCGGAATGGTGGGGTTTTGACTTCTCTTGACGTTTATTGTCCAATAGACGGTTGACGATGGGGAGCGCGTCTCCCCTTGGCTCTAACCTGAGTGTCTCAGCTACGTGGATTTTCACGCCTTCAGCGGATTACTCAATGGTGTCGCCGCCACGGTTTCCGGCCTACTCGTCTACCTAAAACATCCCGCGAATCCTAAGCATCAAGCCTATGGATTCTATGCCCTTGCCGCAGCCATTTGGGGTTTTGGGTACTGTGCATGGCAACTCTCCACCTCCCATGACGACGCGATTTTTTTCGCGCGCCTTCTCATGGTAGGAGCGATTTTTCTTCCCCTGACCTATCTCTGGCACGTGTTTACTCTTTTAGAACAGGTTGCGGAAAACCGTCGCTTTTTATGGTTGATGGGAGCGGTGGCTCTGGTATTCTTTGGGTTGAATTTCACCCCGCATTTTGTGGCCGATGTGAAACCCATAGGGGGATTCCCCTTTTGGCCGCAACCCGGGCTGGCGTTTCACTTCTATTTGCCTTGGTTTGGACTGGCAACCCTCTATGGCACCGGACTGCTCATTCGGGAGGCCTGGACAAAAAGCGGGACCGATCGCGATCGATTCTACCTGTTATCCCTTGGGTCTATTATCGCCTACATCGGAGGCATGACCGCCTTCCCCCTTTGGTATGGTATCCACATTCCACCCATCGGCACGATTTTTTTAACCGTGTATACGGCGACCGTGGCCTATACCCTGTTGCGCTATCGGCTCTTAGATTTGGGAACCGCTTTTGAGCGAGGGGTCACGGGAACCTTACTCATCATCCTGATTGCGTTTCCGGCCTATCCCATCCTTCTGTTAGCACAGCAATGGTTATTGGGTACGATCAACATCCCCTATTCCCTCATTGAACTGGCCGTCCTCATTACTCTGGTCTTTGGTGCCTCTTCTCTCAAAACACAAGCCAAAGCCTTAATCTCCAAAGCTCTCTTTAAAGAACGGTACGATCAATATGAGACCGTTCTGGAGTTTTCGAAATCGTTAGTGTCGATTCTAGAGTTACAAGATTTAACGTCTACGATCGTCAAGTCCATTTGTCCCCAACTCGGGATTCAATGGGGTATCTTATATTTACGGGATTCAGGAGAAAAAGATTTTCACCCGGTCTCGAGCTTTGGGAAGCCCGTAACCGACCTGACAAAAATTCATCTGGGAAGCGCCCCCACCTTGCGCGACACGTGGCGGCAACACCCCCACTGCTATACGAGTGGGGAGCTCCAAGAATTGGTCCCCTCGGAAGATAAGGTCCCTACGCTAGAGGTTTTGAGCAATATGGGGATGCAGGTCTGTGTGCCGTTGGTCAATAAAAATCGGTTACTGGGTTTTTGTGCTTTCGGTCCGAATACGATGAGCGGGGGAGGATACACAACTCAAGACTTGGAACTGCTCACCACTCTCTTTCAGGAAGCCTCAGTGGCTCTTGATAACGCTCTCCTTTACGAAGATTTAAAGCGGTCTCAATCTTTGGTGCGACGCACCGATCGACTGCGTTCACTTGAAACCATGGCCGGGGGTATGGCGCACGAAATTCGAAATCCTCTGACTTCCATCAAGGCATTCGTCGATCTGGCCCCGGAACGGAAAGATGATGAACAATTCCTAGCCCGCTTCAGCAAAGTCGTCAAGGAAGACGTGTTTCGCATTGAACGTCTTACCCGAGAAATTCTGGATTTTGCGAAACCCATGGAACCTTTTTTAAAAGGTGAAGATATGAATGAAATCGTGGAATCCTGTTTGTATACTCTTCGTCTCAAATCTTCTCCTGCCATGATTGTGTTTAAAACGGACCTGGTGCATGATCTCCCCAAAATCTTTGCCGACCGGCAACAATTAAAACAAGTGCTGCTGAATTTATTATTTAATGCTCTGGATTCCATGCTTCCCGAAGGTGGTGTGCTGTCCGTCAAAACCCGGTGCTTGCCCAATGAGGGCAAAAAACCTTTCGTGCAAGTAGAAATTCGAGACACAGGAACCGGAATTGCCTCCGAAGATGTCGAACACATTTTCGATCCTTTTTTTACCACCAAACACCTGAGCCAGGAGCATGAGGGTACCGGATTGGGATTGGCTATCGCTCATCAAATCATTCAGGAACATCAGGGGACGATTGAGGTGGTGAGTGCGCCGGGGCTTGGAACCACCTTCTTGGTGAATTTACCCAGCTATCAATCCCCCGCCCCGTCTTTGGCCACCGCATCCTCCCAACAACCCACATCCTGAAACATGTAATTGGGCACCTCGGTCCCTCCTTTTTCACTCCCCCCTTTTTATACGCATCCCTTTTATCAGTTAAACCACCACACCCACCCATTCCCGGAGAGCCTCACGCTCCACGACACCATCTAGCCGAACGAAACGAGATTTACGAAACAAGTGAGCTAGGGATGTGAAGGGGCCCGACCTTCCAGTATTCGACCTTCCCAATCACCCGTCCCCGGGGTCAGTCGAATGATTCGAGGGCGAAGGAAGCGGGCCTTCGTCAACCACTGAGAGACATCCTGCACCGAATAGGTATTGCCCGATTCGGTATAGAGCAGCATGGTAACCGCAAACAGATTGGCCTCTATCGGACGAAGACCTTTGGCATTTTCCAGAAACGTATCTTGGATGAGAAGACGCCCGCTTGGATTGAGGACTTTCCGAATTTTTTTGAAAATTGCAAGATTTTGGGCGGGGGAATAAATGTGCAGGACGTTGGAATACCATATAACATCGAACTTCCCTTCAATCGTTTCATCCAGAAAATCCCCCGGCTGTAGGGAAAGCCTGGACCCCACGGATGTCGATTGGGCTAGCTCGGATGCCACTTCCAATGCCGCCGGACGATCCATGACCGTGGCCTGAAGTTTGGGATTGCGGCGTAAAAATGCCAGGGCATAGGTCCCAGGCCCACCCCCGATGTCCAGCAAACGTCTGGCCTTAGGAAACCGAAGTTGTTGGGCGACTTGCTGAGCCGCTTCTTGAGAACGATGATGCATAGCCCACGTAAACGAACGCCGGTATTCTGGCGTGTCGGCTTCCTGACTCTCCACGGGTTGGCCTGATCGGATGATATCCGTCAATTGTGACCATTCTTCCCATTGCCGTTGAATGAGGCAAAGATAATCTCCACGAAAATCTGGACTCGCGGATTGAAGGTATTGCTTAACGAATGGGCTTGCACCATAGCCCTTTTGGGACACCTTGAGCAACCCTACGCTTGCCAAATTGCGACAAAGAATCCCCATGCCTCGTCGACTGGCCTGACAACGTTTTGCCAATTGAGGAATGGTCCACGTCCGGCTTCCGATCTTATTAAACAGATCTAAATCCATAGCCGAAAGAACGATCCGGGGCAGTCGGAACGTATAGATCATTTCCCGAAATTCTTCAAATGTTTGATTGGGGGTCATTGCCATAGACAGAAAGAGCAGAGATCGAAGATGACATTAAATCGAAGATGACATTAAGATGAAGGGCGAAACCAATCACGGTATGTCCGAACCATGGATTGAAGCTGTGGGAGATCGGTTAAATCCACCGATCGGTGGAAGGTCGCGGCGACGTAGGATTCATTCATCTCGATCGACTCGGTGAATCCCTCCCCGAGAAGTTTCTTTCGATATTTAGAGACGGTTTGTTGCAAATAAAATTTGGCCTGCTTCGCTAACTCATCACTGCCTAAATCCTCCGCGGTTCCATCTGACAGTAAACTTTTCATGTCATCCATATCATACCCCGCCATGCACACTAACCGGCCATCCGATGTGATCTCCAACAACCAGTCTTCATCCGCCATGGGCAGGGTCAAGATGTCAGTCGAATCCGGTTCATCCCAACCGGAGATATTCTCACTTAAGAAGGTTCGAGCAGCTTCCCATGCGGTGGATCCCATCGTGTGATCACTCCTGAACGATTGAGGTTCGGTCAGCCATTCGTTTTGATAAGGCCTCAAGTCGATGGGTATTTTCAGCCAATTTCGGCAAATCGAACTTTCGATCAACCTGCACCACTTTCCGCAAGTAATGGATGGCTTTTTCCCATAACCCTTGGGCTTCATAACAACTGGCCAACACATACCAGGCTCCACCCATCCGTAACTCATCCTTGAGACGACGGGCCACATCCAAACTGGTCAGCGTGCAGGATTGCGCTTCCTCCCATCGGGCCTGCTGCAAATACAATCGGCCCATCATTCGAAAGACATCGGCCTGTCCCTCTTCATTCCCCACTCGTCGCATTAAGGTCAAGGACTCTTGATAATACTCCAGGGCTTCCGCTTCTTCTCCCATCTCCCGTGCGACAAGACCCAAATCTGTCAGGAGAACCGCTTTACCGGCATAGTCAGCCAATCGATTCATCAGATCCAGGGCTTCCAAATAATACGCTCGCGCTCGATCCCATTCTCCCGCATCCGCGACCAGATTCCCTAAATTAGCCAAGGTTACACTGATGCCCCGCTCGTCACCCAAAATTTTTTGCAATTCCAGCACTTCGGTATAGTACCCACGAGCCTGCTCTCGTCGCCCACTGACCGCACAAATGTTGCCGAGATTTCCTAGTGTCGTGGCCAACGCCCGTTGATCACCATTGTGACGATCCACCTCCAAGGCTTTGGCGTAGCATTCGTACGCTTCGGTATAGAATCCCTTGGAAAAATGTTGGTTGCCTAACCAATTCAGGTTGGCGGATTGTGACCATGTCATACGCGGGGAACAATCCTCAGTCTTGGTATATGTTTCTGTCCATCAATTGGGAGCTTCCGCACCATTCAAGGTTTCGGTCACGACCCGTTTGGCATCCGTGGGAATTGAAGTTCCATCACCCACGACCAGGGCATCGAAGGAATATTTTAATAATCGCTGCAATCCTGCCTGTGCTTGCTCAACATCGGCATACTTTTCCGGCGGTAACAGTCGTAGCGACCCGGGCGGGTTTCCGATGAGCGCATCTCCCACGATGAACACGCCTTTCCCGGAGTCTAAAAACAACGCGCTTTCACCCGATGACTTTTGATGAGACAACTGCACCACCCAGATTCCCCCAGGCAACAGTTCCCCATCCTTGAACGTTTTATCGATATGCCCTTTCATTTCTGGGGCATCCAGCTCTGGAGCCATGACTCGACAATGAAATTCTTTACGAAGGGGCTCAGCTTCCCGCTCATGATCTCGATTAGTCAACACGATGTAATCTACGGGGCCACCTTGACGGGCAAAGGCGATATCGGCTGGAGTCATGGGAGGCGGATCGACAAGAATCCGATGTTCCCCCACGGCTAACAAATGTCCATTAAAATTTAACTGCTTTTCATCCGAAAACCAGGACCATTCCCATATCCGAGGGAGAAGGGTATTCATAGGGCCCCGATGGTGTCTTTTAAGAGGTCCGTGGTTTTGGTTTGGACGGAAACTTCGGAGGGAAGGTCTAAGATATCGTCTTCATGGACAGTGAGAAATTTTCGATTCGCCCCTTTCGTGAGAGAGATCAAAAAAACACTTCGAGAAGAGGTGGTGGGAATAACCACTTCCACCGAGGAGTCCACGGCTTGTACGAGATCCCGAAACTTTTGTTTCCCTTCTTCAAATTCATCCATGTTAACTCCTCGTCCCCTTTCTAAAACACCCCCGCTTGATAGTCCTACATCGACGAAGGCATGGAACCTTCAGCTAATAATTTTTCGACTTCCTGCAAGATCATTTCATGACCGGCCAACGTCCCATCCGTGAAAAAATTTCCGACCCGTTGCCACCGAATCTTTCCTTGCTGATCGATGACATAGACATTCGGAATAAATTTTCCTCCCCCATACAGTTTATCCGTGGTTTGCTCCGGATCGAGCAAGTACGGATACGTAACCTTAACCGGGAATGCCTGCAAAAATTCACTGACATCTGATTGGGAGTCTCCGGAAGAATTCACCCCCACTACCGCGACCGGTTTGCCCTGGGTAGCCTCATAGACTTTCTGTAGGTTCGTCCCTTGAATCAAGCAGGGCTTACAGATATGAAAGAGGCCTAACACGATAACCTTACCCCGATAGTGATCCAGGGAAACTGAATTCCCATCAAGAGAGGTGAGCGTAAACGTCGGTGCGGGCTCACCGACTTTAAAAAAGCTTGCAGCGTGGGCCACCATACCCACCCAACCGAGCAGGACTGCCATTATGAGAATTGATCGCATTGGTCTACTCATCGTACGACCCTCCTTGGGAATAAGGATTCGTTAATCATTTACCTGAATGCTCTCGCGTCCGTGAGGGGTTGGAAGTCCATCCCTCAACCCAATTCATCCGAATTTTTCCAGCTTTCTGAGGTCTTCCCTAAGAATCTATCCGATCAGGGCTCCCCTTAAAAGCCTAAAAAATTTTACCACAGGATTTTTTGGGCCAGCAACAGAACTTCACAATTAGGAGGGCGCAACGTGATCAGGCTCGAAGAGCCCTAGCTGCAATTGTTCTGCCTTCGTCAGCGTGATGGGATAAGAGTCGGTAAAACAGGCGTCACAGTACTGATTGGAAGAGCCTGGCGCGGTGGACAGCATCCCCTCCAAACTTAAATGCCCTAAACTGTCCGCTGTCACATACCGTCGTACTTCCTCGATAGAGTACTTAGATCCGATCAATTCTTTTTGCGTCGGAGTATCGATCCCGTAAAAACATGGGGCAATAACCGGGGGAGAACTAATTCGCATATGAATTTCTCGGGCTCCGGCCTGTCGAAGCATTTTCACGATTTTTCGGCTGGTGGTTCCTCGCACGATGGAATCATCGACCACGACGATTCGTTTCCCCTCGATGACCTCCGGCACCGGGTTTAATTTCAGCTTGACCCCGAAATGGCGGATGGCTTGTTGCGGTTCGATGAACGTCCGTCCAACGTAATGATTTCGGGTCAGACCAATTTCAAACGGGAGGCCCATGCCCTCCGCATACCCCAAGGCTGCGGGTACGCCAGAATCCGGAACCGGGATTACCAAATCGGCATCAGCGGGACATTCGCTCGCGAGTTGCCGCCCAAAAGCTTTTCGAATGGGATAGACTGCATGGGGGCCAAAAATTTTCGAATCCGGTCGTGAAAAATAGACATATTCAAAGATACATTGGGCAGGAGGTCGTTCTAAAAAGGGATGAAAGGAAGTTATTTTCGAGCCTTGTAAGACCACAACTTCCCCCGGCTCCACTTCCCGAACAAACTTCGCATCAATCAGGTCGAACGCACAGGTTTCCGAGGCCACGACCCAACTATCCTTGTACTGCCCCAAACACAGGGGACGAAACCCATAGGGATCACGCGCCGCGATCAGATGCTCATCCGTCAGTAACACCAAGGAAAACGCCCCACGTACTAAACTGAGGGCGTCGATCACACGATTGACGAGCGTTTCTCCTTTGGAATGGGCAATGAGATGGATGATGACTTCACTATCTGAATCGGACTGGAAAATGGCTCCGTAGGCTTCAAGCTCTCCCCGAAGGACACCGGCGTTTATGAGGTTGCCATTATGGGCCAGGGCCAGATTGCCGAAGGCAAAATTCACGGACAGAGGCTGGACATTGTGCAGATCCCCGCTTCCGGCCGTGGAATATCGGTTGTGCCCGATCGCCTTGGACCCCGGGAGTTCCCGCAAGGCTTTCTTCGAATAGATATCAGCGACTAATCCCAACCCTTTTTTTTGAAAGAAGCGGTCTCCATCGGATGAAACGATTCCCGATCCCTCTTGGCCCCGATGTTGTTGGGCATATAACCCTAAATAAGTAAGGTTGGCTGCCTCCTTGTGTCCCGATATCCCAAAGACCGCACATTCTTCCTGAAACCCATCCAAGGGCTGGCGCTGAGGAATCATGGGTAAGGCATTCATCTGGCTTTTTTTAAGAAAGATCGAAATGTAAACCTGGGACCCGTTGAATGGCCAACCCGGTCATGGGACATTTTGGCCGCCACACCCGTAATGCCTAAGCCCCCTGGACTTGCCGTTTAAGACTGTGTTGCCAACAGTTAGCCATCTCGGAAACAGTCACGCTGAAATGGGGACCGCCTTGTCCCTGTTCATTCCGTACCAGGACTTCCAGGTTTGGTGAATCGGTAACTTGGCCTAATAAGGATATCGGTACCTCACCCCACTGGTCTTTAATGGTCGATTGGACTTGATCCAGATGTTCGGGGGAAACCGACACCAAAATTCGAGACGGACTTTCTCCAAACAGCAAGGCATCCAAACGTAACCGTTCCTGTTTGAGGGTGATGTTGGCCCCAAGTGGTGTGACCGGATGGGTGATGGAACACTCAGCTAGTGTAACCAGGAGTCCCCCTTCCGAGCAATCGTGGGCCGATTGGATCCAACCCTCTTGAATGAGCATCAACAGGCAATCTTGGACCATCGTTTCTTTTTCGAGGTCTAACCAGGGTGGGTTTCCTTGTTCCCTCGAATGCATCACTTTCAGGTATTCCGTACCCCCCAGATCTTCATTGATATCCCCCAATAACAAGATATGATCACCGGCTTGTTTAAACCATTGTGTGGTAATATCTCGTTCTTGCTGGATAACCCCGACCATCCCAATGATGGGAGTGGGGTAGATGGAGAGATGATTCGTTTCGTTATACAGACTCACATTGCCGCTCACCACGGGAATTTCAAAAACTCGGCACGCATCCGCGATTCCCTCGATGGCCATGACCAATTGCCACATGATATCGGGACGTTCCGGATTCCCAAAATTCAGACAATCCGTCAGCCCAACCGGTTTTGCCCCGGAACACACAAGATTCCGTGCGGCTTCCGCTACAGCCAACCCACCTCCCAAAAAGGGATTCAGCAGGCAATACCGGCTATTCCCATCTGTCGTCATGGCCAGAGCCTTATCGGTTCCTTTTATCCGCACCACAGCCGCGTCCGATCCCGGAAACACGACGGTATTGGTCCCCACCATGTAATCGTATTGCCGAAAGACCCAACGTTTACTGGCAAGCGTAGGAGAAGAGAGAAGACGTAACAAGGCATCCGCCGGATCTTGGACATCGGGAATCGTATCCAGATTCAAGGCTTGAAGGATTTCTTGATATTCTGGGGGCGAGGCTGGGCGTTCATACCGTGGCGCTTCCTCGGCGATCGCATGGGCCGGGATTTCCGCGACCACGAGATCTCCCTCCAACACCCTCAAAAACCCATCGTCCGTCACTTTTCCAATAACCGCAGCATCGATGCCCCATTTTCGGCAAATCGCTAATACCGCCTCTTCTTTTCCGGGTTGCGCCACCAACAACATGCGTTCCTGAGATTCGGATAAGAGAACTTCATAAGGGGTCATATTCGGTTCGCGTCTTGGGACCTTGACCACATCTAACTCAATCCCCGTACCGGAACGAGAGGCCATTTCACAGGAGGAACTGGTTAGACCTGCGGCACCCATGTCCTGAATCCCCACCAACAAGTCCTGTTCTAAAAATTCAAGGCATGCTTCAAGTAAGAGTTTTTCAAGGAAGGGGTCGCCCACTTGTACATTTGGGCGTTTTTTCTCCGATACATCATCAAAACTATCTGAGGCCATGGTGGCACCATGGATCCCATCTCTGCCTGTTTTGGCTCCGATATACAGCACGGGATTGCCCGTCCCTTTCGCGACACCCCGCAACAATCGATCTTTTTGGACGAGGCCCAGACAAAATACGTTAACTAACGGATTTTTGGAATAAATATCGTTGAACGTAATCTCCCCGCCCACGGTCGGCACCCCAATACAGTTCCCATACCAAGAAATACCGGACACCACCCCTTGTAAGAGGTGGCGGTTATGGGGGCTATCCATCTCTCCAAACCGTAGCGAGTTGAGAAGAGCGATCGGGCGGGCTCCCATCGTGAAGATATCCCGTAATATGCCTCCCACCCCCGTCGCGGCACCCTGAAACGGTTCGATAAACGAGGGATGGTTATGGGATTCCATTTTAAAGACCGCAGCCAGCCCATCACCAATATCCACCGCCCCAGCATTCTCTCCTGGTCCCTGCACGACCTGCGGCCCCTCAGTCGGAAACCGTTTGAGGTGCACTCGTGAACTTTTGTAACTGCAATGTTCACTCCACATCACCGAAAAGATACCCAGTTCCGTGAGATTGGGTTCGCGCCCCAAATGCTTGAGAATTTGGTGGTACTCGTCCTCCGTCAGTCCATGTTGTTGGATCAAGGCTTTCGAAAGAGGACCGGAAGGTGGCGTCATCGTGAGGTCAGTCCAACGACATCAGAAAAAAAGGCGGGCTATCCTCTTTCTGAAGGTGGCATCCGCAAGGGTAAATGGTCGGTCACATAGGAGGCATACCGCAAGGCAGTCAGGATGTGTTCTCTCCGGAGTTGGAACATCTCTTCTACTTCTTCAAATGATTTACCCGCCCCCAACATCCCCACGATGGTCGCCACGTCAATCGTCGTATCCGACACACAGGGTTTCCCCTCTAAGACCTGGACGTCCATCGAAATGCCCGGAAAAACTTCCATCATCAAGTACCATCGAAACGTAAGGAGGAATCAGCTTCCCGGCTACTCAGGCCTTGCAAGCTTA
Organism: Nitrospirales bacterium; assembly: GCA_965223495.1. Classification (GTDB taxonomy): domain Bacteria; phylum Nitrospirota; class Nitrospiria; order Nitrospirales; family UBA8639; genus Nitrospira_E. The sequence goes on along the minus strand of OZ245001.1, from coordinate 1,277,808 downwards.
AGCCAGACCCCGTTGTACTGCCGACATCACAGATTCAAAGATGAACAAACCATCGGTATTCCTCAAAGCCTTTTCCGCACAGCGTTCAGGATGGGGCATGAGACCGAGGACATTACCCTTGGCATTACGAATGCCTGCGATTTGATCCAGAGAGCCATTTGGGTTGGAGGATGGCGTCGGATTTCCTTCTTTGTCACAATAGCGAAACACGATTTGGGCATTGGCTTGTAAGGCAGAAAGGGTTACCGGATCGGTATAGTAATTCCCCTCCGCATGGGCAATGGGAAATTTCAGCACCTGCCCTGCCTGACAACGGTTCGTGAAGGGGGTATCGGCATTTTCTACCCTGACATAGGTCTCTTCACAAATAAAATCCAGGTCCCGATTGCGAAGCATAGCTCCCTGAAGCAGCCCGCATTCCAACAGAATTTGAAACCCATTGCAGATCCCCAAGACCAACCCTCCCGCTTGGGCAAAGTCCTTCACCGATTCCATGATGGGAGACCGGTGGGCGATGGCACCCGTTCGCAAATAATCCCCATAGGAAAATCCCCCTGGAAGGATGATGAGATCCATTCCTTTTACTGAGGTTTCTTCATGCCAAATGAACTGACCCGATTGCCCCATGACCTGGGTCACGACATGCGCACAGTCCCGATCACAATTGGACCCTGGGAAGACGATGGTGCCGACATTCACCCGAGACGTTCCACTTCCTTTTTGGGTACGAACCACACCATCACGTATCCAATTTACTAAAAGACACTCTCACCCCTTAGGGCTCAGTCCCATGATCCCGCACCCAGACCACTTCTTTTCAGGAGAGTATTTCAAATCGATAGTCTTCAATGACCGTATTGGCGAGAAGTTTTTGACACATGTTTTGAAGATGCGTCTCGGCAGAAGCGACATCCGATTCCTTCAACTCCACTTCTAAAAATTTCCCAATCCTCACATCCTCGACGGTGTCAAACCCCAACGTCCGAAGCGATTGCTGCACCGCCCGCCCCTGTGGATCCAGGATCCCTTCTTTGAGTGTGACAAAAATTTTCGCTTTCATGATTTCTTCGAAAACCTGGATTACCCCTTAGTTTACGCACTGACTCGCTTGAGGACTTCCTGGTAGGTCTCCTCTATCCGCCCCAGGTCTTTGCGAAATCGATCTTTATCCATACGTTCGCCCGTTTGGATATCCCAGAATCGGCAAGTATCGGGAGAAATTTCATCGGCAAGAATGATTTGACCGTTCCACAAACCAAACTCCAACTTAAAATCGACCAACATCATTCCCCGCTGCTGGAAAAAGGGGCGGAGGACACTATTAATTTTCAACGCTTGCTTTCTCAGTTCCGCCACTTGCGAGGGAGTGGCTAATTTTAACAACCGAATGTGATCTTCGGTAATTAACGGATCTCCTAAGGCATCATCTTTATAGAAAAATTCCACCAAGGGTGGATCCATCACCATTCCCTCTTCCAACCCCAGCCGCTTAATGATGCTGCCCGTGGCCCGGTTTCTCACCACCACTTCAACCAGAATGATGTTCACTCGACGGGTCAACATCTCTCGATCATTAATTTGCTGAATGAAGTGACTGGGAATCCCGGCTTCGGCCAGAACTTGGAACACCCGAGTAGAGATGGAATTGTTCACCACGCCTTTTTCCAGGATGGTTCCCCGTTTTTCCGCATTAAAGGCCGTCGCATCATCCTTAAAATATTGGATGACTTCATCCTCTTTTTCCGTAAGAAAGATCTTTTTGGCTTTCCCCTCATACAGCATGTCACCTTTTGTCATTCCCGCACCTTCTTGGTTGATCCATTTTTGGAATGGGTGGTCGTTCTCTTACCGGTTTGGCCTGCTTTCTTATGTTTCCCAAAAATTCGATTGAAAATTTGATCCCGGTGCCGCACATACACCTTGGGATTAAAACACCGCGCGATTTCTGCAGATGATAAGTGTTTCTCCACAAAGGGGTCTTGCTCGATGAGGGATTGGAAATGGCCTTGTCCTTTCCAAGCGGCCATCGCATGTTTCTGAACATGTTCGTATGCTTCTTTTCGAACAGCCCCTTTATCGATCAAGGCCAACAACAAACGTTGGGAATAAATCAGCCCCCCCGTTTGATTAAGGGTGGTCAACATCCGCTCCGGATAGACCACCAGCTTGGAGAGCATTTTGGTGAGGCGGCCCAGCATGTAATCGACCAGAATCATACTATCCGGAAAGATGATGCGTTCCACGGACGAATGACTTATATCTCGTTCATGCCAAAGAGCAACATTTTCCAGGGCCGCCAGGCTGTAGCTTCTCACGACCCGTGCCAACCCGCATAAATTTTCCGAACCGACAGGATTGCGTTTGTGTGGCATAGCTGAGGAGCCTTTTTGTCCGGGCTCAAAATATTCCTCGGCTTCCAATACCTCTGTTCGCTGAAGATGACGAATTTCCACCCCAACCTTTTCGATACTCGCGGCAATCAACGCTAAGACGGTTAACAACGCCGCATGGCGATCCCTTTGAATGACCTGATTGGAAATGGGAGCAGGCTTCAGACCCAAGCGCCGACACACGGCCTTTTCCACGGAGGGTGAGAGGTGGGCAAACGTCCCCATCGCACCGGAGATTTTCCCAACAGCTATATCAGCGACGGCAGCCTCAAGACGACGTTTTTGACGATGAAACTCTTCATACCAAATGGCCACTTTCCACCCAAATGTTATGGGCTCCCCATGAATCCCATGAGATCGGCCGACCGTGAGGGTGTCCTTATGATCCAGGGCTAATTTCTGGAGACTTTGCAGTAAACCTTCCAAGCCCTCGAAGAGAAGCTGGGAGGCTTCAACGATTTGAAGTGCCAAGGCAGTATCAAGAACATCCGAAGAAGTCAGGCCTGCATGCAAAAACCTTGAATCTTTTCCACCCTGTTCAGCCACCGCTTCGAGAAACGCGATGACATCATGCCTGGTCGTCTTTTCGATTTCATCGATTCGCACCGGATTCAGTTTGACGTTTTTCCGAATGCGGTTGGCCACCCCTCGAGGGACCGTACCCTGCTGTTCCATGATGTGGCAGACGGCCAATTCCACTTCCAGCCATAATTCATACTTGCGTTGTTGGGTCCACACGGCACCCATTCGGGGACGTGTATAACGCTCGATCATTTGATCAACCATTTACGTAGATGAAGGAGGATGAGAGACCTCTGTACCAGAAAGTTAGGATTCGGCCTGACGGTGCTTATCCGCCAATCGTCCATCATGGCGGAAAATATGATCTAAGATGCCATTGACGAAACCCTTCGTTTCCTCATCCGCAAACCGTTTGGCCAATTCCACCGCTTCATTAATGGTGACCATGGCGGGAATATCGGGTTCCCACAATAATTCATAAATTGCACACCGCAAGATGTTGCGATCAACCACCGGCATCCGATCGATGGCCCAATCTACTGAAAAGCTCTGGATCAAAGAATCAATCTCCGATTGATGTCGGAGAACCCCCTGGTGCAGACTCGACGCGAACGTTTTCACTTCCGGTGTCGCGGTTTGAGTCGCCCAAAATTGTTCTTCCCAAGAGGCATGAGAATCCTGAAATTCTTGTTGAAAGAGCATCTGAAGAGCCAATTGCCTGGCATGGCGACGGGAAGTATGCAAGGCCATGCCTTGCCCCGAGGGCCCGGAGGACGTGGTATCAGAGGGAGTGGTCATCAAGGACATCAGGAACTTACCGTAAGAAGCCCGACCGTCGAACATGCGTCGCGTTCATCTGTTTCATGAGAGAGGCCATGTCAAGAGCCGTTCGGGCCGCATCACTCCCCTTATTTCGCTCCGGGGGACCAGACCGTTCCAGGGCTTGTTCAACAGTGTTGGTCGTCAACACCCCAAAAATTACAGGAATGCCCGTTTCCAGTGCTACACTCCCGATTCCTCGACTGGTTTCCGCACAGATATAATCAAAATGAGGAGTTTCCCCCCGTATGACCGCCCCTAAACAAATAATGGCATCATACTTCCCAGATTGGGCCAGCGTTTTGGCAGCCAAGGGAATTTCGAAGGCACCAGGGACACGAACGATATGCACGTGTTCTGAAGAGAGGCCCTCCTGGGTCAACACACCTTCAGCCCCCACAAGAAGTCGACTGGTTACGGCCTCATTAAAATTACTCACCACAATCCCGAATTGAAACTCCGGATCGGGTAGGACTTCTTCCAACCCCTTCTTTTCTTTCACCAGATCATCCCTAATCAGACACTCGGCAAAAAAGAACGGAGCCCCCTGGAAGAAGGCCGTTGAATTGTGTACCACTTGCCACCAGGATGTGCAAGTCTCTTTTTACACATTATTCAGAAGGTGGCCCAATTTCGCTTTTTTGGTTCGAAGGTAATGGACGTTGGCCTCTTGCGGGGTAATTTCTATCGGAACTCGTTCCACGACTTCCAATCCATATCCTTCAATGCCCACGATTTTTCGAGGATTGTTGGTGATGAGACGAATATTCTTTAAACCCAAACTCACCAAAATCTGAGCCCCAATACCATAATCACGCAAATCAGGCTTAAACCCCAATTGCAGGTTGGCTTCAACGGTGTCACTGCCCTGATCTTGCAGATGATACGCTTTTATCTTGTTCGTGAGTCCTATCCCCCTCCCTTCTTGGTTTAAGTACAGAAGCACGCCCTCCCCTTCTTGTTCAATCAGTTCCATCGCCCGATGAAGTTGTTCACGGCAATCACATCGGAGCGATCCAAACACATCCGCCGTTAAACATCCTGAATGCACACGAACTAAGGTTGGGTTGGCGCCGACCTCCCCCTTGACGAGGGCGATGTGGTTGCCCGCATCCAATTCATTTTCGAACACGACTGCCTGAAACTGTCCGAAAGAGGTCGGGAGATTGGCTCGTACCACCTCTTTAACGAAGGATTCTTTTTGCAATCGATATTGAATTAAATCTTTGATCGTGATGATTTTCAATTGATGCTGGGCGGCAAAATCCATCAGATGAGGCACACGAGCCATGGTCCCATCATCATTCATAATTTCACAAATCACGGCGGCTGGATAGAGCCCGGCTAAGCGAGCCAAATCCACCGACCCTTCGGTTTGGCCGGCACGCCGAAGGACCCCGCCCTTGTGGGCTTTCAAGGGAAACACATGACCTGGTCGAGCAAAATCACTGGGTTTTGCTGAAGGGTTCACGGCCAACTGAATCGTCGTCGCCCGATCGGACGCGGAGATACCCGTCGTGATATTTTTCGCGGCATCGATAGACACCGTGAAGGCTGTACCGAAAGGGGCCGTATTTTCGGTGGACTGAGGAGGGAGTTTGAGTTCCTCAACCCGATCGGGATTCAGGGCCAAACAAATAAGCCCCCGACCATATTTCGCCATAAAATTAATCCGTTCCGGGGTGGTTCGCTCTGCGGCAAGGACCAAATCCCCTTCATTTTCCCGATCTTCGTCATCGACCAAAATGATACATTTCCCCGCCTGGAAATCTTGAATCGCTTCCGAGATTGAATGAAAGGGGGTTTGATTTGGAGGGGAACTTTTTTTTGTCATATGAACCTAACTCCTGATTTTCCCAACGATACTATTCTGAAAAGGAGCCCCTCAAACTTCCGGAGAAGGCTTTGGGGGCTCTAAAATTATTGCACGTTGGACTATCATAGCACTAAGACCCGCTAATCCTAAAATGACCCCAAAAATGAAAAATCCGCTAGAAAAGGAGCCCGAAAACTCTCGGAGCCAACCAAATCCAAAAGGCAAGAGAAACCCACCCACACCACCGGCAGCTCCAATTAACCCCGAAGCCGTCCCCATAATAGCTTTAAACCGGGAAGAGGCCACTTGAAATACCACACCATTCCCGAATCCCAAACCAAACATGATCAAAAACACTAAGGACACAATCCATTCAAATCCTGACACATTGGCCAAGATCAGACTGCCAACCATGATAAAACCAAAAAGTTTCGGGAGTAGTCGCAGCCCCCCGATTCGGTCTGCCCAAAATCCCCCAATTGGACGGGCTCCACTTCCAGCTAAGGCCGACAGAGCGGTCAACGTTCCGGCCGTCACCATGTCCACTTGCAATTGATCATGGAAAAAAATAGGCAAATAGCTAGACATTCCCACAAAGCCCCCAAACGTCACCCCATACAACCCACATAACCACACCATCAGTTTATCTTGAATGCCTTGTCGCAACAGGTGAAACACCCCCCCGAAGGTAGGCGAGTGAGCCTGACGTTGGGTCGATGATGAGGATTGAACTAACCAAGAAAAGAGAAAAAGGGTGGAAAAGACTGGGAGAAGCATGATTCCAAAAACCTGATGCCATCCATAGGTCGCCGCCAACCGGGGAGCAAAAAAGGATGCTAATAAGACACCACTATTCCCGACGGCAGCCACTCCCATGGCCAACCCTTGATGGGCGGGGGGATACGCTTGGCTTGCCAAAGGGAGGGCGATCGCAAAACTGGCCCCCGCCCAACCCAGGATAAAACCCACAAAAAGCATCTCATGATAACTGGACCCTGCCTGCCATCCTAGGAAAAGTGCGATCGCCTCTAAAACCAGAATGGCTACCCCCAGGGTTTTTGCGCCTAACCAGTCCGCCATAGGCCCTACTGGGATCCGCAAGAACGCCCCACCCAATAAGGGGAGGCCGACTAATAATCCTGTCTGTGAAGCCGAAAGACCAAACTCTTCTGAAATGGGAATACTGAGGGCTCCCACAAGAAGCCACACCATAAAACTCACTTCAAAATGCAGCCAAGCACCCAGTAAGCTGGGCCAGTGGCCGGACCGCAAGCCCCGTAACCCTACGCTAAACATATTTCAAAGGGGGAATAATAAAAGGAGGGGGGCGTACCATGACCGGTGAGCTCATCGGAGGAGGAAATGACCACTACCCCACCCGACGCCAGTTCCCACGGATGATTCCATATGGTATGAATAAAGAACGGATCAGAAAAATTCATGCCCCCAATCATCGTGTATATTCGGGCTGGATCCATACGTTTTCCGGGACTCCCTTTTAGTTAGAACACCATTGAGGAACTTCAGCCTATAGAAAAAAGTCGTTCCTGCCGTCAAGTCATGCGTCGAAAATCACCAAAAAATTCTTCTCCTGAAGTCATCGATGTCTACGCCGAACCCCTAGAATCTGAGGAATCTAGTCGGGAAGAGCATTCTCTCGAAGAGCCTATACCGGCGGAAGGGGAACCATCCGATCAAGAGGCCCAAACATCCGAAGGCTCCTCGCCTAATCAGGGAGATTGGGAGGCCATGTCCCAAGCCCTGGTTCCGACTACGACCCTGAGTCGATACCTCGCTGAAGTCCGTCGGTACCCCTTTCTTTCCAAAGAGGAAGAACTGCAACTCTTCCACGAATACCAAAACTTGGGAAAACGAGAAGCCGCAGTCAAATTAATCCTGGCGAACCTACGAGTCGGAGTGGCCATTGCCTCAGAATATGGACTGGCTGGCATTGACCAAATGGATTTAATTCAGGAAGGCAATGTTGGGTTGCTCCAAGCCATGAAGAAATTTGACCCTACCCGTAACGTCCGATTTTACGCCTATGCCGCCTGGTGGGTTCGGGCCTATGTCTTACGGTATCTCCTAAACAACTTTCGGTTAGTCAAGATTGGCACGACCCAGGAGCAACGACGCCTGTTCTATAACCTACGCCGCGAAAAAGCCAAATTGGAACGGCAGGGCTACATTCCCGATCCCAAATTACTGGCCGACCGCCTCAACGTCCGGGAACGAGATGTCGTGGAAATGGACCAGCGCCTGGGAAACTGGGAACTTTCCCTGGACCAACCCATGACCGAAGAAGGAGAAGGAACGTTTCACGATCTTCTTCCCGCAACTCAAGCCCCCATCGATGATCAACTAGCCCAAACCCAGCTTCGAAAGCTTTTTCGAGAAAAATTGGCCGAATTCGCCCACACCTTGACTGAACGAGAAGAAGACATCCTTCGGAATCGCCTTTTATCCGAAACCCCTGTAACCTTAGAGGATTTAGGGAAAAAGTATTCCGTCACCAAGGAACGGAGCCGACAGATTGAGGCCAAAATCATTAAAAAACTTCGGGAGTTTATGAAAGCACACATCACAGATTTTGAACAAATCAAACCCTAGAAGCCTAATTTTTTCTACGTATAGATCAAGGATCGCTTTCACTCTCATTCAATCCAGACGAGCTTTTAACCTTTCGCTCCTGGGCTTTGAGAAAAAACTCTTCCCGCCCCCCTTGACTTCGGTCGTAACTGACTTATCTGTACCTCCAATGGGAGAAACTGGTCTCTCGGTCCGATCAAGTCAATATATCATGTGTTAATTGACATTCAATCTCATTCCTCACTCACCAAGCCAGATACCAAAGAAGGAGGTACGTATGGCAGCCACGAAAGAAAAGGAAACAACTGAAACCAATTCTGGAACTAGTGCCCGGGGGTTCCGGCCTTTAGGCGATCGCGTTTTTGTCACTTATACCGAAGAGCTCGAGCGGACGGCTGGAGGGATTTATGTGCCGGATTCAGCCCGTGAAAAACCCCAACGCGGAACCATCGAAGCGGCAGGGCAAGACGTTGAGAACGTAAAAGTCGGCGATCAGGTCCTGTTTGACAAATATTCGGGCACCAAAATTAAGATTGATAACGATGACTGCTTGATCCTGAAAGAAGAAGACATCCTGGGTGTGTTCGAAGACTAACCCCCAAAGAATTCAATAAACACGATCCGCATTATGATCATTCCACGAAATTCCTATAAGGAGGAAATGTATGGCTAAACAGTTACAATACAGTGAACAGGCACGCTCTTCCATTTTGCGAGGGGTGAATAAATTGGCCGATGCCGTAAAGGCCACGCTGGGACCGAAAGGCCGAAATGCGATCTTAGACAAAAAGTTCGGTGCTCCCAACATCACCAAAGACGGTGTCACTGTTGCCAAAGAGATTGAATTGTCAGATCCCTATGAAAACATGGGAGCCCAGTTGGTCAAAGAGGTCGCGAGCAAGACCAGTGATGTGGCGGGAGACGGAACAACCACGGCTACCGTCCTGGCCCAGGCCATTTTCCGAGAAGGGGTGAAAAATATCACTGCTGGTGGTAACCCCATGGAAATCAAACGCGGTATTGATAAAGCCGTAGAAACGGCCATTGAAGAGTTAAAGAAAATCAGTAAGCCCTGCCAGAGTAAAAAGGAAATCTCCCAAATTGGTTCCATTTCCGCGAATAACGATCAGACCATCGGAGATCTGATTGCCGAAGCCATGGATAAAGTCGGCAAAGATGGCGTGATCACCGTGGAAGAAGCCAAATCCATGTCCACCTCTTTGGATGTGGTGGAAGGAATGCAGTTTGATCGAGGTTACATTTCCCCCTATTTCGTCACGAATGCCGATCGAATGGAAGCCTCGTTAGAAGACGCGTTTCTGCTCATCGTCGAGAAGAAAATCAGTGCGATGAAAGATCTGCTCCCCATCTTGGAACAAGTGGCCAAAATGGGCAAACCCTTAGTCATCTTGGCTGAAGATGTCGAAGGGGAAGCCTTAGCGACCTTGGTCGTCAATAAATTGCGAGGCACCTTGAATGTCGCCGCGGTGAAAGCCCCTGGCTTTGGCGATCGACGGAAAGCCATGTTGGAAGATATCGCGACCTTAACGGGTGGCCAGGTGATCTCTGAAGAAGTCGGACTGAAATTAGAAAGCGTCAAGCTGACGGATTTGGGTCGAGCCAAACGGGTCAATATCGATAAGGACAACACCACCATCGTGGAGGGAGCTGGCGATCCCAAGCGGATTGAAGGCCGGGTAAAACAAATAAAAACGCAGGTGGAAGAAACCACTTCCGACTATGATCGAGAAAAACTGCAAGAACGGCTGGCCAAGATGGTGGGCGGAGTCGCCGTCATCAACGTCGGTGCGGCCACCGAGACCGAAATGAAAGAGAAAAAAGCGCGCGTGGAAGACGCCTTGCATGCGACGAAAGCCGCCGTGGAAGAAGGCATCGTCCCAGGTGGCGGTATCGCCTTGTTGCGTTGTATCCCCGCGTTGGAGGGTCTGAAATTAAGTCACGACCAGCAAGTGGGGGTCGATATTGTCCGTCGGTCCTTAGAGGAGCCCATTCGACAGATTTCTATCAATGCCGGCGCCGAAGGCTCCATCATCGTGGAGAAAGCTCGTGGAGAATCCACGATTCGCGGGTATAATGCCGCCTCTGGAGAATTTGTGGATATGGTTGAGGCCGGTGTGATCGATCCGACAAAAGTGGCTCGATGCGCCTTACAGAATGCCTCTAGCGTTTCCGGTTTGATGCTCACGACCGAAGTCATGATCACCGATATTCCGGAAGAAAAGAAAGATGCCGGCATGCCAGGTGGTCACGACCATGGTATGGGGGGCATGGGCGGCATGGGTGGAATGATGTAAGCAACCACTCTGATACAGCAGTTTACAAAAAGGCCCGGAGGCAATAACCCTCCGGGCCTTTTTTATGGCTACACGGTTTGGGTACATTGACGATATGTGGTCGCGTATGGGTCCAAATCGAATCGAGAATTCAACTCAAAGCCAGCTCTCCACTCCTCTTCAAACAGGAACCCTGTGTTTGGTCTTCGGACTTCTTGTCGGATGCACCCCATCGTTATATTGGGTCCCCGACCCCCTTCCTCACCCATCCTGTTATCCCAATCGACTTCCCCAATGGAGTGATTTTAAACCCCAAAAACCTCAAGATGACCGTCGTGGTGCCGTGACGGGCATTCACTTCGAGCTACACAAAACCAAGCGTCAAATGACCATGGCTTTTGATTTTCAGAGATCCTGGGTCAGAGAGGATTTAGTGAATCCTCAAAACGTTGTGCAATGGCGAATGTCCGAACAACTCTTAGCTCATGAGCAGGTCCATTTCCTGATATATTGCTTGGTGGCCAGACAAGCCAATCTCACTCTGAAGCCTCAGGATAATATTGAAAAAGTCTTCGAATTAACCAAATCGGTGGCTCAACGCCTCAACTTGCAATATGACCACGATACCAATCATGGAATAAATTTGCAGGCCCAAGAATCTTGGGAACGGGAAGTTATGCGTCAATTTCAGGAACTAGGGTCCGGCTCCCTCATATCTTCCCAGATCCCGGTCGAACCAAATCACGAATTTTGACAGACGGTTTCAACAATATGGTATAAGGAAAACGCCAAGGGTCAGATGGATGAACCCAGTGTGATTACCCTGTAGGAAAAGGTGAGAACGGATATCATGCGACACTCGAGGAATGTGCTATGCCTTATCGGGGTTCTTTTCGGGTTACTCTGGGGAGGAGAAAGGCCAGGGTTCGAGATGACCAGCGCCGCGGCCGAATCCCAATCACGGACTCAATCTAATTGCACGATCGGGATGGCCAAGGGTGAAGCCAAAGCCCATTGCAAGGTTCCTATCCCCAGCGGGTGTACCGTCGCTCAATTTCCTGGGTATGATGAGCCCTGGGCCGATATCTCTAAAGGTGGCGCCACCACGTGTTCGTATGACGAATCCCAAACGGATTGGAAAACACGAATTGTCGGGACGTGCCAAACATGTAAAACTGACCATTGCACGGGCAGGTTTACGGTCATGTTTAATTGCACCGGGAACATTCCACCCGCAAACCCGGCCTCTCCCCCACAAAAATAATGATCTCAGTAGGAAACTCCAGGTCTATTGAGGACCATGCCTTCCACCGCGACCCTCACGGTCCAGATTAAAGAGTTTGCTCGCTCTCTCGGGTTTAATACCGTGGGAATCGCCACGGTTCCTCGTTCGTCTTACACACCATCAACTTTCTCTCCCGACACACAATCCTCCAGGGACCGGTCCTTTTTAGATAACCTTTTTCGCAAGCTGACTCAATGGCTCGATCAGGGGTTTCATGGATCGATGCTGTGGTTAGCCAGAGATCCCACCCGCCGGGCAAACCCAGACCAGGTCTTGCCTGGGTGCCAGTCTATCATCGTAGTCGGCATGAATTATTTCACGGATCATGACCCGGATGAATCGAATGGGGCAGGACGAATCGCGCGGTATGCGTGGGGGAAAGACTATCACCGACTGATAAAGAAACGACTTCGGAAATTAGAAGCGTTTGTTCACGCCCATTGCTCGGAGACCGCTACTACTCGGAGTTACGTGGACACCGGCCCTATCATGGAAAAGCCTTGGGCCCAACGAGCGGGCCTAGGATGGATCGGAAAACACACCAATTTAGTCTCTACCGAATTTGGATCCTGGCTCTTGCTGGGTGAAGTCCTCACCACCCTTGCCTTAGAACCCGACGAACCCGGCACCGACCTCTGTGGTACTTGTTCCCTTTGCATTCAGGCCTGCCCGACCAACGCCATTGTGGAACCCTATGTGTTGGACGCGGAAAAATGTATCTCGTATCTCACGATCGAACATCGTGGCCCCTTTGAGGAGATCTCCGGAGAACTCAAAAACCAGATGGGTAATCGAATTTTTGGATGTGATGATTGTTTAGATATCTGCCCCTATAACGTTCATGCCCACCCCACCCCAGAACCCGGGTTTCAACCCACCCCCTGGACACTTCATCCAAAGTTATCTCAGTTGGCCGACATTTCTGAAGAGGAATTTCAGACATTGACGGAAGGAAGTCCCATTCGGCGGGCAAAACACGACGGGTTTAGGCGGAATGTGAAAATTGGCTTGACTAATCAGTCCACTTCGTCTAGGTCAATTCAATAATCGTGACCCCGTCGCCCCCTTCACTTGGCTCCCCAGTACGAAACTTTTCTGCATAGGGCGAGTCCTGACAGAATTTTCTAATCCCGGCTCTCAGCACCCCCGTTCCTTTCCCATGGATAATCTTGAGAAACTTGGCTTGACTCCGAAGAGCCCGATCCAAAGCCATCATCGTGGACTCTAACGCTTCCTCCAGTCGGCTCCCGCGCAGGTCGAGTTGATGTTGATAGGCACTCTCTATGAGAGGGGCTTGTCCAGATGAGGCCAAAGGGGGAGAGACATTCTGTTGCTGGGATGGTGTTATTGAACGAGAAATTCGACCGGAGGTAGATGGATGGACCTGAGCCTTTTTGATCAACTGGAGGGAAGAAGGGGGCGCCTTAATCGTTTGGCCCCCTGCCTGAATCGACACGTATTTGGTATCACCCACATTGTCCATTAAGGTCCCAACAGTTCCTAACCCTTCAATCTCTACCAGATCTCCTTTCTGAGGGATTCCCAACGAGGGGGCGGGAGCCGAAGGAAGTTGAGATTGCATATGTTGATGTAAGGACTCAAGAGATTGACGCGTCGCACGCAGCTTGGCTGGGGTTTTCTCTTTTTTCAGGTCTTCAACCAACAGATTGGCTTGGCGTTGGGCATGGGAAAACTCCCGAAGCCATTGTTTTCGATATCGCCGCCGATCCTCCTGCTCTTGAATTCGAAGTTGAGTTCGAATCGCTTCCGCTTCCTCTCGCAATCGTTGGGCAGTCTCACGATCCTTGTGGGCCTGCCTTTGTGATTCTTCCAGCTGAGATTGAAGATCGTTGAGTGAACGAAAGGCCTGATCCAAATCTTGATCCTGTCGTTGAATCAAAGTCCGAGCGCGATCGATGATGGCTGGTTCCAAACCCAACCGTCCGGCAATTTCCAATGCAGAGGAGCCTCCGGGGATTCCATCCAGGAGCCGAAAGGTTGGAGAGAGCGTATCGAGATCAAATTCCTGGCTGACATTTCGCACATGCGGTTGTCGGAGGGCAAGGGTTTTGATCGAAGGATAGTGTGTGGTTGCCAATATCGTGCACCCGAATTCATTTAACCGATTCAACAGGGCCTCTGCCAGAGCCGCCCCCTCTACGGGATCGGTAGAACTGCCTATTTCATCCAAAAGCACGAGACAATGTTGCTCCCCGTTGTGCTTACTCCTTTCCAAATCTTGCAACAAAGCAATGATGTGTAAAAGATGTCCTGAAAAACTTGAAAGGTCTCGACTGAGATCTTGTGCTTCTCCAATATCCGCATAAATTTGATCGAACCAAGCCATTTCAGAATCCGGGGCACAGGGGGGGTGGAGCCCAACTTTTGCCATGAGCCCTACCAAACCCACCAACTTGAGGGTGACGGTTTTTCCTCCTGCATTTGGCCCTGAAATAATCAGCATGTTGGACGATTGACCAACGTGAATGGTATTGGGGACGACATGGTCTTTGGACAGGGTCAACAAGGGGTGCCGGGCGTGGCGAAGATGAATACGTTGCTCATGATTCAGTCGAATCGGATGTCCTTGAATTTTGATACTTAACCGGGCCTTAGCCATCAGACAATCCATCTGGACCAAGGCCTGGACCATCTGCCGAATACGTCCCGAAGCCTCCCCCACCACAGCCGACAAGTCCGACAATATCCGCCGAACTTCTTGGGCCACTTGCAAGTCCGCAAATTTGATCGCGTTGTTTAATTCGATAAGGGGACGGGGCTCGATAAACACCGTGGCCCCACTACTGGAAATGTCATGAACGATGCCATCGAGATCATGTTGTCGTTCGGCTTTTACCGGAATGACATACCGATTCGCTCGCTCCGCAAAATAATGCCCTTGCAACACATCGGCGTAGAGGGACGAAGACAAGATCCCCTCTAGCCGCTGGCGGATGCGTTGCCGGAGAACCTGACTCTGATGAGTCAAATTCCGCAGTTCCGGGCTGGCGGATTCTCTAAGCTGGCCATGTTCGTCGATGCAATACTCGATCGTTTGCTCCAGATGAGGGGTATCTTCCATGCTGGAAAACTGTAAAAAAAGATTTGGGCACCCCTGTTGATGGAGGTGTACGATCTTTTTCACGACGCGACCCAACCGCAAGACGACCCCAATATCTCGGAAATTCACTCCTTCCAATTGTCCACCCTTCTCCGCTCGCTCCAAGGACGGTTGAATGTCTAAAAAGTTCAGTGGCGGAAAAGGGTGATCGCCCTGGAGGACCTGAACCATCTCGGCTGTTTCATGTTGTTGCCGCTCCGCTTCCGCCAAATGGGTGGCAAGGGGTAGGACTTTGCAGGCTTTGGCCCCCATGTCTGAGGTCGCCTCATGGGCTAAAGCCTCAATCAGCAAGGGCCATTCCAGAACCTCTCGAGCTTTGCGTTTCAGGGAAAGGGAATCCATGGCTCTTTAGTGTAAAAAGGCGGGAAGATTTGATTCAAGTCCCCAGGTTGAAATGATTTAACCGGTCAGACAAGGAAAAAAATCAGTGGAGGAAAGTTCGATACCCTTGGATTTGGAGAACGAAACCAAGAGATGGACACGGGGAGGGAAAAGGCTGAGGCCTACTTCATGGTCTCGACCGAGGCCTTGAGATCCTCGATGGCTTGTTGGATATTTTCTTTGATATCTTGCCAAGCCAACTCGCTATTGTCCCGCAAACGTTCAATTCGAGGGATTAACGTATCGCGTTGTTGTTTCAACAAATCCAATTGGGCCTGAAGTTTGGCCTTCGTTTTCTCTTGCAGTTCAAGACTTTGTTCTCGTAATTTTTGAATTTGAGAATCTAAGTCATGAATTTGTTTTTCCAGGTTGCCGCTGACCGACCTTCCATTTTTCCCGGGCGATGATGAGGTAGAGGGCGGTGCGCTTGCCTTGGCTTCCCCTAATACTACAGGAGGAGTGAAAAACATACTCGTGAGAAAACAAAATATTGCCAGGGAAAGCTTCAGACAAAGAAGGGTCTGCCCTGTTCCCGATTCAGTAATCATAGGAAAACCTCTTTTTCATGAGTTTTATCCTATCATGGCATCCAAATTATGCCCATAAGGAGGAGGTGTTGACGACATTATCGGCTGATTTTTCTGGTTCTTTAGGATTCTTTTTCTCTTTTTAGCCGATCATCCTGACTTGCCCCCTCATTCACATTACCCTACAATGCCAACTTTTTCGCGGGAAAGACTATGACACCACAAGATGCCAGAGCCCATTTGAACTATCTCCTTACTCTCCATCTTCGACAAGAAGAAGCCTTCGGCCCCTTGGCACTCGCCTTCATCAAAGAACACGATCTCAGTCAACTGGAACTTCTCCCCGAAGAGCAATTTAATTTATTCATGGCCACGGCCACGGCATTTTCGGCCGAACCCAAACGATACACGATGAAACTGGAAATTTTGCAAAAAGCTCGACAAATCCTGCCACAGACACGCTATAACGACCCGGAATTAGCCCGTGACCTTGAACAATTACGGTTAAAGACCCAAAGCGATCTCCAACGATATCAAGAGGTCATGAAAGTCACCCGCCCTCAAGACCTGGACCGACAACAATTAATCGTGGAAACCGATTTTCCCGAATATTTTCTAGAAACTGCCCCAAAACGGGCCTCCACCTATTATCAGGATAAATACCGCCTCACGAAAGAGGCAAAAACGTCCCAACATTTTGGGGGAACGCCGAAGAAATTTGAGCCGGACAACGCCACGATCCACAAAGAATTTCCCGGGGCCTGCGCCCCCTTCATGAATGCCAGAACCCAAGCCTTTCACCTGCTCCTCCCCTTTGACCTCAAAATCAGTCGAAGTCCCGAAGACCCGTTGGAGGCTGGTATCCGAATATTTTATGGGAAAATGGGTTACTCCTATCCCCTGCGGTATGAGATGGGCAAGCTGGCAAGCTATCATGATGGACAAATCCTTGACATTGATCTTCATGACCCCAACCTGCTTTTTGTTTCAGTCTCCGCATTAAAAGACCCGGAATTTCCTCGGCAACCGTCCGAACAGGATCCCTCCCTCCCCCCAGAGTTAGCCTATCCGATGGCCATTCTCGAACATACCGGAAGTTTGGGACCGTTTATTCAGGTAAGTTGCAACGTCAAGGTGTGGTTTGATGCCTCGGTGGTATCCCTATTAATCCAGGGGGCTCCCGATTTAGGGGAATATGGGTTAAATGGAGGATCAGGATTGATGACCCGGACCTATGCCTCGGATAAGGTGGAGTCCTACGTGCAAAATTTCTCCCAACCCTGGCAAGAAGGTCTTAGCTTTAACTTTGTTAATCTTCACCTCCAATTACACCAGAGCGTAGAAAGCGCGGTCATACCCTGGGGCACGCCCATTTTTTCCGTCTTTCCGGTGGTCAGTCGACAAGGATATCGGTATGTCGACCGTCACACCATGGACTAAGGGCCCTAGGGCCTCACTTCATCATTATTCCATTCCACGTTTCCTGGCCTGACTCAAGAGGATGAGAAATGGCTTTTTCCCAGGAAAACCGGCACTCCCCCATCCGGAAAATGACATCCTGTCACCGTTGGGTGATTTTCCTCAAATATCGCACTCAACAGCGGGCAACCTCCCAATGGATCACCAATCGACTCCTTCCGTGCCTTACCCATCACAACTATTTGTTTTTCAATGAAAAATTTCTGAAAATTCATATTTGAATTGCCATAATTGGATCCCCTATGGTAGTCTGTTTCCTACATGGACACTGATAGGTCAACTCATCACGCCGTTGATGAGGCACCTGACCAACTTATCAATCCTTCTCATTCCTATCTGATCCAAGGCTCCCACATACCATGTCTTTTTGAGGCCGTCAGCCATAATCTGGCTACGCCCTCCACCTGCGCTGCTGGAGCTCGTTAACCTACACATGGATTTCATTGCCGTCCTCATTTGCTTAGGGCTTTCTGCCTTCTTTTCAGGGGCCGAAATCGCCTTTTTCTCCATTACTGAAAGTCGCCTCAAAACATTAGCGGATGAGGGGAAAAAGGGCGCCAAGTTGGGCCTGAAACTACGGTCCAACCCCCAACGGCTGCTGTCGACCATTTTGATTGGCAATAATCTTGTCAACATCATGGCCGCCTCCTTAGCTACCCTGATCGCCATTCGTCTGTTTGGCTCCGAAGCGGTGGCAGTGGCTACCGGACTTCTAACGTTCCTGGTTTTACTGTTTGGAGAAATCGTTCCCAAGACACTCTGCGCCAAATATGCCGAAACCGCGGTCCAACTCTTGGCGTATCCCATCTACTGGCTCGAACAACTCTTCTTTCCCTTTTTGTATGTTTTGGAGCCCTTTATCCTCAAACTCACCGGAGGGCGTGGTCTTACGGTACCCTTTATAACCGAAGAAGAGCTCAAAATCATGCTGGATGCCGGAGGAAAGGCCGGTGTCTTAGAGACCGATGAAGTCAAGATGATTAAAAATGTCTTTGAGTTTAACGACGTCACGGCCGAAGATGCCATGACTCCCCGCATCTATATGTTTGCCTTGGACGGAACCCAGACCCTGGAAGGTGCCAGGCAGGAATTGTACAAGGCAAAGTATTCTCGAATACCCATCCATGATGGCAACCCCGACAATATTACCGGCATTTTATACCGTAGCCATGCCTTGATGGAGTTGGCCCAAGGACATTCTCAACTCATGCTCAAGGAAATTGCCAAGCCGCCACTTTTCATCCCTTCCACCAAAACAGCCGATGACTTACTCAAGCAATTTCAGCAGGAGAAACGCCATATCGCGATCGTCGTGAACGAGTTTGGCGGGGTCATGGGCCTGGTCACAGTAGAAGATCTATTGGAAGAGGTAGTCGGAGAGATCCTCGACGAAGGGGACCTCCATGAGGAATGGATTCGCCGAACGGGGAAAAACCAAATTTTGGTGGATGGCCGCACAGAAGTCCGACGCATCAATGAGTTCCTGAAAGTAGAATTGGATGAGGAACAGAATACTATCAGCGGGCTGATCCTAGAAGAATTAGGGCATATTCCTGCGGTGGGAGAAAAGGTTCAGACCGACAACTGTTTGCTGATTGTATATGAAGCGGATGAACGCTCGATAAAAAGCGTTCAAATCATCAAAGAACAACCCGTCCCCGACGCCTCTTCGACCGAACCCTCTCCGGTGGGATCCGAACCGTAACGCTCTCTGCATCCCCCATTCGAACCACTGATTAATAGTGGTACCTTACAATCAAATCTCCAATTCTTTTGTGCGAAGAGTTGCTTTAGTTGTAAAAAACCCTGCAAGTTTAATCAGAAAAGAATTGGGGATCATGGAACTTAAGCGTGTTCCCCTCTTGTATTGAATTCCAACCAAACACTGTTAACCAAGACATTCTGGTAAAGAGGGAAAGAAATGGCCAACCGAAAATAAAGGGGGGTTGTTAGGCCTCTAGATTAGCTTCCCTGTTCGGAACTTTCGCAGGCCAATGACCCTTTTCCAGGAAAGTAATACCTCAAAAAAAAAAGAGCCTCTTCCCTAACCGGAGAAGAGGCTCACTACTTCAACAACTAGAGGCTCCACCTCAGAATGACTAGGGAAAAGTTATTGGCTTGGCCAATAGCCTTGAACAGGAAGATAGGTATCGATTTCATGGGAGGCCGGTGACACCGCCAGATGAATGGGAGCAGGGCAACTACCCGGAAGCGGATTGTTTTCGGTATCCCGAATAACCGTCACTTGGGGCCAAAATCCTGGGGGACTTTGCACCACCACGGCAGGATCATCAAATAGCGGGGTCAGATGCCCAATCCAAATATCAGCCCGGTCCTCAGCTTTCTTGGAATGGGTACAGTAATTCGCTATACCAATATTAACCTGCATCGAAGCCGCACAAGACGTTTCCTGAAATCGTGGGAAGGAGGCATCAAAGGGCAGGTTCCCCACATGCTCAGGTTCTAACCTGCCGTTGGTATAGACCATCGCCCGAATGCCTTCAACCAACCCACCGCCCACATCGTTTACCTGCCCTGTTCTGACTCCGCTCGTTCGGAAGATATCTCGGTCTTGCACGGGATGAACATTGATCACTCGTCCCGCAATGTGCTCAGATAAATCCACCTCCACCTGTGACTCTTTATTAATAGCCACCGAATCCCCACCATTCGGGAATACCACCGCCATGGCCGTCACCGGCTGGCCATTACACCCATGTGGAATTCGAATAGAACTCAAAATACCACTGGTTCCCTCCAGCTCGTGTCCGGCAGCAAACGTGTCCGGGGTATTTTTTTGGTTTATTGTGGTATGAGGGTTGGCCAAGGCATTGGCACCCAACGAACCGAGACCAAGGAGAACGAGTCCGAGAATAGATACCAGTAGAGCATAAGAAATTTCACTACGACCCAACTTCATAAATACAACCCTCCTTTCATTGGGATGTCTCCAAATTTTTAAAGAATTTCGAAAACCCTCGTTTAATACAACCGACAAGTCGCCAACCCATTTCTTATAGCTGGGGGGCTTTCTCTTATCTACCGATGAATACCAACCTTTACCAACGCGTACTACAATCCTTGATCAACGTTCACTTTCCAAACCCTCAACTCTTCACAAAAATGGCCGCCCTAGCCATCGCGCAACCCCACTCAATTGAACCCCAAAGGGTTCATGATAGGGTTTGGAGGGACCGGTGAGATGTGGAACTTGCATTTCTTCTTCAGAAAAGAAAGGCCTAGGAACCTCCAGGGTTAAACCTTCGAACTCCAAGAAGAATGGCGATAGGTTTGGGGGAAAAGTGGGTTAGGGGAAAGAGATTTGGCGGGATAGTTTTGAGATTGGGCTTCCGCTTTGCCAATCCGTTTAGGCTGATAGAGCATTTTTTCCTCCACAGCCGGCTTCAACTTGGCTTCGATTGCTTCCTAAAGATTGCCCCCCTGCCGACATGAAACATGTTTCCTGCCCTGGTGAGCGAGGAAAAAGTGGAGGGTTTATATCATTGGAGTTCGAGGATACAAACCACTTCTTATCGGGTGGGGGTCATGAAGGTAAAATTCCAAAAGAACCCTATTAAATTCAATTTCCGGTATTGAGCAAAAGGGAAAAAAGGAATTGGTGTTCCTTAGAACAGGAAGAGCTTTTTCAGTTAGTCAATAGCAACACGGTTGTTCGAATGCTGAGCAGTTTTCAACTAAAAAACATTCTACCTGTGGAAAGGCCGCGCGAAGCCGAGGAGGTGGGGATCCAGAGGGGAACGAAGGGCTGCAATATTTAAAGCGTTAAATTAAAGTGTTTATAAACTCCTGAACTAAACCTCCTTTCTCATTCTAGGATTTATGTCCATCCCAATTGCTGGAGACTGATGGTGTCGTTCCAGATTTTGGTCAAATGGCAAATGCGGTCGCCGTTGAACTCAATGGCATAGACATAGTCGGCCGCAATAGAATTTCCTATAGGCTCACCGGGGCCCCCGGGACCTGTCTGCGTCCCGTGAAATACGGCGACTGCGGCCACGCAGTTCCGCGCCTCATCGGCTGCAAAAAACTTCAGGTCATAATTTCCATCTGGAATGGGGGTAAAAAGATTCTTCATCCACTCGCAATACCCTTCGACGGTCTTTATGTCGGATATCGCTGCGGCCTGTGCAGAAAACGTCGCATCGGGGTACCAGTAGGCCCTACAGCCTTCCCATCCCTTACCGGTATCACATGCATCAAAGAATAACTTGGCTTACTCCAGAATTTTACCCATTGGGGTCTCCTATTATAGTTGTTTCATTCGAGTTGGGGGTTCATAGGGCTCTAAGATTGCCGCAGAGGGACTGCGCCCCAACCCCACATTATAAATCATTGATCTGCTTTGGTCTTGAACAGATTCCGTCTTGGCGGGCAAGACCATTTTATCGTGACCATCATTGCATCCGCTTTCTCATAACGGTAAAAACATTCCGGACATGCTCTTCACGGAGACACCCTTCAGTCCAGGCCAGTATATCCTACCTGTGGACTAAATTCGTCGCAAACTTGACTGAAAGAAGTCCCTACGTCCTGACCATTCAGAGTTCACACTCTTTAACGATGAAGGCCGACGATTTTGAATGGTCGATAATTTTTTTTCATCCTCGAGTAACGCGGAGCTAAGTTTTTGGCCCTCCGGTGAACTCATGGCCTCCATGAGGTCTTCTTCTGATTCAAACCATACCTCGGCCACACCATCAAATTCGGGGAGCATCCCTCTCGAACTCCTCATTCCTTCATTAAAGGGGCGTATCGAATGCGATTGCACATATTTTTTGGCTCTCATATCCCCCGCATGTTTCATAAATAAAGGACCGTGCGAATTCAACCAATAGTCTTGAGATTGTGGGCGGGACACCGTTGGGTGGCGGCACAAACACATCACTAATTTGATCATTTTAAGGTACTCCTTCCGTTGTAAGGCGTGTTGTTTTCCATAAAGCACGCTTTGTAAACGTAGCCGACCAGGCACAGATTCGCCATCTCCTCCACCGCAACCTTTCTTCCACTGCGAAAGGGCAAAATGATTCACCTAACTGAAGATATGGTTGTGGGCAATGGCTCGTTAACCTACACCGTCAGGCAACCTGGGTGGTTGGCCATTCGAACGTCAGCTCACCGTCTTTTGATGCCGACACGACATGAAAGAAAGAGGAAAAGGGGAGATAAGGAGGAGTATCTTAGGAGGAACTAATAGCCCACCGCATCAGCCAGAAGGCCTACACTCGTCGCAAAGTAGGTGGATCGATTCCATTTCATGATGACCCGGTAATTATCATAGACTAAATAGGCCGGACCACCTTTTCCATCTGGTAACACCACGGAAGCCTTCATGGGAGCTACCGGAAGGTTCCTCCCATCTCCACGCCGAATACCTAATTTTTGCCAGACCTGAAGGGGTTTCTGGATTTTTAAGGAGGCCTGATCCAGGTTGAAAGACTCTGGAAGGCGGGCTCGACGTCCCCAGATTTGTTTCTCCTGCCATCCTGATTGGGCCAGGTAATTGGCTGCCGAGGCAAACACATCGGCTGGAGTGGTCCAGATATCCTTTCGTCCATCTTGATCAAAATCGACCGCAAACCGTAAAAAACTACTGGGCATAAACTGACATTGCCCCATGGCTCCTGCCCATGAGCCTTTCATGGTTTCGAGAGGTATATGGCCCTCATGCAAGATCCTCAACGCATTCAACAGTTCCGTGCGAAAATATTGGCTTCGCCTCCCGTCAAAGGCTAAAGTCGCCAGAGCTTCGACGATCGAATACCCCCCGGTGTTTTTCCCGTAAAAGGTTTCGATACCCCAAAGAGCTACGATAAACCGGGGTTGCACCCCATATCGCGCACCGACCTGTTGCAGGAGGTCCCCATACTTGGCGCGCATCGTACGACCCCGCTTCACCCGCAGGTCCGACACGATTCGTTTCCGGTATTGGCCAAACGTCATCGTGGATTCCGGTTGTTTTCGATCCAACTCCAACACTCGAGCGATAGGCTCAACACCCTGAAACGCTTCGTCCACCAGGGTCCTGGGGATTCCCTCTCCGATGGCCTCTTGCTTAAATGTCTTTACCCACTCATCAAAACTGGTTTCAGCATGAGACCATGAAGTCGCACACAACACCAATATGAACGTGAACCAAAGTAATTTCATAAGCAGCTTGAAGCTCCCGAGGGAAATCAATATCTTACCGCGTTGGATCGACTCGCCTACCTCTTCTCCTATCATACTACAAAATGCTCTTCCGGCCAGGATAACGGCTGTATCCACCATTACCCATCGTAACAGTCACGAAGGGACGTATCCTTTCAGTGTTTCAGCAATATTGATGAACACCCTTTAAACGAGTGATTCTTACCCCTCCGGATACTTTCCCTCGTTACACTCCCCATCCTGAAGAGATAACAGAATGAGGCTGGATGGTCCCGGTTTAAGAAGGCCAGGAGGTACCCCTACTAATATTCATGGGAAACGATCGATAGGAGGACCACCTGTGAAAAGCCCCTCAGTTTCTCCCTCAAAAAAAGAAATAATCTAAGGAGAGAAGGAGCACAATAATCAGGTGGAGAAAGGGGTTATAATAAGTATGACAAGCCAACACTCTATGGCTTGGAGGAGAAGCCCTCAGCCAACAAAGCTTGAAACCCCGGTTCATTCAAAACCGGGACACCAAGTTTTTTTGCCTTTTCCAATTTCGAGCCCGGGTCAGCTCCGGTCACTACAAAATCGGTTTTTTTACTCACACTCGACATCACTCGACCGCCAAGTGCTTCAATCCGTTGCTTGGCCTCGTCCCGAGTCATTTCCTGAAGGGCTCCCGTGAGCACGAAGGACTTTCCGACGAATGGTTGACCGACTTCCTCCTCTAGTACCGGATCCATTTCTTCAACCTGAACTCCCAAGTCCTGCATTCGTCGAATGACAGCAAGGTTTCGCTCTTCTTGGAAAAAATTCACCACACTAGCCGCAATCTCGGGACCGATCTCATGTATCCCTTGAAGTTTATCCAATGAGGCCTCCTGGATCTTGCGTAATGATCCATACTGCCGCGATAACACCTTGGCAATATGGGACCCCACATGTCGAATCCCTAGCCCAATCAAAAAACGTGGCAGGGACGCCTGTTTTGACTGTTCCAATCCTTCCATTAACTGCGTAGCCGATTTTTCGGCGAATCCTTCCAGCGCGAGCAATTGGTCCTTGCGAAGGGTATACAACTCCGCCAGATTCTTGACCAATCCCTCATCCACGAATTGGGCGATGGTTTTCTTGCCCAAGCCATCGATATTCATCGCTCCCTTCGACACGTAATGCTCGAGTGACCCTTTCAGTTGTGCGGTGCACACCGTTTGACCCGTGCAAAACAGGACCGGTCCTTCTTGTATCGTATGGGACCCACAAACCGGACAATTCGTGGGAGGAGAAAAGGGAGCCGTCCGCTCTTCCCCCTCTACCTCTACCCGCTCGACAATATCGGGGATGACGTCCCCGGCCCGTTCAACTTTGACCGTATCCCCTACACGGATATCCTTTCGTGCCACTTCGTCGACATTATGCAAAGAAGCCCGACTGACAGTTACCCCCCCGATATCCACTGGATCCAGCATGGCAATCGGAGTGAGCGCCCCGGTGCGCCCGACCGAAACCGCAATGGCCCGAACAGTTGTCAGTTCCTTCCGAGCGGGGAACTTAAAGGCAATAGCCCAACGGGGACTCCGTGATTTTTCCCCAAGGCGCCGTTGGGCCTCATATCGATTGACTTTGATGACAATCCCATCAATTTCAAAGGGAAGTCTTTCACGTCCTTCCGCCATTTCCCGATGAAAGTCCATAGCCTCTTCAATATTGCGGCAGGCCCTTCGAATCCCAGGAATGGGAAGCCCCCACTTCTCTAAACACGAGACACCCTCAAAATGCGTGACGGGTTTTTCCGGCCCTTCACTCAAAAATTCATAACAGGTTAAAGTCAAAGGCCGTTTCGCCGTCATCCGGGAATCTAACTGCCGCAAGGTACCCGAAGCCGCGTTGCGCGGATTGGCAAACGTGTCTTCTCCGGCCTCGGTCAACCCTTCATTCAGTTGATGAAAGTCGGAAAGTGTGAAAAATATTTCCCCACGAACCACCAGATGGGACGGAACACCAGACCCTTCGTGTAAGCGCAAAGGCAACGTTCTGACCGTGCGCAGATTATGGGTCACATCTTCACCAATTGCCCCGTTCCCGCGAGTCGCTCCCCGGACGAATAAACCCTGATCATAGGTTAATTCAACGGAAACTCCATCGTATTTTGGTTCAGCCGAATAGTCGACTTGGCTCACCTCTAATTCTCGTCGGACCCGATCATCAAATGCCCGAACGCTTTCCTTTCCCATCTCGGAATCGAGACTCAATAACGGAAATTCATGCGTCACCTTGATAAATTGAGAAAGGGGGGCGCCACCCACCCGCTGCGTCGGGGAATCTGGGGTGATTAAATTGGGATGGGCTTTCTCGAGTTCCTGTAATTCCCGAAAGAGACGATCATATTCGGCATCCGAGATCGTGGGGCGGCTGTGTTGATAGTACAGCTCGTCATGATGCCGAATAGTCTTCCGCAAAACCTCAAGATCTTGTTGAATTTTTACATTTTCACTCTTCATCAAACGTTACACCCAAAACGCTACACCCAATAAGAAGAAAAAGTAGTGGCTATTCACGAATAAATCTGGCCGCAAAGCTCCGAATGTCGTGTCCATTCAACACATGAAAGCGGCGCAATCGGGAAACCGTTTGACTGGAGAAGCGTTGCAAGGGAATGGGGACCAGTTTTCGTCCATATCGATGGGCGATTCGGCGCCAAGCCCCCTTTAAGGGGACGGGGGAAACTACCGCCACATGGGTTTCCTGAGAATGTCCACAAGCCCCGGCCAATAGCCGCTCCTCCAACGTGGTCGTAAAATTAAACGCGGGATTTTCCCAGATATCCGGAATAATTCGAGGAGGAAAAAGAAACAGCGATCCACCATAGCAGGCCTCCCCAATTCCAGGACCGATCATATTCGTGGAGAATGGTGTGGCATAAAAACTGAGCGTCGATTCTTCTTGATGTTCCGCGTACCAGGTCGTGCGCCACGAGAATTTGTCTGGATCCGCCGGAACCTCAAAGAAAAAGACGATGGCTTCAATGGTGCCTCTGGCAGGAGGAATCACCTTGACCTGAAGATCCCATGCGGTGCGTTTGTTGGAGGTGGTCCATTTTCGAAGCGTCTCTCGAAGGTCAAGGCCATCCATCAAGGACGTCTGAAATGTTTCGACTTTGGCGATATCAGCTCCGATGAGGTTGCGGCTTTGTTGGCGGACGTGGGCCGCAAACGATTCAATCCGCTGATCTTCGGGAGGCCACGAACATTGCTGATAGGGATTCCATCGATAAGCCCACGAACGTTTTTGAGGCACTGGGGGCTTGGGGCGAAGGGTCAGCTTCCGCCATTCCAAAGGGGGTCCCTCCAATCGATTCATGGCCCTCAGAACAGTGCCTTCGGGGTCTTGGAGCTCTCCCAATCCTATAGACACGGCAGGTTGGCTCTTCCAGGAAGGAACTTCCTCCTGATAATGATAGGTCTTTGCGACCTCTAACAGCACTAAGGCAAATTCATCGCCCGCCATTTGTTGAGCGGCCCGCACCAAGGTATAGAGGTCGGGAGTAAGACGATGATTCATTAAGGTCAGATTGCGGACATACTGAAAATATCGCTGCAACAATTGGGGAGTCACCCAATTGGCTTCTTGAATCGAGGTAGCCGGTCGACCCAACATCCATCGCCTGCGACTTTCTAAGAGCAACTCCTTGAGTCCGTCAATGGAAAGATGCTTGTCTGATCGAGCTTCGCACCTACGATCCTCATACAATTGGGTGACATAGGGAAGCTCGCCCAACACAAAATACAGGGAATCCAGTTCCACATCCCAGACTTTCGGAACTCGCAGGGCTGGCTGAGAGACGGAAATCGGACTTCGCTGGGCATAGGCCTGGCGAACCCAGGGCCAATCCACTAAGGGGCAGAGAAACAGAATTCGCTGATAGTCCAACTCTAATTCGTGCAGTCGAAAGGCCATCCAAGCAATTCGTTCCCAACGAGGAGAATCAGCCTCAGGACAGGGGAGAAAGGGGAGAGCCACCGTAGCCAGCGATTCCCAACGAAGCGTCTGAAGAACATAGGGATCAGGTGCCACCCATGGGGTAGATGTGTACTGAACGACCTCTTTGTCGATGTAGGCACATGGCACTTGCTCCGTTTTTGCCACACGCAATCCCATGATGACCGGTTGGCAAGGATCGATTGGAATATAAGAACAGGTTGGCGACGCCCCTTCTTTTGGTTCATCCTCCGGGACGACGACAACACTAATGCGAGGCAATTCTTGGATCGCTGATTCCACCACCCCCTCCACTGACGACAGCAGGGGTACAGCGAGACAATCGACGGGTCGGGAAATCATCGCCTCCCTCACGACCTGAGCCATATTGCCACTTCCATGTACGATTGGAAGGATTTGAATTTTTGGGGATAGCTGAAAAACTTGTTCTGTCGGATCGGATGCTTGGGACATCAGGGATGTCACTCCCACCGTCTCAGATGAACATCGCCTCTAACGATCTGGGTGTAAGGGGTGATCTTCCTCAAAAAAGAAATCTCCAAGTCCCCGAGGCAATCCTTGACCACCCAGGGCCTGACTTCGTCGTTTGGCGAGACCCTCCAAGTCGAGAGCTTCATCCCCCAAGACCTTCAATAACGCCTCATGCCAGGCTTGGTCGTGGGCTAACGGATGAGTCGGATCTTGGGCCATCCGTTTTAAGGCATATTGCACGACATGAATGCCGTCCCGCACCGAAAAGGGAAGATCCAGTTGGTGGGCTTTTTGTAAAAACTCCACGGTTAAATTGAGAATTTCAGTTGTGGCGAAAGGAAGGTGGTATCGGAGAATGGCCAGTTCGTGTTCCTTTTGTGGAAACTCCACTTTCAAAGTAGGCTGCAACCGGGACAGGATATAATCGGGCACTTCATACGTGGAGGCATCTTCATTCATGGTGACACAACACCGAAAGTCTTCATGGGCAGAAATCTGAATTCCTGCCACCACCGATTCCACCGTTCGCCGATGGTCGAGCAACGAAGCCAGCGACGCCCAGCTTTTTTCATTCATGCGATTGCCTTCATCCAAAAGGCACACCCCTCCGGTCAACATGGCCGTGACTAAGGGGGAGGCTTGATAACTGATCGTGCCTCCCTCTGCGATGACAGGGGACACCAAAAGGTCCTCTGGACGAGTGTCAGCCGTACACTGATAGATATAGAGATCTTGCTTTCGGGAGCGGGCCGCGGCCATGGCCAAGGTGGTTTTTCCCACGCCCGGTTGTCCCACGATGCGAGGGGACAAGGGCAGGTCTCGTTCATCAATGATGAACCAACAGGCTAACAACTGTTGGAGTATTTCCCGTTCTCCAATCCATTCCTGGTTGAGCGATAAAGGACGGGCGACTCTCAGGGAAACTTGATCAACTTCAATGAAGAAGGGTTGGGCCGACGGTTCGGAAGACATAGAGCTTGATGGGATTTCCATAAATCTGGCCCCAAACTATCATAGGGCCTTTTTTACGGTCAATGAAGGCTCAAACTCCCGTTTTTCCATGTGGAAACTCGTTGTTTGACATTACCCAGGTTCCGGCTTATGGTGTAAGAGAAGATCTGGGCCACCTCTCATTTACAACGTACATCGGCAATCAGGATGGAAGCCGACATATGAACCTCAAGGAAGGAGGACTCAAGTATATGGTTCACCCAACAATTGATGAAGTAAAACCCCATTCCCACACGAAGGCTTGGATAACCCCTCTCAAAATGGCCGTGGGTGTCTTAGTATGCGGAGGGCTTTTTACGGGTTGCGTGAGTTCCGAAAAATATGAAGCAGAAAAAGCACGAGCCCTAAACTTTCAACGCCTGTTAGCCCAGGAAGAAAAACGAACCGGTGAATTGAATGTCAAGTATCAGGATATTCAACGGCAAATAGGATCATTGGAATCACAAAACCGCGATTTAAATGCCGAACTGGAGGCATTACGAGACCAACTCAA
The DNA here is from genome assembly GCA_965223495.1 of Nitrospirales bacterium. Classification (GTDB taxonomy): domain Bacteria; phylum Nitrospirota; class Nitrospiria; order Nitrospirales; family UBA8639; genus Nitrospira_E. The sequence continues at coordinate 1,248,455 of OZ245001.1, read as the reverse complement.
TCGATCTCACGATGAGCTCTCACGAGTCAGAGATGCCGGTGCGGATGACTTTAAAGTCTCCGAACCGTCTCTTTCGGAATTTGGGTTAAATGACCTCGATTTCAATGACTCGGAATTGGCTTCTATGGATACCGACCTGGCCGGTTCGGGTGGTGAGGCCCCATTAGAGTCTTTGGATGATTCCACGGGGCTCGACAGCATGATGGCCATGGACGGTGGAGTCACCCATACCGTTGAAAAAGGTGAAACCTTGTATCGCCTTTCCAAGCAATATGGAGTCACGGTGGATGACCTGAAAGCCTGGAACAATCTTTTAGATAACACGATCCACGTCGGGCAGGATTTAACGGTCAGCCAACCGTAAACCCTCGTCATTGCTTTCTCTCCAGGGCTAGAACTTTTTGGGACACCCCCAAGAAGTTCTAGCCTTTTGTTTTGCCTGTCATCCTAGGACCTTTAAGCTCAGGGCGCTCCTTCGTTCGTTGACACCCCTCAGACCGTATGCTACCGTCGAAATCATGAAAAATGCTTATTATTCAGTGACTTTTGAGGATTTTTGCGAACTCGCCACCCAGGGGAATCTAGTTCCCCTGTACCGAGAAATCTTGGCTGACTTTGACACTCCGGTCTCAGCATTTTGGAAAATCAATACCAGTCCCCACGCTTTTTTATTCGAGAGTATCGAGGGCGGAGAAAACTGGGCCCGCTATTCCTTCCTCGGATGCCAGCCATCCGTGGTGATATGGGAGGAGAAGGGAACAGTCATCATTCAAAAAGGTCGCAAGCAAACCAAAGTTCCACTGGCCTCGAATCCATTGGACCATATCCAGGAAGCGTTGGCCCAGTATCAGCCCGTGTCCGTACCCGGGTTACCCCGGTTCGTGGGAGGAGCGGTCGGGTATTTGGGATATGATATCGTCCGATCATTTGAACCAATCCCATCCTTCCCTAAAAGCCAGACCACCATTCCCCTCTTTGCTTTTTGCATTACGGATACCCTTCTTATCTTTGATAATGTGTCCCATACTGTAAAAGTGTTGGCCAATGCGCACATCACCTCCCGAACGAAAAGGGGCCTCCGTCAAACCTATAAGGAGGCCATTCACCGGATTGAAGCCATCATCACTAAATTAGTAAAAACCCGGATTCAACCCTCTCAAGCACATCGTCGCGCACCCCTTAAATTTCACTCAAATATGACCCCGAGCGAGTTTGGGAAAATGGTGTTACGCACCAAGGAGTATATCCAGGCCGGGGATATCATTCAGGGGGTCATGTCTCAACGGTGGCAGACTAAAATTCGCACCAATCCCTTAGAAATTTATCGGGCATTGCGAGTCGTCAATCCTTCACCCTACATGTATTATTTACGGATAGCTGGCACGGAACTCATTGGAGCGTCTCCAGAGATTTTAGTCCGTTGCGAAGATAATCGAATCGTCGTTCGTCCCATCGCCGGGACTCGGCCTCGAGGCTCTACCCCCAAGGAAGATGAAACCCTGGCCCAAGATCTGCTGGCAGATCAAAAGGAATTGGCGGAACATTTAATGCTGGTGGATTTAGGACGAAATGACGTAGGCCGTGTCGCCAAAACGGGGAGCGTCAAGGTCGAACAATTTATGAACATTGAACGTTACTCTCATGTCATGCATATCGTGTCACAAGTAACAGGAGAACTGGACCCTGCGTATTCGGTATTCGACGTCATGAAAGCCTGCTTCCCGGCAGGGACGTTATCGGGAGCGCCAAAAATACGAGCCATGCAAATCATCGAAGAATTGGAACCCACTCAGCGAGGGCCCTATGGGGGGGCGGTGGGCTACTTCAGTTTTTCGGGGAATATGGATACTTGTATAAACATACGAACGGTTGTCGTTCGAGATCAGCAAGCCTACATTCAAGCCGGAGCAGGTATCGTCGCCGATTCTGATCCGCAAAAAGAATTCGAGGAAACGCGTAATAAAGCCGGGGCAATGATGCGTGGAATAGAAATGGCGGAACGGGGATGGAGGTAAACGTGAGGCGACCCGTCCTTGTCTGTCCTCCTAGGACATCCAGAGTGAGAAATTCCCAACACAATTGGCTCCTTTTAAATGGGAGAGGGCCACTGATTTCTTTGCCGTACCACGAGAGAACACTTCAGGGAGCATCTTCTCCCACAAATCTGTATACTCCCTCACTAAGAGTCTTTTCCCCATGATTGCGGTCATCGATAATTATGATTCGTTCACCTACAATCTTGTCCAATACCTCGGGGAATTGGGCGCGGATGTCCAGGTTTTTCGGAATGACAAAATTACTACCGATTTTCTTGAGGATTTACCTTTAGCACACCTATTAATTTCCCCCGGCCCCTGCACTCCCAATGAGGCCGGAATCTCCGTCGAAGCCATTCGTTCGTTTGCTGGGCGTCTACCGGTATTGGGGGTATGCCTTGGGCATCAATCCCTCGCTTATGCCTTCGGAGGGCAAATTGTACGGGCTGATCGCCTCATGCACGGCAAAACCTCCATGGTTCATCATGATGGAAAAACGATCTTCGAAGGTCTCCCGAATCCCTTTGAGGCAACACGCTATCATTCATTAATCGTCAACAGAGACACTCTTCCCAAGGAATTTGAGATTTCAGCCGAAACCGTTGAAGGAGAAATCATGGGTCTCCGCCACCGTCCTACCGGAGCGGAAGGGGTCCAATTTCATCCGGAATCCCTGTTAACTCGGTCGGGGATGGACCTCCTCAGAAATTTTTTAGCGATTCCTTGTATCACTTCCCCAAACCCATCAGAGGTCCAGGGGTAAGAGCAGATCCCAGAAAGACACGAGATGACCTATCTCAAAAACATGATCGCCAAAGTGGCTGATGGCATGGACTTGACCGAGAATGAAGCCCAGACAGCCATGCAGCATATCATGCATGGGGAGGCCACCGAGGCCCAAATTGCTGCGTATTTGATGGGATTACGCATGAAAGGGGAAACGATTGAAGAAATAACCGGATCGGTCCGCGCGATGCGTGATGTCGCGACACGGATTCCGATTACCGACCCTCAGGTGGTGGACACCTGTGGAACTGGGGGAGATCGAAGCCAAACGTTTAATATCTCCACCGCCGCCGCTTTTGTGGTCGCCGGGGCCGGACTCACCGTCGCCAAACATGGCAACCGATCCGTTTCCTCCCGTTCGGGCAGTGCCGATGTGTTAGCGGCCCTTGGGGTGAATATTGATTTATCCCCTCAAAAGGTCGGCGATTGTATCAATGAGGTGGGTATTGGGTTTTTGTTTGCCCCTTTGTATCACAGTGCCATGAAGTATTGCGCTAAGCCTCGAGCCGAACTGGGGATTCGAACCTTAATGAATATCATGGGGCCCCTATCCAATCCCGCCAGTGCATCGATACAAGTCCTAGGGGTCTACGATCAGAACCTCACGGATAAACTCGCCCAAGTCCTGGTCCGTTTAGGTACGCAACATTGCTTTGTGTTACATGGGATGGACGGATTGGATGAGATTTCCTTGTCCAGTTCCACCACGATTGCTGAAGGGAAAAAAGGTCGGGTGTGGAGTTACGTGATCCATCCTGAGCATTTTGGCCTTCAACCAGTGGCATCCAAGGAATTATTGGGTGGCACACCCGAGGAGAATGCTCACATCATTCGAGACGTGTTGCGGGGGACACGGGGTCCCAAGCGGGATATTGTCTTAGTTAATGCGGCCCCAGCTCTGGTTGCCTGCGACAAAGCGGCCTCCTTGAAAGAAGGGTTTGAAGAAGCCGAACGTATTGTCGATAGCGGCGCGGCCTATGAAAAGTTAGAAAAACTCATCACCTATTCTCATGATCTTTCCGCATGATTCTCACGCGAATTCTCGAACATAAGAAAGCCGAACTCCGACGCAAACACAATCGCGGCTACTTAACTGACATGAAAAGCCGCATTGCCGATCAATCGCCCCCCCTCGGGTTCCTCGCCGCCCTTGATGCTCACGACGCCTCCCAAGCCCCCGCTCTCATCGCAGAAGTCAAAAAAGCTTCCCCCAGCCAGGGGCTGATGCGACCAGAATTTCAGGATGCCTTTGCCCCCGCCTCTCTGGCTTCAGCCTATCAAGAGCACGGAGCCAGTGCGTTATCGATCCTGACCGACCAAGAATTTTTTCAGGGTTCCTTGTCCTATCTTCAGACGGTCAAAGAATCGGTTGGCTTACCCTGCCTGAATAAAGAATTCATGATTGAGGATATTCAATTCTATGAAGCCCGGGCCTTTGGCGCCGATTGTGTCCTCCTTATTATGGCGGCCTTGGACCGTATTCAACTCATGGATTTCTTCGCCCTGGCTGGAGAATTAGAGATGGATGTGTTGATTGAAACCCATGATGAGCGAGAATTGGACGTTGTGCTGGAATTTGTCCCTCAAGCTCGGTTAATCGGAATCAATAATCGTGATCTGAAAACCTTTTCCACCGACCTTGGTGTCACGGAACGTTTAGCCAAACGTATTCCTGCCGACAAACTCATCGTCAGCGAGAGTGGCCTTCATAAACGGGATGATGTCCTCCGGATCCTGGAAGCCGGGGCTCGGGCAATGCTAATCGGTGAGTCTCTCCTCCGAGCCGATTCGGTTGCTGAAAAAATCAAGGAGTTAATCGGAACAACCTCTCCATCTGAGGAAGAGACACCGCCCTCCCGATGGGTGTAAATGGGTAGAACAGAGAAAAGGACAATCTGACGCTTTCTCTGAACACCCCATAACTCCACGTCTGTATTCAAAACCATGAAACTCCCAAAAATCAAAATTTGTGGAATTACCAACGTCCCCGACGCCCACGCCGCGGTCGAAGCCGGAGCAGATGCCTTAGGGTTTATCTTTTATGAACCAAGCCCACGCAATATCGACCCAGAAGTGGCCAAACGCATCATTGCCACCCTTCCCCCTTTTGTACTGTCGGTTGGGGTGTTTGTGAACGAAAGTGCCTCCACCATCCGGCAGATATTCGATACTTGCCAATTGGCCCTCGCACAACTCCACGGAGATGAATCACCCGACTTTTGCGAAGAAGTCCGAAAACCGGTCATTAAAGCCATTCGTTTACGGGATCGTGGAAGTTTTCTGGCCTTAGCGGAATTTAAAGGACGGTTTGGCGTTCGCGGATTTCTGGTGGATACCTATTCTCCTACAGCTTATGGAGGAACGGGGCATGTCACCGATTGGTCTTTGGCTAGTGAAGCGGCCAAGGCCCTCCCGATTCTGTTGGCGGGAGGCCTCACCCCCGACAATGTCCGTGAGGCCATTCAGCAAGTTCGACCCTATGGAGTTGATGTGAGCAGTGGAGTAGAACAGCGTCCTGGCCAGAAGGATCACCCTAAAGTCCGGGCCTTCATTGACGCCGCGACACAGGTCCAAGGACTCAGCTAGGGGCTAAAAAGTCTTCAATGAGCCAGGCCGATTCTTTCACTTGTCTGTAGACCTCCCCACCGCTATACTTTCATCTTTTGCTTAGGGCTCCTTAAAGACACTACCTATGGCTTCACTCCCAGATAAACAAGGGCGATTCGGAAAATTTGGAGGCATGTTTGTTCCCGAAACACTCATGCCTGCGATTTTTGAATTGGAAAAAGCCTACCTCACCGCCAAACGGAACCCTACCTTTCAAAAAGAATTTCAGGCCTGTCTCAAACAATATGTTGGACGTCCAACCCCGCTCTATTTTGCCGAACGGCTAACCAAAACGTTGGGGGGAGCCAAAGTGTATTTAAAGCGGGAAGACCTCTGTCATACCGGGGCCCATAAAATCAATAACACCGTGGGGCAGGCTCTCTTGACTCGGAAAATGAAAAAGCATCGAGTCATTGCCGAAACGGGGGCAGGGCAACATGGCGTCGCGGTGGCCACGGTCGCGGCCATGTTTGGGTTGGAAGCCGAAATTTATATGGGGACGGAGGATATGGAACGGCAAGCGCTGAATGTGTTTCGTATGCGATTGTTGGGCTCAAAAGTCACCGGCGTCGATGCCGGGAGCCGCACCCTGAAAGATGCCATCAGTGAAGCCATGCGGGATTGGACCACGAATGTTCGGACCACCCATTATTTACTGGGGTCAGTCTTGGGTGCCCATCCCTACCCCATGATGATCAGAGATTTTCAATCCGTGATCGGTCGGGAGGCGCGCCGACAAATCTTATCGCAGGAAGGCCGTCTTCCCCATACCCTCGTCGCTTGTGTGGGGGGTGGGAGTAATAGCATGGGCCTATTCTACCCATTTGTCAAAGATCCCAAGGTGAAGATGATCGGAGTGGAGGCCGGAGGCTATGGGATCGCATCAGGGAAACATGCCGCCCGCTTTTCGGGTGGGAAACCGGGAGTTTTACAAGGAACCCTCACCTATTTATTGCAAGATGCCGATGGTCAAGTCGAGCCCACGCATTCGGTATCCGCGGGTTTAGATTATCCTGCCGTTGGACCAGAACACAGTTTTTACCACGAAACGGGCCGCATTCATTACACGTCAGCTATCGACGAAGAGGCCTTAGCCGCGTTTGATTTGTTAAGTCAGGAAGAAGGTATTATTCCTGCTCTGGAAAGTGCTCATGCGGTGGCGGAGGTCATTAAGCTCGCACCAACCATGAAAAAATCCCAGATCATTCTCATGAATTTATCGGGACGTGGGGATAAGGATGTCCAACAAATCGCTCGCATGCGGGACATCCCTCTCTAAGCCTATAACCATTCTGCCGCTATATGACCAACCGCATTCAACAAACATTCGAGGAATTAAAGGCCAAGGGGGAAAAAGCCCTTATCCCCTATATCATGGCTGGAGATCCCTCCCTCGAGATGACACAAGCCTTAGTCGGGGCCCTGGAACAAGGGGGGGCCGACCTGATCGAGTTAGGGGTACCATTCTCAGACCCAATCGCGGATGGGCCTGTCATTCAACAAGCCGCGGACCGTTCACTCCGATCTGGCACTTCGCTCCGAAAAATTCTTTCCTGTGTCGCGACTCTTCGCCAAACCACGTCGATTCCCCTTATCTTAATGTCCTACTACAACACGATCCTAGCCCTAGGCATTGAAGATTTTTGCATTCAAGCCAAGAAGGCCGGCGTCGATGGGCTTATCGTCCCGGATTTGCCTCCAGAAGAGTCGGATGAATTATACGAGGTCACCACCCGAATCAATGGCCCTATCGTGAACTTTCTCCTGGCCCCCACAAGCACACCGGCCCGCCGACGTACGGTCATGAAACGAACCCATGGCTTTATTTATTATGTGTCCTTAACGGGGATTACCGGGGCCAAACTGACGGATATGGAACCGGTTCGCAAGAGTGTCGAAGCCATCCAATCCCAATCTGGCAAACCGGTGGCCGTGGGGTTTGGAGTCGCCACCACCGACCAAGCTCACACGATCGGAGAGTTTGCCGATGGGGTGATCATCGGCAGTGCGCTCGTCCGAACCATTGCGGAACATCATCAAGAGCCATCCTTTCTCTCAGATCTGACGGAGAGAACCCGTGCACTGAAGTCCGCACTTTCCTGTCCCTCCCTGATCTAACCTTGGCTCCGTCATGCGGGCTCCCTGCTAGCGAAAGGGAAGGTGTAAGCCAATCAGGTCGCCAACCCAACCCGTTTGAGAAAATCGTTCGTAAACACATTTCGCACGTCGGACGTTAAGAGTCGCTCTCGGCTTTTTATCCACTGAGTCCGCTTTCTTCCATACATCCCCTTAATCCGATTGGCATTTAAATGTGCGTTAAATTTTCCCCAATGCATGGTAAAGGGAATACCAGCCTGTTCCACCAGTTCCCAAACCAAATTGGCATATTCTTGGGTATTCGGGGTATTGATCCCGTCAATTTCAATGACACAGGTAGGGTTGAACTTGGTAAATCCCAACGTGGCTTTGGTGCCTTTGACGAACCGCATCGTAAATAAGAGCGGCATGACCGTATCGAAGGACTCGTAAGTTCGTAGGGCGATTTCGATCACGTCGAGGGCCCGTGAAAGAGGGACACCAATTCCTGAAGCAAACACCTTACCCTTTGTTTTCTCATCGCGAAACAGTTCTTGAAACGTCCCCGTATACTCATATTGGAACAGTTTTTTGACCTGCTTATTGAGTTGGGACTTGACAAATTTCCTCAGAGGCGCCGGGGTATCCTCAAAAAGGTCACCGATGAGTTCAAGTCCCGAGGCCCCAGGGCCAATCCCCCCTCTGACCTTTGGGGGTGGGGTATAATTTTTCCTATAAGGCCCGGCGAACCCGAAAAAGATGGCCGCTTCCTTGGGTCTTTTCCCTTTTGGAGCCATATTCGGGCTGAAGGTAACCTGGAAGTGATACAAATTTTTTTCGTCGCAGACCACAGGAAACCCATTTCGTTTTGACGCTCGCTTTGCCAGCGTTTTAAAATAACTGTCGAATCCGGAAAAATCTAAGGTAGTAATGGCCCGCTCCAAAGCTTGATCGAATGGGCGAAATTTTCTTGAAAGGTGCAAGAGAAACAATTCCCGTGTTTCAATCATTAACCCTCTGATCATGCCAAACGATCCAAAGCTCACTAACGCAGCATTAAATAGCGCATCATCGCGAATCAACTTGGCTCCCAATGCCTGGGCAAACTTCGTCGTGACCACCGGGTGAGATTTTCGTTCTAAATACACCTGTGACGCAGGACCAGTGATAAGATGTATCCCCACCACCATTTCCGGGGTAGAGCCAAAATTGAAGGCAGAACCATGGGTATTGGTGGAGACTACCCCCGGCAACGTTTGTCCGTTATTCGACCCACAGGCCGTAAGGGACAACCCTTTCTTTTTCAGAGCGATATTTATTTTGCTCAGAGTGAATCCACATTCAAAAAAACGGAGTTTGTCGGGGTCTTTTCGATAATTCCGGTGGACATACTCACCACCAAGGGTAAAAGAACACCGTAAATTCTTGGAACTGATCAGCCGATTATTGGTGACTCCTACCTTACTGAGCGACCAAGAACTTCCCATGGGTCGGAGAGTCCATTGATGTCGAATGGCATCGGCAATCATACCTTGAAATTCTTGGGAGACTTTTCTATAGGCGGGCAATCCTTCATTCCCCCCGTAGGAATTAAAGGAATAGTATCCATCAATTTTCTGTTCGTAGGAATGATGGCGCCCTTTCCAGGAGTCCTTAGAATGAAACGATCGTTTTGGCATTCCTTTCTCCTTCCCTAATGATGTGGCTTCCTCTCACAGAAAAGTCCGGACTCCAGAAATTATCCCCCTAGATGAATTTCCCTTCCAGGGCCGGCTTGGCAACGATACTCGATGTCAATCGGCATCCAAAGACCGAGAGTAAGAACTCCCGCCAAATTGAATAAATAATTGTTATTGACCACGATATCATTGATTCCCGTTTCCGTATCACAATCAGTCGTGAGATTCTGCGGGGAATAGATCAGACCCCAAACAAACGCATGCATCACTTTCCCTCTATAGGGATCTTCTGAAGGATCTGAGTCCTCCATATCCACATGAAAATTCGCGCACCCAGGAAAAATCCAAAGAGCACCCAGGAGAGCAAAAGTGAGAAACACGAAGCGCGGGGTGAAAGTTTTCTTTATACTTTCCTTCATGTGTGGAACCTCCTTGCCTTTATTCCATATGGTCTTTCTAAGATAGCATGCTATACGACCACAACTGCTGAAAAAAGGCAATGGTTCCTGCAAAACCTCGAACAGGTCTTGAGGGGTCGTTCCCCGAAAGGCAGAACGGCGCCCTTTCAGATACCCACCGTTCTCCGGCAAAGGGCTTCATGAGAGACCTTCGACCGGCAAGAATTGGGAAGCCACAGAAAAAAAGACTTGAAGGAATTCCCCGCACACGCTACATTGGAAGCGCTCAGGAGGGATAACACCCAACCCGGAAAGAGCCCACATGAAAAGCTACCCTCTACCTTTTCCTTTGTATCGCCCTCAATCTCTTCCTTTTAAAACCTATTTTTGACCTCCAATTCTATGCCTCGATCCGTTCTTGATATGGTCCCCAGGCACATGAAGGTCAAAAAGGGGAAATTATTCTTCTTAGGATCTTTGGGCGTGATCATCGGTTTTGGAGTCTGGTTTTATATTTATGTATCCCAAAACCATTCGTATTTAGTCGAGAGGAACTTCCGCGTGTTGGCCACGTGGAGCCAAGAAATTCAACACACATTTAAAGAATACCGGCAAAGTATAGAATTTCGATTGAAAGAAAATCAAAAATGGGACCAAGAGGAAAACCACTTATCTCTCAAAAGCGATGAACCTATCGAAAAAGGGAAAATCCTCGAGAGCTATGAACAAACCTTTTCGGTAAGCGAAAGCGTTTCAGCCAAGAATTTCACCGACAAAGAAATCGAACAAGAACTCCAAAAAATTCTTCCCTTTGTCCAAAAGGTCCAACTTTCCAAAGCTTCTCCCCTTCCCCAACCCTCCACGGTTCAATCTGATGCAGACCCCAAATCCCAAGAATCTCCGCCATCATCCATCGAAAAATTTTCTTTAACACCAACGCAAAAACCCGGACAATTACAATATACGGCCACCCTTTTAGACACGACCATCAAAGCCACGATTGCGCTTGATCAACTCATTCACCAAATCGCCACTCAACCAGTCTTCGAGGACCTTTTACTCATTCATCCAAAAGGGAACATCGTTTATCAACACAATCCCACTACCTTGAATTTTTCTCATGTTCAGACTCTTTTACTCAATCAACGTGAGGAAAATGGATGGTGGGAGGATATCTTAAAAAAAAGTGGGTTAGACCCTGGAAAACCTGTTGATCCCACTAAACGTTCTGCCGTACTTCAAGCCTCCACACCCGCGCATATTCAAGTGATCGTGGGTGGATCCTCTTTCGAAGTCTTCATGCAGGGGGTGAGATTCCCGCAGGTGGATACGGTGGGCCACTCCTCTACTCTCTCTTCAACTTCCTGGATCCTCTGTGGACTCCTTCCTACCGAGAGGTTCCAAGAGCAATATTTAGCGGTTCCCTTTTCGGGTCTCCTTCTGTGTATGTTCCTCCTCATTAGTCTCTTTTTAGGACTCCCATTTTTCAGTCTGCATCAAATGAACCCCAGGGAACGATTAAGTCGCTTTAGCATCGGCATGTTATTTATTTGCAATATTCTAGGAGCGGGCCTTGGAACCTATTTCCTCCTAGATTTAGTGACATATGATCACATCAAATCTCAATTCAAAGACCAACTGTTCGTTACGACCCAGACCATTCACGATGCCTTTCAAACTCAACTCGATCACCTGTTATGGCAATTATGGTCGTATGATCAAAGAATTGATCAATTGGGGGATTTAACGCAATTCCCCGACTCCAAAGACTCCAAAGCTTGGATAAGCCGCATTAACATTCCCGATCCCTGTTTGGAGGGCCCTCCCATATCGGCCAAATTATGTGACCCGAATTTTTCGGTGGTGTTTTGGGTGGATCGACACAGCCAGTTACGAGAAACGTGGACACAAGGTCCTACCCCTTATGTTCGAGGGGTTCATGACTTGGAACAACGCGACTATGTGTCCGCGATTCTGTCCCATGGAGCGGGGCTCAATCACCGGATTCTTAATGGGCAGCCCATAGAATTTTATGCGCAACCCTTGATTTCACTGGAATCCAGTGAACGCAATCTCGTCCTCTCCATCTCTCATCACGGGAACGCCCATTCTCCGGCTGCAACCGGCCCTTGGGTTGCGGCCATTCAATCCGATGCGCTGGCCCTCCTCCAACCCGCCGTCCTTCCTCCGGGTGCAGGATTCGCCGTCATTCAGGATTCATCCGGGCTGGTCCTTTTTCATTCCGACTCGCATAGGATGTTACGGGAAAATTTTTTAGAAGAAACCGATAAGAATCCAGAATTAGCCGCCTTAATCCATGCCCGGACAGAAGGAACCCTTGAAGGGCATTACTGGGGCACAGGGCATCAATTTTCCGTCAAACCCATCGATGACCTCCCTTGGACATTAATCGTGTTTCGAAGCAAGGAGTTATCGAGAACCATTAATTTTGAAATATTAATTTTCTCGACCTGTTTATTCTCCCTGTATGCGGTCGCCTTACTCGTTTCGTTAAATCTACTGTCGGCCTTGTACCGCCACCATCCTCAGGGACGGCCTATTCGATGGCTGTGGCCCCGACACGAGGCCCGGCCCACCTATAATTTTTTATCCATGCTCCATCTAGGTTTGCTGGTTTTTGGGGTTGGGAGTTGTCTATTCCTCGATTGGAAGTGGGGACTTGGGAATCGGTATGGGCTTATTGCCCTTCTGATCCCATTATTAGGACTTTGGCTGACTCTTCGATGTCTGTGGAATTCCTGCTGCCAGAATTCTTCGGGCAAAGTCTCAGAGGAGAGTGATCCTTGGGCTAACTCCGATTCGTCCGGTCTCCTCAAGACGTATACACGATTCGTGTTTGTCACATGTCTTTTGTTAGGGGTTTTCCCAGCCTTGATCTTTTTCAAAATGGCCCATGATGAAGAAATGCGCTTGTATGCCCATCAACAAGTCTGGGGTCTAGCGCAGGCCATAAAAAAACAGATTCATCAACCTTGGCTCGCTTTAGGGAAGGGAGACAGGCCTGAGGCTTTTCAGTACCTGACAAGCCAAAATCCTTGCTTGATTCCGGGATGTCGGGCCAACCTTGATCAAGAAAACCACCCAGATTGGATCCCATGTCATCTTCCTGAAACGCGTGATACCTCTCGTGGATTTTTATATGCCCTTCACGGTCTGTATACGGACCTTTCCTTTCCCCTGTGTCTTTCCTTTTCCCAAACCCCGCTATCCACCCCTACCCCAAATCCTTTTTGGTTATCAGAATTTCACAAATTGGTCAGGAAAAGTTCACTTCAAAGTCGAATGAATCGACAAAGCTGGGGGTTCATTACCCTCAACCCATCGAACTCCTCATTCCCCTGGAGCCGCACGTTTTTCGAGACCAAGCAATATCTTGACCTCCGTTTTAGCTATTTTCCACAAGAGCATCCAGAGACCTTGACCTTTGCCCCGTTGTTTATCCGCACTTCCATTTCCCTATTTCCCTGGAATCTCAACGGGGGATTCTTCAGTTTGTGTGTCTGGGGTCTATTGATTTCACTCTTGGGATATTTCTTGATCCGCCTCACGATTCAGAAAATATTTCCTTTCTGGTCTTTCGGACCCCCAACCCAAGACATACTCATGGCTGATCCGCCCCCTGCTTGTCAGGGTTGGCCCAATCTTCTTCTTCTTGGGGTGCCCGGAGTCGATCTCCAGATGTTGCAGAATCGGGTCAAGGACCAATGTTGGTTTTTTGATTTGACCAACCTGGCTCCCGATACCTCCTGGGCCCAGTCAACCCTCACACAGATTCCCGACGATTCCCTACCAGTCGTCGTCAACATGAGGACCTTTCCCGATAAAGACTCCAAACAACACCAAGAACACCGTTTGTTCCTGGAAAGTTTGTTAGTACGAAAAATTCCCATTTGCATTCTGGCTCAAGGACTCCCGCAAGAATTTTTGCCCGAACCATTATCTGCCTCTCAGGCCACTCCCTCTTTGGCTTTTTCAGGTTCTTGGACCCATATCTTCTCTTCGTTCGCTCTGACCTTTGTTCCTGCTGAGCAAATAACGAGCCAGGTAACCATGTGGCTTCAACCCAGACAGGAGATCCACAACCCTGAGAATAAAGGGGCTCCCTTGCCAGTGAAACAAACGCTTCTTGACGAAGCCCATCCCACTCCATTCTTGAAAAGCCTTGAAAGATGGATCCGGACCCGGCGAGATTGGCCAATGTGGTCACCGAATGAAATGGAAAAATACTTTGGCGAAACCGCTTTCCTCCACTACCACGCGTTATGGGAGGCATGCTCCCTCACAGAACAACAGGCCCTATTCCATGTCGCTGAGGAGGGGTACCTCCATGCTCAAAATCCGGAATTATCAACCCTGTGCCATAGAGGATTACTCCGGATGAACCCGGATATTCAGGTAATGAACCGAAGTTTTCGCTTATTTGTGTTGGAGAGGGCCAACACGCAGCGTCTCAAGGAATGGGAAAACCAGACTCAACAGGAAACTTGGACTAGCCTCAAAGGCCCTTTTCTGCTCATATTTGGGGTCATTGTCATTTTCCTCTACAGTACGCAGCCGGAGTTTAAAAATTCGTTTATTACCTTAATTTCCCTTTTGCCAGTCTTACTTCCGACCCTTCCAGAATTTCCTCTATTATTCTCCAGCCGAAAGATTTCTGAACCCTCTTCAGGGTAATTCTATTCCAGTCACTTCTTCCCAATATCAAAAATATCGAACAATCATTCGTACCTCCCCCTTCTTTAGAGTAAAAGGCAGAGGCGCCCGGAACTGAGGATTCGACTGAATTGAGGGAACGGTTCCCACATGGATGGCGTACGCTCCCTCCGGCACCCATACCCGAGACAAATAAATTTTGTTGGGCAACGTCCGCCATGATCGAATGTCAGCCTCCTCTGTCGTAATTGCCAGAATAGAACCCAAAATGGTCGCCACGGGTCCAACCCAACCTTTATGTTGATTGGGTACGGCCGCACGCGCCCCATAACCAGCCCCGTGGACGGCCGCCATCTTCAGAGCCGTTCTGGCTACGGCCCTTAAGACCAATCGGTGATAACCATCGTCAAAATTCTTTTTGGCCGCCGCGCTCACATCATAGATTGGATAGGGGCTAAAGTCACTCTTGAATTGCGCATTCTCAAAATAAACGCTAGGAATCCCTACGCCACGAGATTCCGCAGTAATCAGGTTGGGTAACGAAACTCGGGCAATTTGGCCCTGCAAGCCATACAAGACAGCATCTCGGCCCCTATATCGCCGGGAGGAACGACCACGATAGGCATGTGAAAGACCAACCAATTGCAAGGCTTCAAAAGAAATAGGGATGTCCAGAAAACGATCATCCTTGATTGAGACTTGGCCCTGATAGGCCAGAAAAATCATTTGCGCGTCATTGGAACTGGGCAATCGGCTTAACCGTGCATTGGCTTGAGGGTATCGGTTTTGATATTTTTTTACATCCTCTTTTAAATGTAACAAGGCAGAAACGCGAATCAGATCTGCCTGTAATTGTTCGGGAAGCACGACCCGGGTCCAGGGTTGGTTCTCTAGATAAACGCGTTCCGCTTTCCGGTAGGCCACATAGGCATTATTGATATCGCCCCCCAACTCAAAAAATATACCCGTCAAATACCGGGCAAAAGGATCTTCATGATAGGAAGTTTCGGGAACGCTATCCGTGAGCACATTCAACCTGTGATCAATCCTTCGCGCTTCAACCAATGCGCCTTCAAAATTCCCATTCAGTGAATAGTTCAGCCCCTTCAGTACATTCACCATCACGTGTTCGAACGGTTCCCCGGCATAGGGTAATTGGGTCTCATTAATCAACAGAGCCGCGGCGTGATCCCGCAACCGCTGGGAATATTGATCTTCAATCAACCAATGAGCTTCCTCTAGAACTCGATTGCTTTCTTCGTAGTTGCCCGCCAAATGAAGCACCATCCCCTGATCCAGTAAGTACAACAGGTAACTGTTATCGCCATAGTTATCCTCAGCCTCTTGAATTTCTTGGAGAGCACGCCCGGGGTTACCCTGAGCAAGGCTTTGGTAGACTGCGGCATAATGGGAAAATGGCGTGCTACAACCGACCACACACACGGTCGCACAACACCACGCCAGCCAAAATCGAAACCGATGGGAAAAGGCAGTCTGATTTACGAATAAACAGAGGAGTCGATAGGAGAACGGAGAATTTCCGAAATGAGGGGAGAAAAGGTGAGTAGGAGCATTCAAGGAAGCAACGACGACTACCCGTAAGGATCCGATTAGAACAAGAGACGTTTTCGTTCAATAACCTTTTTAATTTTTTTCTGGCCGTACCAGGACTTCACGTTATTCTCAAGATTCACGAGATCTAAATCCACTTGATAAAAGATCGATTTGATTCCCTTGGATTCATCCACGATGGAAGAAATGGTCCCTTTCATCATAAAGTCCGCCCCAAGCTCCTGTCCCGGGCGTTTTTGGGTATCTTCTCGGGCATAGACGGCTTGCTCTTTCCGTTCCTGACGAATTTCTTCTCTCGCACTTTGGCTGGCCACAAAGATAACCTTTTGTGAATTGGTCATTTCCCGTTCCAAATCCGTCACAAAAATCCCCACATCGATATGTTCCTGACTTTTATTAATCACCGTGCCTACTATGACCACTGGTTGGCGGTTGTGTTGGTCGGAAAAATTCTTCAGCCAAGGGCGGGTGACCATATCTTTGATCATCGTTTCAGCCACTAAACTGGAATCAGTATCATTCCACCGCCCACTCAGGTCGGTCACGACTTCTGTGTCCACGCGGGTGACTCGTTTCTCTTTTCCGCAGGCCATCAGGAGTAGAAGACCACAACAAGAGGCTAGGACCAAAGAAAACCGGACTATTTTGGACATTGAAGGGGAAAACACGCGGGGTACGTATTGATTAAGAAATATCATTTCCGATTGGTGAAGAAAATGCTAGCATTGGTCCTATACCCTGTCAAGAAAGTGCCGGAGATCCCAATGCTCTCATCATCAAAAAGTCTATCACAAAGGTTCACCCCAAGCCTAAGACCATAACAAAATGGAGGAACAAACGTGGCAAATGTGAATGTAGAAGATGGAATCATTCGAATAAAAGAACTGGACATCCAAGACTTAAAGGCGGCTCGGGTATTAGCCGAATACCCGGAAACTCGATGGGCCGAAATTACCCGTCGGGCCCTGAAAATTGGATTGGGATATTTACAGGGTGGAGCTCAGGATTGATGCCTGGCAATTTCCTATTCGGACCAACTCCTCTCTTCTGATTCCCAGGAGGAATGGGAGTTGGCGAACTCATCAGGCCTCCCTTGGAAGGTTTACAAAACCCTATCCATAGGTTTGACTCCCATATCGTAGACAATCTGAAGAAATTGATTCATTTCTTCTCGTCCCACGTGAACTGGAATAACGGCCAAATCGGTGTAATGACTTTGAAGGAGGGTTTGAAATTTCCTAGTGCTGTCTTCTGGTATTTTCAACAGATTTCCCAATGCGGTCACATATTCTCCGTGACCCTTGGCGATATCTTGAAGAAGATGCCCATGGCTTATGGCGACAAAGGCTCTCACCTTCTCTTTGCGTTTGACCAATCCATCTTCGGTCCACCATGATTTGCCGGTTGTGGAAGAAAGGAATTCGCTAGTGCCATCAGTGCTGGTATCGATGGTCGCTTTAATGGTACAACCTCCTGACACGAAAATTCCAACCAACGAAAGGGCCACTATTGGAACACACAAACGTGATCGCATAAGGTATTTCTCCTCACTTATCGAGTGATTTGGGCTACGGCGAAGATTCAAGATGTCATTCGCAAGGATCACTTGTATCGTAACAAAGTTTTTATTCTTTTCAATCGCGACAAGACTATTCCATAGGGATTAACCAAACTGTTTCCACCAAAAGGTCTGATACCAGACTTTTTTGTAGCACTTGTTTCGAGAGGGGTTCTGCAATAAACTCCCATTGACCTGAACACCTGCACTAATCCCAATTAATGGGCTTAATGGCACACCTCCAAGAACCAAACCCTGAAAATCTGACCCAGATCAACCAAGTCTTTTATGAACGGATGTGGGAACAGACGACTTTTTACGGACCCGAACATTTTAATACATGGGACGTACTCTCCAAGTTGTGCGAAAATGCTCCCCGTCGCCTGGAAGTAGGTCCGGGCCTTCGACCTCGCCTCCCACTCAACAATACCGTTTTTGTGGATCTCAGTGCCGCGGCCTGTGCCCGTCTTCAGACAAAAGGCGCAACCGCTCAGGTCGGTTCTCTTGAATCCTTAAATTTTCCTGAAAACAGTTTCGACCTCATCTGCGTTTTCGACGTGATCGAACACATTTCGGACGATCACAAAGTCTTTTCACGGCTCAGCCAACTCTTGGTCGATGAGGGAACGCTGTTTTTCTCGGTTCCCCTCCATCCAGAGGCCTGGACGGCCTTTGACACGGTCGTGGGACATTTTCGGCGGTATGTCCCAACGGATTTACAAGCGTTACTTCAGACATACGGGTTCGAGATCCAGCGAAGTGCTGTTTTTGGGATGCAACCAAGAAGTAAAATCTTGCAAAAGCTGAGTAGTTGGTGGTTAACCAATCACTTTGAGATGGCCATGTCCTACCACAACCGTTTCTTTTTCCCCCTTGGCTTGAAATTACAAAAAACCCTCCAGTTTCATGAAGGGTTCCTCTGCGATTCTGACATTGACGAGGTTCTCCTCATCTGTCGACGCCAAGCTCGAGATTCCGGTCAACAAGATAATATCCGTGTTGCCTGTGACCAGGAATGACATTTAGGAAGGCCACCTTCCGAGAACACACAAGAGCAGAAAGATCGTCGGGTGAAACTCAACCAAAAGGACATCCAGACTTTAGAAAAACACCGTCTTTCCCCCTCTCAAGTTGAAACCCAGTTCACATTACTTCGACAGGGCATTGTACCCCTAACCCTTATCCGTCCCTGTCTCGTCCGAGACGGAATTCTTCAACTGTCCCCTGTCAATTTTCCACGATACCATTCTCGATTCACCAAGGCCCTTGAAGCCGGTCGAATGAGCAAGTTTATTCCAGCCTCCGGTGCGGCCACTCGCATGTTTGACGATCTCCAACAATTCTTAGATAAGCAAGGCGGCCTCTCCCCTTCCCCAACCGTCGATCAGGCCTGGAAATCTATCCATCAATTCCCCTTCCTTCCAGCTTTAGAAATGTTTTTTCGCGACCACGGGAAAACGTTTCAGGAATTGTATCAGGCTAAGGATCAACGGAACGTTTTTCATACGCTTCTTCATCAACCAGGCTTGGGATATTCCTCCTTTCCCAAGGCCTTACTCCCATTTCACCGTTATCCCACAGGTTGCCGAACACCTTTGGAAGAACATGTGCAAGAAGGATTGCGGTATGTCCAGGAAACCCCCGGCTCATTTTGTCTCCACTTTACGGTTTCCCCTCCATTTGAAAACGCAATAGAGAATGCACTTCACAATATCCAACAATCATTGGCAACCCAAAGTCCGGGTATGACTCTGACATTCTCCATTCAAAAATCTTCGACCGATACCATTGCTTTGGATTCCTCCGGTGAACCCTTCCGAAATGAGGAGGGAGTTCTCCTCCTTCGCCCAGGGGGCCACGGGGCTCTGCTAGAAAATTTGAATGATGTACAGGGTGACATTGTTTTCATCTCCAATATTGATAATGTCGTGCCTGACCATCTGAAAACTCCAATCACGGAGTGGCGAAAACATTTGGCCGGGGTCTTACTCCTGATTCAAGAACAGACTTTTCAATTACTTCACATGATCGAGGTAAACGAGCCTTTAGATCGTATCTTTGAAACCGCTCGCACTTTTATCGAGGAGGAGCTACGACAACCAATTCCATCTTTTTTCCAAAACCCTCAACAATCCGAAAAGGTGCGGCAATTATGGCAGTGGCTCAACCGTCCAATTCGAGTGTGTGGAATGGTCTCGAACACAGGAGATCCTGGTGGGGGTCCTTTCTGGGTCCAGGATCAAAATGGGACGATTTCTTGCCAAATTGTTGAACACTCACAAATCAATACCGATTCAGATTCGCAACAAGTGCTGTTTGTCTCCGCCACGCACTTTAATCCAGTCGACATGGTCTGTGGTGTCAGGGATTACCAAGGACATCCTTTTAATTTACGGGATTTTGTGGACCCAGGCACCAGTTTTATCTCTCAGAAATCCTACCAAGGCCGTTCCCTGACAGCTTTAGAATGGCCGGGGCTTTGGAACGGAGGAATGGCGAAATGGATTACCCTATTCGTCGAAATCCCTCGCTCTAATTTCAACCCGGTGAAATCCTTCATGGACTGGTTACACTCTTCACACCAACCTCACGTATCCTAACCGACCATTTCTCTCTCATGTGGGAATTTGGGAAACCTTCCCTTAATGGATCCCCCCTTTTCCCAAAATCCACGCGGTGTTGGTTAATTTTTCAAAGAGCCCATCCGAAAAGACTGAGACTCGATGCTCCCGTCCCTTTTCATCCAAAGGAAGCGCCAATGAACGAACAAGAGTTGTTTGCCCTTTCGAAAAGCTTTGGATTTCCCTGCAAATCGCACCCTTGGCACGGAGTGGAAATCGGAAAGGAAGCCCCCCATTGTGTCACCGTGTATATTGAAATGGTCCCGACCGACACAGTGAAATATGAATTGGACAAAAAATCTGGGCATTTACGTGTTGATAGGCCCCAACGCTACTCTAATGTGTGTCCTACCCTCTACGGGTGCATACCCCAAACCCTTTGTGGATCCTCGGTCGCGGAATTCAGTGCATCCCACACGAATCATCCTGGGTTAACAGGAGACCAGGACCCCCTAGATGTGTGCGTGTTGACCGAAAAAAGTATTACTCATGGGGATATCATTCTCCAGGCTATCCCCATCGGGGGACTCAGGAGGATCGATGATAGGGAAGCGGATGACAAAATCGTGGCCGTCCTTCTTGGCGATGCCCTTCATGAACAATGGACCGATATTAAAGATTGCCCTCTTCCCTTCATTGAACGGTTGATGCACTACTTTCTCACGTACAAGGACATCCCGGGCACTCAGAAAAAGAATTGTACGATTACTCATGTCTATGGCCAAGAAGAAGCACATGAAGTAATTCGGCGAAGCCAGCAAGATTATGCCCATACCTTCGGACACTATCTCACCCAACTCTCTTCTCAACTGGCGTCCTTAAACTAACCAAACTTCCCCTACGATGCCCTCTCCTGGCTCAAAGAACTTAAGGAAAGATCTGGAGGGTACGGAGGTCGCCGACCTTTCTTTCAAGAGTACCCGCTTTTCGACCGAGGAGACAGAAGAGAACGTGACGTTTCTTAATTTCCTTCTACTAACCTGAGGCTTCCTTTGGGTACTCTCAGCAAAACCATCTTGTTTTTTGCGTTCCTGGCGATTGGAATGGTTGTTGGGGGGCAAATGATATTGAATACATTTCCCTTGGACCAAAGTCTCCTTCAAGCGGGCCAAGGCGTACCTTCCTCAGGCCCGATTTCCCAAGGTTCAGATGATTCTATCGTTGACTTAGAACGATCCCATGGGGTGTGGGTGGCTACAGTCGAGTTTAATGATCTGTATGAAACCAAGTTGATCGTGGATACGGGTGCCACCTTCACCACCATTTCCGAAAACTTGGCCTTTGATCTTGGAATCCCTACTCGTTCCCCGAATCAAACAATAAATTTAATGACGGCTGGAGGAAGGGTGAAGGCCCCCATGGGAGTCGCAAAACGAGTTCGAGTGGGGAATTCCGGCAGGGATAGAGTAAAGGTGGTCATCCATACGATACCCAATTTGCCCGAGGGAGTCGAAGGCCTTCTCGGGCTCAGTTTTTTTGATCGATTTTTAGTCAATCTTGATCATTCAAAGAAACAGCTTTTTCTTTCTGCCAAAAGATAACACGTGAATGTCCACACTGGGTCGTTCTCACCTTTCCTCATTTTTAGTTGCCCGAAATCTTTTGTCTCTCTTAGGGGAACGATCCGCAATTTTCCCCATGCCCCTATAAAAGATCCCTTTCCGATCATCTAAACAGCATTATCCTCCCCTTTATCCTTGACAGTCTCCAAAGGCAGTATGGTAATACTAGCTTTTGATTAATTTCCCAGGAATTTACTCATGCGATTTTTTCTATATGCAGACAATTTAAATCCTACCCAATTAAAACGTCGGGCTCCTGAACATCGACTATTGTTCAAGGCCTATATTCCAGACCATACGATTCAATTTGGACGATGGTCAAACCAATGGCGCTGTGGACTAGCGACGATCGTCCCATCAGCCGGAGAACGCGTCTGGGGTGCGGTCTTCGAATTAACACCCGAAGACCTTCAGGAATTGGATAAATTCGAAGGCGATTTGCCCGAGGGGGCATTTCGTCATGTGGAAGTCAATGTTATCACCGAGGACGACCAAAAGGAACTCGTCACCACTCATGTAGGCCAAACCATCGGGAAATTTAAGCCAAAAGAGCATTATTTAGATTGGGTTGTCAAAGGAGTCCAACATTGGCAATTACCCGAGGAATGCTTGGAAATGTGGGATCTGCTTCGAGCCCGATGATCCGCCGGCCCAGTTTCTTCTTCGTGCCTCATTCTCCCAACTGCCAACCTTCGCCCTGAAAAGGAGGTTTTATGCCTAAGCCAAAATATCATATTCTTGTTTGCACCAATGCTCGTCCACCTGGTCACCCTAAACCTTCCTGTGGGGCAGGAGGTGCCCAAAATTTACTCATGGCCTTTAATATGGGACTCATGGAGCGGGGCATTCAACCTGGGGAAGTCCTGGTCAGTGGAACCTCGTGTCTAGGACCTTGTGAAGAAGGGCCCAATGTCGTGGTTTACCCAACTGGTACTTGGTATTCACAAGTCAAGGATGCCGACGTGGCCCTCATTCTTGATGAACATATTAAAAAAGGGGAACCGGTTGCCCAGCTCAAACCTGATTCGGTGTGGTCATAAATCTATTTGGAAAGGACCTGGATTTCGTGGATGAACACCACCACCATAAGGACCATTCCCTCCACGTAGCGTCCCAGAACCTTCCCATCTCGCCCATAAAGCTCTGAAGTTAGGCGCCCTAAATTGCCTAGTCATTACCTGCAGTGACACCAGAACGACAGAGACCGACACCAGTGGGAAACTCATCTGTCACCTGCTAAAAGAAAAAGGACATACCATAGCTAATTCCCATATCGTGAAAGATGACCCGGAAGCGATTACCGATCTTCTGAAAAACGCGATTGCGCAAGGATCGCTTCACGCTATCATCATTAACGGTGGGACGGGAATTTCTAGGCGGGATTCGACTTTTGAAGCCGTGGATGGGTTTTTGGAAAAACGCTTGGATGGGTTCGGGGAACTCTTTCGATATTTAAGTTATAAGGACATCGGCTCATCCGCCCTGCTAAGTCGAGCGACGGCTGGCATTCATCAGAATGTGGTTATTTTTTCGATTCCTGGCTCCCAAGGGGCCGTTCGTTTGGCGATGGAACAACTTATTCTACCTGAAATCGTTCATATTTCCGGGGAACTCCAAAAGTAAAAGGTTTTGGTCGAGAGAACCAAATACCTCGAGGGAGCTAACCCATATAAACTTATCTCCGTAAATCCCTTTGCTAATAGGCCATTTTCCCCTCGGCCACCATGACCACCTGTCCACCTACTTTCACTTCCTGGATCACATCATCATCAGAATAAATCTGCACAAGAATCCGGGAGGGCCGATCAATTTCATAGCCTTGCTCGATCACCACCTCCGTCGTCGGCCCAACTTCTACCACCCCATTCTTCACTAAATAGGCGCCTAACGCCCCACTCGCACTCCCTGTTCCGGGATCCTCCGGAACCCCGATGGGATCACCAAACATGCGTGTATGAACATGAGAATTTTCTTCCACCGTCATCGTGGTAAACACCAAGATTCCTTGCGCCCCCACCCTCGCACAAATTTCCCGAACGAGGGAATGGGTGACCTCCATGGTTTTGACGGCGGTTAGCGTTCTTATGGGAACAATCAAAACGGGCAAGCCCGTCGAGACCACTTCAATGGGAAAGGGCGAATCGGCTATCAAGGATTTTTGAATTCCCAACCCCTGAGCCAAATCATAGACCAATTCTCCAGGTTGAAGGACTTCAATAAACTCTGGGGTGGGTTGAGACATAATCACTTGTTCAATCTGTCCATTCAGCACGATCAACTCGAGGGGATACACACCAAGGTGGCATTCATAATGAATATAGGTAACCGGTTCTGTGAGGATGATCTGTTTTAACTGACCAAGAACGAAAAAGGTCCCCAAAACGGGATGGCCTGCAAAGGGAATTTCATGGGTAGGAGTAAAAATACGAATTTTCGCGACTGCCCGGGAATCGGTAGGCGGTAAGACAAACACCGTTTCCGATAAATTCATCTCCCGGGCAATTTGTTGAAACTCCCTGTCGGTTAATTCACCCACGGTGGGAAACACGGCAAGAGGGTTTCCTCCGAATGGTTCATTCGTAAAGACATCGGCTTGATAAAACTGGAGCCACTGCCTGGTTGAATCCATAAACGTTACTGAAAGGTTCTCGGGATCAGTACGACGGGTACTCCGGTTCCCAGCTATGAACAAAGAGGCCTGGGAAATCCCACCTATACTGGGACGGAATAGGCCTCATAGGAAGACCTCAATGGATTTCGCACATAATCCTCAACATAATTTTGGAGCGAACCATTTCGGTATAGGCGGTTATTGGCAAATTTCGTGTCAATTTTTCTTAACATTTTCACTTTCACGCCAGTCATTTTGACGAATTCATCGATGTGGACACCCGCAATATCACGCCCATGGCCTCGCCCGGACTCCACTACACATTGAGGGATGTACACGTATTTTTCATTCGTCAACCGTTTGGCGATGTCATTCAACGTCAACAGCACGGTGCAGTCCGAATCTCCCCCCAACGTGGAATTCGGAACCCATAGGAATTTTGCCCGATTTTTTCGAAACATCGTCAAAATACGATGCACACTACCAGCCATAACGACGGGATCTCGTTTTTCCAGTTCAAGGGAATCAAAGAGGCTCACGATTCGTTGACGATTTAAAAAAGCCGTGACATAGGCTTCCGTATGGACCGTCGTGGAATTGGGAAGACCGGCATCATAAATCTTCTCCGCCTCAACAGCTAGGTACTGACGACCTTGACGCATTAAGGTTTTCGTCGGTTCGTTTATTCCCCCAACCGGCGTTAAACACCCCATCCACAACACACACTGTTTATTGATGTTCGAAATCTTTAAGGCATCCGCCGACATCGTATTCTGGTCAAACGCATAAAAATTCGCAGAAGACACCGCGGGCCCATCCAATACTTTCATCAAATGCTTAACGGAAGGAGCATGGGGCATGAGTTTTTGCCGATATTCACCCATGGTGATCACGGAGAGTTCAAAATTAATGCGACCAGGATATTGTTCAACCAAGCGATGAATTTTTGGGACGTGAACATACCCAACGGTAAAAAACTGGACATTCTTATCCGTGTATTTCAAGAAATCCTCAAGCCATTCCATCGCCTTGGGATGAAGGAATAAATCGGTCCATTCCATATACTCATTTCCTCCCAAGCACCAAAACTGCAGAGGGTCGGTGGGCCGGGAATTGATGTAGTTCAACATAAATTCCCAATCTTCTTGCGTCGTTTTCGGGGGATCTAACGTTTCGCGATAGGAATGATCCAATTCATAGCAAAATTCACACTTGACCGGACATTTTTTGCCCAAACTTAACGGAATTTTCCCGCCATCCATCTCCCGTTTTAACACGTCCCGGTAGTTTTGCGTGGCGAATAACTTCGGGGCTTCGAGGATTGGAAGTTCACCGGATACCATTGGGACCCTTTACGGACGCGGAACGAATATACATTGACCTAGGCACGATTGACAGAAAGGCCTCCCCTTTGAAAAACTTGTTTTTGAATGTTCTAGGAAAAGAGGAAATAATTTCGACATGAATTCCCAAAACACCACCCCTCCCCCAGCCATTCAAGAAGCCTTACAACTCCTGAACCTCGCCTTCCCTTTTTCTCGTGAAGCCCTCGTTCAACGATATGAAGAAGCTCGCCGAACCTGGCATCCCTCACGTTACGCGGGATTGACCAATAACCCCGGAAAATACATGGAAATGTATAAAAAGGGAGAAGCCAAAACCAAAGAAGTTCAAACCGCGTATCAGGTCCTCCTTAACTACCTGACAACTCCACCCGATACGTGATCTCCCTCTTCTTACGCTTCCTAGAGCCACCCCGCAACGAGGGAAACCTCAACACAACCGGAATTCAAAAAAACGATTCGCATCTCCTGAGAGTTAGGGGGCCACATGGCTCACCACTCGAGACATCCCGGGATCTCCAGAAGAATCATCATCGGCCGGGCCATGAGCCACCGGCCAGGTGATTAGCCCTTGGACACCATCCGTCCGTGGTTCCTCCTGCCCAGCCTTTAAGGCATAGATTTGAGGCAAATAATTGCTGCCATACTTGGAAATATATAAGAATACATGCTCTCGAGCATTCACCCGGACCGCCCAAGGCTCGAAATCATTCTGATAAAACTCCTCGGCCATCTTCATCGCATCTAAACAGGTCATTCCCCCCGGTTCGTTCAAGGTATAATAATAGTCCAACGGCATGTCATATTCATCTTGTTTGTGAATGGTAATGCCAAATTTCTCAGGATTTCGCACCATGGGAGTATGGCGATAGGCCACGAAATAGAATAGCTCCACCGAGTGAATATACCGTTTGTTGTCTAACAAAAATTGCCGGGTTTCTTCAGCCTCATCCTGAGTCTCCCCTGGGAATCCATAGAAGGCCATCACATGGTTCCAAATTCCGGCCTTGGCCGCTTCCCGTAAATTATTCTCGATCACCGATTTTTTGGCATGTTTATCCATCAACTCCAGAACCCGTTCGTTGGCCGATTCCATCCCGTAATACAAAGTACAGCAACCCGCCTGCACCGCTTGTTTCCAGATTTCCGGGTCCTGCAAGGTTTCCTCGAATCGAATTAACGTGGTCCATTTAATACCCACGTCTTCCTCGACGAGCAATTGCGAGACTTTCTTTAATAACGCAGGAGGATAGGATTCATCTGAGAACAGAAAATGTTGGGCTTGGTATTTGTCTTTGAGAGCTTTGACTTCACGCACCACATCCTGTGCCGGCTTCCCACGATATTGATCGAAATAGCCTTGGCCATGGTCACAAAAGGTACACCGTCCCCAATAACACCCCCGAGTGGCCAAGTAGGGCAAAATTCGAACTGGGACAAAATACATGTCCAGGGGTAATCCATCAAAGTCCGGAAGGGGTAACGCGGTCGTTTTTTCGGTGTAAATTTCCTTGTTTACTTTGACCTGGCCATCTTGATGCCACATCAAATTCGGGACGCTGTCCCAGGGCCGATCCCCAGCCAAGGCCTCTAATAACCACACCAGGGCATGTTCCCCCTCATAGAGAATGGCGGTATCAAAGACCTGGGTGAAAAATTTTTCATGTTTCGGCAAATCTTCTTGTAAACGGGTAACAACATTTCCTCCGACCGTCACATGGATATCGGGAAATTCCTCTTTAATCATTTTGCAAAAGGTCATCCCTGCCAATAATTGCATTTGCGTCCCGATGGAAATGCCGACCACATCCGGTTTATCTTTATGAATGGCGGGCAGCACCAGTTGGCGACACACATCTCGATACACATTGACGTTCTCATCCTCTAAACTGGCTAACACCTCGGAGGATACACCAGACCGATAGCCCAGGTTACTTTCCATGGGGTAAAACACTAGGGAAGCCGGGAAATAGGCTGCCGAAATAAATTGCATCACGTCCCGAAAGGTATTTAAAGCCCATTCCAATTTTTCCGCCTGATAAAAATCCTCCCCTCGCACGATGGCCTTGCCCGCCTCCGCCTGTTCCGCCAACGCCATGACATCCACACCCTCTTGAGCACGGAGACAGTCCAGGCGTTCCTGCTCAACCTCGGTTAAGGTATGACGGGCCTCTCGCTCCTCTAACCCTCGCCGCTGCTGATCCATGCGGAGCTTGACCCAAATGAGGAAGGAATCACTAAAAAACCAATCATACATTTCGATATTGATATCTTTTTGAATGACTTCATGCCCGTATGACCGCAGGACGGCTGTGAGGCTGGGAAGGGCAAGGTAGGGGGCAGTGGGAACCCATTCCGGCGGAAACAGCAACATGGTCTTAAACGTCCGACGTGGTTTCGCCGTCGAAGGCGTTCGATCAATATCGATAAGAGTTTCAGACATGGTGTCCCATTCTTGAGAATTTAGACCGATGCAAGATTTGACGATGGATCTTGCGGGCTTAAATGAAACTGCAGGGTCGGCAATTTATTCGTTCCAAAGTGTGCAACATACAGAAAAACATATTCCCGCACAAAAATTTTCAAGTCCCATCCCGCATAGTGGTTTTGTTCGAATTCTTCAAATACGCGCTCAGCATCCTCGATACTCAACCCATCCTTGACCGTGAAGTAATAATCCATGGCCAAATCCCATTCTGGATTTTGATAAAACGTAATCCCAAATTTTTCGGGGTTCTTGGCTACCGGAGTGTGTCTGCTCAAATCAAAAGTCCCAAACCCGATGGAATGCACATGTTCCCGATTATCCTCTAAAAATTGGGTCGAAAATTTCGCATCTTCGTAGGTTTCACCCGGAAACCCAAAAAACCCCATGACATGATTCCACACCCCATGCCGGGAGGACAGCTCCAAGCTTCGTTGAATGATTTCCGTGGTGGTGGCCTTATCCATGAGCTGTAAGACACGTTCGCTCCCCGATTCATACCCCATATGCAAAAACTTGCACCCGGAATCTTGCGCATCCTGCCACACTTCATCATCCAGGAGACTCTTTTCAAAACGAATATGGGTAGTCCAGGCAATATCCAAATTGGACTCGACCAACTTTCTGGTGAGTTTTCGGAACAGGGCGGGAGGATAAGATTCATCAGTAAAATGGAAATGACGCGTTTGGTATTTCTGCTTTAAGAAGGTAAGTTCCTGGATAATTTGCCAATCCTTTTTGGTTCGGTAGCCCGCGGTATAGCCTTCTCCATGATCGCAAAATTCACACCGTCCCCAATAGCACCCTCTCGTCGCCAGGTAAGGCAAAATGGGTTCAGGGACAAAATATTTTTCGAGGGGCAACCCATCAAAATCGGGAGCGGGCAGCGCCCCCATGTTTTCGGCATAGGTTTCGGTATTCACATGAATCCCTGACGCATCCCGGAAAAGAAGATTGGGCACGTGGGAAAGTTCCGTCCCATTAGCTAACGCTTCGACTAACTGAAAGAGAGCGGTTTCGCCTTCGTACACAATGGCACTATCGAATAAGGCAAAGAGGTTGGGAATATTGGGCAACACATCTCGGAAGCGAGTGACCGTATTGCCCCCAATCGTGACATGAATATCGGGGAACTGCTCTTTTATCAGGGCACAGAAGGTCATCGAGGAAAAGAGTTGTTGGCGAAGAACGATGGAAATTCCGATGACATCGGGTTGTTCAGCCACGATGGCAGGCTTGAGGATCTGTTCAAACACATCTCGATAGACATTCACTTGAGTATCATGGACGGCATCTAACACTTCTGAAGACATAAACAGTTTATAGGAGAGGTCTGTTTCCATGGGGGGCATGCAAATTCTGGCAGGGGCATACACGAGCGAAATAGTAGCGGTGACTTCCCGGAATACGGCAATAGCCCATTCCAGTTTCTCACTGTCGTAAAATTCCGGCGTTCGAACGATGCGCTTCGCCTCTTCGGCTTTTTCGGTCAGTTCACCGATACGACTTCTGGTACAGTCGCACAAGGCCAGCTGCAGCTCGACCTCGGCATCGGTCAAATCCCGGGTCTTGGCAATTTTTTTAAGCCGATCAAGTTGTTGGGGAACCTTTTTCAGGACTTTCCGCAAAAAATCGGCACTAAAAAACCAATCATACATTTCCAGATTCACATCTTTTTGGATGACTTCATGCCCGGCTTCTCGCAGGAAAGCCGTAAGGGTCGGGAGGCTCAAATACGGTTCAGAGGGGTACCAATCCGGCGGAAAAACCAGCATAACCTTAGCCTGTTTACCGGACCTTGAAGGACCCACACTCGAATTTTTTTGAGATTGTTTCCGACTCGGACTAATCAACCCACCTTTGTCATAGTTAATTCTCATCCATTATTCCTAGGTAAAAGTATTAATTAAATGCAATCGGGAAATAGCCGAGAAAGACAAAGCATTTGCAACCAGAGTATCAATTCCTTCAGGGTATTCGTTTTTCCACCGAATTAGGCATTCTAAGTCCTTGAAAAATTGATGGTCAAGAGCCAAAACCGGGTGAAAGTTCAATGAGAGAAACGAATTAATTGACCAAATTTACAACCTGTATTATGATACAATTCATTCTACCTCCGGCAGTCCTACCCAGTAGCCTGCTTTTTCTACATTAACCTGTTTACTCCTGTTCTTTCAGAAGGAGATGTGTGTGAGGAACGACTCAATGAATCAACTGACTGCGTCCGAATCAAAAAATTGGTTATCGTATCTCATGGATTCTCTCGTCAACGCGGGAACCATGCCAAGTTGGGAAGCCCTGGATTATGTCACCAGCAATCTCATCGGCCAGGCACCCAACCCCCATCTACATCAATCCAAGTCCCCCTATGAAACGATTCAACAATTTCTTCATCGCATCTATGGTCCCATCGTCGAGGCAGCATCGAGGACGGTCGATCTCCCTCCGGATGCCATGATTCATATGTTTACCGATATTAGCTTGATGGGAAAATCTGCGATTCTCGTCGTCTATTTCCCAGGCCACAATCAACCACACAATCTTCTCTTACTAGACTCGGTCCCTGCCTGGGATTTAATGTTTGAAACACCTTCCACTTTTAATGACTGGGCCGAGGAACGGTATGGATGGATTGCCACGGCTCTTCAGGCGGTCTGCAACCAGGTGGAACCGAGAGTACTTGACCAGACTCCGGTTTTACAGAGTATGTTAGTGGAAACCTAACGTCTTCTGTGGGAAAGCCACAAAAGCACAGTCCAGATGCCAATCAATGTCCTACCAAAAGACTCCCCGCGGGGAAGAGGCCCGGAACCCAGTAATGGGGAAAGCGTAACCCCTACCGTGGCGGCCAAGGCGGAGGAAGATAAGGGACAAGAAACGGATCTTGCCGCCCAGGAAGCTCAGGATCTTTGGGAATCGCAAGAAATCGGGATCACCAGTTGGTCGGGAGAGGGGGGTCAGCGCTACTCCGATCCCGAATAACCCCAATATCTCTCTTTCGTCTCAAGGACCACACCCAAAAATTAATGCTAGGGCCTAGGCCAAAGGACTTTTAATCGAGTCTGACCCCTTTTTCTTCGAAACCCCAAACCATCTTGGGTAAATAGGCTGGCGGGAAATCTGCGTTAATTTGACTCAATACTAAACCTCCTCAATTGCAAAAAAAAGCATTCCTGCGACGGAGATACTAGGCCCTATTGATTTTTTGTCGATAGGGTCATATGATCACACTCACCCTTCTAACGGATTTATCCCGCCCATCCTCGAGATTGGGCTGTAGGGAAACCATCCCAACCTTTCCATGCCGCCAAAAGGCAGGCTTGGTTTCTCTTTCTTATGACAGCCTAAGCCTGAAGGAGGGCTCCCATGAACGGTATTCTCGGGTCATACCTTTCTCATCACCATCGTATCCACTCTTCTTACAATTCAGCGTTTTCCTCGGATATGGATGAAATGATCTCTGGCATCACGATTTGGATCCCAGCCATTACTTCTGCACGAAGCTTTTCACTCTTCTTAAACCTTCACAATAGCTCGTTTTGCAGCGAGGGTTGTTTAAAAATACGGCGGGATGGATCGGATTATTTCTTCGTTAGCGGTCAATATTTTTCCACAATTAATATGACCGACGAAGAATGTTTGGATGGCGCCATTCATCACAAGTGTTCCCCAATGTCCTCAACGACTCCATGGCTCACCAGCACCTCGGTCCAGGGGAACGTAAAGGAAAGAGTAGCAATTCACCTCT
Source organism: Nitrospirales bacterium (assembly GCA_965223495.1). Classification (GTDB taxonomy): domain Bacteria; phylum Nitrospirota; class Nitrospiria; order Nitrospirales; family UBA8639; genus Nitrospira_E. The sequence continues at coordinate 1,216,699 of OZ245001.1, read as the reverse complement.
TCCCCGCAGAAACTCAGTCTCGAAATTTTTTTGACTTTCAACTAAAAATTGTTTTGGAAAGATCCCTCCTTCCTCACAGTCCTTATCCAGCCCCCTCTACAACAGAATGCTTCCCAAACATATTTGCCATGGCCCTGAGAAACCCTACGCCCTGTTCTGCTCGGAGATTGACCAATAAATTTGTTTTGACTGGCTAACTTTGGTATGTAGTTTTTTTTGGCAGTCCCCCTCACCCCTACTCCCCCATTACACCTCTCCATATTTTTAGTCAGAAATCCTTCTTAATGTATACATTTCCTTCAGCAAACCAGAGAAAAACGTTTATCGGGTTAGGGCAAAGCAATTAATCGAAAAAAACTGAGATGGTGACCCGTTTCTTTTACTTTTTCTCGGGATCGTACCCTAAATTCGGGGAGAGCCAGCGTTCGACTTCTGCCCCGTTCATGCTTTTCCGTTTCGCATAATCCTGAATTTGATCCCGATCGAGCTTGCCGACAGAAAAATACTTGGCTTGAGGATGCGCAAAATAGAAGCCACTGACTGAGGCGGCCGGGTACATGGCATAGGATTCGGTGAGTTGAATACCAACGAACTTTTCAACTTGCAGTAATTCAAACAAATGCCGTTTCTCGGTGTGATCCGGACATGCGGGATAGCCGGGTGCCGGACGGATGCCTCGGTATTTCTCCTGGATCAGTTCCTGGTTCGTGAATTGTTCACCACGACCATAGCCCCATTCCCGACGCACTTCCCGATGCAGCCATTCGGCAAACGCTTCGGCTAATCGATCGGCAAGGGCTTTGACCATGATGGAATGATAATCATCATGATCTTGCTCAAATCGCTGACAAAGCGCCTCAATCCCGATGCCAGCCGTGACCGCAAACCCTCCGATGTAATCAACCTTTCCACTTGATTGGGGAGCGATAAAATCGGCTAAGGCATAGTTCGGATCTCCATCCGGCTTTTCCGATTGTTGGCGCAAGGTATGGAATACCGAGACCTCTTCGGTACGGGTTTCATCCGCATAGATGATGATGTCGTCCCCCTGACTGTTGGCAGGAAACAGACCATACACGCCTTTTGCCGTCAGAAGCTTATTGTCAATGATTTCTTTGAGGAGTTTTTGGGCATCTTCGAAGAGTTCTTTGGCTCTGGGTCCGACCACCGGGTCTTCAAAAATTTTCGGGTATTTCCCTCGCAATTCCCAGGCATGAAAAAACGGTGACCAATCAATGACCGGAACTAAGGTTTCTAGAGACAACTCCTCAATCACTTTTCTTCCCAGCACACTCGGTTTGGCAATGTCCGCCTTCTCCCAATCAATGTCGACTCCCCGTTTTCTGGCGTCACCTATCGATAGAAGTTTTTTGGCGATGGTCTTTGATTCGTAAGCTTCTCGGGTTTTTTCTTGCTTCTCCTGAACCTCTTGCACGAAGGCTGGTTTTTCTTCTGGGCTCATGAGTTTGCGCACCACGTTTACCGCTAAGGATGCGTCGAGGACATGGACCACCGGGTTGGTATAGGCGGGGGCGATTTTTACGGCCGTATGAGCCTTGCTGGTGGTCGCTCCTCCGATCAGGAGGGGGATGGAAAACCCATCTCGCGTCATTTCTCGAGCGTTGTGCACCATTTCATCTAGTGAAGGCGTAATCAACCCGCTGAGTCCAATGATATCCACCCTTTCTTCTTTTGCTGTTTGAAGGATTTTATCGCACGGAATCATGACCCCTAAGTCAATAATTTCGTAATTATTACAGGCCAGGACCACCCCAACGATATTTTTTCCAATGTCATGGACATCGCCCTTAACCGTCGCAAGCAGGATTTTCCCTTGGCTTTGACCTGCCCCCCCTGATTTCTCTGCCTCCATAAAGGGAAGAAGATACGCCACGGCTTTTTTCATGACCCGCGCGCTTTTCACCACTTGGGGCAAAAACATTTTGCCCGCGCCGAATAATTCTCCGACGACATTCATCCCATCCATTAAGGGGCCTTCGATGACATCCAGCGGTTTATTGAGTTTTTGACGTGCCTCTTCCACATCCTGGTCGATAAATTCGACCAGCCCTTTGATCAGCGCATGAGACAGTCGTTCTTCAACCGTTCCTTGACGCCATCCATCATCTTTGACCACCGTTTTGCCTTGTTGCTTCACGGTTTCCGCGAACGCCACCAACTCTTCAGTCGCTTCCGGTCGACGGTTGAGTAGCACATCTTCCACCAATGTGAGCAAATCTTTGGGAATTTCCTCGTAGACCCCCAATTGTCCAGCATTCACGATTCCCATATCCAACCCGGCGTTGATGGCATGATAGAGGAATGCCGAATGCATGGCTTCGCGCACGACATTGTTGCCCCTAAAGGAAAAGGAAATATTGCTCACACCTCCACTGACTTTACAAAAGGGTAAGGTCTTTTTAATCTTCCGGGTCGCTTCGATAAAATTCACGGCATAGGCATTGTGCTCTTCCATTCCGGTGGCCACGGTCAAGATATTGGGATCAAAAATAATGTCTTCCGGTGGAAAATCGAGTTTCTCTGTTAAGAGTCGGTAAGCCCTCGTACAAATCTCTATTTTTCGCTCGAGCGTATCGGCTTGACCTGTTTCGTCAAAGGCCATGATTACGGTGGCTGCGCCGTAACGTCGAATGAGACGCGCTTGTTCAAGAAACTTTTCCTCACCTTCTTTTAGACTGATGGAGTTGACCACACCCTTCCCTTGAATGCACTGTAATCCTGCCTCGATGACCGACCACTTGGAACTGTCGATCATGATGGGCACACGGGAGATGTCAGGCTCAGACCCAATCAAGTGCAAAAATTCCACCATGGCCTTTTCCGAATCCAACAGGCCTTCATCCATGTTGACATCGATGATTTGTGCGCCGCCTTCAACCTGTTGACGCGCAACAGCCAGCGCTTCCTCCAATTGTCCATTGAGGATTAACTTGGCAAACTTGGGGGAACCCGTCACGTTCGTTCGTTCCCCGATATTGACGAAATTGGCTTCAGGGCGGATGGTTAAAGGCTCCAACCCGCTTAACCGAGTGACCCTGGGGACATGGACCTTTTTATGCGGAGCACAGTCTTTCACCCCTTCAGCGATGGCGCGGATATGATCGGGAGTACTTCCACAACACCCCCCCACGATATTGACCCATCCGTGACTCGCAAAATCCCGAAGATCCGCCCCCATGCGTTCCGGGGTCTCATCGAACCCACCAAACGCATTGGGCAACCCGGCGTTGGGATAGCAACTAATGTACGTCGGGGCCACCTTGGACAGCTCTTCAATGTAGGGACGCATTTGCTTTGCCCCGAGGGCGCAATTGATGCCTACACTCAACAGGTTGGCATGAGAAATGGAATTCCAAAACGCTTCGATGAGTTGACCTGATAGAGTTCGTCCACTGAGGTCCGTAATCGTCACGGAAGCCATGATGGGAATATCCCGATGAACCTCTTCGCAATATTGCGCGATGGCAAAAAACGCCGCCTTTGCGTTGAGGGTGTCAAAAATCGTTTCTACGAGCAGGAGGTCCACCCCTCCTTCGACCAAACCCCGCACTTGGTCATAATACGCTTGCGATAGGTCATCGAACGTGACCGCCCGAAATGCGGGGTTGTTCACATCCGGGGACATGGAAGCTGTACGATTCGTCGGGCCTAACGCCCCTGCCACAAAACACTTTCGACCGGGATGCTTCGCCTGTACCCGGGCCACTGCCTGCTTAGCCACTTGGGCCCCTGCCACATTTAACTCATAAGCCAAGGTTTCCATCTGATAATCCGCCATGGAAATCGCGTTGGAGTTAAAGGTGTTCGTCTCAATGATATCGGCCCCGGCCTCGAGATAGAGCACGTGAATGTCTTCAATGATTTTGGGCTGGGTCAGCACTAACAGGTCATTATTGCCTTTGACATCACAACCATGATCCGCATAGGTCTCTCCCCGAAAATCCCCTTCACTGAGATTATGAGTTTGAATCATCGTCCCCATGGCCCCATCCAGCACCAGGATCCGATTATTTAATATTTCTTCCATAATTTCGTTCATGAAAACCCTCCTGCCTTCTTATCCTGACCTTACTGTTTTATGGCATTTGATCAATGCGCACCCAATCTTCCCGGACTTTCCTTGACTTCATAGATTTTCAACAAATAGGATGAAGAATCCATAAGGTTAGGTTCATGCTCTCACCCAATCGACTCCCTAAAAAAGCATTTTCTCTCTTTCCCTTGTTGGCATTTATGGTCATGGTCAATCTAGGGAGCATGCCCTTCTCCCATCAGACCGTTTTGGCCAAGCCCTATTTTGAAGATGGGTTTTTGGGGCTTACCCAAGATGAACTTCGCACCCAATTAGGGACACCGATGGCCGTTCGTTCCCGAAAAGCCGCACTCCGAGTGTTCAGTTACTATACGTTCAAAGATTGGCAAAAATATTTTAAAAACCTGGTCTCTCCTGAAAATGGGGAGGATGTGTACACCTATACCCGAGACGGTATCCAAGTTCGGTATTCATTCGTGTATGTCCCCGACTTGAATGAGGGAAAGGATTTTCCGACTCTGTACGTTCAACGTTGTGAAATAGAGTTTTCGCCCGCTGTCTCCTTAAAAATGCTACCCTCTCTGGTCCCAGAGTTTTTGCCTCCGGAAGAACAAACCGCCCCTGCATTTCGTTCCAATTTATGGGTGTTGCTTTTTAAAGGGCCGCCTTCCCCGGAAGCCACGTTTATCGTAAAAGAACAGAACAAAGAAGCCTTATCCTGGTCTTTAGCTTACCAAATGTTTAGTGTGAACGGGATTCCCGAATCCCTTTCCATGGATACTCCCATTGACCGCCTGGAAATATCTACCCAAAGCCTGCAAATCGTTACCATGCGGCAACGACTGACCCACGAACCTATCATCAACCCATTTTCCACGGCTTTTAAAGAGAGACCTCCTAAGCCTTCTCAAAGATTCAAACCCATACCTCTCCCCACATACGAAGATTGACGTAGGTAAAAAGCTAGGACCGAGTTGACTGACCTTACGGCAAAAATCGTAAATCTCTCTCCTCTCCGATTAGCAAATACCCTTCTCCCCATTGTGAATCATCGTACAGGTTCCACTCCCCAGTATTTTCTTCCGGCTTTAAACGAAGGCCCCAATTTCCCCCAAAAATCAAATAGGCCATGCCTGCCCCAGAATCTTCCACCTTTTGGGCAAACGCCGGACAAATTGGATCGTCTTCCTCATCAGACCACCCTGTAATCGCACACCATTCACCCAGCGGTGATCGTTCATAGGATTTCACATGTGATATGGCTCTAGGGGGACCCATTTCAGAAAAACGAAGAAAGTAAGACCCCTCAAAATTTGGGTTGGTTTCAATTTCCAAATACATCCCAGTGCTTCTTGACCCCTTTTTTCACCCGTTGTTAGAGTAGGAGTTCATAACGACCGACTGAAACTCCTCCTTAAAAGTATAGACGGTTTTCCCTTTTCATCACCGATTACGGCCCTTTCTTGTCTACATCCTCTACCAAGCCCTCTTTGACCAATGGCCACGAGATCCCCTGGATTTGCCGTCGACACGTCCGGATCACAGTCTATGCCTTTTTGGTCCTCTTCGCCTTAGGAATGCTCGCTTGGGGATTTCTGCCTCGATTCCTGGATCCTACTTTTGAGCGACATCTCGAGAACAAGGAAGTGATGGTTGGGATGAGCCGAGAACAGGTCATGGAAGCCTGGGGTTCCCCTTACCAAATGAATGTTTCCTACACCGACAAAGGCATTCGCCGGGAGGAATGGGTGTATGAAGACTGGATTGATACCAGTACGATTAAACATCGATATTTATATTTTGAAGAGGGAAAGCTAGCAGGAGGATTTTATTGATCGTTGGGTGAGAACATCTCTCCCCACGATTACCCAATTTCTTGTTAGTTTCGCGAAAAGATCGCTCTTTAAGGAGTCTCCGTTATTTGCATCCGCCTCCTTTGACCTCCCCCACCAGAGATTATCATCACCCTTTTCCATTCGCGAATTTGATAAATTCCCCAAGCATTAGGCTTACCCTGATAAAAGGCCTCCGGATCTTCTCCTCTCGCATTCAGGTACGTGGGCTCCATAAACCCCTCATCCATCACGAATTCCATTAAATTTTCCGTGGTGACCCCCTCACCACGAAGGGCCACCTCAGCCAATAGGTTCAGAATGGCCTCCGGGTCCGCAATGTTAATGGGTTCCATAGTTACAGTGTGACTCCTTATATGATATTCTAGGGCGATTTGGGCCTCCAACCCAATCGTCTATTCTTACCATACGGGAAAGGAAGAAACCTACCTTCACGAGTCATTATGTTTCATGTAGCAACGATTTGTCTGCACCCATGTTAAGAAAACTTTCTCCGGATCAATTTCGCGACCGCATCTTTGATGTGCTTCGTCGCAAGCAACATTGGGTCACCCCATATTTTCAAGGAAACGTTATCACCAAACCACAATTGAATATTTATTTTCACCAAGAATATGTCGTCTATATCCGAGACTTCTCGGTTCTCCTTGCCCAAATCCTTGGCAAAAATCCGCCGTGGGAAGTCCGAAGGCGGTTGGCGACGACCATTTACGAGGAAGAAACTGGTGGATTTTCATTGGGACAGCCCCATCAAGAGTTATTCCTGCACATGATGAATGGATTGGGTTTCGGTAGGCCGGGTTTCCGGGATGTGGAGTTATTGGCACCGAGCCGCGGCTACCGAGAATGGTTAAATCACATCTGCCAAGAGGATGACTGGTCGGTAGGTGCCGCGGTCCTCACTATCTTCATCAAGGGCAGTCCGAACGACCCGGAGGAGGTGCTTCATCCGAAAGTGCCTCCCACCCCCGGGGAGATCGAAGACCTGATCCTCAAACAGGCCTTAGTCCAACACCAAGGCCTTTCACCCTCTTTCATGGATTACGTTCGGGCACAATACATGGTTTCACCCGGACAGCGTAAAGCCCTCTATGATATGGTCATTCATCATACGGAGGAAGGGGACCTTCAACTGCAGGTGTTAGACCGCCTGGAAGAAGCGTTGAAACATTGGGGGCGGTACCAAGATGGTATTGCCCGGAGCTGTGGAATTCGACCGATGTAAGAACGTGATTTTCCCTGACCCACCCAATCCCTTCAAGACTCCATCAACCTTTCCCAATTCAATTTTTTGTCCGATGTGGGCTTCCCTTTTTCGTCCTGTTCGCCTTAATCGCAATCTCTTTTTTGGCTGGCTCCTATGTTTGGTGTTGATACATGGTCAAACCACAGGTTGTTCCTGGACTCCCGAAGTTGAAACGGTTCTCTTTCAAGGCCCCGGAGGAAGAATTGCTCTTCAGACTTCTTCCGACTTCCTTCAAATCCCACAACATCCGACTGATCTTTCAGAATCTACCATTCAAGAAATCCTACAAGGATTGACGACCACAAAAGAACACGGAATCCTTCAAGACTTTTTATTTTCTTCTTCCTCTCCCCGCCCAGTATTCTCCTCTTCACAAATCACCTTTCTTGCTCCCCAATTATCCAAGTCCCTCCTTCAGGCCACCTCGGAAGAATTAATCGCGTTTCAAATTGATGCGACTGAAGAAGGACAACTGCCAATAGGGGGTACGGCTGCCTTGTTTTCTCCCAATATTTTTTTTCTCGTCCTCGAACAGATGGAGAAAACCACGCCCCGTTCGCCAAAAACGGGAAGCACGGCAGAAACCCGTCTTCAATACACCTCCCTGGCCCATTCCAGAAAAGAGGCCATGCTTCCTCAAGATCAAAGTTCGACTTTCTTGAACGTCTCCTCTCGAAAAGCATGGATCGCCATCAACCTGGATGCCCTCCTATCCCCGTCGGCCCCTGCGTCCACTTCCAACCCCTCCCATGCCAGTCCTCCCCCAATGCGACAAGACGGACCACCTTCTCCCGATACCCAAAACCTTCAAGAACAAATCAACCAATTGCAGAAACAAGTGGAAGAACAATCCAAAAAGATTCGTCAGCTCCAGCAAGAGAATCCCTGATCGGGCCCTATCCCCTAAGTAAGATTAAAGGTATCAAGGCATACTAATCTCCTTACTACCCCACGTTAATGAGTTCCGGTTGATGGAGGATTTCTTCCCGAAGGGAAACCTTGCGGAATGTCATGCGGCAATAACAGGCGTAGGTCACATAGGTATCTTGCAGGCAATATTCGGCCATTTCCTTCTTCAAGCCCTTAGTCCATTGTTCCCCCACCTGAGCTCCACTTCCGGATTTCGTTTCTACTCCCAACGCTCTCGCTAACACATCGAGTTTTATCCACCCACGCATATCCCAATTACTCCAGACGGCCATCGTATCGAATACAGGTTCGGTCCGGAATTTGGCTAAATTAATCTCAAACGGTGGTTTAATTCGATGAATGATCGAGCGTTTTTTAATAAAGGGCAAGTCAAATCCAAGCCCATTATGGGTGATAAACTGCGAGGGGCGAATTTTTCCCAATCGGTCCCAAAATTGACGTAAGAGTTCTTCTTCATTATCCCCGTACCACGCCACCGCTCCCCTTGGACTCATGTCATCCGAAAACATTAACACCCCAATCACGACGATCCGGCTAAAGGTCCCATCAAAGGCCGCACGGGCGTACAACTCGTTTTCCTTCTCACGTTTCTCCTCCATATCGGCATAAGCGAATAAATCGGCACCTCCTGAAGGATCTTCGCCGCTAGAGGAAGAAAAGGGGAATCCCATCAATCTGGCCCATTCTTCACGGGAAACGTGAAGCGTTTCGATATCTAAGACGATTTTCATGAAGGGTGATAGGATCCGTTGAGGGTCAGGGAGCGCATGGGGGGAACAGCTTTCCTGCAACAATGCTTGAAATGATTGGCCCGTTCGCTTTGGGAAATTCATAGCAAGACAAATGGGAGGGAGACACCCACATCATTTCATGACTTTCTCTTGGTACAGGGATACCTTTCTTCAACTCACAGGAAAAACTATGTAAGACAACCTGATAGGCCGAATATTTGTGGAGAAAGGATTGAAACGGTCGTAGGGCGCCCACCTCAATCCCCAACTCTTCCCGTAATTCACGACGAAGACATACCTCCAACGTTTCGCCTTCTTGTTGTTTGCCCCCAGGAAACTCCCATAACCCCCCTTGGGGCACATGCTCAGGTCGTTTGGTTATTAAAATCTCGTTTTCCCGCCGGATAATTGCCACCGCCACGTCAAGAACAATTGAGGACAAAGACGGTTGGTTAATCATGAGGGGTCACAGTACGGCAGAATTCCCGCATGGGGCACAATAAGCAGAAAGGTTTTCGTGCGGTACAAACCATCGCCCCAAAATCCATTAAGGCTTGATTAAAATCATACCCTTTTCCCCTTGGAATCAGACGAGCGGAAAGATCCCACAACTCGGCTTTCTGTTTTTTGGCTTCACCTTTTCCGATAAAAACTCGGTGCAACACCCTCATGACGTTGGTGTCCAATATGGCGGCATCCTTATTAAAGGCGAACGATTGAATAGCTCCCGCCGTATAGCGTCCTACGCCCTTCAAGGAAAGGAGTTCTTCCTGCTCACTGGGAATGTTCCCACCATATCGTTCAATGGTCTCGCAGGCAATACCGTGAAGGCGATAGGGGCGAACGTTATACCCAAGGGGATACCATGTTTTTCGAATGTCCTCAGGATGGGCCTTCGCCAGATCTTGAAGGGTGGGGAATCGTTGAACAAATTCGTGATACTTGGGAATTACTCGGTCAACTTGAGTTTGTTGTAACATCACTTCCGAAACCAGAATTTTATAGGGGTCAGAGGTTCGACGCCAGGGGAGATCTCTCCCACACTCCCCGTACCATTTGAGCAATCGTCGCTGAAACTTCCTTTTATGGAAGAGGAAACTTGCACCAGATTGTTCGTCATTTTTTTTGATTTTTTTTGATTTGCTACCTTTTTTTCGAGAGATCATGAAGAATTCACCAAAGATCGGAAAACAACCTATACGAACCTTTAGGGTCTTATATCGTGGGTGATGATATGAAGGGAAAGAATTAAAACAAATTTTACCCTCTAAAAAATCTGGCCATTTTATAGGACCGTGAAAACAGAAGACATCTCTCACAATCTGTTAACTAGACAGCTAAACCTATCATCAGGTATGTTTCTTTTTTTTTATCGGGGTCATAATATTCCTTATACGGCATCTTTCATCCTCCACATTCAGTTACCCCAATTACAAGAGGAATAGCATATGACTCTAACACCAAAGTAACCGGAATTACGCTGTTTTACCCTCCTTTCCTGGAGCCATTGTCCTGCCATGCGGACTCTATTCTGCGGCAGACGTCTCCCAATTCCTCTCCTGGTACCCGGGAAGCTTCACCTCTGCATTCAACTCGCAGCTGAGCCGTTTCAAAGAATTCTCTTCTTTTTTCCATCTGCATCCGTCCTCAGTATCCTTACCTTTCCCGGGGTTCCTGGGCAAGTCATGTCAGAAAAAATTTGGCCTTTTTTACTTAAATCGGGAGGTATTCCATGTCCACACAAACCATTTCGTTAGCACAATTAATGCCAACCTGCCCTCGCGAGGCACAACGGTTAGTCCAATGTACATCAGAATTCGTTTCTTACATGGCTGGGAAAGGAGGGCCCGATCCCGCTGATTATCCTATCCTCAATACCCTTCTCCAACAGTTTTCCACTGGAAGTCTCCAAGGGATATTTTCTGATGACCAAATACAGACCATTCGGAATTCATTCGGAGATGCCCTCTCCCCTGAAACTATTCAGGGGTGGGCCTACCATAAACCATTAGGATATGCTGGAGATTTTCAGATTATTGAGAAAATATACACCCATCATACTTCCTCCAATCCACATCTGGCGAAATGGGACACGTTTTTCCACTCCCAACCGGCTCCTCGGGCCGTCAGAAATCGGCTATCATTCTTCCTGGACCAAGTCTGGAAAAGCAAAATGGAATCGCCCAGCTTTTGTCGGGTCTTAAACGTGGCCTCGGGGCCAGGACGTGATATGCGGGAAACCCTGAAATTTATGGGCCCATCTGGGTTACAGATTGATTGTGTGGAACAAGATGGGGAAGCCATTAAACATTCCCAGAATCTGTGTCAGCGATTTTTATCCAATATTCAATTTCACCATCAAAACGCCTTTCGATTTTCTACGGACCATTCGTATAACCTTATTTGGTCAGCGGGATTATTCGATTATTTTAATGACCACGTCTTCCAACGGGTCTTAAAAAAATATTTTTCGTTCCTCAAACCGAAGGGACGTTTGGTGGTGGGGAATTTTACCGATGAAAATCCCAGCCGAGGGTATATGGAACTGTTTCAATGGAACCTTTTCCATCGAAGCGCAAAACATCTCAATCAATTAGCAAAAAATTGCGGGTTTCAAGACCGACAAATACGGGTAGAAGCCGAACCCGAGGGAATTAATCTTTTTCTGACCATCGAAAAGGTGTAACGTTCACCCTGAAATCCATCATGTATTCTGGGAGGATGCACCTCCTAATCCTTTTGGTACCAGCTTGTACAGGGAAAGGATACGAAGAGGATGAAGGGCAGGCCTTCAACCCGCACACAGACAACCAGGGCTAGCCCTTAAGATGGGACCTCACTAATAACCGTGTTGATCACAGAACTTAAGTCAACTAGATTAAACGGTTTGGCCACCCGTCCTCTAAATCCATATTCCTGGTAATTCGCCAACACCGGATCATTGGAGTACCCACTGATGACGATAGCTCTAACCGACGGATCAAGGGTCAATAAGGAATTAATGACTTCCTTTCCTCCCAGGCCTCCAGGAATGGTGAGATCCAGAATGACGGCAGAAAAAGATTCACCGCTCTCCTGAGCTTCACGAAAAACTCGAATCGCTTCATCGCCGTCGGATACGGCTTTGCAATCATACCCACAGGCTTGAACCATTTCTCCAAGAATTCTTCGAATTTGGGCTTCATCATCCATAATCAAAATCTTCCCCTGCCCTCGCTTGAAAGGAACAGTAGAAACCCGTGGTTGAACTTCCTTCGTCAGTACGGCAGGAAGAACGAGCGAAAACGTACTTCCCACTCCCAGCTCTGATTCACCATACAACATACCCCCATGACTACGAATAATTGAATAGGACATGGCTAACCCTAACCCTGACCCCGAAGGCTTGGTCGTAAAATAGGGGTCAAAAATTTTCTTTAGGTTAGCTGGAGATATGCCGACTCCTTCGTCTCCGATGGAAATGTAGACCCAATGATCAGGATGGGGGCCTGTAGAAGACAGGTGAAAACGCTCAAGGGCGTCTCCTTGAAAGTTATAGGCATGAATGACACAGTTTCCTCCATTAGGCATAGCCTGTCGGGCATTAATGACCAGGTTATGAATCACTTGACTGATTTGCCCAAGGTCCACGCTGGCCTGCCATAAATCTTCAGAAATATGGAAGATAGGTTTAATCTTTGAACCCGCAAGTCCCAAGCGAACTTGCTCCTCCAGCATTTCATTCAAAGAAACCGTTTTCTTAACCGGCGTCCCCCCTTTGGAAAAGGTCAAAAGTTGCTTGGCAATATCCTGTGCCCGCAAGGATGCCTGCTCTGCTTCTGTTAATCGGTGGTACAAGGGATGAGCGGAGGACATCCCGAATTTAGCTAAAGAAAGTTGTCCTAAAATGGCTGCCAAATAATTGTTAAAATCATGGGCCAATCCTCCGGCCAGCATCCCCAGTGATTCAAGTTTTGCGTTACGAATTCGTTCCTCTTCCCATTTTTTCCTTTCTGTAACATCCTGGGCGAGCCCGATGATCCTAGGCATGTTTCCCGATGAGTTTTCCATGGGAAAAGTCTGATTGTGAATCCATCGCACTTCTTTCCCCTTCCTTAGGATACGGTACTCAACTTCGTGGGTATTCCCATCCATTCTGTTTAAAAATAACGATTCGACCTTCCCGCGATCCTCTGGTAAGACGACCGTTAACCAGTCAAAAGGATTTTCCATCAATTTTGGAATATCCCCTCCCCAAAGACGTTCATAAGCCGGACTTACATAAATCATCCGTTGCAATTCCATATCCCAAATCCAAAAGACACTATCGACGGTTTCAGCCAATTGCCGGAACTTGGCATCACTTTCGATTAATGCAGATTCGGCGGTCCGCATTGCAGTCATGTCTCGGCAAAGGAATAAGACAGTTGCAATTTCTCTTCCTTTCGCTGGTTCCGGGAAAAACCGTACTTCAAACACTTTCATCCCAAACGCGGTGGGGTGTGATATTTCCAGAGAAGTGGGGGTTTTACTTTGGAGCACGAGCCGAATTTTTTCTGAGAATAATTCGACGATTTTTGGAGTGACCCCTAAGTCACCAAAGGTCTTCCCTAAATACCATTCGGGAGGGACAGATATCGGTTGATCCCACCACCGATTTAAATACAGGATCCGGTTTTTGCGGTCGAGACGGCCAACCACATCTGGAATATTTCGGGTAAGAGACTCTAATTCCCCATCCCATCGCTCTAATTCATCCTTGAGCCCTTGGTAATGCGAGACATCCGTCAACACGCCTTGGCAAACTCTTTCCTCAGAGTCGGTGACTTCGGAAACGACGCTATGTTCTTTCACCCAAACAAGCTCCTGTTCTCCTCGCATCATGCGATACTCCACGCCTACTTCTACTGGAAGGGGTCCAGAGGATTTCCACGCCTCTAAGAATCGTTTTTTGTCGGCTGAATGGATTCGACGAAAATATTCTCGAGAATCAGCCAATAATTGTTCAGGAGTCAGTCCCAACAAGGTTTGCACATAGTCAGTGACGAATTGAAATTGTCGATCCACCCCCCTTTGAACACATTTATAGGCCACGACCGGGATTTGGTTAAAAAAAGATAAAAAAGGTTCGGGAATCTTTTCCATGACAAGATACCGATAAGTAAGCTATGCGACTCCATATTTTCCCTCTTCAGAAGGGAAGTGGGGTAACTCCCCAAATCGGGAGTTATGGATCGGTTTTAAAAGAAATTTTATCCTGGCTACCAGGAGGAGAGGCCAAAGGAAAGGAACCAATAGGCACGGGCATATTTTCAGGCAGATGTAAAGGTATCTGAACACGAATACCTTGTATGGACTGCTGAGGCGAGACGATTAGCCTACAATTACCGTGATACCGTTGAAGAATCTGATGCGAAAGGCGAAGCCCATGAACTGCCTGAGAATCATGTACCTCCTCATCGAATGTTTCCCAATTCCAACTTTCAACCTGGACAAATTTTCCAGCCTCCATTGCACTTTGAATTTTCCATCCCAAATCGACCGCGAACCAATGGTCTCCCATTCCTTTAAATTCGGAAGTCGTTTCGATCCTGAGGGTCCCCGACATGGGGGGAGTGGCTTTTAACAGAAAGAGGAAACAATTAAACAACGCCTGCATTAATTCTTGTTTATCCATCCAAACCAACGGGGGGTGAGAAGAAAACGTCTTTTCGATCACCAGACTATGATAGAGAGGGTTGCTAGCCAGGAAAAGCAAACAGGAATCGATCACTTCATGAATATTTGCTTGGGACCCACCCGCATTAGACAACGGTTTCACGTATTCGCGAATTTCTTGGGTTAATTCATCAATTTTTTCAAAATCTTCCCCTATGATGCGATCCAACCGACTCACAAATTCCTGATCATCCCGACGCAAGTGGGCAATTTGAACACAAGCTTTCATCGACACCAGGGGATGGCTCAGCTCTTGGGTCAAACCATGGGTCATCGTTCTTAAGGAACGAAGCCGGTCCACTCGACACCATAATTTTTGAGATCGTTGAACTTCTTCACGTAGAATGGAATTTTCTAGAGCCAATCCCATTTCTTGAAGAATGGTATTCCAAACCATTTTTCCACCGATCACCTCAATGGCTTCCGCAAATCCAGGCCCCACCGCCAATACCCCAAGTAATTGCTGGTTAGAAAACAAGGGATAGACGACCTCGAACCCGATCCGCTCTATTTCCTGACCGACTTTTCTCTCCCAATCGTCCAGAGAATGTTGTTTCCGTTCGGGGGTTGAAAAAACGGATTGATGAAACATCAACCATTGAGGGATTTCATCCGAGAGAGCCCAACCTTTTTGCAGGATCGGAATTTGGGCCGAACAGCCAAAGCTGGTGACAAGTTGGTAACGGTTTTCTTCAACCTTCCAAACCAGGAGGGCAGCTTTAGACAGGCCACTGGCCCTACCTAATGTAGTTAAAACCGTTTGTCCCAGCTCGGAGACGGTGTGATTATTGGTCAATTGGGATGAAAAATTGGCCAAGGTCTGAATTTTCAGTTCCCGGCCTTTTAATATGGTTCGGGCCACGGCCCCCTTCGTTCCCACTTTTAACTGATAGGCCCCAGCGACCGTTAGGAGGTGTAATACTAGCTGTAAAACAGAGAACCTTAGGTTAATGGCCCCAAAAATTGACTTTTGGGCCAGGAGCAAGACGGGATAAATGGGTTGGGAAACCAATAACAATAAGGCAAAATACGACATACCTTTTTCAACATAGATCGAATAATCCAACCAATGAAACCGCAGGAGCGTATAGGCCACGATCGCAATATAAAGGGCAAACCCAGGTGTCCCATAGGGCAGGATGTCGATCTCATACCACAGGGGAAAATTCGTCGCCCCTCCCACATAGCCTATCGTCGATCCCAATAAAAGAAAGACAAACTGCCTTCGGCGTAGCCCCCGTTCAGACCGATAGGCCCGTATGAGCAAGTAGTGGGCGATAATGACCAACCCAAACCACCAGATTAGACACAAATGAAAAGCCGGGCCCGGAACACCCCAAAATGGAAAAATACTGATTGGTCGTACAGATTGAATGAAAAATGGAGTGGCATCGGAAATCAAAAACCCCCCTCCAATACCATAATTCCAAACAAGTACCCTGCCCCAGGAGTCTTCCTTTCGTAGAAGATACACGACATGGTGCAAGAAGGTAATGGGAATAAAGATAGCCCCTGCCATGAGCAACCGCATATTAAAAAGGGCATACAGCTCAGTGTCCGAGACTTGCCATGCGAAATACCCAAAACTCCACACAGCGGTAGAGATACCGAAAAGGCCAAATGTCCAATGTCGTGGATCTTGAGGGGACCGGAAATAGACAAACGAGGCCAGCCCGATGGCCGCTAGCCCGTTTAACAACCCACTAATGGCGAAGAATTCCACCTGCGTACCAGCTTTGATTGTGGTGGGAAAACTATGAAATTATCCTGGGTCCCTCAAAACAGTTGGGATCTTCCGCAACAAAAATTCTCACGCTTGACACTCTCTCCCTGCTAGGGACAGTACCCCTACCCAGAAAGTTGGTCAAGACTTCGACCTTTGGCACAAAATAATAATTTCAGATTAAACGGAGGGACCAAGGACAATTCTCATCCAAATATTGTGATATTGTGAAAAATCTAGCATAAATTTCAGACAAAGCCCTTAGGTAAATAGCTATCATGTTAAGGATTACATAGAGGAATGTCTAGCATCTCGGATAAATTAGAAAGACAATGGTCCCCTCGAGTCTTCTTAGCCGATCGATCTATCAAAAGGGCATAAAGACCTGCCTGTTGAGCTCCCTGAAAATCTTCTACCTCATGATCTCCCACATGGAGGGCTTCCTGGGGGAGGACCATATGTTGGTCCAGCGCGAAAGAAAAAATTCCCGGTGCAGGCTTCACCATACCCGCCAAACTAGAAATAGTCACGGAATCAAAATAGTGATCTAATCCAAGTTCACGGGCCACTTGGTACAAACGGCTATCGAAATTGGTTACCATTCCAAGCTCAAACCCTCGCTGCTTTAGTTGAGTCAACACTGAAATGGTCTCGGGATACAACTCCCAATGTCGGGCTTCCCCGAATGCCTGATATACTTCGTCGAAAAAATCATCAAATTGTTCAAACATCCCAACTCGATAAAAGACCCCATGCACCACATCAAACCACCATAAGCGCTCGCATTGTTTTAATTGTTCCGGACGATCCACTGCAAAAATCGGGGGGGGCATCCCTTTTATAGTTTCCTTAAAAGCTTCATTTACCGCATGGACCATCTCTGGTGAATCTGAAACTCCATAATTTTTTGCATAGGAGAGATAGACCTGCCCCACAGACCCCTTGACATCGAATAATGTCCCCACAGCATCAAAAAATATGGTCTTAATTTGGCAGGAAGACATATAATTCTCAAATATGTTTTAAATAATGGCCTCGGATGAGGGCCCTTTTTCCCCCTCCCGTAGGTAGTCAACTGAGTAGCTCTTTACTCCAAAATGGTCAAAATTTCCCGGAATAGCCCTGGGACCTTTTGTGAATTCAACCGTGAAATAATCCACCCCTAACTTTATCCCCAAGCTGCTTAAATTAGGTTCATAGATCGAAGACAAACTTATCTCTCAGATTCTTGCCCCAGGAGGCAATATAAAAGATCACGTTTTCAAATGTTGAAGAAATCAGGAGGCATCCCCAGAAAATCAAGGCAGATTTTCAACCTATGGGGGAATAAAAGGCAGGAACACGAAAAATGAGGGTTTATTTCTTTTTCCCTTTCTCTCGTCTTTCGTTTTCCAGCCCCTTCATTCGACGTTGATTTTTCCGATGTTTTCTCCTTAATTCTCGGTCCTTTTCACGGCCACGTGGCATATCGCCTCCTTGAGGTTTTATGTATGGAATGAATAAGAATCGGACACCCCTACCAGAACCCTTGAGGACACTCCGCATCCCGAACGGGATGCAACCCTCAGGTTCATACCGTCTCAATTTTAGCCTATACCATAGTATGGGATAAACGGACAAGTCCGTATATTGCCGGGACAAGACCTCCATGCTAACATCCGTGCCCTTCAACCCCTTACGTCCCATGCCATTACCACCCTTACAAAAGTCCTACAGCCCCCAGGAAGTGGAAAATAAATGGGGGACCTATTGGGAAACTCACAACCTCTTTGCTCCATCAGGCACCCAACAGGCGGAGAGTTATTGCATCGTCATTCCTCCTCCCAATGTCACCGGATCACTCCACATTGGGCATGCCCTCAATAACACCCTTCAAGATATTCTTATTCGTTGGCGGCGCATGCAAGGGCGAAAGACGCTTTGGATTCCAGGAACTGACCATGCCGGTATTGCCACCCAAAATGTGGTGGAGCGTCAGCTAGCCGAACAAGGCCAATCCCGTGCCCAACTTGGACGTCAAGCTTTTATCGATCGCGTGTGGAAATGGCGTCATCAATCAGGAGACATCATTATTGGGCAACTGAAAAAATTAGGCGCGTCCTGCGACTGGAACCGCCTCCGCTTTACCATGGACGAAGGCCTTTCTCATGCCGTCCAAGAGGTGTTTGTCCGTCTTTTCGAAGAGGGCCTCATTTATCGAGGTGAACGATTAATAAACTGGTGTCCACGGTGCCTTACGGCTCTTTCAGATATTGAAGTGGAACATGAAGATGTGAAGGGAATACTCTATCACATTCGTTATGCTTTAGCTGACCATTCCCAAGAGTTTCTCACGATAGCTACAACTCGTCCGGAAACGTTACTGGGGGACACAGCCGTGGCCGTCCATCCTGAGGATCCCCGCTACCAGCATTTTATCGGGCGACACATTCAGCTCCCCTTAACGAACCGTACTATTCCCATCGTGGCGGATTCGACCCTGGTTGATCGTGAATTTGGGACCGGTGCTGTCAAAATCACACCCGCGCATGACTTTAACGACTTTGAGGCTGGCGAAAGGCATCATCTACCCCGTCTATCCATACTGAATTACCATGCCCGGATGCATCCTGATGGTCTTCAAGAAGCCCAGGTCGAACCAAATCTTCAGGTTGCTTTGAAAGAAAAGCCTGTCGAAGAGGCCAGGACGCTCGTGGTGGAGTCCCTCAAAGAGCGAACCCTCCTCCTTAAAGAAGAAATTCACCCGATGGCGAAAGGCCTTTGCTACCGCTGTAAAACTGTCGTAGAGCCCTTTTTGTCTCCCCAGTGGTTC
Source organism: Nitrospirales bacterium (assembly GCA_965223495.1). Classification (GTDB taxonomy): domain Bacteria; phylum Nitrospirota; class Nitrospiria; order Nitrospirales; family UBA8639; genus Nitrospira_E. Next base: position 1,197,653 of record OZ245001.1, on the reverse strand, counting down.
GTGAAAATTGCTCCTTTGGCCGCTCCCGCAATAGAGGCAGTGGAAAAGGGCCATATTCGGATTCTTCCAGAGGGCTGGAAGAATAATTATTTGGGGTGGATGCGGCAAATAAAAGATTGGTGTATTTCCCGCCAAATCTGGTGGGGGCATCAGATTCCCGCTTGGTACTGCCTAACCTGCCAGGGCATCCCGGTTTCTTCTGAGGAGCCTTCCCCGAATCAGTCTGACCTAAAAAACGAGAAATCGTCCCCCTCGACTATGAGTTGCTTTATTCCTTCAACGGCGCAACCCCTGGTATCTAAAACTCCTCCTTCTTCATGTCCGGCATGTGGCGGGACCGACCTTATCCAGGATCCGGATGTACTGGACACCTGGTTTTCTTCATCGTTATGGCCTTTCTCTACCTTGGGGTGGCCCGCACAAACACCAGACCTCAAAACCTTTTACCCCACGTCCACTCTGGTTACGGGGCTAGATATCCTTTTCTTTTGGGTGGCGAGGATGATCATGATGGGCCTCAAGTTTACAGGACACGCTCCTTTCCGTGATGTGTATATTCATGCCTTGGTCCGAGATGCCGAAGGACAGAAGATGAGTAAATCCAAGGGCAATATTATTGATCCGTTGACCAAAATGAGCCAATACGGGACGGATGCCCTCCGATTTACCCTGGCCTCTATGGCTTCTCCCGGCCGCGACATTAAACTGGCCGAGGAACGGATAGAAGGATATCGGAACTTTGCGACGAAGATCTGGAATGCCGCTCGGTTCATCCAACTTCATTCGGAAGGCACCGCAACCAATGCCCCCCCTCCTACCCGATCATTCCCCGATCGATGGATATTGAGCCGGCTGAATCAGACCATTCAGGAGATCACCAAATCCCTGGAGACCTACCGCTTCGATCAAGCGGCTTCGGCCCTCTATCAATTTATTTGGCATGAGTATTGTGACTGGTATATTGAGATGGCCAAGCCCTACCTTCAACAAGACAGCCATCCCGATGCCCCGATAACCCGCCACACGCTTTTGGAATCATTTGAAGTCATTCAACGGCTTCTTCATCCCATGATGCCCTTCATCACAGAAGAACTTTGGCAATCCTTCCCTCATCAGGGACTTTCGATCATGAACCAACCGTTCCCAACCGAAACGTTAGAATGGAACGACCCAAGAGCCGAAAAAGACTTTGCCCTTTTTGAATCTTTAATCCTCACAACCCGAACAGGACGCGCACTACTGAATATTCCCCCCACAGAGCGTCTGCCCCTTTGGAGTCACACCTCAGACGTACAAGGCCGGGAAAGCCTTCAGTCCTTACAACCACACATTGAATCCCTCCTCCGAACGCGCTTGAACATCGTTCAAGACGACAATTGGCCCTCTGAAAAATTACTTCGATTGGGGGCAGGACCTATGACCCTGGGTATACCGGTAAAGCCAGACCTGGACCTCCGACACATCCTCCAAAAAGTGAAAAAACAGGTTGCGGAAAAACAAAAAGAATGCACACGGCTCATGAATCGCGTTTCATCCTCCGCTTTCCGCGAAAAAGCCGAACCCTCGGTAGTTCAAGAGTCCGAATTGCGCCTCAGCAAACTGAAGCAGGAATTAGCACTACTCACCAGTAGCGAAGATCAACTCGCAACCATGTTAGACTGATGAACATCCCAGTTTCGGTGGATACCCCCCCCTTTTTCTACCTTCAGAAAATCGTGCGGATCGCGTTAGAGGAGGATATCTCCCTTGGAGATGTCACGAGTACTCTTTTGGTCAAAAACTCGGTGTTAGGGAAAGCCCACATTATCGCCAAGGAACCCTTGGTCGTAGCAGGTGTTGCCGTAGCCAAAGAAGTGTTTCGTCAAGTTGACCCGACCCTGAAAATCACAACCCATAAACGGGAAGGCACGTTGGTGAAAGAGCATGCTATCCTTTTAACTATTAAGGGAAATGCCCACTCTCTCCTGCAGGGCGAGCGAGTGGCACTGAATTTCCTTCAACATCTTTCGGGCATCAGTTCCCTGACCAGAGAATTCTGTCAAAGCGTTCGTCATTTACCAGTTAAGATTGTTGACACCCGGAAGACCACCCCAGGACTTCGGGTGCTGGAAAAATGGGCCGTTCGTTTGGGCGGAGCCTCCAACCACCGCTTTTCTCTGTCCGATGGCATTTTGATTAAAGACAACCATCTTGCCCTGCTAAAAGGGCAAGACACATCACTTAGGGAAGCTTGCATTTTGGCTAAGAAGAAGGCCCCTCATGGATTAAAGATTTGTGTGGAGGTCGAAAATCTGGCCCAAGTTCGCCAGGCTCTCCAAGCGAGAGCCGACGTTTTATTACTGGATAATATGACCCCCAAACAGATTCAATCGGCGAAAGCTCTCATTAAAGATCATGCATTAGTTGAAATTTCAGGTGGAGTATCCCTAGCTAATATCCGAGAATTGGCAGATAGGGGACCTGACTTCATATCCATTGGGGCCCTCACGCATTCGGCCCCCGCAAAAGATATTTCCATGAGCGTATCTCCACTCCCTGCTCTCCCTCAAAAAAACGTATTCTATTAAAAAGTCAAGAACCCCCTTACGGTGCCATCGTGCTTTCCTTTTCTGTTGCCCAATCGTTATTTCCTTCAAAAGTCCTGGGAGAAAGCCTTTATCTCTTTAATGATTTACCTTCAACCAATTCCTTAGCCCTCGAATTGGCCAAAAAAGAAGCCCCCGAGGGCACACTCATTCTCGCCAACACACAATCCCAGGGACGCGGGCGACTTGGGCGAACATGGCATTCACCATCCGGGAACAATATTTATGCCTCACTTATTATGTACGGGTCTAGAAATCATGGTGCACTGGGGTGGATACCTCTCCTCACGGGATTGGCCTTGGTTCGAACGATTCAAGAGGTCCTCGGCCTCTTATTACATTTGAAGTGGCCAAATGACTTACTGCTTGATGACCGGAAGACTGGCGGAATATTATGTGAATCTTTGCAAACCGAGTCCGGACGTACAGGTGTGGTCATTGGACTAGGCCTCAACATCAATTTAGCGCAAAACTCATTGCCAGAAGAATTGCGTGCCACCGTGACCTCCTTAGAATATTCATTGCAAAAACCTATAGACCTATCCATGCTCCTTCCTCCCCTCATCCATGCGATCGAAAAGGAAATTTCTCTTCATTCTCCTTCAAACATTCCGGGCCTATTGAAGGAGTATGTGAATAGATGTTCGACAATGGGGAAAACCGTTCAAGTCACTTACCCGAACGGGCACCAAATTCGGGGAGTAGCCCAATCGATTGGAAACGAAGGGCAACTTCAGATTTATACAGACACTTTAAGAAACGGGAAGCCCTCGAGAGAAATCATTGAAGTACATTCCGGAGATATTCTTCACCTCCGGTAAGCGGCCCCAAAAAATTAAAGAAAAACATTATATTTTAGAAAACTTTTTCATCCACACTTCAGAAATGCTTCTCGCTATCGATATCGGAAATTCTCATATTGTTTGCGGTGTACTTGAGAATGACAACTTAAAGGTCGATTGGAGGCTTTCCACAGACCTGTCAAAAACTTCCGACGAATACCGCCTCTCTTTTCAAGCCCTCCTTCTTTCGCACCATCTCAACCCCAGCCATATTACGAGCTCCATCGTCAGCAGTGTCGTCCCTCCCCTTACACCAGTCTTTGAAAGCATGCTGACTTCCTTATTCGGTCACAGCCCCTATATCGTGACGAGCGCATGCCCACATGGCCTTTCGCTTCGGTATGACAACCCTGAGGAGATTGGGACCGATCGTCTTGTAAATGCTGCGGCGGCCTATTCCCACTATCAGCAATCTCTCATCATCGTAGATTTCGGGACGGCCACCACATTTTGCGCCATATCCCAAAAAGGCGAGTATCTGGGTGGGGCTATAGCTCCGGGACTAAAAAGTGCTGCCGATACACTACATCTCAATACAGCCAAACTTCCTAAGGTAGACCTTGCAGTTCCTCCTAGGGTTATTGGCCAAAATACTCAATCGAGCATTCAGTCTGGAATCATGTATGGGTATGCCGGACTCGTTGACGCCCTCGTCAATCGCCTCCAACAGGAAATAGGACAATCGGCCTATGTGTTAGCTACCGGGGGCATTGCCCCCACTATTGTAAAAATATCCAACACTATCCAGGAAGTTCGACCTCACCTTACCCTTGAAGGCCTTGCTCTACTTCACGCCCGCCTCTCCTCAACCTGTGGATAACTCTTAAATTTCTATTTTCCGGACTTTCTAAAACCTATTTGCAGGAAGAATTTTTTTCTAGTGGGTTGACTTGTTAACGGAAATGACTATCTAGACACCGAAAGGCGTTAAATTAGAAAGACATTTTTGATCTCGGCACGATATACATGACCTCTTTTTCCGACGAAGGCAACCCACTGACGACCTCTGAAGAAGCGCCCTCTCAAGAGTCCCATGAAGATTCAGATCCCACACAGGACGCTCCACCTGAAAACTCCTCGATCCAACCTCCGGCCGGCTCTCAAGATGGCCAAGAGGAAATACCAGACTATCAAGATAAATACTTAAGATTGGCCGCTGAGTTTGAGAATTACAAACGGCGAGCCCAACGAGATCAGCAGGACGCTATACGCTATGCGAACGAATCCTTATTAAAAAATTTACTTCCCACGATCGACAACCTGGAGCGAGCGATTACTTGTGCCAAGGATTCAGAAACCATCGGTCCATTACTGGAAGGGGTCGAGCTGACCTACAAACACTTTTTAGAAACTGTAGGTAAATTGGGAGTACGTCAAATTTCTAGTGTGGGAAGTCCCTTTGATCCCACCATGCACCAAGCTGTCGCCCAAGTTGATTCCGAAACCGTGGAACCCAATAGTGTCGTGGAGGAGTTTCAAAAGGGGTATTTTTTGCATGACCGAATTTTACGGCCAGCAATGGTGACCGTCGCCAAGGAACAATCAGATCAATCCAAACATTCTTAAGCAAAAACTGGGTAACGAGGGAGGGATATACGCATGAGCAAAATCATTGGAATCGATCTAGGAACAACCAATTCTTGTGTGGCGATTATGAGTGGGGGAGACCCCAGTGTTATCGCCAATTCCGAAGGCGCGCGAACCACTCCCTCTGTCGTCGCGATCACTGACAAAGATGAGCGCCTTATCGGTCAAATTGCCAAACGGCAAGCCATCACGAATCCCGAAAATACCATCTTTTCCGTCAAACGATTGATGGGAAGAAAAATGTCCGCCCGAGAGGTCCAGGAAGCCATTAAACGGCTTCCCTATAAAATTGCCGAAGGGTCCAACGGAGATGCCTATGTTGGAATCCGAGGGAAAAATTATAGCCCTGCGGAAGTTTCCGCCATGATCCTGCAAAAGATGAAACAAACGGCGGAAGATTATTTGGGTGAAACCGTCACGGATGCTGTCATTACGGTTCCCGCCTATTTTGACGATAGCCAACGCCAGGCAACCAAAGATGCCGGACAAATCGCAGGCCTCAACGTCCTTCGGATTATTAATGAACCCACAGCCGCTTCTCTGGCCTATGGCCTTGACAAGAAAAAGGATGAACGAATCGCGGTGTACGATTTAGGGGGTGGAACCTTCGACATATCCATCCTGGAAATTGGCGAGGGAGTCTTTGAAGTCAAATCGACCAATGGGGATACCTTCCTTGGTGGCGATGACTTTGACTTACGGATCATTGATTGGTTGGTGGAGGAGTTTAAAAAGGACCAAGGAATCGATTTACGGAACGACCGCATGGCCCTCCAACGGCTCAAAGAAGCGGCAGAGCGGGCAAAAATTGAGTTGTCATCTTCCCAAGAAACGGAGATTAACCTGCCCTTCATCACCGCCGATGCCAGTGGGCCCAAACATTTAGTCTTGAAGCTCACCAAGGCCAAACTGGAGCAATTAGTCGATGACTTGATTGAACGGTCTATTGAGCCCTGCAAAAAGGCCTTGGCCGACGCAGAAATGACCACCAGTGATATTAATGAAATCGTGCTGGTAGGAGGCATGACCCGCATGCCCAAAGTCATCGAGCGGGTGAAACAATTCTTCGGAAAAGAACCCCACCGTGGGGTGAATCCCGATGAAGTCGTCGCCATCGGGGCAGCGATCCAAGGGGGCGTGTTACGTGGGGATGTCAAGGATGTCCTGTTATTAGATGTTACCCCGTTATCCCTGGGCATCGAGACCTTGGGGGGCGTGTTCACACGCCTGATTGAACGGAACACCACCATCCCGACGAAAAAAAGCCAAATCTTCTCAACTGCCGCGGACAATCAAACCGCCGTGACCATCCGCGTGTTCCAAGGAGAGCGAGAAATGGCCAACGACAACAAGCTGTTAGGGCAATTTGATTTAGTCGGCATTCCTCCTGCCCCACGGGGAATGCCCCAAATTGAGGTGACCTTTGACATCGATGCTAATGGTATCGTCCACGTATCCGCGAAGGACATGGCCACCCAAAAGGAACAGTCCATTAAGATTACCGCTTCCAGCGGGCTGAGCAAGGAAGAAGTGGAACGCCTGGTTAAGGAAGCCCAAAGTCATACCGAAGAAGACAAGAAGAAACGGGAATTAGTCGAACAAAAGAACCAAGCCGATTCCCTTATTTACAGTACCGAGAAGAATTTAACCGACCATGGGGATAAGATTGACGAGACAGAAAAAGGGAATATTACCTCAGCCATAGAAGCCCTGAAAAAATCGATGGACGAGGATGATCTCGAATCCATAAAAACCAATATGCAAAACCTCACGACGGCATCACACAAACTGGCCGAAGAAATGTATAAAAAGGCTTCCGCTGATGCCGCCTCTTCTGGATCTGACTCGGATGACGGATCGGGCCCCTCGGCTTCAGGAGGAGGCGAAACCACGAGTGGCGAGGAAAAGGTCGTAGATGCAGAATTTGAAGAAGTAGACAAAGGGAAGGGCTAATTCCTTTTGGTGGCTTTTCCACAAGAACACAGATTCCCTGATTCTCTCTACCCCTAACCGACAAGGACTATGGCACAAGCTGAAAAACGAGACTACTATGATGTGCTAGGGGTAGAGAGAAATGCCTCGGATGACGAAATAAAAAAGGCGTTTCGAAAGCTCGCCCGTCAACATCACCCCGACTTACATTCTGAACCGGATAAGAAAAAATCCGCGGAAGAAAAGTTTAAAGAGGCCGGGGAAGCCTATGAAGTCCTCAGCGATCCCGATCGTCGTAAAAAATACGACATGTTTGGCCATGCGGCCGCAGGCCAAGGTGCTGGCCCTGATGGATTCGGTTTTGGCGGGGGAGGCTTCGGAGATATGTTTGGGGATATCTTCGAAGATTTCTTCGGAGGAGGTCGTGGACGCAATCGGGCCGAACAAGGGAATGATCTCCAGTACAACCTCGAAATTTCATTCGAGGAAGCCATTAATGGCAAAGAGACCAAGCTAAAAATTCCCCGATGGGAAGTGTGCGATACCTGTCACGGGACAGGGGCCAAATCCGAACAGTCCATTAAATCCTGCCCTGCCTGTCGGGGTGCCGGGCAAATCCGCCTTCAACAGGGTTTTTTTACGATAAACCGCACATGCGGCCAGTGCCAGGGGTCAGGGCAAGTCATCGCAGATCCCTGCAAGGCTTGTCGGGGACAGAAACGTATCCACAAAGAACGATTCTTGGCCGTGACGATCCCAGCGGGGGTCGAATCCGGCATGCGACTTCGCCTCTCCCATGAAGGAGAGCATGGGGCCAATGGAGGTCCGCCGGGAGACCTCTATGTCGCCCTGACCGTTAAACCTCATCCTCACTTCGTCCGCAAAGGCCAAGATATCCTCTACGATCTGCGTCTTCACTTTGTCACCGCCACTTTAGGGGGAAAGGTCGAGGTTCCTACCCTCGACGGAACGACAATGGTAAAAATTCCCGAAGGGACCCAACACGATCAAGTCCTCCGCCTGAAAGGTCTGGGGGCTCCTGGGCTTAAGTCCCAAAGTCGAGGGGATCAATTGATTCGGACCAAAATTGAAATCCCGACTAAACTGAACGCGCAACAACGCGACCTCCTTCAGGCCTTCGCCGAAGAAAGCGGCATTAGCACCGATCCACAAGGTGAAGGTTTATTCGATAAAGTGAAAAATCTCTTCGACTAATTTTTCTCAGTCTTCTCCACTCAATCCACGTGACATGCCCGTTTTCTTTATCCACTCCACTGCCATTGTGGGTAAGCGGATAACTATCCTCGATCCCCTACTCACTCACCTTTCCAAAAGTTTGCGCATATGTCCGAATGACACCCTCATTCTTAATGACGAGGTCGGACATCGCTACCTGACCAAAGTGGGAAATATCACGGCAAAACAGCTTCAAACAGAAATTCAGGAAATTCAACCACCCCCCCCCAGCTTGTCTCCAACGATCACGCTGGGCCAAGCCCTCTTAAAGGGAGAAAAAATGGGGTGGGTCATCCAAAAAGCCACAGAACTGGGGGTCCGGAAAATCATTCCCCTCCAAACCGATCGTGTCATTCCCAAGCCCACCGCCCAACAGGCAGAAAAACTCCTGGAAAGGTGGGGACGCATAGCTTTAGAGGCCGCCCAACAAAGTGAACAATGGTATGTACCCGAAATTCTACCCCTCCAACCTCTTCATCAATTCCTCCGCATTCCCTGCCACGGAGATACCATCGTCTTAACCGAACGACAAAAAGAATCGTCACTCTTGTCCCTTCCTCTTCAAAGAGATCCCCGAGCAGAAATCAGGCTTGTGATCGGTCCGGAAGGGGGATGGTCTGTGGAAGAGTTACAAGAGATGCAGTCGCATCACCTGATCCCTGGATCCCTGGGTGAAACAATTTTACGATCGGAAACCGCCAGCCTTGCAGGCATTGCCATCCTCCAAGCCCGGCTTCAAAAGGAAATAACCCCAGGTGGGATAGATGCCTAAGGGAGGGGGAATATCTATGAGAAAGGTCCTAAAGGTTGGTCTGCCAGATAGGAATAAGAAGAGGGTAATATGAAGAAGAATAGAGGGAAAACAAAAGGAAAAATCAGAGGTCTTTATTCAGCATGGGCAGGGACATTCTGAAAATGCACGATCGTCCCATGATCTCCCACCGCAAACCCTTGCGAGGGATCAGGTAAGGCCATTCCATACAACGTCTCGGAGTTAATGGGTTCGGCCTCTTGCCATGAAAACCCCGCATCCTCCGTCATCAGAATCGTTCCGCGCTCCCCAATAATCCTTCCACTCAAGGGAGAGGGGAAATGAATACTCACCAGGTCAGCCGGTTTGATACATGGACTTCCGCAGGGTCGGGCTCGATCAACCCAATTTTTTCCCCCATCTAACGTTTGGAATATGGCCCCTTGGGTCCCAACCGCCCACCCGGAAACAGAATCGGTAAACATAATATCAAAAAAAGTGGCCGGGCTATTGGTAACCTGAGGGGTCCAGGTTTGTCCACCATCAACGGTAGAAAGAATCACACCCAAAGCTCCCACGGCCCATCCCCGCCGCTCATCGATAAAAAACACCCCAAAGAGATCCGCGGTGGTCCCACTCTCTTGGTCGTACCACTCCTCTCCTCCATCTTTGCTCACCAGGATGACTCCTCGAGATCCGACGATCCATCCTTGTTTTTCATTCAAGAAAAAGGCGGAATACAGCGTACTATTCGTCCCACTGACTTGGGGAGACCATTGTTTTCCCCCATTGGGGGAATGCAGGACCGTACCATGTTGCCCAACTATCCAACCATGGTTTGCATCGACGAATGTCACACCCGTTAGGAGAGCATTGGTCCGCCGGGAAGCCTTCTTCCAGGTCTTCCCCCCATCCTGACTCGACAGCATCGTGCCCCCAGCTCCGACAATCCAGCCATGAAGGGAATCAGAAAAATGGACATCAAGCAGCGTCCCTTTCGTGGGGCTTTCCTCAAGATGGATAGAAAGAGGAGCTTCTTGTCCCGTAGCAGGAGAGATCCCAATGAGGAAACTCCCCAAAACCATCCCGGCAGTGGAAATCAAATTCCTATAATTTGCCGTGAAAGAGAAACGAAACATCTTTACAACTACACCTACTGTTTCAGATGTGACCTTCATTGAGCCCGTCCTGTCTCTTTCCAATAATCATCATCGGGAAGACCACGCTGTAAAATCTTAAAGGGTCCTCCCACCACCGTGATCCACTGTTTCGGGGTACAACAATCCCCGCTTTGGAGCATGTCCCAAGATCCCCGTTTCAGAATGAGCTGGCCTTGAGTTAAGTCGGGCTCAAATCCCTTGGGGTTTCCAAAACCAAAGGCAGGACGGCGTGGGACTCGAACCTGAATTTCTTGATCGGACCAGGACACGACTTGAACGGCTACACCATTGATTAACACCTCCGTCCGGGAGACATCTTCCCCCAAAGCATAGTTTTGCCACAAATGTCCTCGGCGATGAAGGGCCAGGCGTGACATTTCGGAAATTTTCAAAAAATCACCAAACCCAGATCCTTTAATGGTCACCAATTCGTCCAGCCCCGCCTCCTGGGGACTGTATGAGTGAATTTCTGGCCGGACCAGAGTAAAGTCCCCCACTTGTTGGGTAATGACTTTCTTCTCTTCACAGCATGAACCATCAGCACGGGGAATCACTCCCCCACGCTTGACGACAACAGCGCCACTCTGAGCACTGAAGGGAACCCAAACGTCAATTTGGTCATCCAACCACCGATGAATGACCGCGGGAACCCCACCAATCTCAACGGCATTATTCCCTGATTCAAAATCAAACGCATACGCGGTACTCCCCGCTTCTGAATGGACGCCAAAATTCTTCCCCCTAATAATGATCAGGGTTCCAATTGGGCCCTTGGTCGGAAACATGCCGGATACTTGAGTTTTTACGACGGTGAATTTTCCGATATCTCGATCTTTTCCATCACGGTGAAGAACCAAGGAGCCGGATTCCGCATCCAAGGGTACATGCACCACAATAGTCCTATCGGACCATTGTGCCAGAGCTGCCGTTTTTCCTCCGAATGAAACTCTGCCATCGGCAGGACGGGTATCACCGAAATTTTGTCCGGATAGGACGACCTTCGTACCGACCGGACCGGAAGGTGGATCGAAAGACACTGGGGGAATGACAGCCAGGGATACCTTATTGCTCACCGCATATTGAACCGGGGCGCAGCAAGACCCGTCCGGAAGAGGATCACTCGACGCCAGGCGAACTTCCACTTGGCCTGTCCTGGCATTGGCCGGGATGAGTACCTCAATTTTGGTGGGACGCCACCGACGAACTTCGGCCCGGATCCCATTAATGAGAACTTGATTCACCCCAAACATAGTATTGGGATCACGAGACCCAGCCGTTTTCCCGAAATGTTCTCCATGAACGGTTAACAGAGACCCTGCTTCCGCTTGAGCTGGTTCCACCTTGGTAATTTTCACATTTTGGACTGTGAAAACTCCCACTTCTTTTTGTTTACTTCCATTGGTAAGAAGAACCGATCCCGACCGGGCCTGTAACGGCACTTTCACCATAATAAAATCGGGTTCCCAAGACTGAATCAAGGCGGGAGTCCCCTGAAACTCCACCCGGTTCTCTTGAGTGTTCTTAAAATCCCCAAATCCTTCACCACTGATAGTCACTGTGGTCCCCGGAGGTCCGTCAGGAGGAAATATCTCGGCGTAGAGGATCGAAGGCAAACTAAGCGTAAGGAATACCACCAAATTTACGAGTGAAAGGGGAATGGTCTGTATCATGGAGCTAACACCTTAATTAAAGAGAATAAATGAAACGGTTAACCCTACTTTTTATTCACTTCAATCCGAAACATTAATTCGATTCCAGATTCGCGACTGAAGGGGACCAACCTAACCTGGAGGGTACCAACGAAAGGGGTGGGACCAGACAGTAAAGGTGGACAAAAAGACTATATCAAGCCCTCTTTTTGGCCGTCAATTTCCATGCAGTGAGTTTCTCCGTTGGTCAAAAACAGCTTAAATCCCTGGCCCGGAAGCAACGAGGAAAACAGAAAATCAGCCCGCTCTCCCCCTTCTCTACAACCGATTTATTCCCCTTACCCACAGCCACTGCCCTCACCGACACAGCCTTCCGATCTGTGGGAGACATCTCATCTCCTTCTCCCATTCTTCCGGCAATCCCCACCGCTTTGCCTACACCAGGAGATCTCAAATAAAGAGTTTCAGGTATTAAAAACTTTTTCAAATCAAACTTTCAAATCGATCCAATTTCCATAACGCTCAACTTTTCGAACCCATTGAAAATCCAAAGCATCAAACCCATATTTTAGTGGCACCCTTATTGCCCCTTAAATGAACATTACCTTCCTCGCCAATCCCAAGGGGCCTACCATGAGGGTCAACAAAAAAAGATTCGTTCAGATTGGGTGTATGACCGCATTCGTAATACTATCCGGCCTTACCTCTCTTCCTCAATGACACGGGCAATCCATCCCGATCATTAATTTCCAGAAGAATGTTGACGAGGTCCAGGGAAATAACCTACCGAAAAGTTGGTCGTTGAAAATATGGGAAGGGAAGCCAGAGATTACCATCACAGAAGAAGCACAGGAAAGAGTGATTCATCTCCAAAGCCATCAATCCAGCATTTCACTCTTTCGAGAAATGAAGTTTGAACTGAGCCACGCTCCCATTTTGAACTCGAAGTGGAAGGTCACTCAACTTCCCAATGGTGCGACCTCCCGCCTACCCAGCCAGGAGGTCCAAGCAGGAGGGATTTATGTGGTCTTTCCCCGATTTCCTGCATTCATGAATAGTCGAATGGGTATATCTGGGACAATGAACTCCCCGAGGGAACCACCCTTCAAAGGGCCAAAAATTCATAAGTGCACTATATCGTCGTACGATCGGGGGAAAGAGATCCAGGACAATGGTTATTAGAACGACGAAATGTATTAGAGGACTACCAAAACATTTATGATGCGGATCCTCCTAAAATCGGCGGAGTCTCGTTCATGATCGATTCCGACGATACCCAATCGAATACCGAGAGTTTTTTTGGCAGGTCACCTTTCAGGGCCTATCCCACATGGCCTCACGGTAAGAACAGCCCCCCACCGGATTACCCTTCGGGATTGTTACCTGATTTCAGGGATTACTAAGATTCTTTTCTTGGGCGACCCCGAGGTAAAGGGGACACCCGTCGATCCAGTTTGCGTTCCATCCGGGCCGTAAACCGGGAACTCCCTAACACCCAGGCACTATTCGTGGCATCCCGAATACTTTCTAGCACTTCCTCACTTAAATGTTGCCGAAACAGAGCCCGGTAGGCTTGTTGCCGAGCGAGGGCCGTCCGGCCTAGTTGAAGGTACAACTCATGGGGGGTTAACAAAGGATTAGCCCGGCCAAGGGCATGAAACCGATAACTCGACCATATATAATCCCGAGGATGAGCCACGAGGTTGGCACGAACGGGATTCAATTCAATATACCGACAACAGGTCAACAAATAGGCGTCACTATCGATGATAGTGGCGCGATAGCGTCCTTCCCAGAGTGTTCCTGTCCGCTCATACTTCGCATTAACGTATTGTACATACCGACGTCCCAGGGATTGGAACATTTTCGGCAAACTGGTTGCTTGGTTGGGGGTCACCAAAAGATGAACATGATTTGGCATGAGAACATAGGCATGAATGGCACATCTATGTTCGAAAGCAGCCTCTTTTAACCAGCTGACATACTGGGAATAATCCACCGGTTCAAAAAAAAGGAGAGATCGGTTATTCCCCCGCTGAATGGCGTGGAGGGGGGTATCCGGAACATAAAACCTTGGTAAACGAGCCACAATTTTCCCTTTCTTCCTTAGAGGGGGAAACGCAGCCTACCAAACTCAGGCTCTAAAATCGAGTCTGACCCCATTTTATCCCCTTCTCCCCTCATGGTAAGCTTTTTTTGAATCAGGGGTACGTTGAATGCCTAAGGGAATGACAATTTTGGATGTTCGGGACCGCTTGTTAACCGCTCGCTCCGTGACCGTATTAACCGGAGCTGGGATTTCGGCCGATAGCGGGGTTCCCACCTTTCGAGGAGCCGAAGGTTTATGGAAGAATTTTCGCCCTGAAGAATTAGCTTCCCCCGACGCTTTTGCACGAGATCCCAAACTCGTCTGGGATTGGTACAACTGGCGGCGGGATTTACTTTCGACCAAAAGCCCCAACCCTGCCCACGAAGCGTTGGTCCAGCTGGAAACACTCATTCCACAGTTTTGGGTCATCACCCAAAATGTGGACGGACTCCATGCCACAGCAGGAACCCAGGGACTCTCGGAAATTCATGGGAATATTTGGAAGGTACGGTGTACGGAATGCCATCGGGTAAGCCCCAACCGGGAAGTTCCCCTGCCCTACCCTCCCACTTGTGACAATTGCGGAGGATTATTGCGCCCCCATATCGTGTGGTTCGGGGAATCTCTGGCGACGGAAGATGTGGATCAGAGTTATTCGGCCTTACAAGCTTGTGAGGTATTATTAATAATCGGAACTTCAGGAGTCGTGTATCCAGCCGCTTCATTCGCGCCGGTGGCCAAAAATCAGGGGGCTTTCGTGGTTGAATTGAATTTGGACCCCACACCCAATTCCTCAGTAGTCGATGTATCTTTTCATGGCCGGGCAAAGGAATTAGTGCCCTTGTTACTCCCAAATTCATCGTAAATGTGCCTTTCTTGACTCCATTTACGAGGGTTTGTTACGTTTTTTTGTTTAGGGATTCTCGATGGCCTGAACCGACTTTTACCGGAGCACCCCATGCAATTAACGATAAACGGCAAGCCTGAAACCCTTGAGGTTTCAACGGTCATGGATGTTTTAACCACCAAAGAGATTGACCCACAACTCGTCGCCGTAGAACTGAACACGCAAATGGTTGATCAGGAGCATTTGAAGACCACGTCTCTGAAAGAAGGCGACAAACTGGAGTTTCTGTTTTTTATGGGCGGTGGGGCGTGAAGCAGCCCTTTCTCCCACGTATCACAGACGGCATTGGTCGCACCCCGTTAGTCCGATTGAATCAGCTCTCGCCCCCCTGCGGGGCCACGATTTACGGAAAGGCCGAGTTTTATAATCCTGGTGGGAGTGTAAAAGATCGAATCTGTTTAAATATGATCGATGAGGCCGAGAACCTCGGTCTGTTGAAACCGGGCAGTACCATCATTGAACCCACCAGTGGGAATACCGGTATTGGTCTCGCCTTGGTGGCAGCCGTTCGTGGGTATAAACTTATATTGGTGATGCCGGAAGGAATGAGTCTGGAACGGGCAAGCTTATTATCCTCCTATGGGGCTCAACTTGTCTTGACCCCTGCGCGGGAAGGAATGCGAGGCTCCATCTCCGAAGCAGAAAACATGTTAAAACAAAACCCGGAATATTTTATGCCCGATCAATTTTCGAACCCAGCCAATCCGGCCATGCATCGAAAAACCACAGCTCCCGAAATTTTGGAGGCCTTAGACGGAAAAGTCGATGCCTTAGTCACCGCCGTAGGCACCGGCGGGACCATCACCGGATGTGGAGAGGTATTTAAAGAACAAAACCCCAACGTCAAAGTGGTGGCGGTGGAACCATCTGGTTCTCCCGTCTTGTCGGGAGGAGAACCAGGCCCTCACAAAATTCAAGGGATTGGAGCAGGATTTGTCCCCAAGGTGCTCAATCGGTCCATTCTTGATGAAATCATGACCGTCACCGATGAAGAAGCCTATCAAACGACGAAACAATTGGCGAAAAAAGAAGGGCTCTTAGTGGGCATCTCCGCGGGGGCTAATGTGTTCGCGGCACAAAAGGTCGCCGAATCGTTGAGCTCTGACCAAAACGTGGTCACGGTCCTCTGCGATACGGGCGAACGATACCTGAGCATGGAAAAATATTTTAACATTTAATGATTGGGCAGCATGAGCTTTACGGAAGAACAGATTACTCGGTATAGCCGTCATATCCTTTTGCCGGAAGTGGGCGGCAAAGGCCAAAAGAAACTATCCCAAGCCAAAGTGTTTGTGGTTGGGGCGGGGGGCCTTGGGTGTCCGGTGGCCTATTATCTGGGTGCGGCAGGGATAGGAACCATTGGATTGATCGACAGCGATGTGGTGGATATGTCCAACCTGCAACGACAAATCCTCCACCATACTCCGGACATTGGTCGCTCCAAAGCGCTATCGGCTAAGGAAAAAATCCAAGCGTTAAACCCCGATGTCCGAGTCACCACCTATGAAAAGCGGCTCACGGCCGAAAATGCACGGGAATTAATCAGTCAGTATGATGTCGTCATCGATGGAGTCGATAATTTTCCTGCCAAATTCCTGATTAATGATGCCTGTTTCTTGGAAGGCAAACCTCTTGTCCACGGCGGCATCCTGCGATTTGAAGGTCGGGTGATGACCATCATTCCCAAGGAGTCGGCTTGTTACCGGTGCATTTTTAAAGGGCCGCCACCCCCCGGAGTGGTTCCCAGCTGTCAGGAAGCCGGGATCATTGGGGTTGTCGCCGGGATCATCGGGACCGTTCAAGCCACCGAAGCGGTAAAGTTGATCTTAAAGATTGGGCAACCCTTGACGAACCGCCTCTTGGACTTTGATGCCCGAACGACAACCTTTCGGGAAATTAGGGTTAAACCCAATCCCAACTGTGCCTTGTGCGGAACGGAACCGACCTTGACGGAACTCACGACGTATGATGAACCCGAGGTGTGCCAACTCAATTAGCCACGACTTTCGTGTTCTGGAAATTCCGATAGATCGTGGCTGAGGACTTCGTGATGACGAAAAAAATGCAATCACTCATCTGCCGAGAATGTGGGAAAGAATATCCCACGCAAGATATTCATGTTTGCGAATTATGTTTTGGTCCGTTGGAAGTGAAATATGATTACACGGCCATCAAACAAGTCCTCACGAGGGACAAAATTCTCGCTGGGCCGAAAAGTCTCTGGAGATATGTGGATCTCTTACCAGTGGAGGGTACACAATTTATCGGAAAACATGCGGGATTCACTCCATTGGTGCATGCCAAAAATCTCGGCGCCTTTTTAGGTCTAGACAATCTATACATTAAAAACGATTGCGTGAACCATCCCACGCTGTCGTTCAAAGATCGTGTGGTCGCCATTGCCCTGACCCGGGCCCGTGAGCTTGGCTTTGAAACGGTGGCATGTGCCTCCACGGGCAATTTGGCCAATTCGGTATCCGCCCACGCCGCATCGGCCGGCATGAAATGTTATGTCTTCATCCCGGGGGACCTGGAAGCGGCCAAAGTGCTCGGCAATTTAATCTATCGACCCAATGTGGTCGAGATCGAAGGCAATTACGATGACGTCAACCGCCTATGCAGTGAAATTGCCGGGGAACGCCATTGGGCCTTCGTCAACATTAATGTCCGTCCCTATTATGCAGAAGGCTCCAAAACCTTGGCGTTTGAGACCGCCGAGCAATTGGGATGGCGTGCCCCGGACCAAGTGGTTGTTCCCATGGCCTCCGGGTCTCTCCTCACCAAGATTTGGAAGGGGTTAAAGGAATTCGAAAAGGTCGGCATCCTGGATTCGGTTTCTACGAAAGTGAATGGAGCTCAAGCCGAAGGTTGCTCCCCTATCGCCACCGCATATCGAAATGGGCGGGACTTTTTCAAGCCGGTCAAGCCCGACACGATCGCAAAATCCCTCGCTATCGGCAATCCCGCGGATGGATACTATGCCTTAAAGACGGCTGCCGAGAGCCATGGGGCGATGGATGCAGTCACGGATGAAGAGATCGTGGAAAGCATTAAACTTCTTGCCCAAACTGAGGGAATTTTTGCGGAAACGGCAGGAGGCGTCACGATCGGAGTCTTACGAAAACTGGTTAAACAGGGATTAATTCATAAACAAGATGTCACCGTGGCCTATATTACCGGCAACGGTCTGAAAACACAGGAAGCCGTCGTCGACTCGGTAGGACGACCTATTCGCATTCAACCCAGTCTCAGTCATTTTACGAAGACCTTTGGCATTGAGGAGCCAGCATGATCAAAGTCCGAATTCCTACACCCCTCCGCCCCATGACCGGGGGGAAGAACGAAGTGGAAATAGCCGGCAATACCGTGGCGGAAATCATTGATAACCTGGGATCAGCACATCCCGGCATTAAAGAACGCTTATATGATGAGAGTGGAGAGGTTCGCCGCTTCATTAACATTTACGTTAATGAAGAAGACATCCGATTTTTGACGGGGAAAGATACTCCTTTGAAGGAAGGGGATGAAGTCTCGATCATTCCTGCAATTGCCGGAGGAGCGTAATGGCTAAATTACGTTTTCATATTCGGTACCCTGAAGAAAAAATTCCCGATCCAATTCTTTATCAGATTGGGAAAGAATATGAAGTGATTTACAGTATTCGACGGGCGGACGTTCGAGAAACGACCGGCTGGTTGGATGTAGAATTCACGGGGAGCCCGGATGAAATCGATCGGGCAGTTGAGGGATTACGTCAAAAAGGATGCGTCGTCGATCCCATTGAACTCAACGTCGTGGAGTAGGAATCGTTCACCATGGACTTTTCAGAATCTCAAATCCAACGCTATAGCCGCCAAATCATTTTGTCGGAAGTCGGGGGTAAGGGACAGAAAAAACTGCAGGACGCCAAGATTCTCGTGATTGGTGCCGGCGGTTTGGGTTCTCCCGCGGCTCTGTATCTCGCCGCCGCAGGTATTGGGATCCTCGGATTGACCGATGGGGATGTCGTGGATTTGTCCAACCTTCAACGGCAAATCTTACATACCACCGACCGTATTGGGATCCCCAAAGTGGAATCGGGCGGCAAGCTACTCTCCGCCTTAAATCCTGAAATCACCCTGAAGCTTTTCCCTGAGCACGTGAGCGCTTCGAATATCATGAGCCTGATTGAAGACTATGACATCATCCTTGATGGGTCGGATAATTTTTCAACAAGGTTTTTGGTCAATGACGCCTGTTTTTTCGCCAAAAAGACCCTGATTTCCGGAAGCATCTTCCGCTTTGAGGGTCAGCTCGCCACGATCAAACCCCACGAGGGATACCCTTGTTACCGGTGCTTGTACCCGGAACCCCCGCCAGCTGGCCTCGTCCCCAACTGTCAGGAAGCAGGAGTTTTGGGGGTCCTGGCGGGAACCATCGGCATCTTACAGGCCAATGAGGCCATCAAGGAAATCATTGGTCTTGGGGAAACCCTTGCCGATAAATTACTTCTCTATGACGCTTTGGATATGACCTTCCGAAAAGTAGGCCGACCGAAGGCCCCAGATTGCCCCCTCTGCGGACCCCACCCCTCCATTACCAAGTTGGTGGAGCATGAGGTCTCCTGTAGCCTTTAAGTTTCCCGCATGCTCACCATTCCTTCGGATATCATCGAGGATATGATCGCGCATGCTCGAGAACTCGCGCCTCATGAATGCTGTGGAATTCTTTCAGGAAATGATGGAGTGGTCGCCGAATCCTATCGAATTACCAATATCCTGGCTACCATGTCCGACCAAGAACTCAACCGATTTGATGGGGCAAAGTTATCAGACTTGAAACAACTCACCCCCGAGGAGCGGGCCGATATTGCGTTTCAAATGGATGCTCGAGAAATGGCCATGGCCCAACGAGACATCCGAACAAAAGGGCTAGATCTCATTGGTTTTTATCATTCCCACACCTTCAGTCCGGCCAGGCCCTCTCAAACTGACATCACCATCGCCATGGAATTTGAAAGTTACCGAGCCAAGATGAATCTTCCCGAACCCCTGCATCTCATCGTGTCCCTGGAAAAGGCAGATTCCCCGATTATTCGCGCTTTTAAGATTGCCGACTCACAAGCCACTGAAGTCCCTCTCCATCCTTCCACCTGAAACGCTCGTTTCCATTCTCCAAAAGTTTTCGGTGAAAAAGATGGACTTCTTCTCCTAGGTCTTGTAATAATGAGAGGCTTTCTCAAAATTCCACGAAGGAGATTCGTATGGTCCCCTATCATTGGTTGTGCGTATTTTTCGGGCTAGGATTACTGTTCCAAGCTAACGCCCCAGTTTTTGCGGAAGCCTCGACGACTCTCAAGAGCTACTATAGTCCCATTGTTCGCTTAGAGCCCGACAAAGGATATTTTCTCATTACCACTGACTCCGGCATTCAATGGATTCAAGTGGAAGATAAAGTGAAGGCTCAGCTGAAAACGTTGGCTGTTGGGGATATGATTGACGTCGTCGTCGAGATCCGCCCGAATAATATTCCCCCGATTCTGAAATCCTGGAAACTTGCCAGAAGTGCCTCTCCCTGTAAAATTTTCGATGGACATTCCTGTCAGGGAGAATAACCTTTTTCCCAGCCTTGCTTTAAACTCTTTAATCAGGTTTTTAACTCTTTCACTGACTCCGATTGGGGCGATGTCCTTAGGTTCTGCCCTCCCCTGGCCTATCAATCATCACCCTTGGGGTGGTTGAGTCAATATTTCCTTTCTCATTACTTCCCTCCTTTTTCTTTCCCAAAACCTTTGATAAGAGATAGGGTTTCCTTTTCCCATTCCTATTTCCATCAGAGGGGTGAATAAATGGAGTTATTGTCAAATGTAGTGTCTGGGCTATTGATTACGCGGCGACGGGTTCCTCTGTAGTTGCCCGGATTCCATCCGTAAATTGAATGCCCTCGATCACTTGTGCCAACTGCCCAAATCCCCGTAGGCGTCGCCAGGTTTTCTCAGCACAGCGGCCCAGCTTGAACATCATGTGTAACATCCCGTCCCGAGTCAGACAGCCCTTCGTCTGCTTTGTCCGATGCCGAATGGTCCCGAAGGTCGATTCAATCGGATTCGTGGTACGCAGACTTTGCCAATGCGACGCCGGGAATGCGTAGAACGTCAGCAAGGCCTCCCGATCTTTTTCTAAACATGCCGTGGCCTTCGGATACTTCGCCTCGTAGGTCTGCAGAAAGAAGTCAAACGCTCGGTCGGCTGCGGGTTGCGTCTCGGCTTGCCAGATCTCGTGCAACGCCTGTTTCGCCTTGGAGTGCACCCTCTTCGGCAACGCATTGAGAACATTGCTGGTCTTGTGCATCCAACACCGCTGTTGCTTTGTGTGCGGGTATATTTCCTCCAACGCTCCCCAGAACCCCATGGCCCCATCCCCAATGGCTAAGGCCGGTGCCGTCAGCCCCCGGGCTTTCAGATGCAACAGGACTTCCCGCCAGCTCTGGGTCGACTCGCGCACGCCGTCTTCGATCGCCAAGAGCTGCTTCTCCCCCTGGCTATTCACCCCAATGACGACTAACGCACACAGTCGATGCTCCGCGGCCCGTAGTCCACTGTAAATCCCGTCGACCCAAATATAGGCCCACTCGCCCTCATCGACTCGTCGTTGCCGCCAGGCGTCGTACTCGGCTCGCCAGCTCTGTTTCAACCGAGCCACGGTACTGGCGGAGAGCCCCTTGGCCTCGGGGCCGACTAACGCTTCCAAGGCGGCCTGCATCTCCCCGGTGGAGATCCCTTTTAAATAGAGCCAAGGAAGCGCGGCTTCTAAACTTCGGGTTTTGCGCACATAGGGGGGAACCAACGCAGAGCGGAAGGTCACAGGATCTCCCTGGCGACTCCGCACCTTCGGGACCTGGACCGTCACCGGCCCAATCCCTGTTTGAATTTCCCGTACCGGCTGGTGCCCACTCCGGACCACGAGGGCCCGGCCCTCCTCATCTCGGTGCTCGGCATACGCGGCGACCAATTCAGCTACCTCAGCTTCTAGGGCTTGCCCAAGCAACTTTCGAGCTCCCGCCCGCAGCAGCTCGGTCAAGGTATCGCGCCCCTCTCGATCTCCACCCTCAGGTTTGGTACTCTCTTGCATCGTGGCGTCTCTCCTTTATGGTTGAATGTGGCTGTGTTGCAACACCCATTTCAACCCGAGACGCCGCGTCTTTTCAACTTCCTTCAGGCACTACTTTCAAGTATAACTCGAATAAATGCGAGGTGCATGAAATGTCCCAAACACCGTTGGAGAAAAAACTTGCCATCCAGCTCTCAAAAAACCTCCGATACCTTATAAACCTTTTACGTTAATTAGCCACAACCAGAAACCTATGAACAATCATGGGAAACTGTCCCAAGCTCGACTGAAGAATTGACGAGCCCGCTTAGGGCTGGTTGAAAGAGTGTCATTTTTCCACAAAAAAGGGATTATAGGAAAGGCCATATATTGACATTTCTAATTAACTAAAAGAAAATTATAAATTACATTCCAAATTTTTGGGTTCCCTTGAGCATTACCCCCCCGGCACCACACGAGGAATGTGTTTTGAGGATATTAGGCATTTCGTTATTTTTCTTTTTCGGAGCCCTCGGGACAAATGTCGTGGCTGGGGAAGTGCGGGTAGCCGTAGCCACAAACTTTTTAGCGCCGTTAAAAAAGATTGCCATCCATTTTAATCAGGACACAGGACATTTCCTGGTGATTAGCTCCGGATCGAGCGGAAAGCTATATGCACAAATTCACCACGGTGCCCCATTCGATGTCTTTTTTTCTGCCGATGAGAAACGCCCAACATTACTGGAAGAAGACGGACTCACGGTTTCAGGGAGTCGATTCACCTATGCGTTGGGTCGCCTAACCCTATGGAGTGCCAACCCCAACTTGATTAAGGGAGATGGGAAAACCCTCTTAACCAATGGGCAATATAGCTTTCTCGCCATGGCCAACCCCAAAACAGCTCCCTATGGAACCGCCGCACAACAAATCTTGCAAAGGCTCAAGGTCTGGGGCAAACAAACCAAGGGGCGAATCGTCTTTGGGGAAAATATTGGCCAAACGTTTCAGTTCGTGTATTCGGGACACGCTCAACTTGGGTTGGTAGCTCTTTCCCAAGTCTTGGATCCCAGCATTCAGGGAATGGGTAGTCGATGGGACGTCCCGGAACATCTCTATGATCCACTACGGCAGCAGGCGACCCTCCTGACTAGGAGCCAAAACAAGAATGCGGCTCTCACATTTTTCGAGTATGTTAAATCTCCCAAAATTCTGGAACTTATTGAAGAATTTGGTTACAGGGTGGAAACAACAAAGGAAGAAAACAAGAAATGAGCCTCGCGGAATTGGACTGGGGGCCGTTGTGGTTAACTCTACAGTTAGCCGGAGTGACCGTCATCGTGTTATTAATAATCGGCACCCCGTTGGCCTGGTGGCTGGCCTTCACCTCCTCACGCTTTCGAACAACGATCGAAGCCGTCGTTGCCCTTCCCATCGTTCTGCCTCCAACTGTCTTAGGGTTTTATTTATTAATGGCGCTCGGGCCTCATGGGCCTATTGGAGGGGCCTGGACCGCACTCACCGGATCGGCCTTTTCCTTTACCTTTACGGGCTTGGTTATTGCCTCGACATTCTATTCCCTTCCCTTTGTCGTTCAGCCCCTTCACGGAGCTTTTGAATCCTTGGGGAGAAAACCCCTGGAAGCCGCATGGGCCTTAGGTGCGTCAAAGCTAAATACCTTTTTGACCGTGGCGTCACCCATGGCCATTCGGGGGTATTTGACCGCGGTCGTTCTTGGGTTTGCCCATACCTTGGGAGAGTTTGGGGTCGTCCTGATGGTCGGGGGAAATATACCTGGCGAGACCAAAGTCCTTTCCATCGCCATCTATGATCATGTAGAGGTCTTAGAATATGCACAGGCCCATACCCTTTCAGCTGGTCTGCTCATTTTTTCCTTTGTCATTCTCCTGGTTGTCTATTCACTCAATCGGCGCCTACCCCTGCAGTTGTCATGAACCCGATACAAGCCAACTTTTCGGTGACCTTTTCTTCCTTTCAACTCAAGGTCCATACCACGTTTCCGGGGAAGGGCATTACGGCAGTCTTTGGTCCATCCGGTTGTGGTAAGACCACTCTCCTCCGGTGCCTTGCCGGGCTGGAACGCTCTCCTACGGGGTCAATGACTCTGGGAGAGGAAGTGTGGCAGGATGAAGCTCGGAAGCTATTCGTCCCTCTTTCGCGCCGTCCAATCGGATATGTGTTTCAGGAACCTCGCCTATTTCCTCATCTCACCATTCGCTCGAATTTGTTGTATGGATGGAAACGAACACCGAAAAATGAAAGAAAAATTCACCTAGATCAGGTCGTACAAACGTTGGACCTGGAACCTCTGTTATCCCGGTACCCCGGGCGGTTATCGGGTGGGGAACAACAACGAGTCGCAATCGGGCGCGCCCTTCTCACTAGTCCCCGCCTGTTATTAATGGATGAACCCCTTAGCTCCTTAGACATACACCGGAAACGGGAAGTGTTTCCGTTGATCCGGAGACTGAATACCGAATTCCACATCCCAATCATCTACGTGACTCACGCTCTACAAGAAGTCATGCAGCTGGCCCACACCCTCTTGTTGCTGAAAGATGGCAGCGTGGTGGGAAACGGCCCCCTCGAAGAAGTGTTTGCCCAACTGAACCTTCGGCAGATCATTCCGGAGAATCAGCTTGGTTCCATCATTGATACGCAGGTGACCACACACGATTCCCAATACGGGTTAACCACACTTCAGTTTTCCGGAGGAACTTTGTCTGTCCCCCATCAAGAGGGAGAGATTGGTACCTCTATGCGGGTTCAGATTCTGGCAAAGGATGTCAGTATCGTATCCAGTTTACCCGACTTTCAATCCAGCGTGCTCAATATCTTGGAAGCCACAGTCGTGGAAATTGGCCCCATCGATTCCTTGCATCCCTTCGTCGATATAAAATTGGATGTCGGCGTCCCGTTACTGGCCACCATAACCCGAAAATCCCTCGCAATTCTAAACCTACACCCCGGCCAACGAGTGCATGCCCAAATAAAAACTGTTGCCCTCAGCCAGGAAGCGGTTGATTAGGTCTGTCTAAAATTTCGTCTTTCCCCTTTCATAGGGGAAAGACCTTCAACGATGAGGGTTCTTTATCCTCGAAAATGACGAGAGGCTCTCAGGGTCAAGTATTGATGGAGAAGAAAAACTTCAGATTCAGCCTTCTAATGAAAAGTAATTTCAACCCATTTACCACATGAACAAGGCCAGAAAACCATGGGTGGCTGGTCTCTTGGGGTCGGTATTGCCAGGATTGGGCCATATTTATTGTGGGAAATGGCAAAGGGAATCGATATGGTAGCTCTTCTGTTTGATATCCTTGTTCACGGCCCTATCCTCCTTCTTTGGGTACCTTTTCCTCATATCAATGGCCTTCTCTTTTTCGCCCTAGTTGTCCTGATTTACTGCATGGTTATTCGCAGCTCTGTGCTCTGCGCGAAAGAAACCCGCAATGGATTCCATCCGGGTTCACGCGATAAATGGTACGTTTACCTGCTGGTGTGGATACTAGCCATGGTTCTCCAAGGTCCATTATCCGATTTCATCCGCTCCCATGTAGCCCGTGCTTATAAGATTCCTGCTGGATCCATGCTGCCCACTATCCTCATCGGCGACCATATTTTACCGGCTACAATGATTTATCATTTCCGGTCTCCCAATCGTTATGAAATGGTGGTTTTTCCTTTTTTCCAGAAGACGAAACTAAACCCTTCATAAAACGCATAGTGGGCCTCCCGGGTGAGACTATAGAAATTCGAGATAAGGTCGTGTACATCGATGGAACCCCCCTGATGGAAGCTGGATTCATTCAGCATATTCATCCAGGCGTTATCGACGGTCGAATAAACCCTCGAGACAACTTATCTCCCCATACCATACCCGCCAATTCTTATTTTGTCCTGGGAGGTAATCGGGACCAGAGCCTCGACAGTCGATTTTGGGGCTTTGTAGAGGAACAAAAAATATCGGGAAAAGCTCGCGTGGTTTATTGGCCAAGTCCGGAGAGGTTTCCACTCACCAATATTCGATAGGAACGCGTTGGAAACATCCTAAATTATCGGTAACCAGCCAGGAATGCGAGAGGAACTTCACTTTTCAATGATAACCGTCTCTAGAAATCGGAAGAGGATACGTTTACCTCCCCGTTGGTGACCCATGGTCTTCACCAATGCGTGACCATAGCACGGTTCCTTCCCCATAACTCAGGAACAAGCCAGATGATATAGCCCGGAAATTTTGCCGGGCCCCTTCATACTAAAAACTCATGGAAGTTGTCACGATTGGCAAGGGGAGAGTAAGGATTCTTTTTTGGGGCCACTACGGTACAGGGCAGAATTTCAGAATCTACCTCTCCAAGGTTTATTTCACGCTTTCTCTATGCTGGGAGACCTCCCGGCTTCGGGTGTGCAAAGGAGCTGTGGCCCCAGATACGATCATCACTCCCCGTTTCTTTTGACCTATAGAAGAATCCAGTCCTTGTTTTAAGGTTCCTAAATAGGTTTTGCTTTGACTGATATGCGCACTGGGCTGCAAGCTTTTCGCAAAGGGACGAATGCTGGCAAACCCTTTTATCACCTCGTCACCAAAGGGACCACTAATCACGAATCGTTCCGGAGAATTCGGGCCACCAAATTCATACGTTTTCCCTTTTTGAATAAAAGCTTGTTCTCTGAAGATATTCGGGACTAAATGGACCACGGTCCCATTCGCTTGGAAATAGTCTAATTTCAAATAGGCGTCTCGATTCGATTTCACGTAAACAACCAACCCTTCACCTTCTGTATAGGAACCTTCTGGTTTGTTCACCCAAATTTTCAAACTCCCATCATCAGAAGAAGTGTGCAAGAGATCGTTTAGCTCATGCTTCACTTCACGTTGCCCCAGTCTCCGATCGATCTCCTCTTGCAAACGGTCCGGTTCAATTTGGGCCGAAATAAATATACAAATCCGACGTCCCTGTTCTTCTTCTTTTTCAATGTTGACGTTTCTCAAGAGACCGACACTCACTGATTCGATGACATCTTCCTTGAGTTGAAAATTTTCAATCTTCGTTTGGTTGGTGATATACACCGCATGACTTTCCACCGCTCGTTGTCTCGCGAGCCCCAAAGCTTTTTGCTTGGCTTCACTTGGGGTTTCCGTGTCCCCAAAGGTATAGCAATAATGTCCTTTGACTGGCTCCAAGGACTCTGCCCAGACTGGGGCAGCCAGGCCTAGCAAACTCCAGATCAAAACAAGGCTTGCTGAGGCAACACGCTTAAGCATTTCCAAATCTGAAAGGGGGATCGTCTTCATAAGTCTTCTCCAAGAACCATGGGTGCCTAGAAGATGATGAACCGGGCACCCCTTATCCATTTAGACAGAAATCAAAGAACACTCATAAACATTTCAGTGTAATCATTTTGGTCAAGCGCAAAAAAGAATGTTGGGAATGCTCCAGGTAAACTTCCCTGTCACTTATCGATCCAGAACGAATAACACCTTCGCTTTTTCCAAGAATTCCTGATGTGCGGGTACCATATGGAGCATTTGGGCATCCGTATTGCTTATGACGATATCTGTTTGTTTGTCGCCGGTGACCCGAAGGGCCTTGACTTCCATCGGATCTGCCGTAACCCGCTCATTCGTTTTCGCGGCTTCCATCCCACAAACATATCCAACCAACGTTTCACCTTGCTTCACACTCGGGTCCACCCACTCTGAACTGTACACGACTTGTCCATCCTCCATTAATATTCTAGGGCTTAGTGCACGCTGAACCGATAAGCCCTGGGCGTTAATGATCAGTCCCGTAAACGGTCCGTCTTTTTTCCTGGCCGTGGTTGGAAATTTTAGGGAATTGGGTTTGGCCGTACGTGAGGGCACAATCAGGTTGGAGAATTCACCACTAACGGGCATTTCAACCGTGACTTGGTATCCGCCATCGGGGAATCGCTGTTCTTTGATTACCCGAGAATGTTTGATGATTCCTTGAACTTTATTGGTAATCTTGTCTGACTTCACCATTAAATTTTCGACCACAGTCGTAGAATCCACGACGATGCCTTGGATCATCTCAAGTAAATTCCTCCGGGCAACCACAGTGGCAGCTCTTTTCGCGTTTTCTTCTGCTTGACGGGCATTCGCATCTTTAGGATTAGGGAACCCCATTCCGGTTGCTTGGATCATCCCATTTGTCCAATCAATACTGCCTTTCCCATCGGGATCCGCCTCACGGCAGATACTATCATCCGCCATCGGCTCCGCATATACGTTGGATGTCCCAAGAAAAGAAACGACGAGGGCCAAGACCCCCAAGCCAATAAACCTAATCACGACACCGCTTCCTTGCGAATATTTTCTCATTTCAACGCCCTCCTCATTAAGGTTAAAAACAACTGGGCACAATCCATAGCGCCAATTCATCTCATAGAAATGCCCAGGGCTTTGGTTTACTTCAAAACCACCAGATCAATAAGAGAGCAACATTTGGGCCAAGAAATCCCCTCACATATTTCTGGAGCTATCAAACCATCGCAGGAACTAACTCCTTGAAAGCACGAGACAATTCAGGCTTTTATCTCTTCCGTTCAAAACGGTACAATAAAGTCTCCACTGAAATTCAACTCAATAGTTTGAAATGCCGTTTCATCCTTTTTAAATAATCTTATTCCTACCTGCATATCTGGATATTCATTCACTTAATAAAAGAAAGCTCTTCAAGAATCGGAAACAACGCATTGGCTTTTCTAAAAATACCAGGAATGATGAAAAAATGAAATGGACCCCAAGTCTTCGATGGGCTTGCTCTGGTTTGGCAAAAACACTCGCCGTGCCTTGGCTTTGCGGAATGCTCTCCCTCGGAGGATTTGCATGCTCTCCCCCCCATGCGGCTTATTCAGAATCCCATCCATCTCCTCAGTTGACGAAAACGGTTTCTCCATCTGATCCACCCCAACACCCCATGTTGAGGCTCGAAAATGGAGGGCATATTGAAGATATTTCCCGTCTTTCCCTTGATACGGCCAATCACTATCTTGTCACCGGATCCAAAGATAAAACGGTGCGGATATGGAATATTCAGACCAAGCAATTGGCCAAAGTGCTTCGCCCCCCAATAGGTCACGGCCATGAAGGCAAAATCTTCGCCGTCGCCATGTCGCCCAATGGCCAAACCATCGCTGCGGGGGGATGGACCGGAGTCAGCTGGGATCGTTCCTATGCCCTGTATCTTTTCAACCGGAAAAGCGGGGACTTAATCAAAAAGATTTCGAATCTCCCCAGTTCTATTGGAGATGTGGAGTTTTCGCCTGACGGAAAGATGTTGGTGGTTGGCCTACATGGGGGAACCGGGTTTCACATCTATCGAACATCCGATTATGCCTTAATCGCTTATGATCAATCCTTTCTCCCCACAAGTTATGTGTATGGAATCGCATTTGATCAAAAAGGAAGGTTTGCCATTAGTTCCTATGATGGATTCATTAGGTTGTATGATCATGACTTTCAACCACGAGGAAAGACCCGCCCCCCAGGTGGCAAACGTCCCTATGGGCTGGCTTTTTCATCCGATGGGACCCATCTAGCCGTCGGCTATGAGGATTCCGCTCATGTCACCGTCCTCTCCACTGAGGATTTGGCGCCCACGGACTTTCAACCACACAATCCGCCTCCCTCCAAAGGGACCTTTAGCTCGGTAGCTTGGTCCCAAGAGGGTCATACCCTTTTTGCAGCAGGAACAGCCCGAAAATCCGGGAAACACTTTATCCGAAAATGGGAAATTTCAAAATCAGACCAGTTCCTTGATATCCCGGTTAGCCCCAACACCATCCTCGATCTCACCATCCTCAAATCTGGTGGCATTGGGTTTAGTGCGGCGAGTGGGACCTTTGGCATTTTGAATACCGAAGGGGAGACCACATTCGCTTCAAAGGTAACGGTGGCAGACTATCGAGATATCGGCGAGAACTTACTATTGTCCCCAGATGGGTCGAGTGTGCAATTTGGATTCGCCCAATTTGCAAAAAACCCGGCACAGTTTTCCATTGCCTCTCGGGTCTTGCTCATACCCCCATCCTCACACTCCACTCTTCATTCACCGCTCCAATCCGTGCCCAATCTTTCGGTTGAGAATTGGAAAAACTCACGGACACCCACCCTCAATGGAAAATCTTTGGATCTCGACCAATATGAAGTTTCGAGAAGTATGGCCATCGCCCCGCATCATGAGTCAGTCTTATTGGGCACATCCTGGAACCTCCGGCTCTTCGACCGAAAAGGAGAGGAACTCTGGCACACCCCGATTCCCGAAAACGCCTGGGGGGTGAATATCTCCCAAGACAACGAAATTGCCCTTGCCACGCTCGGAGACGGAACCATCCGTTGGTATCGGTTGCGGGATGGTCGAGAGTTGTTGGCGTTGTTCCCGGACCCCAAAACGGAAAACTGGATCATGTGGACGCCTTCGGGGTATTACGATACCGCCCCCGGGGCAGAACACCTGATCGGCTGGCACAAAAATTATGGAGGTGACTATTCGGCAGACTTTTTTCCAATCAGCCGGTTCCGAACGCTTTCCTACCGTCCCGACATCATCGAAAACCTGATCCTGACCTGGGATGAAAAGGAAGCTTTGCGTCTGGCAGAAGCCAGGAAATCACAGACCGTGGGCAAACCTAAAACGGTGGCCCCACCCCTTCTTCAAAACGTAAAAATGCGGCAACAGAAGATGGAATCCACCATCGCCAATCTCCTTCAAAAAGAGCAAGGCCAAACAGCTCACACTTCTTCGGAAAATCTAGAGACGCTGCTAGTCCAGCATCCCCCTGAAATTATGATTCTATCACCCACAGGTCCGATAACGACCTCCGACCCCATGGTGCACATTCAATATGCGGTCGTCACCCATCCAAAAGCGCCGGCGGATGGCATTTCGGTATTCATCGACGGCCAACCCATATCCGCAGCCCGCGGGATTCAAGTCCTCGGTGCCATTAGTTCAGATCAGCCGTATCAATCCATTGACGTGCCCATTCCCGCAAAAAACTGCACCATTACTCTTCGGGCGAAAACCCGATGGGCCACCAGCCCCCCAGCTGAAGTGGTCGTCAAATGGGACGAGCAAGCCGCGAAGCCCAACCTCTACGTTCTGGCAATCGGCATGGATTATTCGCATGATCCCACCATTCAGGTTCCAACCTCCGCGAGCGATGCGGAGAGTTTTGGCACCACCATAGAAGGGCAGGCGAATCGGCTTTATCAGGATGTCAAAGTCAAAATCTATCTGAATGAATCCGCCACCAAAGGCAATTTACTCGATGGATTGGATTGGCTCACCCAAGAAACCACGCAAAAAGATATGGCCATGCTTTTTGTTTCAGGACATGCGGTCACGGATAAAGGAGGATTTCCTTACTTGCTCACTCACCAAAGCCACCTCGACCATCTTCGGCGTACAAGCCTGGCCCTTTCAGAAATGAGCAATGCCGTCACCGCGACGGCAGGAAAAACCATCCTGTTTTTAGACCTGTGCCAAGTTAACACCCCCGTGGGAACGAGTGGCTGCATTCAGGGGGTCAATAGTCTCTCTCAAGATTTAGGATTTTCTGCGAATGGGACCGTTGCCTTCCTGGCCTCGAGTGGGACACAACGCGCCATCTATAAACCCACATGGGAACACTCGTCTTTTACCACAGCTCTCTTGGAAGGGTTGACCGGTCAAACAGACCTCACGGCTTCCGGTGTGATTACCGTTAATCGGTTGAGTCTGCATATTGCTGAGCGGGTCAAGACGCTCACTCAGGGCTATCAAAGGCCCACGACGATAAAGCCGCAAACGATCCAAGATTTCCCGGTTGCCCTTTCACCTGAAGGCATCCCTGATGAAATGGGACATTCCTTGGGGACTTCACCGATTGCCATCCCCGTCCCCGCAGAAGAAATCCTCAATCGATTACCTCCCGTCATCACCATTCTTTCTCCACCGAATTTCCATCGAACATCCTCTCAAAATCTTACGTTGACCTATCGCGTTCGCAATCAATCAGGAGAACCCGTGACAGAAGTCATGGCTTTAATTGACGGTCGCCCAGCCCCAAAAGCTCGAGGCATTCAAGTGATTGAAGGCAAGCACCCACCAGGAGGAACTCAACAATACTCCCTGACCCTTCCACCCCACGATACCACCATCTCGCTCTTCGCGAAAAATCAATGGGCCACCAGCGAACCAGCTTCGATCCGAGTCATGTGGGACGGAGAAAGAAGATCGTCAGCACAAAAACCGACGCTGAATGTCTTGGCCATCGGCATTAGCACCTACGCGGATTCGACGCTTTCGTTGGAATTTGCCTCAAAAGATGCCCAGGATTTTTCCAAGATTTTGCGATCTCAGATTGGCGGCCTCTACGAACATGTCAATGTCAAACTCCTTACGGATAAGAGCGCGACCAAAGATGACATTTTGGAGGGGTTGGATTGGATTGATCATCACACGACCTCATCCGATGTCGCGATGATTTTTCTGGCCGGGCACGGAGTGAATGATAGTGGGGGCAAATATTATTTTCTGCCTGTGGATGCCGATACCCATCGCCTCCGGAGGACGGCCCTACCCTACTCAGACCTCAAGAATACCGTCGCGACCCTATCGGGGAAAACACTCTTATTTGTGGATTCTTGCCATGCCGGGGATGTCATGGGGGCCCGACGAGGGGTGGCCGACATCAACGCGTTAGTGAATGAACTCACTAGTGCTGAAAACGGGGCGGTGGTCTTTGCCTCTTCCACCGGACGTCAATTCGCGCTAGAGGACTCGAAGTGGGGCAATGGGGCCTTTACCAAAGCCCTCATAGAAGGCTTAGAAGGGCAGGCAGATTTCGGAAAGGATGGCACCATCACTGTCAATCGCCTCGACCTCTACCTTTCAGAACGAGTCAAAGCATTGACCGAGGGGCGCCAAACTCCCACGACCACCAAGCCCAAGACCATTCAAGACTTTCCCATCGCGGTGACGAATCTGGCAGGAAACTCGTAAATTGACCCAAGGGTACCAAAAGGTAAGGAAAAAGCGGAAAGAAATGTCTAATCACTGATGAGGTTCATGGAAATGGCCTAACACGGCATGATGCAATTCATGTCCACATACTTCAAAGTTCCATTTCGGGCAATACAGAGTATTCGTTGAAAAATCAAAAAATCCATGGACCGTCTTCACTGAATGAAGCGCTTGCGAGGAAAAGGCCATAAACTCAACCCCCGGGTCTCCGGTTCTTGCTTCCCACTCCCGATGAAGCGTGTGCTCATCGACGAACACCACATGGAGGTTTCTGAGCTGATAATCCTCCCGATACGATCCGGCTCCGGCACACCCACCGAGCATCATCACAAAACTCAAAAAGAGCACACCGACGAGGAGAAGAAAGCCAAGCGATCTTCCCTTCGCCCATACCTCCAAGCACCGATTTTCACGAGTTCTCGTATCCGATCCCATCTGCGGCTTTTCTCTGAAGGGCCAAGAATGAATACAGCACAGAGAACCATTCGGCTACTCCCTCCAAAAGATTGAATTTCTCTTTTTATGGAAAAAAACAACCCACACCAACAGAGGCCTATCCAACGTAATTCCATACAAACATCAATCGACCACGAGGCGGTTCCCAACTCCGGTCTGGGTCGTGAGAAAAAGTTGAGGATAAAGAGGAACCCTCAAGACTCGAAGCCGGGAAAAGGCTCCAAATGTTGAGGGAGAAGGGGAATTAAACGGAAACCCGATTATTTAAGGAACGATTTTAAGGAGGAGGAATGTTTGCCAAGCGTTTGTCCATCCTTCTCCCAGGCTTCCATAAACGTGTAAAAACGGCCCTTGTCATACTGCCCAAGCATGGAGGCTCGCATGACCAGCTCTCCAGAAGGCATCCAAAAGAACCGAGAAATCGCAGTTTCTTGGTTAAGGGTATTGACGATGGAATATCGAGAGGAGCTTTTCCTAGCCCCAGACTTTTTGGGCGATTTTTTTGCCGCTAACGCAGATTGGGCCATCAAACCATCTTTCAGCACCACCAACAAAAACCCCAGTTTGGAGGAATGGGTGGCTTTAATGCCCTGTGGAATTTGTTCGCATTGGTACCCCAAAAATTCTAAATGTTCAATAATCCGTGCCTTCAAAGCAGGGGATTCAGCAAGAGCCACGGGCGAAAAGCTCCACACCATACATAACACCACAAATCCAGCACACACCCCACGAACAATTCTTAACATAGTCAACCTCTTAATTCGTAACTTTTCTCTCTGATTCCACGAATAGTTTTGAATGTCGCATTTTGAGTGAATGAAGGCGAGGACTTTTAAGTTTAACACACCATCCAAGTTTTCAAAGGAAATTAACGGACCGTGTAAAAACTCGGGAGGCTTCATTCCAAGAAATCGTCTGTATTGAGATCCTTTGCTACAAAAACTTTCCAATCTTATCCCGGATTCAGAGGCAAGGTTATATCAATGGACCCACCGGGACCTAATTCCAATACAGGCTGATTGTCTCCAAGGTTTAACGAATTACCGGAAGAAGATTCGCCAGGGAAGGGAAGATCCCCATTAATAGACACATTATTGATATCGGCTCCCGGTCGAAGCAGAATGGGAACCGCGAAATCACTATTTACGGTGCACCCAGCACAAAGGGTCGGATTAGTCAAATTAAAGGTATTGCCTCCCGCACCTTCCCCTATACCAAAATTGATCAGCGCGCCATTGAGCGTAAACGTACCCTCATTCAAAACGCTGACCAAAAAACCATTATTGATGTTGAGCGTGCTCCCATTGACCAAAGAGACCAGGTCACCGATTACGCCAACCGAACTTCCACCACCTGATACGCTCACTAAGGACCCACTTTGAATCGTTAAGGAACTGGCATCCAACGCCACGAGAGCATCGGCAGGAAGATTGGCCGAAAAAGTGGAGGCGGTATTGACATCCAAGAATCCTGCCCCAGTTTTCATCGCGCTCCCTATTAGCTTCAATAATGGCATGGTAGCCGCCACCAATTGTCCATCGATGACATCCCCACCAAATTGACTCCCATTGGAAAGGGACAGAAGCCCCCCATTTGTTATTTGCACACTCTCGACAAAATTCTCTCCATCATCGAAAGGAAAGCCCTCGATATGAAAAGCGGTCCCTCCAACCGACATGTTGCTGGCAGTAATTGTCACGAGGGTATTGTGAGTAAAAAAGGTGGAGGTGCTTAAATCTAAAGTTTGCTCAAGATGAAGAATACTTCCACCAATCCCCACACCAGGGAGCCCCGCTGCTAAGTTCCCCGGCGAGTTCTGGACCGCGAGCACTCCCCCTTCCGAAACATCGAAAATTCCCTTTCCCTCTGCCTCAGCTGAGTCCGTTGTGAAATTGAGCAAATCTCCGCCCAGCGTGAAGGTACTGGCGTCCACCGTCACGAGCGTCCCCGTAGTACTAAGGTCGAATTCAGCAATACCTCCCGCGACATTTGACGAACTGACATTCAGCCCATCCCCAGCTATCGCCACCCCCGGGAGACCTCCGGCCAAATCCCCTGAAGAGTTAACGATGGAGAGCAAGCCGCCCCCGGAAACATCGACGTCCCAATTTATTGAGTCATCGTTCTCCGTTCCAGCTGAAAAATTGAACAAACTCCCTCCAAGTGCCAATGTACTTCCTTCCACCGATACCAACGTGGCCGTGGCCACTAGGTTGAATTGAGACTCCGCCGACCCATCTCCTAAGGACACACCCAACCCGTCGTCGTTTATCGCAACCCCTGGCAGTCCATTTGCCAAATCACCCAGAGAGTTGGTAACCGCTAACAATCCACCTTGGTCGACAGTGACATCAATTGAGGATGAGTCGGGCCCAATAAAGAAGAGAGTATCCCTCACGCTTAACGTGCTATTGTCGACCCTTACCCAGGTATCGCTGGTGTGCACATTTAACTCTGGAGTCTCAGCACTCAGCACGCTATCGGCTAATGCTACCCCCGGCAAACCATTCGAGAGGTCACCGGATGAATTCTGAATAGCAAGCAATCCGCCCGCACTGACAGCTATGGAATTCGAACCAAACGAGTTTAACAACAGGATAAGAGCATCCCCGGTGACCAGAGAACTGTTTTGCACGGAAACTAAGGTACTCGTCGTAGTAACAGAGTTGTTGGAACCGGATAGATTCAGGACCACACTGACATCCACCCCCGGATCGTTGTCAATGAGAGAGCCCGGTGCATCCACAATCTCCAACAAGCCTCCACCAGTGACGTTTAAGGAGGAAAACCCTATCATGCCGAAGGTATCCCCAGGAGTGATAAGGTGACTGTCTCCAGTTACCGTGACCAGGGTTTGTCCGGCCTCAACATCACTCACATCAAGAAAGAGCACATCGTTATCAATTTCATTGCCAGGTTGAATCGTTACCTGGCTCTCATCAGAGAGCGATAAAATTCCGCCGGAGCTGGTCAGATTGGAATCGGCTAAATCAATGAGATCAATATCAAAAAATCCTGGGTCCATCGTCAGAGAACTCTGAGACAATGTCACCAGCGTCGCTCCTGCGTTGACGGTCTCATTAAAGGCCTCCAAGACTCCACCATTTTGAATCATCAAACTCGATTCATTGGTCAGATCTACTAACCCACCGTTCGTTACAGTTAAGGATTCGCCTCCCTCGAAGTTTTGAAGCCGAATGACACTGCGTCCCGTGGAAAGTTGACTATTCGTGGCGGTCACTAACGTCTGGTCCGCGGTCAAACGACTATTTTGCATTTCCAAAACGGATCCTCCCAGTCGAACAGAGTCAGAATCTTGGACATCCACGAGAGACAGGAGCCCACCTTGGGTCACTTCCACCGTGCTCTCTTCATCTGAAAAAAAGGCCGCGACCGTAAAGGCTGAACCCTCTACTTCCAAACTACTGTTATTGACCTGGATAGCGGTGTCGTCCACGGTCAGAGTACTGTCTTCCACCCACACCGCGGAAAACCCGCCCTCTCCGTCATCACCGAGGACCACCCTACTGTCATTTTCTACTGAAAGGATAGCGCCCGACCCAGTGAGCTCTGACTCATTTTCAAGGTGAATAAATTCGAAACCCACGTGAACCGAACTGTTGGTCGTGGTCACCAGGGTGTCATTGGCTTTAAGGCTGCTATTGTCCATCCACAAGAGATCTCCTGTTTCCACCCCCGGCATTTCCGCTTCTCCCTGGGAGTCCACCACCGTCAAGAGCCCTCCATTGGTAATGGT
The DNA here is from genome assembly GCA_965223495.1 of Nitrospirales bacterium. GTDB lineage: Bacteria > Nitrospirota > Nitrospiria > Nitrospirales > UBA8639 > Nitrospira_E. Next base: position 1,160,587 of record OZ245001.1, on the reverse strand, counting down.
GAGCGCAAAATCCTCGTCGGTTTCGCCTTGGGCATCGAACAATTGAAACGCGGTGCCAAAACCAGAACCAATATCTAACATGCTGTCCTCCACGGTCACCAACGTGTCGGTAGAGGTTATCGCCGTTTTTTCGGAACTCAAATCCATATCCAAAATGGTCGGGAAGCAATCACAATCCTCCCCAAGGCTTAGCGAACTGTTATTGGCCAGGTGAATAAGCCCTCCCGTCGTGAACGGTCCAGGTACCATTCCATCCTCCCCGTCCGATACTGAAAAAGGAAGGAAAATTTCTTCTATGGTGACATGACTATTGTTCAGAGCCAGCACGCCGCCATTTGCAGTAATACGACTCAGGTCCCCAAACCCCGATGTCAGAAAACTTGGTGAAAAATCATTACGAGGGGCGGCAAAGTTTCCTCCAAACTCTAAGGGTTCGTCAGTTGTTCCGGTGTCGGTCACCCGAACGAGGGCATCGGAAGCTATCAAGGTACTGCCATCCTCTAGTTCTGCCAATGGTCCAGCGGGCACACCAGACTGATTGGTGAGACTGAGCAACCCGCCGGTCATCAAAGTTGACCCGGCCCCAAGAAATACGAGGGTACCTCCTTCCTCACCACCCGTGTTCAAACTGGCATCATTCTGGAGCGTCACCAGATAGGAATCACCGGTATCAAGAAGCGTATTGTCATCAAAAAGGAGAAGAAATCGGTCATCAAGGGTCACGTCACTCGCATCGGCCAATAATACCCCGCCAGGGGCTTGCACTTCGCTCCCAGACTGAAGTTCGAGAAAACGTCCAAAATTCCCATCTCTCGTAAACTCCACCTCCAAAGTACTCCCGTTGAAAACCGAGACCAAGGGCGCATCCCCCCCATTCAGTATGGTATTTTGATCAAAGAGAACGATGAGATTGCCGTCAATGAGGCTCTCACTGTCATCTATAGTTAACACTCCGCCCGGCGCGTTTACTTCGCTTCCCGCTTCGAGTTGAAGAAACCGTCCCCAGTCGCCTTCCCCTATCTCCTCGACATCTAGAGTGCTCTCAATCAGCACCGAGACCAAGGGATTTGCTCCACCATTTAATTGGGCACCCACAATATGAAGAAAATCTCCCTCAACTGCCACCGAACTTTCCTCCAGAGTTAAAACTCCTCCATTGGCAGTTATCCGAGACAACTCTACGGGGTTATCCACCAAAAGATTCGTAAAGTCATCGGCAAAGGTAATATCACTACTCGAATCCACTCGAACGAGAGCATCAGAGGCAATCAAAGAACTGCCCTCCCCAAGGGCAATGACAGGAGAGGCAAACCCATTTTCCTGACCGGAAAGTCTCACCAATCCTTGGGCCTCTAACAAACTATCCTCCAGACTTATCACTGGGGACCCGGTCCGAACGAACTCACCCCCGTTGCTCAAAACTGTCACATACCCATCCAGCGTCACTGTACTGTTATTCGTGGCTTCCAGCAGTCCATTTTCCGGTATGGTCACGGTCTCTCCATCGGCCACCACCAGATCACCAGGGATCGACACTTCGCTATTGTCCACCACAAGAAGACGGTCGGTTGTAACAGGAAGAGTCAAAAGGTCTTGGACTTCCGACAGGGTTACGCCTTCGGTATCCTGAACCTTTACTAGGGTGTCAAAGGAGAGAACGGTGTCCCCTTCCCTTTCTGGATTAATGAGCGAAGAGAGGTTGGATAGTGAAAAGTCCCCAGGTTGGGTGATCAACTGCAGACCTTCTACGCTCAAGCTACTCTCTACCAACCGAACATGTTCCAGGTTTTCAACAAATCCATCTATTCTGATGATGCTGTTTTCAGCCAGCAGGCCAAAGGGCGCCCCTCCCAGGGGCGCGGGTAGAAAGTCCAGAACCACATCGGAGTTTTCCACATTCAAAACGGCTTCGTTCAATTGCACCATGCGGACTTCATTCGTCTGGATCAACCCTTCAAGGAGGGCCGTGGGCACTCCCTGGTTATTTACTTTTAATAACCCGTCAGCCACCAGAGTACTACCATTCAACTCAATCAGAGGTTCCCCGTTCGTGATGACCCCACCCCCATTTCTCAATGCCACCAGATAGCCTCCTACAGTCAAGGTACTATTGTTCGTCGCTCGGCCTAAACCGGAATTAGGAACCGTCACCAGTGTTCCATCGGCTTCAACCAGATCACTATCGATCAACACCTCGCTGTTGTCTACCAACAGCGGCAGGGCCCCAAAGCCCTGGAGCTGCGACAAGGAATTCAATGTCACACCAGTAGCGTTCTCGACTTTCACGACGGCTTCCGTCAATGCCAGCGTACTCGTACCATTCGTGTCGACGATATTCGCGAGCTGGTCGGTTGGCACGGCGCCGGGCCCGGTCATCTTGAATAGACCCATAGCCGTCAAGGTGCTGTTCATCAGTGTGACCGATGGCAAGGCCCCCAGACTTCCTTCTGCCACGTATCCCGCTAATGTGACTTCACTGCTCTCCGCCAACAAGGGCACAGCCCCCAACCCTTCCAGCACCGATAACGAATTCAGCGTAACACCGGTAGTGTTTTCGACCTTTACGACCGCTTCCCGTAAATGCAAGGTACTCCCCGCGTCCCCTTGGACAAAGCCATCCAAGAGCCCCAGGGGAATCGCGCCGGAGGTGGTCATGTGCAAGAATCCATCCGCGACCAACCGACTCCCCGCCAAAGTCACAGCGGGCACTCCATTGGTCGTCACCGAGGCATTTCCATTCAACGCAAGCACATAGCCTTCAATTGTGGTCAAACTATTGTTGCGGGCTTGGATGAGCCCATTTGGTGCTTGAACATTCGCATTGTCTAACACCACAAAATCCTGCCCGATATTCACTTCGCTTCCATTCACAGAAAGAACGCCTCCTGGCAGGTTTACCGTACTGCCATTTTGGGCTGAAATGATTGGGCCCTGGACGGTTAACTCACTGCCCCCTTCCACGGTAACCAGAGCACGTTCTCCCCCGGTTCCATTCCAGGTACTCCCATTCAATTCCACGACGGATCCATTGATGGTGACGGTCGAACCATCCTGAAGTAACAATGCCCCATTGGGCGCCATTAAGGTAGAGGGATTGGTCGTAAGCAATGATTTTTGTAAGGAAAGGGCGCTTCCCTGGCCCGTTAGGATCACGAAGGGTTGATTAGACTCCTGGGCATTTAACACGGCATTCCGGAGAGCGATTAACACTTCCTCACCGGCAAAGGTACTGTTTTCCAATTCCAGGAGGGCTCCGAATAGTTGAACCGTCGTGGATTGAGCACTCCCAGATTGGCCGATCTGGACAAATTCACTCGATGCCGACACTTCAGAATCCGTTAACTGGAGACCCCCAAACACTTTCGCCCCACCTTCCGCTTGACTACTCTGAACACGTAACCCAGCCATCAACGCATCCGGGTTATTCGGGTCCTGAAAGGCAGAAAACAACTCCGAAGCGGCCTGGGGCGTAAAATTTTCCAACAGGATGGCTGGATCGATATCCGAAAGACTTCCGGAAAAATTATTGAGGGCCAGGATGACCGGCGGACCATCGATGGTGGTTGATCCAGGCAAGGCCACTAAGAAAGGCTCATTGATATTGAGAAGACTATTCGCACTTTGCACCAACGATTCGCCGGGATTGGCAATAGGCGCTCCGACATCTTCCCCCCCTCCTTCAGGGTTAGGGGTAGTTGGAATCACTTCATTATTAATCACCGGTGGGACCGGCAAAGGCGGTTGGCTGATACTAGCTCCTACCGAACTGGCCGTGCCATGCAGAATCTGAACTAATTGATTAGCCTGCCGTTGCTGCACTTCAATGATTTGTTCCTTGGTTTGTTTTGGAGTCGCGGTATGTTGGGGATCTTGTTGGACATCTTGGACACGACAGTGAAGTTCTGGGCTCTCATAGGGTTGGCCGATGCTGTTCCCGACAATCTTAACGGCTTGTTTGGCTTGCAAGACCACGGGAACCTTCCCAACCGCATGGCTTACCAAAGACACACTACCCTCTCCCACTTTCACATTAATGACGACATCCTCATTTTCCCCTGGGTTCGCTTGGACGACGTGTTCACCTTCGGGTACCATAAAAGTCGTACGGTGAAGAAGGGAAGGAAGTACCTTGGCGGTGTTCAGGGGCGGGGAACTCCCAAGACTTTGAGGGATCACTTGTATACTGGCCATCGAACCGGGGTTCACCGAAATCGTGGTTCCTGGCACTTCAACGGTCACCGGTTCACCCTTTTGTTTTGTGGATACACAGACTTGCCCGTTGAGCAAATGGACGAGTCTGGGTAAACCCTGCTCTTCGACGACTTTCATTTCTGAGAATTCTTTCATGGAAACCAACGCTTCTTCTCCCACCAGAACGGCCAACATCGATTGGGCACCCGTTCGAATCCGGTCTCCTAGAACCACCGGGGCATTGAAGGAGACATCCACCGGAAGATCAGGTTGATCCCCACGAAAAATCATGGCTTTCCCGGTTACGTTGGAAATGGATCCTACCGACCCCCCCTCCTGGAGCCCATTGGCGGCCACGACGATTTGACCCCAAAAAAGGTGGGAAAGAATCACCATCCATGAAATGGCTCTCATCGCCAGTGAATGTCTACGATGGGCATGTTTCATAAAGGCCTCTCTTTCCCCAGTTTACGGTAGTTCCCCATATTCCCTTGCCGAAGGTCTGCGTGTTTTTCCAAATCCATGTCAACCTGTCCCTTTATTTTTCGCATGACCGTAGACCTTCATCATCAAAGAATTCTTCAGGGGCTCAATCGATTAATCCACTTCTCCCCAGACTGTCCCGTACCTTAAATAAACGAAAGAATATTTTCCAGAATTTCAAAGAACTCGGGACAAATAACAAAGATATGTAGGGCTATATGTCCCTAAAATTTTTCTGATTAGGGCATTTTTAAATGATGTTCGTTCCATTTTTTTTACATTCACTGAAACTTGGCGGTAACTTCAGCCTTTCAGTGCCAGTATTTCTTGACAAATTTGAAAGCGACAAGTACAAACCCCAAACAACAATACCTTAATGCTAGGATATTATTTCTTTACTCCATCTTTGACATTTCTTAAGAACATGCGGCGCTCCCCCTCCAAAAATTTGTTGTGGCAATCGAAGGTCTTTCACAAAGCAGGCTTCATCTTTTACCCGCTTTTTTTCACACTTTTCACTCTCATTCTTATCTCCGTTTTCCCGTCTCCCGTTTTTGCCCAACAAGCAGAGGCCGAAGTCCTTCTCGCGCAAGCGACGATTGCGTATGAAGAGGAACGATACGACACGGCGCTTGAACTCTTGGAACAAGCGTACGCGTTAGACCCCACCAATTCTCGAACCCTGTATTACCTCGGATTGACCTACCTCGAAACCAAACAACCGCTCCAGGCGGTCCCGCATCTGGAAACCGCGCTGGAGATTCGTCCAACTGACTTGTTCACGCGGTTTCAATTGGGGGTGGCCCATTTTTCTCTCCAGAACTATGACAAATCAGCTCCCTACCTTTTCCAGGTCTTTGAGGAACAACCCCTGATTGAAGATCTGGGCTTTTATGTGGGATTTTTACGATACCGTGACAAGGAATATTCGCAAGCCCTTTCGGCTTTTCAGGTAAACCGTTCCACCAACCCCGACATTCAACAGCTCGCTCTCTTTTATCGTGGCTTAGTTTTGGGTGTGCTGGGAGTTCCCGAACAAGCTGTCGAACAATTGGACGCAGCCTTACGCGTGGAGGCGACTTCTCCCCTTACCCAAGGGGCCATCCAATTGCGAGACTCGCTCACGTTCGGTCGTCGGGCAGGCCAAGAAAAGAAACGGTTGCGAATGCAAGTGAGCGTGGGAGGTTTTTATGATGACAACGTGGCCATCAATCCCAATGCGAGTAATGACCCTGTTGCCGAATCGCTCCGGAGACGCAAGACCACTTCGCCTGGATTTTTGACGTCGGCCCTGATTGATTATGCCTGGTTGCGCCACGGGGCCTTTGAATCCACCGTCAATTATTCCTTTTTTCAAACGTTGAACTTCAATGACAATCTCGATCGCTTCAATACCCAAGACCATTTGGCCGGGGCAGCCCTCTATTATCGAGGCACCGTCGGCGGCAATCCTTATCAAGTGGGGCTGGAATATTCTTATGATTATCTCTTACTGGATAATAATCCGTTCTTAAGCCGACACAGCCCGACCCTATCTACCTTGTTAGTCACTCCCTCCTTTACCGTGCCAGTGTTGGGTTCGGTGGGGAATTTAACTACCGCCGTGTTTCGCTATCAAATTAAAGAATTTTTCAATGAAGGAAATAATGTAGACCCCCGATTCTTTGCCCCAGACATACGGGATGGATTTAATACCATGGTGGGTCTCTCCCACGTCTTTCGGTTAGCGAATGATGCCCATTTCGTGCGGGTGGGGTATCAATATGACAATGAAAATACCGATGGACGAAACTTCACCTACCGAGGCCACAAATTGCTGGCGGGGCTTCAGCTTTCGTTACCGCTCCCCTCCCTACGTTTACGTTACTCCTTTGACATCCATTGGCGTAATTATAATGTGGGGCCCAATACCTTTTTCCCCGTCACCGCCCCCGGAACAAAGAAACGGGATGACGACCAATCCACCCACCTCGTTCAACTCATTCAAGGCTTCCCCTACAACTTCTCCCTCATTGCCCAATACCAACGACTCCGCAATGATTCGAACCTTGAGGTCTTTGACTACACCAAAAATACATTTTCGGTCATTGTCTCTTGGACCTATTGAACCCTCGAGCGGGTTCTACTCCCCCGGTCCGTTTCGTACAAAAGGACCCACGGCAGGAAACGCTGAGGACTATGGGTCTAGGAAAAGTTTGATTGGCAGGCCATTCGGAAACTCAAAAAACGTTTTCCTCATAAAAGAGGATCGACGCGTGTTTTTCCATTTCAAGCCCCATAGGGCCTGCATACAGAAGGAAAGTTGGAACGAGGAAAACGGGGAAAGAAAAACCTTACTACCCAAGAATATCGAGGAATGATCCGACAACCTTATTTTGAGTGTTGAGGCTAGCTACGTTGGCCTGAAACAAATGGGAGGCTTCCAAACTCCCGACCAATTCTTCTTCGAGCTCAACGTTTGATCCCTCACGTACACCTAAGGAATCTTCATCGAACACCGGGGGAGCCGACCTCCCATCCTTCTGCAACGACACGATCACCCCACCAGCGGGTGAGGATTCCAGGATAGGCCGGATTCGCTTAAAACCCTCCGTCTGAGCATTAGAAATATTATGGGCCTTGGTCGACAAGACTTGCCCAGCCGCGTGAATCCCTGAAAGGGCGACTCCAAATCCAGAAAACATCCCAGGTTCCTTCGTGAAGGGTTAAGGTTGAAGCTACCCGGCCTGAGCCTTGGGCGGCTCTACCAATAGACATCTTCTCTATCATCGACATTTTTCATAAAACCTTTCCACCCCGACGAGGGAAACCATTCTTTCACCCTATAATTGAAACATCTCTTGACACTTTGAAAGAGGTTGCTGAAGATTAGGCCTCGTTTTGTTACTCTGGACCTTCCGTTAGCACATTGGAAAGGACCCCAATGATTGGATTAATGCTGGATCGGGACATCCGGCTCGAACGCGAGCACCCTCTACCTGAGCCTCAACCCCATGAAGCCCTCATTCAGGTGATTCAGGCCGGCATCTGCTCCACCGACCTTCACCTCATGAAAGGCTATATGGCGTTCCGGGGCATCATCGGTCATGAATTCGTGGGGCTCGTCCATTCCAGCCCAGACCCTTCCCTCATAGGGAAGCGAATCGTGGGTGAAATCAATGCGGCCTGTCGACAGTGCCCAACCTGTCAACAGGGACGCCCCACCCATTGTCCCGATCGGACGACCTTAGGGATTCACGGTCGGGATGGAGCATTTGCAGAATACTTGAGTTTGCCCAAGGAGAATCTGTTTGTCTTGCCCGACTCTCTCAGCAACGATCAGGCTGTGTTTGTCGAGCCCTTAGCCGCGGCCTGTGAGATCCCGCAATTAGTTTCTATCCACCCCACCGATACCATCCTGGTGATCGGAGATGGAAAGTTGGGATTACTCTGCGCACAAGTTCTCGCCCTTCAAGGGTGCCAAGTGTCGCTCTTAGGTCGGCATCCGGAGAACCATGCCTGGCTCGGGGAAAAGGGCATCCGGTTAACGACCCACACCACAGACCTCTCGCACCAATATGATGTTGTGGTTGAGGCCACTGGAAGTCCGATCGGATTGCAAGTGGCGGTTCAATTCGTTCGCCCTCGAGGGGCCATCGTGCTGAAATCCACCTATCACGGAGATGTAACACTAAATATGACGGAATTAGTCATTCATGAAGTTTCTATAATAGGATCGCGCTGCGGCCCGTTTGCACCGGCGATTCGATTACTCGAAAGCGGGGCCATTTCGGTGACTCCCCTCATTCATGCCCGATACCCCCTTCAGGAAGGCATTCAAGCCTTAGAGCATGCCCAGCAACCCGCCACCTTAAAAGTCCTCTTAGATATGCCCTCCCCAGGTTGATAGTCCAAGAATTTTCTACGGGAGGGTCTAGTTGAAACGACCCTCCTTTGGTATGATCAGCAGTTGAGAATCATGCGAGCTGGCGTAGCTCAGTCGGTAGAGCAGCGGTTTTGTAAACCGCCGGTCGGAGGTTCGATTCCTCTCGCCAGCTCCAGTTTCCCTCCCCTCTTTTCCTCACCCAGTCGTCGAAAACTGCAAGGTCGTTGTCCTCTTGCCCTATATCCTATCCACTTTCTCGCTGATGGTTCAAAAGGGGGTTGTGAAGGGAAATGAGAATGACTGTTTTTGCCAGAAATCAGTCTGTTAGGAGACTGAATTTGGAGAAAACTGTTCCGTGTCAGCTCAAGTTGTACTTAGGGCCTAAGAACCTAATGTAGTGTTTTGGCTCTATGGGTGTTCCCTGTTAGCCCAAGTTGAAAAAAATCCTGGAGGATTTCTTAGGTGAGGTATGAGGAGGTTCATAAACCACCCGATACCCCTCCCACCATCTTGAAAATTCCTATTTCATGGTTATCTAGGTTGTAGGAGGAAGAGAGAAGTGAGAAAAAAAGGAGGGTCCGCCAGGATAAGATGATCGGAGTAAAACAAGCGGCCTTTGGAAGGGAGGGGCCCATTGGATTCGGTCGAAGTCTCAAGGCCGAAGACGAGCTTGAAGGAATTGTTCCTCTCACCCTATGGCGAGGTCCCAGAGGGAGACTCAGAGGAATACACTGAGCCCGGCAACGAGAGGAGCAAAATCTGGAGTCAAGCGGTTAGGAGACACAAGGGAAGCCAAAGCCCCTCCAAAGGCGGCGTTTTTTTGTCTTGCCTCCTCCAATAGTATGCCTGAGGAGGTTCAAGGGTTCCAAGATTTCTCTCTAAGTGGACTCTGTCAATGGAAGATTCCCATAAATGCGTTTGCACACCATGAAGCTAGTCCTGCTGGTTCTCCTCATAGGTCTAACCATCCAATTCGTCCCTGTAGACCGGAGCAATCCTCCCGTCCAAGAAGATATTGCCACTCCACCACAAGTCAAAGCCATTCTCAAGCGAGCGTGTTATGACTGCCATTCCCATGAGACCAAGTGGCCTTGGTATAGCCACGTGGCTCCGGCATCTTGGCTGTTAGCCTGGGATGTGAAGGAAGGCCGAAAAGAACTGAATTTCTCCACGTGGAATCGGTACAGCTCAAAGAAACAGACCAAATATATCAAGGAAAGCTGGGAAGAAATCGAGGAGGGGGAAATGCCCCCCTGGTTTTATTTGCCGCTTCATCCTGAGGCCATCCTATCTGAACAGGATCACATAGCCCTGCGAGATTGGGCGCAGAGTGTTGGTACTCCCCATGAGGCGGAGGATGATGACGAACTGGAACCGGGGTATCTTTAATGTATAGCTTTGGCTCCTAAAAAATTCTCCCTATCTCTCAATGAACTGGAGCCTTGCCCCCTGGGGCGCGGTCAAGGGTTGTCCCCTCATAGTTAAAGAAAGGGAAGATTATGAATGGAAACGAATTAGACCGGAAACACGGGCAGGTTGGCGGATGGGGTGCGACGTTTCTCCGGGAATTATTTTCTATGCCCAAACGGCACCTGGTGTTCTTTGTCATCACTACTGTCCTCCTCATCCTTCTGGAAGTGGAGCTCACGGAAGGGTGGCACCTGGTTCACATATTAGAAGTCGTAGGGGGAATGATGTTCTTATATCTTATCTGGACGGCCTGGTGGTCCAGACGGAAGTGAAGGTAATAGGTGGGCTCAGACCATGAGTCTCAAGTCAAAAGAAGCAGGCTTCATCCGTTAGGAATAATTAGGTTAGCGACCCTTCATTTTCGAGCTGCTCTTAGTTTGGGACCGAACAACCCTGTCATCCGAGGTTCTTCGAAGCCTAAAGCTTTTTTTGGCGGTGAACGGATCCCCGATTAATTTTTTAACCCATTTTCAGGCCAACATGGCAAAAGGGGTAGTTGATAGGAAATGGGATGGCCTAAAAAGGTATCTAAAAACAGGACAGTAATACATAAAAAACAAAAAAATACATGAGGGCACTTTTAGGGTTGTGATTGGAAATGCAGAGGTGCGACTTCCCAGAAATAACAGGGTGGGATTATCAAGAAAATACCTTATGGGTACATTGAGAGAACCATTGGAGATAGACTATCCGGCCTTAATAGCCAGCGCCTGCCAGTTGGGTGTCGAGCTTAGATAAAAAATCCTGAAACGCTCTCTTGAAGGCCAATTGCCAATTTTCATCCCTGCCCACTTGCCCTTGAACCCTTCCCCACCCTTGAACGGGGAGGCTTTTCGGTCCATCAGAATTTGTCAGGGTAATATTACAATTAATCCTCGCCTCAAAGGTTATCGTCCAAAATCCCGGAGTAAACCACCCCCAAAATTGGTTGATGGTCGCGGTAGCCATATTCGGAGAATTAGAATTCGAGGCGATTGAATATCCTCGCTTTTTAAAGCCCTCTTGAAGTAGGCGCCTGGTTCGGGTTACCACCGAATCATTGGCTGGTAATGCCACATCTCCTAACGCGTTCCCGAAGGTAGCCCGTTGCCGTCCAATCATGCGGCCCTTTTGTTGCTCGGTTAAGGTATGAACATCTCCATCGATAGATGGAGTGGAAGGATCGGAAGGATTGTTTTGGAAGATCCGACCATCTTCAATCTTTCCAATAAATATTTCACCTTTGTTCTCTGTTCCAGCAGGATTAGTTTGAATGGGAAGGTTAATAGTACGTCTTCCCACGGCGCAGCCAGTCAAAAAAACAAGAAACAGAATCATGATGATTTGTAGAAGTTTATACATGAGATGGATTTTCACGGGTACGATTCTCTAAGAGACCTATTGTAAAAATTTTCAGGAATTAATTCAAACCGCGATTTCCCATATGAACATGCAAGTTCATGTGCCCCAGCCTGTAACATTGGCGTCGGAGCCGTTTAAAGGGGGCATGCCAGTTTTTAATGCAAGCCTAATTAACACAGGATACGGTGAAGCTCTCCCCTACATCATTTTTTTTGTAATCTGATGTCAAGGTGTGACAAAATTCCCGTAAAGTCGTTTAATGTTCACTTAAACAGTCCACCAGAAACTTCTGCTTGGAATCCAACACGGTTGGCTGGACACGAAACACTTGTATCGTCGGGGAGCGATATGATTCAAGACCGTCTGCCACTAGGCCAAGATATTTCCTCTCTTACTCAACGTTGCGCTCACCGAATCGAGGAATGTGTTCACGCTATAGCCGTCCAGAGTATGCGCCTGCCCCAAACACTACTTTTTTCTATGGAGATTGAGCATGATATCACCCTATGAATTAGCTTATTTGAGTCAACACGAGTATCGAGAAAATATCGTTCCCATGGGTCGATTATTTACCATCCCTGGTATGCCTCCGGGCAGAGGAGATTGGGGGTGTGCACTATCATACCGGAGCCAGCGACAATTTCTTTTGTACGAAATACATCAAGGCCGGATCCTTTGAGGAAGTCATTGCCTTTCGGGGAACAGATCCGGGACGAACCTCCGACCTGGCCGTCGATCTCCAGCATCTTCTGGCTAGGCATTCCAGTTATATCACAAGAGCGAGAAATTTCCTCGGGTCTCACGGAGGGAGGAACACCTTTGTGACAGGCCATTCGTTGGGTGGGTTTATCGCCATCAGTATGGCCTTTCATTTTAGCGTAAAGGTCGTGGCTTTTAACCCTCCTTGGGTGATGGGACATCTCCCCGCTTTCATCGATCAAGCCCGAGCCAGTACATCTCCACACTTTCGGAACTCAAAAATTATCGTCTATCAATCAAGCACCGATGTCGTGACTGCCGCCACACATGCTCACCGGATACAGGCCCCCAATCTTCGGTTTATCTACATTGGAGCCATCGGCTGGCACGACATTGACTCAATAGTCAGGCACTTTTCACGGACATCCAGGTATACGACACCCCTACGCCTATAGATTGGGTGTGGAAGAACGAAAGATCTACAAAGTTGACATACCCAAATGCCCTTCTTGTATGGTTTTCGGTTCAGGATTCTATCAAGGAGCCTTCGGAAGGAGAGTCTTTCAATCGCTGTTTGTGGAATGTAAGGTGGTAATAAATAAGGACGCAAATACTGATTCTAAGGTCGAAAATAGGTTCTCCCCTTTTTAAGGTAGGAATGATGAAGGATTCTGAGGCCAGTGAATGATTCCCAGAATCCGCACAGATTGATGGATACCAACGGTCGGGCCATTGCACTTTCCTTTTCAACTCCCTTATTCCAATTCCTTCATTTTCCATTATCTACTTTTTACTTTAGCAAACCCATAAACCAACAATACCTATTCAATCACCGTTCATACATTTGAACACAAGAAACGAGGAATCATGCCAAAAGCTCTACCGTCTTGGACCCTGAAGGATCTCTTACCGCATCCCAAAAAACAGTTTCCCAAAATAACCAGGGAATTGGAAAAACGCGTCCAAACCCTGGAAGAAGCCAAAACCGGGTTGCGACCATCCATTTCCCCGGAATCCTTTGTCACCCTTTGGGACCAGGTTGAAACCATCACCAAACTCTCAGCCACCTTACATGCTTTTGCCTTTTTATGGTTTTCCGAGAATACGAAGAATCAGGAAGCCCGGGCCTTTCAAGATCAAGTCCGCCATCGACTCACACCTTTTGCCAATCGGTTACTCTTTCTGAATCTTTGGTGGCAATCCTTGCCCACCAATACATCGACCCGTCTCCTCTCCAAAGCCGATCGGTACCGATACCATCTGGAAACATTGACCCGGTTGAAACCCCATACACTTACCGAATCAGAAGAACGCGTCATCACCATCAAAAATACGACAGGATCTCAGGCCTTAGAAACGTTATATGGGGTCACCACGAATAGCTTTACGTTTTCCCTGAAAATGAAAGGCCGTACCCTCCGGTTATCGCGAGAACAACTCATGGGATATGTTCGGCATCCTCTTCCCTCTGTTCGACGCAAAGCGTACCACGAACTCTTACGCGTGTATGGGAAACACCAAGATGTGCTAGGCGAAATGTATAAAGCTTTAGTACAAGATTGGGGAAACGAGGGAATGACGTTGCGTCATTATGCGTCTCCCATATCAGTTCGAAATGTGCAAAATGATCTCCCCGATCAGGGGGTTGAGGCCTTGCTAGCCACCTGTCGCGACCAGGCTTCTATCTTCCAACACTATTTCCGGTTAAAGGCTCGCTTGCTCAAGATTTCCCGCTTCCAACGCTATGACCTCTATGCTCCCACCCGATTGCCCCACAGGTCTTATCCCTTTTCCTTAGCGAAACACCTGGTCCTGGAAGCCTACCAGGCGTTTTCTCCTCGGTTGGCCCATCTGGCTAACCAAGTTATGGAGGAGCAACACATCGATGCGACGGTTCGACCTGGAAAGATGGGTGGAGCCTTTTGTTATAGCGTCCTGCCACAACACACCCCCTATGTATTGGTGAATTACACGGGAGAAGCCCGGGATGTTTCCACCCTCGCGCATGAGTTAGGTCATGCCGTTCACGCGATGCTGGCTAAAGACCACTCAGCCTTCACGTTTCATTCGGCCCTTCCACTGGCGGAAACCGCATCGGTCTTTGGGGAACAATTGTTATCCGATTCCCTCCTCAACCAGGAATCGGATAAAAAAGTCAGATTGGCTCTTTTGTTAAGTCAGTTGGATGATTGTTATGCCACAATCTTACGACAAGCTTATTTTGTTCAATTTGAAATTCAAGCCCATCAGATGGTCCAAGAAGGCGCCACTATTGATGACTTAGCCCATTCCTATCTCAATCTTCTTCGGGAACAATTCGGCAAAACGGTTTTCGTTCCCGATGAATTCCGATGGGAATGGTTAGCCATTCCTCATATCTTTGCCAGTCCTTTTTATTGTTACGCCTATAGTTTTGGGAATTTACTGGTCCTCTCCCTTTTCCACCGCTATCAATCAGAAGGCAAAACCTTTGTTCCGCAATACCTGAAACTGTTATCTGGAGGAGGATCGGACAGCCCACAGTCGCTTCTTTATCCTTTAGGGATCGATCTCACGAAACGGGCTTTTTGGCAAGGGGGATTTACTCGGATTCGAGGATTAGTCCAGCAACTCGAGAAGTCCATGCCCTAAATTTTAGAGGCTCAAGTACAGAGAAAAGACCTGAAGAACGGGTAGGATCTTTTTACTACTAATATACATCATCTAAAAAATACCCGCCTGTCGTTGTAACCAACGAACGTAGGCGATGATGTGGGTCACATCATCAGGAGACACGCCCTCGATCTTTGGCATATCCCCGAATTTCCAATGGTGAGACCGGACTCCTCGGGCAGCGGCCCGTTGAAAGGCCATGTCGGCATGGTGACTGGGTTCATAAATTTTATGGACCAAAGGGGGGCCTTGATTGGTACCCTGACCCTCAGACCCATGACATCGAGCACAATTATTCTGGAATTTGACTTTCCCCTCATCAAAATGATCGGGCTTCGGATTGTTTCCCGCCTTCAGGACCGTCGGCGCCGTTGAGGACGAACTCTGTGCCTGAGAGCCATTCTCCGAGCATCCCATTATCAACACACTACACAAGGCTATCGTCATGTTGGTGGTCAATCGCCCCATGGACCAGATCTTCATAGTGTTCTCCTCAATAACTGGATCCCCGTCGTGCGGGATCTCCAAAGCCAGCCTCCTGAAAACCTTCCTGACGAATGAGACAACTATCACAATGGCCACATGGACGGTGGTCTTGGCCCGGCTGATAACAACTACTCGTGATATGAAATGGCACGTGGAGCTCTTGTCCTTTGAGGATAATCTCTCCTTTGGTCATAAACAATAAAGGAGCCACGACTTCTATCGGCTGTCCCTTCTGCCCCAAGCTTGTCCCTTGCTTGGCTACCTCCATAAACGCGTTAATAAATTCGGGACGACAGTCCGGGTACCCCGAGTAGTCACGAATGTTGGCTCCAAAGAAAATTTTCGTAGCTTGAAGAACTTCCGCATAGGCTAAGGCAAGACTCAGGAATATCGTGTTTCGGGCTGGCACATACGTCACCGGAATACCCTGACCTCGTTCATCAGAGGGCCGATCTGTGGGAACCGGGATATCAGCCGTCAAGGCCGACCCCCCGAAAAGCCCCAAATCCAATTGACAAATCTTGTGTTCCTTCACCCCCAACCATTCAGCCACTTTTTTGGCGCAGACTATTTCAAAACGGTGGCGCTGGTCATAGTCGATGGTCAATAGATGAAGGGCATATCCTTCCGCCTGGGCAAGGGCCGCAACAACCGTGGAATCTAGACCTCCACTCGCTAAGACGACAACTGGCGGGTTTCCCATTTTTGGGGCCTTCCCCGAAACAACCAGGGTGAGGAGATTTTCCTCGCTTCTGAAATTCGAATGTGATGGAAGGAAACCCTCCCTAACCCCCTAGCCGAAGAATTGACTATGGAAAATGACGACCTTTTAGCAATCTTTGAGATGAGAGGAGGGAAGAAAAAAGGAAGCCCAGACCTCTTGAGGAGGACTCGGAACTCCATCTGGAAAGTACAAGAGGGATCGCTGTTATTATGACCGCTGTTCAGCCCGTTCAATCTTTTCCATCAGTTCCCGTTTGGATTGACACTCCACACAGAGACGGGCAAATGGTAAGGCTTGCAAGCGCTTCTCACTGATTTCTTCGCCACAATCCGCACACATTCCATATGTCCCCTCATCCAAACTATCCAAGGCTTCATCAATCAATTGTCTCTCCCGGTTTCGCATTTCCTGGAGAGAGATACCCATTTCCCGTTCTAAATCAACCAGGGCTTGGTCACCACTATCCATAGCCGCCTCAAGCCTCCGTTGTTGTTCATCAGTCACCGATTGCCCTAACTGTTGTTTAATTTCCTGAATCAGTGCCTCCCGTTTTGCTAAGAGAATTTGCTTTAAAAGGCCATGACGTTCATCCGGTTTCTCTTTGGGTGTTTTGGGAGCTTTCGTGACGGAAGGGGCTGCGGTTTTCTTCCCCTTCTGGGCCGAGGTTTTCGTTTCCTTCTTTCCCGATCGTGCGGCCATACCTACATTCCTTTCTCCAAATAGGAGGTTAAGCAGCCCAAAACCCCAATTGGGGACCAGACCTACTGAGTCAATTCCTTAACGGGATCACGAAACCATCTCTGCATCATGAACTACGAATAGGTTACCAAGGAATGGATGTCGCAACCATCCAATTTCTTCCTTCCTTCAAGGGCCAGCAACTCAACCAAAAAGGCCACCCCCGCGATTTTTCCCCCTAACTGCTGAATTAAATGGACGGTGGCACCAGCTGTTCCACCAGTGGCCAGAAGATCATCCACGACTAACACGGACTCCCCTTCCTGAATCGCATCCCGATGGATGGCCAAAGAATTCGCCCCATATTCCAAATTATACTTGACTTCAAACACATCGGCCGGCAATTTTCCGGGCTTTCGAACCGGAACAAAACCGACATTCAAGTGATAGGCCAAAGGACTTCCCAGGATAAAACCTCGAGACTCTATCCCCACCACCTTTCCGATGGGAACCTTGGCATAGGTTTTTGTCAGGTCATCAATGATCGCCTTAAGACAAGTCGGCTCCTTCAATAACGTCGTAATATCATAAAAAAGGATTCCCGGCTTCGGAAAATCAGGAACTTCTCGGATATATTCTTTATAATTCATCAAACTATCAGATCATCGTTCCTGGAAATCACACAAAAAATCAAAGGCACCGCCTGATTCTCATGCTCCCCGACCTACGGGAGGATGGTAAACCCTTGAGTTTGCCTGTTTGAATCGGTCCAGTCAACTGTTACACTTTCCACCCTGGCCAAGGCAGGACCTTCCTGGAGGGCTTTCAGAAACTTCTTCAACTCAAAACGAGACCCTTCGGCTTCAAGTTCCACGGTGCCATCCGACCGGTTTTTTACCCACCCGTTTAAACCCCTCCGAGATGCTTCATTTTGAGTAAAGGCACGAAACCCCACTCCCTGAACCCGGCCCCGTACCATAGCGTGGAGGTTCATTTTGTCCAATGGCCCCTCGGAAACGTTCACCTCTTCTCCACTCATGACTGGTCCCCTTCATGTTCCGCGAGGGTTTGAAGGAGACTTTTTCCGACTTGAGTTGCCTCTCGAATGCAGTCTGGAATCCCAATGCCTCGATACCCGGCACCGGTGACCTGCAAATGGGGCCAGGGTCTCAATAACTCGGTAATGGTGGCTAGGCCATCCTGATGTCCTAAAAGGTATTGGGGCATTCCCTGAATCCAACGGTGGACCACAGAAAATGTGGGAACTTCGGTGAGGCCGACGATGGTTTGTAATTCTTGCCGCACGGCCTCCACCAATCCAACATCGTCTAATTCCAGCAACTCCTCACGGCCTCTCCCCCCTACATAACACCGAATCAAGGTATCTCCGGAAGGACACCGTTGAGGCCATTTCAGGGAAGTCCATGTGGCCGCCATAAGACGCCGTTGTTCTTTCCGCGGCACGACAAACCCAAAACCCTCAATGAGGGATGCAACTTTTGGTGTTGGATAGGCAAGGGAAATGGTGGCCGTGGACGTATAGGGAATGTTCTGAAAAGCCGCTGTCCCTTCGGGAAGGAAATTTCGAAGAATGTGCCCCGCTTGAAAGCTCGGAGTGGCCAACACCACGGCATCTGCGGGAAGAGATTCGGAATCTTTCAGCGTCACCAGAAATCGGGGCGAAGATTGAGTTCCCAATCGCACCTCCTCGCATTCTCTCCCATGGAAGAGAGAAACTCCCTGCTTGCTCAAATGTTGGGTGAGCGTATCAATCAATGTCCCGAGACCGTCCCGAAGTGTCACGAATAACGATGCCATCTTTTTTCCCGAACTCGATGGAGATTGGGGCTTTCCCACGGCACCTCGCATCCCTTTGATGACACTTCCATGCTCTCGCTCAATCTGGCGGAATCGAGGAAACGTGGCTTCAATACTCAGTTCATCAGCATCCCCAGCATAAATTCCCGCCACAAGCGGTTCGATGAGCCGATCAAACGCCTCTCGGCCAAAACGGCGTCGGAAAAACGCTCCAAGCGTTTCATCTGAAGGTAAGGGCTGGAGCTTCGGCCAAAATCGCTCTGCTCCCATTCGAAGCAAGCCGGGCAAGGAAAGCAGTCCCCCCGTTACCAGGCTACTCACCCGTTCCGGCCGAAAAGATAATAACCCCTGAGGTAATTCTCGGAGAGCTCCCTGAGAGTAGGAAAACGTTCGATTATTTTCGGCATTGGTCGGGATAATTTGCGAATCTAAACCTAAAGCCCGACATAATTCTATGCCCCACGGTTTTGACGTAAGAAACGAGTCGGGCCCCTTCTCGATGAGATATCCTCCTGTTCGTGTAGTGAGAATTTTCCCTCCCCATCTATTCTCACGTTCCAGGATCGTACAATGGACCTTGACCGGATAGTTCTTGGATTCTTCCATCAGCGCATAGGCCGCCGTGAGACCGGAAATCCCCCCCCCAACAACCACCACTTCAAGACTTTTCTTTGACATACCCTCTACCCTATCCCCCGTTTCACGAACAGGGAATGGTGTTCACGGAAGGCAACAAGAGAAATGGTAGGCAACCGAACTCAGTTAGAAATGAATCTCATTTCAGGCTTAAGGCTGAGGAGAGGGCGAAAATTTCCGGATACATTCTAGGGCAACTTCGACTCCTCGCAAGGGCGTCGTTGGCAAAATCCCATGCCCTAAATTAAACACATGGCCCGGCCGCCCACCAGCTTGATTGAGTATGTCCCGCACACGACGTTCGATTTCAGACTCAGGGGCAAAGAGTACCATGGGATCCAAATTCCCTTGAATCGCCATATCATATCCAACCGTCGCCCACCCATCGTCCAGGCGAATACGCCAATCCACTCCCATCACATCACTACCGGCCTTTCTCATCCGGGAAAGGAGCCCCGCAGTCCCGGTGCCAAAATAAATGAGGGGGATCCCTTCAATCCGTAATGCCGAAAAGATCGCTTGGACATGGGGTAACACATATTCTTCGTAATCGCTCGGATTTAGACACCCGACCCAACTATCAAACAATTGAATAGCCTGAGCCCCTGCTCGACTTTGCACGCGCAAATACTCTATGACCACAGCAGAAAGCTTGGACATCAGTTGATGCCATACGATGGGTTGCGAAAACATCAACTGCTTGGTCCGAAAATAGTCCCGGGAACTTCCCCCTTCAATCGCATAACTGGCCAACGTAAAGGGAGCACCCGCAAACCCAATGAGTGGTACGCGGTCTTCCAATGCCGAAAGGGTCTGACGAATCGCTTCTCCGGCATAGGTAAAGGCCTCTCCATCCACAGCGGGGAGCTGTACCACGCTGACTTCACCTCGGATCGGCTTGGCTATGACCGGTCCTTTCCCCTCAACAAACTCCAAACCCAACCCCATCGCATCAAGGGGCAGAAGAATATCCGCAAAAATAATGGCCGCATCAAAATCAAATCGTTGAATAGGCTGGAGGGTGACCTCAGCGGCAAGAGCAGGGGTTTTGCATACCTCCAATATCGAATGACGACGTCGGATCGTTTGGTACTCTTCCATATACCGCCCCGCTTGGCGCATAAACCAGACAGGAGTTCGATCGACGGGTTGACGAAGACAGGCTTTCAGAAAACGATCATTCATAAGGGCATTCTACGAAGGGGGTCAGGGGGAGTCAATGAAGAGATGAAAGGAAGAATGGTCAAGCGATAGTCCTTGGCGATGCGAATCTGTGTATGGGTATTCCATCAAGAACCAGAACCCGATACGGCAATTTTTTACCCTAGACCATAAGATTTCAAAAGCGGCGAGAGCGCTTTATAAATTTGGAAGGAAGGCTCGGCCACGGTGGGAAAATCTGGCTCTGGGGTTATCCACGCGTCCTGCGCTCCCAACTCAATACGATAATGCTGCTTATTAAGGGAGAACCACTCGAAATAGGGATGGGGAGATAATAGCGGATGAGGATCGAAAGACATGAGACTCACTTTTCCAACTTGAGGAATTTCAAAATCCTCTAAGGAATCGCCCGCCCTGGGGTCATCGATAAATTGAGGGTTGGCGAATTGAATAACCTTTCCTTCAATTTCTCCTGAACATTGGCCCAGTAGACAGAAATCTACCTCTCCTAAACCCGCAAACGTCACTCGGCCAAGGACAAACCCTGGCCTCCGATTATCGAAGTACCCGTGTTTGACCCAACGCGCATTTCCAAACTTTTGAGCCATAACGATCGTCTATTGAACGGGAAAGGAATACGGATTCAGGACAGGCTCAGGAAAATAGAAATTCAGTAGGAGGACAGGCTAGGGTTTACAAAGGGGACAGCGGACCTGGTGGGACGTATCGGTATTTTCCAGCGCGTCTAAGGCGGTGTCTTTGTCGGGATACTCAAACCACCCCCCTTCCCAGATATCAGCCCTCATGGGCATCGAAGGAATTTCCAGGCAGCGATCCCGGTGTATCATCGCTTCATCCAACGATCGTTTTAAGTGAATCCAATACCCCATATTCCCACAGTCTTCTCAATCAAATTAGGGCCTCCCGTAAAGGAAATTTTTCCAGGAGACTTACGACATGCCTTGAGGATCAATCAAGGAACCCACAAGGTATTAATCTTCCATCATTTGCCATTCATCTTTATCCAGAAAAACTTTTTTTCCGGCTTCAAGCTTTTCCTTCCCCTCCTTATCAAAGAACTGCATGTATCGCTCAATGCGGTCTGGATCATCAATACGTTCCTCTTTCATCATCCCTGTGGGCAATTTGAACCGCCGAATTAACACTGCCATAGTGAAACCTCCCTATCTAAACGTGAAATGCCCAAGTTTTTGAGTCTAGCGAGAGGAAAAATGCGCGTCAAGGCCAAAATACTCAACAATTTTAAAAAATCCCTAGGTTGGCATCCCAGGCCAATCCTTGGGTATACTGTCCCGGGAAGCAAGGGGTCGAAAACTCTGACGATTGGAGATGTGTCAATGCCCCCAATTTTGAAGATAAAGGAGATATTGTATGCCCTTATATGAATATGTCTGCGAATCTTGTGATCATCAATTTGAAGCCATGCAAAGCCTCAGTACGAAACCAGAAGAAACCTCTTGTCCTAAATGCCAAACCAACAAAAGCCGACGTATTATGTCATCCTTTGCCTCAAAAATTGTCGGGACCCATAAACCCGGTTTTGCTGAAGACAAGGCCTATAGCATGCTGAACGAACGGATGGATAAATTTTCTAAACTTCCCCCAATCACAGGCCAACGTGCCGCCCCCACCGAAGCCAACTCTCAACCTCCTGGTAGTGAATAACCGTTTCTCCTCGGAATTTTCATGAGAGATGACTCGAGGTCGATTTTGAACCTTCCCCCTCCCTCCCCTTGACATTCATTTCATGAAACGGGAATGATGCGCCGTTTTTTGGGTTCAACGCTTCCTGATAAGAGGCCAATCGGGAGCATGGGGAAAAACCATGACCCTCATAATGCTAGAATCTGAGGATCTGCATTCATGACTGTCTGTTGCTCTCACAAACATTCGATTCCCGTCCTAGGGTTTTTCCTGGTTATCGGGCTTTGGGCCATCAGCCTTGTCAGCTCTCCGGCCTTGGCCTTGGACGGAAAGGGGGCGAAAACGGATCTTGATTCTGACAATGCCTCTCAGACCGTACTCATCGTGGGAAATGGCCCGGAGCGGTTTTTGATGGAACTTTTAGCCCATGCGTTTGAAGAAAAGTTTCCGTCCATCTCGATTGACTTTTTTTGGCATCCCAATGCCAAACCCCGCAGGACGGTTGAATTACATGAAGCTGATATTGGCGTCCTAGGAGAATCCGTTCCTTCTCTAAGGTCCACCCCTATTGCCCGGGATGGAATTGCGGTGTTAACCAATTTCTCCAACCCCGTCCATGAAATTACCAAATCCCAATTAGCCGACGTGTTTTCTGGCAAGATTCGTTATTGGTCTGAAGTGTATGAGGAGGCCCCTCAAACCAAGATCGTGATCGTCAATCGAGCGACCAATCAGAATATCGGTCAGGGGTTCTCAAAATGGTTGGGATTGTCCAAGGGAATTCCTCGGTCGGCCTATCGGGCTGATACGGAAGGGAACGCCATTAAAGCTGTCAGCGGAAATTTAAATGCCGTGACCTTCGTCTCCATGGCGCCTGCCCTCCGAGCCAAGGAAGACGGGATCGCCATCAACATTCTGTTCATCGACCAAATCGAACCGGAAGTTCAAACCGTGCTCGATAAACGGTATCCTATACAACGCCCCGTGGTTTTAGTCAGCCAGCCTGACCCGGGTCCGGGGGTATTGGCATTTGAACAATTCGTCTTATCGCCTGCAGGACAACGCCTCATGCGAAAGGGTAAATTTTACCCTTTAGCCGACCATTAATCCCGTGGGTTAAACTAAAAAAACCCTTAATCATTGAGCGACTGGCTTTCTGAAACCAAAAATTATCCTCAAACGACCAGCACCTAAAACCAATACAACCATGAACCCCTGCAACCAAGGTAGTTATGTTTAAAAAAGTCCTCGTCGCCAATCGAGGGGAAATCGCGATGCGCGTCATCAGGGCCTGCCGGGAATTCGGCATTGCGACCGCTGCGATTTATGCCGAAAGCGATGCCACGGCCATCTACGTCAAGAAAGCCAATGAAGCCTATTTAGTGGGCCCTGGTCCCGTACAAGGTTATTTGGATGCGAGACAAATCGTGGGGTTGGCCAAACGTATTCGGGCAGATGCTATTCATCCAGGCTATGGATTTCTAGCCGAAAACGCGACTTTTTCAAAGCTTTGTGAAGAAGCAGGCATCTTGTTTATTGGCCCCTCGCCCTATTCTCTTGAACTCTTGGGAGATAAAGTCAAAGCCCGAGAATTGGCCAGCAAAGTCGGGGTTCCCGTTGTTCCGGGTACGGAGGGGAGTGTCGAAACACTTGAGCAGGGATTGGAATTCTGTCGCCGCGTCGGGTATCCGGTCATCGTCAAGGCCAGTGCGGGAGGCGGGGGGCGAGGGTTGCGAGTCGTCCGCTCCGATGAAGAGTTAACCACGGCCATGGAGGCCGGATCACGGGAAGCCCAAGCCGCTTTTGGAAGCGGAGAGCTCTTTATCGAAAAGTACATCGAACGACCTCATCACATTGAGTTTCAACTCTTGGCCGATAAAAACGGGTATGTCATCCATCTGGGTGAACGGGATTGCTCCATCCAACGCCGCCACCAAAAGTTGATTGAAATTGCCCCTTCATTAGTCCTGACCCCTCGTCTTCGCGCCGAAATGGGTGAAGCAGCCATCGCCATTGCCCGAGCCGCTCAGTTTTATAATGCGGGTACGATTGAATTTTTACTGGATCCAGATGGTCGATATTATTTCATCGAAATGAACCCCCGCATTCAAGTAGAACATACCGTAACCGAACAGATCACCACGGTAGACATTGTCCAATCTCAATTGTGGATTGCGGCAGGTCGTCCTCTGGTCTTCGGTCAACATGAAGTCAATCTCCAAGGCTATGCCATACAATGTCGGATTAATGCGGAAGATCCACAAAACGGCTTTCGGCCTTCCTCCGGAAAAGTCACCGCCTATTTATCACCTGGTGGTGTGGGTGTACGAATTGATGGAGCCGTGTACAAAGACTACACGGTTCCCCCATATTATGATGCCTTGCTCGCCAAATTGACCGTTCATGGGCGAACCTGGGATGAGACCGTTCGCCGTACACATCGTTCCTTGGAAGAATTTATGCTCAGAGGAGTAAAAACCACCATTCCATTTCTCGCTAAAATTATGGAAGAGCCGGATTTTCGGGCCGGTCGGTTTGATACCGGATATCTTGACCGACATCCGCAACTCTTTGATTATGAAGAAATGGAAGAACCCGAAGACTTAGTCGTCGCCCTCTCTGCAGCGATTGCGGCTTATGAGGGTTTGTAATATGGCTTGCGTTGGTTTACGAATGGAGTAAATCCGTTCAATTAGTGAAAGGCTGCTTATGCCACGAAAACACAAACATGTCCACAAAGGCAAACCTACCGGACGTCCCACACCGTCCCGAATGAAGGCGGGTGCACCCCCGGCGTTGGATATCCAAGCTTCGCCCAAACGGCAGGTGTACTTAACCGATGTGGCTCTTCGAGATGGGCATCAATCTCTCCTGGCCACCCGAATGCGGACCGAGGATCTTCTTTCAGTGGCTTCCGAATTGGATGAAGCCGGCTTTTGGTCATTAGAGGTCTGGGGGGGGGCCACGTTTGATTCCTGCCTCCGTTTTCTCAAAGAGGACCCCTGGGAACGATTACGGGCGTTTCGCCAAGCCATGCCCAAAACCCGGTTGCAAATGCTGTTGCGTGGACAAAATTTGGTGGGATATCGCCATTATGCGGACGATGTGCTCGAGAAATTCATCGAATTATCCGCCAAAAATGGCATCGATGTGTTTCGAATTTTTGATGCCTTGAATGACATACGTAATATTAAACCCGCCATGGAAGTCGTGAGGGCCTGCGGGAAACATGTGGAGGCCACCATTTGTTATACCGTGAGCCCGGTTCACAGTTTGAATCATTTTGTCGAACAGGCTAAGCAACTGGAAGATCTGGGTGCGGATACTCTTTGCATCAAAGATATGGCCGGCCTTCTCCCTCCCTTTGAAGCCTATGAATTGGTCAATCGTTTAAAATCTACCGTCCGGACCCCTATTCATCTCCATACCCATTACACATCGGGCATGGCCTCCATGTCCTCTTTAATGGCCATCCTCGGTGGCTTAGATATTTTAGATACTGCCCTCTCTCCTCTTTCGGGTGGAACGTCCCACCCTCCCACAGAATCGTTCATCGCCGCTCTCCGAAATACGCCCTACGACACAAAACTTGACCTTCAACAATTGGCCCCTGCGGCAGATAAATTACGAAAAGCACGAAAACGTTATCGACAATTTGAAAGTGACTTTACCGGGGTCGATACCGATATTTTGCTCTCCCAGGTTCCTGGAGGAATGTTGTCTAATCTAGCAGCCCAACTTGCAGAACAAAATTCATTAGAAAAAATCAAAGAAGTACTTGAAGAAATTCCCCGCGTCCGTAAGGACATGGGGTACCCGCCCCTGGTCACTCCCACAAGTCAAATAGTAGGCACGCAAGCCACACTCAATATCTTGACCGGGTCACGGTATAAGGTGATTACCAATGAAACCAAAAACTATTTCCAAGGTCTTTATGGAAAACCCCCAGGAACTTTGAATTCCAAGATTCGCTCGAAGTCCTTGGAAGGCGACCAACCGGTACTGGGACGCCCAGCTGACAACCTCGATCCAGAATTCGAGGATGCACAGCAAGAATTAGTGGGCCGGGAAATTCAGGAGGAGGATGTGGTTTCTTACGCTCTCCTCCCCTCAGTCGCCTTACAGTTTTTTGATGAGCGAGAACGAGGGGAGTTGAAACCGGAACCCCTTCAAACTCAGTCGGAAAGCGGCCCGGCCGTAGCCCACGATCTCCATTTGGCTCCCATCGAATTTAAAGCCACGGTTCATGGTGAGTCCTACCATATTCGGGTTTCAGGTTCCGGGCAAACCATCGATGGAGTCAAACCTTACTACATCAAGGTGAATGACAAACTCGAAGAAGTCTACCTGGAACCCATCCAAGAAGTTCTCGCAGGAGCTCCCGACGCTCCCACTACCCCCTCAGCCAAAGTGGAAGGTCGTCCCAAGCCCTCACGTGCCGGAGATGTGACCACTCCGATGCCAGGTCGAGTCGTCAAGCTTCTTGTTGCGCAGGGAGATACAGTGAAAATGGGGGACTCTCTTCTGGTTGTTGAAGCGATGAAAATGGAAAATCGAGTGCAGGCCCCCATCGCGGGAACCGTGTCTGCCATTTACGTCAAAGAGGGAGATGAAGTGAATCCAGACGAAACGCTGATTCACTTAGAATAAGGTCGGGCGTGACTTGCCTGAATTGGTTTCGACTTACCCTTTCTCTTTCCTGGGCAATGGTCTTCATGAGCTGCTCTTCCTCCGTCCCACTCCCTCCCTGGCTGGAGTTCATTGAACGCGTCCCCTATCAAACCATAGAGGTCAAGTCCCATCGTATTGCCTATCTGGACATGGGGAAAGGTCCCCCCCTTATTTTCATCCATGGGTTCGGGGGGTCTATGTGGCAATGGGAACATCAACTTGAGCCTCTCTCCCGATCCCATCGAGTT
Source organism: Nitrospirales bacterium (assembly GCA_965223495.1). Taxonomy (GTDB): domain Bacteria; phylum Nitrospirota; class Nitrospiria; order Nitrospirales; family UBA8639; genus Nitrospira_E. Next base: position 1,133,799 of record OZ245001.1, on the reverse strand, counting down.
ATCATCCTGGATTTATTGGGTTCAGGAATCTCAGCCAAGCCCGAACAACCCTATTCTCCAAGGACTCTCAACGATTTTTTTTCTCACTTTATGCTAACCCTGGGAATATCTCGTGCCACACTCATCGGGAACTCCATGGGTGCTGGATTGGCCATGGCCATGGCCCTCGATCACCCCGACCAGGTGGATGCGCTCGTGCTCATTTCGGGTTTCCCGGCCAGTATTCAAAATAGCGTAGGCTCTTCTTCCTACCAACAGTTTCTCACGAATCCCCCCCCATTATGGTTGGCCAATTTCGGCAATTGGGTCGCAGGAAAGTCTGCCACGGAACGAATACTGAAAGAAATAATTCACAACCATGATCTTATTACACCAGCCGTTATCGAGCGATCCTTTCAAAACCGAAAACGAGACGGCATCTTAGAGCCTCTGTATTCCCTCCTGGACCATATGGAACAATGGGAAACGAACTATGGAAAACGTTTATCGGGGATTGTTCAACCTGTTCTCCTTCTATGGGGAGAACATGATCAGATTTTCCCCATAGAAGTCGGGGAAGGGCTACAAGACGTTTTACCGCATGCGCAATGGCACAAGGTGAAAGATTCGGGGCACCTTCCCCAATGGGAACAACCCCAAGAGGTTAACTCATTAATCCTTTCATTTTTAAAAGAGCATGTGGGATAAATGGGGATATCCCTCAAATTCTTAACCAGGGCCTCACAACAGATTTCAATTTCGGTTCATCCCACATAAAACCTACAAGGGCCTTTACCATGGCTTTTTCAACGCACCTACGGCAACTGGCGGCACCAATCTGGGAAGCGCAATTGCACCATCCCTTCGTGAAGGCATTGGGAAAAGGAACTCTTTCACCACGCAAATTTCAATATTATATTCTCCAGGATGCCCGTTATTTAGAGGAATTAGCCCGAATCTTTGCCATCGCTGCAGAACGAGCCCTGGATGGGCCTACCGCCCTAAGGTTTTCCGAATTGGTCAAAGAAACTATCGTGGTTGAACGAAGCCTTCACGAGTCCTATGGGAAGAAATGGAACCTTTCTCCACAGGACATGCGAACCACACGGCATTCTCCCACGAATTATGCCTACTGCCGGCACATGAGAAGCGTGGCCCAGATTGGGACACTTGGCGAGATTACCGCCGTCGCTCTCCCTTGTGCGTGGGTCTATTGTGAGGTGGGCCAATATCTCTTACGAAATGGGAAACCAAAAGCTTCCCATCCCTACAAAGAATGGCTGGAGTTGTACGGATCACCCGACTTTGCCGAAGTGGCCCGATGGATGCGAGGTGTCCTCAATCAATGCGCCAAGAATGCAGGGAAGGCTGAAAAGGCTAAGATGGAAGAGGCATTTCTCACCAGTTCTCGCTATGAGTGGATGTTCTGGGACATGGCCTGGCGCGAGGAACAGTGGCCCATATGACATGTTCAGTCAGTCAAAGACCGACGAAATGTTATTGAAAAACTGTATGACCTCTTCAATAAAAAAGTCAAAAGATTCATCGCAATGGAAATCCCCCAACAATCTTAATCCACTCAAATGCCAACCCTATCTATTCGTACCGCGATTCTGTATGTGGTGTGGAATCGGACTGGGGGTTTTTTCCCTTTCTTTCATCCTGGAATTTCCGCGGGCGTGGGGCCAACCCCATGAGGAAGTCGGCATCCAACCTCTCATCCCCTTAGATCATCGTTTCCTTCAGAAGGAGATCCCTCCTTTTTATCGGTGTCTTTGTTTTCCGAGTGACCAGGAACAATTCCTGGAAAAACTGGAAAGGACCCCCCCCTCTTGGGATCTTCTCACACATCCTGACCAAGGAATACAAAGTGAGCGTCTCTTTCAATTCAATCGTCAACGTGATCAAAAACGTCTAAAAGACCCAACGCGGCTTACTCAGCCTTTAGCCTTTCAATGGTCGGGAATCCTTCGGGAGTATATACCGGAGTACCAAGGATTTTCCTTAGCCTTAGGTCCGCAAATTTCTTCAACCTCCTGGGGACTCGTTCGATTTAAGCCAAACCAATTGCCCAACTTCATCATTGCGCTCCCATCGCCAACACTGGCAACACAATTATTAGCTCGCCAACAGGAAGGGGAGAAGATCGAAGTGATCGTGGTGTTTATGGGCACTCTGGTCCCGGATGAATCGATCGTGTATGCCTTTACCCATGAAGAACCCCAGACGGGCATCATCATGCCCGTGGTACAGATCGAACGAATGTTGTATTTCCTTCCCACTGATCCCACCAGGCTTCCCACCTCTTGGCATGAATCCTAACCTTGTTCCTCCTTCTTCCCACACCGAACGTTTTATCAAATATTGGCTCCCGGTATTCCTCTATGGGTCTCTGATTGTCTTTCTTTCCTCCCAATCCCATCCCAGCCAACATTTTCCTGCTTTTCTTTTGGGAATGAGTGACAAACTCACACACGGGATGGAATTCGGCCTTTTGGGCATTCTCCTGTACCGTGCTTTTCATCAGACTCATCGCGCAAGTACCAGCATGGGATTTGCCATATTATGTGCAGGATTCTTTGGGGTTTCCGATGAACTCCATCAATGGTTTGTCCCTCATCGTCAGGCCGATATGTTCGATGTCTTCGCCGATATTCTTGGTGCCGGTTTTGGTATCTTGATTTGGTGGTACGTGACCAGGTCTTGACTTGTCGCAAGACCCGCCCATCCCTATTCTTCCCCCCCATCGGCAATACAGCAAGAGTACCCTGGATGACACCTGATGATTGGGGTGTCACTCCACCCAGATTTGACCTTTGCTTTAAGGTTTCCAACAAATCGACGATAACCATGTCATGGGATCGGGAGCCGGGTCATGCCCATTTATTGTCGATGAAAACGTGATACAATCTTGAAACAAAAATCGGCAAAGACTGGAGTGCGAGAGTGAGGTCCCCCATTCACAATGAAGACGGTATGACATATTTAATGGTGATGATGTTGGTCATCATCTTAAGTGTGTCCCTTATGAAAGCATCCCAACAATGGTCCGTCATCCTTCAGCGAGATCAAGAGGCCGAACTCCTTTTTCGTGGAAACCGGATTAAAGATGCGATCGACCGGTACGTCGCAGACTATGAGGTCCAAAAGGCTACGCGGCCAAATCGTTGGCCCCGAACTCTCAAGGATCTGACGGATAAAACACCGAAACGATATTTACAAGCAGCCTATTTAGACCCTATGACCGGTGAAGAGTTCGACCTCATCAAGGTCGGAGACGAACTGCACGGAGTGCGCAGTCGGAGTACCAAAGTCCCATTCGATCAAGTACATTTTCAAAGTGCACAAACCTATCAGGCTGTCCGTTTTGAATCATCCGGGTCAGCGGCTTCCTGCCAACCAAACCCAATCAATCCCCTGGCGCCCAGTAATTGTTCACCCGGAAAAACTACCCCACAACCCAAGGAAGGAATAGATGGGGGAGCGGTGGAAACTGAAGCCCCAACCAATCCTTCCCCCTAACCAACTTATTCAAAAATTTCTCTTATTTAATTTTCGGACAAGAACTTCCGATAAACAGGATAGATTTAAGAAAACAAACGGCATCTCTGGTCCAAATGCAGGAAATATGGTACTTTCATGAGTCTAAACCGTTACTTTTCGACTCCCCCGCCCCCGTTTCAACATAAGAAGGACGCCCCGTGACTACTATGAAAAAACACCTAAGCCCGTTACTGTTAGTCACCGTATTATTACTGAGTGGATGTGCTGGGACAGATGGTTTGGTGGGTGAGGAATTTGAACAACGGGGAGATTGGGATGGAGCCGTTTCGGCCTACCGGAAGGCATTAAGTCAGGATCCCTTCAACACAGAAATTGAGAAAAAACTCAAAAATGCCAAAGTCCGGGCCGCGGAAGTCCATTTTTCCCAAGGTCGTCAATGGCTCAAAATGCGAAAATTAGCGGAAGCCCTCCAGGAATTCCAACTGGCACTTGGCCTGGACCCGGAAAAACCGGAACATCACAGCGCTCTGAAGGATGCCTGGCGTTTAAAATCTGCCAGGCAAACCCTCCTGGATGCCAAACAACTGGAAACCCTAGGACGATTTGAAGAAGCCCTCACGCTTTACGAAACTGCCGTGGAACTCGACCCCTCCCTCACCGATGCTATCGAGGGAATTACACGGGTAGTCCAGCAACAACAAGAGAATACCGCACTTGGGGAGTCAGCCGAACCCGTCACTCTACGCTTTCAAAATACCCGTTTAAAGCAGGTTTTTGAAATCCTGGCACGAACAGCCAAAATCGACATCCTTTTCGACAAAGATGTCCGGGATGACCTGGTTACCATTTTTACAAAGGATACTCCGTTTGAAGAGGCCCTCAATCTCATCCTGACCACCAATCAACTCTTTGCCAAACGAGCGGGGCCGAATCGACTATTGATCATCCCAGACACCAAACAAAAACGGGAACAATACGAAGATCTTCAAATTCGAACCTTTTATTTATCGAGTGCGAAGGCCAAGGATATGGCAAATTTATTGCGAACTATCCTTGAGACCAAACGGGTCTACGTCAACGAACCCCTAAACACGGTGGTGGTAAGGGATCACCCTCATAAACTGATTTTGGCCGAGAACGTCATTTTGGCCAATGATCGACAGGATGCTGAGGTCGTCCTTGACCTGGAAGTCTTGGAAGTGAACCGAACCAAAACGAAGCAGATCGGGTTAAATTTTGCCAAAGAAGGCGGGTTTGGCATTTTTCCGGATGGGGTGACCGATTTTGCCACAAACGCCCAAACCTTTTCCTTCCGGAATCTCACCAGTCTGGGACAAGATTCCTATCTGTTTAAATTTCCGAGTAGTCTCCTCTTAGATTTTTTCAAACAAGAATCGGACGCCAAGACCTTAGCCAATCCCAAACTTCGAGTGCTCAATAACCAAAAGGCTTCCATAAATATTGGGGATAAACAACCCATCCTCCTTTCAACCACCAATGTATTACCCGGACAGGCAGCCACGGGTGCCGTCCCCACGACATCTACGGTAACTTCGATCGAATTTAAAGATACCGGCATCAAGCTGACCGTAGAGCCCACGGTACACCTCCACAACGCCATTACCCTTCGCCTCCAGATTGAGGTGACCCGCTTAGGCGATCGGGTGGTGCTTCAAGCCGACCCCGAAATTTCTCAATTTCGGTTTGGGACGCGGACCGCCGATACGGCCTTAAACATGCGAGATGGTGAAACCGTGGTTCTGGCCGGATTGATTCAGGAAGAAGACCGGCGATCACGGGAAGCCATACCAGGAATTGACGACATTCCTCTGGTGGGGGACGTGCTCAGCAATACGAACACCGACAAAATTACGACCGAGGTGATCGTGATCATCACTCCCCGGATCGTCCGGAAACTGACTCCGCCCAAATTAGCCAAACAAACACTGTGGTCGGGAACCGCCAAGCATTACAATACCAAACCATTATTCTCTCAAGGTTCTGCGGGCCCAATCGGATTCTCTGAAAGCTCGGGGGTGGGTTATGACGCCTCGAAAGATGCGCAAAACTTTTCTCCTGATCAACCTCCTTCCTTAGAGGACGAATCAGATCTTTCTCCAACCGCCGAAGAAACGTCCGATTCTGACGTGGCCAAAATTCCTGTATCCCGACTTCAAGTCCTTCCAGCGGCTGCTTCCTTAAAAATTGGGGAAGAACTTCCCCTTACCTTACAAGGACATAATTTCTCATCGGCGGAACGGACCACCTTAATTATTACGTATGACCCCTCCATCGTGACCTTTAAACAAGCATTGGAAGGGGGGTTTTGGACCGCACAAGGCGTTTCCCCAAACCTTGTGGTGTCCGCTAATCCCTTAACGGGCCAACTCCATATTCAAATGGGACGGCAAGGCGTCCCCGTCGAAGGGGATGGCACCATGGCTACCCTGGTGTTTGAAGCGAAGGGAACAGGGTCATCCAATATTCATATTCAAAACCCCACGGTCTTAGGCGCCAACGCTCAACCCGTGCCGGTGATGGTGCAACATGGGAGAATCTGGGTGGAATAGGTCGGCCATTCGTGGCGTGACGCTCATAGAACTACTTGTCACACTGGTCATTATGTTTATCTTAGCCTCTGTGGCCTTGCCCTATACGAAAATCAGTGCCAAACGTTCCCAAGAGCTTGAACTTCGGCAGACACTTCGAACGGTGAGATTGGCCATTGATTCGTTTCGACGCGATTGGGCAAGGGATGGGAATAACCTATTGGGTCCTCTGTGTGTCAAAAATCAACTGGCCTGCAAGGAACAAACCGGCTTATCTGGTTACCCTAAAACACTTGAAACGTTACTAAAGATTGAACTTTCCGGGGAAGAAGCACAGGTAGGGCAGGAAGCTTCAATTCGGCGATACCTGAGAAAGATCCCCAAGGACCCCATAACCAACAGTACCGAATGGGGGTTGCGCTGTTATCAGGATGAGGTAGAGGAATCGCGATGGTGCGGAGAGGATGTTTTTGACATTTTTTCCACAAGCGATAAAATTGGGATTGATGGGATACCCTATCGTGAATGGTGATGATTCACAAACTGCCAACTGGCCAAAAAGGCTATACATTACTTGAACTGATGATCGTGGTAGCCATCGTGGGAATTTTGGTTTCCCTGGCCATACCACACTTTCAACATTCGGCCATGAAAGCCAAAGAAACGGCTCTCAGGCATAATTTGTTTACCATGCGGGCTATTCTGGACCAATATTATGCAGATCGGGGAGATTATCCTTTAAATTTGGAAACCTTGGTTGAATCTCACTATCTTCGGGCCATACCCGTGGATCCTATGACCAAATCCACGACCACCTGGGAAGAAGTGTATGAAACTCAGGAGGAGGGGGACGACTCTCCAACTGGTGTCTATGATGTTAAAAGTGGGAGTGATGAGATTGCCCTCGATGGCACTCCCTACAACGATTGGTAGGTAACCCTATGAAACGTCTTTATTTTACGCACCTCATCCTTTGCGGAGTCTGGGCTTTATCCTTGAACGCCTGTATCCACAAGCCCAGCAAATCCATGAAAACCGAACAACCCATCGCCCCTCCTCCAGCCCCGGTTCCACAACAAACCGTTCTCTTGGAGGAAGCCAGATTGAATGCGGACAATTTACGAGCCGAATTGGCTTCGCTCAAAATTCTCATGGCCAAACAAGCGGGGGAACTTCGTTCTCTCCGGGAACAATCTCACTCCATCCAACAGCGGGAACATGATCAGGGGCTTCAATTGCAGAACATTCGCGCTGAACTCATGACTTCCCAGGCCGAACGCGACCAATTGCGCCGACGGAATATGGAACTTGAATCCCAAGTGGCCACGATCCCCAAGACCACCGAACTTCTTTCGGATATCCAAAGTGTAAAAGGATCTTTCGAAGCCATCATGTCCAAAATTTCCGGGTTGGTTTCCGATATTTCTCTCATTAAACAAGAGATCGGGGTCACCCAGCCGAATCCCAAGCCCAAACAAGCCCGACATCAGGGCAATTCCCATAATCCCGAACAAACTCCAGATGCCAAAGGCCGGGTGTTAATTCGAGAAGGTGATACCCTTTGGGAACTCTCTCTACAGTATGGGACAACTGTTGATCAATTACGGGAATGGAATAACCTTTCCTCAGACCTGATTCGAACGGGATTTTGGTTGAAAGTCATGGTCCCCAGTTCCCAACCAACACAACAGGCACAAGCCGTGGAGGATCCTTCTAAGGTTCAAACCATTAAAATTGAGAAACATGCCGAAGTGCCACAAGCGATCACCGATACATCCCCTCCCCAAGACCATTCTTCCCCGAATTCAACTCATATACTATCCATCGGTGGACCATCACCAGATTCAGACGAGACCCCTTAGTGCCTCAGTTTCATTACAGAGCCGCCCGTCCCGATGGCACCATCATTGAAATGGATGCCGAGGGGGAAACCCCTCGGACCATTCGTTCCCAACTGGAATCACAGGGGCTATTAGTTCTTGACCTATCCGGCAAAGAGAATACGACCTTTACCACCTTTTTTACACGACAACGAACCCTTTCGCTGCGGGATTTTTTGGTCTTCAATCAAGAGTTATTGGCCCTGGTTAAAGCCGGCCTGCCGGTCTTGCGCTGTTTTGATCTTCTGACCGACCGGACGGGACAAGGCGGATTCCAACAAGCTCTGTTATCGGTTCGGGAGAGTATCAGAGGAGGTTCTTCGATTTCTGAGGCCATGGCCACGTACCCGAATTATTTCCCCGAACTCTACCAAGCCTCCTTACGAGCCGGAGAACAAGCCGGAAATTTACCCGAGGTCCTGCAACGCTATATTTCCTACCTAAAACTAATGATCGGCGTACGAGAAAAGGTGGCCAAAGCGACAATTTATCCTATGTTTTTACTTGGATTTGGAATTCTGGTGACATTAGCCCTATTATTTTTCGTCCTACCTTCCTTTGCTGAGGTCTATCAAGAGAGCCGGGTCGAACTGCCTTGGGCTACTCAACTATTACTTGATCTCACGGATTCCCTTAGCCAGTGGATTTTCGGGTTCTTGCTCGGTGTGGCCCTCATTGGGGGCTGGCTGTATTGGTGGAAAAGTACCCCTCAAGGACAATGGCGTCTCCATTGGCTTTTCCTGAATGCACCCGTCTTGGGCCCGTTATTCCTTAAGAATCAGGTCATCCGACTTGCCAGAACACTGTCAACGATACTGGGAGGAGGGATCCCCCTCATTTCCGCGCTCCAAGTTACCGCCCATTCCACACCGAATAAGGTCTTTGCCAAGGCCCTTCAGGCCGTCATTAACCACGTTCGAGAAGGAACGAGTTTTTCGGCTGCCCTGAAAAAGGAAAAGTTTCTTCCTCGTTTAACACTGGAAATGATTGAGGTGGGTGAAACAACAGGGTCTCTGGAAACCATGTTATTCGATGTGGCTGAATTTCACGAAGGGGAATTGGATTTTCAATTGTCTCGCATCATGACCTGGATTGAACCCATCTTTATCATCGGGATCGGGCTGATTTTGGGTGGGGTTGTCATTGCCCTGTATCTTCCGATCTTTCAGATGGCAGGAGCGATTTAGGGAGTCCTCAACCGAAGGTTTACGATGACCACACCTGTTAAACGAATGCCGTTTGAAGATCTTTTGGTCAAAAAGGGCTTGATCTTGGAGCGGGAGAAAGAAATCCTTCAGGATACGGCCCGAACGACCAAACAGTCTATCGCCTCGATTTTGGCCGAACGTGGGTCTTTATCGGAAGAAGATATCGGAAAGGTCTTGGCGGAACAGTACGGACTCCCCTGGGACAATCTTTTAGAGTTCCGTGTCCCTAGCTCTTTGATGGAATCCATTCCAGTTGAACTCATGCACCGGTACGAATTTGTACCGATGGAGGAAGAAAATCAAGTCCTCACCATTGCCATCGCGCAACCTCAAGACTTACGACTGATCGATGAATTAGAACACCAATTAGGATATGAGCTTCGTTTGGTGGTCTCTTCCAAAATGGCCATCTTGGAAGCCCTCAGTAACAGTGAAGGCAACAGTCAGGTTTTAACTCGGATCAAAGCAGAATTAGACCCTGTATTAATCAAAGAGGATGAAAAAGGCGAGGAAATACTCTCGGTCGAACGGATTACGCAAGATCAAAGCCCGGTCGTAAAATTGGTGAATACCATCATTTTGACGGCCCTACAAAAGCACGCCAGCGATATTCATATTGAACCCACGGAGCGAAGCGTTGAGGTCAAATTCCGGATTGATGGCGTTCTCTATTTAGCCATGGAACCCTTTGACCCCGGTCTCCATCCCTCCCTGATTTCTCGGTTGAAGATTATGTCCGAGCTGGATATCGCGGAACGACGAACACCGCAGGATGGCCGTTTTAAACTCCTCCTCAACCAACGGACGATTGATTTTCGCGTTTCCATTCTACCCAGTGTCTATGGAGAATCGGTTGTCATTCGAATCTTGGACAAACAACACGTCTCGTCCGGAGTTCAAGGCCTTCGCCTGGAAGCCCTAGGGTACACAGGGGAGGATCTCTGTCGGTTTCGTCGAGCCATTACTCGTCCCTATGGGATGGTATTAGTCACAGGCCCTACGGGAAGTGGAAAAACCACCACCCTGTATGCCGCCTTGAATGAAGTGCACAGCGAGGAAGACAAAATTATCACGATCGAGGATCCCGTTGAATATCAATTAAAGGGTATTGTCCAAATTCCGGTCAATGAAAAGAAAGGACTGACCTTTGCTCGGGGACTTCGATCAATCTTACGACATGACCCTGACAAGATTATGGTCGGCGAAATTCGTGACTTGGAAACTGCCCAAATCGCAATTCAATCCGCCTTAACCGGACATTTGGTCTTTACCACCGTCCATGCCAATAATGCCTTCGATGTCATTAGTCGGTTTGTCAACATGGGGATCGAACCCTACAATTTTGTCGCCTCCTTGAGTTGCATTTTGGCACAGCGATTAGTCCGGTCCATCTGCCCATCCTGCAGAGTCCCCATTCAAATTTCTCCCGAACAGTGTCAAGAGTCAGGAATCGATTTCGACTCGGTTAAGCATCAGACCTTTTTTGAAGGAAAAGGCTGTCAGGAATGTCATGGCCTCGGGTTTAGAGGTCGAAAAGCCATTACAGAATTTTTGGATATGACCGATTCAATTAAAGAAATGATATTAAATGGCAAAAACTCCTCAGAAATTCGCATTGCGGCGGTGGCCCAAGGGATGACATCTCTTCGGCAAGCCGCTTTAGAAAAGGTGTACCGGGGAGAAACCACTCTTAAGGAAATAAATCGGGTCACACCGGTTGAGGATATTTAATGAATTTCTTTCCCATGAAAAAACCCGCCTTGGCCTTGTCGGTCTCAGAAGAGGATCTTTGCCTGGTCAGTATGAGCACCACATGGAGAAAACGAACCTTAGAACACGTTAACCGAATCCCGCTCCCATCTGGAGTGATCCGTCTTTCTTCCGCAAAACCGAATATCCTTGAACCCGATATTTTTCTTGATCATCTTCAGACGCTTGTCGCCTCCGTTCCAAAACCCATTTCCCTGGCCATTTGTCTTCCCGACCTTTGTGCCAGAACCAGCGTATTTGAGTTTTCCACCTTTCCGACCAAGACTCGTGAACAGACCGCATTAGTCAGTTGGCGATTCCAGCAGGATTTAAAATTAGATACCAGTCACTCTCGGCTCTCGTATGGTGTGTTTGTTCCCACGACGATCACCCGGACCGACCCCTCCTCAAATCCTGAGGTCGTGTCCATTCTAGGGACAGCCATCAGGAATGAGGTCATTGAACAATATGAAACAGCCTGCTTGCAATCGCAGTTGATTCCTCTTTCGGTTGGCCTAGCCGGTTTGCATATCTTCAACTACTATCATCAAGACATTCAGCGGATGTTGGAAACCGAATCCCGACGGGGTGCTCTTTCCTCTTCCTCCGGAGCAATGTTTCTTTATCTCAGTCGGTGGGGATTAACCTTTTTAGCTTTCCAGGATGGCTGCCCCCGATTTATCCGGACGAAGGCGATAGCCATTCAAGAAGAATCACTTTCGGAGGAAAAGACAGAATTCGCCATGTCCCCATCATCTGCTCTCACCAATGCCGGAGAAAAGCCGGATGCCCAGAATGAAGGGGCGATGGAAAGCTCGAATGAAGGATCCACAGAAAACGACCATCGCGCCTGTCCCTATCCCTCTTACACCGTCATGAAAGTTGAAAAAGAAATATTAGCCACGCTTCAATATTACGTAGAGATGCTGCCAGACCATGAAGACTTCGTTTCCCCTTCCAATCTCTTCGTCGCGACGGATATGGAACACGGGGCATCCCTGTTACCGCCAGATCCTCAGATTGAACACATATTAAAAGCGAGCGGGAAAGAGGGAATTCATGTGCACATTTCCCAACTTTCCGATATCACGGACCTCAAACACCAAGCCAAGCCCCAGGAGTCCGATCAACTTATTTGGTCAGCCCTCCCTGGGTTTGCTAGCCTACGGGTGGCGTGATGGTACCACGTCTTCAAATCGATCTGACTGCCCCGGGAACCAATCACCTCACGTTGGCCCAGTTTGGGCTGAAGATGTTATGCACCGCCAGCTTGGGCCTGATCATTTCCTTTCTCTGGGTTGGAACCACCCTGCATGGGAAAATTGATGAATTGGAAAACCATACGGCCACGATTCACCAATCCAACACCCAATTGGTTTCGGATGCAAAATCCACTGGCCTAGACCTCACTCACCAGGCTATACGGAAAATTCCCCAGCAAGTCACGTTTATCAAACACGTGCGCGAACGCGTGGGGTTTTCCTGGACGCAACTATTAACGGATCTTGAATCGGCCGTTCCCCGTCACGCCCGTCTGGACTCCGTCTCCTTGGATGAAAAAAAAGACCGCGTCATTCTTCATGGATCAACGCGGTCACTTCAAGATTTAAATCGATTTATCCACCAACTGGAGAAACATCCATCTTTTCAGGATGTCATTTTGGCTCAACATGCTACAAAAAAGAAAAAGAAGCTCTCGGGGAATCCCTCCACTAGTTTTTCCATGAACGTGACCTATACTCAAGAAGCCCGGGGCAAAACTGACCCATCACTCCCGAAAAAGTCATAGATCCCATGCAATTTTTTTCTCAATCCAAAACGACTTTCCTCAGCGCTCGGAGTTTATGGCCCTTGTGCATCGTGACTATCTTCATGGGACTCTGTGCCATCGGGGTGTTTGCGATCATGTTTTACCCCGCTCAAGAACGGGTTCACCTTGCGACCATTCATTATCAAGCAGCGGCGGAGACTCAGAAAAAAACAACCCGGGCCCAAGAAACACAAGCCATTCTTGCCCAAACCTGGAAAGCCTTACCTGCCTATCGTGAATTTACCGATTTAAGCTTGGAAATCGCAGATTTGGCCAAACGGAATCATGTTCGAGTTCCCGGCATGGGATATGACTTCAAGCCTCTTTCCCATCAATTAGCCGCCAAAGGCACCTTCGCTTTTCAGGCCGAGGGAGAATACGAGGCCATTCGAAAATTTATTTATGAATTGGAAAAGCGGTGGCCCTATTTGTTTATCGAAAAATTATCCATGGAAAGTTCTAAAAAGAAGCAGGCGGGAGTGCTTTTTAAGCTCAATGTCTCGACGTTTTTAAAGGACTACCCCCAAACTCCCAAAAAGGCCAAAGCCTTATGACCAATCAGCAAAAAGGAATTTTGCTCATAGGATTATTATTTGGGTGGGGAGGGCTTTTGGCCTTTCAATTATCAGATAACCCGAGCTCAACAGCAGAAAATGCTACCCAAACCGAGGATCCCCTGCCATCCATACCGGCTCTCACCCTATCCAAGACCTTTTTCAATCCTAGGCAAACCGTGAGCTTTTCCGAGCCACGAAATGTCTTTGCACCACTGGGTTGGGTGAAACCATCTTCCTCTAGGAACCCCGTTCCCACGCTTTCTACTCCCACCACCAAGCCAACTCTTTCTCCTTCCCCTCAACCGACGGTACCTTCTCCCGAAGAATTGGCGGCACAACGGGCTCGGCAACAACTAAATCAATTTCGATTCCTTGGGTACTTAACCAGGGGAGGAGAAAGTCAGGCCTTTCTCACCAATGGCCAAGCCATCTACATCGTGAAACAAGGAGAAGTGGTGGAAGGGGGAGTTCACGTGAATAAAATAGAGCCAGACACCATTGTTCTCTCTACCCAAATCATGGAAACCGGGGCATTGGTCAAAGCTTCTATTCCTTTGACCTCAGAATCCCAAGGTTGATCCCAGTCATAGCCCTTTTCGGCCTATCTTGGTATGATGGGCTATGAATGTGATGAAACGATTATTTCCTCACCACACCAATTGGGGAGCCCTAGGACTGGTCTTGGTTGTATCGCTATATCCCCTGGGATTCGATGGCCAAACCGCCCAAGGCGCCACCTATCGTTGCCAAGATCGATTCGGAACTACCGTACTGACCGATAATCCGGTTCAACTTGAGAAGTGCCTCCTTTTGGATTCAGAAACCAATTTTCCCCTTCCAACCGCACAAGAAGTAGAGCCAGAAGCGGACCCGAGAACTTCAGAGTCTTCCGATACTCTCTCGTCACACACCACAACAGAACCCGCCTTCACGGATAAGGCCCCCAAAGCTCACATCCAAGGTGAGATTTCGGTTCCTTTAAAAAAGATGGGGGAGTCCTTTGTGGTGCAGGTGCTGTTGAATCATGAACGTCCCGCCCAATTAATTTTGGATACGGGAGCCTCCATGACGGTTTTGTCTACCAACATTGGGATCGACTTGGGAATTTTAGGGACAACGGACAATCAATTGCTCACGGTCAACACCGCCGGCGGATCTGTTCAAGTCAATATGAATTATTTGACTGCCCTCAACGTTCAGTCCGCGCAAGCCACTCATGTTCCAGTCGCCATCCATGACTTACCGGATATTCCGGAACATATCGAGGGTCTATTGGGGATGTCCTTCTTGAAGCATTTCCTCGTGACTCTTGACGCGGAACATGCGCGTCTCATTCTTCGAAAAAAATAGCCCTCCTACCCCTTTCCTCATCCCCTTTCTCTTTCTTCGTTTTGTGACATCCTGAAAATGCGAGAATGGTATCAGGATATTCTCAAAAGAAGGGAAGAATGATTATGCCAAGCTAAGAGGGGAGGATGGTTCCCATGCGAATCCACTTCAATGGACCAACAGCAATCGTAGGGATCACATTCCGAGCTTAGGGTCGAGCCGCGACAGGAGGTAGGGCCCCAAGAAAAGGGAAATTCCCAATGTTGAGGAGAGAAGAGTCTGCACGCAGTCGAAAATCCCCTTGGTCAGGATTGACAAACCCGGGCGCCAAAACCACATCCGTTTGTCCTGCCCTTTCAGGGGAGGGAATGGGCGGAGTCCCATGTAAAAAATAATTACCCTGATTCCCATAAAAGGCATTAAAAGCCAGCGAAACGTGACTCTTTGGATAAAACAACAGGCCTACATTACTAGAAGCGATAATATTTCCCTTTACTTCCGCCTGCGTCTGATCTTGAAAGGCCACACCTCCTCCGTTCAGAACGAAGGTATTTTGAACCAAAGTCGCCCGGGATTGATCTGTCATAAGGACGGCTTCATATAAACTGTGAGAAATCACATTCCGCTCCAACCTCACATCCGATTTCCCACCAATGGCAATCCCATGATCATTATGAGAAACGAGATTGTGAGATAGAGTCCCAGTAGAATCGGCAAAGGCCACTCCCGTCGTCTCACTTTCTCCAATGATGCACCTTTCCAAATGAACCCCTTCAACTTGTTGACTAAACACCATCCCCTGAACACGAACCTCCCGGAGGTGGACTCCACTTCCATTAAAAATTCCCACCCCTAAACCACCATGCTGAACGACGGTAAGCCCCTGGATGGTCACGTTGGTCGCCCCATATGGCCATTTGCCAATGTGCAGCGACCCGACTCGTTTTTCACCCACGATACGAACTTTTTCGATGCCTTCACCGATGATGTTTAAGCCCTCTTTACTATGAACGGTCACATCTTCCGCATACGTTCCCGCCTTGATAAGGATCGTGTCCCCCGATGAAGCTTGATCGATTGCCTCTTGAATCGAAATTAAAGACCCCTTGGTTCCAGGGCCTACCTGCCACACGGCAGCAGATACCCCAAAAGGATCCCCCAAAGCGACAAACATCATCCCAAAAATGACCAAAGACCCAAAACATTTTATTCGACATCCAAACATGCGAACCATCCTTAAAAATTACCGACCAATTTCCTTACCACCTGACGACCTCGCTCTTAGTCCAATACCCCATGAAAGAGAGTAGGGTCAAGCTTGCCAATTCATTTTCCCCTTCTTTGTGGCTCAATAAGCCCTATGGTATGGTGAGAAATGGTCGTGGTAGGGCTCACAGGAGGGTTGGCATCGGGCAAATCAACGGTGGCGAAATTATTTAAGGCCTTGGGGGCACATATCATTGATGCCGATACCTTAGCCCGAAAGGTGGTCGAGCCTCAAAAACCTGCCTGGCGGGATATTACCCGAGAATTTGGGAAAAAGGTGCTTAATTCTGATCGGACCATTAACCGACAAGCCCTTTCAAAAATCGTGTTTTCTTCACCAAAAAATCTCCAGCGGTTACAACAAATCGTTCATCCACGGGTCGCCAGAGAACAAGCCAAACAAACCAACGCCATACGAAAAATCGATCCTCATGCGGTCGTTATCTACGATGCCGCCTTATTACTCGAGGCACAGGCTCATAAACGGATGGACCATATTATCGTCGTCAAAGCTGATCGTCCCACTCAAATTTCCCGAGCTTGTCACCGAGATGGAATCACGAAAGCCCAGGCCCTTCGGCGGATCAGGCAGCAAATGCCTCTTAAAGAAAAACTCAAATATGCGGACGTGGTCCTTGATGGAACCGGGTCTCCCTCACGGTTGCGCCCGACCGTCCGATCATTGTATAGGACATACCAGAATGAGGCCGGCGCCCAAAGAAAAACCTATAGGAGCTCTTGATTTGCTTTATCATGAGGGTTATCTATCTTGTTGTCTTGACTCAAGAGGTGCGTGGTAAACCCTATTTTCTTCTTAAGGAGAAGACTTATATTCTTATTCATTTAGAACGCTACTGAAATTAGAAGCTGACGAAACCGGACGATCAGAAAAACCACCAATCAACGGTTGAGGATAAAGGCGTAACATAGGGGGAACACGTCGATTCCTCCTAGCAAATGAACGTCGTTCACATCATTAAACACCCCCAAAAGGAGTCCTTGAATGGTACATGATGTTCTCATTCTGGGGTCGGGACCGGCTGGTCTGACCGCAGCAGTCTATAGTGCTCGAGCGAATCTTTCACCCTTGTTAATCGATGGGTCACAACCTGGAGGCCAGTTAACCTTAACGACCGACGTAGAGAACTTCCCAGGCTTCCCAAAGGGAATTATGGGCCCTCAACTTATCCAAGACATGCGCGCCCAAGCCGAACGGTTCGGCACCCAGTTTCGAAACGGGCATGTCACCCAGGTTGATCTTCAAACGCGTCCCTTTCGTATCACGGTCGATGGAGAAGACACGCTTAAGGCTAAAACATTGATCATTTCCACCGGGGCCTCCGCCAATCTTCTGGGCCTGCCTTCTGAAAGTCGTTTAATGGGGCATGGCGTATCCACGTGCGCCACGTGCGACGGGTTCTTTTTTCGCGGAAAAGACATCGCGGTGATAGGTGGCGGGGACAGCGCGGTGGAAGAAGCGACTTTTCTCACCAAATTCGCTTCAAAGGTCACCCTCATTCACCGCCGTGATAAACTACGCGCCTCTAAAATCATGCAAGACCGCGCCATGAATAATGAAAAAATTTCTTTCCAATGGAACAGCACATTGGAAGAAGTCCTGGGTGAGGACGTGGTCTCCGGGGTTCGGGTACGAAATGTCCAAACACAGGAGGCCGAAGAAATCCCCCTAGCGGGCGTGTTTATCGCGATCGGGCATACACCCAATACCAGTTTGTTCAAAGGGCAAATTGATATGGATGAACAAGGATACATTCAAACCCAACCTTATCGAACCACGACGAATATCCCGGGAGTATTTGCCGCAGGGGACGTACAAGATTCCAATTATCGGCAAGCGATAACTGCCGCCGGATCAGGGTGTATGGCCGCCATCGATGCCGAGCGATACCTAGAAGCCTTCCACTGATGCTTCATGTGTTAGTCCATTATCATGAGTTGGCGTTAAAGGGACGAAATCGAAAACACTTCGAATTCCGCTTAGCCCATCACCTCCGGGGAGCTCTCAAACCCTTCACCCCGGTTCAGGTCGAAGCTCTTCAAGGGCGGATTCGAATCAGCTTTTCAGATGAATCGGCTTGGCCCCTCGTACAAAAACAACTACACCGCGTCTTTGGGATCGTAAACTTTTCGATGACCCGAGCGGTCCCTCTTTCCTTTGACCAACCTGATTTCACACCCCTAAAAGAAGCCATCGGTTCTCATATTCCCATAAAAAGTTTCGATTCATTCCGGGTCACCGTCAAACGAGCCGATAAGCGAATACCCCAAACTTCCATGGAAGTTGAAAGAGATTTGGGTGCCTTTCTGGTAGAACACACACGGAAACGAGTCAATCTTACTCGTCCTGACCTGACGGTATTTGTCGAGTTGGTCCCTCCATTGGCCTATTTCTCCTTCACCCGGGAGTCAGGTCCGGGAGGGTTACCCACCGGCACCGGAGGTAAAATTGTGTGTCTCCTTTCAGGTGGAATTGATTCTCCCGTCGCGGCCTATCGTATGATGAAACGAGGCTGCAACATCATTTTCGTCCACTTTCATGGCCGGCCCTATCTTTCCCGGGCCTCTGAAGAGAAAGTTCGTGATCTCGTGAAACTGCTGACCAGCTATCAACTCCATTCGAGATTACATCTCATCCCCTTTGGAGACATTCAAAGCCAAATTGTGGTCAATGCCCCCCCTCCTCTACGCATCGTGCTCTATCGACGACTCATGCTCCGCATCGCGACCCAGATAGCAGAAAAAGATGGAGCTTGGGCCCTCGCGACTGGGGACAGCCTGGGCCAGGTGGCTTCACAAACTCCCGAAAATATTGTGGTCATCAATGAAGCCACGACCATGCCCATTCTTCGGCCACTCATCGGCATGGATAAACTAGAAATCACACAACAAGCCCAAGCGATTGGATCCTTTGAAACCTCCATCGAACCTGATCAAGATTGCTGCACGCTCTTTGTCCCAAAACACCCTCGAACACGCTGCGATTTACCGAGCATCCTCCAAGCGGAGAAAAATCTGGATATGGCCTCCCTTATTCATCAGGGGCTGAAGGGTACCGAACTAGTAGATTATTCGCATTCTCAATTGGCCCCGTTATCGGTTTAGCCACATATCCAGGTTTCATTCGGTTTCACCCCCTTCACTCCCTATCACTCCAGAATGTACATTTCCATGAGAAACCCCATACAATAGAAGGGGTTTCTCTTGATACGCACCTCCCTCTTGAAGGGAATGTTCCCATGAAAAAAGTGTTTGTTTCTCAATTACTCATCGATGTGGAGTCCCGAAAAGAGCTCTTGGATCAAGCCAATATCCCCTGCATGATCAAAAATCAACGGTCCTCGATGTTGGCGGGGGAGGTGCCCTTTGCGGAAATTTTTCCAGAATTATGGGTCATCCACGATGAGGATGAGGGGAGGGCGCGAGATATATTAACCAATTGGGAAACCGCACAACCGATGGAAAGCACCGGATGGACCTGTCCCGAATGTAGAGAAATGCTCCAAAAAGAATTTACTACCTGCTGGAACTGCGGAAGAGAACGAAGTTCAGAAGAGAAGCGTGGCCTTCACCCCATCGAAACCTTTGATGACAACCCCGACCTGAATGCATTCAAGCGATATTTCTCCCAAGGCTTCCTCGCCGGATTCATCCTGACCCTGGTTGGTATTGGGGTCTATGTTTATCTTTCCATTGATCAAAACTTTCAAGATCGTAATAAAGATGGAAAAGATGATTATAAGGAAACACGAATTTACGGTTTTCCTCCACAGGATCAATGGGACAATAACTACGATGGCGTTTTTGAATATTCTTGTCACTACGATAAGGCTGGTTTCGTTAAACAATGTGTCTGGGATAGAAATCAAGATGGTGACGTAGATTTAATCCGAAAATACACTTATGGCATTCTTCGGTCGGTTGATTTCCTTGACGTTGAAAACGGAACCGTGAGAAAGAGGGTACATTACAAACTAGGGAGCAAGACCCATGAAGATATTGACCGAGACGGAGATGGCGTTTTTGAAAAAACCCTTCATTTCAACGAATATGAAGATTTGATCTCCCCCACCCCTTCATGAAAACTCACGGAAAGAAAGCCATTGGCCAACATCGTCAGAATATGCCTCACGATGCTTGTGGTCTTGGCATTGCCCATTTTGGGACTGTTCATATCCGGGAAGCCCATCTCCGAAGATTTCAATCCTCTTCCCATTCCTTTAATACCTGGAGAACGTTCGCTGGTTTGGGGAATCTTTGCGATTGGTGTAAGCCTTGTTGCCCTCACCCTCATCCCGTTTATTAGGCGTTTTGGATCTTTTTCTGCACCTTCCGATCCCCCTATTCAGGCCAACCACAAACTCCCCTGGTGGGGCTGGGGGGGCGGCCTTTGGGTGCTGGGTGGCTGGACTCTGGCCTGGTCCCGCTTCGGATGGATGGAACCCATACAACCTCACACGTTTCCCATTCTTTGGTTCGGCTATATTTTGTTGATCAATAGCCTCACCTTTCAGCGGAAGAGACAATGCCTCATGCTGAACCATCCAAAGTTCTTTGGAAAACTCTTTTTGTTGAGCGCCGGGTTTTGGTGGGCCTTTGAATATCTCAACCAATTCGTTCAAAATTGGCACTATATAGGCATTCCCACTGCCCATGTCTGGGAGGCCAGGATTTGGATGACGATAGCCTTCTCTACCGTGTTGCCCGCAGTCTTGGGGACCCTCGAATATTTAGCTTCGTTTCCCCGATTAGCGACCCCTTTTCAAAAATGGCACGCCATCTCAATATTTGATACACCCAACAATGGATGGATTTTCTTCCTCATCGGAAGCCTGGGACTCCTCACCATTGGGCTTTGGCCCACTATCCTTTTTCCCCTCCTCTGGGTGTCACCATTGCTCATCTTTGTCGGGCTTAGGATGATCTTTTGGAAACGCACGCTATTTTCTTCACTTGCCTCGGGGAATTGGGTCTCGATCGTGCTGCCGGCCTTAGCTGCCCTCATTTGTGGTGGATTCTGGGAAATGTGGAATGCCTACAGCATGGTCCATTGGGAATATACCATTCCCTATGTCCACGCTTTTCAGGTATTCCAGATGCCCCTATTGGGGTATGCAGGGTATTTGCCTTTTGGACTGGAATGTGTGGTGATCGTGGAAGTGTGTTTCGGGCATACGGAAGTCAATCATATCCTGGCTTCCTCCTCCCTTTCGGAGAAGATCACGGGAGATTTTTAAGCACGATGCCCGCGATTTTAGGGTATATCCCGTATTTGAATGGAATCGACTCGCTCTTGAGCCAGAATCTCGGAAAGAATCACGACTTTCTCTCCCCCCAAAAAATGTTCGCGTTCCTTTAACATTCTCAAAGCGGTTTGCAAGGTTTTTTCCGGATCGGAACTAAAACTGATTCGGAAAGGAAAAACTCCTCTATTGAGCATCATCGTTCGACGGGATTGACTCATATTGGTAAAAGCATAGATATTCGTAGAGAAGGGCCGACAGTTTGAAACAAATTCAGCCATTACTCCTCTTCGAGTGATGACCACGATTCCCTTGGCTTTTAACCCTTCGGCAAGTTGGACCGCCGCCATGGCTAGTTGTTGTTTATCGGTGCTCAGCTTTAAGAATTTGGCAAACCGTAGCCCTGGGATCGCCTCGGTTTTTATCGAAATTTTTCTGAGATGCTCGATACATTTCAGAGGATATTTCCCCACCGTGGTTTCTCCAGACAACATGACCGCATCCACTTCTTCATAGACCGCATTGGCGACGTCTGTCACCTCCGCGCGGGTGGGAATAGGGTTATGAATCATCGATTCCAACAGGTGGGTGGCTACGATCACACGTTTTCCATACTCTGCGCATAGTCTGACGATTCTGCGCTGCACATTGGGTAAATCTTCAAGGTTAATTTCTACACCCAAATCCCCTCGAGCTACCATGATGCCATCTGATTCACGAATGATGTCCTCCAGATTGCGAACGCCTTCTTGATCTTCAATTTTGGCGATAATTTTCACTTTCCCGGCTTTTCCGCCCATGAGGTGTTTTAATTCTCGGATGTCCTCAACCTCACGAACGAAGGACAGAGCAATAAAATCCACATCCTCGGCCAGGCCGAACGCAATGTCTTTTTTGTCCTTTTGAGTAATCGCGGGGAGATTGACACGAATTCCCGGCAAATTAACATGCCGTTTACTTTTTAACACTCCCCCATCCAGAACGCGGCATTGCATGAGACGATGGGCCTTTTCCAGAACTTCAAGGTTGATCAATCCATTATCGACGGTAATCTTATCCCCGACGTTCACGGTTTGGATTAGATCAGCATAGTTGATGTGGATGGAACTTTCTTCCACATCCATCGGACCACGGGCACTGATAGAGACGACTGTCCCCTGCTGCAGGTTAAGATCGTTGGAAAGGTCTCCGGTTCGGATTTCAGGACCTTGCGTATCCAGGAGAATGGGAATCGGAAATTCCACTTTTTTATTCAGGGTTTTGATGTGCTTGATGACCTTGGCATGAGACTCCTGAGTTCCGTGGGACATATTCAAACGAACGATGTTCATGCCCGCTTCATACATTTTCTTCAACATGTCGTATGAGGCCGTCGCTGGTCCAATAGTACAAATAATTCGTGTCTTTTGCATGATTCTATCCCAGGAACTTGCATTATCTCGTATTTCAGATTTATTGCAACTTCAGCATGACGAATCTGGGATGAAACACGGTGTCGGAAAATCTGATGGTCCACCCAATCATCCCCACACCGGAGTGCCCTTAGGAATGAAGAAATGGAACAGGGTCCCTTGAATCCTTTCAAACAGCCCTGTCTAAGTTATTGAATCCCGTCAGAGGGTCTGTTTACGGAAGATTCGAAAAATATTAGTATGAAATCATGCCATCCATTGGGAAGGTTGTAGCCCGAGTACCTGCATAGGAAAACGTATGAATGAAAAGGATGAAAAACTGCACTTTGTGACCATTGAAGGTCTTTTATCCTATGGAGAGGCGATGGCCCAACGGTCTCCCGTGGAAGGAGCCGATCTCCCTTCTGCCGTCTCATCAATGGATCGAGCCCAACGTGCCCGGGAAACCATGCCGGCCATTAAAGACCTTGTTCAAGAGGCTCATAACGGGTTTCCAACTGCAAAGGCATACAGCAATGCCAAGCACCAATTGATTCAAGAAAGATGCGGGGGGGATGCCTTGATTTTTTTCGCTGCCTGGAATCAGCTCCTCGCTCAGGGCGAGCTTTCATCCCTCATGCGAGCGCCTATCGGTGCTACGACAAAACCCATCCGACGCCGACCCGTGGCGATCGTTCCACGGGAACATATGTCCCCAAATTTAGCGGATGGGCGGATCGTCCTGGATATCGGCAACGATCGATACTGGTTGATGCCCCGGGATTTACGCGACCGTACCCTTCTTTTCACCATGCGGCATGGCGTCTCCCAGATTGACAGCAAGACGTTTCGGGTTGGACGCCGATTGGCAAACGTGCTTGACCCTGAGCGAGGGCTACCCAAAGCCGAGGCTATAGGGACTGCCCTTGCCCGAACGTTGGGGTTGGTCGGAAAACAACTGGATTTCCTGAACCTTCATAACTACCTGGAATCAGGATCCTTCGTCCACATGGTGAGCCATAGCCCAAATACCCGTCAAGTCTTTGAGCAGGTGGCATCCATCCTGGGCCCAGATACCCTCAAGGATCGGGAACCCATCATTGAACCTACACTGGAATCTCAAGACTTTGGATGGGCTACGGGAATTGAAAAAACTGTCGAGATCGAGGAAGCCGCCAAGGCATTTGGCGTGGACACGAAAACTGCCCAGCGCCTGATCAAACATCCGCTGTACAGTTATCCCGGAGGGCACTCCTTCTTTGAACTCTATGTGGAATTGGTGGATGGGTTTCACCAATTGGGGCAGAAAAACCTGGGAAAGGTCCTGTGCTTGTACACTCATAGTTCAACCTTGCGTGCCCTCTTAATTTTTTTGGATCCCCGCCCGTTCAGTGAAGCTTTTTCTGAATTTGGTGCTTATAAGGAAGGACAAGACAACGTCGTCCTCCTTACCTATGAACATGAACAATTGTCAGGGTATACCACAGCCGTCGGTCTGTCAGAACGCGACAAAGCCACTCGGGAAGCCTGGAGGACGATGGAACACGACCGCCGTGAGAAAATCACCCTGCAACCCCGTCAAATCCGACGGGTTGTGGCTCTGGTATCCGGTGGGGATTTTGCCGGCGCCGGTGCAGCCTTAAAAGAACTCCGCGTCACAGGAAACCGCTTAGGGCTTGAAGTCTACTTCGTGCAGCATGGTTTCTTGGGACTGGCGAATAACTGGATCGAGTTGGTGACGGAACAGGACACCCGGGGAATGAGCAATCACCCCAGTAGTTCGATCGGAAGCAGCCGTTTTGAAGACTTTAAGGATGAAGACGTACAGCTGGCAGCCCTTCATCATCTGGCCCCGTTCATGAAAGATGGGGCATTGATCGTGATGGGAGGAGACGGAAGCCTGCGGGGAGCTCGAGCCATCTATGAACGGTTTGGTGTACAGGTTGTGGGAATACCAGGTTCAATCGACGATAACATCGCCGGGACTACGTCTCTTGGACTCCATTCAGCCGTGGCCTTGGCCAATCAATCCATTGAATCCCTCAAAGCCACCAGCGCGGCCATGGGAAGTGTTTTTTTCGTGGAAGTGATGGGGGCCGGGTCGGGTCATCTAGCCTTAATGTGCGCCTACCAGGCCCGAGCGGAAGGCTTATTGGTGAATGAACATCCAGATCCCAATGCCTATATCGAAGAGGTCATCCTAGGAACATTAAAACAAACATTGGGGGTACGGAATAAAAGTCACCTCATCGTCGTAGCTGAACGCACCCCTCACAAACACCATCCAGAAGGTGGTGTCCATGGACTCGTCGATTATGTAGCCAGTAGGATTTCTGAATGGACTCACCTCCAATCCAGATCCGGACCTTACCCCCTCTCGGTAGCAACGAAAGCCACTATTCTTGGTCATACCTTAAGAGGTGCCGCCCCGACTCCCACGGATAAGGCCATGGCTCAACACCTAGCCTATGAAACCATTCGGCGTTTGGTTGAACAACCTGAACACATCATCGGATGCATGTTGGCTTACCGAGACCCGGGCACCCTTGAACCCATCCCCCTCCATGCCCTGGCACCAAAACCCTTTGATTGGGAGCTGTTCAGTCGTATGCATGGAACAGAATTCGCTTAGAAAAACGAAACCCGGCCAATTCCTAAATTGACTATCGACATGAAGTAGGCCCTCACTCTTTCATGTGCTCCTAACCGCCTACACAGCCCCTGAACCTGGGAACATTTGACAGGTCCAACTCTGCCCCCCTCCCGGCCACCCACCCTTCCCTAACCCGATGGCACTCAATGGAGCAGATGTTGAAAAATGATGTCGAAAAAATAACAGTAGAGGAATATTGGAAGCGGCAACCCCATCAACGTACCAAGAAAATAATGGCGAAAACGAACATCCGCCAGAGCTAAGGCATAGTTGACAGCCGGTAAGGTCTGAAAAATCAGGCGAAGAACGGCAACGGACAGGATCGGTCGCTCATCTAAATGAGCGAAAATTTTGTCGGCCCACCGATGATTGAAATTACGAAGTGCCGATCCCCCTACCGCACGAATTAAATAATAACTAATCACAGATGAACACATGGCAGCCATCAACGTGGCCCCGCCGCCCCATTCTTTCCCTAAAGCAAACACGGCCCCGACTAGAAAAATCCATCCCGGAACATATAGCAAATTTCCGATAGTAAAGACCGCACAAAAAATCAGAATACCCCAGACCGGATATTGGATGAATAAGGTTTTGACGAAACTCGGGGACAAATGCTCGCGCAAACCCGTCCCCTCCACAACCAAGTACAGAAAAGCGAAAAAAGCCAGAATGGACAGGATTTTTGTTTTGGGTTCAGCTGAAAGAAAAGCCTTCATAAAAGAAGGCCCCATCATAACATATTCACCGATTACCTGAAGACGGAAATTCGAAAGTTCCTCTTAATGTGCCGTCACCTTTTCCCTTTCTTTCTTCCCTCCAGAGTTTCAGATTCAGAATTTTACCCGCTTCTACTCTTGGTCTGAACGGTGCATTTTTCCCATACCAAAGTCATCTCTCCTTTCAACCGGCTGCCCTCTCAGGACAGCTCTCCTCAAATTAGCCCTCTGTCGGGATCTCAATCAGATGCCCACAGCAGATTCTTGGGAACAACCTATGGGAAAAGGAAGGGAATCTTCTTCCCTAAACACCCCTCCATCACTTTTAACCCACTTCGACATCAAGAAATTTTTCAGATAGCTGTCGGATATTTTTTCTTTTTTTTGTTTAATCTTCACAAGCTCTTACCCAACATTACCCATTGCGTTACGGCTTTTTTCCGAACCATTCTGATTCGTCGAAGCCCTTAACTATTCTCTCCCCATATCCTTGTTCGTCACGATGGTGAAAGGAAAATTTCAAAAATTATTCCTTATTTTTCAAATAATTAGACGACAGACCCCAAAAATTTCTCAATTGGCAAATCATTTGCTTTATGGTTCCTAGACGGAAAAGCAGGTATCTCAATTTTCAATCGCCCAAGAATTCAGTTGAAGTAGGGAGGAAGTATGGAGGAGGGATTCATGACGTACGCGGATCGCCAATACATTTACACAGCCCGAAAAAACGAGCTGCATCACCATGACCATGAGATGTCCATCTTAAAATTAAAAATTTCCCAATTGGCCAAAGCCGTTGAATGGGAGTTCAAACAACACGAATCTCGAATTCAAGAACTTCAACAGTTGGAAGACGCACTGGCCGAAAAGAAATCAGCCGGAAGACCTGAAACCCCTTCCACCCTACAACCTCTCACTCAGAATGGGAGTAAGGTAGAGCCGCAAAAAAGAAAAACCTTGGGGAAAAGAAAGACGAAGCGACGAATCACAGGAGAGCCGACAACTGAACTGGTTGAAGAAATCCCCGCTTAATCCATCTCCAATATAAGTCTTATCGAAAAGGGACTGGTTCTCACACCATGACACGAGGTCAATTGCATGGGAAACAGTCCCCAACGTCTTCTATTTAACCGGCCTTCACGAAATCACGTTCAGGGGATCGCACCATCAACTTGGATTTAATTAACGGGAATGGAAATTATGGTTCTAATTGAACCCAAAGGCTCCCCTCCTTTACCTGAAGGTCTTTCACTCCCTTAGCAAACTGGTCCCAAAAACCTCCAGCTCCACTAAATTCTTTAACCAGATTTTTATGTTTGATTTCTCCCCACCAGGAAGAAGGCAAGGGAACCCCTCCCAGACTAATCCCCTTCATGGCGATCACTGGCTCTCCTTCCTTATAATCTACCTGGACCCCAAAGTTGAGCTTTATCGTCTGTCCTCCCAGAATGGGAATGGTTTCCCGTACCGGGACAATCATCTTGACCGAAACCAAATCTTCCGCCAAGTCTACGGCTACATGCTCAGCAGCCCTAGGATTCTTGGCAATCAGAGCATTGACTTCCCGTTCGGTTAACAAGATTTCCCGGTTTCTATTTTTCTCCGAATAGGGTTCGGGGCGTAGAGGTTTTTCCACCTCACCTCCTGAAGGGAGGCTAGGGGGAAAAGGCTGAATTTGGGTCCGAGAGAGGTGTTGCATTTTCCCATCTAATTGTTCCTGCTCGGAGGCTTCTAATTTCACTGGATCAAAAGTAGCCGCATACAAGTATTGATTAATCCACCAAGTCGTCATTGCTGCGGCACCCATAATGGCGAGTCCGATCACCCACACGATTTTAGAGGGAGAAACTTTCTTTTTCGTTCTCTGTGCCATAGCATAATCATCAGACATGAGAGCACCTCATTTGAAGCTTTGAGGGGGCCTTTAATCTGAACGATTCAACTCACGTCGAACGGCGCCTTCCCGGATGTACCATCAGTTCAATCGCTCCTTCCTCACAATATTTCTTCTTTCCATCCAAACATGTTTTCTGAATTTTCTCAAGGTTTGAAGATCAGGAACCAACCTTTCCCTCCTTTTTCTACCTAAATCACCAAGACTTTACTATTCTCGCGGAAAGGCGATATGGTTAGGAATCAGTCCACCCCCCCGTTTTCCGACCAATTCTACCCCCTCCCATATTTTCATCGTGAGGAGGCCCCATGGGATTATTCGATTTTGTCCGTAACATTGGTGAGCGAATTTTTGGGAAAGATGAGGATCCGGCCACGAAAATCCGAGAACACATCGAATCACGGAATCTTGGCCTAGAAAATTTTCGGGTGGAATTTCAAGAATCCGACGGAAAAGTATTCCTACAGGGGCAAGCCCCAAGCGCCGAAGCCAAGGAAAAAGCCATACTTTTAGCAGGTAACGTGAATGGAGTCTCAGAAGTCTATGCCGAAAAACTCACCGCTCCGGAACAACAAATCAAGGTAGAATACTATACTATTCAATCTGGTGACACCCTTTCAAAAATCGCAAAATCGTACTTTGGAGATGCCATGGCCTATCCAAAAATATTTGAAGCGAATCGGGAGGTCATCAAAGATGCGAATTTAATCTATCCCGGCCAAAAAATTCGTATCCCGCTCGCATAAACCGTTCCTAGGCATTTGAGGGAAAACACGGGAGGGAGTTGGCTTTACACATTCCAACTCCCCCCTTTCTCACTTCCTTAACCCCCACCCTTTTTCTTCCTGGACGACTCACCTCGACATCCCCAATAAGGTCCCTTTGCTCCTAGGGTAAGCACGTATAGCCATCACATTGAGATTTACAGTAAGCTTAAGCCTCCCCTCGTCATTTCCCCTCCAAAATTTTGGCCTCGAAAACTCAATCCTCAATGGAAAGGAGCAGGACCCATGAACCTTCTTGAAACCATTTTGCAATCGGGTGGTGGTGCGGTTGTACAAAACATGGCCCAATCCTTGGGCATTGGCGAAACCCAAGCCCAAGGAGCTCTCGGTCAACTTTTGCCTTCCGTTGCGCGAGCCATTTCAAAAAATGCCTCAACGGGAGAAGGGCTATCAAGCTTACTTGGTGCCCTCAACGGAGGAAATCACCAACGATTTCTGGACAACCCCAGTATGCTGGGACACGAGGACTGCGCGCGAGAGGGGAATGGCATATTAGGGCACCTCTTTGGCAGTAAGGAGGTAAGTCGAGGAATCGCAACACGAGCTTCCGAGCAAACAGGGGTTGGAGCGGATATTCTGAAGAAAATGCTCCCCATGGTCGCGTCGGTAGCGATGGGAGCCCTCAGCCAAAAAGCCTCTGGAACGGGCATGATAGGTTCTCAAGCTCAGGCCCAATCTCAGGGATTGGGGGGCCTATCTGCTTTCCTGGACTTTGACGGGGATGGGTCCATCGCCGATGACTTACTCGGTATCGCTGCCAAAAAATTTTTTGGATAATCCGCATAGCTCCGAAAAAGATTTGTGTGAATCGTACCCTCCGGAAATGAGATAGCCACACCATGCGCCTAGATCCCTTTGGAGGAATGAGAAGAAGAGGCGGCCGGTCACGGGGCAGGATGAGCTGGAGTGTCCGGCTTATTCCGATCGTCCTTTTTGCCCTTTACGGTCTCTATTATTATGTCTCGAATCAAGAGACCGTTCCCATAACCGGTCGGTCGCAATTGGTGGATATGACCCGGGAACAGGAAATGTCTCTGGGGCTCCAATCTTACCAAGAAATTTTAAGCCAATCCCAAGTTCTCCAACAGGGAGAAGCGGTCAATCTTATTCGCACGATTGGTCGCAAGTTGGCTCAAGCGGCCGCCGATGTTGATCCGGGATTCGACTGGGAATTTAACGTTATTCAATCCGACCAAGCCAACGCGTTTGCTTTACCTGGAGGAAAAACGGCGGTGTATACCGGGCTGTTACCTGCGGCGGAAAATACCAATGGTCTAGCGGTCGTGATGGGCCACGAAATTGCTCATGCTATTGCCCGACATGGAGCAGAGAGGATGGCCTACCAAAAACTGGTACAAATCGGATCCATGGCTGCCAGTGTGGCCTTAGGGGACTTAGACTATCAAACCCAACGAGCCGTCATGGGGGCACTGGGGGTGGGCACGCAATACGGAGTACTGCTGCCCTTCTCTAGAGACCATGAATCCGAAGCCGACTACATGGGACTCCTCTTCATGGCTCGGGCCTGTTTCGATCCCACCGAAGCGCCGAAACTTTGGGAACGCATGGGCCGAATGAGTCAAGGCCAACAACCATCAGAATTTATGTCCACTCATCCAAGCCATGAAACCCGTATTCGCCAATTTGAGGAATGGATGCCAGAGGCTTTAGCACTTCGCCAAGAATATTGTGATTCCTAACGATTGAAGCCGCATTCCACATAAATATTCTTGGCAAGAGCTCGATATCCCCTCTATTCCCACTTTAAGGGGAGGGAACATCGATAGAAACTTTAGCCGAATACAGAGTGTGGTAATTCGAACGTTTTTTGGCCTCTGTAAGCATCGTTCCCATATCTTCTTCGAGGAACCCTTCAAAAGACTTTCGGCCATTCGTTTTCACCACAATCGGTCGCGAAAAATCCACCAATTCCTTATTGAAAAAGAGGGTGTAGCGCCGAACGTGGAGCGTGGTGACAGCTATGGTATTGGGGCCAACGAAATCAGCTTGCAATTTGGCATAAACTTTCCCCGAAATGAACTCGTCTCGTCCATCAATAAGGTTTTCGGTAAACGCTGCAATACGATCGGTCGCATCCATTCGCACCCACCCACTGGGAAGAAGATGGGTGGCATCACGAACGGTGGTAATACGCCGCGGCAACGGGTTTCGTGTCTGACCATCAAACCATTCGATAAGGGCTGGCAATTCCTGACGTGGGAAAAAATGTCCACCCGCGTGAGGATGCCTCCGAGTGTGCTCGCGATAAACGTAGAGGATTCCCCGCTGGTCCATCTCACGCACCAAATCCCGACTGAGTCGAACGGGCATGATACGATCTTCGGCTCCGTGAAGCACATAAACCGGGGTGTTTATTAAATTCTCGATAAATGGGTATAAAACATCATCGATGCCACTAGCCATCGGGGCTATTCCCGCAAACCGATTCGCATAATGCATCCCAATTATCCAAGCCCCTATACCACCATTAGACATCCCGGTCAAAAACACACGGTCCGGATCAATATGATACCGCCTCTGAACTTCCCTTAAGGTCGCTAAAACCAACTCCTCCGCAAACCGCGTCCACCACATGCCCATCGAAATAGTGGGACAGACCAAAATATAGCGATCATCCAACCGGGGTACCCATCGTTCCAAATAGGCCTCACCCGTAAACCCGGCGCCATGTAAACACAGAATGAGGGGAAAGGCTTTTTCAGGGCGATAGGAGGGAGGGACATATAGAGAAAAGGTGGCCTCACGACCCCGAATGTTGATCACTTGACGGGACAAGGCCCCCACTGGGGCGACATCATACTGGGGCGCCTGACGAATCGCAGACGCCAAGCTTGTCATCGTGCTCATTGGGTGGTTCCGAATGGCTTCTTGCTGTTCCACGGAAGATTGCTCGGAAGATCCTTGAAGGTAGGTCAGCACGAGAGAATCCAGTGAAGGGTTTAGGGGGAAAGGAGGGACAGGAGATTGTTCCTTTTTGGCCCAAACGACCCCTAAATTGATGCCTACACCCACAAGGCAAAAGAGAAAGATCCGGATAAGAGGATCAACAAGAGAATAAGCAGATCTTCTCTTCAACTCAAATTTTCCTCACTCGGCTTATCAAGTGGGGCTTTCGTAAAAAATGTATGGGGTAGAATAGTCACTGAATTCAAAATACACCTTTTTTTCGCCGGGATCCGTTGTGGCATTAAGGTTTTCATCGAGGATGCCATACCCAAACCGGTAAGGTCGGGGCTGGCTATCATCCGTTCCCATAGCGGTAGAAATTTTATCGATCTTCATGAATCGTTTAACGAGTTTGTCTCCG
The DNA here is from genome assembly GCA_965223495.1 of Nitrospirales bacterium. Taxonomy (GTDB): domain Bacteria; phylum Nitrospirota; class Nitrospiria; order Nitrospirales; family UBA8639; genus Nitrospira_E. The sequence goes on along the minus strand of OZ245001.1, from coordinate 1,101,937 downwards.
GCATAAATCTCCAGGACTCCATCGGTTCCGGTCCAATTCTGAACAGCCCGACTGAGTTTATTTTGAGTCTCTTGAGTACAACCGACGAGCCAAATCAAGCTCAACAGGAATAGCATGAGTTTCATGGTCTCCTGATTCCTCCACATGTATAGGGCTATTCATTTTTTCTTCCCATTCCTTTCTACACCCACGCCCTGGCCTGATTCGTACGGGCCATCAGAAATCGGTTAATTTCTAGCGGCGATTCGATCATAGGCTTCCCGCACCAGATCTTTTCCATACTTTCGCTCAAGGCGTCTCACGATAAAATGCCCCCGGGCCATGTTCTGGAAGTGATCCATGAAAAGCAGATTGATGGTGGCCCCTCCCGCGGCCCCCAAAACCGGAATCGCTTGGGCTGCGGCTTTTTCGGAAACTTGGATGCTATATCGAGAAGCGATTTTTCCTAAAAATCGGACCAGCACAGGTGCCCCTGAATGGGAGATTCCGTGCTCCATTAAATATTTCGTCGCCTCGGTCATGGCCCCAGCCAGAGCGGCGCGAACCGCAAAGTACCCAGTATCGACGGCATCGTCTTCGGGGCTCGCACCCCCCATCGCAAAAACCTCCAGGCACGCCAGTTTTGTTTCGGGATCTGGCAGACGTTCGCCTTCACTCCGGGCAATATCCGCGATGGAACGCAACATGATGGTGGTTGAGATTGGCAATTCAACGGTAAGAGCCACCAACCCCATGGCCCCACCCACAGCTCCACTCACCGAGGATAAAACACGATGTGCTCCATCTGCCGATTCTCCCCGATAACGATCATCGATGGTAGAAATGGCAACATCCATGGCCTTTGAGAGAGCCAATTGAGTAGAGCGCATCAACTTTTCGGAAAGACCATCTGGCAGCAAAGTGATGGCCTTTTCTACAGGCCCCCCGATAAGATTCGTGACCTTGGCAGCAAAAGTCGGATGTTCAAGCAGATCAGCGGCAAGAGCTAAGTCCTGATGGTCGGAAGAACTGAGCGTGGACATGGATCGGGTCCTCACTTTCTCTCGTTGAATGGACGTTATCCTATTGTAGGGGATAAAAATCACATCCTGTCAAATTTGATAGATTTTCCATTAAGGTAAAGGTCGTTCAATACCCACCCCTATCTATTGCGGCGGTTCCTCATACCGCTTTTGAGTTCTTCGACAAAATTTCGATAAAAAGATGAAGCTATTTTCCCAAGGATCCCCAATCTGTTTTCATGAAAAAGATCCTTTTGTTAAAGCCAGCCTTCCCTGGAGGGAGCAGTCTTCTTAGTGAGAATCCTAGGTAGAACCAATATCCCCTGTCATGAGCCAATCTGAACCCAGCTGGATGACTTTCATCTGATCCACAGCCCAGGCTTGGTTGATCTTCATCGGAGACTTTCCACCAATAAGCCCTCTGGCATCTTGCCCTCCTAGAACCCTTGGCGCCACGTAGAGCCTCACCTGATTCACCAATCCTTGCTGAAGCATCGCCGCATTGAGGGTGCCTCCCCCTTCTAACAACACGGAGGTTATTCCTTCCCCTCCGGCGCGACTCAGACAAGCTTTCAACGAGACCCTACCCTGACGACTGGGGACAATCCAAACATTGGCCCCCTTCGCACGAATCTGCTCGACCTTCTTTTTCGAAGCTCCCGATGTCGTGCACAAAATGGTTGGCTGTTCAAGGAGCCAATGAAGAACTTTGGCTTTCAGGGGAATCCGTAAATGGCTGTCTACGATAATTCTGATAGGTTGCCGCCCCATTCTCTCGCGGCCTTTGGGAAAGTTCCCGCGGGCGGATAATTCGGGATCATCAGATAAGATCGTTCCAATGCCCACCATGATCGCATCGACCTGACTTCGGACTTGATGAACATCCAGCCGAGCTCGTTCTCCTGTCACCCACCGTGAATGTCCGGTGGGTGTCGCGATTTTTCCATCAAGAGTCATGGCCCCTTTAAGAATGACCAGGGGTCTTCCAGAAGTGATCCAATTGCAATAGGCAACATTTAACCGGCGCGCTTCCTGTTCCAATACCCCGACATTCACTTCTATTCCGGCCCGTTTAAGAGCCTGGATACCCTTACCCTTTACTTTGGGATTGGGATCGACCATTGCCACACACACACGCTGCAATCCGGATTGCACGAGGAAAGGGACACATGGGGGAGTTCGCTTGTTTGTATGACAACAAGGTTCTAGGGTGACGAACAGTACTCCACCTCTTGCTCGGGTTCCCGCCTTGTGAAGAGCCAGGATTTCAGCATGAGGCCCACCAGCTTTTCGGTGAAAAGCTTCACCAACAATGTGACCTTGATTGATGATCACGGCACCTACCAACGGATTGGAGTTGGTTTTCCCTTGCCCCTTTTTGGCAAGGGAAAGCGCACGTTTCATGTAGGTTAGGTCAGTGGAGACAGGAATTACCTCCGTTTGGATACGGATTGCGAAAGTCGCTTACGTGAACCCGCCGGTTTTTTCGTGGGTTTTTTTGCGGTGAGGGAAAGTCGAGTAGAAGCAGTGGTCCCAGATTTTTTCGTACGTGAGGGAGTCACGCGTTTTTGGGTGGTCCCTTTTTTCTTTAAACTTTTTCTCCCCGATTGGGGTTTGGCAGAGCGTTTTTGACGAGTGGATCCTTGTGACTTCAATGCCGGTCTCTCTTCGCGTTCCAAAACCGCCAAGGCAGCTTGGGCCGCAGCCAGCCTAGCAATCGGGACCCGGTAGGGAGAACAACTCACGTAATTCAACCCTAACTCATGGCAAAACGCGACCGAACTGGGTTCTCCGCCGTGCTCTCCACAAATGCCTAATTTAATAGCTGGCCGCGTTTCCCGTCCTTCCCGGATGGCCCACTTCATCATCGAGCCCACCCCTTCTTGGTCTAATACGGCAAAAGGATCGGCCTCGAGGATGTTCTCAGCCTTTTTGGAAATGACGGACTTACACATCCGGCAAACCATCTTTTTCCAATCTACATTCGTCCGCTGGCACACTGGACACCGATCTTGTCGATCCAGATAAAACCCGATGTAGGGGCCAGCATCATCTCGAGAAAACCCGAAAGTGGTTTGCGTTAAATCATTGGTCCCGAACGAAAAGAATTCGGCATCCACGGCAATACGACCCGCGGTGACCGCTGCTCTCGGAAGTTCTATCATGGTCCCGACCAAATAATTGAGCTTCATGCCGTATTGGGCCATGGTCTCCTGGGCAACCTCTCGAATGAGTTCCTTCTGGGCTTTCATCTCGGAAGCCATTCCAACCAACGGAATCATGATTTCGGGCACGATCTTTTTCCCTTCTCGTGCCACCTCACAGGCGGCTTCAAAGATCGCTTGGACCTGCATGCGAGTAATCTCCGGCATGGTGATCCCCAGCCGGCATCCTCGAAGCCCTAACATCGGATTAAACTCATGGAGTTCTTCAACTCGGTCTAAAATCCGTTGTTTTTCTTTGATGATTTGAGGATCCCCGTTGGAAACTTCCAGCTTGGCCAAATCCACTAATAACTGTTCTCGTTTTGGAAGGAACTCATGCAGGGGTGGGTCTAATAATCGAATGGTGACCGGAAACCCCTGCATCTCCCGGTACAACCCGATAAAGTCCTGCCGCTGAAGCGGAAGTAATTGGCCCAGATACACTTCTCGTTCTTCACGCGACGAGGCCAAAATCATATTTTGCATGATCGTGACACGGTCTTCGGCAAAAAACATATGCTCCGTCCGACAAAGACCTATGCCCTCGGCTCCAAAGCCCCTGGCAATCTGGGCTTGCTCCGGAATGTCGGCATTGGATCGGACACGCAACACCCGTAAAGCATCCGCCCATTTTAATATGGTAGAAAAGTATTGATATTTTTCCGATTTCTTGGGATGAATTTTCCCTTGAATCACCTGAATGACTTCCGAATCTACGACCGGGATATCCCCAGCATATACCTGCCCCGTAAACCCATTTAACGAAATATAATCCCCTTCTGCCAAAACCAGAGTCCCAAATTGCACCCGCCCCTCGGAAAGCACCTCCAAAGCATCGCAACCCGCAATACAGACTTTTCCCATTTGTCGGGCCACAACGGCTGCATGTGAGGTCATGCCGCCTTTCGCAGTCAAAAATCCTTCAGCCGCATGCATCCCATGAATATCGTCAGGACTGGTTTCATTACGCACCAAAATAGCCCGTTCCCCTTTTTCCTTTAATTCCACCGCCCGATCAGGGGAAAGGGCAATGCGACCCGCGGCAGCGCCAGGCCCCGCAGGGAGCCCCTTTCCGATAGCTTGAAAATTCGCTTCGCCCGAACTTTCAAAAATCGGGTAGAGATATTGTGACAGTTGTTCTGGTGCGACGCGCTGAACCGCCTCTTTTCGGTCAATCAGTCCCTTTCGAACCATGTCCACGGCAATTCGGACAGCGGCAATACCCGTGCGCTTCCCCACACGCGTCTGAAGCATATAGAGCTGTCCTTCCTGAATCGTAAATTCTAGGTCCAGCATATCCCGATAGTGCTTTTCAAGAATCCGTTGGGTTTTCAGAAGATCCTTGTAGGCTTTCGGTAAGTTATCCTGTAAGGCCACGACGGGAAGCGGCGTTCGAATCCCGGCGACCACATCTTCCCCTTGAGCATTTAATAGACATTCTCCGAAAAAGGCGGGCGTTCCATCCGCAGGGTTTCGGGTAAAGGCCACTCCCGTTCCACTCGTCTCCCCCATATTGCCAAAGACCATAGCCACGACATTGACCGCGGTTCCCCACTCATCAGGAATATCGTACAGTCGGCGATAGGTCACCGCACGATCCCCAAACCAGGAATCGAACACGGCATTGATCGATAAACGAAGTTGTTCAAAGGGATCTTGAGGAAAATCACGGGCCGTTTCTACTTTGACCAACTCTAGGTAACGGTCTACCATGCCGGCTAAAGCCTTTTCCGTTAACTCCGTTTCATGCGCCACGCCCTCGGCCTGTTTGGTCTCGTCTAAGAGCGTCTCAAACCCTTCACGGGGCATCCCCAAGACCACACTCGCAAACATCGTGATAAATCTTCGATAGGCATCTAAGGCAAACCGTGGATTTCCGGTCCTGTTCCCCAACCCTTGAACAGTCTGCTGATTCAACCCGAGGTTGAGCACCGTATCCATCATCCCTGGCATGGAGGCGCGAGCCCCGGAGCGAACCGATACCAGGAGAGGATTTTCAACATCACCCAAGCGGGCTTTCATGGCTTGTTCAACTTGTTTCAGCCCCAGCAAGGTTTGGTCCCACATCCCACTGGGATAGCGTTTTTTGGAATGAAAATACTCCAAACACGCATCCGTACTGATGGTAAACCCGGCAGGGACCGAAATCCCCAAATTCGTCATTTCCGCCAGACCGGCCCCCTTCCCTCCTAGGAGCTCCTTCATCCCTCCAGAACCTTCAGCTTTGCCCTTACCAAAGAAATACACGTACTTTTTCTGCCGCATGCTATCGCTCCCCTTTATACGACTATCAAGCTAGAATACGCCCGTATAAAATTGAATGTCATCTCGTCATACCTGGCCTATACGAATTCCCCTTTGGAACGTTCAAAAGGGGTACCACTCTGCTCTGGAATACTTTGGTTGGAATTAAGGAAAACAAAGGCCAAGGTAAGGCTTGATCACCGTAACACACCCCGGCCGAGGGAAAACAAACGCTCGTAAGTCTACTGGTCAAGAGAGTGAAGATACCCACGATATCGGGTGATTAATTCTCGTTTCATCCACATTCCTACCACCGTCACCACTATCGCAAAAATGATGAGCGCAATCAATCGGTAATTTTCCGCCTTTTGCCCAGGAAAATAGATATTTCCTTCCGCATCCATGGCCAAAGGTTGATTAGGCGGGAGGGTATGGGTCGCACCGGAAATATCCGAAAAATCAATCCATTCCGAGCATACTTTCACCAAGCCATCTGCACCAGCCACCTCGGACCACACCACTCCGACACAATGCCCATTGCTGGGATCGTAAAGTTCCGGTTTGGCGAGCACGACATCTAAATTCAACCCGCTTACCCACAAGCCAAATAGGAGGAGGGAATTACAGATCAGAATGAGGGCAATCGTGACGACCAGGGTAAACCGATTCAGGCGATGAGTACCATCCCGAGATAAACCAGACCTTGAGGTGTTCTCGAAGGAGGGTTCCACGTCCACTCCACTGTTACAGGCCATTCTCTAATCAATCAGTCGGGGATTCTAAACAAGAAAAATCGGCAATCGTAAAAAAAAGGCCTCGAATACTGGATAAGAGCGACAAACGGTTCTCCCGAATGCGAGGGTCCGGATCATTGACCATCACAGAATCAAAAAAGGTATCGATGGGTTTTTTAAAGTCAAGCAACCATCGAATACCTACCTGATAATCCCCTTGAGCCAACCTCTGCATCACCTCGTCCCGGACCCGTTCTAGTGTGAGAAAGAGCTGATGCTCAGATTCCTCTTGAAAATGTTCGACCGCTACCTTGGATTGTGTCCACCCTTCTTTGTCGACAATCCGATGGGCCCGCTTAAACCCAATTAAAAGGGCCTCAAAGTCCGGTTGCGTTATCATCCCCTGCAATGCCTGCATCCTGGCCAGGAGATCCCCTAATTGACATTCCTGCAAAGGACGAATACGGATCACCGCCTCCATGACATCGTCCCGAAGCTCTAGGGTGTGACGGCCCAAAAACCGAAGTCGATCGAGGACAAAATTAACCGCTTCCGTAACGGTCTCAGGTTGCCCTTTTATGCCACCTTCCCGAGACAGTAATTCTACCAGGTATTCCATGACCTGAACGAGGTTGAGGCGAAGAGGTGTCTCCGTCAGGATTCGGACCAATCCATAGGCAGCCCGTCGTAAACCCAGCGGATCTTCCGACCCTGAGGGAACCATACCAACCGAGAAAAACGCGACGAGAGAGTCACACCGATCCGCACAAGACAAGATCATCCCCGGAAGACTATCGGGCAAGTGATCTTCGGGAAATCGTGGGAAATAATGAGTACCAATGGCCCGACAGACCTCCGGCCTCTCACCATTTATTCCTGCATACACTTCCCCCATTACCCCCTGCAACGTGGGGAACTCCCCTACCATTCCCGTCGTCAGATCGGTTTTGGACAATAACGCTGCTCGGCCACAAATCTCTTTTAAATCGGGGCGATCAATAGATTGCGCCATCCATTGTACCACCTCATGAATCCGATTCACCTTTTGATGAACGGTACCCAACTTATGATGAAATAACATCCCTTCTAGGTCGGATACCCGTTCGGAGAGGGGTCGTTTGGCATCTTCTGCGAAAAAATACTGGGCATCATTTAACCGAGCAGCTAACACACGTTCATTACCTTTTCGGATTAAACGGGTATTGCCCCAGGGCATATTGGTGACGGCGATAAACTTCGGAAGCAATTCTCCATCCTGGCCAACGACTGAAAAAAAACCTTGATGCTCCTTCATTGAAGACAACAACACCGAATCTGGAAGGGACAAGAATTCTTCCTTAAAACTCCCCAAAAGGGCATGAGGGAACTCCACCCCCCAGACGGCCTCTTCGATAAGTTCTTCCCGAAAAAGGGGGGCTACCTCGCCTTTTGTTGATTTTGCGAGCTTGCCGATTTGGTCGACCACCATGAGTCGTCGCTCTTCGGGGTTCACGACAACTCCTAACCCTCGCAATTGCTTCACATAGTCCCTGGCATGAATGAGGCATGCCGTCTGCCCCTTCTTGCCTCTTTCCACTCGAAAAAATCGGTGGCCCCGGGTAAGGTCCCCTGATTGAATCCCCCCAATTTCCACCTTGAGTGGCTGATCTCCGAGGAGGACCACCATCCAGCGAATAGGACGAGCAAATTTGCACCCGGAATTATTCCATTTCATCGCCCTGGGGAAATGCATCTTTTCCAAGAGGGCGGGAAGGCCATTTATTATCACGCGTTTGGCCGATTGGCCACGCTGGTGTTTTTCCACGGCCACATACAACCCCTTGGAGGTTTCTTTGATGATCAATCGGTCAATGGAGACCCCTTGGGCTTTGGCAAATCCCAGAGCCGCCTTGGTCGGTTGCCCCGCAGAATCGAACGCGGCGTTTTGGGGCGGGCCGAATATTTCTTGTGTTAGGGGTGGCTGCTGCAGTTCCAACCCATCAACCAATAAGGCCAATCGTCGGGAAGTTCCCATGGTCCGGAGAGAGCGAACGCCTAGTCGATTATCTCTAAAAAACTGTTCACCTAACTGGGCGAGGGAGGTAAGAGATTCCGGAAGAACGGCTGATGGAAGTTCTTCCGTCCCAATTTCCAACAAAAAAGATTCTTCCCGGGCAATTTGGCGTGGGGAAGACCCTATTTTGGCATTTTGGGAAGTTGGTTTATTCGGCCGTCCCATTGTCCACCACGTTTGAAGCTCCGCTACCGTTTCTTCCGGCTTCTGGAATGCCCGGAAAGAGGTGATCGCCTAAGGAGTGGGAAACCCATCTGTTCCCTTTGTTCAAAATAACCCCGAGCACACTTTCGCGCTAAATTTCGAACACGACCGATATAGCCTGTCCGCTGAGCCACGCTAATGGCCCCCCTGGCATCCAATACATTAAACAAGTGAGAACATTTCATACAGCAATCATAGGCAGGAAGGACCAAGTGACGGGGATGCTCCAACAATTTCTCACCTTCCCGTTCGAACCGCTCAAACATGGCTTGGAGGAGATCAACATCCGCCAATTCAAAGTTATACATTGACCATTGGACTTCGGCCTCATGATATAATTCTCCATATCGAAGGCCCTCTGTCCATTCCAAGTCATAGACGTTGTCGATTTCTTGCAAATACATGGCTATACGCTCAAGTCCATAGGTCAATTCGACCGTGATGGGATCTAACTCCACACCACCAACTTCCTGGAAATACGTGAATTGCGTGATCTCCATCCCATCCAGCCGGACTTCCCACCCTAATCCCCAGGCTCCTAAAGTTGGGGATTCCCAGTCATCCTGGAGAAATTGAATATCATGCTGGTAGGGGTCCAACCCCAAATGAGCTAAACTTTGCAGATAGAGGTCTTGAGAATCAGCTGGGGCGGGTTTGAGAACGACCTGATATTGGAAATAATGTTGAAGGCGATTGGGGTTTTCTCCATATCGACCATCGGTCGGCCGACGACAGGGCTCCAAATAGGCCGCCCGCCAGGGCTCCGGCCCGATGACCCGTAAAAAAGTGGCAGGGTTGAAGGTCCCCGCCCCTTTCTCCGTATCATACGGTTGAGAAAGGATACATTGGTGAGATTGCCAAAACTGGTGGAGGGAAAGGATAATGTTCTGAAAGGTCACAGCGTTTGACCTTGGTCCTTCGCTGAACCGAGACCTGCGCAAACAGCGAAAAAGGTCATGGGGGAAAGGGCGTCAAGAAATGCAAAAAGTCGATAGATAATAGGCATTTGACGGTACCAATAATACTGCGACCAGTCAAGGTGAGTGATAGAATTCCAACCTTAGGAAATGATCGGTCCATCAAAAACTTTTCTCACTAAATTTCTCCCCTATTTTTCCGATTACCGATGACTTTATGGGTGAACGACGGCCACAAAGTCTGGACATGGGGGAGAAGGTCCAAACTGGAAGAACATGCCGATTAGTCGCCTTAACAAATGGGCTCTACGTGGTTACTTTCATCACTTTGTACATTCAAAATAACAGGCAACATCAAATAACCATCCACCCTCGGAATCATCATTTTCCTTTGAGACATCTTGTTTTTTGAGCAGGTCTCAAGTATATTTGCTGACCAGTTTACCCAAAGAAGAGGAGTTTGCCCAATGAAACCACTTTTTCACTGTTTCCTATTTGTAACTTTCATCATGGCCATCTCACTTTTGGGGTGTGCAGAAACGAAAAACGGCTCTTCATCTGGAGCTGGTTCGGTAAGCCCATCCTCGGGTGGAAATGGGGCTTTGGTCAACACTGGACCCAATCGTGTTTCGCAAGGTTCCCAGGGTGATACCCTTGACGCCTGTTTATCACGAATACCGGATGGGGCTTCCGATTCTCAACGCATGTTTGCCACCCTAACCTGCGAAAGAGACGCCAAAGCACGCGCCTCTATTGATGCTGTCCCAGGCCAATAGCCTTCCCTTTCCTTCCATAATTAAGTGCACCTTGCTGATAGCCTAGAGGTTCAGCAAGGTGCCTTTTCTTCCCTGGTCCACCTTTTTCAGCTTCTCCTCTACCCCCAGAATCCCTTCCCTCAAAACTCAACTTAGCCCAAGCCAAGAAAGCACTAGCCCATTATGAATATGCTTCATTTTTCTGGACTTTCAACCACAATCCTGCCTTCCATTCCTTGATGCCCTTTAATCCAACAACGAAAGCTATAGGATCCGGGGGGGAGTTGCACCTGAAATTCGATGGATTGGTCAGGATGAATAATGACCGCGTGGCCCTGTTTTTGCTCGACCTGTTCGTAATTTGAAGTCCCTAAATCTGTAAGGGACAACAACCCCGGGCTTTGGAAAACATGAGGTTCGCGCCCTAGGTTCTTTACGATGACTCGTAATGATTCATTGGGGGGTGCATGAAGAATGGATGGAGAAAATCGGTATTCCTGAGCGGTGATGGTTATGGTTGGTTCACCTACCCACTCACAGGAACTCGGGAAGGCGAATAGGCCCAGTAACCCGATGAAACACCCGCTACATAGGTTATTCCAAAAACCTCTACCCATAAACCAAATTCTAATTTCCCTCAGGTTTCAAAAAGGGGGAGGAAATCTGCCAGTCCCGACTGTCCAAAGAATCCATGCATTGTCCTTTCCTAATCTGACATAATGGTCCATGCACTCATCCATTGTCCTGAAGGGGATTAAATTATCCAGCCATTGTGGGGTCACCGAATCGGAACGGAAACAACGACAACCCCTGTTAGTGGATCTCATTTTTCAATGTCCCAACCAATCAGCTTTCCAAAGCGATCAACTGATAGATACCGTTGATTATGCGGCCATCACCCAATGCATTAAAACTTCAGGAGAAAGTCGTCCCTTCGCCCTCCTTGAATCCCTAGCCAACCACCTTTGCGAAACCCTTTTCTTACAATTCCCTATTACCCGGTTAAAAATTTGGGTGAGGAAAACCCAACCACCCATGATGGACCTTCAAGGATCAGTCGGGATTCGGTTGACTCGCACACGCCCACAACCATACCGCCTTTCCCCGGATGGACCTGCCCCGTTTTTAGTGGACCAACACTTTCGGCTCCCCAAAGGGAAAATTCTTGACATTGCGATGGGGAAGGGACGAAATTCTCTCTTCTTGGCCTCGCAAGGTCGACACGTTCATGGTATCGATAAGGATGAGGAAGGCATCCGGTACAGCCTAAACAGGGCCCAGCAGAATGGCCTCTCGACTCTCACGACCGAACGCCTTGACTTAGAACCCGATTCTTTGGCTCTTCCGGACCTGGGAAAGGCTCTTTATGATGGGGTGATAGTCTTTTTTTATTTATACCGGCCCCTTATCCCTCATCTACTTCGCGCCCTAAAACCCGGGGGGGTGGTGATTTACGAAACTTTTATCTTAGAAAACCACCACAAACGGCATCACCCCCGCCGAAAAGAGTTTTGCCTGGCTCCCAACGAATTACTTTCACTTCTTCAAGGTGTCACCATCCTTCATTATGATGAAGGAGACCATCATGGATGGTCAGATGGCACTCGAGCGTTTACTGCCCGCCTGGTGGCAAAAAAGTCCCCACACGAATGACCACGATGAGCCGCATAGATCTTCATTCTCACACCACCTATTCAGACGGAAGTTTCTCACCTACGGCTCTCGTCGAATTAGCTCATGAAAAAAATGTTCGGGTTTTATCTATCACAGACCATGACACAACCGATGGTCTACCAGAAGCCATGTCTGCAGCAAAAATCCATTCAATAGAAATAATTCCTGGCATTGAAATCAGCTCTTCCTTTCAGGGTCAAGAAACTCATATTCTTGGGTATTTTATCAAGGCTGACGACACCCTATTTCAAAAACGTTTAACTTCCCTTCGAACAACTAGAATGGACCGTATTCAGGAGATTCTCAAAAATCTCAATCAGCAACAGATCGAGGTGAGTTTTTCCGAAGTGCAACAGGTATCGGCAACCGGGACGATTGGCCGTCCACATATCGCAAACGTGTTACTCCAAAAAGGATATGTCAAGAATTTCCAAGAGGCCTTTGACCGCTACTTAGGAACACAGGGAACCGCATATGTCAAAAGGATCGTCCCTGAAACCCAGGAGGTTTTCAAATGGATATCCGAAGCCGGGGGAATTTCTGTTTTGGCTCATCCTTTTTGGCAGGGATTAAACCATGGGGAACGTCTAACGTCGTGTCAACAGATGGTCGCCCAGGGCTTAAGAGGGATAGAAGTCTTTTACGGAAACTTTTCGGCAAAACAAATTTCAATAAATTTGAACCTGGCCCGCCATTTCAATCTAATAGTGACAGGGGGGAGCGACTTTCACGGAACATTTAAACCGAATCTTTCATTAGGCACGGGACGGGGGGACTTACATGTTCCTCCAAAAGTGGTAGAGTCCTTACGATTGGCAGCCAGGAAGGAAGATTCTCATTCCCACTCATCTCCGAAGGGATGAGCCAAGATTTGGAAAGCCAAAGGGGGGGAGTCAGTTTTCGGGGGCTTCGACAATATGATTTTCAAACCGAGTACACCCCTCGGCTAAAAGTCGATTCGTTAACATTTCTCCGGGCCACTCTATGGGTAAATCTGCAGTAAACACCCACACGTCGGGAGAGGTCCAAATGGGGCCATGATCTTCTGGAAGATCAGGATCGAACAAATCGGTCCAAACCGGCATGTAAACCCCATTCCCACATTGCGTATGTAAATGAACCACCGTTCGGCTGCGTACAGGCCCTTCCAAATCATGCCAGACCGCAGCGGTTTCATCCGCCAAACGATGGAGACGAACGGCATTTTGGGCATCAAACAACGCATAGGCCGCAAAGTTGGGGGCCTCCAACATTTGTGGGGCATTCGCCACTTCCGGACATTGGGCCACCAACCCATCCATCATTCCTCTCGAGTCTTCTTCCGATAACGATTCCGGCAGCCGAGTATCAGGAACACCCAGAATTTCGAAAAAAAGGAACGCCGTCGCCTCGACTGGTGGATGCAGCCGGGCTGCCACAGTTTGCCGACGTTGACCCTCAGCTAAGTTCGATATATGTTCATGTAATTTTTGCAAACTTAAAAAATCCAATGTGGTATCAGTCAATAACCTTGGCTCCACGCTCAACCCAGCTTCCTGGGGGAGGTGCAAATATGTTTGCAACAATTCTGCGGTTTTGACGGGATCGATTTTCAACTTTAGGGGATAATTCAGATTCGCTTGGAGCGGTAATTCAAGAGAAGCTAATACCCCAAAGGTTTCCGGGTCATCCTGTTCAGAGTCCATGAGGCAGGAACTGGCAGCTTCAGCGAATAAATCGAACAGCCATTCAGCCATATTTTCATCAAGGGCTGCCAAAACGGTTAGGACTTCGTGCTCTCGATCCTGGTCCAGTAAGGCTTGCAACACTTCAATCGCCAATGTTGGATCACCATGTTCATGACGCCGTGCATTGATCAAATGAATTAAATCACGTGTTAATGGATCAGGACGATACCAGCTAGACATAACAATCCATTCGCCGTAGGTTTCTGTTAATCTTCACCCCTCGGCCCTGGTCCCTGTTGACCCATCCAAGGTCAATGACCAAAACCCTCAAGCTCCACACCCAATACCTCGGGCAAAGAAAACCGTCGGAGGACGAGAGGCCACAAGGATCAGAAATTCAGACGGTTCTTTTTCAGAACCACTCAATCAACGCGTATTTCCGATTGTCTCCATCAAGGCTTCAGGCATTTTCTCATTCCCTGAACCATTTTGCCAATATCTGAATATTATTCCCCGATAACTTTAACCAATACTCGCTTCCGACGGCGCCCATCAAACTCAGCATAAAAGATTTGTTCCCAAGGTCCAAAATCTAATTCCCCCTCCGTAATGGCCACCACAACCTCTCGGCCCATAATTTGTCTTTTAATATGGGCATCTCCATTATCTTCGCCTGTTAAATTATGCTGATAGTCGTCCACATGAGGCACCAGTCGCTCCAGAAATCTTTCATAATCTTTTAATAAACCTGATTCATCATCATTAATATATACACTGGCAGTAATATGCATAGGATTCACGAGCACCAAGCCTTCCCGAATCCCACTGTGTTGGATGATTTCTTTAACCTGGGGAGTAATATTGATGAATTCCCGACGCGTGGTGGTATGGAACCAGAGTTCTTTCCGATATGACTTCATACCTCACCTCCTTTTCCATCCTGCCTATCCCTGGCATTCTCCATAACCCCCTCGTAGGTTTCAAGTCCGTAAAGTCTTCGGCTGGAAAAGGATGTCCCCATACCCCCAAAAACAGTCAATAGAGAATCATCTTGGGCACCCAACTCCCTAATTTTTCAAGAAAAGTTATTTGACAGAAAATAGTCAGGGTGGTAAGAAAGTTCTTCAATGGGCATTATCCCCTGAAGGGATTCCGGAGTTGTCGATTGACCAGTCTGGATGTCTGGTCAGCCCCCTCTTAGGATTACTGCTGAAAAGGAGATCAGCGTTATGACTGCCTCACTCAGTACATTTTCCTTCACTGAGCCATTGTTCCCCTTGAATATTCTGTTTGCAGATGACTCTGAGAGAGATCTAGACTTTGACGAAGGGTTGGAAGACGATGAATTGCATCAATCCAAGCCCCCATCCCGCCGCCCCCTGCTATGGATTCTGCTGGTCGTTCTCGCTGTGGCGATCGCGTACTGGACATTGCAAAGCCCATCCACAGGACCAAAATCACGTTCGGAAGCTACCATAGAGGCTATTAACTCCTCACAGGACAGGGACAACACACCTTACCTCCCTTCACCCAAGTTCCGAGAGGAGCAAAAAGTATCTCTATCGGACGGCATGGGTGAGTCGTTGCTAATGGGAGACCCCTCGAGTTCCAAACCTGGTCCCATAATCAAGGCCGGAGAGGTCATGACCATTCTTGATGGAAGCTATGAACTCAAGGGTTGGATGTACCAGGTAAAGACCCCATCTGGGAAAATCGGGTGGGTTTCCGGTGAGAAACTTAAGCTTCATTCATCCTAGTATTTTAGGAAATTCAAAGAAATTTCTCGAAAGAAACCTGGGCCCACGATTGTTTCCTATTCAGGAACATCTTGCTGAGTTCCTCCCTTTGACTCCCATCCTGCATTGAACTCCCTTATCGAGCCTTGTTAGGCTCCATACAGAAAAAACTATCTGATATACCCCCAATGGGGGTGATCGGTCGACGGAGTACGACCATTGCCTTATCTCTTTATCTTTTTTTCTCGACTATCGACGAAGGGACCAATTCCGAAACATGACTCCCCTAGAAGCACAAGCCATCTGTTCCGCCTACACGAAAGAAAGCGGCAGTAATTTCTATTACTCCTTCTTATTTCTTCCTCGGGTCCGGCGAGAAGCCATGTACACCATTTATGCATTCTGTCGAATGGTAGATGCGGCCGTGGACGAACCAGAACCAGGAACTGATCCGTTGAAGGTCATCGCCCAATGGAGAAGGGAAGTATCTGCGACCTATCAAGGACACCCCACCCTCCCAGTCACTGTTAGCCTTGGCTACCATCTCCAACGATTCGACATCCCTGAGGGGTTACTCCAAGAACTGATAACCGGAGTGGAAATGGACTTAACTATCAACCGGTACCAAACGTTCTCAGACCTTTATCCATACTGTTATCGGGTGGCCTCGGTCGTGGGGCTCATTTGCTTAAAAATCTTCCAAACCACCTCACCCGGAGCTGAAGACTATGCCGTCAACTTAGGGATAGCCTTTCAATTGACGAATATGATTAGAGACTTTTCACGCGATGCCCAAGATAATCGCGTCTACCTCCCCCAAGAAGACTTCAAGCGTTTTGGCTACACCGACGAAAGGCTGTTCAACCAACAACCCTCTCCTGCCCTGATGGAATTAATGCAATTCGAATGTGCTCGAGCTCGGTCTTATTATCAAAAAGCACAGGAAATCCTCCAATCCCTGCCCTTTTCCGACCAAAAATCCCTGGTGGTGGCGGAAATTATGCGCGGAGTGTATAGCACCATTTTAAAAAAATTTGAGGCCCAACATTATCCAGTCTTTGGCCCCCGGGTTCGGGTATCTTCTTTCCAACGGTTAACAATCGCGACTCGCATTTGGCTACGCTCCTTGTTCATCGGTTCCTACGCCCCCTCCATGTGACACGCCAAGTCCTCATATTAGGAGGAGGCCTAGCAGGGTTAGCGACTGCCTATCGGCTAGTGCCCTGTGGGTTTGACATCTCTATCCTGAACCTTGCTCTTAACGAGCATCACCCCTCCCAGCCTTCTCAGGCAGATTTTGATTTTCCCAACATTATCCATGGCTTTTATCAGGCCACGTGGGACCTTCTCATTGAGCTCGCCCAAGAATGGCCATTCCCAAAGATACACCCCGTGCCATTGGAGTTTGAAACGCCTGCGCAAGAGACGCGTTCTCTCCCATACGCTCCTTGGCTTTCTTATTTTCCAGCTCCGATACCCATAAGTTTTTCCTCATTGTTATCAGGAAAAGACCGGATCAATCTCCTTAATTTTTTCGAGAAAAGATGGGAACGTGTTCTGCCACCCGATAACCAACCCGATACCCGTACGGTTGAAGCCTGGCTTTTGTCGATTCATCAAACTCCCACGGGAATTCATCAATTTTGGAATCCCCTGTGTCAGTATTTTCTCGGCTGTCCGGTCAATGAGGCTTCTGTGGGTGTCTTCCTCCAAATTTTATCCCGTTTTTTCAAGCCCCCACAGCTCCAACATTCCAATTACATTGTCCCCCCGGACTTCCTCCAACTATTAACGATGATACTTCAAAAATATTTACTGAAAAAAGGAGTGAAAATATACCCTCATTACTCTCCCCTCAGCCTCACCTTTGAAGAGGACCAAATTCGTGGAATCCATGTGGATCATTATCCTGAAATCAAAGCCCAAGCCATTGTTTCAACCTTACCTCCTCGAACACTCCTTCCCCTCCTCCCGGAAAGAATTATGGCTAAATATTCCTATTTTTCCCAACTGGGAAACATGACCGAACGTACCGGAAAAATTACCCAATGGACTCTTGAAAAGACTCCATATCCGGCAAAAATCATCCTGCCTTTTTCCGGTTGTTCATGGGCCACGATCTATCCTGACCCTGTCACTCTCAAAGTACAGATTACATGCGGTACCTTTCAGAATGTTGGAACTCCCTCCTCCCGGGGTGAGTCCCTAAACGAATCGACATGCCAAAAGATCCTCACTCTGGCAAATGGTTCCCCCATCCCCTCTTTGAAATTCAGTTCCCTACAACCTTCAACCCAGTCTTTTATCTATTATCCCTCTTCAATCGGATCCCGTCTGGTTCGGCCTCTCACCAAAACTCCGATCAGGAATCTATTTGTTTCGGCCCCTTGGACGGCCACGGGTCTTCCTTCTTCTGTAGAAAGCCTCCTTTTAAGTGCCAATGCGTGCTCCCAAGAGACGAAGAAATTCTTTGCTCACAAAGAACATTGACATCCCTTGCCCTCAAAATTAAGATCCAGGTCCATGAGTGAACTTGTCGAACTTCAAATGTCACTTACAGATTGCCAACAATGTCGCTTGGCTTCTGGGCGGACCCAGGTCGTCTTTGGGACCGGCAACCCACGGGCTTCAATTATGTTCGTCGGAGAAGCCCCCGGTTTTTACGAAGACCGACAGGGAGAACCATTCGTGGGAGCCGCGGGAAAATTGTTGAATGAATTACTTGGGACGGTAGGGTTGACCCGTCAGGATATTTTTATCGCCAACGTCATAAAGTGCCGCCCCCCCAACAATCGAGATCCTCTTCCTGATGAGATAGAGACCTGCAAACCCTTTTTGCTCAAGCAAATTGAATTGATACAACCGAGGTTGGTTTGCACCTTGGGAAATTTTGCGACCCAAACTCTCCTGGAACGCAAGGTCGGAATCACCAAGGTCCGGGGACGAATGATTCGACTGGCCCATTTTGTCGTCTTTCCTCTCCTACACCCAGCCGCCGCCCTCCACCAAGGAAATTTACGGACTCCCTTAAAGGAAGATTTTCAGAAACTCAAACAAGTCCTCGACGATATGAGCCAAACTCCCTCTTTGTCCGATACGAATTCACCCCAAAAATTGGGGGAACCCCATGGTACCGATACCGAAACTCCCGTTGCATCTCCCGTCCAGATGAATTTATTCTGACGGGACGAACTCATTCAGAATTTGCCTAAGAAGGCCCTGTGAGGTCAGCAGTTTTCATTTGTACTGGGATGGGGAAAAAGTTTTCGAACAGGATATTCGATTTGGCGTTTTGTGAAATGGGCTTTCACCTGCTTGACGATCAATTTAAAGAATGTAAAAGTACCACTATCTACTCAGTCATTGTTTTGACCTTACCACTATCATGAAGCCCGACCCACCCCCTATCGAGAATTTTAATTTTTAATAGAGAACCATGGACTCCTATGCCTGAGCCAATTTCCCCCCCTGATGATAATCAAGCTCACCTCATTGCCCCTCATCCACTCCTTAAAGATTACTATCAAACAGAGAATCAACGAAAATCGCAACTCAATGAACATTTTGACCAAGTCGCTCCCAATTATAATTGGATCTCACAAATGGCCTCTTTTGCCACAGGCCGAATGTATAGACGGCATGCCCTTAAGCGAGCTGGTCTCAAGTCAGGCATGAAAGTTTTAGACATTGCTTGTGGGCCGGGTACACTTTCCTTGTACGCACAAAAGATTGTTGGCCAACAGGGCTTCGTCGCTGGATTAGACCCCAGCCTGGGAATGCTCCGACAAGCTCGAAAGGATGGTTTGCTTCATGCCCTTCAAGGAAGGGCCGAGTCCTTGCCATTTACCAACTCCTTCTTTGATTACCTGACGATGGGCTATGCCCTTCGCCACGTTTCAGATCTCCACCTGACCTTTAGAGAATACAAGCGTGTACTTAAACCGGGCGGCACTATCTTGATTCTTGAGCTGGCACGTCCCGATTCACCGGCACAACTTCGGCTAAGCAAATGGTATTTTAAAACGCTCGTCCCCAAACTGGCCTATTGGGGGACACGAAATCCCCATGCACGATCGGTGATGGAATATTATTGGGATACGATTCAATATTGTGTTTCTCCAACCATTATCCTGGAGACCCTTGAGAAATCGGGATTTGTGGAATGTGAGCAGTACACCACAGTGGGCGGACTTATTCGCGATTATTCAGCCACAAAACCCTAAAACCCCCGCTTTTTTCTCTTCGCCCCTCAAGTTTATTCACCCCTCCTCCTACCCCTAACTATTTCTGGTTCTTAAAGGGAGAGTGACTCGGTTTTTGATTGTTCCTTTTTGTAATCAAAAGGGAAAACGCGTTTGTCTACGTATTCCATGGGGGCCAGAGTGTGATGAATTGTGTTTGGTATCTGGCCCCTGAAATAGGTCCCAGGTGGGTGAATACGCAGTGAATGAAAAGTCAAACCGAAAAAAACATAAAAAAGGAGCCAGTGGTCACACTAGCCTTCCTCTTTTCAGAAAAAAATAGTCTGTCAAAACAGGTGAACTTGCTTGGTCAAACAGCATACGTCATGTCTGGACAAAACGGGAGATCACTCGCCACTTGCCCCCCGTTGAATCACAAGATGTTTCTGACTCTCCCAGGATTCATCGCCGGGGGGGGAACGATGAAGATCACTGTTTCCCTAGAGTCCAGGAGTACCGCTGACGTTATTTCACTACGCGATAGTAGGGCTTACAGAACCGTGGCTTGATGGGAAGATGGTCGAAGGTAAATAGTCTCCTCAGGAAGGTTTCTTCTGGATAATGCTTTTCGCTGCACTTGTTGATAAAATTCCCGAATAGGACCTGCAAAAGAGGCCCAATGAGGTTTTTCTGTGAAGCTTGATGTCGAAAGAAACCAAGTCTTGAAATATTCCCAAACATATCATAGACCAGGTTTTTCAGGTCTCTCGGCCAATATCAATCTACCCTTCATATTCCCTTTCCGTGTTTTGCTCAGTCAGTATTTGATGCAATTCTTCGATTTTCCTCATGATGGCCCTTGTCCCGATCTCCATAGCTTCTTTACTGGGCCGTTGTTCTTGGGGAAAACAAATAGCTTCACCATATTGAACTCTTGCCCGGCAAGGAATAAACAAGGTCTGAAAAATGGAAGAGACCGATCGGGGCTTATCCCAAAGAATAGATGCTGGAACGACCGGGACTCCAGATTTAAGAGCCAAATATCCTATGCCTGGATGACCTTCGTTTAAGCGGTGCCTATCGAGACCACCTTCGGGGAAAACCCCTATCACTTCTTGATTTTTTAATCCCTTCAGCATCATTTTCACGGCCTTAATGTCACGTTCTCCTCGACGAATGGGGATACACCCAAATACCTCAAAGGCCCAATGGAAGTACCGATGAGAAAAAATCTCTTCGGCCATTAAAAAACGAATGGGTCGTCCCGCGGATGCCAACAACACCAAGGGGTCACCTAAGGACGTGTGATCACAGACGAGAAGCGCAGCCCCCCGGAAAGGGAGTGGGGAAGGGATAGTCAGCCTGACTCCATACATCAGACGACACACGAAGATATTTAGGGCATTCAACCACGCATAGGTAACTTTCCGAAACCATCGCCCTTGGAATCGGTGAGAACGACCTAAGGAAGGGCGAGAATGGGCCTCAGAGCGACTGGTTCCCATGCTTTTTCAATCAGAACAGGAAAGAAAGGAACTCACCGTCTGCGTTAACAATTAGGAGGAGACGGGACCTGGTTTTGATGCGGGATCACCTTCGGGGGAAGATTGTTCATCCTTTGTAGAAGTCTCCGTTTCCTCAGAGGCTTCCGTACCCTCTAAATCAGCTTCTTGATCTTCCTCTGGTTCTTCAAACCAGTTGACCAACATGTCTTCCCACCATACCTGGTTGACTTCATCCCCAGGATCCTGCCCAAGGAGAGCTACCTGTTCCTTCGTAAATTCCGGGCTAATGACGCTCGGCTTAAATCGAGCTCTTTCAATCACTTCCTTGGTTCCGAACCCTCCCACAATCCATGAAGGAGGGTCAGCTCGGCGAGATTTATAGGCCTGCAGGCCAATTTTAAAGTATAAAAAAATTTTCTTTTGCTCCTCATCTTTAAAGCCAGACGGGGGAAGACTGAGGGTTTTTTCAATTTTTTTTCTCCACTCCCGTTGATCATACCGGGAGGTGATAAGCTGGAGAACTTTTGCTCCATCTTCGGATTCCAACGGCATATACACTCCTTATGACGAAATCAGATTGCCACAGAAGGAAAACCAGAAATGGATTCGTTCCAGGAGAACGGTCATTGTCCAGCCACCATCATCTTTTTGATTTGTATGGTGGGACTCGCAATCCGTCCGCGAAATTGCAGATCGTTACCCACCACTTCAATTTCCTTCCACATCTGCTTCAAATTCCCGGCAATAGTAACTTCCTCCACCGGAAAGGTAATTTCTCCATTTTCAATCCAGAATCCCACCGCCCCTCGAGAATAGTCTCCCGTAACCAAATTCACACCAAATCCAATCAGGTCGGTGACCAGTAAACCTTTTCGAATAGATTGGACGATTTCTGCAGGAGATGCCGTTCCGGGAGATAAAAACAGATTTGTGGCTCCAACGGTAGGATTTTCACCAACCGACCTGGAGGCATTTCCGGTTGTGGGCATTCCTAACTTTCGTCCGGAATAGGTGTCCAACAAATAATTAGTCAAAACCCCTTTATCGATGACCGTCGTCTTTCGAGTCGGCACGCCCTCACCGTCAAAAGGTCGAGACCCTAACCCTCCAGGCAAACGCCCATCATCTACCACGGTCACCAATTTGGAAGCCACCGTCTTTCCCGATTGCCCCATAAGAAAAGAGGCTCCTTTATACAGGGAATAACCTGAGACAGCTGATGCGAGATGTCCTAGTAATCCTTGTGCGGTTTCAGGATCAAAAACCACGGGAATTTCTTGTGTCGTTATTTTTTGGGCACCCAATCGCCTCACGGTTCGACGGGCAGCCTCTTGCCCAATTTGTTCGGGGCTGTCCAAGAGATGGAATTTTCTTTTGACCGAATACCAGTAATCCCGCTGCATATTGCCGTTATTTTCATCTAAAGCAATGGGTGAAACGGAAAGAGAAAAAGAGGAACTGGTGTACGTCCCCCTAAACCCATGGGAATTTGCCAAAAGAATGGAACCGTATCCTGATGAGCATTCCGCGCCTTCCGAGTTCGTAATCCTAGAGTCCATCGCAAAGGCCGCCTGCTCGGTACGACGGGCCAAATCAATTTCTTCTTCAACCGACAAACGATGGGAATCTTGAAGATCGAGATCAGGATAATCGGTCGCCATTTGATCGGCGGCAGGTAACCCCGAAGTATCATCGGCCACAACCGCTCTGGCCAGACTGCAGGTATCGTCGACCAATCTCATTAAAGAGGCATCGGAAAAGTCAGAGGTGGATGAACTGGCAGACTGCTTCCCAAAAAATATTCTGACACCCAGAACTTTTTCCCTAGCCTTGGACAAACGATCAACCTCGGATTTTCTCACTTGAACGGACACCGAATCACCTTCTGCAACCAGCAGATCTGCCTCAGTGGCTCCTAAAGCTTGAGCTCGATCCAACACCATGGAAGCAAGCTCAGGAAATTTCTGAGGGGTTAAGGGAGATTTATCCATCATGAATACAGGGAGGGAACGAACGACGATAAACGCATTTTTCGTTTAAGAGGCCATTGCAGTCCCACCGACTGTCATTTCATCAACTTTTATGGTCGGCAGGCCCACTCCCACGGGAACAGACTGTCCGTCTTTTCCACAGGTTCCTATTCCCTCATCAAGCTTCATATCATGACCCACCATCGACACTTTTTTCAGAACTTCGGGGCCGTTTCCGATAAGCGTGGCCCCCTTGACGGGTTTCGTCACTTTCCCATCTTCGATGAGATAGGCCTCGCTTGCCGAAAAGACAAACTTTCCATTAGTAATATCGACCTGGCCGCCACCGAATGAAACGGCATACAACCCCTTTTTCACTGATCGGATAATATCCCCGGGTTCCGATTCTCCTGCCAACATAAATGTGTTGGTCATCCGTGGGAGGACTATACTTCGAAAATCCTCCCTCCGACCATTGCCGGTAAGAGGAATTCCCATCAGACGAGCATTTAGGCGGTCAGTGATATAGCCACGTAATATGCCTTTTTCAATGAGCATGGTTCGAGAAGTGGGCGTTCCCTCATCATCAATGTTCATGGAGCCTCGTCGAAAAGGCAGAGTTCCGTCATCGACAATCGTGCACAATTCCGAAGCCACGCGTTGGCCGATGAGATCACTAAATGCGGATGTTTTCCGACGGTTAAAGTCCGCCTCTAACCCATGGCCAATAGCCTCATGCAATAAAATTCCCGGCCACCCTCCTCCTAACACAACCGGCATTAACCCCGCGGGGGCCTCAATCGCATTCAAATTGACAATCGCTTGGCGAGCCGCCTCTCTCGCAAATTCCAACGCCCGGTCTTGTTCAAGATAAAAGGAAAAGGCCACTCTCCCGCCTCCCCCATAGGTCCCTATCTGACGATTATTTCCCTCCTCCGCGATACACGTGATTTGAAGACGGGAAAGGGGCTGTATATCGCCCACCAACTGTCCTTCGGCATTCATCACCAAAAAAATCTTTTGCTCCGTATTAATTGAAGCCATAACCTTGGAAATTCGAGGGTCGTATTTCCGAGCCTCTACATCGATTTGATTCAATAAATCCACACGATCAGCGGTGGAAATTTCACTGAGGGGTTCGTTCAGGGGATAGAGGTTTTGAGAGGGGGCCGAGCGATTGGCGACCGCAATTGGTCGATTACCCATTGGGGAATCGGCGATAAATTTGGCCGTTTCCGCGGCACTCTCAAGATCCCGACCAGACAGTTCATCCGAATACGCAAACCCTGTCCGCTCCCCAGCTACGGCCCGTACTCCCGCTCCCTGGGCGACACTTTTCACCGCTCGTTTCACGAGACTTTCTTCCATAGAAACGGATTCGTTGACCGTAGACTCCAGGTACACATCAGCATAGTCCACATCCCTGACCATGGCTTTATTCAGGGCTTGAAGAATTTCAGGTTCTTGAAGAGAGAAATCGGAAGGGCTGGGTAACATTGACCGTTATTTGTTCAGTAGCAAACCAAACATTCCAAGATCATTGATCAAAAAACATCTTCACCACCCCAAAATAACCCTACAATTTTAGAATACTCAAATGTACGGGATGACTTTATTGGGGCAGAACGCAGTATAGCCTATCTATAAATTGGTGGGCAATTTTTGCTCGGATTATCCCAGCACATTTGACAAGAATTCCTTTCATTATTAGACTGAAATTTATTGATGTTTTTTCTTGAGTTTGACTACTGGGGATTCCGTATCCGGTGTTCCCACCCCTCTCCTTAGCCTTAGGCAAAATTCATGGATGAATTGCAGGCATTACAGGCCAGCCAGGTGGCGGAAGAAGATCTTCGACGCCAATTGGATTTCGACTCTCTTCCCCAACATGTTGCCATCATTATGGATGGAAACGGGCGTTGGGCCTCCCAACGGGGTCTCCCTCGAATTGCCGGGCACCGAGAGGGCATTCGGGCCCTCCAAGATGTCTTGGAGATTGGCTATGAACTACAAATACCCTTCATCACCATTTACGCGTTCTCCCAAGAGAATTGGAATCGACCCGATTCTGAAATCCAATTGCTTATGGGATTATTGGAATATTACCTTACTCAAGAACGCGCTCGATTTCTTGAACGAAAGATTCGATTTCTCCCTATTGGTCGATTAGACCAACTTCCCTCACCCGTGCGTGCCCTCGTGTATGAAGTCGCGGAAGAAACCAGTCACTTTTCCAGCAGCACCCTGGCTGTGGCCTTGAGTTATGGCGGGCGCGCAGAAATCATTGATGCCGTTCAACAATTAGCCCTGGAAGTGCAAATGGGGTCCATTTCTCCCGATCAAATTGATCAGGCCCAATTTGAGCAATATTTAACCACCTGGGGATTACCAGATCCGGATCTACTCATCAGAACTTCGGGAGAAGCTCGTATCAGTAACTTTCTTCCCTGGCAAATAGCGTATACAGAGCTCTACTTTACCAAAACCTTGTGGCCCGATTTCCGCCGATGCGAAACCCTACTTGCTCTCCTGGATTATCAAAAACGAGAACGTCGATTCGGAAGAATAGGACACCCCGTCTCATCTTAATCCCATAAATTTTTTAATCTCGACTTAGGGCTCTTTTTCTTTTCAATCCCGTCAGGCCCGGATCATTACTGTTCAAACGTGGATCTTCGACGTCTTTATTCTGCCCTCTTTTTTATCCCGTTGCTGTATGCCACGATCACCTATTCTCCATCTTGGCTATTCGCCGTACTTTTGAGTATCACCGCACTCTTTGCCTTATGGGAGTTCCTGGGACTCTATTATGGTGTTACGAGGGCCAGTTTAGAAAAAATTTTCACCTCTGTTCTCGCTGGCTTTTTTCTGCTCATCCTAGCTCAGGGTGTCATCCAATCCGTAATTCCCTGGCTCCTTGGAATCATAGGGCTCGTCTTGCTTGGCTTTCTCCTAAACCCAGGTAAGATGAGAATCGTCCTCCCTTCCTGGGTGGGGTATCTTCTAGGAATTCTGTATGTTCCTCTGCTCCTCGGCCATTTTATCCTCCTGCGACAACTGAATCATGGCGTAGAATTTGTATTCTTCGCACTCATCGTAACGTGGCTTTCTGATACTGGAGGGTTTGTAGTCGGTCGATCTCTCGGAACCCACCCCTTAGCGCCAACCCTCAGCCCCAAAAAGACCATCGAAGGGCTTGTGGGGGGCATTCTTTTTTCGGTTTTCGGCGCCGTCATTTGCCACTATTGGTTTTTCCCTTTTTTCTCTATGATCCAATGCGCTATGCTGGGCTTGGCCATGGCGCTTTTCGGAGCCTTGGGAGATTTGGCCGAATCAGGAATAAAACGTAGCGTGAATGTCAAGGATTCTGGCACTATCATTCCGGGACATGGTGGAGTCTTAGATCGGGTAGATAGTTTGCTATTTTCCGGACCCGCTTTTTATTACCTCCTTCGGGTTTCGGGCACCTAAGGCCCCAAAAACAGATTTGGCCATTAGGAGACCATTCGGTGAAAAAAATCGTCATCCTAGGATCAACAGGATCAATCGGAGCCAACGCACTGGATGTCGTTTCTCAATTTCCTGATAAATTCCAGGTCGTAGGCCTGACCGCTGGATCCAATGATGCGGTATTAGAAAATCAAATCCAAGCCTTTCAACCGAAGGTCGTTTCCCTTTCTTCTCTCGAAGCGGCAAACCGATTACGAGAGCGGCTTCACTCTCCCCGAGTGGAAATTCTGCATGGAGAAACTGGTCTTTGCACGGTGGCCAGTTTGCACGAATGTGATTTGGTGATTTCAGCCATCGTGGGTGCTGCCGGCCTTCGCCCCACCCTGGCCGCCATTCAAGTCGGACGACCCGTGGCGCTGGCGAATAAAGAACCCATGGTGATGGCAGGGCAACTGATGCAACAGGAGGCCAGAAAACAAGGCGTGAAGATCTTCCCTATCGATAGTGAGCATAGTGCCATTTTCCAATCAATGGAAGGACATCGCCAAGAGGATATTCGCCGGATCGTGTTGACCGCTTCAGGAGGCCCCTTCTGGGATTGGGATCCCCTAGCCTTGCAACACGTCACCCTCCAACAGGCTCTCAAACACCCAAATTGGAAGATGGGAGACAAAATCACCATTGATTCTGCCACGTTAATGAATAAAGGCCTTGAGGTGATAGAAGCCCGTTGGTTGTTCGATTTTCAATCCTCTTTACTTGATGTCGTGATTCACCGGGAAAGCATCATTCATTCTTTGGTAGAATATGTGGATGGATCTGTCATCGCTCAACTTGGACACCCTGATATGCGAACACCGATTTCCTATGCCATGAACTATCCCGAACGAATTCCTCTGAATCCACCCTTACTGGAACTGGATAAAATCGGAAAGTTAACTTTTTATCCTCCAGATACCGATAAATTCCCATGCCTTTCTTTGGCATATGAAGCCTTAACCGCTGGAGATGGAATGCCCTGTACATTGAACGCGGCCAATGAAATAGCTGTTCAGGCCTTTCTTCGCCAACAGATCGGCTTCGTAGAAATTCCCCGGGTTATTCACGAAACCATGGAAGCATATGACGCTTCCCCCTTAGGTTCTCTGGAAGACATCTTAACCATCGATCACTGGGCCCGGCAAAAAGCCTCAGATATCGTAAAAACTTGCGCATCTTCACCCGCATAATATCCATTTTTTTCTTGTCCTAGATTATGGTTTCCCTCAATCAATTTTTTCTGTTCTCCCCCGATGCCATCTATGTGTTTGGCCAGAAGCTCTGGTGGTTCCTCGTTGTCCTAGGGATCTTGGTAACCTTTCATGAATACGGGCATTACGTCGCAGCCCGTTGGGTCGGGGTCAAAGTCTTAAAATTCTCCATCGGTTTTGGTCCTCGACTCTTTGGACGCCAGGTGGGTGACACTGAGTATGTGGTCTCGGCCATTCCATTGGGCGGGTACGTCAAGTTATTCGGAGAAGAGGGGGTTGAGGCCATTTCTGCACGTGAACAAGGAGAGTCCTTTATCCATCAGGCTCTCCCCAGCAAAATGCTCATCGTGGCGGCCGGTCCAGGATTCAATTTTATTCTCAGTTATATTCTTTTCACCGGAATGTTAGCCTTTGGCCTCCCTATTTTTGTTCCCAATCTTGACGGGCTGCGGCCGGTTATTGAAGCAATTTCCCCGGATTCCCCGGCGGAATCGGCAGGGCTTCAACTTGGGGATCGAATTCTTCGAGTCAATGACACAGACATCTCCACGATGGTTGAGCTCTATCAAATCCTCGAGGAAAAAAAGGGCCGTCCCTTGACTTTAGATATTGTTCGTCAACAGGACCAAAAAACCTTCATCCTGACTCCAAAAGTAGAGCCTGATCCAGAGGACCCTGAACACCCCCGGTATTTTCTGGGGATTGAAGAACCCGCTCCTCTCGTCGGGGATGTTCTCCCCAATTCTCCCGCCATGCGTGCCGGTCTTCAAAAAGACGATCGTATCGTACAAATTAATGAAACGATCATTTCCACCTGGATACAAATGACAGACATCATACGAAAAAATTCTGGGAATTCCTTACGACTATTTATTGAACGTGGTGGGGAACGGCTTGAATTATCGATCACCCCGGAGGCCCAAACGATTACCTCCCTGGAAGGGGAAACGGAAACCGTGGGGCGAATCGGAATCAAACTCTCGGGGGGGGGAACGATTTTGGAAAGTTCTTCCATTTTTTTAGCCCCTTGGGAAGGACTAAAAGCCACCTGGGAATGGTGTGAGGTAACCGTAAAGGGAGTGTACAAACTCATTACGGGTGATATTTCCTCCAAAAATATCGGAGGCCCTCTTATGATAGGCAGTGTTTCCGGTGAACATGCCGAACAGGGGTTTTCTAGTGTCATCTGGCTCATTGCCATTCTGAGCATTAATTTGGGAATCCTGAATTTATTGCCAATTCCCATCCTGGACGGTGGGCACTTGTTTTTTTTCGCATGTGAAGCCATTTTAGGGCGCCCGTTAGAAGAACGCGCACGGGGGATCGCGCAACAGGTGGGTTTGGTCCTTTTACTTTTTTTGATGGCCTATGCGACTTGGAATGACATTAACCGCTTACTCCAATAGTGCCATGCATCTGAGATAATCCCTGGCATCCTCTTCCCATCGTCTTAATCTTTCTCTTTCGAGACACACTTGACATAAAGGACTTTCATGCGATTTTCCCAATCCTTCATCCCAACATTGCGACAAGACCCCGGAGAGGCTGAGATTATCAGCCATCGTCTAATGCTCAGAGCGGGTATGGTTCGGAAGGTGGCGGCAGGAATTTACACGTATCTTCCTTTGGGCCTTCGGGTTATTCGGAAGATTGAAACGATTATTCGTGAGGAAATGAATCGTGCCGGAGCCCAGGAACTCTTGCTCCCTATCCTTTCTCCCGCAGAACTCTGGAAGGAAACCGAACGATGGGATTTTTATGGAAAAGAATTGATGCGGTTACAAGATCGACATGAGCGAGATTTTTGCTTAGGCCCAACCCATGAAGAGATCGTGACGGACCTGTTTCGTCGCGAAATTCGCTCCTACCGGCAACTCCCAGTCACCCTTTATCAAATTCAGACGAAGTTTCGCGATGAAATCCGGCCCCGCTTTGGCTTAATGCGAGGACGAGAGTTCATCATGAAAGATGCTTATAGTTTCGACCAGGATGAAGACTCCGCGAAGCACAGTTACCAGTGTATGTTTGAAGCCTATAACCGAATTTTTTCAAGGACAGGGCTCAAATTCCGCCCGGTGGAAGCGGACACGGGTCTTATTGGTGGGGTTTCTTCGCATGAGTTTATGGTTTTGGCAAATACAGGCGAAGAACTTATCGTCTATGACCCCGATAGTTCCTACGCCGCCAACGTTGAACGCGCTGAAATCCGTCCCCCTCTGATTAAGGATTCCATTCAGCCAAAGCCCTTGAAGAAGGTGTCCACACCTCAAGCCAAATCCGTGGAAGCGGTTTGTGGATTACTTCAGGTCCCTTCGAGTCTTATCGTCAAGACCCTCTTCTACAAGACTGGGGAAGAGGAGCTCACTGCCATCCTTATCCGAGGTGATCACCAAGCCAACGAAATAAAAATCGGGAAATATTTGGGGATCCCGAATATCTCTCTGGCCAACCCAGAAATCATTGAAAAGATCGCGAAGGTCCCGGTTGGATACGTTGGTCCGGTCCACCTTTCAGGGATTCGTATATTTGCCGACTATGCCGTGAGTTCCATGGCCAATTTTGTCGTGGGAGGCAACGAAGTCGATGTTCACTTTGTTAACGTCAATATTGGTCGGGATTTCTCCATTGATGGCACCGCAGATTTTCGTCAAGCTCAGGCTGGAGACCCTTCTCCATTGAGCAACTCTCCTCTCCAATCGGCCCGAGGAATCGAAGTAGGTCATGTATTTATGTTGGGAACCAAATATAGCGAGAAAATGGGTGCCAGTTACTTAAATGCGCAAGGTCAAAGCCTTCCAGCTATTATGGGATGTTATGGAATTGGGGTTGGAAGGACCGCTGCGGCCGCCATCGAACAAAATCACGATGAGCATGGGATTTGCTGGCCAATGCCCATTGCTCCCTTTCAGGCACATTTGATTCCCGTCACCTCATCCGAAAAGGTTCAAAGAACTTCCGAACGACTCTACGCGGAACTGATTGAGAGCGGAGTTGAAGTATTATGGGATGATAGACCTGAACGGGGAGGGGTGAAATTTCATGACGCCGATTTAATTGGGATCCCCTATCAGATTATCCTTGGCGATAAAGGATTGGCCACAAACAGTTTAGAAATTAAAAACCGTCGAACTGGAGAAAAAATTTCTCTCTCTTTAGAAAAAGTGTGTGAATGGATGAAGAATTCCGTATAAAATCAGTATTCACCGCCTTTCTTGAGAATTTCCTCTGGCCCCACTCTTTCCCCTACCCCTCCTAATTTTTGTCCTAAAGCCTTACTTTCCCAGACTTTTTTTGCGGATTGGTCGCGGATTTTTTTATCCCCTCCCCCATGATTGGAGTTTGGATTTGGACCCTGTATACTGTACCTATCATCACAAAAAGGAGAAAAAGAATCAGACGGAAACCTCGGCTCAACCTAAACCTAGGTTTCTCTAATTCCTTAATTTCATTGACAAAAACTTCTCAAGAGTGGTATTTTTTAAGGTTTGATTTTCTTTTCTCCCAACATTTCCCACTATGGAATCAATGGTATGTTGAACCAAATGAATGTCCGGGGTCTATTATTTGACCCCTATAATAATGCGTATATTGTGATCCTACGGGACGAGCAACAATCGGATATGTTGCCAATATGGGTAGGGAAGGCCGAGGCCAGCGCAATCAGTTTTGCCCTTGAAAAAATTGCTCCTCCCCGCCCCATGACTCATGACCTAATGAAGACGCTGTTGGATAACATGGACGCGAAAGTCATTAGCACGGTGATTACGGATCTAAAAGAAAATACGTATTTCGCAAAGATTCACTTGCTGTTCGGGGATTCTGAGTTTACCGTAGATTCTCGCCCCAGTGATGCCATTGCCGTGGCCCTGCGGGCCGAGGCCCCAATTTTTGCTTCCGACGATGTTTTGCACAAACAGAATTCCGAAGAATTGGAACGTTGGTTGGAAAACCTCAAACCCGAAGACTTTGGGAAGTCCGATGCTTAGCCGCAGTCCTCTTTTCAACTCTACGGACATTCGATGACACCCTATTCATTTCACGCCCCAATCCTATGACGACAGAAACAGATACATTAATTCCGCTGAAGGTTCACGGTGTATTGGTTGATCCTAATACGGACACCCAGATTGTGGTGTTACGTGACGAAAACAATTCGGAAGTCCTTCCGATTTGGGTCGGAACGGCCGAAGGAACTTCTATCCGTTTGGCTCTAGAAAACGTGATCCCTCCCCGTCCGATGAGCCATGATCTGATTTGTAGCTTTGCATCCCATCTTGGTTTTCAATTGAATAAGGTGGTCATAACCGAGGTCAAAAACAATACGTATTTTTCCACATTGTGCCTATCAAAAGATGGATTGGAAAAGTCAGTCGATTCTCGTCCCAGCGATGCGATTGCCTTAGCGCTTCGTTCCCAATGCCCAATATTCGTTACTCCCGATGTTCTGAAACGGAGGGGAGGAGAAGACCTTGAAACCTGGCTTTCTAAACTGGACCAAAAAGGGTCAGAACAAACAGAACCCTAAACCGAAGACCACTTGCTTCGTTTGTAGAAAGGAATACCCGAATTTATGCGATCGTTTCAGGCTAAACCACTAGAAATTGACCGTAAATGGTTTGTCGTTGACGCCAAAGGCAAAACCGTTGGCCGATTGGCCACTCAAGTGGCTTCAATCCTTCGGGGCAAACACAAGCCTACCTTTACACCGAATGTCGACACCGGGGACCATGTGGTCATCATTAATTCTCAGGACATTCAATTTACTCGGAATAAGTTTCGCGTCAAGACATATTATCATCACACCGGGTATCCCGGTGGCCTTAAAGCAATTTCGGCAGAACATCTTCATGCCAAAAAACCGACGGAGATCCTTTCCAAAGCCATACGTGGCATGCTCCCAAAATGTCCATTGGGAAAACAAATGGCCAGAAAACTTCGAATTTACAGTGGCCCTGAACACCGCCACCAGGCACAAAATCCCACGATCTTAAATCTTTAAGCACCTGGGAACCCTTACTACATTAAAGGAGAATTTTCATCAAAATGGTTGACACGGTACAATATGCTACAGGAAAAAAGAAGTATTCGATCGCCAGAGCTTGGATTGAACCCGGCGCGGGGGAATTTCAAATCAACGCCAGATCCTTAGAGCATTACTTTCCAAGATTGGCTCACCAAGTCCAGGTTCAAACTCCCTTTGAAGTGACCAAAACCGTTGGCCAATTCAGTGTTCGAGCCTCGCTTAAGGGAGGCGGGATTTCCGGTCAAGCTGGAGCGCTTCGCCATGCCATTGCTCGGGCTTTAGCCTTATATAATCCTTCTTTGAGAGACCCTTTGAAAAAGAATGGCCTCTTAACAAGGGATTCACGGGTAAAAGAGCGGAAGAAATACGGGCAAAAAGGGGCCCGGAGCAAATTTCAGTATTCAAAACGCTAAGCAGCAATTTTGCCTTTTCTACAGAACTTGGGGGAGGGAAAATTCCCTCCCCTTTTTTTTCGTTTTTCTCCATTTTTCATCCCATTTTGCCCATGCAGGAATTTCGGATCGAAATTGCGTTGATGACGGTAAAGCAATGATTCATTTTTGTCTCTGATTTGGGTACGGTGCATGAATGGCTGATCGTTTACGTGTAGCGGTGGTTGGTGCAAGTGGATATACAGGAGGGGAATTGCTTCGCCTCCTTTGCCTTCACCCACACGTTACCATAGCCCAGGTGATGGCATCCGATAAATCCCAAGGTTTGGGAATCACTTCCTTTTTTCCTAATTTACATCCCATTCTTACTCTACCCCTTTCAGAGCTAAAGATCTCGACGTTAGCCGAACAAGCTGACCTGGTCTTCCTTGCGCTTCCACACACTCAATCCCTTGAACTTGTGGCCGATTTACTAAAGCACAAAAAATGGGTTATTGACCTCAGTGCCGATTTTCGTCTCAAAAATTCAGAAGCGTACGAAACCTGGTACCAGACACCTCATACACACCCCGAACTGTTACAAGAGGCCGTCTATGGCTTGCCAGAACTGCACCGATCAACCATTTCCAAGAGTCCCATGGTTGCGGTCCCTGGATGCTATCCCACCGCGGCCATTTTACAAATGGCCCCGTTGATCAAAGAAGCGCTTCTTTCGACTGACCCCATCATCATTGATGCTAAATCGGGAGTTTCTGGAGCCGGGCGTTCCCCAGGAAAGACATTCCACTTTCCTGAAGCCAATGAGGCCATTCATGCCTACAAGACCGGGGCTCATCGTCATACTCCGGAAATTGAACAAGGGTTATCCTATCTCTCTGATGCCACAGACCATAAATCTTCTCCGCCCTCTATTATTTTTTCTCCGCACCTCATCCCCATCAACCGCGGCATATTGAGCACTGCGTATCTCAAACTTCGAGATCCCATTGAGGCAGTCTCCCTTCAAAAAATCTATGAGACCCATTATGCCAATGAATTTTTCATTCAAATTTTTCCCACGATTGACTCTATTAATCCTAGTCACCTCCGTGGATCTAATTTTTGTCATATCGCCTGCACCTACGACCCGCGAACGGGCTATGTCATCACAACCGCAGCCATTGACAATTTGGTCAAGGGTGCAGCAGGTCAAGCCATCCAATGTATGAATCTTATGGTGGGTTTTCCAGAGACACTGGGGTTAACAGGCCCCGGTCTTTACCCTTAACTCCGAAACTTGATGATCTTTTAGCCCAGGCACATCCACATCATTATGAAACGTGTTAACGGTGGGGTCACTGCCCCTCTTGGCTTTACCGCTTCAGGAATTCATGCTGGTATCAAACCGACCAAAGAGCGTGATCTGGCATTAGTCCTTTCCTCAACTCCTGGGCCTATTGCCGGAGTTTTTACCACGAACAGACTACCCGCGGCTTCGATCATCCTCAATCAAAAACAAATTAAACAGGGACTTGGCCAGGCCCTAGTCATCAATAGTGGAAATGCGAATGCGTTTACCGGGCAAGAGGGATTCCTTCATTCCCAAGAAATTGGACAGCTGGTTGCAGACCAACTGGGAATCTCGTCTTCTCACGTTTTTGTGAATTCCACGGGGGTGATCGGAGTGCCCCTTCCCATGTCGGTCATTCGCAGGGGAATCCCCCAACTCGTTTCAGAACTCAAAAGGACGGGGCATAAAAACGCGGCCGAGGCCATCCTAACCACTGATACCCGAACAAAGGAATTTGCCATTCAGAGTCGCATTGCCGGAAAACTGATTACCATCGGAGGAATGGCCAAAGGATCTGGAATGATTCATCCCAATATGGCCACCATGTTGGCCTACCTCACTACTGATGTGGCTATTAGCCCTCGCACCCTTCAAACCATGTTGCGTCGGATTGCGAATGAAACATTCAATTGCATATCCGTTGATGGAGAAACCAGCACCAACGATACCGTCCTGTGTTTAACGAATGGAATGGCCAAAAACCCAAAAATTACGGGTCCATCTCCCGACCATAAAAAGTTTTCGTCGATGTTGCTGAAAGCTTGCCACCATTTAGCCCTTGAGATTTGTCGTGACGGGGAGGGGGCAACCAAAGTGGTAAAAATTGCCATCATGAATGCCACGAATGACACTGCGGCAGCTCAATTCGCCAATGCCCTCGCAACCTCTCCCTTAGTCAAAACAGCCATTTTTGGGGAAGACCCCAATTGGGGCAGGATAATCGCAAGCTTGGGCGGTACAGGACTGCCTCTTCAAGAAAAGCGAATCGTGATAACATTTAACAACTTGACGGTGGTCAAAGAAGGAAGAGGGGTAGGTCCTCAGACCGATCGAAAAGCCAAGGCCATCATGACTAAACCTACGTACGTCATTTCCATTTCCCTGGGAATGGGTAGGGGAATGGCCACGCGCTGGACGACCGATCTATCATATGACTACATCAAAATAAATGCCTCATATCGATCTTGAGGCCCACCAGGTTAGCCTGTCAAAGAAAATCCCTTTGGAGAAAAACTTATGATTTTTTAATTTCGTGGCGAGAAATCAAATCATGAAGAGTTGGGCGACTTACCCCAAGAATCGTGGCGGCCTTGGTAATATTGCCCCCCGTTTTAGCGAGCGTTTGCTCGATGACCCGCTTTTCTACCGCATCACGAGCATCTTTGAGTGTAGGTCCGGGTTGAGGTTCATGAGGTTGTTCCAAATCTAAATCTTCTGGACCAATTCGTGGATTATCAGTCAGGGTCACCGCCCGTCTAATTCGATTTTCTAACTCCCGAACATTTCCCGGCCATCGGTATTGCTCAAGGGATAATAAGCCTTCCCGTGAAAACCCTATCACCTTTTTCTTCGCTTCCTCAGCAGAACTTTGAAGAAGAGTTTTTCCAATCATCACAATATCAGCCCCTCGGTCCCGTAAGGGTGGAACCGAAATGGTGACGGTATTGAGTCGATAATATAAATCTTCTCTGAACCGTCCTTCTTTCATGGCAACTTGCAGATCCATATTCGTCGCCGCTAACACCCGAGTATCGACCGGGATTTCGGCCCTTCCTCCAACGCGTTCAATACTTCGTTCCTGCAACACCCTCAAAAGCTTCACCTGAAGGGCTGGGGAGATTTCTCCAATTTCATCCAAAAATAACGTCCCACCTTCCGCCATTTCGATACGCCCCCGGCGTTGCAAATGAGCACCCGTAAAAGCCCCTTTTTCATGACCAAAAAGTTCGCTTTCCAATAGGGTCTCAGGAATGGCACCACAATTGATGGCGATAAAAGGACCCTCTTTCCTATGACTTTGCTGATGAATGGCCCGGGCAACCAATTCTTTTCCCGTCCCACTTTCCCCGACGATCAAAACGGAAATGTCCGACCCAGCCACTCGCCGAATGGTATCAAACACTTTGGCCATGGCTGGGCTACTGCCAATAATTTCCGGGAACCCTCGTTTCCCTTCACGATCATGAAGCTTCCGGTTTTCCTGTTCTAAGTCGGCCAGATATCCTGCTCTCTGCAAGACGATCTTCAACACATCTAAATCGACGGGTTTCTCCATGAAATCATACGCACCCAGTTGAATGGCCTTGAGGGCATTGGCTCGATCCTGATTGCCTGTGATGACAATGACCTTGGCCAGAGGATGATGTTCGATGATTTGTTCCAACGTCCGTAACCCCTCGGTCACCCCATCGGCATCGGGGGGTAATCCTAAATCAAGGGTAATCAAGGACACATCTTCCTTCTGAAGGATTGAGAGAGCTGTCTCCCTATTATCGGCCTCAATCGTGGAATACCGTGATTTCAAGCCCCAAACCATCTGCTCTCGAATTTCTTGGCTATCATCAACAATGAGCAGGGGTGCTGGAGAAGCAGATTCCTGTGGTTTTTCTAATCCCATGACTTTCTCTGATTTTGAGGGCTAATCAAACTTGAATATTCAATTCTCTCTTGGCCGATCATTAACACTTTATCGGTTTATTTGACAGGAAACGTTACGAAAACTTTTGTTCCACGTCCTTGTTCGCTCTCGACCCGTATTCTTCCATTTTGATCCTCGATCATACGCTTACACTGGAAGAGACCGACACCTAACCCCGTTTTTTTGGAACTCTTAAAGGGTTGAAAAAGGTTCTCCAATTGCGAAGCAGGTATACCCGAACCTGTGTCAACAATCACCACACTCACGTGATCGCCATCCAATGAGGTTGAGATATCAATCGTCCCCTTGCCACTAATAGCTTGCTGTGCATTAAGAAGAAGATTTAACAAGACTTGCTTGGTGGATTCAAGATTGAGATACAAAACAGGAAGATCTTCACCTGGATGAAACACCGGCTTACAATCAGTACCGTTGAGAGAATCTAGAGTTTCTCGCACCAAGGTATTGAGTTGAATGGGCTCACATTTTAGGTTCGGCTCCAGACCCGGAGCCTTAGACTGATTCGCTAGTTTGCTCATGAGTTCCATCATTCGTTGAGAGGTATTCCTGACTGTCCGCATGGCGGCAGCTTGAAAATCTGGGTCATTCCCATATTGTTCGGAATTCTGCACCACCATCGATAAGCTGGAGGTTAAATTTTTCAAATCATGGAGATAAAACCCGGAAAATCGGTGAACGGCTTCCCATTTAGCGGTTACCCCCCGTTCTTCAACCAGTTCAAATTGGATGATGAGCATCATGACATGATGGGCAATGGCCCGAAGCAAATCAAAATCATCTTGGTCATAGCTTCGGTCATGTAATTCCTTACTGAGGGTACAAAATCCAACTAAATTTCCTTCTCGGCCAAGTAAGGGAACACAGACATGAGCCTGAAGATGTCCAAGAAAATCTTTCGCCTCCTGATCTTCAACCTGGACGGTATCCAGAATGATCGGGGTGGGATTTTTAGCAAGGCTCTCAATCAGAAAATGGGAGGAAGGAATGGGCGCAGGGGGAGTCACTGTATTAATGGAACGAATTTGATGGAAATGTCCATCTGTTTCAAATTTTTTCCAAATCGTAATCCTTGGCGCCCCAAAAGTTCGACTGACCAGTTCAAGATACCGGTCCCAGATTTGTTGAACATCTTGGCACGCCGTAAAGGCCTCTGTGACCTCCAACCATTTTTGACGATAATCGTATTTCGTGCGATAAAAATGTCTGCCGATGAACTGCTGAAGTTCCGCACGCGCTTGGCGGGAAACCATCACTACGACCAACCCTAGGCCCGCCAGAAACACGATTAACACCCCAATGGCTTCCTTCATTTCCCAACCCGTTTGCTGAATGAGTTCGGCCATAACGCCCACGATGATTAAATACCCACCCACAAACAGGAAACTGATCGAGGTATATAAGGCTTGGTGACTGACATGTACTTTTTGACTGAAATCTTTTACTCTCCAGCGACCCAACCCAAAACCCAGCAGGGTGAGTGAAACACAGGTCGCCACTCCTCCCACCCATACCCAATCCTGTTTCCAAATGGGTAAGAGGAGCATTTGACTGGCTTGTACGATAGAAATACCCGCCAGCCCCCCGAGTCCGATGATGACAAATTTTAATTGATAGCGAAGAGGATTCCGGGAAGATCGGAGAATTTGTTCAAGCTGGGATAGACCTATCACGAGGCCGAGCAAAATAACACTCCAAAGAATAATGCCAGTCAATCTTGAAAAAACTACTTCCCCGCCTGACATCACAACCATCATTCCCTCTGGAGCAAAAAGCACCCAACACCCTAACAAAACGGTTCCCCCTCCAATCACCCTCCACCACACATTGACGATAAAACTGGGAAGAGTGGAAATGTTCTTCCAAAAAGATTGCGTGACATATCCAAGGGAGAGAGGGAAGGCAAGCTCCCCTATTAAAATAATTTTTTTCCATGTCAAAAAATTCCCGGGAAGGAAATGCACCAGTCCATTCAGCCCATGGATCCACACCAGGGCTCCCATGACGAGGATCAGGGGGAAGAAGAAAGGGGTCTCATGTCTTTTACAAAACAGGAGGGAACCGATGAGTACAGCTATTCCTGCGCTCAAGAAACTGGGGATTACCCACAAGCTCAAACTGGCCATCAGAAAAATGGTCGGAAGGATTAAAGAATAGACTGATCCGGCATATGATCCAGAAGAGTAGGCCACATATCATGGAGAAAGGCCAATCCCTGGTTATATGCCCTTTCCACTGTCCCATCCTTGACGGGAACTGAAATACGGACCAAGGACCCATCTGTCCGATTTTTGGTCATGGCATCCCATACCAGATACCCTTTCGCCCAGTATTCACTAGCCACCACCCGTCCTCGATCATGATACCAATAGAGGATAACTTGTTTGTCCAATCCTTTTTGGATCAGAACTTTATTGATAGAAATATTGACATTTCCAGGCATGGTGAGAGTAACAATATCGGATTCCATAAACTGCCACCCTGCCCCAGGGAGACAATTCTTAGGGGAATGATAGGTCGCTCCTGTCCGTTGACTTTGATAAAACCCCACATACAGCCAAACCGGCAACTGGGACTGACGCGGAACCGGAAAATTTTCCGGAAGTTCCTTCTCCTCTCCCCCCTGGCTCATTTGCGGGACATATACCCTCATTAAATAGTCGCTCAATTTTAGGACTTTTAACACTTTTTCGTCCAAACCGACTTCCCGGCCTTTCCAAGACCCGGCAAGGTTCAAGGGAAACTGGTCAAAGGACTTATTGCTTATCAGGTGCTCATGCTGGGAAAAGGACTGAATCAGGCCCAATGTCCCCAGGATCATGAACACAGCTACGAACAACGGCCACTTCTTTTCCATAACCTTAGCGTAACCTTATCCCAGTAGATAAAGATGGGGAAGCTGAACCAGGTTTCTTTCCTAACTTGCCTAATACCATTCCACACAAAAACAACAACACGAAGGCGACAACGAACACCAACCAACCCTCGAAGGTATGGTAAAACCCTTCGGCGGCCTCTACCCCAAAGTAATGGGCCAAAATACCTGTTCCACTCACTCGAATGGCATTGGCGACAATCGCAATGGGGATGGAAAGGAAGACCAGAGCCCAACGTTTCCACAGAATGTCTTGTGAGAAGTATCCGTAGACCGTTCCTAAAGCCAATAAGGATAATAAGGACCGTAGCCCACTACAGGCTTCGGCAACTTCTAACGTCGTCGCAGCAAGAACAATGAGATTCCCTTCACGAAGGACCGGAATTCCT
Organism: Nitrospirales bacterium; assembly: GCA_965223495.1. Classification (GTDB taxonomy): domain Bacteria; phylum Nitrospirota; class Nitrospiria; order Nitrospirales; family UBA8639; genus Nitrospira_E. The sequence continues at coordinate 1,061,727 of OZ245001.1, read as the reverse complement.
AGTGAAAATAAACAAAACGCCGCCGATTGGGCGGCGAATAATTGCAGGGGAAACGCGATCGTGTTCACCACGATCGCTGGAAGGGGAATCATAAAAATTAAAAAAGCGATTGGGAGGCTTAAGCTCCATAATAGCCCCCACCCACCGAATAAGAGCACCAATCCTGCCACGACTACCAAAAATGACATTCGCTGCACATAGAGTTCAGCTCCCACCAACCCCACTACCAGGGAAAATAAACCAATCCCCAAAAGAGCCACTCCCCAAAAACTCGGGGAAATCACTTGTTTCTTGAGAGCATCCCAACGTTCCCATATGAAATAGCCTGAAAGAAAAGGCACCAAAAATCCATGGGAATAATCGGGATCATTATACCAGTCGCCTCCAAGGGCCCAGAAAACTTCCCAATACAATAATAAAAGGAGGCCAAATAACAACATTCCCCCGCCAATCGTCCACAAACTGTCAGCTGAAGATTTGGAGACTCGTGAAGGACTCATAAAATGAAAATTCAAGAATATCTGATAAAGAGGAAGAAACTCTCAGTCCCTATGTTTGAGAATTTTCGAATAAAAATCTCAATAATGTCAGTGGTCTTCTATCTAATACCCTTCATTTTCGGTGCGTTAGAAAAGATACTGTAGGCTTTTTTTACAGACTTCACAATATCAAGAATATTTCCCAAACCGGAAATAATATATGAATGAAAGTAAAACTACTTAGGAATATTAACTTGTTACGAAATGATTCAACGACAAAGGAGCACTCCGAAGGGCCCCAGAGGCAAACACAAGAGACCCGACTGGTTAACGAGAGGGATGAGATTCCCCTGCCTTATCAGAGGGATGGAGACCGTATTTTTTCAACAATTTATAAAAGTCTGCCCGGTATCGTCCAGCAATATGGGCGGCACGAGAAATATTCCCCTGTGTGACCTTTAATAGATTTTTAAGATACTCCCGTTCAAAGCCTTCTTTGGCCTCCGTTAAAGGCTGAAGCACCTCAGGGGTTTGAGAATCCTTTTGAGCCACGGGGAGAAATTCTTGGGTGATCACATCTTGATGAGACATGACCACAGCCCGTTCAATAACATTTTCCAATTCTCGAACATTCCCCGGCCAGGAATGGGCCACCAATGTTTGCATGGCTTCAGGAGCAAACCCCTTGACCACTTTCTGATGACGATCAACACTTCTCTTCAGAAAAAAGTGGGCTAAAGAGGGAATATCTTCGCGTCGGTGTCGTAAGGGGGGAAGGGAAAGAGGAACAACATGTATTCGATAATACAGATCCTCCCGAAAACGACCTTGCCGAACCGCTTCCTCAAGGTCTTTATTCGTCGCAGCTAAAATCCGGACATCAACTTTTGTCGGAACTTGTCCACCGATCGGTAAGATTTCTCTATTTTGAATGGCTCGAAGAAGTTTCCCTTGAAGAGCAAGCGGCATTTCCCCAATTTCATCTAAAAATAAAGTTCCTTTATCGGCATTTTGGATAAGACCTCGTTTATTCTGGTTGGCCCCTGTAAATGATCCTTTCAAATGTCCGAATAATTCGCTTTCAAACAGAGTTTCCGGGATCGCGGCGCAATTAACAGCCATAAAGGGCTTGGTTGACCTGGAACTATTGCAATGGATCACTCGCGCAATGACTTCTTTTCCGGTACCGGTCTCCCCTGAGATACATACCGTCGTGTCAGTCCTCGCGACTCGGGCCACCTGTTGTAAAACCCCATGCATTTCTGGACTGCGTGCCACCACGTTTTCCAATCCATATAATTCATTGACCAATAATTGTAGCCGATGGATTTCCTGACTCATCCGTTTGGTCGTCAGGGCCTTATCGATGCTTTCCTGCAATTCTTTATCATCAAAGGGTTTGGTTAAATACCCATAGGCACCTTTTTTCATGGCTTGGACAGCGTTTGGAATACATCCGTGTGCGGTAAGGATGAGTACTGGCAAATTGGATTGATGCTGAAGAATATTTTCCATGAGATCTAACCCATCCGAGTCAGGCAATCGCAAATCAAGGATGGCAAAATCAAAAGGCTCTTCTTGAGCCCGAGATAGGGCATCCCCTCCCGATCCACAGGTCGTTACGGCAAAACCCATGGAATGGAGACGCATTTTCAATAAGGTCAGCAAACTGGGATCATCATCCACCACTAGTATTCGTTCATCAGCCATATTCTTCCCCTATGGTTTTTCGTTTCCGTTTGGCACGAGAATATTTTCCGATACACTATCAAGTTCTGGTGTGGGGGTCATCTTCTCGGAAGGGCGAGTGGGAGGAGCTTTATCCCGAATTTCTTGATCAATGCGACGCAACGCTTCCAATTGGCTCATCAGTTCTTCCACCTTTTTTTGGCTGGACTTCAGCTCTTGCTGGATGTCCTGTCGTTGAGTTTGAACCGTTTGGAGTTGTTCAGTTTGCTTAGTTAAAGTCCCAACTTTCGCGTTTAATTGGTCAATCGTTTTATCCCGCAGAACGATTTCCTGCTTTAAAGCTTCTACGGACGAATTTTCCAATTGCCCATTTAATTCATGAATAAATAATTCTTTTTCCACCATTTCCCTGACCAATCGTTTGATGATATCCGGGGAAAAAGGGTTGCCCTCACTCGGAGAATTCAACACATCAAGAAACCACAGCCAGAATTGGCTCTCTCGAGCCAAGGTTCCATTGGGCTTCGAAACCACGACTTTACGAAAATGAAACGCGGCGAGTTCCGGGTTTTCATAAAGGGCCGCAAGCCCACGTAGAAAGTGGATGGGTCGACATTCGGCTTCATTTTGACAGGACCCTAAACGCTTTTCTTGATCTTCGGCAATAACTTGAAAATAAGGGATATCTTCAGCTTCCGGTTCAAGAATGGCTGAAGGATTCACGGAATTGACGGCCGTCGGTTTGGTTGGTGGCTCCGCATTTAATAACCCTCCAGTACAGCCCATCATCAACCCAAGAGCTACCATTACCATAACGCCTTTCAAAGAACTCTGCAAAGAGACCTGATTCATGACCTTCAAGCAGCGGTGCCCGCTAATTTTTCACTGGAAATAGTAAAATGCATAACCGTGCCGGCCCCAATCTTACTTTCCGCCCAAATTTTTCCGTTATGCGCTTCAATGACCCGTTTTGATAGGGCCAAACCAATGCCGCTACCCACATACAGACGGCCCTGTTGGGTCCTTCCTTGATAAAAGCGTTCGAAGATATGGGGTAGATCTTCCTCTGGGATGCCTGGTCCAGAATCCGAAACTGTAAAATGGATCTCCCCGCCACCATCTTCACTGATGGATCTGATCGAAATGGTCGTACCCTCGGCGCTGAACTTTATGGCATTTGAAAGAAGATTTTCAAAGACCTGCTCCATTCTCTCACTATCCACGGCTTGCATCCTGGCCTTTTCTTCGAGCAACTCGACATTGATGAGGATATTCTTTCGATCGGCCAATAGTTTCATTTTTTCCACGGACCGGACCGCGAGTTTATTGAGATCAGTAGGTCTAAAATGGTAACTCACCATATCTGCTTCCATCCGGGATAAATCAAGAAGATTGCCGATCAGATGATTGAGACGTTGACTACTTTCCGAGATGATGGTCAAAGTCTCCCTTTGATCCTTGGATAATTCACCCGGAATTCCATCCAGGAGGAGTTGGGTACCTTCACGAATCGAGGTAAGGGGGGTCCGCAATTCATGTGAAATATTGGCCAAAAACTCAGATTTCATTTCATCGAGAACCTGAAGCTTTTGGCCCATCCAATTCACCTGATCAACGAGATCCCGTAATTCCTGGGGAACGGATAAGGGAATGGTCCCTCCAAATTGGCCCCGTCCAATTCGGCGAATTTGGGCTTTGACTCGGCGAAGAGGGCGAAGGATACTATAACTGGCCACTCCAGCCAAGCCAAGCCCGAGAATTAACGCCATAATCAGCCATTGTTGGGTAATCTCTTGGGTTTGAACTGAACGAAGATGGGAGTCCCTCAGAATAGCCCCCACACTGGCTTCTTGGGCTGAAATATAGGCATTGATGCTTGTGGTCATCCCATCGATGAGCACATCTCGCCGTTTCTCATATTCAGCGATGGCCAACGGAGAACGATCCGCCTGTTCTACACCCACACTTAAAAAGAGCGTGTGAAATTCATCATGGAGGGTCTTAGTCCTTTTGAGGGCTTGAAGAGTGTTACCTTCAAGCTCTTGTTCTTGCAAAGCCTCTAAAGTTTTTCGAAAATTCTCAGCTTCCTGGAGAAAATCTTTTAGAAGAGTGGTATCACGAAGCACTAAATACTGCTTATCACTCTTTAATTGTGCATAAAGGCTGGTCAGGAGGCGTTTGGCAGTTTCCACACCCGGGAATTGATGTGTGGCTAATTCTGCTCCCAATTCGGTTAAAACCCGAAATTGATTCAAAATATATAAATTAACTCCGATGACCAAGGCCAAAACGGTAAGGTATCCCAGAGCTAAACGCCAAAAAATAGAAAGACGTGCCAGCATATTTGACTATTTATTTCAAGGGGCCAATTCTATGAAAGAACAAATCCAGGCTGGCAAGCTTTACCGGTTCCTGGGTAAAAGGATACGAACCTTGGCAGGGAACTTTTTCTCCAAAATTCTTCAATTTCTCACTGAAATAACGGAAGTTCAGATTTTGAGAAATCCAACCCTCCGTAACGGAACCCGTTCCTAAAGGATTTCCTAGGGTCCAATTCCATGTAGGCTTGCAAGGAGTCCGAGTAATGGAGAACACACGGAATAATTGAGCCACCCTAGAGGAGAGGCGGTTGGCAGAAAGGCAGCTACAAGAGGGGTCGTGCTTTGCTACACCCTGCCCTTGCATCAAAAACTCAAGGATGGAAAGGGGAAAACGGGACATTTTGAGAAGTATATCAAATTTTTCTCCCAACTTTATGCCTCATCAGGCCAATTTGAATGGCACCCAGGCAGAGTTTGGGAAATGCACAATTTTTTTGACTAAACGAAAGAAATTTTATTATAAACAGGCTCATAACTCGACCTGTTCCCAGGGTCTTGAGACCAGAATATTTTCCCAAAAGGTATCGACCTTGTCCTAGCCATCAAAATGGGGGAAAATAACCCCATACTATCCCCTTGTTTTTCAGAGGACTCAGATATGGATCACACCCCCTGTCAGGCTAATATGACTATCCCATGTCACATCATCCTATTCATCGTTTCATGTCCTTGTAGCTGGATTGAACCCTTATACCCCTGGCTCCCCACGATTTCACGATTCTTTCGGAGCAAGAGAAAACCACCTTCTAAGCATCCTAGAGGTATACAGCAGGGTAGACCTACCTGTGGTAACTCCACAGAAGCCACCACCTGAAATGGGGAAAGTGGACAATCGGCTAGATCACACTCCTCCTAAAGATTGCTCAAAAAATTCCACCCATTGAAGAAATCCATACTCCAGAACAATATGAGTGTGAGGCCTGGAAGAAAGCCCGGCTTATCCTGGTCCTCAGTCCCACTTTTTTTCACCATTTACAGAAAAGTCTTCTAGGTCTTGCAACCCTCCGCAATTCGAACCTTCTCTCAAAGCCAACAAAACACCCTCTGGGGTATGGGAAAATTCTTTCAATTACATAAAGGATATACGGCCACTCTCATCATGGAAATGTTGGGGCATTTTGGAAAAAATCCCCTTTCCCTAACCTTCAATTTTTGGTGACTCTTTAGGCCGATGCACCGGGATGGACCGAACCTCCAGTTTAGAGACCCCCCCCAACTAGTAGGTGGCCGAATCCTTTATTCCGTCAATTAGAGAAAATCAGAAATGATATTGAACCAATTTTTTTATCCTGGAGAAACGGAATGAACGTATTCCTTTGCATAAGAGCAATAGGGCACCTTCTGCTTCTTTTCCTGTTCATGTCTCCTAACCAAGCCCACAGCGCAGTTACCCTAAACTCATCTTTTAGCGTTAACGGAGCGTACACTGATAATTTATTTTTTGACGAATCTGGCCAAGAAAGTGATTTTGGGATCTTTCTTGGACCAAACCTTTCCTTGTTTTATAACGATCCCGATATTGTACTGGGTGTGTCCTACTTCGGTCGTGTACAGCTTTTTCTGGAGAATTCTAATGCCAATCGTTATGTCCAAAATGCCAATATCAATTTAGATTTACCCTTTTTATCCAAGCAGTACAAAGGACTTACTGTAAACGTGGATGAATCAATGAACTTCACTCCCCAATTAGATGCCTTCTCCCTTTCTGGCAATAATGATGCAGCCAATGCAGGTACGAATTTTGGGGGAACTGCAGGAAATGGGGGATTTACCGGTACCCAGGGAGTACAGGCTACGGGAGTAGCTGGTAGTACTGCTGGCGGGGGAGTAGGCGGGGGCACGGGGGTATTTTCCAATCGTACCAATGCTTTCAGTAATAATGCCGGCATCACGGTGGGGTATGATTTGACCCAGAAAATCAATTCTTCCTTGCGGTATTCGAATCAATACCTCCATTTTTTTGAGGATGGATTTCAGGATTCCTTGACACATACTGGCTTCGTCTCTTTTTCCTATCAGTTGACTCCACAAACGGGCGTTACTCCGAGCTACTCCTATACTCAAACAGACTTCTTAGGGGAATCCACTCAAGGAACACAGGCCGATAAATTTGTGTCTCATAATGTCCAACTCGGCATTTCTCATGCTTTGACCGCGGCCCTAACGGCCTCAATAAGTGGAGGGGTGGCCTGGACCAAACAATTTGGGGCGATCGAGCAGGAGATCGCAGACGGGCAAACCGTAACCAGAAATATTTCGTCAAAGTGGAATAGGAATTTCGTTGGCACTGCGAACATTACCTATACCTACCGACAAGGTTCCGTAAATGGATTTTTCAACCAAACGATCGGAAATGGAGGTGGATTGGCCGCTCAAGCTACCCAGACCAGAACGTTTGGGTTGCAACTACAACATAATTTTTCTCAAAGATTGAATGGGTTGCTTTCCCTGAATTGGGCTCATAACGATTCAATTGGCGGGAATGCATTAGAAACAGACACTTACCAAATCCAAGCATCGCTGGGCTATACTTTTACGAACTGGCTGGTAGGGAATCTGGGGTATTCTCACATTGTCCAAAAATCCAGTGGAACAGCCGCGACCGATCTAAATGTAGATCAAATTTTCTTGGGACTGACAGCCCAGGCAGATCCCTGGACCATCATCCGATAAGAAATCATCTTGTTGGGCATTTCGGTACCGTATTGGTAGGATTGATTCACGAGAATTCTTATCCATCTCAAATCATTTAGTTATGTCTTCGAATTCCCTAAAATCTTCTCAACAGAATACAACGGATGGATCGAGTCAACCCCAAATGAGGTATTCACCGCCGGTTTGAAATTTTAAGGTTGGAGAAATCCTCGATTTTTGGTCAGTGAGTTTCTCCGTACTGTATCTCGTCAACCAATGTTGGACTTAAGCCATTAAATATTTAAGTGACATTTTGTCTCTGTGGGTTCATGGTACGCCGTATTCCGTTCTAACTATAACTGCTTACTCCGCTTCAACGTTTGGCTTTGAGTTTTCTCCGGCCATCAAGGATAGCCTACCCTCCTACGCACCAGTCATCTTCCAGTGGTAGACTGATCGGGCTTTCATGATATCGTTAGGAATTATCGTGAGCAAAAAACTGGGCAATCTGTAGCTCTAGCTCTTCATGCAGATAATAGGGTTCCAGCAGAAGGCGGTTTTTTCAATGAGCAATGCGGGCGTTCGATTTTGTCTTGAGTCATGGGATGATACGACTTGCTCCGGATGTACCCCGCTCGTGGTCGTTTAGCTAGTCCTTCAATTCCCCGGCAAGATAACAGGTGCCATAATCGCTGAGCAAATTTGGTGTTTGCTTCTTGCTTAAGTCTGCAACTTTCAAGACTACTTTCAGTGCGTCGGTCACCTCGAGGGAGCTCATGATCTGACAGAGTCGTCCGAATAGGATGTACCGGGAGTCATCATCCCTCACCGTTGAGAGATCATTCCAGCTCCAGCCGGTCACCTTGAGGGAGGTGAAATTGGTTTGCCACAGTTGGTTGATAGCCGTGGAGAATTGCTCGAGGGAATCTGCCGCCTTCAGAACAATCCAACGAAGGGAGGTGACCATATCATTGGTTGTGAGAATCCCACAAACCATACCTTCCGAGACGAAGTACTGCTGTTCGTCTGTAAGGCGAGTGGCTTATTCTGAGGGCAACAGCCCGGGCAGCTTCAATGTCACCTCCAACAGAGCCTGCCTTTGGTCTTCGGGGACCTTGTTTCAACTGGCTGAGGCAGTGGGGTTCCGATCATCCGACGCCTCCACGGGACCAGTCAGAACGCGGTCGTACCAATAGTAAAACGTGGACTTGGGAATTCCAAGTTACCTTAATAACTGACTAATCCCAAGGGGACTGTCCTGCACCGGCCAGATAACCTGATGCTTTTCATTGGCCGCATTTCTCATATAGTTTCCTCCCAACTACCAAGCACGCCTTTTTGAAGAGCCTGTTCTCCCACAGCAATTTAGCAAGAGCTTCCTCCAACGTAACCGTTTCTTTTCTTACGTCACGGACTTCCTTTCGCCTGGCTTCGCCCTCCGCTTTCCCGGCAAAGCGATTTTTCCCTGTTTCTAAAAATTCCTTGTTCCAGCGGTAATACAATTTCTGATGCAGGCCCTCACTCCGACAGGGTTCTGCGAAACTCACCTCGCCCCGGACCCCAGTCACCACAATGCGGATATTTTTTTGTCCGGACCCAATTTCGGACGTGTCCTTCGTTTAATGTCTTAGATAAATTGGTCGGCTTCGTGTCTGGTGTCTCATTTTTGGTTTCTCCTTGCCCCTTTTGGGTTACGATGGCCCCCTTTGCCATCCCTCTTCAATTGTCCTACTTGGGCTGATTCGGAACAATTGGGTTATGTCATATTGCTTCTTATATAGTTACTTTAGGGAATTGTAACTTTTATGCTATTCTTTCTATTTTATTCGTAAATTTGCACTTACCTATGATTCCCCTTTGAAACGCCAGAGTAAAGCAACAAAGGACTGGAGAACCTATGTCCCCATCTCATAAAGATTTAAGGCCTTCTGATTTCAATCCCGCGGATTTTTCACCCGGTACCGCAAAAGTACTCCGTGAAATTTTGGACCGTGGTTCCTATCGAGATTCGTTACGCCTTCCCAGGCCTGGCAATCAATACGGACTGTCTGAAATTTCTGTTTTCTTAGATTTTTTCAGAAAACGATCCAACTGTTGGGGTAATTCTGCTCTTTCTTCCCTGTATCGAAAATTGCTTCATAGAGATAAGGGGCCAGCCCCAATCTATCTATTTGATTTGTTCTGGTTGTCCCAACCCATTCAAGAAGACCTACTTCTCCAAGTCATAAGCAAAGACCAGCTTGAAATATTGAGCAAGGCTTCGGTGGTCTCCCGTTTTAATGGGTTGATTCAAGCAAATCTAAGAGTAATAGCTCTCCCTCACCTCTACGCCATGTTCGATTTTGAGCGGGGTACGACAGGGGATTTTGTATACTTTGGGACTGATTCTCGGGATATGGTGAAAATTGTCTTAGACGAGTCTACCGGTACACACTTTGGGCGCAGCCTGGATCTCTGCACAGGCAGCGGAGTACAGGGGTTAACCCTTGCCAATCAGTCAGATGAGGTTATCTGCGCAGATATTAATGAACGCGCTCTATCTTTTGTCAGGGCGAATGCCTCGCTCAATGGATTCCATAATGTTTCGACCCAGAAGAGTAACCTTTTCTCCAACCTCAAAGGGCAGTTCGACTGCATAACGGCCAACACCCCTTATGTCCCCCAGCCTGACGATCCCAATGCGCTGGATTTGCCGCAACGAGGAGGTGACTTAGGGATTGAGTTTACTTTTGAACTTATTGAGCAGATGCTGGACCATTGGAATTCCGAAGGCATCGCGGTCATCTATACCAGCGACCCTATCCTGGAAACCGGGCCATATATGTCGAAAGAGATATCCCGCAAATTCGGTCATCTCCCACTTGACTTCACTCTATTACAAATATTTCGGACCTATCCGAATACCAAGAGACAACATGAGCACTTTCAAAAGCACAAGATCCAAGCTTTCGATGATTGTGTCCTTGTCATTCGACACGCCTCTCAATTTTCCTACCGTGAACACCCTTGGCACTCTTTCTTCTACAACCGAACGAAACTTCTGCGCTCTGAGTTTTCTTCTGATCCTACCGCCTAATGCAATAAGACCCCTGAGTTCTGGCCGATGAATTAGGTTAAACATTTCGAGTTTAAACTAAAACCTCCCTTAACGGCCGCCAGCGACGGCAGGTGACACCGGTGAAATTCCACCTCATGGAAAGATTTTATTCCGTCTTCCCTTGGCCCAATCCGACCTCAGGTTCCCAAAGTTCTAGAATGATTTGTTCCACTGAAAGAATCCCCCAGGTCAGGAGATCCTCCAAATACAGTGTGCCCTATCCTGTAACCTAGGTGTCTCGAGCGGTTTAAAGGAAACACGTAAAGTTTCCCATACGTGTCATAAAGGTGTTTTCAACCTTTAAAGCTTAATCAAAATGTAGATCAAATTTTCATTGGACTGACAGCCGAAACGGATCCTTTGACGATCATTCAGTAAACACCCATGTTGTTGGTCATTTCGATATTGAAAATGTATAATGGATTCATCTTGAATTTTTGCCCCCTTTCGAATAATCCACCAGACTACTTGCCCTTCACATTTCATCTGGTTATTTCTTCCAATTTTTTAAAACATTCTCATCAGAAGGTATGGAATGGAGAGTCTGAAACCCAAATAAGGAATTTACTTTCGCGTTAAATTTCCAAGGTTGGAGAAACCCACGTCTCGCAGTCGGCGAGTTTCTCCTTACTGTCAAAATTTCCGATTCAACTACCAAATCAACCCTATCAAGGGCTGATTTGTAAATTTTGCGGTGGCGCAGGAGGAAACTGATCCCCACTTGAAATTTGAGGATCAGCAATCTTTGCCCGGGAAATGATGAGATCATCATACCAGGTAGCCGCGGGCGGATGAACCTGTTCTACCCCTTTATTGGAATGATAGGGAAGAAGCCAAATTTTCCCATATTTAATCGAGGGGTCATTTTGACAGGCCGTATCCCCAGCAGCACAATTCACCAGATCGTATCCGGTTCGATCGATTATTTTGACAGAGGGCTGTCCCTCAAAAGCCGCCCACAACTCCACGGTACTATCTTGATGATAATTTTGATCGTTGAGATACCACGTGCCAATGTGAACGTGCATTTGAAAGGTCATCCACTCATTCGGTCTATAACCCATACACGGACCATAGGGTTCGGTAAATCGTTTGTTCCAGGGTTGGTCGGTATTGGACCACTTGAGACTCCACAAGCAACCCTCCACATCTCCAAATTGTAAAGCCCAATCCGTACTGGTGACTTGTTTACCCAACCCTTGATACTGCCCATCTTTCGACCCACAACTATGGTACATCTGAGCAAATCCCCTCTGATCAGAATTTTGGACGACCAATTCCATCGGTGTGCATGAACCCACTTCAGGTAGGCCGGGCCTATCACCCTGCCCAACAATAGCTTGTTTCCAACCACCGGCAAATGCCCCAGCAGATGCCGGATCCATGAGATACAGGGTGTCGATAAATTCTGGAGAAAACCGCTGTCGCCATTGGATATAAAAATCCTCCCCTTCTCCAAACTGAACAGAGAGGTCCTCGGAAAAATTTATATTAAAAGACCCCGAAGTATCGGACCCTACATTGGAAGGGATATCAAAACGAAGAGACCCTGCCCCAGAAGCTTTTACTGCCGTATCCACCACCCCAAGCTTCACCCCAGTGGTCCGATTGCGCCAAGGGGCCCAGACATGCGGGTCCGTCTCAGCTTGAGAATCAAAGCTAAAACAGCGAATGACATTAACGTCGTTACATCGAGCGGCAAAATCGGATCCCGTAGAACCCCCGCCTTGGACTTCTACCGTTATCGCAGGGGTTGGGGAAGACTGATTCCCTGCAGCATCAAAGGCCAACACCGAGTATTGGTAAAATCCAGCGCTCGGGACGGCACTATCAAAAAAGGAAACAGCCCCCGAATTTCCGATCTGTGCCCCATTTCGAAATATCGTATAACCAGCAACGGCACGATCGTCGGAAGAAGCCTGCCACTGAAGATACACTTCCGTGGGGGAAGTGGCATTTCCCTGGAGTCCACCAGGAATCGTTGGAGCTACCGTATCAGGAATGATCGGAGTTCCAGTTCCTTGCTTATGTTTATACAAATACACCTTGGTTTGGTCAAAATAATACTTGAGATACATCACGGCCCCGTAGTTATCAATCGGAGCGGCTACAATATCAAAGACCGGTGTGCCAAAGGAGAATAATGGAATATCATTGCTCAACAACTTCCAACTATCGTTGGCTACATCATATTCATAAAACCCCTTTTCCCCAGTATTGGGGTTAGATTGAACGACCAGGAAATTTCCACTGACCGGGTCGGGAGTAAAAATGGTCCAAGCAATTCGAAGGTCGAAGGGCGCATTTTGCAATTGAGTAACCGTCCCAGAAGCATCAATTTTATAGAGATTTCGATTACCCGCGTCTGATCCCCCACCAAAAATCACCACCTTATGGACCGCACTATATCCGGAAATATGACTATGCGGCCCAAGGGCCAAGTTAGACGCTAAAGTAGACCATTGCCCTGTGGAAGTATTGTAAAAGAAAAGAGACGCGGGACTGGTGTACGCATCCCCGAACAACACCCCCCCCATTTCAGGAAAATATTGCACCATTCCGGCCACCTGATATCCATTCCTGGGCGGCGGAGGCAAGGTACTCCAAGAATCCCCTGCGACACTATATTTATAGATCGTTCCCGAGCCATATTGCCGATGGTAAAAATTCCCAGTCAGAGGATCAATGGTGTTATGGTCAAAGCCATGCCCTATACACGCCGTACTGTCCGACTGGGGGTCTTTGGTCATGCAGGCAGCCGGAACCTGGCCCCCACGCCACGAATTGGTTTGGGCATTATAAATCACGAATTTCCAAGGATTGTAATGTGGGGCGCCCAAGTACAAAAACTGTTCAGTGTTAGGATCCCACGCAGCTTTATGAGCCCACTGTGTGACAGCCTTTCCCACGACGGCTGTTTCAAACACATGCCCTTGATCCATCCCCAGAGTGGGCAACTCAGCCCAGGTACCCGGGTCCATTTGTGCGGCAAGATCCCCCATGACCGTAGCTTCTGAATTATGAGGAGCCACCAACACTAACCAGATAGCCAAAAATATTTTTCCGAACAATCCAAGAAAACTCAGGCTTCGCCGGCATATAGACGATTTTTGAATTCCCCCGGGAAGTGTGTGTGGTTGACCTTTCATCTTATCCTCCTTCAAACATATTTCAATAAATGTTCAGGCAAAGCAATACGCATTTAGGGCCCTAAACCAAAACCAGGGAATTTTCGGAAAAGAACAGAGGACCCGACGCTCTCTTTGAAGGGCAGAACTCTCTGTTCTAATTTTTACTGGGGGAGAAAAAGTAAGAACAACTACAGGGGAAAGGCGATCTGACTCCAAAAACTTTTGTATTATACCAAAAGGAAAACAGAGGGCAAATGTTTTCCGAACGTTTTGAACAATATTTTTTTGATGAAAAGAGGCTATATATCCCCTAATCTCTGAATGGAGCAACTCGATCACTACCAATTCCTTCCTTTGGTAGCCTGGCCGTCAGATCCTTCACGAACAAGTACCTGACCCGTGGCTTTGCGTCCCTACCTCACAGCAGGTTTGCCATTATCAAGAAGGAGCGTTCATTAAACGCTTATAGACATTTTCACCTAGACCACAGTTTTAGCAGATAGTATTTGATTTCAGAAAAACTCTGAATCCCCGGGATCCTAAAGATAAATTTGGGTCATGAAATGTGAACCTTAAACCGTCAGCATAAAGAGTCATGGAGAGGTTCCCTGGAATAATTTTTTGACTTCTCCCTATATCGGTTAGATTGAATACAACTTTAACGAGACAAAAAAGCCTACCAATTTCGATGAATGGCACAAAAGGACAAGTTACACCGCATAGGGGGCGGGTGAGCGGTGTAATTCACAAGAAGAAATGGCTTCGAGGTCATGGGCCACATACATTCGGGACAACCATAGACTATCCCTAAAAACCTTGTCTCGCTGCACTCCTCTCCATTTGTCAATTTTGACCTGAACATGGTTCTCATTGAATTCTGAAATGGCCAATAATTCCCCCGCAAATTTATGGTTAAAATAAAAATCGATATCATCAAAGTAAAGAATGACTCGATTAAGATTTTTTTGACTGGCTGAAGAGAGGACAGCCATCGCGTCTACTGTAGAAGAATATAAATCTAAATCGAATGAAATAAACCCAATGGGCAGAGAATTATAAGAAAGGAATTTGGGAACGGTTTCTTTGACATTTCCGAGGATTAACTCGGTTCTCGGACTCAGGCGGTTCCGCAAGCGCTCTTGGTCCATGGGATAATCACAAGCTCGCCACTGGTCCGGATGATCCCGATAATCCGGAAGGAGGGTTGGAAGACCTTCTCCCGAGTCGAAGCCAAACACCCGGACTTTAACCCCACATTCTTCTTCAATTTGGCCGGCATATTGATCCAAACAGATCAATCCCCCTCCCGCCGCCACCCCAAATTCAATAGCCGCAATTTCCTTGATTCCCTGGCTGTTCGCCTGGTCAGCCGCTTTTAACAGCCCGACCAAATAATTCGGGCGTTCCACGGCCTCCCACCGTGCTTTTTGTCGCAAGGAGGAGGAAAAATATTTCACGAATTTCTGGGAAAAAACACGGATGGGCGGTTCCTCAGCAAATCGAGAAAATAATTCAGAAATTCTCATCCCCATGGATATCCTCCCATTTTTGAGACCGCAATCAACGGAAGACCCACCATCGTCAAGAATTGTTCCTTCGAACGAACGGTGACATTCAAGTTAAAATGGGTTTCCCTTTCGGATAAAAACTGACAAAGTCTCATGACATTGTCGCCGGTTCTAAACGTCCTTCAAGGACACGAATAAAGTCATCAAGGTGGTCTTCCAACCAATTCCCATGGTTACCCGGAACCACGTGGAGTTCGGCCCCCTCGGTAGCCAGATCCACCCACTGTTGATTAATGTCAACCGCACTGACGGGAGCTGGACTATCCGCCGTACGAACCAATGTAATTCCCCCACGAAAATTCTCTCGAGGAGCATAGGAACACAGGGCTTGAAGGATACGATATTCAATATGTTCATGCCGGAGAAGGGCCTGAATTCCCGACCAACTGGAATGGCGTAAGGCTCCACCCGTCAATAAATACCGGAACCGCAATGCGGCCAGGTATAGAGCAAATCGACGAAGAGTCAATCCTCGTGAATGACCGAGGGGCGGTGGAATCCACATGACCAAACAGCCCACTTCCTCTCCTTGTTTTTGAAGTTGTACAGCCATTTCGAAAGACAAATACGCCCCTTCACATCCACCACCCAAATAATACGGACCTTTGGGTTGGATGGAACGAATTTTTTCTAGGTAATGCTTCGCAAAATCCTCGATCTTGGTAAAAGGCTGAAGTCCCTGGGCAATCCTTTGACTTTCCAAAGCATACAGATCCAAGCGATAGAAAGGCCGATCCGACCCAAGTCGTTGGGCAATTTCGACGTACCGAGGATGACTCCCGGCGACAAAAAAGGGCGGTTTGGTCCCAGATGTCTGTAAGGCCACAAAGCTGGGGTCTCCCTGAGCTTCACGATCCCCTTCTAGAAGCTGAGCCACATATTCGATTGTCCGTCCTTGGAGGAGCGAACCCAGGGAAATCCGTGTCCCCGTTTGGACTTCAATTTCTGAAACCAATCTAACCGCTAGAAGCGAGTGCCCTCCTACCTCAAAAAAATCATCTTGAATGCCTAGAGGAGAAACTCCCAGTAATTGCTCCCAAATGGCGGTAAGCTTTCGCTCTTGATCGGTCCGAGGAGCAACATAAGCCGAAGAGCCTTCAGACCGTTCTCCAGTGGGTTTGGGCAAAGCCTTCCGATCAACCTTTCCATTAGGTGTGAGTGGGATGGTCTCCAAGACCATACAAGAACTCGGCACCATATAGTCCGGCAATTTGGTTTTCAGTTTTGCTAACACATCATTGGAGGTGATCGAGGCATGGTCCTGGAGTACGACATACGCAACGAGACGCCCATCCCCAGGCGTGTCCTCACGGGTGATGACGACGGCCTGCCGAATACCTTCCATGTTGGACACCAGGGTTTCGATTTCGCCGAGTTCAATCCTGAACCCACGCAATTTAATCTGATGATCGATACGACCAAGGCATTCAAGAGTCCCATCCGGTCGAAATCGAGCCAGATCTCCAGTCCGGTAGATGAGTGACGTATGTTCATCGGTTGGGTTAGTAATAAATTTTTCCGACGTCAATTCAGGACGATTCAGATAACCGAGTGCAAGCCCCGCCCCGCCAATACATAACTCCCCTCGGACCCCAACGGGAACGGGATTATCATATCTATCCAAGACATAGATTTGCGTATTTTGAATCGGTCGCCCAATTGGGACATTTCCGTCTCCAGATTCCACCTGATGAATAGTTGACCAAACAGTCGTTTCGGTCGGGCCATACATGTTCCAGACGGTTTTCACACGGGACAGCAATTGCTCAGCTAGGGCCCGGGGAAGGGCCTCTCCCCCACAAAGGACTGTGAGATTGGGATTTCCCTTCCATCCAGAATCCAGAAGCATCTGCCAGGTGGATGGAGTCGCCTGCATGATGGTGGCTCCGGTGGCTTGGAGTTGTTGAGCCAATTCTTCTCCATTCGTCGCGACAGCCCGGCTACTGACGATCACCCGGGCGCCTACGGTAAGGGGCAAATACATTTCCAACCCGGCAATGTCAAAAGAAAGGGTCGTGACGGCAAACAATCGATCCGCAGAGCTGATCCCAGGCTTGCTCCTCATACTTTCCAGAAAATTCACGATGGCCCGATGAGGAATTTGGACGCCTTTCGGCCTCCCCGTAGACCCAGACGTGTAAATGACGTAGGCCAAATCATCGGGGGTCACATTCGATCCGTCCTGGAGGTGTTCGGATTCCGCCGCGATGGCCTCAAGGTCAGCATCAAGACTCACGACGGTCTTTCCCTCCACCGGCAAGTGACGAACGATGTCCTTTTCCGTGACCAAAATGGAAATATTCGCGTCATCGACCATGAAGGCCTGACGATCGATCGGAAACGTCGGATCGATCGGAACGTAGGCTCCCCCTGCTTTGAGGATTCCCAAGAGGCCGATGAGCATGTCGGCGGAGCGCTCAACAGAAATGCCGACTAACACATTTGGGCCGACCCCTCGGTCCCGTAAATAATTCGCTAATTGATTGCTGCGATGATCCAGATCCCGATAAGATACCTTCTGTGGACCACAAACGATCGCAATAGATTCAGGGGTCTTCGCCGCTTGTTGTTCGATAAGTTGATACAAGCAGACGGTCGGGGAATCATCCGTTTGTGTGGCGTTCCACTCTTGAAGCATTCTTCGAGTTTCATCCACAGGGACCATGGCGAGATCGGAAATGCAAAGATCGGGATTCGCAACAAGCGACGCTAATAACGCCTTATAATGTTCAATCATTCTGGCAATGGTAGACGTCTCGAATAAATCCGTGTTGTGCTCCCAAATCATGGTAAGCCCATCGTTTTCCGACCCCTGAGGCAAACCCAAATACTGCGAGGAATGGGGGATACCGATGACCACCAAGTCAAACTTGGCGGACCCATTGCTGAGTACCGGTGTGAGTTTCACCTCAAGGCCAGGCATTTTTTCTTCGGGCATAGGTTCGTCATGAAAGCTAAACACGAGATGGAATAAAGGATTTAGACTCGTTTCACGCTTGGGTTGAACAGCCTCAACCACTCGATTAAAGGGAACATCTTGATAGGAAGCCCCTTCCAACATGACATCTCTGACATGTTTCATCAGCTGCCGTCCTGTCGGATTCGTATCTAGTGCGGCACGGATCACGACGTTATTCAGAATCATGCCAATGAGCCCCTCAGACTCTCGTGCCCGACGATTGGCGAAGAAGGTCCCAACTGCCACGTCAGTCTCACCGGTATACCGGTGAAGCATGGCAATAAACACGGTCAACATCGTCATAAAAAGCGTGGTCCCCTCTTGACGGCTTAACGCCCGCAATTGATTGCATAATTCCACGGGAATTTCCGGACGAAGGGAGGTCCCCCGGAACGTTTGCTGAGGAGGCCGTGCGCCTTTAATCGGTAACTCAAGGACAGGCGGAAGCGTTTGAAATTTCTTTTTCCAATACGCTAATTGATGCTCAGAAACTTCCCCCTGCATCCATTCATGTTGCCACGTGGCAAATTCAGCAAATTGTACAGGGAGTTCTGGAAGGGGAGATTCCTGACCAGCGGTGTAGGCACGATACAGGTCAACGAGTTCCGTAAGAAATACATTAAATGCCCATCCATCATGCACCAAATGGTGTTCCATGTGGATCAGCACATTTCTTTCATCGCTATATCGAAGTAACGTCCAACGCACCAACGGCAGTTTTGCTAAATCAAACCGAATTTGAAACTCCTCGGCACACCATGCTTTGGCTGCCGCTTCCCGTTCAGCCTCCGGTTTGTCGGTGAGGTCCACGATAGGAAGGGAGTATGGAATGTAGGGATGAATAACTTGAACGGGCCGACCATCAACCGTGGGAAACGATGTTCGGTAACTCTCATGACGTCGTAAAATTTCTCCCAAAGACCGTTCAAGGGCTTTCACATCCAGTTTTCCACGAAAATCAATACTGGATTGAAAGTTATAGGCTAAATTGTCAGGGTTGAGTTGATGGATAAACCATACCCGCTCTTGGGAAAAGGAAGGAGGAATGTGTGTTCCTCGTGTGACTTCGGTAATAGAGAGTTCCTTGGTCACATCTTGTCGGGGATCCCCGGCTAAAATAATAGGAAGGACTTCGGCCACCGTAGGGTTTTCAAACATAGAACGGAGAAACATATCGACATGAAACACATCACGGATTCGAGTCGCCACCTGAGCCACTTTGAGCGAATCGCCACCAAGTTCAAAGAAATTATCATGAATTCCAACTTTTTCCATTCGAAGAACTTCGGCCCAAATGTTGGCAAGCTTGGCCTCCTCCTCCGTACGAGGCGCCGTATAATCAACTGCCAATTCTGGTCGTTGCAAGTCTGGAGCAGGCAGAGCCTTACGATCGACTTTCCCATTTGGCGTCAACGGGAACTCCTTTAAAGACACATATAATCCAGGAATCATGTAATCCGGCAACCTGGAAGCCAATACTGCGCGCAATTCACGACTGGAAGGGACTTGAGCATTCGTCGGGACAAAATATGCGACTAATCGTTTTTCGCCCGGTACATCCTCCCTAGCCATAACAACCGCTTGCTTGACAGTTTCATGTTGATCTAACACCGATTCAATTTCACCTAATTCAATCCGAAAACCTCGAACCTTCACCTGGAAATCCACCCGACCCATATGTTCTAGGGAGCCATCGGGAAGATACTTGGCAAGGTCCCCCGTTCGATACAGCCGTTTTCTGCTCTGAGGTTCTAAGGGATGGGGAATAAACCGTTCATTCGTAAGTTCCTCTCGTTGAAAATATCCCCGTGCCAACCCCTCCCCCCCGATAAATAATTCTCCGGGAGCTCCAGCTGGAACAGGCTTCAACTGCTCATCAAGAAGCTGGATTTCAGTATTGGCGATTGGCAATCCGATCGGAACAGGACCTGAACCGGTTTCCACCCGATGCAGCGTGGACCAAATGGTGGATTCAGTGGGCCCATAAAGATTCCAGAGTTCCCGACATTTTGGCAAGAGCCGTTCGGCAAGTTCACGGGTCAAGGTTTCCCCACCACAAAGGATTCTGATGTTCTGCGACCCTTTCCAATTGGCCTCCAGCAACAATCTCCAGGTCGCAGGAGTGGCTTGCATGACTGTCACTGCCATCGATTCCATGAGCTTGGCCAGCCGAGTTCCATCGGATGCGACCTCACGATTGGCGATTATGACTTGAGCGCCCACCACCAGGGGAAGATACAATTCCAGTCCAGCGATATCGAACGATAACGTGGTCACGGCCAGCAAGCGATCCTCGGGTTGAAGACCGGGTCTTTGCCGCATACTTTTTAAAAAATTGACAACGGCCCGATGGGGAATTTCAACCCCTTTGGGGCGCCCGGTCGATCCCGAAGTATAAATGACATAAGCCAAATCATCCGGTTGGACAAAAGAAGGCAGAGGACCGGTGGATTCATCAGCCAAACTCCCCCAATCCGAATCCAAACAGACGACCTCTGTTTGTGAATCCGGCAATGCCTCTTTCAACCTTGTTTGGGTCACGATTATTGAAGCATTCGAGTCCTCCAGCATGTAGGCCAGACGCTCTTTGGGATAGGCAGGATCGAGAGGCACATAGGCCCCTCCCGCCTTCAAGATTCCGAGTAACCCCACTACCATTTCCAAGGAACGTTCCACGCAAAGACCGACCAGGACCCCCGGTTTGACCCCAAGAGATTGCAATTGGTGGGCGAATTGGGTTGATAATTGATCCAATTGGCCATAACTGAGACTTTGCGTCTCACAAAGGACGGCAATGTCTTGGGGAACCCGGCCTGCGGTGTGGGCAATAAGCTGATGTATCGTCTGAATAGGAGAGGTCCCATTACTACCTGGTGGGAGACCATTCTCTTCAACAACGGGAACGGTTTCAATGTCTTCTTGACTATCTTGGCCCATGGTCATCTCCTTCCTTCCATTCTCATCCACCAACTTTCCGACAATTTTAAGACCTTAATGGTAACCACCAGGGACATACGAGTTAGAAAAAGTTTTTCCTCTTAGAATAAAAGGTACAGATTTTTTCCGAACCCCTGGGATAAAAACATAACGGCCACTTTAGACAAAAGACCATCAGGTTATGTACGTCGTGTAACCTATTGCGGATACGACGCATGCTCTTGCAGAGATTTTTGAACCCCCGATGCTGTTTCGCCCTGAAAAAATATTCGACCCCAGACTTCTAACATCATGAGTTTAATGCTAAGCCGCTGATCGGCATTCTCGAATAAAAAATCGGATTCTTTCTTGGGAAGCTTAAAGAAATTCGTCACAAAAGCTCTTTTAAAGAAGGTTTTATGCAACCTCATGCGCCCAAATGCAGACACTTCAAACCCCAATTTTTTTCTTTGACTGAGTATTTTGGGGAGATAACGGTCAGCCACCTGTCGTAAGACCCATTTATCCCGTAAAAACGGATGATCTTTTTCCCACACCAACGGAGAAAACCGAATTTTATTCCGATAGGGCAAGTTAATGGCCGTTGCTATCAGTCGTTCGTCCAAAAAAGGAAATCGAGCCTCGATACTAGCCCCCATGCCCATCGTATCATTTCGATGTAACAGGGTTCGAAGATGATTGCCCAGCAAATCAAGAGTTCGGACATTCCGTTCTATTCCCCTTCCCAGCCGCTGGGAATACATCTGCCTGGAATACTGTTTATCCATGACCACTTCAAACTGCCCCAACATTTCTGGAACCAATTCGGGGATACTGCCCTTCACGTCCCATAAATGCGGGCCAATAAGGGGAAGTTTTCCCAGGATCTCCCGAACCCGCCCAAGAGAGCGATGAAATTGTTCCCAAAGCGGCTCATGAGCAACATAACTATAGCCCAGAAAACATTCATCAGCCCCCTCTCCAGTCAAGACGCCCTTCACCCCATGGTGTTGAACCAATTTTGAGACCAAATAAAATGGCACACTGTGTGGATGTCCAAAAAATGGTTGTTCATAGTGATAGAGTACCTCGGGCGTCATATTAATAAAATCCTGATCTCGGATTTGTACCGTCAATAACTCCAGCTTTAAATGCTTGGCCAGGGTCTCCGCCGCCCCAAATTCACTTAAAGGCCCCACCACATCCGCATGAAAAATGGCCAGATTATTGTGTTTCTTGGCGGCCATGGCCATGAGCAAAGAAGAATCAACCCCCCCGCTACATAAAGCCCCGACTGCCGCATCGGCAAACAGCATGTCCTCAACGGACCGTTGCAACAACTCGTCTACTCGGTCCACGACCTGCTCGCTCGAGAGATGCTCAAGTTCCTCAACTTTTCCGCGGTCGATCATGCTCGGCAAGTCGATAAACTGCTCTTTCTTCGGCAAAGAACCTAATTGCCATTTGATTACCGATCCAGGGGGAACGATTTCGATGTTGTCGAAAAACCCCCAATTTCTCACTGGAGCCCCAAAATTCATGAGATATCGAATCACATGAAATCCATCAGGCCGAAGGTCAATCCACGGTTGCATCGCCTTGACCTCTGAACCGAACAGCAATTGCTGACCGTCCTGGTATACCAATAACGGCTTAATACCAAACCGATCCCTGGCCAGAATCAAAGCTCGGTCCACCCGATCATAAAACGCAAAGGCAAACATCCCTTGTATTCGAGCTAGGGTGCGCTCGGTCCCATCATAAATCAAACAGTACAAGAGCACTTCGGTATCGCTGGTCGTCCGAAAGACGACACCCTGCTCTTGGAGATCCTTACGGAGTTCCTGAAAGTTGTAAATTTCTCCGTTGTAGACAAGGCAATACCGGCCCTGAGAGTCCCACAACGGCTGATCACTGCGATCTTGCAAGTCCACCAAAGACAAACGGGTATGCGCAAAACCAATTCCGGGCTCGGCATACACACCGCAACCGTCGGGACCACGATGATGAATCAACTCAGCCGAACGCCGCAGTCGCTTTTCACAAGGCTCGGTTTCACCATCAAAGTAAATGATGCCAAAAATTCCACACATAGCGTTATCGAAATATTGACCTCACACCAACATACAGGACCTGGCCCGGACGCTCTTCATTCACATACTCGCTTCCAACAGGGTTCGATCCAGCATTTCTAAAGAATGTTTCCAGGTGTAAAAACTGTGAATGTGCTGTCTTCCGTTTTCCGAAAGCGTTTGGCGTAACATGGAATTCCTCAATACCTGAAGCACTTGGCGAGAAAAATCTTCCTCCCCTTTTCCAACCAATAACACAGGATGATCTGAGGCTCGAATCCCTCGTGCGGCCTCCTCAGTGGCCACGACGGGAGTGCCAATAGCCATGGCTTCCAAAATTTTGTTCTGGACCCCCCTGGCAATTTGCAAAGGAGCCACGGCCAAGGCCGCCTCCCGCAAAAAGGGGCGAACATCTGGAACGTGCCCGGTGACCAGCACCCCAGGAACGTCCTGTAAACGTCTGACATTCACACCCGGATTGGACCCCACGATGGTCAAGGAAACATTTGGCAAGACTTTTCGAATGAGGGGCAAAACCCGATACACGAACCATTGAATCCCCTGTTCATTGGGAAAATAATCTAATCGCCCGACGAAGACCAATGACTCAGGTTTATATTTGCCCTCCTCCTCATACTCGAAGTAATTGATGTTGACCCCATTAGGAATCACTCTTCGAGGAGTCCGTGAATTAAATTGTTCAAATTCTTCCAACTCATAAGGGGTGGTAAAAGTACATATTTTGGCTTGTTTCGATAACCATGCTTCATAGGTCCGCAACCGCCGAGCTTCATACCCATAGGCCGCTGATAGGGGAAAGCTTCGAAATCGTTGATATTCCATCCACTTCCCGGAGTCCAAATCTCCAAAATCCATGATGAGCGGCACTCCATCCATCACAGTGGCGTATTGAGCCACAAAGGCACAATGAACCATGACGACGTCAAAGAGATTTCCCTTACGTTTTTCGTCTATTCTTTTCATAAGCTGGCCGGAATGAAAATAACGCAGAGAAGAAGGCCTGGAGGACGGTAACCCCCATACGGCTTTGCCCCATCTCACAAAAGGGGGGACTTTCTCCACGATCACTTCTCGACAATAGTTTTGTAAGTCCATCCCATTCTCTATCTCTTCTTCGGTTTCGGCAAGACTGGCCACGGTCACTTGATGAGTTTCATGGAGGTGTTTGATGAAATAAAAAGGCCGAATTTTTCCGCCTCGATCCGGAGGAAAGGGTAATCTGTGGCAAATGAAGAGGATATTCATGGTCCTATCAGGTTCCCGGTGCTAGAGGGGCCTACCCGGATTAGGTGAATCAATGAACGTTTGACACCAAATCTCAAAGTTTAAAAGGGACAATAAACCGTCGGTATGATCTCTTACCCGGCTCTGATGTTCTTGGATAATTTGAGCCACGGGTTTCCATTGAAAAATTCCCCTTTTTTTGACCTGGGTTTCGGATAAAAACTCGGCAATCAAGGGTTGCAGATCCCTGCGCAACCAGGCTCCTATAGGGGCTCCAAAGCCCCGTTTGGGTCGATGTATGATGTCTTTGGGGATCCAAGGTTCCACCACCTCCTTTAATAAACTTTTCAATTTAAATCCTTCCATTTTTATTCGAGGTGGGATATTCCCAGCAAGCGTCACTAAACGATAGTCCAAAAAAGGAGCCCGGCATTCCAACGAACATGCCATGGTCATTTTATCGGTCAACAGAAGTAAATCATCGGGAAGGGAAGTCTTGAGATCAACCACTAACGCCTGATTCAGAGGGTCTAACTGTTCTACCTTCCGGAAAACCTCAGAAAATATTGTTGATGCCACTCCCTCCTCCACATTCCTCTGTTCGTTCTCCCTTTTTAAAAGCAGTGCCCGAGAGACTTCGGGGCTAAAAACATTGATATACGAAAAATATCGAGATGCGAATGGTTGATTGAGGGTTTTCAGATACCCATCACCCAAACGGAACAAATTACTCCAATAGGAATGACGGTCTTTGGGCAGTTTGGTCAACAGTCCTGGTAGAATTCGTTGCCGTACTGTGGTGGGAAAATATCTCAACCAGCGCCCAATCTCTTCACCTAAATACCGCCGATATCCAGCAAAGATTTCATCTCCTCCCACCCCAGATAAAATAACTTTGACGCTCTGACTAGCCAATTGGGCGACAAGATAGGTGGTAATTTGGGCCGAATCAGCCATCGGTTCGTCCATATGCCAGATAAGCTTGGGGAGCAAATCTGCCACTTTGGGCTGCACGATGATTTCATGATGTTCGGTCTCAAAAGCCTCAGCTACAATCTTGGCATATTTCAATTCGTTATAGAACTGGTCTTCTCCTTCAAACCCAATAGAATAGGTTTTCACTTTTTGCCCAGAGATTTTGGCCATGAGAGAAACAATAGTACTAGAATCAATTCCTCCGCTCAGAAAGGCTCCCAATGGGACATCACTCACCAGCCGCAAACGAACGGCATCTTCCATGGATTCTCGCACCTGCTCAATCCATTCGGACTTCGACAAACGTGTATTCGGAACAATTTCCACGTCCCAAAAGCTTTGTCGTTCAATCTTCCCATTTTCAATAACTACATAATGGCCAGGAAGAATTTTTTCGATCCCTTCAAATAAGGTATGAGGGCCCGGCACAAATCCCAAGGCCACATATTCACCCATGGCACCAAGATTGATATTCCTGGATATGTCCGGATCTTTAAGCAAGGATTTGATTTCCGACCCAAACACCACAAAATGGGGATTTGTCCACATATATAAAGGCTTTTTCCCCAATCGATCCCTCACCAAGACACAACGTTGCTTACCCTGATCCCAAATTGCCGCACCAAACATACCATTTAAATATTGAAAAGCGTGCAATCCATACTCTTCATACAAATGCACTAACACCTCTGTATCACTTTTTGTCTGAAACCGGTGGCCCTGGTGGATGAGAGAATCCCGCAACTCACGAAAATTATAAATTTCCCCATTGCAAACAGCCCACACCGTTTGATCTTCATTCGCGATGGGTTGGTGGCCGCCTTCCAAGTCAATGATGCTTAAGCGACGCATGCCCATGCTCATGCCCGGAGTTACATATTCTCCCTCATCATCAGGCCCTCGATGAGCGATCACCTGTCCCATACGACGCATCAGTGCCCCCAAGTCGTCGTTAGATCCATGATTGGGGTTCAACGGGATCTTTCCGTAAATTCCACACATATCATTCCAATGAGGCTAACAAGTTCAACAACACCCACCCGTTGTCAAATAAATAAAACTCCCTCCTTAACGGGCGATCAAAAAGAAACGAGGATAATGGACATCCATTCTTTATCCTCTTCCCGAGATGGTTCTCAATGCAGCCCGTACCATTCGTACCATGGGGTTTCGATAACTGGTCAAATGGTACATTTGCCTAAATTCATCACTAAAATTACGATGCCAATCAAGGACCTTTCCATAGAATTCAACAGTATGAATATTCGATTCTGAAAAGAGGAGTTGCAGCATTTCCTTGTGCATAAACAAACCCGGCGAATAGGCCTTTTTGTCCTCCGCGTAAGCGGTTTTGAGAATGATCAAGGTCCCATTCCTCTGTACACATAGGTTACAGGCCACCACCTCATCATTGATTAACCACTTATAGACTCCCCCTTCTCCATTTGCGCAAAAATTTTCCAAAATGGCGACGTAGAACGAACCCTGGGCATTGTGAATACCCACGGCCGTTCCTCCTTTTCCTTTCCATCCTGTTTGTTCAAGATCCCCAAAGTCTTTCACAGCCTGCTTGATCTTTCCGGGTTCGGTCTCACTGACGATTCGACACTCTGCCCCTTCCCGGTCAAGTCGCCTTTTTCGTTTATCAAGATTCTTCACGATCACTTTAGGTCTTAAACCCCAGTAATCTTCGAAGTTCCCTGCTAACCGAATCCGGGCTGTTTGAATATAATCCAACCGTTCGGCCAAGTAGGGTTTTTCCGGAAGCTGAAAGGGCAAAAAGTCTGGGTCTAGCTGTGTACAAGAAAAACCTAGCCCAATCCCCGGTAATTCATGAATCAATTCCGTTAGCCAGTCATGAGATTTTACCTTTGGATGGACAACCACTAATCCAATAGGGGCCTGGGCTGGTTGGAATGTTTGCCAGAATCCAAACTTTTCTGAAGAAAGAAGGGTAAGACCCGCAATGACATTCTTTTCCTCATAAACACCAAGCAAAATTCTTTCATTCCCAAAGTTTTCCAATAGGGGAGCAACGAAAGCGGAATCTAGCAGAATATGGTTAAAGGCCGTCCCATTTATCCTATCCCAATGCCCCCTGAATTCATGAAAGGATTCCTGTGCCGGAATAAATTTCCATCCCATCGCATTACCTTCTGATCAACGTCAGGAGAGAATTTAACTGAGTCATAGACAAGTCAGGAGGATACGACCCAAAACGATTAGGGCTTCCTCAAGATCCCTATGAGGATGCTTCGAAAATTTTTTAACACACTCCATTCACAGAGCTTGGTTAATAACAATTCCACGACCACCACCGGCCCGAGCATGATTGTTTCGGCAGAGGTCTTAGTCAGAACAAGTTGCTGTACGGTCAGATGTTGTTTGTCCGCATACTCCTTCACGGCTTTTGGTGTGTTCAATCGATAGAAGGTTGGGAAAATGTCGTGTTCCTCCCGCCCCTCCAGAATTCGAATCAGAGATAATTTAAGTCCATTAGGCAAAAGAGCGGCCATCATAGTCATATAATTGAGAAAATTTGGGGTATGGAAGATGAACATTCCCCCCGGTTTTAAGACCCTTCTAATTTCTCCTAAAACCTGGTCGGGATATTCAATGTGCTCCACAACCATATTGGCAGTAATTAAATTAAACGAATTGGCTTTAAAGGGAAGAAATCCCCCATCCCCAACCAAGCGACGTTGAATAAAATGATTGTTTTTGACAGAAGGCACATCACAGTCGATACCCACAACCTGGCCACAATTCTTAACTAACTCTTTCCCCACCTCAGAGCCTTCGTTCATCCATCCCGGGAAAAACTCATGGCCGCAACCTAAATCAAGCCATCGGGTTTCCTTCGTAATGACTTTACACAGGATATCTCGATATTCGTATTGAGAATTATTCAAACCCGGGACGAGTGCGTCTCGCAATTTGTAGTACAAGGAATAACAAAACTGTTTGTAGGCCATAGGTACAATCTTAAATGTGGAAAGATATGAGCTAATCTTCCTGCATATTCAACCAGCTTTTTCGTTCAGGCCATTTGTGGGGTGGTTTCTGATCTTTCCCTAGCTAATAGAACCTCCTGTTTCAACTTTCGTAGGGAAGCCGTGGCAATACCTTGCAAGCAAATGATGGCAGCCACCACCTGAAAGAAGAATTCAAAATACGCCACATCCAGGAAAGTTCCTACTAACATGTAAACCAGCAACACCCCGATAAACATGCGGGAAAAATAGTGTAGCACCGGATCCCTCACTCGCTTGGCGATCTGCCCAACTTTTCGTAAACTCAGAAAGCAACTCCCCAATAGCGTCAACCATAAACCAGCTCCAATAAATCCCTGTTCCCCTAATACCGTTAACCACATACTATGACAAGACCACGTGCGATAGTACCCATACTTTTGAATAAATTCGGGGTAATATTGCCTATACATCTCTTGAGAATAATAATTAAACCCCGCACCGGTTAGGGGATTAGAAAACCCGACTCTTCGACAAAATTCCCAACTCCATAGCCGACTTTGAGCGGAGCCTTCCTCTTCATAATGGACCAACTGATCAAATCTCTTTTGAATAGCCTCTGGGACAACATCCAAGGCCACCATGGAAACCGACATGATCACTGCCAATACCCCGCCAGAAATTAACCAAAAGAATTTGTACCTCGTGTACCAAAGCATGAGAATGGAAGCCAACACGGCACCCAACCAGGCACCACGGGAAAAGGTACAGATGATGGCCGGATAAGAAAAGACAAACATGACCAAAAAGACATACTTCAACCATTTTCGGGGTTCCACGCGAAAGAGATAGAAGAGAATCGGTAAATTCATCCCCAATGCCAGCCCAATGGCATTATTGGCGTAGAGAAAACTTTCTTCTGGACCATAGACCAATTCCTGGCCACCAGTAAGAATGGCCCAAATTCCTCCCTTTAATCCAAAAAACCCCAAACACAGCGCCATAACCCGCAGGAGCCACCATAACCGTTCTCTCGTGTTAATAAGTAAGACAACAACTCCCACCATCAGGAAAATTTTACACACTTCAATAAACTTTGAGGTGGCCTCATCCCAGTTCACGGCAAAAATCGTACTCACGCAAAACATTAAAAAGAGTGCGATGAGGATTTTCAGTTCACGTTCCCTGGGAAAAACCATTTTTGGTTTAAAAAGAAATATCCCTATGAAGGTCGCAATCACCACCAATTGGGCCATGGGAATGGTCCTGGCAAACCCCCAAGCAAAACTATGAGGGCTGAACAACCCCAACCCAACATAAGAAAGGACACCCAAGTAGGGATTTCTTACAGCCAGGGCACAGCACCCAATGATCATGACTAATAAAAGACTATCTCTCAAAAGACCGGTCTCCTGGAATGAACGTGTCTTACAAACATTCGAATATTTTGGTTAGGACTCCGGCTTGATTTTTCCGTGAATATTTTTGAACTTCTTCCATTTTAGGAAATGGATGCCGCCCCTGACGAACCCTCTCAAGAAAAGCGGGGATTTGATCCACCAATTGCTCCTCATTTTCCATATCAATCAGGGTGACCCCTTCACATTGCTTTAACAGCAGGGCCGTTTCCCCTCGAACATCTGTCAAGGCCAGGATCGGCTTTCCCAATCGTAAATACTCATACGCTTTAGCGGGAATTTGATGATTACAACTGCTTCCTTGGAATAATAACAAACCATCCGTGTTTGAACCTTCTTGCAAAGAATCCTGAAAAGGTAAGGATGGCAAAAGCTCAACCAAATCAGCGATATCGAATTTTTTGATATAGTTCCGATACTCTTCTTCGGTTCCACTGCCACGCAAATCAATCTTTAACGTCTCCGAACTGATAATTTTTCGTACTTTCAACCTGGATAAAGCCTGAAAAAAGGGGAGCGGATTTCTTTCTTCGGGATAGATAACCCCGGCATGAAGTAACCGTATTTTCGCCTTAGATCCATTCCCATTTGGGGAAGAGGATAAGGAAAGGCCCTTAAAGTCATCTTCATCATAACCATTTGAAATAACAGCACTTTTTTCCTCAATTTTCCACTGAGGGTATCGTTGAATATACATTTTTCTCGTGAGATCCGCCGTGAACACCAACTTTGAAGCATGTTGCACGGTTTTCTTTTCGATCCACAGATAAGCTTTACGTAAGGCCGGAGTCCGAGGATATCCTTCCTCGGTCATAGAGTCTCGAAAATCCGCCACCCACGGGATTCCTGTCAGGCGGCTTACCACAAATCCGATGAGATGCGCTGTCGCAATGGGGTAGGTAGTCCATAAGACTTTCGGCTTATACTTTCGGATAACCATGACACAGCGAGGAATAGCCCCCAAACACCAACTGATCCATGGATCTGGAAGAGCAAGGATTCGAGGAAAGGACCCCCAAAGGGATAAGTGCTTCGCAGTATTAAGGGCAAAGGTCCGATATACTTTCGCTCCAGGGGGAATATCGTGAATTTGCTCATCTCCCACTTGAGGATACGCCCTGGGATGAGCCGAGACCACGAATGGCTTCCACCCAAATTCCAAAAAATACTTCGAAAACTTTAAGGCCCGATGGACACCACTCCCACCTCGAAAAGGGGGATAGTGAAACGCAACCATTAAGACCTTCTGTGGCATGGGCTCATTCCTCAATCCAATTTTCCTCATGCTCTACACCTGAATTTTAGGGAAAACTGAATTGGACCTTTCAACCTTCATTCCTGTATTCATCCCGGCATGGCGTTTTCATTAATCAAACTTCTGACGGTTTTCGTGATGTAATCAATCGCGGAAGGAGTCAGGTCCTGATGAATCGGCAATAACACTAGGTTGGAAAACAACAATTTCGCATCAGGGAATTTCTCTAGTTCAAGAGATCTATGAATAACCCCCCCCCAGGTAAATGCCGGAATACCCTTTTGTCTAAGCTTGACATGAAAATTCTCATAACCGGTCATCAGTAGAGGAAAAGCCCAAGCTGTCGCATGCTGCCAAATATGGCCCCATTCGTTTAGGTAGGGGGCACGATTTCCTAATGATTGAGCCATTAATTGCCAATTGCGATTGCGTTTCTCGATCACCAGATTCAAATCACAGTTTTTCAAATAGTTCAACGAGAACCAACGTTCCCCAAGAGTCACCATCTGGTTATCAAAATCCTCAACGGGATTGGAACGTCTCAGCCCGGGAAGCGTATCCCATCGTACGTCTGAAGCCAAGAAGTTTCCCAAGCGGCTCCGATTTCGATTCCTCCAAGCATCCACACATTGCCCCGCCCCCCATCTGAAATCTTTCATCGTTTGCAAAAACGTTCCTTTTTGTAGCTCGGGATTCCTGCCTTGGACCTTCTTGGGCACCACTAATGATCCCCCGTCAGGAATTTGAAAGAATTTTCTCCAACTAAAAACGCTCACATCCCCAAAACTCCCAAGATCCTGCCCGTCGTATTGCCCTCTGAGGATATGGGCACAATCTTCAATGAGCCAAAGATGATGCTCTCGACAAAAATTTTGTATTTGTTCAAGGGGTTGGCGGACTCCAAAAAAATGAATGATGAGCAATCCTTTAGTCTGTCCATCAACCTTTTGCGCCAAATCTTCGAAATCCAGGATGAGATTCGGCTGAATATTATAGAAACACACATCAACACCGGTTCGTAACACAGCTTCAACTAAGGTCGAACAATGAAAGGCAGGCACGAGAATCCTTTCACCTGGACATATTCCCAACTGTTGAATCCCGTGAAATAATGCATACCGGGCTTGTTGAAAATGAAATACCTCTCCTGTTTTGACCGGAAGGGGAAGCGTATTTGTGGGAAACTTCAGCAAAAGGTCACCCCATGTTAATTGAGGTTCTTTGGGAATATACAATGGTGAGGCCGCAGGTAGTTTTGTCACCACAAACCCGATTAAGGCAGGTCGGTTACTAAATCATCAATGGTTCCTCTACGACGAATCAATTCGCTCCTGTCTGGGAGGACTAAGACTTCGGGGGGTGTCACATGGCTTAAGAACCCCAAGGGACTGGCAGTCCGGGCATACGCACCTGACTGCAATATTCCAAGGAAATCACCTATCTGAGGAAGAGGCAATCGAACAGCCCGGCCCAAGGTATCCAAGGGCGTACATAAGGGACCCACAATGTCCATCTCCGTTGGCTCATTCGGGTGGGATGACCCTGAGGTCTGGCTTAAATTGACGATCGGAAAATTCTTTTTAATGACCTGCCCTAAATTTCCAGAGGCCGCCAAATGATGATTCATCCCTCCATCCACTACGACAAAGGTTTTCCCTCTTGATTGTTTGACATCGAGGACCTGAACCAGAAATATCCCCGCTGATCCCACGAGAAATCGACCGGGTTCCACAATAAATCGAGTTTGGGAAAATATCGGATCTGCCTCAATTTCCAGGAATAAGGTTGAGAGATGATCTTGCAATGTTTTCAAATCCAGCGCCTTGTCACCCGCAAAATAGGGGATCCCCAAACCACCGCCAAAATCGACTGTCTGTAAACCTACCCCTGTTTGTGAGAATACCTTTCTTCCGATCGCTACGGCCTTTTTATACTGTTTGATTAAAATGTCTTCATCTAATATTTGGGTCCCAGAAAACAGATGAATACCCTGAAACTGAAGATGAGGGAATGAATGGATGAGTGAAATAGCCTCTCCCATTTTTTCTTCATCGATACCAAATTGAGAAGGCTTGCCCCCCATGCGCATAGCCCCTCCTTGCGCTTCTTCACTGGGATTGACCCTCAGCGCCACCTTGGCGACCTTTCCAAGTTTTTCAGCAAAACAAGCGATGCGCTGAATTTCCTTCACCGATTCGGCATGGATTTCACCTATGCCCTTGGAGAGAACATACTCCAACTCAGGCTCCGTCTTACCAGGTCCGGCAAAAAGCACATTCTCGGCAGGACATCCGCTCTGAAGAGCTTGGGCAAATTCTCCTCCGGAAGCCACTTCCAAACCACACCCCTTTGATAAGAAAAATTTTAAAAACCGTCGATTGGGATTGGCCTTCACGGAATAAAAAATATTGACCTTTGAGGGAAAGGTTTCCCGCAATCGTTGGTACTGAAATTCCAGACGAGACGAATCATAAAGAAACAACGGGGTTCCGTATTCTTGGGCCAGGGCCGGGATGGGAACATTCCCAATGCAATACTGATTCCCCTTCAAGGAAAAAGCTTCAGAAAGCAGGGTGGTAGCTAAGGTCTTGTCCAAAACAGGCGTCAACGTTCTAAGGCTGGATAATCAATTTTTCCATTGGATGTCTTTGGAAGGTCTTGCTCGACTTTCAGGGTTTTGGGGACCATATACCGGGGAAGATGTTCCGCACAATGCAACAAAATGTCAGCCTGATTGAACTCTTCAGGGTTATCTAACACCAGGAAAGCCTGTATCGATTGCCCGAGCACGTCATCAGGTACTCCAATGACGGCGGCTTCTTTGACTTGCGAATGCTGATAAAGGACTTCTTCAATCTCAGTTCGACTGACGCGATACCCAGAAGTTTTAATCATGGAATCTCGTCTACCCACAAAATACAAGTACCCGTCTTCATCCATCTTCACCAAATCCCCGGAATAACACACTCGTTCAGCTGTTCCAATTTCATTTGGGGACAGAGGGTTGGGTCGTAATACCTTTTCCGTTAAATCAGGATTCCCCCAATAGCCCATCGATACCGTGGGGCCTCGGTGGACCAGTTCTCCGACTTCTCCTGGCTTACATAATTCCCCCTCACCATTGATCACAAAAATTTCCGTGTTGGGGATGGCCTTTCCCATCGAGGTTGGACGTCGATCCAATTCCCCGGGAGGAAGATAGGTGGATCGAAACGCTTCGGTCAGACCGTACATTAAAAATATCTTGGTATTCGGTAAAATTTTGCGAAGGTTGCCTAGCACCGGTTGAGGCATGACCCCTCCCGTGTTGGTGATATAGCGAAAGGCTGGGAGGGTCGCTTTAGCCAATCCGGATTTATCTTGACTGAGCAAATTCCACAACGTTGGCACACCGGCCAAACCCGTGATGTTTTCCTTCTCCAACATCCTGACGATGTCCTTGGCGAACACGAAGGACATGATCACCAAGGTCGCACCTTGGTGGAAGGCCGTGATTAATTGATTGAGACCTGCATCAAAATTGAAAGGTAAAACCGCGAGTATTTTATCTTTTTCTGTGAGACTCAAATATTCTGAAACAATGGCACTGCCAGCCATGATCTGAGAATGACTCAACATGACCCCTTTAGGTTTTCCCGTGGACCCGGATGTATACAGAATACCAGCCAAATCCGGCCCAATAGGCCAATCACTCCAACAATTTTGTTCCTGGTGTTCATAGATCGTTGAGAGGTAGGAAGTCGGAAGATCGGGTTGAGACCCCTCGGCCACCTTATTCAAAATAACAAACCGAAGAGAATTGAGCGGCTCCTCAGAAAGTTTCAAAGACGCGAATTTCTTTTCAGTCGTTACGAGCCCCTCCATTTGGCAATCATGAACGATATGAGTAACCTGTTCTCGCATGAGGGTATTATTGATGGGGACAAACACGCCACCCGCAGCCAGTATGCCAAAGATGGAAATGACCTGATCTACGCTGGGGTCAAGATACACGCCAACTCGATCACCCTTTTGTAATCCGTGATGACGCAAGTGGTGGGCGACCTTGAGAACCCGGGAATAGGTCTGTGAAAAGGTTAATCGCTCCCCTTCACAAATCAGAGCCAGTTTTTCAGGATAGGCCTGAGCCGAGGATCTCAGGAAATGATGAACGAGATAATCCATGAAAGTGATTGTTCCTTGAACGTTTCAATCCAACATCAGGCCTGAGGCTCCAAGCTCGGCACCAAAAGCCCCGTTCCATCATTCTCCATTTTTTTTCTTCTCCAGGAACCGGACAATTCCGTCAATCGTTTCAAAATGTTCTGGGGTCAGCTCCTCATCTGAAACCTCGATGTGAAATTCATTTTCCAGGAAGGTTACCAAATCTAAAATACCCAATGAGTCGACTACCCCTGCAGAAAAAAGATTGTCCGTCGCCGTCACTTGGAGGGTTCGAGACAAAGGAAACTGTTCATAGATAAAATTCTGAATGCGTTGCTCTACTAGGGCTTGCTCCATAATCTGCTCCACACCGTCAACTGTCTCGGTCTCCCGAGGTTAACCACCATACATAATCCTGAGGGGAATGGGCTTGTGATATCCATGGGGCCTGACCGGTCACCACAAAATCATTGCCTTCCCGTTTGATAAAATGCATTTTTTGCAACTGTTTTCGAAAAGGGTGATGGCTTAAAAAGCA
The DNA here is from genome assembly GCA_965223495.1 of Nitrospirales bacterium. Lineage (GTDB taxonomy): Bacteria > Nitrospirota > Nitrospiria > Nitrospirales > UBA8639 > Nitrospira_E. The sequence goes on along the minus strand of OZ245001.1, from coordinate 1,026,255 downwards.
CAGTTCGATCGAGGGAATTCCTTGTTGGCGATAATGTTGCGTAATCATCCTGAGCAATTGGGGAATGATCCTCTCTTGATCTTCAGACAGAAAATCGATTATTCGTATTCCATGTTCCGTCTGAAGCGCCACCAGGTATCCCCGAAGATCCCCTTGGTCTCGATACGTCCACAGATCATATTGTTCATGGGGATGATCTTTAAAGCGCCAGTTTAAATAAGAAGACGATCGCACGGTACAGATAGAAAGACCGCATTTCGCCCTTTCAAAGAGAGAGGTAAATTCCTCCCCACACAACCCTTCGTGAAGAGCGACCTGACTTGTTTCCTTCCCCAATTTCCAATCACGACATTGCAAGGCAAAATTTCCCATTCGTGCCACCGCGGTCTCGACACCTTTCCAAGGGGTCAAACCTCGTAGTATGTGATCAATTCGAAGTGGTTTGACGAATCGAGCGTGAGTGCCGCAGGATTGAATTCCCATCCGTTTGTATATGGCCATCATCTTTTGACTTGGAAAATCGTAAATCAGGGAATCGTCCAGCGCTCCAAGATCCCGGAGGCAAGCCTTCTGTAGCTGAAGAGCAGGGCCCAAACTTCTACAAGAAGGATGAATACAGAAATCCCCCAGCACCCAACCGATTCGGTCATTTCCTTCAATGGAAAGCCTCCGAGGAAAGGCGACGGACAATCCCATGACATCATCGGAGAATTCAGCATTAGCCAACCACACTCTCGCTGGGCCGAAGGGGTTATCCTGGTATAGCCAATCAAAACGTGCAAGAGAAGCTTCGGAAGTTAAATAGTCACGACAAAACGTTACGATGGCCTCCCGATCCTCATGTAAATCGGCTTCTCGAATATTGATTTTCATGATGACATATCCCCTGACCATTGGAGGGATATAACAACCCCATCATGTCGATAAGACCATGTATCGCAAATATTCGGAAAACTACGCATAAACTTGAGGAAATTCACATAAATCTCTAAACCACTTCATCTAAAATACCAGGTGAATATTTCGATAACACTATAACCGATCGATTCACTGATCGGCGCCAATGGGCGAGGTTCACCTCATCTATGGCCGAAAACCCAGTCAATTAGCATTGCGCCATCACTAATTCTTTAAAAAAATAGGGAACATCCCAATTCCCTACAGGGATTCGCCGAAGTTCAAAGGGGTCCTCTTGGTACTCATTCACACCATAAATCATGGAAAATGCACCTAAAAATCCCACGTCTTTGACGATTCGTTTAATGGCATCATTTATATCTTCCCTTCTGCCACTGGGGTAGGCAAAGGTCTTGACCGGGACCTGTAACGTAGATTCCAGATCCGACTTGGAATCCAGAATCTCTTGTCGGGCCTCAGCCAGAGATGTTTGGGTAAGAATGGGATGGGTGACGGTATGGGCTCCAAGAGAAATTCCCCCATCACGAAGAGCGGCTAATTCTTTCCAACTTAACATCAAGGGCTCATCACGAGACTTGAAGGAACAATCCTGAAACCCCAATCGTTCCAACACGACCTTAGTCCATCGAATTCTCTCTTCATTCGGAATTTCCCTCAGTCTCCACAGAACACCGGTGAGAGCTTTTTCTTTTTCCCTGGGAGTGAGAAGACCATAGGATTTCCCATTGAAGTCCACAAGGTCCAGGGAAGATTGTTGCGTTCGATTAAACGCAGAACAGACCTGGTCATGCCATAAGATTTTGTTCTCATCAATACAGCCCGTGGCCACATAAATAGTGGCAGGAATCGAATATTTTCGCAGGATGGGGAAAGCATCCGTAAAATTATCCCGGTATCCATCATCCAGGGTCACAACGACACAATTGGGTGGAATATCCCTGCTTTTCATTCGTTCAAAACATTCTTCTGTAGAAATCACCCTGCATTTCTCAACAAGAAATCCCATTTGTCTATCGAAATTTTTCGTAGAAACCGGACTAAAAAAACTGTCTTTAACATCAGTAACTCTATGGTAAGCCAGTACTTGTATCGTTCGAGAATGCCGACGCTTGATCTGAACCGGGAACAAACCTTTCTGGTTTTTGTGTTGAGGGAGGACTCGAAATAATCGAGTGCAGTTGGCCAGACCTCTCAACACCCCTGAATAAAACAAAATCTTAAAAAAAAGATTTTTAAGCTGCTGCTTCAAAAGACTCATAACGTGAAGATTTCGTTGGACTCCCCGTCTCCAAGGGCCAATAGGTGGGGGAACTGAAGAGGGGGGGATAGTGAGTGAACCCCTTATCCACCTCCCTCCCCTATCACTTGGTCCTCCAGCCTTCTATGTAACCAGGTGAATCCAGTCACCCTGCTTGGGAAGGTTGATGGGACTTCAGGCATTGGCACGGCCAAAGAGTTTTCTTACTAATTCGGCAAACCCGGAAATTTCTGCTTCAAACTCAACCTGAGAAATTGTCTCACTATCAAGAAACCGCTTTAACCCTAGAGGATGGGTCGAACGATCATTTAAACCCACTTCACAGGTGGTGGCACTCTCAACTCCCACATCAGTCAACCATGCCCATTGGTGAGGAAACCAAATGCCACTCGGATAACAAAAGTGTTTTAAAGAACGAGCCACGATGCCTTCTAAGACGGTTCTATTATCCTGAATTTCCCGTTTGGCTAAATTTTCATCCTCTTCAGAAAAATTATGCCGATGCGTATGTAACTGAATATCGAAACCGTCCCGGTCCAACTGAGAAATTTCCTGCGAATTTAAGATAGAAAGAATGCGGGTTTTTTCCAGAAAAGAATACTCCACTTGAAGAGCAACGGCGAGCTTTCGACATAGTTCCTGTCGTTCTGATTCGGTACAAAAAGTTTCCCCAAAATTGATGATCGCCCATTCCGCTTGAGTTTTTTGGTCCACGTCGGTCAAGGCAATGGTCGTTAATCCAATCCCACCCAAGCAATCAAGATCTACCTGCGAAAGACGAGTGGACCAGAACATATATTGAACAACCAGCCGAAATATCGGGACATTTTTTTGGGAATAATAGGTCGTAACATAGATCGTGGCAGGGTACCCAAATTGTTTTAATAGAGGGGCTGCACAAGAAGACACACCCCAAAACCCATCATCGATTGTAATCACCACCGCATTTGAGGGTAAGGAACCGCTCTTCAGCCGTGCGATGGCCTCCTCAAGGCCCAGGATAGGATAGTGATGTTGATAAAGAGTCGAAAGGCGCCGCCTAAAGGTCTCTTTTTTTATAAAAAGCTTTGGTCGGAAGGTTGTTTCATTTTCCAGTTCAAACCCATGGTAACATAAAATACGAAGTAAGGGCTGGGTTAACCGGCGAGCTAACCAAAACCCTCCACACCATTTCCCAATCCAGTAAACGCTTCTTTTAAGGGTTCTCATTGGTAGCCTTATCGGACATGTTTCTCATTGCACAAAAGACCACCCCCCTTTTACGACACCAGAAGAATCCAACCAGAGCCTTCCACGGGTAAACCAATATCCTACGCTTCTCTTCACCAAGGACTCACTATCTCCATCACCCAAAGAGCAGTCATTTCCTTCGCCGATATACATTCAACAGGAAATCCCCTCCAATTGGCTGAAATGCCCCTTTCCGATCATGATAGAAAAACAATGAAACAGGCAGGGGAATTCCTACTTTTCAAATGACAAATCAAATCACCTGACAAAGAAGTGGGCGAGGATCATACAGAGGACATGTGGTCGAAATTTTCTCAAAACAACCAGGTTTGCATTTGGAATTATCCTGATCCCCTACTCCTCCTTTCAGGTACGCATACAAGGTAACGCCCTTTTCCAATACTTGGATTGGGAATGCAGGAAAAAATAATTCGAATACTTGCCATCCTGAAAATGCAATGTGGGAGAAATGCCATTTTGATACACAAAAGCCTGATAGCCACGAGTTTGAAGGAACTGAAAAACATCCTGACTGATATCTTTACTCACTTCGATGAGCCAACAGGGGTGCCAGTGGTCAATTAAATTGGAGGCACCCTTTAATACTTCCATCTCGGCCCCTTCCACATCACATTTTATAAAATCAATTTCTGAGAAGGTCCCGTTGTCAAATAAATCATCGAGTGCAAAAACATCCACCGTTTCGCGTTCCCCCTTATCCTGCTCGGTCGCAAACCTTGCCAGATAAAAACCTTCAAAGGTTCCCGTTTCTGGGACAAACACTTCTGCCCTTCCCGGAGTGGATGAGACCGCACCGTGAAACACTTGTACATTTTCTAATGGAATTTTTTTCATGACTGCTTGGAGAACAGCGAGATTCTGCGAAATTGGCTCAAACGAAAAGACCCGTCCCTCTGCACCAGCCAGTTGCGAGAGATGCTTCGTATACAGTCCTATATTCGCCCCTACATCAACAACAGAATCACCCGGTTTGACTATCTCTTTTAGGAATTGAATGTCGGCTTCATGCCCTTTTTGGTCTTCAATAACTTTTTTAGTTAAATACTGACATCGGAGAAATTGAATAATTCCTCCAAAGGGAAGTTTGGCCATGACTTGCTTTACCGTTCTATTCATTGAACTTATTGCTTTTCCTGGAATAATGTTTCCATTGTGGAAAACCCCATGTGCTTCTAGCCCGTTTCTAATAGAGCTCTATCTAAACCATAAACGCATTTACGAGGGTCACCCCAAACATTTTCTTGCGAAGATTGACAATTGAACATTCCCACAACCTACACAATTCAATACCCAACGATTTCTTCCGATAAGTACAGAATCCCTTACATTTTTTCGGACAATAGACGTTGTTCTTTATACATTTCTCACAATACGAACAAGATCGGATTCTTAATAAATTTCAGCAAAAAACAATTAATTCAGTGGCATAACAAATTTATATTGCCCCAAACTCAAACGAGGGTAAAGGTCAAAATCAATGAAAAACTCATTTCTACCCTGCATCCATAGTGTCTTTTTTATGCGAATGTTTCTCATTACCTTGGGTGTATAAAAAATTCAGGTGACTTTTTGAGCTAAAGTTGTTCACATCTCTTTCATTATGAAAAAGGGTACTGTAAAATTACAAAGGGACATTTAACGAAACAAGAATAATGTCTTCTACCTAATAAAAACAACTATGGTTTTATCATGAACAATATCTTCTTCAAAGTCATTTTTCTCCTACTCGCCATTTCAGTGATTCAGGGAAATGAGCTTGGCCTAACGCAACCGCCAATTTTTCATCCCCATTATTTTCAATTCGACGCAGATTCATCTCATTCTGTTTTTTCAGGGAGCGCGGATCGCCAAATCCAACCTGACCTTTCTACGGGACAGTTCTTTTTGGCAGCCTATGGCTATAATGAACATGGAGGAACAGAAGGTTTTGAAGGGCAGTCATGGGATTTTTTCACCATGCACCAAACTTCAGCAGGAGCATCATTTCTTAAAGCGGCCAACAATGCCCATCTCCGAAGATTACACTTATATACCACCAAAGGAAACCAAAAACAGTCTTTAAGCGAAATCAACTATCTTTTAATTCGCGTGCCTAATCATCCACGAGTCTTATTGATGGCGGAGGTTGTTGAAAAATTATTTAAACAAAAGGACTTTGCTCTGAAAGCCTATAAAGAAGCGCTAAATCTTTATCCTCAACATGCATTAACTCATGCTCAATATGGTCGATATTTAAGTAAGATCGGAAAAAGGGGGGAAGGAATCAATCGCCTAAAGCAGGCCATAAAAATCGACCCAAAGCTTGCCATTTCCTATGCTTGGCTTTCCGAAGCCTACTACCTTGCGGGACAAAAGGACGCTGCAGAGTCTTCAGGAAAACTGGCAAGAAAACTTGGGTATAAAGGGAAAATAGCCAAGCCATAAATATCCCTCTTTTTCAGGCTCAACATCCTCCACCCTTCCCCATGACTTCTACCTGATTCTTCAGGGAAATATTCAAGAGACCCAGGCAAGCAGTTTCATATTTGGTTCTTTTTTCATTCCATGATATATCCCGTTTATAATCACTCCCACCCCAACTCTTGCATAAAAAAATTATGTTTATATAAGCCTCACTGATTCCGATAGCACATAGGAAGGGAAAAATATCGCTGTCATATTCCGGCCTGAAACATGCGGTTCCCCTCAATAAAACCTAAGCTTAAATACGTAAATTTTGAAATGATTCAATTTTTCAACTTTCTGCTTTCATAAAAATTCCATCTCAAGATTTTTTCACCAGATAAAGGACTCCCATGGGCGGCATTTGCGGAAAAATTGGCTTCAAGCATCTCCCCTTTGAAATTTCACATCTGGAATCTCTCCTTCGAACATTTCCCAAACCTGGAAATTCCTCAATTCAGCATGCCTCATCCGACCTGGCAATAATGGGAACAAATTCCTCCCCTGGCTATCTCTCTGGAGCGAAAAGGAAAGTCCTCACCCATCACTCATTGCTCTTGGCATTTTTTGGGACGGTGTATACCCCCCAAATTAATGGCCTTACCAATGAGGATAATCAAGATATATTTGAACTGATAATAAATGGGCTTGAAAAGCACGGGATGCCTTTTCTCAATCAGGTTGAAGGAGATTTCGTATTGGCTTTTTGGGATGGTCGCGAACAAGCCCTGTATCTAGCAGTTGATCGCACAAGAATTCATTCCCTTTATTACCAAGCCCTACCTACTGGTTTAGCCTTCAGTTCCTATTTACCGGCATTACTCCAACCTCCTTTTCCCACCCCCAATACAATTAATCCTAGAGCTATTATGGGAATGGTGACTATATCGATTATTCCTACACCCGAATCTATTTTTTCTGAAATAGGGAAAATTCCACCTGGACATTTTTTGACATATAAAAACGGAACCGCCCTTACGACCCCATACTGGGATTTACAATTTGTTCCCCCTCATTCATCTTCCTCACTCACGCTACAAAACCAAACTCGAGACCTTTTGACCCAGGCTGTCGCCTCTCGGCTCGAATTGGAAAATCCAACACGCCAAGTGGGGGCATTTTTAAGTGGGGGCATCGACAGCAGCACAATCCTCGGCACAATGGCCAGCCTATCGCCATCGCCAATTAAATGTTTTTCCATAGGGTTTGACGTTGAGGGGTTTAACGAGCTGGCCTACGCTCGCATTGCCGCTCAGGCCTATGGAGCAGAACATTTTGAGTATTCTGTGAGTCCCGAAGATGTTTATTCAGCACTTCCCTTTCTTATTCATAACTTTGACGAACCCTTTGGCAATGCCTCAGCCATTCCAACATATTTTTGTGCGAAGCTGGCAAAAGAGCATGGGATAGATATTCTGTTAGCAGGAGATGGGGGAGACGAGTTATTTGCAGGAAATGAGCGATATGCCACGCAACGAATTTTTGATTACTACCATTTACTACCAAAAAGTGTCAGAGAAAATCTTATCGAGGGTCTGTTTTTTTCGGCGTTCCAAAATACGAAAATCGACTTATTTAGAAAAATCATCAAATACGTTCGGCGAGCGAACATCCCGTATCCCGATCGTTTACTCTCCTGGGGCATCAAAGCCTATACGGATCAACATGAATTTTGGGAACCCTCGTTTGTGGATCAAGCAGGGACGACCTTCAGCATTCTGGATTATTTTCGTGCTCACTACGAACACTCCCCTGACAGCTCAGAGCTAGACCGCCAGCTTTACATCGATATGAAACTCACATTATCAGATAACGATATTCCCAAAGTGGTGAATATGACCAAAGCTGCAAATCTGGCTGTCCGTTTTCCATTTCTGGATTATCATCTCATGGATTTCGCTGCCAAAATCCCCGCTAATGAAAAAATGAAGTGGTTGCAATTAAGAACCTTTTTCAAAAAAGCCTACCGAAATTTTTTGCCCAATGCTGTACTGAAAAAAAGCAAACATGGCTTTGGCCTTCCCGTCACCGTCTGGCTTCGAGAAAATAAAAAGCTCAATGATCTCATGAACGACGTCCTTTTGGGAAAACGGTTTTCCCAGAGAGGATTCATCACATCAAAGGGCCTCGGAATGGTATTAGAGGCACATAAGAAAGATAACACATCCCTTTATGGAACCATTATTTGGAATCTTCTCATTCTGGAAATGTGGCTTGAACACCATGACCTGTGATTCTAGGCCACCAGTTCAAAGGCTTAAGGTGCCAGGAATTCTGATGGCCTAATGAATGGGAAACCCCTCTTAGGGTTTTAACCGAGGTAGGGAAAAACTTTCCGGCGAATAGCTCACTCTCTATGAGATGAGGAAAAGATCAGATTCCTTTCCTGTCATAAAGGAAGAACTCGAACGCCACCCCTATAGAAATCAGGAGAAAAATGGTATCCGCGTGGTTGCCTTTTCCTTCATAATGTTCCTGAATCATTCTTTTTATTTCATCACAATTAAAAATCGTTTCGGAGAAAATTCCTGAGGGGATAAAGGATCCGAGCAGAAGGTCTTGGAGCTGGGTTTCGTTTCGTAACTCTTCATCCGGATCGCGAAACTCCCTGCCCAAACCCGGCGTACTTCCACACCATTGCTGTAATGGAATAGAAATTTTTCTCCCTACATATCTCAATGCCATGGTAAGATATTCGCCCAGAAAATTTGGGTTAATGGGTTTCCCGCTGTTGGTACAAGGCACATCCCGAATCTCGGGAAACCCGTATGCAATCATCTTTTTATACACGCGTTGTTCTAGTCTCGCCAACGGGGGAATGGTCAGAAGAAATTCCACCAATTCAGCATCCATATGCGGTCCTCGGACTTCAAATAAATACCGATCAACCATTGATGTTTGAAAGGTATTCCGGTGCTGATAAAAATGGTATTGCCAAGAGTCGGCAATATTAAGCGGATGTTCATTGGAAATGGAATCAAAACTTCCCTCAAATTCATTTTTCAGTTCCCCAAAATACGTAGAAAAAAAGGACGGCTGAAATATCCTTTTCAACTCCTGGGGTGAGCGTCGGAGCAACCTGGCAAAAATGGCTTCAATCGCCCCAACCCGAGTCCGCGTCAACAACAATCTCGGCCAGGTATGCGATCCACTGAATTCCCCAAGGATACCAAGCAACAGGATATCAGCATGTTCTTTGATAAAAGGATGGTACCTCATAGAAGTTTGATTATAGAAGGAAATCATGCCTTCTGAACGCCAAATGATCTTGCGGCAATAATCGAATAAATATGGGCCTTTATCATATAAATAGAAATGTCGACAACCCAATCGGGTAGACAATTGTTTGGCATATTGCACATCTCGTGACTGTTCGTATCCAAAGGTAAAGGCGGGAATGGGAAAATGGTGTTTCTGAATGGCTGCTGCGACCGTTCGGCTATCATAACCTCCACTCAAAAAAAGGCCAATCCGAGAAGGACCTTTCATACATCGCTCGACAGCCCGGTCTAAAAGTAAACGAAACTCCGTAAAGTAACTTTCCTGATCCAATCTCTTTGCAGATTCGTCATAGTGATAATCCCAATATTTTTCGATTGTAAGGCCACGTGCATTCACAACCAAGATTGAAGCGGGAGGAAGCTTTTTATAACCCTTCAGCCATGTTCTATCCATTATATGGGAGCCGAAACTGAACAGGCCCATAAGGCCAATTTCATCAATAACTTTTTTTTCAGGGTCAACAACCGTAATGCCCTTTAACTCGGAGGCACAGTAAAACGTCTCTCCACGCATTAGGTAAAACAGTGGGCGATAGGCATACCGGTCAGAAAAAATTTTCAAGGTACTGCTGGCACGATCAAAAAGTAGCAAACAAAACAATCCGTTGAATTCATTGACAATGGGCTCACCCTTCTTCAACAAAAGACTCAGGCATAACATTGGCGATGAGCATGCCTCCAACGGCACCTCAAGATGATATTTTTTAATTAAATCATGCAGATTGTAGATTTCTCCATCTAACAACAAAACCCATTGTCCATCGGAAGACATAACCGGTTGCTCGCCATTACCCAATAAGCCATGATCAAGAAAACCTATGCCAAGCTTAGGAAAATTTTTGACATAACGGTGATATAAAACCCCGGGAACGTCAATATTCTCTAGTTGCCGAGTCAAGACTGCCCGTGAGTCGTCTTCAGAAAATTTTGGATTCCAAACCGCCACTACATTAGGCAAAATAAAAACTCCGTTCGTATCAGGATATTTTTACATGGATCTGTTGCGCCAACCCAAGCCCCTGTTTGAGAACTCGCACCAATTCATCAGTCTTGAATCACATACTTATTCAGTTTGGTAAGATAGGGGGTCACCATTTTTGTTTTTTTCTCTCCACCAACCAACTGAAGAATGCGCACAAGATCGTTAACTCCATTGGGCGATCCAACAATTAACGTTCCCAGATAGACCAATCCGCAAATCATCACTTCAGCAACGAGCCAAATAAAAGAAAATTGCCAATCGCTTTCTTGCCAGGGCCCAAAATAATTGAGTCCAAGATTACATAACAATCCCACCCCAACCATACACAGCGTGGCACGAATTGCAGGAACCAGCTCTCTAAACAATTCCCACAAAGATAAATTCAATTCAAACATCGTTCGTCGCACAATTACCCCAGAGACGATCGGATAAAAGCAAACCCAACTGATCCCCATGGACAGCCCAGCGCTCACTCCCAAAATTTCGGATATAAGTTTAGTACCTACCAACAGGGCGACAAACATGACAACCAACCGCATTAAACTATAGTGAAATAAAAATTGAGCTCTATATCTTGCAGACAAAACATGAGGCAGGAAAAGATTAAAGGACCGGATCACTCCATAAAAACACAACACCTGCATAATTGGAACACAGGGCAACCATTTTTCCCCTAATCCAATTGTCACCACCTGTTCCCCCACCAGCGCCAAGCCCACACAAACGGGAAGGATCATCAGGTTAACCAATCGGAGACCGTGTAAAAAGGAAGATTGCATCTTATCAACATCCTTTTGAAACAAGGCTAACAGGGGGCGAGATATTTGATTAACGACCACTCCAATTTTTGATACAGGCAAAAGGGCCAGATCTTTCGCCATGGAATAGAAACCGAGAAGAGATTCATTCGCCATTCGCCCCAAAAGAAAAATATCAATTTGGGCAAATGTGACCCAAAGAAAGTTACTGCCCAAGCTATGAAAGCTAAATGCGAATATGTCCTTAAAACGATCGGTTTGAAATTGAATCCCTGGGATCCACGGCTGATACCAAAAAACCAATGTACTCTGAACCAAGGGTCGCAGCAGCGATCCAGCCACAAGGGCCCAGACACCAGCTCCTTGGATCGCCAATCCAACCATGACGGGCATGGAAGATACAGCAGCAATCATTTCAGCTTGGGAGACATAATTGAGAAGCAACCGCTTTCTCAATAAACTTTCAGGAACGATACCCAAAGCAACCAAAGGAAAGACTAGGCCGAGGACTCGTAACACCGGTGGCAAACGGGGGTTTTCAAACCAAATCCCCAGGGAAGGGGCCAAGGCATACAAAGCCGCATAGCATATGACACTGACAAAAAGCGTCAACCAAAAGCAGACATTTAATTCTTGTTTCGTGACGTCTTGAAATTGAATGATGGCAGCCCCAAGACCCATTTCTGACAAGGCAATGACAATGGCCGTCCAGATTCCAGCCAAGGCCATGACACCAAAGTCTCCGGGATCGAGGATACGAGCAATGAATAAGGTACTACAGAGGGAAAGAATTTGAATCCCAGTCTTTCCCCAAACCACCCATAACACGGATCGAGAAAACCGTCCCTTTAAATCACTTGATGGCATAGCCATAATATATTTCACCTACACTGCAGTATCTCATCCGTATCCCAAGCTCGCCTTCTTCCACTAGAGCCCCCCAATTTTTATAAAAAAGTGAAGGGCTTTAGGCTCGGCTGCGAATTTCAGAAAGAAGACCGACAGGTGCACTACGTTTGGTGGTTAAAACTGGCTATCATGAATCTTTGGAAAAGACGACGTGAATCCAATTAGGAGTAGGTTGGAAAAAGCAAGACTGGATTCTATTGACTAAAACAGCCGTCTTTGCGCATAAATAGGCAATACTCCCACCAGGTAGAGTAGCCTTGACCTTTTCCCCGCAATTCACACAGGGTTCTTCTTGAGAATAGGTCCCATAAGGGTTCCCAGCTAAATCCAGCAATAATGTGGAAAGCGAATTGGTTTTATCCTTGGTTACCCCGGCAAAATTACAACGAAAGAGTTGGGCGTGTGGGAATAAATTCTCCAATTGCTTTTCGTCAAAAGCATTGAGATGGCCCCACGGGGGATTTTTCGCTCCACAATTCCCACAGGTTGTTCGTCCTACCCGCAAGTCTTGCTTGTAGGGAACCCCGATCACCGTATACTTCCTAGACACTCTAAATAACTCTTGGCAGGCGTTTACGAGTTGGGAGGGTATAATATGCTCGAGAACTTCCGCGCACAAAACTACATCGAATGAGTTATCAGGAAAGGTGAGCTGAGAAATATCCCCCTTGACGGAGATAATTTTCTCATGTTGAATGTTTGGTTTTACAAGATCTAAGGCCGTCACTGAGTCAAATCGGGAGGCCAATCTCAAAGAAATATACCCGTCTCTTGCTCCAACATCTAAAATCGAAGAAGCATCTTCTGGAATGAGCGAAAGTATATTGTTTATGCGTTCTTGCTCGCGAGGTGTGTGCCGAAATTCCATAGAAGTGTTTTCCTTAGGTAATTAGGGCAAAACGTAACCGACATAGATCTTCAAGAAGCATTCAACCAACTTCTCGTCCTGGTGGTTAAGGCCACATGTAATTTCTGACAAGTCCATCGCATAATATTATTTTGACACATCCCAATAATGATACAGAATGCATTTGGCATAACTCCCAACCCCCTCAATCTCATTCATTTGATTCTTGTCTCGTCGGCGACTCACGAACATTTTCGAAGGGTTAATCGTATGATGTTTGCCAAACCGTTTCAAGAACGGATAGCCCAGAAAGGCATCCAGGTTATAGGCCGAACCTTTCCAGGTCTTAGTCTGAATATACCCCATGAGTTTTTCGAACTGCCGACTCGAGGACTTTAGTGTAGACGGGAATTCCCGCTCCAGAATACCAAAGATAACGTTTGTGTTCCCAGCAACGCACCTCCGTTTCCATCCCGTTTGCCTCAAAGTCGGATTTATCCAGCTCTCTCCCGGCCTTGAGCTTCTCCCATTCAACCCCGCCCAAGAGGTACAAGGTTTCCCGCAGTCATTTGTAGATCCGAGTCCCAACGCTGATATCGACTCCCACCTCTTGCCCAATCTATTCCCCGGTTGCAGTTGGCAATACCCTTGGAGAATCATAATCTCGGGTCGCAGAGGACTCAGCCTTTTGCTCTTCCCAAAAGGTTGACATGTCACCTACCCGCAACTGGTGTGGAGCACCCTAAAGGATCCACAGGACATACATTTTCGACCACACAAAGGTTGGCCGCACAAGGCAACATCGTGTTTCGTCCCGTAACAATGCCCCTGTTCTGGTATACCCTGGTTCCCAACCACTCTCATTACTTTGTTCTATGCTCTGCTTTTCATTCAGCACCAGAAAAGAATTGAGGGCTGGTCATATCACATTCCTTTGAAGCCGCCTTAGGAATACCTCAACGCGCCTTTTCCTTTTTGACAACCGGTTTACAGCTCAAATATGCTCCTACATTCCTAAGCCGAATGATGCTCCGCCATGTGTTGAGATGCGATATTCTGGCAAATGTTCCCAAAGATCTCTCCGGCCTTTTTCCACCCGCCTTCTTGGACGACAAATTCACGAGCCGCATATCCAAGTTTTTGACGTTTGTCGTTGTCATGCAATATTTCAATAATCGATTGGGCAAAACTTTCGGGAGTATCAGCCAGCAACACATTTTGTTGGTGGGTAACGGGCAACCCTTCCATTCCAATCGTTGTAGAAACCACCGCTTTCCCCATTGCCATGGCTTCATAGGCTTTAATCCGAGTTCCGCCTCCAATTCGCAACGGAATGATATACACCTTATGAGTGTGCACGTAGGGACGAATATCAGGCACACGCCCCACCACCCGAATTTCGGGATAGGCTCGAGTGTGCTCCAAGAGAGTCGTCGAAGGGTTTCGCCCGACCACCGTAAAGGTCACATGAGAAAGCTGCTGTTTAATGAGAGGGAGAATCTCATTCGCAAAATAGATAATGGCATCTTCATTGGGCAACCAATCGAGAGAGCCGGTGAAGACTAATTCCTGCACTTCCGGTATCTCAATAGCAGGAGAAAAAAACTCTAGATCGACTCCAGTTGGGATCGGGAAGATTTGTGAGCTGGTGCAACGTTCAGCTAACAGTTTTCGATCATGATCGGAAACCGTAATAACACCGGTAAACCAGTTGCATGCTTGTTTCTCAAATTGTTCCATTTTTTTCCACTGATCCCGCCAAAACCACCGCAACCACCAAGGCGCATGCAGAAAGTGCCGATAAGGAATTTCAGCTTCCACATTATGTTGAAATAAGATGGTAGGAATTCCTCCTATGCCCATTACATTGAGACTGGGTTGAAGAAAATCACAGATCAGCAAATCAAACGATTGTTTCTGAAGGAGCCTGCGGAGGGTAGATTGAAGCTCTGAATCAAAATCATTCAGAACCGTAATGGGATATTGTGAGAAAAGTCCCTTCACGCATCGCAAGTAGAACCGAAGGGAAAATTTCTTTATTTCCCTCCAGGGAACAGGGATGAACTCCGTACAAAATTGTTTGGCTTCTCCATGGTATGGTTCATCTTGGGGATATTCTACATGACACACTAGGGTTACAGTGTGAGTCTTGTGTAATTCTTCCAATATTTTTCCGGTCCGAATTTTCCCTCCCGTATCCATGGGTAAGGGAAACCGTTTGGAAAAAAATAAAATATTCATGAATTACCAACACAACCCCTCATAATTCTTCGGAAAGGGAGGCTTAGGAAACACTCGAACCAGATCAATCACCGGCTTATCTCCCTTCAGGGCCAGCACGGCCTCCTTAAACCCGACTTCTTTTTTCCCGACCACAATCACCTCAGACTCCTCGAGGACTTGATCAACGGTTTTACACATAAGAGAAGAGATATGAGGGATGCCTTTTTCAATATATTGCTTGTTGGCTCCGACCAATTTGGCCAGCAACACATCCTGGTCAAAAATTTTCACCTGACAGCCTTTCCCAATCAAAGCCTCCACTAATACCACCATCGGGCTTTCACGAAGATCATCGGTTCCTTCCTTAAAACTCAACCCCAACACCCCAACTTTTTTGTGACCTTTGTTTAAAATCATCTGAATTGCGCGTTCGATATGGATTTTATTCGATTCAAACGTCGAGTTGAGTAATGGAATCTGGACATCAGAATTTTTCGCGGCATACATCAACGCTCGAATATCTTTGGGCAAACAACTGCCCCCGAAGGCAAACCCGGGCTTGAGGTACGCTTTGGAGATGTTCAGCTTCTCATCCATCACAAAAAGATCCATTACGGTATGGCTATCGATCCCATAAGCCTTACAGACCACCCCGATTTCATTCGCAAACGCCACTTTCACGGCATGAAAATTATTACAGCTATACTTGACCATCTCGGCGGCTTCGAAAGACGTCCGTTTAATGGGAGCATCTAAAAACTCATACAATTCTTCCATGGCCGTGGGTTGGCTTTCATCAAATTGACCGATGACGGTAAAGGGAGGGTTGTAAAAATCCCAAATAGACGTCCCTTCACGAAGGAATTCTGGGTTAAAACAGACTTCAAAATCCTGGCCCGCGGTTTTCCCTGAAGCCTTATTCAAGGTGGGAATCACCAAGTCTCGAGTCGTTCGAGGCAAAACGGTGCTCCTCAGAACCACGCAGTGCCGTCCCTGCTTATCTTTGAGAGCCGTACCGATTTGGTGGCTGATTTGCGCGACTGCGGTGAGATCTAGGCTGCCATTCCCCTGGCTCGGGGTTCCTACACAAATAATACTGATTTCGGATTCTCGTATACCCTCTTCCGCATCGAGGATGCCTCGCAATCGGCCTTGTTGCACACCCTGGCTGATCAGCTCTTCCAAGCCTTTTTCAACGATGGGACTTTTACCATTATTGATAATATCAATTTTTTCCTTATGGACATCCACCCCCAAGACGGTATGGCCCGCCTTGGACAAGCAGGCCGCCGTCACACATCCGACGTATCCCATTCCTAAGACACTGATTCTCATGAGAGCCTCCTTCTTCTCATTTCTGGTCCTTCACCCTTCCCTGAAAGTCCAAACATTCACCTTTTTCACCGGGTTAAACCCGTTTCAACAAAATATTCACGATACGCTTTCCCGCTTTCCCATCCCACAAACGAGGCCTCCGACAGGCCAGCCTACGGGTAAGTTGTCGAGCAGCGGCCCGTTCAATGCGCGTGGGATCCGTACCGGCTAAGACATTGGACCCTTCCCGGATCGTAATAGGTCGTTCAGTATTGTTCCGAATCGTCACACAGGGAACCCCCAAGGCCGTCGTTTCTTCCTGTAACCCTCCAGAATCAGTTAGAACCAACCGGGCACGGGAGACCAAGCCCAAACAATCCAAATACCCAAGAGGAGGAAGGACGATGAGTCCGGGCTTCGGCCGGAGGAGATTGGAGTTGGAAAAGTAGTCAAACGAGAGAAATTTGTCCACACCAAAGGCCTTCATCTGGTTCAGCGTTCTTGGGTGCACAGGAAACAATAATGGTATTCGTTTGGCAATACGCCGCAGGGCCTTCACAATTCCCAAAAAGGTGGGTTGATGATCGACGTTACTAGGTCGATGCAGGGTGACCACTCCATAGTCAATTGTTGGTGAACGCCGGGTGTTCCCCTCCCCTAAACTTTGGGGGTAAAACAGGCTCATGCGAGACGCAAAAGGGCCCTCGTCTGCCCGGCGACGATGAGCCAAAAGGGTATCAACCATCGTATTCCCCACAAAAAAGATTCGATGGGCAGAGATACCCTCCTGACGCAAGTTCTGCTTAGCACTGTTTTCGGTCACAAATAAAAAATCTGAAAGCGCATCGGTTAAAATTCGATTAATTTCCTCTGGCATGGCCCGATCCCCACTCCTCAAACCAGCCTCAACATGGCCCATTAAGGGGCGGATTCGGGTGGAATCGAACCTCCCCTTTCCCCCCGGGGAATAGGCAATTTTTGCCCCCACCAGGGTACAGGCCACCGTGGAATTGACGTCTCCCACGACTAACACCACATCGGGTTTTTGGGCCAGGAGAACCGGTTCAAAGCGCCTCATAATTTCCGCCGTTTGGACGGCGTGAGTTCCGGAGCCCACTTCCAACTGAATGTCGGGAGCCGGCAAATTCAGATCCTGGAAAAAGGAATCAGACATATTGGGATCATAATGCTGCCCGGTATGAACGATGGTAACATGTATCCGACGTTTCCCTTCGGAGTTTGACATCCGAATCGCATCGATAATCGAGGCCAATTTCATGAAGTTTGGTCGAGCCCCAGCCACGACCATCACTTTCAGGGGTTTGCGGGTTCTCTCATTCCCCCGGCCTGGGACAAGATTAGATTTTCTGGGCATGCAAGGGCCTCCCCATAACCGACTCAAACACGCTCTTTAACCGATCGGAGACCCGATCCCAGGATTGCGATTCGGCATAATCTCGGAGTACTGCGGGATTCCAGGGGGTCGTGAGGGCGGTTTTCACTCCTTCCACGATGGCCGCAACATTCCGCTCAACCAACACTCCCAACTGCCCCGATTGTACGATTTCTGGAATGCCACCCGCCCGTGTCGCGAGAACGGGAGTCCCACAGGCCATAGATTCCAACAGGACGTTGGGCCATCCCTCTCGCTCACTCATCAAACAGGACACATCGGCTGCGGAGTACCACAAGGCGAGGTCCTCATGAGCGACCCTCCCTTGTAACCGTACCCGCCCCTCTAAGAACAGGTCCCCAATTAACCGTTGATAGGCCTCATACTGGGGGCCTTCCCCGACGAGGAACAATTGAATCTTGGAAAACTCCGGAATGTTCTCAAGGACTTTCAACGCCCGAATCAATAAATCCATTCCCTTATTTTCGGTTAAGTTTCCGACCGAAAGTAGCACGTTCTGACCCATAGGAAGACCTAGCCACTTCCGAGCCTCGGATTGAGAAAGAGGGGAAAATTTGGTGGCATCCACGCCGTTAGGAATCACGTGAATCCGGTCCGAGGACACCCCCAAGGCCATCACCGCTTGTTTTAAAGCCTGGGATACGGCAATCACCCTATCGGCCCGACCCAAGGCAAAGCGAAGCCACCAACGAATGAGAGGAAAATGCCGAAAGACGTTGACATCACTCCCCCGGACCGTAATCACGACCGGTTTTCGGAAAAGCATCCCCAAAAGGACGCCGGCTACCCCTTCGGGGTAGGCGTAATGGGCATCGATACAGTCAAACCCCACCGTATCGCGAAGACGACGAACGGGGATCATCATCGATACACATAAGAGCAGGGCCTGAAGAAACATACCAAATTTGGGAATCATGAAGAACGAGGGATGATACACCGACAGACGCCCAAACTCCTCTCGTTTTTTTACCCGACGATATTGTCGCCGCCATCCAAAGGGAAGCGGCGGATAATAGGGAACCGGAGCTAACACCTGGACCGTCCAATCATTATGCTCCGCCGCATGGGACATCCGTTCCCGAACAAAGATCCCATGGTGGGGCATGATGTTATTGGGGAAAAGGGAAGACAATGTAAGCAACTTCACAAAAATAGAATTCCTCTTCAACCCCGAGTCTGAGCCATCGCGAACCCCTTTTCGAAAAACACCTTTTCCCAAACCCTAAACATAAAAATCGTCCAAAGTTCCGTCGACCGGTCCCGATACCCCCCTTGATGCTGATCCCAAATGTGCCGAATCGTCTTGGGATTGAACACCTCACTGGGACTTCCTTGAAACAAGGATTCATAGGCCATCTCCTTCAGCTCCGTCCGAAACCATCGAGCCAGAGGAATCGCAAAGCCCATCTTAGGCCGGTACAGAATATCCGCCGGCAACCTGGACTCAAAGGCCTTTTTTAAGATGTATTTTCCGGTTCGTCCGCGCAACTTCAGGTCTTTGGGAAGACCCGCCACCAACTCCATCAACACATGATCCAGGAGAGGGGCGCGAACTTCCAGAGAATGGGCCATGCTGGCCCGATCCACCTTGGCCAGAATATCATCGGGCAAATACGTTTTCATATCCACGTATTGAATACGCGAAAGGGGGTCAATGGAACCGGCCCGATCATAATAATCACGGAACAGATCCACGGTCTCATATCCCCGTAGTTGAGATAAGAGGTCTGGATGTAGGAGTTCCCGTTTCAATTCCGGACGCACCGCCGAAATCGATCGAAAATATCCCTCGATATGGGAACAGGCTAAACTCTCGAAGGTCGCTTTTCCACGGAAAACCCGCGGAGCCCAATCGGCCTTCGGATACAGGGAAGCCAGGGTACCGAACCCGAACCGACGAAAGGAGGCGGGGAAATAACTCCGTAAGTGATTCTCCCGTTGATCGAACAAATACCGACGATAGCCGGCGAACAATTCGTCACCCCCATCACCGGAAAGCGCCACAGTCACATGTTGACGGGCAACCTGCGAAACGTAATAGGTGGGGATAGCCGAAGAATCGGCAAACGGCTCATCATAATGCCAGGCTAATTTTTCAACGATTGCCGCCGCATCGGGCGTCACGATGTCCTCATGATGTTGCGTCTGGAAGAGATCTGCCACAGTCCGGGCATACTCCAGTTCGTTAAATTCCTTCTCTTCGAACCCAATAGATGAAGTCACGACCGGACCGGACAGCAATTGACTCATCAACGCGACTACGGAAGAAGAGTCCACCCCACCGGATAAAAAGGCTCCCAGAGGGACTTCACTGATTAACCGTAACTGGACCGCCTCTTGGTAGGTCTTGACGATGCGATCACACCATTCTTCCTCCGAGTGTGAACCCACTCCCGAGAAATCAATATCCCAGTATTGCTGTTCGGACAACCCCTCAGGAGACACCACGACATACCCTCCGGGCCGAACCTTGGAAATATGCCGGAAGATGGATTTGGGGGCAGGGACGTACAGGAGGGAAAAATAATCCGCGATGGATTGGTCATTCAACTCCCGGCGAACACCGGGCACGGCCAGAATGGCCTTTAATTCAGAACCGAACAAACAGGTCCCATCCGCATAGTAGTAAAAAAGAGGTTTTTTCCCGATTCGATCCCTCGCCAGGATAAGAGATCGATTGGGAGAATCCCATAGGGCGATCGCAAACATGCCCCTCAACATTTCAAAACACCGCACCCCATATTCCTCATACAAATGGACGATTACTTCGGTGTCGGAACGAGTGGCAAATCGATGCCCTTTTTGAACTAACGAGTTTCTCAGGTCCTTAAAATTGTAGATTTCTCCATTAAACACGGTCCAAACAGTGTTGGTTTCATTCGGGATAGGTTGATGTCCCCCTTCCAAGTCGATAATCGACAGCCGGCGGTGTCCCAGCCCTATGGGACCATCCACGAACACCCCTTGATCGTCAGGACCCCGATGGATCAGCGTATCATTCATCCGTGTGACGAGAGCAGGATCAACCGGCTCCCCACTCCGGACATTATATATTCCACAAATTCCACACATAGCTATTAAATGTCCCTCAACCTTGAACCATTACGAGACTGCGGGCTCAGGGCGTCCTTTTCCCACGGCATCGTACACTTCCAAATACCCCTCAACCATGGCCTGTAAACTAAACAGCCTTTCTACCCGTTGACGACCTGCCTGTCCATGTTGGAGACGAAGGACCGATGGAGGAAGGTATTCCCGAATCGCCTCAGCCAAGGCCTTAGGATCGCTGGGAGGCACCAATCGTCCGGTCTGTCCATCGGCCACGAGTTCTTCATTCCCCCCTACCCGAGTCGCGATGACGGGAAGACCAGTGGCCATCCCTTCTAAGATCGTGTTCGAAATACCCTCCCCAATGGACGGTAGAACAAAGATATCCATCCCCCGCAATAACTCCGGAATGTCTTGCCGTTCGCCGGGAAGCCACGCGACATCCTGGAGGTCAGCTTCCTCCAGAAGAGCCAGCGCTTGGGTTCGCAACGGACCCTCTCCGATCAGCACCAGGCGTAAGTAGCTTCGCAACTCCGGGGAGTGAGTCAATAAGAGCATAAAGGCATGCACCAACGTGAGTTGATCTTTCACGGGAAGCATTCGCCCGACCGTTCCGATGACCAGGGATTCAGACGAAAGAAACCCAGAGGGTCCGATGGCGGGTCGTCCGGAAAGCGCGGGCGAAAACCGCGTGATATCCACACCGTTATAGATCTGGTGAAGGCGTGAAGGGTTTACACCAACAACCTTCTCCAACCACCCTTTAAGATCCAGACTGACGGTCGTATAGGCTGAGATCAGGGGATTCAGAAACCGTCGAAGCATGAGATATTTCCAGTTTTTCCCGTGGAGATCATAGGTATCCCGCCCATGTTCGCCATGAATACGTCCAGGAACTCCAGCCAACATCGACGGCACCACGTATTCCAAGGCAGCTAAATTTCGCGTATGCACGATCGTGGGCCGCAAACGTCTCAAGACTCGAAAAAATTCCAAAAAAGACCGCCAGTCCATCCCAGGGCGCTTACACAAACACACAATTTCGACGTCCGACTTTTGGAGCCGGCGTGAAAACTCCGTGGCCTCGGTTAAACAGACGATCGCATGTCGGTACCGATCAGACGGCATCTGGTTGATCAAGTTGATCAAGCCATTTTCCAGACCACCAACATCCAACCGAAAAATCACATGGACAACCAAAGGACGAACGTGCGCGGCCACCAGTCAGCGAGGGATCCTTTCCCGGATGGGGACTTAGTGATAAAGGTTCATGATCTCCAAAAGTCTGGTGCGAAAAACCTGGTTATTTTTTAAGGAACATACCGAACCAACAAAGGGCCGATCACTCGGGTCAACCCGATGGGTATCCGTTTCCAGACTTCAATCATCCATCTCAACTTGGGGTTACTGGGGTTCACGTTGGGAATGGGGCCTCCCCGAGGAAGATAATATTGATACGGCAACGGTTCCGGCTCAAATCCCCAATGACGCTTAAAATCAAACGCCCCAGTCCCCTGCTTACTTCGACCGAAATCGAACACCTTGTACCCATGTTCCACCGCATAGCGCATGAGTTCCCAGTACATGAAATCGTAGACCGCCAATTTCACCGAATCGGAGTAGGCACCTCCATAATAGGGCAATACCTGATCCTTAAAAAAAAAGGTTAGGACTGATCCAACCATCCGGTTGCCATGCCACACGCCCACGATTCGGCAAGCCTCACCGAACTCCACCAACAACTCACGGAAAAATGACTGAGGAAACGCCGGAGTGCCCAAATTCCTTAAACTATGCGTATAAATCGCATAAAAGTCTTCGAGAAGTTCTAAGCCCCCAAGCCGGGCTACGAGCCCATGCTTGTCGCCTTGCCGAATCATCCGTCGTTGCTTACGTGGGATAGCCTGAAAATTTTCCTCCACGGAAGGCAAAAGGGATCGACGAAACGTGTAGTACAAGTCTTTTGAAGGGAAGGGTTCCGAACAGACTCGTTCGTGACGAAACTCCACGCAAGAACTTCCCCGCTCCTCAGCCAGCACCTTGGCAGCCTGCACGAGGGCCTGGTCCGCCTCGGTGGAGGCGGCACAGACCCCTCCATAGACCCCAAAGGGCACCGATAATAATGACCGGGAGCCCCACAACGATTTCACCTCAAATAAAGGTAGAATTCCCCGCACATGACCGTCTTCCTCCGCAAAGACATAATGCGATCGATAGGAAAAGGTCCGCTCAATCACATGCTTCCAACCTAAAGAATGGAACAAGGTGGATGAAGAACACGTGGAGACAAACTCTTCCCAGACTTTATGATCGGTTTCCTGGAGAACACGGACCTTCATGTGGTTACATGACCGAATGTAAACGAGGAAAAAACAACATAGTCCAAAGGGAGAATGAAAGATCCCCATTAAAGGGGGACACCCCATGGTCAACCGACACGGAACTGGTCCCGTCTTGGGGGAAATACCCACCCGATTGAGACAGCATTCTCTCCCGACGCAGGGTGTCCGGTACCCGGGTCAGACTTTCACCACGCGAGTCACAAAATGTAAGGCGAGGGAATTCAACATCGGCTTCCCAAATCGGTCAATCACTTCAAATAGTTTGACCGTCGGTGTGACCAAGAATTTTGGAAGAAATTTAAAGTGCCAGGGATGGGGAATGATCGCATTGTACTCAAAATCCATGATTTTCAACCCGGCTTCCCCAATCGTTCGTTGGAATTCGTCCGGATACCAAGGGACGTCATAGGACGTGGCCTCAGCGGAAGGGTCGGGCTTGTACCCTTTCAATGTTTTGACCACAGCGGCGATAGGAGCCAACAAAGCCCCCCAGGTCTTCTGCGCTTGCATCGAAGGGGTACTGAGTAACAGGGTGCCAGTGGGCTTCAACACCCGCCGCATTTCCGCTAAAGCCCGGCCGGGATTGCGAACATGTTCAATCACCTCGCTACAAGTAATCAAATCGAACGAATTATCGGCATAGGGCAAGTACTCCCCGTTCCCATGGGTGGCCACGGCATCCAGAATCCCCTCTTTGGCCATTCGCTGGGTCATGTAAGAGACCTGGTGCATAGAGATATCGGTTCCCGCCAGCTTGGGGCGAAATCCGTGGGCCTGATATTTGTCCCAGATCAACATCAGAAAATATCCAGCCCCGCACCCCACATCCAACACCCGATGCCCCACACCCGGTTGGACCATCTCCACCAGCCGGTGCTTCACGCGCCGGTATAAAAAATCACTCACCTCACTGGGAAAACCCAAACAATGATCGAATTGGGCTCCGCTCTCATGGTACCCCGTAAATTTGTACCCTTCTTCAAACTCCTCCATATCCCATTTTTGTGAGGGGTCACGCCCCACATCACCAGGGTTTTCATCGATATACAAATCGTAAATTGGGACCGTTCCTTCCCGAATCGCGAAGGCACTCTGGCATGGTTCACAGGAAAGCCCAGAGGGAGCTTCCCAGTTGAGCGGACCATAACAACGCGGGCAGACGACGAGTTCTTGAACCTCTTGGGTCACAGCCATAAACACGATCCTCCTTGATGCAGTCTCCAACCATTCCTATGGGCCATATAAGGGGAAACACCCATCCCTAAGTCACGTACGCCCACGTTATCCCATTGTTCCATATCTTTTCGACTAGAGCTAGATTTTTTCATAAAAGTTTCGAAGAAATTACAAGTTCTTTCATCCTCGGAGGCCAAGCCCAAAACCTATTCATTCCATTCAATATGTCGAGTAATGTCAGGACGGATCATGATGACGTCAAAAACCTCCAGCGAGCTCCCGGAAACCCGTAAACGAACCAAACCATTCACAAAACTGGGAAACGGGCCCATCCTTGCAAAAAGGGGCTACCCCCTTTAACCGGGGCATCTAAAAAGGGGGCCATGGATCTTGCCCCAACCACATGCTCTAGCCCGAGAGACAGGGGTCCAAAGACATCTTCGGTTGTTCGGGGGAAGACATTTAGACCAATTGCCAACCAATTGTAGGTGAAGATGGGTGAGAGTCCAAAGAATAGGGAAAAGGAACCAAAGGGAGGGGGAGAAACCAGGTTAACAGTTAGAAAAAAGGCCCCGCTCCACTAGGGAGCGGGGCCTTCCAAAGGCATATCGTTCTTTCAGGAGAACATCTTAGGCTTTTTTCCGTTTCCAGTTCCAAAGGCCTAATCCCGCCAAACCCGTGCCAAACAGGAACACGGTTCCCGGTTCTGGCACCTGTCCGGTCAATTCGGCATCAAATGAGGAGATCTGGCCCCCTGCGGTGTGCGTAATCGTCACCTTTTGCGTCAACGAATACTGTCCGGAAGTCGGAGCCCCCGCCAAACCGCCTACCGTGCTGGCAAAGGCGACCGGTGCAAATGGGCCTTGGCTGGTCAATTGGGTAGCTTGCCCAAACGCAGTATTGCTGGCATCCAGGAAGGTTTCCAAGAGCACGCTGCCATCGGTGGTGCCACCGATACCAGACGTAAAGGCCACACCTTCCACGCCATTAAAGTCGGTCGCGGTCCACTCGATCATGATAGTTCCGGGACCTGTAGTGCTGACATTCACGGAATTCAAATCCATACGTGGATTGTCCGTATCATTCCCGATAACCGGGTTCGTAATACCCGTGGTCACATTGACCTCCCAGACGCTCGTACCCAACGCCCCGGAGAAAGACACCACACCGACAACGCCGCTGCTATCACCAGCCCCATTATCGGTAATTGTCACTTGGTCACCACCGGAAGTTAGCCGTAAGGTACCCACCGCCTCGGCTTGGCCTGTCATTCCAAAAAGCATCACGCCAGTCAGCATAAAACCGGCGACAACCGCTGAGAGGGAAGAGGGATTTTTCATAACCTTTACTCCTTTATGAATAATGACTACATTAGAAAAAATAATCTTTACGCTATTGACTAGTTTTTTAAAGCAATTTGTATTCCAAAATATCTATTCTCGTAACCTATTGTCTTTAAACACTTTTTATTCATCATTGTATTTTGTCCTACTTATTCTCGTAAAAAGACCTGACAGTTTTATTGGGAAATTTTTGGTTACAGCGGATTCATGGTTCTAATAATACATTTTTTATTTTTATTAACAATAGGTTATATGTTTATCCACAATTTGGTTTCCTGTTGGAAATTTTATCATTTTCTATGATTTTATTTTAATATTTTCTCGGAATTATGGGAAAGCTTGATTTTTTTCGATATCCTGTGAATAAGGCTCAAAATTTCTGTTTTTTTTTATTTTGATTCTTTTTCCTCCACCTTTTTTCCGCACGCCCCCCGATTCGAAGTTTTTCCCATTTTTGATATTCACCATAAATGAATGGCTCTCTTTTTCATCTGAGAGCTGAACAATACCCTGGGGCTCAAGGCAGGATACCGGTCAGGATCCCCACAAATTTAGAGTAAAACACTAGGTAATAATTTTAAATACTGCTCTTGGACCCTTCCCCCGGCTTCTATTTTTCGCTCTTTAGTCCCAATTAGGCAATTAAAATGCGGACTCCAGGAACCCTTTAAAAAATTGTGGTAATGGACTAAATAAAGGCCATTACCATGAATTCCCGAGTCAAAAAAAATCCATTTCGCTCTTGAGTTTCCTTGTGAGGCCGTGACATTCGACCGGCAGATGAAAACTTTTACGGATCCTGTCTGAATTCTTTACAATTTTTCTCCTATTTTTTGAGGCGTTTCGGTATATGCGTCTTCTGACATTACACTCCGTTCCTACTCGTCCTTTTCATTTGGGTTTCATTCTTGTTTTCTCCCCCTAGCAGGCTCGTTCTTTCTCATGATGCCGGATTTGTCAATTTAGGATCCTCGTTGAGTCCACTTTTAATCTAGCGCACCCAATCCGAAAAAAACAAAGACATAAATTTTTAACTTTTTCAACATTTTACACCGGTTATTTAAAGTTGGATGCCTACAAAAAAATAAATGGCCCAGTGTTTGCTTGTTTAGGCTAACCATGACTAACGTCACTATTTATTTTTTTCATGGGATCGACTCATAACCCATTACTATTAAAAGGAGGTTTTTATGAAACATTCACCTAAACTATCGGTCGCCCTAGCCGGGCTCCTCCTCGCGGGGGTGGCCAGCTTTGGGATGACAGAGGAGGCCCAGGCCACTGGGTTTCTGAGGCTAACTTCCGGAGCTGACTCCGTGACAATTACCGATAATGGGGCTGGTGATAGCAGCGGCGTTCTCGGTGTGGTGTCCTTTTCTGGGGCGTTGGGTGGTTCGACTTGGCAGGTCAATGTGACCACGGGTATTACGACCCCGGTTATCGGGAATGATACGGACAATCCACGTATGGATTTGAACTCCGTGAATGTTTCCACGTCAACGGCAGGAACTCTTGTGCTCGAATGGAGCGCCACGGACTTTAATGGGATGGAAGGCGTGGCCTTTACGTCTGGTATCGGTGGCACCACCGATGGCAGCGTGCTCTTGGAAACCTTCCTGGATGCCAGCAATACTGCGTTTGGGCAAGCTACCCAATTGACCAGCCAAGGCCCATTTGCACCGGTCGCCTTTGCCAGCACGGTAGGCGGTTTGGCGGGGGCTCCGACTTCCGGACAGTATTCGTTGACGCAAAAGGTGACGATTACGCACACCGCAGGGGGCCAGATCTCCTCATTTGATGCCGAATTGACCGGACAGGTGCCAGAACCGGGAACCGTGTTCCTGTTTGGCACGGGTTTGGCGGGATTAGGCCTTTGGAACTGGAAACGGAAAAAAGCCTAGTCCGTTAATTTCAATAAGGTGTGCTTTTAAATATCAACGCCCTGTTCCTCTCTGGAACAGGGCGTTTGGTTTTTTTTAAAGAGGTAGGCCCCTCCTTTCTTCTTTTCAACCACGTTTCCTAACGCCCCTCCCCAGGGTTCCTGGATGTGATTTCTCCAAAACTGAAATTTCTTCTATTTTGGCACGAAAAAGGGTGAACTCAACTCTTTTCTGACCTTTATCCTCTCGTTGCCTTCCATATTTTTCCAGGCCGCACCCTTCTTGCCTCAAGAAACTCCTTCCCCCAACCCATTACCCATTTTTCAATTAGTTCCCTTCGATATCCGAAAAGGTCTCCGAGTCAGAAAACAAGCTATCCTTACGATGGAAAACCTCTTTCTTCTTGAAGAAATATCTGGAAATTAAAGAAACTGAAGAAAATCCCAATCCCTGGCTCTCCGACTGGTCTTAATGAACAAAGTCTGCCAAGATACAGATATTACCAATGTAACAGGACGATTTTCGAACAATTTCCACGCACCTGGCTTCCCCCGGAAGTCTTATAGTCATGAAAGGGAGTTCACGTATGTCGCGAATTCGGTCATCCGCAATTTTGGTGTTGTTGTCTTTACCGTTATTGATCGTCAGCCTAGGAAATTGTACGCAACTTTCTGCCGAAGAGAAAAAGGCTGCGCATTACGAGCGTGGAATGGATTACTTTGAGGCGGGTAAATATTCAGAGGCCCTCATCGAATTTAGGAATATCATCCAGCTCGACCCAAAAGATGCCAAGGCCTATCACCAAATGGCGTTGATCCACCTAAAACTAGGAGGCATGCCGGATTTACAAGCCGCCTTTTGGGAATTGACCAAAGCTGTCGAGTTCGATCCGAGTATCGAAGACGCACATCTTCAATTGGGCGAATTCTATTTGCATGATAAGAAACCCCAGGAGGCAAAAAAACATGCCGAGATTGTCCTGGCCTCTTCTCCTCAAGATCCCAAAGGTCATCTCTTGCGTGGACGAAGTCTCATCATCGAAAAAGAATTCGAAGAAGGCATCGCCGAACTCCAAAAATCCCTGGAATTGGACCCCACCAATGAACAGGTCTATATCGATCTGGCGCGGGCCTTTTTTACCCTAAAAAAGTTCGATGAAGCCTTTGCCATTTTGGGAACAGGACTTCAGAAAATACCGAACAGCACCGCCATGATCTTGGCTCAAGGTGATCTGCTTGCCCTTCAGGGGAAAACTCGGGAAGCGGAAACGTACTACCAACAAGCCATCACGCTGGACCCCGATGATGAAGCCCTGTATCCCAGAGTCGCTAAATTTTTTGAGGCCACCCGGCAGTTTAAGAAAGCCGAAGAGGTCTACCAGCAAATGGCTGCTCGAAAACCCAAGAGTGAGCAACCTCAAATCTTGTTAGGGAATTTTTATGTCTTTATGGGGACTGGAGAGAAGGCCCTCGCCCATTATCGAAAAGCCAGAGAGTTAAACCCCCAATCCAATGAAGTGAGAAAAATTCTCATTAATTTTTACCTGGACAATCAACAATGGGATCAAGCGGAACAAGAGCTGAGCCTGCCTTTTGATGCGAAGAAAAAGGATGCCTTCGATCAAACCTTCGCGGCCCGTCTCCTCATCGGCCGGGGAAAAACCGACCAAGCCATCCCTCTCTTACAACGAATTCTTAAGGCCGAACCCGACCAGGCTATGGCCCACCAACATCTTGGGATGGCATGGGGCCAGAAAAATGACATTCCCCAAGCCATTCAATCCTTGTCACAAGCCAAGAGGCTGGCCCCTCAAGACCGGGGAATCCGGAAGGCCATGGCCATTGTCCGATTGGCTGAAGGATCCTATGACCTGGCCATTGAAGAGGCGCGTGCTGCCCTTCAATTAAACCCCCGCGACCTCCAAGCCGTTCATATTCTGGCCCAGGCATTTTTGGGGAATAAGGACGTGGGCCAAGCCAAACGACTGTATGAGGCCATCGTTGACAAAGTACCCCAAGATTTTACGGCCCACTACAAACTAGGCCTTATTGCCCGGCAAGATAAAAAATATCAAGAGGCGCTGGATCATTTTGAGCAAACCTTGAAGATCAATAAGAATTTCATCCAGGCCATCACCCAAATGGCGAGCCTTCACGTGGACCGAGGAGAGGCCAAACAGGCTCGAGAACGGGTCCAACAACAAATAGCGGTCACACCCGATAACCCCCTGCTCTATAATTTATTGGGCAGGTTGTGGATGCGCGCCAACCAGGCCGATCAGGCCGAACAGGCCTTTAAGAAAGCCCTGGAGTTAGACGGTCAAATTCAAGCCTCCTACATGAACCTCGCTGAATTGTACGAACGAACGAATCGGGTCGATGATGCCGTCAGGGAATACAATCGTCTCCTGGAGAAAAACCCCAAAGTAGCCTCTGCTCATATGATTTTGGGGATGATCGCCGAGCAAAAAAACCAACTCGATACGGCCAAAGACCATTATCGAAAAACTTTGGCTATTGACCCCGATTTTGCCCCGGCAGCCAATAATCTGGCCTGGCTCTTGGTAGATCAGGACGGTAATTTAGATGAGGCGTTGGGCTTTGCCGAAAATGCAAGAGCTCAACAACCGGAAGATCCGCATACTGCCGATACCTTAGGATGGATTTATTATAAACGCCAGGCTTATTTGAAGGCCGTGTCATTACTCCAGGAAGCTGCTCAAAAACTCCCAGAGCACCCCGTGGTGCAGTACCACCTCGGCATGGCGCAGTACAAAAAAGGAGAGGAACAACAGGCCCGAAAAACATTAGAACGGGCCCTGATGATTAGTGCCAATTTTCCCGGAGCGGATGACGCCAAGGCGACCCTGGACGAGTTAAAAACCCCAAAATAATGTTAAAGGTAGCCTACTATGGAGATGCAGGCATTTTGAATGAGGGGTAACTAGTTCCGGCGTATCATTTTGGTGCCCCTACCCTCTACTCCTCTAAATGACGGATGAGCCAGGGGTAAAGACAAAGGTTTGTGGCTCTGGCTTCTTGAGATGCAGGATTGAATTTTTCTTTTCCTCTTATTTCCCTCTACTTCTGCGTCACCGTCACATAGTTTAAGAAGCTCGTGCCACTCGTGCCCCCCAACTGAATCGTCAACTGCCCATCATTCACCGTTACCGGCCAGTCCGTGATCGTCACGTATTCATTCGCTGCCGTACTCACCCCATTGACCACCACTTGCCCTTCCAGCACCACCCGATGCGGCCCTTGCGCCCAACTGGCATCCCCGCTGGCCAACGACACCACATAGCTCCCATTCGGCACATCCAACTGCCACGTCGCCACCGCCCCCGTAAACACCGCCGTATCCAGCCGCTGGTCACTCTGCGCATTACGCTCCCGCGTCTGCCCCTGCAGGTTCGTCGACCAGCCATACCCGCGGCTACTGCTATACACCGCCCCATCATCGGCTTGATACCCACTCGGCACCCCCGCACTACTCGGTTGGAAGTTGACCGCCCACCCACTCGGCCCACTCGCCGTAAACGTCGCCGAGACCCCTTGCGCCGTCGTCATCGTCACCGTACACGTCCCCGTGCCACTACACGCACTGCCCCATCCGCTAAAGCTCGCCCCACTGCCCGGTGTCGCCGTCAGGCTCACCACCGTCCCCGTCGCAAAGTCCGCCGTACACGTCCCACTACTACAACTCAGCCCCGCCGGACTGCTCGTCACCGTCCCACTGCCCGTGACGACCACCACCAAGGCCTGTGTGTCCGTGGGCGCACTCGCCGTAAACGTCGCTGTCACATTCTGCGCCGTGTTCATCGTCACCGTACAGCTGCCCGTGCCACTGCATGCCCCACTCCACCCACTAAAGCTCGCCCCACTCCCTGGCGTCGCCGTCAGACCCACTAATGTTCCCGTTTCCATATTAGTCGTGCAGGTGCCACTGCTACAACTCAGCCCCGCCGGACTGCTCGTCACCGTCCCACTGCCCGTGCCCGCCACCGTCACTCCTAACGCATGCGTACTCGCCCCCCCGGCCGCCGTCACCGTCACATAGTTTAGGAAGCTCGTGCCACTCGTGCCCCCCAACTGAATCGTCAACTGCCCATCATTCACCGTTACCGGCCAGTCCGTGATCGTCACGTATTCATTCGCTGCCGTACTCACCCCATTGACCACCACTTGCCCTTCCAGCACCACCCGATGCGGCCCTTGCGCCCAACTGGCATCCCCGCTGGCCAACGACACCACATAGCTCCCATTCGGCACATCCAACTGCCACGTCGCCACCGCCCCCGTAAACACCGCCGTATCCAGCCGCTGGTCACTCTGCGCATTACGCTCCCGCGTCTGCCCCTGCAGGTTCGTCGACCAGCCATACCCGCGGCTACTGCTATACACCGCCCCATCATCGGCTTGATACCCACTCGGCACCCCCGCACTACTCGGTTGGAAGTTGACCGCCCACCCACTCGGCCCACTCGCCGTAAACGTCGCCGAGACCCCTTGCGCCGCCGTCATCGTCACCGTACAGCTGCCCGTGCCACTGCATGCCCCACTCCACCCACTAAAGCTCGCCTCACTCCCTGGCGTCGCCGTCAGGCTCACTACCGTCCCCGCGGAGGCCTGCACCGTACACGTCCCACTACTACAACTCAGCCCCGCCGGACTGCTCGTCACCGTCCCACTGCCCGTGCCCGCCACCGTCACTGCTAACTGGTGCGTACTCGGCGCACTCGCCGTAAACGTCGCTGTCACATTCTGCGCCGTGTTCATCGTCACCGTACAGCTGCCCGTGCCACTGCATGCCCCACTCCACCCACTAAAGCTCGCCCCACTCCCTGGCGTCGCCGTCAAGCTCACTACCGTCCCCGTCGCAAAGTCCGCCGTACACGTGCCACTACTACAACTCAGCCCCGCCGGACTGCTCGTCACCGTCCCACTGCCCGTGCCCGCCACCGTCACTCCTAACGCATGCGTACTCGCCCCCCCGGCCGCCGTCACCGTCACATAGTTTAAGAAGCTCGTGCCACTCGTGCCCCCCAACTGAATCGTCAACTGCCCATCATTCACCGTTACCGGCCAGTCCGTGATCGTCACGTATTCATTCGCTGCCGTACTCACCCCATTGACCACCACTTGCCCTTCCAGCACCACCCGATGCGGCCCTTGCGCCCAACTGGCATCCCCGCTGGCCAACGACACCACATAGCTCCCATTCGGCACATCCAACTGCCACGTCGCCACCGCCCCCGTAAACACCGCCGTATCCAGCCGCTGGTCACTCTGCGCATTACGCTCCCGCGTCTGCCCCTGCAGGTTCGTCGACCAGCCATACCCGCGGCTACTGCTATACACCGCCCCATCATCGGCTTGATACCCACTCGGCACCCCCGCACTACTCGGTTGGAAGTTGACCGCCCACCCACTCGGCCCACTCGCCGTAAACGTCGCCGAGACCCCTTGCGCCGTCGTCATCGTCACCGTACACGTCCCCGTGCCACTACATACGCCTCCCCAGCCACTAAAGTTCGCCCCACTCCCTGGGGTCGCCGTTAGACCCACCACCGTTCCGATAGGAAAGTCCGCCGTACACGTCCCACTACTACAACTCAGCCCCGCCGGACTGCTCGTCACCGTCCCACTGCCCGTGACGACCACCACCAAGGCAGTCGTGCCAGAGGGGACACCTGCCGTAAACGTCGCCGTCACGTTCTGCGCCGCCGTCATCGTCACCGTACACGTCCCCGTGCCACTGCATGCCCCACTCCACCCACTAAAGCTCGCCTCACTCCCTGGCGTCGCCGTCAGGCTCACTACCGTCCCCGCGGAGGCCTGCACCGTACACGTCCCACTACTACAACTCAGCCCCGCCGGACTGCTCGTCACCGTCCCACTGCCCGTGCCCGCCACCGTCACTGCTAACTGGTGCGTACTCGGCGCACTCGCCGTAAACGTGGCCGTCACGTTCTGCGCCGCCGTCATCGTCACCGTACACGTCCCTGTGCCACTGCATGCCCCACTCCACCCACTAAAGCTCGCCCCACTCCCTGGCGTCGCCGTCAAGCTCACCACCGTCCCCGTCGCAAAGTCCGCCGTACACGTGCCACTACTACAACTCAGCCCCGCCGGACTGCTCGTCACCGTCCCACTGCCCGTGCCCGCCACCGTCACTCCTAACGCATGCGTACTCGCCCCCCCGGCCGCCGTCACCGTCACATAGTTTAAGAAGCTCGTGCCACTCGTGCCCCCCAACTGAATCGTCAACTGCCCATCATTCACCGTTACCGGCCAGTCCGTGATCGTCACGTATTCATTCGCTGCCGTACTCACCCCATTGACCACCACTTGCCCTTCCAGCACCACCCGATGCGGCCCTTGCGCCCAACTGGCATCCCCGCTGGCCAACGACACCACATAGCTCCCATTCGGCACATCCAACTGCCACGTCGCCACCGCCCCCGTAAACACCGCCGTATCCAGCCGCTGGTCACTCTGCGCATTACGCTCCCGCGTCTGCCCCTGCAGGTTCGTCGACCAGCCATACCCGCGGCTACTGCTATACACCGCCCCATCATCGGCTTGATACCCACTCGGCACCCCCGCACTACTCGGTTGGAAGTTGACCGCCCACCCACTCGGCCCACTCGCCGTAAACGTCGCCGAGACCCCTTGCGCCGTCGTCATCGTCACCGTACACGTCCCCGTGCCACTACACGCACTGCCCCATCCGCTAAAGCTCGCCCCACTGCTCGGTGTCGCCGTCAGGCTCACCACCGTCCCCGTCGCAAAGTCCGCCGTACACGTGCCACTACTACAACTCAGCCCCGCCGGACTGCTCGTCACCGTCCCACTGCCCGTGACGACCACCACCAAGGCCTGCGTGTCCGTGGGCGCACTCGCCGTAAACGTCGCTGTCACATTCTGCGCCGTGTTCATCGTCACCGTACAGCTGCCCGTGCCACTGCATGCCCCACTCCACCCACTAAAGCTCGCCCCACTCCCTGGCGTCGCCGTCAGACCCACTAATGTTCCCGTTTCCATATTAGTCGTGCAGGTGCCACTGCTACAACTCAGCCCCGCCGGACTGCTCGTCACCGTCCCACTGCCCGTGCCCGCCACCGTCACTGCTAACGGCTGTGTATTTCCACTTGAAATGAAATGAGCTGAAACCGCTTCGGTTTTGAAGGCTTCAATTGTGAGGGTACAGGTAGTCAGCCCCAGACAGGCTCCGCCCCAGGCCGAAAATACCGAACCGCTTGCCGGGGTGGCCACCAGGGTAACGGACGTGCCCACGGGAAAATCTGCGGTACAAATACTATTGCTGCTGCAATTCAACCCAGCTGGAGTGCTGGTTAATGTTCCATCTCCCGATACCGAACCGACGAACGTTTGCGTGTCGATGGGCTGTTCAATGAATGTGGCCATCACCGCTCGCACTGAAGTGAGACTCACGGAACAATTGCCTGTTCCACTACATGCTCCATTCCAGCCACTAAACACAAAGCCACTAGCAGGGGTCGCCGTCAAGGTAACGGTAGTGCCGGTCGGGAAAGTTTTCCTACAAGTCCCTCCAAGACAGAACAGTCCGGCTGGTGAACTCGTAATATGCCCGGCTCCAACGATGGCAGTTACCAATGAAGTCGTGATATTCGCATCACTCGCAACCGTTGTCGAAACTTCTTCGGTCAACAAGCTTTCATTGCCGCTTTGGTCAAACGCGGTCATTGAAAAACTATAGGTCTCACCAATGGACAGATTGGGAACAGCATAAAAAGGAATAGTCGACATGGAGGGTATACCGCTAAAAATTGGGGACCCATAGTCCAGGGAAGGGGGTTTTCGTTGATAAATATTATATCCGGCTAGATCAGTCTCGGAATTGGGATTCCAGGTTAGGACGATATCTGCAAACCCCGGGAGGGGAATACTCAAGAGGAGTAGAGAAAACCCACACATGATTAGCCACCACCGGGTTACGGAGAGGTTAATCTGGTGAGTAACAAAGGTCTGAAATGAAGGCAAACGCAATGGCTTAGCTCAGGAATACCATGAGAAAAACTTAAAAATCCTTCTTCAGTTGTCTACATGGGGAAATTAGACTGGCAGGAATTCGACTAGATCGTCCTTTTTGAGGCAATTGTCCGTAACTAGAAATCTAAAAATGCTTAAATGAAAGGAATGTTAAAAATTCCAAAAATTTAACAGGGTCATTTGTAAGGTAAATGCAAATGACGCGCCTAAAATTAATGTGTGAATCTCACTACAAAGAACCTAAAATCCTTCTTTCCCAATTTCTCCTTTCCCATTGTTTTTCACCCATAAACATCCAAAATTATGGAAGAATATTTTTGAGGGTGCCTAAGATACCAGAAACATTTTGCCGAAGGAATTCAAAAACATCCGAATGTTTTTTTGTTCATTATTTCTACGTAAATCTGAAAATTAATTATTTATATCGTCCCACAAAATTTTGTTGTTGTTCCTAGGCCTCACGGACCCTGTAAACGGGAATTTCAATCGAATGGCTAGGGCCCCATCATAGGCTTTCTTCAAGACCCACAGGAGGACAAGGGATAGTTGCAAAAAAATTAGGATTCAGCTTAAAGGATCAAGCAAGTCCGGAAGAGGCCATTGGCTGGGGAGCAGTTGGAGGGAAGGACAACCCTTCCAAGATTCAGATCTAACCCAAAGATCGCTCAGCAAAACTCAGGGACCAGTTCTTTGATGGGACCGAAGGAGAAATCTTCCAGAAGTTGGGTAAGTCGACCCTGAACTTTCTCAATGTTCAAGTAATGGCGAAATTGCGACAGGAAGGAGCCTCGCATGCGGGGTTGGTGAGGATCAAGCTCCCACGGATGCAAATACATGATTAAGGGGTGCCCTTGGGCTTCAACCCGACGCAGGAGTTTGCGAAGCAACGGATAGGGAAACAACCGGAAATACCCTCCCCCTGCGATGGGAAGAGTCATTCCTGCAATATCACATGTTGAGGGAGGGACTTCCACGATCGGACCGGAGTCGGTTGCAATTGTATGAATCGTCGGATCGGCACCAGGAATCCCATAATAATCATGGACGATCGGCACAATACTAGAATCATACTGGTAGCCCTCTTCCACCAGAATGGGTAAGGCCCATTCGGTTTCTTTCGTGATGGAAAAGGTGGGAGCCCGATACCCTAAAATTGGCTTACCGCTAATATCTTCCAAAATAGACTTGGCCCGTCGGATATCTTCCCGGAACACTTGTGGACTTTGTACAGTAATCAATTCATGACCGTATCCATGGGACCCTAACTCATGCCCGGAATCCACGATCTTTTTTATGAGATCCTTACGGCGTTCCGCCACCCATCCCAATACGAACATGGTGGCTTTTATTCTCCGTTGTTCCAACATGTCGAGAATAACATGGGTATTCTGTTCCACTCGACTTTCCTGGGTTTCCCAATGCCGCCGCCGAGCGGCACAGTCAAAGGCAGCCACATGAAAATGTTCCTCAATATCAAAACTAAGGGCATGTAACATAACGGTCTTGGGTTTCTCTCCTAAATATTACCGAGCCCCACTCCCCCGCAGCACTACCCGGATGGTTCGAAAAAGAATCCGAAGGTCCAACCACAAGGAGAGGTTTTTGACATAATACAAGTCATATTGCAATTTGACGTGCGAGTCTTCCAAGGAAGCCGCGTACTGAAAACAAGTCTGCGCCCATCCGGTAATACCTGGACGCACCGTATGGCGCAGATCATAATAAGGAATACTTTTGCGAAGATCCTGTACAAAATGGGGCCGTTCGGGCCTGGGACCCACTAAGCTCATTTCCCCTTTTAACACATTAAAAAACTGGGGTAATTCATCCAAACGAAGTTTCCGGAGCCAGTTTCCCACTTTGGTCACTCTGGAATCCCCGACTTCCGCCCATTTCACGCCGTCTGCTTCCGCATTTTGTCGCATGGATCGAAATTTTAACAAAACGTAGGGATACCCATGAAGACCAATCCTCGTTTGTCGGTATAGGACAGGCCCCTGAGAGTCCCATTTAATCACCAAGGCGATCATCGCTAAGAGTGGAGCCAGAAAGGTAATGCCTAAGGCCGCCCCCACTACATCGCTGATTCGCTTCATCATCATGACCACAGGTTTCCGACGAAATCCTGAGGAAAAGATCAAAAAGCTTGGCTTCAATTCGTCAATAGACAGGCGGCCACATTCTTCCTCATACATTCTGTGGCCGTCCACCACTTCCACACCCATGGATTTGACGTCTAACAGGGCCTCTACCGGCATCCCCCCCCTTCTGTCCTCAACACAGACCGCAATAATATGGGCATTCTCCTGTTCGGACAACTCAAATAATTGATTGACGGTCCCGATCACTTTTGCCCGCGCCAATCGCGTTCCCACCCGGGCTAAGTCACCCGACAGAAATCCCACTACCTCGTAACGATGAGACCGGTCAAAAACCAAGACCCGGGCCAAATCATGGGCGAGTTTTCCATCCCCAAGGATGAGAACTCGTTTTTTAAACTTGAAGGGCGAAAAAGAAGAACTCAATAAACTGGGAGGGTCCGGCCTCACCGGGGCCGAAGTATGCAGGTGCCCCTCGTTCATCCCTAGCTACTGGTGGCATACGGCAATGCATACCCTCGTCGCACATAGTAGGGCATTCCCTCAGACCACGCATCAGTGAGAATTAACCGTATCGATCCAGAATGCTGCAACATTTCTGTGGCCTTTTGCACGACATCCTTAGGCGTCGTTCCCGATCGTACGATCATGAGTAGGATGTCAGCTATACCGGATAGGAGATTAATATCGGCGAGGGGGAGAATGGGAGGTCCATCAAGAATGATAAACCGGAACCGTGTCTTGACAGACTCGATTAAGGTGGACAAATGCTGAAATTTTGATAAGGTCATCGGATTCGCATCCAGATCCCCCACTGGCATACACCACAAATCCAAATCGGGAAATTTTTGCAAACAGGATTCTAGAGAGGCTTCTCCGCCCAGATAGTCAGCCACCCCAGGGTAATGTCTCATCACGAATACATTATGGA
Organism: Nitrospirales bacterium; assembly: GCA_965223495.1. Taxonomy (GTDB): domain Bacteria; phylum Nitrospirota; class Nitrospiria; order Nitrospirales; family UBA8639; genus Nitrospira_E. The sequence continues at coordinate 987,803 of OZ245001.1, read as the reverse complement.
GGTTTGGACATTTATAATCACATTCAATCAACAGGGTCGGTTCATCCAAATCACGGGCCAGGGTATAGGCCACGTTCGCAGCGGTGGAGGTTTTGCCCTCTCCTTTCATGGCGCTAGTTACCAGGACCACGTTGCCCATTGAATGCTCTCCTAACAGGTCCAACCGTGTCGCCGCCACACGATATTGTTCCGAAACCAGGGAATCCGGTCGCCATTTCACCACCAAGTCCATTTGAGGAGGAAGTTCTTTAGGTTTCGCTGTTTTTCGGTAAAAGGCCGATTTTCCATTTCCCTCCATTTCGAAATAGCTATTTGCTCCAACTCCGCCACCCATTCCATTCCCTGGCGAGGAGGAAGTCACTGCCCCAGGCAACATTTTCATCGTTTTTCCATACGCTAATCGGAAACTGGGAATGGTGGCTAGCATAGGAAATCCTAAAGATACTTCGACATCATCCGAACGTCGAAACGTCGGTGAGACCATTTCCAAGAGGAACGCCAATCCCACACCAAGCGCCAACCCCGCACCCCACCCTACGACGATCATTAAAGCTCGAGGGAGACCTTCAGGAGTCGTGGGTAAATTAGCTGGATCAAGTATGCGGAAGCGTTCGCCTTTTTGCCGTTTATCTAAATTTTCTGAAATTCTCGCATTAATGCGTTTTTGATGAAGGTGTTGATAATTATCTTGCATGTTCCCATAGTCTCGCTCCAACACCAGAAGTTCTTGTTCGCGAGTCGGAGTATGCTCAATACGGGCCTCAAATTCCTTCATCTGTTCCGTGACCCTTTTAAGCTGGGCCTTCAATCCCACAATTTGGGATTTTAATTCATCCCTAGATGTATGAAGATCAGCTTGATAAGGATCGAAAATGGTTTTCTCCCCTTCTTCCATCGGAACATCTTCCAGCAGTTCTTCCGGTTGTGGCGGGGCTTGGTTCAGCTGTTTTTCCAACTTTTGAATTTGTGTTTTTAGGGAAATCACATCAGGATAGGCATCCGTATATTCCCCTTCCATTTTAGTGAGTTCCCCTTTTAACTCTTGAAGGCGGCGGTAGAGCGGGTCGGCATTTCCGCGGGGAACACCCCCCTGAGATGTCGTTCCAGTTCCCAATTGATACAAAGTCCCAGCAATGGATTCATATTCCCCAAGAGTCTTACTCAACAACTCCAACCGGACATTCACGCCATGGAGAGATTCCTGCAGTTGTATTTTTTCTTCTTGCAATCGATCAAGGGTGCGTAGATTCGTTTCCAATTGACTGGGCAATTCACCGGCGTATTTCAATTTATATTCGGTCAGGTTCTTTTCTTTTTCATCTAAGGCTTTTTTGGCCGCCTCCAATTCCTGCTCTAGAAATTCCGTGGCTCCCTCGATGAATTGTTCCCGGATTTTGATATTTTGATCGATGTATTGGGAGGCTAATTTGGCGGTTACTTTCATCGCCATCATGGGATCTTTATGGGCAAAAGAGATGGTAAAGGCCTCCAATACTCCCCCGCTCCCTCTTGTTTCTAATTTAATATTCTTTCGTAAATCTTCGATTACGGGTTCATACCCCTGAGTTTGAAGCACCTCGGGGGATAAATGATACTCATCAATGACTTTTTGCAAATACGTGCGACTCAAAACCTGTTGAGTAATCGTTGAGAGACGACCTGCTGCACTGCCTCCGACAACGGAGGGTACGTATTTTTCATGGATTTTTTGTTGTTCGACTAAAATGACTGTACTCGAACGGTACACATCGTTTTTCATCCAGGCCATAAATCCACCAATGGATAGGCCCAGAAACATGAAGATGATCACAAACCATTTTCGACGAACAAGAAGATCAAGAAAATCTTTCAGGATCCTCTGGATATCTAATGGTTGTTCTTTTTCGGGAGCCAGTCCTTTTTCAGCTATCATCGGTTAATCATCTAGTGCAAGGGTTAGTGTGTATTGAATCACGCTAAGGTAGGACAGAGGGACCTACCTAAGAAAATGAAAGTGAATTCGCAAACATTCTTGAAAATTTTTCTTGTCTTCAACCTTTCCGTAGAGAAACCCGGTCCTCGTCAAACCCCTGCCCCAAAAAATTCATGGGACCCTACGGCACCACGATGGTATCTCCTGACTGCAGGGTAATGTTGTACACTCCGCCATCCTCGTCAATCAGGTCATCGTAACGAATGGGAATTCGGAGTTCTTTGACCTCACCCTCGGCATTCACCACGTTCCGAATAACATGCATGTCATTACTGGAGGCAAATTGCGTAAACCCTCCCGCCAAGGAAAGAACCTGAAGGATAGTGGTATAGGACTTGAGGGGAATTTTCCCGGGCCCATTCACTTCTCCCACGACATACACATAATAACTATTCACAGAAACCACATTCACGGAAACGGATGGATTTTCCTTGTAGGCCTTATAGCGCTCTTCAATAACAGAGGCGATTTGCTCTGCGGTCAGACCGGCGACAGGAATGTCCCCAATAAGTGGAAGGCTAAATTTCCCATCCGGGCGGATAACTCCCTGACGAGATAAATCGGGGTTTTTCCAAACTACGACTTCGATCACATCTTCAGGGCCCAATACAAACCCTCCCTCTGGGGGACCGGGAGGAATGATGACATCAGGTTTTATACACCCTCCAGATAGGGCTAAAGCCCAACCCAGTAGAAAAAAACTGATCTTCTTACACATACTTAACCTCATGGACTTCCTCCATTTTCGCTTCACATTATGTTCCTTAGATGACAGCTATGGAATCAGAACCATGGTTTCTGAGGGCACCACAATGGTATCCCCAGGCTTTAATTCAATGTTTTTTCCCCCCCTCAAAATGATATCATCATAATTCACCACTATTTTTTGGTGTTCTGCCGATTTTCCTCGTCCGGGAAGTCGGAAAATGGTCACCCGGCTTCTCACGGCATCCGGACTAAATCCTCCAGACAAAGTGATCGCATGGATCAGAGTAGTACGACTCAATAAGGGGAATTTTCCAACTTTGGCGACGGCACCTTGTGTATAGAAATAGTAACTATTTATCCCCTGAACGACGATTGCAACGGTTGGATTTTCCTTATACGATCGTAATTTTTCGGTGATTTCATCGCGCAATTCCAAGGTCGTCCGCCCCACTGCTTCTACATCTCCGATCAACGGTAAGGTTATCCGTCCATCTGGTCGAACCGTCACCTGTCGCGAAAGCTCTTTATTTCTCCACACACTAATTTCCAAAGCATCTTCGGGACCAATGATATAATCATCTGTCACGACCAGCGCGTGTTTTTCCGCTCGGCTTTCTGCCCGTTTATCCTCTTGGGGCATTCCAGCCACACCGGAATCGGCCAAACTGATTCCTGAAAACTGACTCACCAGTCCGAAACATGTGATGAATACCAGAATGAAACGATTGGCAAATACCCAATACATAGCGCACCTCTTCACCCAAACGGGGTTAATTAAAATTCTTCAAATGGAATTCTACGGTAATGGCATAATAAGGCGAACATTACTCCCAGTATCGGAACATTCTCCCACCTTCTCAAGGCAATATCACGTCATTTCCTTCAATTTAAAAAAATATAGTAAGGATTCGCGAATTTGTGACTTTGCCCAGCACGAGAATGGCCCCTAACTTGGCCTAAATAAAGGAGAACTTTTATCATAAAGCTCTAGAAAAATATTCGCAACCTTTGTCCCATGGTGTAACACATACGTGACACTTCGTTAACGAACAGGGATTAAATGAAACTAACGAGACTGTTCCATTAAAACCCAATACCCCTCCTTATTCATAACCCCTACCCCCCTACACCTTTAAAAAGGAATGAAAAATCAATGAGCGAGAATCTGATACCAGGAAAATGAGCTCCAAAAATGGACCTGCGGCCTCACAGATTCCATGGTCACGTTCGTTTACATAGGCCCACCCCAATGGGTAAAAAAACAGATTTTCCCTAAGAGAATCCTAGGTTTTGACCCAGAAAACGATCATTCGATTGAGCTAAGTTCACTCATCGGGGGTGCCCATAATTGTCTGGGGGCTTAGCCTGGGTAGGTTGAAGCTTCTAGCTCCAAGATCCAGTGTTCTAACCGATCAATTCGATCATCCCACCCATTGTTTCGAGCGACGGAGCGCCGAGACTCTCTCGTCCCCACCCCCCCATAGGAAAGGGCCATTTCGATCGCCTCAATCCATTCCTTGGCATTCGAGACCATCGCCAGGCAGTCTTGAAACGCCCGCATCGATTGCACGGGAGCACTGACGATGGGCTGACCCGCCGCCAAATATTCCATCGACTTGAGAGGGAATATGGTTGACCACCAACCTTCCTGGGTCGTGCGGTAACACATCACGTTGACATCCAAATGAGTCAAATACAGGGGGACCTCTTCATGAGTTTTCTGACCCAACCAATGGACGTTCGGAAGCCGGAGGCATTGTTGCCATAGAGATTCCGATTCGGGGTCGGCTGCAAATTGGCCATACGCTTTGGCCCCAACTGGCCCGATAAAAACCCACTGCCACTCGGGCCTCTGTCGGGCAATCTCCAGGACCAGAGCAAAGTCAAGTTTTTGATTAATTCTTCCAGTATACCCGATACGAGGCGAGGGAATGCTTGCCAGATCGCGAGGAATGCCCTCCCCAAGAGCTTGATCGAACAAGTGCATATCCACACCAGTGCTCAACACTCGGCCTTTTTCCATCGCCCCCGCGGGCATCCGTTCCAACATCCCTTCCGAAAAGGCCATGACTAAATCGGCCCTCTCTACGAGTTCTTCCTCCGAGCGGGTTAAGGCTTCAGTCCAATCCGGTGAGAGGGAATGCGCATCATAGGCGTAATAAATCACACGGGAAGGTTGGAGGTACTTGAGGTAAGGGAAAAACAGAGGGTGAAACAATAAAGCTATTGATTTACGATTATTTCCACCTGCCACCTGGGAAATCAAATGCTCTGCGTGACGGGACAGGGCAAGATGATCGAACCAGGGTTTGGTTGGCCACCGGGCCCCAAGTTTACCCGGGCGATCAATCTGAACCTTTCCCTCGAATGTCGAACCATGGAACCAGGGAGCCTCATACCATTGAGGCGATCCAATATCCCAAACCGTCCAGGTCCCTGTGGAATAGATAGCCGGCCAACCTCGGTCAGCGAGTCCCTTCAGAATACGTTGTCGACTACCCCATCCATTCCCCCAAGAATTTGGGGTAAAGGCAATGAGTGGGGAACGGCTTCCGGAGAGAGACTCTTCCTCGATCATCCATCAAACCAGGAAAAGGAATGTGAACAGTCAACACGACGATACCAACTCAAATGGTTTCGAGAAGCCCCCATGCCATCCACCACTGTAGGTCAGAGACCTCCTATTTCGGAAATAACGGTTCCTTCGCCTGGAGGAAGGGTAGCGCCTAACAATTGGGCCACCGTCGGACCAAAATCCGTAATACGAACAGAACCCTGAAGCTTTCCAACTGGAATGTGAGGTCCCAAAGCTACAAACATCCCCCCTTTTCGGTGGTCACCAGTTCTGGTGTAGGGATCATTCCCTTCCAACTTTCCGATTTTTTCCGATCCGATCGAAACCACGGGACTCCGTTGATTCCACTCGATCAGAACGTCGGGAAGGTAGTCAAGGTATTCTCCGGCATACAGACTGTCGGTCCGAAATACCCGGTCAGCAATAGGCTCCCCAGTTTCCAGGTTTTTAATATCCATTATATCGGCAGCCAAGCTTTCACAAAGCTCATCAAATTCCGGACCTCGCCGAACCAAACCCTGAGGTTCTCTCCCTCGAAGATTGATGCGAATGCCCCCATGGACGGCATTGTTTTTCACCGTAAAACATCGACTGGCGGCGGCATCGATCACCTGCGGGCGGCTGGGACGGCGGTCCTCTACCCATTGACGCAATATTCTCCTCATAGGTTGGGCTAATTTTTTTAGGGGTGCGGGGATACGTTGCCACACACTGGTTAACATATCATCTATGGAACGATGCCGTTTGAGCGAAGCCTCCTGTCGAGCGAGAGCCTCCTCTTGAGGAGGCTTGGCATACCCTAACCTCAACAAGATGTCATTTAAAAAAAATTGGGCATCAAATTTTGGCCCCATCCCATGTCCTGTTAACAGGATGACCGTCGTATTTTGGTCGACGACTGCCAAGACCTGGCTTATCGCTTGATCGATTGCGGTATAGATATCCCGAATAGGGTCACCGACGACACCGGCCAGAGTCGGATCAAAACGTGGATGGGTCTGATCATGAAAATGCCAGCATTGATGGCCGGCACAATGACTTTCGGTCCAGACCTGAACCAAAAAATCCCAATCAGATTTCCCGATAACATGTTTGGTTAATTCCGCGCGAAGTGCCGCACTGGCCATTAACCGGTTTCGAAAGTCTACAAACTCTTCGGCTGTCTTTTTTCCATCGCAAGATTTGGGAGCAGGGTTGGGACCGAATAACGCCAAAATTTCTTGCTTGACTTCAGGAGAGGAAGCCCTCATCTCTTGGTAATCTCCATCATGGGCGCCCCATTCGACCACTTGTATGCCATTTATGCTCGAAAGGGGTTTCGTATGCGGGACATCAAGAACGGCCACCTTAGACCCACACCGACTCAAATGAGCCCAAAAGGGCTCATGAAGAATCCCTTCTCCTTTGGGTTGCCGAACGACCTGATAGCTTCCAGGATGAATTTGTTCAATATAATGACGACTATGCCGGGCAGGAGAAACACAGGTAGCAAAGGAAGGCCAGGTGGTCCCGACATAGAAACCGGGCATGGAATCCACGAATCCCGTAAGCCCCTGTTTCATGGCGTCTCGAAGGTGAGGAAGAATTCCCTGATCCGCCCAGTCGAGCAGGAGGTCGCGATTGGCCGCATCGAACCCAAGAATCAGGACTTTGGCCGACATAATTGTGGCTCCTTACTTCACGAGTTTTCGAATGACCAGAACGATAACTAAGCGGAAGGGCAACTTAATCAAAAGACTGCCCCCGCTCCCTTCAGCAGGTCCAGTTGTCCCGGCCTCTCTTCCTTAAAAAGATAGATTCCTGATTTTCGGCTGTCCCAACCCACTTCTCAAGGGGGATAAGGGCATTCCCCCATCTTTTGGGGTATTTGTTCCTCATGCCAATTTTGTCATTGTAGGTCAAAGTGTGTGATGAGGATACAATCGGCTCCCTATTGAATCCCTCTTTTATATTAACTGAGAGTGGATGGAGTGGAATGCTTTTGACCTTTTTTACCCTTTCCATACCATTTTACGAGTTTTTTCTTTATTCATAGTTTTCATTATTAATCAATTCTTTCCCCCTCTTTATGTTATGGCTATGGAAAACAGGTTTTAAAGAAAAAAAGATTGAGGGGGAAAGGATATCATGTAGGGAGTTTTTATCATGAAAAAGGTTTACCTAAAAAAGATGACCTTTTTTCTCGTCCTTCTATTGAGCGCTACCCTGGTGTCGGGCATCCCAACAGTTGGGGCTTTTTCGCTCAAATTGGAATCGAGTGGGGGGACCAACCTTCAGATTGACGATAACGGCCCGGGAGACACGGACAATACCGTTGGTGTCATCGTCTTTAATGGGGCAATCGATAGTTTCAATACTGTCGTGTCGGCAGGACTCACCAAACCCCTTCTCGGCAATGATGATTTAGCGCAAATGGATCTTAGCGTCGTCACGACAACAGGCCCAGTGGGCGGATCGCTCAGAGTCATCTATAGTGAAACGGATTATTTCACCGATGCCGGTGCCGGGGAAGAAACGCTGACGAGCGCAATTGGCGGCACGACGGATGGCACCACGACATTCCAAAGCTATATCGATTCCGGCAATACCCTCTTTGCCACCTCAGAAGCTTCAGTATGTACAACCGGCGCCCAAGGCCCGTTCGGCCCTGGGGCTTTCGATGACATCACCATGACAGATTGTTTGATTAACGGAGCCCTATCCATGACGGTCGTTGCCGATATCGCCCTGGCCTCGAACAGTGTCCAAAGTTTCGGGTCGACCACGACCATCACGCGACCTCCTGATACCCAAGAACCCTTAGCTTGCCGGTTTACGGGTGGGGGTGTAGATACCGACCTCAACTGGGACCACACGCTTGAAGATGGATCGATGGTGCGAAACGGAGCCGGCAATTTACCCGATCCCATCGACCGGTACCAGTTTGGCGGACAAGTGGGGGCTCGAACAGCCCAGCAACCCCAGCCTTCCGGTGAATGGCAACATCACCAACAAACCGGTCCTAGCGGGGCCTTTTCCTTCCATGGTGGGACCAACAGCGCTGCGGACGGAACCCGCATCGTGGATGTTCGATGTAGTGATCCAGGATGGTGCCGCCAAGCCCGGCCAGCCCCAGCCAAACAATTAGACTTTGATGGAATCGGGACGTTCTCCAATACAGGGAATGGTCGAAGAGCTCCCGTATTCGATGATCCCGCTCCGAATGTCATTCCTGAACCCAACGGAAACCGGAATACGCCCTTTTCCTTCCATTGGTTTGAGGTGAACATCGATGATTTAGGGGAACCCGGACGTCTCAACTCAGGCGCGCCGAATTCCGTCACTTGCCCAGGTCGGGGCTTTGGGGAAAAGAGCGGAGGACCCTTCGTTCCGGATCCGGTTAATGCTCCGGGAACCACGGTCATCTTGCCATTCACCGAGTTGGCCGATTGTGATTGCCCAGATTTTTATCGCATCACGATTTATAAAGGGGTGCTCTCCACAGAGGTGACACTGTTGCCGAACGGGGAAATCGATCCCGCTTCGATGAATCGGACGGATGTGATTTACGAAGTGTTTGGGTACGTGGACGGAGGAAATTTACAAATTCATCCACCCACGGGGTTTGATACCAATTAACATCCAATCCTCGATTGAAGATTTCCGACGAGGGGCTGGCAGGCATCTGCCAACCCCTCGTTCATTTGTTGGAATAGGGGGGCTGGTTCGGATTCCTTCTTGAAAAAGTTTAACTTCGCGAAAGCCATCCCAAATCCAACCGATAGTAGCATGAGAGGTTTTTCCATAAGGATCACTTTCCCTTGAGCACGTCTGAATGGGCCCGGGCGGCTTTACTCATCGTGGACAAGGAAAGCACCGCTGACGATTCTCTTGGTAATACCTGAATACCCCGCGTTTTCATTTCTTGGACCTGCCGTTTCATTTCTTTGATCCCCTCACCCACCTTCCCTATATACTTCCGGCTTTCACTCGTCCACTCCTCCGCCTGAATAACGGGTGGAAATGGGGCCGTCCGGGCCATGACCTTGATGAATTCGTCTCCATAAGGTCTTTGCACTCTGAATCGCGCTCGTGAACCTGGACCTCCAAATTCATACACCTTGCCTTTGTTCACCCGTTTCCTTTCACTCCACATGTTGGGAACCAGGTGAACCACCGTTCCATCGGCTTGGTAATAGTCAACTTTCAAATACGCATCCACCTCCACCTGAACCGACACGATGAGGTCTTCCCCCTCAAAAAAGGTGGCTCCTTCAGGCTTATTGAGCCAAGCTCGCAGTCCCAAGACGGATGGAAAGGTCCACTCCTCTGAAGTGACCGAATCTTTGACCAATTCTTGTCGTCGTCTTTGTCCCACTGTTTCCTTCACTTCCTCGGGATCAAACAGCGCATGAAGGGTTATACAAAATTCTCGTCCTGATTCCTTTAACGAACTCCATTTCTCTTGTGTCAAAAGGCCCACGCTTTCTGTCTTGATCACCTCGAGGGTGAGTCGCATATTTTCAATGACTGTTCTGGATTCCACCCACACATGATGGCTTTCCACAGCTGCTCTTCTTGCCAGGGCTTTGGCTTTCATCTTGGCGTCCAAGGGCGTCTCCCGGTCCCCATAGGTATAACACCCTTTCCCCTGGACAGGTTCTAAAGTGTTTGCCTGCACAGGCCCACTCATAAGCAGCATCAATAGGAGTAAACTGAAGACCTTTGTGTGTTTCAGTAAGCACCACATATCATCCTAACTCCTTAGAGATGGATCAATTCTCGTTTAACTTTTTTATGGCCGATCCTCACCGATCTTACAGGGAATCCCCCACAGATTACAGCAACTGAAAATGAGAGGAAGTATTCCCTCGGCATTTTCTCATTGTCTCATGTTCAATTCTTAGAAGAAACGGTGAGGTAGGTACCTTTGATACACCGGGTGGGGTTTCGAGCTATAAGCCTGCGGTCCATGGCAGTCCCGTGCATATCATACTTGAAATGGAAGGAATCTTGGCTCTCGTACGAGTGAAAAGCAGGAACGCATTGCATACCTCCATGTGAAGGCATAGGGAAAAGTCTCGGGGAAGACGAACACTCGGGGTCCCTTCCCAAAGAATTAGACCCTTAATAATGAAGAGAAAAGATATTCGTACTCATTTTAAAATTAGGCCAAATGGGTAAACACATTGAACGATCAAGAGGAGCGAAACCTCGTGAACTAGGGAACATCCGAATCCCAGGCGCAATCTGAAGATTTGCTGTTTTAAGAAATGAGAGGAAGGTGCCTGAAATAGCTGGTGCCCCCGACACGATTCGAACGTGCGGCCCGCGGTTTAGGAAACCTTTCAGAACCAAAACCTACTGATTCAGTCAACCCACCAAAACAATGCGAAACTGATGACAACTCAACAGGTTCAGGTTCTTTGTGGGATTGCATTTGGTTGCTGGGAATGGCGTAGAGTAACCTGAAAATGGCTACACTTTTGGTTACAGTTGGCGGAAGGCGGCCATTAAATGGGTTTCCTACTTTTTCCACATCTTAGCCTCTTGGATATCTGAATTCATGGCTTCAAAGTAGCCTATCCACTTTATCGCATTCAATAAAAAAGACACCCCTAAATTAGTTCAATTCTCCCCTAGAAGGAGCGTTTCCCCAAAGGGCATAGGATAGTCTGGCCCTTAAACCACTTCCAAGTTTATGGTACATGCCTGGAGGAAGGGAATATTCGCCTAATTCTGATTTTTAAAGTGTTGTCTTCCTCAGGGCAAAACGGGGAGGGAAGTCCAATTTAATGTTCTTGTGATTGGGTAACTTTGGACTTGGGGTCAATACCTGAGGAATCTGAAGTTTCAGAGTACCCGCCATGGCGGAAAAACGCTTGGGCTACCCTGTTTGAAATCTGATCTAATTGTTCCAATACCTGGGCGAGGAAAGCTGACAAACCGGTAGAGTACACTTCTTCCAAACTGCCAAACTCTAAATCTGCAGCCAAGGCCCCAGCGAGTCGAATGGCTTGCCGAGTTTCCGATCGTCTTGTCCCGCCGGCTAACAGTTCTACCAGTTCACTGGCTTGGGTTGTCGTAAACCGAACAGAGCGAGGAAAACGATTATGAAAGAGAAGAAACCGGACAATTTTTTTGGGAACTAATTGAGCGGAATAAAATTTTCGATAAGCCTCAAAGGCGCTGGCTGATTTTAAGGCAGCTAGACATTGGTGATATTCAGAAATTCGCCTAGGTTCGGTCGTGGGTTCACTCAGGACTGGGATGTCGAGTAAGCGTGCGGTGCGACCACCTCGTTCGATATTTTTTCCCAACCGATAAAAATTCCAACCTTCATCTCGTACCATGGTACCTCCCATGACGCCATCTAAGGTATAGCAGGTATTACGGACATGCCGGAGGAGGTCATGGGTGTCTGCCCATAAGTCGGCCTCTGTTTTACCTTTAATGCTAAAATAAAAGTCGTTCAGGAAATGCCAAACTTCACTGGACAATTGATCTTGGATGCCACGAGCATTATTGCGGGCGGCGGCGATGAGGTTGGTAAGGGAGTCAGGATTGTCTCGGCTGAGGGTGACAAACTCCATCACTGGAATTGTTCGTATGTCTTTATAGAAATTTTGGTAAGTTTCCAATTCTCCTGTATCTTCGAGGTATCGAGTCCATACATTCGCCTGTTCGTCACCGGGGGCTATCTCCGTGAGTAAATGGTAATGCACATTCACGAAGCGCGCCGTATATTCGGCTCGTTCGATATATCGTCCAATCCAGAAAAAAGATTCCGCTGTTCGGCTTAACATCATTTATTCATTTCCAAAAAGTACCCAAGTATCTTTGCTGCCTCCCCCTTGGGAGGAATTGACCACCAAGGACCCCTCTTTTAAGGCAACTCGAGTGAGACCGCCTAAGGAAAGGGTGATGTCTTCTCCCCAAAGCACAAAGGGGCGAAGGTCCACATGTCGACCCATGAGTTGAATGGAGTCTTTTCCATCAATCACACAAGGATGATGCGATAAGGTGACGACTGGCTGTGCGATAAAGCTTCGAGGATTGGCGAGAACTTTTTTTCGAAATTCATCTTGCTGGGATTTTGTCGAACTGGGACCCATTAACATGCCATAGCCGCCGGATTCCGCCACCGCTTTGACGACCAGTTCTTGGAGGTGTTCCAACACGTACTGACGATCTTCGGGAATTTCACAAAGATATGTTGGCACATTCTGTAAAATGGCCTCCTCGCTTAAATAATACTGGATCATTTTTGGTACGAAGGTATAGACGGCTTTGTCATCAGCGATCCCATTGCCGATGCCATTGGCCAACGCTACATTGCCGGCACGATAAGCTCGAACAAGACCGGGGACACCAAGCAGGGAATCTTTTCGAAAAATTTCAGGGTCGAGAAACGCATCGTCTACACGGCGATAAATAACATCTACCTGTTCCAACCCTTTCGTGGTTTTCATAAAGACCTTATCGGATTCCACGATGAGGTCACGGCCTTCCACCATTTGAATGCCCATTTGCAAGGACAAAAAACTATGTTCAAAATATGCGGAATTGAAGACGCCAGGAGTCAGGAGCACGACCGTGGGGTTTTCTTTTCCCTGCGGGGCCAACCCTTTGAGGTTTTCCAATAATTGTGCTGGGTATTGATCCACGGGGCGGACCTGCATATCGGCAAACAAATTGGGGAATAACTGCTTCATGACCAGGCGGTTTTCCAACACGTAGGAAATGCCAGACGGAGTCCGAAGATTGTCTTCCAGTACGAAATACTCACCTTCGTGATTCCGCACCAAATCAATGCCGGAAACATGGATGAACACGCTTTTGGGAGGGCAAAATCCTACCAAGTCTTTTTGAAAATGCTCCGAGCTTTCAATGAGCTCTCGAGGGACGGTTTTATCGTTAAGGATGTGTTGGTCGCCGTATAAATCGACGAGAAACATGTTTAAGGCTCGAACCCGTTGTTGGATCCCTTTTTCGATGATCTGCCATTCCGCGTTGGGAATAATGCGGGGCAACAGGTCAAATGGGAATATTTTTTCGGTTTGTTGCGGATCACCGTATACCGTAAAGGTAATGCCTTGTCGCAAGAACGCCTGATCGGCCTGTTTCCGTTTTAACGCCAGATCTTTCAAGGGGAAGTTTCCCAACCGTTCCACGAGACGACGGTAATGGGGACGAGGGACTCCGGACGCTTCAAATATTTCATCGAATCCGGTTTTCATCTGATATCGTTCAAAGAGCGACTTCACTGGTCAATCCTTTACGTCCGAAGCTATGAGTTTGGAAGAGATAGGTCTCTACGAAGTGAATAATATACCATGCCGTCCTAAGTTCAGGGCAATTTACCATAACCAGATTCAGATGTAAGTAGGCAACGCCAAGGTGTCGATGCTATGATACCTTCCCTTAAAAATGGGTGGTGTTGGGTCTCAGGCTTTCATCAATCTCCAGGGATCATTTTCCACTATGGCGCTCCACGTCGCACTCAATCATCAAACCCACTATCATTATGATCGTCTCGTGCAGATGGGACCACATGTCATCCGGTTGCGGCCCGCCCCTCATAGTCGCACCCCAATCCTCAGTTATGCCCTGAACATCGAACCCAAGGGGTATTTTCTCAATTGGCAACAAGACCCTCACGGGAATTATCTGGCACGACTCGTATTCCCCGAAAAGGTTCGTGAATTCCATGTTGAAGTGGATCTGGTGGCTGACATGGTCATCTATAATCCCTTTGACTTTTTCCTTGAACCTAAGGCCGAAACAGTTCCCTTCGTGTATGATCCCCTTGTCAAACGCGATCTTCTCCCGTATTTGGACATTGACCCTCCCGGCCCTCGCTTACAGGATTGGCTCAAGAATTTTAAGGCACCAGACCAGAATCCCACCATTCCGTTTTTGATGGATCTGAACGGACAATTGCAACGGCAAATTGAGTATGTGGTGCGGATGGAACCTGGCGTCCATACCCCGGAAGAAACGCTGGCACTCGGGCGTGGATCCTGTCGGGATACGGGGTGGCTCCTTGTGCAAATCTTGCGGCATTTAGGGATTGCCAGTCGGTTCGTTTCCGGATACCTCATTCAACTCGTGGCCGACGTGAAATCGTTGGATGGGCCTTCTGGCACCGATCGGGATTTTACCGATTTGCATGCCTGGGTCGAAGCCTACCTCCCCGGGGCGGGGTGGGTGGGCTTTGACCCGACATCGGGTCTGTTAGCCGGGGAAGGGCATATTCCTTTGGCCTGTACACCCCATCCCATCACGGCCGCACCCATCAACGGGGCCATCGATCAGTGCGAAACCGAGTTTTCCCATGAGATGTCGGTCACGCGAATTGTGGAGACTCCACGAGTCACGAAACCCTATACGGAGGAACAGTGGCAGGCTATTGATCAGTTCGGGCATCGTTTAGATCGGGAATTGGCGGCCAACGATGTCCGGGTCACGATTGGCGGCGAGCCGACGTTTGTTGCCGTTGATTATCCCGATGCACCGGAATGGAACACTGATGCGGTGGGGCCCAACAAGCGCCGTTTGGCCGCAGATTTGATTATACGCTTACGGGATCGATTTGCTCCCGGCGCACTCGTTCATTTTGGTCAGGGGAAGTGGTACCCCGGCGAGCAGCTCCCGCGGTGGGCTTTGAGCCTCTATTGGCGGGAAGAGGGAACACCTATCTGGGAAAAAGACCAATTGATTCCTGAAGATTCTCCTAAGGCCGAAGCCACTCAAGAAAATGCACAACGATTCATCGAAGGTATTGCCAGGCGTGTGGAAGTGGGAGCCGAAACCATTTATCCAGTCTATGAAGACCCATGGCATTTCATCGGTCAGGAACGAAAGCTCCCGGAACACCTCGATCCAGCCACGAATAATCTGGACGATCCCATGGCTCGAGCCAGATTAGCTCACGCCTTTGAACGAGGACTGGGCACTCCTGTGGGGTACGTCTTGCCGTTGCAGCGATGGAATGCTCGTGACGGCCAACGCCGATGGATGAGCGAGCCGTGGTCCACCCGGACCAAACACTTGTTCCTGATTCCCGGTGATTCACCCATCGGGTTTCGCTTGCCCTTGCCATCGCTTCCTGTGTTGGCCCCTGGAGAATACCCGTACATTATTCCTGCCGATCCCTTCGAGCATCGTGGTCCGCTGCCTGACCCTGACCCGAGCCGACAACCCTTTCTCCGTGGGCAGAGGGGGCATGATCACCAAGCTGATCAGCCGCAACACATTCATGGCCAGGTTACCGGGGCTGGGACCACTCGAGCCGTTCGTGCGGCCTTGGCCGTTGAGTCCCGGAATGGCCACTTGTGGGTGTTTATGCCCCCAGTAGAATCAATCGAAGATTATTTGGACCTCGTTGCGGCCATACAGGACACCGCTGCGGAATTGGACCAACCTATTCATCTGGAGGGGTATACTCCCCCCAATGATCCGCGTATCAATGTGTTGAAAGTGACCCCGGACCCTGGGGTGTTGGAAGTCAATATCCATCCAGCTGCCAATTGGACAGACATGGTAGCCATCACCACCGGGATCTATGAAGAAGCCCGACTCTCCCGGTTGGGCACCGAGAAATTCATGCTGGACGGGCGGCACACCGGAACCGGGGGCGGGAACCATATGGTGGTGGGGGGGAAAACACCCGCGGATAGCCCTTTTCTGCGTCGGCCGGATTTATTACGGAGCCTGATCGCCTATTGGCAGCGACATCCTTCTCTTTCGTATATATTTTCCGGGCTCTTTATCGGCCCCACCAGCCAAGCTCCCCGGATCGATGAGGCCCGGCATGATTCCCTCTATGAGTTGGAGTTGGGATTTACCCAGGTTCCTGCACCCAATGCGGAAAAGCCTCCACTGCCCTGGCTGGTGGACCGAATCTTCAGAAACTTGCTTATCGATGTAAGCGGGAATACGCATCGCACGGAAATTTGTATCGATAAACTCTATTCTCCTGATGGGCCAACCGGACGGCTTGGACTCGTGGAATTCCGGGCCTTTGAAATGCCCCCGCATGAGCGAATGAGTCTGGCTCAGCAAGTGCTGCTTCTGGCCTTCATCGCACGGTTTTGGAAAACGCCCGATCATGGCCAGTTGGTCCGGTGGGGGACGCAACTTCACGATCGCTTTATGCTGCCTCATTTCCTGGAACAGGATCTTCGTGATGTCATTCATGATATGAATCAAGCCGGTTACGATATCAGGAAAGAGTGGTTTGCGCCGCACCTGGAATTTCGTTTTCCCCTATATGGGACGATTGCCCATAACAGTCTGGTCATGGAAGTTCGGCAAGCCCTTGAGCCCTGGCATGTGATGGGAGAAGAGGGGGCTCCTGGCGGGACGGTGCGGTATGTGGATTCCTCAGTGGAGCGGCTTCAGGTCAAACTTTCCGGGTTGACCGACACTCGGTATGTGGTAGCCTGCAATGGAAAACGTGTCCCACTGATTCCTACGGGGCGACAGGGAGAGGCCGTTGGCGGTGTTCGTTACCGGGCCTGGCAACCGCCCAATAGTCTGCATCCCAACATCGGGGTTGATGCACCGCTGATCTTTGATGTGTACGATCGATGGTCTCAACGTGCGGTAGGGGGGTGCACTTATCATGTCGCCCATCAGGGGGGACGAAATTTTGACCAATTTCCCGTCAATGCCTATGAAGCGGAAAGCCGCCGGTTGGCCCGGTTTACCCCATTTGGCCATACGACTGGCTCCTATCGTGAACCACTGGGAATCTCCCATCCGGACTTTCCTTGTACCCTTGATCTTCGATGGCCGGTATAATGTCCGTGAGAAGATTCAACCTCTTTTCTTAAGATATCGATGAATTAGCTCCTTCGTTGGAACCTATTGAGTGGATCCCCTGATGAACTCTTTTTCGCCTGAATCACCTGATACTTTTTTGTCTTCCTCTCCACCGTATCCGCCTCAACCTGATACGTTTGATGAGCTCGTGGCTCAGGATGGTTCGATCCGCACCTATTGGCAGGATTTTTTGAAAGGCTTCTCAGCCCTAGATACGAACCAACGGAGAGTGGCTCAGGAAACCGCTGAGCGGTTGTTAAAAAATGATGGGGTCACCCACAAAGTCGGTCAAGATGGATTAGCCTCAGATAGACCCTGGCAGTTGGATCTTTTTCCCTTACTCATTAATCAAGAAGAATGGCAACAGCTCGAAGCCGGGCTCATTCAACGGGCTCGTCTATTGAATCATATCTTAAATGATTTGTACGGTCCCCAACAGTTGCTGAAAAACGGCATTTTGCCTCCAGCCGTTGTCTTCGGCAATCCCCAGTTTTTACAACCCTGTCATGAAGTGCCGGTGCAGGGGAACCGGTATTTGCATTTTCTGGCCTTTGATGTGGCCCGCGCACCCGACGGGAAATGGTGGGTACTCCGGGATAGGACGGAGGCGCCTACGGGAGTCGGATTTGCACTGGAAAATCGTATGATCGTGTCCCGGGCCTTACCGGACCTCTTTGACGACACCCATGTGCGACGCCTCTCTTCATTTTTCCAAACGTTCAATCAAAACTTTTTGGAATTCTCCCAACGGGACGATCCGTTAGCCGTGGTGCTGTCGACCGGTCCCCAAAATGTGGCCTATTTTGAACATGCGTATTTGTCGCAATATCTCGGGTTTCCCGTGGTCGAGGGGTCGGATATGACTGTCCGCGATGACCGGTTGTTTTTAAAAACGGTTGACGGTCTGAAACCCATTGATCTGGTCTTACGACGAATCTATTCTGACTTGTGTGATCCATTGGAATTATCGACCGAATCAGCTTTGGGGATTCCGGGTTTGCTGCAATCCATTCGAGCTGGCCATGTGACCATGGGGAATGCCCTGGGGAGCGGTCTTGTCGACAGTGAAGTCCTGTTGAGCTTTTTGCCGACGCTCTGTCAGTTCTTTTTTAGCGAAGGCCTTAAAATTCCCAGTGTGGCGACATGGTGGTGCGGACAAGCCAAAGAACGCGACTATGTCCTTGAGAATATGTCACAGCTGATGATTCGTCGTGTCTTGACCCCTAAACGAGATTTGAGCCACAACCGTTTATCCTCTTTTGGGCCTGACCTGAGTCAACAAGACCAGACCGCTCTTGCTCAGGCGATCACTCGGCGAGGTCACGAATACGTGGGACGTGAAATTGTCTCCCCTTCCACGGCACCGTTCTGGGGAGCACAAGGCCAAATCCAACCCGTTCCGATGACCCTTCGTCTCTATCTCACCGCAACAAAGGACGGTTATTCGGTCATGCCTGGAGGCCTGGCCCGAGTGTCGGTTCGCTCCGACCCGCGGGGGCATTGGCATGAACCTGGTGATTTCAGCAAAGATACCTGGGTGAAGGGAGATAGGGTATTCGACACTCAAATGACGGGTGCCTCCACACAACCCGCGGTCCTTCTTCGCCGAGGGGGCCGGGATCTTCCCAGCCGGACCGCGGATAATCTGTTTTGGCTCGGGCGGTATATTGAGCGGGCCGAAGGAGCCATCCGTCTCCTCCGAAGTTTGTTTTCCCGAACCAGTGGGGAAACCGGAATAAGCGACGAACCCGATACCCTTTCTCGTTTGGTGGCCTTGCTGGTGATGCAAAAGCATTTGTCTTCCCGTCGGGCCCGGCGTGCGGTAGAAGGGGGAGCCGACATGGTGGAAGCGGAACTTCGAACCATTTTATTCGATCCGGATTCGCCGGATGGGTTGGCGATTATCCTTCAAAATGTTCGCCGTACCGCAGAGCTCGTGAGGCATCGATTGTCTCAGGACACGTGGAACATTTTGGTCGAGGTCACCGAGGTCCCGAAAAAATGGGCACGGACCAAAGGACAAAGCATGGATGACGCCATCCGACTTCTCAGTCGAATGATCCAACATTTGGCGGCTGTCAATGGGATGGTTATGGAAAACATGACGCGCAGTTATGCCTGGCGCTTTCTGGAAATGGGGAGGCGCCTCGAGCGGGTTCGGCATCTTTCAAAGCTCATTCGGCATCTCGCAATTCGCGGAAACCCGGAGGCGACTGGTAACCTCAATTTGCTCCTGGAATTGGCCGATGTTTCCCTGACCTATCGGACCCGGTACAAGGCGGAAGCCAAGCTGGCTGCCGTGCTTGACCTGCTCCTGGCGGACGAGACCAATCCCCGATCGGTGATTTTCCAACTGCGCATATTTGATGATCACATGAGTGCCCTGCCTCATGAGGAGACGTCCGCCTCACTCAACCCCGCCCAAAAGATTACCACCCGTCTATGCACGGACATTCGGTTAACAGACATGATTCAGGTAGCGGAGTTCACTAATAAGTCGAAGGTGCGGGCTCATTTGTTACGGTTACTGAAACAATTGGATCAAGGGGTCCATCAACTATCCGATCTTGTCGCTCACACCTATTTCAGTCATTCCTTGGCACAACGAATTTCCGGTCCTCAATGGCTTGAGGGTATTCCGTGATCTACCAGGTTATTCATCGAACGACCTTTACCTACACCCAGCCAGTTGCGATCTCTCATCATGTTCTGCGATTAGCCCCACGCACTCACCCGAGACAACATAACCTGCGGTCAACCCTGACCTTTGATCCCGGGCCGTCCGTGCAATCCAATGGGAAAGATTATTTTGGGAATCCCCTGACCCATGTGATCATTCAGTTGCCGCATTCTGCCCTAATGGTTGAAGCGCAAGCGGTGATCGATGTCGCCAAACCGGAACCGATTCATGTGGATCAAAGTCTTCCATGGGATCAAGTGACACAGCGACTCCAGGAGTCCATGGATCCCTCCATGTTAGACCCCCAGCAATTCATGTATGACTCCCCGTATGTGACGATTGATGATGAGACCTATGATTTTGCCAGGGAATGTTTTCCGCCCGGTCGCCCCATTCTGGCTGGAGTCATGGATTTGACCGGTAGGATTTTTCGAGATTTCACGTATGAAGGGGGTGTGACAGAAGTTTCTACTCCCGTGAAAGAGGTCTTGCTTTCACGGAAAGGTGTCTGTCAGGACTTTGCACATTTGGAAATCGCCGCGTTGCGCAGCCTTGGTTTGCCCGCCCGGTATATCAGCGGCTATCTCCTCACCCATCCTCCCGAAGGGCAAGAGAAACTCGTGGGGGCCGATGCCTCCCATGCGTGGCTCTCGACCTGGTGCCCTGATATCGGTTGGGTGGACTTTGATCCTACGAATAACTGTATGCCCAGCGACGAACACATTACCCTTGCGTGGGGAAGAGACTATGGAGATGTCAGCCCCATCAATGGCTTCATGGTTGGAGGAGGAAAGCATACACCTTCCGTTTCTGTCGACGTCTCTCCCGTGACACTTCCCTCTATTATCTAAGGCAGGGAGGGAAAGGAGAAAATCTGTGGGCTGGAGAGTTCTTTCCCGGGGATCCCGTGTCTTACTTGTGTGAGGAAAAGGTGAATTTGGCAAACTGAAGCCGGTCCTCAAGGGTCGCCAAATTTGTCGCTTCCTGTTCAACGATTCGTAGTCTGGGCAACAGCCCGGCCCCATTCGCGATTTGGATATTGAGCCCCGGACGGGCGTTCAGTTCCAGAATCAATGGTCCTTTGGTTTTATCCAGGACCAAGTCCACCCCTTGGTATCCTAAACCCGTCATTTCATAACTCTGAGCCGCTTGATGTAACAGGGTATCCCAGTGAGGAATTTGGATGTTTGTAATGGGGTTTTCGGTGTCGGGATGCTCGGTGACGATTTCATTCTTCCAGACTCCGCTCAAGGTTTTCCCCGTAGCGAGGTCGATGCCCGCACCAATGGCACCTTGATGAAGATTGGCTTTGCCATCTGACATACGGGTGGGGAGGCGGACCATCGCCATCACCGGAACCCCCAGAAAGACGATGATCCGGATATCCGGAACACCTTGAAAACTAATTTTCTCAAAAACCGGGTCAAATTCTACCCGATATTCAATGAGCGCCTTATCAGGATGGCCCCCTAGGCTATACAAGCCGCTAAGGGTATTGGATACATGATGGTCAAGGGCTTCCTGGCTAATCAGTTGCCCGCTGGCCTTTCGGTAGCGAGATTGCCGTCGACCGGTAATAACCACAATCCCATCCCCTCCGCTTCCCTGAGCGGGTTTGATCACAAAGTCATCGTAGGGTTCGAGCAAAGAGGCCAAGTCCCGAACCTGTCGTTCGATTTCAATCACGCCGTATAATTTGGGGACGGCCAACCCGGCCTTCTCCGCCAATTGTTTGGTCGTCAATTTATCATCGACCAATGGATAGAGATGGCGGGGGTTATGCCAAAGGGTGTACCCGGCATTACGGTTATTTAACCCCAATACGCCGCGTTCTTTCAGCTTTTTTGCCAATGCAAACATACGAATGGAGGCTCAAGAGGGTTTTGAGGTTAATGCCTTAAAACGTCCCAGTTCAAGTAAGCGGAAGCCTGAGTAGCGACCCATCAACAGGGTTCCAGCAAGGAGGAGCAACAACAATTCCGGAAAGACAAAGAGCACATGCTCAACAGCGGAAATCGTCATAACGAGATACGTGAGGGAGGCGACGGCCAAACTCCCCAGCCCTTGTTGTATGGACTCGCTGGCTCCGCGTTCTTCCCACACGATGCACATCCGCTCAATGGTCATCGTGAGGATGACCATGGGAAATAGCGCCACCGACAAACCGCGCTCCAACCCCAGTTTGTGGCTGAGAATGCTTAATGCCGCCATAACCAAGACCACGATAATCAGAAGAGAGGCCAGCCGGGGGACGAGGAGTAATTTTAAATGTTCTAAATAAAAACGGACGGCTAATCCCAACGCGACAACTAATGAAAAAAGTACGATACCCCATATCAGTTGGGTTTCCCGAAACGCTAAGGCCATCAAGATGGGCATAAAGGTTCCAAAGGTTTTAATGCCGATGATATTACGCAAGACCAAGAGTAAGAGCGCTCCCATCGGTACCATCAAGAGGATGCGGTACACGGCCTGGGTTTCCAGGGGCAAACTAAAGAGAGAAAACTCAAAGAGTTTGGGAAGGGCAATTTGGCTATGCAGCAAGGCTGCCCGAATCGCTTCTTCCTGGTTGGGTGCCACGGAAATCGTGACTTCGAGTTGTTTGCCTCCACGGAGATTGACCAAGGGTTCCAATCCACGCCACCATGTGAAATAGTGGTCAGGGATTCCCGACTGCCCGGTTTCAGGGTCATGGGATTTCCATACGTCGTTTTCATAGACTTGCAACCAGTGGACCAGTTTGGCCTTTCCGGGAAATTCCTCCAATTGAATGCCGTGAACCATACGGCTGGGAATCTTGGCCAACCCGAGGATCTCAGTAGCCAACTGGAGTTTTTTTTCTGGAGTTCGGCCCTTGCCGAGCAGCAATTGAAGATTCTGATCAGCCTTTGGCTGCTTGAGCCTTGCGGTGAGTTCGGCGACGAGAGTCGTGGCGTCAGACGATTTGTCTTGAATGTCGGCAAGCAGGGCTTGTGCGGCGGCTAATTCGGCGCCTTCAAACCCAGGGTTTTGAACGACAGGTGATTTACCTTTGGATGGAGGTTCGGTCGTTTCAATCTGCCGGACCGTACCACTATAGTAAAGATTTTGCTTTCCTTGAACCTTTCGTTTGGACCAGGTCGCTCGTCGATTCTCTTCATCTTTGATCGTGGTTAACCCATATCCTTGGGAAATGAAATTTTCATCGACAATGGCAAAACGCCGTGTGTTTCTGGGAAGATTTAACGAAACCGTGACTGGCTTGTTTTGAGCCACGAAGGAAAGATGAGCTTCAACATTCCACAAGAAGGCCTGGGTTTGGGGAGTAAGGGGAAATTCCAGGATGAAGGCTTTATAGAGGAATACGGCAATCCCGAGAATCGTGAGCCCGAAGGTCAGAACATACAGATGACGCTTAGACATAATCGTTACTCAAGGGAACACGGAACGGTCTGAGTGTAGGTCCGCTCTGGGTCCACGACCGCCGTACCCTGCAAAAAACTTCTCCCCATGAGCATGGTAAAGACAAAACCGCTTCGATCCGTTAAATTCACCTCAACACCCTCTTTTCTAATGGGTCCCAAACAAACATCCATCAGCACAACCGGTCGTAATTGGGATACCGTTCCCTTTCGCTTTACTCTGGCATGCCTCAGGATGGGACGTTCCAGCGTATAGTTCTCCCCTGATTTAGATTCAATCTCGAACCGAACCCAGGAGGTCTCTGACCGGATAAATTCTGTCGCATTTTTGACATGCAAGGAAGAGTGATCAGCGCCGGTATCGATTTTTGCACGAACAACAAGATTGTCTGGAAGAATGAGGATTTCCTCGGCCCAACCGAGGGTTATTTTATCTGAAGGTAGTATGGCGTATGCACTGCTGCCAATACTCACAAGGATTCCTCCAATCCAGCCTACGATAATCACAAAGACCAAGGGACGAAAAAACAGGGATTGGGGCTGTGGTTCAGATCTTGTTGTGGAAAAAACTTTTTTCACGATGTTCACAATGATAGAGAGGTTACTCGAAACGATTCCTTATCAGTTCAATATCCTTAACATAAAATATAGTCAAATTATGAACTTCCCCACTCGACACCCTCGCCAAAAAACTTCATATGACCATTTATTTTGCCAAGGTTCATTTTCTTGGGCAAATTCTTGCTGTAACCCAAGCCAGGGATCGAGAAAAGGGGACCTCTATTCCTCTTTGATGGAACAAAGGGGTTTCTTGAAAATATGCCTTAATGTGTAGTCCTACGGAGCAGGAAATATGTCAGAGAGAAGATCGGTTTCTCTGGTTGAATGTTCAATCTAGCTCCAGGATTTGGTGGAGACCATCGAGAGGAATGAGAGCCCAATCGGTTCGGTTATTCAGTTCGTAGGTAAGCTCATACAAGGCCTTTTGCAAGACATAGGCTTTAAGCAGCATGGCCAGATCTTCGGGAGAGGGAGGAAGGAGTGTCGATATTCCTGGGACGTTCAAATAAGCCTTGAGATAGCTTGCACTCACCCAGGTTTGCCAGTACCGTGCCCAGAGGTTCAATGTCTGGGAGTCTTCGGGCCGAACGCCGGGTATCAGGCCCAGGGAGGAGGCTTGTGCGGCATAATGGAAGGAGCGGAGCATGCCGGCGACATCCCGGAGGGGAGAGTCTTTGAGCTTTCTTACGGACAAAGGACGGGCGGGCTCTCCTTCAAAGTCGATGATGACAAAATCTTTACCCGTAAATAACACTTGTCCGAGATGAAAATCTCCATGGCACCGGATGCGGCGGCCTTTAAATTTTTTGTCACGAATCTGTGAAAGACAGGCTCGAACTGTTTTTTCTTCTTCAAGAAGGTTTTTGGCCAGAGCATGGATAGACTCAGGTAGTGATTTGATTTGAGACCGAAGTGTCGAATACGTCACATTTGCCGTGCCGAGCATACTCTGGTACAGCCCTCGCCTATGGAATTCCGTAAATCCCTCAGGTAAAAAATCTCTCAGATCCTGGTCTGAAGCCAGGGTGACATGAAGCTCCCCCGTTCGCTGTCCCAGTAGTCGGACCTCTTCTAAATACGGGCCAACCCGCTCTAAGGCTGCGGGCGGGATGTCTTCGTCGGCCAGGGTGAGATGGGATTTTTGAGGAAGATCACTGACCGTCAACGCTGAAGGATGGGTTAGGGCTTCCTCAAAGTATCGTCCAAGTTCATCCAGGGTGTATTTCCATGCATCTCCCTCATTTTGGACATATTGTTGCAGAATTCCGAAGGTGAGCGGATCTCCATGTTTTGGGTGAAACTCGATCGATCCAGCTAATCCTGAAGTGTGCTCGAACTTCTTTTGTGTGAGAAATCGACTAATCTCTAAATCGGGATTCATTCCAGTCTCAACCCGACGGTACAGCTTCAAAATATACCGATCTCCGTACAAGAGGGAGGTGTTGGATTGTTCGCCCCGAAGCAACATCGGTTCAATTTCAGATAAGATTTGCTGGACATGGTTCCTGAAGGGCTTTTCGGTCTGGGTCATGACAGTTCCCAAAGAGCTCGCAAAGCGTCGTTGCTTGGCCATACTGGTCAAGAGAAATTGTTGAAATTCCACATCCCACAATGCGTCGATCAGTAACCCTTCCTCTTCCCCCTGTTTGTCGCGTATCCGTACGTGGGCAATCCGGGCTTTAGGATCTGGGAGTTGAGCGAAGTGTTTGGCTGAAAGGAATCGTAGGGGCAAGAGATAGCTTTCGGTTTCCCCTTCGGTATATTCCACTCGAAGCAGGGAAAGCATGGTGATGGGGTCTTGGGTGGGTATGGGGATGGCCTGGGCTATTTCTATGAATTGGATGTTCTTGGCCTTGCCGCCGAACCATCGTTTGTGCTTGACATAGTTCGGAAGGATTTTCTCCAATTTTCCTTTCTCCCGCTTTCCGAAAAGGTGAGTCCAATCTTTGCCGATGGTCATGACCGGGAGAACAGGTTCTGCCTGTGCGAGAGATAATTGGTTTTCGATGGGAACATGTTCCAACAAGAACCAATAAAACGTATGTCCTCCTAACGTCAGCAAATAGGGGAGATCCCCAATCGCAGGAAATTGACTTTGTCCGAAGAGCGTTAATGGGCGACAACCTTTAAATTCCGACAAATCCAATTCCACCCATTGGGCATGGCGCGACAGATTGACGGCCACTAAGAGCGTTTCATCCTGATAGCGCCGCAGAAAGACCAGCACCTTACGATTGGCGGGATGGAGAAATTCAAGACTACCCCGGCCGAATACGGGAAATTGTTTCCTGAGGGAAAGAATCCGTTTCATCCACCACAGAAGCGACTGGGCATTGTTTTGCTGTAATTCCACGTTCACCGCTTCATAGTGGTATTCGGGGTCGATGATGATCGGGAGGTAGAGTTTTTGTGGATTGGCCCCTGAAAAGCCGGCATTTCGATCCGCACTCCATTGCATGGGCGTTCTCACGCCGTTGCGATCGCCCAAGTAAAAATTATCTCCCATGCCGATTTCTTCGCCATAGTACAAAACCGGAGTGCCGGGCATCGAAAACAATAGGCTATAGATCAATTCAATTTTTTTTCGATCATTGCCGAGCAAGGGGGCCAACCGCCGACGAATGCCGAGATTGATTCTCGCCTGCTGATCATGGGCGAATACCCGATACATGTAATCTCGCTCTTCATCAGTCACCATTTCCAGAGTCAATTCATCATGGTTGCGAAGAAACACTCCCCACTGGCAATTTTCGGGAATGGACGGGGTTTGATCCAATATATCGATAATCGGAAACCGATCTTCCATTTGAATGGCCATGAAGAGGCGGGGCATCAATGGAAAATGAAAGTTCATATGACATTCATCGCCTTCTCCGAAATAGGCTGCGGCGTCTTCGGGCCATTGATTGGCTTCAGCCAAAAGCATGCGAGAATCATACTTCTCGTCAACGTGGGCCCGGAGCTTTTTCAGAAAGTCGTGTGTTTCGGGAAGGTTTTCGCAATGCGTGCCTTCCCGTTCATAGAGGTAAGGCACGGCGTCCAATCGAAGCCCATCCACTCCAAGGTCCAGCCAATAATCCAAGACGGTAAAGAGGGTTTTATGGACTTCGGGGTTGTCGAAATTGAGATCGGGTTGATGCGAGAAAAATCGATGCCAGTAATACGCTTTGGCCACCGGATCCCACGTCCAATTGGAATGTTCAGTATCCTTGAAAATGATTCGAGTGTCCGCGTATCGATCGGGTGTATCGCTCCAGACGTAGAAATCTCGAAAGCTGCTTCCTACGGGAGCTTTTCTTGCACGTTGAAACCATGGGTGTTGATCAGATGTATGATTGATGACGAGCTCTGTGATGACCCGTAGTCCGCGGCGATGGGCTTCACGGACGAACGACTTGAAATGCGTTTTGGTGCCGTAACTTGGATTGATGTTGGTATAGTCCGCGATATCGTACCCGTCGTCACGAAGCGGGGAAGGGCAGAAGGGAAGAAGCCAAATGGTGGTGATGCCCAAGTCTTGGAGGTAATCCAGTTTTTGGACTAAACCCTGAAAGTCCCCTATGCCGTCACCATTGCTATCAAAAAAGGCGCGAACATGAAGTTCGTAAATGATGGCGTCTTTGTACCAGAGAGGGTCAGGATTTAGGGATTCCAACATAATAGGGACGTTGGGGTTAGAGGGTCATTATCTGAGACAAGGTTCCTTGGGTTAAGTTCCCATCCTAAATGAAACCCAGGTCAAAAACCTAGAGGATATCTTCACACTGCTGAATGACATTTACGAAATTTGGTGAATTAGTCTCCCTTAAACCAATTATAGTTAAATTCAAGGCGAACACCTAACACAAGAGCATTGTTTCGGCCTTTAACGGTGTCAGGGTTGATAACATATTGCACATCCGGTTGAATAATGACATTAGAGTTCACCTGGATGGAATGGGTGATTTCCAAAACGATCTCCGCATTCTCGACTGATTGGCCCGCTTTTCGTTGTGACCGCTTATAGTCCCGGCCATTTATCGCGGCAGCAGCTCCTATTCCGGTCTGGTCAAAATTTCGACCAGGAATTAATCCTGTATAAACGAATCCCCCACCGAAAAACCAGGCAAAGCGGTTGACCTTAGGATCAGCCATTCCGGCCCGGCCAAAAAGCGTCAATTCCTGATTGAGGTCATTTGCTTCATGATACACATCATATTCTGCTAATCCATAGAAACCATAGGTGCCATCACGTTTGATTGGTTCCCCGGAACGATCGGTTTTGTTGAGATGATCCAGGGAAGTCGTGTATCCCCAGAATCCAAGTGCAACTTTTGCCTCGTATTCGAGTGGGGCAGATCTTCCAACCCGACGAAAGGTCAGGCGACGAGGTTTGGTTTCCAAAATATCCCTCATTTCATCCGTTTTTTCCTTTTGACGGAACGTATAATAGGCAAATTCCATGACACCCAATAGGCCATCGTCCCCACGCAACTGGATGTGTGTCCCGCGGGGATCGTCAGGGTCGCCTGGAATTCCATCAGCCACTACAGCACGAATCATAAAGCTGTCATTCAGGATGGCTTGCCCCCTAATCCCCAGTGAGGTGGTCGGAAAGGTGGAGGGGCCGTTTTGTCCGCTGGCAGCAAATTCTGCTCCTGTCCCAAAGGAACTATTGACAAACAGTTCAGATGCCGACACCAACACATCAAACTCAGAGGTGACATCGTACAGTCCCACAAGCAGAGAAAACCGTTCAAACAAATTTTCCTGGTACCAGGCTTCAAGCAGTTTCCATGAATTCGTTGCGGCAATGTTGCTCACTCCTTGGGCATCCCCGACGTGTTGGCTTGGATTATCTCCATATAAACCCAGCCCATACACGAATAGTGTTCCCCCGTTCAATTCTGGATTGAATTTCTCCATATCAACCGTGAGAAGAAGATCCAAATCTCCGACAGCAACGGTTTTTTGTTGGACTCCACCCGAAACATTGGATAAAGCATCCACCGTGTTGGTCATTTCAAGAAGAACACCGTGATCATTCATAGTAGATTGAAATCTTTTCCATTGTTCGATCCCGCTATCCCATCTTTCGAAGGAAAGGGGGTCTGTAGGTTTGGCGGAAACCGTGGTTGATAATGTCAGAAGAAGAAAACTAGAAAGGAGTTTAGGAAACCATTTTCTTCGACCTTCTGTTGTTTTAGAGAAGCAGACTTGCCATCCCTGTCCATCAAAAAGTTTGTCTTTCGACAGTTGCAAGTTGTTAAAGAGGAGGCGGTCTTGAAAAAGCCGTAGCCCCCTAGTTCGGATTTTTTTGCTCTCTTTTATTAATGCACAGTTCGATGTAATTGCCTGCTGTTGGGCCATATGTAAAATCATATATCACTGATTCCTCTCTATTCCAATGGTTGACTTGAGGTAGGCGCCAAATCCAAATCGACATTCCATGACAATATCCCCAAGTTCTTTTTTTAATTATGCCCCCTGTACGTTTATGCGTCCGAGCATGGTCCGTGCGCTTTTTCGAAAAGAAGACTTCTCTAGCAGATAAGCCATGTGCTTGGAGGAAAAAATTCGCGACCGGTCCTTGATAAGATGCGGTTGGTAATACTCGTTTGGGGTGGCGTAATTGAAGAAACGGTTGTTTGAATAAGGAATCGCCCTGATTAATTTCAGACATTACAGGTAGTCCTACTATTTTCTATATATTGGCACATATTTAAATTAGCTTGAAGGCTGTGGTACATTTCCCTGTTGTCAAACGAACAAGAGCTTTCCTTTTTCACTTTATTATCTCTCAAATGTATTTGGTCCTTGGCCTCCTGCTGTTTGGTCTGACCGGAGGTTGTGCCTCTCCGATTGCGTTACACCGGGCTGTCCTAGAGTATGACTGGACGGTCAATCGAATCGAGACGGAGCTGCTCCTCCTGAATATCGCCCGCATGCGATATCATGAGTCCATTCATTTTACAGCGGTATCGAGCATTGCCGCGACCTTTGATTTTCGTGTCAACACGGGGCTCACGGGAATACTCTCAGAAATTCCCAGCACTAACTCTCTGGCACTTACACTAGGGACTTCGGTCTCCGAGAATCCAACCGTTAGCATTATTCCCATTCAAGGGGAAGCATTTACAAAACGGTTATTAACACCGATTGCCGAAAATAGGGTACAGTTTTTCGTCCAACAAGGTGTAGATCCTGGTATTCTCCTTCGTTTAATGGCGTATGGTATCTTTGTGGAAGATGACGGGTCTCGAAGATTTTTGGTTAACCGGCCTAATCGCGTGGAAGAATACCGGGAATTTCGCCAACGCGTGCTCCATCTTTCTTCCCTACAATACACCCGACAATTATATATTGGACCAATCCCCTTGCATGATGGATCTTTTCGAACCTCAGGTAGGATTGTTATCACGAATTATTATCTTGAGGAATTGTCAAAGGAGGATCGGACCGCCCTTCATAACCGTATCCAACACTATCCTCTAAGCTATTTGTTTGTCGACATTCGACCTGGATTTCCGGGTGGGGAGTTCCCTTGGCGAGGACAGATAAAATTGCGAAGCTTTAAAAGTATTCTGGGATTTATTGGCCGCGGAATTGCCGAGGAGCAGGAATTTGATGTGAAGAAAGATCCTCGAACGGGCCCGGTTCTAGTGAATCCGGTTCAAACTCTGAAAATCCACGAATCGAAATCTTATCCCGTTAATCCCTTAATTGTGGTCCAAAAACGAAATACATGGTACTGGATTGAGCAAGGAGAGGATTTTCGGGATTGGACCTTGCGCTGGAATCACGAAGCCTTCGACGTATTATACGAACTGTATCATCTTACTGTGACGGATGTCTCGAAATCCCCAACGGTTCCCATCACGATTGCAAAATAGCAAAACTTGAAATAAGGGGCCTCTCCCTGAGGCACCAATGTAATACCAATCAAAGTAAAAAAGCCGGAAAGCTCGATAAACTACACACTCGATGATCTCAAGATCACATTGGTAAATTTCAATCCTGAATGGGATGAACTGCTGTTAAATTTAGTTAGTCCTAGTTAAGGAAAAACTTCGTGTTGTGTGGGATACACTCGGAACTTGGTGGGAAGAGTGTCAGAATACTATAGGTCCTGCAACGCGAAGAAGCCAAGCAAGAGAGGGTTCATTATAACCCCTGTAAAGCTTTGGTGGATGAAATAAAGAAGGAAGATGAACGAATAGGAAAGACGCAAGGAGATTCAGCGCTGGCTTGGGATTTATTGCCACTCCTCTTTAATATTCCCAACAATTTGATGGAGGGTTTCAGGAGGATACCTAAATGATAACTCCTGTGATTCCAAAAGGATGTCCAGGTCTTGGAG
Source organism: Nitrospirales bacterium (assembly GCA_965223495.1). Taxonomy (GTDB): domain Bacteria; phylum Nitrospirota; class Nitrospiria; order Nitrospirales; family UBA8639; genus Nitrospira_E. Next base: position 956,759 of record OZ245001.1, on the reverse strand, counting down.
GTAGTCCAGCTTTTGGACCAAACCCTGAAAGTCCCCTATGCGGTCACCATTGCTATCAAAAAAGGCGCGAACATGTAGTTCGTAAATGATGGCGTCTTTGTGCCAGAGAGGATCAGAGTCCAGATGTTCCATCGTTGTGCCTATCCTGTGACTTGTGAAAAGAGTATTGGGATTATATCCAACAGATGGTTTATCGATGCCACGTGAAGCTGGAAGATATCCTTGGCCATGCAACATGTTCAGAATCATCTCGTTTCTCTTTTCTGAGTCTCAAGTATGGCATTGAGTTCGCCTCCAAGTAAAAGGACCAACCCGCTCAGGTAAAACCAGATCATGAGAAAAATCACGCCGGCGATTGAGCCATAGACGAGGTTATAATAGGCAAGGCTCTCGACGTAGACCCTGAAAGCCAGGGAGACCAATATCCACAAGGAGACAGCCAGGATGGAACCTGGAGTCATTCCACGCCATGAATGCTGACTGTTTGGAGCCCAGTAATAAATAAGACTGGTGGCTAGGAGCATCAAGAGGATTATAGCGGGCCATTGAAATATGGACCATGCGAGGGTAAATAACTCGCTCAAACCCACAAGGTCCGCTATCCATTGACCTAAGTTTTCACCGATGAGAATAAGGACAATCGAGACGATCAGAAAGACCGTGGCCCCCAAGGTGAGGAGAATGGCGGTGATTCCCAGAGCCCAGAGAGGGCGAGTTTCTTTGACCCCATAGACGGTGTTCAGGCATTCAATAATGGCCACCATGCTCCAGGAGGACGCGAAGACAGCCCCTACCAGGCTCAACGAAAATACGCCACTTCCCACTCCCTGCGATATTTCTCGGAGATACCGTTCTACGAGGACCAGGGATTCTCGTGGCATCACTTTCTGGAAATATCCGATCAGCTGGGGCAAAATTTCTTCAAGGGGTAACATGCCCACGATGGTGGTTAAACATAATAATGCCGGAAACACCGCGAGGAGAAAGTAGAATCCCAATTGGGCGGCGTGCCCAAGAATATTGTGGGAGTAGGACAACGCCCACATCTGTTGCACGATAACCCACCACGCAGACAAACGAGGTCCCCCATTCTTGGGCCATGCGTTCTTCTGCGATTGTTCAGGAATCATTCATGCGCCTAAAGGAGTGGTTTGGGAGATAAAGGGCAGCGGTAAGGGGTTTCGCACATGAAGGTCCCTTTGCGGAAAAGGAATCTCAACATGGTGATCCCGAAATTTTTTAATGATGGCACAATGGATGTCTGATTGAATTCGCCGCCGGCCTTGTGGGGAATCGACCCAAGCCCAAAGCCGCATATTCCAGGAGGAATCCCCAAATCCCAAATGAAGGACTTCAGGAGACGGCTGCCGTAACACTTGAGGGTGATCCTGGGCCGCTTCTTTCAAGCATTGAATCACGGTGTCGACATCAGAATGGTAAGAAACTCCGACATCGACTTCCAACCGGGTTTTTGGGTCCCCATGTGACCAATTGATGACCGTCGAGGAAATAAAATCGGAGTTCGGGACGACAATCGCGATATTATTTAAGGAGCGAATAGTCGTCGACCGTATATTGATTTCTCTCACATCTCCCTCGATGTCTCCCACCGTAATACGGTCACCGACTTTGATGTGTTGCTCAAATAGCAGCATGAGTCCGGCGATAAAGTTTGAGGTAAGATTTTGCAAGCCGAATCCAATCCCTACGGATAAAAATCCAAAGATGACGGCCAATCCACTTAGGTCGACGCCGATAATTTGAAAAGCGAGAACGGTCCCCACGAAAAGGAGGATATATTGAAGGATTCGAGTAAAGGTGTATTGTGTGGCCAAAGGAAGCTTAAAGGGTTTGAGAGCTTGATTCATAAGAAATCGACGGAGCAGGATATTCAAAAGGACAAAGGCCCCAAAAATCATTCCAAAGAACAAGAGGGAAGAGAGGGTAATGGGGGTCTGATTGACCGTAAAGAGGGGATAAGTAAAAAATTGATCTATGACGCTTAACGCATGGGAAAATTCCATCTTATTCCTCCTTTAAGGGTTGGTTAAGCTTGTCTTGCAAAGCCCAGGACAACATGATGTCTTGTGTATGATTCCTCCATACTTATCATGAATCAGCTGAGGGATTTTCCCGAATTGTGAAAGTCATCATCTTTACCCTTTCCTTAAACGAAAAGAAGGGATGAAGAACTTCTTTATACATGCCCAAGACACATTCCTACGAAATGGGCTGATGATGGAGAATAGGCACAGGGGGAGCCTGACCTTCTTTGGGAACTCCCCAATACATCGTCCGATGGGGAAAGGGTATTTCAATCCCCCGTTCATCGAACGTTTTTTTAATCCGACGATTCATTTCCCGGCCAATGACCCATTGGCGAATGGGTTTCGTTTTAAATCGGCATTTTATGACCACCGCTGAGTCGGCAAAGCGATCCACTCCCAACATTTCCAATGGCTCGAGAATGTCTTTGCCAAATTCAGGATCATTCTGCAAACTATGGGCGACCTCCTTGAGCACGGCAATCACTTCATCAACGTCTTCGCGGTAGGAGACCCCCACATCGAAGACATACCGGGAATAATCCATGGTCATGTTAGTCACAGTGGCAATCGTGCCATTTGGGACAATTTGAACATTTCCTGAAAAATCCCGTAAGGTAATGGTTCGCAGACCGACATCTTCCACAACCCCGCTCACTCCGGCCAGCGCGACCACATCTCCCACCCGCACCTGATTTTCCAATAGGATAAAAAATCCGGAAATCACATCCTTCACTAAACTTTGCGCCCCAAAACCGATGGCAATGCCCCCAATCCCCGCCGCAACCAGGAGGGGGCCGAGGTCAATGCCGAGTTGTGAAAAGATCGTGGTAATGCCAATGCCGAGAATGATCACTCGAAGGAGGTCTCCCAATACATTCGTGAGTGTGGTGGCTCTTTGTATCTGTGCCTGATTAGGCAGATTGCCTTCGATAAAATGTTGTAACCGCAAGAGCCCTCTTTTCAATACCACCAGCCCAATGAACATGACGACAAGGATAATGAGGATAAGCACCCCTTCAGCCATAGCCCATTTCACGAATTTTGAAAATAGTTCAGCGAACGACTGTGAGTTCATGCTCCTTCCTCCCCTTTTTTTTGGCTATGATATGGTCTGGTCAGGTTGTTCAGAACCGTTTTGGCATAACCGTGTCTGGTGAATGTCGAATATTGAGTGTGGAATTGTACTTAGGGAACATCCCGTTGCCTGAGAAACGTTTGCAAAGGGCTCATGAGATCGTCCTGCCATATTGGTTTAAGAGTTTGTGCAAGGCTACAGGAGAAACATTCCCCTGACGACCGAAGAAATTCTTGGGATGAATTCTTGCTTTTACCGGACACATATGACGGAACCGAGGATTTTGGATATTATAGAGAGTCAGTCATGGTCTACCAAGACCATTAAGGAGCTGTCGGTCAATAGTGCAGTATAGATCTCGGAAGCCACTTCGCTGTAAAAGTAATGGGCAACATGGGGCACAACTGCCCGCAGCTGGCCTATCCCGGGGCGAAAAGTCCGGAAACCTGAAGTTCAAAAACCTCATTCTAAGGAAGGCTGTTGGCTTATGCCAAATAAACCAAAGAATCTGAACACCATTATCATCGAAAATGTGTATCCCGAAATCAATGGGGGTCGGTATGCCATAAAACGGGAGGTTGGAGATCGGCTGGAAGTATCCGCAGATATCTTTAAAGAAGGTCACGATATTATTGCCGGAGTACTTCGCTATAAAGCGATGGATGAACCGGTCTGGCATGAAGTCAATATGCAGCATGTGGATAATGACCGATGGGCTGGTTTTTTCGATTTGACCAGAAATATCCGCTATCTGTACTCCATTGGGGCTTACGTCAGAACGTTCGAGACCTGGCGAGAAGAATTGACGAAGAAACATGGTGTGGTGAATGACCTGACAAGCGAGCTTCAAGAGGGAGAAGCTCAGGTCCGGGCCGCCGTGAGCCGATCGACCGGATCCGACCAGGAAATATTGCAGACCTGGCTTGCGAAGTGGACAAAGGCAGCCGGGCAGCAAAATCAGGTCACCGTTGCGCTGAACGAAGAGCTCGCCGCCTTGGTTGCCCGGTACGAGGAACGCTTCGCCTGGTCGGTCTATGCACATGAGTTGGAGGTGATGGTCGATCGGGTGCGGGCTCGTTACGGCGCGTGGTATGAGATTTTTCCTCGTTCCCAAGGGACAGACCCTGAAAAAGGGACGACGTTCAAGGATTGTGAAGGACGTCTTCCGTATATACGGGATATGGGATTCGACGTGCTGTATGTAACGCCGATACACCCGATTGGCACGACAAACCGAAAAGGGAGAAACAACAGTTTGAAAGCGGAACCCAACGATCCGGGAAGTCCCTATGCCATCGGCAGCAAGGACGGAGGATATGATGCCGTTGAACCAGGGTTGGGAAGTCTGGAAGATTTTGATCATTTCCAAAAGGCGGTTCGTGGACATGGCATGGAGTTAGCCCTTGATTTTGCCATCAATGCTTCCCCCGATCATCCCTACGTCTCCGCTCATCCGGAATGGTTCAAGCAACGCCCGGATGGCACGATCAAATATGCAGAAAACCCTCCTAAAAAATACGAAGATATCTATGCCCTCGATTTTTATTCCCGTGGCTGGGTGGGTATTTGGGATGAATTGAAACGCGTTATTCTATTTTGGGTCGATCATGGGGTGAAAATTTTTCGTGTGGATAATCCCCATACCAAACCGGTTCAATTCTGGGAATGGTTGATTCGGGAAATTCAGGATCAACATCCTGACGTGATTTTTCTCTCAGAGGCCTTTACCCGACCCAAAATGATGAGAGTGCTGGCCAAGGCAGGGTTTAATCAATCCTATACTTATTTCACCTGGCGAAACTTTAAACAGGAAATGATCGAGTATTTAACCGAATTGGCCCAGAGTGAGATGAAGGAATATTTCCGGCCGAACTTTTTCTGTAACACTCCCGATATTCTACCCGAAATTCTTCAGCAGGGTGGACAACCGGCATTTAAATTTCGGGTGGTGCTGGCGGCGACGCTTTCTCCGAGTTATGGTATCTACAGCAGCTACGAACTCTGTGAAAATCGGGCCCTGCCGGACAAAGAAGAATATCTGGATTCGGAAAAATATGAGATTAAAGCCTGGGATTGGGATCGGCCCGGGAACATTCGCGACTACATTACCCGATTGAATCACATTCGGAAGGACAACCCGGCTCTGCACGAATTAACAAATCTTCGTTTTTATCAAGCTGATAACGACCATATTATCTTTTACGGCAAACGGTCACCCGACGCCACCAACAATTTGTTGGTGGCGGTCAACATGGATCCTTTTCACCGGCAAGAGGGGGCACTCCATATTCCTTTGCCAGAATACGGAATTCCAAATGACGAAACCTACCAATTGCACGAATTACTGACGGATACCAGACACCTGGTCAAGGGTGAAACCTACACGATTGCCCTTGATCCACATGAAGAGCCCGCAGCAATTTTTACTGTTCGCCGATGGACACGCAGGGAACAGGATTTTGACTATTTCTTGTGAAAAAAATCTTTGTGAACAGAGAGGCTTAATACCATAGGCCTCTCTGTTCACACCCTTTAGGCCACTCGATAAAGGGACCAAGACTTCTCAATGATTCCTTCGTTATGTGTGACCTGTCATTATTCCTTCAATCGGGTGTCACACCTCATGCTGTTGTTGGCGTGCTCATGTATCGCCATTCATTTCAGTCATTGAAAGAATCTTCCTGCACTTCCTTTCCGGTGCCAGCACCGACATGAGGTGAGGATGAAGGAGTATGAGATTTATTGGGTACCTCTAAAAACCAATTTTTTTTGTCAGTGCAAGGAAGCCCCGAGCGGAAAACCGCAGTGTATGGGCGAATACATGACCATTTGAGCACGAGGCTGACGCCGCAATCACGGAAAAGGACGGTTTTAAGAGGTACCCTATTATTTAAAGGGCTCCTTTAATACCACCTTGACGCCGCTTATCGTTCCTGTGACGGCATTTCGCACTTGTTTCCCGGCATTTTCGCTGACGGATCCGGCAGCCTTAATGGCACTCGTCGCGGCCACTGACGCCGCCTCTGCCGTGTCAACACCGATTTCCTTCGCTCCCTGAATGGCACCCTCGACCGTGTGTTTTGCGGTTGAGGCAAGATCGCTTCCAACTTGTGCGGTGGTTTTAATGATGGCCCCGGTGGTACCGGCGACCGTGTCTAAAGCGGTTTCACCAATTTCTTTCGTTCCATGAAGGGCGCCTACCATCGCCGCTTTGGCGGTTGACGCCACATCTCCTCCAACCGCAGCCGTCCCCTTCACCACCGAGGCTGCCGTATGACTGATGGTGTCCAACGCTTTACCGCCGATTTCTTGTGTGGCCTGTGCGGCACCGATCACCGTCTCCTTGGCCGTGAGGGCAAGCTCTCCACCCACTTCTTTGACACTTTTGATGGCGGCCATGGTGGCCTGCTCGGCAGCCTCCGCGATACCCATTCCAATTTCTTTTGCCGCCACGATTGCCCCTTCAACCGAACCTTTGGCGGTTTTGGCCAAGTCTCCTCCGACTTCGGAAGTCGTTTTGATTAACGCCGACGTACTGGATCCGATCGTATCCAAGGTGTCGGTGGTTACTTCTTTGGTACCCTTGATCGTGCCCACAAGAATCCCCTTAGCCGCCGCACCGATTTCAGCGCCGACCTCAGAAACTCCTTGAATGGACCCGACCACGGTATCCTTGACCAAACCGGCTAATTCGCCTCCCACCATTTTGGTATCTTTGATGGCTGTGACCAAGGTCCCACTGACGAGGCCGAGAAGGGCGTTCGTGACATCTCCGGCAGACTGGATGGTTTCAACAACGGCTTCTTTGGTTTTAATGATGACAGAGGGTTTTTCTGCCATGATGTTTCCTCCTTTTCTTCAACATTGAAGGGTGATTATTAGATTTTCCTGAATTTTTAATCATAGCTCTTTTTCGCCGAGGGAATCAAAACGGTAGAAAAAATCCATGAGGCCTTCTGATATGTGAACAAACTCCCTGTGTAGTCTCCTCATGGCTTTCTTGGTGTTGCTATGAATTGTAAACTTGGTTCGTGATAGGGTTCTTGATTAGAATCACATTGAAGATAGTAAAATGTACCTCCAAAAATATTTTGAGGAGAGGAACCCGGCAATATGATCCCATTATCCATTCTCAAAATAACACTGCTGATCCTTGCCTTGTTTTCGGAAGCATCGTGGGCTGATGCCAATTCAACGTTTCCCGACCTTCGGGCCTTCAAGGGAATCACAGCCATAGGAGTGGCCTCCGTTGAAACGAAGGATATGGAGACGGTGCGATTGGATACAACTCTCCTTCACGTGTCTATTCAGAAGCAGTTACGGCAAGCCGGAATTTCCGTCTTATCTCCCAAAAAGGGCTCGAGGGGTCCATTGGAGTTTGCCTCTGACCAGAAAACCTTTGGGGTATTGTTGCCGGTCATCCGTCGATGGGAGTCCCAAGGGCCATTAGGAACCCAGATGAACAGTTTTGCTCTGACTCTTCACTTCTTCCAGCCAGCGCGTATCCAACCCGCGGATTATGAAACCTGGACCATCACTTGGGCGCAAACCCAAAGCCTGATAGTTGGCATCAAGCGACCTCAAGAGATCGAACGGGCATTGGAAAAGATGGTTCAATCTTTTTTAGTGGATTTTCAACAAGGTCGTAAATAGGACAGTATTCAGGCCAAAATAATCGACCGAACCATGATAGCAACAGACTCCCGTCCTAAGTTGCAAGTTGGTCTCTTTCCCTACCTTGGGTTCGTTCTCGCTTTTGTCATCCTTGCGGTAATCTTGGGGATGAGTATATGGGGGATCCAGAAAGCCGCCAGGAATTTTGAAACCGTGATTCATGCCGAGGAGGTCTCTGACCACTTGATTCGATTGTTCGCGGAGCTGAAGGGTATGGAGGACCGGCAACGGGAATTTTTACTCACCAAGAAAAAGAAATTTCTTAAAGCCTATGAAGCTGAACGACTGAAAATACAATCACGGGTAGAAACCATCAGGCAAATTGCTGAAATCCATCCACCATTACAGGTCACCCTGCCGCAATTAGAGGAATTGGTTGCCGCCCGCCTTCTTTCCTTAGATACGGTCCTGACTGTTCGTCAAAAACATGGGGAGCAGGCCGCTTTCGACCTGATTCTTACCGGTCATGGTAGGAGCGTGATGAAACAAATCCGGGACCTGGTCTTTGCCATGGATGAGGAAGACGCCACATTAATCAAGGCCACACATGATCAGGCCCACCGGATGGTGACGGTGACATTGTATGCGATGGCTATCGGCCTTGGGCTCATTGTGCTCATTGCCGTCATCGTTGTCTGGAAACTGTACCGGGATGTACTCAAACAACGTGAAATGGAGCTTCAGCTAATCGAAGAAAAGAAATTGGCGGACATTGCGAGATTATTAGCGGGCATTGGGCACGACATCAAAAATCTGCTCACCCCCATTCTGATGGGCAACCAACTGTTGGAGGAAGAATTACGGGAATATTTTTCAGGGTTGCCCGAATCGGAAAGAGTGAAGGTTCGAGGCGTGGAGAATGTCAGTCAAGAGGTCATCGCGATGACCAGAAACGGAACGCGGCGGTTGCAGGAACGCGTGAAGGAAATGGGGGATGCGGTCAAAGGGCATATCACCAAAGGGAATTTTGGCCCCTGTCGGCCGGAAAAAGTGATTCAGGAGGCCATGGATTCCTTAAATCTCCTGGCTAAAGAGAAGAGTATTCAATTGAAAACCGAGGGTCTTTCCGTCTTGCCGGTGCTCCATGCCGATGAGCAGCAATTATTTAATGCCTTCTATAATCTGCTCAATAACGCGATTCCTGAAGTTCCACCTGGTGGGTCAATTACCGTCAAGGGTCGGATTGTTGAGGAAGGAAATGCCATTGTGATCTCAGTGGCGGATACGGGCAAGGGAATGAGCCCTGATCTGCAACAAATGGTGTTGCAAGGAAATGCCCTCAGTCGGAAACCTGGCGGAACAGGGTTGGGGATGAAAATCGTGAGAGATATTGTTCACAATCACCATGGGACCTTAACCCTGGAAAGTAGCGAAGGAAAAGGTTCCGTTTTTCATGTTCGGCTTCCCGTTTCGTCAACGGAAATAGTGTCCGGGTCTTGAGTGGTGGGATGGGATGGATGGTCCGTCCTCTGCGGTCCAGGGAAGCAAACCGGTTTTTTCTCCTTTGGGCGGTTCGACCTCTTAGGACGTAACAACACCAAAGGCTTCCTAATTTTTAAAGACCCTTTGGGACAAGTGGCCCGTGGTCTACCGTTGTTCTACTTTTTACCTCAGTTTGTGGGAAAGCGGGCCTTGGACAACTGCGTATTTCTTTGCGGGATGAGCGATGATGATCCCAAAAAAAATTCATCCTTGCCGCTATGGTCCCGAATAAACCATAAAGCAAAACCATTAGGCTGCATATGGTCATGGCCTTCTCCTTCATAAAATGAGTATAGGATAAGGACGAGAACCAAAATGAGGTTTCAGCGGGAATGGAAGCCGAACAATTGATTTCGTCCCCAACTGAACGGGTCAGGGGATTTTTACAATATGCATATCTTAGTCCTTAATGTCGGAAGCTCGTCCGTTAAATTTTCTCTCTTCTTTTTTCATGTTGAGCCGGACCCCAGATTGATTTTAAGGGGCCAGTTGAAAGGAGTGGGTGGTGAAGGAGAGTTGCAGGTCAACCGGGAAAAGAATGAAGGAGAAATTTTTCATAAACCGGTTGATAGCTTGAGCCAGGGTATAACCTGGATCTTTGAAGCACTACGGTCTTATCCAGAATGGTCCCGTATTCAAGGAGTTGGTCATAGGGTGGTGCATGGGGGATCCCGCTTTTCCTCTCCGGTTATCCTCAATGATGAAGTTCTGCTAGGAATTGAGACACTCGCAGAATTGGCTCCATTACACAACCCCCCTTCCCTTGAGGGAATTCGGTTGGCTCGCCACCACATTGGTTCCACGGTACCCATGGTTGCCGTTTTTGACACTGCGTATTATGCCAACATGCCAAAAGTCGCAAGACAGTATGCAGTGCCGTCTGAGTTCACAAAAAAACATCACATCATTCGTTATGGGTTTCATGGAATCGCCCATGCGTCAATGATGAACACGTATGACAAAGTTGGGGAGGGCCAATCAGAAAACCGGCGTGTGATCACCATCCATTTAGGGAGTGGATGTTCGGCAACCGCCATCGCCAAGAGTCAGCCAATCGACACCTCCATGGGGTTTACGCCATTGGAAGGGCTGGTGATGGGAACCCGCTCTGGGGATATCGACCCTTCTATCGTTGAATATCTGGCAAACAAGGAACAAGCCTCAGCCGGAGATGTTGTCAATCTCCTGAATAGGGAGTCTGGGCTTTTGGGTCTGTCGGGTCGAACCCAAAACATGAAGGAACTGCTCCGACTTGTTTCAGAAGAAGAGGATGCTCGTGCCAAACTGGCAGTGGATTTGTTCTGTTATCGGATTAAAAAATATATTGGTGGATACTTGGCAGCCCTGGGAGGGTGCGATGCACTCCTTATTGGTGGAGGGATTGGAGAGCATGCCCCGGAAATTCGGGCTCAGGTTTGTCAGGATATGGGGTGGTGTGGCATGCAAATTTCTGATGCCCACAATAAGCAAACCACGCAAGTTACTCCTGGTCAAATTCAGAAAATCAGCTCTCCAGAATCAAAAATAGAGATATGGGTGGTGGGGGTTGATGAGGAGTATGCCATCGCTCAAGAAACCGCGCGAATCCTTGGTTGAAACGATAAAGGTGTTCAGGCACTTTGCTGAACCAATATTCTCAATGGCATTTCAATCTGTAAAAGGCATTCAGGGAAGGATTGTGCTTTGCGAGATGAATCCTTTCCGCAGGTCTACGACTGGCTCATGAATAGAGTAAAAATAGTCTGTACGATCGGTCCATCCAGCGCTTCTCCGAGTATTTTGGAAGAGATGGTGAAACATGGGATGAGTATGGTCAGGCTGAACATGTCTCATGGGACCCGGGAATGGCATCAGAAAACGATTCGATTGATTCGGAAAATTGAAAAAAAGCTTAAGCGTCCCATCCCCATCTTGTTGGATTTGCAGGGTCCGAGAATCCGGGTAGGATCCATTTCTCTCGATGGGATGTATCTTCAAAGAGGAGAAACAGTGTTTGTTGCTCCCACCCAATCGTCTAAAAGGTCCAAAACTCCCAATTCGAATGTGTCCGATCGGATCATTCCCATCGAACTTCTCAGTATGACCAAAGCTCTCAAACGTGGGAGTAAGGTTATGATTAATGACGGGTTGGTGGAATTGAAGGTTCAACGCCAATCCTCAAAAGGCCTTCAATGTTATGTGGCCGTCGGTGGTCACGTTTCCTCCCATAAGGGCGTGAACCTGCCGGATGCGGTCATGCGCGGACCGGCCTTGACGGCAAAAGACCGGAAAGACATGGAGTTCGGCCTACAACACAAGGTTGAATATTTTGCGCTTTCATTTGTTCGATCTTCAAATGATGTGCGGATGGCGAAAGCGTATCTTCGCAAAAAGGGCCGGGACGTTCCGTTGATTGCCAAGATCGAACGCCCCGAGGCGATCAAAGATCTGAAAAATATTTTGGAGGAGGCCGAAGGAGTCATGTTGGCTCGTGGAGACCTCGCCCTCGAAATGTCTCTGGAAGCCGTGCCGGTTTTGCAAAAGCAGATCCTGGAGGAATCCAATCGTTGTTATCGATTTGGTATCACGGCTACGCAAATGTTGGAATCCATGACCAAGCATCCTCTCCCGACACGGGCTGAAGCCTCGGATGTCGCGAACGCGGTTCTGGACGGATCGGATGCGTTAATGCTGTCCGCGGAGACCTCGACGGGGCAATACCCGGTTGAAGCGGTCCAAGTAATGGCCCGGGTCATCCGTTCGGCAGAGCAGGGAGAGGTGTTCCGGTGGGTGCCGGATCCATCTCATGCGCATCAGGGCGTGTCCCTACCAGCCTCAATGTGCATGGCCGCTAATGTCGCGGCCCGTCTTAACCAGGCCAAGTCCATTGTCGTGTTTACCGAATCAGGAAGCATGGCCCTGTTGATGTCCAAGCAACGTCCCAGCATTCCCATCATAGCTCTGACCCCCTCTGCCGTGAGTGTGAGGCGAATGAAGGTGTTTTGGGGCGTGTCGTCGTATCAGATTCCCCGGTTGACCAAAATCGAGTCAAAGATTGCCAAGGCGGAGGCCATTCTCAAACGGCATGATGTCGTTGTTTCAGGCGACCGAATCGTCATAGTCGTTGGAGAACGAGAACAAAATTCCCCAGGGGCTAACCTGATCAAAGTGCACAGTGTCACCTAGGATTTCAGAAATTTGGAATCCCAGACCATCAAAAATTTACACGCTGAGAAACGATCTTGAGCTGGCACAGTAAACGTGGCGATCATCCTCAAGCCCCTGCACCGGAACTTTGGCATACCATGGCCATCGATGAGGTGGTAGACCGAGTCAACGGGGATCTGAAAGGAATAGGAGCAGAAGAGGCAGACCGGCGATTGCATGTCATGGGGCCTAACCGTCTACCTCCTCCTCGTCGGGAAAGTGCCCTGCACCGGTTTTTCCACCAATTTCAAAACATCTTAATCTATGTGTTACTTGGGTCGGCGGTCATTACGGCTGGGCTCGGGCACTGGGTCGATACCGGTGTCATCATCGGCGTCGTCCTCATTAATGCCTTGATTGGGTTTATACAGGAGGGAAAAGCTGAACGCGCACTTGATGCTATTCGGCGATTGCTGTCCTACCAAGCCACCGTTGTTAGAAATGGTCATCGTGTACAGATACCCGCCGAAAACCTGGTGCCCGGTGATGTGGTGTTGTTGCAATCAGGAGATCGTGTGCCTGCCGATGTTCGGTTTTTCACCGTGAAAGAATTACGAATTGATGAATCCGCCTTGACCGGAGAATCTCTTCCGGTTGAGAAACTGGTGATGCCCGTCCCGGAGAACACCCCACTGGGAGATCGTACCTGTATGGGGTATTCCTCTACGCTGGTGACCTATGGGCAAGGGTCAGGCATCGTCGTGGGGACCGGATCCCACACCGAAATTGGGCGCATTAGCCTCCTCCTCAAAAAAGTTCAACCGCTCACCACACCCCTCCTCCAAAACATGACCGAATTTGGGTCCCGTCTCAGTATCGCCATTTTGGTTGGAACGTTGGGAACCTTTTTGTTCGGAATTTTTGTTCAAGGTTATGAACTCGGAGAGATGTTTTTGGCAAGCGTGGGCTTGGCGGTTGCCGCGATTCCAGAAGGTTTGCCGGCCATTATTACCATTACGCTCGCCATTGGGGTGCAGGGCATGGCAAGAAGAAATGCCATCATCAGGCGGTTGCCGGCCGTAGAAACCTTGGGATCGGTGACCGTTATTTGCTCAGATAAGACCGGGACCTTGACCAAAAATGAGATGACGGTCCAAATGGTGGCTACGGCGACCAACGTTATTGAAGTGAGTGGGGCAGGGTATGACCCTCATGGTGAGTTGACTGCTCATGGAAAAGCCTTCCTTGTGAACGACCACCCTGATCTGGTTGAGCTCATTCGGGGCGGGGTCCTTTGCAATGATGCGGCCTTGGAAAAGCTAGAGGACTCATGGGTCATGACCGGAGACCCCACTGAAGGGGCATTATTAACGTTGGGAGCCAAGGCGGGTCTCGATCCTTTACGGGAACAGGGAGGGCGACCCCGAACGGATGTCATACCCTTTGAATCAGAACATCGGTTTATGGCGACCTTGCACCATGATCACCAGGGAAACGGGTTTATCTATCTCAAGGGGGCCCCGGAACGGGTCATGGCTATGTGTCGCTCCCAACGAATTCAAGGTCAGGATGCTCCCATGGATTTTTCCTACTGGCAAACGCAAATCGATGAAATGGCCTGCAAGGGGTACCGTGTCCTCGCGATGGCATTCTTACCCGCTCCCACTGATCAGCGAATTCTCCGTTTTGATGATGTGGCCAACGGACTGAGCCTTCTCGGAATCTACGGGATGATTGATCCTCCTCGGCCCGAAGCGGTCGATGCCGTGAAACAATGTCGGGAGGCAGGGATTCGGGTAAAAATGATTACCGGAGACCACCTGGTGACCGCTCGCACCATTGGATCGTTCATGGGTATTGGGGATGGCGTTCACGCGCTCTCGGGACAAGAAATCGATTCATTGTCTCCCGAAGACCTTCAAGTCCGAATGCAGAGCCATGATATTTTTGCCAGGACGAGCCCTGAACATAAATTACGCCTCGTACAATCCTTGCAATCCAATGGTCATGTTGTCGCCATGACAGGGGACGGAGTGAACGATGCCCCTGCGCTCAAACAGGCCAATGTGGGCGTGGCGATGGGCATAAAAGGGACTGAAGTTGCGAAAGAAGCGGCCGAGATGGTTCTGGCTGACGATAACTTTGCTTCGATTGCCAAAGCGGTGGCTGAGGGAAGAACGGTTTTTGATAATATCAAAAAATCCATACTGTTTATTCTTCCTACCAATGGAGCAGAGGCATTGGTGATTGTTGCAGCAATCCTGTTCGGGCGAGTGTTGCCTATTACCCCAGTCCAAATTCTCTGGGTGAATATGATTACTGCGGTGACCCTAGCCTTAGCACTCTCGTTTGAACCTGCAGAAACGAAAGTCATGAACCGTCCCCCTCGACGACCGGATGAACCGATCCTTTCTGGATTCCTGGTCTGGCGAATCAGCTTCGTCTCCATTCTTGCGGTTATTGGAACATTTGGTCTTTTTGTGTGGGAACGGGAACATGGCGCTTCGTTGGAGATCGCCAGGACCGTTGCCGTCAATACCCTCGTGGTGTTTGAAGCCTTTTATTTGCTCAATACCAAATCCTTCTTTGATTCGGCTTTTTCCAAATCAAGCCTCCTAAGTAACCGTTACATTCCTATCGCTATCGCGGTGGTTCTTGGATTACAAGTCATGTTTACCTATACCGCCTCTATGCAATATCTCTTTGATACGGCACCCATGAGCATGGCCTCTTGGATGAAAATTTTTTGTGTGGGAGCCGTGATTTTCCTTCTTGTTGAGGCGGAAAAGTTCTTGTTTCGACGTCAACAAGTCCGAGTAGCCAATCAAACGGCATAAACTCCCATGCTTTACCTTTCAGAACTTTGGCTTCCTTCGCGCATGTCAATCCTAATCCTTCAAGGCCGTACGGAATTTAGTTGAAAAGGTTCTCAGGTGATTTTGGCAGGAGACATAGGCGGGACGAATTCAAGGCTGGGGGTTTTTACGGAAAAACACAATCGGCTTGAGCTGGTTGCGGCCCAGACGTATCCCAGTCGAAATTATGAAAGTCTGGAGGACATCCTTCACGTGTTTAGAGAAGAGAACAATTTCCCCGTTCAGGCAGCCTGTTTTGCTATCGCGGGCCCGGTCAGGGAGGGAAAAGTTGCCACGACCAATTTGGCTTGGGTCGTGGATTCGGGAAAATTAGCCGACCAACTAGCCCTGGAAACGGTCTGTGTCATCAATGATTTGGAAGCTATTGGCTATGGGGTGGGAGAATTAACCCCACAAGACTTGGCCGTCCTCACCGAAGGAGGACCGCGGCCAGTCGGAAACGTCGCGATCATCGCGGCAGGAACGGGACTGGGACAAGCCGGGTGTTTTTGGGATGGATTTCGACATCGTCCATTTGCCTGTGAAGGGGGACACACTGATTTTGCGCCCCGGAATGATCTGGAAATCGAGCTGTTGAGTTATTTGTTGGAAAAATTTGAGCGCGTGAGTTACGAACGGATCCTTTCCGGGACTGGCCTTTACCAAATTTATCAATTTCTTCACTACAGCAAACGGGGGAGCGAACCTAAAGACTTGACCGAAGTCATTCAACAACAGGCCCATCCGGCCCCCATTGTTAAAGCCGCCATGGAGAAACGCTCAGAGGTTTGTGAGTTGGCCCTGACGGTGTTTGTTTCGATTTATGGTGCCGAAGCCGGAAATTTGGCCTTAAAAATCATGGCCACGGGAGGTGTCTATATTGGGGGAGGGATCGCCCCAAAGATTTTGCCCTATCTTCAGAGCACCGAGTTTCTCGAAGGATTTCTCGGCAAAGGTCGCATGCGTTCCTTACTTGAAAATTTTCCAGTTCGCGTCATTATGAATGATAAGGCGGGATTGTTCGGTGCGGCTCGTCGCGCGCTACTATAAGCAAGATCTCTTTTCTTGTTCTACCCGTTCAGAAAATGACAACTGATTCATTCACGATTGATGTCAAGCAATCTCTAATCTTCGCATTCGGAAACGGGGGTCCTATGAAAAAGGTTCCAACCAAGAAAAAGACAATCTCTAAAGATCTCCTCAAAGACATGGATGCCTATTGGCGGGCAGCCAATTATTTATCGGTGGGACAGATCTATCTGTTCGACAACCCTCTCCTGAAAAAACCCCTGATACGTGAACATATTAAGCCAAGGTTATTGGGCCATTGGGGAACGACCCCAGGACTCAATTTTATTTATGTCCATCTCAATCGCATTATTAACGATCGAAATCTCAACATCATCTATATTGCCGGACCTGGACATGGAGGACCTGCCCTGGTCGCCAATACGTACTTGGAAGGCACGTATAGCGAAGTCTACCCCGACGTGTCGCAGGATGAAGAGGGTCTGAAAAAACTGTTCAAGCAATTCTCTTTCCCGGGAGGAATTCCCAGTCACGTGGCTCCGGAAACTCCCGGTTCCATCCATGAGGGAGGAGAATTGGGGTATGCCCTTACCCATGCGTATGGTGCGGTCTTCGATAATCCGGATCTTCTTGCGGCATGTGTGATTGGGGACGGCGAGGCGGAAACCGGACCCCTTGCCACCGCGTGGCATTCGAACAAGTTTCTGAATCCTGCGACTGACGGTGCCGTTCTGCCGATCCTGCATTTAAATGGGTACAAGATTGCCAACCCCACGATTCTGGCCCGGTTGAGTCACGAGGAACTCCGAAGTTTGTTCATTGGATACGGGTATGAACCCTTTTTCGTTGAAGGTTCAGACCCGGTCAAGATGCATCAAGCCATGGCGGACACCTTGGACACGATCATCGACAAGATTCAAGGTATTCAGGATCACGCGCGAAGCGGAAAGCTGGAGACACGACCCCAGTGGCCGGTGTTGATTCTCCGAACACCAAAAGGTTGGACGGGTCCCAAGGAGGTCGATGGCAAAAAAACCGAGGATTATTGGCGTTCGCACCAGGTGCCATTCTCGGATACGGCGACGAACAAGGATCATATCGCGCTCCTGGAACGGTGGATGAAAAGTTATAAGCCGGATGAATTATTCGATCAAACCGGAGCCCTCCTTCCCTCGCTTGCCGAGCTGGCCCCCACAGGGAATTTTCGGATGGGGGCGAATCCTCATGCCAACGGCGGGCTGTTATTGAAAGACCTCAAGTTGCCGGATTTCAGGGACTATGCGGTTGAAGTTCCACAACCGGGGACTCTCTCTGCCGAGGCTACCCGCGTCATGGGCCAGTTTCTTCGTGATGTCATGAAGCGGAACCTGAAAAACAAAAACTTCCGTATTTTCGGCCCCGATGAAACCGCATCGAATCGATGGGGCGCGGTGCTTGAGGTCACCAATCGTACCTGGATTGCGGACACCCTTCCCGAGGATGATCATCTGTCATGGGATGGTCGAGTGATGGAGATTCTGAGCGAGCACACGTGCCAGGGCTGGTTGGAGGGGTATTTGCTGACAGGCCGACATGGGTTTTTCTCCTGTTATGAAGCCTTTATTCACATTATCGATTCCATGTTTAACCAGCATGCCAAGTGGTTGAAAGTCACGGGGAAGGAAATTCCCTGGCGGCGTCCCATTGCCTCACTCAATTATCTCCTCACCTCTCATGTGTGGAGACAGGACCACAATGGTTTTTCCCACCAGGATCCGGGATTTATTGATCACGTGGCCAACAAAAAAGCGGAAGTCGTCAGGATCTACCTGCCTCCGGATGCCAACAGTTTGTTGTTCATCACCGATCAATGTCTGCGCAGTCGAAATTTAGTCAACGTCATCGTGGCAGGGAAGCAGCCGGGGCTACAATACTTGAGTATGGAAGCGGCCATTAAGCATTGCACGGCAGGGATCGGGATTTGGGAATGGGCGAGTAATGATAAGGGGGTTGAGCCCGACGTCGTGCTGGCCTGTGCCGGGGATATTCCGACCCTGGAGACTCTGGCTGCCGTAGACTTGCTTCGAACCTACGAACCGGAATTAAAGGTTCGGGTGATCAATGTCGTGAATCTGATGAAACTCCAACCCCAAAACGAACATCCTCATGGCTTGTCAGATCATGAGTTTGATACGTTGTTTACCACGGATAAACCCATTATCTTCGCCTTCCATGGCTATCCCTGGCTTATCCATCGCCTGACCTACCGTCGGACCAATCACAAGAATCTTCATGTTCGGGGTTATAAGGAAGAAGGAACGACGACCACCCCTTTCGATATGGTCGTCCGGAATGACCTGGATCGCTTCCATTTAGTTGCCGATGTCATCGATCGGGTCCCTCAACTCCGATCCCTGGCGGCCTATGCGAAGCAGGCTATTCGGGATAAACGCATTGAACACAAGCACTATATTTCCAAGTATGGTGATGACATGCCGGAGATAAAGAATTGGAAATGGCCACATTTTGCCTCCAATGCCTAGATCTGGTCAGATAAAAGATAAAAAAACTTCAGTACGTACCATGGTTTGATGAGGCTATATTAAAAATAAAAAGCCCCTAGCTTCAAAAGCCGCGGATTTAGAATGGCCCATACCCCTCTCCCTTTCCATGCGCAATCATGTCTCGAGGTCCTCAAACACTTTAATGTGAGGCAGGAGCAAGGACTCGCTCCTAAGGAGGTACGCCAGCGACGGAAGGCCTATGGCCCCAACCGTTTAAAAGCCGGTAAAACGCGAAGCAGCTGGCAGATTCTTGGCGACCAATTCAAAAGTATCGTGTTTCTTGTCTTGGCCGTCGCCGCGGTCTTGGCGTTGAGTCTGGGACATCTGGCAGAAGGCGTGGCCGTGGGAGCCGTCCTCCTCGTGAATGGGTGCATCGGCTATTTCAGTGAATGGCAGGCTGTTCGGTCTATGGCCGCCTTAAAGAAAATCGGACAACCCCAGACCCGAGTGCGCCGCAAAGGCAGCTCCACACAGATTCCTGTCACCACCATAGTTCCTGGAGATATCGTCCTGCTGGAGGGAGGGGATATCGTCCCGGCAGATCTGAGAGTTCTCGAATCCAATCAACTCCAGGTTGATGAATCTGCCCTTACGGGTGAATCAGTGGCCGTTGCCAAAACGATCGATCCCATGGAGATGACCTGTGTATTGGCGGATCGGAAAAACCTGTTGTTTAAGGGCACCACCGTCACGAGTGGATCTGCTGAGGGGGTGGTTATTGCCACGGGAATGGATACGGAGTTAGGAAGAATTTCGGAGTTGGTTGAGGGAGCGGAGGAAGAAGTCACCCCTTTGGAGCGCCGTTTGGACCGGTTGGGACAACGATTGGCCTTGGTGGCCGTCGGCCTAAGTGGAATTATTGCCGGTGTGGGATTCCTTGTCGGTCATCCCGTGTATCAAATGATTGAAACAGCCATTGCCTTAGGCCTGGCAGCCATTCCTGAGGGTCTTCCCATTGTCGCCACAATTGCATTAGCTCGAGGGATGTGGCTCATGGCTCAACGCCATGCCCTCATCAATCGACTGGCCGCCGTGGAAACTCTCGGGGCCACTCGGGTCATCTTCACCGATAAAACGGGAACGCTCACGGCTAACCAAATGACGGCCCAGAAAATTGTCACCCCGCAGGGAGAATATCAATTACCCACTGATGGTGAGCCGAAAGGGTCTTTGCTTTCAGACATACCACGGAAGTCGGGGGAAAGGCCGGGCCCATTGCTTGGAAGAATTTTGGAAATCGGAGTGCTTTGCAATAATGCTTCTCTGGTCCTGTCCCCGTTAGGTGCTGATGAACAGGAAGCCCATGGGGATCCCACAGAAGTTGCCTTGTTACGAGCCGGCCTCTTGTTTCAAATCAGCAAAGAGAATCTTCTCAGGGAAAAACCGGAGTTGCGGGAAGTGGCCTTCAATACTGACGTAAAAATGATGGCTACTTTTCATCAAGGTCAGGATGCCGTTGAGGTGGCCGTTAAAGGAGCCCCTCAGGCTGTGTTGGATTGCTGCGATGCCATCATCGGAAACGATGGGGTGAGTGTTCATCCTCTTCATCAGGAGGATCGTCGGATGTGGACCGGACACATTCAATCTCTTGCGAGCCAGGCCTTTCGTGTGTTGGGAGTGGCGGATAAAACTGTGACCTCCGATCAGGAAGAGCCCTATCAGGGCCTTCGGTTCCTGGGACTCATTGGGCTGATGGATCCTCCCCGACCTGGTATTCGAGAGGCCATCACATCCTGTCAGAATGCTGGGATCCGGGTGATCATGGTCACCGGGGACCAGCCGGAAACCGGGCAAGCCATTGCCCACCAAGTTGGGTTAACGGACAGTGCAACTTCCTTGGTCATGACCGGAGATATCCTCAAGGATCCGGAACGGTTGTCGCCGGAAGAACGAACACGCATTCTGAATACCGAGGTGTTTGCCCGAGTGAACCCGGAACAAAAACTGAATCTGGTCAGGATTTTTCAACAAGAAGGAGAAGTGGTGGCCATGACGGGAGATGGCATTAATGATGCCCCGGCATTAAAAAAAGCCGATATTGGCGTGGCCATGGGAAAACGGGGAACAGAGGCGGCGAAAGAAGCGGCAGATATGATCCTGAAGGACGATGCCTTTTCCAGTATTGTGGCCGCCGTGGAACAAGGACGCATCATTTTTAATAATATTCGCCGGTCTCTCCTGTTTATGTTGTGTACGAATTTAGCAGGGATTGTCATCGTCGCTTTGGCGACGCTCGCGAAAGCACCCTTACCCTTAAAACCCCTGCAAATTTTGTATTTAAACGTCTTAACCGATGTGTTCCCCGCTTTGGCTTTAGGGGTCGGCACAGGAAGTCAGGAGGTCATGACCCAGCCCCCACGTCCAATCAGCGAATCCGTCCTCACCCGTTCCCGTTGGTTGGCTATTGGAGGGTGGAGTGTGTTGATTGCTGCATCCGTGCTTGGGGCTCTGACTTTTGCCTTAGTATGGCTAGGGCGGGATCCTCATTATGCGGTGACGATCTCTTTTCTGACTTTAGCGTTCGCCAAGTTAGGGTTTGTCTTCAACCTCCGTGATCCGGCTTCGGTCCTCTGGCAGAACGATATTGTGAAAAATCTCTGGATCTGGGGGGCCATGGTGCTTTGTACCTGCTTGTTGGTTCTTGCAGTCTATCTTCCGGGGTTATCAACCGTCCTGCAAACTCAACCCCTTGATCGGACAGGGTGGGAGACCGTGATGATTTTTGCCATCATTCCTCTATTGGTAGGACAATGTATTCTCATCTGGCAATCTCGTCAGCTAAGGGCAAACCAACCATCAAATGTGCAATGTGGACAAAAGAGATGGAAGAAATAATACCTTTATTTCTCCTGGCTGCGTTGATCTTTCGCTGATTTTTCCCACGGCAGGCGTCCTTCAATTTCCAATGCCAGGGTGAAACTCAGAAAGGCCCGGATTATCACCATGAGGGCAAGCACAGTGACACTCGACATGGTATGGGATACGATGACTGTGCGAATAACGTCACCTGCGATGAGGAACTCCAGCCCAAGGATGATGGAACGGCCAACGGCGAGTCGATACTCATGATACGCCGACTCCGGGGAAGAGCTGAGCCAATGACGTACAAAGCGGATAGTTGCCAAGAATGAACCGACAACGATGACGATCACTCCGAAGGCCTCCACGGCGTAAGTGATGAGGGTAATGAGATTCTTGAATTCTTCCATGTTTCAGTTTCCTCTGAGCAACCCTTTTTAGAAATCCCATTGCAGAACGCGTGGCGGCTTTAGTCGGATCATGGGCCTTAATTATTGCATTCTTGGGCTTTCAAAATGTCTGGATGATCTCAATTCTTTTCTCTTTGTCGTCTCGTTGATGCATGTGACCCGTATTCTTACATCTTACTTCATCTTGCTCTGTAAACCTTGGGGACCGTTCAGGATCCAGTGTTTAAACTCGGCAAGCCGAGAAGGAAAATACCAATACGACGAGGTGAGTTGTGAAAAACCGATCTGGGGATCATGCTACTAGCACGAAAAATTCGATGCCTTATTGAAAGACCACCATGTTGGGGGCAGAAGGGATTGAAAAGGGTGGTCCCGCAAGTTAGAGACCACTTATCCTGCCCAGGGCTTGTGCGTATGCACACACGCGTCACCGTGCGGAATCGCACGGTCAGAATTCCAGTCAATACAATCCTCCAGTGACAGATAGAAAGACCACCAAAAATAGTTCATTATTTCAAGTGTTTAAGGAAATTCAGTGTCTAATCCTCGAGTCTGACAGTATTGGAATACACCTTGCAACATTATAAAGGTAAATAGCGAGGTGAACCATGAATCCTGTATTTGATTTAATCGTGATTGGCTTGATTGTTTCGATAGTAGTCGTCAATTTATATTATTCTCGGGAAGTCACAACGAATCATCCTACCTGGAAGTCGATTATCCAAAAGAAATGGGCCTACTTCCTCCCTTCCTTGAACAAGACTCCGGTTTCTTCCCGTACTTCCTTCCAATAAATCCTCCTGCCCTTTCCTGAGATATGACGTCCGGTGCGGCTCGCACCACCATTGGGTTAATATCTGCCGGTCAATTCGTCCTGTCGTTATCCTCAAAATTTATGGGTAACTTAAAAAAAATTCAATCGTTCTCGGTCCTTTCTGTTGTGCACACCGAGTCAATGTTCTTTCACCCATGAACGTACAACATCTCAAAGGCGATCTGTTTGGGGGCATCACGGCCGCCATCGTCACGTTACCGTTGGCCTTAGCGTTTGGGCTGCAATCAGGCCTTGGGCCAGTCTCAGGGCTGACTTGTGCGATTTTCCTTGGGGCGATTGCCGTCGCCTTCGGTGGGACACGGACGTTGATCAGTACACCCACGGGCCCCATGACTGTCGTGGCTGCACTGACGATTACCCAAGCCATCAGCTTAGCGGGAAGCTTGGAAAAGGCTTTAGGGACCATTCTCGGCATCTTTCTTCTGGCTGGGCTGGTTCAATTGACGTTCGGCCTGCTGAAATTCGGGACTAATGTCAAATACATTCCCTACCCGGTCTTGTCCGGGTTTATGACGGGAATTGGCATCATTCTGATTCTCTTTGAAATCTTTCCTTTGCTTGGTTTGTCAAGCCCTTCCACGATTGCCGAAGTCGTAACTGGATTGCCTCAGGCTCTACCGCAAACGAACCTGCAGGCCCTGAGTCTCGGGGGGTTGACCCTTCTGGTGTTTTATGTGACCCCTCGCCTTACTGTGCGAATTCCGGCTACCCTCATGGCTTTGTTGATAGGCACGTCTGTGTCCCTTGGTACAGGACTGTCCGTCCCGCTGATTGGGCCGGTGGCCCAGGGTTTACCAACGCTGCAGTTGGGCGTTTTGGAGTCGGTCGATCTGTCGCAACTGTGGTTTATGTTCAGTGCCGCTCTGACGTTGGGCGCCTTGGGGTGTATCGATACCTTACTCACCGCGGTCATTGTCGACAAATTGACCGAAACCAAGCATGACAGTAATCGGGAATTGTTGGGTCAGGGGTTGGGTAATATGGCTTCCGCTCTCTTCGGGGGACTTCCTGGAGCAGGGACGACGATGTCATCGATCGTCAATGTGAACGCCGGAGGCCGAACCCGTGTATCCGGGGTCATTTCCAGTGCGTTTCTCCTGGCGGTCTTATTCGGCCTCGGTGCGTATGTGCAATTTGTTCCCATTCCGGTCCTGGCGGCCATCTTGATTACGGTGGGTGTGGACATCATCGATTACAGTGGGCTAAAAGAAATCGGGAAAGTCGATCGGGCGGAGGCGGGGATTTTGTGCCTCGTGTTAGTCCTGACGGTCTGTGTGGATCTCATCACGGCGGTGGGAGTCGGGATGACCCTTTCGGTGTTTGTCTTCATGAAAAAGATGGGAGCCATCGGTGAAGAACACATTGAGCTGTTTCCTCTGCGACGATTGAGGGTGAAAAAACCCTGTGACCTGCGGGATGAATTCTTGCTTCCATCCGAGTATTTGGACGAGGTGTATATCAAAACGTTTTCCGGCCCGGTGTTCTTCGGGTTTTCTCAATCCTTAATCGATTACCTCAAACAATTACCCTCCGTGAAAGTCCTGGTCTTGGAAATGAACCGTGTCCCCTATTTGGATCAATCGGCTGTCCATGCTCTTGAGCGTATTATTACCTACTTGCATAAACGAGGGATTCGAGTTTTCCTTGCGAACGTGAACCCACAACCCCTCACGATGATCCGTGCGGTGGATCTGGTTCCGGGGATGATTCCGGAGGACCGCCTCTTTGAGGATATTTTTGATTGCGTCCGATTCTTGGAGGAAGAGTTTGTGTTTCAAACTTCTCAGGAAGGTCCCCCTTCCAATCCTTCTCATACCAGTGAGAGAGTCAAGACATGACTTCGATCTCGTTGAATGATCTGAAGATTGCCAACCCTACGGTAGCCTATGGGGTCGGGATGGTCATTTGTGCGCTGTGTATTTCTATCCTCGATAGCTTCCTGCCTCAAGGCGTGTCTATCGGTGAAGCCTATGCCCTGTTAGTGCTGCTGGGTTTCATGGCCAAGAACAAACGTCTCATCATAGGCGGGGCGATTGCGGGAACCGTGTTGACCCTGGAAGGAGCCTTTATTTCCGAACCTGGTGTCGCGTTGTGGATCGTTGAAACTAATCGGGCCCTCTCGATCTTCATCATCTGGGTCATCGCCCTCTTCGCGTTGGCTCACATGCGGTATCTGGAGACGCAAAAAGAATCCGAGAAGATGAAAGTGGCCTATGAACTTCTGCAGCAGGAACGCAAATTTCTTGAACTCAATCAGGAAGTAGCCGTCCTCGCCAATCTGAACGATCCCGTGGAGGAGGCCCTAAAACAATGTATGCAACGCATTTGTGACGTCACAGGATGGCCGGTCGCCCACCTCTATATTCGAGATGGTGATGAGGAACGGCTCAGCCCCAGCAAAATTTGGATCCTGAAGGATTGGAAACAATTTGAAGTCTTTCGGCGGATCACGGAAACCACCACCTTCCTTCCAGGCGAAGGTTTACCAGGGCGGGTTTTCGCGAGCAAGCAAGCGGCATGGATCATCAACGTGAACAAGGATGCGAATTTTCCTCGCGCGAAACTGGCTGAGGAAATTGGCTTGAAGGCTGGCTTTGCCTTCCCTATTCTCATTGGCCCCAAAGTCGTTGCGGTGATGGAGTTTTACTCTGAGGAGGCCTTGGAGCCGGATACGAAATTAATCCGGGTCATGGAGAACATCGGGTATCTCTTGGGACGGATTTTCGAGCGGGATCATGCCGGTCTCAAGAAAGGGGAATATGAAGATCACTTACGCCGTCTGTATGCCAGAATGAAGGCCGTGCGAGATCAGGAACAAGAGACCGGACAGGGCCTTCGCCTGGCCGAAGGTCTTCATGAAGGATTACGGTAGATCTTTTTCACCCACCCACGAAAATTTTTGTTCCTCTTATCTTTCTGGCAGACCCCTCCAATATCGTTAATGAAGAAACCTCCCTGCTGCCCACTCCTCTTCTAGCCTGCATTGACCTCAACCTCAACCCTCCTACCCTTATCCAATTTCCCACGATCGTAGGACCCTACACTTTCCTGGAATGATCGTACCCTGCTAACCCCAAAAAGTTTGGTGGGGAAAATCATCGAGGGTATCCCGAACCAGATCAGAAAGCTTCGTTGTCATTTCCGTTCATTGCAAAGCCTGCCAAAAATTGGTTGAATACGGGCGAAGGTTTTTGGCAGATATATACATTCCTCTAGTAGGACGTTCTAATACCTTTATCCGTTAAAAGACCATGTCCACCATTCTTCTCATAGGGCAGTTGGCTGGGGGAATCGGCCTTTTTCTTCTGGCCATGAAGTTCATCACGGATGGGTTAAAGCTGGCCGGGGGTGATGCCTTAAAAGATCTCCTGGGGCGGTGGACGAGAACCCCGGCCCAGGGCATTGCTTCCGGATGCCTGCTCACCGCTCTTGTGCAATCCTCCAGTGCGGTGACGGTCGCGACCATCGGATTCGTGAATGCGGGTCTTCTTACCTTATTCCAGGCTGTGGGAGTCATCTACGGGGCCAATATCGGTACGACGATGACAGCTTGGTTGGTGGCAATTTTGGGCTTCAACATAAAAGTTGAGCTATTTGCCTTGCCCATGATTGGGATCGGGGTTCCCTTATGGTTTCTCACTTCGCCTTCACGAAAAGGCGCTCTTGGCCAGGTATTCGGAGGATTCGGGTTGTTTTTCATCGGGATCGATACACTGAAAAAAGCGTTTGAAACGATTTCGGAATCGTTTAATCTGGCCATCGTCTCCGAATTCGGGGTACTTGGTGTTCTCCTGCTTGTGGGCATTGGATTCCTGCTGACCGTCCTCACTCAATCATCGAGTGCGGCCATTGCCATGACGCTGACAGCCGCCAGTGGGGGGCTTTTGGAATTACCGAGTGCGGCGGCCATGGTGATCGGGTCAAACCTGGGAACCACCTCAACAGCTTTTTTTGCCGCATTGGGAGCAACCTCCAACGCCAAACGAGTCGCCACGGCACATATTGTGTTCAATGGGGTGACGGGGATTGTGGCCCTCATCATTCTTCCGGCATTGATTTGGTTAACCACGGAAACCGGAAAGGTCTTACGGTTGGAAGAAACGCCAACGGTCGTCCTAGCGCTATTTCACACCATTTTCAATGTTTTAGGGGTTTTACTGTTGTGGCCAGGGACGCGTCGGTTGGTGACTTGGCTTCATCGCCAATATCGGACCCAAGATGAAATGGAAGGTCAGCCGAAGTTTCTCGACGAAACGGTGGTGGTCACTCCTGCACTGGCCATGAATGCCCTCATGATGGAGATTGACCGGATTGGAATGATCTCGCGGCATATGGCTGTTTCAGCACTGACTCACGGGAAGGAAATGGGGAGGCGACTCAGTGCTCGACAGGAGATGATGGACCAGTTAATCAATACCGTGAGCGAGTTCATGACCAAAATTCAAAAATCCTCTTTGAGCGAGAAAGACGCGCAATCCCTTTCGCAAATCTTACGGGTGTCTCATTACCTTGCCGAAGCCACGTCCTTAACCAGTGACGTGGTTGGTATCAACATGGGCCCGGAACAATTCGGAGATCCATCTCTCCTTGGGGAATTGAGGGAATATCGAAAAAGGGTCACGAATTGGTTTTCCAAAGTTGAATTACGATCACGACAGACAAGCCTCGAAGACTTAGAACAAGAATTTGCTTCTCTCGAAGACCACTATCAAACTCTGAAAAACCATCTTCTCGGGAGTGGGGCGACAGGACGGTTAGGACTTCGTACGCTTGATCAGGTCCTTGATCATCTGAGTGTCTTGCAACGGGTGTTGGAGCGACATCTCAAAGCGTTGCGAATCTTGTTTCCCCTTATGGAGGAGGGACGGCTCACCTCGAGGTAATGAGTTTCTCAGATGAGCAGAACTTTACCCTTGTGGTAAAACCTTCAATCTTTGCCTTTTAAGGGCTAATTGACAGGTCTGACGACATTGTCAATGTATTGTGGGGTTGGCAGATCGGGCAACATGAAAACTCCTAACTCCAGCTATCGAAGTCAGCTTTATCCCTCTGAAATAATTAGTCGCACCGTCTAACTTTCCCTCGATTCTGTCTGAGCTCTTGTGAAGTTAAAGTGCACTTAGGGGAGCGTAACATTATGATGGTCACCCATTAAATCGTTCTATTTCATCGATGGAGGCGTAAATTCACCTATCAACTGCTGGGAATTCCTAGAGCGATTTTGGTGGTTTGAGTCGTCACCACTTCGTTGCTACACTGATTTTGTTTTCGAGAACCGCCCCAAGCTCGACGAGAAAATGTTTTGAATCGTCTTGTTGGGTCCTTGTTTTTCGCTTTCAACTCGCATGGCATCTTACGAAAATTATTTCGATAATGACCTTATTAATACTTGATAATGCACAACTTGGTTATTTGTTGGAATAACAGCCGGTTCATTGTTTAAAGGAGGGAGCCTCTCAGGATGGATAAACCAGTAATTGGATGGAGGGAATGGGTCAGTCTCCCTGACTTGGCTGTTTCGCGAATAAAGGCCAAAATCGATACGGGAGCCAGGACTTCGGCACTGCATGCCTTTGATATTGAGGTATGTGAGAAAAATGGGCAAGATTGGGTCCGTTTTACCGTTCACCCATATCAGAAAAATGACACTGAGATTCAAACCTGTACCTGTCCCGTTCGGGATATGCGAATCATCACCAATTCCGGTGGATTCCAGGAACGTCGCATTGTCATCATAACGCAATTGTCTATAGGACAAGAATCATGGCCTATTGAACTTACCTTAACAAATCGGGATGAAATGGGGTTTCGTATGTTATTGGGTCGTACAGCTATTAAAGGCCGCTTCATGGTGGATCCGGGAAAATCTTTTCGTTATAAAAATACAGAAACTCATCATCTTCACCCACCTCATTGAAGGTTTTTTGTTCACCAGAATGGGAGTAATGACTTATGAAAATCGCAATGATGGCTCGAAATCCTAAATTGTACTCGCATCAACGATTAGTAGAAGCCGCCGAGGCTGCTGGGCATGAAATTGATGTGATCAACACCACCCAGGTGTATGTGAATATTACTTCACACTCCCCTGAACTTCGCTACAAGGGAACGAAACTAGAAGGCTATGATGCGGTTATTCCAAGGATTGGAGCATCCATTACCTTTTACGGTCTGGCTGTGTTGCGACAGTTTGAAATGATGGGAGTCTGGCCCCTCAATGAGTCTGTGGCCATCGGACGATCGCGCGATAAACTGCGTGCCTTACAATTATTGGCGCGGAAAGGTATTGGACTACCGGTCACCGCCTTTGCTCATTCTGATGACTTTGCGGATGACGTGATCTCAATTGCCGGAGGAGCACCAGTCATCATCAAGCTCCTGGAAGGCACCCAAGGTATCGGGGTAGTGTTAGGGGAAACTCACAACTCTGCCAAGTCCGTAATTGAAGCCTTTCGAGGGGTCAAAGTCAATATCATGGTTCAAGAATTTATTAAAGAAGCAGGAGGCTCTGACATCCGCTGTTTGGTCATTGGTGATAGGGTCATCGCCGCTATGAAGCGCCAAGGTGCAAAAGGAGACTTCCGGTCCAATCTTCATCGAGGTGGCAATGCTCAGGTGATTAAAATTACACCCGAAGAGCGATCCACTGCTACCCGGGCGGCTAGTATCATGGGTCTCAATGTCTGTGGAGTAGATCTCCTTCGCTCCAAACATGGCCCTGTTGTCATGGAGATCAACTCATCACCGGGGTTGGAAGGTATCGAAAAGGCAACGGAAATCGACGTCGCCAAAGCGATTATCAAATTTATAGAAAAGAATGCCAAACCCAATAAAACAAGGACTCGCGGACGTGGCTAGCCTTCAAGGCCAGGCCTTTGAGATCGGTCATACGGCCGTCCAACCAGGAACACGGCGGACGGTGAACTTGCCCATGAGTCTATTATCCAACCATACCCCCATGGTTATTCCGATCCATGTCATTCATGGAAAAAAAGACGGCCCTCGTCTATTCATTAGTGCTACTATTCACGGAGACGAATTAAATGGGGTAGAAATTATTCGCCGCATCTTGAAAACCCCTCGAGTGAACAAGCTTCGTGGTACTCTCGTCGCTGTTCCTATCGTCAACGTCTTTGGATTTTTAGCTCATTCGAGGTACCTCCCCGATCGCCGAGATCTGAATAGAAGCTTTCCCGGGACAGAAAAAGGGTCTCTCACGTCCCAATTGGCCCATCTCTTCATGAAGGAGGTCGTCCTTCGATGCACTCATGGCATTGATTTACATACAGGGGCTATTCATAGGAGTAATCTCCCACAAATCAGGGCAGATCTAACGGATCCAATAATGGAACAATTAGCCAAATCTTTTTCTGCCCCGCTTGTTCTGCATTCTAACCTCCGTGATGGCTCTTTACGTCGGGCAGCGACAGATAAACAGATTCCAACCATGCTTTATGAAGGGGGAGAGGCTTTACGTTTTGATGAACTGGCTATTCGTCTGGGTGTAAAGGGAATCATTCGGGTCATGCAGACACTGGGCATGTTGGGGAAACTGCCCCCATCCAAAAAAACCCAAAGCGTGATTTCACGTTCATCCTATTGGCTTCGGGCCCCAACAGGAGGGATCTTCCGATCATCGGCTCCCCTTGGCACAAAGGTCAAAAAAGGGGAAAAGATTGGAACAGTTTCTGATCCCATGGGTGAAACTGAAATGCTTGTTGAGGCGGAAGATCCTGGGATCCTCATTGGCGTGACAAGTTTACCTGTGGTCAATCAAGGGGATGCGTTATCCCACATTGCCAGAGTTCACGATGCAACCACGGCCGAAAAAATCGTGGCCGAGTTTCATGAGGAAATACTAGAAGAAATGAATCTAGAGACACTATCTCATGAGTAAGATAGCTTGTTAGGAAAAATAATTATCACCGATAATAAGCCATCAAACGCCATAACAAGATTTCGATGGGATCGTGGCATTTTTGTCTCATGACGATAGGTTGGATGTATTGAGTATGGGTCATCGGGTGTTGGAGCGACATCTTAAAGCGTTGCGAATCTTGATCCCACTTATGCAGGAGGAGGACTTAAAAAGAAACATAATTTCATCGGCCAAGGTCGACATGAATGCTCGTTAATAATAATTCACCAATGGGCGACGTTTGACAATCCCCCGGAGTAAACGTCCCAGGATGTCCGCTCCGGTGATAATCCGTTTATGTTCCTGAGTCCAAATAAGGACCAGGTCGTGGTCAATGACGTCATCTTCCACATGTTCGGGGTTGACCTTAAATTGGGGGAGGAGTTCTCCAAGAGGAATGTTGGTTTGGTGATAAATAATGGGCCGGTGGCAATGTCTGAACGGCCGGTAATGGTGTTCTACTAAAAATTCTCGTAGGAATCCGTCAGCATCAAGCACCAGATTGGGTTTCCCTGCCTCGTCCGTAATGACGACCCATTTTTCCTTGGATTGGTGGACGCGTTGAACGAAGAGGTCTTGTTCTTCAGGAGAATCTATCGGAAAAAGAATTTTCCCTTCATCTTTGGGAAGGGTGAGAATGCTCTCCGGGTTGAGTACGGAACCTTCTTCCAGGACTGAAATATCATCTAGGTTTAAGAAGTTGGCCGCGCCATGTCCCTCGGCCTCGCTGATATCCGATTCCGGGGCTTGAGCATGGATTTTCAACAGGGTGTCTAATTCGTCCTCCTTATACCAGGTAATCCCTTCTTTTCCGATGATTCGATCAAGAAGTATGGCGGATGGTTTGGCCATAGGGTAAAAGACTACCTGTAGGACTGTGACGATCGGGGCAAATTGTGCCCCCAGCCTGAGAGCATTTCTGGAAAAATAGGCTTGGGGAAGAATTTCTCCGAACAGCGTGATGCCAAAAAGAGAAAAGAAAAAGGCGAAGAGGCCGAACATCAATTCATCGGAGAGCAGAGTCAGCAAGACATTGACCGCCACATTGCTCCAGAGAAGTGTGGCCAGTAAAAAATTCGCATCCTGCCTGACCTTTAAGACTTTTTGAGCTTGGCGGTTACCCTTTTTATCCAGGAGTTCCAGATGAATGCGGCTGAGGCTAAAAAACCCGAGCGTCAGGCCTGAACAAATAGCTGATCCAGCCAGACAGGAAACAATTCCCATCCACATCAACACCAATTCCATAAGAGGATTCCTTACAAAAAGTTCTTACACTAAATATCTGGAAAAAATGGTGGCCAGTCCCAAAAAACTAAAAAAACCTGCCACGTCGGTAACCGTCGTCAAAATGATTGAGGAGGATTGTGCCGGATCCTGATTCAGAGCCCGGAGAATGATGGGGATAATGGCTCCCGAAAAGCCCGCCATGACCATGGAAATCACCATGGAAATCCCAATTACCATAGTTAACCCTCCCGATCCGCTCCATACATACACGGCAGCACAAGTCGTGATGGCGACCGCCACCCCATTCGCGAAAGCCACATAGGATTCCTTTAACGAAACTTTAGCCCATTGCCCGGGGCGAATATCCCGGAGGGCTAAGCCCCGCATCACGACGGCTAGGGCTTGAGCACCCGTATTGCCGGACTGACCGGCGACGACCGGGAGAAGGACGGCCAAAGCCGTAAATTTCGCGATAGTGTCTTCAAATAAGCCCACGACAAATGCGGCTAAAAAAGCCGTCAGAAGATTGATCTGGAGCCATGGCAACCGTTTGCGTACGGCAAACCAGGGAGGCGACAATGCCCGTTCATCTTTGCTGGCACCCACCATCGTTTGAAGGCTGGAAGTGGCTTCTTCCTCTGCGACGTGAATAATGTCCCGATTCCGAATAATTCCCAGTAACCGGCCGTCTAAATCAGTCACAGGAATCGTTAACACCTTCCACTCCGTACAAATCTCGACGACCTGGTCCTGATTTTCAAGCGGATGGATGGTCGGTAATTCCCGTCGCATGAGGGATTCAAGCGATTTCTCCGGAGGAGCTAAAAACAGATCGCGTAGGGAAATAACCCCAACCAGAAGTTGCTTCCGATCGATAATGTATATTTCATTTAAGGTGTGAGGACCGTGGAGGCGTACAAGCCTGATGGCTTCCTCCACGGTGGTATCTGCAGGGAGCGCAAAGAATCGAACGTCCATGAGCAGGCCGACCGAATTTTCCGGATACTCCATAAATGGGGCGATTTCCGCCAATCGATCCGGAGGAAAGGTGTTGATAATTTCCTGTCGGCGTTCATCAGAGAGGCGCTGGAGGAAGGAAGCGATAAGGGGGAGTGGCAATTTTTCAGAAATTTCTAGGAAAAGACTTGAAGGAAAGCGAGCCAAAACGTCGGCGGCGACCGAGGGGGTCATCGCGGAAAGAATGTTGGCAATGTTTGAAGCTGGGATCTCCTGAAGTATCTGGACGATTTCTTCGGAAGGAAAACCTTCACACACTTGAGCCGCATGTTCAGGAAATTTGGTGATAAAAATTGTATGCAGGTCACTGGGTTCGTGTAGGGTCTTCATGAACACTCCTGTTTTCAGGGGAATAGAATTCGGGCCTTGACGCTTTCAACACGTCGCCTAATGTGGTCATCAAGCCGATTCCCGATAGGGAGTAGACTTCCCAAAGTTGTAAGAGGGCATCGGAGAGGAAGCCGGACCGTGGGTCTCCAGGCCTCCCTTGTAAGAAACTTCTTAATGCTCGATGACGCAGACCACCCATGAATATTCTGTCGGAATCGATCACCGGAAGGATGTCAAATTGGGCCCAGGCGGGATGGAGGATCGCATCGTGGGCATTGGTTGAGGATGGAATGGCTTTGACGTTGGGGGTCATGATGTTCTCCAAGATACCTCTAGGGTCAGCGGCGAGTAATTCCTTCATCAGAACGACTCCGCGTAACCGGGCCTCGCGGTCCAGAATGTATAAATAATACGTCGCCTGATTGGCTGATTGAGCTACCCTTGGAATTGCCTGTTCAACCGTGATGTCAGAAGGAAGAGTGAGGACATGAGGATCGGCCAAATTTCCCGCGCACTGTTCCGATAGATGGAGCGTGCGACGGAAAAATTCTTTTACATGTGGGGAAAAATGTTCCAACGTATTTTTTTGAATAGGTGCATCCAATTGACGAAGGACGGCTTGCGTCCGATTGATGGGTAACAAGTTCAGAATTTCAGCGCTGGATGCAAAGTTGTACCGCTGTAGGATGTCCGCGGCACGACCAGGAAGAAAATAGAGCAAAAGGGAGGCCACCCGTTCCGAATCCATGTTTTTAAGCAGGTGCTCAGTTTGTTCGATCGGCAGTCCTTCCAACCATTGGGCGACCTCCAGAGGGTGGGTTTGAATAAAGGTCTCTTGTAATTGTTGGGTCAATGTCATGGTCAGGCCTCTGTGGGATCAATCACACTGGCGACTTCCGTAAATTGGGAGGCGGGAATAACCACCCGTCCTCGCTCTGTATCAAGAACCACGACCATGGTGGTTACGGCGGTGACTGTGCCAAAGTAGGGCCCAACCTGAATTTTTTCTCCGACATGGACGATGGGCTGAATATAGTGGGCCGCAATGAGATTTCTCACGGCCGAACGAGCCCCAAACCCAAAGGATAAGGCCGCACCAGCGATGAGTCCGGCAATCACCAGCACGATAATTTGATTCAGGAGAGACGTATCAATTCCCAATTCATTGATGGCGGTGACTAGAACCAGGAGCGTCGCGGCGACGTAAACCGTTTGGGCGATAATGGTCCCTTGCCGTATTCCTGATGATTCACAGGCCAAAGCGATGACGTCGCGAATAAAATTCGTAGCCAGGAAGCCCAACACGAGAATCAGGGTGGCCAGCCCAATTTTGGGGAGATAGTGCACCAATCCTGTCAACGTGGTAGAGAGAAGGGCGAGATTAAGCGCTTCGGTTGCCGAGATCAGGAAAAGAAGAAAGATCACCCAAAATCCTATCATCCCGATGATCTGTGAAACGGTTTTCTTGCTTCCCATTTTTTGAAGGAACCCAAGGATTCCCGTGCCGCTCAGGAAACGATCGACCCCAATCATCGTGAATAATCGACTGATGCCAATTTCGACGATTTTCCCCAGGAGAAATCCTATGCCCAAGAGCAATATTGCCCCGAGCCCTTTCGGGAGAAAGGTCATAAAATGGTTGACGCTTGTGGTTAAGGAATTTTGGAGCGTGGAAGTCCAAATTGAAATGTCCATGCGAAGGGCCTCCTATGAGTAGGGTGGAGAAAAACCTCGAGTGAACTCACTAAACAAGTGGGCCGAGAGCCTACCTGTTGGTTGAAAGTTTGTTGTTTGGTGTAATTCGATGCCTTTTATATTAGCAAGGTGCGTTCTGTATAACGATACTCGTTTTTCAAGGGCCGAATCACATGATACAATTATCTGAGAGAAGCCAGTCTCAGTCTTTCCAAAAAGACCAGAATTGAAGCAGGTTTTACAAAAGATTATACGCAGAATACAACAAGAGCCCATTTCCCAATTTAGGGAAATGGGCTCTTAGTCAAAGAATCGAAAGTCTTCCCCGTTACTCGAGTGTAATCTGACGAGGTTTGGTTTTCTCGCTATCAAGAAAAAGGAGATCCCCTCTCTTGGCTCCTCACACTAGGATGGGTTTAGGGTAATATTGAGTCCGGGTTCATTCTTCTAAGACATTTACGTGGATCTCATTACACCGAAAGTGCCCAACTGGTCTGATCCATCTGTGTCATTTTTGAAGATCGTATAAGACAGGAGATGATCAAATTGGTTTTGCCCTTAACCCAGCACCTGAATTCTTTGGATGAAAGAAGGGAAGTTATTGGGAGTGGAGACATATCCGCTGGTGAGGCCCCTCACAGAATTTGCTCCCTCCTGGCTTGAGTCAAACAACCTTTCTATGGGAGGGTTGCCCCCTTAGGATCTTTTGCCTTCTCCCAATTGTTCACTCTATTGAGATGGCGGCATCGTGGAAAGCCGTTCAGCCTCCCCTTGATGCCAAATGATTTGTTCACGAAGCTCCGAAATTTCCCCACGGTTGGCTTTGATAAGCGCTCTCCACTCTTGTCGCTTGATTTCTTTTGGATCCATGTACGGTTTCTTGTTGATCCGTTCTATCCGTTGCTCCAAGTGAACTACTTTGGCTTCCAGCCGTACAGCCTCTTCATCAAGCAAGTCGGCAGCCTCTCGATGCTCTTCTGCAGACCACGCCCTGACAGCCTTAGAGGAAAGATCGGCAGGCTGCACCTTGCTCGATGGGTCGGCCTCTCCATGATGCCAAGCGATTCGTTCATAAAGCTCAGAAATTTCTGCACGGTATGCTTCCATGCGTCTCTTCCAGCTTTGTCGTTTGAGTCCTTTCGGATCCAGATGCGGCTTCTTGTTGATCCGTTCTACCCGTTGCTCCAAGTGAGCCACTTGGTCTTCCAGCCGTACAGCCTTTTCATGCAACAGGTCAGCAGCCTCTCGATGCTGTTCTGCAGACCGCTGCTTGGCAGCCTTGGAGGAGGGGTGGGGGGGCTGCGCTTGTGTTGTGGTCTGCGCACAACCAAGAGAGAGACTAGCCAATACGATACCTGTTAAGGCAATCATTCCTCTTTTCATGATTCACCTCTTTCTTTAAAATAGTGATTGGAATTAGACAATCTTCTTTCCTCCTACCATGTTTGTGTGGGAGGATATGCTTCAGTCATTCGGAATACCCCGTTCTTTCTTGTCACCAAGATAACCCCTCTCGAATTATAAACAAGTATCTACCTATTTTAAAATTCTTTTCAGCATTTAAGGAAATCCAAGAGGAACGCGACTTCTCGATCGCGCATGGGATCGCCATTTTAGAGTCCCTAATGAGAGACGGCAATAGGGCGGGGCCATCTAAATTCTTTCTTTGCATATCTAATCACTACATCCTTTTTTCGTCGAGATGGATGCCATCCACTCAGGTTGAGACCTTAGGGAGTTGATCAATCAATACCTTTCTTGTATCTGTAATAGCCGCTACCTTCGGGGTCGATCGTTGATCGTACCTTGTATTTTCCAAGTGAATCGAGGAAGTGCTCCATAGCTAAAATCTCTTCCAATTATTTTGATTTAAAGACAGAAGAGATAAAGCGACAGATGCTAGGTTTGATCGCTACTGTAACCAAGTTTGTTAAAAAAAAGGACGATAGTTTTTGGTTTTAGTACAATTGGGAATCAAAATCACGATTCGTGAAATACTCTGGGCATCTCCAATGCTAAATGTTCGAAAAGGAATAGGTGTGGGTAACCCAACACCAAGTCTTCTCGCCTTATTCTTGATATTTCCCCTCGTTCTTCTGGGAGAGGCACTGCTTCCAAGCTTGTCTTTGGGCCAGGAGCTCCGCGCGACCCCGTATCGACCTACCCTCTCTAATCCCGCCCAACTGTCTGTTCCAGGGTATGTGGAATTGGAAATGGGTTGGCAAAGTCTGAAAGGTAAAGCGGCTGATGATTATCGACACAGTGTTCCCTATCTACTCAAACTGGCTTTTTCGGATCGTATTGGAATTTTGATTGGTGGGGAAGCTGTCATTATTAATGATTCTGAACAAACTCCTACCTTAGCTGGCTTTGGAGATTTGACCCCCCTACTCAAATTCACTGTTCCCCTGCCGTCGCCACGTTCTTCAGCTGTAGGTTTGGAAGTAGGAGCCAAGCTTCCTACTGCCCCTAAAACAGTTGGGAGTGGCCAGACGGATTATTTGGTCACCGGGATTTACAGTGGGGTCATCGGACCGCTAGGCATTGATCTCAATTTGGGCTACACTCGATTTGGGGGGACTGTATCAGAAGGGGGAAAGGATCAATTGTTTTGGGCTGCCAGCACGGCCTACGGCCTAACGGACAAATGGTCGGTGGCCGGTGAACTGGCTGGTACGATGAGAAACAATGTGAAACCCTTCACCCAAGTTCTGACTTCAACTAGTTACTTTCTTTCTCCCGGGCTTGTGGGGGACCTGGGTGCGGCTTTTGGGCTGAACGGGGCCTCTCAGGAATGGACGCTGTTTGCGGGCATGACCATATTGCTTGGAAAAGTATGGAATGCGAAATGAATCTATTAGCTCTTGTAACCGTCTAGTCAGAAATCTCCAACTTTGCCGGGGTTGGTCAGGTGCTTTGCAGGAATATGGTTCCCTCTCATGATGGGAAAACAACAAGAGCCCATTTCCCAGTGAAGGGAAATGGGCTCTTGTTCAACAATTAAAAGATCCTCCCCGTTATTCGATCGTAATCTGACGAGGTTTAGCTTTCTCACTCTTGAAGAATTGAATCAACAGCATACCGTTCGAAAAACTGGCTTTGGTTTGTTCGTGGTCAATATTGGAAGCCAACCGGAAGGTACGAACAAATGCCCCGGCTTCCACCTCTCGCAGGCCATAGACGCGTTGTGGTTTAGCGGTTTGGGAAGCTTGTTCCTTTTTGCCGGTCACGGTCAGGGTGTCTTTTTCGAGTTCTAGGTTGACTTCATCGGTAGTCCAGCCGGGGAGGGCCATTTCGATGCAATACTTGTCCGATTCTTCCCAGGCATTACAGGCGGGGACCCAGGTCGACACCGCCCCCGAAAGATTTTGGACTGCGTCATTCAACAGTTGGTCAATTTGCGCATTCATGGGTGCATAGGCTGCAAACGGCATAGGAGGTGCCTCCTTTCGGAAAATCTAGAGGTGAATAAAAAGTTCGTAATTCCGTTCACGCTTCTGGAGATAATTTCAAGCGAAAAAAAGTCAAGAGAGAGTTTTTACAATCCTTCTAAAAAAAATTTTCCCCGATTCTGGTTCCAAAATGTTGAAAATGTGGCCGGTCATTAGTTCAAAAATTCTCTTGTGTTTTCATTTATCTTTGGATGTGCCCCCTGTGGCCAATCCGGGAAACCATCTAGGGGCTTCCCGAATTGACCGGAACGTTCATCGTCAGCCTGAGGACAAAGGTGAGTCATGTTTGTGGCCTAACGGTTACCCATCTTGTTTTGTGGTCACCGGTTCGTTCACCTCTTCTTTGTCGTGAACAATATTGGGCCGAACCTCTTTTCGGGCATTGATTGCATGAGCATCATGGAATTTGGATGCCTGGCGAATGGCCTCCTCGTAGACTGGAGCGGCCTGGCCTGGGTCATTAGCGGTAGAGACCCCCAGAACAGGGTCTTTGGATTCCGCCATGGGATACCCCGGATGCTTGGGGAGCATACCAGGATTTCCAAAAGCCAACGTGCCGAATAGGAACAAACTGCACACGAACGTGACGACAACGATGATTTTTTGCATAGTGGTATCCTCCTTTCTTTTCATGCGTCATCAGGCTGTGCCATAGAGGGCTCTTCCCTACCCTCACACCATTATGAATTTTTTGCCGCATTGATTTATGCCGCCAATCGGTCCTCCTGAGAGTGAATGGTACGGGACCGATGATGCTTGTCCAACTCGACCTCCGGTTGAGAAGAATCATTGGCTAATAAAGCCGTCAAAGCCAGCATCATGCCCGCTCCCACTCCTAAAAGGGCTAACACGTCTTCAAGGACTTCTCCCATAACATTCACCTCCTTTCTGGTTAAGCTATGTTGGTTTAAACATGGCTTTTTGGTTTTTAAATAATCTTCGGCAAAAAAAAGTCAAGAGGGGGTTTGGGGCGGTTTAGAAAAATTTATCTTAACCCGGATTTTGATTGGATTAAGATTATTACCAAACATTAGCTTGAAAATACCCAATAAATTTCAAATATTTAGAACTGTCCATTTAGGGCCGGACCACTCTCTAAAACCGGGTTTTTAGGCGTTTACAATTGTGTGCTAGGGACTCCTCCTCATATTCGAATCGTTTAATGTGCCCTCTTAAGGATAGAAGTTTGGATGAATTGAATTGCAATATGGTGCCTGACCAAGCGTTCTCCAGTTACCTGTTTTATAAACACCCACCTCCGCAAATCCATACCCGCATAAACACAGGCCATTAAAACTGCTATTAGGGCAGGGCTTTGTAAACGGTCGTGTAAAGGGCCTTTATTGGTTTAACGGGGGGAATGCGATTGGGTTAACCCTCTACCCTAGGGTTTGGGGGTTGGTCCAAACGAAAATGAGGTAAGGAAGGCAGAGGACGGCGGTCATCTATCCTCAAGTCGGCCGGCACAACGTGAGACTCGATCCAAGGGTGCATACCAGGTTCTAGGAGCTCCTCTGTTTCAGTGGATAAGTCTGTGCTAGGCCATCCGGCTAGGAAGACCAATTGTTGTTGCAAATGCGTTGTTCTGTTGCATGTGTTGGTAGACAGGCTTGGGGTTTTTTGGTTAAACAAGGTAATGAGAATTTAAAAGTTTTAATTTGCCTTTTACACGCAAGTATTGGTCTTTCTAGACTAATCAGGGAGGAGGTTTTTATCGATGAAGTGTACTTTCGTACCAGTAAGTGTTCTGACGTTTGGTTTGGCTGTGTTTTTTGGAATGGGCCCAGGTCAGGGGCAGTTAACATTTGCCCATGAGAGTGAGCCGATCAATCCCCAATTTCAGGCTACGGGGACGATCGTTTTAAATCACGTGTTGCGTGGCAATGACTTTATGTTGTTAAAAGATGTCACCCCGCTTCAAGTTGTCGGTGGACATGTAGCGATGAAAGTGCCCTGTAACGGAGCAGGAGAGACAC
Organism: Nitrospirales bacterium; assembly: GCA_965223495.1. GTDB lineage: Bacteria > Nitrospirota > Nitrospiria > Nitrospirales > UBA8639 > Nitrospira_E. The sequence continues at coordinate 916,268 of OZ245001.1, read as the reverse complement.
CCCTGAAAATTTTAGCGGGCTCAGCGAGTGAAACAGGTTCCGCATTGGTCCCCGTTGAACTGGAATTAATCCAAGATCTTTCCAAGCCTGGCCGGGAATGCGTGTACCATGCGGACATGAATGTGGTGCATATTCTGGAAGATATTCTGGTGGAAACAGGGCGAAATGATGTGGCGATCACCGATATAGCCCTATTGAATTCAGATAACCACCCAGTGGGATTTGGTGGGGATACCAGCAGTTCCGTGACGGTCAATCTGCTTACCGTTCTAGGAGAGGGAGACCATCACGAATAGCTGAAGCATTTTTAACGATGATCCGGTAATTCAGTTGCTGGAACATATGGGGTTGGATACTTGGTGATCTAATCCCATTTTTTTTGATAGGGCCAATCGAGGATTTTTGTTTCATGCCTTCTGTATCGATGACCCTGAATACGAGACAGGGCCGTGGCTCTCATCGTCCTATTACCAGTCGAAAGCTTTTGCTGACTGAAAAGTGGATGTTGAGTTGGTGTGGATGAAGCTGGAGCATTCTTTTAGGCTAGAACACAGAAGGGACCAGTGCTCAAAGGACGACGTACGATTTGCCTTTGTAATCGGAAACTGATCTTCCCCTACGATTTCGGACATCGAGTTAAGGATTAAATAATAATTCAAAACGAGGTGTGGCATGAAACGAACACGTAGGCATCACAGCCCGGAATTTAAGCGAGAAGCGGGGGCCTTAGTCGTAGAGCCAGGCTACAGAAGTGCCGACTTCGGATGGAGCACGACATCTTACAAAAAGCCACGGCCTTCTTTGCCACGGAACGCACATGAGGTATCAATTTATTGAGAAGTAGAAGAAGGCCTGGCCGATCCGCTCATGTGTGGCGTGTTGGGCGTCTCCCGGAGCGGGTATTACGATTGGGCGGCACGTGGGCTGAGTCGGCGTGATCGCGCGAACCAGGACTTGGATACACGGATACAGGCCATCTTTGCGCAACACCGCCATCGGTATGGTGCGACCCGAATCCCCAAGACCTTCCAGCACGAGGGCGTTTGGTGCAGTGAGAAGCGGATTGCCCGGAGAATGCGGGCGCTGAATTTGCGGGCGATGCAACGGAAGAAATTCAAAGTCACGACGGACTCCCAGCACTTTAGACCCGTCTCGCCCGATTTGCTGAAGCAGGACTTTCGCGCCACGACGCCCAATCAAAAGTGGACGACCCATATCACCTCTGTGTGGACCGATGAGGGATAGCTGTATCTGGCCGTGGTGATGGATCTGTACTCACGAGCCATCGTTGGGTGGGCGATGCCCCGACGCCTGACGCAGCACCTCGTATGTGATGCCCTGACGATGGCCCTCTGGCGCCGTGACTGCCCCCAAAGCACGATCGTTCATTCTGATCGGGGCAGCCAGTGGCGCAAGCCGCTATCAGCGATGGCTCAAGCTCCATGGGCGCCGCTGCAGTATGGGGCGCAAGGCCGTCTGTTATGATCATGCCGTCACGGAGAGCTTCTTTCACACCCTGAAAGTTGAGCTTGTTCACCGAGAACGGTACGGGACGCGGCGTAAGGCTCAATCGAGCATCTTTGAATACATCGAAACGTAGAACAATCGGCAGAGCAGACATTCGGCAATTGGTCAGGAGATTCCAATGATATTTGAGCAGGCAGCTTAACTCTCTGTCTGAGGTCTGGGGGGAGGATCAATACGACACAAATCGTATATATGACTGGGGATTTCTTATTGGTCATGAGGAGGATGAAAGAACGTCGTGACCAATCCCATCCCGATTGTCCCTATGTCTGTCATATACAAGGGAAATACATTAAAGAATTGAAGCACAGCTGGAAAACTGCCTGCAAACGTGTGGGATTAGAAGGAAAAACCTTTCATGATCTCAGAAGAACTGGTGTTCGTAATCTGGTGAGGGCTGGGGTTCCCGAAACCGTGGCGATGAAGATTAGTGGGCACAAAACCCGCTCCGTGTTTGACCGGTACAACATCACAAGTGAAGAGGATTTAAAAGAGGCCGCAACCAAGCTCGGAGCCTACATTCAACAAAAAAAGGTTACACTTTTGATTACACCTGAGGTTTCTGCCGTTCAGAAGGAGGACGGGAAGGAAGTTGAACCCCTTGAAAGATTGGAGGAAAAGCTGGTGCCCCCGACACGAATCGAACGTGCGGCCCGCGGTTTAGGAAACCGCTGCTCTATCCAACTGAGCTACGGGGGCGACCTTTGAGAATCAACAAGATACAGACTCCTTCAGAGAAGGAGGAAGGGAAAGAACGTCCTGAATTTCTAGGGCCTTAAGAGCGGTTGGAAAACTCTTTATAACTGATCCCATAGTTCAACCATTATACAAAAATACCCTATTGGTTAACAGGCAATCTGAACAATTAACGAATTTTCGGGTGCCCGGGGTAACTGCTGAGGCTTTGCCCCTTCCCAGAAATAGGGTCCGGTTGGTAAAGCCCAAAAAGAAACAACCAGTCATCTTCAGGATTTTTGTTTCAAGGATGTTTTCCAGGTAGCTGCCAATTGAGCCATCTTCAGATTCATTCCTGAGCCCCCCCAAAAAAAGGCCCCTGGCCTTTGTGGGCCAGGGGCTCCTTCCCTAAGTTCCTTTTGGAATGTTTGGAATGGAGATTAGGTGTGCTTTCCTCCTTTCCATCGCCATGCCCCCAGTCCGAGCATTCCTGTCCCCAACAACAACATGGTGGAGGGCTCGGGGATGGGAGCAAATTTTGCCCACATACTACTCTCCCCTAGCGAGTTGGGAGCCAGCGGCCCAACATAGGCAATATAATGCGTGCGAGTGATGAAATGCTTAATGTCCGTGATGCCATAGAGTTCTCCGGCAATAAAATCATAAGGAGTGAAGAAGGCGTTCGATAAGCCTGTCCCATTCGAACCCGCGATCTCGGGTACGATTAATTCATCTCCTAATGGGACACGGACTGAATTCAATACATCAGCGATGGTCTGCACGGCGGTACGCGTCTTTACCAGATCCCCAAAAAAGACAGGGTGCCGAAAACTTGGAGAAGTCGGATCGCCCCAAAGATCATAAAAGGAGGCGTAAAAGAATCTCACGTTATACACTTCGTTATTCACGACCAAATCATTGATCCCCACTGCTGCCGGTTGGATTGGGTCGAATAACACCATTGGTGTGGCTTGGGCAGTCTTTCCCGTGATAGGAATGAGCATCCCCAACATGAAAACCATCACCAATTTCTTCACGACCGATTTTTTCATTGATACGATCTCTTCTTTCTTCATGGTATCTCAGATGATTTTGATCACCACCAATTCCTTGGAAAACCCAATCATTTGGTGATATTCAGAATGGAAGCGGAGGTCTCCGGAACAGGACTCCCGATTTCTATCCCAAGTCTCCCCGGGACTGTTTACCTTGCTCAATCACCCCTGTTGCCAGTCGTGTATACCCATGCACCTATCATCTATACCGGAGCAATTATGGTGCCTAGGCAAGGAGGGTCCCAAGGGGATATCCCAAAGAATTGAAACTGGAAGGGAATGACGGTACCCGTTAACGACTGGAGTGGGAGAGAAACATCAAATTTGTCCCAAAAGACGGCAGTGGTCTGGCCATGGGTGAAGACAATTGGGACTCTTTGCCTGACCTATTCAGTTCCCTCCGGCAAAGGCTCATCCCTCTCTGCAAACCCCTACATGACACCTCCCACAACCCACCAGCCTTTTTGTACTTAGCCACCTTCTCATCACTAAAAATTCGCAATTGATTCTCCTACCCTTGCTGATACAGGCACGTGATAGATGAATATTACCAAGAGAGAGAAAGTGAAAGAAGGAATAGAGCATGAGAAGAGGATTAAGAAGGATTGATATGGGTAAGAAAAGGGGACCTCCGAATTTTCAATGACCAAGGCCGTCCCCTTGTCAGATGAGGAACCCGGCGTCTATCCCATTGAGCTAAAGGGCACCCTAAAGAATGACCTTTGATTTATTTCCCGTGGAGAGCGACCAAGGTATAGTCGTCACTTGCATATACCGTTTGACCAAAATCAGCATAAACCTCGGGGTGGAGAACTTTCTGTCGATCTACAAAAATATAATCCACGGTGTATCGCTGAATAATGTCCCGCCTTTCGCTCAGTTCAGCGTCCTCAGAAAAAAACCGCTCTAAGTCCTCCCGCCGACGCGTATGGTCTTCTATCCAATAAAGAGGATGGCTTGAAGCAATCACCTTTCCCCCGAAGGTGGGCATCATCCAACTCTGTTCAGGATCGGCTAACACCACGGCATCCTGATCTATCATCCCACCCACCCTTTCAAACTCGGCATAACTATGGCGGCTCCCTTGGAGGCCAAGGTACGCTCGATTCAATGTGGAATAATTGTCCGAGTTGACCGCCACGAACCCCATGAGAACCAATACTCCAATTAATGCAAAGGGGCGGTAGAGAGCCTGACGATTGACTTCATTCTGAGCCAGCCATATCCCCGTCAAAATGTGCACCACGATCACGATCCAAGAAATGAGGCGTCCTACACCATACTGTCCGGTAACCCAACCTCCCAGATAGATAACAACAGAGCCGCATATCATAAGGCCCAAGAAATCGAGTCCATTTTGCTTTACTCGGGAAATGAACACCAACGTAGCGAAGGGAAGAAGGACCAAGGTTGGCCAAATCACGTAGGCATCTCTGTAAAGCGTGTAACTGACGGAGTGAAACTCCGGATTATTGGCCCAGAGCAAACCCATGAAAGAATAATAGGGCCAGAATAGTGCCAGAATTCCACTGGCCGTAAGTAGACCCACCCCCACCAAAATCGGTCCTTTGCCCTGCTGTCGAAAATGGTGAAAGGAAATAGCCAGGATTCCAATAACCGCGATAAGCCCCGTGGTCGGGTGTGTGAGCAACACAACCACCGTCAGCAAGCCTGCTGCGAAAATTTGCCCCTTCCGGAAGGACGGCAAGCCTTGTCCATAGAGCACAAATATAAACAACGTCATCGCAAGAGCAAACGTAGAGGGATAGGGCAACACAGATCCCAACACTTGAAAATGTACGAACCCACTCCATTCCCAAGCATCCATGGGCCATAAAAACAATGTAAGTAGTAAGGCATAAAAACACACGGCATCACGACGATCCCTTGAAAGACTTCCCACAAATCTGGAGAAACCCATTAACAAGAGCACCAGATTCAAGAGTCCAGCGATCGGCAAAATTTCAATGGCCCTCAAGGAAAATTGATGAGCCACAACACCAAGTAGCACGAGGTAGGGGGAAAAAAAGGGGTGGGTTTCTTCGACTTTCAACAGGGGATGGTGGGGATGAATGACGTGGGTCGAGAGTTCCCTCACTACCGCACTATGTTCCCAAAAATCCCCCGTCCACTTTCCGTACCATGTATGCGCGGCCATCACCAAGAATAGCAGCAGGCAAGACATGCCGTAACGATGGGCGGTCACCCATGTCCACCACACGCCAATCCGATACGGGGTCTCCGGCCTTGGAATTGGTTGGGCAGTCCTCCCCTGAGGAGAATGCCCCTGAGCCTCAGGTTCCGGGCTCTTCATAAGGGACATTTCGTTTTTTGGATTCAGGTGTGGGGAAAATTTTCACCGGAAAGCCCATTCGGGCCAAAAGATATTTCACCATCACCCCCAGGGTTTGCAGGCCGTACTTGACGCTCCGGCGGAAATTGATAGAGGAGGCTTCCTTGAAATACCGTGTAGAAATTGGCACGTCTCCCAGGCGAAACCCATTGAACACGGCTTGGGCCAGGATTTCCGAGTCAAACACAAAATCATCAGAATTGTGGCGGTAAGGAATTTCCTCCAACACTTCCCGGGTATAGGCGCGAAAGCCAGAGTGAAAATCTCCTAAATTCTGCCCCAAAATAATGTTTTCGATCATGGTCAGGAACCGATTGCTAAAATATTTATAGGTTGGCATTCCCCCGGCCAGGACTTCCTGCCGTGCCCGAATACGTGAGCCCAAAATCACATCACAAATCCTGGTGTTCAAAAATCCCAAAGCATAGGGAATGATACGCGGGTCATATTGATAATCGGGGTGGATCATCACGACCACATCAGCATCACGGTTCAGTGCAGCATCAAAACAAGTTTTTTGATTGGCCCCATACCCCTTATTGGTCTCATGACAGATAACCGTTAACCCTAACTGTTGGGCAATGTTGACGGTGTTATCCGTACTTCCATCATCAACGAGAATCACCTCGTCCACACTACCATCTGGAATGCCGTAAAACGTTCTTTCCAGAGTTTTCTCGGCGTTGAGGGCAGGCATCACCACTACGACCTTCCCCCGTTCCATACCCTTTTTAGAAGTGGAGATCTTGGACAATGTTAACCCTTTTCCAAGTCCGATTGGAGCGGTGACATTGCGGACAACCTGCCCCCCTTGTTAATCGGATTAACCCCAGGCCCAACCTAAGAATTCCTCAATCCATCTCTTATCAATACCAAAAACAAAAAACGCCAAAGCTATTATGTTATCGCAATTAAATTCCGAATGGAGAGAACACCTTTAAGGGTGTTGATGCACCGGACTCCATCAACATAAGTGGAAGGATGGTTGGGTATCCCTTCCTCTTTGGCCCTACCAGATCAGGCAAATAGAACACTTCGGGACCCTAACTACCAGGGCCCAGCTCGTTTAAAAACCCCGTAGAAGTCCCAATGACTTGAAGAGACAGGATCATCTACATTCCCCTAAAGCCTGAACTTCCAAGGAACAGCATGATGATTCTTGGAGAATCTGGAAACCAGTCATTAATACCTAAGTGCGGGACCCCTTGGTGGTAGTCTTGTTGTTTGCCATGAGATGATGACGGAGATAATATTTACGGAGAAAACCGAACGGGGTAAGACACACGATATATTGAAAAGTTTAAAGGAAAAACTAGGTTCCATCAACCAGAGAATGATTCTTTAACGTCAAGAAAGTCCATTATTAGAAGGGAATAAAAGACGGGGGGCCTTAGGGCCGGGAAGACCTTTCCCCGTGAATGGGTTAAGCCACTTCATAACTATTTTTCCTAAAAAATTCTAGTGCAGTCAGGCCGCGAGGAGTGTGACGATCTCACGGTTCGACTCTGATGACCGCCGACCTTTTTTCACAAGGCAAACAAAGAGGGTGGAAGGGAAAAAGAGAACAGTATCGCTATACACATTTTGGATATCGTGTAAGGGATTGCCAAGCCTCCCCTACGTTTCTACAATCTTTAGGAGGGTATAAAAAAAACCTTTTTAATCACTACAAAGTTATTGATCCTCTCAGGGGATAAATAGGTTACTCCCATAACACAAACTGTCATGGGAAAAAATATCTAGACAACCTTTTAGTCTTTTGGTCCATTTTTTGGCCTCAAGAACCTAGGCAAGAAACCGACGTGTCGTATTCACCCCTCACTATCGTTCTTGTTTTTACACCCAAGTAAGAGTCATGACCTTACGAGTCATCTCCAACCCACCGAATCCCTATTCCCCTGAAACACGAGAGCTCCTTGACCCCGCCCCGCCCGTGATGCCCACTAGTTACGAGGAACATGTCAACACCATTCTTAGCCGAAATACCAGCCCCGATCTTCCCTTTCGCTGGAGTATCAATCCCTATCGGGGCTGTTTTCATGCCTGCGCCTACTGCTACGCCCGACCCTCCCATGAATATTGGGGATTTGGGTCCGGGACGGATTTCGAGTCGAAACTGGTCGTCAAGGTCAATGCTCCTGACAGACTCCGTCAAGCGTTTGATAAACCTTCCTGGAAGGGGGAATTGATCGTGTTCTCTGGAAACACCGACCCCTACCAACCATTGGAGGCCACCCATCGATTAACCCGATCTTGCCTGGAAATCTGCGCTCAATACCAAAACCCGGTCGGGATCATCACCAAATCATCACTCCTCACCCGGGACCTTGATGTTCTTCAAGAACTCACTCGGGTCTCTTGGGTTCGAGTGTACTTGAGCATCCCCTTTGCCTCCGATGCCATCGCCCGCAAAGTTGAACCGCAGGCCCCTTCGATTACCAAACGCTTCGCCACGCTAGAAGCCTTATCCCAAGCTGGCATCCCCACGGCCGTCTCTCTTGCGCCAATCATCCCAGGGTTAAGTGAGCACGATATTCCAAAGATTTTAACCCGGGCTCGCAACGCGGGCGCTACCCAAGCTATCTACATGTTGCTTCGTCTCAATGATAACGTCGAACCCGTTTTTCGCGAACGAATGGCTGAACAGTTTCCAAACCGCATCTCCAAAATCATCTCTCACCTCAAGGAGGTCCGTGAAGGGGAGGTGGGTGAACGGGCATTCTTCAAACGCCAGGGGGGAAAGGGAAAAACGTGGGATGTGATTTCGCAATTATTCGACCAGGCCTATAGAAAAAACCAATTCCACACGATTCCTGACATTCCCATTCCCGATACCTTCCGACGGCCAAGTGCGATTCAACTCCCTTTATTTGAGTCTCACTCCCGGTAAGATTTCCTTTATCCGACGAATTTGGCAAGTACGACACCCCTTCAGTACAATCCCCTTCGCGAACAAAATTTATCAACATTGTGATTGTAAGGAATGAAAAGCCAATGCAGCCTTTTTCTATACGGTGTGTGTCTCCCTATCTTGTCCTGCTCACTCTGACCTCCTTCCTTTCATTCGTTGCGGGGTGTGCCGAAGAAAAAGAACCGTGGGACCTTCACACCGATCAAGGTACCACCCTCATGGACCAGGGGAAATTTCCCGAAGCGGGCCAAGAACTCACCAAGGCTCTGGAATTGGCCGAACAATTCGGAAATCAGGATCCTCGTCTTGTCACATCCCTCACCAACCTGGCCATTTTGTTCAATGCGCAAGGAGATCCAGACCAAGCTGAAGCGTATCTACAAAAAGCCATCGCCATTCAAGAAAAAAACCCTGGTACGAACAAGGAAATCTTTGCCGCAAGCCTTAGCAACCTTGGAGCTTTATACGTCACTCAAGAAAAGTACGATCTCGCTCAGCCTCAATTTGAACGGGCCTTAACCCTTCGAGAGGAATCGTATGGGAAGGATGATCCTCAGGTGATCAAGGATATCGAAAACCTCGCCGGGCTCTACGTTCGACAATCCCAATATGAAGATGCCCAACCCTATCTTCAGCGGGTCCTCACGATCCACGAAAAAAAAGAAGGCAAAGATTCCCCAGATTTGGTGGAACCGCTCAACAACTTAGCCCTGTTATATCGAGCCCAGGAAAATTACCCGGAAGCCGAAAAACTTTTGCTGAGAGCCTTAGCGATTAAGGAAACCCAACTCGGCCCTTCAAATCCCCACCTTCTGGGAAGCCTCAACAATTTAGCGCTCCTGTATAGCACAGCAAAGGAATTCTCAAAAGCCGCACCACTTTTAGAGCGCATGTTGACCATAACGGAGGAAGGGTTCGGCAAAGATCATCCCCGCGTCGCGCTTACGCTGAATAATCTGGCAGAAATCCGAGGACTGGAAAATCGTCCAGAAGAAGCCATCCCCTTAATTCAACGAGCCATAACGATTATTGAGAAAGCGGAGGGAAAGGAGCATTCCAGCCTGACCGGCCCATTGAATAACTTGGGGTTGCTGTATTTTAAAGCAGGGAAATTTGAAGAGGCCGATCCGTTGTTTCAACGAACGATCCGCCTGACCGAAAAGACTATGGGGAAAGACCATTTTCGAGTCGAACGGGCCCTGCGAAATTACGCCACGCTGTTGCGGAAAATGGGGCGAAAGGAAGATGCTTTGGCCCAGGAAGCTCGAGCTGATGCCATTCGAGAAAAGAATACCCCCTCGGCTTCTTCATCCTAATTCGGGGGATACTTGAAAGCTAAGGCCCCACCGATCTCCCACAGGAACCTAGAACCTGCGATCCATTCTTCTGGATCGAGTTACCCTTCCACCGTTGATTGCATCAGCTGATTGGCATGCGGCGGGGAAAATCCCTGAAACCCTCGGTGCCGTTCGGCCAATTCTAGGACCGAAAACGGCTGGCCATTCACTTTTTCAGGAACCGAAAAAATCTGCCGCAAATCGGCTCCGCGATCGCCAACGATGGTCTCAGAGAATTTCACCCCTCTGGAGGTCAATCGTTGAATGCTGCGCTCAATGTCCTCTACCTGCACGGCAATATGATGGAGAGTGTGGTCACCAAACTGCCGAACCCACGACGGAATAATACTGGTGTGACCCCGTTCATCCTCATAGGCCTGATCAATGAAGAGGGCCGGGTATCCTGGCGCTCGGTAGACCTTGGCCCACCAATCCTCGTAATGCAAGGTTTCAGAATAGGCGTATCCCTGTTGAACAAATTCCTGGGCTCGAGAATCAATATCCAGGGTTCGAACCGTAATATGATCTAACACCGGATACAGACCCACCCCGATATCTTCAAGGGCATCCCGGATCACTCGAGCCGCTTGATTTTTCGACACATAGTCTTCCACATATTGCGTAACCACATCTTCAAGATGTCCCGAGGGGCTCATGATCCTTCCTCCTTGTCTGTATCGAATTCAAATCGAATTCCCTGAGCAAGCGGCAAAGCGCTCCCCCAATTCAGGGTATTCGTCTGTCGCCGCATGTAGGCTTTCCAGGAATCCGAACCGGCCTCCCGGCCACCGCCTGTTTCTTTTTCTCCCCCAAACGCTCCTCCAATTTCGGCACCCGAGGTCCCGATATTCACATTGGCGATACCGCAATCACTGCCTTCCCCTGACAAAAATCGTTCTACATGACGCATATTCAACGAAAAAATACTAGAAGAAAGCCCTTGGGGAACCTGATTTTGCAACGCGATCGCTTCAACCAATTCTTGATAAGACATTAGGTACAAGATTGGAGCAAACGTTTCCCGCTGAACGACTTTCCACGAATTTTCCGCTTTCACGATAGTCGGTTGAACAAAATATCCCGGCCCCTCCAACACATTCCCTCCGTAAAGAATCTCGCCACCATTTTGTCGGACTTCCTCCATCGCCATTCGATATTCCTCAAGTGCCCAATCATCGATGAGCGGGCCCATCAACACCTCCGAATCCAATGGATTCCCGATTTTGATCTGTTGATACGCACGAACCAGTCGTGCAATCACCTCTTCATACCGTGAAGCATGAATGAAGACTCGTCGGGTTGTCGTGCACCGTTGGCCTGCCGTGCCCACGGCCCCAAATACAATAGCCGGAATTGCGATGGTCAAATCGGCAGTCTCATCCACGATGACGGCGTTATTCCCACTCAGCTCTAAGAGGGTGCGGCCCAACCGTTGGCCGACGACCTTAGCCACATCTTTTCCGACTGGTACGGACCCGGTGAAGGAAATAAGGGGCAATCGAGAGTCGTTCACCATATGCTTCGCCATGTCAGTTTGGTCGGTGATGAATACTGTAAAGATTCCGGGCATCCCGTTTTCTTCAAGCACCTGATTACAGATATGCTGGACGGCAAGGGCGCACAGGGGCGCCTTGGGGGATGGTTTCCATACGACGGTATCCCCGGCGATGGCCGCCAGGAAGGCATTCCAGGCCCACACGGCCACGGGAAAATTGAACGCCGTAATGACCCCAACCACTCCCAGAGGATGCCATTGTTCGTACATGCGATGTTGTGCCCGTTCCGAGTGCATGGTGAGACCATACAACATGCGCGATTGACCGACCGCAAAGTCGGCCATATCGATCATTTCCTGGACTTCCCCATCTCCTTCGGCCTTTATTTTCCCCACTTCCAATGAAACCAGGGTACCGAGGGCATCCTTTTTGGCTCGCAACGCGGCACCGATGAGACGGACGATTTCACCCCGTTTGGGAGCCGGAACCGTCCGCCAATAGATGAACGCTTCTTGAGAAGCCTCTATGAGGGCTTCATAATCCTGGGGCGTACAAGAGTAGACTTGGGCCAAAATTTCCCCCGTTGCGGGATTCATCGATTCCACCAATTCTTCGGACTGGGCTTTGGACCACTGTCCAGGCCCCAGGCAAGTCCCAGGATTAATGGGTTGAATCCCTAACTCCCGTAAGGTATCCATAGCAGCCCCCTGTCAGTCCCGATCTTTCATGCCCAACCTTCCCTCACGTGGGAAGACCGGGCGATGCTGAAAAATACGTACCAAACCTATTGGATAGAATGGCTGAAAGGCTAAACGTTTCTTGTGTGACAAATCCCTTATAATCCTGGGGTTTGGCTAACACCAGATCCACGACGCTGCACAGTCCGGCGGCGGTCGTGACCTGAATGGCCGACCAGAGTTTTCCCGCAATCACACAGGGATAAATTTTCTTCACGTAATTTTCTTCGAATAATTCCTCCTTGCGGAGCCCCGTCACGGAGGTATAGATGATCACGACGTCTTGCAAGGTCTTGGGCACAGAGGTTTCCAAAATTCGTTTGAGCGTGTCACGATCATCATTCAGGTTTAAATCGTTCATCAACAAATGAATCTTTTCACAATGGCCGGGATACCGAAGAGTCTTGTAGTTCATGGTCTTCACTTTCCCCGCATAGGTGTCGGCCAGCGTTCCTAATCCCCCTGAGGTGTTAAACGCCTCATACAACAGCCCATCAATTTCGATAGTTTCGTACCCCTCCAAAGGTTGCAATGGCACTTCCACCCCATTTTCAATGCCATAACAGGTATTCCCATATTCATTAATTAAACCGTCTGTCGACCAGGTTAACGAATACTTCAACACATTACTGGGGTTCACCGGCAAGGCACCCACCCGCATTTTCACGATTTGAACAGAATCAAAATGCGTCATGAGGTCATGAGCCACAATACTGATATACCCTGGAGCCAATCCACATTGAGGCACAAAGGCACAAGGGGCTCCTTGACTGATTTTTTGAATCTGTTGAGTGACCGTCACATCTTCGGTGAGATCAAAATAATGCGCTCCCACGTCCCGCGCACATTCTCCGACTAAGGGATTACAAAAATACGGCAGGCTGGAAATGACAGCTGTGGGTTGGATGGAGCGTAAAAGGTCAAGGAGAGCACCCTGGTCTCGGACATCGAGGGTCTGGACCTGAAAGGAATCAGACCTCATCTCATCCCCCAACCTGGCGACCACCCTTTCATCCACATCCCCCAACGTAACCGCGAAGTCCCGACTTTCTACCAACAAGGTAGCAATCAACGACCCAATTTTTCCCCCACCAAATACCACCACCTTTTTCATCGTGCTAGGAACCTCCTTCTTTATTATACTAAGCCATTTTAGGCCAAACGCAATGAACCTCGGTCGCGATCATCGGTTCTGGCTACATCGAATTCCCCGACGACTCAAGAAGGATTCGCTCTCCTTCTGGAAGACTCGGTGTGATCTCAAGTTGACTTCTCATTCCAACCCCTGAAACAATGATGCGTATTGATTCAAGAATGGGTGGAACCTACATCAGCCCCTCCTCTACCCTCTCTTTTCCATTACCTCCCCTCTGTTTGGTTATTCACCACACCCCCCAAGATTTAGGAGGAAATCATGAGAAACGGTCTGTTCGTCATTGCCATGACATTGTTGGTTTGTGGGACTCTGGCCTCGTTGGCACAGGCCGGCGAAGCCAAGGCGAAAATTGAGGCCATCAAGGGGGAAACCCGTGCCCAAGCGGCGGAAGCTGAAGGCGAAATTAGGGCGCAAATGGAAGAAGCCAAGGGCAATAAGGCCCGCGCGACCCTGGAGCGGATAAAAGGAAATACGAAAGCCACACTCGAACGCGCGAAGGGAAAGGTGAATGAAATACAAGCTGGGACCGAATAGTTCATAGAGGAAATGTGTTCGAGCCCGAGGGGGCGGGGTTCAATCCAGAACTCCGTTCCCATTCAAAGACCTATTCATTCAAACCCCTTTTTAATGCCCCCGAAAAATACTTGCATAAGCCTTTCGCGCCGACTTCTTGGCGTTTCCTAAAACGTCATTTCATCTAACCTGGGAACTCAGGAATCTTTATCTGCCATTCCAGGGCCATACCCACAGAATGCTGTGATTCAGAACCAACCCATTCTTGATTCTCACGATTTTCTTTTCCGCACGATGACTTTTTTAGCCTTTCATTGAGTCGCTGAAAGTCGCTGATTTGACTTGGAATGATCATTAATGCGACAAAGGCTCATTGATTCCAACCCTTTCACGAAGGAGAGCCTACATGGCGAAAGCGCGAGCCCGTCACATTTTAGTTTCGACAGAAGAAGCCTGTAACAATTTGAAGACCCAGATTGAAAATGGGGGAGACTTTGCTGCAGCTGCAAAAGAACATTCCACTTGCCCTTCTGGAAAACAAGGGGGGGATTTGGGAGAATTTGGACCAGGACAAATGGTCAAAGAATTTGATGAAGTCGTGTTCAGTGGTGAACTTGGGAAGGTTCATGGCCCGGTTAAAACCCAATTCGGCTACCATCTTCTTGAGATCACCAGCCGCACACCATAAACGCACCCTGTATGTCCGTTGGAATCCCTCTCTTGGGATTCCACGTCGACTAACCCATAGTTTGACGGTCTCCCTTGGCACTAACCGGGGGAGGCCTCAACACTCCTCCTTGGTGTTCCTTTCTCCCACCTCCCTCGACCGTAAACCTGTCCGGTAGAGAAATATTCAGGAGAACCAATTTGGCATCAAGGACGTTTCCCAATAGGGCTTTCCCTCGAAGGGAACCCGAGAACAGAATGACGTCCCTTCGAGAAGAAGATTAGAAACTCAGACACGGGAACCAGCTGGAGGGATTCGGAGAGTGAAACGATGGTGGGGAATGATCTTTCTAGGTACCTTTATCACGGTAACCCCCGTCCCGTTGTTGGCAGCCCCGCCTCCGCAAATAATTCTCGAAGCGCCAGATTCTCTACTACCCTTGGCGACTCGGTTGAAGTCCCTCCACCCACAGATCTTTCAAGATATCATGAAGTTAGTTGGGCTAGATCGTTCGGGTCCCCCCCTTCGTATAATTCTAGCCCGGGAAGATTCACCCCTTGCACAACAAGCCCCACCCTGGGCCGCGGGATATGCACTGAGCCCGGCATCCACGATCGTCATCCTGGCGGAACGAATCACCCCGTATCCCTTTGGGTCATTCGAAGGAGTGCTGACCCATGAAATCGCGCATATATTGATTCATAGAGCTGCCGGAGGTCATCCCCTGCCCCGTTGGTTTGATGAAGGTTTGGCTATGATTGCCGCACGGAGATGGGACTTTGAAGATCGTGCCAGACTGATTTGGGCCATGGTCTCCAAAACCACCATCTCCCTGGAAGAACTTAATGCTCTATTTCTTCAGGATAGCGCCTCAGCTAATCGGGCGTACGTCCTCGCTCATGCCATGACATTAGATGTCATAGACCACGCTCCCCCCGATTTCCTGAAACAGTTGCTGGCCCGGGTCAAACTTGGCTTGCCATTTCAAGAAGCCTTCGCGCAAACATCGGGGAAAACGCTCCGTGCCGCTGAAGAACAATTCTGGAGTGGACACACATTCTGGAATCGCTGGATTCCCGTCATCACGAGTTCGGCCATGCTATGGTTCACAATTACCTTTCTGGCTTTTTGGGCCTATTCAAAACAACGGAAGCGCACGGCGATGATTAAGAGGCAATGGAAAGACGATGAATGGGATCGATTTGAATAAACCTCCTGAAGGAAGTGTTCGGGTCAAAGAAAAGAACGTCATCTCAATGTGAATTGAGAAGGAGGTCAGAGATAGCGAAGAAAAAAGTGATCAGCCATAATAAAGATCGCTGAATCCAGAGTAAGTCCTATGGTAAATGCTCGACATTGGTCCTCCCAAAAACTTTCAACGGGGTCCACACTTTTGGGCCTTTTAGTATTCCTTGCTCTTTCAGGGCTTGAGTCATTCTCTCAAGCCCTTGAAACCGAGCCCCATCCTTTGGATAGGTTTCTCACCGACATCCTTAATTTTCGTGAACCGACCGGCATCCGAGGCACAGTCCGGTTCATCGACAAAACGGAACAAAACATCTGGTTAAACTGGGAACAACGATCCGATGATCGCCCCTTTTTCAAAACCGGTTGGAAGTCGGTCCCTGGAGAGGCAACCCTTTTGGTCTACCCCAAAGATATTGCCCAGTATAAAGAGTCGGAGCACATCGCCAAGGGAACGCCCATAGAGATGATTATTCAACTGGATAAAGACGGTCATCGACGAATTCTCTCCTTTCAGAATCTCTCCTTGCCTCCTCAAGTCCCACTTTAGAATTTACTTCAATCCGAAAGGTAAAGACTGCCGTGGTTGAGTAAATCAAGAAGAAGGCTAAGGTCTTGTTCGGAGATCAACGCGATATCGATCTCAATCATTCGTTCCCCACAAAGAGTTTTCACCAGGCCAATCATTTCCTTCGGACAACGATATTGACGCCCATCCACGAACAACCACAGGTCCCGACCTCTTATCTGAAAGGCAAAGCGGGACCCTTCATTCTTGAATACCTTTCCACCCACCTTTAAATGTTGTCGGATTGTTTCAAGACTATATTCCTCCTTTGAGAATTCTTCTTCCGGATATTTGGGGGAAGTCATAAACTGTCCGAACCATTGGCTCAGTTGATCCGAGTCATCGATATACAAGGACAAAATCTGCTTCACCTTTTTCACCGCGTAGGGAGTAATTTCACCGTGATGGCTCTGAGCCACTAGATCAGGATCGGTATAGCGCACATCTTCGCTGAGTCGTCCCCCTAAATATTCACTAAAATCTCGCAAAATATCTCTGTGCGACGGCGCGCGAAAACCCACCGAGCACGTCATACAATCCTCACCCACCGCAATTCCATTATGTCCGACACGTGGGGGAACATAGAGTACATCCCCCGACTCGAGTATCCAACACTGTTCCGGTTCCCATTCAGTCAAAATCTTCAAGGGGGTATCCGGCCGACGGGGGGAGGATTCATCATAAATTCCTCCCACTTCCCACTGGCGACGTCCACTGACCTGTACCAAGAATACATCATAATGATCATAGTGTGGTCCCACCCCTCCCTTGTCGCCGGAATAGCTAATCATCAAATCATCCACCCGCCAACTAGGAATAAAATAAAACTTCTCCAGAAATTCAGCTGCGGTTGGCACCCAATGATCCACAGCCTGCACCAAGAGAGTCCAATTGGTTGCCGGCAAAGATGTAAAGGTCGAACCGGAAAATGGACCATGAGACAGCTCCCAGTTCCCGCGCACAGAATCGTGACGAATCAGCCTTGACTCGACCTGTGCTTCACAAGCTAACCCCGCCAATTCATCGGGGGAAACCGGCGGCTTTACATCCGGCAAGGCATTGCGAATGAGAAGAGGCTGTTTTTGCCAATAATCGCCGAGGAATGTTTCAAGGGATAAATCGCCAAGGGGTAATGTCTTCATGGGAAGGAAGAGTTAAAGCTTTTAAGAATGTCTCACAACACGCTTTTGTTATTCCCCCTATGATGAGGGTAAACCTATCAGGGAGTTTTTAGGATGGCCCCCGCCTGCGGGGGGAAAGACCCAACAACCAGGATCTTCATCGAGGTTCTTTTACCATCTCAACATGCAGGATACCATCTTCCAGGAACACATCCGATACTCGACTAAACCCATACTGGGAATAGAATTTCTGGAGATAATCTTGAGCCGATATTCGTATGGAAGCGTTTGGCCAACAAAGGGATAGATGCAGTAAGGCCATTTGGAGCAATTGGTGTCCTAACCCTTTTTTTCGCATGTCGGCCTTCACGACCAACCGACCAAGATTTGCCTCGGAAAAACGCAGTCCGGGAGGCAACAGTCGCACATAGGCTATCAATTGCCCAGCCGCATTTCTCCCAGACAGGTGTCTGGTCTCCTGATGCCGGTCCCATTCCTCCAACTCCCGGTACGCACATTGTTGTTCCACCACAAACACATCCACCCTCAACCGAAGAACATCAAACAATAGGTCAAGGGTCATTTGGTCGTAGGTCCGGATTGCCCATTCGATGTTATCCATGACTTAGAATGAACGCGCCGGGCGTTGTCGGTCCTCACCTCTATCTCATTCCAAGATGAAAGGACTCTAATGGATTACAAGAGATCCCGGGGTCCCATACGTTAAAAAAGGGGTGTCTGCAACCTTTTTTCGATCAGGTTGGAAAAATCTGTTCCCCCATTCCTCCATTAGCTCACAGGTTTGTTCAATGACAGGCGGAATTCCCTCATTCATTCCTTGAACAAGACTTGATCTGAAAAAAGGAACAAGACAATCGTGTTTTTACTCACCCCTATTATGGATCCCGCAACATATGAACGAAGAGGCCGTCGCGGAGTTTGGGTTCGAACCAGGTACTTTTAGGGGGCATCACGCGATCCGCATCGGAAACGGCCATGAGTTCTTCGACGGTGGTGGGGTATAACCAAAAGGCCACCGCCCAATCGCCGCCCTCGACCATTGCGGCCAGCTGTTCTGGGCCACGGATTCCCCCCACAAAATCAATGCGAGGATCTGATCGTTGATCTTTGATACCTAACAGCGGATCCAGCACCCGTTCAGTCAGCTCGGAAACTGCCAGTGCTCGAACCGGATCTTGATGACTAATCTGTGAGGGATCCTGTTTGGGAGTCGCACGATGCCATCGGCCTTCCAAATACATATCAAATCCAGCAGGGGGTGGCGCCCCAGGTTGGGTCGTTTCTTCCAATTCAAAATGTTCCAAAAGGCAAGCCAGAAATTCTTTGGGGGTCTTTCCATGCAAATCTCGGACAACCCGGTTATACGGAAGAATTTTCAATTGGCCATGGGGGAAGATGACACTTAAAAACCCCTCTTGATGATGGCTGGAAGAAAGAGCCCCAGCCTTTCCTTTGGCCGCTCGCACCCGACTAGCAGCTGCAGACCGATGATGGCCATCGGCGATATACAAAGAAGGGATCGCCTGAAAGGCTGTCACCACTTGTTGAATGGTCAATTCATCGCGCACACTCCATACCGTGTGTTCGACTTTATCATCCGCAATAAAGTGGACGTCGGGGGTTGTACTTGTGACACGGCCAAGCAATCGATCGACTTGGGCCGAATTCCGGTAAAACAACAAAACGGGCCCTGATTGCGATTCATGAGCTTCAATAAGCCGAACCCGATCATTTTCCTTCACGGGTCTGGTGAATTCATGCTTTTTAATGATTCCTCGATCGTACTCATCCACCGACGCCAAGGCAACAATACCGGTTTGTTCATGTTGTCCCCATTTTTGTCGGTACACACCCAACAGTGGTTGGGCTTCTTGGCTCAACACTCCCTGTTGAATAAACCGCTGTAAATTGTCCGCCCCCCTTTGATAGACCTCTGGTGCATAGGGATCTGTCCCGTCGTTCAACTCGAGCTCGGCTCGACCTATTCGAAGAAAACAATGAGGGTTGCCTTCTGCTATTTTACGCGCTTCCTTCAAGGAGACCACGTCGTAGGGGGGAGCCGCCACCTGGGCCGCTAACTCCGGTTTGGGTCTCACAGCGCGAAACGGTGCAATCGTTGCCATTCGGGTAATCTCCTTCTGAGGCTTTCAAATAAAACCTCGGTTATATTTTCATTTTTTAGGGCTTTGTCTTGGCTATTTTAAAAAAAAGAAATCGGCCGGGTGTCTGAGTGCATCCCTAGGAATGACCCACCCAATGTAATCACACCTTAAGTGAACCCCTTAGCTTTACTGATCTCCTCAAGCTTTTTCAATCATTATTTTACCGGTTGTCCGACAACCACACTGAAAAATCCACCCTCTCTTGTAGAGGAGTGACCTGCGGGAACGAACTCACGGGATTTCCCAAGGCCCCTTGACCACGGTCGTAGTTGTTGATATTTAAGAACGATCGTTCTACGGGTTAAACCCTGAGGCCGAATGGGGCGACCACGAGAGTATACCCGAGAGACTGTTTTAGAGGCAGCCACCCCGACATTCTGGGAAAAAGGCTATGACAGTACCTAGGTACGTGACCTCGTGGAAAAGACGGGTTTACACCGTCGGAGTATGTATGAAGAATTTGGTGGTAAAGATGGGCTCTTTGTGGCCTGTCTGGACCATTTTGGCCATGAAAACACCAAAAATTTACATGCTATTTTGAATCAGGAACCTTTAGGGCTTTCCAACATTAAAAATTTTTTCCACGATCGAATCGAGTACATTTGCTCTCGTCACTTCAAGGGCTGTTTACTGGTCAAATCAGCGATTGAACAACCCTTCCTTCCTCCTGATGCCCAGAAAAAACTTCATACCTTTCTTGTCGACACCGAACAGGCCTTTGTGGCCTGTCTTCTGGCCGCACAACAGCAAAATGAAATCCGGCCTTCAACCAATTGCCAGATTTTAGCCAAATATTTGGTTTGCTTTCTTCAAGGATTGACCATACAGGGAAATCTGACATCCCAAAAAAGAGATTTAACCACAATGGCGAATATGGCGTTGGCTACCGTAAAACAGTCCCACATATCTTGACACGCTTTTCGAATGCCGACTTTCTCATTCATACACTACTGAAGGAGTACCATCATGGGTCAAAAATTATCGGGAAAAGTAACCGTGATCACCGGAGGGAACAGCGGAATTGGTTTCGCCACAGCCAAGCTGTTTCAACAGGAAGGGGCAAAAGTCATCATTACCGGAAGACGAAAAGATGCCGTCGATAGGGCCGTGAAGGAACTCGGGGGTGAGAGTGAAGGCTTTCTTTGCGATACGGGTAATCTCCGGGATATTGAAGGTTTCTATCAACGATTGCAAAAAGCCGTGGGAAAAATTGACGTCCTTTTTCTCAATGCCGGTATCGCGATTTTTGGCCCTTTTACTCATGTTGATGAAGCCACATTCGACTCAATGGTGAACGTAAACTTTAAAGGTTTATTTTTTAATGTCCAAAAGGCGCTCCCACTCCTGAACCAGGGTGGTTCAATTGTGTTCAATTCTTCGATCGCCGATCAAAAAGGGTTCCCCAACACGAGCGTCTATGCTGCCACCAAAGCTGCAGTGAGAAGTCTGGCTCGAACTCTGGCAGGGGAACTTCTGGAGCACAACATTCGTGTGAATTCCATCGCCCCCGGACCGATCGAGACTCCAATTTTTGACAAGTTAGGCATGCCCAAGGAAGCCGTTCCAGAGATGAAAGATGGCTTTGCCAGTCAAATCCCGATGAAACGAATGGGAACCTCGGAGGAAGTGGCTCATGCGGCACTCTTCCTGGCTTCGAGCGACTCATCCTACATCACCGGGATCAATCTAACGGTAGATGGCGGGATGACTCAACTTTAAGCTAGGAATTTGGCTTCTCATCTGAATTCTCCATTACCAGGCTTGTTATGTTGAAACAGCCCGGAACCCCGCTCGAACCAGACGATTGCATGGTCAACCTAAAATTTCCCCTCGCTTGGAAAATATTCTTTGCCGGTAAGGAGTCCTATAGCGAATAGGCCTGACCTTTCCATCCACGATTGAAACGAAAGAAGGTCACGTTTTGTGGGATACCCTTTAACATCAACGGCAGGATTGACAGAAGTTACGTCCAGAAGACTACCCTGTCCTTCAAGGTTTTTCTCTTCTGGGAAGACGACTTCATCCACAAAATGTCCCTGCAATTGAGGAAAAGGGTCTGTAGGAACCATGGGGTCATACACCACGTAAAAGAGGTCACCGAGCAATATTCCGGCACACAGGACTTTGAGTACGAGCTTGCCGATTTTTGCAAGTCCCTGTAGTTTCATCATGTTTGCAGCAATCTAAGGCCAATGCGTTTTTGCCCTTCCCACTCCCTGGCTCTAACCCTGAAGACCCAGAGGAGGAACGAATTCCCAAGCATTCCCTTATCCTTCACAAGATGGGCTTTTTTGGGAATCGTCGTCCGTTCCTCTTTCATTCAACAACAAAAATTGACGGACCTGTTCTAGGGAATGTTTCTCGCGATGGAAGAGCTCCTACCTTGAAAAAGAGGGGCCTCTCAAATGGGTAGGGTTATGATTTTTTTGGGGTACCTCTGGCCTGGGTATAGGTCCGACCTCCCCAAAGGGAATTTTGGATCAATGGGAGATGGCAAAGACCAGCCCAGCCACTCACGGTCCAGCTCAGGCCATATCCAACAAGGCCTTGATGGCTCCATTCACTCCCTCAAAAATTTGATGGGGCTTGGCTGATCCGTACATATAAGCCGGAGTCGTGATAATTTTTTGACTTTGGTCCACGACAAATTTTTCTACGGCACAGTTTTGATGCTTGGCCCCTGTTTTTTCCAATTCGGAAGCTGTTCCAGCATCATCACCGATAGTCACATTCACCCCCTTATCCCCAAGAGCTAACGCCATAATGGCCGGGGCAATACAAATGGCCGCAATCGGTTTTCGGCTGGCACTAAACTCTTTGACGATTCGAGACACCTGAGGGTCGATTTCCCCACCACTCCCCTTTTCCGCAAAGTTGCAAAGGTGAAGAGCGGCCCCAAAACCTCCGGGAAAAGCTAGAGCATCAAAATCCTGAGCCTTAAGCGATTCCAAAGGCTGGATTTCTCCCCGAGCAATACGTGCCGCTTCCTGGAGAGCATTCCTTGTTTGTCCCGTTGGCTTCTGAGTCACATGATTCGTCTCTGCCACTTCCTTGTCCGGGGCAAAAACCTTGTAGGTCCCTCCCTGTTGACCGATCGCAACTAATGTACTAATGGCTTCCGTAATTTCTGCCCCATCCAAATATCCACAGCCAGAAAGGATCACTGCCACGTTTTTCATAGGGTCCTCCTCCTGTTAATGAGATTCTCTAAGAGATGTTGACGGACTGAGAACGGGGGTAGGGTTACCGACCCCGCTTGTTCAATGTAATGGATACGCTAGACCGTGACCTAGGAACACGTCAACCAATTTGGGATTCCTCAAGGGTTTTAGTGTACGCGGGTTACCTTTTCTGGGAATCTTCCGATCATTTTCTCACCTGTTCGCTTTTCGTTTTTTCATCTCCGAATTTCATCATTGAAACTCCAGGGGCCTCCTTACCATGAAATTTGGTCGATTCACCGCCACCGTTTATCCCTGGGACCCATGATGCCCACTCCCTAAAAGGGTACACCACCTTTTAGTCAAACCAACATGACGACATCCAAAAGTTTAATTGTAGGGTAGACGGGAGGAAAAAAAGCGAAAGGGACCTGGAGGACTGAAAAACTTGATTTTGGTCGACGGCTACCTAAAGATTAAATAAAACTTTCACATATTGTGGTTCAAAGCTTCCAAATTCTTGGAATAACCGGCCAAATACCTTTTCGTTACAGATGAAGGAGACCATTTTCCATCATTTACCGAATTATTGGGTCATATGTCCTAAATTTCAAAAAAGATGTTTTTCGTCCTATGGTGCTTGTCATAAGAAAAATGTTATGTATTACTAATTGTCAAGGGTAAATCATCCCTATTTTTTGGCATTTAGGTAATAAATATAGGTATATAATAATTGCAAAAAAATAAAATTAATGACGAATTGCCCTAGGCAGGACCTATTTCTGATGACTTACTTACGTTGGGGGCTTTTAGAGGGGGTACCCTTTCGTAAATGGAAATCAGAGATAGGAAACCGCCTAGGGCCCAATTCGTTCACCGAAGGGAACAATTCGAAAAACTCGTTTCACGTCACCTTCCATCCTTACTTCCGCTAGTACACTGACATTTCACAATAACATGGTGCTTACTTGCTTTTGAATGTCCTGTTTCATTGCAAACAAAGCCTCGAGATCTTCTTCCTCTAATCCCAACGCGGCGACCACTGGAAGACTGCGCAAGAATTCCTCGGAGACCCTTATCGGATCCAGGTAATGACTGGCCAGTTGCTGCGCAAGGCAGGTAATGACTGCACCTTTGGTAGGAGAAGTTGACAGATGAAAACTAAAGTTTTCATGGCAATTTATCGTCTCTTTGACCGGAAGTGGAAAATCCCAGGTCAGGGACAATTCGCGACCAACTTCCACATACGTTTCCTTCATAAGAACCAGCATGGCTGACCAGGGTACCGGAGTGTCGGTATTTTGCTGGTATTGATTCACGGTATGGACGACAAAAGGCTTGCCAATGGCATGCAACAACCCACAAAGAAACGCTGTGTCTGAATTGCGCCCAATTTGAGAAGCAATCGCTTTTCCATAGAAACCCGTCGCTAACGCATGGGTCCACAAGCCTTGGACTTCTTCCTCGTACCCCCGAACATTAAATGTCCCAGATTGAATAGACAACGCAAACGCTGTTCCCGCGATAGTATCTAAACCCAACCAAGCAATGGCCTGCTGTAAGGATTCAATCTTACGTTTGGAGCCATGTGTGACCGAGTTCGAGGTCTGAAAAATTTTGGCTGTCAGAATGGGGTCTTGCTGAATCAAAGTCGTCAATTTGAGTGCATCAGCGTGAGGATCATTCGTCACCGCCAGCACTTGACCGGCCACACGTGGAAGGGGGGGCAATTCAAATTCTTTTTTCTCCAGTTTCTCTAAGACTGGGAGTAACAATTCATCGAGAGTATCAGGATCGACGATCTGAGGGGGTGTCATGGTCCTCCTTTCCTCGGCGGATTTAGGAATATCCCGTCAACAACATGCCGTTTTTATGGTCCTATGCCAATTTACTTGGTTACAGAATGGGGAATGATTCAGCGGTTTCTCCAAAATCTACTGAAGGAGAATCGGCTTAACTCGAACCTCCCCTTCTCTTGGAAAAGTAGTCATGATTTCGTCAATATGCATAAACCAAAACCAGTCGAGGTCGGTGGCAGTACGAGCCATCAAAGAGCGGATTGTATGTTCGCCAGGCCCTTCTTTCCGGATGAGGCAAATGTTTCAATCGCAGAACTATCGATAATCTGAAAATTCGCAAAATTCGCTTCTTTATAATCGTTTGCCAAATTTTGGCCTTCACCCTGACCACAAGATCCCATGAACAAGATTGAATGTTAGACCATCCTTCCAGGGTTAGTATGGTCTTTAGCTCTTCAACATTTTTGGTGATGTACCGCATCGGGGCCCCATGAAGATTGAGTAGTTTAGGCAAAATTTGCCTAATGAATATCTTTGTATTTTCGGGGAGGAGGATCTCGAACTTTAGGTGGAAATCATCTAATTTTTGCACATTTTACCCATAAAATCGTGCAAAAGTGGCCTATGTCCCTGACAAAATGAGTGTGACCTGAGCGAAGGACGGCACTCCGAAGGATATAGCCTGGGCTTTTCAGATGTGCCCACAATTTTGGGGATAGACCATAGAACTTAGAGGTGAGATTTCCACATTTTCCGTTGTGACTTCCGATGAACCTTGAAGAGGAAACGGATGTTGGAGATGAATCCCCCCTGATTTTCGTCTACGTTCCCTCAAAGTTTTTTCATTCGATACAGGGACCTGCGAGGACATGTCGGTTTTGGTTCACTCGGACCAAATTTCCTACCCGCTTTCGATGAAAGGGTATGAATTTGGAGAAAAAAACCCAGACCTTTGTGGATCCTGACGATGACGGAACCCTGCAGGTTGTTCAGGAGATGTGAGGTAACTTCAGTGATGAGTCCTGAGAATTAGTGAGATTTGGAGCTGGTACAGGATTCAATAGGCTTTGCTAGAGAGTGCAAAAAATAAAAAAAGGGGAAACAAGAAAAGGCCGGCCTATTATTCCGTGGGGACATATTGCACGGAATCGATTTGTGCATCGATATACAATTCTAACCCGGCACCTTCCTGCGGATGATCAAACCCTTGATTGAGTTTGTGGCCAATGGCCGTTAGCTGGGAATAGACTCCCCAGTTATTCACCTGATCGGGAATGATGATGGTTTCCGACATCGTCATAAGGGGATCATCTTTCCCATCTTCCCCAGATTGAACATCCGCAGAATCGTTATCAAACAGGGTGAAGGTAATTTTGATGACGACTTTATCGCTTGAAGGATTGCTCCATTGCGTCCAGACCTCAAAGGTTTTCAGATCGTTTCTGTGGAATTCCCCGATCTCAGGGGACCCAAGACGGAGAGGGTAGGCTTGACGATTTAAAAAGGTGGGACTTGCCCATAAACCGGGCACAACCAAACCCAGGGTGAAGAGGGATGTCAAAAACCACGTGGAAATTCGTAATCGGGGCCGCACCAGATTACCTCTCCTGTTGTATATGGGGTGTTATTGCTAGTTTCGCTCTATTTTTTTAACTTTGCAATACCTCAATAGTCGTATTTCCCATTTTCACTCTCATTCCGGAAATCCCTTTTCTACCAAAATCTATTCTAAGCCGGAATGAAGATCGATTCCTCTCGGAAGGATTTAAGGTGATGCGAAACAAAAAGGTGTGGGAGACGGGTCCTAACAAAAGTCCATGACGAACCGAAATACCTCAAAAACATTGAGGAATTGCCTCGCCCCCCACTGCCGATTTACCCTTTGCCCTTCATCGCTCTTCAAAGGGATTAGGAACGAATCTCAAAACTTTTCATAAGGGAGACAAGGTTTCTTTAGCGTTAAAAGAGTCACTCTCGCCACTTGAACCCCGATGCCCTCGCAAGGGCCCGGGGAGTCTGTAGACCTGTGAGACGTTTTTTCCCAATCGTCCAAGTTGGATAACTTTTGACTTTTTCGGCCGCACAGGCTTTCGTAAGCGCACTGCCCCTCCCACCGGAGCTACATTCGACATACGGCAACCGCTTGGCCGACGCTTCGAACAAAGCCTTTTGCTCCTGACAACGAGGACACCAATATGCCCCGTAGAATTTAGCCCCCGAATCCTTTAAATGAACGGCCAGTGCCTGTAGCTGGGGATCCTCTGGACCAGCAGCCGAATCAAACAAACCGCTAAAATGCAAATGCAACCCCCCAACAAGAAGGACGGCAATTATCCCCCCTTCCCTCAGGGATGTGACCCAATTGGAAGGTTGACGAAGGAGCGTGAGTATCATCATGACCGTGATGATGCCAAAGGAGGCAAGACAATACGGGCAAGTCGCCTCAATTTCGATGACCGAAACGATAGTCAGGTAGGCACTGATGGCAAACCCACTAACCACGACGAACACCATCATGGTCCAACTCCCCGGTTTCCTTCGACCGCGCCAAATTAATTTTCCCATCACCAAATAAGTGAGGAAACCCCAGAAGGCCATCGGCAAGCCAAGAAAGGTCGACCAGCGACTAGCTTGAACAAGGTCACAACCGGAACCTTCGCTACAGAAAGCGGGATGTGTCTCAAACCAGGCGGTGTAGGTAAGATACGCCGTCAGAAGAGCCCCCATTAGCGCGAGTCCCAACAGACCCAGATCAAGGGGAGAGGGCCCCTTTGATCCCTGAGAATGAGAGGTAAAGGGGGGACCACCGGATCGACTTGATCCCTCTGTGGACTGCTGCTTCTGACGTTTGGCCATTACAGTTTTCCTTCCAATTGATTATCCTTAGGCCGACAACTCTGATGGGTATGGGGGAAAGACCATCTAAAGCAAGAACCGCAACCACGGCCACACAAGTGAGATTCCCATTTCATCAATTTCAAATGGTCACACGAGATCTGGCCACGGTGCCTGTGAATGAATTTTTGAAATTCTTGATGAGGACCGTCTCATCGAATATTTCCCCAAAATTTCTTTGCTATGATATACCAAATTTTTCCTCTCAGTCATACCTGGATGCAGTATTTATGTGGAAAGGACTGATTACCCAAGGAGCCAGGAGCCTCCAACGGAGCCCTAAAGGGCTCATGATTTCCCGTAGCAAGGACTGATAAATTGGACGACCTGTCTCGGTGATACGTGTTGCTCTTTGAAAGGTTGCCTCATTATGGATACCTCCATTCATGTTGTTTCCGCATCGGGTTTACTGTGGGCTTTTTGTCCGGCCCTGGTGGTTATCGCCCTGCTCTATCGATGGACCACAGAGGGAGGAACGGCTTTGTATGCAACAATACGAATGCTCGTTCAATTGCTCCTCATCGGATACATCCTGATGTATATCTTCAAAACCGAAAGCCCAGGGGTCATTGGGCTCGTTCTGGGCGTGATGGTGATCGCGGCAAGTTGGATTGCGCTTCGACCCCTCAAAAGAAAGCAGCCTCACCTTTACGGAAAAGCTTTCGGTGCGATCGTCATGGGTGGAATGCTGTGCCTCATTCTGACCACCCAAGTCATTCTCCAAGTTGATCCCTGGTATTATCCTCGGTATACCGTACCCCTAGCGGGTATGATTTTCGCGAGTTCGATGAATACTGTCAGCCTGGCCGCCGAACGGTTCGAAGCTGAACTCGAACGCACTTATTCCTATATTGAGGCTCGGAATACGGCCTTGTACAAATCCTTGATACCGATCACCAACTCGTTGTTGGCCGTCGGGTTGGTGTCCTTACCTGGCATGATGTCCGGACAGATTCTTTCGGGCATCTCTCCCCTGGTGGCTGCCAAGTACCAGATCGTTATTATGGCCATCATTTTTGGAGCATCAGGGATTTCCGCAACACTGTACTTAGTATTCGTCAAAAAAGAGTCTTCAAGAATAGGATAATCTCAGGATATAAACCAAAAAAATCAGAAAGTTTTGTGATATGGAAACGTATGACCAATGATTACGACCCCCTCCATTAACATCGTCGCAGGAGAGAGCATTCCCTATATCAAGGAGGCCTTCGGGAGCATCGGGAACATCAAATTTTTTCCAGGCCGGGCCATCACAGCCTCCGAGGTGAAAGACGCTCAAATCCTTCTCATTCGCTCTATCACTCAGGTAAACGAGGCTTTATTAAAGGATAGTCCAGTAACCTTTGTAGGGTCGGCTTCCGCAGGGACAGATCATATTGACAGCAACTATTTACGTTCCCGAAACATTGGCTTTGCTTCCGCAGCGGGATCGAATGCGAATTCGGTGGCTGAGTACGTCATCGCGGGGTTACTGACCCTGGGGCAGAAACTACGTTTTTCACTCGAAGGAAAAACCATTGGCATTATAGGAGTAGGCAATATCGGCAGTTTAGTGAAACAAAAATGCCAGGCTCTGGGGATGGTCCCCATCCTTCATGATCCCCCACTAGCGGAAGCGGGAAAAATCGATCACCGCTCCTTAGAAGAAACTCTCGGCAGCGATGTCGTGACCCTCCACACTCCTTTGACCACTGAGGGCCCTTATCCCACTTTTCACTTACTCAATGAGCAAACCGTGAGATGGCTAAAACCCTCCGCCATATTCATCAATGCGTCACGAGGGGAAGTTGTGGATTCGGAAGTGCTCTTGCACGCCATCACTCACAAAAAAATTGGACCGACAATCCTGGATGTCTGGGAAAACGAACCGACCATCAATTGGTCCCTCTTTCAGGCCTCCACATTGGGAACACCCCACATTGCCGGACACTCCTTGGATGGAAAGGCCAATGGCACCTTTATGATCTATTCCGCGTTATGCAAACATTTTGGGCTGCATCCACGATGGGATCCAGAGCAGACCCTTCCTCCTCCGGTCACGCCCTCGATGAGCCTGGACCATCAACACCTTACCCGCGAAGAATACCTGGCCAAGATGGTCTCAACGGTTTATAATATCGAGACCGATCATGAACGCTTGGGCAACCTGTTACATTCTCCACCTGATGAACGCCCTTCACAGTTTGATGCCCTCAGAAAAAATTATCCCGTTCGCCGAGAATTCCACCGAACCCAGATTACCCTTCCCCCACACACGTATGACCTAAAGCCTATACTTACGGGGTTAGGGTTTTCCAAAATTACCGGGTGACCAAAACCATTTTCTGATTTTCGCTACCGTTCCAAAAGAGAGGAGGATTGAAGGATAGGGAAAGGTAAAGAAATGGATATTCCCCAAAAAACCTCCTGCCTGAGGAGTCCGATTCCTGGAAGAGCACAAGGTAGAATTTTTCAGATGTTAAGGTTTTGAGGCAAGCCGTATTGGTGAATACTTCAACCTGGCAAGAAAAGACCACCCAAGGTCTCTAATAGGTTTTCATTTTTCACGAACCAGATACATGCCCTGAATTGAATCATCTCGTTGAAGAGACAGCGCAAATTCATTGAGGTAAATATTCATGCCCTCTCCAATATATGTTTGGGGCTGAGACCCTTTTAGTCCTTCCTCGGACTCCCGAATGCCAATGGCTGAAGTCGCAGCGAAGAATGCCACCGGAAATGAATATTCTTCCCGAAGCTGGTCTCGCAATAACGCCTCACCAAAATAGGTGAAGTCTCTGTCATGACTGCATCCAAAGGATTTTCGATCGGAAGCAGCGGCAGTCGCGATGGCCGTGTACGCCGTCTTTAATGGCTCGACGAAACCACCGGAATAACAAGAAGAGACCATGATGACTCGCCATTGAATTCCTGCCTCATCCAAATACTGACGAAGCATTTCGGGAGAAAGGTCATTTAAAGTCAACGGCCAAAAGTTGACTGTTAGCCTGTGATCCTGCGATCCATGACTCGTCATGTATATGAGGAGTAGGTCTTCATCGCGATTCATGATCGACCCGATATGGTGCAAGGCTTTTCGCAGGTTGGTCGTGCTCGCGATCGGCATCGATTCGTACGTCGACAAATTATTGAGTAAGACCAACGAACGACCTTTCGTCCCGAATCTCTCATCAAAAAGATTCTTCGCATACACCGTTTCCTTTAAGAAAACATCTTGAAAGGCATAGGCGCCCATTCCGAGAAAATACACATCTCGTTGCCCGACTTCACCGGGCTTAAGAAATTGTAGTTCCTGGTCCAACAATTCCGATTGGGAATAAAAAACACCTTCCACATCGACTGATCGATACGCTTGATATGGATCGTCCTGCTCCTCTTCTATTGAATTCCAATAGGTCCCATCGGGGGTAACATATTCCACCGGCGCGACCCATGCTATCACGATTAGAACCAAAGCACCTGCGACTCTTATCGACCAGCCCCCTAGGATTACCCCCAGGGACCAGGCCAATACGCCCAGTGTCCAAAAGGAATACACAAGCCCGCTCCATTCAGAAAACCACGTGGGTGATGAACCGTCAAACATCATTCCTCCTAGGCCCTTCAGTACCTCACCTATGAGGAGTAAAGGAAAACACACGCTAAGAATGATGACGGTAAAATCTAGGAAAACTTCCTGATGGGAGATCCACCGATTGATAAGATATCCAGCGAACAAGAACAATCCAATACTAAAACCTTCCTGAATAATGGCATCTGGGTTAAATTCGGGAGAGGGAAGATTTGCGAAAAAGTCTCTGCAAACGGCCGCAAGGATGTTGAGAATCAGCAATAACACCAACTGATCGGAGGAGGGGCGAAAGTCATCCAACTCAAGCCTTTGGAACACACTCAACCGGAGACCACTTTTGATATTTCTGAAAAAGTCCATCACAGCCTGGTCCATATACGGCCTTTCATCTCAGGGCAAATGAAACGGGTGTAATAGGAGGCCAATAGGGACCTTACGGCAATATTTTCGGAGGACTTTAATCAGCCAGATGGGATGCCCAAGAATGGCTTTTAGCAGACTGAAAGATCACCAAACGGAAAGAAAGGGCAACGAACCGAAAAGGATGAAAGCCATCTCCACCCAATCACCGGCAGGGGTCTTGGAAAAGAATACACTTCCCACCTACCACCCCGGGGCATGAACCTGAAATACTCAAAGAATGTCCAAAAAAAACACTTCTTTTCACCAACCCCCCTCTAGTTATGATCGGATCGAGGATAAGAAAACGCGATCTGGCCAAGATGCGCACTCCCCAAACCACCAAGAAGGCCAAACCGGCACCCAACAAGATAAGAGTTTCTTTTGAATGTCGGCCTTCAGATGAGTAAATGGTTACCTATAAGGCTGACTTTTAAAACGGAGTGGTTGGCCAGATTAGAGTCAGGAAACAATTAACTCCATGAGACACAGTCCTTAAACCAGTTATTTCTGTTCATTTAAATCCCAGTCATAATCTAGATAGGAAACTCGTAGTCGGGAATTGGTTACCGAACCCTGAAGGGAATTTGGTGCGAAGGGAGCGATAAAGGCACGCACCCCCCCCTGAGGTTCAAAATCTTCTTCAAACCATTTAAAGATTGACGAGAGGTAAATTCTCCCTTTTCGGGTGTTAACCCGTAATCCTTTCTGTGGATTCGCTAAAAACTGCCACATTTGGTCGTTAAGCTGTTCAGTTAGTTTATCGGCGGTGTAGGCTTCAGCTCGAAGGTCGGGGCAACTCACGGACGCGCAGACAATGGCGACATGGATACGAGGTTCCCCCATTTTCCGGAGTATCTCGTGTTCAATCTCGTTCAACGTTCGCTCCTTCCCGGCCACCACCCCGACCGGCTTTTTCCACACGGCGGTAAACAGACTTCCAGCATCTTTAATACTCTCGAGGGGATAGTTGTCCAAGACCATCTTGGCCGCCATGATATTATACACATTGATCCAGAAGGCCAGTTTTTCATCTCTAGACTTGAGATCAGCCAAAGAAGTCTTTTCCAACCCCTTGATCAATTTTTGGTAGGTAGGGTCTTTAGCTAAGGTTCGATAATCCACCGCATTGAGAGTAACCCCATTGATCGTTTTCGAGGCCACATATTTCTTCAGCAGGCCATCCCAGGAAGAAAAATCAAAGGCCAAAGCCGCATCGACCCAAAAAACCATCAACATCCCAAGTACAAAAATAATCCCCTGACCTTTCCAGTCTTTCATTACCTTGTCCCTCCACAATCTCGTTGAAACATATAACCTTGTTCCTTTTTCCCTTAGTCTTTTAAGAAGCCAGGTTATTACACCCGGCGAACAAAATCCCCGATCGTTCATACTTTCCTGCAAGACCTCACCTGTCTCTGCCATGAACATCCCTAGGATTTTTTCACTTGTCTTCTCCAATCCAAAAAAAGCTTGACCCACCAGAAAGGTTATTGAGGTAATGGCGAAATACACCTCAATGTGCCATCTACTCTTTGAATAGGCGTAAGGAAAGGACCACTGGTCAACCAACGGTGTATTCCCTACCTATTCTATTTCTGATAAATTTCAACATTGTTCCGATAGACATTCCGAAGGAGGAGCCTAATGAGAACTGACACAAAAACCTTTTTTGTCGTAGGCGCCACCGGGCAACAAGGGGGAGCCGTGGCGCAAGCCTTGTTACGGCAAGGCCATACCGTCCGAGCTTTAGTCCGGGAAGCAAAACAACATTCCGGAAAAGCCGAGGCTTTGCGCCAACAGGGTGTGGAACTGGCGATTGGAGACTTGACCAACCAAGCCAGCTTGGAAGGGGCGATGGCGGGAGTGGATGGAGTTTTCGCGATGACGACCTTTTTTGGAGAAGGATTGGATGTGGAAGTTCGGCAGGGAATCATCATGGCCGACGCCGCCAAGGTGGCCCAAGTACCGCACCTCGTCTATAGTTCGGTTGGTAGTGCCCATCGCCAAACCGGGATTCCCCATTTCGAATCCAAATGGAGGGTCGAGGAACATATCCAATCGTTAGGTCTTCCGAGCACCATTCTTCGACCAACCTTTTTCATGGATAATTTTGTTACATTAATGCGAGACAGTATTCTTCAGGGAATCCTCGTTGTGCCCCTGCACCCAAGCACAAAACTCCAAATGATCGCCGTAAACGACATTGGGGCGTTCGGAGCTGCGGCATTAACCCAACCAAACGACTTTATCGGTCAGGGCATTGAATTGGCCGGTGATAGTCTCACCATGGGAGAGGTCGCCCGAATGTTCACGAAGAAGCTAGGTCGACCAGTGGCTTTTTCCCCTTTGCCCGACGAAGAAGCAGAAGGGGCGATGGGACATGACATGGCCGCCATGTTTAAATGGTTTAACGAGGTGGGATATTGTGCGGACATTCCTGCGCTCACTCAAACCTATGGCCTTCCCCTCACCTCATTCCAAGATTTTTTACAAACGGTTGAACTTTAAAGATCTCCCGGTCTTGTTAGGGGGCCTCCCAGATTCGGCTCCAAACCCATGGCAGGACGGTCCCCCAATTCATCGTCGGTAAACGGCCCTCACTAGGGATGGGCTCGACCTCAGCCCGGGATCTCTTTCCTACGTTAAAACTAAAGGCGTAATGGGGTTCCATACCCATACGGAGATCTGATAAGACGATGAAATCTCCTACCTGTCGCACACCCCAAAACCCTTGGGAAAAGCGTTGGAGGTTTTGAATTGGTTTGTGGGTCGCCAAAGGGTTCAATAAATGAACAGGATTGGGATACCGAGTGAGTCGGATATCCTCTTTCTTCCTCAACAGAGAATAAAATCCTTCAGCATACCCTTCATCTTGCATGACCAAAATTCGCCAAAGGAGAGTATTGATCGGAGTAGGCTGAATAAGCAGTTGACTGTAGGATACCTGTTGTTGAGCCAATTGGTCTTTGACGAAGGTTTCCACATGCGTCTTCGCGACGACAGTCCAGGAAAGATAAAGAGTACTGAGTATCAGGCCTGCGGAATTGAGAGTATTTCCCCATCTTTTTCCCCGGCTCAGGACTAAGGCACTCGTCACCCCCAGGACCAACGGAAGAGTGTAGAGCGGGTCAACGATAAAAATGGTTGACCACATAAGGGGAGTGCGGGAAAGAGGCCAGAAAATTTGGGTACCATACGCCGTAAAACAATCCAGGAGAACATGTGTGGCAAAGGCCAGATATACCAACATCAGCCACCTTTTCGTATAAGAAACCGTATCCGGATGAAAACGGCGGATCACCCAAACGATGGCTGGGGTCGCTAAAGCCAGAATGAACAGCGAGTGACTGAAGGAACGGTGGGAGACAAAAGCCTGGATGGGATCCTGAAAAGGAATAAGAATATCTAAATCCGGAATCGTCCCACAGACCCCTCCCCATACCAGAGCCCGGGTTCCTACCTTTTTCCCGAGAGTAGCCTCTCCAACGGCCGCTCCGAGTGTAAGCTGGGTGATGGAATCCACGGATTTTTCCTCCTTACCCCTTTTTCCTTTGTTGGGCTCGAGGAAGGAGGATACCTTGGTCGCCTCCCAACATTTCTCCCTTTCCTTGAAGGAACCAGCGTCCAGCGAGGGCTGCGGTCACACCATCCAATTCATCACTCGTCGCATTCGGCTTCAGTCCTTTGATACCCAAGAGTTCTAATCCCTCCCGTAGGCCATTCAGATCACGATGCTGCCGGGGAATACCCCAGATATCCTGCGCCCCTCCCGGATAACATTCCACGGCTCGAAATCCCATGGCTTCTATTTCGGCTTTGAGGTTCAAGCCGCGTTCCGTGAGCATTCGCATGGGGCCAAGGGTGACTGGAAAGAATCGGATTTTTCGACGCTGCAATTCACGGTCGCATTCCCGAAGGTGCTCACCAGAACGATCATGAATGGTGCGGCGCCCCGGAGGCAAACTCAATGGCGCATCAATCGGGATAAGATGTGGGCATGCTTGGGTAATGAAGTTCAAAATTTCTTCATCTTTGAATGCGATGTGGGTTTGGGCCTTCAACCCTTTGAGAATACAGATGCCGGTTGGACGCCGAGGAGAACCAGCCAAGTCGACTCCAACAATTGCCCACGGTTTATGGGAACCCATATTGTTCTTTTTAAGGACTCCGGTCAGTGGACAAACAGGAAGACGACCATGCCCTCAACCATCATTTTGGCGATCGGCAACTCTGTGATAAAAAGGGAGCATAGCTAAAAGATTAAACTTTATGAGTCAGGCCCATCACCACAGTAGTTCGATTTTCAATGAGGTTGCGCACATTATTCTGAAATTTTTCCCTAGCATTGTTTCCCATTAAGAGATGAATGCCGAGGGGTGGCAGACCTTTGTCTTCCATCTTTGTGGAAACCTTTTGAAAAAATTCGATCGACTCTTGGTTTTTCCCCTTCCATTGAGCAATTCTCAAGCCAACCTCTTGTAACGTAGATTGGATCTCACGTTCTGTCGCCAACCTACTTATGGACTCACCTTCGGCCCAGGGGGCAGGATATAATGGAGGATCTCCCGTACCACGAAAAACGTCATGAAAAACAAAACGCCCACCCGGCTTTAAGACCCTTGCAATTTCGGAATAAAAACCGTGTTTGTCCGCGATATTCATCTGAACGTGTTCCGTCCAGACGATATCGAATGTGGCATCATCCTCCGAAATGTCGAGCGCGCTTCCCTGTCGAAGGGTGACTCGATCGTGAAGCCCGACCAGCTGGGTCAGTTTTTGCCCGGTTGCGATAAACTCTTGAGTCAAGTCAAGCCCAACCACAGAACACTGATAACGGTCGGCGAGATACCGAGCCGTTCCTCCAAGGCCACAGCCTACATCAAGGACCGAATCTGATGCCCCGACGCTAGCCAATGCCGCCAATTCAAGCGTCGATTCACGACCTCTCGTATGAAACTCATCGATGGGCGCCAAATCATCCACTGATAAAGCATCCAGATCTTTTCCCGCCACCTTGAGGCTTGCTTTTATCTTCTCCATAATTCCGCCAGACCCGTAATGGCGTTCGACCTCCTCCTGATTATGGTCCATGTTTCTCATTCCCCTTTTTTCAGCCTGGACAATGCCCGTTGTTACGATCCCTACCTTTTGCTCTTGCGTCATTTGTATCAGAATTCATCCTGATACGTCCTTAATCTGAATGGAGAAGTGTTTTACCAAGGGCAACTTGAAGCATGGATTCCGTACGGCGATAGGCCCGCAAGGCTTGGAAATAGCCCCGTTGTGTGCTCAAGATACGCCTGCGAGCTTCTATCAAAAATATGCTGTTGAGTTGCATGGTCGAATAAAAGCGTTCCACATAGGACAAGGCCTTTTGTTGGGCCACGAGCATTTTGTCCCGAAACAATTGGGCATGGGTTTCATGAAACGTGAGTTCTCCCAATAAACTGTTGATTTCCTGTTTGGCCACTAATTCTTCGGCTTCCAATTCATTCTGAGCCTGACGAAGTTGATATTCCGCACGAGCGATTGCCCCTTGATTTTGATTGAAAATGGGAATTTGAAGGACTAGCAATGGGCCAACACTCCTCACATTATCCAACTCTCTCGTGTAATTGCCGCCGAGTCCCACGTCACCGAAGATTCGTGCTTTCTGCCAATGTAAAAGCCTACGGGTTTGAGAAATTTGCAGACGTCTGAGTCGCAAATCGACTCGATGCTGCTTTGCTAATTCCCAACCCTGCTCCGGCGAGAGCGTTCGAAGAGGCATATCCTCCAAGTCGCCGAGTATCGCAAAGGTGCCCTGATCCAGAGGATCTAACCCTAAAGTCTCTACCAAGCGAGCGCGAGCCGTAATCAAACTGGATTGAATCCGAGCCAGGTCCACCTGGCCTTCAAACAGGACGTTTTCGGCCAGATAAATATCCAAATCATTCACCAACCCCGCATGGAATCGAACCTGAAGTTCTTCAACCGTCGTTTGAAAGAGGGCCACGTTGTCGGACATAAATCGATACAAGGCTTCTTGGAGGAGAAGTTCATCAAAAGTGTCCCGTGCCCGTGCCGCGGTACGAAGGATTTCTTGCACGACCAGTTGCGTGATCCGAAGAGCTTCCACCTCGGCCACTTTGCGACGCAAAGGCACATTCCACAAGTCAGAGATTCTCAACAACAGGTCAAGTTCAACCCCAGTCCCACCATTCCCATTCGTGGGGAATCGGAATAAGGCCCCAAGGGAGGGGTTCGCAAACAATCCCGCTTGCACAACATCGGACCGGGCAATGCCCAACCTTTGGAAAGTGGCTTGCAGCCCTGGATTATTCAATAACGCGAGTTGGATAGCTTCCTCCCGAGTCACCCCATCCGCCAATAATGCCGTTACCATCTTTTCGTTTTGGACTTGATCTTCGGGAGTGTGCTGCCAGGCAATATGATGACCTGTTCTGGCCAGACTTTCCTTTTGTACCTGAACATGATCCCGATCCACGTTGACGGTCGCGCAACCCTGAAAAACCAGCATAAGGAAAAGAAGGAAAAATCTGATCCTTGTCATGGCCTTCCACCGTTTTTTTGAAGGGGATGACGCCAATCCGTTGGAGGATCCGTGGGGTTCACATGCACCAACGTAAACATTCCCCCATGTGGCATAATCCCCATGGGTGCGTCGGCCATGGCGTTCATGACATGATGGAGGCGATGACAATGCATCCGCCACGTGCCCGGATTCCACGCGACAAACTCCACATCGCGGGTGGTGCCGGGAGGAACGTTGATGGTTGATCCCCGCCATTGAGCGGGTCCCGGAATGGGTCCCCCCTCGGTCCCGACCACCCGCCAGGAATATCCATGAATATGGATGGGGTGACTTTGCATGCTGAGGTTACCAAACCGTATCCGTACCCGTTCTCCTTGCTTAAGGTGCAAGGAATCGATGCTCGGGGCTGCTTTTCCGTTAAACGTAAACCAATTGAAATCCATCGAACTAATATTGGGGTTCGGGTTACCTGGCGTAAAGGTCCACTCCTGTAACATGATGGCGAATTCCTTATCCGGCATAGTGTGTGGCCCTCTGGGATGCACGACCACCAGGCCACCCAGCCCCAACGCATCTTGTTTCATGACATTAAACCCCGTGTGATACATGAACGTGCCATGCTGATACAGCGTGAATTCATACACATGCGTTCCTCCGGGTGGAGTGGGAGGTTCCGTGACCCCGCCGGCGCCATCCTGCGAATTGGGAATTTCCAACCCATGCCAGTGAATGGAGGTGGGTTCGGGGAGCTCATTGATGAGGATAACTCGGATGCGATCGCCCTGGGTGACTTCAATCGTCGGACCTGGAACAGAACCGTTGTATCCCCACACCAGACCGATCTGGGGTGTGTGCATCATTTCGCCCATTTTTTCTCCAGTAAAACGATTCATGGTGGGAATCGTCGATTGATCCATGGGATGCCCATCCGTTAACTCATGCAGGAACGGCTGCGCGATCAACGTAAAGACTTTAACTCCACCATCCCATTCGTAACCCAACGGTGGAACATTGATGGTATTCACCCGTCCCATCTGGGTTCCCATGAGTGTGGGAGGAGGAGAATAGGCTTTCCCCGATTCAATGCGGGGAGCACGAATGGTTCCCAAAGATTGACCCACCACCTTCCTTGGGAATGATGAGGTGATTTCAGAATTACGGGGTGGGGAGGTAACGTGAGGATCGTGTCTTCCAGGGTCGGCATACAGTGACGAGAAAGGTATGCCAAGATAAATCAGGATGAACCACACTGGTATTCGGAATACATGAGGACGTTGCATGGCGGACCTCGTTATTTTTTAAAAAAAAGACGGAATTCTTCCGTGTTAGGAGGGACTTCCTTTTCGAGAAGTCAAGCCCCGGCTTACTTCGCTATGGGGATCAAATCAGAAACGTGGAAAGGACGAGAAAGCGAGGTGGACCTTCATCGTGTGGATGCACATGAACGAGAAACCGGCTCAGTGGGCCAGGAGTTTCAACACCAACACCAGGGTGAAGAAGTTTGGGGGACACCGGAAAAAGAGGAAAGACACAAGATGACTCTGCAGATGTCACCAATGTATCGAGACAGGCCCCTTCGTCCTGAACACCATGATGAACGGGAACAGAGGCCGCTTCGGCCGAAGGGATGGTCATGGGACAGAGAAAGCCCAGACTTCCACAAACCAAAAAGCCACCCACACAACATATGGCCAGGAACTTCAGCTTGAGGTGGGAAATTGTCAACATGGTGTTATTCTATATTTCGGGTGCAATTGGCGCAATTCGTTTTTTTTAAATCCTTATCTGCCCCCATCAAAAAGAGCGCATTTTTCTAATCTTAGTTGATTAAACACCGATTTCCCTAATCTTTTGATGATTTTAGACCATAGCCACTCATCGAATAATCTGATACATTGACCTAAGCAA
Source organism: Nitrospirales bacterium (assembly GCA_965223495.1). GTDB lineage: Bacteria > Nitrospirota > Nitrospiria > Nitrospirales > UBA8639 > Nitrospira_E. The sequence continues at coordinate 876,453 of OZ245001.1, read as the reverse complement.
TTCATTCTTAGTCTGGATCCGCTCGCCGTTTCCCTCTTCTGGCTTCCCATTGCGATCTTTTCCAGCCTACGTAAATTTTACATTTTTTTCTGGAGGACCAGACCTATGACATTGTGGGCAAGAGCCAGCTGGGCTTGGTGTATATGCGTGCTAGGAACCACCGCTTTTATCCCGTCGATCTGGGCAGAAGCCCCAAACGGGCAATCGGCCATGACCGTTTCCGATGGGAAATTGATTTCGATGGAATACACATTAACCCTTGAAAATAAAGAAGTCATTGATACGAATGTGGGAAAGGAGCCCTTGAAATTTACTCAAGGCTCCCACCACATCATTCGAGGGCTGGAAACCGCCCTTGAAGGCATGAAGACCGGAGATAGCAAACAGGTTGTGGTAGCTCCTGAACAAGGGTATGGGCCACAAAATCCCAAGGCATTCCAAGAGGTCCCCATCGATCAAATTCCGCCGGAGGCCCGAAAAGTGGGGATGTTTTTACAGGGAAAAGATGCACAAGGTCGGATTGTTCGCCCCCGTGTGACCGAAGTCAAGGAACAAGTGGTAGTCTTGGATTTCAATCACCCCCTCGCCGGAAAGACCCTGTACTTTGATGTAAAAATTTTGAATATTGAATCCGCTGCCAAACCCTAATTTTTCCGAAATATGATCGGACGCTCGTCGAAGTTGACGGGCGTCCGATCGGTCTTCTTTTCCACTCGTCCCTAATCCTACCCTCCGGCTTGCATTCCTTTACTCTGGAACACGGTGGCGATTTAATAATCATCACCATGACCACCTTGTTTCACCTCTCGGATAGACCAGTCAACGGCCTCGCGATAGGCCCGCAGGTACGGACCCTGGTCCGGATCGGTCCATATTTGTCGTTCCAGTTCTAGGAGCGTAGGTAACGCTCGTTGGTCAGGAGCTTTTCCTATTGCCCAGACGAGTTCTGTTTTTACCCGGATATCCACGTTCGAATCCACCACCATGGACAAAAATAGCGGGGTTTGCTGACTGTCTCCCGTCATCGCGGCCACTCTCCCCAAACCTTTCGCGGCGGCCGTTTGGAGCAGTGGATCGGATGCACGCCGTAAGAGGGGCAGTAAGTAGTGTTGAGAAGGGAGTCCAAAAAAACCCAAAGCCTCGGCGGCTTCTTTGACCAAGGAGGCATCCTGAAGCTTTTCGACTAGGACCGGAAATCCTCGGACATTCTGAATTTCCCCTAAGAGTCGAATGATAAGTCGTCGACGCGAGAGTGGAGTTTTGGGTTCATTTAATTCTCGAATAATCCGGTCCAGGTGCCCCCATTCAGCTGCCAATAGGACGGGAAAATCATACAGATAAAAGAATCGTTGAATGCATTCCCGCGGAGGTAAAGGGTTGGGAATTTGATCGATTTTCTTCATCGTCGAAACACTTTCTGAATAAATGTACCGCTCCACGTTTTTCCACGGAATGACCTGTCCTTGATACGTATACGAAATTTGACATGGGGGCCCCAACCGTGAATTGGCACTGCGTCCAGTGGTGGCAGATCTCTTGCCGAAGTCCCCGGCCCTCCCTTTTTCAGCCAGGGATTGACACTGGACATGAAGCCCCAATGGTTCGGACAAGGAAGAGGAAAGAAGGACCACGCTATACCCAAGTCTTTCCAGACGAGGTTGGATGGTCTTCATGACGTCAGTCGAATCGACATGGGGATTTTGAGCTACATCGACCATGAGTCCCACCTGGGATACTTCCTTGAGACCGGGCAACGGCGCTCGAGAATGGCGCAAATCACTCAGTTGCCCCCAGGCGCTCACACCACCCATCAGCAAGCATAGCCCAGCTGCAATCCCCTCTATCGCGAACTTTCGGGTACCGCGCATCTGGGTCGTCCTAGCACCGGGAGGCACACCCCCGTCCCTCGCCCTCACTTTTCTCAATGTAAAGTTTCCGTTTGTCAGGTTAATCTCGAAAAATGGAGTGTAACTTTTTCCAAGATCGAGAGACAGAGTGACCAGAATGAATCGATTTCCCTTCTCTACGAAGACACTCGGAAGAACGTTTTGTGAATTAGCTTACAATTCCCACCCCAGTAGGACTCACCGAAACTGCTTCAGACCTTGGGCCATGTGGATCAGCTTCGCTATCGATATTATCTAGTCACATTCACTATCCGATTATTACGATGAATCTTCACAACGAATCACGAAAAAGGACGGCCCGGGACAATACCCCAATAAAGCTGATTGGAAATCTTTGTGTCCTGGTCCTCTGGTTCTGGCCCGGCAATTCCCCTGCCCAATTTAATGGATTCTCCACGGAACCTCACAGCATCCCCTTAGAACACATCTTGTCTGGAGGTCCACCCAAAGACGGCATTCCAGCCCTCCTGGACCCCAAATTTCTTTTGGCAAAAGACGCGGCCTTTCTCCACGAGAAAGATCGAATCTTGGGGGTGTCAGGGCAACGAGTGGCAAAAGCCTATCCACTTAAGATTCTCAATTGGCACGAAGTCGTCAACGACACCCTAGAAAACCAATCAATCGTGATCACCTATTGCCCGCTTTGTGGCAGCGGAATGGGGTTTTCCAGGAACGTTGACGACCAGGAACTTACGTTCGGAGTTTCGGGACTGCTCTACCAAAGCGATGTCCTCATGTACGATCATCAAACCGAAAGTTTATGGTCCCAAATACTGCGAAAAGCCGTAACCGGTGAACTTTTAGGCCACCGCCTGCGGCCCATCATTGTTGAACATACAACCTGGGGAGCTTGGAAAAGAACTCATCCCGATACGTTGGTCCTTTCGGCGAACACTGGATACCAGCGAAATTACCATCAAGATCCCTATGCCGAATATGCTCAAAGGGAAGAGGTCATTTTCCCGATTTTACGGAGCAATGCTCAGTTTTTTACGAAAGAATGGGTATTGGGAATAGAAATCAGTGAGGCCTTTAAGGCTTATCCCTTTTCTGAGTTGAAGAAATTTGGAATTTCCTTCCATGACACATTGAACACTGTACCGTTCATCGTATGCTGGAATCCGTCGACTCACAGTGCCAAGATCGTGGACCTTGCCGGAAATCCTCTTCCTTCACTGATGACCTACTGGTTCGCTTGGTATACGTTTCATCCACAAACCAGCATTTTTTCTGCACCACTTGATTCAGGCCATCTTAAACCCAAAAATTGGATCGAACGATGTTAGGCTCTCGATCATCGGAACCTATGCATTGAAGTGCAAAAACCCTAAAACCCAGAACGTGCTTCAGTATGACGGCCCAGGAAATCGGACCGCTTTCTCGATCCCCTCCCTCAAGTAACTAACCATGCAACAGGCCCCGATCGATCTGGAAAAGGATTTACAGAGCTTTACATTGTTTGCCGACCTGGGCAAGGAAGAGCTGAGAACGCTCCGCAAAATGGTCCAATTGGTGTTCTATGCCAAAAGGGTTCGCATATTTCATCCGGGTCATCCTGGACAAACAGTTTTTCTGCTCAAAGAAGGTCGAGTCAAAATCTCACGCTTGAGCGAACAGGGCAAGGAGGCCACCGTCCGCATCGTAGAACCAAGGGATATTTTCGGTGAAGTCGAAGCCTTGGAAGGACGGACGCGGGAAACGTTGGCGCAGACCCTTGAGCCGGTCTATGTTTATGAAATTCGACGGGAAAATTTTGAAGACTTTTTAAACCGGTTCCCGGAGGTCCGAGTACAACTTCTTCGGCTGTTGGGTGAACGCCTTCGATATGTGGAAACGAAATTAAGTGATTTTGTGTTCCGGAGTGCACCCGCAAGATTGGCGAAACTCCTATTGGAATTGGGAGAAAAAACCGGCGAAGTCGATTCGTCCGGATTACGGCTCACGGTGCGTCTCACACATCAAAACTTAGCGAACTTAATCGGAGCCTCTCGGGAAACAGTCAGTGCCGTCCTCAGTCAATTTCAAGACCAAGGATTGGTCAGCCAGGATCAACGACATATTTATCTCCTCAATCAATCTCGTCTGGCTGAGATTAAATAGGGCCCAACTCAAAAGAAATCCGTTGATCCCCCAACCAGGAATTTTCCAAGTACCTCCCACTTTGACCTAAACCCCTTCCCCAACAAAGACGGACTGGCTTCACAACCCTCCTGAAAGGAGCTTTTCGGTTTAGTATGAGTTTGAAACAATCTGAAACCGGACAGAAAGCCCTAGAAAATTGCCCGAAGGATTCCTGGACTTTCAAGAAAGATAGGAGGGGGAGTGAGTTAAATCGAACCTGAAAACTGGAGCTGACGCCAGGCTTCATAGACCAAAACAGCCACGGCATTGCTCAAGTTTAGACTTCGGCTTTCAGGTCGCATGGGAATCCTTAAACGATAGGCCTGTGGAACCGTCACGAGCAAGTCCGCTGGAAGGCCCCGGGTCTCCGGTCCAAAAAGAAGCGCATCACCCGGTTCGAAGGAGACCTCGTGATAGGGTCTTTTTCCTTTGGTGGTGATGGCAAACATCCTTGATGGGTTTCGTTCATCAACATAATGTTGGAGCGTTTGATGATCTTTCATTCTGGCCAGTTCATGATAATCCAAGCCAGCTCTTCTCGCCCTTTTATCATCCAAATCGAAACCTAATGGATGAATGAGATGCAACCCAAATCCCGTATTGGCACAGAGCCGAATGATATTCCCCGTATTGGGAGGAATTTCTGGTTCATACAACACAATGTCTAGCATAAACCCGATTTCATCCTTACGTCTCACCCAGGGTCCAGCCATCCGGAATTCATCAACACCCTCAGGGGCGACTAACCGACAGGACATGCCCCATTAGTCATTCATTCCCCTTCATGATTGAAATATGGTATGAACCGGTTTGGGGTTCCTATTTCATGCCATCATCCGAGTATTTTTTTGGAGCAGGACGCCGCCCAATGACCATCCTTATTTTGGCGATTGGCAGCTATGGGGATGTCCTCCCTTTGATCGGCTTGGGTCAACGTCTTCGTTCACAAGACTATAAGGTCACCCTCTTTACGAACGATCATTTTTCTGATTTGGTTCAACAGGCCGACCTGACCTTTGTCCCTCTAGGAACCCAAACCGATTACGATAATTTAGCTCAAAACCCAGCACTTTGGCATCCCCACAAAGGCTGGCGAATCATTATGACCAAATTAGCTTCGTCCCATTTGCGTACGGCTTATAACACTTTGTGTGCCCATGTAAAGACAAAGTCCACCCTCCTTCTGAGCTCCACACTAGGTTTTGCGGCTCGCCTTGTTCATGAGACTCACCACATACCCCATGTCACGGTCCACTTTTCTCCCGGGGTCTTTCATTCAGCCCATTCTCCCCCGAAGATGCCCAACATGTCCTTACCGGATTGGCTGCCTATTTGGTTTAAACAAGGTGTGTGGACTTGCTTGGACCATCTCTTGATTGACCCGGTCGTTAAGCCTTCTCTCAACCACTTCCGACAGGAACTCGGATTGCCCCCGGTTTCTCGAATTTTCCACCACTGGCTCCATTCTCCCGAATTAGTGGTTGGCCTATTTCCAGATTGGTTTGCCCCGCCACAACCTGATTGGCCCCCCCGAACGGTCCTGACCGACTTTCCCCTCTATGACCAGACCCATGATGCGACGACTGCCGATAAAGTGGAAGAATTTCTAGGGCAACACCCTAATCCATTAGTTTTTACTCCCGGCTCGGCAAATATGCATGCTCCAGGCTTCTTTGAGGAAGCGAAACAGGCGTGCCTTGCCCTGAATCGACCAGCCATGTTTTTAACCCGATATCCTCAACAAATCCCCAAATCGCTTCCTCCCTCCATTCACCACTTCTCCTATGTCCCCCTTAGTCGAATCCTTCCCCGTTGCAGCGCTCTCGTTCATCATGGTGGGATCGGCACATGTGCGCAGGCATTGCAGGCTGGCATTCCCCAACTTATCCAACCCTTGGCGTTCGATCAATTCGATAATGCGTCAAGAGTAGAAAGATTGGGAGTGGGGTTGACCTTACAGAAAAAACGCTTCCGAGCAAAGCCTCTTCACGTAGCCCTTCAACACCTGTTGACTTCATCGGATGTTCAAGACGCCTGTGAGGCCACCACCAAACGATTTCCCCGAACAGACCCCTTGGCAAAAGTGGCTGATTTGATCAAAAATTTTCATGCACCCCGCTCGGCCCTCTAGTCATTCCAGCGAGAGACTCGCTTCACGCCTCTATGCTACGAAAAAATTGACTAACCGGAGAACCAAGGCCCTCAATACTCTTATTCGCTTTCGATCAGTCAGCCGAAATAATCTCCACAAAGTTTAACAACGTCTGCCCGGACGTCCCTCCAATTTGTATCGACAACTGACCGTCAGTCACCCTTATGGGCACCTTGGTGAGATAAATAAATTCTCCCGGCCCGGTCGTAATATTCGTAAAAAGTGGAATGCCCTCAACTAGGATTCGTTGAGGTCCTCGTCTCCGATCTGGATCACCACTGAGTAAGGTCAGAAGGTATTGGCCATTGGGGACAGCATATTCCCAGGTCGCTTCCTGTTGCCAGGAAACATACAGGAATGTATTGAGCCGTTGATCAACTGAGGTAGATCTTTCTCGTTTTTTGACAACCTGACTCTGGTCCCACCCATAGCCACGGGCGGAATCATACTGAGCTCCAAAATCAATGAGATACCCTGGGGAAACTATCGATCGTTTAGGTTGAAAATTTACGGAGACATGGAGAGGAGGTTGGGGGAAGACTTCCGAGAAGATGGCAGTGACCTGACGCGTCCCTTCCATCGTCACCACACACTCGCCCATGCCGCTACACGCCCCACTCCACCCGCTAAACTGCATCCCACTCCCGGGGGTGGCCGTGAGAGTCACCGCCATCCCCGACGGCAGCTCCCAGGCACAGGTGTCAATCGAACACACGAGCTCCCCCTCCGAGCTGGTGCCCGTCACCTGGCCTGGGCCCGCCACCGCCACCGTCAAGACGGTGGGCGTCGGGGTAAAGGTCGCCGTCACCGCCGGCGCCCCTTCCATCGTCACCACACACTCGCTCATCCCACTACAGGCCCCACTCCACCCATTAAACTGCATCCCACTCCCGGGCGTAGCCGTGAGAGTCACCCCTGTCCCCGTCGGCAGTTCCCAGGCACAGATGTCAATCGAACACACAAGCTCCCCCTCCGAGCTGGTGCCCGTCACCTGGCCTGGGCCCGCCACCGCCACCGTCAAGACGGTGGGCGTCGGGGTAAAGGTCGCCGTCACCGCCGGCGCCCCTTCCATCGTCACCACACACTCGCCCATCCCACTACAGGCCCCACTCCACCCGCTAAACTGCATCCCACTCCCGGGCGTAGCCGTGAGAGTCACCCCCGTCCCCGTCGGCAGTTCCCAGGCACAGATGTCAATCGAACACACAAGCTCCCCCTCCGAGCTGGTGCCCGTCACCTGGCCTGGGCCCGCCACCGCCACCGTCAAGACGGTGGGCGTCGGGGTAAAGGTCGCCGTCACCGCCGGCGCCCCTTCCATCGTCACCACACACTCGCCCATCCCACTACAGGCCCCACTCCACCCGCTAAACTGCATCCCACTCCCGGGCGTAGCCGTGAGGGTCACCAGCGTCCCTTCTGCAAACTCCGCTGTACAAGTTCCGGTCGTACAACTTAGTCCCGACGGGTTGCTCATCACCGTGCCATTGCCTACATTCTTGACCGTTAATGGGACCGGTGGTGGTGTAGGAGAATCCACTGGCGTGATAATGACAAAATTAAGGGTGGTGTAATACGCTTCATCACCCCCACCCATCGTAATGGTGAGATTTCCGTCCGCCACCGAAACCGGGAGATCACTCTGAAATGAAAAAACATTAGGAGTGGTTTGTACATCGTCAAAAACCAGTGTCTCTTCAACCATGACCCGATGATTTTGAGGCCATTGGGCGTCCCCACTGGCCAGGGTCACAAGATAATCTCCATTCGGCAGATTATAGTTCCACTGGGCCGCCATACCCCGATTAAACGTCATGACCGAGGTGTCCAAGCGTGGATCCGGATTGACCCCTCGCTCACGAGTTTCCCCCGACAGATCCCAAGACCACCCATAACCCCGATCCATGTCATACACGGTTCCATCATCCATTTGGTACCCGGGAATTACTGAAGCGGAACTGGGTTGGAAATTGATGAAACGGCTTCCAGGAGGAGGTGGAGGAAGATTATCCGTGAAGGTAGCGGAAACATGCCGAGCTTGGTCCATCGTGACGACACAATTCCCTGTTCCACTGCAGGCCCCACTCCAGCCGTTAAAATTCATTCCAGGACTCGGAGTCGGCGTCAGCGTGACGATCGTCCCTTCCGAAAAATCGGTGATACAGTCCCCTTCCTCGCAACTTAGCCCGGCTGGCTGACTCCAGACGGTGCCGGACCCTTGAATAGAAACAGTCAGAGCAAAAAGATCTTCACCGAAAGAATGGGACACTTCCTCCGAGGGGGCACTTTCATTTCCACTCTGATCATAGGCGGTCACGGCAAAATAATGCGTAACTGTTGGATCAAGATTGGATACGGTATAGGTGGTCATCATTCCTACATCATGTGAGAGTCCATATTGACCCGAGCCCGTCCCTTGATAGACTCGGTATCCGGCCAAATCATTCTCTTGATTTGCATCCCAATGAAGAATGGCAGAATTTGATGTTTGTCCCAAAACAGGAGTCCCTGATAATAAAAGCATGCACCATCCAAAACCTATATAGTCGGCAAGTGCCGACAGGCGAAATTTATATTTCATGGAGCCCTCCTAACCATTGAGTTGAAGGCTCCATCACACAACAGGAACAATTCCTTACTTTCGGCAACCCGGCCGTCAAATCACTCTGACCCGTGGCTTTGCGTCCCCATCTCACGATGGGTTTGCCCTTATCGAGAAGGAACCTTCAGAGAAAATTTACATGCGGTCTAAATATAGATCCTTTCCATCAAAAGAAGTGCAGCCTTGCACATAGTTTCTGTCGTTCCTCTCCATGCAATGAGTTTTGTTATTTACCATTTTGTTCATTTCCCAATGGTCATTGTCGGAGCGCCACAACAAACCTTTTGACATTTTATGACCTCATTTCTTTTCCCAATTATGTCTCTATTCTTGAAGGGGACTCGGCAAGTTTATGAAGAGACTCGGTAAAAACTTCCCAGACGATCTCCTGATGAAGACATATACTGGATGTGTGTGTGTGCGATTCAATCAGGTATTCAACCGGAAAATACTCAATCGAAGAATTGTCAACGCACATTAAGGCTAATCAACTTCCAGCATCTCTCTTGGGCTTTCCCTTGCCATCATGGAAGCGACCTCTTGTCGAGATCTGGCGTACTTTTTTCCCATATAGGCGTTCTTTGCCCCGGACCCAGAGACGAACTTCTCCAAAGAAGGAAATTAGAATTGTCAAGATTTTTTTAATCCCTCAGACTTCCATGAGGCTTGATGAACTTTGCAAGGCCTTGGTACAGTGCCTTCGCTGTGTCGACTTCATCTTCTTTTCAATTCCAAAAGAAAAACCCCAAAGCCACCATTTCCACCCCATTTGGAAATATTGAAATTCGGTTTTTTACCGATGATGCCCCCCGACATGTGGAAAATTTCCTGAATTTGGCCAAGCTCAAATTCTACGATGGAACGGCCTTTCATCGAGTTATTCCGAAATTTCTCATCCAAGGCGGGGATCCAATGAGTAAAAAACCGGATCGGGATCTACATGGGACCGGGGGACCGGGCTTTAGTCTTCCTCCTGAAACCAGTGATCGACCCCATAGACGAGGTACCGTGTCGATGGCCAAAGTTCCACGCACCGAAGATTCCACTCGAGACGTCGCAGACAGCGGCTCACAGTTTTTTATTTGTGTGGAAGATCAGGGCAGTCTCGACCGTCGATATTCGGTATTTGGGAAGGTGGTAAAAGGGATGGATGTGGTCGATCAGATTGTCGCATTGCCTCGGGATGAGCGAGACAATCCATTGGAAGCACCCCGGATGACCATCCAGGTGGAGGAGTAAGCGAGGGAAACGGGCGCCTCGGATTAACGCCCTATAGGAAAAGTGATGGCTGAGAAAGACTAGGAAAACACGATGCTGGCATAGGTCACGGTGGAATTGAATTGATCGGTGATGCCTCGATCATACCGCAGGACCTGCCCTGTAGGGGATTCTCCTTCCCGTTGGATTAACTTCAGCAAGGTAAAGATCGCCGGAAATCCTAAGATTCGGCGTTGATCACCTTCCTTCAGAATAAACTCCGCAAACCCTTCTGGATCGACTTCTTCGACTTTCTTCAACATTTCCAGGTCGATTTGCATACATTTATGGAAGGAAAAATCGGTCGGAGGGGTTTTATCTCCATACCGAATCCCGATATGAGCCAAATTGCCACTCGCAATAACACAGACCGATTGGCCACTCGCCTCAATGGCTTGTTTTGTCGCGGTTAAAAATCGATCAATATGATCAAAGAGCGGCTTATACTCCCCTCCGGTCAGGGTGTCAGGGGGGAAGGCACAAAGAATCGGGACGATGGAGATGGCCCGGTCCTTTCCTAACGCATGTTGTAGAAACGGCAATTGAAATTCCAGACTGTGTTCTTTGAGATGGCGAATATCTTCAGTAAAAAAAACCTCCCCCGTTTCCTTTTTTATGGCCTCCAGGATGGGACGATTGACCGGCACCGTCCCAAAAGGGGTTTCAAAATCCTTGTCGGTAAAGGCCAGGCCGCTTTCTAATCCTGAATGACACGTTCCGACTAAAATATAGACATCCGGAGCTTCCCCCTCTTGTAGTTCTTGATAGCCCCAGGCATAGATCGGTCCGGCTTCTTTTAGATCGAAGTTTGGCGCGACCAACCCTTTTATCGGCTTTCCCGCACATTCCGCTTTCCCTTTCTCGGGACCTTCTTTGGAACGATAAAACCCATCTAATTGCTCACGTAATTTGGAAGCGTCGGCCTCATAACTTTTCCCGGCAAAGGCCACCGGTCGAACCGCCAGTTTCCGATAGGCCTCGACCGCTTGCTGCTGTGCCTGCTCAGAACGCGCATTCTCCAGGAACAATTTATCATCTAAATCGGCCACCAATTGCGTCAGCCGATCGGGCATCATGAACTCCCCGTATTTCTTGAGGTATTCCCCACCCACCTGTTCCAAGGAATGGTCGCCATCAAAAAATTGAAACAGGTAGAAATAATTGAGAGGCAATACCAGTTTCTCCGAGGACAAACCTGTCGGGTCCCACAGCACGATGTATTGTTCCTCTCCCTGCTTCAAGGGGGAGTATTGTAAATTGCGAAGGAGCGGGTAATTTTTGGGATCTTTTTCAACCATTTCTGGACTCATATTCAACCCTATTTCTCCGGAATTCATGAATATAATGATCGCAAACTAGTCATTATACGGGTGGGCTCCGTAACCCCGCAACTCGCTCGCCATTTGTAAACGAAGAGACCAAATATTGGCTCAGGAATACAAATGGCACCAAACATGGTGCCCCTTTTCGGCAGGACCGATCTGGATGAGGGGAGGCTCGTCAGTTTTACAGTGGTCCATAACTTTCGGACAACGGGGATGAAACCGGCATCCACTGGGAGGGTTAAGGGGAGAAGGCACATCGCCGGGAAGTATGACTGGTTCGGAAGGCATATCGGGATTTGGAACCGGATTGGCGGAGAGCAAAGCTTGCGTGTAAGGATGTTTGGGATCGGTGAATAAATCTTCGGCAGACGCCGTCTCTCCGAGTTTTCCCAGGTACATTACCGCAATCCGGTCGGCCAGATATTGGACCACATTTAAATCATGCGTAATGAAGAGATAGGACAGGTGAAATTCTTCCTGGAGATCTCTGAGCAGATTGAGAATTTGTGCTTGGATCGAAACATCCAATGCTGAGACAGCCTCATCGCACACGATAAACTTGGGATTCAGAGCTAAGGCACGAGCGATCCCGACGCGTTGGCGTTGACCGCCGGAAAATTCATGGGGATAGCGGGACTGATGCTCAGGACGGAGGCCGACTTTTACGAACAATTGATTGATGCGATCCTGTAGTTCCTGCCCCTTGGCAATCTTATGGATCTTCAGGGGCTCTCCCACGATCGACCCGATCGTCATCCGAGGATTCAGAGAACTATAGGGATCTTGAAAAATAATCTGCATTCGACGTCGCATCTGCCGTAGGGCCGCCGGGTTGAGTGCGAGCACATTCTCACCCTCAAAACTCACTTCTCCGGCCGTGGGTTCCATGAGACGGAGAATGGAACGTCCCACCGTGGTTTTTCCACAGCCGCTTTCTCCAACCAACCCTAAAGTTTCCCCAGCCTGCACCTCGAGTGTGATGTCATCGACGGCTTTCACCCAGGCCGATACGCGCGAAAATAACCCCTTCCGCACGGGGAAATACTTCTTGAGGCCTTTGACGGAAAGAAGTGGCGAGTGATGGGTATTCAGCAAATTGAGTTCGTGCTCACTTATGATTCGGCATGTAACCAACAGGCGGTTTCATGACCCTGACCTATCTGGATAGTAGGGGGTGGTTGGGATGCACAGTGGTCAAGAATCTCCCCGCACCGTGAAGAAAAATGACACCCTTTTGGATACAGCAAGGGTGAGGGTACGGTCCCTGGAATACTCTCCAACCTCCCCTGCCGTTCTCCTGGCTTTGGCAGCGAATTCAATAGTGCGCGCGTGTAAGGATGGCTGGGTTTTTGGAATAGATCCTTCACAGAAGCACGCTCGGCAATTTTACTGGCGTACATCACGATGACGTCTCGCGCAAATTGTGCCACGACACCAAGATTATGGGTAATGAGTAGAATCGCCATACCCATGTCTTGCTGTAGACGGGCCAACAATTCGAGGATCTGAGCTTGAATCGTCACATCCAAGGCCGTGGTGGGCTCATCGGCGATCAATAGGTCCGGCTTACAGGCCAACGCCATCGCGATCATGACACGCTGTTTCATACCTCCGGACATTTCATGAGGGTATTGATCGATACGATGGGCAGAATCTGGGATTTTAACCTTATCCAATAAACTCAGAACCTCTTGCCGAATTGCTGCTTTGGAAAGATCGGTGTGGATTTGAAGGACTTCTCCCACTTGATCACCGATTCGCATGACCGGATTGAGTGAGGTCATGGGTTCCTGAAAGACCATACCGATGGCCTTGCCCCGAACCTGCCGCATATCTTTTTCGGAGAAATCCAACAGGTTTTTCTCTTTAAACTTGATGGTTCCCCCCACGATTCGTCCGGGATGGGCGATGAGGCGCATGATAGACAGGGCAGCCACCGATTTCCCGCACCCGGACTCCCCGACCAGCGCAAGCGTCTGACCAGCTTCGATAACAAAGCTCACATCATCAACAGCCTTCACTTCTCCTTTATCGGTAAAAAAGGAAGTGCGGAGGTGTGAGACTTCAAGAAGTGGGGGCAAATGTCCGTTCCTTGTTTTGACTGATCACCGGCGTCGAAGTTTGGGGTTCAAGGCTTCCCGCAGCCCTTCCCCAACCAAGTTGAAGGCTAAGACGACGATGAAGATGGCAACCCCTGGGATAAAAAAGAGCCAAGGTGCGTCAAAGATAAATCCTTTTCCATCCGATAAAATATTTCCCCAGGTCGCATAAGGAGGAGGGACGCCAAACCCAAGAAAGCTGAGGGCGGATTCGGTCAGGATGGCCGATGCAACCCCGATAGTGGCCGACACAAAGACCGGAGCCAAGGCATTGGGCACCATGTGCCGAAAGATGATACGTCCTTCAGGAAGCCCCAAGGCTTTGGCCGCCGTCACATAGTCCTGTTCCCGCAATGAAAGAAATTCGGCTCGAACGAACCGAGTCGTTCCCATCCAACTCGTCAACCCAATGATAAACATAATGGTATAAATACTCGGGGGCAAAAGCGCTACGGCAGTCAGGATCAAAAAAAAGGTCGGAAAACATAACATGGCATCGGTGAATCGCATGATAAGAGTATCCACTGTGATAAAACCCAGTTTGATTTGGCCATAAAACCCAGCTAACCCTCCTAATGTAATACCCACCAATAACGAAATCCCAACCGCCACGAACCCAATGGAAAGGGAGACAAATGATCCTTGAAACATTCGCGCAAACACATCCCTTCCCAGTTCATCCGTTCCCAGAAAATACACGCCCCCAAACGGACGATCCACATCAGGTATTTTTTCCGTGACACTGGTCATGGGAGGAAGAAATTTATCCGGAAGGCGGACGACCTCCGCATCGAACACCACCCACCATTCCGTCAAGACTTTTCCGGCCACAGCCGTGACGAGGAGCAATACCAGAACAAAAAATGCCACGACTGCTAATGTGTCTTTTTTGTAGATGCGGAGAAACTCCTGCCAGGGGGTTTCCGCTTCACCCAACTCATCAAAGAGTGCAGGCGCCGTTTTGGCGGTTACGGGAGAAGATTCCACTTATGGTACCTACCCTTTATCTTTCATGACCCCTATTCCAACCGAATTCGAGGATCGACGAACGCATACAAAATATCCGAAATGAAGGTGCCTGTCAGAGTGAGCACCGCAGCGATAAAATTCAAGGTCATAATGATGGAGAAGTCTCTGGCTAAGATGGCCTCATATCCCAAACGTCCCAACCCAGGCCACGCGAAAATTTGCTCAAAAATGACCGACCCTCCGATCAGTCCGGGGAGTAGAAGTCCAAACATGGTCACGAAAGGCAACAACGCGTTCCCCAAGGCATGGCCATAAATCACGGTGCCTTCTTCAAGGCCTTTGGCCCTGGCCGTCCGCACATAATCCTGACCGAGGACTTCCAACATTTGCGAACGGACATACCGTGACAAAATCGCAATGCCTCCGATAGCTGACATGATCGAGGGGATTACCAGATGCCACACACGATCCATACTCTTAAACAACGGATCGGCATCACCCATCCCGAACGTTTGGATGCTAATCACCGGAACACCAAGTGACTTCACCACCCCGATAATCACCAAATACGACAAAAAGAAACTGGGGATTGAAATAAGAGCATAGGCCAAGAAAATACTGAGCCTGTCCACGGTTCCTCCACGATGGACAGCCCCATAAATTCCAGTGGGAAACGCCCACGTCCATACCAGTAACGTGGCTACGATGAATAACGGAAGGGAATTCAAAAATCGATCCCATATTTTTGGTAAAACCGGTTGACTATCCTTGAATGATTTCAATTCGCCCGTGAACAGATCCCGGATCCAATACCCATACTGCAGGTAGAGAGGGTCGTCAAGATGAAACGCCTCGCGAATTTTTACGATATCCTCCGGTTTCATCCGTGGGTTCATGGGATCCACCTCACTGGGTTCTCCTGGAGCCAGATGAATGATGGAATGAGCCATGATTGACACGATGACCAACAGCACCATTCGTTGAAAGATATTGCGCAGGAGAAAATTCCACATATAAGTTACGAAAATTGGTTCTAAATTAAAACAACAACTTCATGAGTATCCGCCCTTTTCCCGGTCATTCCTGCAAGAATTTGGCAGGAATCTTTCCAAACCTTCCAAGAGATACCCGCCAACATCTTGCGGGTATAACAGTTAAGAATTTTTTCCGTCGCTTCAATGAAACACAAAGATCTCATAATTAAAAATCCGGAGCGAACTCCAGTTTTCGCCATTGATGGAAGTGAAAGGTAATATCCCCACTTTTCAGGGGATAGATTTTTTTATACTGTTCTTCCCCCCCGGGCCCCATTGTCACCAAGACAATCTTTTTGTCCAAGACCCGTGTACTCAGTGGCGCGTACAAAAAGGTATAAGGTTGATCGTCGTGAATCATCTTATGCAATTCATGGGTGAGTTCCCGTTGACGGTCATGGTCATACTCCTGTCGAATCCGGACGATTAATTTGTCGACAGAGGGATTTTTGTAGCCCACAAAGTTCAGTTGTTGGGGACCGGCCTGGCTGGAGTGCCAGATCTGGTAGAGGTCCGGGTCAATTCCCATACTCCACCCTAAGACCACCGCATCAAAGTCACCGGTATTCACAAAATCATTCAAAAACACGGCCCATTCAAAAATTTGGGTGTTGACCTTCACTCCAATTTTCTTCCAGGCATTTTGTGCGATGGTCAGAATATTCTTTCTGATGGGATTTCCATTGTTCGTGATCAGATTGAATTCAAAGATTTCCCCATTTTTTTCCATCCATCCCTCGGAATTGGGCGTCCATCCATGTCTGGCAAAAATTTCCCTGGCTTGCTCAGGATCATAGGGGATCGGCTGAATGGTCGGGTCATACCATTCAGTATTTTTGGGATAGGGCCCCGTCGTCCGTTCCCCTTCGCCATACATCAGATAGTTGATGATTTCCTCGACGTTGATCGCCATACCCAGGGCTTTACGAATCTCAGGTTCGGCAAAGTTGGGACGTCGATTATTGTATCCGATATAGGTATATGCAAAGCTTAAACTGGAGAAAGCTTGATAGGTTTGATCTTTTTTGTATCTCGTGACTTGATGAGGAAGAGCTCCATAAAAATCGACGGCTCCAGTCCGGAACTCCACCTCTTGCGTCAAAAGATCTGGGATGATTCGCATGTAATATTCTTCGTATTGGGCCGCCCCTTCCCAATAATGCTCGAAGCGACGCAGGTGAATATATTCATCACCTTTCCATTCTACGAAACGAAAGCGGCCGCTCCCTATGGGATGTCGGTTGAATTGACTATCCCGCATTCCGAATGTTTTTTGGGATTCTTCTGAGAGACCCTTTGTCTGCATCTCTTTGTCAAGGGCTTCCTCGTTCAACAGATGCTCCGGCAGTATTCCCATCGTCCAGGCATTAATGGCCGGAGAATACAGGCGCTTATATATAATCCTGACGGTATACGGATCCACGATTTCTACCTTTTTAATAGGTTCGAAGTCAGGCGTCCGGGGGGATAGATTAATGGGATTCATGATGGCTTCGTACGTAAATTTCACATCCCCCGAATCGAATTCATGACCATCTTGAAAAATCACACCCCGTCGCAACTGAAACAGGATCATAGGATTATGTTCCCCCACTGGCAGAATTTCGGGGAACTTTGCCCTT
Organism: Nitrospirales bacterium; assembly: GCA_965223495.1. Taxonomy (GTDB): domain Bacteria; phylum Nitrospirota; class Nitrospiria; order Nitrospirales; family UBA8639; genus Nitrospira_E. Next base: position 859,368 of record OZ245001.1, on the reverse strand, counting down.
AAGGCCTTTTCCACATTAGGAGAAAGTGTGCTTTCAGGCTGAATCATTTCTTCATAAGGAAAAAGGTTGAAGTATTGTTCGCCTAATATGGGAGTCAACCGATCGAATAAATCTTGATCCACCCGAGGGAGTGAAAAGACCACGCGCTCCGGTACCTGAACGGTGACCGAGACGTCTTCTAATTTGGGTTTCCCATCATTATCTTTGATTAAGAGGGAAATGGTTTGTTTGCGTTCGACTGCAGGAAGTAAAGCCAGGGAATTGACGGATTGCCGAAACCCGTCGAGTGCATTCTTCTCCCAAGCCTGTCGCAATTTCTCATGCAAACGGGTCCCGGTTACTTCTTTCCCATCGGAAAACCGATGATGGGGATTGACGAGTAAATAGGCTTTTTCGGTAATAGCCCAATTTGTGGCCAGACGACCGCGCAATTTTAAGTTCTCGTCAAGGTCCAATAGGCCCTCAAATACGAGGCTCACAATCTGTGAACTGGAAGAGTCCGCGTTCAGGATCGGGTTGAGGATCTTGGCATCTCCACTCGACCCCTCAATATAGGTCACCAGCCGCTTCGGATTCCCGGCAGCCTGATTTTCATACGTTGGCACCCAAAAATAGGATTGGAGGAGGAGGAGGAGCAAAACAAGGGGAATCAATAGAAGGAGACGTTTGACAATCATTATGGTCGCCGCACAGAAATCAAGGTGTTATTTTTCAATAATATCAAGAACATGGGAGTGACGCCATTCAATAATTTGGCGAGGTAGGACCAAGAATCCCCCTCCTTAGAGAGCCAAAGGCGTGCTGTCTCACTGCGAAACCCTCCTTTGGGGCTTGCAGTCGTATTCACATTTGGGCTACACTTCCTGTTCCATTTCTAATGACATGGCTTGTGAGGTCTATTGGGCCGGTGGATTGGTTTGAGTCAGGCTCCTTTGGAAAAAATGATCACAGGAGCCTAGCGGTCCATTTAGGCCCTTTCTTTCTGTCCATTCCTTCCTTTCAACATTCCCTGACAGGTGAACCCGGCAATTTATTCGTCTTTATACTCTTGTTGATTTCCTGAGTATATTGCGCGGTTCCACCCCCTGGGATTGTTTAGTGAAGGAGGAATTGTTATGGAGGACAGACGGACTTCCCCAACCGTCCTGATCGTCGACGACCACCAAGGTCTCATTTCCCTTATTCAACGATGCCTCTCCCGCGAAGGGTTTCAGACCGCTGTGGCTCACAGCGGCCATGACGCTCTGCATTGGCTTTCCCATCATCAAGCCGATCTCATGTTATTGGACCTCCAACTCGCGGATATGACTGGAGAGGCTCTCATCCAACGACTTGAACACCAGGCCCTCGGGCTCCCCTTTATTGTCATTACGGGGCAAGGTGACGCCCGCTTGGCCGTCAAAATGATGAAACATGGTGCGCGTGACTACTTCTTGAAAGACAGTACCCTCATTGAACTTCTCCCCTCCATTGTGACGCAAACGTTGGATCAAATCCATCAAGAGAACCGATTGGCACGAACCGAGGAAACCTTACGAGAAGAACGAGATCGGTTGGCCATCACACTGGGTGCCATCGTGGAAGGAGTGTTTATTACCGATTCATTGGGCCAGGTCAACTATATGAACCGCCGGGCAGAAGAGTTAAGCGGATGGGATCACACTGCCGCTATGGGGTGTCCCATTGATGAAGTGGTGCGTTTTTTCGATTCCACCTGGACCAAGAAACCGAGCCATCCGGTCAAACAGGTCTTACAGGATGGAATCGCGCTTTTTCCCCATGAACCCATAGACCTTCTGAGCCGAAAAAATGGGAGCCGCCCCGTGACCTATAGCGTCGCCCCCTTACCAGGTTCAAATGGAGGCAGCCTCGGAGCCGTCCTCATTCTTCAAGACATGACTGAAAAGCTTAAGTTGGATCAAGAGCGCTTAAAAGTGAGCAAATTAAATTCCTTAGGAGTTTTGGCGGGGGGGATCGCCCACGATTTCAATAATCTTTTAGCCTCCATCCTCGGAAACGTGTCCTTAACCAAAACCTGGCTCAATCCCCGAGACCGACTCTACACCCATCTCTCGGAGGCCGAAAACTCATCCCTTCGCGCCAAAACCCTGACCCATCAATTATTAACCTTTGCCAAGGGGGGGAGCCCGGTCAAAAAACTCTTTTCTCTCCCTGAAGTCGTATCGGAATCCTCTACCTTTGCCCTTTCTGGTTCTTCCACCCGATGCGAGTGTTTACTCTCTGACGAATTATGGTTAATCGAAGCTGATGAAAATCAGGTAAGCCAGGTCATCCATAATCTGGCCTTAAATGCGCAACAAGCTATGCCTACAGGCGGGACGTTAATCATTAAAGGTGAAAATACGACTCTTTCCGAATCCCAAGCAAAACAGTATATGCTTCCTCAGGGTGGACATTATGTGAGACTCCAGTTTTCGGATACGGGGCCTGGAATACCCCAAAAGGCCCTTCCCCAAATTTTTGATCCTTACTTTTCCACAAAACCCACACACAGCGGACTGGGTCTTAGCACAGCCTATTCCATCATCAAAAGCCATCAGGGCCATATTGCAGTTGAGTCATTTCCTCAACAGGGAACGACCGTTACGATCCTTCTCCCGGCACGACCGGAGGCAGCCCGTTCACAACATTCGCCGATTGTGAAAAATGGAGAAGGTCGGATCCTCGTGATGGACGACGAGGCCTCCATTCGTCTCATGTTAGGAGAAATGTTGCGCCATCTAGGGTATGACGTGACCTGCGCTTCGGAGGGACAAGAGGCACTGAAATTATATCAAGATGCCTTCCATACGCATCAACGGTTTCATGCGGTCATTCTTGATTTAACCGTCCCCGGAGGGCTGGGTGGAAAAGAAACGATCGACCACCTTCGACAATTCGATCCCCAAGTCAAGGCGATTGTTTCTAGTGGGTATAGTAACGACCCGATCTTGTCCTGCTTTAGTTCATTCGGATTTCAGGGGGTGGTAGCTAAGCCTTTTCGGTTGACCGAACTTAGCCACGTTCTTCATCAGGTCAATGCATAGGAGGGAAATTCTTGCTCTCAGGGAAAAACAAACGACTCACGGGTTGAATCCCGCACATCCCAAAGTCGATTCCTTCTGAAGATCGGACAGGGGGAATTTTTATAGTTCGACCTGCACCTCATCCTGTTCTACTTTAATGGGATACGATTTGACGTTACTGGAAGGATTGTTCAGACAGTGTCCGGTTTTCACATTGTATTCCCAACCATGCCAAGGGCAAGCAACGGCCTCTCCCTCAAGATTACCCTCTCCGAGCGGCCCCCCGCGATGAAGACATGTATTATCGATGACATGAAAGGATCCATCGACATTAAAGAGTGCAAGACATTTCCCCTGGACTTCTATAACTGTCCCACTTCCCACTTCCAGATCTTGGACATTCGCAATTCGAGTCCATTCCCCCATGTTTTCCCCTCCTGAGCACTAAAATTTCAATTTCTGGCCAACCCTTTATTGGGTCAAGGGCTCTTTGATTTTCTTTAATAAATGAGATAAAGACGGGGCCCCTTCTTTCTGGTCCTTTTTATGGGATTGAAGCTGTTTCACGAGAACTCGAGCTATGGACAGAATCGCTTCAGATTGGGGTGAGTTGGGTTGAGAAACCACGATAGGCTTTCCCTGGTCGCCTCCCTCTCGTATGCTCGGATCGATAGGAATTCGCCCAAGAAATGAAACCCCAAATTTTTCGGCCGCCCGTTCTCCTCCTCCAAATGAAAAAATTTCGCTCCGTTCTCCACAATGACCACAGACAAAAAAGCTCATGTTTTCGATGACCCCCAGTAAAGGTACATTCACTTTTTTAAACATGGTCATCCCCTTCCGCACATCCGAGAGCGCCACTTCTTGAGGGGTCGTAACCGTAATAGCGCCGGTCAGGGGCACCAACTGCGATAGGGTGAGAGGCACATCTCCGGTCCCCGGCGGTAGATCAATCAATAACACATCTAATTCACCCCAAAGGACATCCCGAAAAAATTGTTGAATGGCCGAATGAACCATGGGGCCCCTCCAAACCACGGGTGTCTCTTCGGGAACAAAGAATCCCATGGAGATGACCTTCACCCCCTGGCCTTCTGCTGGGAAAATTTTTTCATTTTCCTTCACGGGTTCCTTATCTACTCCAATCATCATGGGAATATTCGGTCCATAGATGTCGGCATCCATGATGCCGACCTTGTAACCTTCTTGCCTTAAGGCCACTGCAAGATTGACGGTCACGGTCGACTTCCCTACACCCCCTTTTCCACTACTCACGGCGATAATATGTTGAACCCCGGGCAAGGCATGCCCTTCCGTGTGTCCCGGATTAGGGGAGGAGCTTGGGGGTTGTTGCTCTTCTGACATTCACTCTTCTCCTTTTGTGAGGTCATCTCCCATTTAAGACCCTATCACATCCTTGGCGGACCTTAATACAAAAAAGTCAAACCTGTCACCCATAGTCACTTTTCCCCTGCCAGCGGAGGGGAATCACAGGGAACTCTGCCCCTTGGGACTCACTGTCGGCGGGTATGGGATACAACAGGAAGGAAGGATAGCTTCAGACCGTTAACCCAACTGGGTGGCAAACTTCTTACGTGACCGCCCCAGGATTGGCTCATGGTGATTTCGCCTATTGGCAGAAATGACAGGATCCAAAATCTCTCCGCAGGTAATACACCGCCATCCCGAAAAATACATCGCTCCTGCCTCATCAGCTACATCACCGAATTTATCTTGAATCATAATTCCCTGACATCGTGGACAATCCATACAACCTACTCCTTCCTCACCAATTTTATTAAGTGAAATAAATAAATTACCGTTATAGGGGATGAAGCAAACTCGATACCGAAACAATTCTTTTGTAACCATTTGTTTTTGTTAACTTTTCAGGGATGCCACCAGTCTCATATGTTTCAAATTGAAACGACAAGAATTTCATTTAAATATAATAAAATCGTAATTTATTGTTTTTATTATAAAATTCACCCAATACTTCGAAAAGGTAACAAATGGTTCTATTATGAAACAATTATGTATCTGGTTGGAGTCCGAACTGTTTGATCTTCCGCCACAAGGTCGACCGACCGATTCCCAATTGCTGAGAGGCCTCACTAAACTTCCATCCAGATTTTTCCAGGGCCCGGGAGATAGCCTGACGCTCAAGAGTCTCCAGAGATTCCGGCTCTGTCCATTCTCGATGCTGTAAGTGAAATCGCTGGACATCCGCCGGAAGGTGCTCGAATTGAATGGTTTCTTCTTCACAACAGACAAAAGCATGCTCCATCATATTTTGAAGCTCCCGAATATTTCCTGGAAACGGATACTGGGTTACGGCCAAAAAACTTTGAGGGGATAAGCCCGTGATTTGCTTGCCCATCTCTCGATTAAATTTTTCTCGGAAATGATTCACGAGTTGGGGCACATCGTCCATGCGTTCCCGCAGAGGGGGCAACACGATAGGAATCACCCTTATTCGGTAATAGAGATCTTCTCGAAACTGGCTGTTCTTGACCGCTTCCTCGAGGTTTCGATTGGTAGCGGCCACAACTCGAACATTCACGCTTGTCGTCTCGTTTGATCCCACTCGCTCAAATCGACCACGCTCCAACACCCCGAGTAATTTGACTTGAGTGGTGAGGCTCATCTCACCGATTTCATCCAAAAAAATGGTTCCCCCATTGGCAATTTCAAATCGCCCCGGTTTATCAAAATACGCATTGGTAAACGCCCCTTTAACGTGACCGAATAATTCACTTTCCAGAATGCCTTCAGACAAGCTAGAACAATTCACCACGACGAAGGGACCATGCCTGCGTGGACTATGGGCATGTAAGGCATAGGCCAACAATTCTTTCCCCGTGCCGCTCTCTCCGGTGAGTAAGACCGAGGATTTTGAAGCTGCGATCGTGGGAATTTTTGCCAGGATTTCCTGCATGGCTGAACTCCTGGCCACGATATTATCTAATTGGATCTGTTCCCCTAACCGATGCTTGAGTTCGGAGACCTCCGCGGTTTTGGCACTCAACTCACGATCTAAGGAAATATCGCGAATCACTTCGATTAATCCGATTAATTTTCCATCTTTATCCAATAAAAAATCGGTATTGATACTAACCGGAATGGGTGCCCCATCACGCCGCCTTACCAGAGCCTCAAAATTTGAGACACGCTCACCTTGGAGTGCCCGCTCCAAAACACATTCTTGACTGGAACATATATTACTTTGAATCAACACATCACAGGCTAATAATTGCCCGGATAAATCCACTTCAAGGCCCAACATGGCCCGCATCGCTCGATTCAAAAATGTCACCCGTTTATTTAAATCAATCGTGATCACGCCATCACTGATACAATCTAGAATGGCCTCAGCCCCACTGGACCGGGAACCTCCCGGTTGTTCGCCCATTCTATCTAATATGTTTTTTTCCAAAGTGCCCAATCCTCTATCCCTACCTTTTAATTCCTTGGTATTTTATGGTAGGAAGGTTGTAAAGATGTCAGGGGAAAAGGTATCCATGTTCTTCCGTCCCTTAGTGTACGACACGATTACTCTGGTCCACAATTCCCCGAGCAGACGCCTCTGACGTCTTCCTTCTTCCCCAGACATTAGGACACGCCCTTGCTAACCACATTCCGCTCTCTATTTACCCTGATTATTCTGTGAACGGTATGTTTCTCAGCTTCCTTCCACTCGCGGAAATCCCTTACCCCATGATCGACCCGGTGTTTTTTCACATTGGCCCCTTAGGGTTGCGCTGGTATGGCCTTATGTACATTCTAGGCTTGGGAGGCGCTTATTGGCTCATTAAAAGAAGAGCTGCACAAAATCAGGTCTCCCTTTCACCTCAAGACTTATCCGATCTAGTCGTGTGGGCCGCCTTTGGGGTGTTTCTTGGAGGGAGATTAGGATATGTGTTGTTTTACAATCTCCCCTTTTATCTCGACCATCCCGGAAAGATTCTGGCCGTCTGGGAAGGAGGCATGTCCTTCCATGGCGGACTTCTTGGGGTGTGCGTCGCGTTATTTCTCTTTTGCAAACGGCGTGGGTTTCCCGTCGGTCGAATCGCTGACCTCGCCGCTGGGGCAGCGACGCTAGGCTTGGGGTTTGGGCGCTTAGGGAATTTTATTAATGGTGAACTCTACGGGAGGGCCACTGATGTGGATTGGTGTATGGTCTTTCCTCAGGGGGGACCGGAATGTCGACATCCTTCTCAACTGTATGAAGCAGGATTAGAAGGATTGGGGTTGTTTCTTCTGTTAACGATCATGAATCGTTGGCGAACTCCTCCTGGCACTCTCTTTTGGACCTTTATAACCGGCTATGGACTGGCAAGATTTTTTGTTGAATTTTTCCGAGAACCCGATAGCCATCTGGGGTTTATATTTCAGTGGGTGACCATGGGGCAGATTCTGTGTATCCCCATGATTCTCCTCGGGGTAGGAATGATCCTACGGGGCTATCGCACCAGCCAGACCTCTCCCTCCTGAATTGAAAGGCCTCCAATTAATCATCGGAGAGGTTTTTATCTTCAGCCCTGAATTAAAAACCTCCGCCGGCAATTCCCGTGGGTCCCCCACCTCCAAAACCCTGTGGGATGGTTGGGTTAGCAATGGTTTCATCCGGTGAATCGGGAACATTTCCATATCGACGAAGCGGGGGAGAATCCCAGATGATTTTATGACCAGGGGCCAGGTTTGCCGCTTGGATATAATGGGGCTTGGCTCCCCGCCGGTCACCCATTCGTTCCAGAGAAAGGGCTAAATTATAATGGGCCTCGGCCAGATCTGCCTGTCGTTCAATCGCAGCTAGAAACTGTTGTCGGGCCGCTTCCCATCGCCCCTCTTTAAAAAAACGATTTCCTTCTTCCAAAAACACTTTTGCGTGAGGGGTGGCATAAAACGGGGAATCCAGAACCATCAACGGGGCCGGTTTATCGGATGAACACCCCATAGCGCCAACACCTATCCAACCACACAGCAATAATAGTCTCCAACTCCACTGCAGCATACCGTCCTCCTTTTTCCGTACTTTGCTTAAATTACTGGCTAAGAGATTCCCGAGAAAAGATCAAGGATTCTCCACTTCGAATAAAAAACAGTTTACACCCTTTGACGTCAAGCCCCAATGTTCGTTCCGTCGCTTCGGTATACATTCCCACCTGAGAACGGTAGGCTTCAATATACCGGGGAAGGATCATGGAGGAAACCCTATCGGTTTTAAATTCACCCACCCAGATTTCCCCTTTTTCTTCATACAGGATGTCGATCATCCCTTCCATCACCGACCCCCGATCAACTAATCTTTCTCCCTCAGGGGTCCAGGGGAGGGAAAAGGGAATTTCTCGACCAATGATGGTAGCGGCCCGTAATTCTTGGTAACTTTTAGACTGAAAAAAGACATTCAGGACCTCATACAACTCCTTTTGCCATTCCTCCTTTGTCTGCTGAGAAAATCCCCTCCCATTTTTGTCGACAAACCGACTGACCTCCTCTCCTAATTTAGACAAGGGGTTTTGAAATTCCCAATATTCTAAAAATCGATGAACCAGACTCCCAATTTCAAGCCCAGACAAACCCGTAGGGTCCTCCACCTCACCCTGAAGTTTTCCCGGTGGGCAAGGCTCCCTTTGAGATGTGGGACTAAGAAACAACTTGGTTATTGGAAGATGGCGAATAGCGCTTTTTCGTTCGTCTTTCCACTGCGGAGAAGGAAAAAGCATGGAAAATTTTGGGGCAATCTTAGCGGTTTTAGTTTCAGGTATAGAAGACAAGGAACGCACTGTTTCTTCCGTAATCACCCGTTGGGAGATCTCGGCAGATCCAAGACCAATCTGAGAAACGGTTGGATCACCTAATTTCCCATCGGTGACTTGTTGTAACAGATCCATAAAGGTCCCGGGGCCCCGTTTTGGCAATTGGCCTCCCGACAACAAGAGACGATCACGAGCCCGGGTCATCCCAACATAGAATACTCGCCGTTGCTCAGCTTGTTCTTGAATGTGGAGCTTTTCTCGCAAAGGAACATACCCTGCATTCCATATGGGGGGAACCACACATCCATACTCCCCAGTCATCCAGTCAAAGATAATTTTGGTTTCACGTGTGAATGGTGCCGATTGTTGATGTAACCCGGGAAGAACCACGATCGGGAATTCTAATCCTTTGGCCTTATGGATACTTAATACTCGAATCGCATCGAGGGTATCTTCCGCCAAAGGAGCTTCCGGTTCTGGGGGAGGATTGTGGAGTGTCTCCACCAATCGATCTACACACCCTGAAAATGATACCCCAGGATCAGCGGTTTGAGTCGTCAACATATCGCGAAGCTTCCAGACATTCACCACCGCCTGTTCTCCATGACTGGAAGCTGCCGCCAATTCGACCAGGGGAAGTTCCTGGAACACCTCGTCAATCAATCCGGAAAGAGGGCTTGTTCTCGCAAGAATATGTAAACGGGCCAAACAAACGAATAATTCATGGATAACATCTCTTCGGGCACTTTCCCATTTCCTTAATTTTTCAGTATCTCGAACGTCCCAAGGCCCTAACCTGGACAATGCCATGATTTCCGGGTCTGGCACCCCTCCCAGAGAGGACCGCAACATCCCCACGATTGCCAAGGCATCTGTGGGATCATCGATCACACGTAAGACATTCACGACATCAATTACCTCTTGACGGCGATAAAAATGCTTCTCCCCTTCGGTGACATACGAGAGCCCGTGGCGTTGCATCGCTTCCAGATATACCTGGGCATTAGTAAACTTTCTAAACAGCACGGCCATATGCCCAGGGCGTAAGGGTTTTCGCTCTCCTCCCTCTTCAACCCATTCCTTTCCCGGTTGCAGTTGGTCCTGAAGCCATCCCGCCAACCATTCCGCTTCAACGCGGGTCGCTTTCTCTCCATCCCATTCTTCATCAGTCTGGTTTTTGGTGATCACACACAATTCCACCCCTTGAGAGGTCTCTTCATTCTGTGAAACGCGTCCTACGGCCAGGGGTACATTGGCCGGTTGCACTTTATGCCGGGGAACGAATAGGCGATCGAACGTCGCATTGAACACCTTCAAGAGAGATTCTTGACTTCGAAAATTAGTTACCAAGGTACAAATTATGGCACCTTCCTCTTTTAATTTATCGACCACATGGTCAAATGCTTCGATATCCGCACGGCGAAACCCATAGATCGATTGCTTGGGGTCTCCTACGATAAACAATTTTCCGGGACACAATGTGGCCCCTTGCCAATCAGAGCATTGTCTTCCAAGCCGTTCTCCCAAATACAAGAATATCTCATATTGCAACGGATCAGTATCCTGAAATTCGTCCACTAAAATTGTTTTTACCTGACCCTTGATTGTCTCTCTCACCGAAACATGATCCCTCAGTAAGTCCCGCACCTTGGTCAACAGTCCATCAAACCGAATCCAACCCTTTTGGAAATATGTCCGGCGCATTTCCTGAACAAAAGGGCTTACCAACTTCACGACCTCCAAAAGCCATGAATTGTCTACCCGCAAAAGGCGCGATGCCGCCTGAATAAGGGAACGAGCCTCTTGGTAATCATCTTGGTTCCACCCTTTGGGTGGCTGACCTAAAGCAGACTCTATCAAAAGAACTTCATCCTCCGATAAATCGGATTCTTTCGGTAACGGAGACTGCATGGCTCGTTCAAAAATTTCCTGGCCCACCTGTAAGACGGCTTCAATTTTTCGTGGATGGGAAAACACATGATGTGCCAAGAGCCTTTGCGTTCGTTGACATTTACTCTGGAGCCAGGATGAAAAGGCTTTTGAATAGGTATCCGTTTTCAATTGGGCTTCAAAGTCTGAGAGAACCATCAGATCATCACACAGGGAGAAAGCCAACTGCTTAAGATCCTGCAATCCCATCCGACTCAACACTTGATGCCATTGTTTGACACGGTGACCTCCCGAACGCAGTTCAACTTCCAACCACTGAGCCCAAACCTCTTCAAATATTTCCGAAAATTTCGAGCCATCATCTTCTCGAAAATTTGGATCGACCCCGGATTCCAAGGGATAAAGTCTGAGGAGATGGGAGGCGTAACTATGCAAGGTACCGATCTGGGCTTTTCCCAAATCCTCTAATGCCACAGTCAACCTATTTTTGACAAATTCAGGATCCACACCAGATTGACTTGCAAGAAAGTCCAGGTGCTCGGGGACCTTTCCCCCTCCCATTGGATTTCCCTCAAAACTCTGACGAACTTGCTGCAGTCGTTCTCGAAGGCGAACTTTTAATTCATTAGCGGCTTTATTCGTAAATGTGAGAACCACCATTTCTGTTACCCGCAGAGGATTGGGGGACCGGACTAACCCATTTATGATTCGGTTCACTAATAAAGTTGTTTTCCCGGTTCCAGCACCCGCAAGCACGATCACATTCTGATCAAAGGTCGTCTCAGCTAACCTTCGAACCGCCTGATCTTCAAGGCCTAAGGATTCCACCATTTTTCACGTGTTGTTTTCGAAGTTTGCGGAAGATTTGAGCTAGAGGAAATGCATAGGTCCGCGCCCAGGTAGGATGATGCCGAGATCGACAGGAGACCGCCCAGGCACAACCTTGGCAGTATGGGCCGGGTAGAACAAAGAACTGGCCTTCCTTAATACCGCTAATCCACTGTTGAATCGTTCGAAGCAACCATTGACCAACGGGAGTTTCCCAAACGGTGCCAGAGAAGTCGGATTTACTCTGAGACTTGTGTTGACCGAATCCCAAGTAGCGAAATTCCACCCTCATATTTTGAGAGGGAATCTCCCCAATACCACGTGATATTCCTGAACCACTCATTCCTCCCATTCGTGTATACAAGGGGGGCTGCACATTCTTCCCTTGCAAGGCTTCACGGAGGAGGTCCGGAGAATGCTTATTTCTGCCCAGGGAAGTGGAGGTCTTATAATCCACGATGCGAAATGATCCACTTCCTGATCGATCGACTCGATCGAACCGACCTCGAATTTTTAGCAACCCTTGTTCAACATGCTCCCCCAGTGGCACAGTCCCTTCGGCTTCCACTTCCACCCATTGGGGAGTAAAACCCGTATTCTTACTATCGTTTCGGTCTTCTACGATAAGTTCCCGGATCGACTGTGTGACTCCCTGTCTCAACCCGTCCCATAGGAGTTCATAACCTTTTCCGTACCGGTGGGCAAACATCTCAAAAGCTTTTTCAACGTGATGAGTAATGATATGGTCCTCATCCCCTGGTACCTGTTGAGGAGAAAACCATTTCCGCTCGATCAAATCCTGGTACAGATTCTCGAGAATCGAATGCACGATCTTCCCGATGATCCTCGAGGGCCATGTACGAGAAGGAACCTCCCGATGATTCTGAACATCCAACACATGTTCCATCCAATATCGAAAAGGACATTGGATATAATGATTCAGGGCCGTGGGAGACAAACCACGATTTTCAAGTTCTTGCCAATGCCATGAAGGATGAGAAATGACCCCATCGTACAAATTTGGGGACTTCCCTTTCCACTCGATTTGATCCAATGCTCTTAAACCATTACTCAGGATTCCCGCCCATGGAGTCGACTCGTCGAATGAGGGGGAGGGTCGTCTTCCTTGTAAAAGAAGTCGAACCCAAGCTTCTAGGGGTATTTCGGTCTCAGGGGAAAAATACGGGACGCTCCCTCGTTCGCTGACCGACAAAGGAATCTTCCATTCGTCCTTCCTACTGGAGGAGAATGGCCGGTTTGGCTCTCCTCCCAAAAAGGGGGATGGCAATAACACCCGCCCTGATTCATTGGCCCGCTGATAGACAAGATAGAGATGTCGTTTGGCTGAGGTCCGGAGAAGGGTAAACAACAGCGTTTCCTCTTCCAATCCCTTCATTTTTTCATCAATTTTATATCCAAGGCTTTCCGCTAACACACGTCTATCAGCATCACGTAGAAAAGCCTGTTCCCGTACCACTCTTGGAAATACCCCGTCATTGAGACCAAGAATAAACAAAGTTGAAAAGGCTTTCCCTCGAGCGGCCATCACATCAAGTACAGACACTCCTGCAAGGGTTTGTTTTTCAAACGAAATACCTATGCGGTCCAATCCCTGACGAAATTCATCTACCCATTCTTCCCAGGTGACAGATTGCTCTAAACGATCTAACCCATGCAGGTGACCGGTCACCTGAGTCCAAGCTTTCCTCAAACCAATGACTCGTTCTTCATCCAACCCGATGCCTTCCGAGCTCCTTCCCAACCGCTCCATAGGTAGGAATTTGCTAACCAAGGTTTCAAAGGCCTGAGTTAAGTCTCCAAATGACCCTGAATCGGGGAGGGCTTGGCAATCAGTAACAAGAGCGTCTACGACCGTCGAAAAATCCGTCAATATTCTTTTCGCCTCTTCGAGGGGCAATCCACAATATTGTTGCCATCCTTCAACTACCTGGGAATCTTCAGATATCCCATACAATCTGGCCCAATCCTCACGCCCGCGCACTATGTAAAAAAATCGGCAAATTCGGGGCCACTGATCGGTCTGCTCGATATCACTGGCGCCCAAAATGGCCGGGATCTGAAACCAGGGAGCCATCACCACATCCAGAATTGAACGCCAAGGATATTGTTGTTCCCGAAGGCCCGCCAACTGCCACCATATTTTGGCCATGGGCTCTTCGGTGATTGGCCGTAATCCATTGGTCCAAAAGGGAATGTCATGGGCCTTATACATTCTTGACATGATAGGGAGATAGGGGTGGAGGGTTCGGGCCACGATCCCTATCTCATGGTAACTTTGGCCTGTGTTGTCCACCAAGTGGCGAATGGCCTTGCAAACAAACGCCAGCTCTCCTTCCGCACCCACCGCATTCACCACCTGAACAGAGGGAACCCACCCCTTTTGGTTTTTCCGAGCATCTCTCAATTCGGTGGAATCCAACATTTGAGAAGTCACTCCCGATTTCAAGAGATACCGGTCCACAAACCGTTGAGCAAAGGTATACTCCGATCCCTTTCCAATTGGGAAAAAGATCGTCACAGGACTGGCCCTTGCGACCTCTTCTAATAAGGACAATTGAATCTGGGTCAAATCATAAAATCCGTAATACAGGACACTCCTCTGTCGTTTAAGGAATGGAGAACGAGGAACCCAGGGCAGAATATGGGTCACCAAATCATCGGGCAATCCCACCCCCATTTGTTTCATCCATCCTCCCAAGACTTGTTCCAGGGTGAAGACAGCCGATAGGCGGTCTGTGGCCCGTTCCTCGAACATCCCCTCTTGAAGGGCTCCTTGTGCTAACAAAGGGTCGATCTGTGCTTCCCGTATATCCCGAAGAGTTTCCCAGATGGCTTGATAAATCGTTGCAGAATCCTGGACGTATCTTAGGTAAGAATTCGGTGTGACTTGTCCTTTGAGGAGGAGGGAAACCGCGTATTCACAAAACAGATCCCCCACTATTTCCGGAGGTGGAATCGAATCGCCGAGAAAATCCCGAGCCAGTTTTTCGGCTTGCAGATGAAGCGCAAATTGATGGAAGGAAAAAAAATGAACATCAAACAACCCACAGGAATGTTGATGACACAACACCCACTGGACCTGTCGTCTCAGGATTTCCGAAGGAACCAGGATGGTTAAAGGGGCACGAGGGTCATCGGATTTAATCCGTTGAACGGTTTCGACTAGAGCATCTTCAAGATGGGGGTGGAAGGGGCCGCGAAGAAGGGTAAACATCCGGATCTTGGCTTACGGATCGGATTGTCGACGACCGAGCGCTCGGAGTCCGATTTATCCGGTTTCCGGGCCTATTAATTCACCATTGCAATCAGAACAACCCCAGTCCCCATCGATGAGGGTCATCGGATCACCACAAAATGGGCAATCGGGAGGGGGACCGGCATTTATCCGAGGAAGAACGGGTAATTCGATATCGAGTTCGAGGTCATCTTCCTCTTGATCTGACATCACCACTTGCCCCTTTCAGAATCCAGATCCCTACAACAATGGCGGGCGGAAAATATCGTGACACACCGAAGATATTGTATCTCCGGTTAGGCATTCGTCCCTGTTTTCTTGGGTTTCGGTTTTGCCTTGGCCTGAAGGGCTTTTTCAGCACTCTCTCGGGGCGGGACCCCAATGAACGTCAAACGCCCGTTGATAATCGTCGCAGGAACGGCACGGATAGAATGACGTTCGGCCAATTCTTGCCCGGGCTCTGAGGAAATATCAATTTCTCGATAACTAAAACTATACTTCACCCGCATCCCCTTCCAGAGGGTCTTTGCCGAAGGGCAGGCCGAACAGGTTTTTGATACCAACAACGTCACATTGGCCATAAGTTCTTACTCCTTCTCCAACCGAAAAAATAGTTCTGCCATGTTACCACTGATCAAAAGAGGCGAGCAAGAAAACCCAAGAACGGGAATTCCCGTTAAGAACTAAAAGTTAGGGGGCACAAATATTCCCCCCTTCTTCTTATACCCTTTGGCACGATGAATCCCTCTATTGGCTCA
Source organism: Nitrospirales bacterium (assembly GCA_965223495.1). Taxonomy (GTDB): domain Bacteria; phylum Nitrospirota; class Nitrospiria; order Nitrospirales; family UBA8639; genus Nitrospira_E. The sequence continues at coordinate 843,851 of OZ245001.1, read as the reverse complement.
GTCCTTTTCGAAAAAAATCCAATAACCGTATATCCGGCGATTTCCCTCGCTCGGTCGAACCGACAAAATATTTATGGTTTGAAGATTTCAGGCACCCAGGGTTGGATAAGAACCTGGGTTCTACCAATGATAGGAGAGATTGAGAAAAATGAAATTGGTAAAATGCTTGACCCGTCGCAAGCGAATCTTCTCACGACTGCCATCGCTCAAGAAAAACTTTGTGGTGCCATCTTCTGCATAGAAATACTGCCCACGCCACCCGATTCCGGTTTGCCAATCTTGGTAAAATTTCCACTGCGCTTGAAGCTCCAGACTTCCCCCGAACCCGTCAACATGCTGCTCAAAACTGGGATCCTGTTCAAAATCAGTTCGCAGATTCCAACTCGCCCGCCCCTTATAATACGCATAGGGAAAAGCATTCGCGTCCGCCGTCAGAAGAATGGGGATTCGCTCTACAGCATATTGAACGATACTCCCAATGGAAAAGGCATACCATTGGGCCGAATAGACTGAATTAAGATCGGAAAAGTCTATGTCAATATCAGGAACTTCCTGGCGACCACCTTCGATCTTGAGTCGAGCAAATTGCCACTGAAACCCCAAATTTGGGAAGACGGAAAACCGTTCGTTACCAAAACGCCAATATCCCACACGGGCTCGACCGGTCTGAACGTTATGGTCATTTGAATCATGCTTACTTCTGGAAAATAATCCCTGCCGGTCATCGAAGGCAAAATCATCATCTTTTACACTGCCATCGACGACCTTCCCGAACCCATATTGCACCTCCAGCCATAGGGGGCGTTCTTCCGAATACCAGGCCATGTTCAAGCGTCCCATGGGGCTAACGGCTTTAAATGTCAATTCTGAAAGAACATTGGGTTCCTTATTTGGCCCAGACGTATTCCATCTCAAATAATCAAATTGCACACCACCATCAAGGGACGTCACGAAGGCGGCGAATGTAGGATTGGAGAAAAACACCACGGAGAGAAGAGCACTCAAAACCTGAATGGAGATCAGTCGTGCGACCATTGCCTTAGCTCCTTCACCAAACACTGGATGTGTGAAAAGAAATGGCCAAAACCCGTGTTCATAATTACCACAAAAACGGAAAGAGAGATACCCCTCAATTTTGAGGAAACTTATGAAAAAACTATGTTAAATACCTGAACTGTAGCCCACCGCCTAACGATACATAATCGACATTTCTTATATCTCCACGAGGATGTACATTTAGGGGCCGCACGATTGAATAAAAAATCTTCAAGGATATAGGAATCGAGGCCACACCCCAAATGAAAGGCCTACTTTGGTTCTCCCATATATACCCCAAGACCCTTTCTCTTGCCCGCACAAAGCCTACACCAAACATCCCATAGAGTTGATATCGGTTTTAAGAAAGAACTTTTTCTTGGCCATATTGGGCCAGGTATCGACCTTGGCCGCCACGAATGAACTGGAATTGTTATTATTGAACCCATCAACCCACGCGACCATTGTTTCGACCGCCACGGTGGGATAAACACGAAACCCAATTCGAAGATTCCAACCAGGGCATTCCCAAATCCGGTACCACGTTCCAATTGCTTTCGAAAGGTTTCCTGCCCATAATTGCCCTACATAACACCCTAGGACGGCCGTAACGGTCTGATGTTTCTCCATCTTGGTCAAGAATTCTGGGAGAAAAAGCTAAAAACACTTACGGAAAAAAGCAGGTGGAGAAAACCAACTTTTCTCCTCAAAGAAAAATCAAAATGAATCGAAGACTTTTTCCTGAACTAAAGTCTAGATAAAGAAAGGGGAAAAATATGACTTTTTTCCCAATGAAACTCACATTTTCAAATGGCCGTTGCTTCTCAAGATTAGGTTTATACAACAGGGAAAAATGAGATTATTTGTCCCCCTTGCCCTTATTAAAGGCAACAAAGTCAATAATTTCATATTGGTAAATTAGAAGAGTTCTTGGTTTGTTAGTAGTGGGACCCACAATCAAATAATGGTCCAAAACAAATTTAGGGGAACAAAGGAAAAGAACGAAAGAAGAAAGAAATGCAAGAGTACTTTTTGAAATGTTCGGAAACAATCCCATAGAGACACCAACCTGTTCTGGCTTAAACAAATCAATTTCATCAAAAGGACAAAAATCTTAAAAACGAAGTTGGAATCCGGCACCTAACGAGACATAATTTAAATCGTTGACGTCTCCCCGTGGCACCACATACGTCCCTTCCAGATAAAACACCCACTTTTCGGTTAAATAGGCATCGATCCCTCCCCCCAACCGATAGGCCACATCGGCTTCTCGGTCTTTGCTCACATTTTTTCCAGAACCCTCGGCATACATAAAACCAAACCCTGCTAGGCCATAGGGCTGGAACCGTCCGGTGAATGGAAATACTTTGGCCTGGGCGGTCGTGGTCCAGGTCTCGATTTTCAGCCGGCCGTTCACTTCCGAACGAAAAAACCCATGAGAACTGGTCACCCGATCTTCCTTGCTCTTGAAAGAATCAATGCGCTCCACCATGCCTTCAATGGCTAACTGCGGCATGAGGCGATACCCAAATCGAAAATGAAATCCAGGGGCATTGCCATAATCATCGCCTCTTGTATTCCGAAACACTTCAATCCCATAGACCCCACCCAGCCCGATAGCCCACCCCTTTCGATCATAAGAATCTTGAACTGCGTTTTCTTCAGCGAAACCTTTCACGGGACGATCACAAGACACAACACCATAGCCCATAAGTACCGATTTGCACGCATTTCCTGACTCCCAGTCGACAAAAACGGAATATTGCTCAAATCCGCTTGAAGGTTTGGGGGGGTAAGGACTCTTCAGGGGCTAAAAACAGAGGGGAGGATAAAAACCTGAAAACAGGTGGGAATGGTAACACAAAAAAATAAGGTTGGCCATTTAATGGCCGAGGCCAGAACCATCACCATGGCAACAGAGCTCTGTCTCTGAGGGGATGCCATACACAGAGGAGCTTTTATCCCTTATCGTTATTCCTTTGGTTACGCACAACCTTTTGTATGATCTCGGTAGGAATGGCTCCTTCACGGAATACGCGTATTTCTTCTGAAACTTGGAGAACGGTAGAGGGTGCCCCTCCTGGGGTGCTCCCACCATGAAGGAGGAGGTGAATGTCGTCTCCAAAATATCCTTGGACCTCTTCCGGCGTTGAAGCCGGGGGCTGGCCTGAGGGATTGGCGCTTGTTCCAGTAAGAGGGCCAATTTGGCGCAGGAGTTCACAGAGCCGTTGATCGCTGGGTTGGCGAACCCCAACGGTCCCGCTTCCCCCGGTTAAACTCTCCGGAAGATTGCGCTGAGCTGAAAAAACCATCGTCAAAAGACCCGGCCAAAACTCTCGGATGAGGGTCTGGCCAATCTCAGGAACGTTCGTGACCAGGTGGTCAAGATGTTCCAACTTCCCAATTAAGACCGGGATGGGCTTGCCAAATCGTTCTCCTTTTATTTGAAGAAGTCGGATAATGGCTTCGGAATGAAAAGGGTTGACGGCCAAAGCATAAAAACTGTCCGTGGGGACCGCTAATACCTTTCCCTGTTCCCAACCCCGTTTGATTTGTTCCACCTGGTCAGGTGAGAGAGGAGAGGTAAAGGGAATGACAGTCGTCATCATTAAGGTCTCCCTTCGTCCTAGGTCTCCTCAAAAAAATGGTCATTATCCAAATTCCGCCGAGTCATAAAAAGAACATCCCATTTCTCCAAATTTTCATGCCAAATTTTTTCAAAGGATGAAATTTCTCAAGCTAGGCCACACACCGTTTTGCCCACCACCCAGTGAAAAAGCAGATAGAACGAAGATGGTTATTCCCTTACCTACTGGAGAATATGATGGGAAAGGGAGGTGCATTCTGCCAAAGAGGCCTTAGGCAAAAAAATACGCCTGGAAAATACGACTCCAATTTGAGTCTTGCTGATCACTCAAGACTTATAAGACTCGTTGGGCAATGTCAGTTCGAAAGTTTCGCCCCTCAAATTGAATCGACCCGACACTTCCATAAACCTTCTCTTGGGCCGAACGAATGGTAGAATCCAAAGCCGTCACTCCCAACACCCGTCCTCCCTGAGTCACGATATCCTTCTCTTTCCTGGCTGTACCGGCATGGAACACGATAAGGGCGTCATCCTGATTATCAGGTAAACCCGAGATAGGAAACCCCGTAGAGTACGAACCAGGATACCCCTTTGAGGTGAGCACCACACAAACGGCTGCCTGGTTGCGCCATTGAACTTCTAATTGCTCTAGGCGATGCTCCACGACAGCCTCTAACACTTCGACAAGATCCGTCTGCAGTAAGGGGAGGACGACCTGCGTTTCCGGGTCCCCAAATCGGGCATTAAATTCCAGGACATAGGGTTGCCCATCTTTAACCATCAGCCCGGCATATAACACCCCGTAGAAAGGGCTCCCCACTCGAGTCAGCCCATGCAAGGCGGGATACAAGACTTCTCGGAGAATTTTGTTTTGAAGCTCTGGGGATCCAAGAGGCGCGGGGGCATAGGCACCCATCCCGCCCGTATTGAGGCCAGTATCTCCCTCCCCCACCCGCTTATGATCCTGGGCGGGGATCATCGGAACCACGGTTCGCCCATCGGCAAAGGCCATGACCGTCAGCTCTTCGCCTTCGATAAATTCTTCTATGACTACTCGAGCACCCGCCTCTCCAAATCGATGTTCCTGTAACATGCCCACCACAGCCTCTTTGGCTTCCTCACGGTTGGCACAGATGAGCACACCTTTCCCCTGGGCAAGTCCATCCGCCTTCACCACGATTGGGCATTCAACAGACTCAAGCCACTTCAGAGCCGCATCCAACCGATCAAAGGATCGCGAGGCGGGGGTGGGAATGCGTTCCCGTATCATAAGCTCTTTTGCGAAGGATTTACTCGATTCAATTTTCGCGGCATTTTTGGCTGGACCAAAAACCTTCAATTTGGCCTTTCGAAAATCATCGGCCAACCCCAAAGAAAGGGGTAATTCCGGTCCCACCACCGTTAAATCAATATAATGTTCCTGGGCAAACTGCCGGAGACCTACCAGATCAGAGATAGCAAGAGGGACACACTCGGCCAATTCTGCAATTCCCGCATTCCCGGGTGCACAATAGATTTTCTTCACTCGAGGGGACTGCGCAAGTTTCCACACAAGCGCATGCTCTCGGCCTCCATTGCCAATAACCAGAATTTTCATCGAACCTTCATCTACCTTTTTTGCCTGCCCTTTGGAAAAGAAACCTCAGGATATGCCCACAACCAGGCAAACTGGTGGGACATTTTCTGTCGTTCCCATCATCTTTATACCAAACTCGAGCAACTTGTTTACCTCAAGACTAGCCTTGATTCGACTAGCAACCACATCCAACAACAAACCAGAAAAGACTATTTCATCATTTTTTCAACAGGAATACCTCATAGACAGCCCTCTGGTTTCCCAAAGACATATCAGGGTGGCGATTTCTTGGGTACTCCCGGGGAACTCATGAGGTCATGAGAAACTCGAAAATAAATGAGGCTGGGCGAGTAAAGAGAAGAATGTTAATGTCGGAAATGTCGCATCCCAGTTAAAATCATGGCCATATTATGTTCATCAACAGCCTGGGTTACCTCCTTATCCCTAATCGACCCTCCGGGTTGAATCACCGCAGTAATTCCCGCACTTGCCGCCGCATCGATTCCATCTCGAAACGGGAAAAAGGCATCCGAGGCCATCACACAGCCTTTTATCGGAAGGTTGGCTTTGAGCTGAGCCAATTTTACCGAGTCCACCCGACTCATTTGTCCGGCTCCAATACCCACTGTTTGTTGAGAAGTCGCAAATATGATGGCATTGGATTTCACATGTTTGCACACTTTCCAGGCAAAATCACAGGCCTGATATTCCTCTTGGGTGGGGTGACGCTGAGTGGGAACCGATAATTCCCCCATATCGCGCAAAGCTCCCAAGTCCCGGTCTTGAACGACCATCCCCCCAACAATGGTTTTCATATCCAGGGAGGCGATTGGGGGATCCTCGAGTGATCCAACAGACAATAAACGCAAATCCTTCTTGCGTTGTAATTCCGTCAAGGCATCGGAGGTAAAAGAAGGAGCGATTAAAACCTCAACAAACGTCGAGGTTACCTCTTTGGCCATGGATACATCGACATCCCGATTGACCGCAATCACCCCACCAAAGGCTGAAATGGGATCGGTTTCTCGGGCTCGAACATAGGCTTCCACTGGGGTGGATCCCAGAGCCACGCCGCAAGGATTATTATGCTTCACGATCACTACGGCGGTTTCATCAAATTCTTTGACTAATTCCAGCGCAGCATTCGCATCCAAATAATTATTATAGGACATCGCCTTGCCATGCAATTGCTTCGCATGAGAGACCGAAGGTTCCTGCATGGATTGATTTCGATACATAGCCCCCGCTTGATGAGGATTCTCACCATACCGGAGATCATCAACTTTTTCTAATGTCAGAGAAAGAAGAGGGGGAAACTTTTGCTTGGAGGAATCCGATAATTGGGCCTGCAGATAATTCGCGATGAGGCTATCATACCTGGCGGTATGAAGAAAAACCTTTTTGGCTAACTCCCGTCGCAGACTCAGTGACACAGTGCCAGACTGAAGGGCTTCCAAGACGATCGAATAATCTTGAGGGTCCACGACGACCAACACATCTTCATGATTTTTCGCCGCCGAACGCAACATAGAGGGTCCCCCAATATCAATATTCTCAACCGCTTCCTCAAAGGTACATCCCGGTTTGGCTATTGTTGACTCGAAAGGGTAGAGATTGACGACAACAACGTCGATGGGAGCTATGCCTTGCTCGTTCATTTGTTGCACATGCGCTTCGACTGATCGGCGCCCCAACAAACCTCCATGAATTTTGGGATGGAGAGTTTTCACCCGCCCATTCAAAATTTCAGGAAACCCCGTATAACTGGCCACTTCAACTACCCGCACACCCGAACTCTGAAGAATTTTGGCGGTTCCCCCCGTTGAAAGAATTTCTGCACCCAAACCCTCCAGGCCTTTAGCCATTTCTTCAATACCAGTTTTATCCGAAACGCTGATGAGCGCTTTTCCTAGCTGTGCCATAGATTCACCTGTTTAAGAAATTGAAGATGACGTGAGAAAAACCGGAGGGAAAGCTTACCAAATGGCCTCACGAACTGCAACGAAACTTCGTTTAGCTTCCCTTGAAAATTGGCTGCCATTTACCTCAAAGCTATCCCCCTTTCCATGAAGATACCTTTTCCCAGAGTAAAGATGCCCCACCCCCAAAAAACCCTTAAATGGATCCCATAGACCGGTCAAAAATTCACACTTTTTCGTCCTTTTTTTCCCGTCCTAATGGTAAAGCCCATCCCAATATCGGCCGAAAAAATATGGTGGATACGGAACCGTTATGTGGTTGAAGGACGAAGGCGAATTGGCTGTATATGATGACCGTCCCCTCTAGACTAGTCCCCGGTTCTCCAACGGATGTTTCCACTCCGTTAGAGTTGTCAGAGCCCCATTGTCAACAGAACTTCAACCATGGCTGATCTGCCTTTTCAGATTCATACAACAATTTTCACCACACGGTCACCCGTCTTGTCATAAGCTGAGATCCCTCTTCAAGGCGCCCATGTCCGAATACACATAGGGACACGGGTTAACATTATGGAGTGGTAAAATATTTTCGATGGACCCCATTGCATTTTTCCTCATCTTCCTTGTCATTACTGCTCTCGCCGGATTGTTCTTTGTCTTAACCCTTCAACCTGGCACCACCCCATCTTCACAGAAAGCAATTGAGGGCACAAGCTTTATTCCTTCTCAAATGTTTTTGAGTCCGGATGGAAATAGCGGCTTGGCGGTGAATGAACAATCCCATCAAATTTGTCTTCTGGGAAAACCTTCTCGCCCCCCTCAAATACTCCCAATATCAAAACTGATTGGATCAGTTCTGGTTAAGAATGGAGAAATTTTGGGGGAGGGCAAACGTAGTCAACCAAAAGAAATAGTGCAATTTTTAAGAGAGCTTCAACGAACAGAAGAAAGCATCATTAGGGAATTGCATCCACCCTCCCCTCAAGGGACGAATCAACGGGTTGATTTACTCATTCTCATACATCATGAGATTAACCCCATCCATGTCGTCAATTTTTTGGATATGGATACCAAAGAGGGGGGCATTTTATTCGAAAAAGCCATGGGGGCGGCCAAACATTGGCACTATGTGCTGGATGGATTGATTTTACAGGCGGACTTTCAGAAGCCGCCTTTAGATCCTTCAACCTCCACCCAAGAACAGACGACGACCTCCGTGGCCTCAGAAATAGAAAAACTCAGTGGGTTAATGGAAAAAAATCTCATTTCTCAACAAGAATTTGAACGGCAAAAGGAAAAGTTATTAGCTTCTAAACCGTAGCCACCCCCTGTCCCAGGTACTTCCCATCAATTTCTTGGCGCCCTTTTAACCACCAACCCCCATTCTTCCCAGCTCACGTCCTTTCTTGCCCCCCCTGACCCGTTCAGAATTACCCGAATCGGTGTCTTCCTCAAGGCTTGACTTTCCTCCTGAGACACAAACTTTCCTTAAAATTTCGGCCATTCCAGGGTCATTTCACACACGCCTCCCCCCCAAATGGGGAATTGTCTTTTGTATGTACCTTCTATTTCATAGGTCAGCAGTTAAAATACTTGTCGTTGAACCTTGGTTTCCATACCACATCCCATCCCCAACTTAAGGAAGTGCTTGTTTCGGTCATGACTCAAACTCCTGGATTCAAAATTATCAAGTATTTGGGCCTGGCCATTGGCCTTGGATTGATCTATTTCTTGACACCTGGAGGGAACCCGGAAGAAGCCCCAACTCTTTTCCAAGCCATAGAAAGCCGAAACCTCCCGCTCATTCAGCAACTCCTCTCTCAAAACCCCTCCGTCAACCAACGAACACCTGAGGGGGCGATGCCCTTACATTTCGCCGCAAGGTCAGGGCAATTTCCCGTGGTGAAGTTGTTAATCGAAAATGGGGCCGATGTTCAGGGAACGTATCAAACGAATTGGACCCCTTTACATTTTGCCGCAAAGGGTGGGCACGTTGATGTGGCCAGACTGTTGGTTGAGAATGGAGCTGACGTGAATGGGGTCCATGGAACCATTTCCCCCTTACATGTTGCCGTACAAGAACGCCAGCTCCGTATGGCTTCCTACCTGCTCAGAGCGGGAGCTATCGTTCACACCCCCTTCAAGGATGGCTGGACCGTTCTTCATGTCGCAGCTCAAACCGGCGATAGGACCATGACCAAACTGCTACTTGATGCCGGGGCTTCTATTAATGTGACCAATACCCTGGGGATCACACCCCTTCATTCAGCCGCGTTATCCGGCCATGTCCATTTGACCCGCTATCTTTTAGGACGGGGAGCGACCTGTTCTCTTCCTCCCAAATCTATCCAAAACCTACCCATCGATACCCTTCAACAAGTCATGGCTTCTTTGAAGAATATCTTCCAACATTGCCCATCTCAGTCCTCTGCATAGGTCTTTCCTCCTCCCAGGATCACTCGGCCCACATTCCCTCATAGCCTCTCACTAACGAACCGCAGTCCATCTCCCTCAGGAAGAGGGCTAGAGAAAGAACAAAAAGAGGTTATTTAATGGGAAGGGAAGAAAAGTCGGCAATGGAAACTAACGGGCCAGGGAATATACCCAAAAGTATCACACCAACAATCGCAAAGACCAAAACCGTGGATGTTTGAGGAGACATGATCAGACGAGTATGAAGTTCCTGCTCAGAAGAAGGCTCTCGCATATACATCACCATAACGATTCGCAAATAATAAAAGGCCGAAATCGCGGCGAATATGAGTCCAATGACCGCCAACCAGGTCAGTCCAGCATTGACCGCGGCCATAAAGAGATAGAATTTTCCGATAAATCCCGCCGTGGGGGGAATTCCGGCTAAAGAAACCATAAAGGCCAACATGAGGAATGCTCCCACCTTATGTCGTTTGGCAAGCCCGGTAAAATCTTCAATTTCCTCCCCTTCCAAGCCTCCCTTCCGTAACATGGCCACCATCGTAAAGGCGCCCAGGGTCATGAAGGAATAAATGGCGAGATAGACCATCAGGCTGGAAACTCCCCGCGAAGAAACCTCTGTCCCGACCCCGACTCCTCCTGCGACCACCACACCGATCAGAGCATATCCCGCATGGGCGATACTGGAGTAGGCCAGCATCCGTTTCACATTGGTTTGCACGATCGCCACCAAATTTCCTAGGGCAATCGTAACTAGACAAATCATTAATATCAGCAAATTCCAATTGGGCTTCACACCGCCGAACCCTTCTAACAGGACCCGAAGTAAGGCGGCAAAACTGGCCGTTTTGGAAGCTACGGCCATGAATGCCGTCACCGAAGTTGGTGCACCCTGATACACATCGGGTGTCCACATGTGAAAAGGTACGGCAGCGATTTTAAACCCAAACCCCACTAGTACCAACATTAAGGCGACCAACACTAACGGGTCATCAAGCCCTCGACCATTCAAGGCTGCCGAAATTTCCTCTAATCGCGTACTTCCGGTGATGCCAAAGACCAATGAAATCCCATAAAGGAGAATTCCCGAAGAAAAAGCTCCTAAGACAAAATATTTGGCTGACGATTCAATGGATCGTGCCTCAAATCGTTTAAACCCTGCCATGATATAGAGCGTGATTGACATGAGTTCGATGCCCAAGTAAATCGTCAAGAGATCCGCCCCGGACACCATCACCATCATGCCCACTAAAGCTAACAAGACAAAGGCATAATATTCTGCCAGCTCAATCCCTTCCTCTTTGAGATAACTCATTGAAAGGAGGACCGTCATTCCACTGATGACATACAGCAGGAGCTTCCAAAAGGCAGCATAGGAATCGATCACCACCAGACCACTGAAGACCATCGTGCGATCACCAAAACTGCCGATAGTCACAAGCCCACAAACCACTAAAATCCCCAGACTCATCCATGCCAGAAAGTCTTTTTTCGCTTTGGGGGTAATGGGGTCAAGAACCAGAAGGACACAGGCCACACCCACGATCAGCAATTCCGGAAGGATGGCCCCTAGATCAGCGAGGGGAAGAGTCATGGGATGGCCTCAATATTTAGCTGAGAGAGTCCAGCCAACGGCTCATCCATGTGGCCGACACTAGGATGGTTTCGTGAACCAAACTCCTGAACCACCAGGGGGATAGATTGAGAAGCGACGACGCGGTTTACGCTGGCATGCATCACATCCAAGAATGGCTTGGGATACAAGCCAATCCAAAACACAAACACCACCAACGGAACCAGCATTCCAAATTCCCGAGGCTTCAAGTCGGATAATTTAGGAAGCATGGGGGGTGAAGCCGGGGCATAAATGACCCGTTGCACCAAATACAGCGTATACACGGCCGCTAAGATGATACCTAAGGCGGCCAAGGTGGCCGTCAATTTATCCCATGCGAAGGCCCCGATGAGGACCAAAAATTCTCCGACAAAACTGTTCATACCCGGTAACCCAACGGATGACAGCGCAAAAATGACAAAAAATGTCGCATATTTCGGCATTGTTCCCGCCAACCCACTATTGTCGGAAATTTGTCGACTATGCGTTCTCTCATAAATAATGCCGACACACATGAAGAGGGCCCCAGTGGTAATCCCGTGGTTGATCATTTGCAAAATGGCCCCCTCGATACCCTGCGCATTCATCGCAAAAATTCCCAATGTTACGAAACCCATGTGACTCACACTGGAATAGGCAATCAACTTTTTAATGTCAACTTGCGCCAAGGCCATATAGGCCCCATAAATAATAGCCACCACCGATAGCCCCATGATGATGGGGGCAAAAGTCAGAGAGGCATCAGGCAACATGGGAAGAGAAAATCGTAAAAATCCATACGTTCCTAATTTGAGTAACACACTGGCCAGAATGACACTTCCCGCCGTGGGAGCCTCGACATGTGCATCAGGCAACCAGGTATGAAAAGGAAACATCGGCACCTTCACCGCAAACGCAGCAAAAAACGCCCAAAATAGGAGAGATTGTAATTCCGGAGCATAGGAGGCGTGGGTGAGACTCAGAATGTCAAATGTCCTCCCACCCTCAAAGAACAACACAAGAATGGCCACTAACAACAGAATACTTCCGGCCAGGGTATACAAGAAAAATTTAATGGCGGCATAGACCCGATTGGGCCCACCCCATACCCCAATCAGGAGATACATAGGAATCAGCATGGTTTCCCAAAAGATGTAAAACAACACAAAATCTAACGCCGCAAATACCCCAAGAGTGGCGGTTTCCATGACCAACAAACTGATCATAAATTCTTTGATACGCGTTTCAATAGCAGACCAGGAAACAAGAATGCACAGTGGAGTCAGGAACGTCGTCAAGAGAATAAGAGGCATGCTGATTCCATCGACGCCTAAGGCATAATGGATCGAGGGCGAGTCAATCCATCGATATTTTTCCACGAATTGCATGCCGGCATCGGCATTGTCGAAGAAAAGCCATAGGGGCAATGAAGCCAGCAGCGTCAAACATGAGGTCCCCAAGGCAATCTGACGAACGAGCGAAGCCTGAACCACAAACATGGCCGCCACCCCCAGTAAGGGCAACAGCAAAATAAGGGTAAGCCAAGGTACCCCACCCGTGTGAACAACCATTTCGGTCACGAGTCGGACTTCTCCTCTTTCAAGAATCCTTGACTCCTGAACACACGAATCAATCCGGCATTTCGGCTATCGTCATTCATGTCAATTGGCCTCTTTAGAAAAAGATCAGGAGACCCAAAATCACGATCGCCCCCACGGTCATACTCAGGGCGTAGTTTTGCGCTTGCCCACTTTGCAACAGTCGCGTCATCCATCCTCCCCAGGCTACGGCACGCGCAACTCCATTCACGGCTCCATCTATCACCACGACGTCTACTCGTTTCCATAGTTGATCAGCCAATCGCAACGTCGGCGACACCACCGTCCGATCATAGGCTTCATCCACAAACCATTTGTTCAGGGACAATTGATAGAGGGTCTGCCACTGGGTGGCTAACCGCTCAGGCAATCCTGGCGATTTCACATAGACAACATACGCCCCCGCAATACCCAACAGGCCCATGGCCGTGGCGGCAATCATAATTCCCATCGCCGCAAAACCCTCATGATGTCCACCACCTTCTGCCCCGGGAAACGCCGGGGCCAAAAATTCCGGAATGCCAATATAGCCAGCCACAATACTGAGGACAGCGAGGATCAACAGGGGAACCGTCATCGTTCGTGAAGGTTCATGTACGTGTCCGGCATGATGAGGATCCACACGTGACTCTCCCCAAAACGTGACAAACACCAAGCGAAAACTATAAAAGGCGGTCATGAGGGCCGTGAGCAACCCCAAAATGGTCAGGACCTGTCCCAACCCCCCTGATAGCCAAGAGGCCAAGAGGAGTTCATCTTTGCTGAAAAATCCAGCGGTGAAGGGAAACCCGGCCAATGCCAAGGATCCGATGAAAAAAGTCCAATGGGTCAGGGGTAATTTATCTTTGAGTCCTCCCATATGCCGCATATCTTGTTCATGGTGCAAGGCAATGATCACCGCGCCACAACCAAGAAACAACAGGGCCTTAAACGCTCCATGGGTCAGCAGATGATACATTCCCGCGATATACCCCCCCAAGCCACAGGCCATCATCATGTAACCCAATTGACTGAGGGTGGAATAGGCGACGATTCGTTTAATATCTGTTTGCGTAACCGCAATCGTGGCGCCCAAAAACATCGTCACCCCTCCCACCACGGCCACGACATCCATGGCGACAGGCGAGAGGTTATACAGGGGGGCCAACCGGGCCACCATGAACACGCCGGCGGTGACCATCGTGGCCGCATGAATGAGAGCCGATATCGGAGTGGGACCTTCCATCGCATCCGGCAACCACACATGCAGGGGTACTTGTGCTGATTTTCCCACGGCACCCACGAACAGGAACAGGCAAATCAGGGTCATCACCGAGATTTCCCAATGGCCGCCGATGGCCCCAAGCAGGTTTACCATACCTCCAGAGAGGGCTTCCAACTGCGAAAAAACCTGTTGGTATTGCAAACTGCCAAACGTCACAAAGACCAATAAAATGCCGAGCATGAAACCAAAATCTCCCACACGATTCACCAAAAATGCTTTGGTGGCCGCCGCACGCGCAGATTGGCGTTCGTACCAATGCCCGATCAAAAGATACGAACACAGACCCACGGCTTCCCAGGAGACAAACAGTTGGAGGAAATTATCGGACATGACGAGCATCAGCATCGAGAAGGTAAACAAAGCGATATTACTGAAAAACCTGGCGTATCCTTCCTCCCCATGCATATACCCGATGGTGTAAACGTGGACCAGAGAACTCACGATAGTGACCAGCAATAACATGGCAACGGTTAATTGATCGATGTACAGACCAAGAGTGATGTTGAGATTTCCTGAACTAGCCCAGGTATAGAGGGGGACTTCCAGAGCCGGGCCAGATCCCACTTGACCTAGGGCCAGCAAAGAAAGAAGAAACGAACCCACTACGGCCGGAACAGCTACCAAATGAGCACGGTCTTTGATTAGATGGCCAAACAGGCCAAGGATCACGAACGCGAAGAGTGGAAGGAGGGGAATGAACGCGTAGACCATCTACCCTACCATTTCAGTAGCCGAAAGTCGTCAATGTTAATACTGGCGGAATGCCGGTAGAGGGCAATAATGATGGCCAACCCAACCGCGACCTCGGCCGCCGCAACGGTAAGGGCAAAAAACACGAACACCTGTCCAGAGAGATTCCCTAAATAGGAAGAAAACGCCACGAAATTGATATTGGTCGCATTCAGCATCAATTCAACGGATAACAAGATGATAATGATATTGCGGCGTATGAGAACTCCCACGAGACCGATCGAAAACACGATCCCGCTCAACACCACGTAATAACTGATCGGAACGTCCATTAATTTTTTCCTTCCAAAATTCCTTTTTTGGTCAGGATCACGGCTCCAACCATGGCGACCAATAGAATTAGGGAGGCTACTTCAAACGGGAATAAATACGTGGAAAACAACAACTCCCCGATTGACTCGGTATTTCCCCCCGTCAATTGGGCCGCGGGGGAGGAAGGAACATTGAGTTGGCCTAAAGAAGTGTCCCCTTTAACCATAAGCAGCAGGGCTTCGGCGAAAAGGACACAACCCAGTAAGACCCCGATCAAACTTTGGCTATGGAATCGGTCTTCTCGTTTTAAGTTCAACAGCATCACGACAAAAAGGTAGAGCACCAGGATGGCTCCGGCATACACCAATATCTGTATGATCGCCAGAAACTCCGCGTGAAGGGTCACGAAGAGGCCTGCCACATGAAAAAACATGACGAGTAAGGCTAGAGCACTATAGACGGGGTTTCGAAGAGCCACGACGAGGGCAGCGGTGCCCACAATCACCATGGCAAAATACAAAAAGACCATCGTTCCCATTATCTCAAGTTAACCAGGCTATCTGACCAGGGTTTTCCTTCAAGTAGAGGTGCGTGTGATTGGGTCCAAGAATGACCTCGTTTACTCGCTTTTCTGCGGGATGGCCTTGAACCCGACGTTGAAATACGCCACATTCGGGTGTTGGAATTCCAATCGCTTTTCACGAACAGGAAAATTTCGATCTCCTACGGCCAAGAGCTGCTGTTTGTTTAAGTGCAATTGACGCTTGTCATAGACCGCCCATTCATATTCCTGAGTCATCCCCAAGGCATCAACGGGACAGGCTTTGACGCAGAGCCCGCAAAACAAACACCGCGTCATATCCATATAGTATTCCTTTGAATAGCGCTTGGTGGGCTCACCGGGGACCTCAGCACTGACGACTCGAATCACCCGAGAAGGGCAGGCCGCTTCGCAGAGATCGCAACCCACACATTTTTCGGTCCCATCATCGTACCGGAGTAACGCCAACATCCCACGGTAATTCGACGGTAAGGGTTTTTTCTCATGGGGGTATTGCAACGTAATCGGCTTGTACTTCAAAAGATGCGACATCGTAGCTTTCATCCCCAACAGAATTTCATAAAATGTGAGAGTCTTAATCCATTCCCTAAAATTCATCGCATTTCTCTCTTGGAATCAGTTCCCCGGGAAGATATAAGCCAAGATTGAGGTCAAGACGATATTTCCCAATGCGATCGGTAGTAACACTTTCCATCCAAACCGCATCAATTGGTCATACCGCAATCGTGGAAGCGTGGCTCTCAGCCAGAAAAATAAAAACAGGAAGGCATACACTTTAAGGGTAAACCATATGATGCCCGTCAACCAGTGCAAGGACTCAGGGCCTTGTAAGATTTCCAATGGAGCATGCCAACCCCCAAAAAACAACACGGTCGCCACGCAGGACACCAATATCATGTTGCCGTATTCTGCGAGAAAGAAGAAGGCAAACCGCATACCACTATATTCGGTAAAGAACCCAGCCACCAGTTCGCTCTCCGCTTCGGGTAGGTCAAATGGGGTTCGATTCGTTTCCGCCACAGCAGAAATGATGAAGATCACGAAGGCCACGGCCTGAGGAAACGGGAAGGCAAAAAAGTACCAATTCCAAAACCCACCACCCTGGGCATTCGTAATTTGAACGAGGCTGAGTGAGCCCGCCAGGAGCAACACTCCGACGATAGACAGCCCCACGTTCAATTCATAACTGATGAGCTGAGCGGCAGATCGCAACCCCCCAAGCAAGGAATACTTACTATTCGATGACCATCCCCCTAAAATAATCCCGTAGGCCCCGATGGAGGCAAAAGCCAGAATGTAAAGGATTCCGATATTGATGTCGGTAATCACGAAGGGTTTAAAAGTCATGCCGCCAACTTCCACTGTCCAATCTGGCCCGAAGGGAATCACGGCAAATCCGATAAGTGCCGGAACCAAAGACAACACCGGTGCCATACTAAACATAAATTTATTGGCTCCAGCTGGGATGATATCTTCCTTAAAGAAGAGTTTTAACCCGTCGGCTACCGGTTGAAGAATACCATAGGGCCCGACTTCCATCGGTCCCATCCGGTCCTGCATCCAGCCCAATACCTTGCGTTCCAGCAAGGTGAGAATCGCGACCGTGAGGAGCACAATCCCCATCACGGCGCCAATTTGGGTTAAAGTCAGTGCGAGTCGAATTCCCATATCCATGCCGGATCTACTCCTCAATTGAAGCTGTTGAAATTCGGCGAGAACCGTGTTCCCATTATTCCAAGACGTGAACAGACCGGGAAAGACCCCACATCTTCCTCTGGGCTTACGACCTCACGGAACGCCAAATTCAAACAGCTTCCTTTCGCCCTGTGGCAGAATGTTGAATGATTACTCCTTTTCCTCGTTCATTCCTTGAACGGAGCCAAGAGAATTATCCCACTTTGCTCAATTGAATCGTGGCCAATTTGTGATAGGGCACTTGGGTTTCCTCATCCACTGCATAGGGTAAAAGCAATCGAAGGCCTTGATCGAAATGTTCCGGGAAAACCGCCACCCCTTGAGGCACTCGTTCACGCAACCCGACATCCATTTCGACTTCTCCCAAATGATTGCTGATCTTAACTCGGGAACCCTCCTCCAGACCTCGCCGGCGAGCTTCCTCAGGATGTACGTACACTTTGCCCTCGGCCTCCACTTTCATTAATTCCTTCGCCTTTAACGAAAATTTCCCCGAATGGAAAAGGGATTGACTCACCACAAGCGTAAGCTGGTCAGGCCCTGCTGAAGGGGTTGCCGGAATGTGAAAACGGGTTGAAAGATCTCGCCGGTAATCCCCTTGCACATAACGGGTCACAGCCTCAGCATCAGACCTTGCCGGCATGGGCCCCGGCCCCAGAGTCCGTGTTCCTGGGAAAAGATTTCGAATTTCTTTTCCGATTTCCTTCACATCCAAATATTCCATGGGGTCTCCCATGGCCACAGACAATGCCGAAACAATTTCCCAATCCGGCCGACTCTCCCCGATCGGATCTATGGCTTTTCTCACAGGTTGAATATGACCTTCCGTATTCGTAAAGGTTCCATCCTTTTCAGCATAGGAACAGGCAGGCAAGACGACATGCGCTCCCTTTGCTGTTTCCGTCATGAATAATTCTTGGCAAACCACAAAATCAACCTTTTCAAAAGCCTGTTGAACACCAGAAGACGGCGGGAGCGAACTCAAAGGATTTTCCCCAATTACCAATAGGGCTTTTAATTTTCCCTGCACCGCATCTTCCAGCATTTGTGGAAGAGACGACCCAGGAGCATCAGGAATAGATTTGCCCCAAGCCTGAGACAACGCTTCCCGAGCTTTCTCGTCTCCCAAAGATGTTCCTCCGGGTAAGACGGCCCCAACTCCACCCATTTCATACGTCCCTTGATCATTATTTTCCTCTGCCAAAGGGGCGAGTCCACACCCCGATTTGGACAATTTTCCGGTTAAGAGCAAGAGGTCCAAGAGATTGACGGTATTCACAAACCCAGCCTGATGTCTGAGCACGCCTTGCCCGACCACCACAACCACCTTCTCATGCTCAAGAAAGGTTTTGGCCGCTTCATGAAACTCAGGAGAACCGAATCCCGTTCGGGCTTGAATGTCCAACCACGAGAGACCGTGAACCTGATGGGTGATATCCTGAACATAGGCTGAAGCCTGATCCTGAAGATCTGTATCTACCTTGTTTTGCTCAATGACGGCTTTTAATAACCCAATAATGGCTGTGCCAAACCCCAAGGGATTCATGCCAAAATGATGGTGAGCAAGATTCGCAATATTGCTGATACTCCCGATGGCCTGCTCTAATCCCTCGATCGTGATTAACCGAGCCCCTCGACGCTTCACGGCCTCTTTGACTTTCAGGCCCGTAATGGGATTCGTTTCCGTGATATTCGTCCCCAGGAGTAGCAGAACATCGGCCGAAAGGATATCCTCGAAATTGACGGTCCACCGATGGGTGCCTTGCACCCGTTTCAAAGCATGCACACCATTTAAATGCCCATACCTGGCGCTGGAATCAATCCGATTCGTCCCTATGACCCCACGCATGAATTTTTGAAATACGTAGACATCTTCATTCGTACATCTTCCCGAAATGAGCCCACCGATCGAATCTGGACCATGTTGGGTTTTTATTTCTAACAATCGATTCCCCACCAGTTCGAGGGCCTCTTCCCAGGGGACCGATCTCATGGCGGACCCTTCACGAATCTGAGGTGTTAACAGACGATCCTGGTGAACACTGACATGATAGCCAAAGTAGCCTCGTGCACAAAGATCTCCACTATTCCGCCCCGCCCCTTGCGTGGAATTCACCTCAATTAAGGTGTCATTTTTGGTTTGGAAGGTAATCTGACATCCATCCCCGCAATACCCACAGACTGAATCCGTCCGTTTGAGCATCCAAGGACGAAATTCGTACATGGAGGCTCGACTGGTGATGGCCCCAACTGGACAAATTTGCACGCACCCTCCGCAAAATTCACAATCTAATTCATGAGCACCAAAAGCCTTGATTTCCGTCAACGTCCCACGCCCGACCGGGGCCAAGGCTTTGACATCCATAACCTGGTCACAGTATCGAACACACCGCAAGCATTGCACACACCGATTCATCTGCGTTTCAATCAGCGGACTAAAATATTCTTTTTGAAACACTCGCTTGAGTTCTTTAAAACGGCTGGTAGTCGCCGTATATTCATGAGAAAAATCTTGAAGATCACATCGTCCACCCTGATCACAGACCGGACAATCCAGGGGATGGTTAGCCAAGATGAAGTCCAACACCGACTTTCTGGCCTCTTGGGCTTGCGACGAAGAAGCCGACTTCACCACCATGCCTTCGGCCACGGGAGTACTACAGGAGGTTTGCAACCTTGGCATTTTTTCGATCTCAACCAAGCACATTCGACAATTCGCATCCGGGGAGAGCTTAGGATGATAACAAAAATGCGGCACCATCACGCCCACCTGACGAGCCGCTTCAATGACCAACGTGCCCTTGGGCACCGTCACAGAGTTCCCATCAATGGTCAGGGTAATAAGATCCGTGGTCGTGGTTGTCGTGGAGGCCATAGGTTTTAGACTTAATGGGTCAACACGTGAATATCTTTCCGAACAGGCATAGAAACCTGGGCCTCCCGAATAAGCTCCTCGTATTCAACACGCCAGTGCCGGAGTGTACTTTGTATAGGAGCCACTTCAGCTTCACCAAAAGCACACACGGTCCGTCCCGCAATATTCCCACACAATTCTTGAAGAAGGTCTAAATCTTCCGGACGGCCCCGTTTATTCCAAATTCGCTGAAGGGTTTGGACCAGCCAGGAACTGCCTTCCCTGCAGGGGGTACACTTTCCACAGGATTCATGATAGAAAAACTCCATGAGCCTGAGCGCGGCCCACACCATGCTCGTTCCTTCTTCCATGACCGTCACCCCACCAGATCCTAACATCGACCCGGCCATGGCCACCGATTCAAAGTCCATTTTCACGTCTAGGTGTTCTGGAGTCAGAAACGGGGCCGAAGCACCGCCAGGAATAAAGGCCTTCAGGGGTTTGTCGGACCTCATTCCCCCACCTAAATCATAAATCAATTCCCGAAAGGGTATGCCCAAAGGCACTTCGTAATTGCCCGGATATTTCACATGGCCACTCAAGCAGAAGATTCTCGTACCGCAACTTTTTGGCGGAGAGCCAATTGAAGCGAACCATTCCCCTCCTCTATTGATAATGTGGGGGATATTGGCCATGGTTTCCACATTATTCACGACCGTCGGCTTTTGATACAGGCCATGCGTGGCAGGGAAAGGAGGCTTAAAACGGGGCATTCCCCGTTTCCCTTCTAGGGATTCTAAGAGGGCCGTCTCTTCGCCGCAAATGTACGCTCCCGCTCCTTGATGAACAAAAAGGTTTACCGTGAGACCACTTCCCAGGATATTTTCTCCGACATACCCCGCTTCTCTTGCCTCTTGAACGGCCTTGACCAAGATATCGGCTCCAAGACGAAACTCTCCTCGGATATAAATATAGGCGGTTTGGGCGCCGATGGCGAAACAGGTAATGATCATCCCTTCGATCATTTGATGAGGATCCCGCTCCATCAACTGACGATCTTTGAAGGTCCCAGGTTCACTCTCATCGGCATTACAACAGAGATATTTGGGACCCGGGTGCCCTTTGGGAATGAATCCCCACTTGACCCCGGTCGGAAATCCAGCTCCCCCACGCCCCCGTAAGCCTGACTTTTTCACTTCCTCGATGACCTGATCAGGTTGCATGTTTTTCAGGACATGACGAAGAGCCTGATACCCACCCGCCTGCTCGTACTCCGGCAACGATCCGGAATAACCAGGTTGCTCCATATTCTTTAATAAAATTTTTTCGTATTGCGCCATTTACGGGGTGTCTACTTCCAACAAAATTCTTATTTGGCCAACGGTAACGGATACATAAAGGGACCACTTTTCAAGGAACTTTTCCCGTCCTTAGCCAAATCATCTAACACTTGTCCGAGTTTTTCTTCCGTAAGCTGCTCATAATAATCGTCGTTAACTTGCATCATGGGCCCGGTCCCACACGATCCCAGGCATTCAACGACACTTAAGGTGAATTTTTTATCTTCGGTCGTTTGCCCTGGGGCAATCCCAATCTTGTTTTTTATCCAACCCACGACCGTATCCGAACCAACCAACGCACACATCAACGATTTACACACCTGGAGATGAAAGGTCCCAATTGGCTTGAGGTTGAACATCGTATAAAACGTGACGGTTTCAAACACTTGGGGAGGAGTGAGCTCCAACACTTTGGCAATATCCCTCATGGCCGCCTCACTCACATACCCTTCTTCTCGCTGCGCTAAATTTAACAATGGCAACAAAGCCGATCGTTTGACCGGGTAGCGAGACAGGATATCATCGACTTCGGGTTTAAAATTACTGAGCAACATATTTTCTACCGATCGCACTCACCCATGACAATGTCGTACGTCCCAAAAATGGTCACAATATCAGAAATTAAATACCCTCGTGCCATATGATCGAACGCCCCCATATGGACGAATGAAGGAGATCGAATTTTCAATCGATACGGTCTTGGGCTTCCATCACTAATGATAAAGAACCCAAGCTCTCCTTTGGGCACTTCCGTCCCACAATACGTCTCTCCTTTTGGTGGCTTGAAGCCCTGGGTAAAAATAATAAAATGATGAATGAGGCTTTGCATATCCCGCATGACCTCTGGCTTGGGGGGAGGAATCACTTTGGCATCTTCTGCCATGATCGGTCCTTCGGGCAGCTGATCCAAGCATTGCTCGATGATCCGTGCGCTCTGCCACATTTCCTCCATCCGAATCCAATACCGGTCATAGGTATCGCCGTCTTTTCCGATAGGCACTTCCCAATCGACTCGGTCATACACCCCATAGGGTTCGAGTTTACGAATGTCATAGGACACTCCAGATCCGCGAAGCACCGGACCTGTACACCCAAAATTAATGGCATCCTCAGGGGAAATGACGGCCACGCCTTTGGTGCGAGCGACCCAAATCCTATTTTTTTGGAGGAGGGTATCATATTCTCGAATATGCTCGGGGAATGTTCGTAAAAACTCACGAAGGGCAGAAATAATCTCCGGAGTCAAATCGGCATCCACCCCACCAATACGGTAATAATTCAGGGTGAGACGCGCCCCACAGAGTTTTTCAAACAAATCTAAGAGTACTTCCCGTTCCCGGAACGTCCAGAAAAATACGGTCATCGCCCCTATGTCTAGAGCCTGAGTGCCCAGCCAGAACAAATGCCCGACGATCCGCTGCATTTCGGCGACAATCGTTCGCACATATTCCGCTCGTTCCGGAACCGTCATGCCCACTAATTTTTCCACCGCCCGAACGTAGGCATAATTATTCGTCATGGCACAAACATAATCCAGCCGATCGGTATGGGGAAGCACCTGCATATAGGTCAGGCCTTCCGCAAGTTTCTCTACGCCCCGATGAAGATACCCCATATCGGGCATCGCTTTACTCACCCGCTCTCCATCAAGTTCCAGCACCACCCGTAACACTCCGTGGGTACTGGGATGTTGTGGTCCCATATTCAACAGCATTTCGGTGGTCCGTTTTTTATCTTCCGGACGATCTTCTGCCATGAATTGATGCCGCTGATCATCAGGGACTTCGGATTCGGACCATTCTCCAACGGCTTCATCCAATCGAGGCAGGAAATCAAACCGACTCCGCCAGCCCCGCCCTTCGGCGGGGAAATCCTTTCGTAAGGGGTGACCTTCATCGTAATCTTCCGGCATTAAGATGCGGCGAAGGTCAGGGTGCCCCGTGAAACGGATTCCCATCAAATCATAGACCTCCCTCTCCAGAAAATTCGCACCACGCCAAATATCACAGATAGAGGGTATTTCCGGACAGTCTTCAGTAACTCGGGATTTAATACGCAACCGTGTACCATGAGGAAGGGAGAGGAAATGATAAATGATTTCAAATCGTTCCAGGTCATCGGGGTAATCAGCGGAACAAATATCCGTGATGTGATCTAAGGCCATCGTGGGGTCATCATGGAGGAACCGCGCAATGTCATGCCATTGCGGAGCTTGGACTTGGGCCCATAAGTCCCCGCGAATAGGATCTTCCTCGGCCGTTAAGACGGCCTCGGGAAACCTCTTGGTTAACGCTTCAAAAAAAGCATGCATACATCAATTTCATGGTTCAGATAAGAGCTCCCCAAACCCCTGAATCAACACCTTTATTTCACAAAATACTTTTCTTGTTGAATTTTTTCTTGAAGCTTGATGAGACCATCCATTAAGGCTTCAGGTCTCGGAGGACATCCGGCGATATACACATCAACCGGGACGATTTGATCAACTCCCTGAACGACACTATAGCTATTGTAATGATTGCCAGAAGTCGCACAGGAACCCATCGAGATTACGTACCGTGGTTCAGCCATTTGATCGTAAATGCGACGGATCACGGGTGCCATTTTGCGACAGACCGTTCCGGCTACAATCATCAGATCCGATTGCCGGGGAGAAGCTCTAAAAACCCCAGCCCCGAATCGATCAATATCATAGCGAGAAGACACCGAGGCGATCATTTCAATCGCACAGCAGGCCAACCCAAAAGTCATCGGCCACAGAGCCGACTTCCGGCACCAATTGATGGCATAATCCAAATTGGTGGTAATGATATTGGGTTCCAATTGTCGTTCAAGAAAACTCATAGGACTTTTTCCAACGTTGAGCGGGCATTGTACTGGCTACCCATCGGTTTTTCTAGGGTAAAAGACCTACCCATTTCTAATCCCAATCCAGGGCCCCTTTCTTCCAGGCATACCAGAATCCCACGATTAAAATGGCCAGGAATAATCCCATTTCGATCAACCCTAACAAGCCAAGTTTTTTAAATACCACAGCCCATGGGAATAAAAAGACCACTTCAATATCAAAAATGACAAAGAGCATCGCGATGATGTAATACCGCATGGGAAATTGCACCCGGGCATCCATAAACAGTGGGCTTCCACTTTCATAAGGGAGAAGTTTTTGACGATAAGGGCGATTGGGCCGAAGAACCCATCCGGCCAAAAGGGAGACGATCCCAAATACAGCCCCGATAACCATGAAAATTAATATGGGGAGATAATTATACGGAACCGGTTCGCTTCCCATTACTCTTGTGACCTTATCGAAAAATTGAACCCCAGCATGGTTTTACCATTTCCCATCCTTAGAGGACATCATCAAAAAAAGCCCGATACCGTAACCCCGCCAGCGTGACTCCCTCAATACCCTTTTGCTGAACCAGGACCTTGAATGTTTTGCCCATTCCCTGGGGCCGTAATAATTGAGCAAGGGCTTGCACATCTTTAGATTCATGATCATGCCCTTCCACCAATGAATCGACTCTCAATCCCATCAACCAATTGGCCAACGTCGTAAAACCTACCGTCTCCAACCCACACCTTTTTCCACTGTGGTGTAAAGAAGAAAAATTGACATGAGCCGTCATATCCTGTTCTCCCACACGGACGTAAGGATTGGAAGAAAGGGAATGCCGGTAATAACACATCAGGGTTCCCTCTTGTCGATCCGCTCGGTAATAGTCCTGTTGAGCATGGCCATAATCAATAGTCAGAATGATTCCCCGGTTCAGGAGTCGACCAACTTGGGCCATCCAAGATTCCGCTTTTATTGGGACTTCCACTGTTTGGTCCTCGCCCACAGTGATGCCATAACGTCCCACAAAGTCTAAGATAGAAGGGTCCTCCACCGGTTGAAGGTGTTCGACAAACTCCCCGCCCTCAAACGAAACGAATATTTCCTGAAGATGGTGTTGGCCACCACGAACCCGATGGACTGGGAACGCATCCACTAATTCATTGGAAAAAACCACTCCCACTACAGAATCATCGGGAACAGATTCAACGCGATCCCACCACCGAATGGAAGAACGGAGATCTCGGCTAAGGGAGGTATCCAATTGGTGAGCCTGTTGCGCTTGGAGATGGGGACTACATTCCACCATTCGATAAGACAGTCGAGCCAATAATTGAGGGGCCTGATGGGCACAGTGCCGGAGAAAATCTCGCGCAAATGTCCCATTTCCTCCTCCCATTTCCATGAAGAAAAAAGGATCGGGATGATTAAGGTATTCATCAATTTCCAAGACTTGTTTGACCAATGTTTTTGCCAGAATCGGTGATAATTCTGGGGCGGTAAAAAAGTCCCCACTCCATCCAATCCGTTCAGGTGCTTCCCGAAGGTTTTCAGCCATTGGATTCATGTAATATCCGTAAGAAACATCGTACAGGGCCATTTCCATAAAACGGGCAAAACTCATGGGACCGTTCTTGGAAATTTCCGACACAATTTTCTTAATAAGTTCAGAGTTACCCTGGATTTGTGGGGTGTCGGATGGCACGAATGGACTATAGTTACTCCTTCAATAGGCCTATGAGGAATCGCGTACGATACCCAGCTTTCCCTTTCGAAGTCAAGCAAAATCCTTCATTGGAAAATAAAATATTCAATAGATTCAATACGTTAGAAATTTGGCCCGAGGGTGGTGCGAGGAGAAACGCTAGATATCCCTGGCCCGGGCTAGGAGAATCCGCCGTTCAGGACGTAGGGAAGAAATATGTATCGCAGCTTTAGGTTAAGATGAAACCGCATTCCAGGGAAAAAACGCTACTCCGAACCTCTCTATAATAAAAAAAGGGGCTTGAAAGTTCTGAGGCTTGGACAATTCAATAAAAGTGGCCACTTGGCCCTTTACGGTAACCTTATGGGGACTCGGCGTCTGAAAACAAATCGAGCAACGCGTCAAGTTGACATTGCTCGCTCAACACCCGTAGCCCAGACACAAGTTCTGGCTCATGTTGAGCTTGGCCTTCCAATAATGATGAGAGTCGGGACAGATCGCCTAAAAGGAGGCAATCTCGTAATCGTGTCCGCAGCTCTGGAGTTAGCCGCCGGATTGCCGCTCGGTCAATCAATTCCGCCTGCGAAGGTAAGCGGCCCTTTTGATCGGACTCAAAGAGGTAGGTGATCGGTAAATTCTCTTCCAGGCAACGCCATAAGGCTTCTTCCTGGACGGGTTTAGGGATAAAGCCGTCCCCACCCGCATCCCGAACGAGCTGGTCCTGGTCCCCCAGAACCGTTGCACTGACGATGATCACAGGCACCCTGCTTTCCCCTTCCATTGTTCGGATGGCCTTGATAACAGCCAATCCATCTAAGTCTGGCATCCTTCGGTCTATAAGAAGTAAATGAGGATGCCATACCTGGAATTCCCGTATGGCCTCTTGGCCGGTAGTCACCCCTCGAGTCACAAACCCCACCATTTCGAGTTGCTGGGTCAATAGCTGGAGACTCTCTCTCACATCGTCCGCGACCAAAATACGATATTTTCCAAGATGGTCGGCCGTCAGAGACTGTACTCGAAACCGACGGCCCAGGTCCTGCTCTCGGGGGTGTGTCACCACGTTTACTGGCAGGACTATCCGAAAGACTGACCCATGTCCCACCCGACTTTTGACGCTAATGAGGCCACCCATTACATCCACATAACCCTTCGTAATGGCCATCCCAAGCCCGGTACCTTCTACCCTTCGTTTGCCACTAGCTGTTTGTTCGAAGGTTTCAAAAACTTTTTCCAACTCATGTTCAGCAATTCCAGCCCCCGTATCTTCCAGCTCGAAATGTAGGAGGACTTCAGAGGCCACTAAGTCCCTTGGTTCTTGAACCGATCTCTCGATCCACACTCGCAAATTCACCGTGCCGGTTTGAGTAAACTTCACGGCGTTACTCACAAGATTGATCAAAATTTGATGAAGTTTATTCTCATCGGTTTTAATATAACGGGGAACGTCTTCCTCACATTCCAACTGAAAATCCAATTGTTTATGTCTCGTTCGGGCTCGGAATAGAGAGTCTAAATCAAACAACATCGTATGAAGATCACAAGTCGAGAACCTCAGCGGTATCTTCCCCGCTTCAATTTTTGCCACCTCAAGAACATCGTTTATTAAGCCGAGTAAATGTTCCCCCGCTCTATTAATAGTGGCCAAGTTCTCCCGTTCCTGCTCCGAAAGATTGGCTGTGCGACGTAGCAACTGGGAAAATCCCAGTATGGCATTAAGCGGTGTTCGCAATTCATGGCTCATGCGAGCAAGAAACGTCGACTTGGCCTGATTGGCCTTTTCCGCCTCTTCCTTAGCTCGTTGAAGTTCTTCCGTGCGAATCTGAATTCGAGCTTCAAGATCTTGATTTAATTCCCGCACTGCCGCTTCAGCTTGTTTCTGTTCAGTAATATCTGCTCCAATTCCGATGATTTCCTGCAGGTTCCCCTGATCATCATAGCGATTAACGGAATTCCAGGAAATGACCCGTTGTTCCCCATGCTTCGTCGTCAACGTCATCTCATAATTAGTGACCTGCCCCAGCATGTCAAAGTCTTTATACAATTGCTCCACTTGCGCATATTCCTTACCCGGGTAAAAGAGAGGCCACCAGTTTTGTCCGAGGATTTCCTGTCGGGAATATTCCGTCACCCGGCAGACCGCATCATTGACCGAAAGGGTTGAACCATCCGGAGCAAGAGCACAGATCAAGGTTGGAGCCGCGGATACGATGTGAGTGGTAAAGGCCTTTTCCGACTCTAGGGCCTTATTGGCATCATGGAGTTCCTTGGTTCGCTCATCAACTCGACGCTCCAATTCCTCCTTGGCCTGATACAGGGCAGCCTCAGCTTCTTGGCGACGTTTAATTTCGGTTATCCCTTTAAGCGCCCCATCAACAACTTTGGGCAACCGCCACAACTGCGTTTTCAGCACATAATCGGTGGCTCCGGCTTTAAGACTCTCGATGGCCAAGTTTTCTCCAGGAATGCCCGACACCATGATAAAGGGTATAAGAAGGTCTTTTGCCAGGACAAGATTGAGGGCTTGGAGACCAGAAAAATTCGGAAGTTGATAATCTGCCAAAATAATATCGTATCGATCATGATCAAGCTCCAAACGCTCCTGAAAAGTCTCTTTCGAGGTCACAAGGTCTGTCTGACACAAATACCCTGCCTGTTCTAATCTGGCTAGGAACAATTCCACGTCAAGAAAATCCTCCTCTAGAATTAACAAGGAAAGGGGCGTTTTGGCAGGGTTGAGTGAAGAGTGAGTTTTCCTTGTGACCATCCCCGTTACACTCCTGAAAATGCCATAGGAATTCCATGGACCAGGGAGGACTCACTCACCGCCATGAGCCGGGTCAAGCAATGCAGAACAACAATTTTAAGGAGCTTGGTGGCCGACAATGTGGGGGGCACACTGATGTCGAGGAACGTTAGGTAAAGGCACAGACCGATAAGGGCACCGTTACTGGCTTTCTGGAGCATAAATGATGACACGGGGCAGAGAATCCTTAACCCTCTTTTGTATTCATGACAACGAAAATATGCGGATAGAGTTCTCCTCTCCTAATACACCCACGGGATACAAAATCGAGGCACCTCACCCCTTTCAGAAATACGTTTTCGTCTCTCCAGCCACCCTCAAGGATGGGGGGCCAGGGGCTTTTTTGGATTTATTCCCCCACCATTGACAGAATGGGTTCTGAGATTCCCTCAAATAAAAATAAAATTTTACGTGAGAATTTGATAGAGGACATTTGCGTTAAACGTACCTATGGCCAAGGGGGGTCATCTGTCTATTCCCCTTACAAACATCTTCGTTTTGGAAATAGGATCTTGAAATTTTCGGAGATCCAGGAAAGCCAAACGGTTCAAATTCAGTAAGATGGCCGAGGACTAGGGGTACCAACCTGCGGTATTAGCTTGTGGAATTACAAATGTGAATGGAGTCCTGGGGAAGACTGAAATTGAACTCGAATCAGAACTCGTGCCCAAAAAGGAAGGTTTGGGAAAAGGGGGGGGTTGGTCTGAGGGGATCCGAAACTTGCCAAGAGAATTCCATTCCCATACACCACGACGTCTCCTTCGTTAGCTGTTTTATGCCCCATGACATTTCTTATATTTTTTCCCACTTCCACAGGGGCAGGGTTCGTTTCGACCGACTTTTTCCTGGGCCCGTTGTACCGGTTTTTTGGGGGCCGCCGATGCGGTTTCTCCACGATTGAGACTCATTTGTTGAGGCCGAGGGGCTTCCGGTTCGGCCTGAGGTCGTTCTCCCCGAACCAGTTGGAATTTAAAGAGCCGTTCCAGGGTGTCCCCTTTGATTCGGTCCATCATGCCCGCGAACATGTCATAGCCTTCCCGTTTATACTCGGCGAGAGGGTCTTTTTGTCCGTATCCACGCAAGCCGATTCCGTCTTTTAATTGATCCATTCCCCAAAGATGATCTTTCCAATGTTGGTCGATCATCTGCAATAAAATCGTTCGCTCAATATAATGAACAAGGTCTTCCCCTGCACCTTGTTCCTCTATCAATCCCCGGACTTTGTCGCGGTAAGCCTGTTGAAGTTTGGCCGGAAGATCTTCTTTCAGCGCTTCTCGTCCCAACTCTTTTAATTCATCAATTTTTAAATGGTCTAAGCCGAACTGCCCATGGATCGATTCACGTAATCCTTCGAAATCCCACTCCTCCGAATACTGTTCCTCTGGACAATAGGTATCCACTAATCCATGCCCGATGCTATCGATCATATCTAAAATTTCATCGGACACATCGGTGGCCTTCAGGACACTTTGTCGATGTTTATAGATGACTTCCCGTTGCTTGTTCATCACATCGTCATATTCCAGGAGATGTTTGCGAATCTCAAAGTTGTGCCCCTCGACTTTTTTCTGGGCATTTTCAATGGATTTGGTGACCATGCGATGTTCAATGGGTACCCCTTCTTCCATCCCTAATTTCAGCATAAGGTTAGATACCCGCTCCGAGGCAAAAATTCGGAGCAAATCGTCTTCTAAAGACAGAAAAAACCGGGAGGATCCGGGGTCGCCTTGGCGTCCCGCGCGGCCTCGAAGCTGATTGTCAATTCGACGACTTTCGTGGCGCTCCGTCCCAACGATGTGGAGCCCCCCCGCAGCCAATACGTCCCGTTTATTCGCTTCACAGGATGCCTTAATTTTCTCAAAGACCTTGGCCTGTTCTTCTTCGCTCAACTCCTCGCCCCGATAGATAACTTGTTGTTTAAAGAGGGCCTCGGGATTTCCTCCCAATAAAATATCCGTCCCACGCCCGGCCATATTGGTGGCGATGGTCACCGCCCCTTTTTGACCCGCTTGAGCGATGATTTCGGCTTCATTTTCGTGAAACTTGGCGTTCAGCACGTTGTGTTTAACCCCACGATGCTTTAGAAGGGTCGATAATCGTTCCGACTTTTCGATAGAGATGGTTCCGATTAACACCGGCTGTCCCTTTTCGTGGGCTTCTTTAATATCTTCAGCAATAGCATTGAATTTTTCTTTTTCGGTCCGGTACACCACATCCGGATTATCAAGGCGAATCATTTCGCGATTGGTCGGGATGACATTCACTTCTAAATTATAAATTTTTGCGAATTCTGGAGCTTCAGTATCGGCGGTTCCCGTCATGCCGCCAAGCTTCGGATACATTCGAAAATAATTCTGGAATGTTACCGAGGCTAACGTCTGATTCTCGTTGGCGATCTTCACTCCTTCTTTGGCCTCAACGGCTTGATGCAGGCCGTCACTCCACCGACGACCCGGCATGAGACGTCCCGTGAATTCATCCACGATAATCACTTCGCCATCCTTGACCACATATTCCACATCCCGTTTATACAGCGCATGAGCCTGAAGGGCTTTCACCACATGATGCACCAAACCTAAATGTTTGAGGTCATACAGATTATCGACACCCAGGGCTTTTTCTACCTTCACGTTTCCATCATCGGTGAGGGAGACGGTCTTGGTCTTTTCTTCGATGGTAAAATCGACTTCCTTTTTTAAGGAAGGAATGATGCGATCAATTTGGTAATAGAGGTCCGTACTTTGTTCGGTGGGACCTGAAATTATCAGAGGCGTTCTGGCTTCATCGATGAGAATACTGTCCACTTCGTCCACGATGGCATAATTGGGTGCTCGTTGAACGCCTTGCTCCACATCCGTGACGATGAGATTATCTCGCAAATAATCGAACCCAAACTCATTGTTGGTCCCATAGGTAATGTCCGCGCCATAGGCTTCCTGCCGAGTACAAGGACGTAAGAATTGGAGGCGTTTATCAGGTGAATCGTAGTCGGGATCGAATAAAAAAGACGCCTCATGTTGGATAATTCCGACAGACAGTCCTAACCCATGGTAAAGGGGGCCCATCCATTGAGCATCCCGTTTGGCCAGATAATCGTTCACGGTCACCAGGTGCGCACCTTTACCTTCGAGGGCATTCAAATAGAGGGGTAACGTGGCCACCAAGGTTTTTCCCTCTCCGGTTCGCATTTCCGAAATGCGGCCTTGATGCAATACCATGCCCCCCAATAGCTGCACATCGAAATGTCGCATTCCCAACCGGCGCTTTGACATTTCCCGGCACACAGCAAAGGCTTCCGGGAGAAGGTCATCCAACGTTTCACCGGCTCCTAAACGTTTTTTAAAGGTTTGCGTTTTTTCAGCAAGCCCTTGATCATCCAAAGGCTCGAGCGAGGCTTCAATGGAATTGGCTTGATCGACCTTGGGCTTGAGCCGTTTGAGTTCCCGCTCATTATTACTTCCGAATAAAACATTGAGAAGACGAACAAACATAGGGACTTTCTACCTTATTGCAAAAAACATGGTTGGGAAGAACCCAATAATAGATAGGAAATGGAGAGTTTGCCTGCCCGATTTTCTTTTTCTCTCCTTAGTATACCGAAATGGTCCCCGGAATCAACTCGTGGATTTTTCTAAAACAACCGCACGGTTCCTTGCCTCTGATATGAAGAATTGACCTTAGCCAATCCCGAATGGTTTTGAATGGTAAAGCAGGACCGCGCAGGATTAACCGAGGAACAGTTGAAAAGGAGAAAGATATCGACATACGACTATTCATGGGGATAGATTAAGTATAAACAGCTAGCTATCTTTTTTTCCATAAAGATATGGTAGCAAGAAACCTGGCCTCCAAAGAAATCAATTCGTATAGAGGTTTTCTGTCCTCAATGCGCTTGGTAGCATGTTTTTATCATTCAACCAAAGCCTTCCGAGCCCGATGCCAGATGCGGGTCTGCTTTATTCTATCTCAGCATTGGAACTCACGAAATTTTCGGCTAACCCAAGGGTTGGAATGGAGACAACTTCAAAGTTATCACCTTCCGAAATGTCCCCACCATCCCTTGGTTCCCGGCAACACTGAGGACAAAGAATACATTCGGGGATAACCAATAAAAATTGAACCCATTCATCCACATCTTCGCTTCAATCTTTATGACGACTTTACTGATAATCTAACTTTTCTACTCACGATTCCCGTGAGGCTTTCGGGAACATGACCACTGAATGCGGGGGGGAACCTGAATCGGGGCCAAAGGAAGGGCAAGTCGAAGTTGAGAAATGTAATTCCCCTGGCATCGGAGATATTCGGCTTATGGCCTGATACGGTTTCTTCCCCTTGTTGCCCAGCCTGATCATGTTGGAGTTGAGCCTGGAAATCCCTAAAAGAGAATCTAAAAAACATTTTCAGATTTGAAAGTCCAGAAGCCGCTTACTCAGGTTGGTCTAGGGGATGAGGGAGAAGTTCTGCATAGGTACCGAGCACTCGAACCTATTCAGCATACCTTCAACCAGTTTTTTCTTACCCATATTGGCTTACAATTAAAAGACACATTGGGTGACCAACTGGGATATACCCCCATTGGATGCGGTGGTTTGACCTATCATGTCAGTTCTGCCATGGCCCTTTCGGGTCAGCACAATTCGAATTACAATAGGACTGACAGTTTTCGAGGCACGATGGAAGCAACCTTCGAGGTTGGATCTAGGATGGCCGGGGAAAAAGATATTGTTAATAATATCCCCACTCGTTTTATTCCGAACACGGACCCCACGAACCTGTTATTGACTCCAGGCATCACGGTGAATTTCAATGACAACGGACATTGGTATTTAGATCCATCGATTTCCCTGCCCCAAGATATCAATAGAGGCTTGGAACCGGGAATTCGTTTTCTTACCGGGTTCGGAAAACTTTTCAGTTTCCGGAGCGAAGGGTAAAATATTTGGGGACAAGAAATGATATCGGGCGTCGTTAAGGGGTCGATTGAGTCGTTAAATTGATAATGAAAGATTTATTCACTCCCCTCATGACACAGACCATACGTCTCTTCTTGTTACTATTCCTGGGGGTTTGTACCCAAGGAATTGCGATGACTTCTAGCCAGGCTGAAGAGGGGGACCAGGTAGTGGAGGATGGCATTGAGACCCTTGAGGCCATTGAAATCACAGGAGAGGTGGTGAAACAATCGACCAAAACACTGTCCTTTCCCATACAGCCACCCCCACCACTTCCTGTCATGGTCCCTCCAATTTTTCTGGATCCTCATTTGATAACGATAGAAAAAACATTACCTCCTGCTCATCAAATAATCCTTGACTCCACGTCCCACACCCGTAAGATGAGAACTCCGGCCAAACCCGTCAACACCCCACACCCCCCCTATCCCCGCAGAGCACGGGAGCAGGGATGGGAAGGCAAGGTGATTTTACGACTGGATATCTCATCCAAGGGCAGCGTAGAACAATCGTCTGTCCAGAAAAGTTCGGGTTATCCCCTTTTAGATTCTAGTGCCATACAGGCGATTCGAGCGTGGACATTCGAACCAGCGAAAAATGGTGAATTTCCCGTGGCGTCGGCAGTCAATCTTCCTATTAACTTTAATTTAGATCGGTGAGCTATTTGGGTGGCATTCGAAAAATAATACCATGAAAGGAAAACGTATCAATTATTGTTTGCGCTGGTGTCCGATGATTGTGTTGGGGGTCCTTCTCTCAAGCACAGGGGCCTCTGCCGGACAAGCTCATGACCTGTTGGCCCAAGCTTATCATTCCTTTCAAGACCAACAATGGGAACGTACCATCACAGACCTGAAACAAGCGATTACTTTGTACCCCGGCTTTGCCGAAGCCCACCATTTACTCGGATTGACCCTACTTCAACAGGGACACCAAGAACGAGCTTTGGAGGAGTTTCAAAAAGCTGTCAGGGCCTACCCACATTTTGCCCAAGCCTATGTAGATATGGGATTGGTCCTTCAAGCCAGGGGCCAACTCGAACAAGCCGAACACGCCTTGCAAGATGCGTTGAAAGCCTACCCCACCTTTTTGGAAAGCCAAATTGCCCTCGCCACCCTCTATGACCAACAACAACGGGGCCAAGAGGCCATACGCCTCCATCAGGAAATATTGAAATTGGATCCCAACAATTCTCATTCCTTATATAGTTTAGGATTTTGGCTCGCCCACGAGGGACGGAGTAAAGAAGCCACCACGTATATCACTCAACTTACGAAACAGGATCCCCAGCATGTGAATGGATGGCTTTTGGCCGGGACATTGGCCCAACAATCCGATCAAATCAATCAGGCAATCGAGGCTTACCGTCAAGTCCTCACGCTCACCGACGAATTGGTAGATCCGTATTTCAATTTGGGCATGCTGTATCAGCAACAACAACAGTATGACAAAGCGGCGGAAGCCTTCGAACACGTTACCCGCCTCGAGCCCGAAAACCCGGAAGCCCACGTAAACCTGGGAGTGGTCTATGCGGCATTGTCAAAAATTCCCCAAGCCGAACAGGAGTACCAGCAAGCCTTACGACTAAACCCCGACCTGTCCGAGGCACATTTTAATCTGGGCGTGCTCTACGAGTTTCACAAAAATTCGCCACAAAAAGCCCTCCAACATTACGCTCACTATCAAAAGCTAGGCGGCCAGGATGAACGCATACTCAAACTCCTGAAGCGAGCTCAATAATGACCCTTGCGACCCCCGTCCCGTTAACCAACCCACGAACATTTTTCTTTTGCGGATTGGGGAGTCTATTTTTTCATTCCCTTCTTGTCATCATACTTGCGGTGCTCACCCAACAGGCCACCCCTCCAGAAACTCCCCCTTCCGTTCAAGTCAGATTACTCCCACCTGTGCAGGTGCAAGAGGCTCAGCCCTCCTCTCCCGAACCGATCAAGCCCATAGTCCCCACTAGGACTCCTCGTACCGCACCCCCTCCACAGTCTTCTCTATCGACGCCTCTACCCCCAAAGGTTCCCCCTCCCGCCATTCGCCCCCCCCAGCAACCAATCAACTCGAACATGGCCTCACTGAAACTTCCGACCTTGTCGAAATCCATGTTGACCGACAATCGAGCTTCCCGGGCCCTCCAAGCCAGGGAATTCATGAAAATGACTCCACACGAACAGCCACCCAAAGCTGTTCCATTCCCATCGACTGTACCGATAGGGAAACCTTCTGTGATGAATTCACATATTCCCCCGAAAAAGATTTCTCCCACAACCACAACGACTCCATCTCTTCCCTCGATCCCACCATCCTCCCGTCGACAACCCTTGATGGCATCCGCCCCATCTGCTTCAGGGACCTATACCTCAAAACCTTCAATCTTGGCCTCTTCCCGCCCCATTTATCCTCGTATCGCCAGAGAATCCGGTTGGGAGGGAACCGTCGTTCTTCGAACCCTCATTGATCCCACCGGCAATCCGATTCAAGTCAAAATCCGTAAAAGTAGCGGCCATCCGATATTAGATCGTGAAGCGGAAAAAGCCATAAAAAAATGGAAATTTCAGCCGGCCAAAGATGGTAATATTCCCATCGCCAAATGGGTAGATATACCCATTAAGTTTGACCTCAATCGGTAATTACGATCATGGATATCATGAACATTCTTCACATACTCATGAGTGGGGGATGGATGATGATTCCCATCATCCTCTGTTCCCTCGTGGCGTTCACCGTGGGTATAGAACGATGGTTTTATTTCCGAACCTTTCGTTCCAGTCAACTCGCCCCCCGGATGTTGGCCCTGATTGAACAAGGAAAGTTCACCGATGCCCTCACCCTCACTGAAAGTCAATCCAGCCCCGTCTTGCGAGTCATCGCGGAGGGGATCCTCCAACGGGACCACCAACCCTCCCATTCGATGGAGGCAGCCGGACTGGCCGAAGTCACGCTCATGAGAAGGGGGCTTCCACTGTTGGATACGGTAATTACCCTCGGACCTCTTCTAGGTCTATTAGGGACGATCATCGGTATGATCGACTCCTTTGGTATCATGTCCGAGTCCGGGTTAGGGAATCCCCATGCCGTAACGGGGGGAGTCGCTGAAGCTTTGGTTTGTACAGCCGCAGGCATATTCGTCGCGGTGACCACCCTCATTCCCTATAATTTTTTCCATGCTCGCATGGAAAAAGAAACCGAACTTATTGAGCGGTATGCCACAAAAACCGTGGCGATCCTGAATAGCCTGCCAGGGAGGAAACCGAATTGAGACTACCCTCGCATGCCAAAAAAAAAGCCCGTATCGAAATCATCCCCATGATCGATACCATGTTTTTTCTCCTGGTCTTTTTTATGATTGCCACCTTGTCGATGACCGTCCAACATGGCCTTCCCGTCAATCTACCCACCGCAGATTCGGCCATAGATGACATTCCCGAACATGTATCCCTGACACTCACTCGAGATGGACAACTGTATTACAACAAGGAGGAGATCTCCCTTAAAGTGTTGGAGGTACGGTTACAAAACCTCCAGCAAACGGAATCAACCCCTTCCTTACTCATTAATGCCGACGAACAGGTTCCCCATGGACGCGTGATAAAAATAATGGATATCATTCGGCTCAGTGGAATCTCCACCATGGGCATCGCCACCAAGCCTGCGGATAGCTAGTTGAAAAATCTGTGGAGAATAGTTAGATTTTGGGTGTAACGTGAGCTTTTTCTTCGCGCGGAACAATTGTCGGTGAACGGTCCTCCTCAATCTTCAACTCTCAGGTCTCCCCTACCCATTCAGGGGACCAGGTGGGTCATCGCTTTCCTGATAGGGATGCATATCCTCATATTGGGGGCAGGGGCCTTTTGTTCCTCATCTTCTTTGACCTCCACCACCACACATCACTCATCAGGTCAGATTCCTATCCATTCGGTTCTCTGTTCTTGGGCCTGTCATGTGGGTCAAATTTCGGCCATGGCTACCCCAAGCTCTCAAATGACCCTGGTAAGTCTTTTCGTGGCCTTCTTGGCATTCTGGCCCACTGTACTCTTTGCACAAGGTTCTCCTCTTTCTCTTTTCTCACCTCGGGGCCCACCCGCTTTTTTCCTTAGATCCTCGAATTCATTCTGAGTACCGACCCCCATTCTCTTGTTCTCTGAAGAATTTGGGGAGGGAAGGTGCACGGAGCGAAGTCGGGTGATTCTTTGAAATGGTCTCCTCACCTTAGGTTTGAACCATCCAACAGCTTGCGGAAAGGTCTTTCCTTCGCTGGGAGCCAGATTCCGTCAAAGGTGAGAAATGGCCGCAACCAACAAAATGGGCCTAATGTGGAACCAGAATGAGGTTCTATATTGCACATATCTCCCTCAATCAGAAAAGGGGGGGAGGAGAGGAGGTCTTATGGAATCGGAACTGTTACGAGTAGGACAAGCCGCTAAAATTCTTAATGTGAGTCGATGGACTATTTATCGATGGGCCGAAGAAGGTCGATTAAAAAGCACAAAGATTGGGAAAGGAAGTTTGCGGATTTTTCGGGCTTCGGTGGACACTTTGGTGGATCATAACCGTAAGGATAGGTGGAATTTCGCTTTGCCTGATTCGGGTTGTACATGAATGAAGGGAAAAAATGGATAAGGTCCTGCCCAATCTAAAGTGATCCCCATAATCATGACGATCGAGAGGGGTAAACCAACTAGCGATTTCCCATAACATCCAGGGGACTCTTTTAGCGGAAAATTGAAGGTAAACGGGCAACCTAATTCGTAGTCTGATGTTCAATTGAGAAGGAAAGAACAGGAAGATGGGTAAGCAGGCCATTACCGACCTAGAAAAACTATAGAATCCGTCGGCTCCTCCCAAAAGGTGGGGCGACTTCGATCCAGGAGGTTAATATTCATTTGAAATCTGTAGCATCCATGAGCAGGCATACGTAGACACCCTTTGTTAATTCAACTACATTACAGTATGTCTACTTCAGACCAAATTTTTGTCAAAAAGGCTATGAGGTCCATCTTAAAACCCACCTTTGTTCGTTCACTTTTTTCGATTGGGCTTGGTCTGTGCTTTATTTTTGTGAGCACAGTCGTCACCCAAACCCTGGTTTCGACCTTTCATCAGGACGCCCATCACCATCAATCTCATGAGCAATCCTGGTGCAGCTGGTCTTGTCAAGTCGGCCAAAGCATCCATGGCTTTTCCAATTTCATTGAAGTCACTTCTCATCTGCTCTCCGTTCTTGACCCCTCTTCGCCAAACTTGCCACTCCTTGCCATCACCGATCAACCGACTTCTCGAGGTCCACCGCTTCTTCCCTTCCTCTAGTCCATCACCGACAGCATCACGTGTAACGGCATTTCGGGAGGTTTGTTGATCGCAAGCCTCCACCCTTACCTTGATCCTGATTGGAGCTCCTTCATTCCGACAGCCCGTGCCACAGGTCCCCTGAATCTGGCACGAGGTTCAAGAGGTGAACCCGATGTCGATCCGGCCTATGAGCCCAGAGACATGTTTTCCTTGCATAACGACTTTCTTTCTGTCCCTGTTACTCACCGGAATAACTCCAGCCCTATCTCAGGGAGAGGAGGTCTTCCGCCTACACCTTAACCCGAAACCCTTTCATGCCAACCTCTGTAAAAAGAAGACCCAGGGCTCCCCCATTCGAATAGGGGTGGCCAAACACCGAGATCTTCTTATTCGACGTTTTGAGGGTCAACATATTCCCCCGAATCGCCTCCAAGCCCGGACCAAAGACTATACGTATTCCCTCACTATTGAGGATCTCACCAACGGAACACTTCGGGAGGGAGCCATTGCATTCAGAAAGAATCAAGCGGTCATATACACGTCTGATTATCCAAAAGGGATTTCTCGCCCCAGGTTTATTCGCCTGTTTCCTCAAGCCCACCAGCCTCTTGCGGATACGGCTCTCAACACATTTTTACGACTTTGGCCCATCTTCAACGCGGCCATCGATACCTGCCGTCCCTATCCACCAACAGTAATCTACGGAACGGACGACGAAATAGATCGGATTGAAGCGGGCCGTTTGAAATTTTCCCAGATGGTACAAACGTACAACTTGAACCCAAAGCCTTCCCGGCCCCTGTACCTTCCGGAGTCAGGATTGGTTGGAGGATTCTATGACCCAAATGCCGGAAATCGTACCAACATCAGTTACCATGCGCTCAACCCTCTGGAGTTTTATGTCCCCCCCGTTTTCACACAGTTTACGCCGTAAAGGTATTGAGGTTCCAAGGTAGGGTCTTCCTCCTGGCCTTGGAAACAACAGGGTGAAGGCTTTTGGGCCGACCTCCTTGGCCTTCACCCTGTTTTCTTATGTTCTTCCCTAATGCCTCGAAAAGGTTTCTGAGCTAGCCCATTACCGTCCAGAAAGATGGAAATCCGCGTGCATCAAGCCGATAAGGCATCATGACCAACCATTCTTCTCCAATTTTCACTTATCGTATTTTACTTTGTCCCATTGTCTATAGGCTCTAAAAACCGCTACCGTAATTCATCATGATTCGTGCGTTGCATTTTTTCCCGTTTAAAAGCCTGGTCATTTCGTTCACCTGCCTGTCTTTCGTTATTGTTCTGGTTTGGGGACCCCCAGAAGCTTGGAGTCATTCTGCGGACCGACTCTATAACCAAGCCCTTCTAGCTTTTGAGAAGCAGGAACTGGATCAAGCCCAATCGCTCCTTGAACAAACTCTTCAGGAGTTCCCCCTCTTCTCCAAAGCCCATCACCTCTTAGGCATTGTGAAATTTCACCGAACCCAACAACCTGAACCAGCGATCCTATCCCTCAAAGAAGCCATTCGCCTCAACCCCCATTTTGTTCAAGCTCAGTATGATCTTGGCCTCTTATTGGTGCATCACCAACAGGTTGATGAAGCCAAAGAAACTCTCCAAGAAGCGCTGTCCCTTTACCCAAAATTTTGGGAAGCCAGTTTGGCTCTGGCAAAAATTTATGATCTACAAGGGGAGGCTCAACACGCCATTGCCGGCTATCAGGCCGTATTAGCCCACCAACCTTCGCAAGCTGAGGCGCTGTACCTCCTTGCCCATCAATATTTCCAGGCAGGGGATCTGGAATTGACCCAATCTGTACTCAGAAAGTTAACCGATCATTACCCCGATCACACAGAGGGGTGGTATGTCCTAGGTCGGATCATGGAACAACAAAATCGTCCCGAGGAGGCAATATCCCTCTATCACCAAACTCTTTCTATATATCCGCAACATGGAGAAGCCCATTATAACCTTGGATTCCTCTACCAAATGCAGGGTGAGGTTCAAAAAGCGATTGAACATTTTCAGGAGGCCGCTAAACTGAAACCCACGGACGCGGAAACCTATTTTAATTTAGGGGCCCTTTGGGTCAATCAGAGGCAATGGGACAAGGCTGAAAAAGCCTATCAGAAAGGTTTGGACCTACAACCAAATTCAATTGAGGGACAATTTAATGTCGGGACGTTTTATGAGTTTCATAGAAAAGATCTGATCAAGGCACGGCACCACTACCAACAATATCTCAAATTGGGTGGCGGTGATCCACGCATTCAAGAATTATTCAAAGAGTTCGATCCATAAGGATTTAAAAGAACACTTTTCTCTCTCGGAGAGTGTATCCCTCCTAGCTTCTTTCCTATCCGCTCGCAAACGGTTTCCATTGGGGCTCCTGTTACCTTAAAATAACCATCCAAAATAGGGGATTGTACTTCAAGATGCTAACACTTGGTGG
Organism: Nitrospirales bacterium; assembly: GCA_965223495.1. GTDB lineage: Bacteria > Nitrospirota > Nitrospiria > Nitrospirales > UBA8639 > Nitrospira_E. The sequence continues at coordinate 802,349 of OZ245001.1, read as the reverse complement.
ATTACCTCCAAGACGGCACTAGCCTCATAGGGCTGAAACAATATCCCTCTAGCCCCGAGCCTCTCGGCGACTTTTTTCGGCTCGAACTGACTGTAATACTGAACTTTTAAACAAGCAATAATCTTTATCCGTGGCAATTCCCGTGCAAATCTCACGATGGTGGAGAAACCCTCCCCATTGGGAAGATCCACATCTATGAACACCAAGTCAACAGCCACGCTTTGGCAGAAGGTAAGCGCTTCCTGACTTTCTTCCAGAATAAAAACCTGAAACCCTGCCCCCTGTAAGATTCCACGAAGACCATCGCGGGGATGGACATCCTCGCATATGAGAAGAGCTGTTCCAACCCGCGGCGTCATTCCAAAGGACGTCATTCTCGACTCACCTTCGCTTCTCCGTCCATTCGAAATGGGGCCAGAATCTCCCGATTATGCTGGCTCAAGCATGGAGGGGACCTTTCCCAACCTTCTTGCAGGGTTATTTTATTTTTTCGTGGGCTTCTAAAGCGGACCGGATAAAAATGGAAGCCGCCTCAGGCCGACGGGTAATACCAAGTTTCCTAAAGATGGACGTCAGGTGATTTCTCACCGTTTTATCACTGAGATTCAGTAGGGTGGCGATTTCTTTATTCGTTTTTCCTTGGGCCACACAAGCCAGAATTGTTTTCTTTTGCGGGGTTAATTGAGCCACTTTGGCTAAATCCGACGTGGCGGGTTTGGGCTTAAGGGATGTGGGACCCTTTTCAATTTTAGTTTCTTGGGGAATAGTTGACCCTTTTCGACCGTTCAGGATCTGCTGGATCGTCAAAATCAAATATTCCAATTTTTCTAAATCGGTAATATCCCGGGCCTGGATCATGACGCGTTCCACCGAACCCGAGTTCATTATTTGAACAGGGGTATACGTGACATCCATTTTTCGAAATCCCTGATCTCGGAATTCAAAACGATACTGATAACTGACTTTCTCGCCCCCAAAACTACGATCCAAATATGGCTTGACCACCCGTTCAAATAGAGTGGGGGTCAAGAAGTCAGCCATAGGCTTTCCGAGAATTTCGGACCTTGGAAGGCCATGGAGGTTCTCAAAAACTTTGTTGACAAATTCGTAGGCCAAGCTGGGGTTCACTATGGCCACGAGATCTTCTGAGGCATCCAAAATTCGGAACCATAGGGTATCTTCAATCACCGGGGGTCTGGGCAATGCAAAGAATGAAATCAAACCCACTTTTCCCTCTGGAAAATTAAGAGTATTCATTCCTACTGTCAGAGGAAATTCACGACCCTCACGGGATAGCCCCCAAAACTCCATTTCCGGATTAGATTCTAAGAAAGCAGATGATTGTAAGATTCGCTGGAGAGAGGCCTGTTGAATAGCCCGAAAACGACTCGGAAATATCATCGCAATAGACTGTTCGATTAATTCATCGGAGGAAAAATGAAAAAGCTTCTCCGTCATCCGATTTACCGCTCTGATCAATCCTTTTTCATCAATGACCAGAACACTACAGGGAAGTAGATTCCAAAAAGACTTCAAAGCTGCCAGAAGTCTCATGGAAAAATCCCTTGAAGGGGAGGTGGGCTGAATCGTCATGAGAAAATACGGGGCCTAACTTAGGGGGGTAGTTTGCATCAAAAAATAATAGGGCAATGTATTTCTGGAAAAGTTGCCCACTGAAAAGTCATGCATGGAGATCGAAACAAACGAGGAGGATTTTTTACGGAAGCAACACGATGTATGAAAAAGCCGGTAAAAATGGTTTTATGGGCCCGATAAAAATGAGATTTTTTAAATCACAGTTCATTGGGTCTCGATCATTCAATGTACAGTACATTTGAACCTATTAATGCTTAGCAAAGAGATTGAAATAAATCAAAATTTCGAGCCCATGTTTTTTGTCCTACGTTCGGAAAATTTTCTTTTTTCAGAATAAAAACAATAAGTTGAAATATATCACAGGTGACAAAAGCACGAAAAATCCTTGGCCAAATTCATTTTCATTTAAGTTTTTCTGGCTTAAAGAACCGAAATGGTGAGCCAACGATAGGGCAATTTTCCCTATTGGTTTGTTCGACGGACCCTGGTTAGGGCATTTTTCTTTGTCTTTACATGGTGGGCGTTCGTCATGGGGGTAAGGGTATGGGGCCCCGAAAGAGAAAACTTCTGATCCGGCTCACGGCCAAGGTCCTACCCCAAAAATACCCACACCCCAAATGGGCGATGGCTGAGGAAGGCGAAGACCTAGAGGGCAATCTTTATAAAAATATTGCTGAACACGGTGGGAGGAAGAATTATTCAACTGGGCTGGGGAATGGAAAATGCGATAATTTCGGTCAATCGATCGAGTGCCATTTGGATAGAATCCGAATTCGTGGAATTCACCTGAATAACATGTTTTCGCTCGAGAGGGGTGAAAGGTTTTTTAAGTTTTTTCTGTTGTTTCATCACCTCGGCTGTTGCATCCGAAGCATCGATTCCTTCTTCATTCCTCATCTGTAAGCGCTCTTCCAGAACTTTCGTGGGAGCAGAAATAGCCAGGATAACACAAGGGCAACCGCAATCCTGACTTAATTGAAAGAAATGGGCTCTATGTCCCTCCTTCAAAAAAGTCGCGTCTACGATGACAGTCTCACCACATTGCAACAACAGGCTAGCCAATTCCCGTAAACGCCGGTAGACGGCTTCGGTCATGGAGGAATGATATAAATCTTTGTTCCTGCCAAAAGATTCTTGCCCTGTCTCACCCTCCAGCTCAGTTCGTTTTCGTTCTATATCGGACCGAACCCTAATGGCCCCCAATTCCAACATGATTTTGGTGGAAATTGTCGTTTTCCCCGAGCCCGATACTCCATGCATCAAGATTAACCCTGGGGAAGAACCCTTGATCAATCGATGAGCCAACCGCACATACCCATAGAACTCCTGCTTGGCTTCCCCCCACTCCCGATCCCGGTTCGTTAATTGTGCCAATCGCAATCCTGCCACTTTGGATCGAACCAAGGCTCGATATATTTTATAAAATCGCAACACCCTGACACCGCTATAATCCCCACGAATCTCTAAATAGGTATTGAGGAAGATGGCAGCGAGATCTCGACGACCTCTTTTCTCCAAATCCATCGCAAGAAAGGCCACTTCACTCATCACATCAATCCATCGCAGCCAAGGTTGAAACTCCAAGGCATCAAAAACCCAGGGCTTTCCTTCATTTACCGCAATATTCGCCACATGAAGATCCCCATGACATTCGCGTATAGATCCTTGGAGTTTCCTTTGCAAAAAGGTAGCTTGTTGATTTTGTCGTTCTACTTCTAACCAGGCCCGAATATCCTGTAACTGTTCTCGAATCTCCGAGGAGCCCCCGCTCATGGGTATCTCTTCAAGACACTCTCTCACTGCACCCCAAATCCGGTCAGGTGTCCCAAAATTCGTTCCTGCCGGCGCCCGGTCCACTCGACCATGAAAGTCCGCGATGATATGCGCTAGCTGAGTTACCACTTCCCGATGATTTCCAGGATCTGAAAGAATCTGTGTGAGTTCTTGATTAGGCGAGAATTGCTTCATTTTCACGGCAAATTCGATCGGGGTTCCTTCCCCGCCGAGTTGTGGGACCAAAGGAGATCCCGTAATAGGAATGACTCCCAAATAGAGGTCCGGCGCGAGTCGCCTATTCAATCGGACTTCCTCCGTGCAAAACCATTTACGACGGGCTAAGGTTGAAAAGTTCACAAACCCAAAATTCACCGGCTTTTTAATTTTATACGCATAGGGTCCGGTTAAAATGACCCAAGAAATATGCGTTTCCGCAACAGAAATTGTCTTTACCGGATGAGGAAAACAATCCGGATTCAATAAGGCTTCAATCAGGTGTCGAGACAACGTTGGGCTCCCCTCTTTATCACTTCAAGATATCCGACGATTTCCCATGAAGTTCCAAGAATCAGTTCATACTCGTCGTATTCCATAGTAACGAATGTTGAGTCCTCCTCCAAAATGAATGGCCACATCTTTTTCCCGGTAGGATGCACAACTTGTGGGGAAATCAAAAGACCAGGTACACTGAAGAAAGGGAGCCACCCATGCTAAAAAGAATCAAGTTTCTATTTTTTGTAGGGTTGGTGGTGTTCATCGGAGGAGTCTTAGCCGCCCTCTGGTTGTTACCAGGTACGTTTTCAGCTAAATCCACTCCCCCGGAATGGGAGGTAAAAATCGCTAGGTTTGTGCGGCATCTGGCGACCCCCAGTCAATATCTCAAAATGGCCAATCCCATTCAGTTAACTTCCGAGGTCTTTTCGGAAGCCCGTCACCATTTTGCGGACCATTGCGCTACCTGCCATGCCAATGATGGCAGTGGGAAAACGGCCATGGGCTCCAATTTCTATCCCCCGGTTCCCGACCTGAGGGATCCCGTCATTCAATCCATGGCTGATGGAGAATTATTCTACATTATACATTCGGGAATTCGATTTACCGGCATGCCGGCCTGGGGGAAGGGTCCACCCGAAGAGGATATGGAAAGCTGGAAGCTTGTCCACTTCATTCGCTACCTACCCAGGATAACGCCAGAAGACATAAGCGAAATGAAAAAATTCAACCCACTCACGCCTCAAGAACGGGCGGCGGAAAACGCCCTTGACCAATTCTTATCCGGAGAAGACGTCATTCTAGAACCAGATCATCATCATTAAATTTTTAAGGGGAGTCTGTCTCATGATTGTTCTTCGACCATTTGCCATGATTTGTTTTGTACTATTGACCACTTTTGCCTGGGGACATGGAGATGCCGCTCATGTGATGGGGACTGTCACCGACCTTGGCGACAACCATATCGTGGTGAAAACCCAAAAGGGAACCACGGTTTCTCTGGCGTTCCGATCGAATACGACGTTTAAAAAGAATGGCATTCATTCAAATGAAGCCCGTCCGCAAATTGGAGATCGACTGGTTGCTGAGGTTACCAAAAAAGGGCTTCCAAAAAACCATGACTGGGTGGCCACGGAAGTGACGTTTGCCACTCCCAAAAAGAATTAGGAATGGCCTTGTCCAATTCCTCCTTCATGAATGATTGAGGGTATCGTTTTGATAATCCGCTTGTCCCTACCCCCCATTTGCCAATTTTATTAATGGGAGAATTTCCTATGAACGTCAGGGAAACAGGGAACTTGCCAAAGGATCAAAATGTCTGGCTCGTATGGGAAATTAAGTGGACCTCGATTCTTCTCATCTTGAGTCTCTTTGGGATCTTGGTCGGATGCAACCGAACATACAAAAGCACTTTGCCCCAACATTTGGGCCAAAAGATCAACTATTCCCTGACCTTTTCTCAAATCAAGGAAACCCCGGATGAATACAAGGGCAAATTAGTCATCCTTGGAGGGAAAATACTTGAAGCCAAGCGGCGGAAGGACTCAACCGAATTAACCATTCTTCAATTGCCCCTCGTTCGGGGACGCGAACCGACTCAAGAATTAACGCGCTCTCAAGGCCGCTTTATCGCAGAACAACAAAGTTTTTTAGACCCAGCAACCGTCCCCCCGGGAACTCGAATCACGCTCGTAGGGGAAATCATGGGGTCCAGGACAAAAAGTCTTGATGAGACGGAATACCACTACCCGACATTAATCATTAAACACTACCGGGTCTGGAATACCTACCCTGTTGAGGACCAGAGGTATGCCCCTCGCTATCCTTACTGGGGGCCCTATTGGGGACCTTACCCCTTTGTGTATTCCTATTGGGGTCCGGGTAGACGAGGAGCTCCTTTTTATCCTTATTGGTATGGGTGGTGAGAAGGAAGATCCATTCCTTCCCGAATCCCGTCGCTATTGGAGGAAAAACCTGGCCTACTATTTATCTGACTGAACGGAAGGACCCATCTCGAGTCGGGGATAGAGAAAAACGCTGGGGGAGTTCAGGAACTCCCCCAACAACGTCAGGCAGAAAAGGTTCGAGACGAGAGCAAAGGTTTCAGGGAAGAATTAAAGGCGAGGCTCTCCGGGATCTTCATCCCCTTTTGGTTCATTTATTGAGGGAATGGCTCCACGTTCGACCTCAAAGGTCGATTCTTCAGAATGGGAAGTTTTTCTGATCTCCGATGCTCCTTCAGACTCGTGGAAATCCCCGGACGATTCCAGAATGGGTTCTGAAGAAAAATACTCCCTATTAAATTCTTCATCTAAAACTTGATCAGTCACCGAGGTATCAGCACCCTCAATTTCGAGGGACGCTGCCTCCGGGGTTTCTGGGATGGAATCCGGCGACACCGCCGTTTCGGTATCTATCGGTGCCATCATCGATTCTTCTTGGTACGTGGCCTCGGTGAGAGAAGGCGCACCTAGTTCCGTCTCTCCCGTCATCGCGTCCTGACCCGCTTCCGGAACTTCAGGGATGGACACCGGCTTCACGGTTGCCTCAGTATCCATCGATTCTGTGGCTGGGGATTCCGTGGCTGGTTCTTCGTAGGAGAGCCCTATTGACATGGAATCATCTGCATTGAAGCTGGTGGAGTCTTGAGAGGTCTCTCCTGTATTTTTAGACGATTCGACTTCCGGCAATTCCATCTCATCCGATTCGACAACCGGGTAGCTTTCTTGTAACTCTTGTTCGATTTCCATCAGTTCAACAGGGACCGGCTGGGTTTCAGGGCTTCCTTCCGGGATCTCCTCAACAACATTCGAGTCCAGGGAAGGTTCAGACATAACTGACGGAGTTTCTTGCATAGGTTCAACGGATTGAATGCTTTCTAGCGTGTCTTCTTCCGTGTCACTAGGTTTCAATGAAACTGGCACCACGATACTGGTACTCGAAAAGTCCGCCACTAAGCCGATTGTGTCATCCCCACCATCCAACACCAGATGAATTTGAGTTCCCTGAGTTGCCCATTCGGCCACCATCACCAAATGCCCACGAAGAACGGCTTGTCCCCATAGGGTTTTATCATATTGATATAACTTATCCAGCCATATTTCTTGGTAGGAAGTGGGTGGTCCATAGGTTTCCGTGATCCAACCTTTGACTGAATGAAAATCATTCACATAAAGGGCTGTATCCTCGTGTTGGTTCTCGAAGACATACTTGGCATTTCCCAGCTGATCCTCATAAAAGGTATAGGTTAAAGCCGTGTCAATTCCTTCAATTTGGGTATGGTAGGAAATTCGATGTTCATAGGGTTCTAAAACAGGAGATTGGAGTTCCCAAGCTGGTTGAACGGTCTCATTATCCTTCACTTCTTGAGGGCTCATTCCCCAATCCGTGCTCTGCCGTTCAAAAGACTTGGGTTGTGCGGGGACCACGGTCTTTTGGATAACCGATTCCTGTGCCTGATGCTGGACAGGAGCCACAAGAAGGTTTCCGTTGGAGTCACGATGCCGGGTAAAATGTAAATACTCTGATGCCCCAAGGGCCATGCCAGGAACCAAGAAAGATGTTCCTAGAGTGAGGATTGTTCCCGTCAAAATTAATTGTGTTTTCATAGGGTGTCTCATCATCCTAATGGTTCCTAATCTCCCAGAATAGTCACATGACCATCCAAGGGGTATATGGCAGGTGAAAGGAACGCGCCATTCATCTGCCTCTAATCCAGTAATGTCGGTTATCGGCCAGGGAACTTTAGAGAAAAAAGAAAAATCCCTTTAATTTTATAACAGTGTCGAGCAATCTGGGGATTTGAAGTGGGAAGGAATAAGAGGGGAGGGTTTTACGAAAAACTCACTATGCCATCAGCACACCAAAATTGGTAGGAAATATTTTCCTCCTACCCCATGGTTCAGGTCCAATGCTAAAAAGTGGTTAACCCGTTAAGATTTAGCACCAAGCCACATTTTCCGACCAATCATCTCCCTTTCCCACAGATGATTGGGCAAGGATCTCTGGCCAGTATTGCCGAATATTGGAGAGCATTTGCAGATAGCCAGAAAAAGAATCAGGTTTGGGCATGTATCCATTTACTCCAAGATTGGCGGATTGGGATATATCTCTAGGAGCCTTTGAGGTCGTGAACACCAGGATGGGAATACGGGCTAAGGAATCTTGTTTTTTGATTTCCCGTAAAACCTCCAGGCCCGCCATCAAAGGCATGTTTAAATCCAAGAGAATGACGCTTGGCCGAGGGGAGGTATCTTCCTCCATAAATGCTCCCTGTCGGTGTAAATAATCCAATAACTCGCTCCCATCATGAACACAGCGCAATTCCTCACCGATAGGGAGTTCACTCCAGGCCTCCCTCACCAATTCGCAATCATCAATATTATCATCTACGAGCAAAACCGTGCGAATGGGGCAATCCAACAAAGTCACTTTCCTTTCCCAATACCTCCCACAGATCATTCAATAGCCCTGTTTCAATCAAGAGACAAGACTATTCACACTTCCATCGGCACATTCTCGAAAAACTTGCACACCAAGAAAACACCGGCCTCTCCAAACACGAAAAGGACGTGTTCAAAGAGGGTTAGGAAGGAACCAGGGCCAATCCCTGTCGAATACGGGATGAAAATGAAGCCGACTCCTTGGCGGGAGAAGACCAAGAGGAAGAACGGTCGAGGAAAACATATTGGAGAAAGGCATCCCAGCCATCGACCCGAACAACCTGAGGATGCCCCACATGTTTATTCCAGGGTTGATCCATGATGAACACCCGTAACCCTAAATCTTGGTATCCCCGAATATGTTCCGGGTGGTCATCGATAGCCACCGACATAGGTTCCGGAATGGCGGTTTTATCCTCTGAATGATAGAGGGCATCGAAAGGAATCCGATGATTCCTCAACCATTCGAGAGTCTGCGGCCGAGATGTTGGTCGCCGAGCGGTAACAATAATAATACGGTAGAAACGATGTAAAAGTTCGAGAGCGACCCGGGCACCTGGGAACACCGGTAATCGAGGAATGGATTCCTCATGAAAACGAGAAAAAATTTCTTCGATTAATGCTCTTTCAAATTCACTCGAATCCAACCCCCCGGCACTCCCATATCTCCCCGGAGGCCAAGGAGTCCCGGTTAATTCCCGAAACAACCGTTGAACTTCAAACTCTGCTCGGGCCAGAACATTATCGATATCGACGGCTATACATTTTTTTTTGGAAGAAGAAGGATTCACCATAATTAATGACGTAAAGAACTTTTTTTCGTTCAAATGGTCAAAAGCAGTATAACCAGGGATATCGTATTCCTCAAATTACCATAAAAATATCCCCACATGGTAATCAAGGGATAGTCCAATTTCATCACCCAAACACACCGGCTTTTTCCTATGGGACGAAAAGAAAGTTGCAGGATGGAAAGAACCGCTTTAGGGCGTTAAACCCACGGTGAGGGAGTTATCGGAAGTTGGCCTTCTCAGTGGACGATTGGTTAAGGCCAAATAGGCTTTACTGATCGAACTCACAGGTCTGACCTCCATCAAAAATGGAGTACTCCAATCCCCATCAGCCACGTCCGGCTCTTCAGGAATTAATACCCGACGGTAATGTTTCTCGTGTGCGGCCACGATCTTTAACGGTACCCCACCAACAGTCCCAACATGTCCATCGGCGGTTACGGTCCCCGTAAGGACCGTGTCCTGATCGACTGGGTCTTCTTTGGCGATGGCCACGACATTGAGAGCTGCCATAGCTGATAAACTCTCCCCATACAGGGTTACCCCCGGATAGGGTAAGATAAATCGAATCGTCCACGAATCAGGATTGAGTCCCGCAGCATCAACCACCCGATAGAGGGCCTGTCTAACGGACTCTTGTGCAAAAGCAGAAAATCGCCCAGGGGTTGTCTGAAATTGAACCTCCAACCCTTCATGATCCTCGCGTTCAATAAATTCCAATTGCACCTCCGCCACAATACCAACCGGTTCGTCTTTATCATTCATCGTGGTCCCAAGAATAGGAATGACGGCACGAATCCGTTTGTGTGGTGCTTGAGACCCAGGTGCAGCCTCCGATGCCCCAGCCAGGATGAATCCCAGGCATACCGCCAACCCAAGCACGGAGAATATTCTATGAGGGGAGAACCTGACTGAAGAAAAGAATTCGGAAGAACCGAAATAGGGACAGGGTTTGTACTCGTTGAACGATGTGGAATTCCCGATCATCGCTTTCCTCCTCATGACGCCTCCGTTTCCCCTTCGGCAAAGTAAAAAGGAAACTTGAATAGGAGGAAAACGATATGATGAGCATGAAACCTAAATAGAAGAGAACATCCCCATGTTAGAGACAGATATATATTTGAGTACTGCTTAGGACCCCCCCCCGCGTCGGCTCGTTCGACCCTTTGAGGAAGGCACCTTCTCATGACCCTTCCATTTCAGCCTTCCAATATCTTAAATGAATTTCTCCTAGAACATCAGGCATGTTGAAGGTTTGCAGGCTTTTCTTTCGAAAAATCGCCAGTCGGATCAACAGGAAAGAAGTGCTTGATCCTGTTGCTCCTTCACCGATGGGAATTAAGTAAGAAAATGAGAAGGCCGATAAAATTCCTTAGAACTCGCAATAACATCACCGAGACGACATCCTCTGTCGAGATACTGGGGGCCCAATACATATGGCAAAAACCAAAACCATTCCTCTTTCCTCAGTAGCGGTTGGCATGTATCTTTGTGGCATCGACCGATCGTGGATCGACACACCATTTTTACGTCATAAGTTTGTCATACGTTCATCCGCAGATATTGAAAAACTGCACCAATGCGGCGTCCGGGAAGTGACGATTGATATCACCCGAGGACTTGATGTGATAACGGCACCCGATTCTATGCCCGAATCCACGATCAAGGAACCTCCACCCGCCCAACCCCAGAGCATTCCTTTACCTACGACAGTTTCCCCTGAAGTTGAACGAATTCAAAATATTTCGCCAGCTATTCAGGGGACCTCACTGGCCGGAGAACTGACTTCAATTCAACATACCCGAGAGTATATGCTAGACAGCGTGCAAGATATTTTAGAAACCCTGGCAAAAACAGGAGGCATGTCCATCGAGCAAGTGAATCATGTCACGCACGCCATCCTGTCCGAGACCCTTGACCATGAAGAAGCCTATATTGCTCTTATCCGGACGAGGGAGTTTTCTCCGGCCCTCTACGACCATGCGCTGGCCGTCAGCACGCTCGGGGTATTATTAGGTCGAGCAGTAGGACTAGACGATGAGGAATTACAGCATCTTGCCTATGCAGGGCTTTTTCATGATAGCGGCTTACTGAAAATCCCCGAAGCCCTTCATCGACCCATCTTAGAACTCTCGGAATCCGAGTTTGGGATTTATCAATCGCATCCCAAACGAGGGATTGATTTTGTGACTCAACAAACACCATTACCGGATGAAGTGCAGACATTAATTCGAGAGCATCATGTCGCATTAGATGGATCAGGATATCCATCAGGCATTGAGCCCAGCACCATTCGACCAGCCAGTCGAATTCTCCGCATCGTCGATGAATACGATGAGTTGTTGAGTGGGCACCAAAGTGGGACTCCCCAAACGGTGCGAGTGGCTCTACAAGGGCTTTACCAACAGGGGAAAAAGGGTAGTCTAGATGGGGGATTGGTGGCAGAATTCATTAACCTCATCGGAATATACCCAACGTATAGTCTGGTTGAATTAAGTACGGGAGAAAGGGGAATTGTCACAGCCAATTCAAAAGACAACCTGCTGCACCCCACGATTCTCCTGATTCAAGATGCCAAGCATCAATCTCTCCCGGAGCCGATCCCGTTTAATTTTTCCGTATTGGAGTCCGGGAGCACGAATCCGGAAATCATCAGTGTCTTACCACCGGAAAAAGTTGGGATTCAGTTAGAATCCGCTCTGGATTCCTGGGTGACATTATAAAATTTCTTAAACCCACCACCTTTTAACCCTTACCCAAAACCGACACGAATCTCAGGGTTCTGAGCCTATTTTCCTCTTCCACGTCTCATTCACCACCAATTAAACCCAACGACCTCCCCCAATCTTTAAATATTTTCTAACCTGCTTGAATTAAAGTTTTTTAAATCGGTGCCGATAAAGGGGAGAGCTCTAAAAATACCTGGCCGTAAGGATCATGGCACTTTAGAGTGCTCCCAGAGAAGGGAGGGAAACATCATGAAACGACTATTCAATCACCCCTCTACAAAGTTATGGTACCTAATTGGAATAATGGGATTGGCCTTGTCCACGTTCATTCTCCTTGATGAAGGACAGGCCCGAACGCTATCTTCGGTCAACACTCCAACCATTTCCTCGAACAATCAATCAGTGTTGCCTTCAAACCCTTCTTCAACGATTTCATCAAAAAACTCAAGGACCTCCTCTACCAATCGATCAAGTCATCAGGCTACCCCAGCCAAAAGTAGCAAGACACTCTCCCACAAAAAACCGGCTAAGAAGCAAGCGGGATTGGCTATCTTGTTCCTCAGCCTCCTGGCTGAAAAAGCTTAATCGATTTTCTGAAATTTCAACGAACGAACGCGATTCAGGGCGGCCACGATTTCATAAATCCGCGGTCGCGAAAAATTCCCAGGGTGATGTCCAGGAGGGCTAAAGGGAGAAAGTCGATCCATCCCCTGTTGATCGAAAAATTGAAGGATCTCCTCACTCACGACCTTGATCGAGCGGGACCCATCCATAATCCTCTTTGCAGCCCAATACAGTACATACCCAATAGACCGGGTTTGGCTAGGATCTAGCAACTGTTCAAGGCCCTGTAGATCAACGTCCTCAGTCCCCAAGGTCAAATCATGCAGGGAATGGGCGGTGATTTTTGCTTGATGTTTTCCCCGGCTCATATCGACAGATCCCCCCCATGGAAATCGAGCATTGAAAGATCCCAGAGGGGACGGCTTTTCCAAATGACGACCTGTCGGAAATCGCCGAGCGACGTTCTGGGCCTGTTCGGTCACCTCGAGGGGAAGGAAATTTTTCATGTGAATGACCGTATCCGCCACATCAAAATAATCTCCACACCCCCCCATGACCAAAATGGTAGAAACTCCCAACTGTTCATACAGCTCCCTTACCCGATCGATAAAGGGGGTAATGGGTTCATCCTCTTGGTGGACCAAGGCCTGCATTCGAGCATCACGCACCATAAAATTGGTCGCACTGGTATCTTCATCCAAAAGTAAAACGTTCGCGCCAATTTCCAATGCTTCCACGATCCCCGCGGCTTGGCTGGTGCTGCCACTCGCATTGTCTGAAGAAAATGCTTTCGTCGGAACTCCCTGAGGGATCGATCCTATAAATGCACTGATATCGACCTCCCTGATGGGCCGCCCATCTTCAGCTCGAACTTTTACGGCATCAGGAGCCATCGCGACATATTCCCGGCCGTCACCGGGAATATGGGGATACACACTGCGTTGGAGAGCCTGTAACAGGGTAGACTTTCCGTGGTACCCCCCGCCAACGATCAACGTGACACCCTTGGGAATTCCCATGCCGGTGATCGTACGAGAAGATTGAGCATCCCCATTTCTGGCATGAGGAAGATCAAAAGAGACCTCGAGGGATGGGGGAGATTGGAATCGCAGGACTCCCTGCCCATCAAGCGGGCGATCAGATATCCCACTCGCCCGGGGCAATATCGACGCGTTGCCCACGAAGGCTACGAGATCCCGTGAGGACAACTGGGATTGGATAGCCTGAAAATTTTCCATGTAATTGACAAAATTTCGACAATCCATTGCAGAAAACCGTTTCCAATGCAATCCATCTTCCACGATTTGAGGGAGTTCCTGAAAGAACATGGCTTCGGCATGTGGGCCTTCGATGGTCCGACCATAGGCCGGAAGACCGATCTCGAGGCGCGCCTCAATCCAATCCCCTCCAACAATAACAGCCGTCCGTTCCAAAATTTCCTGCTTCCCGACGTCAATGAAGAATTTCCCACTCTTCCCAATTCCCCGGTTTCCCCGCACAAACCTCCGAATGGCCCCATGGACGGTACGTGCGAGATAATCACGAAAGGCCAACTCCCGAACGGAGTTATTCCATAAATCTGATGGGAAATGAGCCTCCTCCTGAGAAATTCGGACTCGAATTTTCGAGGGTGCAGCAAACGGATCACCCTGGACATGATCGACAAACAGCAACCACCGGCCATAATCATAAGAGCCCTGTATACTTTTATAGGCCTTGTATCCCCGTCCATGTAATCGACGGAGTTGTTGTTGAAAGTCAGACTGGGTCTTCATATTGATCCCAAGAGTACAACCAGACGGATCAGGAGAGAGAATGGAAAGGAGGAGAGAGTTTTTCGAGGGCAAGCAACAAGGCTTGAGTCCCTGACCGACCATACCCATACGATTCCGTCGTAAGATACAAGTTTCGAACGAGAGAGAGCCCGGGTAATAGCAAACCCATGCGCTTGGCTTCATCCAACGCAATTCCCAAATCCTTAATGAAATGGTCCACAAAAAATCCGGCTGAAAAATCCCTAGCGAGGGCTCGAGGGGCCAAATGATCGAGCGTCCAACAACCAGCGGCTCCTTTCCCTATGGAATCAAGCAAGGCCTCCCCCCTTAACCCCATTCGATGGGCATAAAACAACGCTTCGCACACTCCAATCATCGTTCCGGCAATGATGATTTGATTACACATTTTGGCATGCTGCCCCGAACCGGACTTCCCATGATAGACGAGGGTTTGGGTAAACACGGACAATATCGGCCGCAACTGCTCGAATACCTCCGCATCCCCCCCCACCATCATGGAAAGCGTCCCTGCCTTTGCCCCACGTTCCCCCCCCGATACCGGGGCGTCAAGAGCAAAAGCCCCCTTCTTCCTGGCACTTTCGGCAAGTTCTTGGGCTAAACCAGGTTCCGATGTCGTGAGATCCACAAAAATTTGGCCCGCCCGTGCTTCCGCCAAACATCCTTCCTCTCCAAGGTACACGGAACGAACGTCTTGGGGAAATCCAACCATGGAACACACCACATCAGTGGATTTCACCATTTCCGATGGGGTGGTTGCCCAACAGGCCCCTCGCTCCAATAAACCCTGTGCTTTTTCTGGGGATCGAGTACAAACCGTTAAAGAATACCCGGCGCGAAGAAGATGGTCGCAGATGGGGGCTCCCATGACTCCCGTGCCGACCCAGCCAACATGAATGGAGGGTGAAGTCTTCATCGTAAACAAAAGACCATCATAAGGCGGGTTGTTGCTGAGTCAAACAATGAATAGTCCCAAATCCCCACACCAAATCGACCGCATGAATGCCAATGACGGGTCGATCGGAAAAAGCCTCGGACAAGACACCCAAGGCTATTCGATCCTTAAGATCGTTAAAGGTTGGAACGAGGACCGCGGCGTTCGCGATATAAAAATTGGCGTAGCTCGCAGGAAGCCTCCTGCCCTTAAAATAGAGCGGAGAAGGCATGGGCAAGGGGATGATTCCCACTTTTCTGCCATCTTCACAACGCATACCTTCAAGCCGTTCCCTATTTTCGGCCAGAATACGGTAATTCTCATCTCCAGGATTGTCTTCCTGACACAAAACCACCGTATAGGGGTCAATGAAACGGCACATATCGTCCACATGTCCGTGCGTGTCATCTCCAACAATCCCCTGTCCCAACCACAACACTTGAGACACTCCCAATGATTTCCGAAAAACGTCCTCATAATCCTGTCGAGAAAATCCAGGATTTCTAACCTGGATGTTCTCATCCAATAAACATTCTTCCGTGGTAAGCAAGGTGCCTTGACCATTCACATCGATACTTCCACCTTCCAGCACGACCCCTTGCCCATGGTGTTCCCCAGGAAAGATCGGGATGGAAAGCTTTTTCGCCAAACGCTCAGGAATACGATTATCCAATCGCCAATCCGAATAGCGTGCCCAGGCGGAAAACTGAAAACGAGCGATCCCTACATGGGGATTCGGTTGATCGTGTTTCACAAAGATCGGGCCGAAATCCCTGGTCCAGCCCCGATTGGTCGGAAGACGATAAAACTGAATTTGCCCAAGATCCATTCCCACATTATTCAGCACACGACGAGCTTTAAGCTCATGGGCCTTAGAATCTACCAAGATACGAACCTTTTCTCCATCGACAATCTTCCGAACCAATTCACCATACACCCATTGAACCGCCCCCATTTTCCCCGGCCAGTCCGAGGCGTTATGAGGCCAACCAATCCACGTGGCTTCATGGGGTTCCCATTCGGCAGGCATACGGTAGGACCCCTCAACTTTGGAAATTCCTTCGAGTACCTCAAGCATTTCCACCAACACCCTCCATGAATGGGAACGACATTTTGGCAAACGTACCCACCGAAGAGACAATCTTCCATAATTGCAGGAGAGATAATTTTAGAGATGCCCCTAAGGGCGAAAACTGATAAGTCACTGCGATCACAGAATCGGGTAGGGACCGTTCAACACATTATTATTTCTTAGGGAAACCTAAGGTGGGAGAACGTTCATCCATCAACCGTTGAGTGAGCCCTCCGTAGGCATCAATCCGCCGATCCCGCAAAAATGGCCAATGGCGGCGAATGTCTTCAATGCGTTTCAGATCTACCTCCACGATCACCCTTTCCTCACGATCCACCGACCCTTGTTCTAAAATCACTCCGAACGGATCGCAAACAAAGGAACTTCCCCAAAACTCCAACCCATCGCCACCGGCAGGAATCTCATGGCCCACACGATTGACCGCCACCACGAAGACCCCATTGGAAATGGCATGTCCTCGTTGAATCGTCATCCACGCCTCCCGCTGTGCGGATCCTTCATCCGCCTTTTCCTTGGGGTGCCATCCAATAGCCGTGGGGTAAAATAAGATCTCGGCCCCCTGTAACACGGTCATCCGTGCCGCTTCGGGATACCATTGATCCCAGCAAATCATGGGACCCACGACCGCATGTGGGGTCTTTATGGCCTGGAATCCTCGATCCCCAGGGGTAAAATAATACTTCTCGTAATATGCGGGATCATCAGGAATGTGCATTTTTCGATACAGTCCCAGAATAACGCCTTGATCATCCATCACCACCAACGAGTTATGATAGAGCCCAGCAGCCCGGCGTTCAAAAATCGAGAGCAAAAGGGTTACGGAATGCCTTTTGGCGATCTGACCAAAAGCTTCCGTGGTTGGTCCCGGGATTGATTCAGCCAAATCAAAGCGGGCCGCATCTTCCACTTGACAAAAATATTGGGACTGAAACAACTCGGGCAAACAAATGACCTGTGCCCCTTCCTTGGCGACCTCCTCAACCTGAAAGAGGGCCCGTTCAAGATTTTCAGCCGGGTTAGCTGAACAAGCCATTTGAATAAGTCCAATGTTCAACACACTCCTCCTTAGGTTTCACAATTTCCGATCGATATTATAGAGCGGAATCCCGCAAAGACCAATACCGGAACCTTCACCAATTAAGAAACTTCCACCCATTTCAAGGAAGGAGTCAACCAGCTTGAGTCGTTTCACATAGAGAAACAACACTCAAATCAGGCAGGTATTGAATACATGGGAGGCTAGTCGGGATTTCAGAAAAATTTTGAAAGGGGAGATACAGCACCGAAGGATGCCGAGGTAACGATCGACGAGGGAAAACTAATGAATGCCCCCAAACAAGGTCCTCGTATCCACTATGAAGTAGGCCATTTTTCAAACGTGGGCATTTCTGGATGGGTCGTTTCCCTTTGAATCACCACCTTTTTCATGGGGGCCCGTTCTTCCTCACCTAAGGCCTCCCACTCTTCGTCCGGGATAGAGGGAGGGGATTGATCTTTGACGATATTTCGAAGAGTAATTCCCTCTAGGGCCCCGTGAACTGCAGCATCCCGTCGTCGCAATAATTTACCAATCGTATCCGTCTCAATGGCAAATGCATTAGGAGCTTTGTGCGATTGGTGGTGAACGACCCGCAAGACATCGGCGACGGGTATGGTCTCGGGAGGACGGGCTAACATCACCCCTTTGGGCTTATCTGTCCGAACCAACATTTTTGCCTGAATCAACTCGTTGACGAGGGAATGGACCAATGTCAGAGGAACACTTTGTAAACGGGCCAAATGTTCCTCCTTTAATGGGGGCCGTCCCCTCACAAACCGCCGCGTAATATGGCCCAGCAAAGACAGGGTGAGATACTCCCGGAACAACGGGGTTTGATGTTTCCGCCGCAAATGCAGCAAATACGCTGAAGGATGTTGATGATAATAGGCCACCTGCGCCCCGGCCAATACGATAAGCCACCCTACATACAACCAAATTAAAAAGAGAATGAGGACCGCAAAACTGGAATAGATAGCACTATATCGTCCAGTACTCACCACAAAAGAAGCAAACGCCAACCCTGCCACCTGCCAACACACCCCTGCGGTTACCCCCCCCACAAATGCCGAACTGATATTCACGGAGGTATTCGGCACAAATTTATACAAGAATGTGAACATCCCGCACATGAATAAAAAGGGCAGCAGGTTGGTCAGTGCCACCATCAGATGTCCTAATGGCTGGATCTCCATGACTTTCTGGACCATCCAATGGCTCTGGGCCGACGCCGTGAGAGCAAAGGCGGTAAAGACGAAGACCGGCCCCACCAGAACCATGCTTAAATAATCCGTAATCCTTCGGGCCAGAGGACGCCCGACTTCGACTCGCCATATAGAATTGAGGGCTTCTTCGATTTTTTCGATAAGAGAATAGGTGGTATAAAATAACCCGGCCATACCCACAGCCCCCAGGACCCCAACTTTAAGGTTATCGACAAACTGAATGATATTCGCGGTAATCTCTCCGCCTTTTTCACCAAGAGGGTCGAGGGCCTGAGTCAGAATAGGTTCAATTTGTTGATGCACCCCAAAAGCTTTGAGAACAGAAAAGGTGACGGCTAAGAAAGGAACCAGGGACAACAGGGTGGTATACACCAGGCTGGTGGCACGAATACTCAGGAAGCTTTCGCGAAATTCAGTGGCAGCCACCAATACCAACCGTAAAGCCTTAACCCCTAACTGCCTGAGACCGGTGAGTTCGTGGACCTTCACCATCCACACGTCATGTTCACAATATTGGAGAATACGCTCAATCATTAAGGGGCTCCTTTAAAAAGGCTCATTCCATTACCCTACAAAGAGCTCTGGAAAATGTCCAGAAAACTCGGCACTTTTTCTTTCATACCATTTTCAATACACGCTCCCGAAAGGGTATGATCAGTATCCATATCCCTTGCCGGCTAACATTCAACGGTTCACAGACGATCATGGTGTTGGAGTGCGTTTTCCTCATGCGAAAAGAGATCCAAATTTCCCTTGTTTGGTTGTTTCTGATGCCCATCGGTTTTCTAGGGGGTTGCCCAACATCCTCCGAGTGGGACCAACAACAGAAAGAAATCAATCAACTGATCCAACGGGGGAATTTTAAAGAAGCACAAATCCGCTTGGAAGTTATGCTTCCCTCCGTTCGAGAACGCGGACCGGGCGATCCGCGTTACGGGGCAATTATCTATCAGTTGGCAGAAATTGCCCGTCTTCAGGGAGACACGGCCCAAGCGGAGGCCTATTATTGGAAGGCCCTTCCCCTGATCGCGCAATCCCTCGGACCGGAAGATATCAAGATGGCGGACCCACTCATGGCCTTAGCCCAATCCTACGACAAAAAAGGACAACCCCATATCGCTCTACCTTTGGTCAAACGTGCCCTGGCTATCCGTGAAAAAATTTTAGGTACGTCCAGCCCCCACCTTCGTCCTACCCTCCAACAATACCATGGACTCCTCGTAAAAAATGATCAACTTGAACAGGCCGAGGTCATCCAAACTCGTCTGGAACAGCTTTTAAGGAGAGGGTTACCCTAAGGAACGTGCGAAGACGATTTTCCTTTCACGTTGACCCCGACGGCCCCTTGCCCTAAGATCTCTCTTTGGTGTTAACCAGCACTCCCCTCAATAACACCGCATCTCTATTGCACTTTTCACCCAATTAACGTAGGATAGCTCATACTTTCACTACCCCCTGGTGGATGTCCATTCTATTTGAATTCCTACATCGTCTCTGGTGCGGTTTTCATCTCCCCTCGCTCTCCCCGTCACGATGAAAAAGCGCATCTCTATTCAAGAATTGCGACCAGGCATGTTTATCGCTGGGCTAGATCAGTCCTGGTTTCAAACTCCCTTTTTACGTCATCAATGGAAAATCAAACGAGAGGATGAAATTTCCCTGCTACGCCATTATGGGATTCAAGAAGTGGTAATCGACACAGAAAGGGGAATTGATATTGCGCCTGATACGCCCACCCTTAACTCCGTGAATGGACAGGAAGGGGCTCAGGAGTCCACCACGCCGCTAACTTCCGATTGGCGTCCGGATCCAGAGGAATTGGAATTGGCTCGAGTCATTCGGGCCGAGGCTATTTCTACCCTTGATGTGATTTTTCATCAGATGGAGGCCCCAACGCCTCAACACCTCACCGAACTTCGAAGTGTCGTGAGCACCCTTTTTCAAGGAATTCTGGAACACCAAGCGGCCATGGTGTCCTTGATTCAAATGCGTCGCTTTGATCCCGACCTGGCTTCTCATGGGGTTGATACGGGAGTCCTGGCTATGGCCATGGGGAAAGAAATGGACTATGCTCCCCCAGAATTAAAGCTTTTGGGGTTAGCTGCGCTCCTTCACGATGTCGGGCAACTCCGTCTCCCTTTAAACTTGCTCCGAAAAATTCACCCCTTCTCTCCTCAGGATCATAAATTGATCCAAGTGCACTGTGAAATTGGCGAAAGATTGCTTAATGCATATCCCGAAATTCCCCAAAAATCAAAAACAATGGTTCTCAACCACCATGAACGAATAGATGGATCCGGCTATCCCAATGGATTGCGCGGCTCACAAATTTCCGAATCAACTCAAATCCTGAGCATAGCGGATGCGTATGATGCTCAAATCAGTGGACGTTGTTCCCATCCCCCCGTTCCACCCGCCAGAGCCCTTTCAGAATTGTATAAAGCCGCGGTGGCGGGGCAATATCAGACCTCACTCGTCCAACAGCTCATTCAGCTATTGGGGGTATACCCCATCGGGTCTTTAGTCCGACTGAACACCGGAGAACAGGCCATCGTGGTTTGGGTCAATCACCATTCTCGCATGACCCCGACCATTAAACTCCTGAAGGATTCGACAGGACAGTCGTATCAAGAACAGGAAATCATTGACCTCTCTTCACAAATCGGCAATGCTCCCCCTCGCTCCATTGCCGAGGCACTTGATCCCAATTTAGAGGGTGAAGATATATCCCATATTCTTGAATCCTTGTGGTAGGACCGGGTAGGGTATATGCCATATTATGGGATTAATCGAGGATCGGATCCGATGAATCCACGGCCCCCGTCACAAGAACTTCCCCAAATGGACCTCACGAGTTTACATCAGGCCCTACGGTCTTCCCAAACCTTTGTCCACACCCTCCTAGATTCCATTCATATTGGAATCTGCCAAGTGGACCCCCAAGGTGCCGTCCTTTCTCTAAACCTGGAAGGGGCCCGAATCCTCCAACGAACGGAACAGAGCTGTTTGGGCCATTCCTTTCACGAACTCGTAAAATGCCTGTATGCCGATCCTATTACCCAGGAAGAATGCTGCCCAATTTCTCAAGTCCTAAAAACGAACAAAGCCATCTGGAGTCCAAAAATCCTCGTGCAACGTTCAAGTGGCGAAACACGGTGGGTCGAGTTCCAATGCACCCAAATTTCCGATCCCCAGCACCCCAGTGCCTTACTCATTTTCCGAGATCTGAGCCAGCAACTCCAACTAACCGCCGAGCACCAACATCTGGCCTCCATGCCGGAAGAAAGTCCGAATCCCATCGTGGAGGTGGATTCTCAGGGCCGCCTGACGTATGCCAACCCAGCGATGATTCACCTGTTGGACACTTACGGATTTAGGCAAGATGGCATCCCTAATGTATTACCAGCCGCCCTTCCTCCTATTGCGACCGAATGCTTAAAAACCATGAAGCCCATGCGGGGGCTGACGGTCGTCGTGGAGCATTGCCATTTTGATTGGACGTTCTCGCCCATTCAAGACAAAGGACTCGTCCGTGGGTATGGATTAGACATCACGAGTCATATCAGAGTGAATCAATCCCTGACAGAATTACAGTCACAATACTCCTCCCTAGTCGATTCCGCGCACGAAGGCATCATTTCCACCGATTTGCATGGAACGATCGTGTCATGGAACCCCGCTGCGAAAGCCATATTCGGGTTTGAATCCCAGGATGTCATTGACCAATCCATCCTCATCTTATTAGAGGAAGGCTACCGAGATCTGTACCGAAAGGGGCTTGAGGATATTAGCTATGGGGAGGTGACCTCCCATCCTTTATTAAGACCCTTAGAGCTGACTGGGCTAAGAAAGTCAGGGGAGACGTTTCCATTGGAAATTTCCTTAACCAGTTGGAAAGTCGGTCTGGATACACATTATGGTTTTATTCTGAGAGATATTTCTGATCGCAAATTGCTCGAACAAGCCATCATCGCCGAGAAAGATCAATTGGTCACGACCCTCCAATCCGTCGCAGAGGCCATCGTGGCCACTGATCGAGAAGGCCGAATAACTTTTTTCAACTCCCTGGCCGAACAGCTCACCGAATGGGAGCAACAGGAGGCCTTGAACCGTCCATTTCAGGATATCTTTCGATTACAAAGCGAAAAAAGCAACCGAGATGGCCAGCCCCAATTACAGTTTCAATCCTCCGCTTGGGCCCTCAATGATGTGGACTCCCCATGCCAACTCATCACCAAAAACGGACTGCAACGGACCATTTCAATGCGGGAAGCGCCCCTACGGGACTACAGTGGACATCTGACGGGGACCGTCATCATCTTTCGGGACATTACCGATGAATGGCGGCAACAGGAAGAACAGCAGCGTCTGAGCAAGTTAAATTCGTTAGGGGTCCTGGCTGGTGGCCTCGCACACGATTTCAATAACCTGTTGACCACAATCCTCGGAAATGTCTTTGTCACCAAATTACGGATGGTCCCTCAAGACCCGCTCGCCAAAAATTTGGATCAAGCGGAACATGCCTGTCTCCGAGCCAAAGAATTGACCCAGCAACTCTTAACCTTTGCCAAGGGGGGTTCTCCGATTAAAACGTCCTTGGCCATAGGGGAACTCGTTCGGAAAAGTACGGTCTTTGCTCTGTCCGGGTCTTCAATCAGTTGCCATTTTGATATTCCCCCCGACCTTTGGCCCATGGACGGCGATGCGGGGCAATTGCGCCAAGTCATACAAAATATCACGCTCAATGCCCGACAGGCCATGCCTCATGGAGGGCATTTTTCCGTGCGAGTAGAAAACGCCGATCTCTCCCTGGGAACGCCCCTCCCATCTCCCTCCCTCACTCCAGGAAATTACATCAAGATCACGTTTGAAGATCAGGGGTCAGGAATCCCGGAAAAGGAATGTTCGAATATTTTTGATCCCTACTACACCACCAAACCTGGAGCCTCAGGGTTAGGACTTGCGACCGCCCATAGTATCATTCAACAACATCAAGGACATATCGGAGTTGAATCCGAAGAAGGAAAAGGGACCCGATTCATTCTCTATCTCCCCTCTTCCTACTCGACGTTTGCGTTACCAGGAAACCCGACAATGCCTCTTCCTCAGGGGAAGGGACGCATTTTGGTCATGGATGACGAACAGAGCATTCGCCGAATGGTCGAAGACGCCCTATCTCAATTTGGGTATGAAGTCGTTGGAGTGAATGACGGAGAGGAGGCTATCGACGTCTTTTCCGAGTCCCTCGCCAGGGGAGAACCGTTTGATGTGGTCCTGTTGGACTTGACCATTCCAGGTGGGATGGGAGGGAAAGAAACGATTCAACGTCTTCGAACGCTCTCTCCTCATGTAAAGGCCATCGTCACGAGTGGATATTGTGACGATCCTATCATGGCAGATTATGAAATGTATGGGTTCCAGGGAATCTTGGAAAAACCGTATAAAATTATGGACCTCGCCAAAACCTTAGAATCCCTGCGTCCGACCGACCACTCCAACAGTAGGAACTAAACAAGAGGGGGGCCTATGATCTATCCCCCCATTTCGTGGACAATTTGGTTTAGAGCGGCTAGGGAACTCCCCCCCCCTTTTTGGTCTTACCGTTTCGCGGTTTCCCGCTCTCGTTCCGCTTCTCGTTTGGCTGCTTCCCGTTCGCGTTCGGCCGCTTTTTTCTCGGCTTCCCGCTCTTGCTCGGCCCGTTTTTTTTTCGGCTTTTTGTTCCTGCTTGGCCGCTTCTTTCTCGGCCTTCCGTCGGGCTTTTTCGCGCTTTCGTTCTTCTTTATCTTTCCGGTTATCACCCTCATCGACAAGAATCATGACGGGGTTTTTCTCTCCAGAGAAAGAAGGACTTCGGAGGGACAAAGAATAGGAAAAAGTTTCTCCGCTGAACCCCACGAGTAAGAGGGTGGCGATGCTGCTTATGATGAATCGATACATAGGTACCTCCTGAGGGGGACCACACAAGGTGAGTGAGTCAGTCCATAAGTCATAGAGACTTCATGAAAAGACTATTGGCATTAAACTCCGATGAGGGGGTAATGAACAATTCCTTCAATATATATTTCAGTCTCGTTCAAATTCTCGTTCCCGCTCCCGCTTCTCTCGCTCGCGTTCGAATTCCCGTTCCCGCTTCTCTTGCTCGCGTTCAAATTCCTCTTCCCGTTTCTCTTGCTCACGCTCAAACTCCCGTTCCCGCTTGTCTCGCTCGCGGTCCAGTTCGTCCAAACGTTTGTCTCGCTCGCGGTCGAATTTATCGCCCCGGTTCCCTCGACCACGTCCCCGATTCCCTCGACCAAACCGCTCGTCCTCCGAATCATCCTCATCAATTTCATCCTCTTCGTCAACGATCACCCGTCGACCTCGTCGCCGGTCTCCCCGATCTTTTCGTCCGGTCCGTTTTTCGCGGATATCCTCAGAATCTTCGCTGCGAGGGGTTTCCAGAGTGGAATCCTCATCGCTGTCTTCCTGGGAAGAGGCTGGATCTTTTTTCCCCAGTTGTTCCCGCTCCCCGGCCTGTTGTTTCTTTAAGGCCTTCCGTTCTTTTTTGGACATCCCTTCTTTTTTGGCTCGTTTTCGCTCCTGCTTCTGCTCTTTCTTGAGGGCTTTACGGTCTTTCTTCGTTTTTTTGATATTGGCTTTCCCCGCTTTTTTGAGTTCCTCCAACTCTACCTCTTGGGCCGCCTTTAGGGCTTTAATCTCTTTCTTACTCTTGCCTTCGGCTTTGGCCGCCTTAATCTGTTTTTTATGGGCCTTTTTTAAGGCTTTTACTTCCCGTTCCAACTCTTTTTTATTGGTGATCCCCTCCCCTAACACCACCAACAGGACCGAAGGGGCTTGATGAGAGACCCATCCACCTGACTCAAAGGCCAAGGAGGGTTTGGCGTCCACGGGTGGCGCGAGTAAGACAAAACTACAGAAGCCGAGCAAGCCCATGAAAGAGCCCCACAAAAGGGTAGGTTTCATGTGAACGTTTCCTTTCGGTGAGGGGAGGTGAGGAATTGAAGCCAGGGCAATGGCCTCTTGTTGTTCATTAGAACGTACCAAGGTGTGTGGAGAAAAAACAATTCTCCCTTGAAACCGTCTTTTACCAAAGGAGCCTGTTGAATAATGAAGATATCAAGTGCCGAATTTCTCCAGGAGGACGTGGGCTATCAGAAGCTTTGGGTCGGTTCAAAAAAGTCCGTCCAGCAAGGCCGCAGCCATTTTTTCGGGCGGAGCGTACTGGCTTTACGTGAGCACGGCATGGCTTGCCTGATCCCGAAGGGGCATACCTTTGTGGCGAGAACGCCGCTGGCGGCTTTTTTCAACAGACCCCAAAGATAATGCTTTCCTCGATAGAGACATCTCCAATACATGTCCGTTCCCATGATGTTTTCCTTAGTTTATGGGATGAAACGATGGTTTTGATGGTCTTTTGGGTACCCATGGCTCAAATAGAGAATTTCCCCAACCTGCTCTCAGAAACTGCCCGATTAACAGAAGATACCATATGAGTATTCCCCATCGATGGCTTCCCTTGCTTCTAGTTATTGGAATTTTGGAAGGAGCCTGTACCCCCTCCCATATTCAATGGGTCAATCCGGAAAATCCCCAGGATGATGGGACCTATGCCAAATCCCTTTGTGACTTGGAATTGGGCTTACTGGGATCGCCTGAAGAGGGCTCAACCAAGGATGAACGAGAGTGGAGTTCCCGTGTTTTCAGCTATCCAGAAGACCTCCAACGTTGTATGAAGGCCAAAGGCTACGAGATGGATTCTTCCCCATAACTTTTTGGGATTCTCGGATTTTTTTCTCCCCCGGCTCACCCTCTTGATGGGCCACTTTTGGAATTCGAGAGCAGGATGGCGAGCCCCACCCGTGCTCTGCCCCCTTTCCCCTCTCATTATTTTGAGTTAAAAGTAATGATTTTCTTTGCTCACCGGTTATTCAGCTCCGGTGAAACCGATTGGCCTACATTGTGGATTTAAATTGTGCAGGGTTACTCCGACCCACAGCCGAATGCC
This sequence comes from Nitrospirales bacterium, assembly GCA_965223495.1. Lineage (GTDB taxonomy): Bacteria > Nitrospirota > Nitrospiria > Nitrospirales > UBA8639 > Nitrospira_E. The sequence goes on along the minus strand of OZ245001.1, from coordinate 775,872 downwards.
GACGGTGATCGTCGAAAATGACTTCGATAAACTGAAAAAAATCAGGTTAGGCCTCTACCCCCGTTCCGGTTGGAGAGTGGCGAAGAGCCCTTTAACTTCGGCATTATCGAAGCCATTTCCAACGCCACTCATGTTTCATTGAATACTATGATTCCATAGAAGATTCTGAAACTCCTGGCTCGCATATTGACTGCCGGGGTCAGACTGATGGTTCAAACCACGACGGCCTGTTCTCCAATGTTCAGTCGGAATAAAGACCCGATTGCGTATACCCCCAAATAGCTGAATGGGCTATTGCACGAGTGAGGGCAAGATAGCAAGCTCGCAGACCCGCTAAAACGGGCTCATCTAACACTCTTGGGGGAAAGGGAAAAATCCAGGAATCCACCAGGGTGGGTGCGAAGCGGCGAGTTCCTTGAGTCCTTCAGGAAGCCTCCAACGCCGAAGGTGGTTGACCCAAATAGACCGATGTGTATCCCAGGATGGACCCTCTACTCCAAACGTTTTTCAGCTATGTCGCATAGGAGAGAGGGTACCGGTACTCAAACTCCCGCATTACAGACAGGTAGAATTTCGCCGGAGCAACGTTTGTTGTTGAATCATGGGAAGCTTGGACAACATCCGATTGCTAATGGACAGGTTTTCTTTAGCTTTCTCATAATATGTGGGTTGCACGTCCATGGCTTTCTCAAAACACCGTGAGGCACGAGCATATTGGCCTTCTTCCAAAAAGGCCACTCCCAGATTATTATAGGCCTTAGCCGAGTCCATTCCCCGGGTATAGGCATCATAGGCCAGATCATAGTGCCCTAATTTGGTGAGGGCGAGGCCTAAATTATTCGCAATTTTCCCGCTATTCACACCGGTTTGCAACGCTTGCTGAAACGTTCGTACCGCGTCTTCATATTGCGCATTGAGATAATAAGCCATCCCAAGATTATTGAGGATTGCCGGATTATCCGCCTGGGCCTCCAATGCGGTTTGATACATGTGGATGGCCTCCTTATGGTCATGACGACGATCATACACGATGCCCAGGTAGTTTTTTGACGTCCACAAATCCTGGTCGTATAACAAGGCCGCGTGAAATTCCTGTTCGGCCTCCATGTCACGCTCCATTTTTAACAACGCACGGCCCATCCCTTCGTACGCCGGCGCAAAATTTAAATCATAATCCAAAATTTTATGGAATTGATCGTAGGCCTCTTGGCTTCGGCCTTTTTCCAAATAAATCACCGCGAGTTTAAAACGAGGTGGGATTCGTTGGGGGTCAACCTCCAACACCTTTTCATACTGCACTTTGGCCATATGAAAATTACCCTGTTGTAAATGTACATCTCCAAGCTTTTCATATTCTTCTTGAGTCATTTCCTTCGTCACATCCACCGGGCGGTTGGGGTCCGGAGAGATACCAGCTTTCTGTTCTTCCAAAATTTGCTGGTAATGTTCATCTGGCATGGTGAATTGCGGTTTCTCCTTGCTCGCACACCCTACAATATGACTGCCAAGAAATAGTGCGGCCAACGCCACCAAACTGATCTTTACCATGTGATACCTCACGGGGTTGTCATTGAACACGTTAGGGGTTATTGTCCGCGGCACATCGGGACTTGTTTGAATTTGCCATGTTGAGGGATTCACGTCTTGAGTCATAATCCACCATCCTATAAAGAGTTCATACAGTAACGTCCCATCGATCATCCTCCCATGGCGGGCAACAGATTCCGGATCAGACTGATGGCACCGGGTCCGACAATCACCACCATCAAAGCGGGAAAGATAAAGAGGATGAGCGGAATCATTAGCTTTACGGGCAGTTGCGCACCTTTTTCTTCAGCTTTCAAGCGACGTTTCATCCGCATCGAATCCGAATGGACTCGTAAGGCTTGTCCTATGGATGTTCCAAATCGATCCGTCTGGATTAACAACGCCACCAGACTGCGGATATCTTCTAAATCCGTTCGATTGACTAAGTTTCTCAGTCCTTGCTCCCGGGACAATCCGGCTCGCAGCTCTAAATTTAAGAGAATAAATTCTTCTCCCAGTTCCTTATGGCCTTGTTGAACTTCTTTCCCCACCCGTGCGATCGCTTGGTCCAATCCCAATCCGGCTTCCACACACACCACCATGAGATCGAGGGCATCAGGAAACCCATTGACCAGCGTCTCCTTCCGTTTGGCAATCGTATTCGACAACCATAATTGAGGTCCAAAATACCCCAACGCCATGGATCCAATAAGGCCAATGGGGAGATACATTGGATCTTTGCCTTCGATAAAATCCATACCAAATACGATGAAAATTATGCCCAACAGAACAGCAAGAAACAGCCGAGCCCCCATAAAAATGACCGGGGCCCGTGGATTGCGGTACCCGGCCGTCACTAATTGAGATTTCAACCGCGACGTCTGAGCCTGATCGGTTTTTTTCTTATTCAACTCACCCAGTCGCTCAAGAAACTTAATCCCAGCATCCTTCACCCCGACTTGAGACTGTTGATTTTTCTGCTTCTCGCTTTCCGAGAGAGACTCTCCCTTGGCCCGGATTCGCCAATCGCTGACCTTTTGCTGAGATTGGGTATAGGCATAAATGCCGAAACCGACCACAAGAACACCCAGAAAAACTAACACACAAATGAGTAAGATAGGATCCATAATAGTCTCTTACACCTTTAGACCTTAATATCACACATATTTTTCATGACATACCCACCCACAACCATCAGAAACCCCGCTCCACCGGCCATAAGATGCCCTAAGGGATCTTCGATCAAAATTCGAATGTATGGCTCATTGAGCCAATAGAGAACACCGGCCATGATAAAGGGCATGGCAAACAACATATATCCTGATAACCGCCCTTCAGCGGAGAGGGCCTTGACTCGTCCCAACAATTCAAACCGTTGTCGGATAAGCCGTGATATCCCCTCGATGATTTCAGCCAAATTCCCCCCGGTTTCTCGTTGGACGACCAAGGCCGTCACAAAAAATTTCAAATCCGTACTGACCACGCGTTCGTTCAGATTGTTCATGGCTTCAGGCACATCAATCCCAAACGAAATCTCTTCTACGGTCCTCGAAAATTCAGGCCCGATGGGATCGGAAAATTCGTCTCCGACCATTTTCATGCCCACCGAAAAAGCGTGCCCCGCCCTCAACGCTCGAGCCATGAGATCCAAGGCTTCGGGCAATTGCCGTTCAAACTCTTTAAACCGGCTGGCCCGTTGCATTTTGATCTTAAACCAGGGAAGAAATAACCCGACGATCCCACATCCCAACGCCACAAACAAGGGATAATCGAAGAGCGCGGCGACTAACGCCCCACCGACTCCCATAACCCCAGATAAGAGAAGAAAGGCCCCCATGGGCATTTGGCTATTCGCCTGCTGAAGGGTTTTCTCCAACCCTCCGAGGTTTTTCATGGAAAGCAACGCTTGATGGAGCCAGGGGAGTTCGCTGAGCTTTCGTTGGCGAAGAATCTCTAGATCTTTGGCTCCCTTCTTGTCATCATCCAATCGGGCTGCCGTACCACGTAATCGTCGTTTTAAATTGCGGTTTTTTGGACTGATATATTGTTGGTAGAGGAAATATCCCCCCTCAACGAATAAGATAATAGAAAGGAAGATCCCGATACTAATCGCGATTGTCATAAGGTACTCCGCCTTCAGGATGTCCGTTTGCCACTGACCAAGTGTGTTGTATGACAAGATTCCCCAATGAAGGGATCCCCGTGTTGGCCTTAGACTTCATAAATTCGTTCCGGGTCGAAAATATTCGGGTCACAGGAAATACCCAGGGCTTTAAAACGTTCCACAAATTTTGGACGAACCCCGGAAGCCTTGAAGATCCCATGAACTTTCCGTTCTTCATCAAGCCCTGTCTGCTGGAAAAGGAAGATTTCCTGAATGGTAATGGTTTCGCCCTCCATCCCAACAATTTCTGACAGGCTGGTTAATTTCCGGGATCCATCGGACAAACGGGTCATTTGAACGATGACATCGATGGCCGAACTCACATAATGCCTGAGGGCTTTCGTCGCCAAATTCAAACCGGCCATGGCCACCAGGGTTTCAACACGAGTGAGACAGTCTCGAGGAGTATTGGCATGGATGGTCGTTAATGATCCATCATGCCCCGTGTTCATCGCCTGAAGCATATCCAAACATTCTCCGCTTCGAACCTCCCCCATCACGATTCGATCGGGCCGCATCCGCAAACAGTTCTTGACTAACTCACGCTGAGTCACTTCCCCCCGGCCCTCCACGTTTGGAGGTCGGGTTTCCAGGCGTACGACATGTTCTTGTCGCAATTGCAACTCGGCCGAATCTTCGATCGTGACGATCCGTTCATCCGCAGGAATAAAGCCGGAGAGAATATTTAAGATGGTGGTTTTTCCACAACCGGTTCCTCCAGATATCAAGACATTCAACCTAGCCTCGACAATACCTCGAAGAAGCTCGGCGATTTCAGGAGTCAAAGACCGTTTGTCGATTAAATCCTGAATTTGCAATTTATCTTTAGAAAATTTCCTGATGGATATCGAAGAGCCGTCCAAAGCCAGCGGGGGGATGATGGCGTTCACACGGGAGCCATCCAAGAGACGGGCATCGACCATGGGGGAAGACTCATCGATTCGCCGACCGACGGCCGAGACAATCTTCTCAATAATTTTTCGAAGATGGGATTCATCACGAAACTTCACATCGGTCAATTGTAATTTCCCGGCTCGCTCGACGAAGATCTGATCCGCACGATTGACGAGAATGTCATTGACGGAAGCATCCTGCACCAACGGTTCCAGAGGACCAAGACCCATCACTTCGTGTTGAATCTCGGAAATCAGACTTTCCCTCTCCTTCATACTCAATGGGAGGGACTCTTTTTCCAACATCTCATGAACGAGCTTGGTGAGCTCCGCTTTCAGGAGATCGCTATCTAATTTCGCCACGACCGCCAGATCGAGCGAATCAATAACATCTCGATGTAACCGCTCTTTGAGCGGACTGAGATCTAATGCCGCGCTTCCCGCGCCGCCTCCGACTTCATCCCATTTTGAATCATACATAGACGGAACTACCTTCGAGTGGATAACTGATGGTTAATCACGATTCAGCTGAGGCAGGTTGCGTTTTCCCCTTTGAGAAAGAGCTGAACCACTTGCCAAACACCCCTTTTTGTGAAGTAGATTCTTGGCTGTCATCAAAGGCGCTGGCAAATTCCCTATACGATTTGGCCACGGCCGTCTTGGGAGCCACCTCAATGATGGGCTTGCCACTATTCACAGCCTGACTCACCGTAGGGTAATCATTCGGCAAGAGCCAAAACGTTTTTTGCTTTAAAATATCTTCCGTTTCATGCAATACATCCTGCTCGCTGGATAAATAGCGATTCATGACCAAACGAATCTTGGACGCGGGGAAACCCGAACCTCGCAATAACTCAAGAATCCGTTTTGTCCGATGCACGACCGGAACCATCAGCGTTGACGTCACGATTATCCAGGAGGACAATTCCAAGGTCTTTTTCGTCGTCAGGTCAAGAACATGCCCGCAATCCACCACAATATAATCAAAGTTGGCTTGCAGAAGTTGGAAGGTGGCTTCAATGCATTCAGGGTTTAATCGCCCGGTACTGAGATCATCATACCCTGAGGGCAGTATTTGTAAGCCAGATTCACACTTCGTCAATAAGCGGATTAAAAAGGTTGGATCCAACCGGGTGATATCCGCCGCGATATCCCGGAAACTATGTTTGGGTTGCAGGTCCAAATATAAGGGTAAATCGCCGCCATGTTGATTCACATCAACCAAGACGACTGAGGGATTGTCCGGCAACTGCTGAAGCGTCGCGGCCAGATTGACCGCAATGCTGGTGGTACCCACCCCACCTTTCCCACCAAAGAATGCCAGAATTTTTCCCGCCTTTTTGACGTTCTCCGTTTTTTCTTGCTGGACCACCATCCGTTCCAAAAAACGCCCGACGGCATCCTGAACCTCTTCTTTTTTAATGGGTTGGGCTAGGAATTCTTTGGCCCCTGCCCGCATAGCTTCTAGCAAGGTTGAAGAATCCAGCGTTGGGGCGGTCAAAAAGATTTCTGCCCCCTTCACCATTTTTCCCATATCACGAATGACCGTGAAGGTTTCTTCTGGGTTTTCATCCAGTTCGATAATGATTAAGGCGGAAGTTCCCGTGGACTGGGAATCTTTCAACCGAACCCCCTCGATGCCTCCGACAATTTCCTCGAACGTCGATTTCAATTCGGGGTTTTTTATGGATACTTCCACGAGGGGTTTTTGAACAGCCCCCTCGGCTGTCACGTCTTTGAGCTTTTTGGGTTTCCAAGATTTATCGGTCATTTCTTCCCTCCACCATCTCCTCCAAGCGTATTGATCAAGTCACTGGCCGCATTTTTTCCGCCGGATGATGACAAATCAAATTCGGAATACGGGGGATTCTCAAACATTTGTTGATACCGTCCAAGGCTGTATTGAAGCCCCGTCGGGTCAGCCAAGCCCGTGATAGGATTAAGGTTTTGGGCGGCCTCGGGATATAAAATCTGTCCTTCAACAGATTGGCGATAGGCGATGCCATGATTCTCAGATAAATGGACAGGTTGGGGGGCCCAGGGCCAAAGGACTTGATCGCTTTTACCCATGGCAAAGGGACGATACCCATTTTGCTCCTTCATCACCGGCCAGAAGCAGCCCGTCATGCCAGATAACAAGACGCTCGAAAGAGCTAAAGACGTTATGAAAGTTTGGGGTCGCATGATAGTTTATCTCCTTTTTCTCGAAACTCAGGGCGCTAAATGCCCAAATTTTCCTTCAATCCCACCCTTGGTGTAGGGCATTCGAGCCGTTATTCGAGCCTTTTCAGGCATGTACGCTTCAGCAGGTTTCAGCGTATCCGGTTGCTGAGATTTACCCTCCATGTACCCCATGAGCATGAATTCAAAATCATTGGGTTCTAGATAATAATCCGTGGGTAACGTTTGCTTGACCATATCGAGAGGTTTCACGAGATGCGGCGTCACGATAACCACCAACTCGGTTTCTTCCTTCTGGAAAGAGTTGCTCCGGAAAAGGGCACCCAACACCGGAATGTCCCCTAAGAGGGGATATTTCGAAACGGTTTCCCGAATATTTTCTTGGAGCAAGCCCGCGACCGCAAAACTTTGGCCATCACCCAATTCCACGACGGTCTTCACCCGTCGAGTATCGATGGCAGGAATCGTAAATCCATTGATTTGAATCCCGTTCGCAAAGTCCAGCTCTGAAACCTCAGGGTTCACGATAACCGAGATACGTCCATCGCCAAGAACGGTGGGAGTAAATTTTAAACCCACCCCAAATTCTTTAAATTTCACGGTAATCCGGCCCAGGTTTTGAGGTATCGGAATCGGAAATTCCCCACCCACCAAAAATTCCGCCGCTTGACCACTCTCGGCGATAAGGGTGGGTTCGGCCATGACCTTAGACAGACCATGTTCTTTCAGCATATCCAAATACACGGTCCATAAATCGTTCCCGATCCCAAATCCAAACTGCGCCGTGTTAACGGGAGAAGGAAGGATGTCAAAGAGTTCGGTAAGTGTCCTTGTCGGCCCCTGATCAGGATGGTTGATGACCCAGTACTCCTGCGTATTGAATTGCGTCAACCCATTCAACAGGGTGGCGGAAAAATCGCGGTGTCCATCTTGACGTCGATTAAAATTGACACCCAGCCGCTTTAAGATGTCACGTTGCATCTCGGCCACTTTCACTTCCATCATGACCTGTTTGACCCCGCCGACTTGGATCATATTGACCACCTTTTCCGGGGCATAGGGTTCGGCCAGACGCAAGACTTTATTGAGAGCGGCCATCTCCGACACGCTTCCGGCTAGGGTGATATGGTCATGACTACTCATGACTTTGACGTTGTCTTCATTGGGGAGCAGCATGTGAATCTGTTCTTTCAGTCTGGTGATATCCGGAGAGATCTGTACATTGAAAACGTTGGCCACCTTTCCGTCCTTCCCCCATAGGGTCAGGGTCGTGGTCCCGACGTTCTTAGCGGCGAGATAGACTTGCTTCGGAGAAAGGACGATTTGACCGGCAATTTCGGGGTTTGCCACAGAGGCCCGTTTGAAGGGTGTCCCTGTCTCCACGATCTTAGACTCACCCACGGTGACTCGGAGAGTTTGAGGTGCATTCACCTGAACAGCCTGGTGGGTCAACCCTTCCCCAACGGCCGAGGCTGCACCCCCACACACTATGGCCAGAGTGAACAGCATACTCACGAATGGAAACCCGTATGTCGTTTTCATAACGATACCTTTCATCAAAGCACCTACAAGAGTCCTTTAAAATTTCATGGATTTGCGATCTGTTCCATTAATCACTTCCACTTGATTCTTTTTCTGTAATTTTCGTTTCTTTTTCGGCGGAATCAATTGATGGGAGGCCATAAGGTCCTTGAAATCCGCGCCTTTGGTCTTTTTGACCTCAGCATTCAACGGACTGCGAAGCGCGAGCCGTAATTGACCTCCGTTTTCCGCCATGGCCAGTTTTTCGGCTTCTTCAAGGGTGACTTCCAGGGTAATGACCTTGACGGCCTTGGGCTCGTCATCTTCACTGGCTCGTTCCATTTGCGTGTCGGTGGCTAGGACTAGGGTATTTTCCAAAACCACTTTGGTGATATCTTTTCGTTGTTTTCCACTCTTCGGGTCTTCAAAGGTGGCCATCACATCCACCCGATCTCCTGGTTGAACAAAACCGGGAAGCCCAACCACTTCATTCACTTTCACGGCCATAGCCCGCTTATTGGGGTCCATCACGGCAACCACACCCCCAGATTTGATATCGATGGGCGCGAGTTTGGAGTCCAGAATGGGCTCATTTTTCTTTAAATTGGCTAGAATAACCCGCCCTTTCAAAACTTCCTGTTCGGTAAAATGTCCTTGAGGGAGACTTTCTTCGTGGTACGGCACCATACGAATGGATTCAACGCTTAGGGAGGTTCCCCAGGGAATATCCGCACTGGCCACCGCAACACTCACTCCCTCTACCTTCAATTCAGGTTCCGGAGTATCGGTCAATCGTTGACCTTGGAGCCATTGATACACGAGCACCGTGGTAACTAAGGCCATGACCAGGGCTCCTCCTAGAAAAAATAACGGACGTTTTTGTCCCATCACGCTTCCTCCCCTATGTATAAAATCACTTTTAGGCGTACCTTACGAATTCACATGAACGTTACGAATGTCTAGCAGATGATCTCTCCTATGCATATCGGATGGAATTTCCTTTCCTTAATAGGGAACGCACGGAATCTTTCATGAACCAGCATGGGACTTAAAAGAATGCTTCTCGGCCATTCACAAGACCCCATACAATAAAAGGGTTTGCGACACGACCGTTCCCAATCCGATGACCAGGGCATAGCGAAGCTTCGGTTCCTTGAACGGGGTTTCGGTGGAAGAAGAGTCACCCTCACCAATTTTCAACCGCGAGAGGAGAGTCTGCATCCGCATGACCAAATATCCAAGACCGCCCTGGGAACAGAGCACCGCTACGCTATAGATGCCCCCTAGTAAGGCCGCAAAGCCAAACACGTACACCACATTCTGAGGCCCGACGATCGCACCGATGGCTCCCAGTAATTTGACATCACCCGCCCCCATGCCCCCTTTAATGTAAAAAAACAGGAGACAGAGGATTCCCATGGCCAATCCCTCAAAACTCCACAATAATCCCGACCAGCCCTGTTGCCAGGAATGCACCGTGACACCCAATCCGGCGAGAGAAAACGTCAACCAATTGGGAATCCGACCTTCACGGACATCGGTAATCCCTGCCACGATCAGACCCACCGCTAACCCTATATACAGAATTGGTTCCATAACTCTCCTAACAAGCGGATAAACACCTTTTGTAGAACTCTGTGCCGATTGTCACATGAAGGAATTGGTCGGTGTCAGAGAGGGGAACCTTGAGGGAATTCTGTCAAGATATGAGGAATTTCGCGACCAAAAGAGGAAAATTTTTCCTATTTCTCTTCCAGGGAGAAAGGATGGGCGACTAATATGAGAAATTTCGTGATGAGAAAAAAAATGCCCTTGGATGGTTGTTGATTCGTCCATCCAAGGGCAAAACGCTGAGAATTCTGGAGAGAGTCTTGTTAGGTTCGTAACCTTACAAGACCAGAGCTCTTATTGCACCAACACGGCATAGGGCGATAATGGTGTCACAGGTCCCCCGCCGTTGTTGGGTGGCGGACTGCCGGGTCTGGCCTTAAAGAACGTATCGCATTGCACTTCGGCTTGAATATCGTTTCTGGCCACATTGGTCACGACCGCCTTCGCATACCCCACGATCGTAATGGCACCACTGGGGTTTCCACAGCCACCTCCGTTGTTATACACAGGAAGATTAATATTCCATTCATCCCGATTTTTGTCGGCATTCCATTCTTTCTCTTGATCCCACAAGCTAATGAGGTTGGGAAACGCGGAGGACACCTCCCCACCGGTAAATTCAAATTGCGTATCTCCAGGGATTATCCCCGGGGATTCATAGCTCCCATCTTTCAACCCATCCACCGTATCTCGAAGCCTACTGGCATTGGCCGGTTGTTGATCAAACACATGCCATCCGGCACAGCCATCCGGCCCGGTGGGGGAAAATTGAATGCCATCATTACAATTGGCCTGCCCATAGAACCAGTCATCGGAAATGGCGAAGGGCACGTCGGCGGTCCCGGGAGCCGACGGGCCACCGGCGGTTCCCAACGCCGCGATCGCCGTGGCCGTAACATTGAGCTCATGGACCCCTAAAACCCCGGCCAAAAATGTCGAGATAGGTCCATTTGCTGCTTCATCCCGCCGAACAGTCACTTGAATGGCATTGGGCCGGACATTCCCAGGTGTAAAGGTCTGGGAAGCCATATCCCAAATCCCCAATTGCATATCCCCTTGATCGAGGAGCAGGTTATCCACATCCGAGGCGCTATTGCCCAATGCCGCCTCAATGGCCCCATTAAGGACCGCCCCTTCTTCATCACCAGATAAGGGCCGATCCATGTCTTGTTGGTCAGTCTCGGGCATATCTAAATAGGTCATCCCTAAGGTCGTCCCCGCAGCTAAAGCGGCGGCGTCAGCGGCGTTTTGTAGCTCATTCCGCGTGACCACCGCATGACCGATATCGATCGCGAAGGCGGCCATTCCCACCAACACCGTTCCCATCATCGCGATCGTCATGGCAGCGACGCCACGTTGGTTCCGAATTATTTGACGGGGGTGATTCCCCTTGTTTGGCAACGTAGGCATGGTCATACTCCCTTATCGATAATTCACAGGTTTTAATTGCCCTCGTTCATCATCGTTACAGCCGCTTGCAATTGGTTCACGGTCAAACCGGGAACCAGATTGTCAATCACGAAGAAATTCCACGGGATGGCAGTATTCACAGTCAGGGGAGTGCCGAATGCCCCTCCCTGCCCGGTGACGGATACCGACAACCCGGCGGTGGACACTCCACCATCTTGAAGGGCTTGTTGGACCACGGCCTGTACGTCGGCTGACGGAGCCCCTCCAGTGAATAAGGCACCTTGGCGAGCACCCTCCCGCGTGGCATTCACCAACACCTCTTGGTTCCATAACAGGATGCCGAAATCAATCGTGCCAAACACCAACGTGGCCAAAATCGGAAGGATGAGGGCAAACTCCATTGCCGTGGAGCCACGTTCGGACCGGATTGTTTTTGGAAGTCGTTTGTGTGTGCATAGGCTCATAACATAACCTTTGGTTAGTTCAGGGGGTTTATGCAATGGGATGATGTCTGACTACTCTTGTTCTGCCGCAGAGTCCCCTTTTCCCACACTGGGATTCCGAAATTCATTAACTCATGGCGGCGGAAATCGACCCGGCCGCCGTATCGTACATATTGAATACGGCCGCTCCCACGCCACTTTGGGCGGAAAGTGCCGTGAGCGTGATCAAAGAAAGAAGGAGCGCGTATTCCACTGCCGTGGCCCCGTTATCTTCCCAGAAAAATCGTTCCCATTTTTGTATCTGTAATAGACCGATGTTCAACATGGGCTTTCCCAACCTTTTCAAAAGATCGTCAGATCAAGGAGAGGATGATTGGTCCTCTTTTGGTGTTGTTTGGAAAGACGCGTTGTGTTTCCGAAAGGCTGTTACCCAGCACATGTGCCGGATAACAACCCTTCAGAGGAGATCGCTTGTGTATTAGCTGATCGCACCGCCGACGGTGGTGAAGGTGCCATCGACAGCCGTCCCCAACCCGGTGACGGAACCGATAATCACCGCAGCAATCAAAGCGGCTAACAACCCGTATTCAATGGCGGTGGCTCCTTCTTCTTCATTCACGAAACGAAGTACTTGATTAACCATAGCGTCTCTCCTTACCGGGCCAAGAAATGAAAGTGACCGCTACGACAGCAGCCCGCACAGAACTGTCGTAGACGGCGCCCCTTAGAGGGTTGTTCCTTCGGTAACCCGGCTGTCAGGGACCATCCCTGATCCGTGGTTTTGCGCCCACGTCTTCCGACGTGTTCGCGTTTGTCGGGAAGGGGCACCCGATCGAACACATGCTTCTTCGTAATCTGCATGTGACGGTAGACCCAATCGGGTCCACTAATCCGTTTTCGAGACGTGATCAATTTCATGGAGGCTATATCGTCGTCCTACGAAAAAACTTGCTTAGCTTTTTTTCAGAATTTTTTGCCTTTTCATGGCAATTTTTAGGACTTCTCTTTCTTTCCTTTTCCTCATCAATTTTCTCCCAAGATTTTTTTCATATTTCCTGAGATTCACGGCACCTTCCACCAGGATATGTACTAGCGATGGCGCAAGAATGTGGGACCAATGATGAGGTTTTTCGCATTCTCCTTAAAATTGAAGACCATCTCCCAATCCCCGGTTTCCTCTGAGAAATGGCATTGACAATTTCATTCCACATTCATGTTAGTGACAAAAAACATCGAACCAACCAGCACCAATCGTTCAGATACCCAGCCATTGTTGAAAGAACGGGATATGCATCGAAAATCCTTCGATTCGCACAATCAAGAAACCTCTCCCTTGAAGGATGGTCCATCCCGAACGAAAGAGTCCTGAATCCACCGCCTGGAAAAAGAGATAAAAGGAATGGCTCCGGACATGGACCTTCTTGAAAGAAGAACCAACAAGGAGCAGGACCGATACCCAAAGGCCAAACCCCTCTTTTAAAAACCGGTGATGGTTACTGATCTTTATTGGAAAGGTGTACGATGGGATCCATTCGTAATTCCTATTCCCCATCGATAAAAGCAACAGGCGGTTACTCGGCACGTAGAGCCGAATAACCGCCTACAGAAAATGAGGGGAAAGGGATTAACTGAAACCCGCACTCACGGAGGTAAAAGACCCATCGACGGCCGTCCCAATTCCCGTAACAGACCCGACGATCACCGCAGCGATCAATCCCGCCAATAACGCGTATTCAATGGCGGTGGCCCCTTCTTCCTCCTTCAAGAAACGACGTATGTGATTCCCCATAGTCTTTCTCCTTCTCTATTTGGACAGAAAATAAATGTGTCCTCCACGACAGGGGTCCATACCAAACTGTCGTAGACTTTCTTCATTCATCATTTCACTTCCGGAAATCCAATCATCAGGGCGAAACCCTAACGGTCATCCTCTTACCGAATTCTAAACGGCCCTAAATAGGGAGAAATAACCAAACATAAGGGAATCAACTCTCATATAGACGGAACCTTTTGAAAAGAGGGTAGCCAACAGACGAGGAAGATGCTCCCTTTTGTCCTTTGAGTCGTCTTCAATGTGTGATGAGATTCCTATAAGTACTATCGTCGAGCTCTTGGAAAACTTGCTTGGCCATTTTGAGATTTATCTCCACGTCATTCAATGTTTTTTAAACTTTGGCCTATCGCAAGATACCTCATCCAGATTCCGTCCTGATTATCCTGAATTTTGGCCCACATAAATCAACACGGTAATACGTGCGATTAGGAGGACAGTGATGCTCCTCCCACTGATGTAATCGTAGGTTTCCTATCTTGAGAATGCCTCCTGATTGACGTCACCATTACAGAGTGGTCCAGGGAATTGGCCAGGTTGAGACTGGATCTGAAAGGCCATAAACCATTCCATAGGAGGATGGGTCCCTTCTGAAATCTTTTTGGGGTTTCGGGAGTCCTAAAGGAGGTTCGTTTCGGAGAATCCGACATCAATACGTAGGGCAAGTAATCCGTGTGAGGGTCCTTGGATGGGTTGCCATAACCCATCCAAGGGTATTTTCTCGAGCATAGCGACATGATGGTTTTTAATAATGAGTCCATAATAATCAAGCGATTTACTGCACCAATACCGCAAAAGGCGATAACGGAGTCACCATCCCACCCCCATTATCGGGAGGCGGACTTCCCGGTCTGGCCTTAAAGTACGTGTCGCATTGAACTTCGGCCTGAATATCATTTTTCGCCACTTGAGTCACGACCGCGTTGGCATACCCCACGATCGTAATGGCCCCACTAGGATTGCCACAGGTACCGGATACCGCTTCATAGACTGGAAGGCTGATATTCCACTCATCCCGACCGGTGTCATCATTCCATTCTTTTTCTTGATTCCATAATTCAATGAGATTCGGAAAAGCCGAGGATACTTCCCCACCGGTAAATTCAAATTGCGTATCTCCGGGGATAATTCCAGGAGATTCATAACTGCCATCTTTTAACCCATCGATCGTGTCACGGAGCGTTCTGGAGTTGGCTGGTTGTTGATCAAACACATGCCACCCCGCACAGCCATCGGGTCCTGTGGGAGAAAATTGAATCCCATCCCCACAATTTGCAACTCCATTAAACCAATTATTGGAGATGGCAAAAGGGACATTCGCTTCTCCCGGTGCGGATGGTCCTCCAGCCACTCCCAGAGCCGCGACGGCGGTGGCCGTAATATTGAGTTCATGCACCCCTAAAATTCCTGCAAGAAAGGTCGAGATGGGACCGTTTTGTGCGTCATCGCGACGGACGGTGACTTGAATGGCATTCGGCCGTCCATTCCCAGGTGTAAAGGTCTGGGCCTCCATATCCCAATTCCCTAATCGCATATCCTCTTCAACAAGAGTCAGATTATGCACATCGGACGCCCCATTACCCAAAGCAGCGGCAATGCCCCCGGCCAGGACGGCCGCTTCTTCATCCCCCGTTAAGACCCGATTCAAGTCTTGCTGTTGCGGTTTGGGTAATTGATAATATGTCATCCCCAAGGTGGTTCCAGCCGCTAAGGCAGCGGCATCCGCTGCATTCTGCAATTCATTTCGTGTTACCACCGCATGCCCAATGTCGATGGCGAACGCGGCCATTCCCACCACAACCGTGGCCATCATGGCGATTGTCATGGCCGCCACCCCACGCTCGTTCTGTAATAGATGGAGGGGGTGTCTCCTTTTTGTTAGCAACTTCAACATGGTAAGACTCCCTTATAAATTTTTCACCGGTATTAATTACCTTCGTTCATCATGGTTACTGCGGCTTGTAACTGATCCACATTCATTCCAGGAACCAGATGGTCAATCACAAAAAAGTCCCAGGGAATCGCGGCATTCACCGTAAGAGGTGTCCCGAATGCGCCACCCTGTCCCTCGACCGACACGGTCAACCCAGTCGTTGACACTCCCCCATCGTGGAGCATTTGCTCGACGACCGAGGCGACATCGGCCGTAGCCGCACCTCCGGTAAACAAGGCCCCTTGTCGGGCCCCTTCTCGCGCGGCATTCACCAAGATTTCTTTATTCCACAACATGACACCGAAATCAATCGCACCAAAAATCAAAGTAGCTAATATAGGGAGGAGAAGAGCAAACTCCATCGCCGCACTTCCTCGTTCAGAGTGCAATATTTTTGGTACAAACCGTTTTTTATTTTTGTTGCTCATGACATAGCCCCTTCTTCCTTAAAAAAAATGAGATTACTCCTCGATTTGCCAATCCCAATTTTTCCTAACCCCGATTTCCATCCTTAGGCCGTGTGGAAGCTGAAGGGATTCACGATCCGTCGCGATATCCCTTTCAGCCTCTCAAACAATCCTTCTTTCTTCTACTCATTCCTAAAAAAATTACTATCCGCACCGTTCGGGTTCTGGATCCATTTTTGGCTCTTCTTAAGATCAATGGGTCCATTTTGCCCCTTCCCTTCACCCGCATCTTAGAGAGATTTCGATCCGGTTCCGGAAGTCCTGTAACCACCCGACCCAATGGAGCGTCATCGCTTTAGCTGACCGCCCCACCCACAGTGGTGAAGGTGCCATCGACGGCCGTCCCCAACCCAGTGACGGAACCGATAATCACCGCAGCGATCAATGCAGCCAACAGACCATACTCAATAGCCGTGGCCCCTTCTTCATCGTTTAAAAATCCAAGTATGTGATTCACCATAGTCCTTCTCCTTATTTCGCTGGGCCCTATATAAAACAGTAATGGCTTTCTTCCTACTTATTGAGGCCATCCTGATCGAATGTGGTTCGAAATTGATCTCTCCCCTCCATCTGTGATTTCAACAGGTGGCTACCCGGCACTCCGTGCCGGGCAACCTCCTGTCAAAAACGGTCGCAAGAGAATTAGCTGACCGCACCACCAATGGTGGTGAATGTCCCGTCAACGGCCGTCCCCAAACTGGTCACGGAACCGATAATGACGGCCGAAATCAAGGCGGCTACCAACCCATACTCAATGGCCGTGGCCCCTTCTTCATCGTTCAAAAAGCGAAGTACCTGTTTCACCATAGTCTTTCTCCTTTTCGGGCCAGAAAATGAAAGTGACCGCTCTGGCAGCAGGCCGCGTAGAACTGCCATCGACGGCGCCCTTTAGAATATCGTCCTTCAGCAACCCGGCTTTCAGGAACTATCCCTGATCCGTGGTTTTGCGCCCACGTCTTTCGGCGTGTTCGCCTTTGTCGGGAAAGGGCACCCGAACGTCATGAATGGTTAAGCTCAATAGCCGTAGAGGGAACAACACATACCAAGAGGGGGAATTTCGACAGAAACAGTGGTACGACTACCTTAGAGGGAAAAACTTCAGATTAAAGAGGGTATGAGATTTTGAGAGGAGGTGACCCGTGAAAGCCTCCACGAGTCCTTTGTATTTCCAGATCGTTTCTATTCAGCCTGTATCGACTTTTTTAACAAAAACTTGCCTATGAATTTATTGAATGTTGCGGCAGGTTAATGGGCATTCGTTCTGGTTCCGTTTCGTTCCTGAGGGGATTTCCCCTTCTTTCGAACTATCGGCCAATCACTCCGTTTCATTCCCTACCCCAAATTGCTTGAGACCGAATTAAGCCATTGACCATTCCGTCCGACAGAAACTTCATTATTCCTGATGTTACCCTTCTAGCCTATTATGGACCTCTTTCCTTACCTGGATACCCTTCAGGATCTTCAACATTCCGAAGGCGGGTTTCCCCATCAGACGGGGGAATCTCCCCGGGTGGATGCCACCTCGTGGGCGACCTTGGCCCTTTCCCTCTTTCCGCAATATTCCGCCGCATGTGATCGCGGCCGAGTCTATTTGGCTTCCCAACAAACCGAAGACGGACGAATTTGCATTTCCCCTCACCATCACAAGGCTTCTTGGCCCACACCTCTGGCTGTTTTGGCCTGGCACCATGCTCCTCACGTGAAATCTTCACAAGAATTGGCCATCGACTTTCTGTTGAACTTCACCGGGGAACATTGGCCCGTCCAACCGGACACCATTATGGGGCACGACACGTCAATCCGAGGGTGGCCTTGGATTGCCCACACGCACAGTTGGGTCATTCCAACAAGTATGGCCATCATGGCTCTCACCCTTGTGGGGCTGAACATGCATGAACGCGTGACGGAGGGAAGCCGGATGCTCTTGAACCGACAGCTCCCCCGGGGAGGCTGGAATTCTGGCAATACCCTCGTATTTGGGAAAGAATTATTACCCCTGCCTGAATGTACGGGAATCGCCCTCCAGGCGCTGGCGGAGAATGCCCATGAAAAAGACGTGGGGAAAAGCCTGGATTATCTCTTAGGTCAATTACCGCACCTCCGCACACCCATTTCTTTGGGCTGGACATTATTGGGCTTGGGAGCTTGGGGATTAAAACCCAAAAATACTGAAGTCCTCGTGAGGGAAAGTTTACGACTCCAAGACCGTCACGGCCCCTACTCGGTGCCTTCGATCGCGTTACTACTCTGCGCCCAACATGCACCGCAGGGCCTTCTTTCATTGTTCGCAAGCAGCCCAAATTATACGAATGTGTAACGCGCTCAAGAGGAAAACGTGACCATGCCGCTTCCCAATGAAAGATCAGTCATCACCACCGAACAGCCTACTCTTTCCCGGAGGGAATTGTTATGGGCCTCATTGGTCGGTGGCGGACTGGCGGTTTCGGGCTTTTCTCTCTTCAACTGGCTCAAGGGCCCCCTCCTTAAATCCTCCACCTTTATTGGAACGGCTAATGATTACCAGAAGGATTTAGGCAGTATCATGAAGAATGGGTTGCGCGAATTGGGTATAAGCCAGGCTGTGATTAAGGGGAAACGAATTCTATTGAAACCCAACCTGGTAGAACCGCATAAGACCGCTCCCCATATCAACACTCACCCACTTGTGGTCCGCGGAGCGATCGAAGCCTTCCTCAGCCTCGGGGCGTCCAAGGTAATGGTAGCCGAGGGACCAGGACACCGCCATGATACGCTGTTAGTATTGGAAGAATCTGGCCTTGGGGATGTCCTGTATGAAGATCGCATTCCATTCAAGGATATCAACCTGATGGAAGGCACACGGTTCCCGAATCAAGGGAGGCAAACCAATCTGTCGACCTTAACGTTCCCCAAAATCGTACAAGAAGTGGATTGGATCGTCTCCATGGCGAAAATGAAGACCCATCATTGGGCAGGCGCTACCTTATCCATGAAAAACCTGTTTGGGATGATGCCCGGCATCTATTATGGCTGGCCCAAAAATGTGTTGCACCAAGAAGGGATCCCTCAATCCATTCTCGATATCAATGCTACCCTTAAACCACATTTTGCGATCATCGATGGGATCACGGGAATGGAAGGCGACGGCCCGATCATGGGCACACCCAAACAAGCCGGGGTGATCGTCATGGGTGAAAATCTGTCGGCTGTGGACGCAACCTGTTGTCGTATCATGGGCATCGACCCCTATCGAATTTCCTACCTAAAGAAAGCCGACCAATGGCTAGGACCAATCCAAGACTCCTTCATTCAACAACGAGGCGAGTCCTGGAAAGCCGTTCACCGACCCTTTGCTCTCATTCCAGAGATCCCCGCCCAACGAGATATTCGCCTGAATATCTGAACAACGATCCGTCAAATTTGAATTGATGAAAGGATCAGGAACCTTGGACCGTTTTACCGATCCATCATTGCTGGGGAGTCAGGAGGGATTGTGCAGAAGCGCGTTGACTTCCTGAAGGCGCCCATGCGCTTTGATCGCTTCGTTACTCTGAGGATAGGTTCTTACCAACTGTTGAAACACAGATCGCGCCATGGCAGGGTGACCGAGCTCCAGGTGTGCATATCCAATCTTGAGAAGAGAGGCAGGCACTTTATTACTGGTCGGATAGAACGCGAACACGCGTTCAAACTCATCGATGGCTTCTTGAAATCGTCGCTGGCCATAGTAGCATTCACCCAACCAATATTGGCTATTCGCCGCATAACGCGAACTCGGATAGGATTGCAAAAACTGAGAGAATTCCGAGGCGGCTCTCTGAAAATCTTTCCCCCGTAAGGCATTAAACGCCATTTGATAGGCCGCGCGATCTCCCTGTGTGGTCTCTGTCTGCAAGACAGACCGGTTTGGATTTACCGAAGATCCCTGGTGCAAGGATGCACTCGTGGAACTTGAAAGGGGGGAAGTCGGAACGGGTCTGGTAATCCCCCCCTTATAGGGTGAAACCATTTCCCGAGACCCGGAATACGATGAAGGGAGATTGAGTGAAGAGGCAGGTGGCGGTTGGGGCCTGGAGGGGGAAGCTTTTGAAGTATCGGCCATGAGGGAATGCCCGGAGGGGGTCGGCAAAGCAACCGCTTTCGAAGTGGTGACTTGGGAAAGCTGTTGTTCGTGGGCATCGATTCGTTCCCCCAACTTCGTCCCTACCTGCTCCATCGTCCCCATCATCGTTTGAACTTTGCGGTCCACTGCGTCTAATTGAGCACCCAGGTGTTGACGTCCGGCCTGTTCTTGTTGATTTAACTGCTCTACATACCGTTGCAAGGAAACGACTTGTTGCCCCTGTTGCGTGACCTGTTGACGAAGTGCCGTTAACACCTCTTGATAGTCCACCAGAGAATTTCGAAACTCCCCTAATTTTCCTCGTTGTTCAGTGAGAAGCTCCTCCTCTGTACCTAACCGTTTTTGAAATTGTTGAACCACAGGCTGTAATCGATCCTCAGCTTGGTGCACCTCGGACCGAACGGCTTCGATTTGTGTCACCAATCCGGTTAACTTGCGGTCAAGCTCACCTACCTCATGCTGATTGCGTTCGACCACTCCCCGAATTTGAGAGAGATCCGTATCCTTCAACGTCGCCATTTGGTCCATGAGCTCTGCTCGCGCATGGAGCAACTCTTGAATCTCGGCTCGTTGCTTGGCAATAAGCCGATTGGCCTGTCCCAGGGCATCATTGGCATCCTGCACGGCTTGCTGCAAGGACGTCTTACTTTTATCCAATTGAGTGATCTTGGCATCCAGTTCCCGTTTAATCCGCACGACATCAGCTTGTTGAGCCATGCAGCCGACCATCATGGCACACCACACACCCACGACCAGCCATTTTCCGGTATTGAATCGGGACCAGCCCGAATATGGTTTGTCATGTTTCATGTGGTTTGTAGATCCAAAAGGTGCCGTAAAGATCGTTTTTTCCGTCCCTGGCCATTCGGTTAAGCGATTGGATCACCCTTATCGCATGGCCGTTGATGTGACTTGAAGTCCTAACACCAAATGTGCTCGACGATTTTTCTGATAACACGGTTCTGTAGGATCCCAGCAGGCTGGCTGATCTTTGCCAAGGGACATGATTTGAAGACGGGCAGGAGACACCCCTAAACTCGTCAAATAGGCTTTAGCCCTCAAGGCTCGCTTTTCACCCAACACATAGTTATAGGAGGTCGTGCCTCGATCATCACAATGTCCTTCAATCGTCACTTCAGCTTCTGGGTTCGCTTTCAACCACTCCGCATTATTCCGCAAAATGGCTTTTGCGCGATCATTGAGTTGATAACTATTGAAGGAAAAATGAATGTCTTGTAACCCACTCGATGCCGTCAATTGTTCGGCCCGCGTACGGGTGACCCAATAATCGGTGGGAGAGGAGAGTTGATCTTGATTGGGATCAAAATGTGACTCTTCTTGTATGAGCGAAGACTCATCTAATAGATCCGAAAAATTTCCATCCATTCCGGGGAAGTATCCCTCCCCCCGCTGACCAGTGGCATGATTCCGGGTGGGTTTGGTTAAATCGGACGTCCCTCGGTAGGCTACATCCTTGGCCTTCGAAAACGACTTGGAATGGGTGTGAGTCCCATGAGTGGCTTTATGCCCACACCCGAGAACAACCGACATCCCCATCACGACTAACCCCCACATAACCCAGTTTCTTGCCGTCAAACAAACCGTCATATGATGAAACTCCTTTGTTGAATCGCACCTAATCTGTGACTCACACGCAACAACAACACCCTCGTTTCTTTAGAAAAGCAAAAACGAGGCCAAGGACTTCCCTTCCGGAAACACCCTGTCGAGGGAATAGTGAATCAGGCCTTACGAACCAGAGGCATCCATGTCTAAGATGAGTGGCAGAAAATTCAGGAATACGAGGAAAATTCTTGAGTTATAGCAAGAAACATCATAAGGATCCTTCCTGAATTTCAAAGAAAAAAAGCTGGCAAATCGTGCGATTTGGTTTTTTTTACTCTCAGGAAAACATTCGGTTGATGGGTAGAAATGCAGGGCATTCCATTCAGGCTCCTGTATGATTGGACGTTTTTTTTCAACAGTCGTGGGTTTTCATCAACGGACCGAACGGCAAAACCCTGGGGTCTCGAGTCAGGGAGAACAGAAGAGGGTCGAGTACGAAACCGCAAGAGGTGGAATTATTTAAAATTCCATTCCGGGGTCGCGAAATACCAACCGCATCCTCCGGCTTCTTTTGACCGATACATAGCCTGATCGGCAATTTCGATCAAATGCCGCGGGTCCGTGGAATCCTTCGGGTACACCGAGATGCCAATGCTGGTTTGAATGGAGACCTCACAGCCGTTCAATCGAATCGGAGGAGTGAGACATTGGAGAATCTTTTGGGCCACCTGCCGAACATCCTGGATCCGGTCAAGGTTCTGAAGAATCATGACAAACTCGTCCCCACTGAGACGGGAGACGGTATCCGTGGTTCGCACACAAGACACGAGCCGCTTGGCCACCACGCGCAACAAGCGGTCACCCATTTGATGCCCATATTGGTCATTCACGGCCTTAAAATTATCCAGATCCAAAAACAGTAACGCCACCAAATTGCCATTCCGTCTGGCTTGCGCGATGGCCAATCGCAAATGATCTTCAAACATGACACGATTGGGCAAATCGGTCAGAGAGTCATGGTAGGCTTGATACTTCATTTCCATTTCAGCCACTTTCCGAGCCGTCACATCCCGTAAAATCGCAACAAAGTGGGTGACTTCCCCCGCGTTGTCAAAAAGGGGGGTGAGGACTTGTTCGAACACGAACGATTCCCCATCCTTTCCTTTTTCCATGATTTCACTCGTCGTGACCGCAATTTTCTTCGGACCCGGGGTAACCTGTGGCCATTGGTCTTGCAATTGCGCATAGGGGAAAGAACGGAGAGGAGCACCCAAAACGTGTTCCGCAGACACGCCAAACCGTGCGGTATAGGCTTCATTCACCCATTCAAGGTGCCCTTGAGAATCGGTGACACAGACCGCATCCGTCATGGAATTCATGATGGCACTGTGCAGCCGCCATTGCTCCAAGTCCCTTCCATGAACCACTAACCCCTGGATTTGTGCGCCTAACCTCTTCAACCAATCTCGGGCCGTTTGACCAAAAACATTAGGTTTATCCGAACACACGACCATCAGTCCGGAGAGGTCTCCCTGGCGAACCAAAGGCAAACAACAGGCTTCATGGAGAGGAAAAGCCCGAGGGTACCAGGAGAACTCTCCCGTATACGGACCATCCCCGGAAACCAAAGACAATTCATCGGCCACACATGCCTGTGCCAAGGTATCCTGCTGGGCAATTCTGGCCCACCAAACGGGGCCATGGACTTCCCAATCAAGCTTGGGGGAGACTGCGCTGGCACGTAATTGTACGGTCTGCCCATCCCGGACCGTGGCAATCCACACGAACGGATATCCAAACGTCTGAACCAGGTTTTCACAGATACGGGTCAGACAGGCATTCACGCTTTGCCCGGCCAAGAGTTGTGTCTCCAATCGTTGGACGAAAGAAGAAACTGGGGGCGACCCGGGTTGAGCGCCTTCCGGCTGCACATTCCAAAGCCAAGCCGTAATCTTCCTGGAGTGATCACCCATGGGCGTGACCGAGCATCGCACGTTTCCTAGAGAGCCCCCAGGAGGATGGAAAGGGACGACGAAGGTCACGGAATTTTGAGAGGGGCGAACCGAACGAAGACTCCGAACAATACGGACCCATTCCTCTTGCCCCATAAAATCTGCCAAAGAAATCACGCCCAACTTGGATCCCTCAATCCCAAATTGTTCACAGGTGGCTTCATTCGCCATCATGATGGTGCCATCGGTATTTGTCATACAACACAAGGAGCCCGGTGCGGATACTGGGGAAACAGGAGATATACGAGTGGGTAGAGGCTCCAGGTGTGATTCACTCCAAACCCCAGGATCACCCGTACTTGACAAGATTTCGGCCAGATGACCATTTAACCGATGAAGGGCTTGCGTTAATTCAGCTTCTTCCCGAGAAGATTGCTCGTCGGATTCGGCTTGAAGATCACGGAGAGACTGCTCAAGAAGATGATGAAGATGTTCAAACGTCGCCACGGTTGGCCCCTTCTTGAGGGAGGGCAAAACAGGGAAAATGGGTTGATCTAGACAATAAACCTGATTGCACGCCTATTTGGCAAGACGTCTGGTCACCCCTTATGAAAAGTGGGAAGGGAAATTAGGCCGGCTTCCACATCAGCCTGGGCCTGAACATAACGCTCCGGGGTCCCGATATCGGACCAATATCCTGCATGAACAAAACCAAAAATAGGAGAACCGCAGGTGAGGGCCCGGGTGTACGTATCGATGATAGAGAAATTGTCCCCTGGTGTTTCCTGGTACATCAGGTGGGGATTTAATACATGAACACCGGCGAACATCCGTCCAATAGGACTGCGCGATTGTTCCCTATCGGGGGCGACTCCCCGACCATTAATTCGAAGAATGCGATTCGCCTCAGCACATTCCACGAGTCCCCATCGTTCAGCGTGGGGATCATCCCGTAGGACCAAGGTCGCATCTCCACCCTGCTTGGTATGGAAATTAATCAAGGCGTTGACATCCACATTCACTAAGGTATCTCCATTCATCACCAGGAACGGCTGACCCTCAAAAAACCATTCGGCAGCCTTCAAGGCCCCACCGGTTCCTAATATCTGCGGCTCATGGGAATAGGTCAAACACATATCCCAACGCGACCCATCCCCCAACGTGGTCTCGATCATGTTTCCCAGATGATGAAGATTAATGATCACATCACGGATACCCGCTCGCCGGAGCAACAACACATTCCATTCAATTAAGGGAATGCCCCCCACAGGCAGGAGGGGTTTCGGCGTGTGATTGGTCAATGGTCTCAAGCGAGTCCCCAAACCAGCTGCAAGGATCATCGCCTTCATCGATATCGGGTTAGGACCACTCAGGGATATAGGGAGTGAGGTAGGTCAATAAGGGATGTAATTCAGGATAGGCCTGGACATTCCGATAGACGTTCATCAGCGTACGAGGGATGGAGGGGAGGAAACTGGGGTTGTTCTTCACGCGATCGATATACACAAACCGACCGGCCGCTTTTAAGTTGCGTTGAATACTCGTGAAATCAAACAGACGGCGAAACGCCTTCGCATCATTGATTAACAGATCGCCATGTCGAGAAGGATTCATTCCTCGCCGCATCCCTT
Organism: Nitrospirales bacterium; assembly: GCA_965223495.1. Taxonomy (GTDB): domain Bacteria; phylum Nitrospirota; class Nitrospiria; order Nitrospirales; family UBA8639; genus Nitrospira_E. The sequence goes on along the minus strand of OZ245001.1, from coordinate 750,640 downwards.
CACAATAGCGGGCGATCATTCGATCGATCAGACCTTCATCCAGGTCCATGTACGAATCGCGAAGAAGCGAGGCCAAGTCATATGTTACCGGACCCATCAAGGCATCCTGAAAATCAATGACGCCAAGCCGCTCCCCATCCACCATTAAATTCCGGGAATGATAATCGCGATGGGTAAAGACCACCGGCTGAGCCGCCAACCATTCCGCCATGGTGTGGAACAGCTCGTGAACCGGCAACCAGTCATCGGAACACATCAAGCGACCGTTCCGGGCCACGATTCCATATTCTAGGAAATGGTCAAACTCCCACATATACAAGGGGACATCAAAAGAACGAGAAAAAGCTAAGCAGGGAAATGACGAGGGCTTGGAGGCTTGAAGATGAAGATGAACCAGTCCATCAATCGCTTGCTGGTAATATGCTTCTATACGGTCGGGTGGGACACCCGAGCAGGCCTGAGCCAACGTGACATCACCGAAGTCCTCCAAAAACAACAGTCCTTCAGCTTCATTAAAATACTGAAGAGCGGGAACGTCCAGACCCACAGCTTGCAGATGTTTCAATATATTAATAAAGGGGAGCTCGGTGATCTCCTCTTGATTGTCACTGATGGCTTCTTCGGATGCCTTAAACCCTTCCGGATCGGCCAACTGCATCAAAATTAAGGAGGCAACGGGAGCGTTGGAAAGTTGTAAGCGGAAATAGCGGCGGTTGGAGGCATCACCGGCAAGCGGAACACATCGCTCGAGCGTCGCAGAAAAGGGAAGATGATGAAGAAGGTCAGCCTGAAGGCGGTCCAGATCGGGTAAGGCTGGAGACGAAGACAGCGGTTTGGTCATCGAGGCCGATTATACGATGAGTTCCATTTCTTGTCATCCGCCCTACTCTTTTAAATGAGGAAGATTTGTACCTCTTAGATATGGAGGACCGAAAATTTCTTCAGACCCACGTCGGCCTCAGCCAATGGAGCAACGAAGATTCGATAAGAATCTTCTACTTCAACCCAATGGTTCGAAGAAAGCGAGGTTCTCAGAATAGTATGATGGGTGTCGTTAAGGAATAGCAGGTTCAGGATTCTGAATCGATCGTGGAAATCAAAAAAAAAGGCCCGCCTCATACGAGGCGGGCCCACGCAAAATGACCCAATGCGGTCGGCAATTATTGTCGATCCACCGATTGTTTCTTCTTGCGCCATAAACCTAAACCGGCCAACCCTGACCCTAGAAGCAGGATCGTGCTGGGCTCAGGAATTTCTCCACCCGGTCCACCGGTGGTGCCTTGGTCAACACCGTCATCCCCGCCTGGCCCCGAATAGAGGGCCACATGGGAGATGGCTCCCTGTTGAGGCCAGAAGCCAACAAACTCGAGCGTTTCCTGACCGTCCCAGCCAAGCGCATTCAAATCGAAGGCATATTGGGCCGGGGTAGAGTTCCCATCTTTCACGATGGCTTTACAGGCACCAGCCTGACAATCTAGGAAAGGGTCTGGGGCTCCGTCATAGGTGATCGTGGCATCCTGAGGATCGCTCACCGTATTCGCAAAAGTGGTGTCATAGCTTCCGGCTAACGAACCGGTATCGTTCGGTTCGTCCCCCTGGTTCATCTTGTACACCTCAGTCAGCGGAGACATCCCCGTGATGCCCTCCAGGCAGGTGGCGTCACAATTGGCAGTATCATTCCATTCCCAACGACTGGTGTTTAAAACACCAGAAGTCGGCGTGATCGTTAATGCTTGAGCCTGTTGCACCGCAACCATGCCCAGCATCAAGGTCATCCCACCAAAGATGAGGGAAAACCTTCCAAACAATTTTCGGTTCATAGCTCAAATCTCCTTTATGGTGAAATATTGAAAATTAAGGAATGTATTAATTGGAATTAATGAAAAAGCAAAAGCCATGCCTCCTAGGTCATTCTATTTATCCTATTGATTTGTAAAGAATTTTCAACCATATTGGCTTTATGAGTTCAAGAGGGCCCTCTCTGATTGTTCATTATGTAATGAAAGGAAATTCATCCTATCCACAAAGACAAAAAAGAACCGGTGATAAGGTTCCGTATCAGCACGAAATCCCACTGACGGCCAGGTTTACACATTTAAAGAAATTGTGTTTTTTGCTAAAAAATCAAGCGCTTACAACATCATTCAGAAGGGAAATCTGTTGATTTTTCTTACACCCGGAAGATTTGAAGTGAGGCCTCATGCCTTCCCGATGGCCCCTTTCCTTCAAAAAGGTGGGAGCCTCTCCGCTCCTTCTCTCTCGTAATTTTCTTAAGAAAGGCGGGAATTATCTAAACCGCAGGAATTCCCTCTGAACTCCCGGACCACTAAAGAAAAATCCACAAACTGCCAGAAGAGCAAGCTCAGGAATCCAAACAGGATTGGTTCCAGATCAATATTTTTTCGGGAGGGGTAGGAGGAGTGTTGGGCGGAGGAGTGTTGACTTGGAAGAAAAAAATTTGAAAGGATAAGAGATGCTGCAAGGGGAGCTTCGTTTCATTCCATCGCCGACAGAGATACGCTCCATAGTACTTGCGATGGTATTCATGTTTTTCCATGACCAACCGTTGTAAATATTTTCTCCACCGGTAAATCGCATAGGGAGATTCTTTAAAGCCCAACCCCTCTTCGGTCGGAGCCTGCATACGAAGATTATAGACATCCACGGTTGTCCCATCGATTAATTTTCCAGGAACCATATACCACCCATCCCACTTTCGTGGGGATGGTGCGAACATGTTCCATTTCTGGTTCAGCCCGAACGTTCCCCGTACGGCCTTAAACGGATCGGGAATTGGTTCCGGCCACTGCGGCAAGGTCGAAATATTGATGAAGAGCATATACAAGACCACCACTCCCACCCCCCACTCCATGTAAGAAGGCAGCGTTAACGTTTGACGATGATAGGGAAGGCCCAAGTGCGTGAACCGACTTAACGCGCCACGATTACGCGCGATGACCCGGTACAGTTTAGTGCCCAACCGGGAAAGGACGGGGACCCGCAACACGAGAGCGACCGGCCAGAAGATGACGGATTGTCTCAAAAGGAAGAGGATGGCCTGCCATTCCGTATATTGGGCTCCTTGCTGATCCTGCACTATCCACGTATTGTCCCGCTCCATGATTTCCAAGATGGGAGGATGCGTTTGCGCGGGCAGAATGGGAGTATGAGGCATGACCAAAAAGGTTTTCAACACCAAACAGATTTTTCGACAAAACTCACAATCCTCATCATAAAAAATCGTCACGCCCGTTCCCAATGAGTTTTTGAAGCGTGAAGCCAATCGATCCCAACACCAAGAGGGGAGAAACACGACCAAAGACACAAAATTGAATAGGGGAAATAAACCCACATTCATGCAGACGATAATCCCCACGTGCAAGAGCACCAACAGGATCAGCATGCTGAGACGAAGCGAGAGAAACAACCAGGGGGAGAACAGAAGAAGAGGACCGACCAACTCAAGGACCCAAGTATAATAGGTCAGGCCTTTCATCATAGACGGAAATTCGCGCATCCACTCCCCGAATGGTTGGACGAACGATTCCAAGTGCAGGGCGTAATAGATGGCCGTGCCATCCGGCATCCACTCCGGAGCATCCTTTAACAAGGCACTAAAAAAATAGAGGCCGGCGACTTGCAGGAGAATGCCCACCGTGGCCATCGAGAAATACTGATTGGGTTGCTCTTCCTCGGAGGATGGATCCATCGCCGCATCGAATGAATACCGGGCTCCGAGGGGGAGGAAGATCGACCAGAAAAAAAGGAGAATAAAGAGGTTATCCCCCCCCTGAAGGACCATTTTGTTTTGGGCCTGAATGAAGAGTAAGAGACCCCAGCCCAACGCCGTGGCCAGACGGGTCCTATACCCAACCAACACTGCCAGGGCAGCCAACCCGGCTGCCACGAACACGCTCCCTTGAAACCAGGACGTCCCTACCCAAGGATCAATCCAGACCTGCCTGAAGGTTTCCGGATTGGAGGCCAAAGGTGACACACCAAAGGAGGTGTAATGGGCACGGAATTCCCGGGCCCGGCTGATCAGGTCGACCAACAGGGAAAGCCCCAGCCCCACTCGGAAGAGGGCAAGAGTCCGGAGGTCGCATCCAAAGAGGGTTTTCAGGGTCTTCATTCGTCTACATCTGGATTCACACGTTCAATAAGTTGAATACGAAAATGCTATGAAACTTCTTCGGTTTCCCAACAGAAAACAATGAGTAGAAACCGGAAGGCCCCCATTTAATCTCTTAGCACAAAAAAAAAGGCGGCTTCATCTTCCGATGAAGCCGCCCCTTCATAAAGTCTTCTTTTTTATTGATTTAGTTCTTTTTCTTCATACGCCACAGGCCCAAACCCGCTAATCCGGAACCCAAGAGCAAAATGGTGCTGGGTTCTGGAATCTCACCACCTGGATCGCCAGTGGTTCCTTGATCCACACCATCATCCCCGCCGGGTCCGGAATACAGCGCTACGTGGGAGATGGCGCCTTGATCAGGCCAAAAGCCTTCAAACCACAAATCGTCTGTTCCATTCCATCCTAAGGCATTCAAATCGAACGCATAGAGGGCCGGTATTTGACTCCCATCCTTCACTACAGCCTTACAAGCAGTGTTGGCACAATCCAGAAAATCTCCCCCATCATAGGTGATGTGGGCATCCATGGGATCATCGGGCTCATTAGCAAAGGTGGTACTATAGCTACCGGCCAACGAGCCTGTATCATTCGGCTCCTGACCCTGGTCTTGTTTGTATACTTCTGTCAGTGGTGACATGCCCGTGAGGGTCTCGACACAGGACGCATCACAATTGGAATTATCATTGGATTCCCAACGGGTCACGTTTAACACGCCAGAGGTTGGGGTGATCGTCAAGGCTTCCGCTTTTTGTACGGCTACCATGCCTAACACCAAGGTGAGACCACCAAGGACGATTGAACACTTGGCTAAAAGATTGTGTCTCATTTTTTTTAACTCCTCTTAGGAATATAAGGGGGATAAAAAGGATTTACATTAATTGAAGGCTAGAAGAAGCAATAGTAATACCAAATTAACACGAACGTGCGTAAGCTGTTGATTCCTAAACTGTTTTCACAGAGTCGAGATTTCAATCCCCTTTGATGAAAAAATAGGCATTGTAAATTATTTTGACAAATTTGGCGGTATTGAGCAGTATTCCGAACCAAGGTCTTCAAAAATCGCTGAAAATGTTGCCATTTTCATTCAATTTCAACAAAGTAAAAAAAACCAACAATGCTGTTTATGGAATTTTACGATTCTCCGAGAAAAACCGTACTATTTTCCTAAATAGAAAGGCTTAGCGGTACTATATAGGATGTCACAAAATAGGAGATCACAAAAAAGCCCCCTTCCCGAGTTATCCTCGAGAAGGGGGCTTCTAGGTATTTTTTCAATGAGGTTTATTATTTTAGGAAGAACCTATTTTTTCCTGCCCTTCCCACCTCCCGGGCCGGAAGAGTTCCCTTTGGTGACCTGAATTTGTGTTTGGGACGTGTGATTGGCCCCGTCCTCCGCCACCGCCGATATCGTATGGTCCCCGCTACTGGCTTTCCGGGTATTCCATGAATAATCAAGCGGGCTTACGTTTGAGGAAGCCTTCAAGACCCCATCGATGTACAGTTTAACCGAGGATAAACTGACATCATCACTCGCATAGACCGAAATTTGAACCGTCCGATCCACGGTACTCCCATTCGCAGGGTTCGTGATGTTGACCGAAGGAGGATTCATATCGGGTTCATCCGGCGTATTGTCCACATTGACAGGATGCGACCCGGAGCTCCCTTCATTGTTGGCTGCATCATAGGCATAGGCCATTAACGTGGTCGGCCCGTCCGATTCATTGGCCGAATTCCACGAAAATTGATAGGGAGCGGTCGTGTCTTCTCCTACTTGAATACTGCCTGCATATAAGACCACCTTGGTCACACCCACGTTATCCGCGGCATTGACATCCACCGTCACCCAGCCCTGGACGATCGCATCACGGGAAGGATTGGAAATGGATACGGTGGGGCTTTGGGTATCGCCGCCGCCGGATGTATTGCCGGCCAATTCCACCGCCTGAGCCGCGTTGATCCGCCCCGCTCCGTAATAGAGGGCGCTCCCGATATCATCCGCCGAATTCTCTAACACCGCCTCCACTTCGGAGGGAGAAAGGTCGGGGTTTCTGGCCATAATGAGAGCCACCACGCCAGCCGTGATTGGAGAGGAAATCGAGGTCCCATACGTCAACCAGGTCCCACCCCCATTTCTCGTGGAATAGATATCGATCCCGGGCGCCGCGACATCCACGAAGTCTCCATAGTTGGACCAACTCGTCCGCACGTCACTCTGGTTCGTCGCGGAAACCACGAGCAAGGAAGGATTTTCGCTGATGCCGGGATTGGTCCCGTCATTCTGCGCAATCGTCACCACAACCCCGCCTTTGCTCCGAAAGTAATTGGCGGCGGACGTCACCGTGCTGCTATTAATGGGGCCATAACTAATATTCGCCACTTTGGCGCCATGGTCGGCAGCCCACGTCAACCCCTCCGCGATGTCGGAATAATAGGTATAGCTTGAGGGAGGATTGTTGATTCGAATCGGCATGATTTTAACCTGGCCGGCCACACCCGCCACTTGGTTGGCATTATTGGTGGCGGCTCCCAAGGCGCCGGCAACGGCCGTGCCATGTTCCTGCCAATCCGCGGTATCGGTATTATTGGAGACCACATTCCAGCCTCCGACCAATTGGCTTTGCAGGTCCGGATGATCGGGGTCGATGCCGGAGTCGAGCACCGCCACCGTGATCCCTTCACCTTGAGTGAAATCCCACGCATTGGCCGCCTGAATTTTGCTCAGATGCCATTGGTTGGGATACAGAGGATCATTCGGGATAAAGGCCCCGGGTTCCACCGCGGCATCCACTTCGGCAAATTCAATATGGGGATGTCGGGAAAGAGCCCTTGCGATGGCGGCTTCGGCATTGGCCGGGACCTCCACAATACGCACATTCAGCTGTCCCAGTTTAGCCTTGGCTCGCCCCTGGGATCGTTCCAGGATTTGGTTAAACTGTTCTTCAGAAAGACCCATCCGAGGTTGGACCAAAATCTGGCCTTCTGCCCATTGAAGCGGTGGTTGGGCCATTACCATCGTCGGCCAACTGCCAATTAAGACAGTGGTCAATATGGCTGAGATTCCGATTGTTTTGCGAAAGGGGGTGCCGCTTACCGAAAGGGCTCGCCGACAAAATTGCTGGAATAATACCGTAACAGACGTTTGAATCGACCGTAGATTCATACCTCTAACCTCCCAAGAAAGAAAACATGAGTAAACGTCACCTAACTCCGAAATCTCTCTTACAAACAGGAGGAACGAGGTTGGGGGATTTACACCGGCTCGTTTCCCTGGTAGTCCCGCTATCGTAGGATGGCTCCCGTAGACCGGTGACTTTGCGTCCTTCCCTTTCGAGAAGTTTGCCTTTTTCAGGACTGCGAGTAGATTCCGTGTTAATCGTGTTTTCGGAAGGCTTGAGGAAAACTAAAGGAGACGTTTTATCCTCTTGATGGAACTTCTGGTGGGTTTATTGAATCCGCCAGAAAAACCTGTGTTTGCGGCAGTAAACGGCCCTCGATTATATGATGAGTCCGGTCGGTCAGCGAATAGGTCGTCACAAATGGGTCTTTTATTGAAGAGGGGTGATGTGGACGTAATTCAAAATCGTGTTGCCACTGCTCCCCCCGACCGTCACCGTCAACGCCCCATCCGTGATCGTCACCGGAAGATTCTCCACCGTCAGATAACTATTCGGCCCGGAGGTTTGGTCCTGGATCACCACTTGTCCTTCCACGACCACCCGTTGCGGCCCCTGACTCCAACTCGGATCCCCACTCGCCAACGCCACGACATAGTCCCCACTAGGGAGATCGTACTGCCACGTGACCGGCGTCGTCGGACCGACAAACACAAACGTATCCAACCGTTGATCCGCCTGCACCGCCCGCTCTCGCGTGTTGCCCGTTAGATTGCCGGACCACCCATAGCCGCGACTACTGCTATACCCACTGCCATCATCTTTCACATAGCCACTTGGCACACTCGCCCCACTCGGCTGGAAATTCACCTGGATCCCCCCACTCGAGGGCGGGGCAGACGTCGTAAAGGTGGCGGTCACACTTTGAGCCGTACTCATCGTCACCGTACAGGTCACACTGCTCCCTCCACAGGCCCCACCCCAGCCACTGAACACCGCGCCGCTGCCCGGCGTCGCCGTCAACGTCACACTACTTCCACTGGCAAAATTCGCCGTACACGTCCCACTGCTACAATTGAGCCCCGATGGACTACTCGTTACGCTCCCCGCCCCACTCACCGTTACAGCCAACGTCTGACTCGAGGTGGTCACCGGGATCACATGCAGATAGTTCAGGAGCGTGTTGCCACTGCTCCCCCCGACCGTCACCGTCAACGCCCCATCCGTGATCGTCACCGGAAGATTCTCCACCGTCAGATAACTATTCGGCCCGGAGGTTTGGTCCTGGATCACCACTTGTCCTTCCACGACCACCCGTTGCGGCCCCTGACTCCAACTCGGATCCCCACTCGCCAATGCCACGACATAGTCCCCATTAGGGAGATCGTACTGCCACGTGACCGGCGTCGTCGGACCGACAAACACAAACGTATCCAACCGTTGATCCGCCTGCACCGCCCGCTCTCGCGTGTTGCCCGTTAGATTGCCGGACCACCCATAGCCGCGACTACTGCTATACCCACTGCCATCATCTTTCACATAGCCACTTGGCACACTCGCCCCACTCGGCTGGAAATTCACCTGGATCCCCCCACTCGAGGGCGGGGCAGACGTCGTAAAGGTGGCGGTCACACTTTGAGCCGTACTCATCGTCACCGTACAGGTCACACTGCTCCCTCCACAGGCCCCACCCCAGCCACTGAACACCGCGCCGCTGCCCGGCGTCGCCGTCAACGTCACACTACTTCCACTGGCAAAATTCGCCGTACACGTCCCACTGCTACAATTGAGCCCCGATGGACTACTCGTTACGCTCCCCGCCCCACTAATGGTGACACTCAGGACCTCGGTCTCGGGAGTCGACGTCGTAAAGGTGGCGGTCACACTTTGAGCCGTACTCATCGTCACCGTACAGGTCACACTGCTCCCTCCACAGGCCCCACCCCAGCCACTGAACACCGCGCCGCTGCCCGGCGTCGCCGTCAACGTCACACTACTTCCACTGGCAAAATTCGCCGTACACGTCCCACTGCTACAATTGAGCCCCGATGGACTACTCGTTACGCTCCCCGCCCCACTCACCGTTACAGCCAACGTCTGACTCGAGGTGGTCACCGGGATCACATGCAGATAGTTCAGGAGCGTGTTGCCACTGCTCCCCCCGACCGTCACCGTCAACGCCCCATCCGTGATCGTCACCGGAAGATTCTCCACCGTCAGATAACTATTCGGCCCGGAGGTTTGGTCCTGGATCACCACTTGTCCTTCCACGACCACCCGTTGCGGCCCCTGACTCCAACTCGGATCCCCACTCGCCAACGCCACGACATAGTCCCCACTAGGGAGATCGTACTGCCACGTGACCGGCGTCGTCGGACCGACAAACACAAACGTATCCAACCGTTGATCCGCCTGCACCGCCCGCTCTCGCGTGTTGCCCGTTAGATTGCCGGACCACCCATAGCCGCGACTACTGCTATACCCACTGCCATCATCTTTCACATAGCCACTTGGCACACTCGCCCCACTCGGCTGGAAATTCACCTGGATCCCCCCACTCGAGGGCGGGGCAGACGTCGTAAAGGTGGCGGTCACACTTTGAGCCGTACTCATCGTCACCGTACAGGTCACACTGCTCCCTCCACAGGCCCCACCCCAGCCACTGAACACCGCGCCGCTGCCCGGCGTCGCCGTCAACGTCACACTACTTCCACTGGCAAAATTCGCCGTACACGTCCCACTGCTACAATTGAGCCCCGATGGACTACTCGTTACGCTCCCCGCCCCACTCACCGTTACACTCAGAGAATTAGATGTTCCAACGATGACCTGAATTTGATGCTCACTTGACAAACCCGCATCATCCACAGCCACCGCTTTAAGCGTGTGAGTCCCATCACTCTCCCTATTCGTATTCCAGCTATAGGAGAGAGGGCTAACATCCGTCGAACTTTTCAATTGTCCATTAATATACAGACTGATGGTTTGAAGGCCCACATTGTCTGCTGCCGGTACCGACACCTGAACATGGCCATTGACGGTACTATTTGGGGTTGGCTGTTGAATACTCACGGTTGGCGGAGTGGTATCGATCGGATCCTGGACATTATCCACCTCAATCGGGTGGGACCCCGAACTGCCTTCATTATTCGCCGCATCATAGGCATAGGCCATCAGTGTAGTCGGACCATCCGCCACGCTCGTCGAATCCCACGAAAATTGGAACGGCGCCGTCGTATCCTCCCCCACCAACGTACTCCCGGCATACAGCACGACTCGGGTCACCCCTTCATTGTCCGTCGCCTCGACATCTACCGGGACCCAGTCAATGACGATCGCATCACGAGCAGGATTCGTAATGGTGACAAAAGGACTTTCGGTATCGTTACCCCCACTACTGCCTCCGGCCAACTGCACTGCTTGAGCTGCATTCACCCGCCCCGCTCCATAATAGTAGGCGCTTCCGATATTATCCGCTGAATCCTCTAATATTGTTTCCACTTCCGGTGGGGTTAGGGCAGGATCGCTCGCCATAATGAGAGCCGCGACACCCGCGGCAATCGGAGAGGCTAACGAAGTCCCATAGGCCCACCAGGTACTGCCTCCCGTACGGGTCGTGACAATGTCGATGCCTGGGGCCGCCACATCCACGAAGTCTCCATAATTGGACCAGCTCGTCCGGACATCGCTTTGATCGGTAGCCGATACCACGATTAACGAAGGATTTTCGCTTATACCTGGGTCAGTCCCATTATTGGCTGCGATGGTGAAAACGACTCCTCCTTTGCTTCGAAAATAATTGGCTGCTGAGTTCACGGTGCTACTGTTGATGGGCCCATAGCTAATGTTGGCTACTTTGGCCCCATGATCGGCGGCCCAGGTCAACCCTGCGGCAATGTCAGAATAATTTGCAAAGTTGGACGGAGGGTTGTTGATCCGAATCGGCATGAGTCGAACCTGACCGGCGACCCCCGCCACTTGGTTGGCATTATGGGTCGCTGCCCCCAGCGCACCTGCTACCGAAGTGCCATGCTCCTGCCAATCCGCCGTATCCGTATTATGGGACACCACATTCCAGCCCCCCACCAGTTGGCCCTGCAGGTCGGGATGATTCGGGTCGATACCGGAATCCAGTACCGCCACCGTGATCCCTTCTCCTTGTGTAAAATCCCAGGCGTTGGGCGCTTGAATTTGGCTCAAATGCCATTGATTGGGAAACAACGGATCGTTGGGGATAAAGGCCCCGGGTTCGACCGCGGCATCAACTTCCGCAAATTCAATGTGTGGGTTTCGGGACAGTGCCCGGGCCACGGCCTGTTCCCCCTGAGGCGGAACTTGCACAATATGCACATTGAGGCTGCCAATTTTTGCCTTTGCACGACCGTTCGACCGCTCAAGTATCTGATTAAATTTGGCCTCTGATAACCCGGCGCGTGGTTGAACGAGGATTTGCCCCTCTCCCCATCCAAGAGGTGCTTGGGACAGAGCATCGGAAGACCAAGCAACGGCAGCCAGCCCCCAACCCATAAGAATAGAGTAGAGAATAAGGTTTGAGCCGGTGTGAAGAGGGGATTTGTGGCGCAACGGAACGGGATTCTGTGAGGTTAGACGAGAACACCCATGGGGAGGAAGAGCCCACCACAACCCCTGGGATTCAAAAGAAATTTCAATTCGAGAGAGGTATCTAGCAGGATAGATACCGGATAGGACAAATTGTAAGATATTTCTTTAAATTTTTATAAATTCTTGGATTTTGTCCTATATTCAATGACTTAAATCTAAAATTTTAAGAGCTTCTGGAAAATTCACCCCGTTTTTTGTGGAAATTTTTCTTTCCCATGTTGGCTGGGCCCTTCACCAGCTGCTCTATCTGCATGACCTTCCCTACAGGAGAAAAACATTTCATTATGGATAACTTTTGAAGAATTTGCCTTGAAGTCAGCATAATTATCCACCAAAAAAACCCTTGGAACTCAGAATTCTCTACCCCACATCCAATTTTTGCGATTAAAGATTTGAGAAATAATGACGAAAGATAAATAGAGAAGAGAAAAAGACCAAAAACTCATACCATTCACCCCACCCCCTGAAAAGGTGCATGATGGAGATCAAGAACCTGCCCCCGCCAAACGTGGCTCCCATTCGTTCTCCTTCCGCGGTTAATGATGGTGATGTCGGATCAAATAGCCCCTTTTACCGACGTTCGAAAAAACGCCCCCATCCACGGGAAGAAGAAAACCCGAAAGACGCACTGCCTTCCCTTGAAGGATCCTCGTCACATATCGATATCCGTGTATAAGGCACCCTCGACCACGTTGACTCCGACTAACCAGGTGACAATGGCGGAGGCAAGGGCTATTTCTCTCTTGAAACTAAATGTTGCGGCATCAAAAAAAAATCAACCAATATATAGTATTTTGTGGGGTTCTTGGCTATGATGCTTCCCAATGTTCCTTCTTCAAGGTCCAAACAACCAGTCGATGAGGCGGAATGAGTTATAAAAATATTGGTGATTACGGGATTATTGGGGATCTTCATACCGTGGCTTTGGTGGGCCTAGACGGTTCGATCGATTGGTGTTGTCTGCCCCGATTTGACTCACCCAGTATTTTTGGAGCCATTCTTGACCATAAAGCGGGGGGGCGATTTCAAATTTCCCCGGTCCAAGAAGGCAATACCCGACAAATGTACCTCCCAGAAACCAATATCCTCTTGACTCGATTTCTTCAGGATGATGGGGTGGGAGAACTTACCGATTTCATGCCGGTGGAATCCGATGAAGTAGGCTTTCGGCCACGTCGGCACCAGATCATTCGCATGTTATCCGTGGTGCGGGGTCATGTGACTTTTCGCCTGGAATGCGCTCCGGCTTTCAACTTTGGGAGAGATACCCATCAAATCGAAATCAGTCCAAAGGGCGTCATCTTCAGAGCCGGAGATCAATCAGTTGGATTGGTCAGCCCTATCCCTCTTGAAACGCGTGAAGGGATGGTCTTTCAGGAATTCACTCTTCACCAAGGGGAAAGTTTCACCTTTTTTGTTGAATATCTGGAAAAGAAAAACGGGGAGCACTTACTCTCTACACCCGAATCGGGAGAAGAAGCCTTTCAAAATACTTCCGCCTTTTGGCAACGCTGGCTTTCGCAATGTCAATACGACGGCCGATGGCGCGAAGTCGTGCATCGCTCGGCCCTGACTCTCAAGTTGCTAACCTACGCCCCAACCGGGGCCATAGTCGCCGCCCCCACGACCAGTTTGCCGGAAAATATCGGAGGGCCCCGCAACTGGGACTATCGGTATACCTGGATTCGTGATTCGGCCTTTACGTTGTATGGGCTCTTGCGTTTGGGGTTTTCGGTGGAAGCCAGTCGGTTTATGGATTGGATCAATGCCCGATGTCATGAACTCAACCCTGACGGGTCCCTTCAATTAATGTATGGCATTGACGGGCGCCGCAACGTTGACGAAGAAGAATTGCCCCACTTGGACGGACATCGGTCATCCCGTCCTGTCCGCATAGGTAATGGCGCAGCGTCTCAACTCCAAATGGATATGTATGGGGCATTAATGGATGCCGTTTATTTGTACAATAAACATGGGGCTTCTATCTCGTATGACTTGTGGGTCAACCTCTGCCGAATGCTGGATTTTGTCTGCAACAACTGGGAGCAACCGGATGAAGGTATCTGGGAAGTCCGAGGTGGGCGCCAACATTTTGTGTATTCCAAAGTCATGTGTTGGGTCGCGTTGGACCGTGGCATTCGCCTGGCCGATCAACGGGGGTTTCCCGGGAATCGTGCCCGTTGGATGGCGGAACGCGACCGGATTTATCGGGAAATCATGGACCGGGGATGGAACTCGGACGTGGGCGCATTTGTCCAGGCGTACGACAGCGAAGCCCTGGACGCGGCCAACCTCATCATGCCACTCGTCTTCTTTGTCTCCCCGACTGATCCTCGCATGCTCTCCACCATCGACCGGACCTTGGAACAATTGGCCCTGGGAAGTTTAGTGTATCGTTATGATACGAACACCGCCGCCGCGGACGGCCTGGAAGGAGAAGAAGGGACGTTTAGTATGTGTACCTTTTGGTTGGTCGAGGCTCTCACGCGGGCGGGACGCCTCACGGAGGCGCGACTGATCTTCGAAAAGATGTTAAGCTATGCTAATCACTTGCGATTGTACGCAGAAGAAGTTTCCCACTCCGGAGAACAGCTGGGAAATTTCCCCCAAGCCTTTACGCATTTTGGCCTGATTACGGCCGCCTGTAATTTGGACCTGGCCCTGAACACCAAACGGGCCGCGCATACGGTGGTTCGACGAAATCGACCGTCCTCATATATCCCGCTCTAATTCTCTTGCGTTTGCAAGAACACGTTCGATCATGTCGTTCAACAGGAGGAGGGTGACCTATGGATATTGGATTCATCGGGTTGGGCAAAATGGGCATGAATATGGTGACTCGTCTCACCCAAGGGGGTCACCGCGTTGTGGCATTTGACCGCTCCCCCGATCTCATCACCCAAGCTCAAGGCATTGGCGCAACGGGGGCGACCTCGTTGGAGGATATGATTGGACAATTGGCCAAACCTCGGGCGATTTGGGTCATGGTCCCCTCAGGGGCTCCCACCGAAGAAACGATCCGACTGTTAGGTGCCCTGTTAGAAGAGAATGACATCGTCATCGATGGGGGCAATTCGAAGTTTCATGATGACGTCCGACGAGCGGATGAACTTCGACCCCGTTCGATTCATTATGTCGATGCTGGAACCAGTGGGGGCATATGGGGACTCAAACTCGGGTATTGTCTCATGGTGGGTGGAGACCAAGGGTCGGTGCAACACTTAGCCCCTATTTTTACCACGTTGGCTCCCCCGAACGGCTGGGCCCACGTGGGCGGAGTGGGAGCCGGGCATTACGTGAAAATGGTCCATAATGGCATTGAGTATAGTATGATGCAGGGTTATGCCGAAGGCTTTGAACTCATGTCCAAATCCGATTACCGCTTGGACCTTCATCGCATCGCGGACCTCTGGATGCAAGGCAGCGTCATCCGCTCCTGGCTGCTGGAATTGGCGGCTGGAGCCCTTAAGGATGATCCCAAGTTAGAAGGGCTCAAGGGGTATGTTCAGGATTCGGGCGAGGGCCGCTGGATGCTCATGGATGCCTTGGATAAAGACGTCCCTGTGCCAACGTTGTCGACAGCCCTTTTTACTCGATTTCGTTCCCGACAAGAAGAATCCTTCTCGGAAAAGATGCTTGCGGCCCTACGCAATGCCTTTGGCGGGCATAGTGTGAAACGATAACCCTACGCGATGAGGTAACCATGGTCCCGTCCGATACCCTTCCCGCGCCTCCACCCCGAACCGGGACGACCCGACCTTGTACGATTATTATCTTCGGAGCCTCAGGGGATCTGACCCGTCGCAAATTATTACCGGCCCTCTACAATTTATTATTGGATGGCCTCTTGCCCGAAAACTTTGCCGTCCTTGGGTTAGGACGCAAGGACCATTCGGACGAAGCGTTCCGAGACATTGCCAAGGATGGGATTGAACAGTTTTCTCGGCAAAAGTTCGGCACCGAGACATGGAATCGTTTCCATCACCGCTTGTTTTATTGCGCGGGGAACATTAGCGCTCCCGAGTTTTATGACACCATTCAAGGTCGGATCCAGGACATCGAATCAGAGTTTCAACTCCCGGGCAATCGAATTTTCTATTTAGCCATCCCTCCCACGTCGTTTGCTCAAGCCTGTGAAGGCCTCCATCGAGTAGGGCTCATTTCCGATGCCGAGGCTTCGTCCAATTATTCACGCGTGATCGTGGAAAAACCTATTGGTCACGACCTCCGTTCAGCCCAGGCCATCAATACGGCTATCGGTCAGGTCTTCGACGAATCACAAATCTACCGCATCGATCATTACCTGGGAAAAGAAACCGTCCAAAACATCATGGTCATGCGATTTGCCAATTCCATTTTTGAACCCTTGTGGAATCATAAATATATCGACCACATCCAATTAACCGTGAGCGAGGCCGTGACACTGGGCAGTCGAGCCGCCTATTACGAAGGGGCGGGAGCTCTACGCGATATGATTCAAAACCACATTCTCCAATTACTCTGCCTCATCGCGATGGAGCCGCCTTACTCACTTGATCCCGATGTCGTGAGAAACGCCCGCATGGACGTCCTCCGTGGGCTCCGTCCCATCAAGGGGAAGGAAGTCGAAAGCATGACCGTTCGTGCTCAATATGCCCATGGGACGATCGATGGAGGGGAAGTGCCGGGATATCGGCGAGAGGAAGGGGTTCGACCAGACTCTACGACCGAAACCTATGTGGCCCTCAAAGTCTTTGTCGAAAATTGGCGTTGGGCGGGGGTGCCCTTTTACATCCGTACCGGGAAGGCGATGACCAAACGCGCCTCGGAAATCGCGGTTCAATTCAAGGACATTCCAGAAATCTTATTCAATGCCAATCCCAACACTCCCCAAGCCCCGAACGTCCTTAAGCTGCGCATTCAACCCGAAGAAGGGTTGTCGCTCCGAGTCATCTCGAAAGTTCCCGGAACCAAAGCCAACACGCATCCGGTGGAAATGAACTTTCAATATGGCGATGCGTTTGACGCTCCCTCCCCCGAAGCCTATGAACGACTCCTCTTGGATGTCATGGCCGGGGATGCCTCTTTGTTTATGCGACGGGATGCCGTGGAGGCTTCCTGGAAATGGGTGACCGATATCTTGGAGGGATGGGAAACCCATGCCACAAAATGGTTACCGGAATACCCAGCCGGTTCGTGGGGCCCCATTGAAGCTGATCGGCTCATTCAACTAGACGGCCATCACTGGCGCGAAGTGTAGACCAATCTCTTCTTATTCTTGAACTTCCGCATTAATTCCTGAGATCCATGATGACCAACCCTCACCGGCTTCAACAATTCGAACACAGGCTTATCAAACAGACTCCTCCCGACTACTATACCAACCTGAAGATCGTAGAGGCGCTCTTTCAAGAAGCCACAACTCTCGGAATTTTTCCACTTTCCAATCCCCTTGACGGCATCGAAGTTGACATCCACTACGCCAAGGTCATCAATGTTCGAACAGCTTCTGGCTAAACTTGCCGAGGCCTTCGTATCCCCTGGCCATTCCCCTTGGATCTTAAGGATTCACTTCCACCCTTTGGGGAGTGCCTACGGAAATGGATCAATTCACTCAATTCCAGTGATGGCTGAAGAATCAAACACTGGAGGAGAGATTCCCTCCAAAATCTTGAGGGAATGACGGAGGGGTAGAAAGAGGATAGGCCCTTAGATCATTAAACGGCCCGGGTGTAAATGCCAGATTCGATGGCCTGTTCGAGACGGGCTAATCCCTTACCCACATCCCCACCCATATGCAGGCGAATGACCCGTCGACCTTTGGTCGTCAAACTTTGCATATCCCCCAAGGCTTGTGCGGCGGCTAAGACGCCAAATGAATAGGGCTCTCCTGGTATCGCCAGGTCTTCCGCATGGTCACAGGTCACTTGAATAAACAGTCCTGAATTCGGACCGCCTTTATGTAGTTGCCCGGTAGAATGAAGGAAACGGGGCCCGTACCCCAGGGTGGTGGCGACCTGTTTGGCTTCACAGACCTTTTTGCGAATCCGGGTAAAGATTTCATGAACCGTATCGGTTCGTTCCACATAGGCATTGATGGCAAAGTAATCGCCCGCTTCAAGGCGAGACAGATGCGCTGCCACCACCGCCTCGAGGGTCTTGGCATCCTTGAGAGCTCGTATATTCTCCTCATCAGCCAAGACTTGCAGACCCTGGTGCTCGAGCATCGGTGTTGATTCTTGAAGCGTTCCAGTTTCCTTAAATTTCTCGAGATACGCTTTGGTGTAATCCTTACTTTCTTGGACATTAGGTTGATCGAAGGCATTGATTTCGAGGATGGACCCAGCTACGGCGGTGGCCATTTCCCACAAGAAAAACTGCTGTCCCAAATTGAGTAGATCTGCCACATCAATCCGAATAACAGGATGGCCAGATTTTTCTATGGCGGCAATTTTGGTCTCCTGCTCCTTATCCAGGCCCTCTTCATGCCGAATGTATGCGAAGACACGATCAGACCCGTAAGCTTCCGGAACTCCCAAGGGTTCTCCATCGATGGGAATAATCCCCTTGCCTTCTTTCCCGGTGCTTTCGGCGATCAATTGTTCTATCCAGGCACCCAAATCCCACAAGGCCGGGGAGATGACAAACGTCAGCTTATTCCGGCCAGCTAAAGCCAAATTTCCAAGGGCGGCGCCCAGAATCACTCCAGGGTTTTCCGTGGGAGGCACGGATGCATCGCAAGAATGTCGCATCCGTTCTGCTTGTGACATTAGAGTATCAACATCCAATCCCATCATGGTCGCCGGGACCATGCCAAAATTGGACAGAGCCGAATACCGTCCGCCAATGTGCGGATCACCGGGCAAAATATGACGAAACTTCAATTCCTTGGCCACCCCTTCGAGTAAAGACCCGGGATCCGTAATCGCGACAAAATGATCTCCCGCCTTCTCTCCCACAACTTGCCGCATCCGCTCGAAGAAGTATTTCTGAAAGACGAGCGGCTCCGTCGTGGAGCCCGATTTACTGGCCACCACACATATGGTTTTCGCCAAATCCACGCGCTGATCGAACGACCGCACTTGCGAGGGCACCGTGCTATCCAACACATGCAATTCCGGATACCCGGGTATGACACCATAGGTCATCCGCAACACTTCAGGGCACAAACTGCTCCCACCCATCCCCAACAACAATACATGCTTAAATCCCGCATCTTTGATGTCCTTGGCTAATCCTTGCAACCGAGCAATCTGGGAGAGTTGCGCCGGGGTCACCCGTAACCAACCTAACGCATGCGTTATGATCTGTTGATGAACCGGATCGGTATGCCACACCGTGGGGTCTTTGGCCCAAATTCGCCGCACGAGATTATTTTGTTGAAACGTTTTCAGCCGATCATCCACCGAGGACTGAAAATGGCCTAGGGCATAAGTTACCCGATCCAATTTGGCACCCAAGACCTCAGCCCGTTTTCGACTGATCACACCCAAAAGCTGGTCAAAGGCGTCCACGAAAAGTTTGGCCCCATCGATCAACAGTTTGTCGGTCACTTCATCCATGGAGATACCGACATCGGATAACTGCTGCATGATCGTCTTCGCTTCCGCCAACCCTTCTTGAATTCGATTCTTGACCACTCCATGGTCACGAAACGCCGCGAAGGTGGCTTCGGGCATGGTATTCACCGTATCCGGACCAATGAGCTGATCTACATACAGCGTATCCGGATATTTGGGATTTTTCGTCCCCGTACTGGCCCACAACACCCGTTGGACCCGCGCCCCCTGTGCCTGTAACGATTGGAATTCAGGGGACGCAAAGATGGCCAGGAATCGTTCATAGGCCAATTTCGCATTGGCAATGGCCACTTTTCCTCTGAGCCCTTCCATCACGGTCCGGATGTCCGACCGCGGTTCGTCTTTAAGTTTCGCATCTACCGTTTTATCCACCAGGCTGTCGATACGGCTCACGAAAAAACTAGCCACCGACGCGATGCGACGGACATCACCCCCGTTGTTCGCCAACCGCTGCAGCCCACGAATATAGGTCTGGGCCACTCGTTCATACATGGTCACACTGAACAGTAAGGTCACATTGATCGGGATTCCCCTGGAAAGCAATTCTTCAATGGCCGGAAGCCCTTCCTCCGTCCCCGGCACTTTGATCATGACATTCGGTCGATTCACTGTCTCAAACAGCCGAACGGCTTCCTCAATCGTAGCCTCTGTCTGAAAAGCCAAATCGGGAGAGACTTCGAGACTAATATAGCCATCCCTCCCTTCCGAGCTTTCATACACCGGCTTCAACAGATCTGCCGCATCTTGAATATCCTGAATGGCCAATCGTTCATAAATTTGCTTGACACTGGTGAGGTCTAACGCGGCCGCTTTCAGCGCTTCATCATAGTCCGAACTGCCTGCAATCGCCTTTTCAAAGATGGCCGGATTGGACGTCATCCCCATAAGCCCATCCCGTTCGATAAGCTCCTGTAGCTGTCCGGACGTGATCATTCCCCGACGAATATAGTCATACCAGGGGCTTTGTCCTTCCTCGCGGAGCTGAACGAGTGGGTTCATTTTTCTGCCTTCCTTGTAAAAATTGACCGAGTTGCTACTAAATCCGGATCTCCCGCTTCCGCCCAGGAGTTGGTTTCGGGGATGGGTTCCTCACTGGGTCCAGTCGGTTCAAGGTCCACCGGATCCTCAGGTTTCACCTTTTCGTAAGAGGTCCATGTATGGATCCCGGTGGTCTGATTTTCTACGTCACCAACTGTATCCGATCTCGTGCGTTCTGCCAAGCTACTTGCCTCAAACCGTTCCCTTACTTCTGTTTGGATTTCTGGCTCATGATCCATCGGTACGCTGGGAGAGACAGAGGATTTCCCGATTTGAGTGAGCGCAGCCTCCACGACGTATTCTACCGTGAAACCGAACTTATGGGCTAGCTCCTTGAGGGGGGCCGAAGCTCCGAAAGAGGTCATGCCCACCACGGTTCCCTTCCCGCCCACATACCGATCCCACCCAAAAATGGACGCCTGTTCCACCGCCACCCGCGCGGAGATCTCCGGGGGAAGGACCGCCTCTCGATAGGCTTGGTCTTGTCGTTCGAATAATTCCCATGAGGGCATACTGACCACCCGACTGTGAACACCCCGTGCCAGCAAGGCCTCATGCGCAGCAATACAGAGGGGGACTTCACTTCCCGTCCCCATCAAAATGACTTCAGGCTTCGAGTCTGGAGGATCCGCCAAAATGTAGGCGCCTTTCATCAATCCCTCGGCAGACGCATAACGTTGACGGTCCAGCGTGGGAACTGCCTGTCGAGTGAGGACCAAGGCCACCGGCTCGTGGCGCAAGGTCATCATGACTTTCCAGGCCTCCACGATTTCATTCGCATCCCCTGGACGAAGAGTGATAAGGCCCGGAATGGCACGTAACCCGGCCAATTGCTCCACAGGTTGATGGGTCGGCCCATCTTCTCCCACTCCTATGGAATCATGGGTAAAGATATGAATGGTGGGAATTTCCATGAGGGCACTCAAACGTATAGCCGGTTTCGCATAATCACTAAAGATCAGGAACCCGGACCCATAGGGACGTATTTTGGAGAGAGAGAGACCGTTCAGGATGGCCCCCATGGCATGTTCTCGGACTCCAAAGTGAACGTTACGCCCTGCGGGCCCCTCTGGGGTGAACTCTCCTGCCCCCTCAAACGTTAATCGGGTCTTGGTCGACGGAGCCAAATCGGCCGCGCCCCCCATTAACCAGGGAACATTTTGGGCCAAGACATTCAACACTTTGCCGGAAGCCTCTCTCCCCGGGATCCCTTTGGAATCGGCTGGAAAGACAGGAAGGTTTTGATCCCATTGTTCCGGAAGTTGCCGAAATTGCATTTTCACCAAATGGTCCGCTAATTCCGGATACTTAGCTTGATACTTATTAAATTGTTCCACCCACTCTTCTTGCAGCTGTTTTCCCCGCTTGCCGATTCCTCGCGCAAAATGTTGGGGGACTTCAGGAGGGACGAGAAATTGAGCTTCTTCCGGCCACCCATAATTTTGCTTGGCCAAACGAATTTCCTCATCTCCCAAGGGTTCCCCATGAGCCGAATGGGTATCCTGCTTATGAGGAGCCCCGAAGCCAATGTGGCTATCGACAATGATCAGAGTCGGCCGTTCGGGTTCATTCAGAAAGGCTTTAAAAGCCCGGTTTAACAATCCCAAATCGTTAGCATCAGTCACACGCATCACGTTCCAGCCATAGGCCATAAACCGGGCCGGGACATCCTCGCTAAAGGCCAAGTCGGTCTTACCTTCAATCGTGATCTTATTATTGTCATAGATCCAACACAGATTGGAGAGCTTAAGGTGTCCGGCCAAAGAGGCCGCTTCTGAAGAAATCCCTTCCATCAGACACCCATCTCCACAGATGGCATACACGTTGTAATTAAAGAGGGAGAAGCCCGGACGATTAAAATAGCCTGCCATCCATCGTTGCGCCATGGCCATTCCCACACTGGTCGCCACACCTTGACCCAGCGGGCCCGTAGTGGTTTCGATCCCCGTGGTCCACCGATATTCAGGGTGGCCGGGACATTTGCTCCCCAGTTGTCGAAACCGTTGAATATCTTCCAAGGGGACGGCCAAATCACCCTGTTTTTCATACTGGCCATTGACCGCTTTGACCCCGCTCAAATGCAAGATGGCGTAGAGCAACATGGACGCGTGGCCGGCCGACAGGACAAAGCGGTCCCGATCGGACCAGAGGGGGGCTTCGGGGTCAAAACGCATGACCCGATTCCATAACCAATAGGCCACAGGTGCCAAGGCCATGGGCGTACCAGGATGGCCAGAATTGGCAGCCTGCACAGCATCCATCGAAAGGGTACGAATGGCATTAATGCATAATTGATCGCGAAACGTTTTCGTTTTGGTGGGATTTTTCATGTTCTCCTGTAGGGGAACCTCGACCATGGGGTTTGGAGGGGAGTCTTCATGAAAGGCTTTAGGTTTTTCTTGACTCTGAGCCTGCGATGGACTCGTCTCGTTTCTATCGTCTTGTCGTTCCTCCTTCTCTGGCGTTACACCCTTTTCTTGTGAAACGTATTTTGGCACCCATTCCGAAGCCTCTCGGGGCTTTTGTTTAAACAACCCGCTCGCCATATTAATCTCCTTTCGAGGACGCTAAGAGAGAAAAATGGAGGGGGTGTCATATGAATTCCGTTCTTTCTGAAATGGACCCAATGCTGGAGAAATGGCCGATTGGTCATTTCCCGGTAAAGGGATTGAATCATTGAATATAGAAGACCTGTTCCTATGATTCGACACAAATAGGAACGAACTTAAGGATGGGGCCCACTCATCCCCAGTTTCCGGAACGGGGATTTTCCAAACTTTTCATTGCCAGAGAAGAATTTTTCTCATTATGATAGAGGCTTATGCAAATTCATCTCAGTCACCCCACCCGAGATATTGAACTCAAAGGCCCCAAAAGGGTGGGAGAAATCTTTAAAGAACTCAATTTGGTACCTGAAGCATTTCTCATTATCCGGAACTCTGACCTCATGACAGAGGACGAAACGGTGGCCGATGACGACCGCATCGAAATCCGTCCGGTGATCTCTGGAGGGTAATCCCGTGCGTTGCCGAAAATGTCCCCAACGAGCCGTGTTAGGCCTGCCTCGTCATAATACGGCGTTTTGTGGGGCCTGCCTCACGGATTTTGTACGCACACAGGTACAACGGGCCATTTCCAAACAACAGATGTTCCAACCCGATGACCACATCCTCGTCGCAGTTTCAGGAGGAAAAGATAGCCTCACGCTCTGGGAAATTCTTTTAAAACTCGGGTATCGAGCGGATGCCCTCTACGTTGACCTCGGAATCTCCGGGTATTCTGAACGATCGCGAGAAAAGGTCGGACGATTTGCCAAAGACGTGGCCGAACCCTGCGGAGCAACCCTGACTATTCACACCGTAGAAGAAGATGCCGGCGCGGGAGTCAAAGAATTAGCCAACCTGGTGAAACGCCCAACCTGCTCGGCTTGTGGAACGATCAAACGCTATCAGTTCAACCGAGTGGCTTGGGAAAATCACTATGATGTCATGGCCACCGGTCATAATTTAGATGATGAAGCGGCACGCCTCCTCGGTAATGTTCTGCAATGGCAAGAAGAATACTTGCAAAAACAATCGCCAACTCTTCCGGCCTCGATAGAGGGATTCGCCAAAAAAGTGAAACCCCTCTATCGAATGACTGAGAGAGAAATTGCCGCCTATGCGGTCGTCAATCGTATCGATTACCTGGTGGAAGAATGCCCCATGGCGAAGGGGGCCAAGATGTTGGTTTACAAAGAGGCCTTGAATCGACTTGAAACCGAATCTCCCGGAACCAAACAACGGTTTTACTGGGGCTTTTTGGATAAACAAAAAAAGGCCGCTTCCAATTCCCCCAACATGGGCATGTCCGAAATCGATCAATCGACCCTTACGCCCTGCACTTCGTGCGGCCAACCAACCACAGCCGGAACCTGTTCCTTCTGCCGCATGATGGCCCGTGCCAAAACGACCGTGAAATAACCACCGGGGAAGAGGCACGAATGCTCTCCTACCCCACCAGCTTACTTCCGTAATCAGTTTTTCTTATGATTTTCCTTGAAAAACTAGGATATTCTACAACATTATTGGACGCCCCCTCCTTTTGGTGAATTGGCAGAGCACTCTCCTTAATAGTGAAATAAGGAATGTGCGAACAACAACAAGGAGAAATTTGTCCATGGTCTCAAGTAAGGTCATTGGGTTTGCTTGCATAATTTCCTTATTTAATCCTTTGATTGTCCTAGGGGAATCCGGCCCTATTTCCTGTGAATCAGCACGTACCCAATTAAAGGAAACCCAACAAACCCTTTTGTCATTGGAAAATGCCCAGCGTCACATCCAAAACCAGGTTCAGGCAATCTACAAAGAAATGTTTTCATGCCTAAACGACACAACATTACCAGGTAATCAACTCGCCCACTGTGCCCAACTTCAAAAACAAGGCTCAAACAATTTTCAAGACCTGATTGCCACCACCACACTCACCCATCAAATGTCTCAACAATTGGCCCAAGTTACACACCAAGTTCGACGCGCCTGCCCAGCGAAATCCGCTGACTCCTTCCCTCAAATAACCAGCCTTCCCCGCCCCTAACGCATCCCATTTTTTTCTGAATCTCTTTCTGCCTCTTTCCTCTTTCCCCCTCGTTCATAGACCTGGCTCGCGCCGGAGGGAAAGTTTCAGTGCCCGAAGACAGGTCAACCGTCTGCAATGGGACAATTTCCAACTTGAGACATATTGGCCGTATGCCGATGGGGTAAGCATGCAATATCAATTACAAACGTGTATTGGGATTTTCCTCTTTGCAGCACTTATTTCTCCTGAACTTTCTTTTCCTGCATCTCAGGACTGTCAGAAGGATAACACCCTCTGCACAAATCTCGTTCCCTATCTCACTGATACACCAACATTCTCTATTCGTGATCGAAAACCGCTCACCTCCCAATACGATCTGGTCCAACTCGTGGCTCACTATGGAAAAAGTCAACGAATCACTCATGGATTTTTCCTCATCGATACACATACAGAGGAACAGGTCTTGACCCTGGCCACCTTCCCTACAGAAATCGGTACGGATTATCACCTCCTGTCCGCTACACCGGAAACCATGATAATCCAAAAATCCGGGTCCTATGGGTTCAGAGACGACAAGGTCAAATATTTCTTTGATTTAGACACCAAAACTGTTTCGTATCCCCACTCCTATCCTAATGTCAGCATAGAAAAAGCTCTCGTTGTTGAAAACACGGTCTTTTTGGCGGGGCACACCAAAAACTGGGGGGATGTCCTTCTTCGTCTTACCCTATCAGAAAAACCACAGGCCCTTCCCACGCATGAACTCATTCACAAGCTGGAAGGGAAATCTCTCCCCCTCATTCGGGAATTGCGCCTCAAAGGCTCAACCGTCATGGCTACGTCACAAAACCATTCCTATCACTTCAACGAGGGAAGCTGGAGCGTTCACCCTCCACTCACCAAAATGCTCCAGGGAGCGGATGGGTCGACCAGCCTCCGCGTGCTAGACCTGCCTTCTTCCACAGATCGGTTCCGACTGGAGTTTCCGCATACCCCCGGAGGCCCAACTATCGTATTGGTGTGGGACGAACACATGGTGAACCATCTCAAACCTTCTCCGGGGTATGGAATGACACGCTATCAAAGCAAGCAATCGTCATTTACACCCATGCCCCAGCCTACGTATCAAGATTTTCAACGAATCCGTCCGGACAGAGTGGACGACGGCTACACCGAAGACATCACCAATGTGGGGAATGCCCTGGGGCCATGGCTCGTTGAGGGGAATCAGATTTGGTTTGGGACGACATTTTATGACGGGGAAGGAGAAACAGGGATTGGCGGTTTTGGAACCTATGACGTGACCACCAGCCAAATCAATATGGCTTACCTTCCTGAAGTGGCATCCTGGTCAATCTCAACCATTTTCGTTTCAAATGAAACTCTATCCATGGGATTAGTTGGCCATCCTGAAGGTGCGGAGTATTCAGGGGGATTAGTCCAATACCATATTAAGACTCAACAGACTCGCCACATCGACATTCCAGAAATTATTCAGGTCATTACTCAGGTATACGATACTTTGGTGTTGGGAACGACTAATGGAGTAACCTTACTACAAGGCCAAACCCTCCACACCGGCACCTTTGACATCGATCAAGAAAACAATTATCGATTGATATGGCATACCTCTTCTTTGCCTACCCCAGCTGAGGAATAATCTCCTTCATGGTTCTCTTTGGCCATCCAGAAAAGTAGACCCATTCCAAACCAAAACAGCAGGGCGTTAAGGGAAATCATGTTCGTCGCGAATCCAATACTATGGGTATAGGCCCAAGGGGATTGATCTCGCATCACTTCATTAATATGCCAGAACAACCTCGTAGAAGAACGTTGATATCCACCCAATCCCATCACCCAAGTAACCACAAAGGCCACAAAGATTACTATCGAATATCCTCGTGAAGATAACGCTCCCCATTGAGCTGACCAATTGGATGACACAATTGAAACCTGGCCAAGAATCCATGCCAAGAGAAACAAGGAAATCGGGGTGAGAACCATCGGCACCTGCAAACCAATCCGAACATTGGCCGGAATAAAGTAACCATAGATCCCAAGTCCAAGAATATTTATCATACCCGCAAGAAATGCCGCGACAAGGAACCAATCCCGTGGCCTCATAGTCTGCTCTAACCCTTGAGCACAACATCGTCTCCAAAACACCCAGGACCACAGGGTGACCATAATCATGATATTCGTTGCAGACATCTTGGCAGACTCCACACCAAAATTCCCAAGCACCTGATGTTGCTGCCCACCCATTTGTTGGAGTTCTAATGGAGTCATGACAATCGTATGAGGTGTAATTGAGACCATCATGCACAACGCCAGAATGGTATACACATATTTGGCCATAAACCCATAGCGTGGCGTTCCACCCGCAGTGTCAATGCGTTGCCAGAGATAATAATTGATCGCGAAGAACAACAATCCCATCACCGTTACCAGCACCACATTCAGCCATGCCAACAGTCCACCAAAGTTCGTGATTCCCATTTGTTGGCGGTAGGAATAGATCTCCCGGAATAACCAATATCCTCCAAAGGGCATCGTGATCAGAGCAACCACTCCACAGAAAAATGCCACACCCGACAACCAATCATAGTGCTGCCGTTCTTCAAATGAACATGCAGTTAATGCCCGATACGCCCCATAAACCCCAACAACTGCTGCTCCCAAGAGAATGTGGCTGGCAATTCGGTGCACATTTAAGGGATTCCATAAGGCCGTATGCAGCACATGCCAAATATTGTCTAAAAAGACCCCCCGTTCCGTCACTCCAGCTGGCGAGAGCATGAAGCTACTCCAGGCATTCCCCAGCATCGTTAAGACGACCCCCATCACATTGACGATTACACCCAAGCTCGCATGCAGCCATTTGACTAATCCGTGTGGCATCTTTTCCCACGAGTAGTAATAGCTATAAGTCAACAGAGTAAACCCAACCACGAGCAACCCATAAACCAAAAACACCGGGCGAAAGACATTCGTGAGATACGTCATAAAATCGGGATATAGCACCATGAGAGAAATAAAAAGTAGCCCTCCCAATCCTGCTGCTATTGACAAGGCCAGGACAACTAATCTGAAAATCTCCTTAGCAAAATTTTCATAGTGCCAGGGAAATCCTGATCCCCAACCCATCAGCCCAATTACTTCCAATACCGTCACCAGAAACAGGCCACCCACCACAAACCCACCCCAATATAGGTGTTGTTGGGCTACAACCCACACCACCACCCGACTTTCCTCAAACTCTTTTGGGTAAGAGGCTTCCGTTACGCGAGGCGCCTTTGGTCCCGAAACAGGCCCCTCCACCTTGTAATACACATCACGAGAAGCCCTTCTTTGTTCCACAGAAGAAATTGGGGGAGACCCCGATGAAAGATCTGTCGCCGAAACAGTCAAAGGCCCAAAGGGAAACGGGAAAACCATCAAAATAGAAAAAACTAGACTAAAAAGGACAGACGATTTTTTCATTGACAACCCAATTATTGGGATCTTAATTTTGTTAAAGTACGTCAGGATTTGGACTTTCTTTCTGGATTTCATGTAAAGATCAATGCCCCAAAATGTCCTATCGGTTGAATTCACGGGTAGCAGAAGCGGTTCTGTATTGGAGATGCGGACATTGTGCCCGTTTACATGGAACGAAAAATAATATCAGTTCAAAAAATCCGCCAATTTCTCTCATTCCTTCAATTTGATAAGTGGAGAGCATGAATTTATTTAACGGACATTTAAAATGGTTATGGCTTGCGATTCTGGGTGGGACCATCCTCCTAGCGATCCCAGGTCAAACACAGGTGTCGGGGATCGCTTTGGATGTAATAGGCCCCCTTTTTACAACTTGCGTGTATGCCATTGTTCCGATTATCGGATACCGCTTTCTCTATCAACGCATCAGCGGAAAAGAAATCACCTATATTTTCTGTGCGGCCTGGGTCTTTCTCATCCTTTCCCAGTTTTTCAGCACCTAACTCCTCCCGTTTTTTTAGGCGTGTCTGGAAACTTCGTCCCCTCGAAACGAGGAATTCTCTTAAGACCTACATTTACTTCAAAAGGCCAACCCTATATGCTTTATGGATAATTTTGACTTGACCCAATGCGTTTCTTGAGTCGTCATGGGTTCGCCAAAAGCCTCTCCTAAATCATTTCAGTATGATCTGATCTGCATCGGCAGCGGGCCTGCGGGCCAACGCGGGGCAGTGCAAGCGGCCAAGCTAGGGAAACGAGTTGCGGTCATCGAAAAACGGCGTGTGGTTGGCGGCTCCTGCTTAGATACGGCCACCATTCCCAGCAAAACCTTTCGTGAAGCGGTTCTTTCGTTTTCCGGATTAAACTTTCGATGGCTCTTACACCAAGAGCCCCTCCCCTCCCGTCCCACCGTTCAGCAATTAATGGGACGTGTCACGGAAGTGATTCAAGTTGAGGGCAATGTTCTCAATGACCAACTACGCCGGAACGACGTGACCCTTCTTCAGGGCCAAGCCACCTTTCGCGATTCCCATACGATAGACCTCAAAAATGAACGAGGGACATCCACGGTGACCGCCGAGCATATTCTGATCGCAGTCGGCACCCGCCCCACTAGTCCCCCGGGAATTCCCTTGGATGGGGAGAGTATTCTTGATAGCGATAGCATTCTTTCCCTTCAAAAAATGCCTCGCTCCCTCACCGTGGTGGGAGCGGGAGTCATCGGGCTGGAGTATGCCTCCATGTTCGGCATCCTCGGGGTCGAGGTCACATTAGTCGACACACGAACCCGCCCCCTCGAGTTTCTCGATGGCGAAATCGTTGATGAACTCACGCATCAAATGCGCAATCACCAAGTCACCTTTCGATTAGGGGAAACCGTGGATGGGATTGAACGAGGAAAGGGGCCACGCCAGCGAACCATCATTCATTTAACCTCAGGGAAGCGGCTGGTCTCCGACGCCGTCCTGTATTCGGTCGGCCGCACAGGAGCCACCGACATTCTTCAGGTCGAAAAGGCGGGGTTACAGACCGACCATCGTGGGCGGCTAAAGGTAGACGATCAATTTCGGACGGAGGTTCCGCATATTTTCGCCGCCGGAGATGTGATTGGCTTCCCCAGTTTAGCGGCAACCTCGGCGGAACAGGGACGTTTGGCCGCCTGCCACGCCTTTGGAGTCAATGCCGAACCCATGACCCAAGATTTCCCGGTAGGCATTTATTCTATCCCTGAAATCTCCATGGTTGGGGCCACCGAAGAACAATTGACGGCTGACAAAATTCCCTATGAGGTAGGCATCGCCCGCTATCGCGATATTGCCAGAGGTACGATTATGGGCGACCATAGTGGGTTGCTCAAGCTCTTATTTCATCGAGAAGATCTTCGCTTGTTAGGGGTTCATGCCATCGGAACGGGGGCCACCGAACTGATTCACATTGGACAAGCAATCTTACACACCGGTCGAGGATTGGAATATTTTCTTGAATCCGTGTTCAATTATCCTACACTGGCCGAATGTTACAAGGTCGCGGCCCTCGATGCCTACAACAAACTTCAAGAAGGCTAGGCTTTAACCTCCAACACCCAATACCTGTTCTTCCATCCAACGATTTTCCTTCCAAAAACTTTCGTTCAAATTTTCAGCCATATCAGCAAACTCCTCAAAGCTTGAATCTTGTTGTACTGAAAACCCTTCTTTTCGCATTTCTTCAATCTGTTCCTTATGATAATCCCAAGTAAAGGCAATCGACCTTCTAGTGGACCGGACCCGGAGCTTCCTTTCAAGATCAAAAAAATTCAGAGCGTTATCTTTTCTACATCTCCGAGTTATGACTCCAGCCCCATGGCTCATTCGCGTATAAAAACTCACATCGTTTGCCGAAATTGTTCCATAGGTCGTTTCCCCAGGTAGCACTAATAACGGATAAAGAAGAGCCACGCGAAATGGATCTTGTATCTGAGTAATTTCCCCTTGCCAGCGCATTTCTAAATATTCCAATAACGACCATACTGCACTATATTTTGGCAACACTCCCCGGTAGAAACAGAAATCTTGAAATCCAAGTTTTCGTAGTTGGGCTATATCGTCTCGATACCGTATCCGAATGCGTTCTTCTAAACCAGGATGAGAAATTTTTTGATAGTGCACCTGGGGGCCAGACGTAAATCCAAAAGGAAAATACATTTTTACCAAGCCAAACACCATAAAAAGAAGAAGGCCGCAGGCCGGATAAAACACGTAATCCAGCATGTCCACAACAAATGGAAACCCCCAATGAGGAATGGTTATTTTTTCAGGGTTAAAAAAACTCACTAAACACCCCACTTCGGAACCCATTGGATGTTTGGTTATCCATTGTTCCCTTTTATTTGGTGAGGAAAATTCACTGGTGATGACAGCATCATATGACTGACCTCGATGTGTATACTTATACACAGTGGTAACGGGGAATTCCCTCCTATCCTCCATCGTCCGTTCCTCGATCTCCAATCCAACCTTTTCAATGGTACACACCGTACTATT
The DNA here is from genome assembly GCA_965223495.1 of Nitrospirales bacterium. Taxonomy (GTDB): domain Bacteria; phylum Nitrospirota; class Nitrospiria; order Nitrospirales; family UBA8639; genus Nitrospira_E. The sequence continues at coordinate 719,109 of OZ245001.1, read as the reverse complement.
TGACCACAAAAACACCATAGGCCATACAACCCAAACAACACACAAAATTCCCTTTAACCATTTTTTGAGGCTTTCGGAAAAGATGAGGTCAGTTAACCGTCGTTTTGTTGAAGCTTCCATAAGGGACCGTGCCACTTCTTTAAAAATAGTTGTTTTGGCTCACGACTTCATTTCACCAGAAGGCTATTTGGGCATACTTTTTGAAGGTTTTTTCCTTCAATTCAGATTTCCCATTGGAGTGAAATTGCTTAGTCCGCTCAGAGTGCCCTTTGGGGTTTTAGGCCTTTAGCGTGAATAAAAAAAACCACATGCAGATCGCCACACCAAGAACAAGAATCAACACACTGCCAGTTAACAACACAGTTTTTGTGCTAAAAGATTGGGAGGATTGGACAATCATAAGGCGAGTTGGCACACGGGCATCAATGAAACAACTCATTGGAGCACCAGGTGGTTTACTGGAAAGATATCGGTCAAGCTTTTCTTGACTAGAAAACTTTTGTTTTTGAGAAGGAATTTCGTAAGATAGGTTTTGATAGGTATACCGATAGACAGTCCTAAGGGAAGGTTGCGCAGTGGATTCCTTTGGAGCATCAAAATCCATCATCTCATGACCCACAACGGAACAGGAGATTCTTTCGAGAGGAAATCCTCCCACCCCTCCTGTCCACCAAAAAATCCATCCCGAGATCACTAAAAGTACAGGGATTAAAAGCAAACACATGCTGGTTTTCAACGCTTGAAAATAGGTTGATTCACCGACTACGTTGCCTTCAGGTCGGTTAGCTATATGATCCTGAGTAGGCAAATCTAAGTAACGTTGCAATTCCTCTAACTGTCCACGAATAGAAACTTCCTTCCGTGATGCAGCTATGGGTATGGTTTTTTCAATATCGGGATGCACTAAATCCACACTAAACAACGAAGGTTTCCACTTGTTCCCCGGCCAAACCTTGAGGGAAAGCCCTTCATATTGACGAAGTGGAACCTGCCATTGGTCCAATGGCTTGAAAAACCATTTTTTAGAAAATGTCACTGCTTCGGAATCCAGGGTGACGCGATAATGCCGAAGAATTACGATTTCCAAAAAATTCCAACCTATTAAAAGAAACACTCCTGCCAATAAAAACCAATCCCAAAAAGAAAAAGCACCCAATTCTTGGAAAAGGTCATTTCCAAAAAATACATATCCAAATAAAACAAAAATAAAAAAAGGACTTATCAGAGATCCATACTCCCACTTAGATGATTGCCACCTAAGAGGATATTGCGAAAGATCCATTGGATTTCCCAAAAGTTGGGTTCGCAAATCGTTGTTGTCATCCACCTTTGTGGTTTTCCTTAGGAGATAGGGGAGGGGACGTTTGGGGGAGGGGGAACCAGGTACCACCTTACCCGTCGGACAGAACGAGAAAAGGTTTATTACAAAATCACATGGCCAAGAAGGTTTCCTTTCGTTGTTAGACGTTGGACCATATTTGTTGGGAAGAGCACTCCAGATTTATCCCTAGTTTTCAAAGAGACCCCCTTTTTTGCCATTGCCAAGGACCAAAACGTTAATTAAAAGAGGGAGAACGGACAAAATAATTGAAGGAGGGGGAATAAACCTTAAGATTTATTCGGAAAACACGTAAGATCAATTCTACTATAAAAGTTTTACTTCTCCCGAGGATCATCCCCGCAATTTGTTGGCGGGGATCTATGCTCTTCCTTTATCAAAGGCCAGAAAGATTCCTGCCAGAAAACTGCAGGAATGACTGTTCAAGAAAAAACAAGGCGTATGGTTGGGGACTTGACCCAACGGGGTCTGGACGGATGAGTCCCAAGTTTTTACATTTCATTCTTGTTCCAGCACATTTCAAAGAAACCAATTATTCTTGAGGTAAACCTGATATATTCGACGTTCAATTTCGACAAACTCTTCAAAGTTACTTCCCTGATCCTCAATTTTCCCTTCGGTTTCATTCCTGAGAATCCTTTCCTGATGTTGCCGCCAGGTTTCGGAGATTGCTGCTCCTGTGGAGTAATGACAAAGATGACCATCCTGGTCAAACCAATTGTACCGCCCCAATTTTTTATGCGTACTTGTGGCCACCACAGTGCCATCTATAAATTTCGTGATAAACCAAGTTCCCCTGGCAGTAATGCTCACATATGTTGAACGGTCGGGAAGAGCAAGTAAATGAAGGAGAAAAGCTATTCGAAAATTTGATCTTATTCGCGTCATTTCTCCAGTGCCTATTATCAAGATATGGGCTAGGAATCCCAAAAGGAGACTGTAATCGGGCAATTCTTCCCGGTAAGAACATAGGTCTTGAAAGCCTAATAACTGCACCTCAGCAATTCTCTTCCGGTATCGTTTTTTTATTCGGCTTTGTAGTTTCGGTTTAAGTATTTTGGTATACCGAATGTCTTCCGCTTTGGATATTCCCCAAGGACGTCCCGGGCTGAGCAACGTCAAACCTCCCACCACGAAAACTCCTAAAACACCTCCAAACAACAACAGGTCCGCTCCTTCTATTTTTTCCCACTTCGACCAAAGAACTAGACTTCCTAAAAGAACCATTATCAAATAAAACACTCCGATAATAGGGCCAAAATCCATGGTGTCTTGAGATCGTCTTTCATCGGTATCGGTCTTGACCAGATCCACTACAGGAAGACCCAAGTAATGATGTAGTTCTTCAAATTGCCCCCGGGCCACCACTTCATTCCGACTGGCCGCAACCGGGAGAGTCCTTTCCGGATTGGCATGAAGGAGATTGACACTGAATAGATTTGATGTAGGACAGCACCTAAAATTCACAGAACGATATTCATTGAGAGGACATTCCCAACTCGCCACTTCCCGGTTAAATCTTTTTTGGGCAAACCTAACTTTTCCCTCTCCAATGAAGATTTCGAATCCCATTCTCAACATATGTCCCCAAAGCATTTCCCCGAGAACCAAAACAAGAACCAGAAAGAAAACGCTATGTATCCAAAAGAATGGTGAAACTGCCGAGTCGCCTCTCAACAGGCCGCCAATCTCATCGTAAATAACAAATAGCATCAATACCGAAAGCCACACCAGATTTTGGTAAGACGTAAAAGGAAGGCGAATGAGAAGCTGCCCTTGAGAAAAATCCAAGGGAGGGTGCTCACGCAACAATGACCTTAGGTCTTTAAAACCATCACTCATGATCAAAAGTCCCCGAGGGTTTCGCAGTCAAGGCAACTTTACAAAAAAGATTCATCCAATCCACCCTTGAAGCTGGAAGGGCATTAGTCCCAGGCATCCGCCAACCAATAGGATCGCCCCAAAGCCGAGAGGAAGAAGTTGTAATGGACACAGCCCTGGCTTGAGGACAGATTGTCTTGGATTTTTGGGGTTGTACATCACGTCAACCTCCCGCCCCTCCCAATAATAGGTCGCCACCGCCTGTGCCTGCTCTTCCGACCCTCGGGAGAGGCCGAAATGCAGGCGATCATTGGAATACTCTTTGGCATTGACCTCATAACGATAAATCACATTGGGAAAAAAGGAATGTTTTTTCTTCGGTCGATCAATTTCTCCCCCGCCTTGATAATCAATCGAGGTTTTACAGACAATTCCTTTTGTTCGAACCCAGGTTCGGCTCGCCCACGCTTCTCGACAATGCCAACAAGAGAGTATCGTAACTGCACACCCTACCCCCACTAAGACAACATACCCCAGTGACATGGCCACACCTCCTTCCGCAAAGTTTCGACCGAGGGGAGCATGTAAACGATTTGATTGCCCAGGTTGACTCAATAATCCCTGCGCGTCCTCAAAAAAGGATTGGGGATCGAGTCACTCCGGGAATACAGGAGGGGGTGTTTTCTACTTTATCGTGGAAACGGAAAAAGACCTTGAGGAGAGAGAAGGTTTGTTAGCCCACAAATGAGCATGAGACCTCTCCCCACTAAACCGCCCTCTAAACCAGGGCAGGGGAAAATTTTTGGCGGATCCCGGAAATGAAAGTGGTCAGGTCATGGAGATGAATCGAAAAAGGAACGAGCGGAACCAGTTCAAAGATGCAGAAAGGAGCACGAAAGAGGAAATGGGAGAATTTCCCCGAAAAGGATGGGTGTTAAGGAAAAGCCTTCGTCAATCCCAGAGGACAAATTCTTCCGTGCAAGAAAAAGCCTATGACGCTATTAAACGTGTCCCTTCGTATTGGTTGCCTCAGCATCCATTGCACAGGGTTGTCCCCATAACTCCCAATCTGGCAACCAGAAAACGGCCAGGAAGGTGGTTCATGTTTTCTGGGCCAGAGTCTTCGTATTGGAGCCCAGCCATGTTAAAAGGATTATCCTTCGGCTGTCTTTTTTTTCTTAAACAATTTGGCGGCTAAGGCTCCACCCGCAGCCACAAGTATAATTCCAAACTTCTTGGCAAAGGCCAGGAGTACGGCAAAAAACCCCGCCTTGGCCAACACCTTCCCCGCGATGAGCCCGCCAATTCCATAGGCCGCGATTTTATCGTATTCGGGATCAAAGTCCTCATACCGGGAACCTTCATCAAATTCGGCCATCGCGAGGACATCATCAAGATTGGATTCAATCTCCGATACCTGATCCATCCCCGCGATAAAATTGAGGACCAACACCCCCTTCCGTCCGAGTACCCGAATGTTGTAATTTAACGACCGGGTTCGCTCTGGCCCGAACGCCAATTCTTTTGCCCAATGCAGTTTGTGGGCCCTCTCATCATAAAAGGGCGGGGCAGCCCACCCAATAAGTTCAATCGCATCATAACCGGCCTCGATTCGCTGCTGACTTGCGACTCGAGTATCTTCCTGCATTTGTTCCAATAACTCATCGTAATTGATATCGGCCGCATCCGAATCCTCCACATACCCGTCTTCTTCGTAATCAATCGTGACACCCCAAGCCCGCTCATCAAATGGGGTGGTCTTCGATGGGAACAACATTCCCAAGGTTTGTTGTCCAGGGGGATTACCCCACACTTCAACGAGGACTTTCTGAGCATCTTCAGGATTAAGGTAGTAGTAGTTTTCAGGAACGACCAGCGTCGCCACGCCTCCAGGAAGAGGGATTGAGCCAGTTTGGGGATCCAAGGATTCCCAAATCTCTTTTGCCCAGTTTACCCATTCCTGCTCCTGTTGAGTCATTTCATCGGTTTCATTCCCTAAAACAGGTCCCACCCAAAGCCCCAAAATGAGAAAAATAGAAAGAATGGTGTGAATCATGGTTTGACCTCCTGCGAAAAGTTGGTAAACCGGGCATGCACCTATCTGAATGGTGGACCTATTCGGTTTTCATGAAAAGTCCCAAAGGATCGTGAAAAGAAAGCGAGGGAGAAGGAAATAGAGTAACAGATAGTGTTAAATGTTGGAAGGGAAGGGAACCGTCAACAGGGCTGCGGCAATGAGCGATCCATTATAGGCCACATGAAGCACGCCGCCAGCAATGAGGGATTGAGTCCGAATGCGGATCCATAACGTCAGGGCCCCAAGCATAGTGACTGCCACAGCGGCTGGCCAATAGTCCAATACTTTTGGCATATGCACCGCCACGAACGCGACGGTGGTCAGAAGAAAAGAAACCGTGGGTCCCCAGGATTGCGTGAGGCCGGTATACATAAACCCCCGGAACAAGACCTCTTCAACGACCGGGAACAGAAGGACAATCAGGAATACCCATCCCAATTGCAATAACGGGGGCGACGTCAATAAGGCTTCAATGATGGGTTGGGGCATATCATCAGGCGGGGGGACAACATATTCCGTGACGAAATAAAATCCCATGCCAAGCACTCCCCCAAGGAGAGCATATCCCAAAAAACGGGCAGGATTCGTCGAGTTTCCGATGAACAGCCGAAACCATGGCCCCTCAAGGGACGGGTGTGCCCGACTGGTAGCCACTTCCAAAGACACCATGATGGCCGAGACAGTCCCGAGAAAGAGAGAAAGAGGAAGTACCCAGTTTTGAAGGGTTTGAGCCCCCCCGTTCTCAGCCACCCCAGCCAAACCCGATTCCAACCCAATTTGAAGGGTCACGATAAACTGAACGACCGCAACCCCAACGGTTTGAAACAGGTAAAAACACCCGACAATAAGAAGCGCCGACCAGGCTCCCCAATGAGGGGTAGGAAGGGGTGTGTCGGATTGGTGAGGCTGCGTTCCAGATACCAGGAAGGACATGCCCTTCTTTCGGTCAGTCCGTTGGTTTCTTGATAGAAAAGGGTTGGTGATCTATTCGGGAGTTGGGGGAAAATCCCAGAAACGACAAGGCTAAGTCCGCCCTTCTTCAATTTCACGACTTAGGCAGCGGAGGAGGGTACTGACATTCTCTTTTCTTCTTGTTTCAGGGCTGGGCGACTCCTCGGCACTGTTTTTTTGGCATTCTTTTTCTTGGTTCGATGCATTTTTTCTCTTGAATGATATGGAAAGATCCCGCTAAGTACTTCCGGAAGAATGTCACAAGGCACATCGTCCAACAACTTGATCGCCGGCTTGGGATCTGGCCCAGAACGTCCCCCAACGAACACATCGACCGCATCAACAACCTTCCCTTGTATTTTTGTTTTTTTCCCCAACAACCCCACATCAGCTACCAGGTGGTTCCCGCATCCAGCCGGACACCCGGACCAATGCATGGTAATGGGTTTCATGTCCGACCCAATCATCGCTTCCACCCGTTTGGCCGTTTCCATAGCACGACTTTTGGTTTCAATTACCGCTAAATTGCAATAGTCGTTGCCCACACAGCTTACCAGTCCCTTTTGAACCGGCATCGGATTATAGACAAACCGTTGCAAGAGTGGTTCTTCCGTCAGGTCTCCTAACTTTCGATCGGACACATGGGGGATGATCACCGCTTGGTTCGGAGTCAATCGCAGTTCCCCGGATCCGTATTGTAAGGCCACCTCGCCCATGGCATGAAGATCATCAGCCTTCACACGCCCGACCGGAATTTTCAATCCCACGTAATTCAACCCTGATTCCCGTTGGCGATACACACCCAAGTGATCCTGATGCTTGGGATTTCGCGAATCCTCTCCTGAACGGGATAATTCCCAGCCCACCTCCCGTTGGACTTCCAATCGAAATCGTTCTTCTCCCCACTCTTCGATCAAAAAAGCCAACCGCGCGGTCGTGCGGGACTCTCGAAAGCCATGATGACGAAAGACTCGGAGGATCGCTCCCGTTATCCCGACCACTTCTTGAGGGCTCACGAATACATCCATGGGTGTGGCGACACGATACCCCCCGGAACCCAGCTTGCCACCTACGAGAACATTAAATCCCTTCACTTCTCCTTCCAGGGATCCTTTAGTCGCGGGAATAAAGGCCAGATCTTGCGTTTCCAAATGCAGACAATTCTCCAAACATCCCGTGATGGCCATGTTGAATTTTCTCGGCAAGTTGGAAAAATCCCGGTTCCCCACGAATTCCGCGTTGAGTTTCTCGATTAACCCTGTGGTATCGCATTGCTCTTGCGCGGTCAGGCCGGATACCGGACAGGTCAAAATATTGCGCAAGTTATCCATACCCGTTTGAACCGAACAGAGCCCCACCTCCTGCATCTGCTGGAGAACTGCGGGAACATCTCCAATGGAAAGATGCCGGAGTTGGACTTGCTGTCGAGTGGTCACATCGATGACCCCATTCCCATACGTCTTGCTTAAATGTGCCAAGGCTTGAAATTGGGCGGCATTCGTGCGCCCGCCCGGCATTCGAACCCGCAGCATAAACCATCCGGGTGTAGGGTTTCGAAGAAAAATCCCGTACCACTTCAATCGCTGAACATCGTCTTCCGGAATTGACTCCCAACCTAACTGGGCATACCGTTCCAGATCATCCAGAATGTCTAACCCATCCTTTTCCGCTTTGAGGACTTCAACTTTATTCATCAGTTGCCCTAGCTCCTACTTGTTATTCATATCAATAAATTATCCCCACCAAAAAATCAGGGATTTTTCAAAGTACGAGGAATGGTTAAATCCCCCTAATCCCCTTTTTCAAAGGGAGACCCAAAGGCCGTTGCCCTCAAAGATAGGTACGGAGCTTTTCCGTCATGCCATGCATCCCTTACCCCCTACCACACCTTAACTTGCCTTGAAAAAGGTGGTTGCCGGAGAGGAAGAAACCAAAGGGTCCTTTTCCTCGGAAGGCACATGCACCGGACTGGTCATCCAATACACTCCGCCAACAAACACTCCCCCCCCAATCATATTTCCAAGCACGACCCAGGCTTGATTCCAGATAAACCCACCCCAGGTAATTTCTGTGCCGTGAGGAAGGAACAACGCCATTCCTAGAATCGACTGATTGGCAATACTGTGTTCAAACCCGCTTCCCACGAATGCAAAGAGGCACCAAAATATCAACATGATTTTGGCCGCATCGTTCGTCGTTCGTGCCGCCGTCCACACCGCTAAGCACACCAACCAATTACACAGAATGCCTCGAATAAAGAGTTCCCATGCGGGCAATTGCATTTTGAGCGCGGCCACTTTCAGCAACAGATCAGCTTGTGGGGCTTTCCCCACCACGCCCGATTGGGCCACCAACCATGCAATACTGAGAGAACCAATCAGGTTCCCTATCAATGACCAGAAAAAGATCAGGCCGACCTGTTTCAGGGTAATTGCTCGGGCCAAGGCTCCAATGCCGCAAACCATATTATTTCCGGTAAAGAGTTCAGAACCGGCAAAGAGCACTAAGGTCAGAGCAATCCCAAAGGACAGACCCATCACCATTTTGAATCCCACCGAGCCTTCTGCCCAAAATGGTGCCCCGACACTGAAAATCAAACATATGCCGAAACCCAAATAGATTCCCGCCAGGGCAGACAAGAGGAGGTATCCCATCGGGGAACTCTTTTGGTAGGCAACCTTCTTCACCGCCGTTTGAATCATTCGATCCACATCCACGCTATACATGTCACACTCCTTGAGTAGAGGGTTCAACTGAATAAAAAAAACGCCACCCGCCGGAATCAGGCGCTGTATTCAGCAGCGAGATCTCAGCGGTGGCGCCCTTGCCACGTGTCCCCCTATTCAGGCTTCGAATGGGGGGGCTGTCTAAGATTGCGTCGTTAGAACAGAGAAATTATGTATTCCAAGCGAGGGAACTCTTCACCCTCATAACGGGACCACCGCTTTTCCCACATGGATAGTCGACACAAGATGCATCGCCTGGGTCCCATTCCCTATCGGGATAAAAAAAAACGCCCACCTTCCCTTATTGGAAAATGGACGCCAATTGTCCAGACCTTGAAACCGAAACAACATCTTCGTTGCTTAATCTATTTTTGTATCAGACCTTGGGTATCTTGTCAAATGGGGAGGAAGACCTACAAAAACACCCATCATTTTGCGGAAACGATGGGGAATGTCTCGAACTGACGGAATGGGGGAAACCCCAATTTAGGAAGATGTCTGGTCGGACACATCTCTGAAAGCCTCCAATAATTTCAGGGCCACGCCTGAATACCGTTGTATAGCCTTTGGATCATCACCTAGCTCAAAAAAAGGGGTATAGCCTTCAATGGAAGAGATATCATCAGCCGAGGGCCGCTTAAACCCCATTGACCATTGAGAAAAATTTCGCTTTCGGATCGGCCCCTCGAATAACACCACCATTCGATGGTGACGCGGATCTTCTTTAATGACCCGAAATAAATCCATGATGGTGTCTTTGGGCCCTTCCAGCGCCTGGATAAAGGACTTATCGCAATGGAGCAACATGCCTGTCACGGCCAGGCGCGTATTTTTCTCCCGTGCAAACTTTAACAGCGTAATAAGTTCCGGCTCACTCATCGGACGGGTTTCAATACTCGCATAAATTATTTGGTAGAGATTGTCCTCCATGCTGTAACCCTCGCGTACAGAAACGCCTGAATCGGAACAGATGATTTCTTGGATTCCGTGCCGTAAAATTTTTCAGGGTATTCCTTTGGCACCCTTTGAACCATCACCTTATCAAAGCCCTCAAAAATATGAAACTAGGAAGGGAAAATGCGGATTAGGTAACCGACAGTTACTGCATGAGAGAGTTCACGAAGGCATCAAGGGTTTTCAAGTCTTCAAAAACCCTAATGTTTTCCTCGATGAGAAGCGTGGCGTGAGTTTGGGCACAGTTTCCACCGATCCCCACCGGTGCGATGGGTTGGACATGCCTCATCAAATCTACGGCAAGGAGTTTGGCTTCCTCGACCGTGCGATGAACCGTTATCGAGAGTAACACGAAGGTTGGCTGAATACGTTCGCAGTATTTGGCCAACTCAGGGATGGGTAAATTGGGCCCCAGATAATGCACACGACAACCTCGCGCACGACATAAATACACGACGGTCATGGCCGATATTTCATGCCATTCTTGAGCAGGACACGCAACGATGATTTTCGGACCGTTTTCAAGAATGGGCAATTGATTGATCGCGGAGTAAATTTTCTGTTTGACCTGGCTTGAAACGAAATGTTCTTGAGCCACATTTATCTGCCCGTTATGCCAACGCTCCCCAACCTGCTCTTGCAACGGCAACAGAAACCGGTGCAAGGCTTCCTCGAAGGGAATGACGGCCAAAGCCCCATTTAACTTTCGTTCAAACCGTGCCCGATCATGCTGTTCTACCGCTTCAAGAAGTTCCCCGATTAACCGCTCGGAAGGAGGAGGTTCACCTGTAGTTTCCAATAGGCTTTGTTTCGTTCTTTTGAGTAGTTCTTCACGTCCAATATCGGCTAGTTCCCCAATCGACATTCCTGCATCTACCTGCGATTTCAAATAGCGGAAGAGTCGAACATCCTCATCGTTATACAAACGATATCTATTCGGGCCCCGTAACGGGGTGACGAGTCCATAACGACGTTCCCAGGCCCGAATGACATGTGTACTGAGCCCCGTAAGCTTCGAAAATCTATGAATTCTATAGGTTTGCATTAGGTGAATTTACCAATTCGTATAATATTTGTCAAAACTTTTTATTTAAACTATTGACAAACATTATACACTCTGTTAAAAGTCTGTACATAGATTAGACAAACATTAGATTCATAGCCAAAACAAATAACACACAAAACACATTAACCAGGAGAACGACAATGAAAACCACTCAACAACAACTAACTCTCCAATGTACAGAGACAGATTCCATTCTCAATAACGATTCACCTTCACCCTGTGCACGATGCGGAGGGTTACTCGTGAGGACGTTTTGTATCTCCCCGGATGAGGGCATTGCCGACTTTCAGATTCCCGTCTGGAAATGTTTGCAATGCGGGGATCTATTCGACACCACCATTTTAAAAAACCGGTGGCATTCTCAACATCACCAATTCACCAATCATTAAGGAGGCCTGACCATGAAACACTCAACCACCAATCACTTCAACCCATCACCATCAAAAGGAGAATTTCACATGACACGGAACACACTCACATCAACCGTTTTGTTCACTTCCATGCTCTTCACCGTCACCCCGGCATTCAGTGAATCCCCAACGAACATGGTTATGGTTCCCAGGGGAGAATTCACCATGGGCAGCCAGGAGCATCAAGACGAAAAACCTCATAACGTGGTGCTGGATGCTTACTATATTGATAAGTACGAAGTCTCCAATGCTGACTTCAAAACTTTCATGAAGGATACCGACCATCCCGCTCCCGCCTATTGGGATGACCCCCGTTTGAACAAGCCGATGCAACCGGTCGTCGGAGTCAATTGGTATGATGCCAATGCGTTTTGTGAGTATAAGGGAAAGCGATTACCCACCGAAGCCGAATGGGAACGGGCTGCGAAAGGACCGAATGGTCACGCTCACTATCCCTGGGGCCACAAGCTCGATAAGACCAAGGCCAATTACGGTCAAATGGTCGGGAAAACGATGCCAGTGGATTCCTATCCGGAAGGAGTCAGTGGGTACGGGGCGTATAATATGGCAGGGAATGTGTTTGAATGGGTATCGGATTGGTATGACCCCAGCTACTATAACGTCAGTCCGGCATTGAACCCTCAGGGTCCCGCCACTGGGTTAAACTTCGCCAATCAAGGTCCCGTCAAAGTCTTGAAAGGCGGCTCGTGGTTAGCCCCTTCTTCTTCCCTCCATACCAGCCACCGGTTCTGGAATCAACCCGAGAATAATTCATACGGAGTCGGCTTAGGGTTCCGATGTGCGAAATCGGCTTCCCCCCAGGGCATTCGAAACACGCAATATGACTTCATGCATGCCCTGATCAGCATGGGAGATGAAAAGTGGGCGGAGGCATTAGAATCCATCGAACGAGCCTTACAAGGTGATCCCAACAACGCCGAATACTTGCAAACCAAAAGCCTCATCATGGATCAACTCAACAGATGAGCAATAGTCGCGGGAAAAACCATTGAAAATTATTCATGACAACCCTTTAACGAAAAAGAAACCCATGACACATCAACCAACATCAACGACTACCCTTCCTGTTCTGGGAACAGGCCTGTCCCCGACAGGCCTGTTCCAGATGGCGCCTCCCCTTTTAGCCCTGCTCATCACTTTCCAGGGACTGTCAGGTATAGGCTTTGCCAAAGACAGCCTTCCGAATGACATGGCCTACATTCCACCCGGCCCTACGGTGATCGGGATGGACAAGGATCGATCACAGTCAGTTTCTCCACCAAATGAATCGGTGAACATGTACCAACGCAGGATGAGTATGCCCTGGTCGAAAGAGGCCTTCCATGATGAAGGCCCCGCACATTGGGTGTTCCTCGATGGGTACTTCATCGACAAATATGAAGTCTCCAACCAGCAATACGGTGAATTCATGAAAACCACTGGCCACGGTGGCCCCGCCTATTGGGATGACCCAAGGTTGAATACACCGAATCAACCCGTGGTGGGAGTCAGTTGGTATGACGCCACCGCTTACTGTGCCTTTCGGGGGAAACGTCTCCCCACCGAATCTGAATGGGAACATGCTGCACGAGGACCCAAGGGGTTTAAATATCCGTGGGGCAATGCGCTAGACCCCACAAAGTCCAACTATGGCCTCCACAGAGAGGGAACGCTTCCGGTGGGCTCTGTCCCTGAAGGCGCGAGTCCCTATGGCCTTCATCACATGTCCGGCAATGTGTTCGAATGGGTCCAGGACTGGTATGATCCCACCTTCTATCAAAAAACGCCCCACCCCCCCAATACTCAAGGACCTCTCAAACCAGTCTGGCTGGGAGGAACGGGGACCTACGTGGACCGATTGACGGTGGGAGCGAAACGCGTCATTCGAGGCGGGTCCTGGACCGCCTCCGAAGCGAGTATCACCACCACCCACCGTTTTTGGAATCATCCAGCGAACAACAGCTATGGGGTCGGACTGGGGTTTCGATGCGCACAAACCGCGCCCCACTCTGTGACCCATGCGCTAAAAGTTGCCACGATGGAAGCTTTGAAACATATGGGACTTGAAAAATGGAAAGAGGCACGTTTGCACTTGGAAAAGGCCTTACACCTTGCTCCTCATAGTACAGAACTCAAACAAATGGAAGAAATCGTCAACGAAAGATTGTGAGAACTCTCATGTTGAAACAACTACACATACCCAACAGACCTACTCGGCCTCTACCCCTAAGATGGACCGGAATCTTGATTTCCCTTCTGACTGGTGTCCTATTCCCTGGGGGAACGGTTTGGGGAATCGTGATGCCTCAACAAGAAGCCACGATTCTCATCAGAGAAGCCGCTCAAGCCACAGAACAGTCCTGGGAGGAATTCCATGCAGCAGCTATCGGAGGGACATTGGCCTCCCCCCTGATTCAGGTGTCTATTGAACAGCAGCTGCATGAAGCTCGAGGCCTCCTCATGAAGGCCAGGATCGCGAAAAGAAACGAACAGTTTGCCTCCGTCCAAGAAATCACGAAACGCATATTCGCGATCACAGAACAAATCATTCAGGCCAGTCAAGAGAGGAAACGATGAAAATCTTGGTAACGCTCATAAGTTTGCTCAGCATTGTTGGGGCCTCACAGGAGGTTTTGAGCGGACACCCCAATATGATGGAAAAAGATCCCGTTGAGATGGTGACCATCCCTGCCGGGCCTTTTGTCATGGGAAGCGGCCCCGAAGAAGGTCGTGCTGACGAACGCCCACAGCGAACCGTGTATGTGAATGGTTTCGCGATCGATAAATACGAAGTCAGCAATTCCCGTTACATTGAATTTCTCAACGAAACGCTACACAAGCCCCCCTTTAACGTCTATGGGGAAGGCCCGCTGACAGAAGAACCCGGTATCGCTCACCTCCCTGTCGTACAAGTCACCTGGCATGATGCCGTGGACTATTGTTTTTGGGCTGGGAAACGACTACCGACTGAAGCTGAATGGGAAAAGGCTGCACGAGGGGATGATGAACGCTTATTCCCCTGGGGGAACGAACCTCCAACACCGGACCGAGCGGTGTTCGACGGCGAATGGAAGGGTAAGAAAACCCTACAGCCGGTGAACTCCCTCCCAGAAGGTCAATCCGATTCGGGCATTTTTCATCTAGCCGGAAACGTGAGGGAATGGACACAAGACTGGTATGACCTAGGTTACTACGCCAAATCCCCAGACAAAAACCCGAAAGGGCCCGAGACTGGAATCTTGAAAGTCATTCGTGGAGGTTCATGGCGAAGCTTTGATTCGGATTTGCGGGTGAATTCACGAGGAAAAGGGGGCTTCGCCCTCAAAACCCATGGTATTGGTTTTAGGTGTGCCCGTGATATTGACTCGCGCACAGGCCCATCTACTCATACGGAACATTGAACGAACCGAGGGTAAACATGAGCAAAACACGAATGGTCTCAACCCTGACTCAACTCGTCGCCCTATTGATTCTTGGGATGTACCCCTCAGGTGCCCCAGCGAGTGAGCCACAGGGGAAGGGAGTCTCCCATCAAGTCGTGGCTGATTACATCCAAGCCATTATCGAGGCAGATCGAACCTTATATTCCACACATGTGGTGCACCGCATGCAAGAAACCGGAACCGCCATAGCATCCGAGAGCTGGAAGGAGAGAAATGCTCTTCCCCTTCCAGCCCAGATGCTGCAATTATCCGGAGACCGAGTGAAACAGAAGGGACTGGGTCTCACCTATCGCCTGGCTAGCCTCTGGCCGATCTACCGAAAAAATGGGCCGCAAAATGCGTTTGAGCGGCAAGGCCTTGAAGCGGTTCGGCAGAGTCCGGAAGAACCGTTTACCGGCTACGTGACGAAAAACGATAAGCCCTTGTTCGTGGCTATCTATGCCGATATGGCGGTTTCTGAATCTTGTGTGAATTGCCACAATAGACATTTGCTCAGTCCTAGAAGAGATCAAAAAATCGGAGATGTCATGGGAGGAATCATCATTTCTTTTCCCATCAATCCCCAAAATCAGACACGGCCCTCTCAAGGAAATTGAGACATACGAGTACACCCATGATCACAATCAGGACGTCCCCTCAACAGGCCAAAAAGATACGAGCCTTTTCCTTTGCTTGCATCGTGGGAGTAGGCACCCTCTTCCTTACCAATCTGGGATGGGCCTATGAAGAGATTGAAAACTTTTCCGGTCAACATCTCACCGGAGTCGTCAAAATTCAGGGGAAGATTCCCAATCCCAGACGCTATAACTTGGTCCTCTATTCAGACCCCTTTTATTGCGGAAGAATCTCCGATGGCAAAGGCTGGCGAATTGCCCCGCAGCCAACGCTTGGAACCAACCACCAACTTTCTGGAGCGGTCGTGTTTTTACGAGAAGTTCAGAGAGGCAAACCGTTCACACCCACCACTCCTGTTATCGAAACGAAAAACTGTGTGTATCGCCCCTATATCCATGTGTCTCAGATGGGGCAGACGTATCATTTTCAGAATTGGGATCCCGTCCTTCATAAACTTGAAGTCTTTCTGATGACCGCACAAGGTGCACACCGTCTGTTGGGAAAAAGTCTTCAGCCACATGCCAGCAGTCGGAAAAGTCATTTTCTGTCTGAGAACCCAACCGCGGTTCATCGATCAGGGCCAGAGGTCCTTTACCGATACCCGGACCGAGGGATTTTGGTCTTTCGCTGCCAACTCCATGATTTCATGGAAGGGTGGAGTGTGGTTCTTCCGCATCCGTACTTTTCCATAACGGATGACCGAGGCCAATTTTCGATCCAGGATATTCCCCCTGGGACGTATAGTTTGGTCGTGTGGCATCCACTAGGAACCCAAGAAAGCATGATCGAGATAGGCACGGAGCACCGGCAAGACGTGGACCTTGTCTTGGTCCCTACCCGTGTGGCCAGTTCTCCTGAGGAACCGGAAACCAGCAATCCGTTTGGCATTGATTTAGTCGGAGATTCTCGAATCGTTCCATCCGTAGAATTGCAACAATACCCAGCACGAGGTTCCCGAAATAAAGAGAGGCAACCATGAAAATCATCATCGCAGGCGGAACGGGGTTTATTGGAAGACATCTTTCCAAACATCTTGTCGCTCAGGGTCACTCCGTTATCGTGCTATCCCGTCACCCTAAACCCCGTGATGACTCCGCTCACGCACGCTACAAAGAAGCCTTATGGAGCGTGAAGGATCAAGACCAAAACCTTTGGGCGACCCACTGCCAGCAGGCAGATGCCGTCATCAATCTATCGGGAGCCTCTATCGCTGATCAACGATGGACTCCTCAACGAAAAATAGAACTTCTTAAGAGCCGAATCGACACTACTAAAGCTCTGCTCCGTTCTCTGGAAAAGCTGGAACCCAAACCAAAAACTTTTGTCTCGGCCTCTGGAATAGGATTCTATGGGAACACCGGATCACACAATGTTAACGAGTCCTCTCCACGAGGAGAAGGTTTTCTCGCGGACTTATCTCACCAATGGGAAGAAGCCGCTCATGCCGGCGAACACCTCGGCATGCGGGTCATTCCGATCCGATTCGGGATGATTTTAGGGAATGACGGCGGGGCTTTACCCAAGATGATGTTACCCTTTCGTTGGTTTTTGGGAGGCCCGATTTTACCGGGAACGCAAAATATTTCCTGGATTCACATCGATGATGTCGTCCGGTTGGTTCACTGGGTTCTGACGGAACCGCAGGTACGGGGTCCTATTAATGGAGTCTCCCCCATGCCGACCACCATGAAAGAATTTTGCGCAACATTGGGAAGGACCATGAACAGACCATCCCTGTTTCCTGTTCCCGGTTTTGTCCTGAAGATCGCTCTGGGAGAGATGGCGGAAATGCTCACGACTGGGCAAAAAGTCTTGCCACAACGAGCTCGGGAACTGGGGTTCACATTCACCTATCCGGAGCTTCCGCAAGCCTTGGAAGCCCTGTTACAAAAATCTTGAAGGACAAAGGAAAGGGAAGTCATGATTGACACCAATTTTAGGAAAGCGACATTAAGACCCTTCCTCTTACGGGTCCGTGAATCACACACAGGTCTGAGAATACCATTCACCCTTTCTTTAGCCATCCTTGTTCTGCTTTTTTCCTCCCATGCCCTAGGAGCCTACCCGACTCTTCAGAAAGGGCAACGACTCCCATCCTTAACCATGACCGGAACAGATGGGGCACCTGTTTCTCTTCAAACCCTTTATGGTCGAGTGACGCTGATTAGCGTGGTCCCTCAGCTCAACACCCCAGTATGTGACGAGCAAACCCACCGGTTTAGCGAACGGAATGGGGGGTTGGACCAATTGATGACCTTCGTGACCATGAGTACCAACACCCACACGGACCAGGCTCAATTCGCCCAAAAAGCGGACATCAACAATATGACCTTTCTTTCCGATGCTCCAGAATTCACCTTTGGAAAACAAACAGGTTTACTGATGAAGGAAATCGACATTCTGCAACGTGCCGTTATCATCTTGGACGAGGAGTCCAAAATCCGATATGTTGAAATAGTAGACAATAGTCAGTTGCCAAACTTCGATCAAGCCTTCCAGGCTGTTCGGCGAATTCTCCATCTCCCTCCTGGGGGCCCATCATGACGGAGCGAATCCTCATCTTCCTGAATCTCTTAGCGACGGCGATCCTTGTGGGGAAAATTGTGTTCCTTTCCTTTATCACGGCACCCGTGCTTGCCCAAACTCTCGATGCCGAAGCCTTTTCCCGTGTCGTCCGGCGTCTGTTTCCCCGCTATTATGCCCTGGGGATGGCGAGTGCAGCAGTCGGGTGGTTTACCAGTTTAGCTTTAGGGTTACTCCAGGGATTCGAATCTCTTGCCCTGATTCCTGCCACATTATGGTTGGGGATCCTCGCTATCGAACAGTATTGTCGGTCACCCTTGATTGCTCGAATCAACGAACTGAGTGACACGTTGAAAGTCAAACAAGCGAAAGGCGTCGTCACTCCGCTCCTTCAACAACAACGAGACAACCTTCATCGTTTAACCGTACAACTCAATTCAGTGGTCCTGTTAATGGGACTGTGTCTTATCGGACTAACCAATGTCACACCCTAACTTACGCAGGAAGGAGATTATCATGACACAGGAAACACATTCGGTTTTGGTCACTCAAATGAAGGGGTTGTCCTTGATCTTAAGTCTAGGGTTGTGCTTGTTAGGGTCCTTCCCTTTTCACGTCTCAGCTGAGAATGGGCCGATTCGTCCCAACCTCATCACCACCAATCCCCACGCCAGCCCCCCGGGCCCGAACACTCCACTACCGAGTGGAATCGTGGGGTTGGCCCTTCACGTCACAGCAGGGCGTATCGG
The DNA here is from genome assembly GCA_965223495.1 of Nitrospirales bacterium. GTDB lineage: Bacteria > Nitrospirota > Nitrospiria > Nitrospirales > UBA8639 > Nitrospira_E. The sequence continues at coordinate 700,435 of OZ245001.1, read as the reverse complement.
TGATCCGGCCCAACTCATCATTCGTGCAGTACACCCCGCCGGCCCGGCTGGCCAAGCAGGCTTGGTCCATGGAGAAGAAGTGTACGCCGTGAATCAAGAGCCGGTTACCGGCAGAACATATCAGGAAGTCATTGGCCTCATCCGGGGCGAAATTGGGTCAAGCGTCCAATTGAGTCTCCGCGGACCCAGAGGCGAACGGACCGTGACCTTGGTACGAGTGAGCGAAGAACGGCTCATGGAGCAAACACCTCCGGCCCTGTAGAGGGAAAAAAGACAACAGGACCTATCATGTACACGTCTACCTCTCTCATGTTATTTCGACAGGACTTGCGAGTGCGGGACAATCCAGCCTTGACCGCCGCGGCCAAAGCTGAGAACCCACTCATGTGTCTCTATGTATGGGATCCGAAGTTGGCCAAGCTTGAGCGCCCTGGCTCAGCTTCCCAATGGTGGCTTCAGGAGTCCTTGATCCGCCTTGATGCTAGTCTTAAGAAAGCAGGCAACAGCCTTGCCCTCTGCGAGGGACGTCTCAAGGATATCTTCTCTCAACTAACGAGGCGGTATAACATTTCGCAGATTTTTTTGAATCAAGCTTGTGAGCCTACGGCACAGAAGCATGAACGTGACCTTCAAACCTGGGCCACTGAACATGGGACTCGAGTTTTTTCCTACAATGGAAACCTCCTATTTGATCCGCGTCATTTCCACAATCAAAACGGAAATCCCTATACCGTCTTCACGCCATTCTGGAATCGATTACACAAAACCTTTGCACCGGGGAAATCTCTTCCAGCCCCACGTCAACTGCCCCCAGCTCCTCCCACCTCAGGACCGGCCTTTCTGTCGTCATTTCAATTTCCTCCACTTCCATCAAGGGCTCAGTCGTATTCCACATATTGGGACCCTGGAGAAGATGGAGCCTTGAATTCCCTGAAATCCTTCATGAGAAATCCAATCATGACCTATCAAATTGATCGTGACAGGCCAGATCGGTCCCAGACCTCTAGACTTTCGCCATCTTTCCATTATGGAGAACTCAGCCCAACGTATGTGTGGAGGAAAATTCAGGATTTACTTCCAAAAATTTCCCTTGATCAAAGAGCCAGTCTGATGGCTTTCCAAAGACAGTTAGCTTGGCGTGAATTTGCCCAACATTTACTATTTCATTTTCCTGATCTGCCGAAAGCTCCGTTGAGGACCCACTACCACCAGTTCCCCTGGAAGTCGAATACCAAGAATCTCGAAGCGTGGCGAAACGGTCAAACCGGATACCCCTTGGTCGATGCCGGGATGCGAGAACTTTGGAACACCGGCTGGATGCACAATCGGGTGCGAATGGTCGTGGCCTCTTTTTTAACCAAGCATCTCTTACTCCCCTGGCAGAAAGGAGCCGAATGGTTTTGGGAAACGCTGGTGGACGCAGATCTCGCCAATAACACCCTGGGGTGGCAGTGGTCGGCTGGGTGTGGTCCCGATGCGGCACCATTCTTTAGAATTTTCAATCCTGTGATCCAAGGTCAAAAGTTTGACCCAGAGGGAATGTATGTCCGACGGTGGGTTCCAGAATTATCTGCTCTCCCCAACCGGTATATTCATCAGCCTTGGGATGCCCCCCAACCAGTTTTAAAGAAAAGCACCATCGCCTTGGGCAGGACCTATCCGTTCCCGATCGTGGATCATCGGAAGGCTCGTGAGCGAGCACTTGCAACCTTCCGGCAATTTCAACACGATCAAACAGTCACCCCTATGGTTCGGCCCAAGGAGTGAAAACGTACGCCGATGGAAACTCACGCTTTGACTCACGATAGAAAACCCCGATTAGGGATCAGCCAATGCCTGCTGGGCGAATCAGTCAGGTATGACGGCGGCCATAAACGCGACCATTTTTTGACCGACGTCCTGGCTCCTTTCGTGGAATGGGTTCCCGTCTGTCCTGAAGTGGAAGCCGGACTCGGGACTCCTCGAGAAGCCATGCACTTAGCGGGTGACCCTGAAGCACCCCGACTACTCACCATCCGATCGAACATCGACCATACGCGGTCGCTCACTCGGTTTAGCCAAAGGCGAATCGGGCAATTGCGCCGGGAAGAATTGGATGGATATATCTTTAAAAAAGGCTCACCCAGTTGTGGGCTTCATCGAGTGAAAGTCTTTTCCGAGAAAGGACAGCCCACCCAAAAAGGCATAGGAATTTTTTCAGGAGCATTCCAACAGGCCTTTCCACTATTGCCTGTTGAAGAGGAGGGCCGCCTGAATGATGCACTTCTCCGTGAAAACTTTATCGAGCGAATCTTCTGTTACCGACGCTGGAAAGCGCTCGTGGATCAGAGAAAACTTCACCGGGGAACGGTCGTGCAATTTCATGCTACTCATAAATATCTCCTCATGACCCACAGTCGTTCCCATTACCAGGAATTAGGGCGTTTGGTGGCCCAAGCCGGGCGCTACAAGCCGCGTGAATTGGCAAAACTCTACGGAGAGATGTTTATGGAAGCCTTAAAAGTGAAGGCGACAGTCAAAAAACATGTCAATGTTCTTCAACATTTAGCCGGCCACCTCAAAAATCAGCTGGGTCGAATGGAACGCCGAGAACTCCAGGAAATCATTCGGGACTACCATCAACGACTTATCCCCTTAGCCGTGCCTTTAACGCTGATAAAACATTATGTGCGGATTTTGGAAGTCCCCTATTTATCCGATCAGGTCTACCTCAACCCCCATCCCAAGGAGCTGATGTTGCGCAACCATGTTTAACCATCATGTTTCTTCCTCACGTTATCGAATAAAGTCTGTGGCCGCAATTACCGGTCTCAGCTCTCACTCCATTCGCAAGTGGGAAAAGCGATACTCCTTATTCCGTCTGGAGCGAGGGGCCAATGGCTACCGGACTTTTACGGAAGAGGATATTCAATTTCTTCTCTTCTTGAAGAGTCAATTGGATACGGGACAAACCATCGGCCAATTGGCTCAAACTGGGACGGGAGCACTTCGGGAAACCATGAATGCTCTTCCCCTTAATCTAGAAAGCATCCCTCTTTCCTTTAGGAGAGAAGCCCAAGAACTTGTTCAAGCCGGCCGGAACCATGATATTCAAACGATAACGGGTCATCTTACCACCTGGGTTGAACACCATGGATGGGAACATGCGCTGATTCAGATTATTTTCCCGGTGCTCCAAGTAGTCGGAGACCTTTGGCATCAAGGTGGCCTTTCTATTTCTGCCGAGCATCACATTAGTCAGTCGGTACGCCAACACCTTCTTTCCGCCTTACAGGCTTCGGCTACAAACAGTTCCGCGCAAGCCGTGGTGGCCTGCGTCCCAGGCGATTATCATGAAATTGGTCCGTTAGCCACCACACTCCTTCTTCAACAGCAGGGCTGGAATTCCCTCTATCTCGGCCCCAATGCATCATTTGAGGTCCTCCAGGTGGCATTGCGTCGCCGCCAGGCTAAACTTATGATTCTTTCGTGTATACTAGAACCCCCGGATGAGACCATGAAAAAATGGATTGACACGATCACGCAAGATCTTCAGCCCATGTGCCATGTCATAGTTGGAGGCACTGGCTTTGCAAAATATGCCGAGGAACTCGCCACCCATAACATTTTTTACCTGAGAACCATTCAGGAGTGTAAAGGTATAGCCAATCCTAGCAGCACCCTATTACACTCTCCCATTAGTCCGCCCTCTCACGTTCAATGTTCGGTATCATCATAAAGGAGCGAAAAACATGACGGAACAGAAAAAAGGCGTCGTCCTCGTGGGCCATGGAGGCATCCCGAAAGATTATCCTGGAGAACTCGTGACCAAACTCAAACGATTGGAAGCCCAAAGACGGGCCATGGGACAACCTATGGGCCCAGAAGAATTGGAATTAGATACCAAAATCCGAACGTGGCCACGGACAGCCGAGACGGACCCCTATCAAGCCGGCCTCGAGGCTTTGGCTTCTGAAATGAAACCCATGGTCAATGGTGCCCTATTCAGTTTGGCCTATAATGAGTTTTGTGGACCTACCCTTCACCAGGCCGTGGAAGACCTTATCAAACAGGGAGCAACCTCCATCACTGTCGTTTCCACAATGTTCACACCGGGTGGTTCCCATTCGGAATTTGAAATCCCGGAGGAAATGGCCGAACTGCGGCAACAATACCCCAATGTGACGCTGACATATGCATGGCCCTATAACTTGAACAAGGTCTCCCAGATGTTGATGGAACATATTGAACAATTTTCCTAAAGATCAAGTTCCAAAAAGTCCAAACTAAAGGCCTTCCTTTCCCCAATTCCTTCGTCATAGTCGCAGAATTAGAGCTTGCCTCTGGGGTATGTGGCAGAGACGGGTATCCAGAACTCTTTTGGTCATACCTGCGTGTTTTTGGCAGGTATCAAAGAACCCTATCGTTGGCTTAGATTCCTGCCTCCGCGGGAATGACGGAGGAGCCCCTAAACTCCCGTATTTACGCTTGTCCGTAGTAGAGTGCCAGCGCGTAAAGGTGAGATTGGCCATTCTAGGGATTGGGCCTCTCCGTATTGCGAGGTCAAGGATTACCTAAGCATCGGCCTTCAGATTCGGATATAATAGAAATTGAAACAACTCTTATGGCTGCACGAGAACCAAATAAACCTATCCAACCAGAACAATCCGGATCCAACCAAGAGATTCTTGATCAGGTCCATCACGTAGCTATTCCCGTCCCAAACGTTGCCCAGGCGGTCGAATGGTATACCTCCCGATTCCATTGCCGAGTCGACTACCATGATGACACTTGGGCCCTTCTGGAATTCGGGAATACCAAACTCGCTTTGGTCATTCCACGCCAACATCCCTCACACGTTGCCATCGCTCGACCAGACGCCAACAAATTTGGAGAATTAATCGAACATCGGGATGGTTTGAAATCGGTCTACATTAAAGACCCATTTGGCAATACCATAGAGATTCTAGAAGACCCTTCTTCCTGAAACGTTTCACCATCTTCCAAACAGGAAAATCCGGCTCAACGGTATCCCGTAATCCAGACAACCATAGAGGACTTCCTGCTGACCTCAGCCATGAAATCTATATATGGACGAAAACGGTACTGGAGACATTCATGATCCAGGATATTGAGGATCGAGAGTTTGACGGAATGATGGCGAAGGCCACCGTTCCAGTCCTGGTGGAATTTTGGCAACCTGGCTGTGGGCACTGCCAAGCACTCCTGAAAGAGCTGGAACTGTTACAAAGAGAACTGGCCCAACACCTCTTAATCTTCAAAATGAATGTGCAGGAAAACTTTCTCATCCCAGGAGAGCTGGAAATTCAATCCCTTCCAGCTTTGGCCCTTTTCAACAAAGGAGAATTTCAGCAATTCATCGGTGGAATCGGGAAAAAGGACCACATCATTCAAACTCTTGGACCATGGTTACCCCTTCCACAATAGATTCCACTTTTACCCAGTCCTTAACTGCCCATTTAACCAATGAAAAGTGGCCTTCGGTCTTATAACTCTTTCCATAAAAAGGTTCCTGACACCCTTTTCCTGACACCTTTTTATGGAATTTTTAGATTTTTCCCCTTTGTTTATTTTTTGGTTAGGTTCTTGTCAGTTCGGCTTTTTCTTTATCCCGTCAGTCAAGATAATAGTCATTTGGACGATAACGCTCCTGTATTACCCCCTCCGAATTTCCCTATTCAACAGCGCCATTCACCACTTGGAGCTCTTAAGGAGGGCAAATCATGGGTCCTGACACTTCTCCGCAATCCGTTCGTTTCAACACTACATTTCTCCCTCAGCCTCATCACGCATTTAAATGGTCTCTCACCCTGATGAATATTATGGGGTTGGGGTACCTGATTCTCTTTTTGGGTTTCGGGAAGCAGCTCCACCTGTCAACATTAACCACCCTCGACTATATATCCATGAATTTTCTCTTCCCGATCGGATTGGGTATGCTCATAGGAGGAGCCATCATTTGGGCCATCATCGTCAATCCCCGGGATTACTTAGATTCACAAATTACTTACCCAAAATTGGGCTGGTTGTTGGGGTTTTTTGGAGGTACGACGATCCTCTCGTTGCTCCACGATCACCACGTTCTTTCATTGGCGTTCGTTGAATCCCAACCCTGGTTTTGGGTCAGGATCATTTCGCTCGTGGCTTACGCCACCTACATGATCTATTTTTCGTGTTTTCATACCCAAAAGGAACAGAAGCCGGCCTTCAACATGGTTCATTCCAAAACCTGAAATTTTCTTAAATACCTACCCACTACCAAACTGGGTTGGGGAAAGATAGCTATCACCCCAACCCACAGAAACCTTCTTCACACACTCACCCCTAGAACATGAACCTACCATGCTTCAATGGGTGTTTCTCTGGATCGATTACATTCTGCACATGGCCTTCCCCAGGACTTTCCAAAAATCCACTTCCCTTTTTTTTTCATGCTCCCTTAGCAAAATATTCCAATTAGGTTTCCTTTAAAAGCTTCTCCCATAGGACCCCCCGTCCGACTTGAAAATTACACCACCAACAATTGGCCATCGTTTCTCGGAGATTGCGATTTCCTGCTCGAATTTCAATATCCAATCTTGGAAAGAAAGTTTCAAAATGATTTTCCAAGATGGGTCCGAGAAAATGGGTTGCCACTGTTGTTTGAACATGGGGATCCTCCAAAGAACCATATTTCCACACAAGAGACTAAACAATATCAGGGTCACGGTAAACCAATTCCTTCAATCGATCCGTTGCTATCGAAGACACCTCCCCATTCAGACCATTCATTTCGTTCTCTAGAGAATCCAGATCGCCTACCCTTGTCATGTTTCACCCTCCTCCATTTGCAAACTCACCCTGTTAACCGTTTTCGTTTCTTTGTTAAGACCACGGTGGACCCTCAGAAAAAGGGAATCTCCCTTCTTAGAATCCTTTTTTCCTTATAAAAATAGGAGTCCAACTATCATCCTGGCCCAAAAAAAAAGAGGGGGGAGGGATAACCGAAAAAAAATGGGAAGAGGGTTGGATTTTTACACTAAAAGAGAGGAGGATTTACCGATTACTTTATCTGTAAGACCTAGTACCGCATTTTTCAGAGGATGCCCGATGGATTGGTGGAGAGGTTTGGATCTCCATCACACTTCCTCAATCCGTCATCCCCGCAGGTTGGTGGCGGGGATCTTAGATTTTCCCTCATTATTAATACCAAAGAGATTCCTGTCCCTGCCAAATACTGCAGGGACAGGCTCAGAACCCAGCAGGAATGACCGTTCAATAAAAACACGAATTTCAATTCCTTCGACTTGATCCTACGATGTCCGTTATTAGGTAAAATCAAAGTCTTTACACTTTATCAATGAGCTTTCTTAAGACAATGTGAAATTTGTCCCATTGGCACTTATCTTCCTTACCAAAAGCTTGTATGATCAGAAAGAGTGAACCCGTCTATCCGACTTCGGAAACGATTAATCACACCCCAGATTTCTCTCTTTCATTATCAACTTCATTCAGTAACCCAGGTAAATCAGAAAAAGCAGAACTCGGATGAATCCTTAAATTCATCATCCCTCCCCATTCCTCTTTTCTCAAAAGCATTTTGAAATGACCCCTCCCCCTCATCTCATTTAACAGTGGAATCTGTCTAAGGTTTCATGACTTTCCTTTGACGAATTCAAGAAGCGAGGCGATATGATGAATGGACTACATTTTTTATCGAGAGAGACCTTCCTGGGTTCTTCCAAACGGGCTTACGGATGGCCAAGCGAATCCTTATTATCGACGATCAGGAAGACATACGTATGTTCCTGCAGGATAGATTGGAAACTCTCGGTTTCGAAACGGGCACGGCTTCTCAAGGGGAGGAAGGTCTAAAAGTCCTCGATACCGAACCAATCAGTGGGATTCTCCTCGACCTAGAAATGCCAGTCATGGACGGATTGACCGTCCTCTCTCATTTACAGGTTCGGTTTCAGAATATCCCCGTGATCGTGATGTCGGCCGATCCGACTCAATCGACCATGGTTGAAGCAATCAAAAAAGGGGCCTGTGATTACTTGTTAAAACCCTTTTCATTGGAAATTTTACGGCATAAATGCCACCGGCTGTTTGCGTAACGTCACCAACAGTTAGGCCGCAGTATTTTCTACCGACCAAAGAATGCCAGGATGCCGGTTTTACCCTAACCCCATTCCCGCCCTGCTCTTTGGCGATTGCATGACACCGAAACATGGAGGTAGACTAAAAAAATGAGAATGAATGCACTTCGAACATAGAGAGGAGACCAGATGACCATGAAAGATATATTACCTTCAACGATCCAACGATGGATTTCGGTAGCCGGCCTCCTGGCCTTTGCATTGGGGGGGATGATTACACCGAATTTCGCCGGACAGGCTTTAGCCGGTGACACCACCAATTTGGATTCTCCTTCATCACCCCTGGTTGTGGCCAAGAATACAACGGCTTCCTCTTTGTATGAGTTCACCATGGATGACATTGATGGCAAACCTCGTTCACTGAAAGATTTCCAAGGAAAGGTCATGTTGATCGTGAACACGGCAAGCTTCTGCGGGAACACCCCTCAATATGAAGGATTACAAACGCTCTATGAAAAATACCGAGATCAGGGATTTACGATTCTAGCCTTCCCTGCCAACGACTTTGGCCAACAAGAACCAGGCACCAACAAAGAAATTGCCGAGTTTTGCTACACCAAATATTCCTTGGAGTTTCCTCTTTTTAGTAAAATTACGGTATTGGGTGACAGCAAACATCCCCTGTATCGCTACCTCACCGAACAGACGCCTTTTCCCGGAGAAATCAAATGGAATTTCCAAAAATTCCTCGTTGATCGCTCTGGCTCTGTAGTGGCTCGCTATCGACCGGGGATGAAACCGTTGACCCAAGAAATCATACACGACATCGAAACACATTTATCCCAATCATAGTCTAACCTGTCCTGGTTATTGGGGCGACGAATGGGGCGATTCATGGACAGTTCCGCCTCACCTGCCAATCCTGAAGGAATTTCACGATTCTTCCGAAATCCTGGGCTAGACATTAAAATTCTCGGGGTCTTGTTTCTCGTTTCAGGATGCATTGATCTCGCCTGGATCCTCTCCTACCCTCAGTATTCTCTCACCGTCTTCGGTACCACCTTTTCCGGAATCGCCGGAGAAATCGTCAAACTTCAACATCCCCTGATACATTGGATCATTGGCTATGGTTTTTTAAAGACTCGAAACTGGGCCTTTATGGCCTTTCTCCTCTATTTGGGGTTAGCCTGTGTGAGTGAAATCACCACCCAAGTGGTTGAGGGGTACCATCCCATGCACACCACCATGATTGGAATCAGCCTGCTGTTTGGGGCATACCTTTTTGCCAGACGAAACGTGTTTTCCTCTCCCTGAGAACCATGCAAACCCTTCGCACGTACATCTTAATCATCGCTTTGGCTATGGTGGGTTTGGGATGCAGCCGCATCTCATTGACCTATAATTTTGCGGATTGGCTTTTGTATTGGAGAATCGACCAATATTTCGATGTGTCCTCCCAACAAAAGCCCTTGTTGAATACTCATCTAGGCCAGTTCCATACGTGGCATCGGCAAAAAGAAATTCCGGAATATATTCACTTCCTGAATACCATTTTGCATGACTGGCAAGATGGGTTGACCCGACAGGAACTGGATCGGATTTTTCACACCTATCAAACCCTTCGGAATCGATTGGGAACACGTTTTGCTCAAGAAAGTATCGCCTTCATCGATACACTCATTCCTTCTCAAATTGAACATTTTGAGCACACCATGAAGGAATATAATCAGGAGTTACGGGATGAAATTGAAAGCGACCCTGCCGTTCGAAAAGAGAAACGGTTGGACGCGGTGATCAATTGGTTAGAAGGGTGGGTGGGAGAACTGTCGCTTAACCAAATCCAGAAAATGACCCCATTTATTCATCAATTCCCCGATACCACCCAAGCTTGGCTGACGTATCGGGCACATCGACAACACCAATTTCTCACCTTACTCAAAGCCCGAGCCGATTCCACATCCATCGAGCAACAAGTCCGTCATTGGCTCACGATGTCTCCTCAAGGAGCCCCTCCCCATTACCCCAGTTTTGCAGAAAAACGAGACCAGAAACTCAAAGAAGTGATCTTAGCCATTGACCCCATATTGACGGCTAAACAACGGAACCATGCCAGCGGACAGATACACGCACTGATCCAGGATTTTCAGGACCTTGTATGGAAAGACAAGTAGGAGGTACCAGTTCCGCTAATCTAGGAACCAGCGGAGAAGAAGGTCAATCCCGGTTCACAGGGTTCAAGGATTACGGTCAACTTTTTTGAGGGTATGAATGATGATTTCAGGGAAACAGAAAAGCCGAATGGGGAACAACGACGTACCAACACCCCGTGACGTATACCCCCTCATCCCTTCGTACTGCCAGGGGCCAGCTTTATACGCACGGGGACATCGACAATGGGTAATAATCGGACTTCCCCCTGGAAGGCATATCTGACCGCCATGGGAGTGTCCACAGAAGTACAAATCCATCCCAGCGGATTTTGCCTCTGGAATGATTTCCGGCGAATGGACTAAGAGAATCCGTACTCCTTCAGGCGGGGCAAGATCCACGGCCTTAGGCAAATCCCCTGTTTCATAATAATGGACATCATCCAACCCGAGTAACCAAATCGCGTCCGATCCCTTTTCAATCGCTTGTGCTTCATTCAGCAACATCCGAATTCCACACTGTTCCAAGCCGGGAACCATCTCCAGCCAGTCGTGATTCCCTAAGATTCCAGTCACACCGTATGGAGCTCGAATGGTTTTAACAAGGTCCTCCATTAAGACCAGGGTTTTGTCGTAGGGCCCAAAGGTTCGAAAACGAAAATCCCCAGTCATAACACATAAGTCAAATTCCAGGGAGGCCAATCGAGAAGCCAGCGCCTTTCCCTTATCGGGCATCCCTTCAATATGCAGATCCGACAAATGTAAGATGCGAAACCCATCGAAGGCCGGGGGCAAATGAGGTAGAGGGATCGTCTGTTCAATGACCTGGTATTGACTCGCATTTTTGACCGCGATGGGCCAAATACCAGTCATTTTCAACCCCGTTTTTAACAACCAGGCAATCGCCGGAAATTCCTCTAAATGCACATGGATATGGTACCCATGCAACAATAATGCGGAGTAATGTGCCTGCATTTCTAATCGTCTCCCGGCATGAGCCGACCCAATTCGATCGACTAATTTGGCAAACGCTTCATGTTCCTGATTTTGTGCCAAAGTCTTGTCAGTCATGGATAAGCAAAGGTACCATCTTTTCTATGCAACGATTGGATCTTCAACACCCAGGATTACCCGACCTCCAGTTTGTCCTGATGGTCACCGCCTTATGTACCGCGGATTTAGAGACGATCAATGCTCCGTCTTCGGTCAGAAATCTCGTATTCGACCGCTGCTGGGCTTTATTACACGAAAGCCCACCTCCTACGGATAAAAAAGAGCGAACGCTCAATCTTCTCTTAGGTGATGAGGTGACGGTAGAGGCATTGGTCAATGTCATTCGACAGACCTTTGAAGAATTTGGGTATACTGAATTAACATGGGATCAATCTCCGAGCGAGCCCACCCAGGAATCCACCCCCGAAGTCCGCCCCCTTATCGAGCGAATCCAAAAGCTCTATCCCCCTCCAGAACCTCCCCAAAGCCCTTCCCAATAATCCTCCCCTTTCAAGGCTTCTCTATCTATCACATGTGCCGATAAAGATGACGTCGTCGCGATAGCCCATATCCCAACTCACCGAGAACCCTACATCTTTATCACAAGCATCAGGGGGAGAGCGACCATCATTTCCAATCAGGAAGGGTTTCCTGACTTCCACACAGGGACGGTGTAGGGAAAATTAGGAGTTGACGGTCTTGGCTGGCTTGGTAACCGACAGAGAGGACTCAAACGCTCCAAGTTTTCGAAATTTCGCTTCACGTCCTTTTAACAATTCGGGAATGGAAAGTTTGGTGAGCTGAAGAAAGTGGGTTTCCAACGAATCAGATAACCGTTCAGCGGTCCCGGTCACATCTCGATGAGCCCCTCCCAAAGGTTCTCCGATGATATCATCAATAATGTGGAGTCGTTGCAATTCAGGAGCGGTCATTCGTAAAGCCATGGCCGCGTCGGCCGATTTGGAGGAATCCCCCCACAATATGGCTGCACATCCTTCCGGAGAGATCACCGAATAGATCGCATGTTCGAGCATGAACACCCGATCCGCCACGCCCAGCGCTAAGGCTCCACCACTTCCACCCTCACCCGTGACCACCGCCATGATGGGAACGGTCAACCTCGCCATTTCCCGCAGATTGCGTGCAATGGCCTCCGCTTGGCCCCGTTGTTCAGCATCCACCCCGGGATAGGCCCCAGGGGTGTCGATAAAGGTGATAATGGGACGACGAAATTGTTGGGCCAATTTCATGAGACGGAGGGCTTTTCGATACCCTTCCGGTTTGGCCATCCCAAAATTGCGCCGCATACGTTCTTTGAGGGTTTTCCCTTTTTCATGCCCAATCACCATGACAGACCGATCTCTCCACCTGGCAAACCCACCTATGATGGCTTGGTCATCACCAAACACCCGATCCCCATGTAATTCCACGAAATCTTCGGTGATGAGTTCCAGATAATCAGAAATGGATGGTCGTTGGGGGTGTCTGGCAATCTGACTTCGTTGCCAGGGGGAAAGGTTTGAAAACAACTCCTGCTCCATCTTGGCTAATTGATCGGAATGCCGGACGATGGCCTCTTGGACGGAATTTTTGGTGGACTTCGATTTGACTAACCGGGCAATTCGGTCTTCGAGTTCTTTGAGGGGTTTTTCAAAATCCAAGTATTCTCGCACAGACAGGCTCCTTCGTGTCAGCGGTTAGTGGAAGATCACTCTTGATGTCCCCAGTAGGTGTTCCACGTCCTCCAAAAACTCCGGTGTCGGAGCGACCCCAATATTGGGCAATTCTGAAAGATTCGCCGTCAGGTCAGGCTGTAAATAAAAGGCTAAGGAAATGGGGGTTGGCCCTGGATGTCGATCAAAAATTTCCTTCAAGTTTACCAGATTTTGAGGTAGGACGTCGCGGTCATAAACTTGAAGAGTCACATGCCGAACCGTCTCCCTCTCCAATTGTGGTAACAATTCAATTTGGGTTGCCTTTATTCTCGCACCATTATCCATTAGATCAACCGCCCCAGTGATACGAATGACGGAATCAGGCGTCAGAAGAGATTCATGGGCTTGAAACGTTTCAGGAAAAATAATGGCTTCAACGGTCCCGTGGAGATCTTCCAGGGTGACATAGGCCATCCGATTGCCTTTTTTCGTGGTCATGGCTTTAAGACCGGACACAACTCCACAGAGCTTGACTTCTCGGCCATCCCCCATCTCTGCCAATGTTCGACTCGAACACGTGGAAAAATGAGCAATCGCCATGCGATGCCGATTGAGAGGATGTGCAGTAATATAGAACCCTGTGAGTTCCCGTTCGTATTTCAGCGTATCTTGTTGCGACCACTCCGGCACCTGTGGGATCGTAAAGTCCAATCCTCCCTGGGCTCCCGACTCCGCAGAAACGCCATCAAACAGACTCGTCTGACCTTGTCGTTTATTACGCTGCACAATCGCCGCATAATCCAGGGCTTGTTCTAAGACATGAAATAACCTGGCTCGAGATGTCGCCAAAGAGTCGAAGGCCCCAACTTTAATTAATCCTTCTAGCACTCGTTTATTGACTTTTTGCGAGTCCAGTCGACAACACAAATCTACGAATGAAGAAAAGGGGCCCTCCTGTTCTCTGGCCTCTAATATGACATCGACGGCACTTTCACCTACATTTTTAATCGCCGCCAATCCAAATCGAATTCCTTCGGGGACGACACTAAAATTCTTGGCACTTTCATTCACGTCCGGTGGAAGAATCTGCACGCCTAATTCCCGACATTCCGTAAAGTACCCCACCATTTTATCGGTATTCCCCATTTCCGAGGTTAGGAGCGCGGCCATAAATTCTGTCGGGTAATGGGCTTTTAAATACGCGGTTTGGTACGTAACCAAGGCATAGGCAGCGGAATGGGATTTATTAAATCCATAGCCGGCGAAAAAGGCCATCTGATCGAATAATTTCTCCGCCTTGGAAGCCTGAATCCCTCTTTGTTGAGAGCCAGTCACAAACAGCTCTTTTTGCTTGGCCATTTCTTCATGCTTTTTCTTTCCCATCGCCCTGCGCAACAAATCGGCTTGTCCCAAAGAAAACCCCGCGAGTTGATTGGCGATGGCCATCACTTGCTCTTGATAGACAATAACCCCATAGGTTTCTCGGAGAATGGGTTCAACCTGTAAGGGATCGTAAACCACTTGCGAGGGATCCCGTTTGCGTTTGATGAAATCATCTACCATTCCGCTTTCCAACGGTCCTGGACGATACAGCGCCAAAATGGCAATAAGATCTTCAAACGTTTCAGGTTTGATTTTGACCAACAAATTCCGCATTCCTGAACTTTCCAACTGGAATATTCCGGTTGTTTTTCCTGAACTCAGCAACGAAAACGTTTGGGGGTCGTCCAAAGGGAGGTGATTCACGTCAAGGTTAGAATTCCCTCCTGAACGCGTCCCGACCAGGGTTACCGCATCATGAATCATGGTAAGGGTTTTCAAGCCCAAGAAGTCGAACTTCACTAAACCGACTTTTTCCAAATCGGTCATCGTATATTGTGTGACAATTTCGTCATTGCTGGTCTTATACAAGGGCACATGATCCATCAAGGGTTTTTGGGAAATCACCACCCCAGCCGCATGCGTGGAAGCATGACGGGCCAAACCTTCGAGAGCCATGGCGGTATCCATGAGTTCTTTCATTTTCGAATCCTGGTCGACCAGTTCCTGCAAACGAGGCTCCTGAATAAGGGCATCTTGCAGGGTAATATTGAGTTGAGTCGGGACTAGCTTTGCCACCTTATCGACTTCCGCATAGGGAAAATCCATAACCCGACCGACATCCCGAATAGCCGCCTTCGCCCCCAGAGTCCCAAACGTAATGATCTGACACACATGTTCTTCCCCGTATTTTTCGATCACATAATTAATGACCTCTCCACGACGATCCATACAAAAATCCATATCGATATCAGGCATGGAGACCCGTTCTGGGTTGAGAAACCGCTCAAATAACAGGTTGTACACCAGCGGATCGAGATCCGTAATGCGTAAGGCATAGGCCACCAAGCTCCCGGCGGCAGAGCCGCGGCCTGGTCCAACCGGAATCTTTCGGGAGCGAGCAAAATTAATGATGTCCCAGACTACGAGAAAATATCCGGCATATCCCATCGTGTTTAACATGGTTAATTCGGTAGTGAGCCGATGTTCATAGGCCTCAGACGGAATCGAGGTTGGCCGTTCTCGTAAACGAGCCCGGAGTCCTTCCTCCGAAAGCCATTGCAAATAGGAATTATGCGTTTGGCCGTCGGGAACATGATAGTCAGGAAGATAGGAGGTCTCAAATTCTAATTCGAGCCCACATTGCTCGGCGATTTGAGTGGTGTGCAATACCGCACGAGGAAACTCTGCAAATTCTTGAACCATCTCCTCCGTGGACTTCACATAGAGCTGATCCGTATCAAACTTCATCCTATTCGGATCTTTGAGAGTTTTTCCCGTTTGCAAACACAACATGACCTCATGAGGACGGGCATCCCCCTTGGTGAGATAATGGCAGTCGTTCGTACCCACGAGCGGAAGACCGGTTTTTTGATGAATGGTCATCAACCCCCGGTTGGCTATCTGTTGATGATCCAGCCCATTGGCTTGTACTTCCAGAAAAAAGTGGTCTTTCCCAAAAATCGATCGGAACTCATCGGCCACCCGGAGCGCCTTGTCCATGTCCCCTTGCCCGATTAGATACGGGATTTCCCCGCTAAGACAGCCCGAGAGCGCGATCAATCCCTCATGATGCTCTTCCAACAATTCTTTATCCATTCGTGGCTTGTAATAAAAGCCTTCTAAATAGGCCCTGCTCGAAAGTTTCATTAAGTTATGATATCCCGTTCGATTCGTGGCGAGCAGAATTAAATGATAGTACTCATTATGAGCCAGATGTCCCGCGCGTTGGCTACGACTCCCAGGAGCCATATAGGCTTCGCATCCAATGATGGGCTTAATACCATGACTCTTGGCTTTTTGATAAAAGTCAATCGCCCCAAATAAATTGCCATGGTCAGTCATGGCTACCGCGGGCATACCAAATTTTTGTACTTGGTCGAAGAGAGGATTGAGCTGATTCGCCCCGTCAAGGAGGCTATATTGAGTATGGAGATGAAGGTGAACAAATTGAGAAGCCATTAATGTTTGCTATCCTCTATTATGAGTTTCAACTACCCGCAGGAAAATTATCCATGATGAGCTACACTAAACGGACATGAGTCCATGGACAGGAAGGAATGGGGTTGGCCAAGCCCATCCGGCAAGATTGCCTAAAGGTGTCATGCTGGCATATAAGGATCAAAAAGGGTCTTGGGCAGATCGTGTGAACCTACAGGAAAAATTCTAGTGAGGCCTCGGGATGAAGTCAATGAATTCCCGAAGTTTTGGAAGGATAGTGGGTCATTGGGCGTGAGCCATGTCAGGAAAAAGGAAATCACAAAAAGTGGGGACAAATATGTGGATAACCCCATCTTCATACGACCAACTCACCGATTGAACCTTTGTTTAACAGTTTGCCTACTTCACGTGCATTGTAGGAATGTTTCTCCCACCCACTAGCTGTAGGGTCGAAGGGTTTCCAACGGAAAACTACCTACCTTGCGAAAAGACATGAATCTTAAAAGGAGGCCAACGCTATGATTCTTACTACTACTCCCAATGTAGAAGGACATCGCATCACAGAGTATTTTGGGATCGTCGCGGGGGAGGCGATTTTGGGCACTAATTTTTTTCGCGATTTTTTTGCGAATATTCGGGATATCGTCGGTGGGAGATCGGGTGCCTATGAAAAGGAATTGGCGAGAGCCCGAGAAATTGCCTTTCAGGAAATTCAGGAAGAAGCCCTCAAAGTGGGAGCGAACGCAATCGTGGGAATTGACTTGGATTATGAGGTCCTGGGGGAGACGGGGAGCATGCTTATGGTCAGTGTCAGCGGCACGGCTGTAACGGTTACATAAATTACATATTCATAAATCCAAGTAGTCTTATTTCTAGTCACCATCACAAATGAAGTTGAAAATTCAGATCAACGAAGTTGAGAAGAAAAATCAGTATTAATAATTTTCACCTAAATAAAAATCTTGACGTTGAAAGAAATCGACCGATACAATTCTTTATGAACTTTCAATACTTTTAAGAAAGACAGGTAGGAGTCTCGCACTCCTACATTCCCATCAGTTACCCCATACAGCAAGGAGGAGGCGATGAAAGCCAAAAAGGGCGTCGTGGATTATTTGAATAAGATCTTAACCAACGAGTTAACGGCCATCAATCAATACTTTCTTCACGCAGAAATGTGTGGAAACTGGGGCTATGAAGTGCTCCATAACGAAATTCGCAAGCATGCGATCGATGAAATGAAACATGCCGAACAAATCATCGAACATATTCTATACTTGGAAGGGTTCCCCAACTTACAGCGCTTGGGGACCTTAAAAATCGGGGAAACAGTGCCAGAACAATTAAAGTCGGACCTTGGATTAGAACGTGAAGCCGTCAAGCTCCTGACCGAGGCGATTGAGCATTGTGCCAAGGTTGGAGATTTTACCACACGTGGAAAACTTGAAGTGATCGTCACGAGTGAGGACGAACACATCGATTGGATTGAGACACAAATGGAAACGATTAAACAGATTGGGGTCGAAAATTACCTGAGCCAACACATGCACGCCGGCTAAGGGCTGTTACGTGAATTGAAACCTTCAGGCCTTCCGGGGAAGCATCCTTCTTATCCCGGAAGGCCTTTTCACTTCTCCGAAACACACTGCCAAAGGTTCTGGTCCCGTCCCGGGCGGCTATCCGACAAGAAACCCTGCATGCTGGTAGATCACAAACAGGCCTAGGCCTACCGTACAGAAGCCGACCATCACCTGAAACCCATTGTACACCCAGGTCAAAGAACGGGCGGTGTAAAAAAGCGGAACGGCCATGACGAGCGAAAGAATTCCCATCCCCAGGGTCGACCCTAACCCAAAGATCAGGATATACCCGAAAGCTTCATAGAGAGAAATCGTCGTTTGAAGGGTCAAGAGAATCAAGGCAGCAGAACCGGCCATTCCATGCATAAACCCCACTAGCAATGCCCGGTAAGGGAATCTCTCCTGGTGATGATGATCGTGTGATGAGAGGGAATGAGCCCCCGCTTCCGAATGTGAGTGAGCATGGAAATGCGGTTGTTGATCGGAATGTTGATGCACATGAAAATGAATCCGCTCTTTATGAAGACGCCTCAACACATCAAGCCCTAACCCGACGAGCATCAAACCAACGGCACATTCCAATCCTTTAGCCATATCTTCTGGAATACTGGCCCCTAACACTAAGACAACCGAACCAAAAAGGAAGAGAGTCAAGGCATGGCCAAGGCCCCACACGATGCCCTGTTTGACTATCCGCCACCGGGACCCTCCCCGAGAGGCCAAAGACAACACCGCCGCAGCATGATCCGCTTCGAAAGCATGTCTCAAACCTAAGACAAACCCCAGACCTAATAGGGACAGCATGACGTTCGACCTTCCAGAATGAACGATGAAAAACCCTTGCTTGTCTAACCGCTCAGCCCATTTCTCAAGAAGAAAAGTCCATTCGATCCAAGCAGGAATGGAGGGATACTACGGGGTGGCCTGGGGAAAAGGCAAATAGAGGGAGGAAAGGGACACGAGAGTTGCCATCAGCGAACGGTTTCGAAATGGAGAATCTCTATTTTTTCCCCAAGGCCCGGTCGAGGTTAAAGGCGGCACTAATCAACGCTAAATGAGTGAACGCTTGAGGAAAATTTCCCAAGGCTTCCCCATGATGCCCCGTTTCTTCGGCATAGAGACCCAAATGATTGGCATATCCCAGCATTTGCTCGAAGAGTAACCGCGCCTCATCTAACCGATGCCGATCGACTCGCCCTGCACGGGTCAGGGCTTCGACTAACCAAAAGGTACAAATGTTAAAGGTTCCTTCTTCACCGCTCAATCCATCAGTGGTTTCACTCACGTTGTAGCGGTAAACCAAACCATTGGACACCAGTCCTCCCTGTTCGGGAGATTGGAGCGTGGCATCCAATGTTTTCAGCATTCTCGGGTCTGTTGGGGAGACAAAAAACACCAAAGACATCATCAAATTGGCCGCATCCAGGGAATCGCTTCCATACCGTTGGATAAAAGCCTCGCGATCGGGATCCCATCCTTTTTCCATGATTTCCTCGTAGATCGCATCCCGCACCTTCAACCAACGGTCCCTGTCTGCTGGGAAGGAACGCTTATCCGCCAAGCGTATCCCCCTATCCAACGCCACCCAACACATCAGCTTGGAATACACGAAATGCTGCTGTCCTCCACGCACCTCCCAGACCCCTTCATCGGTGCGGTGCCAATGATCACACACCCAGTTAATCAACCGACGCAAATGCTTCCAAAGATCGAAGGAAATAGGAGTGCCATACTTGTTATAGAGATACACCGAATCCAACAATTCGCCATAGATGTCGAGTTGCAATTGGTTATAGGCTCCATTACCGATGCGAACCGGACGCGATCCCTCATACCCATCCAAATGATCGAGTGTCTCCTCGGTTAACGTATGGCGTCCATCAATACCGTACATGATTTGCAAAGAACCATCGGGATTGAGTTCATGGCATCGTGCTTCCAACCAATGCATGAATTGGGAAGCTTCCTCCGTAAATCCAATGCGCAGTAACCCATACAGAGTAAAAGCAGCATCACGGATCCAGGTATACCGATAATCCCAGTTTCGTTCTCCCCCTACTCCCTCCGGCAAGCTACAGGTTGGGGCAGCCACAATGGCCCCGGTGGGTTCAAAGGTGAGCAGTTTCAGGACAAGGGCTGAACGGTGCACCATTTCGCGCCATCTGCCGGAATAGGTACATTGAGATAACCATTTTCGCCAATAGGCTACTGTTTGGGTGAATAAGTCATCGGCATGATCTTCCGGCCGGACCGGCTCAAAATCCGTTTCAGTTCTTTCAACGGTTTGTAGACAAAAGTCGACCACCTCACCTTCTTGCAATTCGAATTCAGCCACCACCGCCTGGCCTTCTTCCTTAAGAGGGATTTGGGCCCCAAGACGAAGAAGCAGTGTGGGAGATTGGAATTCTGCTCCGGTCGAACACAAGGTTACCCGATGGGTATCCCGCCCATAATTAAAGGCCGGGCTACAGACCATCCGAAAGGTCATCGTTCCCCGAATGGCCTGGACCCGACGCACCAAGCCATGTTGGGTGCAAGCGGAAGACTCCATCCCAACAGGCATAAAATCAATGATCCGTCCAACCCCGCCGGGGGAATGGAACCGGGTAACCAGGACATTCGTATCCGGCCAATAATATTGCTTGGACTTCACTTCATTGGGTACCGGGGCGATGAGAAATTGCCCACCTTTCTGGTCATCGAGAACCCCGGCAAATACACTGGGGGAATCAAAATGGGGAAGACACAACCAATCGATGGAGCCGTTCATACCAACTAAGGCCGTCGTGCGCATATTCCCAATCAACCCATAGTTTTCAATCGGTTGGTATCCCATGCTCCTCTTTTCGGTTAAGGATCTATTGATATTGATGATGAATCTTGGGGTGCAAAGGCGGCCCCCATTCGGCTACATTACCCATAGTCATCACAATGGCCCGGAATGATTCTATTGAGCAAAAGTCCGCAATTCTCTCGAACTCCGCATGGCAGCCTTTCCCACACACGTCACCGTTGCTGGCCAAGATCTTCTCTTTGAACGAATATTAAAAGATGATTTTTTTTCACTGAACATTCTGTACCACAATCAGGACCACCTGCGATATGTTTTAAAGCTGAGTGATTTCCGGTTTATTTTCGGTTTCCTCTTTCGGCCCATTGCTGCATGGATCTCTAAACGGGAATATGCCATGTACCAACGAGTCGCCGATATTCCGGGCATTCCAGCCTTAGGCCCGCGATATGGATCCCGCGGGTATTTCCACGAATATATCGAGGGAAAAACGTTGTATCAGATAGAGAAAGAAAAGCAGGAAGCACTGCCTGCCGGATTTTTTGAAAACCTTGGGAGTATTCTTCAGGCCGTTCATCAACGACGCATTTTCTATGGTGATCTTAATAAAAGGGGAAACATTATTTGTTCGATGGAAGGAAGTCCTTACTTAATCGACTTTCAGATTTGTGTGCACTTTCCTCTACGATCTGGGTGGATTGGAAAGCTTTCCAACAAGATTTTCCACCGACTCATTCAAGAAGACGTGTATCATCTCTATAAGCACAAAAAAACCTTTCAAAAAAACTTCATGAGTGGGCCTGAAATAATTTTAGCGCAGCGTTCCTCCCTGAACCAATACTATAGCCGTTTTATTTGGAAACCGTATATTACCGTGAAACGACTCATCTATCCCCATGGCAGCAACGAAACAATCTGGTATAAATGGAAACGACAGCAGGATCAATCCTCGAAGGTACCTTAACTCGAAACACATCGATTGTTCCCAAGACAGAGAAAGGATTCATGATGACTCAAATTCCTTCACGAATCGGATTTGTCGGAGTAGGTCGGATGGGAGCCAACATGGCCCGCCGCGTCCATGAGGCCGGATATCAAGTTGTGGCCTGTTTCGACGTTGACCCCACACCGGTAGCCCGACTGGCTCACGAAATTCATTGTGGTATCGCCGCATCACCGAAACAGGTGGCAGAAGCATCTGACATTATTTTTACCGTGATCACCGATGATATGGCCATGCGACAGATCTATTCCGAGCACAACCCGGATAGCTTGTTATCCCAGGCCCGCAACAAGGTCTTTATCAATTGCGCCACCCTCTCCCCTCATCTCCATATCGAGGTGGAACGTCTGGTTGAGCAACATGGAGGCCAGACATTAGAAGCATGCATGGCCAGTAGTATTCCACAGGCCCGCGAGGGCACCCTTTACCTGATGTGTGGCGGAAAACAGAAAACCTTTGAACACCTCCAACCCCTCCTCGCCACCTTGAGTGCCACCCTCCGATACATTGGGCCTGCGGGAGAGGCGGCCAAAGTGAAAGCACTCGTGAATATGGTCATGAATATCAACACGGCTGGTTTAGCGGAAGGGTTAGGACTCGGGGCAGCCCTAGGCCTGGACCTCACCATGCTACAAGAAGTATTCGGTCAAACAGGGGCAGCCTCACGAGTCCTGGAAACCGATGGTCCGGACATGCAGAACCGTGACCATGAATGTTACTTTTCGGCCGAGCATGCCGCCAAAGATTCGGGTATTGCCCTTTCTCTTGCAGAATCGGTAGATCTGAACCTCCCTCTTGCAAAAGCCACATGGGATCAATATCAGCAACTCATCCAATCTGGGAAAGGGGCTCTGGATAAATCAGCCGTGGCGGAATTGATCTTTAAAAACCGCATGAATTAGCGAAAAATCCTCCATTATCCGGGGCAACGTTAGTCGGTCAGAACGATCAACCGGGCTTCTCCCCTTCGCATCATTCATAGTTTGTTTTATTCAATGGTGGTGTTAGAATTTGGGGCATGGTGAACGCCATCGTTGACTCATCAGTTTTGGTCAATTGGAAGGGATTCCCAGGCAACAAGGGATCCCACACAACCCGGTTTAATTGGACCTGCCTTTGCACCCTTCTCAGCCTATGGGTTTTCTTCATTGGAGTATCCACCACACTGGCTCAACTGCGAGGGGTTATCATTGAAGGGAAAAACCCTGCCCAATTCGTTAAAAGCCAAGGGGGAAAGGCCTGGGCAGTCGTGGTAGGAATCAATGCCTATCAGCATGCTCCTCACCTTTCTTATGCCGTGGCGGATGCACAAAGCATGGCAGATCTCCTACGGACCCAGGGGTTTTCGGTCGTTTCCTTTTATGATGAACAGGCGACTCGAAAAGCGATTCTCTCCGAACTGGGGGACCGTCTTCCTACGATAATCGAAGAATCCGATCGAGTCGTCATATTTTTTGCCGGACATGGAGAAACTCGACAGTTTGGCAGGGCCAGCACCATGGGGTATCTCCTCCCCGTAGAAGCGCATCAAACGTCCCTGAGTGCCACCGCCATCGATATGGGTGTAATTCGAACCCTCGCGCAGGCCTTACCCGCCAAGCAAGTCTTATTCTTAATTGACGTGTGTTACGGAGGGATCGCGGGACAACGATTTCGCAGTCTTTCTCCTATCACGGCTGAATATATGAAAGTCATTACCCGGGAGAGAGGACGCCAACTCATCACGGCCGGAGGATCAGATCAACAGGCCATTGAAAGTCCGGAATGGGGTCATAGCGCCTTTACCTACTTTCTTCTGAAAGGAATAGGCAACGGCTTAGCGGATCTGAATGATGATGGAATAATCCCCGCTTCCGAATTGTATACCTATTTAGATCAACGTGTGTATGCGGCAGCCCAATTGATTGGTCACGTCCAACGTCCCGAATTATGGCGGTTATCCGCTGAACAAGGTGAGTTTGTCTTTTTTCCGCCACCTTCTCCCAGGAAGGCTCGCGAATCACGAACCAGAGATGCTATGGGAGAGGTCTCCGAGCCCGCCCAAGACCCTTCTGACGTGGCTGCTCTTCGAAAAGAACTGGAAGCCCTTCAAAACCAGGTCCATGCCTTACTCCATTCTAAATCTCCCGCTCTTCCACCCCCTACTTCGCCCACGCGAGACGAACCGATCGAAGACACCAGCAAGGAAACTTCAGCTCAAAACCCCTCTCCGGAAGTTTTATGTGAAAAAGGTCAAGGAGTGGTGTGTTTTCGTCTGGCTAGCCAATATATTTTAGGAAAAAATGCCCCCGTAGATTTAACCGAAGGGGCAAAATGGTTTGAAAAAGGTTGCCGAAAGGGCCACCTGAATAGCTGCACAGCCCTCGGAAATCTGCTTTGGTTGGGCCACGGAGTCAAACAAGATAAAACCTTGGCTGTTGATATTTGGAAATTCGCCTGCAAAAAGGGAAATGTCAAGGCCTGCACACTCCTCGATGCCTACCATGGGGCCGTGGGATAGCCCAACTTTCCAAATGAAAAGAAAGACTTGAGGCGAAGGAACCGGGGAATTCGAGAAATCGAGTCGACCTAGGGTGAATATGCTGAGGGGGTTCCCGTCCCCATTTCCTCTTCTTGTTCGACCTTCCTTAACCAATCAGCAAATTCATCCATGGAAGGGCCTTCCGGCTCTTGAGGCGCCTGGACCTCGGTGGCCTCGGAAGTTTCCTCTTCAGGAGGTGCTTGAACCTTAATCGCGGTGGGAGTTTCTTCTGGTGAAGCGGGGGGGACCTCCGCAGAGGGCGAGGGTTCCTCAATTGCCGGTGCCTGAACCTCTATGGTGGGGGAAGGCTCTGGCTCCAAAGGAGCTTGTGAGGGAACCTCCTCAACAGGGGGGGAAGGAGCCATGTACGAGGTCATGACCAATCGAGCTTTAATCGCAAACTGTAATTCATTGACGATTTCATTATATTTTTTATGAATTTTATCTCCACGATGTCGTAAACCGTCACTGTCGACGTACACAATACTGTAGGACGTGTTGGTATGTGGAATCGCGACCTTGATAAAATATTCGCTTGATTGGAACTTTCCGAGGATTTCCCCTCCTTTCCCCTCTCTCATAATCCACCCCTGGCCTTTCCCGGCTTTGATGATGGCCTCTTTGACTTGTTCCTCAGAAAGGGTACTCCCATCGGCAGTTTCAATGGGAACATTTTCATGCTTGACCATCACGACACACCCCTGAAAGACCAGCAGAAAGAACAAGGCAAACACATTTAAGGCCCGAAAGTGATGGCACGGCATGAGCTGAGAATCCTCTGGGTTTCCTCTTTGAGGGGGGTGAATATCACCTTTAGCGTAGTCCTTTGCTTGAAAAAGCGCAAGGGGCCGTCTTACCTGGGGGAACATGGGAGGGAAAAGTCCAGCTCTCAACCCCCTGCCCCATCTAAACCCTCCAAACCCCTCGGGGACTTTGGGGAAGTCTTATCACGACAGACCCCGCCTTTTTTTTAAAGAGAAGGGGTGGGAAGAGGAGGGGAAAACTCAATAAGGTAAGTCACTTTTTTTATAACGGTAGGGTCGATCAAGGCCTTCTGATTGGTGGTCAAAATGATCAATCCCCGATACTGCTCCATCCGGGATAAAAGATAATTCGTTTCCTGATTGGCATAGCGATCGTGGCTATCCTTGACAGGACTCCGTTTTCCAAGGAGGGCATCGGCTTCATCAAAAACCAGGACAGCTTGTTGTAACTCTGCGTTTTCAAACGCCTTGGAAAGGTTTTTTTCGGTCTCTCCAATAAATTTATGGGCCAATTGCTTCAGATTGACCCGATGGACTCTCCAGCGTAACTCTTTGGCAATCCATTCTGCCGCAAGGGTTTTCCCCGTTCCAGGTGGCCCCGACAATAACACAACCACGCTGCTGGAATGAGAATTGGTTTTCCCAAGGATCCCACGGGTACCAGAGTTCCGGGTCCTCCGAATGAGGTCTTTCAAAACTCCCAAAGAAGTGGGAGGAAAGGACAACCCTGATGCAGATCGATTGGCCTGAATTCGTCGCTGTACAATCATTGAACGTGATCTTTCCATGATTTTTTCGATTCTCCGGACCACCTTATATCCCCTTTGTCAGATAGGCTGGGAAGCAGACAACGTTACGGTCATATCTTATTGCCCTCCCCGGAGCCAACAATTGAAGAAGCAATAGCTCCATTCTCTTTCGCTTGATTAATACCATCCCTCTGGACCCATTCGTCGGAAAAATGTAGGCTATGACTCACCATTACCTCTGAACGCTTTCATGTTTTTCCAAACCTATAGACCCATCCTCCTCTCCATCCTAGCCGCCTGGGCTTCGGGAGCTTGGACGGGGTGTACCCTGGTAGCCTTACAGGAAAATGTTGAAATCTATGAGCAAACGGTTCGACTAAGTGGGCGACTCCACAACCCCTCTCCCCGAAGAAAACCGGTTATCGTCCTACTGTATCAAGTCACGAACAATCAAAAAAGACTCAAAAACTACCTTATTTATCACACCCCCGACCGGTTCCAATTTAGAATCTTACCAGGCCGGTACACCTTGGAAGCCTTTGAGGATGCGAATCGTGATTTAACGTTCCAACCATCAGAATACGCCACAAATCATGGCACCCCCTCCAACATTACGATCGAGCCCGGTCAGGATCAATTGAACGTGGATTTGGTCCTTCAACCTCCAGAAAGCAATCCCTTCAAACAATCCCAACAGTTGGTTCCATCCATCCTAAACAATGCAGTACCTCTCACCGCAATGGACCTCGGTGAAATCGTGTCCCTGAATGATGCTCGCTTCACCGTCGAAAAGGCACATGTGGGTCTTTGGGAACCCATTCGGTCTTTAAACGAGAAAGGGGGAGGCCTCTACTTCCTCGAACCCTTCGACCCTCACAAAATTCCCATTATTTTTATTCATGGTGCAGGAGGAAGTCCTCGTGAATGGGCCTACCTGATTCAACAACTGGAGAAAAAAACCTTTCAAGCATGGATTTTTCAATACCCCTCGGGGCTTTACTTGGATGATTCAACCGAACTGCTACGCCATGCCATGTCAAAAATTTTTCTGACCTACCATATTCCGCGACTCATCCTCGTCAGCCATAGCATGGGGGGCCTAGTCGCCCGCGCGGCTTTAAATCTCGCCATTCAAAAAGGCCGAGGCCAGGATATGTCCATGCTCTTAATCACGATTTCTACCCCTTGGGGAGGACACCAAGGGGCCCAGATGGCAGTGGACTATTCAACGACGGGAATTATCCCCTCCTGGGTAGATATGGTGCCAGGAAGTCCGTTTCAAAAAAAGCTCTTTGAAATCCACCTGCCAGAGAACATTCAGCACTATCTGTTTTTTGGTTTTAAGGGTGGGCTGAATCCTTTTACGGAGGGCAACGATGATGGGGCAGTATCTTTGGCCAGCCAATTAAAAAAGGAAGCCCAGGAATCCGCGACCGAAATATGGGGATTTAATGAAGATCACGGCAGTATTTTGCAATCACCAGACGTGGCTGACAAGCTTCAGGAAATCTTCGCCAACTTTTCTGAGATTGATTAAGCGGCAGAGCTGCCAACGGCGGCTCTAACTCGTTCCGAGGTGAAGTACAACCAAATGGAGCTCAAGTACATCCTGCGGTGGAACTCTATTTTTTGAGTAAAAACCGTGGGTCTTCCATTCAAGAAACCTGTGGAAATACCCGGAAAGAAAGAGGTTGGGAAACGGAAGGGTAGGGTGGGTTACTAGCGTAATTTTATTGAAGGAGAAATGAGACTTGAAAATAAACGGTCCGGGGTCTTCCGACTATCATTGTCTCTCTCGAGTGCCTTTAGCATATCCGATTCGCACACCAATCAAGGCCACGACCGCCCCAGAAATTAGGCCCCCAAGAAATTGGAACCAGGAATTATGCGAAACATCCTCTCGTAATTGCTCCACCGTTTGTTCGAGCACGATCATATTTTTTTGCAATTCAACCTGTTGTTCTTCAACCTGCTTAATCCCATCCAGGACCTTCGGAAATTCAATAATTTTATCCAGGATCGAGGGCCCCTCCTGGCCCTCAGTCTCTTGTGCCATAGCCACAGGAGGCAGAAGAAACAGACTTCCAATGAGTATCAGGAACAAAGTCGGTTTCATGGTCGAGAACAAATAGGAGAATAACCAGCCGGGGAAAGATTTTAGCCAAGCTCGATGCATGAACCAATCAAGGATCACAAAAAAATTTTTCGGCTTAAAATAAAAAAAATAAATTGGGGTCGTTTGCAAAAAGCCTAGGGGTGTTCCTCAAGGTGTCTTCATTATTGATAATGATTTTTTTGACATTCATTCCAGCAGAAAATCCAGCTCCAACGATTTCCTCATCCTATCACAAAATTCGTTCCGACCGTTCCACATAATTGGGACTTTCCCCCGTGAAAAAAATTAAATTTTTATTCGCCCGAAACCTCGGTGATCGTCACATAATTCAGCATGGTGTGTCCCGGTGACCCGCCCAGCGTAATCGACAAGGCCCCATCGGTCACCGTGGCCAGATGATCCGTCACGGTGACATACTCATTCGGGGCAGTCGTCACCTGCGTAATGACCGGACTCCCCTCCACGACGACTTCGTGCGGCCCTTGACTCCAACTCGCATCCCCGCTGGCTAAGCTCACACGATAGTCGCCGTTGGGCAGATCATACTGCCACGTCGCCGTGGCATTCGGATTGGTGAACACAAAGGTGTCCAACCGTTGGTCCGGTTGCACCTCCCGGTCCCGCGTACTCAGTCCCCCCGTCCAGCCATACCCCCGACTCGCCGTATACACCGCGCCATCATCCTTCAGATCCCCGGAGGGCACTGGCGCATTCGTGGGCTGAAAATTCACCGTGACACTGTTCTGCGGGGGCGGAGGCGTCGAGAAGGTGGCCTGAGAATTCGCGGCAATCGCGTTGAAGGCCAGGTCCTGAACATTGTTGACCGTTAGCGTATACATGACGCCGTTCGCCAGGCTCGTCGTCGCGAGACGGACCGTCACCCCATCAGCTTGCAACGTGGCCACGTTGACGAAAATGCCAGGCGCGACGCTGTAGTTGCTGGCGGTTTCCGCACTCCCCGACTCCAACGGCTCGCTGAAGACCACATTCAGCCCCGCCAGATCCGCGGTGGGGGTCACACTGAGAATCGTCGGACTCGTGATATCAGCGCCACCGGCAACCTCGGTGATCGTCACATAATTCAGCATGGTGTGTCCCGGTGACCCGCCCAGCGTAATCGACAAGGCCCCATCGGTCACCGTGGCCAGATGATCCGTCACGGTGACATACTCATTCGGGGCAGTCGTCACCTGCGTAATGACCGGACTCCCCTCCACGACGACTTCGTGCGGCCCTTGACTCCAACTCGCATCCCCGCTGGCTAAGCTCACACGATAGTCGCCGTTGGGCAGATCATACTGCCACGTCGCCGTGGCATTCGGATTGGTGAACACAAAGGTGTCCAACCGTTGGTCCGGTTGCACCTCCCGGTCCCGCGTACTCAGTCCCCCCGTCCAGCCATACCCCCGACTCGCCGTATACACCGCGCCATCATCCTTCAGATCCCCGGAGGGCACTGGCGCATTCGTGGGCTGAAAATTCACCGTGACACTGTTCTGCGGGGGCGGAGGCGTCGAGAAGGTGGCCTGAGAATTCGCGGCAATCGCGTTGAAGGCCAGGTCCTGAACATTGTTGACCGTTAGCGTATACATGACGCCGTTCGCCAGGCTCGTCGTCGCGAGACGGACCGTCACCCCATCAGCTTGCAACGTGGCCACGTTGACGAAAATGCCAGGCGCGACGCTGTAGTTGCTGGCGGTTTCCGCACTCCCCGACTCCAACGGCTCGCTGAAGACCACATTCAGCCCCGCCAGATCCGCGGTGGGGGTCACACTGAGAATCGTCGGACTCGTGATATCAGCGCCACCGGCAACCTCGGTGATCGTCACATAATTCAGCATGGTGTGTCCCGGTGACCCGCCCAGCGTAATCGACAAGGCCCCATCGGTCACCGTGGCCAGATGATCCGTCACGGTGACATACTCATTCGGGGCAGTCGTCACCTGCGTAATGACCGGACTCCCCTCCACGACGACTTCGTGCGGCCCTTGACTCCAACTCGCATCCCCGCTGGCTAAGCTCACACGATAGTCGCCGTTGGGCAGATCATACTGCCACGTCGCCGTGGCATTCGGATTGGTGAACACAAAGGTGTCCAACCGTTGGTCCGGTTGCACCTCCCGGTCCCGCGTACTCAGTCCCCCCGTCCAGCCATACCCCCGACTCGCCGTATACACCGCGCCATCATCCTTCAGATCCCCGGAGGGCACTGGCGCATTCGTGGGCTGAAAATTCACCGTGACACTGTTCTGCGGGGGCGGAGGCGTCGAGAAGGTGGCCTGAGAATTCGCGGCAATCGCGTTGAAGGCCAGGTCCTGAACATTGTTGACCGTTAGCGTATACATGACGCCGTTCGCCAGGCTCGTCGTCGCGAGACGGACCGTCACCCCATCAGCTTGCAACGTGGCCACGTTGACGAAAATGCCAGGCGCGACGCTGTAGTTGCTGGCGGTTTCCGCACTCCCCGACTCCAACGGCTCGCTGAAGACCACATTCAGCCCCGCCAGATCCGCGGTGGGGGTCACACTGAGAATCGTCGGACTCGTGATATCAGCGCCAACCGGGACAAGCTTGAGTACCTCTCCTGAGGCACGCCCAATGTAGAGCTCTCCGTCTTCGTCCTCACCCCAGGTTATATCGAGTTCGCTGATAAGCTGCGCGCCAGCTGGATCGATCGAGACGAGTTCCAAATCTCCCGTATTGATATCCATGGTCGCCATCTTTCCTGCCACATAGTCCGAGAAAAGATATTTACCGTACAACCCCGGGAGAGCCGACCCTCGATAAACGAAGCCACCAATCACGGACCCAAATGCAGCGGTGGTCCCGTTATGGTCATACTCGCCAAGCGGATTCGTGAATGCTGGATCAGGCGAGGGGTCGACAGAGGCATTGCCAGTCGCTGGATCCCATAGGAAACTTCCCTCTTTCGTATCCCATCCGTAATTTTTCCCCAACTCAACGCGATAGATGGACTCAATGGTGACATCGCCATTCGACCCCGTGTATATCTCACCGGTCAGTCGATCGGA
Source organism: Nitrospirales bacterium (assembly GCA_965223495.1). GTDB lineage: Bacteria > Nitrospirota > Nitrospiria > Nitrospirales > UBA8639 > Nitrospira_E. The sequence continues at coordinate 669,526 of OZ245001.1, read as the reverse complement.
GGACACTCGCCAAGGATTCCGGAAGCCCCACGCGAAGATTTCCGGCACATTTCCTCCGACCCCATCGGCAAAAAGATTATCAAAAGGAATGGCATACCGACCGTTAGAACCGATTGCATCGACATCAATTCTGAGGATGCTGCCATAGGGATTATCGGTCAGCTGGGCATTTGTGTGGTAAGGGGTGGGGGAACCAAAAGGAGTTGCCCCACCGTCCCCCATCGCAATGTAGAGGTAGCCATCCCCACCGAATGCCAGGTCATTCATGTTGTGTCCCCCGTTAGGCTGATGGATCCGTAGCAATTCGCGGCGTGTACTCGGATCCACCAGATTCGGATTGAGGGCATCGACCTGGTATTCGACTAAAACATTGTCAAACGCAGAGTCTGGATTATCGACTTGAGGGGGGCTGTAATGGGGTGTTTCGGAATTAGGGGTTGCCTCCCCGGTAATGACATAGAGTTTTCCGTTGATAGTATAATCCGGGTGAAAGGCCATGCCAGACATCGCACTTTGGGGAGGGGAAGCCGGAGCATTTAAGAAGGGCGTGGGTAAAAGGGCCCCATCCTGGTAGATTCGGATGACGCCGTTTGGGGAGACGATGAAGAGTCTGCCGCTACTGTCGCCTGCGTTCGTAATATCGGTGACAAGATCTGAACCAATATCGACCAGGCTTTCTAGCATAACCGATTCGTTTCCGACAGGAATATCCGGGAGCAAGTCATTCCCATCCCCCACTGCACCGACTGGTACAGACCAGAGGAGGAGGCCCAAAAGAATCAGAAATACTCTCTCAAGTTGAATATCACACCGGCTCATTGGTACCCTCGTTATAACAGCTGCCTCAAGCCCCTCTCTATTGTTTTACTGCTCTCTGGAGTCCCCCAGCAAAAATCTAAGGCAACCCTCAACATGTGAAAATTGCGCCTGGAGCAGAAAAATAGCACAGATTGTTGAGACAACACTAGCATGACATACATACTTAAAACTTAATACAAATTCCAAGTCAGGATTTCCGAGATTCGGCAATAGCAAGCTGGATTTTGCAACGTTCGCCTGCTGCCAAAACACACCATCCGGGGTAGTATCGCACTTTCAAGCCATATCCACAGGCTTCATGGATGCACGGCAGTTTAGGTTACGAACGAGCAAAGGGTATGTCTACCTATTCCATGACCTCTAGGTTCATAAGAGAATCTCTCCGTAGACAATTTCCCCTGTATGGGATGGAACAAATAGGCGCGCGCCAGCGAGTAAACACTTACAGAAACGAAGATAGCCCAAAGAAAATTTTAAAATTTCCAATTCCCTGTTCAAAATTTTCAGAGGTTAGATGACCTTCTCCCATTCCCACGTCGATACAATAAGGTCCTTTCGCAATAATTCCCTGTTGCCCAAATTTTGCATTTTCCTCCTTCCGTCTACCACGACCTAATCCACAGGTCGGTCGTAGTTTGTGTATTCACCGCTTCTTTTTCGGTATGCGTGTTTTCATTTCACGTCGTGTGAAAAAGGAGATGTCAGAAACATCCAACCTTGGAGGGCCTCGGTTGAACCATTTGCCCGTTGGCGCGAACGTATCCTCTAAGGAGCGGAATGAACCCAGTTACCCGTAAACACGAAAGGAGTTGTCCTATGACCCCACATACTTTCCAACCCATGAGCACCACAAAGTCTTTTGGTTCTCGCAGAGGAATGAAGAACAAATGTCTATAAAGAAAGTCGTTATCTCCCGAACATTTCAAGTGCATGCTTCAGAGATATCATCGCACTGGCAACTGAGTTGGGGGGAAGTGCGGGATGCGAGTGGGGTGCAGACAAGAAGATCTCATGCTGACAATTCCCTTCTGGAGATACAATACATGGGGACCCTTGAGGAACTTGCTGGGAGGATAAGCCAGATTCAATCCTCTGTCTTAGAAATCACCAGCTTTCAAGCCCAAACCCTTGATATCATTATGAACCAATAACCCCAAATATAGCAGTTGAAAGCTCTTTGCGAGCATGCTTGATTTTGAGGGTTTTATTGGGGACCGGTGATGAGGAGAAACTCTTCATGTCATGCTGGTTTAATGACTTGCTTCTTGGACCTGTTGGAGAACTTTTAATGGGTTTAGGAGGAATTCAATATACCGCCTAACCCCTGGATTATTCATCCCACTGCCTATGAATCTGATACCTCATTTATAACCTGAAGAGTTGCGAAGGGTATTTGATTCGGAAAAATCTAGGATGGCATGAGTGGGATATGTACGAGCCCTTCGATTGAAGATGAAGAGCATTATGGCCTTGCATCCCTTTGGAATTAGGACGTGTCACTTTTCTCAGTTCTCATAGTATCCCCCCATTAAATAACTGCAGAAAACCCACACGATGATTCCACACATTTAATGGAAAACAAGGCACGCAAAAAGGGGGGTATCTTTTTACTCTTAGTGTTTGGGCTTTTTGGGATAACTATTTTGAAATTCTTGAATCAAAAAATCCTGCTGTCCAAATATTCCCCTCAAGAAATATTGAAAAACTTTCCACCTTCAACCTTTTTCTTCCCCCCATCTCTAAAGGCTCCCTTACCCTGTGCGATGGCTAGGGCATGGCCCGGCAGATGGCCGGGAAAGCGAAGACGGTGAAACGGACCTAAACAATAAACCCAAAAATTGGTTTTTGAGGAACCCTTGACCGAAGACGCCAGAAGTTCTTTTTTTTTGACAAAGGACCAAATCAGATCCAAGAGGGCCCCATTCCAAAATATTTGGGATATGGCGGAAAAACACTGTGAAAGTAATCTTCCGAGGTCGTTTTCAGTGATTAAAAACTTTGCAAAATGGCAGATAGTTATTCGGACCATATCCTGCCTTATAGATCGCAAACACTATGCAGTCAAATGAACCGATTCTCTGGTGTATTTCTTCTCTATAAATTTCCGCTACCATATTTGCCGGGTTTAAAAAGGCACCACAACCAAATGCACCCAATACTGCGTGCCGCATTTTTTTATGGATCAACGTATCAAGTTGAGAGGCAATTCTTCTTCTTGAGTCGACAGGATCATAGGAAATCCCACCTCGTAAATCTTGGGCTGATGCCCGCAATTCATAGAATGGGAAGATTTGATCTTCCGGCAACCAATCGTAGCCAAGATCTTCCTTTGAACCATCTTCTTTGTCACGGATGCAAACTCGAGGTTTTGCAGTGTCAAGATATACCCGCCCCTCTTTCCCCGATAACAAGCTTGTCATGTGAGGAAGGTAACGATCAGATTCCCGTGAATAATCACAGTCGGAAATATAAAAGTGGCAATCGGTACGACGGTACATATTTTCTTCCTGTGCAGGGGCTCCTTCTATATATGCACCTCCGGGAACATAGGCATTCGCCATATTGAGCACAGCGAAACACATCCCATATTCCAAGGTCACTTGTTGAGTGACTTCACCCCAGTCTCCGGCTAACACCTCGATCCGAGGAATCGAATGTAATTTTTCTCGCCCTGCCCGCCATCGCTCAAGATTGGATTGCGCGAGTCGCTGATAGTGATCAGGCGTAGGAGCTGCTTTGAAAGCCGCCACGGTTTCACGGAGTACTGCTCGTCTCCTGGCACATTCTGGGCCGCGGAATCCTTTCGCAATGGCTTCATTTTCTGTACAAAAGGGTCTACCCAGCATGCTTCTTTTTCGAGGCTGAAGTAAGTTAAAGATGCGGTTGTAAATAAGGTTTTACCAGTTAATGATACAGTTTCCACTATATCATGTACGTTACTGCCCTTGACCCCTTTTTGAGACGGCACCGTCCTAGCCGGACTGGCGGCCTTGCGTTGGAAAAAAGAAACACAGACCTAAATTTGATACCAGAGGATTAGTCCAAGGAGCCCTTGACCATTGGTTAAGGGCTCTTTTTTTGTCTAGAGATCTCTTGAAGGATGAAACGGTTTATCGGAGTATGACTTGAATTCCTTCTACTAATATCTGAAGGAGGCTCTCTGCCCTTCCTCGGACTTAATTCACCATCCACGAAATCGAGGGAAGCCCACCGAAAAGAACCCTTTATGGGCTCACACCTTTAGGAGGCCAGTGGGAAAATTAAAATTCATTTTGAAATTTTAAATACGAATTCAAAAGATTGAACAAACCGACTCCCGCCCTCTTGGATCCAAAATGGATCATTCGCCAAAAACCCCCTAATTATCAGCAAGATACGCTGACCATCCCCTAACCTGCTTTCCCTCCCTTCCTATGGTCTTTTTTTTGCTCTAATAATTAACTAGGAAAGGAGCATTTGCCTCCATTCTTGTTTTCAATCCTTAACCCCCCGGAGGTTTCCATGAAATCCATATTCGCTGTATCCAGTGCTTTCACGTTTATTTTCACCTCGTTGTTGCTGGTCTCTCCAGTCGCAGCCCAAGATCATTCTATTTCATCTGTGCATCAAACTACCATTCATTCTCAACTGACTCTAGCGTCTCCACCATCGTCTAACGCTTCCGAACAGCCGACCTCTAAATTTACGCTGCTCAAGGGGATCCCAGGTGAACCCCTTACACCAAGTATCATGGAAACTATTAAGGGACAAGGTGGTATTCCTATGGAGCAGATTAGTCTTAATTACACAAGAATCGTTCATGATTATTATAGTACGACACCTAGCCTAAATTATGAACGCATCAGGTAAATAAACTAGCCGTAATCACAGCTTCATTGAGAAAAGGGTCTAAAGAACTATCTCCTTTAGGTACGGTCCATTAAACGTACTGCACAGAAAATAGGACAGATTGGCTAAGCGGTGGCACCATGAGGAACAGCCGCCTCTGCATGACCAGTGCTTAGCGTTGGGACAATTCGACAGACTGTATGAATTTAATGAAAGGGACATTAGACATGAATTGGGGAGATCAAACCATTAAGACCTTACGGGAAGCGGTTCGAGTTTCTCCTGATAACCTCCCCCTCCGTCAACATTTAGCCGACACCCTCCTGCAATATGGGTTGGCCGAAGATGCAGAAAAAGAATACTTAGAAGGCCTTCGTCTCGATCCCGGCCATGTGTTTTTTAAGGTCGGGTTAGCACGGGCATTCAGTGAACAAGGCAAAGTGCCACAAGCCCTCCTCATCGTTGAGCCTCTCGTTCAAGATCCTGTAGCCCCCCCGGCTGCACACTTCCTTTGTGCCAGCTTGTTGCTGCGAACCGGCGCCACTGATCGGGCACGTGAGGAATACGATAGGGCCATTGATGCTGATCCATCTTTAGCGGATCCCGACCTGGCGAAGCAACTCCGTCACGAAGCTTCGCAACAGAGACCCACCGTAGAGGACGAAAAAGTTCGTCTGCTGGTTGAGGGAACGGAAGGCCCGTTCAGGAGGGAGACCGAACGATCAACCATCAGCTTTCGTGATGTTGGGGGTATGGAAGCCCTGAAAGAGGAAATCAGGATGAAAATTATCCATCCCCTGACGCATCCAGAAATCTTTCAGGCTTATGGGAAAAAGATTGGGGGAGGGATTCTGATGTTTGGCCCACCAGGGTGTGGGAAAACCCACCTTGCCCGAGCGACAGCCGGTGAGGTTCAGGCGGAGTTCTTGTCGGTGGGGCTTCACGACATTCTTGATATGTGGCTTGGGCAAAGCGAAAAAAATTTGCACGAGCTGTTTGAACAAGCCCGCGCCAAGGCCCCTTGCGTACTCTTTTTTGATGAAGTTGATGCACTAGGGGCATCACGTGGCGATATGCGCCAAAGTTCAGGACGACACCTCATTAATCAATTTTTATCCGAGTTGGATGGAATCCAATATTCCAATGAAGGGGTGCTGATTTTGGCTGCGACCAATGCCCCTTGGCACGTGGACTCGGCATTTCGGCGACCCGGGCGGTTTGATCGAATTTTATTTGTGCCGCCTCCGGATACCCAAGCTCGTGAATCCATTCTGAGAATCATGTGTCAGGCCAAGCCTGTTGTTGATCTCGACTTTGTCAAGGTTGCTCGCCTCACTGAGCACTTTTCTGGTGCGGATTTAAAGGCCTTAGTGGAGTCGGCCATTGAACAGAAATTGGGTGATGCCATGAAGGCAGGTGTGCTTAAGCCCTTGACGACAAAAGACCTTACCTCCGCGTGTCAATCCATAAATCCTTCCACCAAAGAATGGTTTTCTACTGCCCGAAACTATGCCCTCTACTCAAATCAGGGAGGGATCTATGATGATATCTTGCGATATTTGAAGGTATAGGAAAAATTACTGCATTATGGGACTTCATTCAGACAGAGGGTGGCTCTTGTACGAGCAAGGTCGATACGCCCAAGCCGGTCTAGAACTTCGACAAGAATTGGCTATCGATCCTCATAACCCTGGTGCCCATGCCCTCCTTGCTCTGTGTCTTTCACAACAGGAACGATATGACGATGCCACACATGAAGCCGAATTGGCTATCCATCAAGGGCCGGAAGAACCATTTAGCCACTATGCCCTTGCCGCAGTGCTCACAAATAGAAATCGATGGAAGGAAGCCTTCGCGGCCATAGAAGAAGCCATCCGGCTTAATCCTGAGGACCCGGACTATTTTGCCTTGCTGGCTGTAATATGTATGGAACAACACCAGTGGGCTGAAGCCTTAGCCGCCGCCAATCAAGGGTTAAAATTCGATGCGGAACACGTCAGTTGCGATAACCTCCGTGCGATGTCCTTGGTCAAATTGGGAAGAAGACAGGAGGCCATGACCACGTTAGCTGCGACGTTAGCTAAAGACCCGGATAATGCCACCACTCATGCCAATCAAGGGTGGGCCTTACTTGAGCAAAGCCAAGCTGACAACGCATTGGCTCATTTCCGAGAAGCCCTTCGTTTAGATCCTCAATATGACTGGGCGCAGGAGGGGATTGTCGAAGCCCTCAAAGCCAGAAACGTTCTCTATGGATGGATTCTTCGGTATTTTCTCTGGATGGGAAAACTATCTGGTTCGACTCAATTTGTGGTCATCATCGGAGGGTGGTTTGGCTTTCTTTTCCTCTTGGGAGTGCTGGGGAACAATTCAATACTGAAACCCCTCGCCTTGCCTCTGATGATCTTGTACTTGGGCTTCGTGTTCATGACTTGGACCGCAGATTCTCTATTTAACCTGCTTCTCCGCTTGGACCGGTTTGGGCGCTTAGCACTCTCAGATGAACAGATTCAGTCTTCAAATTGGGTTGGGGGTGCCCTCCTGTTGGCCATTGCGGCATTTGGGGTAGGATTGGTTACAGGTAATGGATTAGCCATAGCACTTTCGGTAGGCTGCCTGCTGTTGATTTTTCCACTGGCCGGAACCTTTAGCTGCGAAAAGGGCTGGCCGAGGACTGCCATGTCTGTCTATACCGGCGTGATGGCCGTGACAGGCCTCCTCACCCTGGCTTTAGTGTCGGCCGTTTCATCAGGGCAAGGCCTCCCGGACGCGGCCATCGTCCCCGGCGTTGTGTTCCTGTTGGGCGCGAAATTCTCCGGCTTGGTCGCCAACGCCCTCATCATGGTCCGGCCACAGAAATAACTCCCCCCCCAATCTGACAATTATTCTTAGGAGGCCAACTAAAAAAAGGGTCAGATTCGAATTTTTGAAATTCAACCTCAGATTAGGCAAGAGGACCCCAACTGAAAGACAGAACTCAATTCTGCCCAGACCGGGCCCATTTCACTGCTTTTGGCAGTGGAGGGAAATTGAACCGCGGAAATAAATTAGAGGCATATAAACGAGCCGCATTAAATTCGGCATAAAACTTTAAATAAAAAATGGGATAGCAAAAAGTCCGAATTGCCTGGAGGGGAAGGATTCGAACACTCCCAACCAGAAGCAGAAGTCTATACAAGCCGGAAATGAGCAAGAATTGTTGGGTAGGTTAGAACGCGATCAATACTTTAGGAATACCAACCTAAACATTATTGGGCCTTAATTATGAAATTGAACATTCCCTTGTTGAAGAGAAATTTTCCTGGGGACATAAGATTGCCTGGAACGTATAATTATGTGGAAGGCAATAAAATTGTTTTAGCCTGTTTGAAAGGGAACCGAATTTGTTCTCGTTCATATTTGTGGGCTTTATTGTGTTGCTGGCCCCCTTGATCGGGGCTCCGGGTTTGACTCAGGCCTATTGTGGGCCTGGTTCCTGTTTTCAAAACATCGGAAACCAACCCGGCATACAACCTCAGGGAACCCTTCGAGGTGATGTGGCCTATAGTTACGTTCCGCATTTCGGGCCACGTCGCCGAGTGGCTTCCGTCAACGTAGAAAACAACGAACAAATCCTAGGTGATCACAAAGAGATTGAAACCTTCAATCAACAGGTTCAATTCACGTTGAATTATGGCGTAACGGATGCGTTTACCTTTCAACTGACCATCCCAATTATTTTTCGAGACCACGATCACCGAATTGGTGTAGGGATTGAGCCGGAAGACGGACCCAATGAAGGAAAAGGTGAATTTGAAAACTTTGATGCGGCCGGAATTGGAGACATTCGCCTCATGGGGAAATTCGGGTTTTCCCCCACTTTGCAAAGCCAAATCGTTATGGGGGCTGGCTTGGAAGTGCCTACCGGGGATTCTGAGGCCAAAAATTCGGAAGGACGCATTCAGGAACCGAACCTCCAAGTGGGTCGAGGAGATTATGGCCTGGTCGGACAGGTGTATCAAACCTATGAACTCATTCCTCAGACCCTAAAGCAATTCCTTTCTTACACCTACCGGCATACGTTCAAGAATAAATTTGACTATCAGTTTGGAGATACCCACGTGGTGTCGGGCGGGTTGATGTATCATGTTGTCCCGTCCGTTGCTCTTTCAGGTCAGTTGGATTGGATTTATTCGCTCCATGATCGTTTTCGAAGCCGGGTCACGCAAGCCGGCGGCGTCGGGCCCGGGATGGCTGGAGAACAGGATGTCAATACCGAGGTTCGAACCCGCAAGGTTCGCAACACTGGCTCCACTAACCTTCTCTTTACACCAGGAATCACGGTCCATTTCCCCAAAAATGCAAGTTGGTACTTCTATTCGCAGATTCCACTCGTCCAAGATTTTAACGGGGCTTTAGAACAAGGGGTGAGTTTCATGACGGGGATCGTGAAATTTTTGGATTTTGATCCATAGGAACGGTTGTGGGCCTGAGAATGCCTTTTACCAAACGGCTCATTCGAGACATGGAATACTTTTCCTTCTCCTTCTTTCTCCTGGTTCTCTGCTACGGCTCAAGTTCTCTTCCCCGGCGCCTCGCGCTCTGAAGCCTTTTTTCAGAAGTCCCGTGGCCTCAGAGCCGCGAGGAGGGCTGAGAAATTCGCATGCCCTTAAAAAAGGGCCTTAGCGAATCCTTACTCAAGAATAAAGCAACTCTCGACCGCGGTTTGGTTAAAACTTTCCTCTCTTGCCAATACTTCGTATTTAAATTCCTCCCCCTGGGCCAGGAATTCTGCCGGAACGCTCATCGATGTTTCACCAGGTGGAACCACGACATGGATCACGGAGGGAAATTCCTCGCCGTTGACATCCAACTCAATTTCCAGAACCACCTCGTAATTGTGAATCGTCACAGGGACGGTCGGTTGGACCCCGGCTCCCCCTCCATTAGGGTCGGGGTGCGAGGTCATCACCGCCGGCCAGGCGATCGTAACGGGAGCACTGGTTACCGTGGCATCAAAACCTGGTTCCTCCTCGTCACATTCTTGTGCCATCGGCAAGCCATTCACGGTCGGTTCGGGAGGGGCCGGCATGACATGCGTGAGCTCGACTTCGCTTTCCAATTCCTCCCCTTCCAAGGTTAACCCTTCAATTTCGTACGTTCCTGGGGGAAACCTTGTGAAAAACTGTTGGGGGGACAATTCATCAAAGGTAGGCTCAGCACTTTCAAAGAAAAATTCTGTCAGCCCTTGTCGTTGCAACCGACCGGCCACCCGGACATTGAGCATTTTTCGTTCATTGGGATCCACAATTTCCAACCGTTTCCAGGGCCCGCCGTCGATCAAGGCGTGAATCCCTAAATCGCCATCCGTGTTATTGAGTTCGAAAAAGAGGTGGGCTTCATCAAATGGGATTTCATCATCCTCTTGCGCCCACACCATGGAGGAAAAACCGGGCAGAAAAAACCCAAATACCGTACACAAACACATTACACGAAAAAATTGACCGTTTTTCATCTCGAGTTCTCCTTACAGAAAAAAGTTGCTGAACGTCCGCTTTCCATAGGTCAAGAGGGTCGATTCGATTGCCTCCCGCATTCTTCGGCAATAGATTGAAGACCCCAATGTTTTCCACGTTTCTGCGGTTATCCTCCTTTCTTTCTCCCGTGGATTTTGAAAATTGTTCCAGAGCGATTCCTAAGCATCTAAGAAAAGAATACGCGCAGAAGTTCACGAGAAGCTGGCCGGACTATTACCAACTGGTAAGGAGAACTCTAAAAATCATTTTTTTTAAGGGAGGAAAGCTGAACCTGAAACACAGCATGCATAGGGAAATACATGGGGGATCGCACAGAAAGTCGGTGCGGCAATCACCAGGAAGGAGGAGATCAGGGGTGTGCTGGCAAGAAGATTAGAAGAAGAAAATTGTTGAGAGATTAGGAAGTGTTGAGAGTGACAGGAAGAACGCCGGTAAAAGTACTGCCCTGGGATACCTCACTTCTGACGGTAATGTCTCCTCCATGGGCTCGGGCCACGGAACGAGCAAAACTTAGCCCCAAACCACATCCTTCTTGGGAGCGACTGTGATCACATCGAAAGAAACGATCGAAGACGCGGGTTTGATCGGCCTGGGGAATGCCGATACCCGTATCTGAAACCGTCAGTCGGTATTGTTCAGAAGATTGAGTTAATTCAACACAGACCTTCCCTCCACGAGGTGTATATTTCATGGCATTATCCAGCAGATTTGCCACCATGCGTTGGAGATTGTGTTTGTGCCCAAGGATGTGACACTGTGGCGCAATGGACACGTCGAGCGTGATGTGTTTATTCTCGGCGACGGGTTCAAATAACTCGCAGAGATCAGAAATTAATCGGGAAAGGTTGATCGGCTCCTGTTCGCCATTGGTGACTCCGGCGTCAACCTCGGCCATATCCAGGGTGGTATTGATTAAGTTGATTAAACGATCACATTCCTTCAAGGTATCATTCGCCGCTTTTTGATCATGACGATTATGCTCGCTTTCGGATAAGGCCACCTCCGACATCGCTCGAATGCGCGCCAGGGGACTACGCAAATCATGGGCAATATTATCGGTCATTTCCCGCATTTCGTGTATCAGACTTTTGACACGGGTGGCCATCGCATTAAAGGTATTGGCCAATGTTTGAATTTCATCCCCTTGGCCTTTGACCGAAACTCGACGATCTAAATTCCCCCCTTCAATGGCCTGCGCGGCCCGACTGACCTCTTCAATCCCCGTGACGGCCTTTCTCGCGATAGCCCAGCCCACCCCCGAGGCAAGGGGAATCCCTAAAAAGAACATGACGGCAAAGACCATGAACAATAATTCCATGATTTCTTCTTTTTTCCCCAAGGTTTCCCCAATTTGAATGATGGTATTAGGACCGATCAACCCAGAAATCATCCTTGCCGGATAGTCCTGACCAGGGAGGGAAAGGGTCTGCAACACGGAATGAGTAGACGTGAGGTCCGAAGGAGGAGCAAAGGTGGAAGAAGCCTCCAGCCCTTCCCATTCCGAAAAATCCGAACGGAAAATGATTTGCCCCTTTTCATCATACAGACGAAAAAAGACTTCGCTTTCGTCACTCGAATTGATCTCACGTTCAAGTTCTGCGAGTACTTCTTCGAGGCCCTCTTCAGAAAATAATTCTTGAAACTCAGCGATATCCTCCATTAAATCGTCATCCATACGGCTGGTTAAAATCGAATGAAGGGAAAAATATAAGGCGGTGAACGCGAAAAGGAGACACATCAAAAACGTGGAGGCATACCAAAGCGTCAGACGAAAACTGAGGGTGTTGGGTAATTTAATCATGAGGGTGTTTGAGGACATAGCCCAATCCCCTAATCGTGTGAATCAAGGGAGTCTCAAAATCTTTATCGATTTTTTCTCGCAGTTTACTGATACGGGCTTCCACCACGTTGGTACCGGGATCAAAGTTATAATCCCAGACCCGTTCCATAATCATGGTTTTAGACACCACATGCCCCTTATGGCGGATTAAATATTCCAATAAGGCAAATTCTTTGGGTTGAAGATCGATTTTCGTCTCTCCGCGTACGACCGTGCGGGCGAGCAAGTCCAGGGTTAAATCTTGAAAAGAAAGACTAGTAGGTTCAACCACCTGTTGCGCCCGTCGCAGGAGAGATTCTACTCGGGCCTGCAACTCGCTGAACGAGAAGGGTTTCGTTAAATAATCGTCTCCCCCCCGGCGAAGACCGGCGATCCGATCGTCCACAGATCGTTTGGCACTTAAGATTAAAATAGGAAGATTCTTTTTCTCCTGCCTCAATCGATCGATGATTGACAAACCATCCAGATTGGGTAACATCAAATCGAAGATACCCACGTCATATTCACGGGTCAGGGCGGCACTGAGTCCAATAGCCCCATCCTTCACGTGATCCAGGGTATAGCCAGCTTCTTTCATACCCTTTTGAATGAAGTCTGCGATGATTTGATCGTCTTCAATGAGGAGAATTTTCATTCTAAGATCCTCCGGACGTCAGCGTCAGAGTACGTATTCGATAGTGAGAGAACCTTGACCTCTCGCGCCCCATGATGTCTTTTAATATTCGCGGTCATCGAACGCCACTCCTGTTCCACGTGCTTTCCATTATTCTACCGCAACGATGAGGGAATTCCACATTACCATCTGATGAACTTGGCTCCCAGTTCTTGTGTGCATAAAACCGGCTTTGCCCTATTTCTTCCCAGAACCATGAGGAAAAAGAATTAAAAATGCTGTTGTGGATGCAAAGGTCTCTGTCAGGAGGAGGGAATGTCTTCGCGCTGCTAGGTTTTCCGTTGATACTTCTACTCTCCAATATGGTCCTGGCCGAAGACCTTCCACTCAGAGAGACCGAGCCCTCAAGCCGTGAACCGGTGAGAATTTATCGGAGTCCCGATGAACGGAGAGAAGCCGGCTTGGGCACGCAAATTACGGACTGGTTGAAGTTGGGCGGAGTGGTGGAACTCGAACATGACTTGGAAAACGAGGTTTCCCGGAACGATAACATGTCGCTCAGTGAAGACACGCCTGCCTTGGCCATGGAAATCGGCTTTGAGGTGAATTATGAAGAATGGCTGGAAGCGGAAGTCCTATTTGCTATCGAAGAAAATGGACGTGAGCATTATCAAGAATTGGACGAAGCGTTAATTGGAGTAGATATCGAAGACTTCGGGCTAAAGGTTGGTTGGCTCTATGTGCCGTTCGGAGCCTTTTTTAGTCAATTTGTGACCGGGCCTTTCCTGGAAATTGGCCAGACTCGTGGGCCTGCCATTGAAGTGGACTACACCTTTTTTGATTCGTTGGAATTGACGGGGTATGTTCTAGAGAGCAGGGTTGATCGACATGAGGATCATAATGAAGTGGATTGGGGGGTGAACATCGAATTCGATTCCGAGGATGAATCTATCCAGATTGGCGTCGGCTATCTCTCGGATCTCGCCGAAGGCGACGAGAATATACTGGAAGATTTCCGCAAAATTCGTCGACGCCGCGTCCCGGCATGGAATGCCTACGCTCTCGTAGGTTTTGAACACATGGAGTTCACCGCTGAGGTTCTAAGAGCCACACATGCGTTTCAAGAGTTCCCCAAAAATATGGACCAACCGTTTGCCTATAATATTGAAGGCACCTATATCCCTACGGACGAATTGCAATGTTCGCTTCGGGTGGAATTTTCCGAAGAACTCATCGACGAGCCAAGGTGGCAGTTTGGCATTTCGGGAACCTGGGCTCCTGTTCAAAGAATGACGGTTTCGATGGATTATTTATATGGCGACTACAAAAAGGGGTTCGTTTTAGATGATGACGATATTCCTCTCCGAAATCGTCATCTCATTGCCCTGCAATTAACCTTAGGATTTTAAATTTGTACGAGGAAATTCTAAGCGGGAAGGACGGAAATCGATGACGAGACTTTTGCGGGCTCCCAATGATTGTCCTATGGTGAATGGCGCTCATATACCTTTTGAGATTTACACTTATGGGGCTAGGGAACATTGTAAACTTTGCCGTCAAGCGGACAGCTAGTAGGTAGAGCCTTCCGGTGAGTGACGTTGGCTCCCTGTAGGGGGGATTCCAATTCTACCCAATAGGGTAGGATCTGGAGAAGATGAGGGGAGATTAATCTCCGTAGATTCTCCACCAAATATTCTCATTTGGTGAAAACTGATTAAACCCTTGTTAATATTGGCTGGGGGAGAAGGATTCGAACCCTCACAATCAGAACCAGAATCCTAAACAACGTGAAAGTGATCAAGAATGATTGAGCGGGATTGAGTGCTACAATTACCCTATAAATTAGGGCGAAACCAATTTTTTAATTGTGCCAGAGTGTGATTAAGATGGATCTGGAACCGGGAGCGAACTGGGATCAGGGTTTGTACGGGTCCCTTGGCTCCAATTGATGAAGGAACCACAGTCGCTGCAGCGCAAAAGATAGGGGGAGCGGATGGGGACGTTTTTGAAAAAGAATCTGAGGAGAAGCAGCGGCTTGATGAACGGTTTGAAGAATATCAATCAGTTGAGCTTTATTTTTTACAATTTTCTCTCTTAATTCGGGAGTTAAAGCTCCGGAGGGGCATCGTACTGAAGGACACCCTTCTTGACCCAAATGGAAATATCAAAAGTTTTCAAGTGGGACAATAAATGAATGGGAGTCAAAAGGTTCCGTCCTCTCGATCCGACATGCCAGGAGAGGTGGTGACGGTCTTCCCGTTTGTGGTCCATCTAAGAGTTTCAATGCTTTGAGCTAATTGTTCGACGGTTGGTACTTCAAAAAAGATAACCAATCTCATCTCCACTTGGTATTGCTGGCGTATTCGGGAGACCACCTGGGTCGCCAATAAAGAATGGCCTCCTAATTTAAAGAAATCATCCTTGACACCTACCTGTTCAATGCCTAGCACTTCCCGCCAGATGGCGGCCACGGTTTCTTCTATGGGGGTTCGTGGAGCAACATAGGGAGCCTTAAGGTGGGTCCGCGTACCATCCGGGGCGGGCAACATGCGCCGATTCACTTTCCCATTGGCCGTAAGGGGTATCTGGTCCAACAGGACGTACGCGCTGGGCAACATGTATTCCGGTACCTGTGTTTCCAGCACTGAACGTATTTTGGAAATCACGGTTTTAACCATCTTACCCTTTAGCGGGTTTGTGCCATAGGCTTCCCACACAGCCTCGGAAGCCGTGGAACGCCTTTGCCAGGGCAACACACATGGGCGGTGTCCCGGAGTCTGTCGGTGCCACACCGCGGACATCCTGCCAGGGGCATCGTGTCCGCTGTCGCCGACCTCACACCAACAGTGGGCACTCGGTACCACATTCCATAACTCCTGCGGCTCCACCCCTTCCCCGTTCCCTTCTCCCAACATCTGGCGTAGCTCCGCCACTGTATCTGGCGTCGATAGCTGTCCCAGCAATTCCAGTAAATGGATTTCAGTTTGAATGCGGGCATTAGGAATATTCCTGAGCCCGATCACCGCCCCGCTTTGGGCTTCCAGCCAAGAAGGCAAATCTGCCACCTTTATCCCCTGGCTCATCCAATCATGCCACTCGATCGGAACGGCTTCCTCTCGGGGCTCCACCTGCATAACCACATCATAGCGAAACCGCGTCAGTTCATTATGGGCCTGTCCTTGTTTCCAGAGCACCTCGACTCGAATCTGGCGCCCCCCCTGCTCAGCAATCTCTGCAAAAAACGCCGGATCAATCACCAACTCTTCTTCGCGTTCTTGTCCTTGATGAATTTGTTGGGCGAACTCCCCTATCGAGAGCGAGCCCTCGGCCTTAAATAGCTGGATGGAGGCATGAAAGGCAGGCAGTAGCGGCAGACTCCGAACATCCCCTACAAAGAGATGCCCTCCCGTTTGAACTAGAGACATCACCCCTTTGAGGACCTTTGCCAGATACTCCATATTCGGGAAATACTGGGTGACCGAATTGATGATGACCGTATCGAAGCTCCCTGGTGAAAATCCCTGGAGATCATCAGCCAACCGCTGCTCCAATTCCACATGCTTGAGATCGACGCGTGAGGCCAGGTCCTGACGCAAGGCTCCCAACGCCACGGCCGAAAAATCCGTCCCCACATATCGTTCACATGAGGGTGCCAGCCGGTACAATAACAACCCCGTCCCACAACCAATCTCTAGCACGCGCTGTGGCTGCAACCCTTGAATACGCTGCACCGTCGTCGCCACCCATTCTTGCATCTCTTCCGTTGGATTGGCCGCACCGGTATAGCTACTGTTCCAGCCGGTCAAATTCAACAACGGATCTGATTGTGCAACCCCCGCGCCATACGTGTCTTCATACAAGGTTTGCCACGTATCGAGATGTTCTGCCTGCCAATCTTGTTGTTGGGTCGCATCGGTCAAGGCCACCGCCTGATCGGTATCCGGTACCACATAGGCCACAAGGGCCTTTTCTCTTGGCCGATCTTCCCGACAAAGCACCACGGCCTCCTGCACGGCCGGATGTAGCGTGAGGGCGGCCTCAATCTCCCCTAATTCAATCCGATACCCCCGCACCTTGACCTGATGGTCCCGTCTCCCCATAAACTCAATAGACCCATTGGGACGGTAACGCGCCAGATCCCCTGTTTTATAGAGCCGAGTGCCTCCTTTCGAACTATAGGGATGAGGGACAAATTTTTCGCTGGTCAGCTTGGCTTGATTGAGATACCCCCGCGCTAATCCTGCCCCACCGATATAGATTTCGTCTTTCACGCCAATGGGAACCGGATGACCTGCCTTGTCCAGAATGTACACCTGGGTATTGTGAATGGGACGGCCAATAGTAGGAAGGTTGGGTTTCTGGGTTGAGAAAGGAGAAAGCTTGGTCGAGGTTGCCACGACCGTATTCTCCGTAGGCCCATAATTATTAATCAGGGAAAAAGGTAAGGTAGGCGGAGGATAGTTGTGCAACCTATCTCCGCCCGTCAGCATGGTCCGCAAGGGACTTTGCTTGGGCCAAGACAAGGTGAGGGCTTGTTCAGCCAAGGCAGTAGGCAGAAAGCTGATCGTAACCTGATAGACAACAAACCACTCTTGGAGAAGATCAGGTTGAAGGCGGAGGTCTTCATTGTCCGGCACCACCACAGAAGCCCCCGCCAATAAGGCCGGCCAGATCTCCCAAACCGATGCATCAAAAGCCACCCCTGCCAAATGAGTCATTCTATCTGTAGCCTGAAGTTCAAAGACGTTTTGGTGCCATCGAACTAAATTCATCAAATTTCGATGGCATAGCTGAACCCCTTTAGGTCGACCGGTCGATCCGGACGTATAAATCACATAGGCGAGGTTTTCCGATGAAAGATCTACTACGGGACTCGTTCCCGATTCCTGTGAAATACGGTGCCAACTTTTATCAAGGACAATGGGGACCTTCACAGAATCCCGAACTCGGTCTAACAAAGAACTCTGGGTCAATACAATTCTGGCATTCGCATCACGAAAAAGATGGGCAATCTGTTGCTCAGGATGGGAAGGATCAATGGGCACATAGGCCGCCCCGGCTTTAAGGATGGCCACTAAACTTACGATGAAATCCAAACCCCGCTCCAGACAGACTCCCACCCGTTCTTCAAGGCCAACACCTTGGCGTCGTAAATAATGCGCCAATCTATTCGCCCGCCGGTTGAGTTCCCCATAGGTCACTTGAGCTTCCCCGTACACCACCGCCGTGGCCTCGGGTCGTGTGATCATATGGGTCTCGAAGAACGACGGAACCGTGGTTTCCAGGGGGTATGCGGTCACCGTCTCGTTCCAATCTACTAGCTGTATTCGCTGATCTCGCTCATCTAAAAGCGAAAACTCCGAAAGTCGTTTTTCGGGATTTCGTCCTATTTCTTCCATTATTCGCTGGAAATGTTGGCTCATCCGCGCAATGGTCCCCGCGTCAAACAAGTCGGTGTTGTAGACAAAGAGAAGTGTCAACCCATTTTCAATTTCTCGGATATAACACTCCAAATCAAAGCGGGTCTGCACAATTTTGCTCGCGAAGGGCGTGACCGTCAGGCCCGGTAAAGTAAAACCTTCAAAGGGCGCATTCTGCACCGCAAACATCACCTGAAAGAGCGGATTACGGCCGGGGTCGCGGTCTGGCTGTAATGCTTCCACTAACCGTTCAAACGGGAGGTCTTGATGATCATAGGCTTCCAAGGATGTTGTTTTCACTCGATTGACCAAGGTCCGAAACGAGGGATCCCCGGAAAGATCGACCCGCATCACCAGACTATTCACGAAAAACCCGATTAATCCTTCAATCTCCTTGCGAGTACGATTGGCAATGGGGGAACCGACCGCTATGTCCGTCTGACCCGAATACTTGCCAAGTAAGACCATAAAAGCAGAGAGAAGCACGTTGGCGAGTGTTCCGTCGACTTGGCGACTAATTTTCCCTAACTGTTCCGTCACATCTTGGGAGATTCGTTGCCCATGGCTGGCTCCCGAAAACGTTTGTACGGACGGGCGCGGTCGATCAGTGGGCAAGGGTAAGGGGACAAGATCTGCCAATTGGCGGCCCCAATAGTTCAGCTGTTCCTCCAATACGGCCCCCTGTAGTCTATCCCGTTGCCACACAGAAAAATCCGCATACTGAATCGGCAGGTCTGGGAGCGTGGCAGGTTGCTGGGTCAGGTAAGCCGTATAAAATTCACAAAGTTCACGACTGAGCACCCCAAACGACCACCCATCTGAAATAATGTGATGCATCGTCAGCAGTAACAGGTGCTCTTCCTCCTTCATTTGAACTAACAACGCGCGCAGCAGTGGGCCGGTGACAAGATTAAACGGTCGACGACCTTCCTCCTGGACCAAAGCCTCCACGGTTGATTCCTGTTCAGCATCTGACAATTCCTGGACATCTTCCTCTCGCCAGGAAAGTTGGGATTCCTGTTTAATACCTTGCACCGGGTGCCCCTCTTCAATGGGAAACGAAGTTCGCAATGTTTCATGGCGATTGATAAGATCTTGGAGACTCCTTTGGAGAGCCCGGACGTGTAACCGCCCAGAAAGTAATAGGGTACGTGATAAATTATAGGCGGAACTGTCGGGATCTAATTGATGTAAAAACCATAATCGTTGTTGGGAATAGGACAAGGGAATAGAAGACGGACGCGCTACCTTCAAGAACGATTTCGATCGCTTGTCCGGGGCGGAGCTGGAGTCAGCTGTGGGCTCTCGCAGCGACGGGTGCAGCATTTCGAGCGAATGGGCCAAACCGCGAATGGTTTGCACTTCAAAAAACGTCACGAGCTTTATTTCCACTTGGAGCTGGTCCCGTATGCGGGAGACCACTTGCGTGGCCAACAAGGAATGCCCCCCCAGATCAAAAAAGTTATCTTGGACGCCCACGTGGTCCACACCCAAAATTTCTTTCCAGATGTCAGCGAGAATTTTTTCAGTCCTAGTCTCGGGTGCCTGCAAGGGGGTCCCCAGCCCCTCTCGAGTCCCTGTGGGAGCCGGCAAGGCAGATCGATTGACTTTGCCATTAGCTCGCAAGGGCATCTGCTCTAAGAGGACCCACGCGCTCGGCACCATATAGATGGGCAACCGACCTTGCAGGTAGGTGCGCCATTCCTCGATCGCCAGCCCGCCCTTACCCACCACATAGGCAACCAACTGGGGCTCCCCCGCCAGCTCCTCGCGACACACCACCACCACGGCCTGCACCGTAGGATGTTGCTGGAGCACGGATTCAATCTCCCCTAACTCGATACGATAGCCCCGGATTTTGACTTGGTTATCCCGCCGCCCCATAAATTCCAGGGTCCCATCCGGTCGATATCTCCCGAGGTCGCCCGTTCGATACCGCCGCCCGCCGCCGGGGAGAGACGGCTCAGGAAAGACGTGATTGGTCAGTTCCGGCTGGTGCCAATACCCCACCGCCACATAAGGACTCTCTACCAGGATCTCGCCATAGAGCTCGGCCTCCCGCCCCGCCTCATCCAACAGGACCACCTGGGTCTCTTCCACCGGGTAGCCCACCGGAATCGTTGGCCCCACCCATGCCATGTCCGTGTTGGCAATGAATTGAAAACTTTGGCTGGATTCCGTGGATCCCAGGCCATTAACCAGTAGACAGCCCGGCGGGAGGGCTTGTTGATAGGCCTCAAAGTCTGCCCGCGTGGCTTCCTCCCCGCCCAGCACTACCAGCCGTAAGGCCGGTAAGGAGACCCGGCCTGTCTGCCCCTTTAGCCAATACCGGTAGACCGTGGGCGTGGAGTGGTAGATGGTGATCCCACACGCGGCAAGCCACGGGGTGAAGTCCTCCGGACTGTGGTCTTGAAGATTGTAGGGATGCAAGCTAGCGCCATTGAGCAACGCGCCCCAGATATCCATCACCGCCGCATCAAAGCTATACGAGGGCAAGAGCGTGAGGCGATCGTCGGGGCCAATCTTAAGCGTATTGGTATAGACGCGAATGTGATGCAAGACATTCCGATGCGTTTGCATCACCCCTTTCGGCGTCCCTGTGGTGCCGGAGGTATAGAGGAGATACGCCAAGGCCTCGGGCGCGATCGAGACTTGCGGGTTGCTCGCCTCCGCACTCCAGCCCGCCTCGTCCACGTACAGCACCTGACAGCCGGCATGGTGGAACGAGGCCACCTGCGGGGCCAAGGTCGCACAACTCAGAATGGTCCTCAATTGCGTATCCCGCACCAGGAACTCCAACCGAGCTGGAGGCAGTCCGGGGTCTAACGGGACATAGGGGTGGCCGATCTTGACAATGCCCAGCAGCGCCGCCACCATGGGCGCGCCCGTCTCAAAGAACAGCCCGATGGGTTCGGAAGGCGTCCGGTTGGCAGAAGTGGCCAAGAGCGTATGGGCCAGCCGATTGGCCTGGGCATTGAGCTGAGCATACGTCCAGGTATGCTCTTTAGTCTGGATAGCCAGATGCTGCGGATACCGCCGCACCATCTCTTCAAACCGATAGGGAAGCGAAAGGACATCGGTGAGGGCCGGGAACGGGTGAAAGGTCGGTGCCGCCCGCACCACTACCGGCCCAACCTGAGGAAGCACCGGCCGCCCCGCTTTTCCAAAGACGGACAGGGCTGACAGGGGCGCGTCCGGCTGGGCTACCATCCCCTGGAGGAGGACGACATACTGGTCCGCGAACCAGGCAATGGTGGATGGCTCAAAGAGATCCGTGTTGTAGATAAATTGGGCCGTCCACGTCTGGTCGCGTTGTCCAATAAAGAGGGTCAGATCAAATTTGGCCCGGGCTTCCTCTCCCAGGCTCAGGGGCGTAAGCTGCACGCCCGCCAAGTCCAGGTGTGTCTTGGATAGGTCGACCAAGTTGAAAAAAATCTGAAATAATGGCGTGCGGCTGAGGTCCCGCACGGGCTGGAGGGCCTCCACCAATTGTTCGAAGGGCAGATGCTGGTGGGTATAGGCCCCCACACACACCGCCCGAACCTGGCGAAGAAATTCCCGCACGGTCAAGTCTTCAGAAACGTCCGTTCGCAAGACCAAGGTATTCAGGAACAACCCCATCAGCCCTTCAAGCTCCACCCGATGGCGGTTGGCGACCGGAGTGCCCACCACGATATCCTCCTGCCCGATATGCCGGGCCAACAAGAGTTGAAATGCTGCCAGCAGGGTCATAAAGGGGGTTACCCCTTCCCCCTGGCTCAAAGATTTTATGCCTTCAACTAACTCGGGAGAGACCACCCGACTGAGTTGACCCCCTCGATGCGTCTGGACCGCCGGCCGAGGGTGGTCCGTGGGCAAGGATTGGTTAGGAGGAGCGCCACCAAGCTGGTTCTGCCAATAGTCCAATAAACGTTGAGCATACTCTCCCTGGAGCCATTCGCGCTGCCACACGGCATAGTCACCATACTGAATGGGTAAAGAAGACAGGGCCGGCACCCCCCCGTCCACGAACGTGCGATATACCGAGGAGAGTTCGCGAAAGAAAATGTCGGTCGACCACCCATCGGAGATAATATGGTGCATGGTTAAGAACAACAGGTGGTCCTCGGGAGCGAACCGATAGAGCGTCACGCGAATCAAAGGGCCCTGCATTAAATCGAACGGCCGCGCCCATTCTTCGGCCCCGAGTGTGCGGCAATGCTGGTCGCGTTCGACTTCCGGAACATCTGGTCGATCAATGACCGTGAGGGTCACGTGAAAGTCGGGAGTAATGACTTGATAGGGCTCTCCGTCCTTTATGAGAAATCGCGTGCGCAAGGCTTCATGACGGTTCGTGAGGACATGGAGACTGTTTTCTAATTCTTTCACGCGGAGCTTTCCCCGTATCCGAAAGCTGAACGGCATCGAATAGGCGGTACTATCAGACTCCAACTGATCGAGGAGCCACAAGCGTTGCTGACTAAAGGACAGGGGGAGGGGGCCGGAACGATCAATAGATTTCAAGGGAGGAAGGTCTCCGACCCTTGCCTGGGCCTGCGTCAGGCCCATAAACTCCGCCAACCCGGCGACCGTGGGGTGTTCAAAAAAATGTTGTAAAGAAACCTCGTGGGGAAAGGCCTGTTGAAGGCGCGAAACCACTTTCGTGGCCAAGAGGGAATGGCCGCCGATTTCGAAGAAATTGTCCTGGACGCCCACCTGCTCCCGTTTCAAGACCTCTTGCCAGATGGCCGCCATGCGCCGTTCGATTTCAGTGCGCGGCGCCACATACGTCGTCCCCTGAAGCCGGTCCGCCTCCCCTGGTTTCGGCAAGGCCCGCTTGTCCACTTTGCCATTGGCCGTGAGCGGCAGGCCCTCCAGCCGTATGACGACACTCGGCATCATGTACCCCGGCAACCGCTGTTTCAGATGCGCCCGGAGGATGGGAATGTCGTCTTCCTCGGTCGTCACCACATAGGCCACCAGCTCCTTCTCCCCCGGCTGATCTTCTCGGCACAGCACGACGGCGTCCTGGACGGCAGCATGCTCTCGAAGCGTGACTTCAATCTCGCCGACTTCAATGCGATGGCCGCGCACTTTGACCTGCCCATCCCGGCGGCCCTGAAATTCCAAAGCCCCTTGTCGATTCCATCGCACCTGATCGCCCGTGCGATACACCCGCCCCCCAGGGGTCCGAGCAAACGGATGCGGCACAAATTTCTCCGCCGTGAGCCCCGGCTGGTTCAGATAGCCCCAGGCCACCCCGTCGCCTCCGATCAGTAGTTCCCCTGCCACGCCCACCGGCACGAGGTGTTGTCCGCGATCCACCACATAGGCCTGCGTGTTGCTCACGGGCCGCCCGATCGGCACCGTCACGCCCTTTAGATCCGCCTCCTCCACTCGATGCCACGTGGCAAACGTCGTCGATTCCGTCGGCCCATAGACATGCGCGAGCTGTCCCGGTGGGCCGGCCTCCAACACCCGTGCCACCCAGGCCCGATCGACCAACTCGCCCCCAAAGAGCACCGTCTCCAGCGACGCCAGCGCACGCGGTTCTTCTCGCACGACCTGATTGAATAAGGCCGTCGTCATAAAGAGCGCCGACACCCCTTCTTCCTGAACCCGCGTCGCGAAACGGGCGGGCGTGAGGACGGCCTCTTGCTCAAAGACCACCACCACCCCACCATTCAATAAGGCGCCCCACACTTCAAACGTGATCGCGTCAAAGGCCACATGCGCCACGTGCGCCACCCGTGCCTGTGAGCCGAGGTGAATATAATTCGTGGCTTTCACCAGCCGGACCACACTGCGGTGACTGATGAGGGTCCCCTTGGGTTGGCCGGTCGAGCCGGAGGTATACATGATATACGCCAGGGCGGCACTGCCCCCTGCCGCGTCGCTGAGCATGGTACTCGGCTCCTGCCCAATTGAGGCCCAGGCCAAGTCCAAAACCACGATGGAGACCCCCTCCACTCCTTCTACCTGTTGGCCATAGGACGCGTGCGTCACCACTACTTGCACCCCAGCATCCTGCACCAAAAAGGCCAGTCGTTCGGGTGGAGCGTGCGGATCCAACGGCACATAGGCCCCGCCGATTTTGAGAATACCGAGGAGACTGACGAGCAGATCCACGCCCCGGTCGAGACACACCCCCACCCGACTCTCCGCCCCCACGCCTTGCCGCCGCAGCCAGTGCCCCAAGCGCGTGGCTCGCTGCTGCAACTGCTGATACGTCAGGTGAGCGTCCCCATCGATAACGGCCACCGCCTCCGGGCGGGCCACGACCTGCTCCTCAAATAACACCCCCAGACTCTGGTCTTTCGGATAGCTGGTGGCCGTAGCGTTCCAGGTCACCCGCTGTTGGTGGTGCTCATCCGCATCTACTAATTGAATAGCCGACAGCCGCCGTGTGGGATCTTCCACGACGGATTCTAGGATTCGCTGAAAATGCTGGCCCAACCGCGTGACGGTCTGTGGCGTGAAGAGATCGGTGTTATACAGGAAGCTCAAGACGAAGCGTCCCTCCCGCTCCCACACATGACATTCCAGGTCCATTCGTGATGTGATCCCCCACCCCCCATAAGGCTGAACCTGTATCCCGGAGAGACGAAGGCTTTCAAACGGGATGTTCTGCACGGCAAACATCACTTGAAAGAGGGGATTGCGCCCCCGATCCCGTTCTGGTTGCAACTCCTCGACGATCCGCTCAAACGGCACGTCCTGGTGATCATAGGCCTCGACGGACACACGTTTCGTCCGGTCCACGAGTGCCACAAACGAGGGATCGCCTGAGAGATCCGTGCGAAGCACCAAACTATTCACGAAAAACCCGATGAGGCCTTCCAAATCGGTGCGCGTGCGATTGGCGATAGGCGAGCCCACCACGATATCCGTGTGTCCGGTATATTTTGCCAGCAGGGCATTAAAGGCGGCTAACATCCAAATGGTCAGGGTCACCCCATGCTGGCCACTCAAGATACGCAGGGCCTGGGACAGCTCTGGGGAAAGGGGCACCAGTTCCCGGGCAGCCCCAAAGGTCTGGACCGCTGGCCTGGGCAAATCGGTCGGGAGGGCCAAGGTAGGCATTCCTGCTAACTGTTGTCGCCAATACCCTAACTGCTTGTCTAAATTTTCTCCCTGCAACCACGTTCTCTGCCAAACCGAAAAATCAGCATACTGAATGGGTAACACCGGCAAGGTTGGCGCCTGATCTTTCAAATAAGCCGCATAGCTCTCCTCCAATTCATGGCTTAAGATCCCCATAGACCAGCCATCCGAAATGATGTGATGCAGGGTAATCACGAACACATGATCGTCTTGCCCCAGGTGCAACAAGAACAGCCGAATCAATGGGCCTTTTCCCAAATCAAAGGCACGCG
The DNA here is from genome assembly GCA_965223495.1 of Nitrospirales bacterium. Classification (GTDB taxonomy): domain Bacteria; phylum Nitrospirota; class Nitrospiria; order Nitrospirales; family UBA8639; genus Nitrospira_E. The sequence goes on along the minus strand of OZ245001.1, from coordinate 644,135 downwards.
CCACCTCGGTTTTGACGAACGCCTGAGCGGTCGTCTCTCGTTCAGATTCCGGGATACCCGCGATATTCTCTTCCCGCCAGGGCAACCGAAAGTCCGTGGCAATCACTTGCTTGGGAGAGCCATCCTGACTGGGAAAGGAAGTTCGAAGAGTTTCATGCCGGTCGACCAAGGTTTGAAAACTCCGTTTCAGTGCCCCCACGTGTAAGGAGCCGCTCAGGCGAACCACCAACGGGCTGTTATATCCCGCACTCTCAGGTTCGAGTTGATGGAGAAACCAGAGCCGTTGTTGGGCAAACGACAGCGGAAGCCCGTCTTCGCGGGAGACCCTCTGGAGTGCCACACCCTGACTTGGTGCCTTTTCCCGTGTCTGGAAAACCTTCCTATCTACGAGACCGGCCACCGTGGGTGACGCAAAAAACTCCCGTAAGGAGAGGTCTCTGTCAAATTCTTCCCGAACCCGCGACACCACTTTCGTGGCCAAGAGGGAATGGCCGCCGATTTCGAAGAAATTGTCCTGGACGCCCACCCGCTCCCGGTTCAAGACCGCTTGCCAGATGGCCGCCAGGCGCCGTTCGATTGCAGTGCGCGGGGCCACATACGTCGTCTCCTGAAGCCGGTCCGCCTCCCTTGGTTTCGGCAAGGCCCGCTTGTCCACTTTGCCATTGGCGGTAAGCGGCATGCCCTCCAGCCGTATGACGACACTCGGCACCATGTACCCCGGCAACTGCTGCTTCAGATGCGCCCGGAGAGTAGGGAGGTCGTCCTCCTTGGCCGTCACCACATAGGCTACCAGCTCCTTCTCCCCCGGCTGATCTTCTCGGCAGACCACGACGGCGTCCTGGACGGCAGCATGCTCTCGAAGCGTGACTTCAATCTCGCCGACTTCAATGCGATGGCCACGCACCTTGACCTGCCCATCCCGGCGGCCCTGAAATTCCAAGGCCCCTTGTCGATTCCACCGCACCTGATCGCCCGTGCGATATACCCGGGCGCCCGGCTCTGTACTATAGGAAAGGGGCAGAAACTTCTCTGCCGTCAGAGTTGGCTGATTGAGATAGCCCCAGGCCACCCCGTCGCCTCCGATCAGTAGTTCCCCTGCCACGCCCACCGGCACGAGGTGTTGCCTGCGATCCACCACATAGGCCTGCGTGTTGCTCACGGGCCGCCCGATCGGCACCGTCACACCCGTCAGATCCGCCGCCTCCACCCGATGCCATGTGGCAAACGTCGTCGATTCCGTCGGCCCATAGACATGCGCGAGCTGTCCCGGCGGGCCGGCCTCCAACACCCGTGCCACCCAGGCCCGATCGACCAGCTCGCCCCCAAAGAGCACCGTCTCCAGCGACGCCAGCGCACGCGGTTCTTCTCGCACGACCTGATTGAATAAGGCCGTCGTCATAAAGAGCGCCGACACCCCTTCTTCCTGAACCCGCGTCGCGAAACGGGCGGGCGTGAGGACGGCCTCTTGCTCAAAGACCACCACCACCCCACCATTCAATAAGGCGCCCCACACTTCAAACGTGATCGCGTCAAAGGCCACATGCGCCACGTGCGCCACCCGTGCCTGTGAGCCGAGGTGAATATAATTCGTGGCTTGGACCAGCCGGACCACACTGCGGTGACTGATGAGGGTCCCCTTGGGTTGGCCGGTCGAGCCGGAGGTATACATAATGTACGCCAGCCCCAGACTGTGTCCCGTGGCGGGCACGCCGCGGTCCGCTTCCTGAGCGATCGGCGCCCATTCCTGATCGAGCACATGCACGATCCCGGGCGGGAGACCTCCGAGCTGGGGCCGATGGATGTCATGGGTCAAGACCAGGCGCACCCCGGCATCCTGCACCAAAAAGGCCAGTCGTTCGGACGGAGCGTGCGGATCCAACGGCACATAGGCCCCGCCGGCTTTGAGAATACCGAGGAGACTGACGAGCAGGTCCACCCCTCGGTCCAGACACACCCCCACCCGACTCTCCGCCCCCACGCCTTGCCGCCGCAGCCAGTGCGCCAGTTGCGTGGCTCGCTGCTGCAACTGCTGATACGTCAGGTGAGCGTGCCCATCGATAACGGCCACCGCCTCCGGGCGAAGGGCCACCTGCTCCTCAAATAACACCCCCAGACTCTGGTCTTGGGGATAGCTGGTGGCCGTGGCATTCCAGGCCACCCGCTGTTGATGCCGTTCAGGCGGGGTTAGCAACGGAACGTCTGAGATCCGAGTTTTGGGATTCTGAACCAGGCCCTCTAGCAGGACTTGAAAATGCCCGAGCATTTGGCGAATGGTAACCGTAGTGAAAAGATCGCGGCTATAGACCAGTTTGATCGCCAGCGATTGATCCTCTTGTTCCTTGATATACATTTCTAAATCAAATTTCACTGACTCATTTTCTGTGGATAACCGTTTCAGTGTTAGGCCAGGAAAATTTTGAGAAATCCTGGGAACGTTTTGTAGGTTAAACATGACTTGAACCAAAGGCGCATGACTCAGGTTCCTATCAAGATGAAGCTCTTCAATCAGTTTCTCAAAGGGCATGTTTTGATGCTTGAACGCTTCCAGTGAAATGGTGCGCACTCTCCGGAGAACCTCAATGAATTCAGGATTTCCTGAAAGATCAGTCCGTAAGGCCAACGTATTCACAAAAAACCCAAGGAGGCCTTCCAGCTCGTGTCTGGTCCGATTCGCGATGGGCGTCCCCACCACGATATCTGTCATATGCGTGTACCGGTAGAGCAAGGTCTTCCAGGCAGCCAACAACACCATGAACAGGGTCGCTTGCTCGTCCTGGCCCAGGCGTTGAAGGGCGGCGCCTAAGTCCCGGGAAATTTTCCAACTCTCCGTGCCCCCTTTATAGGAGGGAACAAGCGGGCGAGGGTGGTCGAAGGGCAGTTCAACCACGGCGGGACTGGAGGCCAGCTGGGCCTTCCAATACTGGAGATGCCGTTCCAACACGCGGCCTTGGAGCGTGTCTCGTTGCCAGTGCGCAAAATCGGCAAATTGGATCGGAAGATGGGAACGTTGCGGAGTCCCTCCCGAGGAAAAACCTTGATAGAATGCTTGAAGTTCTTCCATGAATATGCTGATCGACCAGGCATCAAACAGAATATGGTGCACGACGACAAAGAGAATGTGTTCTTGTGCAGTCAGCGTAAACAGATAGGGGCGGAATAAAGGGGCCTGTGTCAAATCAAAAGGGTGGGTGGCGACTTCTTTGGTTAATCGGGAAACGTCAAGGGATTGAGTAAGCGGACGTGAGCGTAAATCCCGAATGTCCAGAGCGAAAGATTCCCCGGACGACACCACTTGATACGGTTCTCCATCCGAAGAGAAAAAGGTCGTCCTCAAAATTTCATGACGCTCGATAATAGCCTGGAGGCTCTGTTCTAAGGCACGTGGATGTAAGTCCCCAAGGAGACGGTACCCAAAGGAAAGATTGTACGTCGGAGTTCCGGGATTTAATTGTTCAAACAGCCAGATACGATGTTGGGAAAAGGAGAGAGGCCGATTCCCAACCCATGTATTCGGTTGAATCGCTGAAGTTTCTTCTAAGTTAACTTCCGTGGCTTTTTCCAAAAAAGCCATGAGTTCCATCTTGCGTTGAGATAACTCTTCCTGGATGGAGGGGGTCAGAATTCCCTTGGGGGCATCACAGCGCAGTTTTCCATCCTCCACATAGAGTTTGACGTCCAGATCACCCAAGTACGTTATAAAATCGTCGGTGTTCACAATCCTAAGATCTTCGGACTATTTCCCCTAAACCTTTGGGATTAATTTGGTGACCAACCCCCACTGGTTTAGCCACCAGTTCCATTAATGTGCGGGGCTCTGGGGCCGGTGGCTGATACCCCAGGGGACTATGCGGTCGATGGGTATTATCCTCCCGTCGCCAGCGTTCAATGATGATTTGGGCTTCTTGCAACGTGTAAAAGATTTCTCCATTCAGCAATTCATCTCGCAGTTTACCGTTGAACGATTCCACATAGCCATTTTCGCACGGACTGCCCGGCTCAATGAAGAGCGGCGCGACTTCTATCGGCTGATACCATTGGCGCAGGCGCTGGGGGATAAATTTCGGCCCATTATCGGTACGAATAGATTACGGGCAGCCATGCCGAAGAAACAAGGTCCCTAAGACTTCTGGGTTGAGGGGGCTTTAAACGATCCCGACCCCTATGTTACAGGCTAGGGAACACGTTAAAAGGGAGGCATCATGGCACGAGTGAAAAACTCAGTTGAACAAATCATTCACAAACTGTGGGAAGCGGAAATCTTGCTAGGGCAACGACAGACCGTCAAAGACATTTGCCTGGATAAAAAGAGAAAAAAGGGGTCAGACTCGAATTTTTCCATTTCTTTCTCCAATAAGCCGGAAGGCACCAATTGAAACGTGGCCCTCAATTTTGGCCCGGCGAGGCCTATTTCACCGTTAATGGAAGGAAAGGGTAATTTAACCGCCGAGGTGAGTAAGGGGCATAAAAACGAGCACAACCAATACCAAACTTTCAGGGGAAGAAAGTGGGTCACTAACAGTCGGAATTGGCTGGGGGAGAAGGATTCGAACCCTCACAATCAGAACCAGAATCTGACGTCCTACCCTTAGACGATCCCCCAACCTAGGATGAGCTTAAAACAAGGCTTTCATGCAGTCAAGAAAAGAGCAAAAACTGAAATATGCTCTTCCCATTCCGTTAGACTCATCCGGGCGGAAAAATCTTTTTCAGCTTAAGCATATTCTCATTTCCCATTTTGATGAATCATGCTTGTTCGGAAGAATTCCTCGCACGATCCACGGCGGCGCGAATCCGCTGAAGGGTACGTTCCTTACCCAAGAGGGCCATGACTTCATAGATGCCGGGGCTGACCGTTCTCCCCGTCAACGCAACTCGAAGGGGTTGCGCCACTTTGCCCATCTTTAATTCGTGAGCTTGAATGATCGCCTTGAGAATGCGTTCCTGTGAGTCTTTTGCGAACTCCCCCTCTCTTTCGAGTTGATCCGCAAACTCGTTGAGGATGGGGGCAACGGCCTGGGTCAGGAATTTTTTGGCGGCCGCTTCATCCATCGCCATCGGCTCAACGAGGTAAGGAACAGCCCCTTCCACCATATCTAACAAAGTTTCGGATCGTTCCCGCAAAGGAAGCACCAATGCCGTCACCCCACCCGGAATCCTGGTGAAGGCCGCGTCCTCATACCCCGCTTGCCGGAGAAAGGGTTCCAAGGCTTTCGCCACATGTCCGGGTTCGCTATTTCGGATATGTTGCGCATTCACCCATTTCAGCTTTTCGGGATTAAAGACAGCCGCGGAGGCTTGGACCTGTTGCAGATCGAACAACTTCACCATTTCCGGCAGGGAAAAAATTTCTTGATCTCCGTGGGACCAGCCTAGGCGTACGAGATAATTCACCAAGGCTTCGGGCAAATAGCCCATTTCCTGATAGGCCAGGACCGACGTGGCCCCATGCCGTTTAGACAATCGGGATTTATCGGCACCCAAGATCATGGGGAGATGGGCAAATTGAGGGATCGGAAATCCCAAGGCTTTGAAGAGTGGAACCTGACGGGGAGTGTTATTGACATGATCGTCTCCCCGAATCACATGGGATATATGCATGGACGCATCGTCCACCACTACGGAAAAATTATAGGTGGCATACCCATTGGAGCGGAGGATGATGAGATCGTCCAGGACGGTATTCTCAAACACGATGTCGCCTTTGATCAGATCCTTGACGATCGTCTGCCCTTCTTGCGGAGCCTTAAATCGGAGAGCAGCCGGTTGCTGAGGATCCCTGATCCCGCGATCGCGACAATGGCCGTTATATTTCAAGGGGAGGCCTGCCGCTTGAGCCTCTTTTCGCCGAGCCTCCAGCTCTTCGGGGGTACATACGCACCAATAGGCCAGTCCCCGGTCGTACAAATCCACCGCATGGGACCGATACAATTCTAACCGATCGGTCTGGCGAATCGGCCCTTCATCCCAATCCAACCCGACCCATCGCATCCCTTGGAGAATGACTTGAATGGCTTCGTCCGTTGACCGATCTCGATCAGTATCTTCAATCCGAAGAACAAACGTTCCTCCCTCGTGCCGGGCAAATAGCCAGTTAAATAACGCGGTTCTTACGCCACCGATATGGAGAAAGCCCGTGGGGCTCGGAGCGAATCGTACACGTACTTCACTCATGTGTGTGTCTTCCCTTTCTTATTGGACAAAGAAAACAAGGAAAATGGCCAATTGTTTGGTCCTTGTGCTTACCATGGGCACCCTTCGATGTAAAGGATTCCATGATGAGGCCCAACCAGCTTGCCTTTCAGGGTTGATGCCCGTAGAATTTTATTATGATCGGAAGGGTTCCGGGGCTCACCCTTTCGAAACTTTCATAACGCTTTTTTCCCAAAAGACGAGATCTTTTTTGTAGTACACCAGTCTTTCCATTGACCGCCTGACCTGAAGGAGAACGAGATGATTCGGATTATTCGAGAGGGCTCACATAAATATCCCTGGTTATTAAAAGGCATCATGTTGGTAATTGCCGTCACCTTTATCGTGGGAATGGGGTGGTTTGGGTTTGAAGCTTCTCAACCCAATACGGTCGCGGAGGTCGGGCCCTATAAAATCGCCAAGCAAGATTATCTTCGCTCGAAACAACTCGTCTACGAACGTTATCGAGACCAATTGCAAAACGAAGAAATTCAAGAAGAAACCCTGGATCAAATCGCCCTTGAACGAATCGTGATCCAAAAATCCTGGCAAGTCCTTGCCGAAGAACTGAATTTGGCCGTCTCCGGAAAAGAACTCCACGATACCATCGTCAACCAACCTGAATTTCAGAAAGATGGGGTCTTCGATTCTCAATATTACCAGAGGTTGTTGGCAAGAATTCGGATGACTCCCAATCAATATGAACGACAACAGCGGGACCTATTATTGGCGGCAAAGGCCAACTTGCTCGTCACCGAGGCCACCACACTCACCCCTGCAGAACTTCAGGAAGTGACCGAGTTACATACACGACAAACCTTGGATGGTGCCGAGCCCGACCCCGAGGTTTTTGAACAGATTAAAATGCAATTTCTCATTCAGAAAAAGCAACGGGCCCTACAAGCGTTCCAAACCAATTTACGCGCCAGGGGCAATATCACGATTCACGAGGGGCTCCTGTAATATGGGGTAATCTCGCTCACCGCTTTCGACGAATAATCCGTATTTCCTCATTCCTCTTCTCACGTCCATACCGGTTAAAGGAGCGTAGAAGCCTCTTCAAGGAAAACATTCCCTTTCCCTGCCATTCGGGTTATTCAATCAACATGGCATCGCCATAGCTATACAACCGGTACCGTTCCTTGACCGCATGCTCATACGCTTGGCACACGAATTCCCTTCCCGCAAAGGCGGACACCAACATTAACAGGGTCGTTTCAGGAAAATGAAAGTTGGTCATCAACACATCGACACATCGAAATTGAAACCCGGGAATGATGAACAACCGAGTCTCACTCGCATACGCGGTGAGCTCCCCTTCATCATTCACGGCTGATTCCAAACTGCGAGCGACCGTGGTGCCAACCGCGACGATTCGCCCCCCTCGGCGACGCGTGGCCATGATCGTCTCGACTGTCTCTTGAGAAATTTCACACCATTCCGGATGCATGACATGATCTTGAATGTTTTGCGTCTTGACCGGCAGGAAGGTTCCCGGCCCTACATGAAGAGTCAACGCGATCATGTCGATCCCATTTCCCTTTAACTGGCCCAAGAGATTTGGAGTGAAATGTAAACCGGCCGTTGGCGCCGCGATGGCCCCTTCTCTTTCGGCAAATACGGTTTGATAATCCGTGGAATCTTGAAGATTGGGGGTTCTTTTGAGATAGGGGGGCAACGGAATCTCACCATGATGCGATACCCATTCCTGTAGGGTACCCGGACCCAGCCACCGAATGACTACGTGATCCGATTGTTTTTCCACGATTTCTAACGTGCCGGTTCCCTCACAGGCCACTTTTTGTCCCGCTCGAATGCGCCCTTTTATGAGCACCTCCGCATAATCGTGATCTCTTAACCTGACGAGCAGGATTTCCAGGTTTCCACCTCCGGGAATTTTTTTTCCCCAAAACCTGGCCGGAATGACTTTCGTATCATTAACCACGAGAAGGTCTCCGGGTTGAAGAATTTCGGGAAGATGGCTCACCGACCGATCTCGTATTTCCCCCCGCGCGCGATGAAGGGCTAACAACCGGGCCCGATCTCGTGGACGAACCGGATGCTTCGCCACCAACGTGGCATCGAACGGAAAGTTAAAGTCTGAGAGATCCATCACCAACCCCTGAATGGGTCAAGGCTAGGGGTGGGCCGTCGCGGTGAGATTGACTTGTTCGAGAGGAAGAAGAGTCGTCCCAGGATAATAATGCTGCAATATCGATTGATAGTCATACCCAAGGTTGGCCATTTCCCGCATTCCCCACTGGCACATACCCACGGCATGGCCGGCCCCATGCCCTACGACCACGACTTCGGTCCCGAAGGATTCAATGGAAAATTGGGTACTCAACAACTTGGAATACCCCACCACCCGCCGTAAATCCTGTCCTCTCAGGATAATTTCTCCCTGCGAATGGAGCAACCGAACGCGGTCTACCCTTCCCGACGCGGTAAAGGTATAAGGGGTAAGCGTGGCAATTTTTCCGACCTGATACCCTTCCTTTCGTAATTGTTGCTCGAGGTAACCAAGGCTAAAGGATGCCTCCCAATTATACCGGGGGGCTCGTTCGTCAAACGGACAATCAACCCCTTTGAGGTAGGGAAGATCCAATGCCCACACATACAGGGCATTCTCAGTCGGACCTGCCGCCGTGGAGGAATAGGCGGCATAAATGGGGCGGTTCTCGTAGGTCAGGACTTCTCCTTTAGTCGCCGCAATGGCTTGAAGAACCGACTGTGCCCTTTTGGCATGCCCATGGTAGACCTGATCTTGAACACTGGCCACCACATCCATGGGTTGTTGAGCATTTTGGGCCTTTTTATACAAAACGTAGGTTCGGGCCGCTACAGCCTGAGCCTTGAGAGCTTCGGGTGGCCACTTAGGACTGACTTCTCCGGATACCACACCGGCCACGTATGTTTCCAATTCAATCCAGTTAATCAGGGCCAATCCAGACAGTCCCGTTTGGATATCCAAGGGACCTTGAACTACCCACTCTCGCTTTTTTGCCCCAGATGTGGTCGGTGTCTTTCCAGGGTTGGCCCAAATCGTAAAGGCCTGCCCATTGTCTTCAATCCAGAGTGGGGATTGAACTTCCACCCGGTTATTCAACAGAAGGGTGTTCCGTTTACGTGTGACCGTCACCGAACCGGAAATCGTGAACGTTTTCTTGGAAGGGAGTTTGAGGATGAAGGGATCGGTGGCGCGAATAGTCAGGCTTCTGGCCTGATCAATCAACCCCAATCGAATTGCGGGATCAGCGGCCCATCCTTCGGCAGGCCCGAATATGACCCAACCGAAGACGATGGAGACGAGACCGAGGAGAATCTTCACAGATCTTATTTTGATCACCTACCGTCGAAACAGAAAATACATGAGGATACTTCCGATGATACTCAACACAAGACTCGTTGCCAATGGCACATACAACGTGAAGTTTTCACGTTTAATCATCAAATCCCCAGGCAATCGGCCTATCCACCCAAGAACGCCTCCTTCTTTGCCTAGCAGGGTCAGAAGAGCGCCAAGGATGAGAAACACCGTTCCCAGAAGCAACAAGATTTTCCCCAACCCAAGCATGGTGAATCATTTCCTTCAACGAATCAGTACCTCAGCAATCTGAACCGCGTTTAACGCGGCACCTTTTCGCAAATTGTCTGCAACCACCCATAAATTCAGGCCATGGGGTATGGACTCATCTTCCCGGACGCGTCCGACGTACACCGCATCGGTTCCCACCACGTCAACCGGTAGGGGATACAGGCTTCGACTTGGATCGTCGTACACCTGCACGCCCGCGGCCCCGGCCAACAAAGCTCGAGCTTCATTCGCACTCACTTTTTTTTCGGTCTCAATGTTGACCGATTCCGCATGGCAAATAAAGACCGGAACCCGCACAGTCGTGGCCGTTACCGAGATGGAGGAATCCCCGAAAATTTTTCGGGTTTCATTCACCATCTTCATTTCTTCTTTCGTATATCCATTGGGCAAAAATTCATCGATGTGGGGCAAACAATTAAAGGCGATTTGATGGGGATACACCTCAGCGGTGGCTTCTCTCATGCTTAGGAGATTCCGTGCTTGTTCGGCGAGTTCTTCCATCGCTTCTTTTCCCGTTCCGGAGACGGATTGAAAGGTGGTGACGATAATGCGTTTAATTCGAACGGCATCATGCAACGGTTTTAAGGCCACCACCATTTGAATGGTCGAGCAATTCGGGTTGGCGATCAGTCCTTCATGTTTGGCCAGGTCTAGCGGGTTGACCTCCGGCACAACCAAGGGAACGCGTGGATCCATTCTCCAAGCCGAACTATTGTCGATCACCACCGAACCGGCTTTGACAGCCAGCGGACCAAATTCCTTGCTCACGCCAGCCCCCGCGGAGAATAGGGCCACGTCCACTCCCTTAAAGGAGTGTTCCTCTAAGACCTTGACCCCAATATCTTGTCCTTTAAAGGATACCTCATTCCCTTGTGAACGCGCGGATGCCAGAGGAATTAATTCTCCTACGGGAAAGTTTCGCTCCTCGAGGACTTGGATCATTTCCGTCCCGACGGCCCCAGTTGCTCCCACGACAGCCACCGTGTATGCAGGTTTTTTTTGCATCAATGTTTACCCTTATGACTAACGTCCTGAGGGGCCAGGCCTAACCCTCCCGGAGCACACGTCAGGCACTCAGAAGTTTACAAGGCGATCACTCGAATCCGATGATTAAAGGTATCGGCGATGGCTATGGTTCCGGAAGCTGATACCGCAACACCAAAGGGGAAATTCAGGCTACTTTCCGTCGGACACACGCCATCTCCCGAAAACGTGGCCTGACCATTCCCCGCCAGCAAACTCATCGATTGACTTTCCGGATCCCATTTCCGAACTAAATGATTATCCGAATCGGTAATCAGCAGCTGATTATTCTGGGTAATGGCAATCCCATAGGGTCGGGATAGAGCGGGGGCTGATTCATTCGCCCCCCGTTCATAGCGAAACTCCGACCCATCACCCACAACGGTAGAAATTTTCCCCGTAGACTTGGCGATCATTCTGATGCGACCATTAAAGGTATCGGCCACAAAGAGATTGCCACCAGAATCAAGCGCCAGTCCACTCGGGCCCGCTAAACTCGCCTCTTGGGCCGGTATGTCATCTCCGTTGTACCCCGACTCTCCTGTTCCCGCTAGGGTGGTCAACACCCGAGTTTCAAGATCGAGTACGCGAATACGATTATTGCTTTGATCGGCGATATACAGATGATTTCCATCCAACGCGAGGGCAACGGGTTCATTTAAGGTGGCCGATGTGCCCGGGCCACCATCCCCCGTCCATTTGGTCTGACCGGTTCCGGCCACGGTTTGAATCACACCGGTCTGATGATCTACCCGACGAATGCGATGGTTCCAGGTATCGGCGATAAAGAGAGCACCCGAAGAATCCACGACGACGGCGGACGGAAAGTTTAGCAACGCTGAGGTCGCAGCTCCACCGTCCCCTTCAAAACGGTCTCGCCCCATACCTTGCCCCACCACATACCGCACCGTCCCGCTCAAATCTGGCGTTTGGGTATAGGCTTGCCCGGGGATATCCTCCGTGTCTCCAAGAGGATCAACCTCCTCCGGTGTAACCGATGGCGAGCCACTGGGAGATGGAGAGGGTACGGGCATTGATTGGCCGGCGACTTTCCCCGCCACCGTTTCCAAACATCCCGTCTGGACCAAGACTCGTCGTATCGCATGATTTTCGGAATCGGCGATGAACACATTGCCCTCGGCATCGAAACACATATTCTTGGGTTCATTGAGACACCCCTCAGTCGCTGGCTTTCCGTCACCGACATGCCCGGGAGTCCCATTTCCCGCGAGCGTGTGAATGACCGGTTGAACAGGAGAATCCGTCATCCGAATAATTCCTGTAGGTGAGCCAGGATTTGGTCTCCCATTTCTTTCGTTCCCAAAGAACGTGTTCCTGGGCTTTCCAAATCTTTTGTGCGAAACCCCTCTTCGAGTGTACGTTGAATCGCGGTTTCAACCAATTGCGCTTCTTTCGTTAAATCACACGCATAGGTCAGCATCATCCCCGCTGAGGCAATCATCCCTATCGGATTGGCTAAATTTTTTCCGGCAATATCAGGTGCACTTCCGTGAATGGGTTCAAACATACCCACGGTGGCTCCGACGCTGGCCGAGGGGAGCATGCCGATCGAGCCTGTGAGCATGGCCGCCTCATCACTCAAAATATCCCCGAATAAATTGGTCGTGACGATCACGTCAAACTGTTTAGGATATCGGACGAGTTGCATGGCACAATTATCGACATACATATGCTTTAATTCGACATCCGCAAAACGTTCATGCACCTTGATCACTTCTCGGCGCCAAAGCTCGGATGATTCCAGAACATTGGCCTTATCGATCGAATGGACGAGGCCTCTTCGTTTTTTGGCCGCCTGAAAGGCCACCTCGGCAATTCGGTGTATTTCTTCTGTGGTATAGACTTCGGTATTGAATCCGCGGTGCCCCGTTTGGGTTGGTTCGATGCCTTTGGGTTTGCCAAAGTAGATCCCTCCAGTGAGTTCTCTGACCACCAAGACATCGATTCCTTCGATGATCTCCGGTTTGAGACTCGAGGCTTCAATCAAGGGAGAATACATTTTGGCTGGACGAAGATTAGCAAAGAGGCCTAATTGTTCTCGTAACCCGAGCAGAGCCCGTTCGGGGCGCCGATCGTATTCGAGGCCTTCCCATTTCGGTCCCCCCACCGCCCCTAGGAGCACCGCATCGCTGGATTTCGCCAGAGCTAAGGTTTCGGGGGGAAGAGGAAACCCGGTCGCATCGATGGCGGCTCCACCAACTTGTCCATAGGTTAATTCGAATTGATGTCCAAAAGCCTGGGCAACGGCTTCTAATACCCGTACAGCCTGAGGCATAATTTCCGGCCCAATTCCATCGCCGGGTAAGACGGCAATATGCTTCTTCATTGATCCTCCCAATTGTAGATGGAGTTACCGAACTATCAGATTTCCGATTGGTTATTTCAAATTTGGGCCCAGGCCCCCACCTTTTATCCGAATCATCAAAACCTATTCTTCTTTCATTTCGTCAATCCACAGGAATTCTTTCCTCCTCTATCATAATAGAGAATTTGACATGGTGCCCATGAGTCACCTGGGCTCACTCGGGTACATGTGGATGACGATTCGGTAGGACGGCAGGAGGTTAGTGATGTAACTTCACGACAAAACCAGACTCCTAAGCCACACCTTTCTTAACACAACCCAATTTTCTGCTCCGCTCGGGCGTTACGGGCCACGATATCGGCCAACTTATTGAGTGCATTGAGGTAGGCCTGAGCAGAAGCCATGATAATATCGGTATCAGACCCGTGCCCCGTCACAACCTCCCCATCCTCCTCCACGCGAACGGAGACCTCCCCTTGCGCATCCGTTCCACCCGTGATGGCCTTCACGATATAGGCCCGGAGAAGACTTTTGGTTTCGGTGAGAGCGGCAATCGTGCGGTACACCGCATCAACCGGGCCATCACCGGTTCCGGTCTTCTTGACGACCTTACCTTCTATTTCGAGTTCCACTACCGCCGAGGGGGGGTGACCCATTCCACTTTCTATCTGGAGCCCTTTCAGGGAAAACCGTTCGGGAACCTTCGTGACGGCGGAGTTCACGATAGATTCTAAATCCTCTTCAAATAATTCTTTTTTCTGATCTGCTAAATGTTTAAATCGGGTAAAAGCCTCCTGTAATTCCTGATCGGATAAGGTATACCCGAGATGAGCCAGTTCCTCTCGAAAGGCGTGTCGGCCCGAAAGCTTTCCCATCACCAGTCGGCTTTGCGTTAATCCGACTGACTCGGGATGCATGATCTCATAGGTACTTTTATCTTTCAGCAATCCATCCTGATGAATTCCCGAGGTATGTGCAAAAGCATTCGTTCCTACGATGGCTTTGTTGGGTTGAACTACCATCCCCGTAATGTTACTCACCAAACGACTGGCTTTGGAAATTTCTTGCGTTTGGATATTGGTATCGGCGTCGTAGAAATCCTTGCGCGTCCGCAATCCCATGGCGATTTCCTCTAGAGAGGCGTTACCCGCACGTTCTCCAATTCCATTGACGGTACATTCCACCTGTCCCGCGCCGGCATAGATGGCCGCCATCGAATTGGCCACGGCTAAGCCCAGATCATTATGGCAATGGACAGAGATAATGGCCTGTTCCATCCCCCGAACTCGCTCACGTAAGGTTCGAATGATGGTCCCAAATTCCTGAGGGGTGGTATACCCGACCGTATCCGGAATATTGACCGTGCCCGCACCCGCCTCTACCACGGCCTCCACGACTTCACACAGATAGGAGACATCCGAGCGAGTGGCATCCATTGGGGAATATTCCACATCGTCGACATAAGTGCGAGCATGTTGCACCATCTGGACGGCCCGCTTCAGCGCTTCATCCCGAGTCATGCGGAATTGATGTTTTAAGTGAATATCCGAAGCGGATAAAAACGTATGGATTCGACACTTTGCCGCCCCCTTGAGGGCTTCGGCTGCTCGATCAATATCTTCGGGTTTAGCCCTGGCCAAACTGCATATCACCGGACCTTCCACCTCTTGGGCAATTCGATGGATGGCTTCAAAATCTCCAGGGGAGCTAAACGCAAACCCCGCCTCAATAATATCGACCCGCAATCGGGCTAATTGCTTGGCGACCAGGACCTTTTCCTCGATATTCATACTCGCCCCGGGCGATTGCTCTCCATCTCGTAACGTTGTGTCAAAAATTCGAATCATTCGTGTCATGATGAGGTTCCTCTCAGTTGAGCTCTCCTAACCTAGTTTGGTCGTCTGCCACGTTTCTCCATTCACTTGTGAAGCCCATCGGAAGTGGATGAAGTCGCATCCGCTTCCGACTTTTTCCCTACTGTTCGGGTGGCGAAACGCCAACCCTGCTCGACGACGCCCGAAAGGGCATAGGTGGCGAAAACTACAAACAGCATGGCCTGTGGATAGGCCAAAACGGCCATGAGAATCAGAACCGCATAGACTAAATAATTAAAGTGATGGTGCTCCTGAGTTTTTAATTCCTTCAAGCTCCGGTACCGAAACGTACTCACCATGAGGAAGGCCAGCCCCAGGGTCAACACAATCCCTATGATAGGCTTCACACTGTCCCCCAATGACACAACATAATGATCCAAAATGACTAAGGTCGCGAGGACCCCAGCCGCTCCCGGAATCGGCAAACCCGTAAAGGGTTTTCCCTCCTTATTGTTGGTGGCTAGGACATTGTGTCGGGCCAAACGCAACGCTCCACAGGCCACAAAGGCAAACATGACGGCCGCCCCTAACATCTTGGGCGTGCTCAGAGCCCAAACATACACCAATAACCCTGGAGCGACCCCAAAAGACACCACGTCTCCCAAGGAATCGTATTGGAGGCCAAAGTCACTCGTGCTTTTCATGAGGCGCGCGGATGTTCCATCCAAGACGTCAAAGACAATCGCGACTAAAATCGCAATCGCGGCCGCTTCAAACTTTTCACTAAAAACAAACAGGATGGACGCGAGTCCACTGAATAAATTCCCGGTGGTCAACAGATTAGGAATCAGATAGACCATCCGACGCTTCTTGGGTTGTTTCATGAATGTTCCGCGCATGGCAACTCCGCTAATATTGAGGATCCTCCCTTGACTTTCGACCCCACCGAAACTCGCACCTTACTCTTGGAGGGGAGGAAGACATCCATTCGTGAACCAAATCGTATGAGCCCAAACCGTTCACCTTTTTCCACTTGCTCCCCGGGCACCACCCAGGACACAATTCGCCGCGCCACCAGGCCGGCAATTTGGACACAGAGGATTTTGGCTCCATCGGCTCGCATGAGCATTAACGCATTTTGCTCATTGGCCAACGTGGCTTCGGGTTGATTGGCCATCTTGAATTTCCCAGGTTGATAGACCATATCTTGCAAAATTCCTCCGACAGGGATTCGGTTTATATGCACATCAAAGACATTCAGAAAAATACTAATTCGGACACTTTGGGCCTTTAGGTATCGATCCTCAAATTCCTGTTCGACGGCCACCACCGTCCCATCTCCTGGCGAGACAATAATATGGTCTCCGGGTGGAATCGTGCGTGCCGGATTTCGAAAAAACCAAAGCGAAAAAAGGGTAAAGACCCCCAGTAACCACATTGCCCACGTCCATCCTCCCGCCATGGCTCCTGCGGTGAGGAGCCCTCCCCCTAAAATAAACGGAAGACCTTCCCTGGCAATAGGGATACCCTTCGCCCGATCAGCCATGTGTAACGGGCCTCAACACCCTACCCTTCCATCAATTTTTCTGTTTATCAACCAACTGGTCCTTCTGTAACCAAGGCATCATCCCACGCAATTTCGCCCCCACTTCTTCGATGGGGTGCTCCTCGCCTTTTTTCAACAGTGCGTTATAGACGGGACGATTGGCCTGGTTCTCCAGAACCCATTCTCGAGCAAACCTTCCGCTCTGAATTTCTCCTAAAATTCTCTTCATCGCTCGCTTGGTCTCCCCGGTCACCACACGTGGCCCCCGAGTGACATCACCGTATTTCGCGGTCGTACTGATGGAATAGCGCATGTTGGCAATCCCACCCTGGTAAATCAAATCCACGATGAGCTTCACTTCGTGCAAGCATTCAAAGTAGGCCATTTCCGGAGAATAGCCGGCTTCAACTAAGGTTTCATATCCTGCTTGAATGAGAGATGTTAACCCGCCGCAGAGAACGGCCTGTTCCCCGAACAAATCCGTCTCGGTTTCCTCACGGAATGACGTTTCGATCACGCCGGCTCGGGCCCCGCCAATAGCGCTGGCATAGGCCAGGCCCACCTGAGCCGTATTCCCACTCGGATCTTGGTGAATGGCCAATAAGCACGGAACCCCACTCCCTTTGGTATATTCCGAACGCACCAGATGGCCTGGGCCTTTGGGAGCCACCATAAAGACGTTCACGTGACTGGCGGGTTGAATTTGTCCGAAGTGAATATTAAATCCATGTCCGAAGGCCAAATACGCGCCTTGCTTCAGGTTGGGAGCAATATCCTGATTGTAAATGGCAGCCTGCCTTTCGTCTGGGGCAAGAATCATCACCACATCCGCTTCTTTCACCGCATCGGCGGTGGGCATAACTTTGAGCCCAGCCGCTTCCGCCTTGTTCCAGGAAGCCCCTTCCCGACATCCCACCACGACCTGTAAACCACTATCCCGCATGTTCAGAGCATGGGCATGCCCTTGACTTCCAAAACCGATCACTGCCACGGTTTTTTTCGCCAACCGTTGTCGATCTACGTCCTGTTCATAAAAGATTTTCATAATGCACTCCTCATAAAGAAATTGAGATTGTACTCTTTGGAAGCTGGGTTCTCAGGAGAAAGAGGACCCACCATTTGTATGAAACCAGGTTAGGGTTGTCTGATTAGTTCGCTTTCGCAAGCGTTCGGGGTTGGGCTTGCGTGGGACGTGTTGGCTCACGACCAATGGCAATCCGGCCGGTCCGAACCAACTCCTTAATGCCAAGGGGCTGAAGCAAATGAATAATAGCCTGAACTTTTCTCACATCCCCCGTTACCTCAATGGTATAGCTGGTCGGAGAAGAATCGAGAACATTAGCCCGAAAAATATCAGCGATTCGCAACGCTTCGGCCCGATCTTCGGGTCGAGTGTGCACCTTAATCAAGGCTGTCTCGCGTTCAACAAATTCGCTCTCGCTAATGTCTACCACTTTAATGACATCGATGACCTTATTAAGTTGCTTCATGATTTGTTCAATGATGCGGTCTTCTCCATTGGTCACGATGGTCATCATCGAAATGGATGGATCTAAGGTAGGCGCTACCGAAAGACTTTCAATATTAAACCCTCGCCCACTGAATAACCCTGCCACTCGCGACAGGGACCCAAACTTGTTTTCTAAGGTGAGTGAAAGAATATGTTCCATAGTAACTTGGTTGAATTCCTTTTGTGCCCTAGGCGGTCAGGATGGGATCCGGATCTGTGGAACCCTTGCCTTTGTGCGTGGATTTGGGTTTCGTTAAATTGGGGGGATCCTCCAACAACATCTCATGATTACAACCCCCAGCCGGGATCATAGGATAACAATTTTCATACTGATATACCGGCACATCCACCACCACGGGCCGGTCAATGGACAGCGCCTCTTGAATGCCGGCATCGACATCGCCGACCTTTTCAATGCGGACCCCCGCTGCGCCGTAGGCCTCAGCTAATTTGACAAAGTCCGGCACGTTGTCCAAGTAACTCGAGGCATATCGTCCTTCATAGAACAGGTCTTGCCATTGACGAACCATCCCGTGGAAGCGGTTGTTAATGATAAAGACTTTCACCGGCAGTTTTTCGATAACCGCCGTCGCTAACTCTTGAGTGTTCATCTGAATACTGCCATCACCGGCGATACATAAAACCAAACGATCGGGAAAAGCCGCCTGGGCGCCCATGGCGGCAGGAAACCCAAAGCCCATGGTCCCAAGCCCCCCGGAGGTCAACCAGGTCCGAGGATTTTTTAATTTAAAGTATTGGGCGGACCACATCTGATGTTGCCCGACATCGGTAGACAGGATTGGATCCCGATCGGCGGTCAATTGATACACCCGGTCGATTAAAAATTGCGGTTTAATTTGTCCCTCTGGATCTTGTTGATAGGCAAGAGGGTGTTCTTCTTGCCAAGCGGTTAATTGGTCCCACCAGGGCTTCCGTCGTTCCTTTTGATTTCCATTAACGGTGGCACGAAGGATATTGTTCAGTTCGGTCAAGACACGTTTACAATCCCCGACGATCGGAATATCGACATGAATATTTTTCCGGATGGAAGTGGGATCAATATCGATATGAATGATCTTTGCGGTCGGACAGAATTCCGAAACTTTTCCCGTCACCCGATCATCAAATCGAGCCCCAACGGCGATGACAAGATCCGAATAATGCATGGCCATATTGGCCACATAGGTTCCATGCATCCCTAACATCCCCAGGGATAAGGGATGATTCCCCGGAAAGGCTCCTAAAGCCATAAGAGTCATATCCACAGGAATATGAGTGAGTTCAGCCAACTCAGTTAATTCCTTCGAAGCCCCGGAAAACAACACGCCTCCTCCCACGTAAAGGATCGGGCGTTTGGATTTCATGATCGCTTCCGCGGCTTGTTTTATCTTCCATCGGCTCCCATCATAGGTGGGGTTATAACCCCGGATGGCGACAGCACTGGGATATTGGAATTCGCAAGTGTCATTTGAAATATCCTTGGGGATATCGACTAAGACGGGACCGGGACGCCCGGTGGTCGCGATATAAAATGCTTCCTTGATCGTCTGTGCTAAATCGTTGACATCTTTAACCAAGAAGTTGTACTTGGTACAGGGCCGGCTGAGACCCACATTGTCAGCTTCCTGAAAAGCGTCATTCCCGATTAAGGGCGTGGGAACCTGACCGGAAAAACACACGACAGGAACAGAATCCATGTACGCATCAGCCAATGCCGTGATAACATTGGTCATGCCTGGACCAGAGGTAATGAGGGCGACCCCAGGCTTGCCGGTTGCCTTGGCAAAACCTTCGGCCATGTGTCCAGCACCCTGTTCATGACGGGTGAGTATGACACGAATATCTTTTTGTTGATGCAATACATCGAAAATTTTCAAGACCACTCCCCCAGGTAGGGCAAAAATGGTTTTAACACCTTCACGCTTTAATGATTCGAGAAAAATTTCTGCGCCAGTCAGCTGCATGATACTCACCTTTGGGTTAATAGGTCGTTGAACCAGCCTCCGGAAAAACACACCTCATTCATCTATAAAATTCCGCCTCGCCCTCACACTCAAGAGCCACCGAGCTACGTATTTGGAAAATAAAGGAAATTTTTCCAAAAAAGCAGAAAATACGTAATGGTAATTCCAATGGTTTTTTTAAGTCAACAGGCATTGTAACAGGGTTTAAGCCATAACGAAATACGGGAAGATGACCTACTCCATGCCAATCCCCCCACCCCATGAAGCCGTTCCTCGTTGGGAATCCGCTCTGGAGAATCTAGCCAAACAACATCTCCTTCGAACTCTTTCCCCCATCCACTCACCTTCCGGCCCACGTATTTCCCTTAATGGCAAAGAAATCCTTCTGTTGGCCTCGAATAATTACTTGGGATTGGCCAATCATCCCCAACTCAAGGAAGCAGCCATCCGGGCCATCGAAGAATTTGGGGTCGGCGCAGGAGCCTCCCGACTGGTATCCGGAAACCTCACTCCCCATGAGGAGTTAGAACGGGCCTTGGCTCTATTTACGGAGACCGAAAAGACCCTTTCCTTTTCATCCGGATATATGGCAAACCTGGGGGTGATTCCGGGGTTGGCTCCTCCGGAAAGTCTCATTCTAGCCGATCGCCTGTGTCATGCGAGTCTTATCGATGCCTGTCGACTATCCGGAGCGAAATTCCGGGTTTTCCCCCATAATGATACCGACGCTTTGACCCGCCTCCTTCAACAACGATCCTCTCATAGGCCCACCCTCATCGTGACCGAAGGGGTTTTCAGCATGGATGGTGACTTAGCGCCACTCCCCGAATTAACTCGATTGGCCGAAGAATTCCAGGCGTCCCTCCTTATCGATGATGCCCATGGCACAGGAATCTTGGGGCCGAATGGTCGAGGAACGCTGGAACATTTCCAGGTTCATTCACCCTGCTGTTTCCACATGGGAACCCTCAGTAAAGCCCTAGGAAGTAGTGGAGGATTTATCGCCGGACCCAGAAGTTTCGTGGACTATTTAATTAATACCTCCCGCTCCTTCATGTACACAACCGCCCCTCCCCCAGCCAGTGTGGCGGCCGCAACCGTCGCCTTGAATATTGTCCAACAAGAACCCCAGCGACGGGCCCGCCTGTGGGAAAACCGAAATTTTCTGTATACCCGTCTGAAGGAGATGGGCTTTCATCTTACCGAAACCCAAAGCCCAATCCTCCCTATCATTCTCCACGATCCCGAGTTAGCGGTAGAAATGAGCGATCGTTTACGACAAACGGGAGTGTATGCTCCAGCCATTCGCCCCCCTACCGTCCAACGAGGCACCAGTCGACTTCGATTGACCGTCACCGCCGAACATACCCCCGATAATTTACGTTTTGCTCTGCAGGCCATCCACCAGGTCGGAACCTCCCTGAAAGTCATTTAACCTTCCCCACCCCGGGGGTACCTTTAAATCTGAAATTTTACACTCTCCCCATTTATGGTCCCCAACCACCCGCTTTTACCCTTCTCTCGAATGGTCCCACCCTTTCATCTTTTTTACCCTAGCCACGGATAGGATACGGTTTTCTTCTCCTAAATTGGATACGAGGTTGGAAGGAGCGAAGGAGGGCCGGTGAGACCGAGAAAAAAAGAGGTGACAGAAGGGAAATTTGGTTCAGTTTTTGTTGATTGTGCTCATTTTCTTCTGTTTCATGCGCGCCCTAACCAAGAACATACTCTCATTAAAGAAAATCACGCACTATTCCGAAAAGATTGACAAAAATACCGCATGTTTGCCTCTAAAACTTAGGGTCACATTAACTATTTAACCTGGCCATTTTTGCAGATCCCTTTATTAGGGAGGGAGTGAGAGCCTTGAATACCCTCATGACAAAGGAAATATTCGCCGGAAAATTTGAGGTTCAGCGGGAAATTTCCCGAGGACAAACAGGAACCATTTATTATGGCTATGACTTGGAACTTAGACAGGAAGTGGCCATTAAAGTTTACCATTCGCACCTGAATGGGCGAGTTATTCGAGGCAAGACCTTTATCGAAAAGGCCAAACCCCTCCTCTTACTCGATCACCCGAACCTCATTAGAATCTTCAAGGTTGAAGAGGAAGCGGATACTCCGATCGTCTTCATGGAATTTTTCGATGCCCCGAACCTGCATCATCTCATCCATGAAAAGGGCCCCCTCTCGACCCTTGAGATGCTGAAATTGGCCAGGGGGATCTCGGAGGTTTTGGTCCACACCCACCTACAGGGCATCATTCACGGCACTCTCCATCCGGGGCATGTTCTGGTGGGACCCCAAGGCCAGATTAAGGTGATGGACTTGGGACTATCTTGGATTCTCATGGATATTTTATCCAACTGTGATGAAGAACTCTTGCGGCCATTGGCCTATTTGCCCCCCGAATTGGCCAAAGGGGAATTGCTAAACGTCAGCAGTGATCTCTATTGCCTTGGATTCATGATGTACGACATGCTCACCCAACGTGTTCCTTACTCTGGCCTTCCCAAAACCTCCATCATGGGCCAACTCGCGTTCGACCAAAAAGACCCGGCCTTTAGTTTTCCAGAATCGGTTCCGGAACCTATCAGAGAGCTCATTATTCACATGACTCGCAATAAGTCCCAACACCGGCTCCAAGATGCCACCCATGTACTAACCATCATCAATCAACAATTGGCCAAGCTGGGACACCAAGAACCAGCCACGACGCCTCAAAATAAACCAGTAGTCGCGCCACATCTCCCCGCCCAAGACGGGAACCAATCAGAAGAACCCGTTTCTCCCCCGCCCCTTTCTGAGGTGGACTCTGATCCTTCTCTACAAAGAACACCCCCTGTTCAACGGCCCGAAACATCCATCAATTATAACCGAGTGAGGCATGTCAAAATCTTTAGAAAACTGGGGTTTGTACTAGGAATCGTTCTGTTGATCGCCGGGGGGGCGATGGGATATTGGTATAGGGAATTCCTGGAGCCCATTCCCCCAACGATGACCACCCCCACGGTGGAGCCTACACACGAATCCCTCCCCACCCAACCGCCTTTTTCTGCCTCGGAAATTCAGCCGTCAATGGAAAATGGGCTAACGAGAGAAGAGCCTCAAGTGGAAGATTCCTCGGCCATGCCGGCCATGATAGAAGCTGACGCACCTCAGCCTGTAGACCAAGGTGAATCCTCTCTCCCAAAGACCAACCTTCCGAAAGAGGTCCAAAATTCTGAAATACCCTCTTCCGAACCAGAAATCCCCCTTCTCTTGGGGGAGGAAAAGACCGTTCCCATTGAGCAACCCTCCGACTCTCAAAAGACTTCGTTCACTCACGAACAGCCCGAACTGGTCCCGATTAAAAACCTAATTCCAGAAGACACACTCACGGACAAGACTCCTTCTTCTCCATTAACTCCCCAAACACCAGAACTGGAAAGCAAAGAATCCCTTTCCTCTCCTCAAGAGGAAGCTGCCATTCCTAACCCAGACACCTCCATCGATCCAGACGCTCTTGTCACGAAAGAGAACTCTGAGGAAGCCAAATAACCTTCTCAAGTAACCCCCACCCTCCATTTGGCTACCCCAGGCCCCATTTGATATCCTAAGGCCACCCTCCTCGGATAATAGGGTTGGGGTTCCCGACCCTGGCCATTCCTGACTTTCATCTTTCCTCCCCTCTTTAAGTATTTGGTTCTATGATTTCCTAGACTTTTCATTCAACATTTTTCCCTTAGAGATCCAAACCTCCCTTGGGAAAATGGCTTTGGCGAGAGGATGAGACTTCCATCCTAAGATTGGCATGCTGGCAAAGGTTCAAAGCTTAGGATTGGTCGGGCTAGATGCCAACCCCATTGAAATTGAAGTTGATATTGGGGGAGGACTTCCTCAGTTCTCCGTCGTGGGTCTTCCCGATGCCACGGTTCGAGAAAGCCGAGACCGTGTACGATCAGCCCTCAAAAATACCGGGTTTCAATTTCCCCCCAAAAAAATTACTGTAAATCTGGCTCCTGCCGGTATGAAAAAAGAGGGAGCCGGTCTAGAACTGGGAATTGCCATCGGCATCCTCGTTGCCGAAGGGATTCTTCCTCAAGATTCCGTCAACTCTTTTGTATTCGTGGGCGAATTGGCATTGGATGGACGGATAAAGAGGACCCCCGGTGCCCTTTCCATGGCCCTGGCCACCCATTCCCCCAACGCCTTGATTCTTCCACATCTTAATGCGTCACAAGCGGCGGTGGTTGACCATGCGAAGGTATATGGGATGCATACGCTTCCAGAGGTGATTGAGTTTCTCCGAGGAGCAATTGAAAGAACTCCCATGAAAAGCCCCGTTAGCCATCATGATTCCAAGCCTCCCCACGTGGAAGAAAATTTTCGGGATGTGGTGGGACAATTTCAAGCCAAACGCGCACTCGAAGTTGCCGCTGCCGGCGGGCATAACCTGCTGATGGCTGGGCCTCCTGGGTCCGGCAAATCCATGTTGGCCCAACGACTCACGGGAATTTTACCCCCAATGAGTTTTCAAGAATGTTTAGAGGCTAGTCAGATTCATGGTGTCGCGGGTACGCTGCCCAAGAACACACCCCTGCTCACATCCCGACCGTTTCGGACTCCGCATCACACCATTACCGAAGCAGGCTTGGTCGGGGGAGGGTCGATACCTCGACCGGGAGAAATTTCATTGGCACATCACGGAGTGTTATTCTTGGATGAGGCCCTAGAATTTAGTCGAAGATTATTAGACAGTTTGCGACAACCCTTGGAAAACGGACAGGTGACGCTAACCCGTGCCCAAGCAAGCCTGACGTTCCCGGCAAGAATCATGTTGGTCCTGGCCATGAATCCATGTCCTTGTGGATTTTCCGGTGACCCCAAACATGACTGTCATTGTACCCCCCACCAAATTCGCCGCTACCGAAGCCGTCTGTCGGGCCCCCTGCTCGATCGTGTGGATATCCAAATTGAAGTTCCATCGGTCCCAGTGAGCGAACTGACGAAAGACCTAAAGAGTGAGGGTTCCGATCAGATCCGAGAACGGGTGGTTTTCGCCCGTCAACGGCAAATGACCCGATATGAAAAAGATCAAATTTTTAATAATGCACAACTAAAACCCCGTCTCATTAAAAAGTATTGTCAATTAGATGAGCAAGGCCAGGTCCTCTTGGAAAAGGCCGTTTCTCGATTGGGACTCTCTGCACGAGCCTATGGACGAATTCTTCGCGTCTCACGTACCATTGCCGATTTAGAAGGGGCAACCAGGATACAACCCAGCCATCTGGCCGAAGCGATTCAATACCGTACCCTTGAGAAACCCCTTTCCCTCTAAGGGCATCCCATGGAGTCATGGAAAATCTTTCGGTGGTGGTTCATGATTGGGGCCTTAATGGCTCTGGCCGTCATCATGATCCAAGGAGGCATTCGCGACCTCATGCTTGCTCAAGAACCCATCTGGGAAATTCAACTGGTCGAATTGGTGCCCCCGATCTTGGGTGGGGGCTTATTGGGGGGGTGCATTGCTTTAATCCTCAATAGAATCAAACAGTCTGGGGCTGGAGACAAATAAGAAGAGAATAAAAAAGCCCCGTTCCCACACCACCGCAAACAGGTGCTCCCACCTACAACGTTCCACTCTTCCAGGGAGTTCTCTTGCCCTCACCTTCTTTGAGGTTCCCTCATCCCGGCTTATTCTTGAATGAAAGAATACCCTAGCCAGGTGCCCCACTCGAACAGTACAATACCGCAAATTTTTCATTTCCCACTCTCACTGAAAGGAGGGGTGCCCACGATGGATGTCAAAGTTGGACCCCATTGGTACCGAAATTCCAATGGGACGGTAGAAATTGAAGGACTTCCCCAAATTGAATTGTCTCTTCGGAAAACGGGAGGTGTGCCGATCCGGCTAAATTTCGCTATTTTTGATCAGGTTGGAAAATTACACGCGAAAGTGGAGGCCAATTCGCTCGTGATTAACGAACAAGGGGCTTACCACCTGGAACGCTCACCCACAGGGTTAGTACTGACCACGGATGGGCAACAGAAACGGGTCCTCGCGATCAAGGTCGGTGACGAGAATCAAGTGGAAATTCCTGAAGGAGAATTCTACACCTTGAAAGGGCATTTGCTAAAAATAACCCCTTCGGAATGGTCTGTGGAAAAATCGAAAGGGACCTCTGGGGAAACGGACATGAAAGGGAACGCGGTGGCCGTGGCCTCCTAGCCCTTCCCCCTACCCCATCTTGAAAGGAGGGACAAAAAACACTCTCAGGTTAGATTTCTGCTGCAGGGGCGTTACATCTCCCCTCACAGATCGCACAAATTCTTGCCGGGACGCCCTCCCCAGCTCTCGCGGGACCTAAAGAACACTTCAGATCCAAGGCCACCACATCGGACCCTTGGTATGTCCACAAACGGCCACATTCCTCACAACAATACCACACGGTATAACCCGGCCATTCGCGATCTCGAACCGCCATGAGTGCCCCCTTTACCCTAATCCGTCCCGCTCATCAATCAGGTTCGTCTTGGTCATCCGAGTGAGAAGCCAATAGCTCAGCGACCTTCCCCGGTACCGTCTTCACCCAATTTTCAAAGGGTAGCGCTGCATCCACCACGATTTCAATTTTGCCATTGGAGAGACGACGAACGACCCCAGGATTTTCAGGAGCTAGGGGAATTTCAATGGCCTCTCGAGAGATATTCATCTCATCAGTCAGTTCCAAGATCTTCGTAATCTGCTGAAAGGAAACGGTTGTTGAGGGATTCATTGGTCTTCAACCTCTCATTTTTCTTAAAGAAAACTGAATTGTAGGAAGCTGGTCAGAAGCTGTCAACGAACATGGACCTGGAAGCTTGTTTCTCCTTATGTGCCAAACACAGAGGAGAAAATTTTACCGGCTCGCTCAATGTCTTGAGGGGAAATATCCAGATGCGTGACTAACCGGAAGGCTCGATCCCCCACCGCATTGAATAAGACTCCCTTCTCACGACAATCCGTCAAAATTTGATCGGTCGTTTTAGGAAAGTCCGGTAGGTGAAAGAGAAGAATGTTTGTCTCTACCTCTTTTACGTTTATGTCTACAGAAGATAGTTTTCCCAACAGCGTCGCAAGATGTGTGGCGTTGGCATGGTCCTCACTCAAACGAGCAATATGATGATCTAACGCATAAATTCCGGCAGCGGCGAGAATCCCCACTTGACGCATTCCACCACCAAACAGCTTCCTAAGCCGGCGCAACCGGTGAATGAGTGGACGATCGGCTACCAGCATTGACCCAATCGGTGCGCCCAAGCCTTTGGATAAACAAAATGACACGGTGTCAAAGGGTCGGGCATACTCCATGGCCGAAATACCTGTTTTGGCAACGGCATTAAAAAGACGAGCTCCATCTAAATGCAATTTCAGATGATGGGTTCTGGCGACGTCAACGATACGTTGGATCGTTTCAAAAGGATACACGGACCCTCCGCCCGCATTATGGGTCTGTTCGAGACAGACAAGGGTGGTAGGAGGGTTATGAAGGTCTTGGGGGCGAATAGAAGATAGCACAGCCTCCGCCGAAAGACGGCCTCGATCTCCTGGAAGACAACTGAGCTGAACCCCAGAAAGAGAAGAAGCCGATCCTCCTTCATAGCGAATAATGTGGGCGGATGCATCGACGATGACTTCATCCCCCGGTCGGGTATGCAACCGGATCGCCAATTGATTCGCCATGACTCCGGTGGGCACGAAGAGCCCCGCTTCTTTTCCCAATAAATCGGCTGCTTTGGCTTCAAGTTGATTGACTGTGGGGTCTTCCCCATACACGTCGTCCCCAACCTCGGCTTGCACCATGGCTTGCCGCATGGCATAAGTGGGCTTGGTGACTGTATCACTTCGGAGATCAATGAAGGACATGAGCGTAATCCCTTTTGATGTTTGGAAAGGGGACCCGAACTTTTCTAGATAACCAAATTTGAGTCAGCCATTTTTGTCTTATAATTAGATTATAGAATTGGGAATGCATGAACACACATCTACTCGTGACAGGAGGAGCAGGATTTGTCGGTCGTTCTATCCTTCAACAGGCCAGGCCAGGCTCCGCTTCGGGAACCCTCCATCAAACGCCTTCTCTCGGTTTACCTGGGGTCACCTACCATGTGTGCGACCTACAAAACCTCCAAGAGGTTTTAACCCTCCTAGACCGAGTCCGCCCGACCCATCTCATTCATACGGCTTGCTCGGATCAAGTCCCCGATTTCAATATCATCGTACAGGTCGCCGCCCAGTTGGCCTTACACACTCATCACCGCAATATCCGTTTCATACACCTTTCGACCGATCATGTCTTTGACGGCTTGACCCCTCCCTATTCGGAGAAAAACCCTATCCAGCCCATCACCCCCTACGGAATGGCCAAGGGTGAAGCTGAAAACCTTATCAGTTCTCTCAATCCCCAGGCCACTATCATTCGTACTTCTTTGCTGTACGATCTCCGGTCACTATGCCGTCAGGGACAACGACTCTTTGAAGCCATCTCTCAAAAAACACCCTTCGCTCTATTCATCGATGAGATCCGTTCACCACTTTGGGTAGAAAATTTCGCCAACGCGGTGTTGGAAATCGCGAATCGAGACCTCCCCGGAGTAATCCACGTCGGAGGTCCTCAAGCTCTCAATCGTTGGGAATTGGGGATGGGCCTTCTCCATCATTTCGACATCAATCCCGCCGACTACATCCGTCAAGGTCGTTTATCAGATACGGACCTTCTCCGCCCTCCCAACCTCACTCTGGACTCGGCGAAGGCAACCGAAATGATATCCACCCCCCTCCTTTCACTTCAAGAAGCCACCGCCTTCGCCCAGAAACCAAAGTAATAGATCCGATTCGAGTTCCACAAATGTGCTTCGAAGGAGGGGAAAATTTCCGGAGGGATCGATCTTCCGATGAACGATGGGAAAGTTTACATTTTCCCGAAATCAAATAATTGGGCATCTAATAGGTGGCTGGGAATGACATGGGATAGGGCGGCAAAGGCGCTGTCCCCCGATCCGGGGAAACGGGTTTCCCACTCTCGAAGAAGAGATTTCATTTCCTGACGTTTCAAATTTTCCTGTGATCCACACAAATTGCAGGGAATAATGGGAAATTTTCGCATTTCGGCGTACCGAGTCAGGTCAGTTTCACGGACATAGGCCAGAGGCCGAATGACCGTATGGCGGCCATCATCTGATCGAAGTTTTGCGGGCATCGCTTTTAAGGTGCCATTAAATAAAAAATTTAATAAGAAGGTTTCTAACATGTCATCTCGGTGATGGCCCAACGCAATTTTCGTCGCGCCGAGACGATCAGCCACCCCATACAAGATCCCTCGGCGTAAGCGAGAGCAGAGCGAACACATGGTCTGCCCCTCGGGGATAACCCGTTTGACCGTGGAATAGGTATCTTGCGTCTCAATATGAAAAGGCACATTTCGGCTGACAAAATACTCAGGGAGGATATGATCTGGAAAACCTGGCTGCTTTTGATCTAAATTCACGGCCACCAGGTTATACGAGACCGGAGCTCGCGATTGCATGGACAGCAATATGTCCAATAGGCCATGGCTATCCTTGCCCCCGGAGACACACACCATCACGGTATCGCCTTCTTCGATCATGGAATAATCCGATACGGCTTGGCCAACCACCCGGCAAAGACGAGCATGAAACTTTTTGGTCGAGCCCAGTGACGAAAAAGAAACGGAGTCAGACTCAAGGGAGGGGAGCATGATGAACTTTCAATTTAATGGGTCTGGGTTTTACCTGGTACGGGATAAATGCGTGGAAGGCATTCCGAAGTATATAACAGAACAACAAGAACGGTCCTTTTTCAATGGAAGATAAAATTGGCTTTGGCCATTCCTCCAACCGGGACTAACACATCTTGTGTTTGGGTCCCAAGCACACTATGCCAAACACTCACCTGATAATGACCGGGAGGAAGGGAGGGAAATTGGAAATTTCCTCTTTCATCGGTCACGGTAAAGAATGAATGGTCAAACACGACCAGCGTCCCAGTCATAAAGGTGTGCTTATCGCATTGAATTTCATAGATGCCTTTTCGCTTAACCGTCTTGGGAATGGGCCGCGAGCCCGGCAATTGAGCCACGTTTAAAAATGTTTTTTTTCCCATCGTGATGTGGGTGTTATGAAGGATGGGATCTTGGTTATGAACCTCAATCGTATCCCCCTTTCGCGCGGCAGCCACAGGTGGGGTAAACGCACATTGGGCATTAAATACCAGACTTTTTGGGGCCATCACTTTGGCAATTTTCAATTTAGGACTTTCAAGACTCACCACGACATATTGAATACCTTTGTTTTGAGCATTCACTAGCACATCGCGAACCGCGACGGTATCGCCACACACTTCCGAATCGGTTTCAACCGGCAGAATGCGTGGAGGAGGTACCTCGCCCGTAAAGACGACGGACCCCGCCATTCCCCCCCCATTTTTACCACCGAAA
Source organism: Nitrospirales bacterium (assembly GCA_965223495.1). Taxonomy (GTDB): domain Bacteria; phylum Nitrospirota; class Nitrospiria; order Nitrospirales; family UBA8639; genus Nitrospira_E. The sequence goes on along the minus strand of OZ245001.1, from coordinate 613,684 downwards.
GCCGTAGCCGGGAGGCTGGCCACGAGAAAAAGCAAGACAAACACGCACCGACAATACATCATCAATTTAGTCTATCCACCAAAAAAGAATTGGGTCAAGAACGGGCCAATACGGGTGAAATCGGGTCCATAATTGAACTGGGATTTCCAGCACCTAGAGGGGGGAGATATTGTGGCAAGAGGACCGATTCCTTGTCTACACTACCGGGCCGACAAGGAAAGAATGTAATTGGCCAAATGCCAGGCATCTTCCTCCCTCCCTTCCAACTGAGCGGCATAGGATGGCATAGGGGTTCCGTCCAATCCGGTAAAGAGGGTCCTGATGATATCGCGTTGCTCATGGCCATTCTTGAGTTCGGTCCGATACCGTAAATCGGAGGATCGACTCCGAAGCTCCCTATCATCTTGTAATTGTTTTGTGGATGTCCCTCGGCCATCCCCATTCACCCCATGACAGCTGTGACAATCTAATTCATGATAAATTTCTCGCCCCTTGGCCACACTCGCTGCACTATCAGGAACTTCCTGTTCAGGTAAGGCGACCGGAACAGGGTTGGCTTGGGCGACCTCAACATTGAACTGTTTGAGATAGGCGATGACTTGCCATCGGGCCTGTTCGGACAATCCCCGAAAAGAGGGCATCGTTCCAGGAATTCCCTCGGTAATCACCCGCATGAGATCCTGATCTAACGGAGCCTCTCCCGAAGCGGTAGAACGGAATCGATAATTGCCCACGGTAAAATCCCGGGCCCGGGGACCAGAAAAAGCGGCATTAAAGAAAGCCGCGGGGCCATCTCCCTGTCCCGTGGACCCATGGCACACGAGGCAAGATCGTTCATACACGATACGCCCTCGTTCAATGTCCTCACTCTCCTTGATATCTGAGTTAGCCACACTCGGGGTAGCCACCAAACATAGGCCAATCACCAAACCCCAGAGGCTCATAGTTGGTTTCATGGACTATTCTCCTTTTTAAAAAACCATACTGATATCTACCGAAAACAGATTGCGTAAATTCCGGGCGGCCGCGTTTCCCCCTTCCGATTTTCTGAGATTGATATCATCTCGAACGGAAAAGGTAATATTGGGTCGCAGATAATATTTCGCCTGGACCGTCAAAAATGTGGCACTTTTACGCTGAGATTTCAACCCACCCGCATCCAAGTGATCGTACCGAAGACCTAAGAGCAGGCGGTCCGTCGCCAACGCTTGCCCTTCCACGGTGAGCCCCGTCGCAGTTTTATCGAACGTACTCCCCATCCCATTGGGCAGATCCCGGACTTTATCGATCGTAAAGGCCCCGTACACATCCAACCATTTATACTGGATTCGCGACCCCACCCCATAACGACTGTGACTGATATCGGCCCCACTTAAGACTTTAGCATTATGATTGCCAAAGTACGCAAATCCCGAAAGGCTGGCGGCAAAATCGTGAGATCGTGCATAATCGAACCGTCCCATGACGTACCAATCCTTGGAATTATTAGAATCGCCCGTATTTTCGTTGGCCCCGTTGAGTATGCCCACTTGGTAGAGAAACCAATCTCCCAAAGGACGCCCGTACACATCGATCCCGACTTCTTCTCCAGAGTTAAACAGCGCGAGGGTGTTCGGTTGAATAGCACTTCGGTTTCGATCAAAAATGCCATAAAATTTTGAGGAAAAGGCACTAGGATTCAACGCCCAGAGCGTTCGAGTCGGCCCGAACGGTCCAAAGGGTGGACCAAAACCCGGCCCCGTGGGGTTTATTTGGGGACGGGAGGTGGGAAAGGAAAAGAAAGCGGAGGGATCGAAACGCCCCACCCGCAAATGCGCCAAATTTTCACCCCCCAAATTGTTCAGGAGGAGAAAGGCACGGCCTAATTCAATATCATTCGATCGGCCAGGAATGGCCGCGAATTCCGCATGGAATCCAACATTCGTGGCTAGGGTGCCCATGGTGTACAGAGCCACAAATCCGGGCGAGCCAATCTCGGTTTGATCCCCGACTCCTGCTCTCTCTCTCTTTAAATCGACATGCTGAACTCCATTCGTGGCCAATAACACACTCAAAATATTCGAGACATCATCCAAGGTGAGGTCCCCATACATGACTTTACCAACCAACCCCCCGTCCTCGGTCCCGGGTAATTGATAACCATTTTCCAGAAACTGCCTTCCGAAGGTATTGAGACGAGGTTGCCGTGTATGACAGACATGACAATTCACTTCATACTTTCGGGCAAAAGCCGGAATAGCCTCGGCTTTCACCGGCCAGAGGGAATACAGCAACCCAAATAAAATTAGTAGAGGAGCCGCCCAGGGTAGGGCGAGGGCAAAACGGGTAAAGAAACGCATGGTCCCCCCATTCATATTGAGGTTACAAAAGAGGGGGTTTTCACTATCAGCGTTGTATTAAAACACCATACTCAATTCCGCCACAAAATTATTCCGAAGATTGCGGGCGGGACTCGTTCCCCCCTCAGCCTTCCGTACATTCACATCATAGCGAATAACCGCAAAAATGTTTGAACGGAAATAGTACTTGGCTTGAGCACCCACAAACGTGGCACTGGTTCGCGTGTCTAACCCTAATCCCGGATCCATTTCCAGCCCACCGGCGTCCAGATGGTCAAATCGCATGCCGAGTAACAGTCGATCGGTCGCGATGGCATGCGCTTCAAGGGTCAACCCTGTGGCAGTCCCATCGAAAATCGGATCAAGACGATCCGGAACCCCGGTCACACGATCGATGGTAAACACTCCATACACATCCAACCATTTATACCGGAGTCGGGCCCCTACGCCATAGCGGCTTCGGTTGACATCCGAGAACGACGGGGCCCCAAACGGATTGGGGACCAACACCTTGGCGTTGTTGTTTCCGAAATAGGCAAATCCGGATATATTAGCCGAAAAATCATGGGACTGCGCATAATCAAACCGAGCCATGATATACCAGTCTTTGGAATCATTGGAATCTCCGGTCCTCTCATTCCCTCCGTTTAAAATACCCAATTGATAGAGAAACCAGTCTCCAAAAGGTCGTCCATGCACATCGATTCCTACTTCTTGGAAGGAGTTATAGAGTGTGGGCTCAAAGGGAAAAATGGGGGTCTCACTTCGTTTAAACAGGCCATAAAACTTCGAAGCTTCGGAACTGGGGAAAAAGGGCCACCGGGTTAGCGCCGGAGCCCCTGTGGTCGGATCGGTGCCTCCAACAGGAGCAATGGGGGCAAAGGCTGGACGATCAGTCGCCACCGAAAAAAACGCCGATGGGTCTATTCGTCCGACTCGGAGATGCGCCCAATCAGGACCCCCAAGGTTATTCAGACCTACATAGGCTCGCCCTAATTCTAAGTCGTCGGTGGGGATCGTACTTTGTCCAGACGTACTCGGTGCCGTAGGAAAAGACGTCAAATCGACCAAAAAGGAAACATTCTCAGAGAGGGTTCCTGCGGCAAACATTCGTAAGATAGTTATAGTCCCAAGTTCTGTCTGATCGCCAGATCCGGGGATATCCTCTTTTAACGTGACATGCCGAACTCCCTCCGTTGAGAAAAGGAAGGCCAAATAATTGGAGACGTCATCTAAGGTCAGGTCTCCTAATTTCACTTTTCCGATCAAGCCGCCATCCTCAGTGCCTGGCAATTGGTAACCATTTTCGAGGAACCGCTCTCCAAAGACATTCAGTCGTGGCCATCGTGTGTGACAGACATGGCAATTGACTTCATACTTTCGCGCAAAGGCTGGAAGAGCCTGGGCATCCGGGACAAGGGTAGGGATGAACAAACTTGAGAGGAGAACAATCCATAGACTCTTGGCCACACCATGAACCGAGGAGGGGTGGGATGACATGAGAAAATTATTTCATACCAATCCAGAGGGGGATCCTGGAGAATTCAGTCCCCCTGGGGTCTAGTTATGGGGAACCCATCCGACGGTGAATCCGGCAAGGCCTCGAAAAAACTTTCAATCTATGTGTAGAAATTTTAGGTCTAGCCGGAGTTTGGTAAACCTAACAAATCCCTGGGCCAATGAAAAGCCAAAAAGGACATAAAACGGACTAAAACATCCCGGTAAGAACAACACATTCCACGAATGACTCCCGATTAAATTGAGGTTCTCTCCTCCCGTTCAATTTGGACTTTCCAAATCAGTGGTTATTTACATTTTTTGGGACTCTCGAGTATGCTGAGGCTTGTACCATCCCCTCGCTTTATCACGGGAGCTTCAGTATGAGTCTCACCGCCTTGTCCTCCAAATGGCATGGCAGTCTACGGTTTCGCCATACCGTCCTCCTCTCAGCTCTGGTTCTTTTGCTCATGAGCCTATTGGCGAGCATTATGCTGACTAATCAGCGATCTGCCCTTTACCATGCGGCAGAGGATAAAGGACTAGCCTTTACCCAAGCGTTTGCCGTCGGCGGCTGGGCGGCAGTCCAAAATAATTTATTTCGGATTCAAGAAGCCTTGATGGAGTACCCCCCAGACCCCAATATTCGAAACATCGAAGTCATAGACCCCGATAATATGGTCATGGCTGCCCAAATTCCCGAGAGTATTGGCGTGGTGTTGGATGACCCCGAATGGTTGGAAATGAAACAACAACATAAGGAGGTGTTTCAACATTCCGAGGGTCAAAACGGAGAGCATCTCTTGATAATGGTTGCCCCGTTGGCGGGCCAGGGAAAAACAGTTGCTTGGATTCGGATTATCTTCTCCTTAGAAGAGGTCCACAAGGAGGAGCTTCAACTCATCTGGCGCATTACGCTCATCACCGCCTTACTCATTGGCGCTGGCATTGTGAGCGTCCATTGGTCACAAAAGAAGGTGTCCGCCATTCTGCGGACCGTCATCGACCAGCTACAAGACACGCTTTCCAAGCTTCGGATTTCCTTGAGTCAGCGTCCACAAACCACCCCTGGCACCACAAGTATTCCGACCGAATCCCAGAAAAACCAAGGAGATCTTGAACGCCTTGAGACGACCGTCAATAAAACCATCGGACTTTTAAAAACCCAGTCCGAAGCCTTACAAGAATCGGCCACGGTCCTGGAACAAAAGGTCAGAGACCGTACCACGGCTTTGGAAAATGCCAAACGAACGCTAGAAATTGAAATCCATGAACGCCATCTCGCCCAGGAACAATTAGAAAAAGTTAGCCGTCAAAACCAACTCATCCTCAATTCGGCGGGAGAAGGCATTTATGGATTGGATCTTTCAGGAAAGCTGACGTTTATTAATCCCGCAGGAGCGTCCCTTCTTGGTTACCAAGTTGAGGAACTCTTAGGCCACCCTATGCACGAAACCGTTCACCATACCCAGACAGACCAAACCTTATATCCCAGAGGGTCCTGTCCCATCCATGGAAATTTTTTGCGGGGGAAATCCCATCATGCGGACAATGAGTATCTTTGGCGAAAAGATGGGACTTCATTCCCAGTGGAATACATCAGTACCCCTATTTATGAACATGGGAAAATTGTTGGGGCGGTCGTCACGTTTACCGACATCACCCTTCGTCAGGAAGCGGAAGCAAAGGTGCGGGATACCGAAATTATGCTCCGACAGTCACAAAAAATGGAGGCCATCGGAACCCTTGCCGGGGGCATCGCCCATGATTTCAACAATATACTGACAGCCATTCTTGGATTCAGCCAACTCACCCAGTTAAAAATCTCCCCCAATGATCCTTCGCATCAATACCTGGAACAAATCCTGAATGCCGGCAAACGGGCCAAAAACTTGGTAAAACAAATTCTCACGTTCAGTCGACATACCGAACCCATCCAACAACCCGTTGAATTACGGAACCTCATCGAAGAAGTCTTATCCCTGATGCAAGCGACCCTCCCCTCTTCCATTACCATTCACAAAAATCTTGGAGAGGAACCCAAAGAAGTTCTCGCGGACCCCACGCAAATTCACCAAATTTTATTAAATCTCTGTGCCAATGCCGAATATGCGATGAGAGGCCTTCAGGGAACACTCACGATCACATTAGAAAACCTGGTGATTGATCCCAACGTACCCTCCGGCATTCCGGAGCTCCTTCCTGGCCCATACTACCGATTAAGTGTAAAAGATACCGGGACGGGGATTCCCCCTGATATTCTTCCCCGAATTTTTGATCCGTTTTTTACGACCAAAGAGACAGGGATGGGAACTGGAATGGGCTTGTCCGTCGTTCACGGCATTATCACGTCCCATGGAGGGACCGTAACCGTTGAAAGTACACTCAACAAAGGAACCACCTTTCACCTGTTCTTTCCCCATATCCCCTTACCGACCCCCAATCTTTCCTCAGAAAATCCCACACACATCCCTTCTTTAAATCGCGGGCACATCCTCTTTATTGACGACGAAGAATCTCTTTCCATGATTGGAAAACATTTACTGGAACATCTTGGATATAAAGTTACGACCTGTACCTCCCCCACGAATGCCCTTGAGATGTTCCAACAGGACTCTTCCCGGTTTGATGCCGTCATTACCGATCAAACAATGCCTCGGATGACTGGAGAAAAACTCGCATCCTCTCTTTTAGAAATTCGCCATGACATTCCCATCATCGTCTATACGGGCTTCAGTCACACGCTGAATCCGGAAAAGGCCAAAGAACTGGGGATCCGCCGGGTTATGATGAAACCCGTCCTCATCGACGATCTGGCCCAGGCGCTTAATGAAATTCTGCACACCAATGTGTAGCAAGAGGAATATTGGGTGACGAACATTTCGTGTGTCAGATGAGGGGAAACTAGTAAATGAATCTACATTCTTCAATCAATTCCTAAAAAGGGGGAAAGCGTTTCATACTAGGAAAAATAAGGGAGATCACCCTCCCTCACCGGGATTTCGGAAATAGGCTTTCCATGCCTCCTCCTTTACCAAAACTATTCTTGAAACCTCCCTCATGAAAGCCATGGTCCTTAGCGAGGATGGCCCTATCTCAAGCCGTCCCCTCAGTCTTGATCATCTTGAAATTCCTGAAGTCGGTCCGGGACAAGTCCGAGTCAAAGTTGAGGTCTGTGGAGTATGCCGGACTGACCTCCATATCGTAGAGGGAGAGCTTCCCCCTTCAAGACGCCCCATCATTCCTGGGCATGAAACAGTCGGAATCGTCGATCAAGTCGGGGTTGGGGTCACCCAGGTTAACGTTGGAGATCGGGTCGGCATTGCCTGGCTTCAAGGAACCTGCCAAGTCTGTGTCTTCTGCCGATCTCAACGAGAAAATCTTTGTACGCAAACCACATTTACGGGCTACCACGTGAATGGCGGCTATGCCGAATATGCTTTGGTATCTGAGCGTTTTGCCTATCCAATTCCTCCCTGTTTCACCAATGAAGAAGCGGCCCCGCTGCTCTGTGCGGGCATTATTGGGTATCGGGCCCTCCGCCGGAGCCAGGTTCAACCTGGGCAACGTTTGGGCCTCTATGGTTTTGGAGGATCGGCCCATATCACCATTCAAATCGCCCGACACTGGGGATGTTCGGTCTATGTGTGTTCTTTACGGGAAGAGCATCGGGCCTTAGCGCGGTCCCTTGGGGCCGAATGGGTCGGAGCTGCTGCAGATCTTCCACCTGACACCCTCCATTCCGCCATCCTCTTTGCGCCCGCAGGTGAATTGGTACCTCCTGCTCTCCGAGCCTTGGAACGAGGGGGAACACTGGCCATCGCCGGCATCTACCTATCACCCATTCCATCCCTGGACTATACCCAAGACCTTTTTTACGAACGGTCCATCAAAAGTGTCACAGCCAATACTCGGCAAGATGGTCTCGACCTGTTGAAAGAGGCGGCCGCGATTCCCATCCGAACGCATACCATTCCTTTTTCCTTGGAACAGGCCAATGAAGCACTGCTCCAATTGAAATCGGGCACCATTCAAGGGGCCGCGGTCTTACGCATGGCCTAACTAAGGCTTCATTTTTTGGTGTGGAAATTCCACCCTTTGACCAAGGGAGGGAAACGGTTTTCCGACTCGTTACTGAGGAAAAGCGGCCAGGGGATGTCCGGTCAAGGCTAGGTAGGCTTCCTGGATGTTTCGAACCGGGGAAACGTGCATAAGAAAAGGAATATCCCAATCCCCGTCCCCAATATCATACTCGGCAGGAACAAGCACTCGTTGAAATCGAAGTCGATGAGCGGCACGCAATTTCAGTTGAATGCCACTGACGGCTCCAATAGAGCCATGATCTGTGATCGTTCCGGTTAAGGTTCTTCCTTCTAACACGTGTTCTCCTTTAGCCATCGCCACCACACTTAACCCCACCATAGCCGATAAACTTTCTCCATACACGGTGAGCCCCGAATACGGAAAAGTTAACAGGATGGTCCAGGAGTCCCCAGAAAGGTGGGCAGCGTGCAAAGAACGGGTAATGGCCTGATGAATGGCCTTTCGGGCCAAGAGGGAAAATTGTCCCGGTTCGGTATGAAACTGTATTTGCAATCCATCGTGATCTCGACGTTTGTGAATATCGATCACAATTTGCGACACCAGCCCCACCGGCTGCTGCTGGTGATTCAAGGCCGTTCCTAAAACAGGAATGCTCAAATGCGGAATTTGCCGAGATGAGGGTTTAGACCACGCAATCCCACTCGAGAGGAAAACCAATGCCCCCACCAAGGTTATGAAAATATAGCCCCTTCGGTTTTTCACCAGTCCTCCAATAAACTTGACCTCATCACCCATCCAATGACACTCCTGACTCATTATATCCTATTTGGGCCTACCCTGTCGCATCAGTAGCGTTCCTATCTATTCTGATAGTCTTTACCTACTACCAATCACCACCTTTTTTTTTGAAATAGCGGATCAACTCCTGGTGAACCCTTCTCTATCGGTCCAAGGAAAAAAGATCAAGGCACCTCTACACGTTTTGGCACCATTCGATTGATTGCTCATCTCCCCCTGGCGGAAAAGGGGTAATGGCAGGAGACTCCCCTTATAAAGACAAGAGATCGCAAATTCAATGGAAGATGGGTATGAAACATGACAAGCGTGAAACCCTTTTCGCTTTGTTTTCCAAGAAATTTCTAATAATTCCGATTTTTTTAACTTCTGAATAGTAAAATGTCGTTCCAATAGAAAGAAAAAAGTAATTTTATCCCTTCCTTGCTAATGGCTATCTTTTACCGGATCTGTATGGTAGGGTGAGGACACTCAAAATCGAGGGCTTGGTTTTGAGGATTGAAATTCTTTAAGCCCTTCACGAGTGTTGTATCGCCCGAGAGTCACCTCGGAAGTGTCTGACCTCAGTCGCCTCAAATAAGCGTCCGCGGCCTACTCCTTCCCATCGACTGCTTCATCTCGAGCCGAAGACACTATCATCATTTTAAAGGAGGAGCCCCATGGGTTCAAAATTGTATGTAGGTGGATTGCCGTATTCTGCCACTCAGGCAGAGCTCACAGATTTATTTTCCGCTCACGGCACCGTCCAGTCCGCGAATGTGATTAGCGACAAATTCACCGGCCAGTCACGTGGCTTTGGATTCGTCGAAATGTCTTCTCCAGAAGAAGCCCAAGCGGCGATTGATGCATTAAACACCAGCGAATTTGGAGGACGAACCTTAACCGTCAATGAAGCCAAGCCACAGGCTCCCCGCACCGGTGGCGGTCGGGGCGGTTATGGAGGCGGAGGGGGCTTCGGCGACAAACGCCGCAGCCGGTTCTAACCTGTCACGATTCTAGATTAACCAATCCGGGGGGAGCGTCATGGACTCCTCCCGGATTTTTTTTGAAGAAATTAGAAGCGAGCCATGGCGAGACCGACCCAGAATACGCCCAAGCCCAGGAGCAACGTTAATCGTCCAACTAGGGGAGAGAGTCGAATCAGAAGTTTCTCTCGACCCGTTAATTCTAATGCTGGCTTGTTCCTGAGCAATCGAACTTTCGAACCAATAAATTGGTCATGCGCCAGTGAAACACTCACTAAAAGGACAACCAGTCCAAGTTTTAACAAGACGATTAGCGGCCACGCGCCAATTGGTCGGGAAACATCTACCTGGAGGGGGAGCATAAGTGCTCCGGTTGGAACGATCAGGGACAGGGCGACCCACACGAGCATCCGAAACCGACGCGCCTGGCTCACAAACTCGCGTTGAGCGGAAGCGGGGTCGGGGGCCTTCTTCAGAAGAGGGACCGCGACTAAGGAGAGAAAGAGCATGCCTCCTACCCAAAAGGTCGCCGCTGTCACATGCACCCAGAGCAGAATTATTTCAAATAGAGCCACCTCTTGAATTGTAACGGGATGCGAATAAAGTCTCTACCGGAGGTTTTAAACCCATCCTTCCAAACCAATTGAACCAAACGAATTTCAGTTCCCACCTTTCGGCATTCATTAATTACTTACTTCCTAAAATTCATTCCATTTCGAAACCCTTTGCCACTTGCTCTTCAGACTTCTGATCAAAAAAGCGGCAAGCCATTTCCGACAATTTTTTTGTGACCCAATTCTTTAAAACGCGATCCCCAGGTAGGCTCCCGCCGTTCCAAAATTATTGGTCGTGTCCGTTTGGCCAGTGGCGAGATGAAAACGCCCATCCACACCCAGGTGAATGGCCTTCCAAACCCGAACCTGTGCCCCCAAAGCAAATTGGACTCCAATGTCCAAAACCGTCGTGTCGTTGGAAGGGGGACTAATAACATGAAAATCGAGACCGGCCGGAATAATCCAGGGACGGAACCGACTCCCCTCCATGAACATAATTTTTGGCGCGACATTCACCGTTAACATCGTAATCTGAACTTTTTTGTCGGTTTCCACAGGGCAAGCAGTCCCAACATTTCCCCCATCAGCCAGGGCGCACGTCGTAGGGACCGCCTGCGTCACTTTTTTTGAATTGAATCGCTTAAATTCCACACCAATTTCTCCGAGAGCCCAGGTGCTAGAGGCCATTCCCCAGAGATTTTTGGAGAGGACTAAATCCAACCCGGCTCCCACGTAATACCCATTATCTCCATCATTTTCCCCACTAAATCCATAAACATCCGTAAACACCTCATTGGAACGATCGCTGGTCGCTCCAGCCCACCCGCCTCGAAAGAACACCATATTCCCCGTTTCCTGTTCTGCCCCTGGGGAAGAAGAGAGTGTCTTTTCCTCTAAACGTTCCAGTCGTTCTTCAACGCTGAGGGCTTGGGCCAAGCTAATGGCAGGCAGAAAACATACGAAACACCCCACCACAACCCCCAAATTCCATACCCGAGTAATGGACCGGCCTCTTTTCATCTTGCCACCTCCTTATCAATATCCTCAGTAAAGAGACACATCGTTGCCGCAACTATTTCGGCGCATCCTATCCTTCTGGGCAAAATGCCGCATTGTCATCGGACAAGGCCGAATCAGATTGTTATCAAGCATTTTTCTAGGGCTTATGGCCTAACTTGGACACCAAAACATGAAGCAGAAGGGAAGGGATGGGATGGAAAAGGAAGCAGGACGACAGATGACAAAGATATCGACGAAAGCGACCAGGAACAAGGCAAACCAGGAGAAAGGGAATTACTCAGAGGAAGAGAGACCGGCGACTTTGGATAAACGGTCCCCTTGCACGATGGTGAGCTCCCGGCCATTCAAGGAAATAAGACCGTTGGCTTGAAAATCTTGTAATAACCGCACCACCGTTTCAACCGTGACCGCGGCCATTTGGGCTAAATCTTCTCGCCGAAGTTTGAGAACGATTCGGGTCCCTTCGGGTAGGGGCTCTCCAAAGCGATCGCTTAATTGAATCAATAATCTGGCGAGACGTTCTTTAGCGGGAGTAAAGGCGAATTGATCGGCCGTATTCACCGCCGAGGTCATTTCTTTACTGAGCATCTGGACCAGTTTCACGGCTAAATCTCCGTGATCCTTCAAAAAGGACAGAAAACTCGAACGGTCTAACAGACAGACTTGGGAAGGCTCTAAGACCTCGCAGGTGACTTGATGAACAGGTTGTTCTTGAAAGGCTTGCTTTTCAAGCAATTGGCCCGCATCCAAAATATCCACTACCCGCTGTTGGCCTTTGCGATTGAGGCGGGTTAACTTTACTCGACCCTGACAGAGAATATACAGGCCCAGCGCCACATGCCCTTCATAAAAGACGAATTGACCGGGTTGGTAGAGAGCTCGACGTTTAATCAGCCCAAATGGCTCCTCGGTTTGTGGAACCATTTCACAAATATCGGAATATTCCCGATTCGGGCAAACTTCACAATCCGAAATTGATGGGGAGGATACAGGCTTCATCTCGAGGGCCATCCATCGTTAATCGTGATAGAAGACTATACCGTAGTCTGGGCTGTTCAACCAATCCCCCCATTGGCTCCCTTTTCCCCCTTCCCCAATGGGTCGGAATCCACGGCCCTTGTCCGACAGGCCAAAACCTGCCTACCTGCTTCCCCGTATAGCCGGTTTCCTTTGGTATCAAGGATCTTTATAATCTACTAATTCCCCTCTTGAACCATTTCCATCACCTCGATGCCAGACTCCTCTCAATCCTTGTCACCCCCCCTCTCCTCATCAGCCTACCAACGAGCTGACTCTGATTCCCCTTTTCTCCAGCGGGACGAATTACGAGCCGTCCGCCTCCAACTGGAATGGTTTAAACCGGAGCTGATTCAACAAGACGAAGGCATTGAATCGACGATCGTGGTTTTTGGAAGCGCCCGCTTGCTGGAACCGGCTCTCGCTCAAGCGCAGGTTCACCAAAGGGAAATGGACTTGGCCAAGGCTCCTGGGGATCGCCAAAAACAACGGGACCTACTCATTGCCAAGAATCAATTAACCCTCTCCCCATTCTATGACATGGCTCGGGAATTCGGACGCTTGGTGTCTTCAGCTTGTCAGATTGATGGGCGCTGTGAATATGTGGTCGTGACGGGTGGGGGCCCCGGCATCATGGAAGCTGGCAACCGGGGTGCCGCTGACGTTGGGGCCAAATCCATCGGGTTGAACATTTCCCTTCCTTTCGAACAGGCCCCCAATCCCTACATCACTCCCGGTTTGTGTTTTCAATTTCGGTATTTTGCCTTGAGAAAAATGCACTTTCTCTACCGGGCGAAAGCGCTCGTTGTCTTCCCAGGCGGTTTTGGAACCATGGATGAATTGTTTGAAACGTTGACGTTAATTCAGACGGGAAAAGTTCAGGATGTCTCCGTGATTCTGATGGGCCAAACGTATTGGGAACACCTCATTAATTGGGAAAAATTTGTTGAATATGGACTCATTGACGCCAAGGACCTTTCCCTCTTTCATTATGCGGAGTCAGCCCAGGAAGCTTGGGACATCATTCTACAGGAACACCCTCAAGAGCACAGATCATGAAAATTACCTTCTACGGAGCCGCCCGCTCAGTCACCGGGAGTCGGCATGTGGTGGACGCCGGGAAAACCCGGGTCCTCTTGGATTGCGGGATGTTTCAAGGTCGACGGGATCTGGCTCGAGAAAAAAATTCCTCTTTAGGGTTCGATGCAAAATCAGTCGATGCGGTGTGTTTGTCCCATGCTCATATCGATCATTCTGGAGCCTTGCCCGTTTTAGGAAAAGGGGGCTTTTCCGGGGCCGTCCATATGACCCACGCGACAGCCGACCTGACCAAAATCTTATTGGAGGATTCTGCACGGATTCAGGAAAACGACTGTCGGTATGTGAACAAACTGGAGAAACGCCGGGGTCGAAAATGTCTAAACCCCGTATACACGGGAAAAGATGCACAAAAAATCGTCAGACAATTTCATGGAGCGAGCTACAATCATTCCGTCTCCCTTTCCCCGAACCTCAAGGCTCGCTTTCATGATGCCGGACACATCATCGGATCATCAGCCATTTGGCTCCAACATCGCCACAAGGGCAATACCACTTCCCTTCTGTTTTCAGGAGATCTCGGCCGAGCCGATATGCCCATTTTGCGTGACCCTCACCCTCCCCCCTCCTGTGATGCACTCATCATTGAATCCACCTACGGGGACCGATTACATGATGAGCAACGAGATCGTCGAAAAGAGATGGCCAAGCAATTGGTGGAACATGCGATCCAGCATCGCAGCAAGATAATCGTACCGGCCTTCTCCGTTGGACGCACCCAGGATATCATCATGCGCATCAAAGAATTGGTAAAAAATGAGGAGGTCCCTCCCATCCCCATCTTTATCGACTCGCCGCTAGCGTTAAAAGCCACGAAAGTCTTCCGTCAACACCCGGAATGTTATGACGAAGAAACATACCGGACCTTTACTTCTACCGGGGATGTGTTCGCGGCAAAATATATTAACTTTGTCTCTACGGCAAAAGACAGCAAACTCCTAAACCGAAAGCGTGGGCCCTGCGTCATCATTTCGGCATCTGGAATGTGTGAAGGTGGAAGAGTCGTTCACCATCTCAAACATTCCATCGAAGATGAAGCCAACGTCATCGTGCTCGTGGGATTTCAAGCTGAGCATACGTTGGGACGCAAACTGGTGGAGGAATGGGACACCGTGCCCATCTTTGGGATCCCAACGCGCCGTCGGGCTCGAGTGGTTCGCCTCAATGGTTTCTCCGCTCATGCCGATCGGGACGATTTGCTTCACTACGTCCAATCCATCAACCCACTCCCTCGAAAAATCTTCGTCGTACATGGGGAAGAACGGCAGTCGCTGGCCTTTGCGATGACGCTACGGGATACCTTTCCAGGCATGGAAGTGGAGGTTCCCAAACCCGACTCCACACACGATGTGTAAAAAGAGGGTGTTTGAAAAATCGAGGCTCCCCCCTAGGATTTTTCGTCGCGGGAGGAACAGCCTGATGTTCTGAAACCAAAGGAAGAGGGGGTCGGAGAAAAAGAGGGGGATTAGTCCAAAACGATCTGATCATCCACATTCTGGATGAAAATGGCACCGCCAGATTCATGGAGGTACGCGTCGATCCAATCGCCTTTATGTGCCGGGCGATCAATTTGAGTGTTTTCATCAAGAGGGACTCGAATGACCACATGTTCCCCGGTATGCACGACGTAAGCCCCACCCTCGATCGCGTGCACCTGACCCCGGACCCTCGTGAGGTCCCCATCCTGAACCAGTAAATCTTTCTGAACTTGCTGATACCCCTTGGTTCCCTCCACGATCCCTAAACCAAGAGCGGATTGATGGGAATCAGGCTCTACACTTTGCGTGACGCATCCAGCAAAGGAAACCACAAGGAACAAACTGAGGATAGACAGCCAGTCTGGCAACCATCTCATAAGCATACCTCCTTTCTTTACCTGTATTCACACCAAATCATCGTATCACAATTCTCCAAGGTGTCTAGCTTCTTCTTCCCCTGGTAGCATCGCATTTCGGTCCTGGTGATCCTTATTTTTTTAACAGGAACGACCAAATCTTCAACATGATGAATAAGAAAGAGACATTTGACGTAGGTTGCCATTTCTTTTACCCTTGCTCCATATCCGATAGGGTCTCGACTTTTACGAATCAGGGCATCCTCTCGGAAGTAAACGAGCCATTCAGACACAGACCCCCTCAGGCCCGTCAATTGGCCACCCTTCCCTTGTGAGCCACATTCGAGGGCTAAATATTTTCTAACATCAAAGGAGGTCCTGATGGCCACTATTGCTCGTGTTACAGAAATTATCTCCAGTTCATCCAAAAGTTTTGATGACGCTATCACAGCTGGGGTCAAACGGGCGAACAAAACATTAAAGAATGTCTCGGGTGCGTGGGTTAAAGACCAATCCGTGAAGGTTGAAAAGGGGAAAATTACCCAATACCGTGTGGCGATGAAAATAACCTTTATCCTGACGAATTAATATTGACTTCCCGGGCATGGAACGTTCCATGCCCGGTTCTTTCAGTCCACCTCGCATCCACCACCTTCAAACCAGACATGTTCAAGGCGATTTCTGATTCTTATCTGATTCCCTACGATGGTTCGTTTCAATACACCGAAGCCCCCACAACCCCCCCACGGCCCTCTCCAAAGACCAAGCAATGCGAAAAACTCCTTCAGAAAACCGTTCAGCAGCTGGATGGTCTTCAACGCCGGCTTTATGCTCACGATCAATATTCATTACTTTTGATTTTTCAAGCCATGGATGCCGCCGGCAAGGATGGAACCATTCGAGCCGTCATGCGGGGTATTGACCCCACAGGCTGTCAAGTCTTCTCCTTTAAGCAACCCTCACACCTGGAACTGGATCACGACTTTCTTTGGCGTACCTCTTCACGTCTACCCGAACGTGGCCGAATCGGGATTTTTAATCGGAGTTATTATGAGGAAGTGCTGGTCGTCAGGGTACATCCGGAATTCCTGAAAAACCAAAAATTACCCCGTCCTCTCACCCCCACGATTTGGCAAGAGCGATTGGAATCCATCCGCGATCATGAGCTCCACCTCGCCCGAAATGGGACGGTTATCCTGAAGTTTTGGTTGAATGTGTCCAAAGAGGAACAACGGCAACGGTTATTAGCCCGGTTAACAGAACCTGAAAAACATTGGAAATTTTCCAAACAGGATCTGGAAGAACGAAAGATTTGGGGTAAGTACATGAAGGCCTATGAAGCGGCTGTGAATGCGACCTCCCGTCCCTGGGCGCCTTGGTATGTGATTCCGGCTGATCATAAGCCGTTTATGCGGTTGTGTGTCGCCAATCTTATCGTGAAAACATTGAAAAGTTTAAATCTCCAGTTTCCTAAGGTAGAAAAAGCCAAACTCAGAACGTTTTCAACCCTCAAAAAACAGCTTCAGAGGGGATAAAAAATCCACCTTTTGGTGTGAACCGCCCCTCATTCACGAGGGGGAGAGACGATGAGCTTAAAAAATCCTGGGCATTAACGTGGAGGATGCTCAACCATGCTTGAAGGATTAGGAAAAGAAATTCAGACCGTCTGGAATATTGGGGTGTTCGGGACGAATTTGGGCGAGATCTTTCAAGCCCTTGGCATTTTTCTGGTGTTCATATTGGCCCGCCGGATTTTCTTTCGCACGACCATGAGATCCCTCAAGATCATGACCAAAAAAACTAAAACCGATCTTGATGATCAAATCATCGCCGCCATTGAACATCCTCTTGAATTTGCCTTTGTGGTGATTGGATTATATATCGCAGGACAATTTGTCACCTTATCAGACCTCGCCGCCCATCTCCTCGCCCAATTCGTTCGATCTCTCATCGCCTTAACCATTTTTTGGTCTATTTATCGTGTCGTCGACCCTCTTTCGGCACTTTTTGATCGTGCCATTGGCTTGTTCGGAAGTGAAAGCATGCACGAAACCGTCAAAGGGTTTTTTGTGAAATTAGTCAAAGCCATTATCATCTGTTTGGGCATCGCGGCCATTTTTCAGGAATGGGGGTTTAATGTCGCAGCGGTCCTGGGTAGTTTGGGATTAGTGGGTATGGCTGTCGCTCTTGGGGCTCAAGACTTTATCGCGAATATGTTTGCTGGCCTGACTATTTTTCTTGACCGGCTGTTCGAAAAAGGCAATTGGATCAAAACACCTGACGTTGAAGGCAATGTGGAAGGGATCGGGTTTCGAGCCACAAAAATCCGGCGTTTTGATAAAGCTCTCGTCACCATTCCCAACTCAAAATTGGCAAGCGAAGCGTTGATCAACTACTCTCGCATGACGAATCGTCGGATTTATTGGATGATCGGCGTAGAATATCGATGTAGCCAAGACCAGATTCGAAACATTATTAATGAGATCAAAGACTATTTGCATACCAATTCAGACTTTGAGACGGACCCACACAAAACAAAAACCTTCGTCTTTTTAGATTCGTTTGGGAGTTCGAGTATCGATATCATGCTGTATTGTTTTACGAAAACTACGGTTTGGGGAGAATGGTTGGCGGTAAAAGAACGTCTGGCCTATAGAATTAAAGAAATCGTGGAGGGACATGGGGCGAGTTTTGCCTTCCCCTCAAGCTCCATTTATGTCGAAACTTTCCCTTTTGGCAAACCAGATCTTTTCCCAGGACATCAACCCAGCCAGCCTTCCCCTGCCCAAAACAACACATGAGCACAGAGCACATTTGCTCCGTTGAATTTGACCTGTTTATTCGAGAGGAAACATTCGGGCTCGACACTCGCTAAAATACATTGACCATACTTCCCTCCCTGCCTATGATAGAATCTGTACTTCTTCATCTTTCATTTCCACCGGTCTTACCGATTTCTTGACCACGCCAGCAGGTACACCCTCTCATGAACGCCCGAATGTTCCGTCTCATCCTCATCAAACCCTCCCATTATGACGATGACGGCTATGTCATCCAATGGCTCCGCTCCTCGATCCCCTCGAATACCTTAGCGGCCCTGTACGGCATTGCCTTGGATTGTGGGCGACGCGGGGTATTAGGCCCTGACATGGAACTCGTGGTGGAGCCGTATGACGAAACCAATACCATCATCCCCACCAAAAAAATCATTTCAGATATTCGGAAAGCTGGCCATGGGTTAGTGGGGTTAGTCGGGGTCCAAACGAATCAATTTCCTCGAGCCTTGGACTTAGCGGAGCCCTTCCTCGCCGCCAACATACCGGTGGCAATTGGAGGTTTTCACGTGAGCGGATGTTTGGCGATGTTACCTTCCCCCCCACCAGAACTCCAACAAGCCCTGGACCGTGGAATCACCCTCTTCGCCGGAGAGGCCGAGGAACACCTTGAGAAGCTCCTTCAGGATGTCCAACATCACCAAATCCAACCCCTCTATAATGTCATGAACAATCTACCGGGGTTGGACCCAGCCCCTGTTCCCTTCCTTCCCGCACACATCATCCGGAACACGTTAGGCCGCTTATCGAGCTTTGATGCTGGTCGAGGTTGTCCGTTTCAATGTAGCTTTTGCACCATCATCAACGTTCAAGGCCGAAAATCTCGTTGGCGTTCAGCGAATGACATTGAAGCTCTCATTCGTGAAAACCTGAAGCAAGGGGTACGCCGTTTTTTCATCACGGACGACGATTTTGCACGCAATACCCATTGGGAAGCGATTCTCGATCGTTGCATCGCCATGCGAGAAGAGGAAAAGCTTCCTATCTCCTTTACGATTCAGGTTGATACTTTGTGCCACAAAATTCCTCGGTTCATCGAAAAATGCGCGCGGGCAGGTTGTCGAAACGTTTTCGTCGGGCTAGAAAACATCAATCCGACCTCACTCGTCGGGGCGAAAAAACGACAGAATAAAATCGGGGAATACCGCAAGCTGTTTCAGGCTTGGAAAAACCATGGCTGCACGACCGTCGCGGGATATATTTTGGGGTTTCCGGGTGATACCCCAGAAACCATCGCGCGAGATATCGAAATTATCAAAACAGAACTGCCGGTCGACTGCCTTGAATTCTTTTGCTTAACTCCTTTGCCCGGGTCCGAAGATCATCAAGGCCTCCAAAAGCAAGGAATATGGATGGATCCGGATTTGAATAAATACGACTTGGAACACGTCACCATGGTCCACGACACCATGTCAGACAAACAATGGCAGGAGGTCTATCGCAAAGCCTGGGAACAATATTATTCACCCGATCACATTGAGACGGTCATTCGCCGGGCGGCCGCTAAGGGTCAAAATATTAATAAAGTAACTTCTTTACTGACCTGGTTTTATGGATGTATGACCATTGAGGGCATTCACCCCTTAGAAGGAGGAATTTTTCGAAGGAAAGTTCGGTCACTTCGGCGTGCCTCTTTTCCACGAGAACACCCGTTGACCTTCTATCCCAAACGTCTTTTTGAAATCTTGTGGGTAGGAATCCGATGGGGTGTGTTAGTGTGGAAAATTCAACGCATCCTAAAATCGGTCAAACGGGATTCCACCAGATCCTCATATTCGGACCTCGCTTTGGCTCCCGTTCAAGAAGAAGGGGGGCTGGAATTATTATCCGCCTATGTGGATAGTATCCCCACCCAACACCTTTCCCAGTCTTCCCAACCCTCATCTTCCACGGTCCCTATCCCATAAAAGGGTTCGAACACAACACTCAAGATTGAATTCTACGACTCTCCGTTTATCGGTCACTCAGACCTTCATTCACTGACGGTCCAACCCTCCCGGCGGCAAGGAAGAAAAACTCCAAAGAGCGCGGCTAGCTCTTGAATCCCTTGTCTCCAGGGTATTACTAAAAGATCTGAGATTGAGGGTTTACCCGTTCATGGGAAAAGCACCATTTCCCCCTCTATCGGACTGCGATTGAATCGGTGGGAATGTCGAATTCTTTCCCCAGTGTTCCCCAGCATCTACTTCACACCTCAAATGGACAACCGTGGTATAGGGCAAACAATTGAGGAGAATAATCGGAAAAACCGGAAACAAGCAAAAGGTAGGATGAATACTATGGCAAGGGGGAATCTTGAGAGCGTACTTCTCGTCTTCTTCTCTTTTTAATGAGAGACTTCCGGGTTTTTTGTTTCTTTTTGGTTAGTTCTTTATAAGGGATTTCCAATTGTTTTTGACGTTCCAGAAACTGGGACCGTGCCCGCTGGATGGTTTGAAGCGCTTCCTCCCGTTCTTCCTTCGACATGCTTTTCCACCTTGGTGATCGACGCAATCGATCTTCATACCCTGAAAAAGGGATCACTTTAGAAACCTCGGAGGGTGAGGAGGGAACCGAAAGGTCTTTATTCATTGGTTGTTTGGAAGGCACCTCAGCAAACCCAGGAATTCCCCAAAACCCTATTATCCCGAAAAGACTCAGTCCCATTTTCCAAGACCAAAAGTATGTCATGAAAAAAACTCCCTTCCGAATCTTTGACGATCAGGATTATAAGCCAAAGGTCACCCTGACTCGATCGAGGGGAAAACAACCTCCGCCAACCTTCCAAACCAATCCATCTCTCCCACTGAAGGAGGTCTAAAATCAGTATAGGCTCCTCGGTTCCAAAACACCATGGAACAGGAGAACTTTTTCTTATTCCTGCGTACTCTTCCCCCAAAAAAAATCCCCATGAAGAACATGGGGCAATGACGAGGAGAAAAAAAGGGAAACCCAAAATGAGTAGGGTCCCACCATTTGCAGCATGGTCTCCAGGAAGCCCTATTCAACGAATACAAGAATCCCGAATCCGGCACGCACCTGCGCACCGAGCTAAACCCAAAATGGCCTCGCCAATGGCGCTCTTTTCTTCATTCAAACGACAAACTTTTTAAAAAGATCTTCACAAATGATTTCGTTCCTCATTTTCAACTCGCAAGAACTTCCCCTCTCCCCCTTGGTTCTTTTGTTTCAATTCGATACACTATAGTGAAGATCCGAAAAAGGCTTTCTTGGCATATAGACAAACTTCCGATGAGTGTGAAGGGAAACCAGTTTTTTCTTACCCACAAAGGAGGGTCGCCATGTCACTAGGAACCGCAGGAATGTTCGGTGGGCACAGCACAGCGGGTCGGGTATTGGTTGTTGATGACGAGCCGGATGTTCGACGCGTCGTACGCATGACCCTGGAAAAATCAGGGTATGATGTCGTCGAAGCCGACAATGGGCAGCAGGCCATTGAAGAAATAAACAAAGGTGAAAACCCCCTGCTGTTAGATGTTATTATCACGGACATTCGGATGCCGAAAATTAATGGGGTGGAAACCATTCAATATTTCAAACAACAATATCCTCACGTCCCCATCATCGTACTTACCGGCTTTCCTGATGTGGAAATGGCCTCTGGGTTTTTGAAAGAGGGGGTCGTGGACTATCTCGTGAAACCGGTCGAGAAAGAAAAGTTAACCAACGCCGTGGCTCAGGCTATGGAAGCGAGGGAAATTCATCGTTTGTAAACACCGTTCCTGAAACACCAATACCGTTCCATGACCGAAGAAATGAAGAAGGAGCCTCTTCATTGTTCAATGGTTCAGTGCCTTGCAGAAAGCCCTATCTCCAGATAGGGCTTTCTGCGTTTCACGTCTTATCAATAGCAAAGCTCCGAAAGTAAGACGGATCCGGTCACACCATTCGGCTCTCTTCCTTCCGGAAGGATCCATACCCATGGCGACCTCGGGGGCCTTAACCAATATTGTGATCTTGGGAGCAGGCAAAGGAGGAACAGCTCTCCTAGAATCGTTTCTCAATCTTCCCAGTATTCGGTTAATCGGAGTCGCGGATAAGGACCCCGAGGCCCAAGGCCTAAAAATCGCCAAATTTCACCATATTCTCACCACCCACAATCCCTTTGACTTCATCAACAGGCCGGACATTCATCTCATTGTGGATGTGACCGGCGATCCTAACCTTCGTGACATGATCGATCAACAGAAAAACCCCGGCACGGAAGTATTGGGAGGGGCCGCCTCAAAAGTTCTCTGGGACCTCATTCAACAGGAAACCACCATCCAAGCCCAACTCTTTCAAGCAGAGAAGCTCGCCGGCATGGGGACATTTGCTTCCGGCATTGCCCACGATATTAACAATCCTCTCTATGTGATCTTAGCCATGGCCGAAGCCATCGAGGAAGAAAAAGAGTTATCGACCATTCACCAACTGGCCACCAGCATCAAAGAAGCTGCCCAACGAATTCACACGATCTCTCGGGATATTACCCAATATGCCAGAGCGTCTCAAACTCATGACACCACCCACGTAGACATACAAACACAATTGGAGGAAGCCCTTACCATTGCCCGGTATGCGACGACATTCCATGAAATTTCCATCCACAAACAATTCCAAAAGGGCTTAATCATTTACGCCAAACCAGAGGAAATTCTCCAAATCTTGGTGAATCTCCTCACCAATGCCATTCAAGCCATGCAAGGCAGCGGCTCCCTTACCCTGACTTCCGAAAGGACGAATGAAACGGTGAGAATTTCCATCGCCGATACCGGATGCGGAATCCCTGAAGACATTCGTGAAAAAATCTTTTCGCCTTTCTTTACGACTAAACCTCCTGGAAAAGGCACAGGGCTCGGTTTGTATAATGTTCGCACCCTCGTCAAGAAAAACCAAGGCGAGCTTTCCCTTGATAGCGTCCCCGGAAAGGGGACGACATTCCAACTGACGTTTCCTCTTTATTCTTCTACTGAAAATGGCAAAGCATGAAGAGCCCGACTGTCAAACAAGCTTCGGCAAAAGGGAAAAAGGGCCTGACAAAAAAACTGGTCTTATCCATGTTGGCAGTGGGAGCCTTGCCCTTACTCATCGGGCTTTTATTGGCGTTTTATCAGGGAATGCAAAGCATTCGGGAAGTGAATGGGGCCAGTTTTGAAGCCTTGGCCACTGAAACTGCTCGAAAATTAGACCTTGTCATTGGGGAAGAATTCTCGCGAACCGCTTTACTCACGACCAATGTCCATATCGTGAAATTATTAGAAGATCGCAGAGATGCTCTGAGTGAATTCAGTGAAACGGCGATTGCAGAGGTCCTTCACAACGAGCAGGAATCGTGGAAGAGTCAGGATTCGGAAATTCTTGATAACATCGTGAATAATAATCTGGTGGAAACGCTCCGCCAACATGTGGGAGGAACGTACATCGACCCCGGTCACCCCATTCCCATTACGACACGGTCGGCCACCCGCGCCTTGTATATCACTGACATCTACGGCCGACTGGCCGCAAGCCTTGATACAAATATCCCCTATGTCCATAAACAAGAACCTTGGTGGGAAGGGGCTTACCATAATGGAGTGGGACAACCTTACCTGAGTCCCATTGCCTTTGATGCACAACTCGGCACCTATACATTTACCCTCGCACTTCCCATCATGGATAGCCTGCGTTACGAAGCCATTGGCGTGCTTCGACGAATTTATGATGCCAAAGAATTCTTTTCCCCCTCGATCGACACTATTCGATTCGGGAAAACCGGTCATGTCATGCTGATTGACAGTCGAGGTGTCGTGCTGAGTTGTCCCATCCTTCCTACCGGCACCGCTCTCAGTGATAACCGCCTCATCCCCTTGGTGACTCCCATGCACACAGGGTGGACCCCGGCCCCGAGTGATGGACATGGCGGCCAAGACACCTCCATTATCGGATTTGCTCCCCTCACCCAGGCCAGCCGCATTACTCAATCCTCGACTGGGCAGGCTTGGCATATGTTCGTGTGGCAATCATCGGAAGAACTCTTTGTCCCCATTCAACAGTTTTTTCAATGGACAGCAGCCTTCGGACTGTTGGGCGTGGTCTTACTGGCCACTATCGGGTATTTCGTGGCACACCGCATTACCGCGCCCATATTGCGGATTCAAGAGGCCGCACGCCGCATCGGCCACGGGGAATTCCAAGAACCCGTTGTGATCAAGACCCAAGATGAAATTCAAGAACTGGCCGAGGAAGTCAATCGGATGAACCAACAACTCGCCTCACAGTTTGCCGGGTTGGAAAGTCAGGTGGAACAAAAGACCCAGGAAGTCAAATACCTCCAAGAATCCACGTCGCAAATTTTAGATAGCGTTCCCGATCCGGTCATCATGATTACCCCGCAGGAAACCATCGAATACGTGAACCAGGCCTCCAAGAATGCCTTGGCCATTCAGAATGGTGATATTTTGGGAATGCCCCTTTTTCAACTGCTTAAACTGGACTCGGCAACCCAGACCCAGCTCCGCCAAGAAATCCATGAGCTTCATTCCCAGGTCTCCTTAGATTCCGTCAACCTCGAATCCCATCGAGGGATGCGGGCCATCCAAGATCCCCTAGCCCAATTGCGGTGGGAGGATAAAGGGGGCCTTCGGCAAGAA
The DNA here is from genome assembly GCA_965223495.1 of Nitrospirales bacterium. Lineage (GTDB taxonomy): Bacteria > Nitrospirota > Nitrospiria > Nitrospirales > UBA8639 > Nitrospira_E. Next base: position 589,073 of record OZ245001.1, on the reverse strand, counting down.
CTTCAATTAAACAATCGGACCTTTCGTTACCGGTGGTTTCCGGTTTCAGCTCGCCCCGGACGGGAAGCAGGCGTCGGCTTGGTCCTTCGAGATACAACCGAGGAAAGTTTACTACAAGACCAATTGATTCAAAGTGAAAAACAGGCCAGCCTTGGGACATTTAGCGCGGGCATCGGGCATGAACTGAACAATCCCTTGGTGGGAGTCATTGGGCTCGGTGAAGCCATCCAGGAGGAAGGGGATTTAACCAACATTAAAGAGTACGCGCGGGGCATCGTTCAACATGGCCAACGGATGGCTTCGGTCGTTCGAGATTTTACGGGACAAGTCAGCCGAGAATTTTCTGAAACTCCAGCTCCTGTCGATATCAATGAACACTTGGATAGAGTCTTGGGAAGCCTCCAATCCCAATTTACGGGTTCTCCCATCACCATCCAGAAAACATTGGCATCCCTCCCCCCCTATCAGGCCAAACCTTATGAAATCAGTCAGGCCTTTACCCATGTGTTGACCAACGCCTTTCAGGCGATGAAAGGAGGGGGAACACTTGAAGTTTCTACTCGATTACAAGAAAATCATATTCAAATCGTGATAGCCGATTCGGGATCGGGGATTTCCTCAACCCATCTTCCCAAAGTCTTCGATCCTTTTTTTACGACCAAAGATCAAGGGGAGGGTTCAGGGTTGGGATTAACGGTTGCCCACCGAATCATCACGAAACTGGGAGGACATATTCGAATAGAAAGTGACCACGGGAAGGGGACCACCTGTACCATCACCCTTCCTCTTTCATCACGGCCTTCGACTGACAGAAAGGATCATCCATGATCGGCGGGAACGCATCCCGAAGAAATTCTGTAAGGACGACCATCATTCTCATGATGACGATGATCGGAATATCCACGGGTGTTTTTGCCTCGGAAACCTCCGGCCATAAAGGTCTTGCTCCTGAAATTGTGGCCGACTATGTGCATTCAATTATTGAAGCGGATCGAAAAATTTATACCACACATGTGGTCAAACGCATGCAAGAACAGGGAGTCGTGTTGGCTCAAGAAGATTGGGAAAATAAAAATGCCATCCCTCTCCCGGCACAGTTTCTTCATTATTCGAGCAAGCTGGTAGCGGAAACCGGTAATGGAATCCGATTTCGCCTGATTAGCCTTTGGCCGATATATCGGCGCAATGGGCCCGCGACTGAATTTGAACGGACTGGGTTGGAAAAACTGAATACGAATCCGGACCTTCCTCAACGAGGCGAGGTAAAGAGTGGGAAAAAAACCTTTTTTCAGTCCATCTATGCCGATAAAGCCATTACCACCGCATGTATTACCTGCCATAACGCCCACCCCCTAAGTCCAAAACGGGATTTCCAGGTTGGAGATGTGATGGGGGGAATCGTCATTACCATTCCGATACAACCATAAAGATGGGAATACTCAAGACTCTTTCGCAGATCAAACCATCCGTTACTCCATCTGGTAAAAAAATTCCTCCCGAACAATTTTTCCATTTTCCACGGTAAACAGCCCCATTTCCTCCATGGTCATCCGCTGGCCCAATTGTTTTGGAGTAACGTCAAATGTAAAGTGGACGATAAAACGATTACCATGGGGGAAAGGACCATGAACGTCTCCTCCATGAATGTCATGATTGTCGGTCCACCATTGATTTTTTGCCTTAATGGCCTCACGGCCTGTTTCCGTTTGATTCATCCCCGGCATGGGTGCGGCTTCAACACTCACAATATCTGGGCTATAGAATTTTTCAATGGCCTCTAAATTTTTCCCTTCTCGACAAAGGGCCACTAATTCCGTTCCGACTTCCATCGCATTCATGATGATCTCCTCTTGATAAGTCTGTTAAGTCATTAACTCCCTAAACCCTTTCCGAACACCATGTCCTCATTCCTACAATCGAGAGGATGGTGAGGAAAATCAGCAACTCTCCGGGACGATAGGATATCCCCTCATTCGGTGAATGAAAGAAATATGCCGTCCGGAACGACGACGAATCCCTCTTGCCCATTTTTCCGAATTGGGAGAAAGAATTCAATTAATTCGCAGGAGAACTGTCTCCCCATTCCTCGTTACGTCATCCTACGCTGTACTCAAGAGTGCTTACGAATAGCCACCAAAAAGAGCGCAGTTCATCTTTTGATGGTGCACCCATCTATCTTAACTCTTCAGAGAAGGCAATTTGCTTTCCAGTCGACTCAAGCATCCATTCCAACCTTGATCATGCTTATCTCGTGTTTCCTCGTTGGGGAATCGCTCATGAGTTAAGGTCAGTTCCGTCCCACCCTTGAATGGCCGAAGCTCCACGGTGACTAAGGTTTGCGGACTGGGGTCTTCGGGCGAACCTCCACAGCCTCCGCCAGCCTCCCAAGCCCAGGTAAAGACCAACCGTGTGGGCCGTTGGATCTCCCGGTATACCCCCACGACGGTGTGGATTTCATCCGAAGGGTCTCGCATTTGAATCTTGTAGGCTCCGCCCTCTCGAAGATCTACTTCGGCAAGGGGGGTGGAAAAATCATCCGTAGGCCCAAACCACTGCTTTAACGCTTCCGGGTCGGTCCAAGCTTGAAACACCGCTTCTACACTAGCGTCGTAGTGCCGAGTTAATTGGAGCGAGATCGTCGATGAGGCCGGGGCTTTTGACATGAGTCCTTCTCCTTATGAAATGGTTGAGATGAAGGGGGGTGAAGATATGTCTCCAATGAGTCAAGCTGCCGGTTCCAAAAGGTCGTATATCGATCAATCCATTGTTTGGCTTCTTCTAATGGAGGCACACCTAACCGACAGTGGTGAACCCGGCCTTCTCTCCTCCGAAGGATCAGGCCCGCCTCTTCAAGAACTCGAAGATGCTTCGATATCGCGGGAAGAGAAACGTGGAAGGGTTGGGCCAGTTCGGTCACGGTGGCTTCACCATTCGCCAATCGTTGAACAATCGCCAACCGGGTGGGGTCTCCTAAGGCCGAAAATGTCTGCTCTAAACGTGTCATCACTTATTTAACCATTTGGTTAAATATAAAATGTTCCCTAGGTGCTGTCAACCTTACGGTCATTCATGAACACTCGATACTTTCCCTTTGGGATAGGGCTATGGAATAGTGGGGCCATGCTTCCACGGTTTCTCAAAACGATGGGCTTCGTTCTTTTTCTTAATCTTCTGGGCCTATGGTATACACCCCTACCGGTTCAGGGCGCAGAACCGGTTATTCCATCCGATCAAATATTGAGAGACATTCGGAACTTAAGCCAACCCTCCTTCAAGGGGCGCCAGGCTGGAACCGCCGGTGGACAGGTATCAGCCAGGTTTGTGGCTGAGCGATTTCAAACCTTGGGGTTAGGAGCCATGCTTTCTCCCAAGAAAGAAGAACCATTTTCACCTTGGTTTCATTACACTCCCCTTTCCACCACACAGCTCTTGCCCTCCACGAACCTGACCCTTTCCGCTCAGGATAACGAGGGACGGATTCGGACTCATGTCTTGAGAATAGGGTCAGACTACCTCCCGGTTCTTGACTCCCCTGCCGTCCACCTCATGGCACCGATCGTCTTCGTCGGGTATGGTATTGACGATCCTGCACGCGGTTCTGAGGACTTTCGGGGAATAAACGTTCGGAATAGGATCGTGATGTTCCTTCGCGGTAAGCCACCCACCTATTCACGTTGGGTGACCCATGAAGAAAAAGCCCGAGTGGCTCAAGAAAAAGGTGCGGTGGGATATATCACGGTGACCGGTCCGCTTCTCAACCGGTATGAAGCACGAAAAGGCCTGGGGCAAACTCCGTTGGCCATCTATGCTTCACCGCCTGAGAAACGTTCCCTTCCCGGAGTATGGATAAGCGGAGCCGCGATGGACGCTACACTCGGGAATCTTGGTACTTCTCTAGAAACCCTACAATCCATAGCCAATGAACCCACCAGAAAATCCGGCCATGTATTGCCCATCCTCGCCCAACTCAAATGGGACAGCCACAACACTCCTGGAGCCATGATCAACGTGCTGGGGCAAATCCCAGGACAACATCCCTTTCATAAAAGGGAAGTAATTATCATCGGTGCCCATCGGGATCATTTTGGTCAACAAGGCGGCTTACTATTTCCGGGGGCCGACGATAACGCCTCAGGAACAGCGATCATGCTAGAAGCAGCCCGACTGTTAACGAGGAGTTCCATCAAACCCCAACGAACCATCCTCTTCATTTCATTCGACGGTGAAGAACGGGGATTGCTCGGATCGAAATCCTACGTCAGGAGCCCCGCTCGTCCCCTTGAACAGACGGTCGCGATGATCAATCTTGACCACGTAGGAGTAGGAAATGGATCGTTCACGGTGGGAGTGACCCGAATGGAAAAGAAAACCGTTCAACAGGCCGCGCAGCAGGCAGGGCTAATCGACAAAGTCAATCACTATGGGTACTTTCCAGGGGGCGATCACGTACCGTTTTATCAAGCGGGTATCCCGACCATCACCATCGTCAGCGCGGGTATCCACCCCCATTTTCATCAAGCCTCAGACACCGCCGACACACTGAACCCCGAAATTCTTCAAACGGCTACGCAATTTGTTTTCAACCTCCTCACCACACTAGCCAATTCAACGGACAATTAGAGTTCATTTTTTCACAAAAAATTCCTTCTCGCACTCCTCCTTGCCCCCTAGATCCATTTTCCTCGTTATTAAACTACTCTATCATTCCTGCCATTCTTAATCAGAAATCCATTTTTTTTGCCATCATACCGGCCCGTACATAGCGGTATCTTTTTTCATGATCAGGTGGGAAAGATTCCTGCCACAAACCGCAGGAATGACACACAGGAGTTCAAGCACATTCTCTTCGCTGTCATTCCCGACATCGTTAATCGGGAATCCATCTTTTTTTGCCATCATACCGGCCCGTACATAGCGGTATCTATTTTCATGATCAGGCGGAAAAGATTCCTGCCACAAACCGCAGGAATGACACACAGGAGTTCAAGCACATTCTCTTCGCTGTCATTCCCGACATCGTTAATCGGGAATCCATCTTTTTTTGCCATCATACCGGCCCGTACATAGCGGTATCTTTTTTCATGATCAGGTGGGAAAGATTCCTGCCCCCTGCCAACACCTTGCAGGGGCAGGCTCCACTTGCAGGAATGACACACAGGAGTTCAAGCACATTCTCTTCGCTGTCATTCCCGACATTATTAATCGGGAATCTCTTTCGTGGTCAATCCGTTTAGATGCTTTCCACAAACCACAGAAAAGACCTCGATGGCAGACTTACGACCCCAGTTTCCCTCTCGTTTTCACGGCTAGCTGGTGGCGGCATCTTCCTTCCCACCTGTTTCAGAGAGATTCCTGCTAGAAACTGAAGGAACGACAGACAGTTTTGGGGGAAGAGGCTCCTGCTAATCAGCAGGAGCCTAGAGAAGTCAAAGAATCGTGAGAGGGAGTCCTGGGGTGGGGGGCGATTCGAAAATAGTCCTACCGGATTAATGTTTCACCTTTTCAGCTTTCTTTTCTTGAATCACTTCAATCTCCAATTTAAGCTTCACTTCGTCTCCCACCATTAATCCCCCATTATCTAATAATTTGCTAAATTTCATGCCAAAGTCTTTTCGGTTAATCGTACCTTCAGCGGTAAACCCGGCTCGGGTATTGCCCCAAGGATCTTTGGCCGATCCGTTAAAGGTCCCCACAAGGGTAATTTCCTTGGTGATGCCCAATAGGGTGAAATCCCCCAAAGCCGTGTATTGATCCCCAGACTTGGTATAGCTTTTCATCTTATAGGTCATGGTGGGGAAGGTAGCCACGTCAAAAAAATCCGGGCTTCGAAGATGTTCATCACGTTTGTTGTGGTCGGTCGTGACAGAAGCCGTTTGGATCACCGCCTCGATGGTTTTAAATTCCTGTTTTTCGACATCCATTTCCACCACACCAGAGTAGTCCGTGAACTTGCCCTGTGTTTTGGAGACCACCATATGGACCACCTCAAATCCCAGTGTCGTATGATCCTTATCTAAATTCCATTTGGTCATTTCCGCTGATGCGAATGAGGTTAGAGAGGCTCCCACCCCCAGCACACCAATCATCAATAAGTGTTTCACCATCTTTCTCATACGATAACCTCCTGTTAAAAATTTTTGGGGGTTGATGTACTTTTACCCGCGTTCGTAAAAACTCCAAATAGGGATGTCCAAAACTTAGAATTTTCCCACATATTCCGAACAGCCATTTCAGGGTAGCGCGACTGGGACCCTTAACCAATCATCAATTTTTGGCTTCAACTCAGAAAAGGGTTGGTACCCATGGGTGAGCGTGGTCGCATCAGAACCTTGATGGCCGAGCAAGGTGGGAAATCCGTTCACCCCCCATTGCCGAGCTTGTTCGAATTCATTCCATACCGTTTCCTTAACGGCAGGATCCTGGAATCGTTCCAAAAACTTCTCCCGATTCAGTCCTAACTCCTCTGCCAAGTTTGCCAATTCATCCTCCTTGGTCACATCCCTATTGTGTACATAAAACGCTTCTTGAACCGTCCTTAAAAACTTGGCTTCCAGGGAAGGCGCTAAGTGACGGACCACTACCGCGCCACGCGAGGGCGGTTCCGTATCATAGGTAAAGGTTGGACCCATCCGAAAGACGAAATTAAAAGGTTGGTTGGTGCGCTCATGGACCGCATGCCAATGACTAAGAATGTAGGATCGTCTCGACTCATCGAACCGTTCCGTATTTCCTGGACGAAGCCCGCCCAATAGAATGTCAATCACGATTTGCTCCTCGTACGTCTGGCTGATTTGTTCAAACACCGGAGAAAATCCCCAGCACCAGGAACACATGGGATCAACGACGTAGATAAGGCGTTTGGTCATCGGGACCCTTCCCTTACCTTGAGCGTTTGGGGGTGACGATGACGTGTTCTTTCGACCCTGGCACCTCATGAATTTCACTCTCACCAAACCCGGCATTGGTAAACATGACACTGAACTCCTTGAATGTATAGGCATCTCCTGCCGGGGTTGTGGCCAACATGACCAGCGCAAAATCCGCGGATGCGGGGCTCACTCGGTCTTCATTGGGCACAAATTCTAGAGTAATCACCCGCCCTCGTTCATTGAGCGCTGGATAGATTTTTTTCAACAAGACCTCACAGGTGGGCGGGTCAAAATGATGGAGAAAATTCGTGAGGAGAATCAGATCATAGCCGTTTCCGTACTCCGCCGAAAAGGCATCCCCCGGAATGGTCGTGTACCGATCTTGAACACCGCCCCTCCGTGCTTGTTCTTTGGCCACCTCCAGAACATCCGGCCAATCAATCGCCACAATGGCCGCCTCAGGAGACCGTTTCGCGATCTCCACCCCAAAGATTCCATGCCCGGCGGCGATATCCAACACTTTTTTCACAGTTCGTGGTTGAGAAGATACATATTCAGCAATCCATTTGGCCGCTGGCATCATCATCGGAATCATCGCACGGGCAAAGGTCACCCATTCCGGATGTTCTGCCGCCGTCGTTCCCTCGTCATCCAGGGCGGTCTTCCCGGTTCGTACAGCCTGAGTCAGACGTCGAAACCCATCCACCAACGGAGGTGCTAACATAAATTCGGTCACACTACCCAGGTATGCCGGTGAAGATTTTACGAGGAAGGTCTCCGATTCGGGAGTTAGGTGGTAGGTGGCTTCCTTCTTTTCCAACAAACCCAGCATGGTCACCGTATCGGCCAGCATCCGGATTCCCCGTTCCGACGCCTGGCATCGTGTTGCCAACGAACCGATTTCCTGATTGCCTTCCTGGATGGCGGAAAATAAATCCAGATCGATAGCGGCCCGGATAGTCGCCGTGCGTTGGTGTCCATTGAGGTATTCAAAAATAGATTCTGGTGATGGCGATTCCTGATCCACGATGATAGTCCTCCTGATCTTTTTCTGTGACTACAGTGCGGCAAAGACCTGTCCGGTCTGTCGTCCTTCCACACTTTTACTGTAAGCCAAGGCTACCCTCGAACCAGGGACCGGGACATGCCCACGGAAAAAGGACCCAATTTTGTCCATGGACTCTTCCAGGACCCCTGGACTGACGGCATTAATGCGTAACCCTCGAGGCATCTCTATGGAAGCTCCCAGGACAAACCCCTCTACCGCAGCATTGATGGGGGTGACGGCGGCCCCACCTGGAATGGGATCGTGACTCAAAATTCCACTAGTTAAGGTAAAAGAACCCTCGTCCTTCACCCACTCCAACCCCAGCAAGACTAACTGAACCTGCCCCATGAATTTACTGTTGATCCCGACATCAAATTCTTTTCGTGTCAGTGAAGTCAATGGACCAAAATGGCCTTGTCCCGCGGTCGAAACCACGGCATCCACCTTGCCAATTTCCTGATACATTCGTCGAATAGAATCGGGAGAGGCCATATCCACCTGTACATCGCCCCCTTTCCCCCCCACCTTCACGATGTCGTGCCGTGAACCGAGTTCCTTAACGACGGCACTCCCGATCGTACCTGTTCCACCCACCACGATAATTTTCATTGTGTTATCTCCCTCAGAAAGGCTTTAAACTTCATGAACGTTTTCGCTTCCGACCAGTTCCCTCTTTTGTCGGACTTTCGTTTCCAGCCTGCTTGCGGCAACTATCTCGCAACCGTAGGAGCATGTCGCGCATGTGTTGGACCTCTTGTTTGGTCAACGCCCGTTCAAAAAATGGGCGCATCACATTCGCTTGGGCTGGAAAACTCGACCGGAACAGGCGTTCTCCCTGTTTGGTCAGTCGAACGTTCGTTGCCCTCCGATCATCAGGGACTGTCCGCCGCTCGACCAAACCCTTTTGAACTAAACGGTCAATAATGCCGGTTAAACTCGCTTTGGCTAATAAGGTGGATTGAGCCAATTCGACACACGTCATACCCGCCGTTCCACCCAGTTCAGCGATCACATCAAACTGGGGTGGGGTCAGTCCCATGGAACGGATGTGGCGATCCCCTACCTCAAATATAGCCTGATAGGCCTCCACAAGGGGGCGAAGAAGCTTCAAGTAGGGATCATCTTTCAGATCAAGGATTTCCATAAAGGTTTTAATATATATAGTTTAAGTTTAAACTTTTGTCAATCCATTTCATATACCCTCTCTTTTCGCCTCTCTGTGACTAAGGCCAAACCTGGACTTTCACCTTTTTCCCCAAATCAAAGTAAACCATCGAACGTCACTCTAGTGACAGAGGATGAGAAAACCCCCATTGGTCCCCACGCACCATTCACGAAGCAAAAAAGGAATAGCCCTAATGAACGGATGGACTCGTTTTACAGATCGATTGAAGAGAGAATTCCGCGAACAGAGAAAGACCCCACACAGGAAGGGGAAAGAGTTAAAAAGAGATAATTGGGGAGCCGATGGTCACCGCTCCTTGGAAACACCCAAAGCTTTGATTCGAGAAGAAAGGGTCGAAGCATTCATTCCCAACAATTGAGCGGCTCCCTTTTCACCCGACACTTTCCAATCCGTGGCTTCTAAAGCCCGCAGGATATTCTGACGCTCGAAGTCTTGCATTTCCTGAATAGTCCGAATACGAGAATCCTCCGTTTCCTTCGCCTTGAGACCATCCTGAACAGATTCGTGTGGAACTTCGGGTAGAGCCCGATCCAAGTTGAGTTCTCCATTTTTTGAGGTAATCACGGCCCCTTCGATTACGTTTTGCAATTCTCGAATATTCCCAGGCCAATGGTAAGCGGCCAATCGGCGATGGCAAGACGGCGAGAGATCACTAATCTGACGCCCCATTCGTTGAGAAAAACGTTGGGCAAAGGTCGCGGCCAGCATCCCGACATCCTCACCACGTTCTCGTAAGGGCGGGACGGATATCGGAAAGACATTCAATCGGTAATACAGATCCTCCCGAAACCGGCCTTGTTGAACCTCATGCGGCAAATCACGGTTGGTGGCCGCCAGTACGCGGACATCGACTTTTTTCGTATGAGAACTTCCTACCGGTTCATATTCTCCCTCCTGCAATACTCGTAACAGCTTGCCTTGGAGGTCAAGAGGGAGCTCCCCGATTTCATCCAGGAATATCGTTCCGCCATCCGCAAGAGTAAACCGCCCATCACGTTTCTTCGTTGCGCCGGTAAACGCTCCCTGCTCATGCCCAAAAAATTCACTTTCAATCAGGGTGGCGGGAATGGCCGCACAATTCACTTTCACGAACGGCCGATCCCCACGCGAACTATTGGCGTGAAGGGCGCGGGCCATGACCTCTTTCCCGGTACCAGTCTCTCCTAAAATGAGGACCGTCGCATCGGTCCCCGCCACTTGCTGAATCTCCCCCAGGACACGAAGCAGGGCGGGGCTGTTTCCCAGAATTTCCCCAAAATGCTGAAGTTCATGTAATTCCTCTTTCAGAAACTCCGTTTCCACCGTCAGGGCCTTGATCGTGTGCTCGGCTTGTAGTCGCTCTTCCACATTCCGCAGGATCAACGTATGAAAGGTCTGTCGCTGCAGCTGATAACGGGATAGCGTAGCTTCAGCTGAAAACTCCTCGCCATTGGCCCGCAGAGCCGTCAACCCACCTGGAATCCAGAGGTAACGCTGACCTTCGGGGCGGGAATCCAATTGTGAGATGAGTGATTGGAGTCTCGTACAATCCCTAACGGTGAGAAAGGGAGAAAAGTGATGACCAATCACCTGTTTGGCCTCACATTGAAACACTTGCTCGGCGGCGGGATTCATTCGGGTAATCCGGAGAGCTCCATCGAGTTCAATAATGGCATCCATCGCGCTATCGACGAGGCGCCCGAGCTTTTCCTCGCGTTCACGTATGCCGGATTCGGCCCGAAGTCGACGCAACTCGGCCGCGGCACGAGCCGCAAAGATGCGAAAAATGGCATGAACCCGTGGTTCCTCCGGCATGGGCCGGATATCCATCACCGCTAAATGTCCTAAGATAGCGCCATCCAAATCAACGAGGGGCATGCCGAGATAACTCACAGCTTGGACGGCTTTCACGTCCGGATCGTTAGGGTACATATTGAGCAGGTTGTCCGGAAAATGGACAAGCTTTGCCGATTCATACACGGCTTCACAAGGCGTTCCCGTGATATCCATTTCCCAATCGGTAACCCACTCCCCATCCATCCAAAACGCCAAGGCTCGCATTCGTCGACATTCCCGGAAATATTCTGTAACAAACGCTCCATGGGTCTTCAGAGCCTTGGCCAAATTTTCTACCAAGGCCTCAAAAAACCGCTCGCCCGTCTCGGTGGCCGTGCCTTCCAGGATAGTCCGGAGAGCGGTTTCTTCGTCGACGTTTGAAAAGGGGGGGATAGGTGACTCTGACATGGGAACCTTTACAAGAGGATTGTATTATGATCAAAATTTTTTTCTGGAGTAAAGAACCTACGCGGGACTAGGGGCGATTGAATCTACTACAACCAATATCCTGGAAGAAAACCTGAGGGCCCACGAACCATCTTCGAAGGACAAGCCGTACGTTTCCCAAAGCTCCCTCTCTCAATGAAGTGGAATAAAGAAGAAAAAAAACCAGAACTCCCAGGGGAATTCTGGTACACCAAATTGGTTTATTTTTGAACAGGGAAAAACTTGGAGACTAAAAAACAGTGAACCCACTCCCCGGGCTAAAGCCCAGGGCTTCAGACCGCTCCAGTTCAACTTTTGTTCTCACAAAACTTGAACTGGAAAATTTTCCTTTACCTCTTCACTTCGTGTAAAGAGGCTCCGGGCCCCCAGGCTTAAAAGCCATGGGGTTTCCTGGTCGACTTTATAAAGAGAAAGCAAATCTAATTAAAAAACAACCCAGGCCTGCGCTTAACAAAAACGCAGGCCTGGGTTGCATGATTGACTGAGAGTAACGGCCTTTGTTAGGCCGGGATCCTTTTTAGATGTTCCCCCTCCATCGTCGTCCTAACCCTATCAAGCCCACTAAACCTGATCCCAATAAAACAGCCACCGGAGGAACGGGCACTGCCGCGGGAACATCTGCGCTTGGAGCAATCCACCCACTATCCATACCCAACCCATTAATATTCAGAATATGGGCAGCCGTATGGAAGGGCCCTATGTTGCTTCCAGAAATGAAACTGAGGGTATTAAACGTTTCAGCCGTGATTCCCGCTCCGGTTATTTCATAAATAGAATCATTTCCATTCGTAAAACTCCCGTTCGTGAAATTCATACGAATATCAAAGTAGCCGTCTGGACCAGCTTTAAACGCATTACTAGCTTGGTCTATGGAACTCGCCTCCACACTGCTACCATCCCAAGAAAAATTCAATCCACCCTCGGTGGAATTAAAGTACCACGCCCCAACAGATTCGGGATCGGTTAACCCAGGAGCGGACATGGTTAAGGTCACTGACCCTACAGTACCTCCATCATCAAAAGTGGCGGTTAACCAAGGAGTCCCACCTGTCGGAGCCACTCCAGTCGGACTGTATTGGTAATCTAAATCAAACTGAACGATGGCCGCTGGTAATTGACTTGGCATTAACAACAAAACGCCAAAGGCAATTGCCATAGGAACCGGAGAAACTGCGTTCAAGGAATTGAAAAGCTTCATAACTGCCCTCCACCAAAAAAAATTAGTAAAAAAACCTGTTTATATGAGGGAGTTTGGCCCTATTGTACCTATAGAGAAATGGAAATGCACCTAAATGGTACCTAATTCAATGTCAGTGATAAATATCAAACAATGTGGTCCATTTTTCATGTAATTGACGATGTCATTTATTTAAGTAACGTTTATCATGCGAGTCAAAGGACCTTGAAAACCTGAAATACTTCCTTCTGGACCCACCTGAGGGCCGGAAAAGGAAGAGCAAAATTTCTGTTAGGATGGGATCCAGGAATCCGTTACGGTAATGGAAACAACATTCCTAAGGAAACCCTCAGTGCCAATCCCCAAAAAGAGGATTGGAGATTGTTCGGGAATATCTCGGCATACCCCCCATTGATACCTTCTGACCATCATGGAGTCACCTTTTCCAATCAAGGAGTACCTTTTCTTGAAACACACGATATGCAAATTGGAGTAACGCCACCTGGCGAAAGGCTCGTTTCGGTTGCGCCAGCAACCGATACAACCACTCGAGGTGACATCGGCGAAAAATTGGTGGGGCTCGACGAACGTTGCCGGCAAGGACATCGAACGTTCCCCCTACGCCTTGGCAAACTTTGACGTTGAGCTTAGGAAGGTTTTGCTCCATCCATTCCTCTTGTTTAGGACTCCCGATGGCCACAAACACGATGTCCGCTTGGGAATCGTTTATTTCCTGGACTAATTCCGGATAGTCCTTTTCCTCCACAAAACCATGGTGATGTCCCACCACCTTGATTCCTGGAATTTGCGCCCGTAACACTTCTACGGCCCGTTGGTTGACAGAGGAGCTTGCCCCAAAAAGAAAAATCTTGTGGCCCTCCTGGGCGGCCACCCCACAGATCATTGGCATGAGCTCCGCCCCAGGTACTCGCTCTAATTGAGCAGCATGAAGCAGACGGGCAGCCCAGACCACACCAATGCCATCCGGAATGAGGAGGCCAGAGCGAGTGAGTTGGTGCAACAACACCGGGTTTTCTCGCGCTTTCATGATCTTCTCAGGATTGACAGCAATGATTTGTTCGGGGTTGTTTCCCTGTAGCATCGCTTTCACCACCACCAATGCCTGCTTGCTAGTGACGCAGTCCACGGGAACGCCCAGAATTTCAATTCGCTTGGGTGTCATATACGAGCTGTCGAAAGGTGCGAATATCCTCAGCAGGGATGATATCCGGTGGTTGCGAAGGATGACTCCAAATACGAGTGTGAAATTCATGAGGAAGCGGTCCGAAATGGTGAACCGAAAGGGTCGTGCAAGGGACTTTCACCCCATATTCCGGAGATCGCCATCCCTTGATGGGGGATGTTTCACCACGATGGAACGTAGTGTCACCCCCAGAGACCCGGAGCCGAAAAAAAGAACTATCGAAATGGCATTCAGTAAGATCATCGTAAACCAGAGGGTCTTCGGCACAATGCCAATTCAACTCTAGATGATGCTTCCCTGGGCCAGTGAGCCGATCCCAAATCATCCACCATCCTTCAGGATAGTGGATGATTCCTCGCCAATGGGTCACACCAAAGCGTTGTAGGTAGCCATTATGGGAACCCAGCAGGAAAATCTTTCCATCTGGAGATTCCTCTTCATATATCAACCGTGCTTCAAAAGGCTGCGACCAAAGAAATGCCGATTCTTGAATCGCCTGGTCTTGTTGGTTCACCGTGACAGTGTTATGCGCTCGTGTTCCTCGAAAGTATCGTCTCCATTGGGGATGCCCTGTATAACTAAACGTTCCGGGATCGAGCAAAAATTCGCGTGCCCCTTGGCTCAACACAATGGACAATGCATCGGCATGTCCGTGGCCATAACAGGGGGACAGCCCAAGGGGGCCATGATCGAACAGTAGCCGTTCACCATGGGAAGGTTGAATCACGGTATACCCCGAGGGTGTGAATGATTCCATGCCTGGCTTGGGTTTTGGGGAAGGGAAACCGAAATGGAGATAGGGCGACAACGCATAACCGTTGTCGCTATCGCCAATGGAGGGTAAAGACCAACGGTCCGGCAAGGCCATGCTGTTGAGGAACGAGCAGCTTCGCTCGAAAACTCGTTCCAGTTCCATTGGGATGGGGTGGTGATAATGTTTGAGAAGGGTGATCGCCAGACCATACAGATCACTGACAAACCGTAAGTACCAGAATCCCTGCTCCCGCCCTCCCCCATCTGAATTGATTTGGCGGGTTCCCTCCTGTTCCAACAGAGCGAGACCGGTGCGCAACCATTCCTTGGCCTGGTTCATTTCGGGGAAGAGGATCCCCCCATAGATCAGTCCGGTTCCCTCAGCAACGGTATGATTTCCGGCAGAAGAATGCTGAGAAATCCGTTTATTGATCAACCAGGCATGACCTTTCACCAGATTCAACACTCCCGCCCACACCCGTTGAGGATCCAAAAGCCATTTCCGAATTAAATCGAACGCATGGCACACGGCGATGAGACGGAGAGCACATTCCATCACCGAAATGTAATGAATTCCCATCATAAGGGGATTGGCCGAAACCCAAGAAAAAAATTGCTGTTCTAGCAGAGAGACGGCTTGATGGCGGGCTGTTGGTTCCGCTTGTCGGGCATAAAGAGCTAAGGCCACAAAATGTTGAAGACGTGAGGGTTCCCAGGCAATGCGGACATCTCCGTAAGGGTTGCCTTCACGATAGAGGATGTTATGGAAGAATTCCTGGGGCCAAGTATTCCCAGTGTCCGGTGCCTGTCTCCACGTTAAGGCCTCGTTTTGCCAGGTCCATCCATAACCTAATACGTTGAGATGCCCTGACAAAAGGGATTCCTGAGTGTGTGTATCAGAGGGTAAATCCCAAGGGAGGCTGGGGAGTCGATCGTCCAGATCACGACAAAAGGAGAAGTTCCCCACATTCTCGGAAGTATAATGACCGACGAATTTTTTGGGTGAGATTTGATATTGGAAAAATAAGGCCTGGACTATCAGTTTTTCATGAACTCGATGGAGTAATTCCATCGGTCGCATGAAACGAACTCGCTTGAAATACCAGGCCCCTCTTTTTGCTAATGCAGGGGTCTTACTGAGAAATCCCATAGGGTTCTTATAAAATTTAGATTGTGTACCGAAGCTGTTAGCTTGAAACTACCGGGAGGGGGGTACCAGTGACAGCGAACAAAATTAAGAGGTTAACAGGTAAAAATTACATCAGTGGCTTTCAAGGAGTAACTGTACTTATGATATGGACGAATTTTCCATTAGGTTTTCTCAAAAGTTGATCCACATATTGAATTTTCACAACTGTATCGACTTTCAACTTGCTTCTGAAATGTTCATACAAAGCGCACTCATGATTGGTGTTGTAGTTTGAAGATTTTACGATCAACACGGTTAATTCACCTTTTCGTTCCTGAACATATTGTATCCCGTTAATAACCTGATACAGGTCGTTATGAAGGTTCAGAGCGGTTGTCGTAACGAAGGTACCGTCGGCATGGTAAATTCGGTTCCCACTCCAACGGCCCTGAATATTCTTGATGACCGGAAGATGCCTATGGCATACCTGGCATACCTTGCCAACGAGTTCTGCGTAATCGCCGGTTTTATAGCGAACAAATGGCATCCCTGGATTATGAAAGGATGTCCCTACGATCTCTCCAAAACCGCCAGGTTCCCGAATAACCCTGCCCTCCTTGTCTATTAATTCGAAATACCCATAAGTGGGTTCCATATGGTAGTAGTTCGTATTTGCGCAATACCCCCCCAAGACCAGTTTCTCGCTATGCCCATAAAAGTTATAAAATCTGATCCCCAACCGGTTTTGAATGAAATCCATTTGATAATCAAAGATATTCTCCGAACCTGACAAAAAAACCCTAACAGGAGAAACATCAAGCCCCTTTCGATCCATAAAATTGGCATATTCATAGGCCGTGGACGGGTAACAATGAAAAAATTGAATACCCAACCGTTTGACGGTGTTATAGACAACAGAAAAATATTCGTCTGTTAAACGAAACCCATCGAAAATAACTTCCCGGGTAATGGGGTTGATAAGATAATCGCAACCCTTCTTCAATCGATGATTCCTCATGACCGCTCGAACCGAAAACTTATACCCCGCACGCTCCCACAACGAATGCATGGTCGCAATCTCCACCACGTACCGGGTTTTCGGTGCGATGAAACTGAGCGGTTTCCCACTGGTGCCCCCCGTGGTTCCAGAGTCGTACTCATCAAGATTGATGGTGCCGTTAATGAATTCATCATAATTACCGAGTATGTCATCTTTCTCCAAGAAACCAATTTTTTCCTCGAATTCTTCCAGGGAACTAAGAGGATGCCTTCCGTAACGTTTACGATAAAAAGGCACTTCATTGATCGCCCGGTTCACACTCGATAAAAGCAAGGGGTTGTTATCGAAGTAAGCGTAATGCGTTTGTAGAAAATTCCTGTAATGGCTATATTTTTTCCCAAACACATAATTGGGATTTCGATTCATGACAAGTAGACCTTGATTAAAACTGACTGGGAGTCGTCCAATATTATTGGCCAAAAACACTTTCATATTGTGGAGCATGTTTCCCAAATCTACTCTAAAGACAACGAATGATTTTTATCATTTTGGTCTTTCTACACTTTTTTTGAAAAAACCTCTTCTCTTCCTCCGACCATGCAAGACTTGTAGAATTTTCCCCATATTCAATTAAAGCCATAATTCCTACTCAACCATTCCAAGATTCTATGTCCCGCCTAATTCAAAGCTAACTCGTAAAAATCTTTTTTTAATTTCCGTAACGCATATTGGTCCGTAACCTGTTCTCGGCAACTGACATTCTCCGTCCGCGTCAATATTTCATGTGAGCTATCAAGTAAAAACTTCATTTTTTCTGTCAAATCGTCAACGGATGAGACTTTAAACGGAAACACGGTTTCCCCATAGCCACTAAAGTTACTAAGAACAATTTTGTTTGCCTCTATATCGCTACAAACGATTATCTGCTTGGCGGCAAGGGCTTCTATTAAGACAATCGGTGAGTTTTCAAATCTAGAGGGAAAAACTAAAACAGCGGACCTATGAAAAATTTCAAGTTTCCTGGGGCCACTTACCAGACCAGCAAAATTAATATGGCGATCTAAATTGTTTATCTTGACATAGTGGCGTATTCGGCGTTCTTCCTCGTCGTTTCCTGCCACTCCGGCAATATGGACTACAAAACCATAACCATCCTTGCTCAATCTCTTGATTGCCGTTAATAAATCAAAAAAACCCTTTAAGTCCGTGAGACGGCCGATATACATGAGCTCCAGCGTTTTTCTTTCCCGTATGGGAAGGAACTGTTCGACAAACACGAAATTTTCCAAAACGTCCACTATTTCCTCTTTGAAATACTTAGAGAAAAAGATTTTGTGGTCATCTGACAGAACATAAACCTTATCGGCCATATTAATAAAAAAAGCTAAAACCCAAATGGAAAATTTTCCAAGGAATACCTCACCCCTCTTTTTTGAATGAAGATGAACAACAACTTTCTTTTTTAAAAGTTTTGCCATTAGGATGAACAGACTATCCCTGCTGAACGCCAAATTGGATGTGACAAAAATGTTTACAAAGTCTGGCTTCTCCCTTTTTAAAAACCGAAAAGCTTTGGCCCATATCCTAAGTACTTGAGAAATTTCGTGAAGTCCTTTTCGGGAATTTGAATCTTCTCGTTGTTTGTTTCCCGATGTGTTCAATGTGGCGATTGTAAAATCAGCAGACATAAGCTTCTGGACATTTTCATTCATTATGGCGACCCCACCTAAGGGCGGAGGGAGAGGACCAATAAAAGCAATGGTTATATTTTTACAAGTCTTCAAGATAATCTCTTTGGAAAATACTCGCTAAAGTTTCGGCCATTGTGCTCCGTACAATTTGATGTAAGGAATCCTTTTCAAACCCAAAATGGAATAGGAATCCCAAAACCGCCGAGACCATAAGATTAACCTTTATTCCGTGAGTGGAAATTGGAATGGCGAAAGCGGGTGCTCCCAAAAGCACTAGATAAACTATCTGGGAAACTGGCTAGTTGCCAGATCTGGTTGTCGTGATACGAACGCATAGTCTACAAACTCCACGAAAAAATTAAGGAGAGAAAGTCTACCGGCATTTCGCGAGTGGCTTGGTTATTAACGTAGAAGGTTCTTGTCAAAATGGATAATGGTGAAACCATTGGACCCGATTCAAATCTGAGTTGAACTGAGGCGCACCAGGCAGGTCATGTCATGAAATACCTGAGACGGTTGAGGTCAGTAGATCTGTAGTCTTCTCAAGCATTTTCTCTTGTGTAAAATTAGAGAGGACAAGTTTGCGACCAGTCATCCCCATTTTTTTTCTTTCTTCTTCGTGTTCGTACATATAACACACGGCGTTTGTCAGGCAGTCAACATCTCCCGGAGGCACCAGAAGCCCGGTTTGATCGGGTAAAACAATTTCCCGTGCTCCCCCCAAATCCGTTGCTATCATTGGAACGCCCATCGAGAGTGACTCAAGCGTTGCCATAGAAAAGGTCTCAGAGGATGAAGTAAGGCCTGAAGCGTCTGAGGCAGCTAATACAGGGCGGATATCCTTTTTTACTCCAAGGAAAAAAATATTTTTGAATAGACCCTTCTCCCAGGCAAAGGACTCCATCTCTTTGCGCAATGGCCCATCCCCAGCTAACAATAGATATGTTTTAGGATAGATTCTTACCACCCGTTTGAATGCTTCGAGAAGAAAACGATGCCCTTTCTCTGGCCTGAAAGCAGCAATGCAGCAAATAACAAACGCTCTTGGTGGAATACGGTGCCGTTCTCTCAGGTGGGCACCTAAACCGTGCACCTTTTCTGGATCGAATCGTGCAACATCTACTCCATTATAGATTACAGTAGTCCGCCCGCGAAGAAAGGGATATTTGATTTGCCAATGCTTTTCTTGCGCATGGCAAACACAAACCACGTGTTCGCAAGAACGCATAAGCCATTGATAAAACACTCGTTCAAATAGGTCATTTCTCTTATTTTGGTGTAGGGTGGTGTGCAGGACAAGAACAAGTCGCGGCGTTCGTTTCGCAATTTTGATAGCAAACCATCCGACGAACAAAGCAACTTGTAATGAGCAATGGACAATATCGATGAATTGTTCATCGATTAGTCGGGCAAGCTGAAAGATGGGACGAATATCATATTTATGGCAACGCACATAATGATGGAATGTCACCTGCTTTCTATCAACCCTGGCAAGCTGATCAAGCTGCTGCTCGAAGACAAATAGATGTTTTTCGAAGCGTCTTGAATCAAGTCCATTGACGAGATTCACTACCTGTGTTTCCGCGCCGGCACGAATGAGTGATGGCAACACAAAGACCGTACGGATTCTGCTTTCCCCCATCATTTTTCCAATCGGTTCTGCATTAAACATTTCCCCATGGCTTTGTTTTCCTAAAAAGAAAATCAGATGAGGGGCTATTGAACCATTATTTCCCTACTAGGGAATAATTTGAACTTCTTGCGGCGGTTTTGGCGGCTCTGAATCCTTCTTAAGAGTTTTGGTTAGAATAATCCCATCCTTACCTGCCAAAGTAATGGAGGAAACAAGGGCACCATTATTGACATCTGGGGCCTGAACGCCTTTGATACGCTGGAAACCTTCCTCAATAATTACCGTTTTGGAAAAGACGCTGGGATTGGCTAAAACCAAACCAGATTCAAACTCTCGTCGATAGACACCATTCTGCCATGGCTGTGTTGGCGGAGGGTCAATGGGGTTACCCAAAGCAATATCATATTCGTCAAACCAGACCACCGAGCTATAGCCCACACTTTCATCCGTATAACTGAAATACCCATCATCCAAAAGACATGTGGTCAACCCATAACGCATTCGTTGGAAATCATCTTTTTGGCCACGGACGTTAAAGCCAACGATATGCGGCTCCGCAGTGTGCTTCATGGCCAACCGATATCGGTCCAGTACGGCCTCCCATCCCTTCCACCGTTCCATCGACCATGACGCTCCGATGACCGCTTCCATAAAAACGCCGTGTAGCTTTCCTGAGTATTCTGGCGATGATACGTCATCAGAATTCCCCATAAGTAGTACGAGGGGGTGGACTCTCTGTGCTTCTTTCCAGTGCGAAGCATGCCCCCGCCGATGTGCGGTAATTATGGCGGGATCGTCGCGATGGTCGTCCGCACCATCGCTGTCCCAATCGGCCTGCTTAACTGCAGGGCGGCTTAATGCGTTGTCGAAATACCAGATATCTAGGCTTGGTGTCTCCTTGAAAAATACAGTGTAGTCTTTCTGGGCAAGCCACTGCGGATAGCGATTTCCATCGGAGTCGGGTGAGGTCCACTCTGTAATATTCACCTCCCATGCATGGTATTGCTCGGTCCATTGAACGCGTTCACCAGAGGCATTTTTCAGCCACCATGATTCCTGGTCTATTTTCCTTCCTCGTTCCCGGCTGGCCGTTTTTTCGGTATCGTCCATGGCTTCTGACAACACGGTATATTGTCCAAGAAGAATTTTGGGGTTATATTGCTTAATCTGCTCTAAGATCGTATTAATTGATTCTCCGTCTTTTCCTGTTTGCCCCTGATAGAAGCCAAGTATCGCGACATCTGAGCGCGCGATTTCCTTTTGGTATGTTTGATCATAATAATTCTTGTTTCCAATCATCATACTTAAGATTTTTGGAGTTAATGGAGGGGGTATTGGTTCGGCTATTATTTTTTCCAAACCAAAGAGATAAGAAACAATGAAAAATATGCTAAAAAAAACGGTTGTCGTTAATTTCATAGCATCCTCTCATTATTCTGGTCGAATAATTTAACCACCCGAAATTTCCGCAAGTAGGCTTTCTATCTTCTCAAGATTTCCCGTGGAATGCTTCATTTGGTAATAACGTCTAATGGAACCTTCATCTAAGGTATCGTTTCCAACAAGTAAGTTGTACACCGTTGTTCTCAGTTGACTTTCGGTTTCTACCACCTTTCCTAATCTTTCTGACTTCACGACCCCATCTGGATCAAAAAACGTGATAACGGGTATGCCACGTCGCCAAGCCTGGAGAAAGGTATTGGGAAAACCTTCGTATTGGGAGGTATTAACGAACAGCCGAGATTGGTCGAAATATGATTCAGTTGCTTGTAACGGTTGATAGCCAAGAAATGTTAAGTTTGAAAGGGATGCGACGGCATTTTCTAGCTCATTATTTAGGATTGTTTGGCCTGGAGATTTTCCACCAATCATCATGAAGTTAAATTGAGGTAAGCTTTTGGCCAGGGCAACAAAAATCATTGGGCGTTTTATCTCCCGTATGCTGGCTACCCATAAAATATAATTCCGCTGATCGACCGAAAGGAGTTTTGGCTTTTGATCAAAAAAGTTTGGAATGAAATGTCCCTCCCTTTTATAGTGTTGTTTTAATAAATCTTTTTGTTGCCGACTTTGCACAATTACAGCATGGGCTGCACGGAGCCCCTTTTGGTATAGAATACGATCACGAGTAAGCGAAAGAAGTTCTTTCCCTGGCATAAAATCCGTATCGTGGGCACCCGCGTATACGAATTTAGCTCCAAAGACCTTGGCATAAAAAGCAATAATGGCTGGGAGGAATCCCGCAGCCCTTGTGTAGTAAAGGTCTGCTTTTGCATCCGCTAGAGCCCGCCAAATTCGAATAAGTCTTGGGAAGAGAAACCGCAAGCCGGGTAGGCCATCGTTAGGGTTAAAAGTCTTTATTATTCGTAAACCATCAATGTTTTCTTTCTGTTCCTTCCCGTGATCAAGGGTTATCACCGTTATCTCATGCCCCTTTCGTCTTAGGCCACGAGCAATGATTGCCTGTTGGACCTCAGCCCCCCCGATTAAACCTCCTTCTGAATCGCTATCCAGTACCGAATATAAGGTCAATGCGACGAAGCAAATTTTCAATGGCCATTCCTTAGTAAGAGTTGAGATTTGGCTGGGCCAGTGAAGCATCCTTTAACAGATCTTGAAGGATGAAATATTGGGGCCAATGGTTTCCTTCATGCCACTTCAAAGAAGAGTCGTAAAATCCCGGACATTTATAAACGGGTATGTCTTGAAAGGTATAACTCATCTCGACTATTTGCGGTTTACCCTTCTCATCTTTAAGAAAGTCATAGGCCATACTTTGAAACTCAAAAGTTCTTGAGACATTGAAAGCAATTTCGACCATCTCTTTTTCTACCAGGCCAACATCATAGTTAATGTTCCCACTTCCAGAAGCACGAAAATCTTTTCGCCTGTTTTGTCTGGTAAAACAAAAGGCTCGACTTCCGATCACAGTAATACGGGTATCGTAGTCGTTATTGGGCAAAAATCGCTGAAAGAGAACAAAATCTCGAAAACGCCGCCAATAGGGAAAGGGGCCAGGAGGCCCTAACCGTCCCCTCTTTTCGGCAATCCATTTTCTGAAGGCCCATAACTGAAGTCGGTCCCTGAAGTAATACAGGTTAGATGTCAATGGAATTTTCCCCGACTCGATGCCAGTCTTTGAAAATATTTTTCTCGTAACCTCGAGGGCATCCTTGTAACTATGAAGTAAAACCACATTTGCTGAACCGGCCCCACCTTTAAGTTTAAACACCAGTGGATACGAGGCTTTCCTCAACCATTTTTCAGCAATACTTTGGTCCCAAAAGATCCAGGAATCAATAATGGGAAACCCGTGGGCCTTCAGGAGATATATTTGTTTTATTTTGTCATTGTAGTGCCACCGTGTTCTCCAATCAGGGAAACAGCGAATACCGTCCATCGATTCGATGACAGGCAAGATCGATTCTGCAATTTGATGCTCGGAGTCGGGATAATCCCAGTTATAAATAAAGTAGTTCAGGTCTGACACCGTTTCCCAAAAATCTGACCTATTACAGTTGGTCTGGGAGACCTGATACCCATTGAAAGAAAGGATTTGAAGAAACCTTTTCTGAAGAGGAGTGACACTTCCTTTCAGATTTTCATGAAGGCCGATGATTTTTGAACGGCAACTCAATTTTCCCTCTCCCTTATACTCCCGGTGGCATACAGAATTGAGATATTCAGATAAAGGACAAAAACAACAACATTCTGATAAAACAAAGCTCCAGCATAGAACGCACTCATCATGAATGGAATAATTGATGTAAGGGCAAATACCCCAATAGCCCTTCGATAGTCTGGGAGGGCCT
This sequence comes from Nitrospirales bacterium, assembly GCA_965223495.1. Lineage (GTDB taxonomy): Bacteria > Nitrospirota > Nitrospiria > Nitrospirales > UBA8639 > Nitrospira_E. The sequence continues at coordinate 565,309 of OZ245001.1, read as the reverse complement.
CCTCCCAGGGCGAATTCGTGTTTTTTAATAGTCGCTTGGCCTGCAACAGGGGAAGGATGAAAATTAACAAGAAAAATGAGAAGCCCACAGTTCCAAAATTGGCAAGTGCAGTAGCGTACTCATTATGGGCGTCGTATTTTTTCACCCAGGGGTTCGGGAAATAGTTGCCAAAACTCTCATAATACCCTTTATACCCAAGGCCAATTATGGGGTTCTTTTCAAAAATATCGACCCCTGCCATCATCATTTCCCATTTCCCTCCGAATTGACTTTCTAATTCTTGTGTAGTGAAACGTGCAGCGACGGTGTGGGAAAACAAGAAAACAAGAAGGGAGGACAAAGCCACTACAGCCAAAACCATTAGAACCCTTTGATATTGGCGGTAGAAAAAATAAAACAGGAAATACACGACTGCAGCCGTGATCAGCCCCTTTCTTGAAATTGTACAAAGGAGTCCCGCAAAGATGATCCCCTGGGCGAGAAGGGGGAATTTGCTTGAGAATCTCTGTTGGTGTTTCAAAAACAGAAGTGCAGACAAGGAAAGGACAAGAAAAATGGCAACAAGGTTGGGATTTCCAAGTGTCCCAGCCGCACGGAGAGAATCGACAGGTAACGAAACGTTCCTTAGGAATTGCCCAATACATACCAACGCCTGGAAGGTTGCCGAAAAAACCAAATGCCGCAAATAGGAATACAAGAAGTTTCTGTTGTGGAAGAGGTTAACCCCCAGGGTTGCAATAAGAACCGGGAATCCGCAAGTCACGACAATATCACGCACCGTACTGACATCATACCTGTACCAGGGAGACCAGCTTACCGATGCTAATACGATGGAAAAATATCCAAACACAATGAATAACCATGCATTAGTTTTTATTTGTTTTGAAATGAGGAGCTCAAAGGTAAAGACAGGCACGAGTAAAAGAAAAAGCAAAGTCACCAAATCTAGGTCCGGAATTCCTGACCCAAAATGTGTAGTAGGGAGTAGAGAATTTATCAGAGGGGCATAGCAGACAAGAGCTATTAAAAACACCTGCGACATAGGGTAGTGTTCATCAAAGCCGGTAGGGGCTGAGAACGCTCCTCCACTATTCCTATCGAGAAATTGGGATTTTGGACTGCCCTGAATCATTTGTCTTTTTGAGCCACAAGAAGAATCATGGGGGAAAACCACAGACTAGACCACTTAAGGCGTTGAAAAATTTTCTGGATAACCTTGAGACAAAAAAAGAGGGGCCCTACTCCCTTTTTTACTCCAGGTCCGTTTGGATGAATCCAACAAGTCAATCCATGGATAGGGCCTAAAAATAAAATTTTTGCTTTAGAAAAGTTTGCGACCAATTCCCCTAAATTTTCCAGATTCATCGCCTGTAAATTGTGGCTCTCCAAAATCTTAGTTAATTGTTCCTGGTTCCATACGATCCGCCTAATCAGCATCTGTGCCGGCGACAGAAGGGGGACGGTAATGACCAAATAGCCCCCCGGCCGAGTGAGGTCCCAATGTCGTTCCACTATCTCCTGATAATTGAGAAAGTGCTCGATAAACCCACCAGAATACACAACGTCAAACTGCTCCATCGAATCCCACGACAGGAAATCTGCCTGAATAAACCTTCCCTGGATTCCATACATGGCGAACTGCTGCTGCACCCAAAAAACATTGTCCAAGAAATCTAGGCCAACGGGCTTATAGTGGAACCGTTTGGCAAACCACAAAAGAACATTGCCAGGCACCGCACCAATTTCAAGGACGGTCCAATCATCTTGGGTGGGAAGTAAACTCCCAAGATAAGGTTCCAGACCACTGTCTGGTTTCAGACTTTGGGAAAGTGGACGTTGTCCCCAGTACTTCTTGTCCGTCAAGGCAGTCTCTGCACTATCCACATTGTTCTTCACATCAATAAGGTTTTTCTCACTCACAATTCCTCACCCTGATGCCCTCCTAACGATTGTCTCAAAGTCTGTCGAACCACGATGTCTGCGTACAGGATGTAAAAGAGCTGAAACACCAAACCAGTGAGAGAAAAATAAGAGACAACCTGAAGAGAATCCAACTCTTGCTTGGCACATAAACCAATGACGAGGATTCGAGTTGTACCGTATGCAAGGTTAAACCAAAATAGAAAGCGAAGATATTGCTTCACGATAAAAATCTGTGTCGCCGGGGTATTGGTGAAACCAACGAAAACCCATGGGGCGAGTAATTGGGCCATTTGTCCGGCAATTCCCCATTCCTTGCCAAAAACCCATTCAAAGATCTCCTCGCCCGCCATCATAATTGCAGCCAAAGGAAGAACACCGGTAATGGCTAGGGCTATAGTGACATGTCTAAACTCCTTCAAAAGAGCTCGATCACTTAGATGGGCCATCCGTTGCAATAACACCTTGGAGAGAGATTCGGAGATCATTGTAGTTGGCCTAATTAATGCGGTTGTGGCTAAGGCGTAAAATCCAACAATTTCCATCTTATAAAACGCGCCAAATAGGACCATGGGAAAATAATTTGAGACCGCATGCACCATTGCAGCAAGGGAATGATAGACGGGGAAATTACGATATTTGACGGCGTTGAACAGAATAGTTTTGGGCGGAGGAAAAGGAGTGACTCGGTGGTCTCCTTTAAAAAGCCTTGGCAGAAGGAAAAATAGAGGAATTACGACTCCCATCCAATTGCTTAACAAAAGGACAGATGCAGAAACATAACCAGAAATTCCACATATAATTTTAAAGGCAGCGGTGCTGAGGCCCGACATTCCCTTCGAAATTGCCAGCCAACCAAACAAACAGTTTCGTGTAACCCAGGAGGAGACAGTAGTATTAAGCCCTACTACCAGAAAGCCCGCTGGAATAAACCAAATGAGGTACTGATTGGACTCAGAAAGTTGGAGATGAGATACCGCCTCATCAAAAAATACAAACCCGACCATTAGCAATGTAACAACAAATACGATCGTGATGAGAACACATAGGATAAATAATCCCCTAGCGTTTGTAGTCTCTTTCTCGATGACGATCGTACTCTCATAACGAAGCCCCGCAATGACGCTCAGGCCCATCACCCAAGCCCAAACAAGGGTCATGATTCCCATGTCGCTCGGATAAAATAGCCGGGTCACAATAGGCAGTGAAACAAGCCCGATCACCTGGGAAATAACATCTCCACAAACAAGGAGGCTAAAGTCGCGGAAAATACCTCGAGGTGAATACGAGGTCGAAGTAGACATCTATCGGGCTTTCCCCCCTTTAGACTGAATCGATGAAAAATTTTTCGGTCTGAAACGTTTTCGATTGTTCGTGTCTGAATTCATTAATCATGCCCATGTGGAATGGTCTGAAATTTCCCTGGCGGTAAAAAAAGTGCCTCTTAACCGAGCGTTTTCCACCAAAGAAGTATTGTCTAGGCTAAACGAGGGTCCTGCTAATCAGTGGAGGGGTAGGGACCGCATTAAAACCTGAAGAAAAATTTTGTGATCTTAAATACAGAAAAAACCTGATGGCGTATTCCTCTTAGTTTTCGAAAGAAACCTAAAAGGCCAGAAAAAAGGGGAGCCTTAATTTTCTAATTTCATCCCTGTCTATTTGACATTATAATAGTAGGGTCTTTTGTCAAATTATTTAAGACCATGACAAATTGTCAAGTGAGAAGAGGGACCGATGAATATTTACGGGGTCCGCAAACTGAGGTATTGGAGAGTGTTTTTAAGTCAACTGCCTTTCAAAGACTTAAAACGTTTGTCACTTATGGGAGATTTCCACTAATTTTTCGGATGGGTACTCTGAAATTCCCAAAAAGCTAATACATCTTATTAGGCCAAGGTAATTTTGCCCTCTCTGAGGAACCTTCCCCTATACTCCTTAAAAATAAAAGGCTTATCTACTTTTATGGGTGGAAAACTCTCTTTTTCCTTCCAACCCATGAAAATTGGAGAACTCTATGGAAATTTCCCCCTGACAATTTAATTATAAGTAAAATTAACTACTTTTCCTATTTAATCTGAGACCTTGCTTGCAAAAAAACGTCCTCTTGTCGCATATGGTTAACATTCAAAAGTCACTCAATTTTTTAAGTGAAATCATGATGAAACCGTAAAAATAATGTCTTTAATTTGAAAGCTTACCTCTCTTTAATCGCAAAAGTTGGGATAAAGATGGACAACCCTTGACAATTGTGAGTCCCTCAAATACCTTGACAATTGCCCATAGCTATATCTTGCAATAGTGTCAGATTTCCCTCCCCCCTCCTGGTCTGATTACTCTGTTCAACGTTCTTCCATATTTATAGGCGTTTTTTGGGGTCTTAATGCCGGACAGGCTCATGAAAATGTTGGAGGTCGAGAAAATGGTTATCCCGGTATGGGGGTGGAGCTTCGTCTTGATCATCGCGGTTTTCGTGGTCGGATGTGGGAGTGCTGAAGAAAGGAAAGCCTCCTACATGTCCAAAGCGCAGGAATTTTTCCAGGAAGGGAATTTCCCAAAGGCTCGTGTGGCGCTCCGGAACGTGGTGAAAATCGACCCGAAAGACCCCGAAGCCTACTTCCTTTTGGGTCAAGTAGCAGAAAAAGAAGACAATTGGCCCAAGGCCTTTGGTTTTTACCGGCAGGTGGTGGATATTGAACCCACCCACCGCCCCTCGCTCACCCGACTGGCTCGGTTTTTCCTCGCAGCCCAAAAGAAAGACAACGTGTCAGAAATCGCCGAGGAAATGTTGAAACAAGACCCCAATGATACGTTGGGGAAAACATTGAACGCGTCCATTCTGTTTATGGAGGGAAAGAAGCCGCAATCCCTTGCTCTGGCTGAATCACTCGTGACGAGGAATCCAACGGATCCCGACACGGTCATTCTCCTTAGCGCCCTCTTCTCAGCACATGAACGTTTCGAACAGGCCACGGCTCTCTTACATCAGGGAATCGCCGCTCAGCCAGAAAACATTGACGTCCTCAATAATCTCGCCGTCACCTATCTCCGCACTGGGAAGGTCCAGAAGGCCGAGGAGATCTATCGCAGGTTTTTGACCCTGGAACCCAAGGTATTCGCCCATCGGGAAAAACTGGCCCGGTTTTATTGGAAACTGAAGGAACCCGAAAAGGCCTTGGCACTCATGCAGGAAGCGGTCGACTTGGAACCCGACAATGAAGACCGATGGAAAAATCTCGTGCGCTATTCCAAACCGGATGATCGGGAACACGTGTTACAACAAGCGATTGAGACATTGCCCTACTCAAAGACCCTTCGATTGTTATTAGGCCAGTGGTATGAACAAAATCAGGAATTCCAAAAGGCGCGTGACGTGTATGAGGCCCTGGCCGCCGAGGAAGAAACCACCGACGAAGGATTAAAAGCCGAAGTCCAATTGGCCAAGTTGGACTTAACGGAAAGTAAAAAGGACTTAGCCAATTCCCGGTTAGAAAAAGTGTTGGAAGCCAGTCCTCGCCAACCGGATGCTCTGGTCCTGAAAGGAAAGATGGCCTTGGTGGACAGGCAAAGCCAACAGGCCGTCCAAGCCTTCCGCACCGTCTTGAAGGACGAACCCAATCAAAGTGCGGTACAAAGCCTATTGGGGCAAAGCCATCTGTTATCCGGAGAGTTTGATCTGGCCAAAGAAAGTTTTGAAAAGGCCATTGAGCTGAATTCGCGTCAACTGGATGCCTACTTGGCCTTAGCCCGTCTCTCCACGCGTGAAGGAAACCTGGGCAAGGCCGAGGAACACCTCCAAGCCATCCTAAAAGAGGCTCCCCAACATCTAGAAAGTTTAGGGTTGCTCTTCAAATTACATCTAGCCCGAAAACAATGGGAGCCTGCCGAGACCACCCTAAAACGGCTTCGTAAGGCAGGGGGAAAGCCCTATTCCATCGATTTGGCCGAAGGCCTTCTGGCTCAGTCACAGCAGCAGTGGGATCGGGCCCTTCAAGCCTATCATCGGGCCAAAAAGGCCAAACCGGACGCGTTGGAACCGCTAGCCTCGATCGTCAAGGTCGAGGTGTTTCGGAAACGGGTGAAACAGGTCCAAAAATTTTTAGAGACGTTGGTGGCGGAACAACCCGAACATCCCTTCGCGAGCGGGTTATTAGCGACCGTGTATGTCCAGCAAAAGAACCTTCCTGGGGCCCTCGAGGCCTTCGAATGGCAAACCCAAATCAATCCGGGCTGGGAAGGCCCATGGAAAAATTGGGCCACGGTCACGTGGGCAGAGGGGCGAAAAACCGAGGCCATAGACATTTTAAAGGCGGGCACGGGAAAAAATCCGGAATCCCTGGCGCTGTTGGCTTCACTGGCGTCCTTCTATCAGGCCAATGGACAGATTGACCTGGCCATCCAACAGTATGAGACGATTCTTGAAAAAAATCCGAATTCCATCGCGGCCGCCAACAATTTGGGATACCTGTACGCGGACAGCAAAGGGGACCCGGAAAGCCTCAAGAAGGCGCTGGCCATCACCAAAGATTTCGAAACGGACAATCCCAATCCGCTGCTCCTCGATACCCTAGCCTGGGTGAATTACAAAATGGGGTTGAATAATGAAGCCCTGGGATTATTGCGGAATGCAGTCAAGATGGCACCCAAACATCCCTTGTTGAATTATCACTATGGAGTCGTGGCTTTAAAAGCCGGGGACTCTAGCACAGCAAAAAAACACCTTGAATTGGCCGTCAATAGTAAGCCGGAATTTGAACAGATCAAAGAAGCCCGTCAATTATTGGATCGCCTTAATCATTCTTCATAACAAAAGGGTTCATCATGAAACACGGAGAATTTCATCGTGGAGAGAAGCGAAAAGGCATGTTGTGCCGAGGTTTCCCAGTCATCCTGTTTTTGGTATTGGGTTGCGTTTCTCCCGGCATGGCGCAGGACAGTCTATCTGAGGATGGCGGTTTCAACCATGAAATGACCGAGTCGACCTACCGCATCGGCCCACAAGACGTACTGCAAATTTCGGTATGGAAAGATGAGATTTTATCCCGCGAAGTCATCGTCCGACCGGATGGCTATATTTCCTTTCCCTTAATCGGAGAGGTGCATGCGGAGGATCGGCCGGTAGAGGAACTCGCCAAAGAAATGGATGAACGCTTGACGGAATACGTCTCAGACCCTCGGGTGTCAATCGTGGTGGCCCAGGTCAACAGTTTTAAAATTTATGTCATCGGAAAAGTGAATAGACCGGGAGAATTTCAGCTAGGCCAGTCCACCGACGTCATGCAAGCCCTGAGTTTAGCGGGAGGGTTAACCCCCTTTGCCCGAGAAGGTTCCATCAAGGTTTTACGTCGGATCAACGGCAAGCAAACCACTTCGCCGTTCGATTACGGGGACGTGTTGAAAGGGGAAAGCCTGGAACAAAATATTATTTTGCAACGCGGTGATATCGTCATGGTGCCCTGAAGACCCCAGAGAAAATACTCCTTCAGGGAATCGTTCAATGGGTGGCCACCGATTGCTCATGGATTCCAAATTTATTCATGCACGTGTGGTTCAGAATCGTTCGCCTGCCGAGTCTGCTCGGCCTAATGGTTTCTCTCGTTAGCTGGCAGACGGTGGCCTTTGGGGCTGAATGGTCTCTTGTTCCGAAATTCGAAACCCGGGGCCAATACAATGACAACATCAGGTTAACCACCGCCCCCCATTCCGCCGTATGGTCAGCCCGGCTTGGCCCTTCCCTACAAATGCGGTATGCCACCGAGATCACCTCGTTTAAAGCGAACCCCAAAGTGGAATATCTTCGATATTTTTGGGAGGGGGGAGATGAAGGCAATGAAGAATCCTTCGTGAATTATTTTCTCCCCTTCTCGGGATCTTACATGACGGAGACCGATCGGTTCAGTCTCAATGCGGCTTTCAACCGTGACAACGCGTTCACCACTGAATTACAGGAGTCAGGAATTGTGACGGACTTTATACCACGCAATACACAGACGGCCGTTTTAGGCTGGGACCACGGAATGACCGAACGATTGACATGGCAAGCCAGCTATCAATTCTTCAACGTGATCTATGAGGATGGACAAGATTCAGGATTGTTCGATTTTCAAACGCATACCGGCAGTCTGGGACCTCAGTATGACTGGACGGAGAACACCCAATTATCCAGTACACTGTGGTACTCCCATTCCCGCTTTCAAGATATCGGATTCCGAACCCAGTCGGCTGGTGTAGACCTTGGCGTCTCGCACAACCTTTTTGAGACCCTGACTGTGACAGCCACTGCCGGGGGACGCTATGTCCACACGACTTCCAGGTTTGACCGATGCACGAACAGGATTAACCAAGGCGTCATTTCCTGTGATTCCAATTTACCGCAATTTTTAGTAGATCGTGAAAAAGTCACAGAAAAGGATTCCAATTTTGTGTGGCTGGTTTCTCTCTCGGTTGAACAACGATGGGAACGCTCACGAATCAGTATCGGCTATTCCAGGTCCCTCAACCCCAATGGGAACGGAGCTCTTCTCGAAACCGACCGGGTCAACCTGCATATCGGTCATGAATATAGTGAGTTGATCACCCTCTCACTGGATGGGTTCCTGATATTCAACGACACGGTTGAAAACAGTGGGCGTTCATCGAGGGTGACCGACACGCGCTATTGGCGGGTCTCGCCAAGCCTAACGTGGCGGGCCACGGAAAACTGGATTGTGAACCTGTCCTATCGCTATAGCAATCTGAAAAATTTGGATAACTCGACGAAACCGGCCACGTCGCATGCCGTCAACCTGGGGGTAACCTATACGTGGCCTCAATGGTCCGTTTCTCGATGAGTCGAACATCCTATGGCTGAATCGTCAACGTCATTGGAACATTATGGACAGATGGCCCGGCGGCGCTTGGGCCTCATGGTCCTGTCAGGAGGAGCCCTTTTTGTCCTCGCCGCGATCGTGGCCTTTGCCTGGCCGCCGACCTATCGATCCATGGCCACGATCTTAATCGTGGAACAGGAAGTGCCCGCGGATTTGGTGCGGTCAACGATTACGTCCTATGCCGATCAGCAGATTGAACGTATTAAGGCCCAAGTGATGACCCGCTCTCGACTCATGCCGATCATCGAAGAGCATGACCTCTATCGCGATTTGCGGGAACGCAATACCTCGGCGGAGGCCTTAGCGCAATTTGTGGAGGATATCGGGATTGAGGTCATGAGCGCAGAGGTCGTGGATCGGCGAACGGGTCGCCCCACACAGGCCACGATTGCCTTTACCCTGGCCTATGAGGGAGAGACTCCGGAGATGACGCAAAAGATCGCGAATGAATTGACGACCCTGTTTTTAAATGAAAACCTCAAAAATCGTGAAGCCCAAGTGCAGGAGACGACCGCCTTTCTCAGACAAGAGACGGAGAAACTGGGAAAGGCCCTAGCTGAACTCGAACAACAAATCGCCGAATTTAAAAACAAAGCCAATGGGGCCTTGCCGGAACTCTTCCAGATGAACATGCAGTTATTAAATCAGGTGGAGCGGGAAAATATCGAAACGAATCAACAGGCGCAGGTCCAGGAAGAACGGATTGTGTACCTTGAAGGAGAACTGGCGCGTCGTGATATGGAACGGCCTAAGAACAACGAGCAGCTTGACTTGCGTGAGCAGCTCAAGATACTTCGATACCAGTATGCGTCTCAGGCCTCGCACTTATCACCCGCTCATCCCGATATTATTAAACTCAAGGGGGAAATCGCCGCCCTGGAAAGTCAAGTAAACGAACCAATCGGGAAAGACGAGCTGGCGGAAAAGATTCATGAAGAAAAAACCAAATTGGCTTCTCTGCTTGAACGGTACGGGGAGGATCATCCAGATGTCATCCGAACACGTTCCACTCTGGCTTTATTAGAGGAAGAGGTCAAAGGGGGCGAGCTCGCATTTGTATCCCAGAATGGTGAAACGGATTATGATCCGGGGTATGTAACCCTCAAAACCCAACTCGCCTCGGCAAAATCCACACTCGCCCATTTACACGAAACAAAGAAACAGTTAGCCAAACGGGCACAGTTGTATGCGACGCGCGTGGAACGGACCCCCGAGTTTGAGCCCCAGTATCAAACCTTGATGCGGAACCGGGATAACGCAGCCAAAAAGTTTCAGGAATATCGGTCTCGACTCCTAGAAGCGCAGGTGGCTGAAGGACTGGAATTGGAGCGCAAGGGCGAAAGGTTTTCGTTGGTGGATCCACCCAGTCTCCCGGAAAAGCCCGTCCGACCCAATCGGAAGGCCATCTTATTTTTGGGGCTGGTCTTGGCAATGGCAGGAGGCATTGGTGGGGCTGCCCTGGCTGAAAGCGTGGATGGATCGATCCATACCGCGGAGCAGTTAACGGCGATTACAGGGATGGCCCCATTGGGAACCATTCCGTATATGGCGACCCCGCAAGAAGAGCGAGCCCGAACGCAACGGCAAGTGTTGTTGATCGTGAGCACTCTAGGTTTGGGGGCGATCCTGTTGGGGTGCATTCACATGTTTTGGTACCCCTTGGATGTGCTGTGGTTTGTATTACTGCGTAAACTGCAATTGAATTAGCCCGAAGAACACGAAGAGGAAACTATGGACCGAATATCGGGTGCCCTGGAAAAGTACAAAGAAGCTCAAAAAGGGGGGAAAGGTCTAGGAACGCCAATCCCGTCGGATAGGTCCGAAGGCCCGGCACCTTACGTCTATTCTCAAACGAAAATGAACGAGCCCTCCCTGGAGTCGCTCATCACCCACCGCGTTATCACTGGGATACACAATGCGCAATACCTGGAAGCCTATAAAATCTTGCGCACGCAAGTTCTGCATCGGTTACGCGAGAGCAACTGGACAGTAATCGGGATTACAAGTCCACGAACCCAAGAAGGGAAAACAGCCGTGGCGGTCAATCTCGCCTTGAGTATGGCCATGGAACCCAACCATACGGCCTTGCTCATCGACGGGAACCTGAGGAACCCGAGCATTCACCAGGTGTTCGGAGTCGAAAATCGCGGCTTGGCCGATTTTTTGATAGATCAGATTCCCTTATCGGATCTCCTCGTGAACCCCCAGATCGATCGACTGGTCATCCTGCCCGCCGGAGGGCCTATTAAAAATTCCGTGGAAATGCTCACCCTGCCTCAGATGACGAGGCTCATCGATGATGTCAGGAATCGGTATACCGCCCGGGTCGTGATCGTCGATCTACCCTCACTCCTGGATACCGCGGATGTCCTGGGACTGGCACCGACATTGGATGCCGTGCTGTTGGTGGTTGAAGAAGGACGAACGATCGACCAGGACATCAAAAGGTCCCTCCAAACTCTGGATGGCACGCTTCCCCTGTTAGGGACCGTCCTGAATAAGGCAGGGAGATTAGGCCGCTAGGAGGCCCATCATTCGGAGGCGGCGGTATGTACGAAACGTTCTACGGATTCCGGGAAAAACCCTTTTCATTATTCCCCGATTGCCGATTTCTGTACATCAATCGGCGCAATAAGCTGGCCTTAAGCTTGCTCGAATATGGGATCCTTAATCAGAACGGGATGATTCTCCTGACGGGAGATCCCGGGACGGGGAAAAGCACCTTACTCCAAAATATTCTCATGACCAAGCCCACCACCACCCGGGTGGGAGTCCTGGCCTTTACCCATCAGCAGACAGAAAGTCTGCTGCCATGGATTCTTCAGGCGTTTGAATTGCCATCGCCGGGGAAGGTCGTGGCAGACATGTACCTCGCACTCTCGGAATACTTGACTCACTCCTTCGAAAAGGGAAAACGTTTGGTGCTGGTCGTGGACGAGGCGCAAAATCTCGATGCAGATAAATTAGAAGAACTGCGACTGGTCTTTAATCTGAATGAACGAGTCGGACCCGTCTTACAGGTCCTCCTCGCCGGTCATACCCAATTGCGCGAACAATTAAAAGACGACCAATTACAGGCCTTTCGTCAACGAATCGGGACGGACTTTCACCTTGAACCTTTTGATGGGCTGGATACATTGACCTACATTCATCATCGCCTGGCGGTAGTCGGGGGAAGCTCGGCCCTCTTTCCTCCGCACACGTGCGAAATGGTCCACCGGCTAACCGGAGGGAACCCACGGCTCATCAATCAATTATGTGACACCAGCTTGGTGTATGGGTATGCCGAGGGAGCACAGTCGGTGTCCCCTGCCCTCCTGGCCGAAGCCGCGAAGGATCGCTCGGGGGCCGGACTGTTTAACCGTATTCCTGATGAGGAACTGAAGAACCTCCGACAAGAAGACCCAGGGTTGTCCCCTGCTTCTCCCAAGAACGAAGGAGAAGCGCCCATCCCAGCAGCCTCTCCTCAACACCCCGTTGGCGGTGGACAGGACCCAGCACGCTGCTGGGAAACCGCGCAGCAACTGAAAGGAGAAGGGTGGTATAGGGAAGCGATTCAACATTTCAAATTTGCTGCGGCGCATCCCACCTACCAAACTTCGGGATGGGCCCAGGTGGGATTCTGCTATGTGGCTCTCAAACGCCATAAAGAAGCGGTAGAGGCATTTCACACTGCCTTAACTAATCCCGATATTTCCCCATCCGACCGAGCGGCCGTGGAACGAGCGATGGGACAGATTTCGGAAGAAGCACCTGGCTCTACCAAACCCCAACCCGACCCCACTTTCACTCACGCGCCAAAACCACGCGGAAGGAACCCTATGAATCCGGCCAGAAATGTGGGAGAAGGCCCAAGCTCGGACCCAAGCACCTTTCCCCGCCAGAAGAATACCTCCCAAAAGAACCCCTCGTGGTTGAGCCGGATCTTTCGTCGCATCTGGTCTCACTCTAACCCGGTCGCCTAATTTCTCCCCAGGGCCTCTATGACAGGTCCCCAACGATTGCCATGTTCCAAGGTGACGGAACCAGTTGAACTGGCTGGCCCCGTGTCGTCCTCAAAGAAAATCAGTGGAGGTTCGCCCTTCTGCCCTCGATCCCGATCACTCAAGAACAACGTGAAGTAGGACATTCCGAATCGGTCGTGACGGAGTGATTCAAAGAAACCTGGGGTTGGGAGCACCTCTTCCCTACGGCTACCTAGAGTAACGAGTGCAGGCCGATCCCCAGTAAGGTAATGGCTGAGACATACCCAAAATGGTGAGCCTTCTTAAAGAACGCTTGAAGAAGAACTTCACAAGCAAAAAATAAGACGATCAATTTGGCCATCAACGATCCCAAGTCGATATCGTTCACGACAATAGCGGGAAAATACGGGATGACGAGGGCTAAAAATAATAACAAATAGTCCATCGGATTCGTCTGAAACCGATTCTCCTCATCCAAATGGATAGCCAAAAGAAGGAAAATGATCAGCAACCCGAAAAACCCTTGGAATACTAACTGAATGCCCCAAAATTGGTGATGCACGAATTCTTGGGTGAGGTACAACACGATCGTCGTCCCCAGATACAATCCCATCCGGGTCATGAATAGCTGCGCGTGGGGTGTCGTGAGAAACCCGAGAGCTAAAACCACGACAATCACCACCGAGGCCAGGGCAATCTCATAGGAGATGGTAAGAGGGAGGAGGAGGCTCAGAATAAGAAACCCAATGATGGCGACGCCGAGGGCATGAACAGCAAGATGAGAAAGCCGGGGGGCGGAGTGGATCCACGTTCGCCAATGCAGAGGCCCTTGGCTGGCGGCTTGGATAAAAGGAAAGGGCAGCCGGGTGCGAGAGACCAGAAGGAGAAATCCCCCCACAATAACCAACACAAGGACATACCCACCGGCAAGGACGACATCCGAAGACCACCGAAGGAGGTACGCGATAAGAAGCAGGAGGAGTTGCAGAGCATACATCAGCAAGACCACCTGATGGTGGGAAAACCCCAGATGCAACAACTGGTGATGAAGGTGGCGTTGATCGGCTTTGAAAGGCGAGGTTCCCGTTAGCAGCCGTTGGGTGATCACCGCGATGAGATCCAAGAGGGGAACGCCGATCAAAAAGAGAACGAGCAAGGGGCTCAATGGAGATCGGGACGAATCGGTCAACAGCACGGTGGTAGCGGCCAACCCAAACCCCAGAAATTGGCTGCCCCCATCGCCCATAAAGACTCGGGCGGGAAAGGAATTAAATCGTAAGAACCCTAAGAGTCCCCCTAAAACGGGGAGCGTGAGATGCAGAACGATCGAGTCTTCCAGTTGGTAGGCCAAGTACGCCACCATACCGAAACTCAAGAACGTCAAGCCGCCGGCCAAGCCGTCTAACCCATCAGAAAAATTAACGGCATTGGTCACCATGACGAAAAAGACGATCATGAGGGGAACGGCCAACCCGGAAGGCCATTCCATTCCCACCAGGCCGGAAAGCGGTTGCCAGGAAAGCTGGGCAGACAGCACTGTGATACTCGCCGCGATCATTTGACCGAGGAATTTAATCCAGGCACGCAGATCACAAAAATCATCCAGACTGCCAAGCCCGACGATGATGAGAGTCCCCAACACAATACCCAGGAGAATGGGTTGTTGAGAACTCCATAGCCCGATGGGAAGTAACGCCCCGATCGCGAACGCGAGTCCTCCCGCCCGAGCAACCGGTTCCTTGTGGACCTTGCGATGACCAGGATGATCGACGACACCGAATTTCATCGCGGCCGCCATGAAAATTGGAGTCAAGGTCGTGCCGATGAGGAGGGAAAGAAAAAAGGCATAAAATAGGGTACCGGACATCATTTCCCCTAAAACAACGAGCGACCCCTGTCGGCAAAAACGGGTGGGAAGACGATGGGCATGAGGACCAGAGGCCCGAAGGATCTTCCCGAAGAAACAAACGGAAAAGGAGGTGGCTCAACCCGGGCCTCGAAAAAGAGACCTTGGAGAAACCGATAGGAAAGAGAACCGCACGGTGGGGAGAGGGAGACGAAGATCATCGATCAAGTTAGTTGGGAATAAAGGGAGATAAGTGGGTATGGGCGACTCGCGCGAAAGCCATTAAGCGGTCTTTCGCGGTTTCCACATCCTCACCCGGACCGATCATGGTCGTGAGCCGCACCAGCGCCCCGTCGCTCCGACCTTGCATCAATGCATCCCAGAGTAAAAACCATTTCACGAGATATTCGTTAGTCAGGTTTCTCCCGCGTTGTTGGAACCAATAGAACACCAACTGCTGCACCTCATCCTTTTTGATCAACACTTCATTGACCATGAGAGGGTGAGGCGAGTCGGAAACCTGAATGGAAAGGGTGTCAGTCGAATCGATGAGCCACCCGCCGCCCGGAATACAGCTCTTGGGAGAGTGGATGGAAGTACCCGCGCGTTGCGATTGATAATAAGCGACGTAAAAATTGACCGGGAGGAAGGATGTCCCGGGCTCGCGATAGTCAGCCAGGAAATAATCGTCAAAACGAAGCGTATCGATGTACCGCTGCTCGAGCGAACTGGGGGTCCCATTCCAGGTGCCCAAGGAGAGCGGGAAATCCAAGAATGTTTGCCGTGGAAGGACGGGTTCTTCCCTGGCTTCCAGATGGTTCGAGAACGACCCCAACACCAGAATGAGGACGACACTGGAAACCAGGGGCCAAATTATCCGCCCGCGAGGGAATGGGCTCGTCGGTCGAGGAGAGAGAGGTTTGGTGTCGAAGGAAGGAGGGGAGGAGGGCTGGAAAGACTCGCCGTTCTTCATGGGCCAGAGCCGCAACAGCAACCACATTTCAGCCAGGAGGAGTCCTAGGCCAAAGACAAACACCACCCACCCTTCGAATAAGTGAAGAAACCCATCCGCCGCACCGCGACCCCACATCTCGACCAACATCCCGATAATCCCAATCCGAAACCCATTAAGAAAAATAGAAATGGGGATGCTGGACAGGAACAGAACAATCCGTTTCCACATGTGGACCTTAAGAAAATAGGCACACAGAAGAGCCAGTGTCATGAGCGGAAACAGGAACCGCAGTCCGCTGCAGGCTTCCACGACTTGGAGTTGGATGGGACCGAGGTCGATGACGTTCCCGTCCTGAAAAGCGGTGATCCCGACCAATTGAAGGCAACCCACACCCAGCGTAGAGGAAATGAGGCGCAAATTCGTCGTCAGGCCTTGAAACAAAAAGGAGGGAAGAGGAATGACCAACAGCAGCAGCCCCAGGGGAAAGGCCACAAAAATTGTCCCCTTCAATCCAAGAGTGGCGAGCACCAATCCGACCAGAACAATCCAAAGGGAAAGATGTTGGACGATAAAGAGCGTAGAGAGTTGCCCGGCCACGTACAGCCCAAGGCCCAGGAACACCACAAACAGGCCCAGCCAGGATCCCTCTCCAAAAAACTGCCGCAACCGGTCCTGTTTGAGCCAGATGATGTAGAGGGCGATGAAGGGCACGAACAACCCATGCCCGTAATTTTCATCGTGGAGCCAAATATCAGCCATATAGGCAAGACTGTCGTAATACACCGCCAACAGAATACCGGCGACAACCAACAGCCCCAACACGAATGTGCCGGAAATTCCGGATGCCGTCGGAGAAGCGTTCTTTTCTGGGGCTAAGGCATTTGGCATCACGAATCGTGACACTCCCAATGAGGGACAAGAAGGGGATGGATACAAAAGAGTTCCTGGGACATCGTGATTAGTTCTCGATCTGCGCCTTCCGGGATCATCATGTCCGTTCCGCCACGTCCTTTATCCCGCCCGTTGACGGAAGGGTAAGACTTGGTTAACGAGAACTCCGGACATCTCATGACATCCCCGGACATCCGTTATGTAAAAGAGGAGGAGAAAAAAAGGAGGGGGTAAACCGCGAATTCTGCCTGCTAACGATCATCCAAAAACCAGCGGGGCAACTGGCTCGAATTTCTTCTTTGCAACCGAACCGACCTCAGGCCATATCGTGAAAATGGAGACCACATTAACCCACCTTGGGATAACCCGGGCTCAATGTTGCCCCACCTACATTCCTTATGGCCTTCTTCCGCGACCTTGCATCACAACCCATCGTTGGCTTCCCCGCCAGATGAGAGTGTAAACCTTCCTAATCGAGAAAGAAGATTGAGGGAAGCGTTCCACGAACATCAACCCACCAGCTTTCCAATGGGAGGCACCCTGGACCGCCAGGTAACCCAGGGGTTTTCACATATAATTGGCCTTCATGACGAAAACGATGGAGAAGCACACCCAAACCACATATTAAAAGGAAAAGTCCCAAAAATAGGGTCATTTGGGGAAAAATTATTAGTGTCATTACTCCTATCAGAAGGAGGATAAAGAAGGCAAGGGCACGTTGGAGGAGATTCGGTTCAGTTGTGGGGAGTTAAACGTCGTTGGACAACGCAGGGCAATCCGGCCCCCCGGGAAAAAAATCTCCGTGGAGGCCCTTTCCACATCACCCATGCCCCCTCTATTGGAGGTCTTTCACAAAGCAGCCGGAAGAGAGTGGACAGAGGGGAAAAAGAGAAACGTTCTTAAGTGAAGGGGGTCAAGGGCATCTTTCAGGATCGACTTATTTCGAGTTCGTTTTTTTTGAAGTTCTCCCCCAGAGGGGAATGAGAGACCTGTAAACAGACGAGCCTATCTTGAGAGGGAATGACATGGGGGCTTGCCCGGCTCAGACCTTTCGATCTGAGCCGGGAGACGGGGTCCACAAGAACTCCGCCAAAAGAACTCCGCATGAAACGGAAGACTTAGGAAGACGTCGTTCGGCGAACGCGCCAACCCACCAGGCCCAACAGTCCGGTGCCGAAGAGAAGCATCGCCGACGGAGCCGGCACCGCGGGGGCATCCGGCGTGTAGTCATACTCCACCGTCAAGACCGCACCGGCAAAGGTGTTAAAGTCGATCTCCAAATTTCCCCCAATGCCCGAGGCGCCGACGCCCGAAAGAGTGCCAAAACCCACGGTATCCAGCGTCCCCACGCCGATAAACGCGGCAAAGTCCGCATCCACGGGAGTATACATAAGCATGGTATCATCCGTATCGGTCAACCCCGTTAACGAGGCTTCATCCGGCCCCCCGTCTCCAGGATTATCACTGCCTACCGGGCCCACGGAATCATCCGGCCCCAGGTTTTGAAGCCCGGTAGAGGTGGTGGGGTTCACGCCCCAGTTGATCGTACTGGCCAGACCGGCCAGGCTCGACATCGACATGTTGGAATTAGTGAATCCAATCCCCGACTCGGTGGTGGTGTTGTCGTTATCCAAAATGATGTCCGACAGGATGCTGCCCTCCAGCGTGAGGGTCACCTTGTTCAGGGTGCCGAGGGTCGGATCAAACTGATTGACGGAGAGTATGTCATCCCATTCCGTCTGATCCGATGCATGCGAGTCCGAATAACTGATAATCGCCGCCTGCGCGGGGGCCGTGGCCAGCAAGACAACTCCCAGGGAGAGAATCGAAAGGAGTGGTGGTTTTCTCTGTTTCATTGAGTATCCTCCAGAGTAAAAGAATAGATGTATTGAAGAATGAACCTCCGTCTGCTCTTCATTGAAGACATGGCTTCCAACCAGCCCTTACCCACGACCCTGAAGCAGGGTGCCGCGCCGGGCGATGCCGATGATGCCCACCAACCCGGTGGCCAGGAGCCACACACTGTTGGGCACGGGCACCGCTGGGGCGGTGGGCATGCTCGCCTCAATCACAATGCCGTCGTTAAACGTGGTATCGGTTCCCCACATTAAACCAAACGTATCCCAGGCGCCCGAACCGTTCACCCCGGCCAAGAGGATATCGATTTGATACAGGCCGGCGGGATCGCCCGCACCGGGGGTCCCTTCCGTTATTGTAGCGGAAATCGCATTGTTCTCATTACCCGTTTGAATCCAGACATCCGCCGATTGGGCCTTGGCGTCACAGTCGGCCTTCGACCCATCACAGTTGGCCCAGGCATCCGAATACCAGGAATCTTCGGTCTCGCCTAAGAACATCGGGGGATTATTCGGCACATAATGAAGGTCGGCGCTGGTGAGCCAGGTCGCATTGTTATAAACCGTGCCCGCCGAAATGGGATCCTTCATTTTGTTGGTCCCTTGCCGAGGGCCAAACAGACCAAACGCGGGAATGGCGTGATGATCTGTGAGGCCGATCCCCAGGTCATACGAGCCTGTGAGGCCCAAGTCGATCCCTACGTCGGCCATTCGCCAGAGCGGTTCACCCGCGGGCCAGCCCGCCGTGTCTCCAGGGCCCGCCCCGGCTCGAGGAAAACTGGTAAACAGGGAGATCGTCACATCCGCGCCCGTCCAATCCACGCGCACCGCGGAAGTCGCGAATTGGCCCACATTCCCGGCCGTCGCCACCTCATCCACCCAAGTCCCGCCCACGGCGGCCCCATTCAGGGGCGCATGCCGGGACAGCGTGTTGTCAAAGTAGGTGACCGAGGCCGCTTGGCTGAGGCCAGGCCCTCCAAGCCATCCCGCCAGCACCACTGCCGCTGTGTAAGAGAGAACTCGTTTCATAACAAACCGTCCTTCCGTTAAAAAAAGATGATGACGAGGGGGTAACGAACAAGTTCAGGGTCAGTCGGGCGGGCGAGGGCTGCCCTCGCCCGCCCGACGGGTCACTTCAGGTTCACGATGACCGGATCCAAATCGTGGTCATCCTCATCACCACCGGAATTATCAATGACGTCATTGACCCACGAATCATTGATGGGATTGTTATCCCGCGTGGAGTCCACATCGACACCTGACAGACCGGTAGTGTCGTCCACCGCCGCAAAGATTTCGGCGATATTCACGTTAATCACTGCGGTTGGCGCCACGACCTTGACGACAAAGGAGATCCGCTCCGAGTCCCCGGGGTTCAGCGGAGATGCGACCCGGATGGTGCGATCGTAGTACTTCCGGCCATCCACACGGACGCCCACATACGTCCAGCTCGGGTCGACACTGTCGAACCCGCGAGGCACCCAATCGCGAACGGTGATCTCTTTGGCCGGGACCGTGCCTTGATTGAACACTTCGATGTCCCAGCGGACCGAATCGCCGATTTGGAGGTTGCGGGTTTGACCCGGCCCGAGCGTCTTGCGCAGGGCTAAATCAAACACCTCGGCCACCATGATCTGGGCGATGTCGTGATCGTCTTCATCCCCGTTCTCATTGTTGACGGCATCATCGGTCACCGGCCCGTCGTTCGTGGGGTCGGCATCCGGCGTGGAGTCGACGTCCGTTTCGCCGGGAGTCACCCGACTGATCTCCGCGGCATTCTCGAGCGTGCCCGCCACGGCATTGGAGTTGACATGCAGCACCAGGTCTACCGAAGCGGTGCCGCCGTTGGCCGCGATGGGCCCGGCCAGGATGCGAGTTTGATTGCCGCTGCCGTCGGTGCCCCACGCCGGATTATCGCCGGCCATGAAGGTCATGCCTGCCGGCACATAATCCGTCACCGTCACGTCGGTGGCGTCGACGGTGCCTTGATTGATGACCGTGAGGGTAAAGGTCACATCCTCACCCGGGCGGACGGACGCACTCTGCGTAACCGCCAATTTTTTCGTGAGCGCGAGATCATACCCAATGGGGACAATTCCTAAGTCCCAACGGAAATCCTGTTCACCTGCCGTGAGCGTCGTAACCTCCGTCATTCCGCCCGACGCGGCATCCGCAT
Source organism: Nitrospirales bacterium (assembly GCA_965223495.1). Classification (GTDB taxonomy): domain Bacteria; phylum Nitrospirota; class Nitrospiria; order Nitrospirales; family UBA8639; genus Nitrospira_E. Next base: position 544,834 of record OZ245001.1, on the reverse strand, counting down.
CGGAGTCCTTCCCTTCTTGAGTCCCTTGATCTTTGAGGGTGGGACGATAGCCAGTAGGTAAGGTCGCCAGGTCGAACCCGATCCGGTAATCGCCTGGTTGGAGATTGATAAATTTGTACACTCCATTGGCATTGGTTGTGGTGGTATCCAGAATGGCCCCACCGGCATTCTTGAGATAAACCGTGACATTCGGCACGCCGTCTTCCCCATTCGTGCTCCCATCTTGAATGCCATCCTCATCCAGGTCGTACCAGACTTTATTGCCAATCTTGGCCGTCTCCGGCTGAGGGGTGGGAGTCGGGGTTGGGGTGGGCGTCGGCTGCCCCTCCCGGTAAATTCCCAGGTCCCAGGTGAAATCTTTTTGGCCATCCACAAGACCAAATTCATCGGTATACCAATGGTGAGGTGAATTGGCATCCGGGGGATGAAAATCACTGTCCACCTGGTCGCAGTTGCCAGCACCCGAACAAGTCGCATTGCTCTGATTCGCGGAGCTCACAACATAGCCCGCCGGCAAATCGCTGTTAAGGAATTGGACTCTAAAGCGGGAATAATCTGCCAATACTCCGGTCCCCACCAGGATTTTGTAGATTCCATTCGCATTGACCAGCTTGTTGCTGATACCGGTCCACCCTCCCAGGCCAGAATGCCATGCCCGGACTTCCAGCCGAATGTCATTCCCCGTATAGGGAAGTTCACCCGCATCTTGAATGCCATTCATGTTGTCATCGATCCACACATAATCCCCAACTTGAGCATCCTCGCCCGGAACCGGTGTCGGGGTGGGAGTCGGGGTGGTTGTTGGCGTCGGGGTGGGAGTCGGGGTGGTGGTATTGTACAGACCTTGGTCAAAATGAGGATCCGATGTGCCACCGGCCACGTACCGATGTTGTGTCCGCAACCGATTCCCTCCAATACTGATTTCCCCATCGCTATCACCTATTTCATCTCCGACATTGGCCGGACTCGCGGTCATGAGCGAAGGAATGGTGAATTCCACCGCATAGCGTTCAGGAATGTAGCCGCTAAAGAGGTAATACCCATTGGAATCGGTGGTCCGATAATGTCCTGTTGGGCCCAGAGGTCCGATCAATTGAACTTGGGCATTTCCTAGTCCCGGTTCCCCAACATCTTGGCGGCCATTTTTGTTGGAATCCAACCACACCCGATCACCGATGGAGACGGTGGAGGGAGAAGGGGTCGGCGTGGGCGTTGGTACTGGCGTTGGCGTGGCCGTCGGAACTGGCGTTGGCGTGGCCGTCGGAACTGGCGTTGGCGATGGTAGAGTCCCACAGTTCGCTTTAAATGCAATATCCCCATCGGTGTAATACTGGCCATTTAAATAATAATTAAACCATCCCTCGATACCAGCTTGTCCTCCGGCATAGGGATCGAGGCCACCGCCCCATAGAAAGGTCGCATTTTTTCCTCGCCAAGACAGCGAGGAAAAGGTGCCCGCATATCCGGTCCATCCGGAATAGGACCATCCCTGCTGGAGAAAACCGTTCGTATAGAAGGAAGTCCACTGTGCCCCCGATAATGTAAACGCCATGGAATAGGTGGATCCGTTCGTTTGATGCCGAAGCGTTCCGGAAAAGGCCAAGGTCCCGGCCGTGGTGTCTTGCGTAATTGATCCCGAGACTAAATCAAAGTTGCCGTTGCCATTTAAGGAAAATACTTCTCCGCTAGGATGGCCGCCATCCTGGAGCGTACAGGTTCGAATGGCCGCCAAGGCCGATTCCGAGATTATGGTCATGGATACGAGCACCAGGGCGGTCATCATGATTCCCTGCTTGATCCGAGTCATGAAGGGAGCTGCCTGTGACAGGCGCTCACCTCCATGAGCCAATAAATTGGATGAATGTCTCAACATTTTTTGGTCTCCTTACTGAGGGGGCAAAGAATGAATGAAACACATCTATAAAACCGAACGAACGAGTTGGTGTTCCTTTTCTCCATCAATCCGGGCATTCTGTGGAACTGATCGTTTCCATTCCGGTCGTGCGAGTGGTGTTCCTCCCCCCTCGCGCCCACGGGTGACTACTTTCTCGTTCTTTTTCCCATTTGGGAAAAGCCTATTTCTAATCCGTTTCCTAAAGGGGGAGTGCCCGGAGGGGATGTCACTGAGGGGAAGAGAAGAAGCGCCGGTCGAGCTGGCTTCGATTTGGCATTAAGTGGGAAATCAATCCCTCATTTTTTTGCCGATGGCCCACCAACTCAAACCTTCCACCTTTCTCACTGGTTCCTCGTCTTTTCAATCGCTTTTAAGCGACGGGTTGGTGCGTTCACTTTCTTTCGCTCCCAAAAGGGAACGATCTACCGTCATCCTTCATTTACCGGACAAAAGTGCCTTGACGCCCATGGGTCCCTTAGAAAGGTGGGCTTCATGCCTTCAGTTTTTCCCACCTCTTGGCCTTCATGAACGTCCACCAACCCCCTTAATTACACGCAAGCTCCAAAAAAGGAAGTATTATGTACGTATATATGACCCTAATATTTGCGTCTAGTTTCCCTATAAAAATAGGGAAATGTATACCTACCATAGAGTCTATTGGACAATCAAGGGTTTGTGAAAAGATTGTGCATAAAGTTACATAGACTCCTGTTTTTGTATTTTTCATGAGGGTTTTCTGGTTTGGAAAGGGGACGGGAGAATGGGGAAACTTGGGATGCGATGCTCTACTTTCCCTAGCTATTCCCTCCGGGGAGTGGGCTACAAGGACAAATTTTGGGGGATTTTTTTGGTTTGAGGATGTGAGATTGGGGTTAGTGTTTTTCATTTCCTCTGAATTAGTTCGCGGCTCATCTTTCTTCCCTTTGGCTGCGATGTGAACCACATGCCAATATGGTGTCTTCCGTCAGTCAAAGCCGGAAGGGGTCCATCTGGCTGGGCCCCAGTAAAGGCCTGGCTTGGTATGATGAGGACACGTTTAAAGTGTTCCAGGATGTCCCCGATCCCCTGACGGGCAAGAGATGGGGGCTCGGAATCGAGTGGATGCGGCGATGATGCCCTCGAAGCATGGGTCTCTCTTAGGGAAGATCAAGAACCTTAGTTTTTAAGGTCCACTTAACCGATTTTCTCGTCCTTTTTCTTCTACGATTTCCTCCTTCCCTTCTTTTGTTTCCCTTGAAAAAGACTTTTCTGTTCAGTAAGGTGTATTGACCCGAGACGAATGACCTCTTTCGACCGGCACCTACCCCTCCACACCCCTTATGGTCGGAATGTCAGCTTTAAAGGTTTCCATCGTCCAGGACATGGTCTTTTCCAATTTTCTGCTTTCAATCTTAGGGCGGAAAGGAATCCTCACCACCACAGTTTCCCTGTTTTAAAGGGGAGGTGAGATGATTCCTCATAAGGGAAAAGGGTATAGCTCCGCCCCGGTTTAGACTCCATGAAACACAAATCCACCCCCACGCATCCTCGGAAGGGGAAAACCCGGCAGTTTCCTCGCGAACAGAACCCAAAGGGCCACGCCGACGTTCAGACCGTGACCAAGGAGACCGTTCCGGCCTCCCCTCGTCACTTTTGGTTTCATGAAAAAAACCTTCTTCTTTCTCTTCTTTTTGTTCTCGGGGTCCTTCTTCATTTTGTGGGCCTGACACATCCGGCCACGGTGGTATTCGATGAAGTGCACTTTGGCAAATACGTCTCGGCCTATTGTTGTACCGGTGAGTATTTTTTCGATATCCATCCCCCGCATGCCAAATTGATCATTGCGGGTGTGGCCAAAACCCTCGGGTTTAAGGGCAAGGAAACCTTCGAACATATCGGAGGACCGTACGAACCGGGTTCCGCATTTGCCATACGGTTTGGGCCTGCTCTGGTCGGGGTCCTGATTCCGATCCTCGTCTTTGTCTTGTTGCTGCAGTTTGGGGCTTCGCTCGGCACGGCCTTTCTAGGAGGGCTCTTTTTTGTGTTTGATAATGCCTTACTGGTCCAGACCCGTGTGCTGGCGCTAGATGGGTTTTTGATTTTTTTTACCTTGGCTTCGTTATCCGTCTTCTTGTTTGCCATGGGAAGGCCGGATGCGAGGGAGCGCCTTGGATGCTTTGCCGTATCCGGAGCCTTGGCCAGTCTGGCCGCTTCGACGAAGTTGACGGGTTTAGTGGCGCCGGGGCTCCTGAGTCTTATGGCCATAGTTGACCTCGCTCGCAGCTTTTCTTGGACGCGACTTAAGGAATGGACGATCGCAGGGATCGCATTTCTTAGTGCTGGCCTCATTATGTATTTTGGAGGCTGGTATGTACACTTTGCCCTCCTTCCCCTTCCCGGCCCCGGTGATATTTGGGGGCATCCGAGCGGACATTTTTGGACCGACTTTGTCCAGTTGCAAACCACGATGTTTCAGGCCAACGCCGGGTTGGGCGCCACGCATCATGATGCCAGTCCCGGGTGGAGTTGGCCACTGATGTTGACACCGCTGTTTTATTGGAGTCAGGGGCAGGATGCCCTGTATTTTCTGGGCAACCCGGTCGTGTGGTGGGGCATGAGTCTGTTGTTTTTGGTGGCTGTGGTGGTTGGCCTCCTTTCCCGAGTCTCGGATCTCCCATTCATTTCTTTTCGGGGGGCTCACCCGCGTCTTTACTGGATTCCGCTGGTGGGCTATGCCGCGGCCTTTTTGCCCCTGGCCGTGGCCGTTTCGCGAGTCTTGTTTCTCTATCACTATTTGACTCCGTTAATTTTTTCCGCCCTTTTCGTGTTTCTCTGGCTGAACGGGATCGGTTTCATTCGAGATGGCGGCATTCGGCAACAACGGCTCAGTTATTTTTTGGTCATCGTCGCGTTGCTGATCGGATTTCTAGTGATCAGTCCGGTCACGTTTGGAATTTTTGGAGATTCTTCCATCAAAGCCGCGATGTTCGACCTGCTCCCCGGTTGGCGGTAATGAGACCTCATCGAACCAGATCCCGACGGACCGAAAAACGCCACAAAAAAACGAACCCTGTCAAGCTACAAAAAATGACACAAGCCAACCCCGTTGAACGGCAGAGTCCAACCGTTGCGCCTCCCGAACAAAACCCGCGATCCCATAGGTCTTCAACAACGGTTTGTGGGGTCCTTTGGGATTTCGGCAAGACCTACCCGAAAGATCATGCCAGGCCCCTGCTCCTTCTCTTTCTGACATGGGGAGTGTATTTCCTCATGTATTGGAATTGGCTGTTTTACTTCAATGAGTCCGGAGATTTGGTCGCCGGTTGGCGCATCGTGTGGGCCGATTGGGCGCTGCATCTTTCACAGGTCAATGCGTTTGCGCATCAACCGTTTGTGTATGTGCTCAACCATAATCCGATCTATGCCGATCATCCTATCGCCTATCCGTTCGTGACCAACTGGGTTTCGAGCCTGTTGGTGTTCCTGGGATTCAACGTAGTATCGGCTTTTGTCCTCCCATCCATTGTCTTTAGTGTGTTTCTTCTGTTGGCCCTCTACCTCTTTGGCACCGTGGTCACCCGCAATGCCCCTGCTACGCTGTTGGGAATCTGTTTATTTTTTTTGAGCGGCGGTTTGGAATTCTACTATTACTTTTCCGATGTGGCGAAGGACTTCTCTCTTCAAACCCTGTTGTTCCCCCCAGAGCACTACACCTTTTTAGAGAGAGAGGGCTTCTATTGGAAGTCGGTGATTTTGGCCTCACTGATACCCCAGCGAGCCCTGCTCCTTGGCATGCCGTGGATGTTGTTTGCACTGACGTATCTTTTTTCCCAATACCGGAAGGGGTTTGTTCAAACCCCCATTCGTTCTCTCTTTGTTGTCGGAATGGCCACGGGGTTGTTGGCCATTGTTCACCCCCATTCCTTATTGGTCCTGTTCATCATTTCTTGTTGCTTATTCCTCACGGATCTTCAGCATATTCGGCACTGGTTGAGTTTTGCTGTGGGCGTGGTGAGCACTGCCCTCCCCTGGCTGCCATTTTTAGTCGGCGGGAACCCGACTTTCTCTTGGGATTTCGTGTCTGGATGGTATGCCAATGAAGCCTTTGCCAATGTGAATGTGTTCTGGTTTTGGTTGAAGAATTGGGGCGTGTTCTTTCCCTTGGCCTTGTTCGCCCTTGGAGTATTGCTTTCCTCCACAGCGGGAAATATGGGGTTGCTTCTATCCGACCAGAGGAAGGAACGGTGGTTGTTTGGCGCGTTTGTTCTGTTATTCCTCCTGGCCAACCTCATTAAGTTCCAACCCAATCTCTGGGATAACACCAAAATCCTGCTCTGGTCGTATCTGGGGTTGAGTTTTTTAGTGGCACAGCTCCTTGTGGGATGGTTTCAGAGAGGGTTGACTGGGAAAGTCATGAGCGGAGTCCTGGTTGCTTTGATGACGATTTCAGGGGGGGTGGATCTGGTGAAAAGTCTGCATATCACCAAGGAATCGCATGTGATGTTATCCCGCGACCAAATGGAACTTGCAAGACAACTGCGGGAGATCTCTCAGCCCACCGATATACTTTTGACCCCCGATGCCCATCTTCACTTTGCGACGACGTTTAGCGGGCGGGGGGTTCTCATGGGATATCGAGGGTGGTTATGGACTCACAACATCGACTATGGAGAACGCGAACGGGATATTCGCCATATCTATCAGGGTACTGAAGACGCGCAGGACTTGATGGAAAAGCATCGTGTGGGGTTTGTGGTGGTTGATGACCAAGCGATCCGGGACTATGGTGCCAAACGCTCCTTCTTTGAAGATCATTTTGAAAAGGTGCTCAGCAGTCAGTGGGGAGACATCTACCGTATTCATCAAGTACCACCAGCAGCATAGGCTGGACGACCCATTCACGTGGAATCCGCATCTCATGCCAAAGATCGACAAAACGTATTCTGCGAAACACACCACTCTCTATTACGCGGTGATTTACACCGCCTTCATCCTGGTTTTACTCTCCATAGAAGGCATAGTCCGGCTGACCTTCCCCCACATCCCCTCTATTCAATTTTTTGTGATGGGACCCACTCATGGGGATGATTCCGCTGGGGCAGCCACGTTTGAGGGGGATCCTTTGCTGGGTTGGCGATTCAAACCAAATTTGCAAAACGTTTGGTGGGATTTCACCTTTTTTTCGACGAATGAGCAACATCTTCGGCATCCCGGTCCTATCGTGAAGAAGGATGATACGACATTTCGCATTGTGTGCTTGGGGGATTCGGTTACCTTTGGGTATCGGGTCCCGGTCAGTTTTCCTGAACATCCTGACCAAGTTGATCCCAAGGCTCTCCCCTTTGCCAGACTTCTGGAAAACCGATTACCTCAATTTCATGATAAAAATATCGAGGTCATTGCCTTAGCAGTCCCTGGATATACGAGTCATCAAGGGTTCGCTTGGCTCAACCGGGATATCGTCCAGCTCGAGCCCAACCTCCTCATCGTGTCCTTTGGCTGGAACGATACCGATTATCGCCCAATTGAGGACAAGGCCTCTCTCCCCAACCAGAGCTGGAAGGTGACGCTGCGCTGGCTGGTTTCTCAAAGTCAGGCCATCATGCAAGCCAGCCGGTGGTACACGTCCCTCACAGCGCGGGAGCCCGCCGCAAAGCTGGAGGCCCGGGTTCATCGGGTGTCTGAGCAGGATTACCTTCATAATATGGCGGCTATTGCCGCGCTATCCAAGGATCACGGCGCACACACCATCATGATGGGCCCCTTTTACCGTGATGCCGTGACCCACCCTCCACAAGCCCAAGCCATCACTGCATACCGGGAGAAACTCCGGGCATTCGACCAAAACGATCATATTACCTATTTGGCGATCCCGGAATTAACCGAAGCGGCCCACCCTCATAATGGGAACCTGTTTGGCGAAGTCATCCATCCCAATCATCTTGGGCATCAATTGATTGCCGAACGCCTCATAGGACTGTTGAGAAAAACGATGAATTCTCATCACGGTTCTCAGTGACATCTGTATGCTGTTACGGTTGAGAAAATACCTGCTGGATATCTTCATCGTTCTCTGCATAACCGCCGGGTTACTTTTTTTCTTGGAAGGGGCGATCAGTCTGTATTACGCGTTCTCTACCATTAGTACACACGCCAATTCTGGCAATCCGATTATCGAGCGACAGGATACTCGATACGATGCCGAATTGGGCTGGATCAATATTCCGGATTTTTATCGCAGCGACTTGTATGGCACCGGAGGGTATTTTCAAAGTAATGCCCAATCGTTCCGTAATGACCATAACATCGCCAGAAGAATTCCAGAGGGCATGCATCGCATCATTTGTTCGGGCGACTCCTTCACGATGGGGGTGGGGGTCAGCAACGAAGACACATGGTGCCATTTACTCTCCCTCCGTCGTGCCCAACTCGAAACCGTGAATATGGGACAGGGAGGCTATGGGGTGGATCAGGCGTTTTTATGGTATATGCGGGATGGGAGAAAATTCGAGCATGATGGCCACATTTTTTCATTTATTACTGATGATTTTCAACGAATGCTTCGGGATGATTTTTTCGGATACGGGAAACCTGTTTTGCGATTGAATTCGGACGGAACCTTGGTCACTACCAATACCCCTGTGCCAAGAGCCAGTTATGTTTTACCTTGGGTAACCCAAAACCGGGACCACTTAAAGGAATTGAAATTGTTTCGCCTTCCTTTCGAATACTTTGCCCGACAAGCTCAATCCACACAACCGATTATGCTCCATGAGGATTCCATCAAACCATTGCTGACAACAATTTTCGAAAACTTGCGTCAGGTGAACGTACGAAAAAAGAGTCGGCTACTGGTGGTGTATCTTCCCACTCAGGATGATTATGAGGGGCAGGGGTCTGACGGATATCGCGCCTTTCTCTCCTCTACCCTTTCTGAAATGGGTGTGGCCTATTTGGATTTGGTAAGCGCCGTAAAAACCCTTCCAAGAGAGGGCATTCCCAGTCTGTACTTAACGGGCATTGGGTATGGGCATTTTACTCCCAAAGGGAATCAATGGGTGGCCAATGAAATTTTCAAAAAAATGGCCTCACTCCTCGATTGGGAACTTACGGAGGTGCCACGTCCCCAGGATTCTGGAGCCAGACCTTGGGCTGTGGAATATTACAAGGGGACGAATCTCGAGGGCGCCCCTGTCGTGGACGGAGAAGATTTTGCGATAGACCACCACTGGGGAATTGAAGCGCCAAATCCAGAAGTACCGACCAATCATTTTAGTGCGAGATGGTCGGGGTGTTTACAGTTAGCTGAGAAAACCCGGTTCAAGTTTTATTTGGGGTCGGATGATGGTTCCAGACTGCTCATCGATGGATCACTTCTCATTGATAATTGGGGCTTTCATGCCTTTACCACCAAATCGGCAGAGATCCTTCTTGCACCTGGCCCTCATGTCGTGCAAGTTGAGTATTTTGAATTTGCCGATCAGGCTGAAATTTCCTTGAGGGCCTCGGTCAATCAAGCCAGGCCCACATTCTTGACAGCTCCATTAGTTACCAAACCACCAAAAACCCAACCATGGGAATGTTCCTTATGAACCCAATCTTTTCCCCCAAGGATTGATGTTCGTCATCCATGACACCTCAGGGTATTCTGCTGAAAGGTATGGGAGTTTTTTGTGAATAGCTATAAAATCCAAATGCAGGGTTGTTTGAATGTTCCCAATTCACAGCATGGATTAGCTCTAACCCAGGAGGCGGGCCCTTTGGCGGAGGGGCATACATATAGAGCACATCTTCTTCATGGGTTTGAGAGACCTGGGTTTTCAGCACGGTGTCCCAAGGCAACCGGTGGTTGGCCTGCCAATCGGATGGGTGAATTTGACCATAAAACAAGGCAAAAATATAGGGGACATAGTGTAAGCCGGTGGTGATGATTTCCACTCGATGATAGTCCTGAAAATTCCCTTGGATATATTCCATCATTTCCCGGTAACCATATTGCATCCACCCGCCCGATGCTTCACTGTATGAAGTGTGATAATAGGTGAAATATCTGGTGGAAAACTCTACCGCACAGATGATTGACCAGACCAACACCAGCATGAAGAGTATTTCACATTTTTGATGCAACCATTGGCCCAAAGTATACAGCCCCACAGCACCGAGGATTGATATCGCTGGAAGACCCACGATAAATCGTCCACTATGGGGCACATTTTCCCAAACCAGTGCCCCCGCAATGGGTGCGAGAAAAATCCACCACAGCAGCACATGGGATAATCTATTCTTCGAGAACAATGCCGAGACGACACCTAGGAGGAGCCCCACGCTCGACACCCAACTGAGTACTCCAAATCTGGGAGTTCCGAATCGTAGGTTTTCATCCCCTGACATAAACAAGTATGTGGGGGAGAAGTGGGTGAAATAATTCCATACAAAAATGAGGAGATGCTGTGTGGTTTGAGAGAGCTCGGGGAAGGAGAGCCATTCATAGCCTTCTAGAGCGCGATATGCTGCACTGAGATTGACAAATGGGGTCGTGAAGATACTGAGGTACTCTACTCGACTGAGAAATTCCGGCTCCCTGTACACATACCAGAGGAAGGGAACGGCAGTGAACAGGCACAGAACGGAAGCCAGTCCCACATGACCCGGTTCGGTATATATTTTGGTCAACACCTCTTTGCGGTAGAGATACAGGAGGACAAGAAAAAACAGAACCACAAATACCCGAGCAGGCGGGTATGTATAAAATGCCAGAGCATAGACCATCACCGCGCCGTACAGCCATTTTACCGATTCCCTCATCGCAATTTCCCAGCAATACAAAGCGATGGTTAATATGACGGGGATGGATACCAAGGAGAAGGCCACATGGGCAAAATGGTTCACCCAAGGCTCTATCCCCGTTAACAGGACCGCGAGCAGCCCACAGGTCGGATGGATGTTTCGTGCAAGAAGGAAATAGGCCGCAAGCTGAAAGAGCAGCATAAAGACAGCGGAGGGCAACCGTGTGGCAAATTCATTCAGGCCGAAGATTTTGACGGAAAGAGCAGTCAGGTAAATATACAGCGCAGGCTTGTAATCTCCAAAAGCTTTAAAGTATACGGGAAAGGATCGGCCATGTTCGTCTTTACCCGTTTCGAGTATGGAATAGGCGTTATACCCGATTGACGCCTCGTCGCAGAAAAACCCAGTAGGATTGCTCCCAAGGTCAATGGCTCGAAGGCCGGCAAAGAGGAGACATAGGACTATTGCCACCCTTGTCATTGGATTTTTCAGTATTTTGAATTGATTTTCTGAGGAAGGAAAATCTGGGGCCCTGGAGTAGAATTCTTTTTCTTGTTGGAGATGGTCCTGGGCATCTTTATAATCTCTGAGTTGTTCAGAGTTCATGTATTCCTATCTTTCAATCGTTTTTCCAATCTGACGGACAATTTTTTCTGGGAGACCTGGAGGGAGAATCTACAAACTCTTGCCCGTGTGGTTAATCTTTTTTACGGCTTGGGCCGGTTGATAGTCTTCCACCAAATACAGAGGCCGTTGTTTGCTTTCGTTGAACATGCGCCCCAGGTACTCACCTAAAATTCCGATGGCCAGAAGTTGAATGCCTCCCAAAAACAGAATCACTACCATCAAAGAAGGATACCCGGCGACTGGATCTCCATAGAGCAGCGTTTTACAGATCACGATCAGTCCATAAAGAAAAGCCATGGTAGCGGTGGCCAGCCCCAAGTACACGGAAAGTTTAAGGGGAGTGATACTAAAGGAGGTGAAGCCTTCCAGAGCAAAATTCCACAATTTCCAATAGTTCCATTTGGTCGTGCCCGCGGCCCTGGGATCTCGCGAGTAGGGAATGGCTTTTTGTTGGTATCCGATCCAAGCAAACAGGCCTTTCATGAATCGGTGCTGCTCCTTCAACTGTTTTAACGCCTCGACAGCCCGGCGGCTGAGAATTCGAAAATCCCCCGTATCGACGGGGACTTCAATCTGACTGGTGAGGTTCATGAGGCGGTAAAAGGAGGAGGCTGTGAGTTTCTTAAACCAGCTTTCTCCGGCGCGTTCGGTTCGTTGGGCAAACACGACGTCATGCCCTTTTCGCCATTCTTCCACCAGGTCGAAGATCAATTCTGGCGGGTCTTGAAGGTCTGCATCGATGATGACCACCGCATCCCCTCTGGCATGATCCAAGCCCGCACTCATCGCGATTTCTTTCCCAAAGTTTCGGCTGAGATTGACGACGCCTACTCGAGGATCTGTGGCTTTCAGGTTTTGAAGGAGTTCAAGGGTATTGTCACGACTTCCGTCGTTGACATAGAGAATTTCCGTCTCCATAGCAATGTCGGACACCACCTTTGCCAAGCGTTCATGAAACGCATGAAGAACCGCGCTTTCGTTAAAGGTCGGTACGATGACGCTTAAACATTCCCTGTCTCTGTTTTGTTGCATACTGGTCGTGTGGGAAGTGCTCTCTATGACTGTTCTGAAGGGGAAAAGACGAAAAATTTACAAAGGAAAAAAAATGCGGCCGAATAGGGAACCATCCCTAGGATATGCGCAAAATAGGGGTTCACGGTGAGCCAATCGATGCAGACGAGCACGGTCCCCAGGTTTATAGAGTAGGCGATTAGAAAGGCAGCCAGGAAACGAATTCCTGGCCCAAGATTGGGACCATTTTCGTCAAAAGTCCATGATTTGTTCAGGACGAAGCTCACTGCCAGTCCCACCGCATAGCCCGCGACATTCGCCACAACATCGTTGTTATACAGAAAGGCTTTGGTTCCAAATATCACCAAGAGGCTGACAAGGGTGTTCACACAACCCACACTGGCATAACGGAACAATTGCCAATTCAACATGAATTTGACTGCCGTCTTTAACGGATTACCTGGTTGCTCATCATTGGGATACTTCGGGGTTTGTTTACGCCAAACATCATCCCATGAAATTTTGGGAGGAATCGTGTCCTGACGGCTTGAATGAAGTGTGTTTCGTAGCGATCCTGATTCCTGAGCAGCCATGATGGTAATACCCATATATTTCGATAACCAGGACTGTCATCGATACCCGTGTCGGGGTTATTGGTATGCAGTGCCTCCAGCGGGCCTTCTCTATGCTATACCTCTTGAATGATAAAAAGAGTTCGCAGAGGTATGCCTACAGGATTTCAGGGAACAACATCTGTGCACTGCCCAACCCCAGGACGACGGCCCTGAGGCCAGGCCAGCCTATCCTGCCATTTTCAAGAGAGGGTCAAAGAGGTTTTCTCCGTGGGGAGAAAAGAGGGGAAGGTTTTCAATCTAATGGGGTTTTCACATGTCGTCAGTAGGTCTTTGCGCAAGCCTGTTTTTGTGAAGCTTCCTGAACCCCATCAGGGGTTCTCAAAATTGATCTTCAAGACCTGGCATACCCTAAAAAACCCCCACCAATGATAGGGCTATTCGGCCCTATATTGTATTGAAAGAATTACTATCAGACTTTTATTGGAAATATCAAATTTTCTTTTCTTGGGTTGCTGGTTTTTCTGCGTTGGGTTCCGTTTTCTTAAGTTAAGGGGTGTATTCGGTTCTCCATCTTAATTTTCGGGTTTATCGGCTTGTTGGTGGAAGCCCATTCGCCCAATCCTGCAATTCATGACGGAATACCATGACGGAAAGATTGGTTCCGGGTTTTGGACATGAAAAAGCCTTTTTTAAGATTTTCTGACAAATTAATAGGCGTAGGTGTCTGGCCCGCGCTTCCCGGCACAAGCTAGTCTTTTGCAGCCCTTTTCTGACCGAGCCCTTTCCAAGAAGGGTGGGGGAACGTAGTGGGATTTTTCCTTCAACTCCGGGATAGGTGTCGTACCCAAGATGTGGGTTAAGTTTTATTTAATAGGTTGGCAGGGGATAGAACAAGAAACGGGATGCTTGGTCTCCTCCAAAAAAACAACATTATGAAAGTCACTGTTGTTGGGGAGGCTGAAACGATTAGTAATAGAATGGTCAAAGAATTTGGTAACCGCATGCCATCGTGCCGGCGGCGGGAAATACTCCCTTTGGTCCTCTAACAGTACACCCATTATAGGTTGGGACGAGCATACTCCACGTTTTCACGTGGGATTCCGCAACTTTCGAACTCATCTCCACCAGATTTCCCTCGCGTTGCTTGACTGAATTTCTACCCCCGAGTTCTTTTTATTTTTTCCATGTCGTCCTCAGGGGAATATTTATGAGAGATGTTCTTGTTGTCATACCTGGTTCCCTTTTCGGATGGAGCTAGGTCTTTTCATCCTTTTTCCTCGTGGGAATACATGTACCGATTTCCCTCTCCTTAAAATAAACGGGCTTCGTTTCCGATTTCCAACCCTATCCCCATTTTGATTTCCCCTACTTTTTGCCAAATTTGGCAAATTTCTTTTGCCAAATTTCGTAAATTGCCAAATACCCAAAACATTCTCTTCGACCATTATTATTCGTAAGTTGCTGTTTTACTTTATATTTTACATAAAAATCCACTTGGCATATCACATGCTTTAGGGAAAAAACTAATCGGAAAACGTCATCAACAAAAGAATGAGGAAACGGAAATGCTGGATTATCGAAATGTGGGATGGTGGTACTGGGTTGGCATGGTGGGTTTGCTAGGCCTTGGTCTTTCGGGTTGGGAACCTGGGTTTACCGGTGCCCACACCTTAGGATTTATCCAGGTCCTTCACTTTCTCCGACAGGAAAGCAACTTTTTGGCGTTCTCCGTACAAGTTCGCTTTGCCTATTTGGGGATTTTGCTTCTCGGGCTCGTGGAATCCTTCCATTGGCTGTATTGGCTCCCCTTTATCGGAACCACCGTCCGAGTCCTGTCGGGGTACTGTCTCTTGGCCAGTACCCTTTCTCTCATGCCTTGGAATCGAAAGGTTCCGCTCTCACGTTCCCTGATAGCCCGGACGTTTTTTTCGTTGCGCATGAAGGTGACCTGTGCTGATCGTCACTTCACATTTCCAAAGACCGCCTTTCAAGCATGAGATCGGCAAGACTGAACGATGGATAAGCAAACGATCGCCAAAAGAGCTGTGCAAGTTTTTTATCAATTGCTCATGAACAATCAAAAAGGAGTATGTGCCATGTCACACGTTATGGAACAAACCAACCTCAATGGCCTCAACGTAGACGAGTTTAACCATACGATCCAGGCCATCAAAGATCAGCCCGATTTGGCAAACTTTCATTTTCGGGCAACCAATACCTGGATTAACGGTGGGTACAATCAATCTCGAATCAAAGAATTTTATGGAGCCGGGCAGGAAGATACCACGAGGACCGAACCCTTTTTCCTGGAGGCCGATGAGCCTTCTATTATGTTGAGTGGGGATCAAGCGGCGAACCCGGCGGAGTATGTGCTTCACGCGCTGCTGGGCTGTTTGACGACCACGATGGTGTATCACGCCGCAGCGAGGGGAATAAAAATCAATTCCATCACCTCTCAGATTGAGGGGGATATCGATTTGCATGGTTTCTTGGACCTTGATCCCCGTGTGAGGAAAGGATTCCAAAACCTTCGAGTCCACTTTACGGTCAAATCTGATGCTTCTCCGGAGACGCTTCTGAAATTGTCGAAATATTCGGCGGTGTTTGACACTCTGTCAAACCCGGTTCCTGTTTCTCTTTCCATTACCACAGAAGATTAACCTTCACCACACTTAACCATAAGGAGCCTTTACCATGAAACGAATGATCTTTTTTCTGTATGGAACCCTCTGCTACCTGTCGTTCCTGGGCATCTTTTTGTATGCCGTCGGGTTTTTGGGAAATGTGGTGGTCCCAACCTCCATCGATGGAGCCCCACAGATGCCCTTCTGGTCGGCCTTGGCCATCAATACCCTGCTACTCGGGATTTTTGCCGTGCAACATAGTGTGATGGCACGTCAAGGCTTCAAGCGATGGTGGACGCAATACGTCCCGAAACCGATCGAGCGCAGCACGTATGTGTTGTTCACCAATATCGCCCTGGGTTTAATGTTTTTTTTCTGGCAACCGATGGGAGGCTCGATCTGGAACGTCCAGGAAAGCTGGGGGCAAGGGCTCTTGTACGGTATCTATGCCCTGGGGTGGAGCATCGTCTTCATCTCAACCCTTCTGATCAACCATTTTGATTTATTCGGCATGCGGCAAGTGTGGCTCTACCTCCGGGGCCAAGAGTACATCCCTTTGAAATTCAAAACTCCCGCTCTGTATGAACGAGTGCGTCATCCGCTGTATGTAGGTTGGTTGCTGGCCTTCTGGGGAACCCCGACCATGACCTCCGCACACTTAGTCTTTGCGGTCATGACCACCGTCTATATTCTGATGGCGATTCAATGGGAAGAAAAAGACTTAGTCTCGGCACATGGCAAAGCCTACGAAGACTACCGTCGGCGTGTGCCAATGCTCATTCCCAGCTTTTCCAAAAAGAACGTGGGGAAGCTCACAGCTCCAAATTCCCACGCCGCTTGAGGAAAAACAAGAAGAGGAAAAGGCCTGGGTTGCGGGGCCAACCTCGGTTGGTCCCGTAACCCAGTTGACTCAAGGAACATTTTAGGAGGGTAAAAACATGGCGACTCAATTCATATCAAAAACACATATTCTTCAAAACCACCTCAACTGGCAACAGTGGGGAATATACGGCTTCTTGTTTTTCTTTCTCAAAGGCATGCTTTGGTTAATCGCTCCATTCCTCATTTACCAGTTTCAATAAAAGAGGTTCCGGGCAATGATATAAATTCCCCACACATGACCTCTTCCAATCTCTCAATTTAAGGCCCCTATTTTCAGCATGATGAGACCTTGCAGGCCATAGATCTGGTTAGTATAATGGTTATTAAGTTAACCATTTAGGAAAATACTATGCCGCAGGTAGACAAATATGTTTCGGTGACTCAGGCCAAAGCCCAACTGTTGGACCTTATTCGGCGATTGACCAATCACCACGATACGGTGGGTATTACCCGGGATGGGATCCCTACGGCTGTGTTACTGAGCATGGAACATTTCGAAGGCTTAATGGAAACCCTCGAAATTCTGAGTGATCCAAAAACTATGCGCCCTCTCAGGAAATCCCTTAAACAGGCTCAATCCGGTCGATGGGAAACCCATTCATCCCTCTTTGAGGGCAAGGACGAGTGACCCCTTACCGGCTTCGGTATACCCCGGAAGCAGCAGATCGCATTCGCAAACTTCACCCACAAGTCAAACAGCACATTCGAGAAGCCATCCGGAGTCTCCGAGACATTCCTCTTTCTGGGCACGCCCTTCAACAAGAACTTTATGGGTATCGGTCCTTCCGGGTACGCTCTTACCGGATTATCTATCGGTTGAATGATGATGAACGAACACTCGATGTCGTGTTTGTTGGTCCTCGTCGGAACGTGTATGAAGAGTTGCTCTCTCTGGTTCGAGGTCCAACCTCCCGCGATTGATTAACCAAATTTAAGACCTGCTTCGAATTTTCAATTCTGATCCCACAAACGGGCAGCATCAAATTAACAAGCAGTCTGAGGGATTCTAACTACGGGTTTACTGGTGGGATAGCATGAGGATGGAATACTTTCTACCACACATTTACAAACACAATGCTGAAATTTTTCAGAAGACCGATCGTACCACGGCAACGAAGGAACATTTCAATCCAAATACATCGTGGTTTCGTCTGAATGAACGCTCACACTTAGCCTATTCATTCACACCCCCTGTTCTCCTTGCTAAAGAGACTTCCAAAAGACCGCCAACCATACGGTTTCTTCATCCGGGTCGGTCCACTCCACTCGATGCCGGAGGCGTGCGGGAAGAAACAGAGAATCGCCTGGCCCCAATTCCTTCAGATGATCCTCGCCGGCCAGTTGTAGACGGGCTCGTCCTTTTAGCACCACCACCCATTCATGTTCCGATTGTTCAAACCAGAAGTCCCGGGGAGAGGCCTGCCCCTGCGATACGATTCGTTCAATTCGCACGTTGTCTTGCGTGAGCAACGATTCTACCCATTCCTCTCTGAGGGAGGTGGGGATGTTGAGAAAAAGGTTTGATGGCTGTAGTTGGTCTCCTGAAGACATCACACCATGTTACCGTTTTCCTTCTTGCTGATAACACTGCAAGGCTTTTAAAAACGCTTCATTCGCCAGATTGGCTGCAGTGGAGACCAGATACTGATTCATGGCATAGCAATAGCTGCTTTCATCCCGACGCCGACACGGGGCCAGGGGTTTGTTGGGGTCTTTGGCATGCTCACGCGCCACCCGTTCCGCATGCTGTCGTTCGCGTTCCTGTCTGAGGATTTCTTGTTTTAAAAACGTGATTTGCTTAGCGATTCCATCAGCTTGCTCAATGGCTTCAGGAATCGATGCCTGAAGGGAGGCCATCATGGTATCCCGGAAGGTCGAGGAGGTGATGTAACGCAGGGCTTTTTTCATTTCGGGTTCCAGTGAGGCCAAGTTGGTTGGACACTGACTGGCGGGTGATCCCGATAATTCCGCATCCGATACCGGAAAGACGGCCCCATGGGTCACCTGGCCAAGATTGAGTCCAATCATTCCGTACATCATCAACCCTACGATTCTCGAATATCTCAGGACTGACTTTCCCGTGAACACTCTTCGACTCTCCTCATTCCGAGAACTCACATGATAAGTTCTGCGAGTCCATAGACCGTGTACTCTTGTCCATTGTACGACACCTTGCCCCGAACAATTCCCATGGCAAATCCACCAATGACCCAATTCCCCATCTGTTCTAATTCCTGAACCGCCAAACGGGCATGGCCCGAGCCTTGTTGACTGACCCAATTGATGCCCCAGCCTGTCGGCCAGCGGTAGAGTCCCCAGGCTTGGGAGTGATCTAACAGGGTTACCTGCAAAGCCTGAAAAGGTTCGGTTTTCTCGTCAATGGCTAAAAATCCATTCAAGGTTCCGACCAAAGGGGCCAGCATGTCACTTTCTTGGGAATGAATATATAGATCCCCTACCCCTTCCACGACAAGATAGAGTCCCTGGAAATGTTTCCACAATCCCCAATAGGTGCGCGATAGCCGATTAAAGTCGGGTTTCATGAAATATTCGTAAATGACCCGTCCCCGAAGAACGCGCCCCTTCCAGGTCAATGTACCCGAGGCCGACCCTAACCGATATGCTCCTCCTTCGTAGGCTTGCACCACTCGATTCGAGATCGGTTGTACCTGGAGTGTCAGGTTGTTCCGTGCACTCTCAATCACGATCCCCGCTTCGGGACTGCCTTGAAATTGGAAGTCGGACGAATCGGGAATTCGCTCCAGCTCTTTTTCCGCATTCTCATATTCCCCACTTCCCACGAGGGTCACCCACCCGTCTTGTTCATCATGAAGGACCACGAAATGTTCGGCCTGCCAGGAGTCCCCATCACGTCCCCGATTATTATCTAAGGCGAATGCGACATGCCCGTCCTCATCGCGGCCAATAAAGGAGAAATAATCTGAAACGTAAAGAAGTGTGGTATCAGGAAGGGGAGTGGGCGGGGAAGGGGGAGAAGAAGCCCAAAGGGTACCAGGCAGTTGAAGAACCCAACCAACCAGCACCATCACTATGGGGAGAGGGAAACCGCATCGCCGCTGATCGTTCCAACCGGGAAGATATCCCAAGGGCGGTCACAACTTTCACAGGCGTGATTCAAATCTCACTATCGGAAATACCAATGACGTTCTCTCAAGAAATTTTACTGGACCACAAAGTGTCCTCGCCGGTTTTCCTGCCAACATTCTGGTCCAGACTCGGTACAGAATGGCCTGTCTTTTCCATAACTGACCACCTCGAGTTGCTGGGCAGGAACGCCTAGATCTTCCAAGAAGGTTTTGACCGCGTTCGCGCGTCGTTCCCCAAGCACCATATTATAACTTTGAGTTCCGCGCTCATCGCAGTGTCCCTCAATGATAATGCGTTTGTCTTTCCATTTTTCCACTAATAAGGTGGCATTCGCCCGCAATACCGATTCGGCATCGCCCCGAATCGTAAACCGATCATAATCAAAGTAAATATCTTGTAAGGCCTGGGCCAATTCTTCTTCCATGATTTGCACGGATTCGGGTTCGGAGGGCAGGACTTTGGCTACCTGCATGGGTGCTTCCTTCGATGGAGTCGTAGGGGCCTCAATCGATGGAGTAGCCGATTGCGCTTCGATTACGGATTCACCCGAAGGGATAGCCGATTCGATATCCGCACGCAATTGATCCAAGGCTGTCTTAGCCGGCTCTGCGGAATGACCTGGGTCACCCATAGGGGTTTTTGCTAATGCATAATCTGAGGCCGCTAACGTCTGGGGCACAACCCCAATTTCTTTCGAGACTTCGGCTCCCGGTTGAAAGTCCTCGCTCATGGATTCAGGCCCCACATGGGATGATCCATCCGAAGGGCCTGGAGGGGCGTCTTGACGGATAGGTTCCTGTACCTGCGCATCTGGAGTTGAAGCCTCTGGGCTCAAAGCCTTCGGCTCCCCACTGGAGGATTCCGCCATACGAAGGGTCGCTACGGCTGGAGGTTCAGGATCAACCTGGATAGAGGGAATGCCTTGATCTATTTTCTCTGACGCCACCAGAGAGGTATCACCCGAGGCCGGAGCCTGAGCCAAAGAATGATCGGCCACGCCCGCTGATTCCGCTAGTTTTGGCGGTTCGGATAAACCTGTATCCACCTGAGGGGAAGGCAAGGATTCCGAGACAGTGGGGGAAGATATGGCGGGAAGGGCAGGAGGTTCCACTGGTATATCCATGTTTGCCTGTGCGGATCCACCAAGCGTTCCTTCATCCAGAATGGGTTGGGTGATAATTTCTTCTTCGGGAAGGTTGACCGATTCAACCTGGGCCGTTTGAGTGGGGGCAGGACCAGACCCGCTCCAGGTTGCGGTATTTAACCGTGAGCTACATCCAACCATGACCCCCAGGACACACAAGGTGACTGTCCAATAAAGGTACCTTTGATTGAGATACAAACCTGGGTGCTGTTGTTTCATGCCTCACCTCCACCTTATGGCTGTCCTATTACCGACTTCCTCCAACCACGGGTGGCTTTTCTTTTACGTTAGGGCCACACATTGCCGGATGTTTCTCTTTCCTTCACTTTAAAAAGACCCTTCTGTAAGAGTCAAGAAGGAGTTTCGGCTCTTCCAGACTTGACTGCCCGGGGGGGCAAAAGGGACCATCAAACCCGAAGGGGGAGATGAACCGTTTTTCTTTACCAACTATTAGGCTCACCAGCCCTGATAAAAAAGGAGGGGACAGAGATCGTGAGGTCTGGCATCGTCTAAATTAATTCCGTGTCAGAAAGAATTTCAACCAGGCTGGGGCCTTGATATTGAAGTGCTTCCATGAGAGCTTCATCCAGGTCTTCTTTCTTCGTCACCCGGATGCCTTTGGCTCCACAGAGATTCGCATACTCCGCAAAATTGGGATTGTGAAGGGAGGTTTGCCAGACATGCCAATTTCCCGCCTTCTGCTCCTTACTTATTTTCCCCAATTCATTATTCACGAGCATGATATGAGTCATATTCATGTTGTATTTTACGGCCGTCAAAAGTTCGCCCATATATTGCCCAAATCCACCATCTCCCGAGATGGACACCACCGCTCTGCCCGAAAATGGGGTGGTGGGTTCCTGGGTAGCGGCCCACGCTCCCATGGCTGCAGGGAACCCAAAGCCAATGGATCCAAGATACCCCGACATGAGGATGGCCTGAGCCTCGCATTCGAAATAACGTCCAAACGAATACGTATTGTTTCCCACATCCACCGCCATGATCGCATCCTGGGGGATGGTTCGCGTCATGGCGGAAAAAATCGAGGCGGAATTGAGCCCCTGCCCTCGATCATCCAATTCCCGGCGTCGTTTCTCCGTGCGCCAAATTTTCCATCGTTGGGCCACCTCTTCCCGTTGATCCACCCTCGGCACATGATTTCTCAGAGCATGGGACATTTTTTGAACGGTCACACCTAATTCGCCCCAAACCGGAACATCGACCGCATGAAATTTCCCTAACGTCATCGCATCGAAATCCACCTGGATCGTGGGTTTCTTCGGAGTAATCCCCGTATGGTTACTAAAACTGGCTCCGAGTACCAGCAAGCAATCACTCTCATTCATGAACCAACTGGCGATCGGTGTCCCGCTACGACCTAACACTCCACATCCCAAGGGATGAGAATCCGGGATCAGCCCTTTTCCTTTAAAGGTGGTCAGTACAGGGGCCTTGAGGGTTTCAGCCAATTGAAGAATCTTCGGCATGACAAAACGTGCCCCATGACCAACGATGATCACGGGACGTTGGGCCTTTTGAAGGAGTTGAATGGCGGCCTTCAGCGATTCCTGAGGCGGGGAAATGTTTAAGGGGGTCAATCGACCCTCCGGCTTCCCGGCTGGAGATTCCTGGGTAACCGGGAGGGTTTGCACTTCATCTGGAAAAATGAGGTGAGAAACCCCTCGGTTTAACAGGGCACTCTTGCATGCCAAATTCATGAGTTCTGCATGTTTACTCGAATGCAAGACGGGTTGGCTCCATTGTGCCACTTTGCCGAAGGCTGCCTGAAGATCAATTTCTTGAAAGGCCCCTGGACCTAAGACCTGCGTATCCACTTGTCCCGTCAAGGCCAACACCGGTGAACGATCCACGTTGGCATCCCATAGGCCGGTTAATAAATTGGTGGCCCCCGGACCGGCGATGGAAAAACAGGCCGCCGGTCGACCGGTGAGTTTTCCATAGGCAGAAGCTGCAAACGCGGCGGCCCCTTCGTGGCGTATCCCGAAGAACCGTAATGTTCCAGCCTGTTCCTGCCGACGTAAGGCGGCGGCGAACCCCAAATTGGAATGCCCGACCATTCCCCACACCCATTGAACTCCCCAATTGACCATGGTCTCCACCATCAAATCCGACACGGTGCGGATATCGGGTCCTTCTTCTTCTATTGCCACATAAATCCCATCGTCTCGAATATCCACCGGATACGTCCGTACACCGTCATCATAACCCCCTGGCGGCTTTCCCGTGAGGGGATCAAAATCCCATCCATGCCAGGGACATCGTAAATAACAGTTCTCGATGGAACCCTCTCCCAATGGCCCTCCCTGGTGCGGACACTTGTTATCCAACGCCCCATATTGTCCCTCCACATGAGTCATGGCCAAAGTTTTGACTCCGGCGGTGACGGACTTCACCCTTCCTTCTGGAAGTTCTTCCAGGTCCAGGACCTTATGCCAATGGACAGGAGGGTTTGGGGAAGCGGTCGGCTTTTCTTCTGGTTGAGATGATTGAGGGGGCATACGAAGGTGTCCTTTGGGCAATTGATAACATGTGAATGATGCTAGGAGCATGAGTTTGTGAGGTTACGATTTTGATGAATCCTTCGTGTGCGGAACCGCGTTGAGTACTTCGAAGGCCGCCTTGGTTCCTTCCGAAAAAAACTGTCGGACTCGTTCTGGTTGTGCGCGCCCCGGCTGGGCATTCTTCAGGTTTGAGGCCGTGAGAATGGCTCCGACAAACCCCTCGGTGTGCCAACCCCCCTCGGACAATCCCGGTAACCCTTCCTTGGCCGGATAGGGCCAAGGAGTAATATAAAAGTAAGGTTCAGGATAGAGCCCATCACCCGGGCTCATCCCACATCCAACCGATCGGGCCTTTTCGGAAGGTAGCCCAGGATCCAACGTCACAAGACTGGCTATGTCAAAATGATGTGGCCAACAACGGACCGGGGAGGCCTGTAACCATGGGGCAACCACCGCTCGAAGCAGGGCATGTGCATTCCTAAACCAATCTTGTAATTCCCGAAAAACCTCCCGATCGTTTATCGCAAAGGGGGTCTGTTTCCCGACCGGATGAATCGGCATTTCATACTCTCGTAACGTAAACGGTCGCGTGAAAGGTTGTCCAACCTGTTGGGTGTAGGCTTGGGTGAGCCACTGAAACCCTTCGGTTAAGGTTTGCCCGTTTAACGCATATTCTTCAAGGCATGTTTTAGTGGAATCAAAAAGCTGCAAGGTGAGATCGTTCAGTCGGAGACCTACTGAGAACCCTTTTTCTGATGGATGACTGCAGAGGGCACACCCTTCTTCATCCCAACCCAAGTTGGACTGGCTGTCATCCGGCCGTGGGGGCAATAGGGCCTGACCGAATGATGCGACGATCTGAACGGCCCAATGCGCCTGAAGCCTAGCTTCTGATAAATCCGACTGGGGCACACGACCAAGAGGGATCCAATCGCGAGGAACGTCCATCCGCTTCCCTTCGTCTACAACGGAGTGACCCCAGCATACCGTATTCCAGTGAGGTAGGCCATCTGCCGGTCCCAGGTGATCAAATCGGCCACAGAAAACTCTCGTAACTGGTGGTGACCGCAAGCCCGGGCCATCACTTTCATCAACGCCACCGTGGCTTCAAAAAAGTTTTTCAACCGTTCCGCTGAGACGTCGACCTGTAATCGTTGCCGTAAATGGGGCTTTTGCGTCGCAATCCCAACTGGACAATTGTTGGTATGGCAGGCCCGCATTCCCAAACACCCTATGGCCTGAATGGCGCTATTGGCCAACGCCACCCCATCCGCGCCGAGGGCCATCGCCTTGATACAATCACTCTCTGTCCGAAGCCCCCCGGTTATGATTAAGGTGACCCCTTCTGCTTTCCTCTGGTCTATATAGTGTCGGGCCCTGGCCAACGCCACTAATGTCGGGACCGAAATATTGTTTTTAAACACATCGGGGGCAGCACCCGTGGCTCCACCCCTCCCATCAAGGATGACGTAATCGACTCCCACATTCAGGGCAAACTCCAGATCGGCTTCAATGTGTTGGGCTGACATTTTAAACCCTATCGGAATTCCACCCGTGACATTCCGGACCTCATCAGCCACCCGTCGAAAATCCTCGACGGAATCCAAGTCCAGAAATTTTCCGGGACTTACGGCAGGTTCTCCCGGCGTCAGACCTCGTACTTCCGCAATTTTCCCGACCACCTTCTTCCCTGGTAAATGCCCCCCAGTCCCCGTCTTGGCCCCCTGCCCGGCTTTAAAATGAAAGGCTTGGCACTTCGCCACCTTGTCCAAACTCCAGCCAAATTTCCCAGAGGCCAACTCGTACAAATACCGTGAATTCGCAGCCTGTTCTTCCGGGAGCATCCCTCCTTCTCCGGAGCAGATCCCCGTTCCAGCCAGTTCCGCTCCTTTGGCCAACGCCACCTTGGCCTCCTCACTGAGCGCTCCAAAACTCATATCACTCACGAAGAGGGGGATGGCCATCTTGAGCGGTTTGCGAGACCGGGGACCGATGAGGAGTTCGGTTTCGATCGGAGCATCATCCAACAGGGGTTTTTTGGCCAACTGGGCGGTAAGAACCTGAATCGAATCCCACCTTGGCAACCCAGGGGCCGGAACCCCCATGGCCGAAACAGGTCCATGATGACCGATACCTTCGGCACCCTTTTGTGCCAACTCTCGAATATAGTGTGTATGCGGTTCATCGCTCGTCCCATGAATATCCGCATAGAGCCCTTGGTACACCTCCCGGTTATAGGGCTGCGGGTTCGATTGTTCCCAGGCCCGTATTTCCTGTTCATTCACCCACACCGCGTCGGCCTGCTCATCTATTCGGGCCGAAAATTTGTGGAGGGCTTCGTCATTATTGTATTCACTCACTCCGGTACCGAGACGATAATCCCATCCATGCACCCCACAGATGAGATTCTGTCCTTCTACCGAACCATCAGACATGAGCGCACCTCGGTGCAAACACCGGCCATACAAGACCGAGACCTCCTGGTCATACCGCACCACCACCAAGTCCACATTTCCCACCAACGCATACACAGGGGTTCGGTCCTGCAATTGACTCCAGGTCGCCAGTTTCACGTCCTTCATCCCTGCTCGGTCTTTGGCCGACATTCTTATCTCCTTTTCATCTCTTGTGGTTCAACACCATCTGATCATGCACTCCCTTTTTGGAGCCATTCGTGAAACATCTTTATCCATGGTAAAAATCTTCCCGAATGATTTTCCCCTCCTTCCACGTTTGGACGGCCACTTGTTCCATTTTCACCCGATTTCCCCCTTTAAAGGTCACATCAAACGACCATTCTACTGCCGCATCATCTCCTTCCACGATCACACGACCCACTGTGGCTCCATGGAACTCCTGTACATTCTCTAAGAATTTGATTTCGTATTCCCGATTGGCCGCTTTCCCGATTCGTTCATCTTTTCGATTTTCTGACATCACGACATCCTCCGCATAATACGCGTCAAATGTCTCCAAAATCTTTCCTGCCAGGATTCCGTCGATGACTGCTTGCACATGGTTCCGGTTACTCATCATTCTGTCCCCTTTCTTGTTTGATTGTTACGGAATATTTCTTTTTCACGCCTTCTCTGTCAATGATTCTCGACCATGGGGAGCCGTGAGGTCCTGTTCAGGACCGATGGGCACGATACGGTTCGGATTGATATCGTCATGCGTGACGTAATAGTGGCGCTTGATATGATCGAAATTTACCGTTTCGGCAATCCCCTTCATTTGATACAAATCTTTCACATACCCGAACAGATTGGGATAATCCTGTATTCGTCTGATGTTGCATTTGAAGTGTCCGTGGTACACGGCATCAAACCTGATGAGTGTCACGAATAATCGCCAATCGGTTTCCACAATCTGTGAACCCAATACATACCGTTGATTCTTTAAGCGGTCTTCGAGTTCATCAAGGACCGTAAACAATTTCCTCGCTGCCCTTTCGTAGGCTGATTGGGTGGTGGCAAACCCAGCCTGATAGACCCCATCATTGACGTTTTCATAAATACCCGCGTTCAGGGCATCAATGTCTCGCTGCAAGGCAACGGGATAATAATCCGTTCGCTCGCCTGTCAATCGATTGAAGGCCATATTGAACATGCGCATGATGTCATCATCGGAATTGCTCACAATCTGGCTGGTACGAGTGTCCCATAACACCGGCACGGTCACTCGTCCACGATACAGGGGATCCGTCTTCAGGTAGGCTTCCCGAAGGTAGTGAAACCCGTTCACCTCATCCTTGGTGTACCCTGGTCCATCCCCGAATCTCCAGCCGTCTTCGTCCCGGATTGGGTCAACGACGGTCATCCCCACGATATCCTCTAACCCTTTGAGTTTCCGCATGATGATTGTGCGATGCGCCCATGGACAGGCCCAAGATACATAGAGATGATAGCGATGGCTCTCCACCGGAAAATCGGCGTTTCCCTCATCGACCACCCATCGTCGGAACGCATCGGTCTGCCGTTTAAACTCCCCAGATTCGGTTTGTTCGTCCGGGAACTGAGCCTGAATCGTCATGACCTTTTCTCCGAGCGAATAAATGTTCCTTGCCGGAGATCACGCAACGCCTCCTCGATTTCTTCTTGGGTATTCATCACAAAGGGACCATACCGAGCGATGGGCTCCTGAAGCGGTTGAGCTGAAACCAAGAGTAATCGTGCTCCCTGGTCCCCAGCTTTCACGTCCACAAAATCCCCCTCTCCTAGAACCACTAATTTGGGACTCGTGACCCAATCATGAGAATTTGAGGATTCGCTTTGAATCATCACGCTTCCTTCGAACACATACACGAAGGCCGAATGCCCCGATGGAACCGGCTGTGCGAACGACCCCTGCGCGGGAATCGCCACATCAAGATACGTGGGATTCGCCGCGATGCCTTGAACCGGCCCTTTCACCCCCTCAACTTCCCCGGCAATGACCCGAATCTTTCGTCCATTGTCTTTCTCCATTTCGGGAATGTGGTCCGCAGAAAAATCTTGATACCGAGGAGGTGCCATTTTTTTTTCTGCCGGCAAATTGACCCATAATTGAAACCCGGCATTGCCCTCGGGACGGACTTGGGGCATCTCCTCATGCAAAATTCCCCCTCCTGCGGTCATCCATTGGACTTCCCCTGCTCTAATCGTCCCAGCATTTCCGAGCGTATCCCGGTGCTGCACTTCTCCCTTGAGCATGTAGGTGACTGTTTCAATCCCCCGATGTGGGTGCATAGGAAACCCGGCTTGATAATCTTCTGCATCGGGAGACCCAAAGTGATCGAATAACAAAAACGGATCCAGATAGTTCACGGTTTCTCCCCCGATACTTCGTTGGAGCCGAACCCCAGCCCCTTCGACGACAGACGTGGGCTCAACAATCTGTTTTATCGTTCTGGCTTTGTTCATCATTCCCTCCTTCTCCTCACTCACTTTTCTGGTTTGCCCCTGATGGGGGAGCAAACACAATCCCGGTATCTTGAATTTCGCGGTAGGGTAACAGCCACACCAGGGATTCATCATGAAGGTCCACCACTTGAATGCGGTTGCCCCAAGGATCCCGAAAATCACACCCAAACCCCGGTTCTGGTTGAAGCCCGTATTTCGAAATGAGTTTTTCCCGGACTTCTTTGACTTGCTCCTGATCCCGAACCATGATCCCGAAATGTTTCATTCGATCCGGGTTGAGCGTCTCCACTTCAAAGATGGCCAAGAATTGATGTTCTCCCAACTGACACCAGGCGGCACCTTCCCCTCCCCGAAGCATCTCGAGATTAAACACATCTGAATAAAATTCCACGGCCTTTTGAGCATTATCCACTTCAATGACGACATGATTGACTCCATATACTTGTACCGCCATGATCTTCACTCCTTTCCACCGTCCATCTACTTGTTCTTGATAAACGGGTGATCGTCATAGACCCCGTGTTTTTACGGGAATCGATTGTTCAAATTTGCAGAGCCTTTATCGGAGACAACACGAGTTCTGGGTTGTCCTTCCAATTGATGGCTGGGTCGTCTACGTACAGTTCCACTTCGTTCCCATCGGGATCTTCAAGGTAGAGACTTTGACTGACCGTATGGTCACTCATTCCGTGGATTGGAACCCCTGCGCCTTCTAAGTCCTCCTTGGCTTCCCGGAGTGCCTGGAGGGTTTCTCCTATTTTTATGCCGATGTGATATAACCCCCGCCTACGCCCTTTCGTTGGCGCAGGAGCATCCCCCACTTCAATGAGTAAAATTTCATGATGGGTTCGACCTGACGTCAACGCCACAGCCTTCCCTTTGAACACTCGTCCCACTTCCTCAAAGCCAAGGAGATCTCGGTAAAAGCCCAGCGCGCGTTCAAGGTCTTTCACGTAAAACACGACATGTCCAACATAGTGTGCCTTCATGTATTGTCCCTCGTTGCGTCAAAAAAGAATGATACGCCTCCCCATTAGTCCACGATCATGACCTTCAACCCTCAGATCATTTTCTTCCTGCGACGACTCAAATTCGGCTTTTTTCTCCCGTCAGATTTAATTATTCCTGCCCCTTTACGTTTTCCTTTATTCGGTGCTTCTTCGAAAGGCGGAGAAGTTCTTTTAAGGGGAGAGGAAAAACTATCCCGGATTCGACCCAAGAACTGTTTCGCCCGTTTTATTTCCGCGGGTTTCAAGGCCCGAGAAAAAAAAGGCCGAAGGTATTCGGCATGAGCTGGGAACACGTCATGAAACATGTCTCCTCCATTGGGAGTTAATCGTATTAACGTGGCCCGACGATCCCCCCCAACGGCCCCCCGATGAATGAATCCGCGACTCTCCAAACGATCCAGAACACCGGTCAGTGTTCCTTTGGTCGTCAAGGTTCTCTCTGATAACTCCGCACAGGTTAGTCCTTTCGTTCCTTCCAGTTCTGCAATGACATCAAATTGCCCTGGAGTCAGTCCCATGGACTGAATGTGGCGGTTTCCCACCCGATAAAAGGCCAGGTAGGCCTCAACCAATGGACGCAACAGGCTGAGATACGGGTCATCCTTGAAGTCTCGTATTTCCATCTACCCTCCTTTTCCATGGCCCATTCAAACACCTGTACCATATTGTTCTACATAGAATAGTCCTAATTAGGACATTTGTCAACCCCTTTCATCACCTCCCGGAAGGCAAAGACTCTTGAAAATTTCATCCAGAGGGAGGAGTTTACGCCTCCCTCACACTTCTTCATTCCCTGCCCACCTTCGCTTCCCTCGCGAAAGTCCATAGGGCCCGATGGGCCCTTCTTGAAGACCCGTATCCGAAGGATAAGGCACCCGTTCTGTAGGGTTTCTCCTGCACCTGTCATTTTCCCCACCTACTAACTTATTCACTAGAAACCATTGGTTTTATTGATAATTTTTCCTTTTCAAGAAAAAGGAACATCCCTTGCAAAATTAAAAAACAGGAGGACACTTTCAGCACCTTACCGCATACGCCGGTTCGAACATATAGATGATCCCAGGCGGGGGGACTGGTTTTAGGGGAATTTTATTTCGACCGCACCCGGAATGAATTTCCTCAGTAGCCACCTTCCCAATAGTCCCTCCGCCCCAATTTTCATGGGGATTTTGTTACGGGAGTGTATAAGACCATGAGTTTATGGCAGGGTTCTCGTCCCTCTTCTCAAAGTTCTTCAGACACGGTCGCTTCCAACAATTGGATTTTGTTGGTCGATGACAACGATAGCCATCGAACAACGTTAAAAGATTTCCTTGAACTCCAGGGCTATTCTTGCATCGAGGCACCCAATGGCATCGCAGCTCTTGAAGTTCTGCGGAAGACACCGATTTCCCTCATTATCACGGATAACCACATGCCAGAAATGGGGGGAATGGAATTTATCGAGCATGTGAATACCGAATTCTCTCATGAAACCTTTCCCATCGTACTTCTCACGGCGGAATTATCCCACGAAGTTCGTCTCCAGGCATTTAAAAATGGGGTTAACCGAGTTTTTGAAAAACCCGTAGATTTTCGAGAGATCTGCACGGCGGTTGATTGGGTCACCAAATTTGGAGTACCCCTCCCCGAACATCTGAGACCTTCCTCTTAGACTTTTCCTGATCTCCTTCCTTCAACCCGGAGCAACCCTCCGGAGACGGAGAGGACAGGTTTCCACATCAACTCCTGCTATTCGAATGTTTCCCGGTGGGATTTTGGATTAGGGGCGATTGACGATACCCATTGGGTGAGACTTGGCATGCAGGAACCTGGTAAGGCTACACTGGAGGGATTGTTCTCTTCACCAAGAGGGGATACTGGGGACTGTTCCCCACCAGATGGTTTTAGAGCCAGAGAATTGTCCAGGAGGGAAAGAAAGAAACTAAGAAATTTCTGAAAGGATAGCCTGCAAGGTTTCGGCTAGTAGTGCCCCATTGACGGGCTTCATTAAAAACCGCTTGACTCCGAGTTGCGTGGCTTTGGCTTCGGACATCGTATGGCTAAAACCCGTACAAAGGATGATCGGAATATCCCCTCGTATGTTCAAGATGGTGCGAGCAAACATTTCTCCGCTCATGGCCGGCATCGTTTGATCCGTAATGATCGCATCGAATTGGTCCGGGTTTTTCTGAAAGATTTCTACGGCCTCATGAGGGTTGGTTTTCGCGATCACCGTGTAACCCGAATAGGACAAGACTTGCTCGCCCCACCGCGCCAGCACTTCCTCATCGTCCACAAACAAGACCGTGCCGGATCCTTTCGGCCATTCCAATGCACTTTGAGCTTGAGATGGCAGCTCGACATCTAACCGGGGCAGCAGGACCGTAAATTGAGTTCCTCTTCCTTCTTCGCTAGACACGGAAATATGTCCGCCATGCCCAACGATGATCCCATGGACAACGGCCAGTCCCAATCCTGTTCCCTCGCCTATGCCCTTTGTGGTGAAAAAGGGCTCGAAGATACGCTCCAAGACCTCTCCGGGAATGCCTTTCCCCGTGTCTTTGACCCTCAGTTGCACATAGGTTCCAGGTTTGAGTTTTGGGAAGTCTTTGGCGTTCTCAGGTGTCAATTTCGTCACATCAACAGAAATTTCGATCACACCTCCATCATTCCGCATGGCATATTCGGCATTGGCACAGAGGTTCATGACGACTTGGTGGAGTTGGGTAGAATCAGCAAACACCACGGCAGAGGTCGTCTCCAGGTCAGCTCGAATTTCCGTCGAGGCCGGCAATGTCGCTCGCAGCATTTTTAAGACTTCCTGGACCACCAGACTCAGATCTACAGCTTCTCGTTCTTGCTCAGAACGGCGACTAAACGCCAAAATTTGCTTCACTAACTCTTTGGCGCGATAGGCAGAAGAGAGGATTTCCTCCAAATAAAACTTCATTTTTTGGTCATGAGGGACATGGGCAGTCGCCAATTCGGAATACCCCAGAATTGCGCCTAAGATATTATTAAAATCATGGGCAATTCCTCCCGCTAAAGTCCCGATGGCTTCCATTTTTTGGGTATGCCGCAGCTGCTTTTCACTTCGTTCTAAGGCCTCTTCCGCATGTTTCCGAATCGTGATATCTTCACATGATAACAACACGATTTTTTGCTGATGGGGCCCGAAGATGGTGCGCATTCGCTCTTTGACCCAAAGCTGTGTTCCAGCTTTCGTCACCTTCCGAAATTCACTCCCTCGCGTGCGGTCAATATCCTTAAGGCTTTTCTGAAGTTCTTGGCGGAAATATTCATGGTCCTCAGGATCTACCACCGTGAGAACATCCTGCCCAACCAGATCGTGCGTGGAATACCCCAACAAATTGGCGCCGAACTGATTGACAGATAACACCCGTAAATTGGCGTCGACCGTGAAATACATCAATGGGGTTTGATCATATAACTCCCGGTACCGATCTTGACTTTCTTGAAGAGCTTCTTGAGCCCGCTTCCGTTCAAGTTCCGCCCCTGCCCTGGCAGCAAAGATTTGTAGCAGAGAATGGTCTTGTGCATTGAGGTTCAGGGGTTGGTCAGACATGATCGCCAAATTGCCCACGATTTCTCCCGTGGAGTTAAAAAGGGGCATCCCCCCATAGGCTTCAAGCTTCAGGGAACTGACGGTCGAATTTTTGGGGAATTGCTCCTGAACCCCATGAGGAATATAGACCGAACGACCCTCAAAAACGCTTTCACAGGGGCCATCTAGACAATTATATTCAAAATCTTTTTCAAAATGGTCTCTATTCCAAAAGGCTAATCCCCGAACGATGGGATAAATCTCCGGTATTCGTTCGGATATGAACACCATTGGCACACGAAGAATTTCTGCCAATTGCCCCACAAGGGAATTGAAAAAATCCCGGTTCCCAGGGGTGGCAATTCCTTTAACCAGAGCTTCCAAGGCGTCTAGTGCTCTCTTTCGCTCCGTAATATCCCGAGAAATCACGACCCCCCTTCTCTCCCCTAACACCGTATCGAAAATACGTCCGGTGCATTCTATCCAATGATATTCTCCATCACGATGTCGATAGCGATAGGTGGAGCAACACGTGCCAATCGTCTTGACCGCACTAGAAAACTCATTCAGGACCCTGTCTTGATCATCTGGATGGACGAAAGAAAAGACATGACATCCCAAAAGTGCAGCAGAGTCATACCCCAGGATTTCCTGAAAATTGGGACTCGCATATAGCACCTTTCCCTCAGCATCGACCTCGGCGATTAAATCATAGGCATGGTCCATAATCGCCCGGTACCGTTTTTCCCGTTCGCGAATCGTCAATTCCGCGGCTTTTCGGAAGGTGATATCTCGGGCAAACCCAATGATGCCGGTTTTGGTCTCACCCGGCACCCGGAAAAGATCCTTTGTCACCAAAAAGGTCCTGGACACCACGTCTCTCTCGACCACATCAGCCTCAAAGGACTGAGGAGCCATAAGTTCTCGGACCTCTGCGTCTTTTAACGTGAACAGGTCATGCACACCATCAGGGAAGAGTTCGGCATCAGTTTTCCCGATAAAGGCCTCATGTGGCATACCACATAAGGAAGCCCCGGCTGAATTGATTAAAATATATTTCCCCTCATGATCTTTGACAAAAATGATTTCCGGAGTCCCTTCTATCACGGCCTTTAAGAGCGTATGTTCTTTCAACAAGGCCTGTTCTGCCCATTTCCTATCGGTGATATCTCGAATGGTTCCGCCTCCCCGGATCAGGTTGCCCTCCTCATCAAAAATTCCTTCCCCTTTCCCTTTGAACCATCGATATTCTCCTGATTTGGTCATCAGGCGAGACTCTACATCATAGGGGGCTCTATGATTAATGTGGTTGGCCAGAGCTTCGAAAACGTGCGTTCGATCATCCGGATGGATCAGTGAGGACCAACTCCCCAATTTCGGTGGAAATTCTTCCTCTCCAAAACCCAACAATTCCAAAAATTGCGGAGAATACCAGGCGGGATTCTCGGGGTCCTGCCAGGGATGTCCCGGAAGAATATGCCCTTCCCAGAAGCCTTCCTGG
This sequence comes from Nitrospirales bacterium, assembly GCA_965223495.1. Taxonomy (GTDB): domain Bacteria; phylum Nitrospirota; class Nitrospiria; order Nitrospirales; family UBA8639; genus Nitrospira_E. The sequence goes on along the minus strand of OZ245001.1, from coordinate 510,722 downwards.
GAACCCCGGGCCGCAATATGAAATCGCTCCAATTCTTTTTGTGACCGCTCAACCGCTTGGCGACTTTTTTCCAGCTCGCGACGCAACTGTTCATTTTCTTGAGACAAATCCGCGATGGTTTCTAAAGCGGTCGTTTCAATGACCTTTTCCTGCATTTGGACCCACCCGCTCTGATGATGACGTTTGGTGACATCTACGATCCATTCCTCATATCCTGTCACATGGCCTTTGTCATCTCGAACCGGTCTGGCGTATTCTTCAATCCAGACCCGCTTTTGGTTTTTCCCATACCCTTCCCAAAGAAACGCTTCAACGATCTCTTGGTTTTCTATCAGTCGAACAAATTCGTCACGTCTCGAACAATCGACGAATAATTGGTTCTTGATATTCCCAACCGCCGTCACCATTTCTTCAGGGGAGTCAAACCCAAAGATTTGAGCGGCCGCGGTGTTGGTAAAAAAAATGTTTCCATCAAGGGTACTACTGAAGAGTCCGACAACGGCCTGGTCAAGAGAGGGAAACACCGTCTCTTGTGGCATCACCGGATTTTTGAGAGGTGGATCGGTCTCGGAGGGACGAATTGAAATATGTAAATTGCCGATCGTTTTTTTGTCGACGTCCTGCGGAGGGTTGGAAACCGATTGATCAAGGCTATGGGGGTCGGTCACACACACACCTGATCAGGAGAGGGGAACATAATGGCGCCTTTTGAAAAAAGCTTACATTCGACTTCAGAATGAATCAATTTTCAAGTAATGTCAAGATTTTTCCCCACCTCAAGCACCTTTCCTCACCCTTTGGGACATTAGCCCCACTAATTAGAAAGATAAAGCCCCTCCCCGACAGTCTGGACCTTTTGATCAATTCTCAAATCCCATGGTAGACTTCCCTCCTCTTTCATCTTGGGAGGATATCGTTCATTTGAAACCACCGGTCCTAACTATAGCCGGATCTGACTGTAGCGGAGGCGCTGGGATCCAAGCCGATTTGAAGGCCTTTTCAGCCAACGGCGTGTATGGCATGTCGGTGATCACCTCCATTACCGCTCAAAACACCCAGGGAGTCTCATCAGCCTTTCATTTGCCCCTTCCCGTGATTGAGGCTCAGTTGAACGCTCTCTTTTCAGATATTTCGGTGAAAACCGTCAAAACGGGGATGCTCGCGACCACAGAAATTATCTCTACCGTAGGGAAAATTCTCCGAGCTCAACCTCTGGAGCATCTCCTGGTTGATCCCGTGATGGTCGCCAAAGGGGGGCAGTCTCTTCTCGAAGAAAAGGCTATTGGCTTCCTAAAAGAGGAACTCATCCCTCAAGCCTATCTCCTCACCCCCAATCTCTTCGAAGCCCAAGCCCTTTCCAACCTCACGATTACGACCCTTGCCGAAGCTAGAGCGGCCGCGAAGCAGATTCATCAAATGGGGTGTCAATACGTCCTCATTAAGGGCGGACACCTTCCCGAACAACCAGGAACCGACCTGTTATATGATGGGAGATTTTTCCGAATGTTCAAAGGAGAATTTATCCCCACCGAAAATACACATGGAACGGGTTGTACCTTAGCTTCGGCGATTGCCGCTCATTTGGCCAAAGGAAAGGACATTTCCCAGTCGATTGAAGCAGCAAAGACCTATACCACGAATGCCATCCGACATGGGTTTTCCATCGGTCAAGGGCATGGTCCTACAGACCATTTTTTCTTCCTGTAAGCGTGCAAAGTCGTGAATGTCTCACCAACGGATTTTGCGGAAAAGAACGAAATTATCCTTTCCCTGAACCAACACCGGCCTTCCTCTGAACTGGCGACTTCGGGAATTGTAGCCCTTCCGGAGGGGAACACCGCAAAGGCCGTGATCCTGTGCCATGGATTTCTTTCTGATAAAAATAGCCGAACGAATCTTCGCCTCACGGACCTCCTTAACGCTCAAAACATCGCCACACTCCGATTTGATTGGGTTGGAATGGGAGAATCGCCAGAACCCTTTTCCCAACTTCGTCTCAGCGCCTGTGCGGAGCAATTAGACGATGCGTATCACACGTTGGAATCGAAGGGGTATGACCAAATCGGACTCATCGGGTCAAGTTTCGGAGGATATATGGCTCTCCTTCGCGCTCCCCACTTTCCACGGTTGCGGGCCCTGGGGCTCAAATGCCCCGTCGTTGATTTCCCTGAGGTCTTGCAACTCGAATTTGGGGACGAGGGAATGACACACTGGCGGAAACACGACCAAATTCCGGATATGGGAGAGGGACACGGTCCCCTTCCCTTGGCCTTTTCCTTTTTTACCGAATGCCTTCACCATAACGCCTATGAAGCTGCTTCCCATATTTCATCCCCCACATTAATCGTCCATGGAGACCAGGATGAGGTCATTCCTCGACACCAGATCGATGAGGTCCTCCTCTCACTCCAGACTCCCAAACAACTCAAATTAATTCCTGGCGCCGATCATCGATTTGGACAGCCCGAAACCTTTCGACAGATGACAAACTCTTTGGCACAGTGGATGAAAGAACACCTTTCCACTGCCCCCTGAGCGATTTCTCCCAATGACAACTCCTCCACCATCCACGGAACCGCTTCCCCACGAAAAGCTCGAACTCTTTCGAATGCTTTACCCCATTTTTAAGGATGAAGTGTTCCGGAGGCGGGAGCACATGATGCGACTTTCCGCTTTTGCCAGCTCTTTTCTGGTGCTTCTCCTGGTTACGATCGTGGTGGTTTCCCCTTGGCCCTCATCCCATGGAGCTTCGCGGTGGTTCGCCATATCCGGTGTGGCCTTATTTACTGCCTTGTTTGCCTTTCTAATACTTCAGCAAGCCGAAAGGCATCGGATGGCCAAGCAACAACTGATTACGATGGAACAGGCCCTGAAATTTTATGAGAAAAAATCCACCCCCAACGGAACCCCCATCTATCCCCAACAATGGGAAACCGATTGGCTGAGAGATCGAAGCGTGTTCATCTATCTTGCGGTTCTATCCGCCCTCACGGCACTGGTGATTGGCGCAATGCTGGTGGATTCGTAATTTCTAATTAATACGACAATGACAATCCTTCTTCACGAGGCATACTCTCATGGTAAAATCTTATAAAGGCACTTCTCCTCTCATCGCCCCCAATGCCTTTATCGAAGAAACCGCCATCATCATTGGTGACGTCCACATTGGAGATGAGGCGAGTATCTGGTTCAACACCGTGGTTCGCGGGGATGTCCATTACATTCGAATTGGAAATCGAACGAATATTCAAGACCTGTGCCTTTTACACGTCACCCATGATCTCTACCCTCTCATCTTGGGAGATGAGATTACCGTTGGACACCACGCCGTCCTCCATGGGTGTACGGTGGCAAACCGTGTGTTGATAGGGATGGGCGCCATCATCATGGATGGTGCCAGCATTGGAGAAGATTGCATCGTGGGAGCTGGGGCCTTAGTTACCGAACGAACTACCGTCCCCCAACAAAGCTTAGTCGTGGGGTCGCCGGCAAAAGTCAAACGCCCCCTCACGATTGAAGAAGTATCTTGGATAAAGGAATCCGCCGCCAACTATGTGGGGTATGCGAAGGACTACCAATGTGAATCAATTCCTTAAGGCCCAGTTGCCCATTTGACCCTCTTTGGTTCTTTTTCTTTCATTGGACCCCACCTCCCTCAAAGACATTCCTCTTGTCATTCTGGGTACCGGCTTTACCGGTCGCTACCTCTTTAAACAAGCCATTCAGGACGGCTGGAGGGTCTGGACGTCAAGTCGGCAACCTTCCCTCCACCTGTCAAATATCCCCCCGGACCATCATGTCAGGTTTGATTTAAGCCAACCCGAGACATGGGAGCATATTCCACGACCCGCTCATTTCGTATGGTGCTTCCCCGCAACACCCTTGTCTCATGTTCAGGGATTTGTACAACAACACCAGCAGCACATAGCGCGAATGGTGGTGTTAGGTAGCACTTCGGCCTATGTGACCACTCCCCAGCCGGTCACGGAGCAAAATCAACTCCATTCTCACCTTCCTCGGGTGCAGGGAGAGGAGTTTCTTCGTAGGACGCTCGGGGCTATCATCATTCGTCTGGCGGGGCTCTACGGACCCGAACGCCATGTGCTGAATTGGATTCGAAGAGGAAAGATTCCCAATACCCCTTCTTGGGTGAACCTCTTGCACGTTGAAGATGCGGCAGCCATCTGTCTTCAAGCCTTGGAACGAGCACCAGAGGGAGAATCCTATATTGCCAGTGACGGGACTTCTCGACTGTGGTCAGCGATTTGTCAGGTGGCCCATCAACGATGGAACCTCACCCTCCCCCTTCTCTCACCTCCTCATAAGGAGGGAAAACAAGTCTCCAATCATAAACTTCTTTCCGACTTACACTACACCATCCGTCACCCTGACTTATTTCAGAGTCTGGCAGACATTGAGTTGTCGGGCGGCGATCCCTCAGCAGGCATTCAAAAGGATTCACCACAACATACCTAGGGCCATCCGTCACATTCCGTAGCCCAGGGCCCCTCACCGATAGAACGCCACGAGGGAATACACAGCGAATGCATTGTTGATGGCATGTGCCAGAATACCGGGGATTAAACTTCCCGTTCGTTCGTAGGCCCAGGCCCATAATATCCCGCTCCACAATACGGCAAAAAACCCAACAAATCCGTAGCCATGCATGAAGGCAAACAGGAATGCGCTTCCGAACATGGCCACATATCTATTCCCGAACGCTCGAAACGTCCGATACAACATTCCCCGAAAAATCAATTCCTCGAATATTGGCGCGACAAGGATAAATTCTATACCCGTTTTGAAGAGTTCGGCCTGAGTTCCCCATACCAACTGGGGAACAAACCATTCCGTCCAATGAACGGAAACCGTGAAAAATTCTCCTCCTTTCATGATCACCCAATCCCCTAGCAAACCAAGGGCCATCACCATGAAAACCGTCGAAAAAACTTTTCCACCCTGTTTAACGAGAAGGGAGACTCCTAAGACCTTTTCTGGCAACACCTGTTTCAGATGACAGAAGTATACGTACCCAACCACCACCGGAGGAAGGTAAAGAAAGAAGGACCCAAAATCCTCTAAAATTTCAGGCCCCTGCGGAAGACTACCCAGGATTCCGATGCCAACAATCGATAGAGCTCCTCCCCGAACCAGAACCGCCATCCCCTCCTTACCAGACCACAGGCCTAAGAGGGAGTGACTACTATCTCCAAAATTCTTTTCCCTTTTTCGCACCCAATGGGTAAGCCTTCTTAAGAGAACCCCGCCACCCACCACCACTACTCCCAGCTCCACAAGCAAGAGCCCCCTCCATTTCCAGACATAGGGATTCGTTAATTGGACAAATTGTGCTTGCAGGCTGCGCCCCAATGCCTGATCTCCTGATCGATCGGCCAAACGTCGTGCCATCCGGAAGTAAAACCAATTTCCTGGGATCTGCTCCGCCAAATGAGCCTGCAACACGGCAGTGTCCGTACCCTCACTTGACCCATTCAAATACCCTTCTTCGAGGAAATGTGGAAGAAATCTCGTGCCACCATGGCTATCTTCTGATAGTTCCCTGTGTAAGGTCATAAGCTCAGAGGTTAATCCCGCTTCTCCCAACATCACCCCAAGATAAAACGTATTCAAAGGGCTGGGGTCATCCTGTCTCAAGTCTTCATACCACTGCCGAATCTGGGATTCAGAATTCTGTCCTTGCGCGAAGAAGTCATAGATCGTTTGTTCCCATAAAGACAATTCCAACAGTCGTGATTCAAACCCTAACGTTCGACTAGCCAGTCTTTCTAAATCGGCACTTCTTACCGATCCTGGCTCAGGTACCTCCTGGGTGATCAGACTCCACCCCAGGATTCCCATTCCAGCAAGACAAACCAGGAAGCTAAAGGCCGTCAGCCAACCGGAAAAAGAAATTGCTCTGTCAGATTCGACGTGGGTCGGGGAGGTCGAAAAGGGAGGGTGGGAATCAGTCATTGAACATACAATATTTTTGGAAGAGAACAGTGAAAGTCGGAAGCCATGTCGACACTGGTTATTCCGACTCCCACCAGCGTGGTTACCACCAAACTTCTTAAAAAGTAATCGGCCAACCCCATTCGAATTAATGGCCTATTCATCCGAATTGTTTGAAGGGTGATGAACAACATGGGACATTCCTGCTACGTCCGCCCCATAGATATTCACATGAGATTCCGCTAACTCCTTGTATCCGATACAATACAATTGAAAAGAAAAACATTACCTCTTTCAACCCTTCATTCTATGAAGAGGAAAGGATAATCGTGTGGAATTTCTTCAAACGTCATCGTGAACCCCGGAGCACGGAGCAAGATGTGGGCCCCTACTCCAACTATCGGATGGCCGTACGTTTGGAACTGACGCAACGTACGGGAGTTTTCGCTCAGTTGGCAACCGCCATGGCTGAAGAAGGGGCCAGCTTAGGTGCCGTTGACATCGTTTCTGCCACACGAACCAAGATCATTCGAGATGTGACCATCGATGTTCATAGTGAAAAGCATGGAGAACGAGTCCTGGACCGGTTGAATAGTTTACCCGATATTCGAGTCATCGCCTCTTCGGACCGGATTTTTCTGATGCATTTGGGAGGGAAAATTCGCGTTGAAAGCAAACTTCCCATAAAGACCCGCAATATCCTTTCCATGGTCTATACTCCAGGAGTCGGCCGAGTCGTAAAATCCATCGCTAACGACCCTAAAAATGCTTATACCTTCACCAGCAAAAGCAACAGCATTGCGGTGGTGACAGACGGATCAGCTATTTTGGGCTTGGGAAATCTTGGTCCCTATGCCGCCCTCCCGGTTATGGAAGGCAAGGCCATGCTGTTCCATCAATTTGCGGGAATCGATGCCTGGCCTATCTGCTTAAATACTCAAGAGCCGGAAGAGATTATCCAGACCGTCCTGACTATTGCCCCAACCTTCGGCGGGATCAATCTGGAAGACATCAGCGCTCCGCGCTGTTTCGATATCGAGCAACGGCTCCAACGCGAGCTGGACATTCCCGTCATGCACGATGACCAACATGGAACAGCCGTGGTCATCTTGGGGGCCCTCCTGAACGCGTTGAAAGTCATTAAACGCCCCCTTCAGGATATTACCGTCGTGGTCATCGGGTTGGGGGCCGCAGGAACGGCCTGTTGCGAGCTGCTATTGGGTGCTGGAGTCACCAAACTTCGAGGATGTGACAAACAGGGGTGGGTCTTGAATAGATCCCTTGAAGAAATGCTCGCCCATCGTCATCACCTCCGATCACTCATCCACCACGATCGTCCTTCCGGAAGCCTCCAAGATGCTCTCAAAGGAGCCCATGTGGTCATCGGTCTTTCCACCGCCAATGTCTTGAAAGTCCAGGATTTAGCTCTCATGGCCAAAGATCCAATTGTGTTCGCTCTAGCCAATCCTGACCCAGAAATTTCTCCCGAGGCTGCCATTCCCTACTGCCGGATCTATGCCAGTGGCCGTTCGGACTATCCCAACCAATGCAACAATCTCTTGTCTTTCCCCGGCATCTTTCGAGGCGCGTTAGATGTCCAAGCCAAAAAAGTGAATGAACCCATGCTCTTGGCGGCTGCAGAAGCCTTATCACGAATCGTTCCCACTTCCGCATTGAGTGAGGAATATATTCTACCGAGTGTTTTCGACAAACAAATCGTGCAGAAAATCGCCAAGGCGGTTTCCCAAGCCGCAATCACCAGCGGAGAGGCCCGACGAACGAAAAAGGAATCAGAGGAAGAACCGGAAAGCACGGCTTGAGGCATGAAAGGCAAACTCAAAAAAAGGAAGGTCTTACCTCAACAAACCCCAGAATAAGACCCCCAAACCCAAGGGCCAAAGATAATAGGAGAATAAGTAAAAATGATTTTGTCTGACCAATCGAAGAATAACCGCGATTGAACCATATCCGACGATCGCCGCTACCAGCATGCCCAGAAGATAAACTCCCAATGATTCATGAATTTGCCCCGAGACCTTGGCCAACTCCAAGATGGTGGCTCCAATAATCGCAGGAATGGAAATCAATAAGGAAAATCGGGCAGCGAGTTCGCGATCCAACCCTAGAAACATTCCACCCGCAATAGTGGAACCAGACCGAGAAATTCCCGGGAAAACGGCCAATCCTTGAATACATCCGATGAGGACCGCATCCCAGGGTTTCATGTCCCGCGCTTCGCGTAAAGATTGCCCCCCTCGGGCAATCCAAAGAATCACCCCCGTCACCAACAACATCATGGCCACGAGAATCGGATGGGCTAATATTTCAAACCCGATCGACTCAATGCCCAAACCCATTAGTGCCGTAGGAATTGAAGCTAACAGAACATAATGTAAGGTTTGTCGTTCACACCCTCGAAACATACTGCCCTGGACAGTGGCAAACCCAAAATATCCTTTGATCAACGTGAGGAGATCACGTCGAAAATAAATGAGAATGGCTAAAACGGTCGCCAAATGTAGCATAATATCGTAAAGGAGATTGGTTTCTCGAAATTGACCAAACCAATGTTGGACGAGCACCAAATGACCGGAAGAGGACACGGGAAGAAATTCTGTTAACCCCTGAATGATGGCAAGAACAAAGGCCTCAAAAACCCCCATACGTTACAACGCTCTCCCTTGCATACCGTGACCGCCCCCTCCCTGTATCATCAATCCTTCCATTCCGAAGCAAACGCCCATGCCCCTTCTTCCCATGGTGGTAAAGGAAAAGTTGGATCTTGTAGTGACGTCAACACAGCATAGGCCGGGCGCGGAGCAGGACGAGGGTAGTCGACTGTCGCAATAGGAACGAGAGGGGTCCGAATATTGAGTGCTTGAAAAATGATCTTGGCAAAGGCATACCAACTCGTCCCCCCGGAACCTGCCAAATGGTAGGTTCCATAGGCACCGGTGTTCACAAGTTGAGAAACCGCTCGTGCAAGGTGGGGAGCAAACGTGGGAGATCCGAATTGATCATTGACGATTCGAACCTCCCCTTGTTTCGCCAACCGAGCAATGGTATGCGGAAAACTTCTTCCGACCGAATGATATAACCAAGCCGTCCGGACGATAAAATGTTTGGAATTCAGACTTCGGACGGCTTCTTCCCCAGCCAATTTACTTCGTCCATAGACGGAAAGCGGATTGGGTTGATGGAATTCATGATAGGGGCGATCCTGTTTTCCATCAAACACGTAATCGGTCGAAAAATGTAGGAGAGGAATATTGAATTCCCCTGTCACTTGGGCCAAATTTTGGGGACCAAGCGCATTCCCTTTATAGGCCTCATCAGGATTGGCCTCTGCATCATCGACTTGGGTAAAGGCTGCGGCATTGATGACAAGATCCGGCGTCTCATGGGTAAGGCGTTCCCATACCGCATCACGGACCGTAATATCCAAATCTTGTTTGGCCCAAGCCAGGACATGATGGTTGGAAAGCTGGTGTTGTAAAGCCTGGCCCAATTGGCCCTGAGCCCCCGCAATCACGATCGTTTTTTTTCTCATGCAACAAACTGCGGAAGTTGGGGCATCACGTCATTCAAGGATTTGCCTCGCGCATCCTTTGGGGACAAAATTGGAACCTCAACCGGCCATTGAATCCCTAAACTCTTTTCATCCCAACGAATGGTGACCTCATCCCCTGGCACATAGACGTCGGTACATTTGTACTCGACTTCTGCCACATCCGTCCGCACGCAAAACCCATGAGCAAACCCTGGAGGAATATACAATTGACGGAACCCTTCAGGAGATAAAAAGATACCCACCCATTGTAGAAAGGTGGGCGACCCTCGCCGCAAATCTACGGCTACGTCAAAAATCTCTCCACGTACAACTCGGATCAATTTTCCCTGGGAACGGGTTGTCTGAAGATGTAACCCTCGGAGAGTGTTTTTCACGGAGGAAGAATAATTATCCTGAACGAACGGTAAGGCAATTCCTCCTTCCTGATATTTGTGAGCATGATAGGTTTCCAGAAAAAACCCGCGCTCATCTTGAAATACAGAAGGTTCGATGAGCAACACTTCTGGAATATTCGTAGGCAGGAATTTCATCGGGCGTGAACTTTTTTCTCTTTCACCAAATTCACTAAATATTCCCCATAACCATTGCCATTCATCGTTTTCGCCATGCGTAAGACATCGTCATCCTGAATATATCCCATGGTATAGGCAATTTCCTCAGGACAGGCCACCATGAGTCCCTGGCGCTCCTGGAGCACCTGGATGTACTGTGAAGCCTGCATGAGAGATTCATGTGTACCCGTATCCAACCATGCAATACCCCGTCCCAATACTCGGACCTTGAGTGCCCCCGCATCTAAATACGCCTTATTCACATCCGTTATTTCCAGCTCTCCTCTTTTGGACGGTGTGAGTGAATCCGCAATGTCCATCACGTGATTATCATAAAAATAGAGTCCGGTCACGGCAAAAGGCGATTGAGGTTGCAAGGGTTTTTCTTCCAAGTTCGTGGCCAATCCATGTTCATCAAACGTCACCACGCCATACCGCTCCGGATCCCGAACCTGATAGGCAAAAACCTGCCCCCCGGTTTCGTGACGGGCCGCTTCCTGAAGATAGCCCGACAACCCATGACCATAAAAAATATTATCTCCTAGAATGAGTGCGACACGAGCGGCCCCGATGAACTGACGCCCGATGACAAAGGCTTGGGCGATCCCTTCCGGTTTGGATTGCATTTGGTACTGAATACGTAACCCTAAATGATGGCCATCACCCAATAAGCGGATAAACCCTGCCTGGTCCTCGGGGGTGGTAATCACCAATACCTCTCGAATGCCGGCCAACATTAGGGTAGACAGGGGATAATAAATCATCGGTTTATCGAATATGGGCATCAGCTGTTTGCTCACCGCATACGTAAGAGGATATAACCGAGTCCCCGAACCGCCAGCTAAAATGATGCCTTTCAAATTACTCATTGGAGTCGTACGAATAGATGCCTGGTTTGCCCTTCGATAGGGGAAATATCAACCATGCCTAATGAACATGAGCTTCTAAGCCCAGCCGCTCACGCCGGTAGCAATTCTCTGTGACTCTTTCACACCACCGTCGATTGGCCACATACCATTCGATGGTTCGCCGTAATCCCAATTCAAAGGAAAAACGGGGCTCCCACCCTAGTTCCGTTTGAACTTTGGAAGGATCAATCGCATATCGGAAATCATGTCCCGGTCGATCGGGGACAAAGGTTTGAAGATCTTTGTATCGGTTCACTTGCCTCCGGGGAAGAGATGGGTTGCTTTTACAAGGCACGACCTCCTCCAACGTCCGACAAATAGTCCTCACCACATCCAAGTTGGAGCGTTCAGATCGTCCACCTATATTATATTTTTCTCCAGGAGTCCCGTGCTGCAACACACGGAGCAGACCTTCACAGTGATCTTCCACATACAACCAATCACGGATGTTTCGCCCATCCCCATAAATTGGAAGAGGCTTTCCCTCCAACGCATTCAGTATCATGAGGGGAATCAGTTTCTCGGGAAATTGATAAGGGCCATAATTGTTGGAACAATTGCTAATGAGAACGGGTACCCCAAAAGTATGGAAATAGGCTCTCACGAGATGGTCCGCACCGGCTTTCGAGGCCGCATAGGGGGAATTCGGCAAATACGGGGTTTGTTCAGTAAACAATCCAGTGGTCCCCAATGTTCCATACACCTCGTCAGTCGAGACCTGTAAAAAACGAAAGTCTTGTGCTTGGTCTGATTTCAGGGTTTTCAAAAAGGACCTAGCAGCCTCAAGGAGAGTGAGGGTTCCGGACACATTCGTGTGGATAAAGGGACTAGGGTCATCAATCGAGCGATCCACATGCGATTCAGCCGCAAAGTTGAGGATCCATTTGGGTTGGCAAGAAGTCACGACGTTCTGCATGGCGGCAGCATCGGCAATATCCGCTTTTACAAATCGAAAACGAGGATTTTCCCATACCTCTTCGAGGTTTTCCTTATGACCGGCGTAGGTTAATTTATCCACCACCACCACACGGAATGATGTTTGCCCAAGAGCGATTCGGACGAAATTGGCTCCGATAAATCCTGCTCCACCCGTAACGATCATTGTATCCATGAGAAATCCAAACCCGGCAACGTCAATGAGTAGAATGTTGCTGGTGCCTTAATTACGAGGCCAATTAGGGTGTCAAGGCCTGGCCTCTTTTGGGCCTTCGATACCTATTCCACCGTGACGCTTTTGGCTAAATTTCGCGGTCGATCCACGTCTAGCCCACGAATGTTGGCGATATGATAGGCTAATAGTTGCAGGCCGACGGTAAAATGAATGGGAGTTAACAAGGGATGCACATCGGGAATCGCAAATACCTGATCGGCCACTTTGTGTAATTCCCGATCCCCCTCAGATACAAAAGCAATGACCGGGGCGCTTCGGGCTCGAACTTCCATCAGATTACTCACCGATTTTTCGTAGAGTCGGTCTTTGGGAGAAAGAACGACAACTGGCATATTTTCATCGATGAGGGCGATGGGCCCATGTTTCATTTCTCCTGCAGCATACCCTTCTGCATGAATATAGCTAATCTCCTTTAGCTTCAGGGCCCCTTCCAATGCAATGGGATAATTGATCCCTCTTCCCAAATAGAGAAAATTTCGCTTTTGGGCATACCGTTCGGCAATGGCCCGAAGACGGTCCTCTTGTTTTAATACGTGCTCCACTTGGCCTGGGAGGAGAAGAAATTGATCCAACCACCAACGTCCTTCTTCTGCACTTAACACTCCTCGTACCCGTCCTACATGGAGGGCCAACAAATAAAGGGCAACCACCTGACCCGTAAAAGCTTTCGTCGAAGCAACACTTATTTCTGGACCACACCGGGTGTAGAGGATTCCGTCGGCTTCGCGAGCCAAGGTACTTCCCACCACGTTGACGATCGCGAGAACTCGAGCTCCCTGTCGTTTGGCTTCACGGGCCGCAGCCAACGTGTCAGCAGTCTCTCCCGATTGAGAAATCGCGATAAACAGGTCATTCTTTTGAATCATCGGTTCCCGATATCGAAACTCTGACCCGATATCTACCTGAATGGGTTTGCGTACCATTTCTTCGAATAAGTACTTTCCCACCAATCCCGAGTGCCACGACGTGCCACATGCGACAATCCATAACCTACCCGCTTGGAGGAGCTCCTCATTGGTCATACCCAAGTCGGGCAGGTCTGCTTCCCCCATCTCATAATTAAACCGGCCCCTCAAGGTATCCATGATCACCTGAGGTTGTTCATGGATTTCCTTTAGCATAAAGTCCGGGTACCCACTTTTCTCAGCAGCTTCGGCATCCCAATCAATTCGGACGACAGGACACTGTCGTTCTTGTCCTTCGGAATCAAAAACGGTCATCGCCCCTTCTCGTAAAACCCCTACATCTCCATCATTTAAGAAAATCACATCTCGAGTATGGGCGAGGAGTGGCGTGACGTCTGAAGCCAAGAAAGTTCCTGCGCCATTTTTTCCAATAACCAGAGGACAGCCCGATCGACTGACCACAATCTGGCCCGGCTCTCGTAAGGACATGGCCGCGATGGCATAACTGCCGTGTAATTCCTGTGACAGTTCCTGCACCGCTTTCTGCAGCCCTAAGCCTCGCCTCATGGCTGAGGACAGCAAATGAGCAATCACCTCGGTATCTGTTTCGGATTCAAACTGAAAACCTTCCGATTCCAAACGATGTCGGATGGTCAAAAAATTTTCAATTATGCCATTATGAACGAGCGCAATTTCCCCCGAGCGGTGGGGATGTGCATTGTGTTCGGATGGGCGTCCATGGGTGGCCCAACGGGTATGACCAATTCCCGTCTGACCTTTGACTTCTTGAGTTTTCAGGATGGATTCAAGGTTGGTCAGCTTCCCAACACTTCTTCGAATTTCCAGTTCCCCGTTGTGTTGGATGGCAATGCCCGCAGAATCGTACCCTCGGTATTCAAGTCGTTGTAACCCTTCCAAAAGGAGAGGAGACGCCTCTTCTAGCCCAACATACCCGATAATTCCACACATGAGTTTGGTATTCCTTAGGAGAAAGGTCCCAGTATTCCGATTGCAAAGGTGAGATTGTAGGACATTGTGAATTGATAGAGTCTTTTTCGGTCGGTTATGGCAAAACTTTATTCTTTTCTGCCAGTTTTTCCAATACGCATTGGAAAGGGGATGAAAAGCTTGGTCCCCACGAAGAAAAAAAATCCTCTCCTTTATGCTTCGGACTTGGGGGGAATACCAGGAGACTCTTGAGGGTCTAAGAGAGCCCGACGACGAGCAGCCGTCCCTTCTTTATTGGTCTGGGGAACTCGAGAAATACCCAACGCATTTGAGGGAACATCTTCCGTCACCGTGGTCCCAGCGGCAATGAGAGCCCCAGCCCCAATGACGAGGGGTGCGATTAGCTGAACATCACTACCAATAAACACATCATCTTCAATATAGGTATGTTCCTTTCGATATCCATCATAATTACAGGTAATGGTGCCGGCTCCAATATTCACATTCCGCCCAACACTGGTATCGCCGAGATAGCTTAAATGATTAATTTTTGACCCTTCCCCGACTTGTGTATTTTTCAGTTCCACATAATTCCCAATTTTGGCTTTTCGGTGAATAACACTTCCTGGACGCAAATGGGTAAAGGGGCCCAAGACGGCATCTTCATGCACCTGGGTTTCCGTGAGGATACAGGAATCTTGTATCCGAACGTTATCACCAATCGACGAATCTTTGAGGGTTGAATTGGCACCTATGGTACAGTTTTTCCCTATTTGAGTCCGTCCTTCAAGCCTCACCCCCGGGTAGAGAACGGTATCCTGTCCCACGTTCACTCCCTCATCGATATACACTCGGTCGGGGTCAACGATTGTCACTCCCTCTAACATCAGACGATGACCATTCCGTCGACGCATTTCCTTTTCCACCAGCGATAAATGTACTCGCGTATTAATGCCGGTGGTTTCCATATTATCTGAGGTAGACCAAGCCATCACCCGGGCCCCCTCCCGAACAGCTATTTCAATGATGTCGGTCAGGTAAAATTCCCCTTGCGCGTTTTGGGGACGTAACTGTCCTAAGGCCCGCTTCAAAAACGTGGCTTCAACCACATAGGTCCCGACATTGATTTCCCGGATGTTTCTCTGGGATTCGGAGGCATCCCGTTCTTCTACCACGCGGGCGACCGCCCCATTGTTATCCCGAACCACTCGCCCGTAACCCTGTGGCTCATCCACAACCGTGGTCAATAACGTCAGAACAGCCTTTTCAGAATGATGATAATCTAGCAACGCTCCCAGGGTATCCTTTTGCAGTAAAGGCGTATCCCCATTCATGATCAGGTACTGCTTTGGGGAGGGCTCCAACCCTTCACTCACCCTCGGATACGCCTGTTGAACGGCATGGCCGGTCCCTAACTGCTCGGTTTGTTCGACGATCACATAGGGATCAAAGGAGGTTTTTTCTCCTTCAATATACGCCCGTACCTGTTCTGCCCCATGGCCCACCACAATAGCGACGGGGTTACTGGTCACCTGGTGAGCGGCAGAGACCGGGTACCATAGCATCGGATGCCCTGCGACCGGATGCAGGACTTTGGGCAAGGAGGATTTCATACGGGTTCCCTGACCCGCAGCGAGAATGATAGCACTCGTTTCTTGTGAGAGACTCACGAGCAACAAAAAGGAACGTTAGGATTTCGGTTAAGGGGTTGAAACTTTTCTCGAGCCCTTCAAAAACATTTTATCCTTTTTTCGAGGAATTTCAATTCCAGGATCTTTTTCCGGAGGAGAATAAAATCCCCCCGAGACGATAAGCTTCATGGCCTCTTCCACTCCCATCTCGACCGGAACCACCTCATTTTCCGGTACCAGGAGAAAATATCCCGACGTGGGATTCGGGGAAGTCGGAACATAGACATGGACTAACGGCTCTGGGGCGAGGATTTGAATTTCCCCCCGAGTTTCTCCCGTCACAAAGGCCAAACAATAATGCCCGTTTTTGGGAAATTGAATCATGACCACCTTGTCATATTTCTCTCGTTGCTTAAAGGAAAAAATATCCATCATGGATTTAATCGTGGCATAAATCCCGCGAACGATGGGCACTCGATCCAAGAACTCCTCCCATCGGCTGACCATCCTCCTTCCCAGAAAGTTCGTCGCCAAGACCCCCGCCGAGAAAATTAACAGCACTAAAGCCAAGATCCCCAGCCCAGGAAAATAATAATCCGGGAGGACCATGTCGGCCAGAGCGGTTCCTAATATGCTATCTACCGTGACAAACAGGGTTTTTAGGATGAGAATGGTTCCCCAAATAGGGGTAATGACGAGCAACCCGGTGAGAAAGTATCGTTTTAGCGAGGCGCGAAGGGTGTTCATGAAATTCAGTGAATATCGATAATATACGTGGAAATAGCTAGTGGGAGACCTCCCCTTTCACCGCATGACAACTTCTTTGGCATCTTACAACCCAACTTTAGGTCTCGCAAGACTTTTCTTGCGCATTTCAATGACTTAGGCTAGCCTCAGGCATGTGGACTCGAGTATGAAAACCAGCCGGTCAGCTGCCAAGAAGAATAGACCCCACACTGGTCTGTTTATCACGTTTGAGGGGACTGAAGGTTCCGGAAAATCCACTCAATGTGGCCTCCTAGCACGTTCCCTTCGCTCGCAAGGGTATCCCGTCCTTGAAACCCGAGAACCTGGAGGGACCCCCCTTGCGGAGTCCATCCGCCACCTTCTGCTTTCTCCTTCCCGGCAAAAAAAACCCAGGGAAGAGCTGATAGTCCCGGAATGTGAAACCCTATTAATTTTGGCAGCTCGAGCCCAACATGTGTCGGAAATCGTTCAACCAGCCTTACGGCAAGGGCTCATCGTTCTGTGTGACCGGTTCTTTGATTCGACGGTGGCCTATCAGGGCTATGCCCGAGGCTTAGATATGTCTTTTCTCGCCCACGCGCAAAAATTTGCCACCCATGACCTTCAACCCCATCTGACATTTTTGCTAGATTTACCCATCAAAGAAGGGTTAACCCGACGGCATCAATCTTCCGATCAAAATCGATTGGATCGAGAGTCTCACGCCTTTCATCAAAAGGTACGCAGGGGATTTCGGGCCTTGGCCAAGCAGGAACCGGACCGCATTCATACATTAGATGCCCGAAAGCCGACGCAGGACTTGACCTCGATCATTGAATCCATCACTCTTGAATATATTCACGAAACCCGGATCAAAGCACGACCACGATCTCAACGTTGAACCTTACTCGTATTCCCTCTCCGAAATTCTTCTATGATCTTTGAACACATTAAGGGGCATGATCGCCCTATCCAATGGCTTCAAACAGCGATTCAAAGCCAGCATTTTGGACATGCCTATCTGTTTTATGGGGAACCTGCCATTGGAAAACGACAAACCGCTGTGGCTTTAGCACAATTTCTCCATTGTGAGAATCCCCAACCGCCCCCACTTTTCGACTCTTGCGGTCAATGCCGATCGTGCCATCAAATTCAGGAATTCATCCACCCCGACCTGTTTCTTCTCCAGCCTGCCGATGAAACCAAACAGAATCCCAAAATAAAAATCGATCAGATTCGAGATATTGAACACCTCATGACCTACCGCCCCTTGATCGGTTCTCATAAAATTTGTCTCATTGACGACGCCGAATCCATGACCATAGAAGCCGCTAATGCCTTACTCAAGACCTTGGAGGATCCTCCCAATCATTGTCTGTTTCTGCTCATTTCCAGTCAACCCGATCACCTGCTCCCCACCATTCGCTCGAGGTGTCTGTCCCTACGGTTTTCACCTCTTCCTGTCGACCAGGTTGTGACCTATCTCACCGAGCACACCTCTCTTTCTCGGAAGGAGGCACAATTGGTCGCGGTATTTTCCGAAGGACGATTGGGCTATGCCCTTACCCTCGATCCAGCTGAAATCACCTTGAAAGTTCGACAATATTGGGCCCTTCTTTTTGGCACCGCTTCCTCATCCGCAGCCACCATTTGTGACCTTTCCGAAGATCTGGTAAAAACCCATCATGTGCCAGAGGCGATGCATTGGTTTTGGTTAGCCCTTCGTGACTTGCTTTCCTATTCGTTAGACCCAGACCAGGGGCCCAGTTTTTTTCAAGACCAGAAGGGGGATTTTCCTTCCTTGTGTCAACACCTATCCCCCGGTATTATTTTGAACCTCCTTCAGGAATTACACCAACTCGAACAAGGACAACGGCGCAATCTTAATGTTCAGATTGGACTCGAACGGTTTTTATTCCATGTTCAAGATGCTTTAACCGGGACGTCTAGCCCGGAATCCGTGCCCTTACCTCTTTTTTAATAATCTCATTTCATAGACCATTCCGCCATGTAGGTGCACCAAAGGCTCCATTCACAAAGGAAAATTTGACCCATGTCTCACACGTTTTATGTCACGACCCCAATTTATTACGTGAACGATGTTCCTCATATTGGGCATGCGTACACCACCATCGCGGCCGATACCCTCGCGCGTTTTCATCGGCTTCGGGGAGATCAGGTATTTTTTCTGACCGGACTCGATGAACATGGCCAGAAAGTTCAACAAGCGGCCGCCAAAGCCGGAATCGATCCCCAGTCGCACTGTGACCGGTTAATGCCTCAATTTCAAAGCCTGTGGGCCACGTTGGGTATATCCAATGACGCATTTATTCGGACGACCGACAGGAAGCACAAAGAGGTCGTTCAACGATACCTGCAAACCCTGTATGACCGGGATCTGATTTATCAAGCCGACTATTCGGGCTGGTATTGTACCTTTGACGAACGGTTCTGGACGGAAAAAGACGTGGAAAACGGCCAATGCCCCGATTGCCGGAGACCCGTGGAACAGGTGAGTGAACGTAATTATTTTTTCCGAATGAGTCGATACCAAGCACAACTCCAAGCGTATATTCAGGAGCATCCATCCTTTATTCAACCCGAATCTCGACGAAATGAAGTTCTGGGATTTTTGCAGAAACCCCTCGAAGATTTATCTATTTCCCGCCCCAAAACCCGATTAACCTGGGGGGTCGAACTCCCCTTTGATTCTACCTGCGTGACGTACGTGTGGTTCGATGCACTGGTCAATTATCTATCCGCCTTAGAGTATCTTTCTTCCTCTCCTCAAGCCCAAGCCTTCTGGCCAGCTACCGTCCACCTCGTCGGGAAAGATATTTTGACCACTCACGCGGTGTATTGGTCTACCATGCTCATGGGATTGGAACTTCCCCTTCCCCAATCCATCTTTGCCCACGGGTGGTGGACCGTCGATGGTGAGAAAATGTCCAAGAGTCGGGGGAATGTGGTAGACCCTTTTGCCATGATCGCTCAATTTGGTGCGGATGCCTTTCGGTATTTCTTGCTGAGGGAAGTCCCCTTTGGACAAGACGGAGATTTTTCTCTCACCGCATTTGAAGGCCGATACAATGCTGAGTTGGCGAATGATTTAGGGAATTTAGTCTCCCGAGCTTTGACCATGTTCGGGAATTTTTCCGACCGCAAAATTCCTCATCCCGAATCACCCAACACGGAGGACCTTGACCGTCAACTTCAACAAGCCGCGCTGGATCTTTTGCCCACCATTGAACACCATCTCAATTCGTTTGAATTTAATCGCGCATTGGAAGGAATATGGGGGCTGGTGCAACTCGCCAATCAATACATCGATAAAACCGCCCCATGGTCCTTGTTTAAAGATCCCACCAGTCATTCCAGACTACAGGTTGTGCTGTTTCATCTGGGAGAAGTTTTACGATTTCTCACCTTACTGCTGTATCCCTTTCTCCCCCAAACGGCGGAAGCCATGCGCACACGGCTTGGACTATCAGTTTCTTTCTCCGATCCCCTCTTAAAAGAGGGAGTTCATTGGGGTACCTTTTCCTATTCCGCGGAAACCACAAAGGGTTCGTCGTTATTCCCCAAAAAACCCGCCAAAACCCCGTTGGAAGAGAAAAAGGAGACAAAGAAACCAACGGGGGGGGAATCCTCCCAATCCGATTCCTCTTCAAAACCCTCTCCTGGAGACTCCAACCTGATCGATATCAAGGACTTCCAAAAAATTCAGTTGAAAGTCGCAAAAATCTTGGGGGCCGAACGGGTTCCCAAATCCGAAAAACTCCTCAAGCTTCAGGTAGATGTGGGTTCAGAAACACGTCAAATCGTGGCCGGTATCGGGAAAAAATACACACCGGAGGAGTTGGTCGGACAAACGATTGTCGTCGTAGCCAATCTCAAACCAGCAAAACTGATGGGCATCGAATCTCAAGGAATGGTGTTGGCCGCGGGAGACCAGGAAGTGTTGGGACTATTGAACCTGATGGAGGGAATTCCCCCTGGAACCAAAGTAAAATAAGGGATGTAGGGGTAAAACCCTCGCTTGTTCTTAGTAGGCTTCTCGATGGATGAACCCTTTCCACACAGTCATGATCATGATCTTGATATCCAACCAAAGAGACCAATGCTCAATATAATACATATCCAATACCAGCCGTTTCTCCCATGAGGTATTGCCTCGTAACCCATGGACTTGGGCCCATCCCGTAATCCCCGCTTTCATTTTATGCCGTAAATTATACTGCGGATATTGTTCCTGAAATTGGGCGATGAATTCCGGCCGCTCCGGTCGAGGACCCACAATACTCATTTCTCCTCGTAGCACATTCCAAAACTGGGGTATTTCATCAAGGCTCATGCGACGAAGAAATGCTCCAAACGCCGTTCGGCGAGGATCATCTCGCCTGGTCCAAACCGGGCCACTGGCTTCTTCGGCATACAGATGCATAGTACGGAATTTCACGATATGAAAAAATCGGCCATCCAGCCCGGCCCGAATCTGACGGTAAAAAACGGGTCCGGGAGAGGTCATTTTTATCACCAAAGCCGCAACGGCCATCAGCGGAAACGTCACCACCAACGCCATAATGGCACCACACACATCCACGACGCGTTTAAGAAAAACATTCCATCCATATAACGGCGAGCCTTGTAGTGTGATCAACGGGAGCCCTTCAAACATCTCCGCTTCGGCACGCAGGGTGACAAATTCATAAATAGAAGGAATAATTTTCACTTCTACCGTGGTTGTGGATAATATACCCATGAGGGATTCGGCCTCACCTTCAACATCGGCCGGAAGGCACAAAAACACCATATCAACTTTGGGGGTAACAAATTCTGAAACCTGTGAAAAGGTGCCAATCACGGGAATTCCATCAAGAAATTGCCCAACTTTTTCCTCCGACCTGGTTAAATACCCTCGGACCTGAATCCCTAATTCCGGATGTAACTTTAATACATTCGCTACTCGTTGCCCAAGTTTTCCGGCACCGATAATCACAACTTGACGTTGGTTATACCCCATCCTCCGTAAAACTCTTAATAATTCCCTAAAAACCATACGAGAAAAACCTAAGACCACCATATTAAGGACCCAAAAATACAACAAGACTAATCGTGAAAATTCAAAGGGTTTAAAGAAAAAGGTGAGCGCAACCAATAGTAAAATACTGAGGGTATTAGCTTTGGCTAAATCAATAAACTCCGCAAGATGCGTTCCCATTCTCCGTGGCCGATACAAATTCATGGAAGCGAAACAGATACCCCACACCACCATGATCGGTATTAGGAGCCATAAGTAAGGCTCCAGAGGTGGAACCCCCTTAGTCACGGGGAAAAAATTTTGAGTAAATCGAAGGTAATAGGCCGCAAGCCAACACAGGGCAATAATGACCAAATCCGATAAAAACAGCAGATTCTTAAAAAATTCAGAGTGCCGTTTTAGCATGCGTGGGCTTGTTGGAACTGATGATAAATGATAGAAATCATCTGATCTATCCGATGCTTAAACAGGGGACGATCAAACTGTTGGGCATGGATACGAATGGCCGCTCCATCGAAGGATGACTTGTACTTCTCAAAAATTCTTATTGCTTCAATCATGCTCTTACTTGATTGTTCATAAAAAAACACACCTGTGGGAGGTGCGAAATTTGATGGGGAAGACGTTGAACCCCTGAGAGGAATAACGGTTTCCAATGCGCCACCTTTTCCAAAGGCAATGACTGGCTTGCCAGTGGCCATGGCTTCAAGTGGGACAATACCAAAATCTTCCTCTCCTGGGAATAGGAGGGCCCGGCAACGCCTATACCATTCACCGACCTGGGCATCCGTTTGCCACCCTAGGAATTCTACCGTTGGCCCCGCGAGTTTGCGTAAGCGGGCTTCTTCTGGTCCACCTCCCACAATTTTCAATGAAAATCCTTCTTGATTTGCCGCTTCAATGGCAAGACCAATCTTTTTATAGGGAGCCAATGCCGAAACAATTAAATAAAACCCTTCATCAATGTTGGATATTTGAAAGCGAGAGCAATCTACAGGTGGATGGATCACCTCGGCCTTTTCCCCATAATGACGCCAAATACGGTCTGCAACATTCTGGGAATTGGCCAAAAAATTAGATATACCAGAGTTGGATTGCCTATCCCATTTCTGTAAGGATCTTCTAAGTCCAGACATAGAAATTTGAGCCAATTTCGAACATTTTCCTTTCCCAAAATATTCGTCGTATTGATCCCACACATATCGCATGGGTGTATGGACATATGAAACATGACACGTATTCGGCGGAACCTTTACGCCTTTGGCTACACAGTGGCTTGAACTAAGAATTAAATCAAACCCTTTCAAATTAAATGAGCGAATGGCATAGGGGAAAAAAGGGAGAAAATACCGATAATTGGCAGCAATACATGAAAAAGATGAAAGGGAACTAGAAATTATTTTATGCTGTTCAATAATCTGGGAGACACTCCCCTTTACGTGGATCAACGTATAAATTGGGGCGTCGGGGAACACTTCACAAAATACCTCTAAACACCGCTCCCCTCCCCGCATTCCCGTTAACCAGTCATGAACAATGGCAGCCTTCACTTTACTCCAACGCTTTCCCAATTCAATAAACCTTTAAAACTTTTTAGGTCAACCATTGATAAATTGCTTTAACTTTCGAAATAAAAATTCCTTACAAAAAACGGGGAGAAAAAGAGAGCGGATATACTCGGTTTCCATTGTTTTTATCATTTGAATTTCCTTACGTTTCCTCAACATGAGTGGCAACATTCTAAGCACATCCCTCTTAGCTTGAAAGAATGGTTTCCATTTCTTATGCCGAAGGCATAAGTACAATACCGATCCTATCTCCTGGATAATTTTATGATGCGCAAACCGTATCATTAGACGGCCAGGCATGTTTTTCATCCAGAGGAACTCCAAATTGCGAGCATGAAAATACACATGACGATCACTAAGTCTACCAATGGTGGCATTGACTTTATGATAAACCAAAGCCGAGGGAACGTACATACATTTCCACCCACGTAATTGTGCCCGAAAATTTAAATCGGTGTCTTCGTCATTAAAGAAAAAATCTTCGTCAAGAAACCCAATGTCTTCAATCATTTTTTTGCTGTACAGTGCAGCGGCCGCACAAGCTCCAAAAACAAACTCTGGAGTTTCAAAACGGTGAGGTTCTTCTCCAAATCCTCTTTTCACTCCTACCCCCCACGTAGTAAGAGCATCTCCAGCTGAATCAATTTTTCCGGAATTTTCAATGAGGATCTTAGAAGAACAAATTCCGATGGTTGGATCGTTAAGCATAGGTGGAACTAAATTTTCCAACCATTGATTATGTACCTGCGTATCGTTGTTCAACAAAGCAATACAATCTCCCTGCGCAACCTCAACCCCTTTGTTATTCCCTCCTGCAAAACCCCGATTTTCCCTTAATTCAACAACTTTCACCTTCGGAAAATTCTGTCGCACAAATTCAACGGAACCATCTGTAGAACCGTTATCGACCAAAATGATTTCATAAGAGTGATAAGATTGTTGCAATGCAGAAGATAAACAGACATCCAGGAAGGACTTTCCATTCCAATTAACGACAATAATACTTACCTGGCATATATCGGTCTCTGGCAATTTAGAACCCATTCTCCAAATTTTCGAGATAGCAAAAAATGGAGCGATTGTCACTCAAAATGGTTGGGGAACCTTCAAAGTTTGCGATTGACCACACGCGCCTCTTTCTTCCTTCAGAGAATCAAAGGGCATCCTGTCCAGCGTCTCTGAATATTAGGATATAATATTCAGATCAACCTGAAAATGTCTCGCAAATCGAGTGGGCAAGGAAGGAACGATTAAAAATGGTCTTATAGTGAAGCAAAAGGTTTCACCCTTGAGGGCCAGGCAAGACTAAAATCCTCAAACTCATTCGTAAGATTCGGGTTGTAAGCAGGATCTCGATCAAACCATTCGGCCCAATATCGTTTAAAATTTCCAGGAACTTTTAAACTAATATTTGGGTATGGAGAGGTTTTATTCAGAAAACATGTTGCCGATGCATAATGTCGAAATTCAGCATATGGGGTCCATACATTGCGGTACCCCTTCTGGGCTAAGCGCAAGCACAAGTCAATATCATTCCACGCAATGGGTAAGTTTGTATTACTCATTCCGCCAATATTTCGAAAAAGATCGCTCTTAATCGCCAGACATTCCCCAGAAACAGCTGAGAATCCAGAAATAATCGACAACCTCCCCCAATATCCGCCATGATTTCTTGGGAATCCTCTATGAGCGTCTCCTACCCCCTTTCCTACCCCTAAAAGATACCCTCCATGCAGGATTGTATTTTGAACGGACAATAACTTGGCACCAACGGCACCCACTGAAGGTTGATAGGCAATGCTTAACATTTCCTCTAACCACCCTGGAGAAAGGACTTCAATATGGCTTGCGATCAGGGCAATGAAATTTGAGCTACATTCATTCACCCCAAAATTAATTAAATCCGCATCACTCATTCCACTATCCTCAAGGATTACTCGGATTTTCTCCTGTTGAGGTTTACTGTTTATAGAATTCGAGATTTCATGTTTGGTATTTCTATTACCTAAGACAATGATTTCATACGTGGGATAGGTTGTTTTTGTAATGATACTATTGAGGCATCGTTTAATATGGTCCATCTCATCTCTGGCCAAAATGATTATACTCACCGTAGGCTTCACCGCTGGCAATTCATACCTCACACGGTAACCATGCTGGCTAATTTCCGACTTCGCGTTTACGCCTATACGGACAAAGTGATCGTTTAATGCCTCATTAGCCGCTACAAGAGCATAGGGTTTTGCCTTCAAGGATAAGGCGGTACTTTGCTCATGCTTACGCCAATGATAGAGGACCCTGGGTATGTGTATGATTTGCTCAGGAGATAGGCACTCAATACAACGAAGAGCCAAATCATAATCCTGCGACCCCTCATAACCCTCCCGAAACCCTCCAACCCTCTTCACAAGATCTCGGCGAAAGACGCCGAGATGTGAGACCATATTATGCGAAAGAAACAGATCGTAATTCCAATCTGGTTTAAAATAAGGTCCATGCCTCCCTTCTGTGGAATCAATCTTATCCTCATCGGAGTATATGATTCCCACATTTGAATGGCTATTTATGGCCTCAGCAACACAATACAATGCATGCTCGGCCAAAAGGTCATCATGATCAAATAAAGCAATAAATTCACCCGTTGCTAATTCAAGGGCAAAGTTGGAGGCCAGGGATATATGTCCGTTATTGGTTCGAAAGATTCCCTTAATCCGAGAATCATCTTCCATATGGCGATGAATGAGGTTGCGGACCTCTGGTTTTTTCGAAGCATCATCAGCGATGCACAGCTCCCATTCAGGATAAATTTGATTCCGGACGGACCAAATGGCCTTATCCAAAAACTCTAAGGGTGGGTCAAAGACGGGCATAATCACTGAAATTTTTGGACGTTTCGGCTTGGATTCGATCCTTGCCAGAATACCTTTTCGAATGTTCTCATCTATACAATCATAAAGACGAATCCATTCTTCGTAATTATTTCGACCCACATAGAAATAGCCCTTTTGATCGTCTTTCACCATCACAACAAGGCCAGCCCCCAAAACCTGCTGTTTCATCCGAAAGAAAAGACTCGTCAGTCCGTCACGTTTTAAAACAGAAATGCCTTTTCTAAGAACGTGCAGAAGCCCTCCACTGTGACAAATTACACTTTGAAAGTTTTTGGCGAGACGATAGTAGAAACGAGAATGGTGCGCTAGCAATCTCAAAGGGGCGGTAATTTTCATGCTTTTCGAAGCATGGATTCTTTCGATATCCGTTTCTCTTTCCAGGACCTGTTCCTTTAGAACATCAATTTCAATGTTCCGTTCCGCAAGATGTTCTTCCAATCCTCTTATACGGTTCTGCATAACTTTCAGATTTTTCGCATACTCCTGCATTAATTCTTTCTTCCCATCATCTACATCAGGCCCATCTAGCCCAGCCATCATTTCCAATTTACGAACAAGTCGTTCTGAGGCAGAAGCGGGCCCTCCTTCTTCCCCCCATACCTTAGCCGCAACATTAGCATGAAAGATCTGCATTGCCTTACCGTACACCGCCTCAAGGAGACGAGCTTGCCTTTTTACATCGAAAATTTTTTCAGCTAGTCTCCTACCTTCATACCCAATTTTTTCGGCTTTTCTTTCATCCGAAAAAAGTTCAACGCACTTTTGGGCAATCTCCTCGGCACTCCCCGTCTTCAGCAAGATGGCATCGATTCCATCCTGAAACAAATGAGAAATATTAGCGTCCGGTATAACGACCGGACGCCTCATGGCTAAAAATTCCGGAATTTTTCCTGGCAGTCTTAAATCTTCAAAAGCATTCTTCGCTCCCGGTTGAACAAAAACATCCCCAAGGGCTAATAAATCGGGGAGATCCTTTTTGGGAATCTCACCCAGATCACAAATCTGGGAGACGGCCCTAGAATTCAACTGTTCCAGAAAGTCCAAGGCAAAAGGTCCGGTGCGTAACAAACGGCATTCAAAACCCTGCTCATTTATTAGGCCAATTGCTTGACATAGTGTTTTCATTGGCTGTTTTGTAAAATTATTCATTCCGCCGTGATAGACAATGACTTTCTCCTTCTCTCCCACCCCATATTGTGCCCGCAAATCTTCATCAGGAGGTCTAGGGGAAAAAAAGTTTAAATCAACTCCAAGCATCACCGTCTCACAATAGACCCAGGGGGGCACCATGATTTTCAACTTATCCTGAATAACGACGACTGCATCGGCAAGTCCGATAAATTTGTCATAAATAAAAGGATGCGCATAGGCCAAGCCTAATCGGTCGGAAATTTCTTTCTCGGTAAATCGGCCTATTTTTTTTTCACTGATTCCCAGAACCTGTTGAGATATCCAAGGTTCGTTATCTTCCAAAGATACAACACATGGTGTCGGGTATTTTTGCATATAGGTGTAAACAAACCGTCGTACACCTTCTCTTGGAGTACAAGCATGGATGACATCGGCAGGAAGTCCATTTAAAAAAACCGACCCCGGGCCAGAAAGAACTTCATCGTAAAGTCGAGGAGAAAAGGAGGGCTTTTCATGTAGAGCGACGGTTTCCAGATTGGAGGGAACGGCAATGACACAGGAATGCCCAGCCCGAGAAAGTTCTCTAGCATACAGGACAAGGGGATTGGCACTATTGCAGCCAAAATCCCCATAAAGCACGAACAAGATATTCATGAAGAAGAGAGGAAACTAGCCAGAGGACCAGAGATTATTCAACTTTTCGATTCCTACAGAATCATCTATACAACGTCCAACCGGAATGTAACGAATGCGGGAATGGGTTTGAACAGCTGGGGCGAGGCACCGCCAAAAGTCCACTACAATGACGGAATCCTTTTCACCAAGTAAAATTTCAGGGGCAAACGATCGAAATATCGCGTCAGGAGTGGTCACTAAAATACAAGTGGCATCTTGCAAGCAGGTGGAAAGAGAATCAGTGACCAGGGCGTGATCACGAAGAGCTATTTTGGCCTCTTCATCCGCAAGAGGATCATAACCAACAACCCGCAAGCCTCTATTGGCCAAGGCCAGACACAAGTAAATACCTGGAGACTCCTCTATAACATGCGACAATGGTTTATATGCCAGACCTAAGACTGCTACTGTGGCCCCTTTTTGTAAATATGGCTCCAGCTTCTCGACAAAGCGAGGGGAAATAGACCGGTTATAATGATCATTGACCTCAAGCAAAGGCGTCTCGGCGCCCAATTGTTTTCCCAAAAAATTCAGCGCCACATTATCCCTTGGAAAACACGGTCCCCCATATCCAAACCCTCCAGTCAAATAAGGGCGGCCAATCCGTTTATCCATACCGATAGCATCGCTTACTACGTCGACATCTCCCCCTGGAACTCGCTCACATAAATCAGCCAGCATATTGGCATAGCTAATTTTTAACGTCACAAAACTATTCACCGATAGTTTAGCCAATTCCGCATTTTCAATGCTCATCCGTTTGGAAGGAGCCTTATTTAGAGCTACTCTGGAATTAACTGACTCCAATTCGGCACCTGACCGGTCATCAAATTCTCCCACTAGATAAAAATCAGGATTGAGATAATTCCTAATGACAGTGCCCAACGCGATAAATTCGGGGCTGTAACAAAGGCCAAAGTCTTGGCCACAAATCTTGCCGGAGAATTTTTCTAGAATGGGTAACAACCCATACCGGGTTGAACCCGGTAATACTGTACTGGTCAGCACAACAGTATGGTAGCCATTTCTCTTCGCCAAAGCTTTACCAATTGCTTCAAAGGCATACCCTGCATATTGAAGGGTGAATGCCCCTCGTTCATCACTAGGGGTCGGAACAATGACAAAACTTAAATCACTATGAAGAATGGCCTCCTCATGACTAAGCGTCGCACGAAGACGATCTTTATGATTCCCAATAAGTTCATCCAGCCCATTTTCCTGAGCTGGTGCACGTCCAGCATTCAAAGCATCGACGGCCTGCTGTGAAACATCCACTCCAATAACGTTAAAACCTCTGCTGGCTAAACACCCGGCCATCGTTCCTCCGAGTTTGCCCAATCCTATTACCGCTACATCATTGACCATGTGTCTCTCCCTTATTTCCATTAATGGCTTCCTTGGCAGTTAAAAGAGAAGGCAACAATATGCCGGCATAAACAGCAAGAACAGCCCCTAATGTGACCACCTTTCCTCCTATGAGGAATTCAATCCAATCTTTTGGGGAATACCATTCTTCAACATGTGTTTCTAAATCATCTGAAAATTCGGAGGTAGTCCTTTGACAATTGTGGGCCGAAAATATATGCGCCCGTGCTGAGCTTCGATTTCCATCTAAGTAGTAGGACCCAAGATGTCTCCAATGATCTGAAAGGAGACCAACTTCTTCTCGCAATTCACGTTTTGAAGCATTGAGAGGAGTTTCCCCGGGCTCCAGGTACCCAGCCGGCAACCCCAAATTTATTTTACGAGGACCATGTTTATACCGCCACAGGCCTAAAACATTCTCATCCTTCCAGGCTACCACCTCCACATAGTCTCGCTGGTCAAGTTGGTAATAATCTGCAACTTGCCGTCCGTCAGGAAGGCAAAGAGTTTCTTTCCACAGGGTAAACCACGGAGGACAAGCAAGAAGGAGGTCTCGCGAAACCACATCCCAGCTTTTAATTTTATTCACGAAGTTAGCAGCGTCCATAATCCGGACAAAAACGAAATCTTTAACCTCTAACATTCATTCAGGAACCATTAAAGGGGACGACTTTCATTTCCACCGAAAGAAGTAACGGAAAGCCAATATTTTCAGGAAATCTGGGAAATAACAATTGAGGATCAAGCCCGGTGCTAGTTAGACTTAGTGCGGAATGATTCATTTTGGCAAAAACTTTTCCTAAAACACCCCCATTAGAGGAGATTGGAGAATTGGACCAAACCGCTGTTCCATTTGGAACAAACTGGTCACGATGTCGACCATCAAACTCCAAAACTACCTTAGATTTTAAAAAATCTACCACCTGGATGGAACTTATTTTTACCAACCCCGGTTGCTGACAGGGATCGAGTCGCAAAGGAAACCGTGAGGGAAACTTATTCAATCGAAAGGTAATATTGGTTACAGATTTTAGGGGAAAAGGATACATAACCTTCCAATCTTCCGAATAATGTCCATTAGAGTCAGGAATGTAAAGCATGGCTACCTCCTCACCACCACCGACCGTGCCCCCCCCGATTGATGCCAATCGTTTCTCATGAGCCACTCTTCGCTCTTCAACTAAGCGTTGTTCATGGGCCAAACTCTGCTCATACACCATCCGACGTTCTTCAGCCAAGCGCTGTTCGTGCGCCAAACTTTGCTCGAAAAAGAGTTGCCGTTCCTGAGCCAAATATTCTTCATGCGTTAGCCCTCCCTCCCCAATAGAATTGGGAATCTGGCCAAGCAACCCTTCCTGGGCTACAATTATCTTGTTTTGAAATTCTTTTCGCTCCTGGACCAAGGTCAATCGATCTAAATCATACCTAGGTTGGATAGCAGATATTTCCCGGTTTTCGGCCTGTTGTTCCAAGGATGTTAATTGCGAAGCGGGAATTGGGTTCTGGTCCCCAAGGATTTGAAGTGGCAAATTGAAATCTGCAAGGCCCCAATTTCTATGATTAAATTCCAAGGCCTTTCCTTTCTCACGCATCTCATCAACTAAAGGTGTTAGAACCGACCATTCAGGATTTAAAATTTCCGATTTTCGCAAGCGGTCAAATAACAGTTTTTCTCCCTCCGGTGTCCATCCTGAACCCACTCCATGTTCAATATGAAAACACACACAAGGTGGCAGTAACGAAACTTCCTCAAAACCCGAATAATGGGCCGCAAGCAATCCCACACTGTCAATATTAAAAGAATATGAAGCGAATTCAGGGTAACCACGAATCGCATCCCACCCTTCACGAGAAAGGAGCGTAAAGTCTCCGCAAGCATTGGTATGAAGATAGTTCATGGCAACAGAGGGTTGGGGACGAATTTGCCAGGTACCATTCTCAAGCACCACCTTCACTCCACCTTGCTCACCTTGAAGAGATTTTTCAGGAAGACAAACTCTTTTAAAAACCTCTAACCCATAGAGATTAACCACTAATTGCTCTGGCGCATATCGTCGATGAGAACGAACCGGATGAGTCCAGGCATAGTCAAGAACTTCTTCTAACTTGGCATCCTTGGTTAATCCACTTTCAATATCATAACGATCGACCCTATAGACCTTTTTCGGGTCAAGGTCCTGTTCACCAAGACATTGAAAAAGCTCGTTGGAAAAAATAATGTCAATATTGGTCGCCAGGATAAACTTTCCCTTTGCTCGACGAATTCCCACATTCTTAGCAATCATTTGGAATAAAGGTAATTGCTCGGAATATTTCAAGCGTTTGTGTAAGGCAGTTGGAACGGTAACTACATACGCTTTGCAATAAGTAGTTTCAGGGGGTAGGGACAAAACCGACGACAAACCTGGTCGACCCTTAACAGGGTTCCAATCCACTAGAATCAATTCAGTCGGAATTCTCTCTTTTTCACACTGCCAGGCCAGACAATTAATAAAAATTTGCGTTCGAATCAGAGGGTCTCCCCCGTGGTCATCATTCCGAGAAGATGCAACGACGGATAAATAAGGTTCAAAAGTAGAATTGTCCACAGTTTTTTTCATGGCTTCCTTTTAGTAGACTAAAACGTTCCAGGACATTTCGTACACATATTAAATAAGGGACCCTCTTTGAGGCGCCGACGCAGCTCAACCATTGCTGGACTATTCCATGCACCCCAAAATTCCCCTGATCCATCAAACATCACCTTGTTATATCCCGGCACAGAATTTAAATAGCAACAAGGCACCATGGTAAATGAAAAATCATTAATGTAAAGAAAATGGTAAGGTGACTTGCAGGCATATCTTGGCCTTCGATCAAAAGGATTGTTCCCATCAAAGTCATTGACAAATTCGTTTAACTCCCCATGGGATTTGACCGCAAATTTTTCTTGTCCACGCCAATATTTCCGCACATCTTTATTCCGCAATGCCTCTTCTCTTGAAATGTATACAGGTGGGGTTAGGCGTATTTTCTCTTCCATTTGTACAGACAAGACAGGTGTTTCCCAGGATGCGGGATCAGATTGGACACTGACCACAGAATCAGTTATCGCCTTAATGGCACGTTCCTTTAATGATGGAAAATCCTGGTGCAAATAAGGGGGAGTACATGATAATTTAACCCTGGAATTTCTCCGCCCACACCAGCTAACGTTTTGATTTGAATATTGTTTACATCGAGATTATTCCCCAGCTTAATAAATTCTTCTATTTCGTGAATATTCTGTTGAGTCAACACCATACTTATGCTAACCCCATATATTTTCCCGGCTTTTCGTAATTCCACCAGTTTTTTTATTGAGTCCAATATATTCTGAAATGTTCCTTTCTTAAGGCCCATCACCTCTTCATGAGTGTGTGGGGTTGCAGCATTTAAACTAATCGCATAACTCAAAACCCCAGCGGCGACCAATTTTTCAATGAGAGACTCCAAAAATACTCCATTGGTAATGATATAACAAGCTGCACGCGAATCAACCCAACTCTCAACCCTATCTAATATATCGATGATTAAGGGATGGGAAAGAGGTTCCCCATGTCCAGCCAATCCAATCTTCCGGCCATATCTTAGTACCGATTCGAAAGCCTCTAATTGTGGGATTGAAATTTGATCCTTTCCTTCCAACCAAGAAGTACAAAACGTGCAGCGAGCATTACAGGCATCACAAATGGGAATACATAAATCCCATGGATAGGTCTCCAAAATAGTTTTGCCGGCGACGTATTCCCAATAGTTCATCATCAGGTTCTTCAACCAAGGGTCACTATGAAGCGAACGATTCATTTCCTCTTGGCTGAAAGAACCTATATTTCCTAGAATTTCTGAGTCGCTATTTAACAAATATAATTCATTTAGTTCCTGAGATTTGTCTTGGAGATTGATCATAACCAGTCCCCTTTATGCATCAGCCATTAATCTGAGAAAAGAGAATTCCGCTATTTATTCAAAACATAAGGTTCAGAGAATTTGGGGTTATTGGAATAAGGCTCACTTCCAAAAATTCCTCCAACTTTGTAGCAAAGTTGGAAAAATAAAACCCTTCTCGAAGAACCCTTAGAAAATTTCACAAGATCTAAGGCCTTTCACAATACCATCTTTGACACACCCATGAGCATCGCATTTTGGACAAACAATTATTAGCCCTTCCTCTTTTTTGAGGAAGAAGGCCTAGCGCACGAAACCTATACTAAAATAACAATACACAAAAATCTAACCTGGTACAGTGAATGGATTGTCCGATTTATCCAGCTTAAGCATAAAGGGTACGATTCGTTGCCTCAGTTTTTTCATAGTATGGATTTCAGAAGTACTAAAATAAATTCCTGGTGCTGTAAAGATGTATCCTTTTCCTTGCCGTACCAAGGCGATAACGATGGAGGAATTAGATTTTTCGTTTTTCCATTTCCCTTCAGCAAGAACGATTGAGTTTTCGCAATTGACATTTTTGCCGAAAAGGCAGAGTTTCTCCGTCGACTGATCCGTTATTACTTCCCCCCCCACTCCTACTGCGCCCGACTCGAAGAGAATATCTCCAGCAACAAGATTCAACCCGTTGAATATTGGATGCCTCGCATCTATCACCTTGACAGGTACAAATTCGTTATGACTAGATGTATTAATCCACCTTGGTGGGGTCAGTGCAAAGCCAAAAAAATCGTGAATTGCTTCCAACGAGAGCAATGTATGTCGGTTACCGATAAATTTCATTTTCCCATTTTGGGAATCCAACTCAACCATCCCGTAGCCATATTCACGAGCATTCATGATTAATTTTCCACCACCCGTAACATAGTGTTTAAAAGGTGAAATTTGTACTTGTGATAGGTATTCCAATGACCCATTAAGTACAATAGCTTCGTATTGCTTTAATAATTCCTTTTTTTTGGGCGTAGCAGGCTCGATTGCCGCGAAATCCATTTCTACTTTTTCCGAAATGTCAAGAAGGAACTGGGGTGTCCAAATCCAAGGCAATTTTTCAATTTTCGGCTGATATAAATGGGCTTTGCCGTCCTTTTTCTTAGATCCAACCACCAGGGGACGTCGACACGAATAAGAGTTGCTTCCTGAGGAGATCCAAGTTCCATCATTTAGGATTGTTGAATAAAAACTGGCATTGCCATAGAGGTTATAGGCACATGGCGTTTGGAAATCCACAAAATATAAAAGAGAATTTTGTGGATCCTTTGTTGCAATAATAAAATGGCCAATTCGTTTTTCAGAGTGAGAATTTTGAAAGACAAAGCGATAAATACCTGAATTCCAGTTTCGAGGGATAGTGAAACGAATTGGGTTCGCCCATCGACACCCATCGCTTGCAGAGCAATGACGGAATGGCTGTCCAATCTCTGGAGCTTTTATTTTTGTAAATTCATGCACGGCCTTCCAGATTCTTTTTCGAAGATCGAGAACTTCGATAGATGGACTAAAGAAATCTCGTTTAACAAAAACATGAAATTGAATTTCGTCGCCAGGGAAATACGTGTATTTATTGGTATAAATGCCCTCTGTAAATTTGGGAAATGTTTCAGACATTCGCGGTAGATTTTGAGATCCGGCCCACAATCCTGCCCCGAAAAGAAAATGTATCATTAGCACATTTAATGTAACAGCTTTAATCAATCTAGACATATTCATTTTACCAATAATAATTTTCTGCCTAATCGTTTATTACATCAAGAAATTGACAGCCGGAAAAGTCCTGAACAGACCGAGAAGAATATATACTCATGGAATCTTTGGAGACAATCTACTCATCCCATGGTCACGC
Organism: Nitrospirales bacterium; assembly: GCA_965223495.1. Classification (GTDB taxonomy): domain Bacteria; phylum Nitrospirota; class Nitrospiria; order Nitrospirales; family UBA8639; genus Nitrospira_E. The sequence goes on along the minus strand of OZ245001.1, from coordinate 475,879 downwards.
TTCAAGATTCCATGTTTTCTAGGCGGACCTGGTCTATCACAACAGCCGCAACTGGTTAACCTTTTTCAAGCTCACTCTTAAGAATTCTGGAGAAAGAGAGGGCCTCCGCGTATTGCAACGGGAGGAATCGAGCATTGCGGCTTACCTTGGCCCCAAAATTAACAAATTTCTCCCGCAGAGTGGTCAGAGTTTATTGTTGTATTTTCCGTAAGAGGGAAAAGCACCATAAAAAAGTAAAAGTAGAGGCTAAGGAAAAACAATACAACCTGACTTGGTTGTCTCAGAAAGCATGGCGGTACATCCTAATTCAAGTTTAGACAAGGACTTTCCTTTAACCACTGCTCTATAACACCCCGAATATTTATAAATTTCTCCCCCTTTAATTTCCCCTACAGAAAAAATTTTGCAATTTCACCTCACGGACAAAATTTTCGACTAGACCAACTAGTTCCTTCGTGACCGAAAAAAGGCGGTCGGGTCTTCTTGAAATTTTCCAATATATTCCGAATAATTTCCAATTGAGGAATCAACTTCACGGGCAAGAATGTCCAACAGTTCTTGAGGGTCGCAAACCTTTTGGAGTTTCATTGCGTTTGCTTTAATCAATTCCGCTGAATGATCGGGCAAGCCAAAACACTCAAACAAGCAAGCCAATTTCAGCAACTTTTCCATTGATAGTTCAGGAGATTCGGGAGCACCACGAGTTCCCTTAGCCATGGGATCCCTCAGATATACGGCATCTCCCTGATAGGGTCGACCGAATAAGGTTTGAGCTGGCCCGTCCCACTCAAAAGGGGCCGGCAAGGCGGCCGCTGAATAGCGACGCATGGCTAAACTAAATAAATCAAAACCCCACTGACGCATGAGTTTATCTGTATTATGAAAAGTATGATCTAAATCCGACGCACTACCATAAAAATTCACCTCCAAGGTTAAGCCAAGGACAGGTGATGTTTTTACCGACTTTTCAGAAGAGAGAATGACATCCAGATCATGCCCATCAACATCGATCTTAATAAAATCAACAGTCTTCAGATTTTCATCTTCCACAAGCTCATCCACTGTCAGTTTCTTAAGGGGTTCGGCCAATTCTTCTCCTTGCCAATCATTAAGAAACGAAAGCTTATCTTCTTTTTTTATTTTTGGTTGCAAAATATCTGCGGCAACTGGGGCACTTAGCCTGTTCCACGGATTTCCACTCCAAGGCTCCCTATCCCCCCTTTTTTTGACGAAGGGATGTTCGTCAGACAATCCCACAAAAGCTGGGCGATACCGCACCCCAGAATTTTCCTCTTGGGAATTCAATCTTTCACACTCTTGTACAACCGGGTCAATTCCTATAGCCCTCAAGGCGGGATGAAAGACACGCCAAAATGGGGAAATTCCCCCGCTGCATCCTATATCCATTAAGGTGAAGGGTTCGGATGCAAAAGCCCCTTTTACAACCAAAGCATTTGTCATTTTGGTGAATGCCAGAATATAATCCATAAACTTTTCTACAGCCCTTCCTTCCTCAGGCAATATTAACCACCGAATCTTTTGATTTTCCGCTTTTTATTTGCTCGTAAATCCAGGCATAAGTTTTTTCGAGCCCCTTTTTCAAGGGGATAGACGGTTCCCAATCGAGCATTTTTTGGATTAAGGAATTGTCACTGTTTCTCCCATTCACCCCTTTTGGAGCATTAAGGTTATAGTTTCTTTTTAGTTTAAGTCCGGCAATTTCTTCAATAACATCCACCAATTGATTGATTGAAACCTTTTCAGCACTTCCTAAATTAATGGGGAAGTCAATGGTTTCACTGGCCATTATGTCGTGGGAGCCTTTGATACAATCATCGATATACATAAAGCTGCGTGTTTGCTCTCCACTCCCCCAAACTTCAATTTCCTTTTTTCCATAAACTTTGGCTTCAGCTACTTTTCGGCAAATGGCGGCTGGCGCTTTCTCACGACCCCCATCAAATGTTCCCAAAGGTCCATATACGTTATGAAACCGCGCCACCCTGGTTGTAAGACCAAAATCTTCTGAAAAATGTCTACACATTCGTTCACTAAACAGTTTTTCCCACCCATACCCATCCTCGGGCATCCCGGGATAGGCATCTTCTTCCTTTAACCCGGTCACACCTGGATCGGTCTGCTTGGCATGGTTATACACACAGGCTGAGGAGGAGAAAAAAAATCGTTGAACATCTACCTCAAGAGCAGCTTGAAGCAAATGCGTATTAATTAAGACACTCAGCATACACAGTGCCTTATTATTCTCGATAAACCCCATGCCCCCCATGTCCGCTGCCAAATTATAAATCCAAAAGGCATCTTTAGCGGCTTGGCGACAGGCAGATAGTTCCTTTAAATCTGTTGAAGCTAAGTTTTCGACTTCATCAAACTTTTGATACCAACGATCCAAGGGTTTTATATCCACAGCTCTTATTCGCTTAAATCCCTTGGCTAATAGATCCGACACCAGAAATCCACCAATAAACCCGCCAGCACCACACACAACCATAAGGTTATCCTTCATAAATCTCCTTTTAGCTTTGCAAACATCTAGTTAACACTTCACAGCAAGAATCTTGGAAATCTTCTGGCAACAAACAACGTTATGATTTCACCTGGACCAAGGATTTTACTTCGGTCAACCATTCCTCCGCTGAAGCATCGCTTGGCATTCGCCAGTCACCCCGTGGAGAAAGGGCTACCGAACCTATTTTTGGCCCATCCGGCATAACTGAACGTTTAAATTGTTGGTTAAAAAACCTTCTCAGAAAGACCTCCAGCCAATGTAAGATAGTCTCACGGTCATATCTATTCTGAAAGGCTAATTCGGCTAAATAAAGTATCTTTGATGGTCGTTGCCCATGCCTAACAAGGTGAAATAAAAAAAAGTCATGCAATTCATAAGGCCCGATAATTTTTTCAGTCATTTGCTCAAGATCTCCATCTTCCCCAACAGGAAGGAGTTCTGGGGATATCGGAGTGTCACAAATTTGGTGAAGAACATTGGACACAGCCCCCGAGTATTTCGCTTCTGCGCACCACTCAATGACAAACCGCACTAAGGTCTTCGGAACCCCAATATTTACGTGATACATAGATATATGATCGCCGTTAAACGTACACCAACCCATGGCCGCTTCGGAGAGGTCTCCCGTCCCTACAACAAATCCTCCATGCTTATTGGCCAAATTCATTAATACCTGGGTGCGCTCTCGAGCTTGAGCATTTTCATAGGTGACATCTTGTATTTCTTCCGAATGTTCGATGTCCCTAAAATGTTGGTTCACGGCATCATGGATAGGGATGACTTTCAAACCCACTTCCACTAATTTTGCCAATTCCTCCGCATTGGATTTCGTTCGTTGACTAGTCCCCAACCCGGGCATGGTGACAGTTAATATATTCCCCCGATCCAAAGCCAAACCATCAAATGCCTGAATTGCAACTAAAAGAGCTAACGTTGAATCCAACCCCCCAGATATTCCAATCACGACCGTCTTCGCGCCTACGTGTTTCAACCTTTTGATCAAACCTGTTGTTTGAATGGCAAAAATTTCTTGGCAAATAGTCGCTCGAAGGCAAGGGTCCGAGGGAATGAATGGGGTCGGCGAATGGGGCCGGATGATGCCTAATGGCTTCTCATTTGATCCATGCACAAGATTCGGACAAGAAATCATTCGATAATCGGACTGCGGGATACCAAAAGAAAAAGAACCATGACGAAGTCGATCATGGCGCAAACGGTCTAAATCAATATCTCCCAAGATCATTTGGGTTTCAAAACGAAAACGCTCGGACTCAGCTAGAATCACACCATTTTCTCCAATAAGACAATGTCCTGAGTACACAACGTCTGTCGAAGATTCTCCTGGCCCTGCAGAGGCATACACATAACCGGCTACACACCGTGCCGATTGCATTTTCACTAAATCTTTCCTATAGGGATTTTTTCCAATCAGCTCATTACTGGCTGAAGGGTTAAATATTATGTTGGCACCGGACAGGGCCTGCCCCCCGCTGGGGGGCTCAACAGCCCAAAGATCCTCACAAATTTCAATGCCCAAAATACAAGGTACAGGATCATGGACGGCGAAGAGCAAATTCTGTCCAAAGGGAACAGAAAGCCCGCTCATCTTTACCTGGGACGGTCCAAATCTTTCTCCAGAGGAAAACCACCGTTGCTCATAAAATTCATTCGTTGTTGGCAAAAACCTTTTGGGTACTATGCCCAGAACCTCTCCTCCAGCAATAAATGCCGCACAGTTATACAGGCGTCCAACAAGATTGATGGGCAAACCCACGATTGCATGTATTCCCAAATCTTTCGTTTCATTCGCCAAATATTGAAGAGCCTTAAGAGCGTTCCCTAACAACAATGTTTGGGAGAAAAGATCCGCACAGGTCGAACCAGTAATGCATAGTTCCGGGAATAAGACAATCGAAACACCTTTTCGCACTGCTTCCCCCATAGCGGAACGGATCTTTTCGACATTAAACTGGACATCTGCTACTCGTAGCTCAGGGGCAACGGAGGCCACTCGAATAAAATTTAATGTATCTATATTTGGTTGCATGGCAGAGTTGCAATAAAATAAAAAATTAGTCGAAGTTAAAAGGAAATTTTAAACAAAGTAGCCTACTGAAAAAGAGCCTCTTTATCCCAAATTGTCCTTCAGAGTCTTGGGCTTAAATAAACGATTTTTAAAGCGTTGGAATTTTGTTTTTTTTATTCCCAAAAGAATCCAACTAGGGTTAATCCAGGTCAAAGTTTGCATCGCATTTTGCAATTCCGGAAATAATTCCTTTATCCCTAAGGTTACCCCCTTTACGGAGGAAATCTCTTCTGGAAAATCTTCAACGGGACAGAAATCATGCCACATCATTAATCCACCGGGCCGTAACACTTGTAAGGCCTTTCTGGTATCGCTCACTACCACATCAGATGAATGCCCTCCATCAATAAGGACCGAATCAAAAAAATCTTCCGGAAAGTTTGAATTGTCCCAGCTTCGACTATCACAATAAATCTGACAAACTCTATTCCCCATCCCGTTTTCCTTGTAAATGTGGCCGATATACCCCCCTGCATCAGTCCGATGATAGTGTACGGGGCCTAGCTCATCTTCTCCAAGATATTCTGAAACAACCGAGCTTGGGTAGGTAATCCCTTCTATGGCTCGCTGACCATAAGCCCAGCCTCCGTTGGGCAAATCTTCTCCATCAGGTAAGTTAATAGTCCAAACAGTTGCCTCACAAGATTCCAAACAAATTTTGGCACTACCCCCTTGCCAAGTTCCAAACTCTAAATGCCTATATGGACGATGAGCTTGATATAGAAACCGAAAAACCGGCTCATCATCCTCTGTTGTCCAATCTCTTAAACTCTTGGATAAAGCAACCAAATTTTCCCCGGAAAAATCAGGAAATAGTGTGTGCAAATCTCCCACTTTTATCTGTTGTATGAATTTATCCATTTCAACGAGACCGTCTAGAAACTAAACCTCCCAATACCCTACGATCTTTTAATAAAATCAAACCAATTAAAATCATTGTCATGAAAATTTAGGCTAAATATGGGCTCGAATTTATGAGGCTTAAGCGAATTTAAAAGCTTACCTTCATCATACCATTCAACCCACGGAGTATTTTCGCCATCAGTTTTTTCCCCCCATTCCCAATAATCTAACTTGCCCTCTCGCTCCCACCTCTCTTTCGGATAACAAAGTTCAAGCCACCTCCCACCTGTTCTTAATTGACCCGCAAGCATATCCCTTTCTTGAGCCATCAGTTTACATGGGGCATTTATCAAAGAACCAATCGCCATTATCACATCAAAGTTATTTAGTTTGTGAATCTTTTCAATATCATCAAACAGCTTAAACTCAACATTCTTCACTCCTTTTAGGCTGCATACTCTTTCAACTACCTTAAGGTTTGTTTCAACAATATCCAAAAACGTCACCCTTGCTCCATTTTCCGCAAAAAAAATACCATCGAAGCCTAACCCGCAACCAACATCCAGCCATTCACCACCAAGAAGGGCCAAGGATTTGTATAAATCGTGATACCATCCCCTTGTGGTATATCCTGTACCATTACAATTGTTCTCATATAATTCTGACCAAAATTTTAAAAACTCAAAATTTTCAAGCTGCAACAAATTTGCTGAAAAAACTCTCTCTTGAGTTGTCCCAGGCACTTCCTTCCATTTTTCTCTTAAAACACTCAAAGCATTGGTAAAATTTTCAAAATTGAAGGTGTGCAATTGTACGCTTCCTTAGAGCTGTCAAAGTAAAAAAAATACCAAAAATCTTTGAGGCGTTCTATTGTTGCAGAAAATGTCTCGAGTGTTAATATAGAAAATGGTTTACCGATAAAAATTGTGTAGTTTGGCCAAAATCCTTACAAGGTATTTTCCAAATTTGGTCTTCCTTTGCTACATTCCATAACTCAATGGTGTTCTCATCGCTCAAAGAAAAAAGGTAAAGATCTTTTAAAATTTGCAACGAATCATGGAGCCAATTTGTTTGAAGTTGAAATCTCCTTTCCACAATTCCATCAAATCCCATTTCAACCAAGAGCCCATTACAACTATCACTAAAATATACTAACCCCTCTAAAGCTAAACGAGAGCCATGACACCCAACAAATCCTCGAATTATCTCTCTGTATCTTCCAAACTTATCGAAGTGCCCTACTGCTCCAGGTATAAGCAAAGAACATAAAATCCCATCATTTATCGGAGTAGCTGAATTCATATGACCAATTTGACAGTCATTCACTATATAATGTTGACGTAGATCATCATTAAGGGTGAATTTATAATTTGCCCCATAAAGAGATTCAGGAATTCTAAGAAAATCAATTAATTTTCCATCAAAATCAAAAATGAGAATAGCATCTGGACCAGAACAAGAAACAATAATTTGTCCATGCGAATTGGTTTCGATGGTATGCCCTCCAGAAAACCAGGGGTGAGAAATAACTTTTTGCGGTTGATCATAAGGACCATTTATTGGATATATTTCAAAAAACGTAGTGCCACAAACTAATAAATGCTTTTCTAACCAACAAACATCTTGGACCTTATAGGGCTTTGAAACAAAGTGGGTAAGTTTCGGAATTTCATGAACTTGTTCCCAATCCCATAAAGTAAAGCTTCCAGTGTATATATTGGCAGACTGCTCGTCTTTCAAGGAAATTAAAGGAGGAAGGCCTTTTAAACGATCCTTTGGAGCATATCGTCGCGTTAAATAGTTCAGAGAACATTTTGAAAAATCCATTCCTCGAGTTGTATGTGTAAAGGCTAATGTTCTTCGCGTCGGCACTGATAATAATCCCCCTGGTAGGTAACGGGGAATTAGGAAAAAGATTAAAATCCCTAATCCACCCCCTTATTCTAAAAGGGAAACTTTAATGAGCAATCCCACAACCAGCCAGGGAGAAAGGAAAGCCCATTGTGGGCCTTTTATATAGATTGGAGGCTTAACTCCCAATCTTTGTCAATTTTCTCTGGAAGGGTTTGCCTAAAATTAGGGTTTGCTTCAATAATCACCAGAGGGAAATCCCATTAAATTATTAATTGGTGTTTCAAATAGTTCCAAATGAGCCTTAATATTTACTGGTCCTGCCAGCGCCATAACTTTATATGGAAGCACCTTTATAAACATGGCATCTTCACGAATATCCCATAAGATTGCTCTTGAAAAATCATAACCTTCTGGAGGGATTGCAATTCCATCCTTAAATCCAAATATTCCGGTCCGAAGAATATAATCACCAGCGGAAAGGGGCAAATTAAAAGACATACGAGCATAGGTAATTTTTCCGGCATTTAATTGAATTCTTTGAATGTTTTGAACATCATTTATTGAACAAATAAAATCTCCACATAAGTTACGAATTCGGATGCCAATCATAAATTCAGAATCGATATTTTTTTGAGCCAACAATTTGTAATGAACCGTAATATTTTCCGCGTAATTAATTTCCTTAACTCTTTCCCCTAAAGAGTTTGTGATGGATAAAGCTTGAATTATCAAACTCATATTGCCAAGTTGTGCTGAGGAGTCATTAAGAGGCAACAACATATTTGTCTGGCCTAGAGCATTGATAGTTTCCTTCCAGAAGTCTTGAGCACTGGCTTCATTTACAGGTAATTCTTTCTTAGGGGGAATAGCGTTATTTTTTTCATTGCCCTCTTTGGCAATCACGCCTTGCTCCTCCCAACAGTATTTTTCATATTCTTTTGTCACTCTTTTCGCATGGCCCCACATCTTCGCTTCTCCTTCTTTTAACCATAGGGCCCTATCGCAAGTGGATCTTACCGTCGAAATATCGTGAGAGACAAAAAGGATACTTTTGCCGCTGGCAATGAGTTTCTTGAGTCGTTTAAAGCATTTGGCCTGAAAGGGGGCATCTCCCACGCTTAGTGCTTCATCAATAATTAAAATATCGGGATCAACACTGGTATTCACCGCGAAAGCTAGCCTCATTAACATCCCAGTACTATAGGTTTTGACCGGTTGATCCAAGAAATCACCGATGTCTGCAAAAGCTGCGATGTCATCAAATCGTTCATCAACTTGTTCCTTACCTAGCCCTAAGACCGCAGCGTTTAAATACACATTTTCCCTACCGCTAAATTCGGGATTAAATCCGGACCCAAGTTCAAGCAATGCCGCAATACTGCCGTTTACCTCAACCCTGCCACTGGTTGGAATAAGTGTACCGCAGATAATTTGTAGCAAAGTGGATTTTCCCGCCCCGTTCCGACCAAGGATTCCAACGGTTTCTCCCCTATTTACCCCAAAGGAGATATTTTTTAACGCCCAAAATTCTTGAAAGTAGTGTTTCGGGCTCTGACCTATAATTTTTCTTACCTTGGGAAAAATAAATTGCTTTAGTCTGTCACGTGGTGAATCGTAAACCTGATAGCATTTACTCAATTGATCTATTTTTATTGCAATATTTCCCGAAATTTCATTACTTAAATCACTTCGTTCCTGTTTTATGGACTCTTTGTTTAGACCGAGGGAAGGATTTTCCGTCATGCTTTCAGAGGACATCTGCAAAACCTTTTCGGGTTCTTTGAAACCACGCATACCCCAACCATGCAACCATCAATGAAGCCATAGTATACAGCCCCAATCCTAACCAGTCAGGGAATTGACCCCAGATCAGTATTGCACGCATTTCCTCAATAATAAAAGTCAACGGATTGGCCAATAACCAAGGACGGAATGTCTCCGGCAATGCGGTAATCGGATAAAAAATAGGCGAGAGGAATAACAAGACCAATGTTAGTATATTGATGGTTTGACCCACATCACGTAGATAGACCCCTAATGCCGCCAAAATCCAAGCCAAGCCTAAGGTAAGGATAATTAATGGCAAAAGCACAATGGGGGTAAAGATTGCCGTAAGGTTCCAAAACCCATTGATGAGCAAAAAGGCGGCTAACAACACCATCAGACTAATAAGAGCATGGAAGAGGGCGGATCCCATCGCAATTCCTGGAAGAATTTCTAAAGGGAATACCACCTTTTTCACAAAATTCACGTTAGAAAGAACTAAACTCGGAGCCCGATTCACAACTTCTGAAAACAATCCATGAACAATGAGACCCGTAAAGAGTATGACGGCAAACTGTCCTTGAGATTCGTCTACCTCCGTACCCCATCGCGCCTTAAAAACTACAGAAAAGACAAAGGTAAACACCGCCAACATAAAAAGAGGATTAAGAAAGGACCACACCAATCCCATGAAGGAACCTTTGTACCGTCCCACAACTTCTCTCTTGGTCATCTGATATATCAACTGACGATTAGTCCATAGGCTCTGAATCATGGCCAGGAAAGATATGGATGGGGGAGCGTGAGGATTCATGTGGAGACACGGCTCGCCAAGAAAATAAATCTTACCATCGTGGGATAAAAAACATTCAAAAAATTTAGGAATCCGGGGGAAATACCCTGAGGAAGCAACGGCATCAAATAAAATCCCAATTTGCTCACCATGGACATTCTAGAAGAAAGCAACCTTAGGTAGAAATTACGTTATCAAGGCCATTTTGAAACCCTGATCCCCTCATCAACATTACTTCCTTAACATTACTTCCTTCCGACAAAGCTTTAATTACGCGAGCCTAAAATTTTCAAGTCCCTTTTTCACTTGAATGGAATTCACCGCAGGCCATAAGAATCCAAAATAAGTAAGCCAAGCTCCCCGCAAACATATAGTCAAAGAAATTTCGGGTCAAAAATCCCACTAACACAATGCCAAGACAGAAGTTGAGTTTATCGGTATCGGTCAATTCTTTCTTTTTCCATCCGCCAAATTGCCGTTTTCCTATCGCAAACCACATCCAACAATAAAACGACAAAGCCGGAAAGCCACTCCCCACCCCAACCATTAAAAAGGTGTTATGCAGATGCATGGGCTTTTCTCCCATAGGTGTATCTGCCAGAACCGGTTGAAAGATATGATTCCCATACCCAATCCCCACAAAGGGATGCTCCATCATCTTATTCAACCCAAGATTAGCAACTTGTACCCGCGTTTCAAGCGTCCAAGCATTAAGGGTATCGGATTGATACCCCATTTTTCCCATAACCAATAGCACACCACCTATGAGCAATAACGAAAAGATCCCTCCCCCCAATATTTTCCAATGCCGAGAAAGAATTCCAATAAGAACGATTTGAACCGCAGAAGCTAGCCATCCCGCACGTGAATACGAGGCTAGATGGGCAATTCCGGCTAATCCCAAGGAAATTACAGAAATCCATTTTTCCCATTGCCGTCGCGCTATTACCCAAAAATAGACGATGACCGGTATGGAGAGAACCAAATATGTGGCGAGCCAGTTATAATCCGAAAAGAGGGCTCCAGCCCGTATGGATCGGTCCTGCCAATTTCCCCCGAGGGCAAGGAATTCTCCTAGAGACACCACACTCAAGCATAAGGTTCCAAGCAGCACACACAAAAAGATTGCATGGTAATAAGACAAATGATTACCACTTTTCCCAATTAAACCTAGTGATTGGGGATAATTCCTTAGAGACAACTTTCGTAGAATAAATACAACCCAATAAAACACTAAACATTGGGCTACCAATTTTCGCCACTCGCCAAAACTATAGGCCGGATCAAGAGAGAAAGGAATGGTTAAGAGAATCCACCCTATCAAGAGGCCCAACGGCCAATCAATTGAAGTCCGCAAGTTCGGACCATTCCCCTCCAACCACCCCCCAACAAGAGCCAACCCACATAAGGAAAAAAATACAATTTCCTGAATGTGAAAAGCCGAGGGGAAAAAACTCAGAAGAACCAGCAGACACAGCCCAAGTCCTTGAAGATACCAAATCCACCCCAAAATAGGATGTTCCACATACCTATTCATGTTTGAGGCTAAAGGATCGGCAATAGTTTTTCTGGTTACAGGGAACCCGTGGTCAGGGCAAATGATTCACCTACATCGAATCATAAATCATGAAATGGCTAATTTCGAAAACTGACAAATGTCACCGGACTTAGAAAAATTCTCTTGCATAGTCATATTTGACTGACCGAAGCTCTATCCTTCGGAAAAATTTTTAAGACTCCTACCTCTTTCAGTAATTAGTTTGCAATACGAGGATGATGACAATGGTACTAGTTTTGCTTTTTATACTTCCTAACATACCGTTTTGCCTCGGGTCCGAGTACATAAACTAGAGGACAAGGATTGTTGATACCACCCATGTATTGTTACATAAACATTCTCAAAGACCCTTATTAATCAGGTCATGGATATGAACCATCCCAACGACTTTTTCCTCACGATTCAGAACCGGAAGGACCGAAATAGGTTTCTCCCGTTTTTCCATGAATTCCAATGCCTCTATGGCTTTTTCATCGAGATATACCCAAGTCGGCTTGGGATTCATTACATCCGCGATGGATAAGGCAAAGAGGTCTAACCCTCTTTCTAAAGTTTGCCGAATATCGAAATCGGTGATAAGCCCCAACAGTCGATTTTGTTCATCAAGGACAGAAACGGCGCCCATCCGTTTACTCGTCATTTCCCACAACATCCCTTTGACATCTTGGTTGAGAAAAATGACCGGGTTATCCTCACCGGTTCGCATGACGTCAGCCACGATTAACAATAGCCGTTTACCCAATTGCCCCCCCGGGTGATACAGAGCAAAATCGGTGGGTTCAAATTGGCGAAGTTTCATGAGGGCCATAGCCAAGGCATCTCCTAAAACCAGGGCCACTGTCGTACTACAAGTCGGAGCCATATTCAGGGGACAGGCTTCTTCCCGAATCGGGGTGACCAACACAAGGTCACTGTTCTTGGCTAACGTGGATTCCGCCTGGGCCGTTATGGATATAATTCGAGCTCCAATTTTCCGGATAAAGGGGAGGATCGCTAAGAGCTCGTCGCTTTCTCCCGATTTCCCTACCGCCACGACCACATCGTGCGGACCGACGATGCCAATATCCCCATGCATGCCCTCGGATCCATGCACAAACACGGCAGGAGTTCCTGTCGACACCATGGTGGCCGCAATTTTATTGGCGATGAGACCAGACTTCCCGACCCCTGTTAGGATGACTTTTCCCTTGCAGTCAAACAGCATGTTGACGGCATCTTCGAATGAGGAATCAAGATGGTCATCCAGGAGCGCCAGCGCTTCCGCTTCCAGTTTGATGACTCGATGCAGTTCTTGAAGTATGTTAACCATGACCCCTTATCACGGTGGTGATTAAGTCAACGGTCAGGAAATTTGGAGAATCGCCGAAGCCCCCTGAAGCAGAATGCTCATTCAGTTTCATTTCCCACTAAGGGAAGGGGGAAGAGCGAGATAGAAATCGGTGACAGCCAGAAGGGTTATCACGTCTGGATCGAGATTAGCATCTTAACAGTAAGGGAAAACAGGGGTATAGGACCATAAAAATCACCCGTGGGTCAAGTAGAGGGCCAGGGGGTTACAGCCGGTTTAAGGAATCCCCGAGGGCTTCTTGAAAATGGCTTTCTCTTGGTTTCTCAACCTGGTAAAAATGCAGGATTCATCCCATATATCCGTTAAGTACAGGAGCAGAACCATCCAACGTCTCACGCCACTCACCTACCATTGCATTCGCCAAATGTACGATGCCCTCGATTATCGGGCTCTCGAATCGGTCTATTGCGAGGATGGCGGCAAGGTGTTTTGGCAGAATAAACGGAAGCCCTGTCAACGAATGGGAAACGCCCTGGCCAAGGCCCTTAGGCCCTTTCTTCCCCAGAATGGGAAAAGCCTGTACGTAGGAGCTGGAGTCGCGGAAATTTCGCCCTTATTGATGGAGATCATCGATCTTCATCGATCGGTATTCCCTTATAATCTGCGAGAAACAGAAGTGCAGACCCTCAATCAATCCTCCACTCATCAGAAATTGACCTTTCAGTTTCGGTCAGCCGTGCAGGCAGAAGGGTCATTCGATCATGTGTGGATGGTCAGCGTCCTGAATGATCCCGAACAATTCCCCCATGCCTCTTCCCTCTCCTATGGCCGGGCAGATCCACTTTCCTTTGATCCGGATCTTTTCACCCAGGAACGGGCCAGGATTCTGCTCTTGACCCATAATTGTTTAAAAAAATTAGCCAAACCCGGTTTGATCACCACTTCGGTTGAAGAAATTCCCTGGATTACTCATTGGTGCGATACTCATCGAATATCGTACGAAATTCAAGAACCCACCTACCCTACGGCGCTAGTCGGAGATCCAGTATGTTTCGTACGGGTGGTTCCATAGACCCCGCTTCCTTTTTTCTAACAGATCAAGGTTTGTAAGGAAAAATCCCAAATGAATCCCATTCCACTCGGGTTGATCGGAGTAGGCCGGCACGGATCCCGGTATCTCCAGCATCTTCTGTCGGAGGACCTGGGAGGAAAACTGCTAGCGATTAGTCGGACGGACCAAGAGGAGGGGAAAATCCTTTCAGAACACCATAACCTTCGATTTTACCCCAAGTGGGAAGATCTCGTAACTGATCCGGACATTCAAGGTGTCCTGATCGTGACCCCACCTTTTCTCCATCTTCCCATGGCCCTCGAGGCTATGAACCAGGGCAAGGCGGTTCTGGTAGAAAAGCCCCTTGCCCTGAATGCCCACCAAGCCAATCAAATGGTCAAACAGGCCAAGCATCAACACATTCCCTTCATGACGGCTCACACCCTACGGTATGAACCTGCCATCATCCGGTTACGGCAGGTGGGAACAACCTTAGGGAATTGGGAACGTATCTCATGTACCATGCAACTTCCCCTAACTTCACCTGCATCCTTCAAACCCCATCCCCCAACCACTCCTGGGGTGGTTCTAGAACTTGGCATCCATCTTCTCGATCTTGTTCATTGGCTGACACAAGATTCCATACGCTTGGTCACCGCCGATTGCTCTTCCTCAAGCCCGAATACACCTGAAACTCAGGCCACCATTCAGTTGAAAACCCAGGAGGGAATTACCTGTGACGTGGAAATATCTCGAACATCTGGCGAGCGAATCACCCGTGCAGAAATTATCGGCACGGAAGGGAAGGCCGCAGCCGATTGGACGGCGGGAACGGTCCACCTTTTTTCGGAAGGAAAGGGTGATACAACCTATCCCTGCCTCCCTCGACCCACACTTTCTGCACTTCTAAAGGATTTTTGTGGTGCCTTACACTCAGAAGAGGACATGCCGATCACCGGGGAAGACGGACTCCGTGCCCTTGAACTGGCCGACGCGTGCACCCAATCAGCCAAAACAAGAAGACCCATATACCTGCCATAACCCAGATGTTTATTCAGACCTTCCCCCAGGCATTTTTGCTCTCCATCGATCGAAGGCATCATGCAGGGAGACACCTTTTTTTCGATAACTCTCTAAGGCCTGGGAATAGATGTGGTCCATGAATTCCCAATCTGAACGAGTCAGATTATAACGGTGGAATTCTTCCGCGAGAGGTGGCTGTTTCCAAGGGGATTGCGTGTGAGAAAATTGAAGCAGAGCTTCCAACACCTGGGAAGTCAATCCCCGTTTATGGAACGCTTGGCTCCTTTTCTCCTGTTCCTGGGCAAAATCCTGATGGAGCGCCATAGAAAGATAGCCCTGAACTTCTGGAGATTGGCTTTTTATCATAACCGACTGTAATTGAATCAACGCATGAATGAGTTGATTGGCTTGTGAAGTCCCCTCCGCCGGCAACTCTCCCGCCTCGTCAAAAACCGCGAGCAAGGCCATCACCGACCCCACCAAAGAAGCACTGGTTCGTTGATGATTTTTGGCATCATTATTCGAGTAGCGAAAGGAAAATTCGTTCCTCTCACCAGCCCCACCAGCAATGAGGAGGAGTCCGGATTTTTCCCCAACCCATCCTTTTGGAGACGGGGAAAAACCCGACAAGCACGATTCCAGACACCGTACATTGACCATGGGGCATTTACCCAAACGACACCCCGCGTGACCTATTGAGCCTTCCATCCCCCCAATTAGCGTCGTACTCAAGCCAAATGCCCCAAGAACGACTCTTTTCCACATTATCCCAAACGGCATAGAAATAGACCGATTTATGACCCGTTCCCAAATGAGGGCTTAAGAAAAACGGACAACTTCACGCCCGTAACAAAAGGACACATTGATATGGGTATGAAATCACCATTTTCACATGTATTGCCCCTGGTCACTCCGGTTCTTTTTAGGAGAATCTCATGACAAGTTTTGGGAATTGAACATTGACCCTTCTCCCACAGGTATGAGACATTTTGAGACCTCAGCTAGCTGGAGTTTAGTCTCCTCAATTTCACACACATTTACTTCTTCCCTAAAGGAAAAAGGAGTATCGGTTCATGTCAGACACACTAAAAAAGAATAGCCTAGTCCTCACCGAGGGGCCGGACCGCGCGCCCGCCCGAGCCATGCTAAGAGCGGTGGGCCTTAAGGACGATGACTTTTCCAAGCCCCTCATCGCCGTGGCCAATACCTGGTCCGAAATCACCCCCTGTAATTATCATCTCCGTGACCTGGCAGCAAGCGTGAAACAGGGAATTCGTGAAGCCGGAGGCGTCCCGATCGAATTTAACAGCATTGTGGTCTCCGATGGCATTAGTATGGGGACCGAAGGAATGAAGGCCTCCCTCATTAGCCGGGAAGTCGTCGCCGATTCCATTGAACTGACCGTACGGGGACATCTCTTTGACGGCGTCATCGCGCTCTCCGGTTGCGATAAGACGATTCCTGGCACGGTCATGGCCCTAGCTCGTTTAAACCTCCCCTCCCTCATGTTGTACGGGGGGTCGATCATGCCCGGTGAATTCAAGGGAAAGCCGGTTTCCATCCAAGATGTCTTCGAAGCTGTGGGTTCGCACGCCCGCGGGAAAATCAATACGGAAGAGCTCATTGAACTAGAACGACGGGCCTGTCCTGGGGCCGGGGCCTGCGGGGGACAGTTCACAGCCAATACCATGGCCATCGCCTTTGAATTTTTGGGGATCTCACCCCTCGGGTTTAATGGCGTTCCCGCCCTCGATCCCAAAAAGCATGAAGTGGCCAAAGCCTGTGGGCCGTTACTCATCAATTTATTGAAAAGGAACCTTCGGCCGCGAGATATCATTACCCGCCCGGCGTTGGAAAATGCGATTGCAGCGATTGCGACTACCGGCGGGTCGACAAATGGCGTCTTGCATCTCCTCTCCATTGCCCATGAACTATCGGTCCCGTTGACGATCGATGATTTCGATACCATCAACCGCCGCGTGCCATTAATCGCGGATCTGAAACCCGGTGGACAATATATGGCCGCAGATCTCTACCAAGCCGGTGGGACTCCGCTGGTAGCAAAATGGCTCCTGGAAGTCGGCCATCTGGATGGCAATCAACTGACCGTCACGGGTCGCACACTTAAAGAAGAAGCCGAAACGGCCAAAGAAACTCCGGGGCAACACGTCCTGCATGCGGTGGCCGACCCCATTAAACCCAGCGGAGGCTTGGTCATTTTAAAGGGCAATCTCGCCCCCGAAGGGTGTGTGGTAAAAGTAGCGGGTCACAAAAAGTTGTCCCACAAGGGAACGGCCAAGGTCTTTGAAGGTGAAGAACAGGCCTTTCAAGCCGTGCAAAAAGGAGAAATTCAGGCTGGCGATGTCGTCGTGATTCGCTATGAAGGCCCACAGGGTGGACCCGGAATGCGGGAAATGTTGGGAGTGACGAGCGCGATCGTCGGGGCCGGATTAGGAGAGTCGGTAGCCTTACTGACTGACGGGCGATTTTCCGGGGCCACTCACGGGCTGATGGCTGGTCATGTCGCACCCGAAGCGGCAAAGGGTGGACCGATTGCGGCTCTTGAAACCGGAGACATCGTTCACATGGACATTACCAATCGAAGATTGGACGTGGAACTCACCGAGGAAGAAATCCAGACCCGGTTGGCCAAATGGACTCCCCCTGCGCCACGTTACACAAGCGGGGTCATGGCCAAATACGCCAAATTAGTTTCGTCCGCCTCCAAAGGGGCCGTCACCAGTTAGGACTGGTGAATCACGGGCTGGTCTATTTTTTTAGGATGACGTTCGTCTTCTTTTGGGCGATGTCGACACTTTGAAAGGCTCGAGCTTTCTTTCCTAATGAAGCCTCCTGCTCAACCTCTGCAAGAAAGTCCTTTGGCCCATGCACTGGAGCGTAGGTCAGGGTCACGATCACATCCATTGAAGGGGCATCTTTAGGTGTCGGGAAGGTAAACTGTTCCGTTCGCGTTTCTTCAGGTTTGAGAAGCGTATCCTGTAAGACTTTCGTCGCCTCAAAATCAAAGACCGTATCTTTGCCGGCTGAAGTACCGAACACCCGTTGGTAAAAACGTTGCTCATGATAGACCCGTTTTAAGTTTTTCCCCAGTATGGAGAGGTCCACCACCACCCTAGACCATCCGGGATGGGGTAACGGAAGATTATGGGGAACGAGACTTTTGATGATCACATCCACTTGCGATTGGTCACCTTTCACGGTCGTTGAAAAATCTATCTCCACCGCTTGGGCCCGAACTTTTCCAAATCGTCCAGGGAAACTGTGATTGGCGATTTTCCGAATTTTCTCTCCATTCGCCGATTCATCTACCCCTTCCGGCATGTGGCAAGATTGACAGACCTTTCCCTGAGACTCGGCCTTTGTCTTTTCCCATGAACCCAGCCAACCCGGAAGAGCCTTTTCCATCTTGGCCGTTTTCGGAAGGGAATCATGACAGGTCACACAATAGCGGGATTCCCTATACAGTTTAAGTTTTTCCGATTGATGTGCCAGATTATGCGCGGCCTTGTCATATCCCCCGAACACGGTTTTCCCAATCTCAAAATGCGGGATAGGTGGGTGAGCGGCCGAGTCTACCTCTTGAATGAGATGGCATTGGGGACAGCCCACCCCATCCATATGCGGATCTTTTGATTGGACTTCCTTGATGAAGGAAGGCAGAAGTTCCCCATATTCCAAGATATGCGGGGCATGGCATTGAAAACACATCCCACGATCTTTCTCCTGAGCGGTCGCAAGAAACCGATCCAGGGTCACTCGAAATGGAGCCGTCACGATCGACCGAGATTGAGCCGACGCTTCCCATTCTTCAAAGACCCGGAGATGACACCGTTTACATTTTTCCGAACTGGGGAAGGCTCTCTCGATCGGTTTTTTACCCTGCGCGGTTTTCGTGGCCGCGTTGGAGTGAGGAGGAGATAGGAACAACAAGGCCATCAGACTCATGAAAAGAATCACCAACCCCGTTCCTGTCACAGTATCGTCGGTCATATCGTTTCTTTTGGCCATCAGAGGATCCTTTTTGGTTTAAAAGGTCGAGAACGGACAGACAGCGGGTTATAACGTCATGGTCCGAAACGTCAAAAGGCGGGGAGCGGCGTAATCTTTAATGATTCCTTTTGCCGTCGTTCGGTCCTTTTCGGATGAAAGGGTCTTAAGGAACTTTTCGGTTAAGTCCTTGCCAGGCTCCGGGATCAAGGCATAACTGACGGAAGCTTCTAAAAAGACTTCTTCTGAACTGCGGCCTTCGGACAAGGAAAGGGAAAAAGGAATGTGCCGAGTCATTCCGCCATTGACCAACGGCCGGGGAATGGGCCCTCGCAAGAGTTCGCTAAAGGACTTTCCAAACCGAAATTCTTTTTGATCTAAAACATGCCCTGCTTGGTTTTTTAAGGTCACCGTGACAAAAAATTGTTTCAGCACCGGATCCCCACCTGGGAACGTATGAGGCAGGGCTCCATTACGAATCAACACTTCACCGGCCACTTCGCCCTTGCCCTTTTCCGCCTTCACATCTAATCGAGAAAACCACTCAGCTTGCAAATTGCGATTACTTAACATGATGCCGGGAATGACGATCCCCTGGAACCAATGCCTTCCAATCGGGCGGGTTAACGCTCCCCGTTGGGAGGTTGAACTGCCGGTAGACCGTTCCATATGGCAATCCTGGCAAATGGTCCCTTTCAGAATTTCTCCCGGGATATCGGCCCTCATGACATCTTTGACTTTTCCAAAATGACAGGAAGCACAATAATGAGCTCCACGGTAGATGTCAGCCTGTTCTGAAGGATGGACCAAGTTTTCATCGGGTTCCGCATAAGACCCATACAGCGTGGGGCCAGGAGTGATTTTGAACGTGGGATGGCCTTGTGGGTTGGGTTGAGTCCCCGTAATGAGATGACATGCGCTGCACCCAATTCCCTCCACCTTCACCTTTTTCCCACCCTGCATGACTTGTTCGATGAATCGATCGGTATGTTGGGGAAAGACGGTGACCGCTGGCGCATGACAAGAAAGGCAGCGCGTGCGCTGTTCTTGATTGGGATCGGTTTGGAGCCAAAGACCCAGCACCGTTTGAAACACTGGTGAAGTCAGGGCGGTCCCATGAAGCAGAGCTCCATCCACGCGACCAAAGGTCTTCAGGTCCATGGTTTGCTCTCGCATTCCCTTCCATTCTTCATAATGGCGGTCATGGCACTGCTTGCATTGATCGGAGGGAATAAATATTTTTTCTATTTCCTGTAACCAGCTATTCTCTGTCCCATTTGACGGATCGCCACTCTGAGCGGTCACGATGGCCAAAGGGGTCAACATACTCACTAAGACCCAGAGTCCCACAAAACCCAGAAAGGCCATCACCCCTCGATTAGGATTCAAGAGACTTTTTATATGGGTAACCGAATTCATTTAATCCTGCTTCACTCGTACAAAATGAAAATTTAAACCACCTGTCAGGCCCTGATTATCCGGATCCGCCGGCTCATAGGTGGCGACGGTGAAATTCTGTATGGGCAAGGCGTGCTCCAAAGCATTACCAAGGTCGATCAAGGTACGAATTTCAAATTTATCGACCTCTTTGATCACCGCTTTTACCTTAATGCCCGCTAATTCGGCCGGGGATCCTCCAATGACAGCAAAGACCACCACACCTTCAGCTTTCGTCAACCCTAAGATTTCCTGAATCTCTTCATCAACTTCCCCGACATCCACCCCAAATTGTTCGGCGAGTGTCAGGGCCTTCTCTTCCGTCATGGCTCCATTAGCAGACTGCGCATGAACAGTGAGGTTGGGGGATCCAACCACAACACTGAACCCCACGACCATCAACCAGACCTTCCATTGCACCAAACGGGAACACCTTTCCATCACGATTTACCCCTTCTTGCAGAACTGTCTGATGGTAATGGTTGAATAGCCCCCATTGGCCCTGGAGAGATCGGGTCAATCTGTAATTGCATCCAGGAAGCTACGGCCTTTTGTCCATTCCGTTCCTTATTTTCTCCATTCCATACCGCAAAGGCGACGGCTTGCATTCTCCCTGGGATTAAGGCCGCTTCATTCTCTAAGTCATCCCCCGTTTTGGTGAGAGGACGCTTCATGACCACACGCCAAAGCCCGGCTTTCCATTCAGCTTGTCCTTTTATTCGGCCTTGTCGCTCTTTACTGGTCAGCGTACTAAACCCCCCACCAATCAGATCTTCCACCGAAGAGGGCCGACGGGGGATCACCTCAAATCGGCGGGGTCCTTTTCTTTTTCGTCGAGATTCTTTCCGCCTTGCGGCGCGCCTATCCACATCACTCTGCCAATCTGCCTTCCAATGCCAAATATTGACATAATGGTCTAATTGGCCCATACAAAAAAATGCCGGGGCATCGCCTAAGGGAAGGGCCACCGCGGCCCCATCACGAAAAACCCCTGGCGTCAACGATTCATTCTTCGTAGCATCTTGCCATTCCAATAAAAAGGCCACTTCCTTCCCATTGTGGATGGACCGTAACGAAATGGCCCGAGCACTGGGTTCCGGCCATACGGGACGAGTGATGATTTGGCCACTCAGGGGAATAGGAAGCGGTGCCACGGATTCCCATGCAGGATCGGAAGGATGAGTGGGAACGGTTCCCTCACGAAAATGGGCTCGAATGATGAGTCCTTGGGAACTGACGAGCGGGATTTCATACCAGGTGAGACCTCCCAATAACAGTAATCCAAGAAGTCCCCCAACCAGGAGTTTCTTGAAACGTGACCCATTAAATGGCTTTTTCATGTCAGTGTTCATTTTGCCCGCTTCCGGTAGTGTTTCCTCTCATTCTATCCCATGGGCCCTGGGTGAAGACAAATGATGTATGAGGAAATTGCGGCAACATCCTAGCGATCATTCGGGTATTTCATCTTATCATGTTTGAGGGGAAAAGGAGGCAATGGGCAGGTAAGAGCAAACAATACGAGAGACCCAATGTTGCCACATTCGGGGAACACGTTCACAACATCAGGACAATGTCAGCACGCATGAATAAAAAACACCGGACCCTGCCTTTCTAGAAAGGCATCATTGGTTTACATCAATTTCACTCGTCGAATTTTATTTTCATTACGTTCGCAAATGTATAAATTTCCAGAGGAGTCTAAGGTTAAACCTGCGGGACAGTTGACGATGGCTTCCGTGGCTAACCGACCATCCCCATGCTTCAACATCCCCGCATCTTCTTTTGCCACAAACCTTGCGGCCCCACATCCTCCCATATTTTTATCGTCATACCCACTATCGCCATTTCCCGCAATCGTGGTGAGAATTCCCGTTTGGGCATCGACCTTGCGAACGCGGTGATTCATGGAGTCCGATATGTACACATTTCCTTCACCATCCACCACCGCACCCTCAGGGACATTGAGCATCGATTTTACCGCCAATTTGCCGTCCCCATCAAATCCATAACGACAGACTCCAGCGACAGTAGACACCACGCCGGTATCTGCATCAATTTTCCGTATGCGATTGGTGCCCTTATCGGTCACGTAGACATGACCACGACTGTCCACATCGATTCCGACCACATCATAAAACTTACATTCTGTCGCCGGCCTTCCATCATCGAGATACAGATCTAAATCCAATCCATCCGAACATTGAGGACGCAACCAGCCCTGATCGTCACTAAAATCAATGCCAATGGCATCCCCCGATAAGACGATCAAATTTTGAGCGGTAAGGGGACTCACGCGTTCGTCATCCTCTTCGGTCCAACATCCACCAAGAGTCGTCACGGTTCCGGTTTGAGGATCATATTTACGAATTCGATGGGCTTGAGTATCGGCAATGTACAAACAATCTTGATGGTCAAAGGCAATGGCGGCCGGGTAGGTCAGGTTGACCTCTAACGCGGGACCATCTCCATTAAAACCCCATTGGCCAGTCCCGACGACGGTGGTAATAATGCCAGTGACGGCATCGATTTTTCGAATACGGTTACTCCCTGAATCACAAACATATAAGTTGTTGTGAGAATCACAGGCGACATCCAACGGAAGATACAACCCGGCTTCTGCACATGGTCCATAATCCCCGCTATAACAGGTTTCTCCAATCCCGGCAAAATTGTGCATCAGCCCCGTTTCGAGATCAATGCGTCGTACTCGATCCGAACCGGACTCTGCGACATACACATATTGCCCCGTACGATCCACCGTCACTTGATTAGGAAGGGGAATTCCGGCCTTAATGGCACGCTTTCCATCACCCGTGCTTCGGGACTTCCCATTTCCGGCAAATGTTTCAATCACGCCAATTTCAGAAACCGTCTCAGTGCCCATAGATATGTACCTTTTCCCGTTTAACTCATCATCCTTGAGGTTTGATGATCACAATGTTTCCACCCCCATGCTGCCTCTCGAATAGGTTGGCTATTAGACTTTATTCGATGATACCCCCACGGCTTCAGGGGTGGGAGTCGCGGTCCCATCCGAGGAACCGGAGTTGGCCACTTCGACCGGCGGTGTGGGAACGGGTTGAGGAATTTGTGAAGGAGCTGTTGCGGAAACCGTCTCACCTCCATCAGAGGACTGTGCCTGAGGATCCACATCAAACGCTTCCGCTTCTTGTACGGACTTCTTAAAGCCCTTGATGGCTTTCCCTACACCTTCACCCAATTGCGGTAACTTACCCGCGCCAAAAATGATCAAAACGATGACCAAAATAAGAATCAATTCTGTAAACCCTAAACTTCCAAACATGGGCTGTCTCCTTGCTGGGGTATTACTTTTTTCCTGCCTCTCGAGAACGTTTACTAAATCGCTCTTTTAACCGATTCCGAGTGTCCTCGGCTTGTTCGAACATTTTACACTTTTCATAGGTATTAATCAGATTGTAATAGGCCAAGGGTTCATCGGGATTATTTTCCACCGCATCTTCCATGACTTTGACAGCCATATCTGGTTTCTTGAGGTTTAAGGATATTTCCATCAATTTAAAGCTTGACTCCAAATGATTGGGATCAAACTGTAAGACCTTCATATAGGCCTGCATGGCCATGTCTAAGGTATTGTAGTCGGAGATTTGAGGGTCATCCAATTTTTCATAGACCCCGGCTAAATTATACCAAGCAATAGGATCCTCAGGGGAAATCTCGATGAGGCGCTCAAAATATTCTTTAGCCTGCAGAAATTCTCCCTTTTCGTTATACAGCCGCCCCACGTTAAACAACGCCAAGACATCGTAAGCGTTCAATTCCAACGCTCGCTTAAACTGATCAGTGGCTTCATCCAACATCCCCTTAGTCCCATAAATCGTCCCAAGGTTGGAATAGTACATGGCTAAGGAACGATCCATTTCCACCCTGATGCCTTCTGCCATTTCAATGGACTTTTTGACTTCCGCCAATGCTTCATCCATCCGGCCCTTATTAAAATATAATTCCCCTAACCGGCACCGCGCCTGAAAATCATCAGGTTCTTCACCCAGTAATTTCTCAAGTTCGGCAATTTCTTCATCAACACTTAAAGGGCGGTCTTCTGTGGCCACCTCACCTGCTTGGGGTTCCATTGTTTGACTCCCCGATCCTTGTTCTTCCATGGTCGAAATCCTACCTACGGTGTTTGCCCATACATGGGGCGAATTGATTGATAGAGCAGACCTTCCTGAATTTTCTTACGTAATTTTCCGAGTGATCCTCGTTTATCGATATTAAGCAACATTAACCCAAGGACTACCATCAAGGTCAAATGGGATAATTGAAGGGCATAGCCAGCCATAAAAATGAGTCCTAACCCATACCCGGCCAAACGGCCAATTAAGACCAGCTTGATGACGGTATAGGCCCAACAGGTAAATCCGGCCACATAAAACGCAAAAGGCAAGTAAAAGGTATACCCCATGCCCATCTGAAAAATCCATCCGATCCCCTCTCCGGCTTTCCGAACCTCTAAGGCCGTCTGCGGACTCCAGAGAGAAAGGAAAAAGTCCATAAAAAGCAAGATAATAAAGACTCCACCCCCACTGAGTAATAGCGTCAGACCCCATTTGCGCTGCTGTTTATTTTTTGAGAAAAAAGAGGTGCTTCCATAGGCCCAAAAGACCAGAATACTGGAAAGGACCATCAGGGCTTCGCCAAGCCTATTGGCTTCATGAACAAAGGGAGGAGCATCAAGAATATTGAGCCAACCATAAGAAGTAGACATGGTCTGGTAATACAACCATCCAGTAATTCCAAGAAAAAAGCTCCCTAACATGAGACGTTGACTCATTAACCTGTGAGTCCTCCAATATTCCACGAACAAACAGATGAATAAACTAAAGGCAAGAATATTATAGATAATAGATCCCCCCATGGCGGGAGGAAAAAATAAAAATGCCAGCGTACACGCCAACAAAAGGGCCACCAGGGGAATCACCAACTTGTCCAGTGCCCCGGTCCAAAGCTTGGTTCGAATTTTCTGTATAAGTAGAATTGCCAGTATCAGAAAAACCAGGATTGCCGTCATATTCAGCAGGACAAACCCCAGAGAAGAAAGGGTTCGGAAACCGATCCGAACAGCCTCGTATTTCTCAGCGACTTTTCCAAGATGCATTCCCAACCGAGATACTAATCGATACAACACCAATTCAAAAAAGGCCGCAATCAGTAAACTTTTTAACCCCCATTCGAATAACAGTCCAGGGTGATCGAGGCTTTCGGCTGACTTTGGCACGGTAGAAATCATTTATTCGCCAACAATTAAAATAATTCGACTAATTCGAAAGTGGATAATGCAATGACAGATTTGTCTAGGCTGGGGAGGGTTGTACTTCTAATTCTTTGTTGTGCTTGGCAATATACAACAATCCGTCAGCCATGGAGTAGTTAAAGGGCAATTCACAGACCACTTCACTGATCTTCTCATACACGTGTTGGTACACTTTTTCGGCCTGTTCCGGAGTCATGCCCGATTTGACCTCGTAAAAGAATCCCAAGCTCAGGTCTTCTGAGGCTGGGCGCATGATTCGCTGAACCCCATACCCTCCAGGATCACTCATAATAGGCGCCTCTTTTTCCAGGTCAAACAAGCATGGCTGACAGGAAAACCCGTAGGAGGAGTGAAGTTTGGTATTTTGCACGATAAAATTCATCGTCTCTAAGGATTCCTCTTCCGTTTCGGTGGGGAAGCCCACAATCACGTAACAATGAACCGCGATTCCTAAGTCCACGCAATCTGAACATATCCGATCCACATTCTCTTGCGTAATCCCCTTGACCATGAAATCCATAAGACGGGCATTATACGTCTCCAGGCCAAAAACGATTTTTTGACAACCGGCCTCTCGCATGAGACTCAGCAACTCACGGGACAGGTTTTTTTCAAACCGCAATTCCGCAGTCCATTGAAGGTTCAACTTCCGTTGGATTAATTCACGACAAAGCCTTTTGGTGGGAGAAAGAGCCAAGCATTCATCCGTAAAGAAAAAGTAAGGCGTATCATACTTTTCCGAAAGAGCCTCCAACTCCTCGACCACTTTCATGGGATCTTTTTGGCGAAAGTTCTGATGATCCAACGTTAAGGCGCAAAACGCGCAGTCCTTGTAATAGCATCCTCGGGAAAATTGAACCGGTAAAACCGTATGAGGAGCCAAATATTTTTCCAACGGAAAACCGTCATAATTGGGGGCAGGGTGGTCGGCTAAATTTTCGGAATAAAAAGGTTGATTAACAATAATCTTGCCATCTTGGCGCCAAATCAAATTCGGGACCTTGCTAAAATCTCGTTTTCCTTGAAGTTGATTGATCATTTCGAGTAGAGCGGTTTCACCTTCAAAAACGATAAAGTCATCGGTTAACTGAAATAAACGATCACATCGACGTAGGTTATCAACCAGTCGGGTAAAAATACTTCCCCCTATAGTCACATGCACATCAGGGAATTGTTGCTTTATGAGATGACAAAGGGTTAATCCAGGAATAATTTGGGAGGTGGCCGTAATAGACACCCCGACAAAATCCGGAATCTTCTGGGCAAAACCAGGCAGGAAAAGGAGTTGGTACAGGTCAAGATAAGGATTTTGTTTTTCATCATGAATGGCCTTGATAATATCCCGTGAAGAATAAATGGAGTACGCGAGTTGATTGTCCACCACGGTCATTCGAGTGGGAAAATACAAAGATGAAACGACCTCAAGCCATCGATCGATAAGAAATAGACACTCTCGATACCGGTCTAAATCAAAGAATTCGGGACCACGCAAGGAGGCTTTGGCGGGTTCGATTTCATCGATTAAAAACGGGAAACGTTCGAGGGACTCCACCGCCCTGGCATAATGTTCCTTGCTGCCGGGCCCCGTCTCCCCGGTCATGCTGTTTTCCAGAGATCTTACTAAATCTAAAAGTTTTTGATGGACATCTAACCCAAAATCTTTGGTCAACATCCTGTCCAATATTTCAATATTCAGATCCCGCTGATCTTGTACGGGAATACCCGATTTTTCTAAAAAGGCGGAAAGGCAGGGAATACTCAGGTAGGGCTGCGAGGGATGCCAACTCGGTGGAAATAAAAGAGATATATTCACAATTCCGCTCCCAAGAATGGAATAGAATGAAAGGTTATGGGAAATGACCAAATAATAGTAAATTTATACACGCGGTCTTCTATCCAACGCAACTATAGAGGCGAAAATCATGAAGAAAAAGGAAAAACTTTTGACAGTATTGAGCCGCACGAAATAACTAAACCGGGGTGGTATTTCCAACATATCCTAAAAAAAAACCTCCGGTCATCTACCAGAAGTTGGCAGATAACCGGAGGTAATTTCTTCCAAGCCAAAGTTTATTTCTCCGGCTTGGTTTTCTCTTAGAAAATCGAACTTATGGCATTTGAGCCGTGAACCAGGTCGAAATGCCTTTCATGCCATTCCGTTCCACGTTCGAGCCATCCCAGACGGCAAAGGCCACAGGGAAGCTGGATCCGGCTTTAAATTGCACATCGTTAGGATCATTCGTGGCTAGGCTCCGCTTCATCACAACCCGCCACGTGGGACCACTACAGCACCCACCTTTTAAGGCACCATACGGTTCCCATAACCCATTCCCCACCACGTCTTGTGACGCTTGGGTGGTTAAGGTGCTGAACCCATTCGCATTCAAATCTTCTACTGAACCCACCCGCAGATCCGGGTCGGACATAATGTTTCCTGACCAAATCCCAGGATTGAAGGGTCCTAAGCTCCGGCCAATACGATCCGGGTACGTCACGCCGCCAGCCGGTTCTTCATAGTAATAATCCCAGGCGATTGAAGGATATTGTTGGTCCACATCCCACATGCCCGCAACACCCGCGCCCAAGTCCTTTTGCCATTCGGCGTTCCAACGCCAAATGTTCACGGTCCCACCAGATTGGCCCATACATTGAAATGGTGGGGCACCAGAAGTTTGCACGGGGAACTGCACCGCCACTTGGTCCCTAAAATCTTGGGGCCCAATCGTGGTGTTATTCAAGGTTTGATCACCCCAGTTTGCCCAGACCCCAATCTCTTTGCCATTCGTGGCCATTTTAATCATGACCGTTTTGACGGAGATATTGGGATGCATTGGGGTGGTGATGGTTTGGCCACTCAAGGGAGCCACAATCCCTGGCACCGATTCCCACACGGGATTTGCAGCATCCATCGGAATGGGACCACTGATTTTGCCCACCGGAATGGTCACCGGTTGCGAGACGGCCAGCGGAATCTGTCCCATGGTCAAACCGACACACACCACGAGCACAGATAGAAGAACGCCAAACACCAAACGTTTGTTACGCGTCTGCACCAATCTCATAATGACGCATCCTCCTTTGATAAAAGATTAAAACCGAAAGGACTGCTAACTAACTGTTCTCTCAAAACCTTTAAAAGGCTAGGGTTGCTAAATTAGGCATTCCCAGATTGCCCAGAATTTCCACTTTCTTTATCCAAATACGCATCTGCCCCGACTTCACTCATAAGCAGACTTAATTCATTACCCTTATCTTGAGCCCCACATTCAAAAGTTTGCCCCTCTGGATTCATGTATGAGGCCGGCCGATAATCTGTTTCAGAATATGGCTGAGGGGTCACACCCAGGAACGCCACATCAAACCCAATCCAATCAGACGTGAAATCGGCCAAAATTTTATAAAATCCATAATCGGCTTTTCTTTTTAACATCCCTCCGAACAATGGGACCCAACGCCCGATATGTTCTTTGACGAATTTTTTCTCGGCTTCAATGACCGTCTTTAATTTTTCACCCCCATCATGAAGAATGGCGTACGACTCTTTGTATGCCAAATAATGCATGAACTCCAATTCAACGCTTAAGTGATCCAAGCGCTCATGAATGTCCGGGGAAAGCTGAAGGCCAAAGGCACTATAGAAGCCCGCAATATCACCCATCACATAAGATTGACCAAATACATGGTCATTCCCAAACAACGTTTCGTATGGAGGGCAGTCCAGCGCAATGACATTACTAAAGACCCGCCGATGCTCATCACGTAAATCTTGAATATTCCAATTCTCTCCTTCAGACGACACCCATTCTTCAATAGCATCAAGATGGCTAGAAATGGATTGGAGGCGTTCTTCAGCTTCATTGCCCCCGATATCCTGCAGTTCCTTTTTAAGACCCTCCAAAGCGGCCTTCCCATCTTCAACAAACTCGCCACTCTGAAGGTAATCCAAAAATTCTTCGTCTTCGGGGAAAAGGTACCCCCATGAAACCAGGAGATAAAGTTTACTTCTACATAGGGCACGGTCAACAGCTGGGGCATCTTTAGGAGAAATTTTTACCGCCTTGGCCTCCCCATTCATCGCCGATCCATTAGCCCCTGATATGTTTGCCTCTTTTACAACAGTTGCCATATACCACCTAACGAAGTGAATATTGTTCTTATCAAATTATTTGATACTTCACGGCATTAAGAATAAAGGCCAAAATTACTCACGCAAAGGGGACCAGATCATAGGACAACAGCCCCATGAAGTCAAGATGTTATTATCCCTTGTGGCCCTTGGAATCCTCAAAATTGTCTAAGGTCTGAAAAAAAAATTCGCTAATTTAAAACACTGAATAGAAACAATAATTTAGAAAAGCCATTTTTGTGGCTTTTCAGGAGATTCATCTGAAAAAACCTCCTTTCTCTTTTGGTTTTCTTAACGATTTCCTCTCATTTAAATATTTTTACCTACGATAAAGTTTGAAAGTTTGGGGTCACCCGAATGGCCGCCCTATCATTTACCGTTTGACAAACATGTTGACAAATTCCACAACCTACACAAAGGGTTTCCTCGACCCCAATTCGAAAGGACCCAAAATCCAGAGAAATTGCACCGGTGGGACACTTCGCAACACAGGCATGGCATCCGTTGGGAGCGGTGCAGGCTTGATGAGAAACTTGGGCCAATCCGATATTCACACCCTGCACTCCGCGAACAGGGACCAACGCCTCGGTCTCGCAAGCGTTTATGCAAGGAAAATCGTCACAAAGGAAACAAGGTGCTTCTCCGGGAAAAATACCAGGGGTTTGATCCTGGGCCAATGAAACGATCGCTTCATGGGGGCAGGCGTCAAGACAGTCATCACACCTGGTACAGCGTTCGAGGAATAAGGTTTCTTCCACTGCACCTGGTGGACGAAGCCACCCTGTTTGCACCACCGGCTGAAATTCTTGGGGTGGAGGGGGAGCAGAGTCACGATGCTTCACGAATTCTTGGACGGTGACTCCAAGAGAAACAACGGAATGCCGAAGAAACGTTCTTCGGCCTAACGAAGGGTCGGTTTGAGCTTCACTCTCGAGGGGTGAATCGGTCATAAAAGTTGAAATCTTATTCGGTTCATGCCATTTATTATGTCTAGGAAATAGATTCCTAATTTTTCAATTATACCACCCCAGAAGCACGGAGTTTATACACTTCGATACAGCGATCACACGCCCCATACTCGACGTCCCAACCGGGATGATTTTCACGAATAAAGTCCAGGACAAAGCCTTCTAAATTCTCTTCCATATTTTCTACCCAGGTATAGGTGGGGAATCGGCAAAGGGGGCAAGGGAACCCCGGAATCAACATAGGTTTTGTGGGTACGTCGGGTACTTCACTGTCTTCCACTTCCACCGCTCGTTCTATCACTCGAGTGGTGTCCGAGGCCATTTCCACCAATTCAGCATGGGTTAAATAGTCGGTTTGCCAAATGCCTTCAAACACCGACTCAACCTGACCCGGAAGGATTTTTCGATACCACGAGCGAAATTCCCGGAACCGATATTCTTTTGAGAACATGGGCTCTTTCCCCGAACGGGCAATTCGACTATCGACATGGAGGCTCCATAGCACTCGATATCGGTTGAGAATCAAATGCTCTTCACCCGGATTCAAGCCCACCTTCGTATCAGGGTCATACCCAAACGCTTCATCGAGCATATCGGAAATATGGGTAAGCTCATGTCTCAAATACCGCGTAATCGCGGGATCGTAAAACCGCCGCGGAATGAGTTTAATTCCCACCCCCTTCTTCCCGTCTTTTTCAAACTGGCTAGCCAGCTTTTCTTCCACCACTCCCCATTTCCTTAAGACATCGACACCCTCTTGGTCTTCCTTCAAGACTCCACGTACCAAAACAATTCCGGTTTTATCTCGTAAGGCGGGAAAAGTATCGAAGGCATTCCGAAGAATGTCCGCAAAGCCCCACTTAGCGAAGAGATGTTGATAAAGACGCTTGAATTCAGGCTCTCGGTCATCCAGCGCGAACTTTTCGTAAATAGGATCTGCCAGTTCATGAAATTCGTTATAGTAGGTAGGGTCCCCTTCGCGTTCAGTCTTCTCCGCAAAAGAATCGATGACTTCTTGTAGAAGTGCAGGTTGAAAACGAATTTCCATTGACAAAACCTCCGTTGACTCTTATTCCTTACTTGCCCCTTGACTTGATCTTCAAAAGGGCCTAATTCAGCATGGAATGAAAGCAGAAAATACCAGAAGACTTACCTTGACTCATCCGAAAAGTGGCGTTTACTATCCTGTATCTTGAAGGATTATAGGAATGGGTCTTCACATTTGGCAAGGGAATGGCACTCCCGGGTTTTAAATGGAGAACCGGCTTACGTTGTCTGTTTTATTTATTTTTTGGAGTTTCTTAGGCGAGGAATTTTATGACACAACCAACAACTTCTGACATACCACCTACCTCATCACCCAATATACCGGACACTGCGCCCGCACCAATCTTGGATTCCTTGCCCTATTGGAAAAGTGGGGCCAAGGAAATAAAGACCTTTCGTGGACATACGCAGGAAATCTGGTCGGTATCCTTCTCCCCAGATGGGCTCACTCTGGCCAGTGGTGGCAATGACCGATATGTCCGCATTTGGGACATCGAAACGGGGCGTCTATTGCGTTCACTTCGGGGGCACACCCAAGTCGTCCGGGAAGTCAAATATAGCCCTGACGGTCTGCTCTTGGCTTCTGCCAGTGAAGATCGGACCATTCGTTTATGGAACCCTCAAACTGGAGAACACCTTCGGCTTTTGTTTACCCGTTACGATCATGCAGTCTGTAATATTTCATTCTCCCCGGACGGCTTAATGCTAGCCCGGGCTGGTCATAACAAGGATATTAAAATTTGGGAAGTCACGACCGGGACTGAACTCATGACCCTTTTGGGGAAAGACCAATATGACCACAATTGGAGCGTCTGTGCCGCATTTTCCCCAGACGGCATCCATTTAGTAACGGGGAGTGACGTTGGGAAAATCAAGTTATATGAGGTTCTTCCAAGTGGTGAGGAAAAACTCGCGATCGATGGGCATTGGCGAGATGAAGAAGACGACGAAGAAACCGAAAACCGGGGGTTTTATGTCGACGAACATGGGGGATTTCAAAGGCCCATGGAATATTGGATTGGAGCGCTCACCTTTACCCCGGATGGTTCCACCATGATTTCGGCTAGTCGTGATTGCAGCATTAAATTTTGGGATATGCCCACGCTGCAAGAACGGCGAACCTTAAAAGGTCATTCCGAATGGGTGAGAAATCTCATCGTCACTCAAGATGGGAAAGTCTTAATTTCGGCGAGTGATGACGGGACGGTCAAAATGTGGGACATTGAAAGCGGTCGTCAATTTCGAACCCTCAAATCTCATAAGGGACCCATCAGAGGGATTTCCCTGTCGGCTGATGGAAGATTCCTGGCTACTGCCGGGAACGACCGAATCATTTCCTTGTGGGAGGGGGGCGAATAACAAATAACCTTAAGAGCAAGACTTCTCAGAAGTCCCTTACAGGGGAAGGGGTAAAACCTAGGTGGTCAATCCTCCTCCATCCAATTAGGCTGACCCAGTTCCAACCCTTCCCCAGACCGAATGATTCCATACCGCTTGCACTTTTCCCAAAGTCCTTTTCGGGATAATCCCAGCACTTTAGAAGCCGTGGTCCTGCTCCATCCTGTTCGCTGCAATATTTCTAAAATGTGACCCCGCTCAAATTGTTCCCGGGCCGCCGCCAAGGTTTCCATTCCCCCACTTTTGACTCGTTTTCCTCCTATTAAATCAGTGCAAAACCCACATCCTGGCTGAGGTTCCCCTCCGGCATAGGGACAATGACTTTGTCCACACAAATCACTGGCCTGTATGGCTTCTGATTGCTGGGCCAATGCCACAGCCCGTTCCATGGTATTTTCTAATTCACGGACGTTTCCAGGAAAAGAATACCGAAAAAGCACTTCGCGGGCCTGCCGCGATAGACTCTTAGGTTCTTGCTGGGCCCTACCGGCCATAGTCGTCAAAAAATGCTGCGCAATCATGAGAATGTCTTCCCGTCGCTCCCGAAGGGGGGGAAGTTGCACGGGGACAACGTTCAACCGGTAGTAAAGATCTTCACGAAATCGCCCTTGTTCCACTTCCTTTCTGAGATCCTTCTGGGTGGCACACACCAGTCGCACATCCACCTCGATGGTTTCGTTCCCACCCACCCGTTCGAATTGTCTTTCTTGTAAGACTCGAAGCAGCTTTATTTGAACAAGTGGCGAAATTTCCCCGATCTCATCCAGAAACAATGTTCCCTTATGGGCCAACTCAAATCGCCCTCTTCGCTGGCGAAGAGCTCCGGTAAACGCACCCTTTTCATGACCGAATAATTCCGCTTCGAGGAGTGTTTCTGGAAGTGCCGCACAACTGACTTTCACTAAGGCTTGACTTCGTCGGGCGCTATTCGAATGAATGGCATTAGCAATGAGTTCTTTTCCCGTTCCACTTTCCCCGACGACTAATACTGTCGCATCGGTATTGGAAACCAGCTTAATTTTTTCAAGAACCTGCCGCATTCGCTCGTTTTTTCCGATAATGCCCTGAAAACTGAATTTATTTTCCAGTTCATCACGTAACGCTTGATTCTCTTCTCGGAGTGCGACCATGGTACAGACCCGCTCTACACTCAACAACAACTCGTCCATCGAAAAGGGTTTGGTAATATAGTCGTACGCCCCGCTTTTCATGGCCCCGACCGCGGTATCCACCGAGCCATGTGCCGTAATCACAATCACCTCGGTCCTTGGCCATTGTTCTTTACATTGTTTGACAATTTCGAGGCCGTCAACACCGGGCAATCGTAAATCAGTTATGACCAGATTAAATTCTGAGGACTGCAAACGCTCGAGACCCTCTGTTCCAGTGCTGGCATCCTGAACATCATACCCGACAGCCCGTAAAGCATCGACCATTGATAGCCGCATGAGCGGCTCATCATCGATGATAAAGATTGAACCTTCTTTCATATCCCCACCTTTACGGGCAATCCAAGACGGGACCGAACCAAGGGCAATCGAACAGTAAATCGAGTCCCTTTTCCCTCCTCACTATCCACAACCATCTCCCCCCCATGTTTTTGAATAATTCCTAGACTCACGGATAACCCCAACCCCGTTCCTTCACCCGTTCCCTTGGTCGTAAAGAACGGATCAAAAATATGGGGTCGCACTTCCTGAGCGATACCACATCCCGTATCCTCAACAGAAATTTCACACCCTTCCTGGTATCGGTTTGTAATGAGAGTGACCTGCCCCCCGACACCTAAGGATTGCACCGCATTCAACACCAGATTCATCATCACCTGCTCGATCATGGGGGCATCTACCATGACGGGTGGGAGCGAGTCATCGTACGCTTTGCACAGAGTGGCCTTTTTGCTCTCAAAGGCATGCTCAGTTAAAGCCACGACTCGATCCAATATGGGATGCAATTCCGCCAACGCCAGCTCAGGTTCTCGTTGCTGAGAAAAATCTAACAATTGTCGCACAATTCGTTGAACCCGCCGCAAACCGTCCTCCATAAAATGCAGGTATTCTTGCGAACGGTCTGCCGAGAGTGAGCCTTTTTGGATGTTGTACAAACAATTTAAAATTCCCCCTAAGGGGTTATTGATTTCATGGGCCACCCCAGCGGCCAGCTGACCAATCGAGGCCAGTCGTTCAGAGTTTTGGACCTGCCATTCCAATTGCTTGCGCTCAGTAATATCTCGGGCAATCCCTAAGACTCCACTTTGATTGCCTTCCTCATCCATAAGCGGTGCCACACTGATCAACACCGATCGGTACTCTCCTTGCCGACTCACAATTTCTACTTCGTAAACTTGCTTGGTCCCCATATCTAAAGTGGCTTGTAAATGGCGCCCCCGAAAACGTTTTGACAGCAAGGATAAATAGGGTTTTCCGATGAGGTCTTTCTTTTGATATCCCCATGCCTCGACTTTTCCATTCACATACGTAAACCGCAAATCAACGTCCAGGGTATAAATGACATCATTGGCATTTTCCAACAGGCTTTCAATGTAGACCTTGGCCTGTTCAATTTCCCGCGTGCGCTCGACGACCTTTTCCTCAAGGGCTTCATTATATCGCTGAAGCTCGTCCTCGAGTTTTTTATGCTCAGTAATATCCCGCAATTGGACCATGATAGAGGCACCCTTATCCAGGTCAATGCGAACCAAGTCCATCTCAACAGACTTGATCATCCCCTGCCGATTAAACACCTCAATCTCTGCGGTGGGGACTTTGGGTTCTTCATGACTGACCTTGGCAAGGAGATCCTCACTCATTTTTTGAAAAGGGGGAGCCACATAGGAGACTAACCTTTTCCCTTTTAGTTCTGAAGACACATATCCCAAAATATCATGTTGTCGAGCGTTGACATCTAAAATTCGACCTTCTAAATCCACGACAAAAATTGTGTCGGCCGCCAGAGTAAACAGCGCTTTATATCCAGCTTCGGAGTCGGACAATTGTTGTGTCCGTTCGGCCACAAGACCTTCCAGCTGAGTGGTATACTTTTCTACCTTCCCTTCCAACATTTTTCTTTCAGTCGTATCCCGTACAAACCCTCTTGAATACACGACTGCCTGGGTTTCTGGATCCACTAAAGTCGTAGAATGGATTTCTACATCCAACATTTCTCCACCTTGCGTTCGAAACACACTCTCAATGGACCGAGGACCATTCAAGGCCAATCCCCGAACATAGTCTTTGACGGCCTCCTGCTGATCAGGAGAGACGATATCCCATAAATACATACCCAGCATTTCACCTAGGGTATACCCTAATTTTTGGAGTTCAGTCCTATTCACATGGACAAACCGACCAGAGGGGTCTAATTGATGAATCATCTCGGGGGAATTTTCGATGAGATCTCGATATTTTTCTTCTAAACGTCCAATTTCTTCTACCTTTTGATGAAGTTGGGTAAACGATCGCTGAAGATTGCCGGCCATTCCATTGAAGGTTTCAGCCAAACGTTCAATTTCATCCCCCGTTCGAAGAGCAATTGGGGTGGAAAGCTGCCCCCCCCCGAATTGTTCAACCCCTTCCGACAGCACCTGAATGGGGCTCACAATCCGCCCTGCCACCACCACGCCAGCTCCCCATAACACGACGAACACCGCAGCACCGTAGGCCAGGACTTTCGTCAAGAGCAAATCCAAGGGTGCATACGTTTCAGCTGGGTCTTGGCTTGCTAACATTTGCCAAACCTGCCCCCCAAAGCTTTCGTCCGCCAAAGTCATCCCTAAATGGAGAGGGGCATACCCGACAATGGTGTTCTTGGCACCATGGAAGTCCGATTCAGCTACCAACCAACCAGCTCCCCCCTGTTGAAA
Organism: Nitrospirales bacterium; assembly: GCA_965223495.1. Lineage (GTDB taxonomy): Bacteria > Nitrospirota > Nitrospiria > Nitrospirales > UBA8639 > Nitrospira_E. Next base: position 438,953 of record OZ245001.1, on the reverse strand, counting down.
AGCCCCGATGACATCAGAGGGAATCATATGCTCTTCCAGAGAAAACTCAGGGCAGAGAATGGGAACCCCTTGTGTGGTGGCCAACATCGCATGTCCCGTTTCCCCTGCCGCGACCTCAGAGATAGAACGGAATAAGGAATCGCGCCGTAATAAAATACTGATCGCCCCTACGACGGTCTCTCGGTTGTCATCCAATAAGGGTACACCCACGGTGAGGACATGGGTCCCAAAACTCGGGTTAAAGGAGAGATCGCTCACAAAGGCCTGCGAATAGGGCTCTTGAGCCACGGCCTTCCACCAAGTACTGTTCCCATGAAAAAAACCCACTTGAGGAAAAGAACTCAAAACAAGTGCCCCCTGACTATCCACGACCACAATCGCGAGATAATCGGATTTTCGGATGGCATGCCATTGAATGAGGTAATCGGTAGCATATTTATTGATAAACACCGGAAACTCATCCTGACTGGATTGCGCCCGCCAGGTGGCCTGCCACTCTTGAATAAACTGCTGAATTTCTTGTGGATTTTTATCAAGATAGCTTCGGTTAGAATTTATCACCGCACTACGAATAAAGGGAATCGTGGCTAGCTGTTGCGCTTCGTTAATCCCTCGAATAATTTGGGTTTCCACCTTACGCGCCACCTCGACTGCAATTCCCTTCATAGTAATTCCCGCCGCCTCTCGAAGAGCACGCTTTTCTTCAAAATACGTTAGAAGGAGAGACAGGATAAGGGGAAGAAGACCCACTAGCACCATGGCTAGGATGGTCTTACCCTTTAATTGAAGGGGAAAACCAAAGCGTTTCACTTTGGTAACATCACTGGTGGATTGAATTCCTTAAAAAAACATGATTTTTATGACATTTTGATGTGCGGTTTTGATAGATGTCAAGAAAGGGTAACAATCCCAAATCTCCATGGTTGTTAAAAAATAAAGAATATTTTCTTTCAAGTCTCCACAAACTTCCCGGGAACCTCTTCTGAGTCCCAGGGAACAGCTGGTGTTCCTCAAGCTATTTCCCAATAATTAGACTTTAAAGTTTGACTTAGGTGAATGGTAACTTCCCCCCGATCGGACTTCATTTTGGCCTGTCCTACGCAATAATTGATTTCCACCTCGATACGATATGAGTGGATCCCCTCAATCGACCGAGCAACCCTGGCATAGGGTTCATTGATTAACCTCTGAAAACCTTCCTATTCGCCCTCTGCCAGGATTCAGATGAAATGAGACTTCATGAACCCTGTTCGGTTCATGAAAATTCTGTCGGCTTTTCTATCCGCATCCCTGAAAATTCATTGATAACCTTCGAAAAACCTCCTACAATCTCTCTCAGAAAGCGATATAAGGGAAAGGGACCTCATGGGAGAGTGGGTGCCTGAAATCCCTCTCACATTGGGTCAAAGATTGTCTTCAGGTTCCACAAAAATTAGAGATAAGTAAATACCCCCAATTAAAGGAGAAAATGTATGCTTGTCCAGGAAGTCATGTCAACGGGAGTCATTACAGCCAAACCAAGCGATTCCGTTCGATCGGTCGTGATAAAAATGTTGAGCCGACATTGTGGAGCAGTACCGGTCATTGATGACGATCAGAACCTTATTGGACTTGTGGCAGTCCGCGATGTGATGATTCCCCTGTTCCCAAATTATGGGGACTATATTCATGACAATGTTCACAGTCGTGACTTTTCTGCCATGGAGGAGGGGTATCCAGATATCCTTCATAAAAAGGTAGAAACCATTATGACTAAATTCCCACTGACCGTCTCACCCACTACACCAATTTTGGAAGCAGCCTCTTACATGGGACTGAAACATTTTCGACGCATTCCGGTTGCCGAAAAAGGAAAACTTCTGGGAATGATCAGTATGGGAGATATCAATAGAGGGCTCTTTTTCCATAGCACTTCTCCATTCACTGAGTCTCGGTAACTCTATAATCTTGATATTCCATCTGAAATGTAGATAAAAGATGAGGGACTGACAAGGGAACAGCGAGGGAGGAAAGGGTAGTTTAGGGGAACGACTCCTAAGAGAAAACCCGTTTCTGGCTCAAGTGGATGGCAAAACCCGGAAACTGTTACTTGCCACGGCTCAGGAGTTTACCTTCGGCCCCCGGCCAAAGGAGCAGGAGCGGGCTAGCTACAAAAATGGAAGAATACGTTCCCACCAGTACACCTAAGAGAAGTGCCAAAGAAAAATCGTGGAGAACTTCCCCTCCCCAAAGAGTTAAGGGCACCAAGACCAAGACCACGGTCAAGGTCGTGACTAAGGTTCGGCTCAGCACTTGATTGATTCCGTTGTTGATGATTTGAGACACATTTTCCCGACGCCGCCGACGCAGATTCTCTCGAATGCGATCAAACACCACGACCGTATCGGTCAAGGAATATCCCGCTAAGGTGAGCAGGGCTGTCACCACAAGGAGTGTGATCTCCTTGTTCAAAAGAAAATAGATTCCCAGCACCACTAACACATCGTGAAAAGTGGCAATCGCGGCAGCCACGCCAAATCGAAATTCGAAGCGAATCGCAATGTAAAAAATAATCCCGATCAAGGAAAGAACGATCGCAATGAGGGCATCTTCTTGAAGTTTCTTGCCGATCGTGGGGCCAATGGAGGTACTCGAATCCACCACAAACCCATGATTGGGAAATTCTGATTGAAAAGCCTCGATGATGTGCTCACTCACCTTCTCCTCGATGGTGGTTTCGGTTTTCACACGAATCAAAAGCTTTTGGTCCTGCGAAAACTCCTGCAATTCGGCCTCCCCCAAATCATGCGTTTCCAGAGCTTTCCTAGCATCTTCAATGGCGAGGGGTTTATCGAACTTTAATTGCACAGCTGTTCCCCCGGCAAAATCTATCCCTAGATTGGCCCATCCCGCAAGAATTCCGGCGATCGCCATGAGGCCAACGACCACGAGAACTCCTGACACAGCATACGCCATTTTGCGTTTTCCCATAAAATCAATATCCGTTTTTCCAAGAATCTCCATCATGGCTTCAACAGGCTCCTCCACCAAAAATCATTCATGATTCATTCATTCCACGAATGGCCCTAGAGTATGGGTCTCAATTCCGATCGAGCAGAAAGCCCTCACCCCGCATTTATATGCTCAAGGTTTCTAATTTTCGGCGATTGAGAAAATCGAAGACTACCTTCGTCCCGACAAAGGCCGTGAATAAATTAATGGCAATCCCCAGACACAACGTGACAGCGAACCCCTTTATTGGGCCCGTTCCGAATAAAAATAAGGCCAACCCCGTGATAAGGGTTGTGACATGCGCATCCACGATCGTTAAAAAAGCTTTGTCGAACCCGGCATCCACAGCCAAACGAACGGGACGGCCATTCCGGAGCTCTTCCCTGATACGCTCAAATATAAGGACATTGGAGTCAACCCCCATCCCTATGGTTAGAATGATTCCTGCGATTCCCGGGAGGGTTAACGTGGCATTCAACCCGGATAACGCGCCCAATAAGCCCAGTAAATTCAGGAAAAGCGCCATGTTGGCGATGAAACCCGAAAGCTTGTAATAGATCACCATAAAAACCAGCACCAGCGCCCCCGCAATGAGGGTGGTTCGCAAACCTTTGTCGATGGAATCTTGTCCGAGAGAAGGACCGACCGTGAGATCTTGCAAAGTTTTGAGTGGGGCAGGTAAAGCCCCGGCCCGGAGCACCACCGCCAAATCGTTAGCTTCCGCGGTCGTAAATGTCCCACTAATGACTCCACTTCCTCCTGAAATCCTCTCATTAATTCTCGGGGCTGAATAGACTTTTCCATCCAATACTATCGCCATCCGTTTACCGACATTCGCCGCGGTAATACGATCAAACTCTCGGGCTCCCTTGCTATCAAATGTCACACTCACATTCGGTTCATTAAATTCTGAGATCGAAACTCTGGCATCTTGGAGCACATCTCCGGTTATGGCGGCCTCTTTCTTCACCAGATACGGCCTACTATACGCGGGAAGATCTTGGCCAGGTACGACAGTTTCGAATAAAATTTCAGAACTTTCGGGTATTTTATCTGCATATTCCTGCCGAACAGTATCCTCCTGTCCCTTGTCGACTTGTTCAGGAAAACCCAAAGCAACTTTAGACTCATCCAACATTTTGAATTCCAAAAGAGCCGTTTTTTGGATGAGATTTTTGGCTCGTTGCGGATCTTTCACTCCCGGCAATTGGATGGCAATCTGATTAAGCCCCAGCCGTTGTATAAGCGGTTCGGCCACACCGAATTGGTCTATACGATTTCGAATGGTCTCAAGCGCTTGGTTAATGGCAGAGGTTTTCACCCTTTCAACTTCACTCGAACGCAATTCATAACGGAGACTCAGATCGGAAGAATCTTCCTCATCAAAACCCGGGAACGTATCGGCCACAAGCTGCCCTACTTCCTCCAAATCTTTCTCGTCTTGAAGTGTGGCCACTAAGGTATGCAAGCCTTCTCGAACGACGGCTTCGTATTCAATAGCGTTATCGATCAACAAATCTTCAAGGGCCTTTCGAGAACGATCCACGGCAATTTCCACCGCCCTCGTTTCTTCAACTTCCAACACCAAATGAATGCCTCCCTGAAGATCCAAGCCTAAAGACAACCCCTGATGGCTGAGAATTCTCTGGAAAGCATCTGGTAAGGATTGGTACAACCCCGGAAAGGAAGGCACCGCGAGGATTAAAGACAACACAGTCACACCGAAGAGGAGCATAAATCTCCCACGAAGCTTTTTCATTTACCTCCCTCTCCATTCGATGGTCGAATGCTGGATATATGGTCCCGTTGCATCCGAATTTTGGTATTATCGGCTATCTGCAAAGTGGCGGTTTCTTTATCGAGGTTCGTCACGGTTCCCCAAATCCCGGAAGAGGTAATTACCTTATCGCCTTTTTTTAGGGCTTCGATCATTTCTCGCTGCTTTTTTTGGCGTGTTTGTTGGGGGCGGATGAGCAAAAAATAAAACACCACAAAGATCAGCAAAAAGGGAATAAGAGATAAGAGGCCGGCCGAGGCATCAGGGGAGGCGCCCCCCTCTTGGGCCCACGCTATCGAATGTTCAAACATCATGCCCTCTCAATATGTTAAAAACATGCAGGTATCTTTTCACAAAGTCTGAGAAAAAAGTTCACAGGAATCATCCTGGCGCCGACGATAAAATTCCCTGCGGTAGGAATCAAATTGATGGGCACGGATCGCTCGACGTAACTCTTCCATCAAATTGGCATAATACCAGAGATTATGAATCGTATTCAGGCGAACGCCCAACATTTCCTGTGAAATATACAAATGGCGTAAATAGGCCCGGGAAAACCGTTGACAGACCGGACACCGACATTCTGAGTCAATAGGATTAGGGTCCTCCGCATATTGGGCTTGTTTGATGAGCACTCGTCCGCTACTGGTAAACAGCCAACCCGTTCTCCCATGACGAGTGGGAATCACGCAATCGAACAAATCCAGCCCTCTGGCCACGCCTTCCACGATATCTTCTGGTAGGCCGACTCCCATGAGATATCGAGGTTTTTCGGACGGCAGGAGCTCCACGACCATGTCAATGATGTCCAGCATGGTTGATTTCTCTTCTCCAAGAGACAGCCCTCCCAATGCATACCCATCCATTTCCAATCCGGATAATTCTTTGGTGGATTCCCGTCGTAAGTCCGGGAAGATACCCCCCTGGATTATCCCAAATAAGGCCTGGTGATCTTTTTTGGCGACGGTTTGACACCGACGGGCCCACCGAGTCGTGCGTTGAAGCGCATCGCGGGCATCGGTTTCTGTGCAGGGAAAAACCGGACAATGGTCTAGCACCATCATAATATCTGAACCAAGGGCCACCTGGACCTCAATACTTGTTTCCGGGGATAACAAATGCCAATCGCCATTCAAATGCGAGCGAAAGCCCACACCTTCTTCCGAGATATCACACAACTTGGCCAGACTCACCATTTGATACCCCCCACTGTCGGTGAGGATTCCTCCCGACCATTGCATAAATTCATGTAACCCTCCCAGAGCTTCGATACGTTCATGGCCGGGGCGTAAGAATAAATGATAGGCGTTGGCGAGAATCATCTGGAATCCACAGTCGCGGATTTCTTCCGGGAGTACCCCTTTAACCGTCCCCTGGGATCCCACTGGCATAAAAGCTGGGGTATCGATGTCCCCATGGCGAGTACGAAGTGTTCCCGTACGAGCCGATCCTGAAAGTTCAGGGGTATCCAATTCAAACGAATTCATCAAAGCCTACAATTTGGTAGAGTTTCTTTCTTTTTTGGTCAGAGTGTGCCTTCTCACCCACCCTTCACATCTTTTCTGGGGAAGAGAGGCCAAGAAGAGTGAGCCCATTTCTGATAACGATTTGCACCTGACGCAATAGAGCCAACCGCGCTGAAGTCAGAGAAGGGGTGAGGGATTCTTTCTCTGCCAACTGTGGTAACGCTCTAGAAGAATCTTGGTTTTCCCGGGAGGATACATCCTGGCCACCTTTTTCCATCATTTCTCCACTTTCTAAGGGAGGAAGCACCCGGTGTCGGTAGTAATAGGCATGTAATTGGGCCGCCAGATCCTGAAGATAAAATGTCAATCGATGGGGCTCCAGAGCCAGGGCACTCCCTTCTACGATTGCCGGATATTGGGAAAGTTGTTTCATAAGCCTCAATTCCTCTTCGTGCAACAATAGCGTAGGGTCAATATCGTGAATGGAGGGAATGGGAATGTGCCGCTCAAGGGCCACCCGAAATAGGCTGGCCAGCCTTGCATGTGCATACTGAACGTAATACACGGGATTATCGGATGAGTGTTGTTTGGCTAATTCTAGATCAAAATCGAGGTGAGTATCCGATCGCCGCATAAGGAAGAAAAATTTGGCGGCATCGGACCCTACCTCATTCAAGACCTCTCGTAATGTCACAAATTCACCAGCCCGTTTGGACATTTCAATTTTCCGACCACTTCGCAAAAGACTGACCATTTGAACTAAAACAATACGCAAGGCCTCTTTTGAATGTCCGAAGGCTTCGACAGTGGCTTTCATTCGTGGGATATAGCCATGATGATCGGCACCCCATATATTGATTAAGGTATCAAACCCTCGCTTGAGTTTATCCAAATGGTACGCAATATCGGCGGCTAAATAGGTAAAAGACCCATCCTGCTTTTGCACCACTCGATCTTTTTCGTCCCCAAATTGGGTTGACCGGAACCACCAGGCCCCTTCCTCTTCGAAGAGGAGGTTTTGCTGCCGAAGAGTATCTAAGGCCTCTTGAATGAGGCCTTGATGATGCAGTTGGGCTTCACTAAACCACGTGTCAAACTCCACTCCAAAACTTGACAGATCATCTTGTATTCGACCGAGTAGGATGTGGCGTGCATAGTCAGCACAACGGGCTTCAGCCTCCACCACGGGAAGGGCGAGTAATTGTTTTCCCCGTTCCTGAAACAATGCCTCCGCCAACGTGATGATATAGTCCCCATGGTACCCCTCTTCGGGGAATTCAACGGAGGTCCCACACCGCTCTTGGTACCGAGCAAAAACTGACTCTCCGAGTAATACCAATTGGCGACCGGCATCGTTAATATAATATTCTCGGGAAACCGTCACTCCAATCGCCTGTAAGAGTGACGCAATCGCTTGGCCAAGAGCGGCACCTCGCCCATGACCAACATGTAAGGGACCCGTGGGGTTGGCACTCACAAACTCCAAAAGGACGGTCTGTCCCTTTCCAATCTGACTTCGTCCAAATTCCGTATCCGCCTCCTCAATGGTCTCTAACATCTGAACCCACTTAAGAGGGTGTAGTGTAAAATTGAGAAATCCGGGTGGAGCCACATCAATGCGTTGAAACAAATCTGCATAGTGACTTTGAAGCTGTTCCGCCAACTCTCCAGCCACCTTCAAAGGTGGCTTCCGAACCTGAGAGGCTAACATCATCGCAATATTTGAGGACAAATCCCCCCAGGTGGCACGTTTTGGAGGTTCAATCACGATCGAAGGCATGTGGGAAAACGGAAAATTATTGGATTCGCGCCCACGCTCCAGACATGTAGAAATAGCACCCTTAACCTGGTCATGAAGAGCCTGAGACATGAGAAAATATCCTATCTATGCAGAAAATAAGGAGTTTTAGACAAACCCGCCGAATGTACCATAGCCTTCTTCACAAGACAAGGAAGCAGGGAAGGATCATACCTTTTGCAAAGGGGAAATCCCCGGTTGATTTTTTTTCAACGCTTTATCGACGGCCTCAAGAATAATTCCTTGAGTGACGCTTAAACAGGGCTTGAGGGCACACTGCCCAACCAAATCCCATCCACGACAATGACAAGGGCCTTGAATGACAAAAACATGCTTTCCCCTGGGAGCCCAACGATTCGCATCGGTGGGTCCAAATAATACCACAGAGGGGATTCCCAATCGGGCCGCCAGGTGAGAAACCCCCGAGTCATGTCCGATGAATACATCGGCCTGGCACAGAACTCGACCGATCGAGGATAAACCCAAATCGCGCAATATCTGTATGGAAGGGTGATGAACCAAACGACTCACATCCAGGAGGGCTGACCGGTCTGCCACACCACCGATGAGAATCACTCGGTGATCGGGACGACGGGCCAATTGTTCCACCAGCATGGCCAAATAGTCGGGAGCGGCACATTTGTGAAGACTTCCACTTCCAGGATGTAGGACAATGGTATTGGTGTGACCTCTACGAGGATTATTATCGATAGGTTCGAAGGAGAGATGTAGAGGCCGATCCTCAATTACCGGTGTCCACGAAAATTCCTTTTGCCAAGAAAGTAAGGTCTCCAGGTATCGGTCGGCCATATGTTCTGCCTGAAGGTAGGAATCATGGGGAGAACATTGAATAACAGAGAGGAATTCTTGTCGTGCCATCCATTCGTTCCACCATCTATCCGGATCACCGAACCAGCCAACGGCATAATCGTTGTTGAATGTTCGAAAACCCCGTTTCTCCTTTTCATAGTCTGTACCATTAAAGAAATGCGTGGAAAACAATCGATCGAAGGAAAATGTTTCGTCAATTTCTCCGGCATCAAGAAAAAGTTTTCCTAAATCTCCATGCCCAAACCATACGACCCGATAGTTTACGAAAAACTTTCTAAGAGCTCGAATGGCCCCTAGGGCCAGCAACCCATCACCCAAGGCACCAGGATGAAACAGATACAACCTAGGGGAGGAGTCACTCATTAATCTAGGAAACCCCTAATCCCAGTTTTCTCCCATATTCTAAATCAGCTGGGGTATTCATATTCAGAAAGGAATGCCGGTGTGGATCCAGGTCATCAAACAACGACTCGGGCATCAATTGAACCGCCAACCGAGCATCATCCACTAAAGCTTGAATCCGGAGTTCTTTCTTAGCAATCATCTCTTGGACGACAAACAGACATTGCTGAGAGTATCGTGCATGAAGCGTTTGCAGGCCGGTAGCCAATCTGACAAGGGTGACGTCACGTTCCGGCTGAGAACACAAACGCTGAATCACATCCTTGTTTAAAAATGGCATATCGCAACCGACAACAAAACAATACGGGGTTGTACTCTCTAATAAACCCGTATAGAGCCCACCGATGGATCCTTTTTCTGGGATAGCATCCGTCACATACCGAACCCGAAGATGAGCACAATCATAGTCATACTGGGAACCAACAACGATGACCTCGTTAAACACCTCATTCAGTACCGTACACACGTGGTCCAGGAAAGGCTTTCCCTTCACTTCTAACAGGCGTTTATCCCGACCCATTCGTCGGGATTGGCCCCCGGCCAAAACCACTCCTGTAATAGAGGAAAGCTTCATGATTCAGACATAAAAAAAGGGGGTGGTTGACCCACCCCCTTTTCGCGCCCGGGTTGCCCCCAGGTCTTATCCGTTGGCTTGCTGTTTGCGCCGATTGGCCCGACGGGTCAGGATCCATCCCTCCACGCCAAATAACCCGACGCCAGCTAAAATCGCATAGGGTAAGGCTTCTTTGGGAATCGGTGGCTCGAGCACCAGGTAGTAGAAGGCCGAGACGGCCATTTTTCGCCCGACATCACCATTATGCCCATCCCAAGCAAAGAAGTTGATGGGAATGTATTTGCCCAACTCAATGTAAGTATCTTCTTCGTAATCCCCTTTGAGGGGCCGCGAAATGATGACGGTCCATCGTCCATCTTTCCATTCCGCCTTAACCAATTTTAACTGTTCTTCAGAAAAGTCCTCCCGGTCCTCTAAATCCTGATCCCATCCAGTCCCCGTATAGGCCAGGAGATTCCCATCGGCCGTCCACTTCGTGATATCCACCGGGAAGGTTTCATCCCCCCAGAAATAACGGGGTTTGCGGGGGGCCGGTAATTCTTGCCATTTGATCGGCATTTGGAAGGCAACACCATCGTTGAACACTTGATAGCTGGTCTGCTTGGCCGCAATGGAATCCGGGTGGAAGGGGTCATCGTCAAACTTGGATCCACCTGGTGCTTGTTCCTCAATTCCATAGTCCGCCAAGTTCACTTCATAGGGCTCCCAATCCACTTCATCTTCTTGCACGCTCTTCGTGCGATCATCCCAGCGGAACATGATAGTCACATGGGTCTCGTTATACAAGGATTGCACCCAGATATCGTCGATCCGGTTGACGAAATTGCGTGGCTTATGGGTGATTTGTCCGCCCATCGCCACGATCCGCCGGTCCACAGTCTTCCAGCGTTCATCATGTTCATCCACAGGAAGGTCCCCTTCCACGAACTTCGAAGGGATCACAAAGTTAATCTTGGGCTTATCGGTCAACGGATCGATACCCCGGGGTTTGGCCTCCATTAAAGCTTGGGCGATCTCCGGGGTGACCTTCCCCCCATTGATATCCACATCCTTATCCCGTTCACAGAGATGGTTGACATAGTTCGCAATATGCCAGCGGTCCTCAATAGTCGTATTATCCGCAAACGACGGCATTGGCGTCCCATTGATCCCCGTCGAGAACGTGCGGAAAATATTCTTCACATTGTACGCATCCTGCCGGCTTCCTCGAAAATTCCAACATTTATGCCAGTCGGCCGGTTGAATCGAGAAGCCCCAGTCATCCTTCAGGTTAAACGCGTTTCCATCGCCACGCCCCTCCAGGCCATGACATTCAATACATTTATTTTCTACCACCAATTCCGACCCACGGACGATGGATTCGGGACTGGCCGGCACCGCTTTAGTAGCCAACTGTTCCAGTTCCAAAATATGCAGTTCTTCGAATTCTTCATCCTGCCACGACCGGTCTTTTACTAGTTCCGTCGTCACAAATGCTATGACATCTTTGCGTTGTTCTTCGGTTAGGATCCCTTCCCAGGACGGCATGGCCGACCCCGGCAATCCATGCGTGACCGTTTGAAACAGATCCACATCGATTAAGGGCAATTCGCCACTGGCGGTATGGCGAATTTTAAAGGTGCCGGCATTGAAGTTTCTTGGGCGTGGCCACAACCGATCGGCCCCGGGGCCATCACCAGCCCCATCGACGCCATGGCACCACACACATTTGGTAAAATAGACTCGTTTCCCAGCCTCTACTTTTTCGGCTGGAAATGGTGCCGGCAAACTACCGGTTTTAAAGCCCTCCGCCCCGTCTTCTTGTCCAAAAGCCGACCCTATGAATCCCATCGTGCCGACCAAAAGCCCGAGGCTGATCACCCAGGGACCAATGGCAGACCGCTTGCTCTTTGGCACTGTTCGTTCCTTCATGAGTATCCTCTTGCTCATTCCGTTGTTCATAGTTTCTTCGTGTTTTGTCATCATAATGGCCTTCCCCTTTAATCCCATGTCCGGGGATAGTAACCGGTATGCCAATATTCAAACATGACGACTTTCCAGATTTCATCCACAGTCAAATGTTGTTCCCAAGGGGGCATCACCGAAGCCCAGGGGAAGCCTTCCCCTGGCAACCCAATGCCGCCCTTCGAGACCCGCCAGAACACGAAGGTCTCTTGAAGCTGTGCGATGGTTCCTGCATCGGTGAAGTTCGCAGGAATGGGGTTAAAGGCAAACGCCCACAGGCCACGGCCATTGAGGTTGTCACCATGACAGAAGTGACAGTTCTGGAAGAAGATTTCACCACCCTCCCGAACATGCTTAATATACCCCTTGGCATTTGGATCCCATGGATTGTCTTCAGGGTTATTTATATCCTTCATCAGCCGTCCCATGTCCTGAGAAACGATATGGGCGTTCGAATATTCCTGGTCGTATTTTCCCTCCGGGTTTATGCGGAAAGGACTTTGAGCCGTCTGAAGGACATAGGTTTTCCCATGCACCTTCGTCGTGGCCGGTGGTGCCGGATGCACGGTCCGGAGTTCAATGGGTTCTTCAAAGCTTGGTAACAGGGAACTATAGGCAAAAGCCCCCAAGGCAAAGGGTAGGGTGGCAACCAAAAGCCACTTAATCGCTTTAGTGAATCCCGTTTTGCCATCAAGCACACTAAGAATAGGACGCTTAAACTCTTCCCATTCGGCTTGCGAGCCCGACACCCACATGAAGATACCACAGGCGGAGACCGTTCCATAAATGGCCCGCACACTGAAGGGGATAGGTGGATAGATTCGGAACTTGAGGTAGGCTTGAATAAACACCCACACCAAAATGCCCGCCCAAAACTTGGGGACCCCAATCCCGGCTCGTTTGAGCAGGTAGTTACAGATTGAAAAGAACAGGATACAGATGGCCAGCTCCGAGATCATCTGCATCGGCATGTAGCCTTCTACCAATTTCAGCCACGTCATGCTTCTGTACTCCTATTTTCGAGTGAATTCCTTGTGAATATGTTTACTCTTTTGCCGGTAAGGGCTGCCCTTCTTTTAATTGCGAGAGATAGTCCACAATTTTGTTAAGAGCACCACCGGTTAACCGTACCCCAAAGTCTTTTGGCATTTGGTTGTCTGGATAATCCGTGACTACATAAGCGCTGGGGTCTAAAATTGATTCGGTAATGTATTCCTTCGTGGTTTTGGCTTTACCTGCATAGCCGGCATCTTTCATGCGTTTAGGAGCATTGGTCCCTTCCCATAGCTCAGGACCAACCTTGCCTGTCGCCCCTTCAATCCCTGGGATCGTGTGACATGCGGGGCAGCCAGCACTCATGAAGAGATCGTCATGGGTCTCACTTCCATCGGCCAAGATATTTCCCCCTGCTCCACCACCTTCTTCTTCTTCACTCGCTACAGGCCTATCCGCTTCAGGAATAAATTTTTCATAGGAGGCTACGATTTCTTCATAGGAAGGAGCCTCTTTTCCTTCTCTGGTGTACATCCAAGTATCCACCGCAGCCAACTCTCCTAAGAGGAGGGAGATCGGTGGCTTATGGATCTTAGGCATGGGGCTTTCCGTATCATTAGAACCCTTCACTCCAAAACCTGGAACCACATAACAATTGGGACAGGCATGGGATTCCGCGATATATTCCTGGCCATTGGTTGCCGTCCCGGAACCTTCGAATGCTTCCTTTTGAACAGATGGGCGGGAAGCAGGATCATTCATATGGTAATTGGGCTCTTTCAATCTTTCTGAAGCCCGATCGGGAATGCCAAAAAGATTTGGGGCCCGTTCACTTAAAAACCCTTTTTGAAATCCATGACAGAGCGGACATTGGCCTTTTCCGATTGCCCCTTGGGTTTTACTCTGACCAATTCCCCCAAAGATGATTTTTTCCCCTTCGTCCGCTAACTGCTGAGGGGACATACTGGCAAAGTCCAGTTTGACTACCGGTGGGGGAAATCCACCTTCTACCTGCGGCAGCCAATTCCCATATCCCGACAGAGCCGCCGCCACGAAAAACATGAAGCCACCGATTTTCATCAAGGCACTGATATTTTCAAAGTAGAGACCCATAATAAATGCCATGACCGTAATCATGACTAGAGAAACCGGGAGCAGGCGGCTTTCTCCATAAAAATTATGAGCATAATTGGAAATGGCAATAAGCACCAAAAACATGCACAATATTCCAATCATTGTTTGGAATGTTGCGCGTTTTTTTCGTACAGGATCTTTAATAGTAGCTTGAAAGTAGATCAGGAGACCGACCAGCATCGCCAATATCGGCCACCCCATATCTAGCGCCCTTCCTATTAAATCAACCACAGTTACTGTCCTCCAGATTTGGAGCGGCGTAAAGCCGCTCCATAAAGATTGGTATTGATATTCCTAGCTTTTAGTGACCTGTCGCCGGCTGTGGAGACGGAGTACCAGGTACCGGCTGAGGGGCTGGGGCAGTAACTGGGGCTTTTTTGACCCCCAAGGTTCCCAACCAGAAGACGAACATGATACTGATCCAGAAGAACAAGACATTAAAGGAAATCACATTGGCCGCAAACCCAATCGTGTGGGTATAGGCCCATGGCGAATTGTCACGCATGACCTCATTGACATGCCAGAACAACCTTACGGATGACCGAATGTACCCCATGAGTCCCATCATCCACGTGAAGGCCGTGGCCAACATGATTAAGGCGTATTGGGACCGAGGAGGAATCTTCCCCCATTGAATCGGACCTAGTTGCCTTCCGCCCTTTAACATGGCCAAATTGAGTGGAGTCATCAGAATGAGACAGGACAACGTCCCCGCAACCTGAGGCACGGACAAACCAATTCGAACGTTGGCGGGGATGAAATATCCATAACAGGCCAACCAAATATTGTTTAATTGTCCGATGACAAAAAAGCACCCCATGAAAATATTGCCAAACTTGGCCCAACTAACCGTTGGCACCCTATTTCCACGCTGGTACCAGATAAAACTCAAAATAGTCGTCATAATAATGGCGTTAATCCCGCCATTCTTGGCCGACATGACACCATAGTTCCCCAACACCGGATGCTGTTGGCCGCCCATGGCTTTCAATTCAGCCGGTGTCATGACGATGGTATGAGGGGTAATAAATACCAGAAGGCCCACTACAAGGATAAACACCAGGTATTTAATGTACCGCTGGAACCGATCCCCCCCAGTCATCCTTCCTAAGGCTTGCCAGAGATAATAATTTGTGGTGAGGAACAAGATCCCGATCATGGTGGCTTGAATAATAAACAGCCAGGCCAACAAACCTCCCATGAGCGTGATACCCATTTGTTGACGATAGGCATACACTTCCCGCATCAACCAATATCCCGCGAATGGCAGTGGGATTAAAAATGCCACCCCCAAGCTCATCGCGATATACCCCATCCAATCGTAATGAGCCCGTTCCTCATCGGTCTTGGAAGAAAGGAACCGATAGGCAGCATAGGCAGCAACCACACCACCACCAAAGGCCATATTCCCTAAGATTCGATGGACGTTCAGGGGATTCCAGAGAGCGGTATGCAAAACATGCCAAATGTTCCCTAAATAACGCCCTTGCTCGTCCACCCCGGCCGGCGACATCATGAATGCGATCCAGGAATTAGCCAAGAACATCAAGACGGTTCCGATCACGTTTAAAATGACGGACATGCTAAGGTGAACCCATTTCAGGATCCCCTCCCGCATTTTGTCCCACCCATAATAGTAAATGTAGAGAGTCCCACTTTCAGCCACGAACATTAACGCATAGATGTGCATGACTGGTCGGAAAATTCCCGACAAATACCCAAAAAAGGCTGGATATAATGTCAAGAATGTAAAAATGAGAATCCCACCTAAGATTGCCGTAAGTGAGTAGGCCGTCAAACTGATTTTGATAAAGTCATAGGCCAACTGATCGTACTTTTTGGCCATGGCCTTATCCTTTGAAACCATTCCGGCAAACTCAATACACATACAAAAGATGGGAACTGCCAGGACGAAACTGCCATAGTACAGGTGTTGCTGATTGGCAACCCAAAGCAAAACCCGACTCTCAAAATTGTACCGAGGGTAAAAAGTTTCGTTGTCTTCAGTCACTGGCGCAGGCAAACCGACGGCTGGCCCTTCGGTTTTGTAGTACACATCACGGCCCATCTCAATGGGCTCTTCCTCTCCCTCACCTTCAGCTTTTTGTGCCGCCACCACATCGGGAGGAGGACCACCGGGAGCGGCCCCACCACCACCGGCCAAAGCCGTGACAGACAAAAAGATGGGAAGAGTCAAAAATACCCCTGCCATCAGCAACGCAGTTACGGCAAAGAACTTCTTCTTTCCTCGGGTCATTGGAGTGAACAGGCGACCCATTGACCTACCTCCTTTGAAAACGTGTTGTGTTTTGAACCAATCTCAATTTTTCTGGAATAATCTCAAAATATTTGAAGCGCAACCCTTACAGGTTTTCCGACCCTTACCGGAACATATAAAAATAGTCCAACCCTTGAGCATCCATGAGGACCCAATCAAGAAATTGGAAATACAAGAAACAAATCACGAGGGAAATCACGACATATACAGGGGTCATCACACTCC
The DNA here is from genome assembly GCA_965223495.1 of Nitrospirales bacterium. GTDB lineage: Bacteria > Nitrospirota > Nitrospiria > Nitrospirales > UBA8639 > Nitrospira_E. Next base: position 422,540 of record OZ245001.1, on the reverse strand, counting down.
TCCTTCTGACAGAAAGAAAATAGGGAAGAACTTCAATGGATGGGGAGACATGAAGGTTAGCAGGGACATTGAATTCCAGCAAACCAGTAGAAAAACCATAAACTCACGGCGCAAGTCACATAAAAGATTGCTTTCCCAATTTGCGTTTCCAGTCTGGTTGCTTCTCTCACCGGCGCGGATAAATCAGCCATTTCACATCACCTCTTAGTTTGTTCGTTGTTTCTATTTAGATAATATTCCTTAAATGTATTTATTGACAATTTTCAGAATTTCGTGGTATTCCAAGAATTATTGGCTTTCATTAAAGAGGTACAGCTCATGCGCACCAACGCAAAAGTGTTTGACATTATAGTTTTGGCCGGAATGGTTGTCAATATTCTGCTCGCGGTCTTCCTCATCCTCTATTATTTTGATTTCCTTTAACTTTTCCCCTTATTTTGGCCAGGGGAAATTTCAGCATGACTCGGCGACTCGGATTTCGCACACCTAAACCCTATCGTCTCATCCCGAAAATCCGGAACGATAAAACTTCGATTTGTAATTCGCAAATCTTTGCCTCTACTGGTGTACCCTCCGCCCCTCATAGTCTTATAGGTCGACACCGGCAATTTGCTCTCCGGAATAGAAGACTTTGAACGGCGATACAGGTCTTCGACATACCAGTCATCTACCCACTCCATTAAGTTTCCAGCTCCATCAAATACGCCAAATGGACTTTGGTCTTTGACAAAACTTCCGACAGGAGCCGTGACCTCATATCCATCTTCCTCTCCTCCAAAGTTTGCGGGATAACCCTCTAACCCTTCCCCCCAGGGCCACAGGCGACCATCAACTCCTCTCATGGCTTTTTCCCATTCTTTTTCGGTGGGAAGTCGCTTTCCCAACCATTGGCAGTACGCCTGCGCATCAGCCCACGACACATAGGTCACCGGTTGATTGGGTCCACGGAGTGCTTCCAGTTTCCGAGCATAGCGGGAGGGAGGGCCTGGCTGACGATACCCTGTAGCACGGACGAATTCCATGTACTGCTCATAGGTGACTTCATATTTATCGATCCAATAAGTTGGCAGATGCGACACGTGTGAAGGCTTCTCATTGTACCCCCCTCGATCATATCCCAATATGAATTCACCCTCGGGAATCTCCACCATTTCCTGTTCAATAGGAGATACCGTAGCATCTTGCACTCGGGATGTTTGAATTGGAAGGGATGGCGCGGTAGAAGGGGAATCCTGTTCGGGTATGGGAGGCCCTTTCAAGATTCCCATGACGGGCAAACTGGTCATGACCAGAACGGCTAAAAGAAAAATCAGTTTAAAGCGACCCTCCATAATTCCTTCATTCCCTGATGAACCGATTTTCCCGACCAACCAACGAGGCAGCCGTTCAAAAAGCCCTTCCCACTGACGGGTATTTATGTCGTGGGAGCCGTTGGAGGCGGGGGATCTTTCGCGCACCGGAATCCAACAGTTGAATCCGTCCTCCACATTTTGGCTGAAAAGCGTTTCGTCACGCGCGCACCCAAACGAGACTCACGCCAGGATCCCCCTCGAATCACCTTAAAGACATCATCAATAGTCGGTCCCACAGGATCACGATAGGGGGCCTCTTGATAGTAATCTGCAGAATAGTCATCCATCACCCATTCGGCCACATTTCCGGTCGCATCATACAGCCCAAAAGGACTCCGGCCAACTTCAAACGATCCAACCGGAGCCAGGTATTGAAACCCATCGTCCGAACCATCGACATTGGCGAATTGATATTCAAATGTATTTCCCCAAGGATAGGTTCGCTTCCCTTCCCCACGAGCAGCCTTCTCCCATTCTGCTTCTGTCGGCAATCGTTTGCCTGCCCAACGGCAATAGGCAAACGCATCATTCCACGTGATGCCTACTACAGGGAAATCAGGGCTGATAAGTTTTTCGATCTTATCTTCAAAGACAGGGACTTTGGGTTTTTCCCGTTTGGTCATGTGCACAAACTTGTCATAATCGGCTTGGGTGACTTCCTTAAGATCCATATAAAATGATTTGAGGTATACAGGATGCGGAGGACCTTCATCAGGATCCCCATTAGCCACACCCATGGTAAAAGGACCCTCAGGAATTTCTATCATCTCCCGATTATCATCACCCACCAAAATTTTATACATCGAAAAATCTTGGGTGGGCATGGGTTGAAGCACACGGGCCTTCGCAGGCCTCCCAGCCGACAAGGCCTCAAGTTCACTCTGGCTTTTATAGGTTTCATACAGAAGCATGACGATCATCATAATGAACGAACCAAACACAAAAATAATGGAACCGTACAACACTCCTTTATTGTCCATTCGCACACCCTTTTTTCAGAAACCAGAGGCCTACGATCATAGAAAATCCTAACGGATGTCTCATTATATCGGAGGGTTACCAGGTGGCTCTGGGGGGGATGGCTGAATCGTCTGCTTTCGCTGTTGTACCAGGTCTAAAAGCATAGAAATCCATACCCCCAAAAACCCTCCCATGGCGGCCCCCGAGGAGGCTCCTACGGTTATCGTATCAACTCCCCCCAACCCCCAAGCAAGGGCACCCCCTAAAATTGTCCCGATAAAGATGCTCAGAAAAAATCGCCGGCCCCCAAAAAATCCAACGCCAGCGCCTAATAGAATTCCGGCCACAACCGCAGCCGGGAGAAAACCCATCCCCATGGATATGCCGATTAAAGCTCCGACCGTTCCTAATACTGAAGCCCCTAAGACCACATCTATAATTTTTGAAATTTCCAATGCTGGCTCCGGACTTTTTCGATCTTCTTTTTTAATACTGTTTTATTGAGGATGGACTTGGAGAGACCCAAAATCAATTTCGACACCCGGCCCTCCCAGCAATGAAATCCCCCAGGCTTTTTCGGCGGGTTCATGATCATGGATATTCAAGAAATCCTCATATACGTTGACTCGTTCCTCAACCCATTCTCCTACCGGTTGCACCCCACTGCGTATGACAATTTCGGTGGAACTAAACATTCCTCCCTCTTTCACCGAACCCACGGGTAAGGTGGCACTCCACACATATTTGGTGTTAACAGGAATGAACATGAGGTCGACATCCAGTGAGGGATAAATTGCGGCAATCACTTCCTTGCCCTCCGGAACCGAACGCAACCGCCACCGCCATGTCAAAATAGGATGTGTTTGGGGATCCCAGTCTATCTGTTTCGTATACACTCGCTGGTTGGCCCCTTTGGCTGCCAGAAAAGCTATTCCTTCCTCTTCCTGGATATGATAGGTTTCCTGTGCGGTTATCTTACTTCGTTGCGCATCCCATCCTTTGGGAAAACGTTGTTCATCCGGATGACGGAAGTCTTCCAACGTGATGGAGTCCGAGGAGGAAGTTTGGCCAGAATTTTCCTGACCCCAGCTGATCCCACTGACCATGATGATCATCGCGAGGGCTATCGACCACACCAATAAAAACCCACTTCGGCAATGGAAGGATAATTTCTGCTTGTTTGTTCTGTATTGGCCAACGTTCAATCTCATGCTGATTCCTCTTGTGAAAGGACTTGAACCACGGGGGCGGGCCTCACCAAATCTGCAGTTCTCCGTTCGACCACTCGTTGATCCCATCGACTCAACCAAAACACCAGGAACACGGACCCCCAAAACACTACCATATTCAGGGTCACCATCTTCGCCGCAAAACCCAAGGAAGGCGTGGATGCCCAGGGTGAGGTATCTTGCATCAATTCATTAATGTGCCACTCCAATCTCCCGGCGGAACGAATATACCCCATTAATCCCATGACCCAAGAGAATGCCGCAGCCACGACGAATAGAGCCACCATGCCACGGGCCGTAATATGACCCCATTGGACAGGCCCTCTTCGGGGGGCATTCCTCAACATGAACCGATTTAATAAAAGTCCCCCAATGACCACCGTGGCAGTGGTCATGCCCTGTGGAGACGAAAGACCAACTCGAACGTTGGCTGGAATATAAAACCCGTAGATGGCCAGCCAAACAATGTTCATGATTCCAAAAACAAACAATCCACCAAGAACCAGATTACCCATCGAAGCCCAGGAGACATTCGTCACACGGTTGGCCCGGCGATACAGAATAAAACTCAGGGCGGTCAAACAAATCATCACATTGATAGCCCCATTTTTTGCAGACATGACACCAAACTGACCAATGACTGGGTGTTGTGCCGCACCCACGGCTTTCATTTCACTGGCACTCATGGCAATGGTATGGGGAGTAAACCATACGAGAAAACACGCCATGAGTCCAAAAACGATGGCTTTAAAATAGGGGTGGTAGCGCTCGCCCCCTTGAACCCGAGCCAAGGACTGCCAAATGTAATAGTTGATACCTAAAAACAGAACCCCCACCGTAATCGCTTGCAACACAAAGAGCCACGACAACATCCCTCCCATCATCGTTACCCCCATGTGTTGACGAAACTCGAACACCGCCCGCATGAGCCAATAGCCTGCCAAGGGCATAGGGAGAAGAGCACAAACCATGACGACGATAAACACATAGCCCACCCAATCATAATAGGCCCGATCCTCGATAGTCCGGGATTTAAAAAACCGGTATACCGCGTAGGCTACAACGACCGCTCCCCCCGACATAATATCCGCCAAAAACCGATGGGCATTCAGAGGATTCCACAATGGGGAATGCAACAAATGCCAGACATTTCCCAAAAAATGTCCCTCACTATCCACTCCGGAGGGGGCCATCATGAACGATGCCCAGGCATTGGCAGAAATCAACAACATGACCCCCATGGCATTAGCTAGGGCCCCGATGGCCATATGAGCCCATTTTTTTCCCGAGGCCGCTAACCAATCCCAACTGTAATAATAGAGGGCCAACAAAAAAGTCTCAGCGACAAAGATGGCCGCATAAAATGGCACCATCGATTTAAAAGTGGCCCCCATATAATGCATGAACCCGGGATATAGGAGGATAAACAATCCCAGCATCGTGGTCCCCAACAGCGCAGTGATCGAAAGGGCCACTAACCCCACTCGTAAAATATCTCGCGCCAATCCATCAAAATTAAATTGGGAACCTTCTTTTTTCCGAGTCAGGCCCAGGAACTCTAACAAAAGACTGAAAAGGGGAAGAGCCAACACAAAACCCCCGAAGTACGTGTGCTGTTGGGTCACGAACCAGACCACCAAACGATTGTTCACGAAAGGGATCACCGAATGCCCTGTACCCATTTCATGAGCGGCCGGTCCTTGAATGATTCCATTGGTCTGATAAAACATATCTTGGCCTGGTTCTTCTTGACTGATTCTGTGAGGATCCCCTTCTCCTCCCCAGCAAATCCCCAGAGAGAACAACAAAATGCCTGACATGATGACCAGACTCTTGATATACCCTTTCATTTATTCACCATATCACCATGACTCATCTTCACATCCGCCAGAGGCGGTAAGGACTCGGATGATTTCGTCCCTTGCAAGATACCCATCACAAACGGGCACTGTTGGATATTCTCGGGAACTCCTACCATTCGCAACTCGAAAGCCCGACGTCCACCAAGGAAAAGGGTATACCCACTCATGAGCATCCCCGCCACCCCAGCGATCATGATAAATCCCTGCAGAGGTATTTGTTCCATCCGGAACACGTAGGAGGCCACACCAATCATGACCAAAAAGTACGTGATCGAAAATGTCAAACTTGGCCATAGCCAAAAACTGAGGGTGGTCCACCAATTGACAACGGGCGACTCGCTGCCTCTCTCCTTTGCTAGGTGAGCCTGTCCCTTGAAAAAGGAGAGGGCACTCACGGTGGCCACGATCGCCGACACGATGAGGGATTGCAAAATCGGTTGCCATCCAATTGTCCCCCATTGATAAACGGCCCAAGAAACGCCCATGGCTGCGAAGGAACCTCCTCCTACCCATTGGGCTTTCACCCGAATATCCTCCGGAATCCAACGGCGAAAGACTTGCCCATCCGGGAAAGTGGGGACCACCCCCCCTTCAGCTTTCACTTTTTGAACATGCCCGATCTCAAACCCATCTCTGGTGGCTGAGGTACAGGGAATGATCATGGCCATCATAGCAGGACCTTCCGGATGCAGAAGAAAATCATACCCCACAAAGACCTGGAGAATGGCAAGGACGAGCAAGGATAATTGGACCCCATACACGAATCCGGTCCAGCCCACTAGCCATGCCCAAAGACGGATACCATCTTTCCGGAAAGAGTCTCGAATTGAAAGGCCTCGCCCCTGACCAAATGCCCAGGCAGCCGCCAAGGCCGACACACATCCACTTAACATGAATAGAACCAGAGGGTCGGAAAGAGGAAGGATCGGCTTAAGAATCCGGTAGATGAGAAAAGCAATTAACCCAGGTGCCACCATGACCCAACGTTTCCGTTTACGAACGGGTAGATCCGTTACAAGGGCATTCAATTGAGGCAAAACCCGCAAGGATAATCGATGCAACATGAAATGGTGGTTCGTGAGTATTTCGGTTGAAAGGTTAAGTCCGACCGGCAGCCATACCAAAATAACGGGCTTTGACTTCCTCCATCAACTGCACCGTCACTTCTTTCATTCCGCGATCCAAGGCTGTTCGTTCCAGTTCAGTTTTGGCCATTGTCCGGATCCCTGAAGGCACGTTGGCCAATCGTTGCTTGGCATCAGGGCTCCAATCCACCATGCCCTTGTTCCGAGCCATACTCATTCGACCAGTGGTCAATATGGTATAGCGGTTCATTTGGGCAAAGTGTTCCACCTCTTGGCGAACCAACGGGTCCAAATAAAAAGGCAAACGGGACAACTGGTACTGAGCCTCATCGGTCCAAGTGAGTTGGGAGATGAAGGGTTCAAGTTCCGAAGGTTCGCCTTCTGCACCAAACTTCGCACCACATTGGGGGCAGGCAAAGGGAGAAAAAACATCCCCGGACAGCCCCTCCTCAATCACCCCTCCCAGGATAAGAGATTGCCCACATTCACATCGCATCAGGCCTTACCCAATCTTCCCCGGATAGAGAATATAGAGCATGGCGTAGGTCACGGATCCGGTCACGAACAACACGCAATAAATCACCATCGTAAACTTTCCGAGCACTCGATGGCGACGGGCGCCATTGGGCCAAATTCGCTGAATCCCGACCTCAATTCCAAAGACCATGGAAATTAAAATGGCCAGCCCCAGGTATACACTCAGTTTCCCTAAAGAGAAGCCAGAGGTCATCCCCCTTACTGCAAAGAGGAGAAGGACTAAACCGGTTATTGTCCCTAGAACCGTCGCGATTTTTTTCCCTGTGGTTTGCAGGATAGCTTCTTTGAGAATTCTTCGACCTTCCACCACCGTTTGTGACCGAAAACCTAATATGATCATGTAAATCGCCATGATCAAGCCAATCACGACCAATAAAATATGGAACGTGAGCAAGGGAACGAAAACATTATCATAGAGGGACTGGGGACCACCAAAACCTTCCTTGCCTTCAAATGCCAAAACTCCTAAATTTCGAAAGAGATAATAGCTCGTAAAAAAGGCCAACATCGCGATCATGCCTCCCAACATCAGCCAATGGTGCGCGTCGGCCTTGCTTTTCTTGGCCTGCACCCACCCCACGATGAACAAGAGAGTAAACACCGTGGCCATGAGCTGACTGATGTCAGCCCCAATCGTAGCATGCGTGCCGAAAAATCCCGGATCCCTTAATAACTGCTGTAGCTCTTCCATGATGCCCTTGGTTTCCTCTTCTTCTTATTTGGTTCCTTGAATCATGGCACAGGGTTCTAATTCTTCAATGGCTCCAAAACCGGTCTGCTCCATCCATCCCCGAGCCTCCTGAATCGTAAAGCATTCCCCCCGCTCGGTATTTACTGCGATATGCACAGCAAAGGCCGTCGTCCAGGCCGGACTGGTTCGGGAAGGATCCAAAAACCTATCCTTAATAATGAGCCGACCCCCATCCTTCAGACATCCATATACTTTCCTGACAACCTCTGCATTCATGTTGGCATCCTGATAATGGAGAATATCCGACATCAGTGCCACATCATACGTTCCTGAAAATTCTTCCTTTAAAAAATTGCCAGGCTGGAGAGTAATTCGATCGGAGAGTTTTTCTTCCTTCACATATTGTTCGGTCAAACGAAGGGTACCCGGCAGATCAAACACCGTCGCTTTCAATCCCGGACATTCGCGACAAAATGCTATGGCATTGGTCCCTGCCCCACCACCAACGTCAAGAAACCGCATGCCAGATTTCAACCCCAACCGTTGAGCCATGGCCACTCCTCCTCCACGTCCGATACGGTCGAGAACGGTAAGAACGCGGGCACCTAACTCGGGAGCTGTTTCAAACACGTGCTGTTTCACGGGAGAGTTGCCGGTCCGAATAGCTTCCCCTAACTTTCCCCAGTGAACCCATTCGGAATCATGCAACTCTAATAAATGCCCCACATATTCTGAACTGGATTTCACCAAATGTTTCTCAGCAATCGGGGAATTCCAGTAATGGGATCCTTCCTTTCGTAAAACACGCATGGCCACAAGGGCATTCATGACCAATTCCAAAACGCGAGATTTCAACTGTTGTTCTTGGGCGATTTCATGGACCGTTCGGGAAGTTCCCTGAAGGGAGGAAAACAGATCCAGGGACACAGCGGTAAGGAGAATTTTGGTTTCCCAGTAATAGCCTATTTGAAAAATATCGGCAAGAGACAACTCCCGTGGCACACTGGGCCTCAACCATTCATTCCAATATTCAGATCATTCTCCGGACTCGATCTTAACGGGGGCCATCGGCCAAAGGCAAGGAAGGCTGTCAAAGGAACGCTTAAAAAACGAGGGCAACCGACTGATAGCCAGTTGCCCTCGAAAAACCATCTCTCGATTTAGAAAAGACGTCTTATTTCAGATCAAAATTAGCTTCTGCCGTTCCGCCGTCTTTGACTTCGACTTCCACGGTCACAGCTTTTTTGCCTCGCGCATTTTTGGCCACGACAGGATGAAAGACGGCCACCGTATGTTTCCCGGCAGGCACATCTTTAATCTCAAAGGTTCCATCGGCTCCGGAGGTCCCATAAAACGGATTGGTCACGGGCAAATACCAGCCTTGCATGAATTCATGTTGGTCACATTGTAACCGAAGGACTGAACCTTTCTTATACATCTTCACTTTTACTTTCTTTTGTAAAGAAGAGCCCTTCTTGGCCAACCCAATGTTAAACTCCGTGCTGGAGCGAGCACCTAACTGATCGAAGCTATGAGGGTTGTGTAACACCCCTTCCTTAGACTTGGGATCATCAGGATCAGCATCCTGATTTTCCACGTAGAATTGGCCATTACTGACAGACACGCCTGTGTATGGGAAGAATTCACACAATTCTGCAGTCACTTTTTGAGCTGGTGCCTTTTTAAACCCTTTCATCCAGGCTTTATCCGTGATGCTGGTGATGGCTACTACCGCATCTTTCAGCCCTTTGCTCCCATCGACCTGCACTTCTTTCAACAATCGCGTTTCACCATCAGCACTCTTGTTGGGATTCTTTTTACAGAATTCCACGTTCGGAAATTTAGAAAAGGCAAATTCTTTAGGTGGAGGAACTTTCCCACCAAACGTGACTTTGCCCTTTATGGTTCCACCCGCTTGGGCGACCAGCGGGGCAGCCACTAAGAGCCCACCCAACAATAAAGACATAATAAGAGACCGACGATTCCTCATGATTCTTCCTCCTAGTTAAGAAAAATGTCGTTGACGAGGGAAATTACACCAACGAAAACTGTGTGAATTAGGGTTATTCCCTTTACCCCGGCCGGATAAAGGCGCGATTCCTTGAAATGAGTGAAAGACAGCAGTCACTTCCGTATATATCAGGAATAAAAAAAACGTGTCAAGAAATTCCGACTCGCCCTAGGCCCTTCGGACCATAGATTAGGTCTTTTAGTTCGAACTTTCTCCAGAAAATTGCTCCAAAAGGCAAATCTCGAATTTCTCCAAGGGCGGTGCCAAGTTACCCTAAAGGAAAAAACATCCCTCTATTTCTATGATTGATTGAGGGTCTTAATGAATTCCTTCATCCGATCCTTGACATGACGGACTTCAAAAACCGGTGCCATGCACATTTCATCCGTACACATGAATACCGCCGGGCGTCCATCGAAGGGAAATTCGATATTTCCCCATTGAAGGTTTTCTTGTTCAGGATCAAAATTTTTCAGGATTTTTCCTGGACAAAATACCTGCTCGCTCTCCCACCACAAGGCCTGGGCCCTCGCATCGGCCAAGTTCCCAACCACGGCGATATGAACCGGCGGCCGAAACCATTCATTCATCGCCAACCCGATCAAGGCAATAGGGAGGGGTTGTGGGTTTCCAAGGACCGACTTTAAGGTTCTCTCAGCAATTTTTCGGAATGCCGGGTTCTCGGTCAAATGAAAGAGCCGTAAAAAAAACTGGGCAGCACGAATATTTTCGTTTGCAGGTTTATCGGAAATTTTCAATAGACCTAATTGGTCGGGTACCCGAGGGTGGTCGAAAAACCCACCACCTCGGGGATCTTCCAACAGTATTTGAGTCGTCTGCGCCAGGGCTATGGCATTCTCCAAAAACTCCGGTTCTTTAGTCGTATGATAGGCTTCTACAAGAGCATGTCCCACATGGTTATGGTCGGACAGAATCCCAAATACCAGCGAATTCCCTCCCAGGCCGGAATGGGCCAATCCCCTTTTTTCATCAAAACGCGCATCAAAGAGGTCTTTAAGGTTTTTCATCGCAAACTGTCGAAGCTGAGGGTCTCCAAGAACTGATGAGGCCTGGAGATAGGCCGCTGCCATCAAAGCATTACTCCCCGTAAAGGCTCGTTGGTCAACGCGGGGCATCCCCCAGACTTTTCGATAGACCGACCCTTCAGAAAAATATTCCCGACCCCGAACCAACACTTCCCCTCTTTTCCCTCTAATGTCAGCATCTTGACTTTCAAAAAACATCCCCGTCCGATTATCCGTTAAAAAATTTTGCACATAATCAATGATACGAAGGGCTATGTATTTATACTCGGTATCCCCCGTTAACTGAAAAGCCTCAACGTAATTCCTTAAATTTCGGGCTTGGAGAGCCAGCATTTTCTCATAATGCGGGTGACTCCAATCCGCGAATTCGGCATACCGATAGAACCCACCCCACACAGGGTCCAAAAGAGCCACTTGCCGATCGAGAGTCTGCAAACCCATGTTGAGTAAATCGAGATCGTCTTCAAAAAATCCATAGGTGAAGGCCATCCGTATGGCATCTGGCTCAAAAAATTTGGGTTGCTCCCGAAATCCAGCATTGATTCGATCAAACTGATTTTTCATCATCTCCACACTGTGAGCGACGATACCGGGCCGGAGAATGCCATCCGTGGAATTTTCGATTGACTCGTTTTGTCTGACCTGCTCCCACAATTGTGCGGCTTGCTGATGGAAATCATCTTTTTCAGTCTCATACAGCCGTTTAGATTCATGAAGAAGATTTTCCATGACACCGGGCTCGAGAGAATTGGCTTGAAAAATCACTTCCCCCGTAGGGAGTAACAAATTGGTTGTGGGCCATCCCCCAGCACGATAACGCGCTTCCAGATCGGGGCGTTGGTCTGTATCGACCCGAATGGCTACGAAATGCTGATTCAGGAATTCTATAATCGCTGGAGTGGAGTAGGTAGTCTGGTCCATCACATGACAAGCATGACACCAGACCGCCGTGAGGTCGAGAAGAATAAGCTTCTCTTCATCCTGGGCTTGCCGAAAAGCCTCAAGGCCCCATTCTTTCCAATCGATTTTCTTGGAAGGTTGAGAATCAGGCCCACTTCCAAAGGCTGGGGGAAGCAAGCACAAGAAAAGACAAAGGCCAAATACCACCGGGAGGGGAAAGGGTCCCCCCTTCTTGAGAACCCGAAAGAAGGGGAAAAAGGTATCCATTGATCATGCCTACATGGTGCCCGGAATGAGAGAAAAATTAACGTTAAAGTATGAAAAAACCTTTTCGTCTCTTCATGCCCCGACTTTTGAGTCGATGATTTTTACGAGGGCTGCGGCCGCGGTAATGATTACCGCATCATCAGTATCTCGAAGGGTTCGCTTTAAGACAGGAATGAGAGCATGTTCCTTCATCCTTCCCAATCCTCGAACGGCAACAATCCTCGCACGCGGGATGGGATCATTTAACATAAGCTTAAGGGTCGCGACGACCTTAGGCCCTTTTCCATTGCCCAGGGCCTTCGCCGCACTGGATCGAATGGCTGGGTTTTGGTCCTGCAAGAGCTTATGGATGGTCTCCCCAACCACGGAGAACGGAGCACCCACCTTCAACAATGAGGCACAGGCGGCAGCCTGAACACCAGGATTGGGATCGGCCAGAGCCCGGGATAAGGGAGTCATCACTTTTGAGAGGGGAAAGTAGCCTAAGCTGAAGGCTGAAACACTTCTCACAGCCGGAATTCGATCGAATAAAGCCGCCTTGAGGATAGGCAAGGCTTCTGGTGTCTGCAGTTTCCCAAAGAAACGATGGCAGCGGCTCTTATGGAAGGCTGGGGATCTTTCGCCGTTTTTTCTAACAAGGGAAGAGCACGATCTTCCCCTAACTCCCCAAGGGCCCGAATAGCTCCTCCTCGCTCATAGCCTTCTTCACTTTTGGCCCCCTGCACTAACCTAGCCCATAATTGTTTTTTCCCTAATTCATATAGAACCTGGGCGGCTGCAATCTGTACCAAAGCCTGTTCATCCTCGAGCGATTCGGAGATCAAGGGCACGACACTTGGATCGCCGGATTTCCCGATACTCTTCAGGGCAGTGGCCCGAACCAACCCCGCCGTATCAGTCAACGCATGTCGCAATCCCTCTGAACGCCGTCCCACAGGACGCTTTCCTAAAGCCTCAGCCACTAAGGCCCGGATCATTCCTGAACCATCGGTCAGGCCTTCTTCCAGAAATCCAATCATGTCATCCGAGTCTATTTCCTTTAATGCGGTGTAAGCGGCTCCTCGAATCTGCTCTCGCATGTCAGCACGTTTGGGCAAAATGATCGCAATGGCCATCTGCCGTAATAGAGGCTCATCTTCACGTTTATGAGATTGAATGGATTTTTCATAGGCATCCAAGGCTCCTTTGGCATTTCCCATCCTGGCAAGCGCTAGGATATGTAGTCGAAAAATCGAGGATGGGGGATTCGTTTCTTGAAGCGCCGGCTCAACCAATTCCACGACTTTCTGAAAGTCCCCTTTGCCAAAAGCCTCATTGGCCTCCTTCAATATCGTTTCAGTTGAAGCCTCACTCGCCAAAGGAAGGAGAACGATAGAACCACCAGCGAAAAGGAGGAACCAGACTGTCAAGGAAATGATTGATTTAAAAGGAGACACTGGAGGCTTCATTGGGTTCCCGGTAATTTCATGGGATTTGTGCTTCTTGGGCCTCGATAATTCGATAGCCCAACGGTGTTTCAAAATAGTAATCGGGTTGGGAGGACAGCACCACATGTTCGTATTCAACAAACCAATCTCGCTCCTGGCTGACCAACTTCAAGAGGACCTTCCGTTTAACGTCTACCCATTCAAAGTATTTTTCCAGCTTCCCGTCTCGATTATTCACTTCAACTTCATAAAGGACAGCGGGACGATCCCCAACGATGGAATCCCCAATGCGTGTGCGTCGTCTTTCCCCCTCAAGAATGACAGAAAAGGGTAACAAATATGCTTCGGTCAACGGAACACTGATGACCGTACGACGTTCAGACAGAATATACCAAACTTTTCGCTCATCCAATCGAACAATCGTGACTCCCGCAAAACCCAACTCGGTCGGGATCCCGCCTAAATGTTCAATACGATATCGGTCCCTTTTTACGAATAATTGCGCTTTCGCTTTTCGCCCATGTGTTTTCCAAATCAACCGAGCGGAAAACTCTAATGAATTGATGTCCGTTTGGACCTGTTCTTGAGCTATAGACGCCATCCCCATGAATGGCCAAAGCAGGCAAATCAACACACCAAGCAGTCCGAATCGTTGTGGGTCCCAACCGGAGTTATTGTCGGAAAGAATGCGCCATTTCATGGCCTTTGACGTTCGACCAATGGCTCAATTCGAATGGGCCGACCTAAAGCGGCTGGGGTAAAACGCGGAGGAGTTTGTACGGTATGGGCAGTCCACCGTTCTATGGGAGATTTCAAGGAAAAATCCAAGTCCACGGTTTGCCCTGCCTCAAATACAACTGTCTGTACGGTTTCGTGTTTAATGCTTGGATGCCAGGCTCGGATTCGATATTTGCCAGGAGGAATGCCCGCGATTTCATAGCTCCCTGATTGATCCGTGAAGGCAAAATACGGATTGTCTACGGCGATAGCCCAACTTTCCATATAAGCATGGAACCCACATTGCATCACGAAGGTTTTTCGACCTTTACTCAATCGAAATTGTTGAACCATGGACTTTCCAGGCAAGTGTTCGTGTGTCGCATGCATATCTCCCCTCCGATGCCGCTCATTAAAAGGAAGTGGGGAATTAAAGAGCACTCTTGTCCCTTGCTTGATAGACGTTTCATAGGCCTGAATATCATGCATGACCGGGTCCATGTTCACGACTTCAATCCCGTGTTCACTCCGGACTACTGTGGTAAAGGGGTGAAATTGGCAGTCTCTCGCCTCAATTCGAGGAATGGACAGAGAAAAGGGTTTTCCCGATTGGACCCCTTCCACGACAATCACCACTCCCTGAACATTCAGGTTTGGATCAAGGGAAAAATCTTTCAGTAACCGCCAACCATTGCCATCAGAAATTCTCCCGCAATATTCTGGATCGGGGAACGTGATGAGATTGTACGCTTTGGGAGGAGGAGGGCCACCTTGCAGCTTGACGGTTCCCTGAAGAACTGCCCCATCCTTTACTTCCCCAACCTCATACCCCAATGAAGGCGTAGCCACGAAAACGCTTAGGAAAACCAGGAGGCCATGAAGAGCGACTACCATAATCCCTCAATCTAGTAGGTTAGGGGATTTGTTTTCGCAAAGAGGGAATGATCTCCACCCCCTCGCCTAACAACTCCATCCCGAAATGAGGATTTTCATGCATTTCGTGGACGCTTCGACGCCCCTTTGGGGCTTTATATTGGAAGTCAAGGGATGCAGTTTTGCCCGCTTCAATCTTTACAGGCTTTTCTAAATAGGTTTTCATCCCGGGATGCCAGACAGATAGAAGATAGTCGCCCGGGGGAATATCTTTAATCTCGTATTTTCCATCGGTCTTCGTGATGAAATAGTAGGGATTCTTAAGGACCACCCCCCAGGAAAACATATAAGGATGAAATCCACATTGCATCACGAATATATTCCGGTTTTTTCGAAGGTGGATTTTTTCAATCATCGGCTCCCCCGCTAAGTGGGTATGCGCATGTTCACCGAACAGACTCACCACTTTATGAAAGGGGTTCATCGGTAAGGGCCGATTGAAGAGGACTCGAGCCCCACGTTTTCTGGCGGTCTCATAACCCTGGATATCATGTTCCACCGGATCCATGTTAATCACCGTGATTTCTTCCTGATCCTTCAGAACGTTCACGAATGGGAGAAAATCACAATCGATGGCTTCGATTTCGACCTTTTTCAGTTTAAAGGCCTTACCCCTTTCCACATTTTTCAACATCACCACCGCGTCCTTCAACTCCTTTCCTGGGCCGATAATAAAATCTTCGACCAATCTCCACCCCGTTCCGGTAGAAATTCTTCCACAATAGACGGCATCAGGAATGGTCACCATATTGAAGGCCATGGCACGGGGTTTATCACCGGTAATCGTGATCTGCCCTTTGACCCCACCACCGTTGTTCACTTGAATTTCGGTATACGACCAGGCCGGGGTGGCCCACCACGTTATTCCAATGAAAACCAGAATTACCCAACCAACCATTGCCACGCCCTCCTTACGATGAATACCGCATACTGAATGAAATAGTGTTAATTGAAAATCCTAAATCTCCTATCAAACATGTATTGTAACCTTACCATGTCTTTGACCTTAAAAAAAAAGGCGGGGAAGCCTCAAGACTTCCCCGCCCTTTATGTACCTTTAGGATCTCAGGGTATTATTTCGCCACAGCGGGAATAATCCGCGGCGCCCCTGGCACATTTTCTAATGCAGCTTGCTTGGAGGAAGACATGCCTCCTTCCAAGGGAAGAATCCGTTGATCCGTGTTCGGAAACACGCGCAATAAGCCCCATTGTCCGGATTGAGAATACGGCAATCGCCCATTGCTCCACACATAATCTCCGGCTAAGGCCCATTTCCCACCAGCCGATGGCAAGAACACATCCAGGCCCTCTGATCCAGAGAATTCTACGGTGCTGATCATATCGGCCCCTGGTAAGAAGGGCTCGATCGGCCACTCATGTTTCTCGATCGTAAACATCCCATTTTGCTCGCTACTGGCGCCAAAGACATGAATACGGACTTTGTCCCCGGCATGGGCTTCGATGACCGGCGTCGCGGGATCTTGTGGATTATCGACTTCACAAGGTTGGAACATTCGGCCCAAGGAACAGCCGGCTTCTTCCCGGTACAGATAGGGCTCCGCTCGGTAGTTCACACCGATTAGACCGGCCACATTCTGCACATAGGGCATGAAACTCGTTCCGATGATGTTGTCCTCATCTTGGAAGTAGAGGGCCACATCCCGGTAGTTGGCTCGGCCTTCATTGCCCTGAATGGTCCGATCCACGATCACATCGGCATTCCAGCTATTCTTGAGGGAAATATCTTCCCCTGTTTTTGGATCACGATAAGTAGACCCTTTGGGCCCGATAATGATCCCACCGAAAAGACCGTTGCGGGGATTCGTCGCAGCATTCCCAAAGTCCCAAACCAAGGATTGGGTTTCCCCATTGAAGGGATCCGCATAGTAGGTATAGGTTCGAGAAGCCCCTGGAGCGACAGTTTGGTCTCCAGGATTGTTCCCCAAATTGACCCCTTGGGAATCCAGTGGATCAAAAACCAACCCAAAAGCCGAGAAGGAAGCTTGCCCTTCTTTCAATTTGTTGGTGAGATTAACTTTCAGGCAATCACCTACGTTGGCCCGCAACGTCAAGGGCATTGGTTGGGCGTCACCTGCTACCTTCTGCACTTCATCCTCAAGGACGTAAATCTTCGCCTCAGGATTTCGCAGTTCAATCGTCCGTTCAAAATCGACTTCAATAGATTCCTCGGCATTGGAATTAAAACTCATGCCGGGATGGTCTATGGCCACGACATTGAAGGTCTTAACCGGGGCACCTTCCGGACAAACCGGTAATTTTTCCGGCATGCCGGGCTTGCCATAGGCTTTTGTCGGGAGCGGTTTTAAATCATCCACGGGTTTGTCCAACACCCGGATAATCCCCCACGCTCCTTCGGAGAATTTCGAACTTCTCCCGTTAAAGAACATGTAGTCCCCTGGTAAATGACGGGGACCACCAGCTTCAGGCACGACTAAGTCATACCGCTCCGCAATACCCACATGAATCGAATTCTTACGATTCGCTTCTTGGGCATACCGTTCAGACCAGAAGGTATGACCCGAAACGGTAAAGACGTTGCTTTCATTCATGGTCACATCAATCAATCGAAAGACGATCGCATCACCCAAATAGGCTCGAAGCATGGCCGTACTGGGATCCCCATGAACCGTACTGCTAAAGATTTTTGATGGGTCAGAATTATTCGCCAATCGTTGTGCGAAAGGTTCTGCCCGGAAATTCAAGGCACCACCTGTCGTATGGGTTCCCCCATTCAAAAACGGCATGGGAGTCATCTTAATTTTTTCATTCGGAGGCATGATAAATGACACGGTTCGTCCAGCCTCCAAGGCCACTTCCACGGGTTGACCCGGAGGATTCCCCGCGGTCACCACGTTGACAGTATGGGGCACCGTATCCATGACATGGACCATCAATTCTCGGAAACTGCCTGCCACATCATGGCCAACCCGTTCCACCGCATGAATATCAGCCACTGGGCCCGTCCGGATTTTTTCACCCGTGACCGGATCATGCCAGGTTGAGTTAAAGGGTTCGGCAATCATCGTTCCGACCGCCCCATGAGGCCAAGTCGTCCCTCCGAAGGCATGGTCATGCCAGAAAACACTGCCCACATCAGCATCTACCCAGAAACGTTGCCGCACATATTCCACCGTCACAATGTCACCGACGGGATGATCATGCTTCAACGGCTGATCGAAGGTCAGGGTTTCTCCACCGGTGGAAACCGGAGCTGCCCCACCTTGGCCCGGAATTTTTATTTTTTGTCCGACAGTTATAAGATCCGCATTTTCGATTCCATTCAAATCTTGTAATGCCTGGGTTGTGGACCCAAAAGACGCCGCGATTTTACTTAAGGAATCCCCCGAAACCACCGTATATTCCGTGGCCGCACTTCCACCACTGGAGGCAGCGGCACCTGAACCACCGATAGCCACGATTCGACGGACTTCTTTGCCTTCCACGTTATCCGCCCCAACTAAAATGGGAATGCCCAAATGGTACTGTTTGGCATTCGTGACATGAATCGTTTTGTCACCTTTTTTCGCAGCCTTGGTCACCTTGGCATTCATGGGAACCGGCAGACCCTTCTTTTTCTTCTTTTCAAACTGCGTGAATGGTCGCATGGATTGATCGTAGGAAAATCCAGAGATCACCCCATCGGAATTTTGATTGTCGAATTGGAAGAAATGAAAGTGAGTGTTGATCTTCGAAGATTGGAAGTTGGTGATATCGTCATCCAACCACTCGCTCGTTAACATCCAATCGATACAGTCGTAGACATTGGCCCGAACTACCAGCGGAAACTTCTTGTCGTTGTTGGCTCGGACTTCAGCCTCTTCTTCATGAACCACGTACAAAAGACCATTGGGGTCCACGATAGCAGGCTCATCACCCTCGGCGGCCGATAATTCGATCGGCAACTTTATAAAATGCACGTTGTAATCCTGAGACCCGGCACGATCCGGGCATAAACTCCACGGGCCGTTTTCACCAGGCTTAGCCGGTTCGACCGATCGTGATCCATCCGGATTTAATCGAATCATCTCCAACCATGGTGAAGGATTGTGATCATTAGAGAAGGGCGCCCGTTTGCCAAAATGGGGGGTTAACCAGGGCCATGCCACTTTCCCGGTCATTGGTTCAAACCAGATAGCCCTCCGCTCTCCAGGGGTATACCCTTGCCATTCCGGGTGATATTTTGGGTTGGGACCGATACTGGCTTCTTTCTCGCTCATCGCCTTGTTCCCGTCCCAGACCCAATCGACCACCGAAGCATCGTAGGATTTCAATTGCCCTTCTTCACTATCGGTGTTTCCGGGCTGTCCCTGGTTGCTCAGTTGCATTTCCACCCAATCTTTGATATTGACAACCGCTATCTCCGAAAACCAATCGCTTTTGCCTTCCGCGACGATTTTAAATTTCTTGCCAAACCAATTCACAGTCTTGCCAATTAATTGATCGGAGGTGACCGGTTTGTGAATTCGTCCCAAGCGATCGGGTAATTCCCGCAAAGGAGCCATCACGTCATTCTGCACTCCAGGAACTTGTATGGTGTTGTATACCCGCCAATATCCCCACATACCCGCCACATAGTGATGAGCGACATGGCAATGGAACAGGAAGTCTCCTGCCAACCATTGACACAAACCAGAACCACACTCGGTCTCCAAATCCAGGGCTTCGGCCGGTCCAATCACTTCCACATCAACACGGTCAGACTTTGTGCGAATGACGGGGTACTTCACCGGACCGTTTTGTCCTGTGTTCCATACCGGCATTTGTGTGGCCCGGGGGCTCCGTTGCCAACGGATGGATCCACCATGAGGATGGTGTGAATGGAAGACTTCCGATCCACCATGAACTAAGCGGAATTTGGCAGGATCCCCTAGATAACTCCGAGGAATCGTCGGGCCTGCGTCCCCAAAGGTATAGGAACTGTACGCCATAGATTCGTCTTCGAACCCAAAGTACTCATGCTGCACATGCATGTTATTGATGCCGAACGGTTCACTTCGATAATTAATGGCCCGAGCTCCCGGCCGATAGGCATCCGTCAAGGGGTCCCGTTGAGGCAAGAAATCACCGTGTTTATTCACAGGACGAAACGCTTCGTCCCCGACTTCATGATAAATGAGGACAAATTCACGAAAATCCGGACCGTCGCCATTATCGATCATGACTTGCCACCCACTCGTGGCTTCCGTGGCTGGTCCAGTGCCGAGTGGTTCATAGTATTCCGACCCATAAGGCTCCACCACAAATACTCCAAATAACCCCATAACGGTGAGTTCTCGATCATTACTAAACGTATGAAACTGTCGTCCACCTTCTTGTGTGTCCGGATGGATATACCATTCCATCTCAACTGATTCGCCCTCAGGGGCAACGGTATCTCCATTCGTCGTGGTAGCGGGCTGACCCGTCGAACTCATGACCATATCCGAGCCATTAATGTGTAGGCTTACCTCCTCACCGAATTCCAACTTATTATTCAGTTTAATTTTGACGCAATCACCCTGATTCCCACGGATGACGAGGGGTTGGATCCATTGACCCTGGATTCCATTTTTTACTCCACCTGGATCATGATGCCCCTCTGATTCACGGGCTTCGGCATTTTTCGCCTCTTCTTCCCGAACCTTTTCGATGTTTTCCGTTAGGACATACATGTATCCGGGATAGTAATCCAGCCATTGGTTGAGGGTGATTTCCACGTTGATGGCCGAAATATCATAACTCCTCACCTTGGCGGTTTTGGGACAGAGTCCACCTTTGGAGGTGACCGGTTCCACGTCCATATTACTGGACAAAAGGCCATTCCCCGGGCCACCACCATATTGGTGAATCATGGACATCCCATTAAACATTCCAGTGTTGGGCCCGTTATGCTCCATGTCCTTCTGCATCTGCTGCATCATTCGATTATGCTGTTGCTCAACCAAGGCCGCTCGTTCCGCTCGGCCTTCCATCGCATTTTCCACGATAGTCTGGCCTTTCAGCTTTTCAGCCCAGCCCGGAGATTGGGAGTTCATCCCGACTTGCTGGATATGTTCAGTGGAGGCATGGTTGTGACTGTCTTCACCATAAGCTGTTCCCCCAAAAACAAGGCACACCCCTCCCACCAAAAAGCTCAAGGAAAGGGTCGTTAAGGCATTCCGCGATTTCACGTAAAACATGGACCGGCCTCCTTAAAAATAGAAGTAAGCTGACACCTACTATTTAAATCGAAATTAAAAAGACAATCGTGATACCAAATTCCGAGCAGTATTCATCATTCCCCCAGGAATGGGGGAAAGGAAAAGGTACTCCAAACCATGGGGGCTGTCAAGCCCTTCTCCTTGTTGTGTGAGCCCCAGGAAAAAATTTAGAAAAGTGGAAATGGAGGGACTACTCCTCCTAAAAATTATCCATTTTTTCTTGTTTCTGAGTCCCATGGAGAGCAGGGGAATCGATATACCTAGAGGAAAATTGGTATATTCGTTGGGTCCGGTCGATTCATTCATTAGGAAGGCTAAAAAACCAGGCTTCATTCAAAAACAAGCCTTTTCCCAACCTTTTGAAAATTCTTTTAGGTCCCATTTTGGGTCAGGGTAAGTGCAGGTAAGCCTTGCCTTTCGTTCCCCTTCTCACCAGGTTTCATTGAATCCGAAGGTTAGGCCAAAGCTCCTACTAAGTCAGTAAAGGCTTGCTGCAGGGACTGGGTTACAGGCCCCCTTCCCCCATTTCCAATTCTTTTTCCATTTACCTTGGACACGGGAAGTACCTCTATGGTGGTTCCCACCAAAAAGACCTCATCAGCTCCAAACAGCGTTTGCTCGGAAATTTGGCCGAAATGAGTTTCCTTCCCTTGAGCATGCGCTAGGTTAACGACTTGCTGTTGAGTGACTCCCGAAAGGACCGAGTGGTCCCGTTCGGGGGCCAAAAGGTTGTTGCCTTGAACAATAAAAATATTGCTGGTCGCGCCCTCTCGAACCATCCCCTCCCTCACGAAAATGGCTTCAAAA
Organism: Nitrospirales bacterium; assembly: GCA_965223495.1. Classification (GTDB taxonomy): domain Bacteria; phylum Nitrospirota; class Nitrospiria; order Nitrospirales; family UBA8639; genus Nitrospira_E. The sequence goes on along the minus strand of OZ245001.1, from coordinate 400,516 downwards.
GCCTTGGCTTCCTGGGCCTGTTGCTTTGCCAATATATTTGGTAACAAATTGAGGCTTTTGATGTCGCATCTTCCCCATCGACAATCGGGTACCGTAATGACAGAGACACCCTTAATCCTGAGTTCCTCAGGAAGACTGGACATCGACCTGAACGATAGAAAAACAGTGGGCTGGATTGAAGAGGAAAAAGCATGCTCTCGTGGGGCGACCCCTCGGGTAACTTGAATATAAATTTTCCCCTCAGAAAATTGGCTTTGTTTGACCCCGGTCACAAGAAGGTGATGAAACTGTTCCTGATTTAGGGGAAGGGCTAACCGAATCTCCTTCGCACTCCGGGTCAATCGAGAATAGTGATCTTCCCAAAATGCCGGGATTCCATGATACGCGCGAATGACCTCATAGACCCCATCTCCAAAGAGAAACCCTCGATCATCGGGAGAAATGGCTATGCGGTCTAAAGCAGAGAAATGTCCATTCAAATAACCAATGTCCGGCATGTGACCCGAATTCTCAACAAAAGATCATTGGACCGAAACGTCGAAAAGTCGTCGATCCTCCGCGGTAAACTTCCAGGCCATACGCTTGCTGAATTCCAAACGATGGCCCCCGGCTTCCAAAGCCTGAAACTCAAAGGACCGACGTCCCGAGTCAACAGCATTATTACTGATGGTCCGAAGGAATTCATCTCCCACCAAACTCAGCTTTTGTGGATCGTAACTGGGAACCCATTGCTCCCCCCGGGTTCGGTCTTCCCATAGATGGATGACAAACGTTTCGTTTACACAGGCGTGAATCAATTTGGGTTCAATTTGATTTGAATTCATGCTTCAGCCTTCTTCCTTATATAAATCAAGACGTTTATCCCCCGGTTGAAGGAATCATTCGCCGATTAACCAATCCCGTTTTTTTAAGCAGACAAACACTTGGCCTTCTTCCACCCGAACGTCATAACTTACGACACAATACCCACCCCCATCTGGCCCAAAACCCGATCGAATGTCAAACTTTTGGTGATGCCATGGACATGACACCACAAAACCCTTGAGATTGCCTTTTGCAAGGGAAGCTCCTTGATGAGGACATATATTATTGATAGCAAAGCATCGATCCCCAACCCGAAACACCGCCAGCGTTTTCCCCTCTAACTTAAAGACCTGTCCCTTGCCCTGCGGAAGATCATCAATGTTTGCCACAAAAGTATAGCCTTCCGGAGACTGACGATTTTTTGGCACTGGGCTGCTCAAGGGAAAATGGATCCAGAAAAACTTTCGAAATAGTCTTTCATCTTCTACGAAAGAAAAAGTGTAAACTTCAGACGATTTCCCACCTCAACCCGTTCTTGAGAAATAAACCCTGCATTGGCTTCAATCACGTATCGGGCGTCTTTAGGGGGAGGACCATACCAGGGACAATCGTTGGTTAAGCAAGGGGGAACATCCTGTTCAACGTATACGATCACTTTACTCTCATCCACCCAAATAACATCGATGGGGAACTGAAACTCCTTCGTCCAGACTCGGTGGGGGCCCGATTCTGGGAAAATATAGATCATTGCCTCATCGGGGGAGAGTGATTGACGAAAGGCCAGTCCAAACAATAATTTTTCGGGTGTATCTGCCACTTCTCCTTTCAGGACCGCCCCACTCGGAAAGTTGACATTAATGACTTGAGTTTGTCCGGGAGAATTAAACAATAAGGCTCCGGAAATAAGTAGGAGGGCCATAATGATTAAAAACGCGATCCGCTTTTTCCCTGAGCCCTCTTGAGGTCCTAGAAACGGTACCATGATGAATCGATCCCTTTCACGAATGAAAATGCCTCTCCAGAATCTACCTTACAGAAGAACAACGTCAACCTTCGTCACGGAATTTGCCCCAAAATGCCTCAAGGGGTAAGATAATATTTAGCTTTATCACAATTTTTCCGAAATATACTATAAGAAAGGGGAAAAACCGACCTTGAAACTTCTTAAACCGGCAACCAACTCATAGCATGGAGGTTCCCCATGCGCTACTTATCTCCATTTCTCCTGTTAACTCTTTTCGTGTTGTTTCCATCTGAAAGTAAATCGGCCTATCCCGACGTTTCACTGGCCATTGATCAATTTGTTTCCAAGGTTTATCCTGAAGGCAGCCATTATTTTTGGGTGATCAATGATACGACCTCAAAATTTTCACCAGAATTAATCGTTGATATTAATACCTTTCTCCAGACCTCAGAAGAGGAAAAATCCCAACCCAATCGGTTTTTATTGCTCATTGTCAACGGAGAGCTAAAGGGAGCCCAACACATCCCGTTGGGAGCCGAGGTTGACTGTCAAACGGAGGAGGAAATCTAATATTCCTCTCTTCTCAATTTGGTAAGACCATTCCTAAGGATCGGATGGTCTTCACACCCATTCGATTGAAATCGAAATTGGGTCATTAACAAAAAGCCCCGTCCCTCATGATGAGGGACGGGGCTTTTTAACACCCATCAAAATACCAAATGAGCGTGATGACCTCTTAACTATTTCAGGATCAGAAGCGTACCACCTAAGTGCGCGCCATGTAATTGGCAGCTATACTTTAAGGTCCCAGCCGCGGTGACATAGGTCAGATCGCTCATAGGCACACCAATGTATTTAGTTTCCCCGGGTTTTAAGGTAATTTTAATGTGCATGGAAGTCGGGCCAGCAAAAGCCGAATCCGCAGATAAATTAAACCCATGTTCTGACTTTAAATTGTTGGTGACTTTGATTAAGACCGGACTACCTGCACGGCCGCCCGTCCCAGAGTTCACAAGATCCAAAATGGCTGTCGGGGGATAAATGGCTTTTTTCCCACCGATTTCCACTATGTTAAACTCTAGGTCGACGTTCAAACTCTTGAACGGTTGCCCAACGACGGAACCGGTTTCAAGATCACCGATTTCCACACCACCTGACTGTAACGCCCACGCAGCAGAACTACCGGCCGCAACCAAAACTGCACTTAAAAGGACGGATAGAAGCACTCTGTGCATCGCCTACCTCCTCATGAGAAGCTTGTTGATAATGAATGTGTACCTAAAAACGCAAACGAATTTTTCTTAAGTGTATACAACATCAGCTCGACAAAGAGAGACCGTTATAGCACATGCCATTCACCGAAGCAAGATTGTTTTTCTTTTATCGCAAATATGAGGACCCTTGCTCCCTCGGGGAAAGTATGTGACCTCCCCAAAACCCCAATAAAATCATCGTGGTCTTTTCAGGTTTTCCCATATTCAGGTCTATTTATTAGGATAAATTTGGTATTTTTCTAGTCCAATTCCTAAAAAACCCAGGCGGGAAGTTTTAGTGTGGGGCGCCTCAGTAGGATGACCAGAGCCCTAAAGCTCTGACCCTTCGGAGGAATTTGGGTGTTCCAGGTGCTTGCCGGCAGCCTCCAGTAGATTATCGTCCACAAATATCGGACATTGAAAGTGGATGGCAAGGGCAATGGCATCCGAAGATCGGCTATCGAACAATTGCACATCTCCGTCCCCTTTCATCGTGAGAGTCCCATAATACACTCCGTCCCGCAGGGTGATAAATACCCGATCAAGATGAATATCGTACCCCTCCAAAATCGTATGCATCAGGTCATGAGAAAGGGGGCGAGAATATTTCTTCCCGGTTAGCGCCCCCTGAATCGAGCCTGCCACCGTCGGGTCCACGAAAATGGGAATGGCCTTTTCCCCAACACGGAGTAGAAGAACAGGACTATGAGCAGTCATCCGGACCTGAACTTCTTCTATTTGAACCTCCTGAGAAGCCAGAAGAGCCGTGGCTCCTAATCCGAACCATATGACAGGAATAAAAAGAATCCATTTGAGGGTTGGGAACTTATCCATCGTTACCTCCCTTGTTCATTCGGTTCATTCGAGCCTAGAACCTGCGGCTTTATGACCGGACAAACATGTTATGTTCTTTTTCCCAACCAATCGAAGATTGCGGTCCATGACCGGGAATGACGAGAGTCTCTTCTTGAAGTTGATACAACCGCTCTTGAATTGATTGAAGAATAGCTGGGCCATCTCCCCCCCAGAGGTCCGTCCGTCCAATACCCTCCCGAAAAAGGGTATCTCCAGATAGAACCAATTGTTCTTGTTCAAAATAAAAACACAGGGAACCCGGGGTATGGCCTGGGGTATGTATGACCACCCCCGAGATTTGTCCAACCTGAATAATCTGATCATCCATCATCCATTGGTCAGGATCAGGGACCGGCGAATAGGGAACCCCAAACATTCGACACTGCACTTCCAAAATATTCCACAGGTCCCTATCCCGAGGATGCAAACAAAGGGGAGCTCCCGTTGCAGCCTTTACCTGCCCAGATGCCAAAAAATGATCCAAATGGGCGTGAGTATGAAGAATGGCCGATACGGTCAACCCCAAGGAGTCAATTTCTTGAAGAATCCGTTCAGCGTCCCCACCAGGATCCACCACAATGGCTTCCCCGGATTGTAAATCCCCTATGATCGAACAATTACAAGAAAGCGGTGGAACCGGAAAGGTTTTTCGAATACAAGAACTCACCACACTCTCCATTACTTGATTCAATCCCCGCGGATTGAATCTGGGAATCTTTACACCTGAACCGCCAGGGCAACGCAAAAACTTTTGAAATTAAACCTTGCTCAAATCAAACAAATTGTCATTCTTAGGGATTAATTTGCTTAGGTTGGGATTCAGAATCCCGTTCCCATTCCCATTGAAAATTTGAAATAACGTCATTTAACGACTACACTACCTAATTAAAGGTACCCATTACCCCTTTTAGATAAACAGTCATCATGTTGAACGCGCTGAGCCCTTGAAGATACAACCCTTGGGACGCTCGTCTACTTTCTCGCAATCCATCCCTATTTTTCAATCGTTATCCTGGGCTACCTGGTTAATTGGGGGAAGTCTGGGCCTCTTGATTGTAACGGGGTGTCCCCAACAATCCTCCGAACTTCAAGAAAAAAATAATCGGCTAAACAAACAAATTAGTAAACTTGAATCAGTCATTGATTCCCTTCAAGAGGGGAATAAAGTGATGCAAAAACAAATCGACCTTTTGAATCAAGAGGCCAGGGAAGCTGAAGTTGCCTATAAAACTCAACTTCAGAGTACACTCGATCAAATCGAACAACTTAAGAAAGACCCCCAAAAAGATCTGGCCCGGGTCAAAACCTTGGAGAATGAAAACATCAAACTTCGCCGTGACGCCAAATGGTTACGAACCCAAAGAGACGCCCTTCGACAATCCCTTTCCATTCAGCAAATTGGAGGGCAAACCTATGAATTGCCTTTTGCATTTTCCCTAGTTCCCCAAGTCGTTGAAGAAGCCCTCACTCAAAATGGTTATTCCATCCTTTCCTCCATGCAGACTGATCAAAAAGCCATATTCATCACCGATCGAAAGACCTCTCTCCCACCATCATTAGAACTATCGGGCTTTCGCAATCAATACCTGGCCACGATCGAAAAGGCTTCTGACAAACAATCCCTACTATGGGTTCGAGCCGAATTTGAAAAAATATCTAAAGAGGGTCATATCTTTCCTGCCCCACAATCCGAATTAACCGACATTGAACTCCGGCTGATTCAGGAAATCCATCAAGGCTTATCCGGGAAGTTCTAATTTAGGGGCAATTCGTCCGCGTTCCTTCGCGGGCTTAACCATTCAATACTGGGTATTGACAGGCCAATTGATATTCCTCGCGAATCCGTCGCGCTTCTCCTTGGACAACCCCATTGGCGGAAGGAAGTACCTTACTGACAAACTCCTCAAACAGTCCGACTTTGATCAGAAAAAAATCATATGTCCGTGGTGAAGAACGCGACTCAGAAAACCAGAAAGGAATGAATTCCTCGACAGGAACCCCTTTTTCCTCCATACACTTCCAGGTTTGTGGGAACATCGCTTCCAACGCCCCTCCCCAGGAAAGAAGCTCATAGGGTAAATACCCTTGAGCATAGACCTCCAGCCCCCTTGAGACGTCCTCACTGATTTCAATTGAGCCATCGCTGCTTTCTAGGAGTCCTTTCCCAAATCCAGTTACCTCGTTTACATACGATCTGTATTGGCGAATCAACAGTTCTTGAAGGTCAGGTCCGGCCTCCGGAGCCCATCCAAAGGATTGTTCCGCAAGGTTTTCTTGAAGGGTAAAAGAGGCCCTTGGGGGTGGGGGTGCAACAAGATCCCCTATCAATTCTTGCGCCATCTGCAATTCCCGGCAAATCAAGGGTATGGCTTTATTATCAACTTCTAAGGCCAGCCCCTTGAGATTTCGAAGTCGTGGTTCCTGGAGAACCCTTTTGAGCAACCCCAATAGTTCTTCGGGGATGGGAGCATCATGTGCATCAATCCAAGCCGGCAAAAGCGAATCAGGCTTCCCGTCTCGAGGGTTTCCAGCAACAGGGTGGACATCCAAACCGGCTATATGAATTTGAACCACACGTTCCAATGGGAATCGTTGAAGAAATTCTTCGAAGAACCTTTCCAGACTTTGGGTCCTCCATGCCTGGGTGTATCGATACACGGTCCAGACATGCCCTAAATCCAACACAAACCCACAGGGTGTCCTGTGGGCAATTTCAGCAAAAAACTCTGGATATGAGAGGTTCCCGAGACCAAAATAGGTCAAAGGGGGCCCCTCGAGTAATAATAATGGCGCACGACCTGATTCCCCCCACCCATACCCATCAAAATCCTGCTGTGCTCGCCAGGTATGGTAACCGGTCATCTCTGCGGATTCCTTCGTCCAGAGTGGAGGCAAATAGGTTCCGAAGGAGTATCCAGCCATTTCCTTGGAGGCACATTCCTGATTGACCCACAGGGCATTGAGGGTCTGAGTATCTTTGGCTATTTCCTCTAATCGTTCCCTCGAAGAATAGGCCGTTTCCCAATCCGGTTGGGTTAGCCAAAGACCTTCTGCGTGATAGGCGAGGGGTAAATCCGGAAATTGCCGCCTAACCTGAAATAAAGCGTCCCGGTTGGCTTGGAAGATTTCCAAATATCCTATAGACAAATTCAATCCTTGGAGTTCACGCCACAACTCCCAAAGGTCCGGACAATACACATCAACCGATAGGCCCATACCCAAAAAAGGAATGAGAATTACCCTCCGTTGAAACTCTTGTTCAATTTCGTTCATGGGACAGAACATTTTCCCTTTGAACACACCTTGTCACAAGATCGAATACAAATTCTTAAGGTTCGCCTGACAGGCAAAGGGGGAGAAGCCAGGGGCTTCTGCAGATAAGAATGGCAAGTTATGAAATCCGGAGAGATCTTCCGGATTGGAGGTAGTCATGGACCCCGGCGGCTGCTTTTCGACCTTCGGCAATAGCCCACACGATCAAGGAGGCACCACGTTTGGTATCACCGGAAGCAAAGATCCCATCGATATTCGTCATAAACTGATCATCCACCGAGACATTCCCTCGAGCATCATAATTCAGCCCTAAAGAATCTAACAACCCATTTTTAACCGGACCCGTAAATCCCATGGCCAATAAGACTAAATCGGCGTTCAGTTCCATTTCCGAGCCTGGGACAGGAGTAAATTTCCCATTTTGAAAGCTGACTCGGTTCGCATGAAGGGTCGTCACTTGCCCATTCGTTCCCGAAAACTTCGTTGTCGAGATACTCCATTGACGATCACAGCCCTCTTCATGGGCGTGTGAAGTCCGTAGTCTCATGGGCCACAATGGCCAAGGAGTGGAGTCAGCCCTCGTGGCTGGGGGTTCCGGCAATAATTCAAATTGGTGAGCTTCGACACATCCTTGTCGATGGGCCGTCCCCAAACAATCAGAACCAGTATCCCCGCCCCCAATCACGACCACCCGTTTGCCTTTTGCGGTTATCGCTTCTCCACTAAGGGTATCTCCCGCCACAAGCTTATTTTGTTGGGTGAGATAATCCATTGCCAGGTGAATTCCCTTCAGATCCCGGCCGGGCACCGGTAATTCTCGAGGCTGCTCGGCACCCATGGCAAGAAGCACCGCATCAAATTCTTTCCGAAGGTTCTCTAAATCCGTATCCACCCCAACACAAACTCCGGTTTCAAAAAGCACCCCTTCTTTTCGCATTTGCTCTAAGCGTCGATCCAATACCCATTTTTCCATTTTAAAATCGGGAATCCCATAGCGAAGAAGGCCACCGATCCGATCGGCTTTTTCAAATACCGTGACTTGATGCCCGGCTCGGGCCAATTGTTGGGCTGCCGCTAATCCGGCCGGCCCAGATCCCACGATCGCTACCGTCTTGCCAGTGGACACCACAGGTAGAACCGGTTCGACCCATCCTTCCTCAAAACCTTTGTCGATGATATTCCATTCAATGACGCGGATAGAGACCGGGTCACTATTTATTCCTAACACACAGGCGGATTCACAAGGGGCAGGACAAAGCCGGCCCGTAAACTCAGGAAAATTATTCGTCGCATGCAGGGCTTTTAAGGCATCTTTCCATCGCTCCCGATGCACCATGTCATTCCATTCGGGGATTAAATTGACAACGGGACAACCTGTTGGGCTTTGGCAAAAGGGGACCCCGCAATCCATACATCGTGCCCCTTGAACTTTTAATTTGTCATCTGGAAAGGGTTCGTAGAGTTCCTTCCAATCTTTGACCCGCAGTTCAACCGGGCGCCGTTTGGGCCCTTCTCGGGGATATTTTAAAAATCCTCGGGCATCAGCCACGACTGACGACCTCCCGTTCACGTTTGGCATAGGCTCTAGCCAAGGCCTCCTTGCGTTCCTGTAAGACCCGTTTGTAGTCGCTGGGCATCACTTTAATAAATTTTGGCAACATGGATTCCCAAGCCTCGAGAACCCTTTGAGCTTTGACACTTTTCGTGTATTTCAAATGCGCTTGCACCAGGGAACGAAGAGTCTGAATATCTTCCGGTGTTTCGAGGGGCTCTAACCCAACCATGCCCATATTACACCTGGTGGAAAACTGCCCATCTTCATCGAGAACATAGGCTTCCCCGCCCGACATTCCGGCTGCAAAATTTCGCCCGGTCTTTCCCAGAACCACCACGACTCCCCCCGTCATGTATTCACACCCATGATCTCCCGTGCCTTCAATAACGACCCGAGCACCACTGTTGCGCACCGCAAATCGTTCTCCCGCCGTCCCATAAAAATACCCTTCTCCCGCGGTAGCTCCATATAAAGAGGTATTCCCGATGAGAATCGTGTCTTCCGGCGAATACGTCACCCCTTTGGGTGGGACAACGATGATTTTCCCCCCAGAAAGTCCCTTACCTAAATAATCATTCGTTTCGCCTTCCAATCGCAACGTGATACCCTTCGATAAAAAGGCACCAAAAGATTGTCCCGCCGATCCCGTGAAGGTGATCTGTATAGTGTCTGGCGGAAGCCCGTCTGTTCCATAACGCCGGGCAATGTGGCTTGAGAGAACCGTCCCGGTTGTCCGGTTCACATTCCTAATAGGCAATTGGATGGATACGGGTTCTTGACGTTCGATGGCTGGTTGGCATAGCTCAACTATTTGATTATCCAAGATGGTAGCTAAACCATGGTCCTGGGCCTGCACACAGGATGTGGCGATCTCCGGCCCAACATCGGGTTTTACCAACAACGATGAAAGGTCCAACCCTTTCGCCTTCCAATGGTCCACGGCCTTCTGGACTTTGAGCTTGTCCACACGACCTATCATTTCCTTGATGGTTCTAAAACCTAATTTGGCCATGATCTCGCGTATTTCCTCTGCCACGAAGGCAAAGAAATTCACGACATGCTCGGGTTGGCCGGAAAAGCGTTTTCGTAATTCTTTATCTTGGGTGGCCACCCCTACGGGACAGGTGTTGAGATGACATTTTCGCATCATAATGCATCCCTCTACGATCAGAGGCGCGGTGGAAAACCCAAATTCCTCGGCCCCCAGAAGCGTGGCTATGACCACATCCCGACCGGTTCTCATTTGCCCATCGGTTTCAACCCGAATGCGGCCCCGAAGATCATTCAATACGAGTGTTTGATGAGTTTCGGCCAACCCCAGTTCCCAAGGAATTCCGGCATATTTAATCGAAGAAAGGGGGGAAGCTCCGGTTCCACCCGAGTCCCCACTGATTAACACCTTATCCGCATGAGCCTTGGAAACCCCAGCAGCGACAGTCCCAACTCCAATCTCGGCAACCAGTTTCACGGAAACTGCGGCCTCGGGGTTTGAATTTTTTAGGTCAAAAATGAGTTGTGCTAAATCCTCGATTGAATAAATATCGTGATGGGGAGGAGGGGAGATCAATTGTACCCCGGGAGTTGAGTACCGCAGTTTGGCAATCCCCTCATCAACTTTATGGCCAGGCAATTGACCCCCTTCTCCGGGTTTCGCTCCTTGAGCCATTTTTATCTGTAATTCCTGCGCGTTGACTAAATAATGCGCGGTTACCCCAAATCGCCCCGAAGCGACTTGCTTAATGTAAGAATTTTTGGAATCTCCATTAGGAAGGGGAATGAATCGTTCCGGGTCTTCACCCCCCTCACCCGTGTTACTTTTGGCATTGATCCGATTCATCGCGATGGCAAGCGTCTCATGAGCCTCTTGACTGATAGCCCCGAAGGACATGGCCCCCGTCGTGAAACGTTTCATGATTTCACTGGCGTGCTCGACCTCTTCGATCGGAAGAGGCTCTTGGGCGAAATGAAAATCAAAAAGTCCCCGGAGCGTAGATCGCCGCTTGTTTTCCTCATTGACGATGGAAGCGTATTCTTTATAGGTTTTTGGATCCTTGGTTCGGGTCGAATGTTGTAAATGATAAATGGATTCCGGGTTCCAATTATGGTGTTCCCCTTGGATGCGATAATGAATTTCCCCGCCAAAATCTAATTGACGTACGGAAACCGGCTTGTAGGCCAAGGCATGTCGTCGGAGAGCCTCTTCCCCCACCTCTCGGAGTCCGATTCCTTCTATACGTGAAGCCGTTCCCGTGAAGTAGCGATCCACGAGTTCTGAATGTAATCCGATTGCCTCAAAAATTTGCGCCCCACAATAGGATTGTAAGGTTGAGATTCCCATTTTGGAGAAGATCTTCAACAGCCCTTTATTGATCGCTTTGATAAATTTTGTTTCCGCCGTGGCCGCATCCACGGTTTCTGGGAAATACCCTTCTCGCTCCATATCAACCAGCGATTCCACCACCAAATAGGGATTAATTGCCCCGGCTCCATAGCCAATGAGACAAGCAAAGTGATGGACATCACGAGGTTCCCCAGTTTCTAAAATTAACCCGACTTCCGTTCGAGTTTCTTCGCGAACCAGATGGTGGTGGACGGCTGACACTCCCAAAAGACTGGGGATCGGTGCCCAGTCCGCATTGATTCCCCGATCACTCAAAATTAAGAATTTTTCACCATTCCTGATGGCCTGGGAGGCCTGCTGACAGAGCTGTTCAATAGCGGAGGTTAACCCATCCGGCCCTTCTGCCACTTTAAATAACAGAGGAAGTGTCTTACTCTTAAAATGAGGATCCCCAATCATTCGGATCTTTTGGAGATCGGCATTTCCCAGGATAGGTTGTTGGAGTTTGATCCGACGACAGGCCTCCGGGATTTCCGCGATCACGTTGGGCTTCGGACCAATATTGGTCACCAAAGACATGACGAGATTTTCACGGATGGGATCAATTGGAGGATTAGTGACCTGGGCGAACAACTGCTTGAAATATTTAAAGAGCAATTGCGGTCGTAGGGATAACACCGCCAAGGGAGTATCGGTCCCCATGGAAGAAATCGGTTCTTCCCCGTTAACCGCCATGGGCATTAACACCATTTTTAATTCTTCGACCGTGTAACCAAATGCCTGTTGTCGTTGACGCAAGGTAGGGTGGTCGGGTTGCGGAACGTTGAGTGGCTCAGGCAATTCATCTAGCGAAACCCGATGTTGCGTCAGCCATTGGCGATAGGGTTTGCGTTTGGTGATTTCTGTTTTTATTTCTTCATCATCGATGATTCGCCCCTGACCGGTGTCAACCAAAAACATCCGTCCCGGTTGCAGACGCCCCTTGGTGCGGATATTTTCTGGTTCGGTTGGCAAAACCCCGGCTTCCGATGCCAACACCACCAAATCATCTTTTGTGACCTGGTACCGGCAAGGTCTCAACCCATTCCGATCCAACGTAGCTCCCACTAACTTTCCATCCGTAAAACACACGGCTGCGGGACCATCCCAAGGTTCCATCACCGCCGCATGGTATTCGTAAAATCCCCGGCGATCCAAATCCATTTGAGGATTACCCACCCATGGTTCGGGGATGAGCATCATCATGGCATGAGGTAAGGACCGCCCAGCCATCACCAAAAATTCGATGGCATTATCCAAACATGCAGAATCACTTTGAGTGGAATCGTCGACAATGGGGAAAAGTTTTCGGATGTCATCACCAAAAAGGTCCGAAGCCAAACGCCCCTGGCGGGCCCGCATCCAATTCACATTCCCTTTCAACGTGTTGATTTCTCCGTTATGGACTGAGTAGCGGTAGGGATGAGCAAGTGACCATGTGGGGAAGGTATTCGTACTAAACCTGGAATGCACGAGTGCGATAGCCGATGTAAAGGTGGGATCAGCCAGATCGGGGAAAAATAACGAAACCTGTTCCGGCAACAACATCCCCTTATACACCACGGTTTGGCAGGACAAACTACATATATATACCCACTCCTTCCCCGGCAAGGCGGATTCTCGAATGGCCCGGGTCAACCGCTTTCGAATGATATAGAGTTTTCGTTCAAATTGCTCCGAATTGAGAGAGGCTCGGGCGATAAAAAATTGCCGAATAGCGGGCATGGTTTTTCGGGCCTGGACGCCAATCATATCCTCTTTTGCGGGCACGTCCCGCCATCCCAAAAACTCCTGTCCTTCTTCTTGAATGATAGATTGAAACAGGGCCTCACATTGTTGCCGGGCTTTAGCTTCCCGCGGCAAAAACACCATGCCCACTCCGTACCCACCTTCGCCAGGAAGTTTGATTCCGGTTTCGGCCACAACTCGGTCGAAAAATTCATGGGGAATTTGCGAAAGAAGGCCTGCCCCATCACCGGTACAGGGGTCACAACCCTGGGCCCCACGGTGCACCAGATTTTGTAATACCAATAATCCCTTCTCAACCAGATCATGGGATTTATGGCCCTTGATGTGAGCCACAAAACCAATCCCGCACGCATCTCGCTCATTTCGGGGGTCGTAAAGGCCTTGAGGGCGTGGAAAGCCTGGGAGATTCATCTCTATCGCGTCTCCGTACAGGTTAGGCTATGGAAAATGGACAAAGCTGAAAAATGCTTCAAGATTACCATGTTTTTCCTTAAGCAACTTGCGAATCATACACAAAGACGCGCCGCCCCTGCACTACATGGGAGGCCTCTGCACCCGAGAGTTGGTCACAGAGAGTCTTAAAAGAAAGGGGAAAAACGAGCTGAATTTGTAAGCCACAACCTTAATGGATGGTCAAAAATTCTGTCAAGATAACCTGGATCATCTCAGGAGGGAATTTAAAGGACTCGAAGCCTTTTTTCCGACATATTTCGCGACCTTAGAACCTACGATTCAACTTGACAATCCACAGGATACCCCCTAGTATCGCCGCCATGTCCCATCAGCCTGCTCTCAAAAGTCTGGAGTCTATGGAAGAAGTCTGGGAGACCTTTCGCTCGGACTTAGAAGAGGTCGAAAACCAGATTCAGAAGCACTTGCACTCCCATGCTCCTCTCATTAACACGGTGGCCGATCATATTTTGTCCAGTGGAGGAAAACGAATCCGCCCCCTCTTACTGATACTATCGGCCCGGATATTTGGGTTTTTGGAAAAAGAGTATCTTCTTTTGGGAAGTCTGGTGGAATATATCCACACAGCTACCCTCCTTCATGACGATGTCTTGGACGAGGCGGATATTCGAAGGGGCGAGAAAACGGCCAGGCGAATTTGGGGCAATCAAGCCAGTATTCTTGTCGGAGATTATTTATATTCTCAGGCCATGGCGCTGATCGCCTCTTTTCATAACCATGGCATCAACGAGGTGATGGCCGATGCCTGCCGAAAGATGGCCGAAGGCGAGGTCCTCCAACTCTGTGCCAACAGTCAACCCGACCTCACTGAAGCCGCCTACCTCAAAATCGTGGAATATAAAACGGCGACCTTAGTGGCTGCCTCATGTAAAGTAGGAGCGATCGTGGGTGGGGCCACCGAGGACGAACAGATGGCCCTTTTCAGGTTCGGGATGAACCTCGGCATGGCATTTCAATTAGCTGATGATCGGTTGGATTATGCCGCTGATCACGCCCGATTGGGAAAATCCTTAGGACAAGACATCCGACAGGGCATGATTACTCTTCCTCTCCTACATTTACTGCAGACTGTGACCACTTCCGACCGGGAATGGTTGAAAGAAAAAATCCTGTCGCATTCGGTTGATGATCGGGAACTCCACACGATCCTGTCCCTCATGAAAAAGCAGGGATCCCTGGCCTATGCGACGACTCGTGCTCGCGAGTACATTGAAGCCGCGGCTTCGGAACTGGTTTCCTTCCCAGATGGGCCTGCCAAGCGTTCCCTGGCCATTGTTTCTTGTTACATGGTCAATCGCGACCAGTAACATCATTCGACCTAACTCTGTCTTCCTGCACCTGTCATTCCCAACATTTTTAATTGGGAATCTATCCTGAGCTTTTCAAACATTAGCTGGTGATAGGTAGAAAACCTCTTCCTCGTTTTTCAAATTACATTGTCAAAACAATTCCTTACAACATTGCCCTAGCATTTTTCTGTGATGCCGGGTTTCGCCCCGGCAAGCGAGGCCCTGTTGTTTCGGCAAAAGGCCCCAAAACCATTTTGGCCGTGGTGTTTCCCTTCGGGTCCCCTGCGTGGTTCGCCGACCCCCGCGGCGCGCAAACTCGCTGCGCTCAGACAGTGCGCGCCTTTTTTCCAGGATCGGCTGCACTGCTCGGCCACACCACCAGGCCAGGGAGATTGTTGAAACAATGGGCCACTTGTTAGGGCATCAACTCGCGGAGTCGGTCTTTAGATTAGAGCGTCCGTCCCAGAGGCCAGTCAGCAGGCATTAGACATTAGGAGCGGGAAGAACTTAGCACACCGGAGGGCTGCACATATTGGCTGTTCCGAAGGCACTGAATAAATAACCAGTTCCATTTTTTCTAATAAAGTGGACCGGAAGGATTTCATTTCCAATCCATGTACCAGAATGAGGTTTTCCGTAACATTTAAATTTTTTCCCCATAACTGCCACCAATGCTGTTATCGCACTAATAACTGAAGCTCCAGCCGAAATTACCGCAATGAGCCAAAGGCGTGATTCACGAATATGGCGTTCGGCTTCTATCACTCTTCTTTGAAGTTCATGGTCATGGGCTCTTGGTGGTCCACCTGATACACTTTTTGATATTGGAGGGCCTTGAATAGCGACACCTAGTTCTTTTGCTCGCCTTTCTAATTCTTCACCTTGAAGTAATTTATCCATTATTTCATCCTATGGAACTGAGATGTGTATTCCGTTACATTTTTCAGGCTACCCAGTCTGTGGTAGGTGGCTAAGATCTTTGTCTATCAAAACCGTACAAAAACCCCTCTGTTTATTGGGTATTGCCAAAAATGTAACGGTTCTCAAGGGAAAGTCCTACATTTTCAGCCTTTTTTGTCATCCCATTTGCCCATCCGTTTTGATCGACAACTAGATTCCTCTTCTTGAGCCTTTCAAATCCTCCCTATGACGGACGCCTACTGTCCGGCTCTTGGGATGAACGCTCCCATCATTCGGGGGGCCTTGTCTGAGCGCAGCGAGTTGGTCCGTCCTTCTCTTTTTGCGTTCATCCATTTCAATGTAGCCGGACTGGGCGTCAATGGTTTTGGGTCCTTTTGCCTCCACAACAAAGGGTGCGCCCTAAGGAACGCGCCAAGCAATAAGCTCGGCTGCAGGGACGAAACCCCGTCTTATGGACCGGGAAAAAATGTACAGGGTTAATGGAAATGAATACTTCGAAGTGAGGTGAAAAGGATGGACAAGACTCACAAAAGGTCTGAGGACCCTTAACTAAGCATTGTTTACCGAAACGCTCCTTGACGGTACAGACGCCAAAAGGTGGTCAAACCGGCCCAGATAGGGTGGCGCCGTTGGGCGGGAGTCAATTGGATTTTTACTCCTGAATGCCGTTCGATTTTCCAAATGAGGTAATCGGCTCCCCCCTGAAAAGTAAAGGCCGCTTTCATGAGACGGAGGATGGATAAAATTTTTCCCTGAAATTTCCGAACCACCCATCCGATGGTATTCCTGACTTTCTCCCACCTTGGCGTAACAAGACAAAACTGGCTTGGATCCGTTTGTGCAATTAAGCCAATTTGGGGGAAATGTGCCAAAAATGCGGCATGGGAAAGTCGCTCAAAATAATCGGAGTGACTGTCCCATAGAACCGGGATCCGGCCTTTGGGTTCCGCACGTAACTCTGCCCCATAACTCAGGGATAATCCTCGACACCACAGATCCTTCACCAAAAATTGCTTCGGCATTTGAGGAAGGACCTTTTCCATAAACGTCACCGGGGCTCTGGCCAACCCTTTAATAATCCTTCGATGAACCTCTGAGTTGGAAACCGCCATGTAGACGGTGGGTTGCGCAAAGCGGGCCCAAAAATAGGAATGAAACCATTGAGGGGAAACCCCTCGCTCAAAGTCGGCAAGCGACAACATGGCATATTTCAGGCGCACGGTTCGCCCCTTAAAGTCCGTTTCTCCATAAAACACGTTGGGAGGCAGCCACCGATTAAGTAACGCTTGCCAAAAGGAAGAATACACGGCTGCATATTGATCAACCAGAACATAGCAATCCACCAGTCCATCCTGGTCCGTCCCCATCCGCAAACATGACCCATACAATAAAATGCCTTGAACGGCCATCCCATATTTTTGAACCAAAAAATCTCCGGCCGTTCGAATCGATTCCGGTATCGGCCGGGTACTTGGTTCATCCACGATTTTTAATAAGGAATCCGAGATGTTCATCAACGATCATTCCTTGAGTAACCGCACGAATGAGAGTTCCCCTGGTGAATCCAAAATCACCGGATTTTCAGGATGATTAGGGGAATACACTTCTCCATCCAGCACAAATCCGCTGTTTAACCGAAATTGGATTTCCGAAAGGTTTTCACTCAGGTAACCATGGTCCCTGGTAGCCAGCTTATGAAATTGGCCACGGATTGCCGCCGGCAAAACCCGCCACAAATAGCGATAGGGAACCTGAAGACTCGTGAAATGGAGGGGCCCTGGGCCTTTACCCCAAAAGGGTTTCATCCCCAAAAACAGGCGATTCAACGTCGTAACCAAAATAACTAAATAATCCTTTTCCGGGTACGTAGAGTTTCCAGCCATGATCCCCACGGGTATCGGGCGTAATCCTTTTCGAGAGCCTGTGGCCAAAGCCAGTAAAAATTTGATGAGAATCAGCCCCGCTCCCCATTCACCTAACCGCCCTATGGATTGTTTGGTTTGAAGACCCATTTGTGTGCCATGATAAATCGCCCCGGCCCCGAAAAACATCCCATGCAATGGTTCGCCGTCTTCACTGAATCGAACTCGAAGGATTGCCCGTTTTTCCCTGATTATTCGTGGAGTAGAGGATTGGGCTTCAGCCAGAAACCGCCCAAGGGTATTCGTGGAATAGTTGCCAAGACCCACATCTCCTGCCATCAAATTGGCCGTCCCTGCCGGCATGATGGCCAATTGAGGAAGAATGTTAAAAGATTGATGATTAAATAAACCTCCCATAGTGGCTTGAATCGTTCCATCCCCACCAATGATGAGCAGACAATTAACCTGGTGATCACTAAAGGTATTGAGCGCTTTCAATATATCAGCTGGGGTATGGACTTCGGCCAGAGGGACCTCAGGGTGTTGGGCCAAAAGGGATTGAAACAGTGAGGGATGTCGTTTATTGCGACCACTCAATGGATTATGGAGAATCCCGATGCGCATTTCAGAAAATCCTCAGATTGGGAAAATCCTACCCCAGCCGGCAAGGCCTCACGGAGTGGGGAATACGGTATCCCTCTTTCTCCCTACCGAATTGGTCCTTGGTTATTTCGGCGAGGATGAAAGGTTCGTGAATAATCGAACCGCCAGGGACGGCGAGTCGCTTTGAGGATCTATGTGAGCCAACCATGAGGTAATGGTCCCGGAGGTAGCCTTGACTCCCGCGGCCATCGCTAGACGAATTAAGAGAATGAAAAGGGAAATCAGGGTCCAAATCGCTACCGCTTCCAAACCCAAACCTGGACGCCCGATCAGCAGTGCTCCCGTAAGGAAAATAAGGTTGGGATTTCTTCGTGCCACAACCAAGCGAAAGTAAGAATCAAAGGGTTTCCAACAGAAAATACCAAAACCCCCTAGCCACAGGTGAAAGGCCCCTTCCACCAATCGGCCAAGAATATATCCGCCAAAAATTAAGACGATGGTCTCAGTAAATGAAGTTTTTAAGAGGTACGGAATATAAACCTGCAACCCCATTCCCCAGGCCAAATACCATAAAGGAGGATGGATCAAATCGATTCCATGATCAAAGACATTTCCCCATGGGCTGGACGTGATGGTGACCCGGGCTAATTTCCCATCAACCGTATCCAAAAACGTCATGATCCATCCAAGGACTAGACCCCAAAAGAACATTCCTTGCCAAAATAGGTATCCGGCCCCGATGGCCAAGACCAAACTGAGAGAGGTGACTTGATTCGGGGAAATACCCGAACGCGCGCAAAATCGCGTCACCCATTTGGCAGGAGTCGGCCAGAGAAATTTCGTCACCAGGTCCGTAATACCCTTGTATGATCCCGAAAATAATTTTTCCTCCAGCACGGAACGATCCTCGTCCTGAATGGGTAACACGTAGGGAGGCTCCGATTTTCGCAGCTGCTTTGAAAAAGAAAGGGAGAGGTCTTCCAATCCCAAAATGTTAAGGCTCCCAAGTTGTTCAAGGGACTCTTCCTCAAAACATTTCAGCACAGCAGACACATGGGCGGAATCCACATGGGCTGCAACGGGGAGAACTTTCCCGTCCAGTTTTACTTGAAAAAGAACATTACTTCCCTCAATCACTGCCTGTAACACACGATTGTCAAAAAGAAAGTCTCCGCGTAATATCAGCACGGACTCCCCCTTGGGCAAGGCTTGAATATCATCCAAAAACTGGAATGCCCCCAGGGATTTCAAAACCCGTTCAAACCGTTCTTTTGATGTCAAACTCCAAAGTCGCACAGGTGAGTCATTCAACAAAGACCAATACATGACCCCTCACTTTCACATACCATTTCTTTGAATCTGCGATTGATTCCTGAATAGCCCCTTGCTTTAATTGTTGATGGTTTTCATGATGGGAATTCGGTGCGCATCATCGTATACTAGGGAATGAACACCGTAAAGCCATAATTTCTCAATGGTCCTCTAACTCCGCCCATTACCCAATGTTTACGTTTGCCCACCTTTCAGACCCCCATTTCACCTCTCTTCACGATGTTTCGTGGAAATCACTCCTCAACAAACGGGCGATGGGTTACCTTTCATGGTATCTCCATCGCCAATCCGAACACCGCCCGGAAGTTTTGGATAGTTTGGTTCACGATCTAGCCCAGCGAAAACCTGACCACGTGGTGATTACCGGAGACCTGACCCATTTAGGCTTGCCAGAAGAGTTCCACCAAGCCCGACTTTGGCTCGACTCTCTCCAAAAATTAGCCGATGTGACAGTTATCCCAGGTAACCATGAAGCCTATATTTCGACATCGTTCGAATCCACGCTTCAACAATGGGAACCCTATCTCATCTCCCAACCACCCTTGGGTAATGGCCAGACAACCACTTCCCCTTCTCAAATATTCCCAAGCCTTCGCATCCATGGACCAATCGCATTCATCGGGTTGTCCAGCGCTTGTCCCACCCCTCCATTTTTTGCCACCGGGGCTATCGATGAAGCACAGTTAGAAACCTTATCAGACCTGTTACGTTCATCCAGAATCCAAGAGCTCTTTCGAGTTCTCCTGGTCCACCATCCTCCTATACCCCAATCCGTACGTTGGCGAAAACGTCTCACGAATGCCAAACGATTGGCTCAGTTGCTATTTCACCACCCCGTTGACCTTATTTTGCATGGCCACACCCATCGGAGCTCCTTGCACGATCTACCCACCACTATGGGATCGACTCCCATTATTGGAGTCCCCTCCGCCAGTGCCATTGGGACAAATCCAGGGCAGGAGGCACAATATTGCTTATTTGAGGCTCAAGGAGAACCTGGGGATTACAGAATTTCTGCTTCTGTCCATGCTTTTTCCTCAAAAACCCACCAATTTACCTTTTCTCACCACCTCCCCTTGAACAGGTAAATCCCCAACTCAGGAAAAAGACATCCACCAAAAAATTAGAGTAAGTATTCCTAAGCATCCAAATGGAAGGGCGGTCGTAAACAAGGGGGAAATCCCTACGAGTAAACCAAATTGTTCGAGGACTTCCGTGAAAAGATAATACCCAATGCCTGCCAACGCACCGAGTAGCATTCGTTTCCCGACCGTGGCATTGCGTAGGGGGCCAAAAACAAAAGGAAACGCGATCAGAACCATCAGACCGGTCGTCAAAGGCATAAACACCTTATCCCAAAAAGCCAATTCATACCTGAGAGAATTCTGTTTTTTACGTTGCAGCACCTCAATATAGTGATAAAGATCAGAAGGAGATAGGGATGAGGTGGGAAGCGTTAATAAACGCATCTCATCCTGTTTTAAAGGTGAATCCCACGGTAGGGTTTCCAAATATTCCCGGGCAACCTTCTGCCCGGCGATGAGTTTTTTCTCGACGCGTTTCAGCAACCACCGTTGGGGATCTCCCACATCCGCTTCTTGTGCATGGAGAAAAAGGGTCATCTGGCCTTGGTCGTTAAATTCAAATATATCGATTCCTTTGGGAACTTCCCCATACACGACTTTTTTTACCCTGATAAACCTGGAGCCCTCCCGAAACCACAGCCCCTGTTTCCCTTGATAGGCTTTTGATTTCGACAAGGCCACCGAACGCAAAATCATGGCCTGCTGGTCCAAGGGGGGGGATACAAACTCCTGAACTCCAGCCACGATGATCATAAAAACCATTCCCACCTTCATCACGGACCCGGCCATTTGAAGTGGAGAAATTCCGGCTGCTTGCATCGCGATCAGTTCACGTCCATTAGCCAATGCCCCTAAAGCCATGACGCTCCCCAACAACGCCACAAAGGGGGCCAATAAAACAAAACGACTAGGGAGAGTGAGGATGAGGTATTCCGTCGCTTTCCAAAAGGTGTACCGACCCCTCCCCACCTCATCGACTTCATCCACCATGACAATGAGGCTAAATACAGAAAGGAACACCAAAAGAATGGGCAAGTATCCCCGTATTAAGTTACCGGCAATATACCGATCAACGATTTTCATGGGTAAATGGGGGAGGAGAGGCGGATTTCCGTTCTTCTGTTCCCCAGTATCATCGGATGCCCGGGACAGTAAAGAAAAACCATCTGTTCAGATCACATTCCCGACGGATTTCGCATTCCACCGGGAGGGATAGAGAAAAAAGACAACGAGAACAGCCAAACCTAGGACAATCAACCACAGTCCCGGGATGAGTGGCAACGTCCCTTTTCCAACGAGGGTTTTGGCCATAAGGCCTAAAAAATAGTACACGGCAAAAATCACGGTAGCCGTGAAAATTTTGGCATATTTTCCCTGTCGAGGGAGGGAGCGGCTAAGTGGCACGCCCAATAACCCTAGCAACATTGTGGAGAAAGGAGTTGAAAACCGCCACTGAAGTTCGGCAATATCCTTCCTGGACTCGGAGGACAACAGACTCCCCGTTGAGGCAGCTTTTCTTTTATATTCCAAAATCGTTTCCTGAGGATAAATGGCCAACCGCGAAAACCGTGAAATGTGGGAAATTTCTCCCTCCCGAGTCAATTTATACTCAAACCCGTCATAAAGAATTGGTATTGACAATCCACTGGCCGGATCGACTTTCTCCTCTGCGACTCTCGCCGTTATGACCCGCAAATTATCCTTATGCTCGCTTTGAACGAACACACCTTGAAGCCGATTGGCTTGAAGATCCAAACCTTCGGCAAAAAACACTAATGTTCCATCCCGCCGTTCATAAAAATGCCCGGCATCTAAATTTCCGACTCCCAGCCCAGCCTCGGCTTGTGCTCGTATTAGGTAACTGTGTGCATAAGCCAGGGGACGAAGAAAAACGGATAAGCACGCCACCAGAAGGGCCACAAATCCCGAAAGCAGGAATATGGTCAACAGAATCCGATAGGGGCTCACCCCACAAGCCATGAATGCCTTCATTTCCGAATCTGCATATAATCGCCCTAGCCCAAGAATGACGCCAAAATACAGCGACACCGGCAATAACACTTCCAGAGCGATACTCACTTTTAACCCGATCAATGTCAAAAGCAATTGGGGAGGCAGAATGGCATCAACCGCCTTCTCCAAAAAGACAATCCAACTATATCCGGCAAACAACACGACTAAGATTCCACATACCGCGATGGAGGGTTTCAAGACTTCCCGTATGAGATATCGACTAATCATGTTGGTCCATTTACCTCATGGTCGCGAGGCGACCTTCGACTGAGAGGAACCTGTTACCTATGAATGCTGTCATTTTAAGCGCTGGCCAAGGGAAACGGTTACTACCCCTAACTGCCGACCGACCAAAATGTACGATTCCAATTCATGGACAGTCCATCCTAGAATGGCAAATTCGGACTTTACTGAGTTGCGGCATCCAATCCATCCAGGTGGTGGTAGGATTTGGAGCCGAGCGGGTGGAAAGCTTACTCATGGAACGCTTGGGAACCCATCCCATTCGAACCATCTACAACCCCTTTTATGCTTTGGCGGACAACCTCATCAGTTGCTGGGTCGCTCGTCCTCACATGACAACAGATTTTATTCTGTTAAACGGAGATACTCTTTTTGAATCTACCGTTTTACAGGGTCTGTTACAATCACCGGCTGCTCCCATTACGTTAGTGACGGATGAAAAAAGTTCCTACGATGCCGATGATATGAAAGTTATCGTCAAGGACGGGCAATTACTTCGCATCGGTAAAACATTAGATTCGGACCAGGTGAATGGTGAATCGATCGGGATGATCCGCTTCCAAGAATCGGGCCCTCAGTTATTTTGTTCGGCATTAGAAGAACGGATTCGGCAACCCGAGTCCCTGAAACAGTGGTATTTATCTTTGATCGATGAATTGGCCCAACGCATGGGAGTGTCAACGTTTAACATTAAAGGGTGCAAGTGGGCTGAAATTGATAACCTGACAGATCTTGAACAGGCACAAGCTCTTCTCTTGGAGATGACCACCGTTAAGCCTTAATGACATCCTTTTTTTCTCAGATGAACTTCCAGAATCTCGGGAATTTCCAGTAAAAGAAATCCGCCGCTTCGGTTAGGAGTTGTCACTTCTTTTCTGCAAAACTGTTCCCACCAGTTCCAAATCCTCCAGTGTATCAACATCAACAGCCGCATCTGGAAAAGGGAGCACCACTTCCCGAATCGTGAGATCCAAGCGTTGACCAACCTGGTCAAGAGCCTCGGCGAGTGAAAGTCTCCCGGAAAGATACCGAAGCACCGTTATCCCCCCCAAATTCCGAATCAACCGAAGGGGATTTTTCCGTTCTTTTTCTAGTTGGGCCCAATATTCAGCCAATCGTTTGACCCTTGGAGAAAACAGGGCAAACAAATTACATCCACAAATTCCTCCGCCCTGAAACCGAATGACGGTTCGTTTCGACTGAGGATAGGTCGAAGCCACCAATGAAGACGGCACGACCCCTACCGCCATATCAGCATGTTCTTTTTTGGCCTCTTGGATAAAATACTCCACCATTTCCGACGTTAAGAGAACGTGATCTCCGGTTGTCACGAGCAGAGGGAGTTCATCGGGATATTCAGCTAAAAATTTTCCCACACTGAGACTTGGACTCCCTCCTGGTGATACCCATCGTACTCTATCAGCAGAACATTCCAGAAAAGAGTCCAAATCACTATTCGTTTTCACAAGGTCTTGAGCAAGACCACACACGTACCGCCTATGGATGAGTGCACACTCGCCAAGAGTCAGCAAAACACGGGCAATCATGGGCAGGCCGTGCACAAAGCCCAAGACTTTATTTGGTACCCCCAAGGCCTGAGCGACCGGGTCTCCATGGGTACGAGACCCAGCCAAGATTAACGCGGTCATGGGTGTATGCGTATTACTCAAATCCCATTCCCTATTGAATGATCGGTCGGCTCTGGTGGTCGAAGAGATTTCTCAAATATCCGATAGGTTTTATATCGTTCCGCTCCTAATGATTCCAAAACATGTCGCATGGGTTTGTTATTCTCCAAAATCCAAGAGAGCTCAACGTTTTGAATGCCCTTTCGAAGACCCGCTTTCCTGACAGACTCGATCATGCCATACGCCATGGCCGCTCCCATGGGACTGGACTGAAATTTTTTTCGAACGCCCATTAAAGCCACCCTCCCCGTTTTGGGAAAAGAGACCTTTAATCGCCAAAGGATCTTCAACCATCCCCATGGCAGGATACGACCATCAAGATCACGGATGACTTCATGCATGTTCGGGAAAGCCACCAGCATGGCGGCTGGGGTACCTTCAATTTCGGCAATTTGTACAAAGTCATCATCCACCAGTAATTTCAACTGGCTTCCTAATTCGGAAAACTCCGCATCTGTAAACGGAAGAAATCCCCAGTTCCCCGACCAGGCCTCTTCGAAAATATCTTTAATGATCCCCATTTCCTCCTTCAAGTACTTTCGGCGGAGAGGCCGAAACCGTAAGGTCTTTTTCGCTTTCTGTAATAACCGATCCACCCCTGAGGGCAGAGAAAAATCAATGCCTATCCGATAGGCTAACAGATCTTGGATCTTTTCATAGCTGTTGGATTCGATGTGCTGAAGATAATAGGGGTGGGAATGGCCCATCATGATCATGGGAGGAGAGGCATATCCCTCAACCAAAAGACCACATTCCTGATTGATGGACAAATTAAAGGGTCCCTGGACTTTTTTCATGCCTTGTTTCCACAACCAGGCTTCCGCGGATTGGAACAAAGCCCGAAATACTTTGGGATTGGGTTCCGCTTCCAGTAATCCAAAAAATCCGACCCGTTCCCGATACTGAGCCTGGTACAACTCATCAATCTGGGCACTGATCCTCCCGACCGGTTTATCACCCTGGTAGGCCAACCAGCATTGCCACCGTGCATGCTGAAAATAGGGATTCTTAGGAGAAAAGGTATGGAGACGTTCCAGAATTAAAGGAGGAATCCAATTCGGATCCGAGTCGTACAGCGCCCAGGGAACCTGGATAAATAATTTTAACGTGGCCCGGTCGCGAACCGGTTCAATCCGGATCACAGGGACTGACCGAGGTCGTGTACGTTCACGGTTTTCTGAGAAAGATTGCGGTTCGTTCCAACTTGGGCCCCAAAGCCGTTGCGCGATTAGGGTTTTTGGTCAGAAAGTTGTGCCACCCACGGGTATTGAAAGCGTTCTTGGTCCTGATACCCCAAATTGGAAACCGTCGGGCTCAGGGGGACATCCTCAGAACTGACATACAAACTTCCAAATATACGGTCACACAGAGTCGTGGTAATTCCATAATTACCCTGTTCATTATGAAAATGATGCAGGAGATGATGGCGTTTGATTTTCCTGAGAAATTTGTTTTTGGGGGTAATCCGCAAATGTTGCATGCAATGACAGAGTTCATACACCATAAAGCATCCCAACCCGGTAGCAAACGCCACGGGCACCCCACCCCAACCTCCCACACTTAGGCCAATGGGAAATGTTGACAAGAGAATGGTCGGTAACGTGGTGGAAAGGGCTCCAAAGAGAACTCGGAGGTCATTGGGATCTTGGTGATGATCGTAATGGATCCGCTTCCATAAGGCTGCCGTCCAAGAAGAACGGTAGAGATACTTTCCATGCAGAACGAATCGGTGTACTCCATACTCAACAAAGGGATAGGCAACCAAAGTCGCCAGGATACATCCCCCTATGGAAAACAACGAAACAGAAAAGGATTGACTCATTCTGTAAGCGACCAACACGCTACCCAACAAACACAAAAAATAAACTTGAATGCTGGGATAACACAGGTAGGCCCGACAGAGCTCCCCAAAATTCATTCGATCTAAATGGTACTGTTTTCGATACCAGGACATGAAGAAACCTTCTTCTTTAAAGGATTTGGAATGTATCGATGGTTTCAACCACCCGGCACTTTATGCTATATCAGTCTCGACTCGTGTAAAGATTATAGAATCCTTTGACCACGGCCTCAAGATTTCGGTAAATCTAATCCCCTTACCGCTAGCTTAAGTTATATTAGGCCCTGGCTTCTTCCTTAACACAAGAAGAAAAGTCATATGAATCCGACACTGAAAAAATTTGGGTATCCCGACACTCGGGTCAAGGAATTTCAAAAATGGGTGGTGGTCTTACGCCCCCAACAAGTCACCCTCGGTTCCATGGTTCTCATCTGCCAAGATCAGGCCAAGGCATTTTCCCAGATAAGCCCAGAGGCGTTTGCAGAATTATCTTTGGTCACCCAAGAGATTGAAGCCAGCGTTTTTCGGGCCTTTCGTTATGAAAAAATAAATTATTTAATGTTGATGATGGTGGACCCGGATGTGCATTTTCATGTCATTCCTCGATATGGCACATCCCAAGTGTTTTGCGATCAAAATTTTGTTGATTCAGGTTGGCCTGGCCCTCCCCAGTTAACCAACCCTAATCAAACTACCCACGAAATAAACCATCAGATATTAAACACTTTGATCAAAAATTGGGGAAAGTAAACGTTAGGAGGGGACCCTATCGAGTCTGAGAATCAATCTTGTGGGCAAATGGACTCAATTTGTGTTTTTTTTACTACACCCCTTCTTACTCGTCACCATTAAATTTTTCTTATTTCCTAAAGATTTTCGTTATTTCGTATGATGTTTTAATGGCACCACACTTGCTTTACCTGAAATGAATTCTGACGCCCTCATTTTGACTTGAAACAAAATTCCAATTCGAAATCATGATGAATGCCACTCCAACCCATCACTCCATTGATTTAAAACCCGGGAATTTTCCCAGTCTCCCC
Organism: Nitrospirales bacterium; assembly: GCA_965223495.1. Lineage (GTDB taxonomy): Bacteria > Nitrospirota > Nitrospiria > Nitrospirales > UBA8639 > Nitrospira_E. Next base: position 373,293 of record OZ245001.1, on the reverse strand, counting down.
GCCGCCCTCGATTATGCATCCACAGGCGAAACCGGGTGCAACTTTTATTCTGGTCGGGGTAAATTAACGGATGTCCTTTCCTACCATGATCTTCGAATCCATGCTCAGAGCTTAGCCAAGCGGCTTTTAGGCTTACAATTAGGCCGGGGAGCTCGCGTGGCCCTGATTGCCGATACGACCCCGGACTTTTTGAGATTTTTCTTTGCTTGCCAATATGCTGGCCTAATCCCCGTCCCCTTACCTATTTCTCTCCATTTAGGGGGCCATAAGGCCTACGTTACTCAGCTGAAAAGACTCCTTCAAAGCTGCCAAGCTTCCATTGCTATGGCACCGGAAGGCTTTGTTCCCTTTCTAGAAGAAGCGGCCAAAGACCTTTCCCTTCGACTCCTAGGAGGACCCGAAGTATTTGCATCACTGAAGGAAAGTCCTGAGGCCCTTTGTCCTTTACAACCTCAAGAATTAGCCTATATCCAATACACCTCCGGTAGCACTCGATGGCCCAGAGGGGTTGAAGTTTCCCAAAGTGCTGTCATGACGAATTTGTCCGGCATTATTCAACACGGCCTCCAAGTTCAATCAGGAGACCGATGTGTTTCATGGCTTCCCTTTTATCACGATATGGGCTTAGTAGGCTTCGTGCTGGGTCCAATGGCTTCACAACTCTCTGTAGACTATCTCAGCACCAGAGACTTTGCCATGCGTCCAAGACAATGGTTGAATTTGTTAACAAAAAATAAAGGGACCATCTCCTTCAGCCCCTCTTTCGGGTATGAGCTGTGCGTTCGCCGGCTTGGAGAAGACAGTCAGGAGGAGTTCGATCTCAGTTCTTGGCGTATCGCGGGAGTAGGGGCCGAAACCATCCGAGCCGATAGTCTTTCCCGATTCGCGAGCACGCTAGGAGCATATGGTTTTCAATCAGAAGCCTTTTTAGCCTGCTATGGAATGGCGGAATGTTCATTAGCCATTAGCTTTGCCCCTCTGCATCAGGGGATTCAGGTTGATCATGTAGATGGAGATTGCCTCTCAAACACCCAACAGGCACTCCCTATTTCCCCACACTCTCTCCCTGAGAATGCCAATCGATCCAGTAAATTCGTCAACTGTGGGATTCCCCTTCCTGGATATGAAGTGGAAATTCGCTCCAATGATGGGAAAGTACTTCCCGAAAGAGAAAGTGGAACCATTTTTGTTCGGGGTTCGAGCATCATGGAAGGCTATTTTAACGAACCAGTTCTGACTAGCGACGTGTTATCCGACGATGGTTGGTTAAATACCGGAGATATTGGTTATTGGATCGGGAATAGTCTCGTCATTATTGGGCGTTCCAAAGATATGATTATTATCAATGGACGGAATATCTGGCCTCAAGACCTTGAATTTCTGGCCGAACAACAAGAAGAGGTTCGCCCGGGTGATTCTTCGGCGTTTTCTGTCACGAGTCCGGAGGGTGAAGAGATTGCCATAATGGTCGTGCAATGTCGGGAAACCGAATTAACCAAACGTGAAGACCTCGTAGACCGACTTGGGACTCTGGTATATAAAGAACTCTCCATCCCTTGTTATATTGAACTTATTGCCCCCAGGACTCTCCCTCGGACATCCTCTGGGAAATTATCCAGATCCCGTGCTAAAGCGGACTTCCTCAAACGCGTGAATTGGGAAGAGTTCGCCCCCATGGTTTCCATTCCCTAGGTTCTAAAAAGAGAATTCCCAGATCCTCTTTTTGCCTCACTCCATCTTATGCCACGAACCCTTGCCCTTACTGGGGTCACCGGCTTTATTGGCAAAACCCTTTCTAGACATTTGATTGAGCGGGGTTGGCACATTAGAGCCCTGGTCAGAACCACTCCACCCCCCACCACCGGCCTCCCTTCCAACATTGAATTCATTCAGGGGAGTCTCAATCAAGTCCCAATCCTGTCACAATTCGCTCAGGGGTGTGAGGCTGTCATCCATTGTGCAGGAACCATTCGGGGAATAAGTCGTTCGGACTTCCAAGAGGCCAACATTGATGGGGTGAAAAACCTTATACAAGTATGCGGTTCTCAGTTTCCTCAACCAAGGTTTCTTCTTCTCTCATCCCTGGCCGCCCGGGAACCCTCCCTTTCTCCCTATGCTTGGAGTAAACGAGAAGGGGAAAAGCTTCTCGAACAAGAAACGAAGGGGTTTTCCTGGGTTATTATTCGCCCACCTGCCGTGTATGGGCCAGAAGATCGAGCCCTTACTCCTCTCTTCGCCCTCCTAAAGCGGGGCATTGGGTTGCGGCTCAGCCCCCCTAGATCAAAATTTTCCCTGATTCATGTAGATGATTTGGGCCAGCTGGTGGTACACTGGGTCGAACGGGGTAGCCCCCGTTCGACTATTCTGGAGGTGGATGACGGACACCCTGGGGGGTACTCATGGGATGAGGTATTTCAACTTTACCCCACGGCTCCCCGTATTCAATTCTCTATACCTCCCCGAATGTTATGGTTAGTGGCCAAAGGAAATGAGCTTAGCGCTCGATTGGTTGGCTATTCACCATTGTTTACCACTGGAAAGGTCGCCGAACTTCTTCATCCCGATTGGGTCTGCCATACATCTCCTGCTACACAGAATCTTGACTGGAGTCCTCAAATCCCTTTAGAACACGGCTTGCGTCAATTTTATACATAAGATAGTCTTTTGGATTGGATTACTGGAAGGAGTGGAACGTTCGTCTATGCAACCGAATGAACCCATGGCCACAGATCATCACATTCTCCCCCAACTCTTGGAAACACTCCAACCTTTTGTCAAAGAAGGTCGGACCCTGGGAGAAAATACTGAATTGGTTGCTGAATTGGGATTAGACTCCCTCCAGGTCATGCAGGTGCTGTTAAAAATCGAAGATCAATTCGATATATCCATCCCCCTCAACAACATCCCTAATCTTCTTACGGTTAAAGAATTAGCCGATGAAATCGAAAAGTTACTGAGCGCCTAAGCATGTCATTATTCGACAAGTTCCACCAAATCAAACAAGCCCGCCACGACCTTTTAAAGACCGGTATCAATCCTTTTCATATTACGGTTGAAAAAGTTCTCTCCCCAACGGAAGCCATCATTAATGGTCGTCATACCGTTTTGGTGGGCACCAATAACTATTTAGGGTTAACCTTTCACCCCGAAGCTATTGAGGCGGGTCACCATGCCCTAGAAACCGAAGGGACGGGGACCACGGGTTCTCGGATGGCCAATGGATCTTTTCAAAGTCATACCGACCTCGAACGAGCCATAGCTAAATTTTACGATCTCCCCTATGCCATCGTGTTTTCTACGGGGTATCAGGCAAACCTAGGGGTACTATCCGCCCTGGCTGGGGCTGGAGATACGATTCTCTTGGATGGGGATTCCCACGCCAGTATCTATGACGGTTGTCGGCTAGGAGGAGCCGATGTCATTCGATTCAGACATAATGACGTCGGAGATTTAGAAAAACGACTGCGAAGATTAGGAAGTCGAAGTTCCCAGACCCTTATCGTCGTGGAGGGAATCTATAGCATGCTCGGAGACCGAGCCCCCTTAGCCGAAATAGTTGAAATTAAAAGGAAATATGGGGCAACCCTTGTTGTAGACGAAGCTCACTCACTCGGAGTCCTCGGAGCCAATGGACGGGGGTTAGCTGAAGAAGTTGGGGTTGAAGCGGACGTGGACTGTCTGGTGGGAACCTTTAGTAAAAGTCTTGGCTCCACAGGGGGGTTTGGCGTCAGCCACCATCCCGATTTTGAGATGATCCGCTATTCGAGCCGCCCCTACATCTTCACCGCTTCTTCCTGTCCATCGGTTGTCGCAACGACCAAAGTCGCGATTCAACTGATTCAAGCCAACCCTCAGCTGCGCGAACAATTGTGGGCGAATGCTCATCGGCTATATCATGGTTTACAAGAAGCTGGTTACAAGTTGGGAGCGGAAGTAGGCCCCGTTATCGCCGCGATGATTCCAACCAAGGAACTTGCCCTTAGTATGTGGCAAAATCTTCTTGAAGCAGGAATCTACGTAAACCTCATGATCCCTCCGGCGACCCCCAATGGGGAATGTCTGCTTCGCTGTAGCATCAGTGCTGCCCATACCGCATCCCAACTCGACACGATCATTCAATGCTTTACGGCCATCCAGCCTACTCATGCACAAACATCAGGATTTGGGAACAACGGAATCAACGAACAGGCCCCGCTTGAAACCCTTAAGAGTCCTTAATCCGCTATTCGCCTAAGCCGACGAAGGAGTGATTCATCTCGCGATGGGATCCTCCTCCGCCAAGACCTTTGTTATGCGATCCTTTCCCGAAAAAGTCGTGTTGCCAGCCAACCGATCCAATGGTTCCCCCACCAAATCTCCTGTAAAAATATTTCTTGGGACCGAACCCGCTCAATTCCAAGCGGAACGAATCTTTTTGTGGTCCATTGAGCAATATCGCGATCCTTCCCGAGTCTATGAAATATACCTCATGAAAGACTTGGTAGGGTTCAAGAAAGACAAATGGACCACGGGTTTTACAAACTATCGATTTGCCATTCCTTATTTTTGCGAGAACCAGGGAAAAGCCATTTATAATGACGTCGATCAAATTTATTTCTCCGATCCAGGAGAATTGTTTGACACCAACCTCAACGGTCACGGATTCCTCGCCATATCCCAGTCTGAGTCTTCCGTATTGCTCTTAGATTGTGAACGAATGGGATCGGTTTGGACCCTTCAAGAAGCCCAACATCTTTCAAAAAAAGCCCTACTACGCAAAGCCTTATCGAAACCCCATCTTTTTGGAGAAATCTCACCCCTATGGAATTCTCGGGACGAAGAATTCCGCCCCAATCAATCTAAACTCTTACATTTCACCACCCTCCATACCCAACCCTGGAGACCCTTTCCCAAACGATTTATATACGATCGGCACCCCTTTGCTGACGTATGGGAAGACATGGTCCACCAAGCGGACAAGGCCAATTTTCAAGTATTTTCCAAGGCACAACCCAGTCGAGATTTTCGCGCGTGGCAAGCAATTCAACAGCAAAATTGTTCCGAAAAAGATCTCCTTCACGACACCCTTGGCTTACAAAGTCTTCCTATAACCATTCAAAAGACCCTTTTCAGGCTCATTCAACAAGCACAGGGCACAACCCTTTTATGTTATGGGAAACACCTTTCACTCGATTCATCCTCACGACCTTCTCTTCTTGCCGAGGAAGAAGGAAATCCCAACCTTTCGATAAAATTTCACTCTCCTCTTATCCAGAGTGAACTTCCTTCACTACAAGAAAAAGCCGATGGCGTCATTTGTTGGAACTGGCTGAATGACGCACCTATCGATGACATTCCCTGGATCTTAGATGACATCTTTCGTTGTTCAAATTCCTTTGTTTTCATCGCCGTAACTCCCATTCAATCAAAAGATACGTTTCTTCGAGCCTTTTTCAGAAAAGGTCCCTATGGGCAGCACATCCTCCATAGCCAATCATGGTGGCTAGACCACTTGAAAACCACGTCCCAACGTTTTCCTGATATTTCTTGGACGGTGGCCTTCCAACAACCGGAATCACCGTCCCAACGGGCCATTTGGTTTCAAACTGGTGGTCCCAAACCAGATAAGTCCCAACCAACCACCTGGGTCCTATTGGATGATCAACCAGGGAATACCACCCAATCCCTTGGGTTAGCTCACGCATTAAAGTGGCCCCTGACCATTAAAAACTTAGATTTCAGAAAAATGAATCGGATCCATTCCTTCTTTTCTCCCGATTCCCCAAACCTCCTCAACCCAGCCACCAGTGATTCCCTGACCCCCGATTGGCCCGATGTTGTCATTGCCGCAGGGAAAAAACCTAGCAGAATCGCAAAATGGATCAAGCAGGAAAGCCAAGGGAAAACTCGCCTGGTGCAAATAGGGCGTAAGGGAGGATTCCTAGCCGAGGATTTTGACCTCGTGGTTACCCCTTTCCATTGTCAACAACCTCCCCATCCCAATCGTTTCACTTCTCTCGTCCCCCCGATGCAAGTGTCGACTTCGACACTCAAAGAAGCCGAATCACGATGGAATCATCTGTACTCCCCCCACACGCGGCCTAGAATCCTGGTTTTAGTCGGTGGAAACACGAACAGACATCAATTCACCCCTCATCTCGCTTCTCAACTTGGCAAGGACGTGAAGAACTTCACGGAACAATTGAAAGGTACCCTATTTGTGACGACATCTCGTCGGACCGGGGAGGAAGCCACCAAGGCTCTTCTTGATGAAATCGAAGGATTTGGGCACATCTTCCCTTGGAATGCCAAAGATAAAGAGTCTCCGTATCTAGGTTTGTTAGCCGGTGCGGATGTTCTTGTGGTGACCGGCGAGAGCGAATCAATGATTGCCGAGGCAGCCGGAACGAACAAGCCTTTGTATATCTACCCTATTCCTACCCTCCCGCCGACGTTGAAAGGCCGGATAAAGCAGTGGATTGTGCAAAAAGCTCAAACTCGACCCCTTAATAATCGAGGAACAGTCCGTCCCCAACAAAAATTCGAATTATTTTGTTCGTGGCTGATTTCAAAAGGATGGGTCCTCCCCCCTCGAAATTTATCGCTGCTTCACCAAATTTTGTTTGAAAGGGGGATTGCCAAGCCGTTTGGAGATCCTTCTCCGCCGAGTCCCCGTCCGCCCTATCAGGAAATTATCAATATCATTCCTCACATTCAGGCCCTGTTTGGCCACCAGAACCTCACAAAGCACATGTAAAGGTTATCCCGAATATCCCAATTCTATGCAATATTTACACGTCGAGAACCTCCGAAAAATTGAGCCAAAATCCTTCCAAACGGCTGAACCGTTCCCCTGGATAAACCCTCCCAATTTGCTTACGGATACCGGGTTCACCGAATTAATGGAAACCATGCCGGATGTGTCTCTGTTCGAAAAAAAATTCGGGAAACCCCGATCCTTTGGACAAGCCAGCCATGATCGATTTGTATTGGAATATTCCCCTCAACTTTCTATCCCCCATCCCTGGAAGGAATTCATCCGGGAACTCTCCAGTGATGTCTATAGAAATTTCCTAAAAAATCTCATGGGTGTGCGTTCTTTGGATATTCACTTTCATTGGCATTACACGCCTAAAGGCTGTTCGGTTTCTCCTCACTGTGATGCCAAACATAAATTGGGTTCTCATATTTTTTACCTGAATACCGAGGAAAATTGGGATGCTGCCTGGGGAGGGGATACACTCATTCTCGACGACGGCGGGCGATTTAATAGAAGCTCCGCCCCGGAATTTCAAGACTTCGATCGGTCCATTTCAGCCAAATCTCTTGGCAATTACAGTCTGCTTTTTGGTAGAAAGGCCAATTCCTGGCATGGGGTTCGGCCCCTCACTTGCCCAGAAAACTACCTCAGGAAGGTCTTCATTGTCGTGATAAACCGCAACAATCTAGGGGACCGGGTTAAACAAATGTTCGGAAAGTCAGTGCCCAGCTATTAGGAGGGTTGAAGCCTCCTGAAATCGCTCAATAAGGCCAATTCTCCAGGCGTATGCAGGGTCTCGCTGAGATCATTGGTGCAGAAGCACGCTACTGACGCCACAACTCAAAGGGCACTAGGAAAGATTATAAAATTTTTCAAAGACTTTTGGGTTAACAAACTTCCATTTGTGCTCGAAAAAACTTCGTTTTACCCATTTGGCCAAAAAACATAATTCGACAAAGGGAAAATAAGACAGAATATCGGGAGTATCCCGCCTTCTCAGCTCATCAAGCACAAATTCGCGATAGGGTCCGACCCAAAGGGCAAAGGCCTTTCCTAAACCCATTCCAATCAATTGATCCCGAGCCAGTCCTTCCACATCAATCGCACACAACCGACGTTCCTCACGGGTTAACACAAAATTTTTTAGAACTGGATCCGTGTAGTCAAACCCTATCCATACTTTCTCGGGAACCAAGTGGGTGGCGACTTCACTCAGTTTGTTGGCCTCTTTGGAACCCAGGACCCCAACTTGACCTAAAAAGTGGAGGTCTTGTTGAAGCCTGCTCGGAAACAGGGTCTCCTCAGTTTTCAACCATTTCGGATCCTTGGTGTATATGGCCGCATAGAATTTCACGAATTGTCCGAGGAAATCTTCATTCACTTCCTTTATGGTTTCCCCTTCGACGAATTGCACCCAAATCTCATGTTCATATACCGTGGCAAGATCGGGAAACCATGAGGTGTCAAGGAAATGGGTTAGGTTTTCTTCAATCCGAGAGGCCTGATAAGAATCACAATACGTCAACCGCTTAAACCGTTTCCCATTCAGTTGAACAAAATACAGTCCTTTTGATTTCTGTAATCGAGTACCGAAGAGTCTGGAAAGAAAAAAACGTAGGCGTTTCCAAAAGAAGGGAGACGTTTGTTTGGACTGTAATTCAAAAGACGTGTTGGGCACCTATCAGTCAACCTTTCGGGTTATTCCCACAGGGAAAGGAGTTCACAATTTCTTTTATACTTTTGATCGTGCCTGGTACACAACGAGATATATCCCATATTTATCGCAACCCATCCTTTCCCTGGTGATACTCAACCCCCTCAAAGATTGTCCCCATAGGCTAGTTTAGCCATGTGGTTCTATCACATAGAATCCTTATGATAAAATCCCTTCCATATGAGTGCTCATGAAACACCAATAATGTGGGATTTCTCGAAAAATGCCAGAAATTTTTCCACGTTCTTGGAGGGGACGGTATCGTGAATTCTCCGCCGAAGGTCACCGTATTCATTCCGGTCTTTAATCGGGAAAAGTATATTGGGAAGACCTTGGAAAGCATTCTTACACAAAGCTTTTCCAACTTCGAGCTCCTCGTCGTGGACGATGGGTCGACAGATCGGAGTGTAGAAATTATTCAATCGTACAATGACCCGCGGATTCGCCTGCATTGTAACCCGACCAACCTAGGAATCCCCACCACTCGAAACAAAGGGTTAGAACTCGCCCGCGGTCATTACATTGCTCTTCTCGATAGTGATGATGTATCTGATCCCCGTCGACTTGAAAAACAAGTCATCTTCTTAGATCAAAACCCAGATTATGTACAAATTGGTTCTTGGTGTCGAATGATCGATGCCCAAGGCCAACCCTTAAAACGAGTCAGAAAACAACCCACGGGCTGGGAAGATGTCCATGCACATCTTTTGTTTCGCTGTGCCTTAACCAATCGTTCAATCATGGGTAGAACAGCCATTTTTCAGGAATATGGATATCGCACTGATTTCCCCAGGTGTCAAGATTACGATCTCCATGTTCGATTATCAACCAAGTTTAAAATGGGAAATTTACCCGAATATTTAGTTTTTGGCCGAATCCATGCTGAGCAAATTACTAACCATACCCAGGACATCGGAGATTCGAAAAAGAAAATCATCATTGGGGGACAGCTTGATCGATTGGGAGTAGAATTTTCTCAAAACGATTTATCCTCACACCTTCTGCTGACTCGATTACGAAAATCCAAATTCATCCCAGAGCACGAATATTTGGAATGGGCTCACGAGTGGCTTTCCACTATTCAACGAGCCAATCTCCAATCGTCACTCTATCCTCAAAGGGCTTTGTCCCGGACGATAAAAAAAATATGGCTCCGTGCTTGTTGGGCGGCCCAACCAAATGTAGGGATAAAATTTTTACATTTTTCTGCTAAACTGCCCGGATAAGCCCCATAATCCCATGGCAAACTCTTGATCGCATGGCCCATTCTTGCCCTACCACAAAGGGGGGATTCTCCCAGCTCAAGGTCCAGGAATGGCCGGAAATCTAGCAAAGAATGGTAGATCTCTGGCCAAATAAAAAGTTCTCCTCCTTAGCATTTTGGAAAAAACCGAAGGAAAACTCTTCACATTTTTTCCCCGATATACAAACCTATTTGGAGAATGATTTACGACCTCGATTGGGACTGTTTAATCTAAAACCGTTTCCCGGCCATTACCAAAACGCCATTGCCAACACCCCTAGTGGCCAGGTTTTCCTGAATTTTTTTCCCCAGCAAACTCACCAAAGGGTACATTGCATCACTCACTCTCATGCCTTAATGAAGAAACATGGCATTTCTGTCCCCGAAATCGTACATGTAGACGGGACCCCTCAAACATTGAATCGCTACAACCTCTCCTGCCTAGTCACCCGCTGGATTTCAGGAAAGACTCTATTAACGGCCGCACAGTCTACCAAACTTGAGGCCTTTAAAATATTGGCCAAAATCAATACAATTGATGGCACGTTCCCAGTGACCAATCAAGACCCTACGAACCCTCTCCCCGCCTTCTCTGCTGAAACAATTTTAACGGAACACCGATTGACCTCCATGGACCCGTTGAGCAGGACAATGATTTCCAATCAGAAAATCCAGCAGGTTTTTTCATTCTTGGATGAAGGACTCGCTCGTATTTTTCCACTCCTACCCGATACCACCCTACTTCACAGAGATTTCCATCCAGGAAATTTGATTCTCACCGACGCCGGAAACATCGTGACCTTGGACCTGGAAGTGAGCGCGTTAGGTCCTTTTTGCTTCGATCTTGGAAAATCCTTGATAAAATTCTGTTTCAAATCCCATCCACGGGAATTCAATAAATGGGAAATTGAGGAATTGCCCAAGCATCCGATTCTCAAGCAGTATGTTCAAGCCTATAGTTCCATGGCCACCCAACGCATCAAGGACCTCTGGGTTTCTTATGACACATTCTTTCTATTCCTGGCCTATTTGAAAATAATTAGCCAACTCACTAACAGGATTCATGCACTTCCCACGCAGGAGAGAAAAAAAATTCGGAAGTTGTCCGACCAACTTCGACATAGATGGCAGGCCGTAACCCAATATGTCGACCGGCACTCGGGGAATTATTAATACCACCCCAATCTTACTCCAGATTTTTTGACAAAATGACTACGCTGTTCCTACCTAGCAGAAGGGATTACGGTTTTTGAAAAATTTATTTTACCCGTCCCCAAAAACTCAAGGATCATCTCCCCCTGACTTGGCACTTTTCCTCCCCTCACTGGCAGGAGGCGGAGTGGCACGAGTCTTTTTAAATCTTTCGGAGACTTTTGCACAAAAAGGCTTTAAGGTTGATCTTGTTGTTTGTCAAGCCATTGGAGAGTTTTTTGATCAGATTCCTCCCAACATAAGACTCATCCAGCTAAAAGCACATTCCATTCGACAAGGCCGGTCTCTTGCCTTATCTGCAAACCCAAAATCCTTCTTTAAATTGCTGTTCCCCATCCTTATGGCAAGGCAGCCACCTCAGGTTCTACCTTATCTTCCGGACTTAATCGATTATTTAAAAAAAGAAACTCCCCGCTCTTTCCTTTCTGGAAAAACACACACAAACCTTGTTGCCCTTTGGGCTTCTAAAATCGCCAATACCCCTACCCGGATGGTAATAAGTGAGCGAACTAACCTTTCCTTTCAATTGATGGGAGCTAAAGGTAGAAAATGGCGATGGCGGTTTATTCTTCCCGTAATTCGTACCACCTATCCTTCCGCCCAGGCCATAATTGCCGTCTCAAATGGGGTGGCAGACGACCTTTCCCGTTGCAGCCATATTCCGAGGACGAAGATTACTACCGTGTATAACCCTGTGGTAACCGATCAAATCCTTCAACAAGCCCAGGAACCTTTATCCCACCCGTGGTTTTCCCCTGAATCCCCCCCAGTAATCTTGGGTACCGGAAGATTGGTTCCCCAAAAAGACTTCCCTACCCTAATAAAAGCGTTCGCAAAAATGCGGAAACGAAAAAGAACTAGACTTATAATTTTAGGAGATTCGGATAATACGACCTACAAAAATCAGTTAATTGCATTAGCCAATTCTTTGGGAGTAGGGGAGGATATTCAATTTCCAGGTTTTGTGAAGAATCCGTTCTCTTTTATGGCAAATGCTTCCCTTTTCGTTTTATCCTCAAAATGGGAAGGACTTCCTGGGGTACTCATTCAAGCGTTGGCCTGTGGCTGTCCCGTAGTGAGCACCAATTGTGAAAGTGGACCAGCTGAAATATTAAATAATGGAGAATTTGGTAAATTAGTCCCAATCAGTGATGTCAACCAACTTGCCGAAGCTATGTTATCTACGTTGGAAAAACCTCTGCCAGCTCACATTTTACAAACTAGAAGTATGATTTTTTCTGCCAATACTGCATTTCAACACTATCAAAAAGTTTTGAAGGTGTATTCAACCTAAGAAATACCTTCATAGATAGGTTTTGCAATCAACGAAAAATTAAAGAAAAGAGTTGGGATTTAAGTTGTACTGGCAACACTAATCCCATCCCAATAATTGATCTCAGGGTTTCATGGGTCATTTGACGCACCGGGAACTTGCGAAAAGATGGATATCAATTGATTCTAAAAAACACCGTTTTTTCCACCAACGGGCTAGTTCCCTGGAAAGGTGTTTCCCCCGGTTAATTGGGACAAAATATTATCAGGGGTACATCTAAACGACCCGGAAACCAGAGTAATCATAAGGAGAGGTGGTCTTCCCCTGATTTTACGGACACATCTAACAAGCCGCATACTCGGCAAGGAGGTGTGTCATGGAGAACCGGAGAACGTACAGTCAGGAATGTAGATACCCACGCCCTTACGGACGTGGTACTGTCAAAATTCAAGCTGCGCTTGTCCGCTTTCCTGCTCCCCTTGATCCCGGATATACCGCTGGATGATGGCTTCATTGATCCCAACCGTCGACACGAAAAATCCTTGGCTCCAGATGCCACCCCCATCCCAGTACACCTTCTGCAAGAAGTGCGGAAAGCGTTGACGGAGGTGCTTACTCGTGGCACTTTTCATCGTATTGACCATCCGCGTCCCCGCATATTTCGGAGGGAGAACCATATGCAGGTGGACATGATCGGCTTCAATACCCATTTCCTCCACAACCCAGTCCGGGTGAAATCGCCGCACTTCTTGCAGCCTCTCTCGAAGATATGCAGCTACCCCCTTCACCAGGATTTTTCGTCGGTACCGGGTGACCCAGACAATATGATATTGCGTTTTATAGACAGGGTGGGCAGCTTTCTGCAGCTGCAGGGCTGCCCAGTATATCGCAGGACAGCGAACCTTGCTCTCATCCCCGCCCTTCCGGACGGGGAGTTCCCGCTAAATTAAACAGGAAGCCATCCAGCTGACCCGGCAGGCGGGAGGAGCCCTCACCCAAGTGGCGAGGGATTTGGGGATTAATGCGGCCATGTTGAGCCGATGGTGTCGGAAAGCGAAACAGCGAGGCTCGAAAGCCTTTCCCGGGACTGGTGTGCCTCATGACCAAGAAGTGGCCGCCTCAAACGTGAATGAGCCCTCGTCACCCGAGAGCGGGATTTTTTAAAAGAGGGGGCAGCGTTCTTCGCCAAGACCTCGCGGTAAGGGATGCCATGATTCACCGTGGTCGCCCCATGTTTCCTCTGCGAATGATGTGCCGCCTCCTCCATGTTGCCCCGAGTGGCTATTATGCCCGGCAGCGCCGCCATTCGCACGATCCATGCGGACAGTGATGGCGTCTATGGCAGTCCCAAGATCTGGCCGATCCTGCGGAACCAGGGCGAGGGTTGCGGGATACATCGCATCGCCCGCTTGATGCGCAAGGAGAGCCTCCTGGGCATTCCCTCTCGTAAGCGGTGGAAGGGCCGAAAATCGGGAGACCGCCCGGCGGAGATCACCAATCAGCTCGCCCGAGACTTGACCGCGTCTACTCCGAATGCCAAATTGGTGAGGGATATCACCTATATTCCCACCCTGGAAGGCTGGCTCTATTTGGCGGTGGTACTGGATTTGTTTTCTCGGCAAGTGATGGGGTGGGCGATGCAGCCTCATCTGGGTCGGACCTGGTCAGGCAAGCCGTGCTGATGGCCGTGAGGCCGCAACGGAATCCGGAGACCGTGATCCTCCATTCGGATCGGGGCACGCAGGATACCGCGCAGGAGTTTCACACATTCCTCAAGGCACATGGGATTGTGAGCAGTATGAGTGGCGTGGGGAATTGTTACGACAAGGCCGTGGCGGAAAGTTTCTTTGGCTTACTCAAACGGGAACGAGTTCATCGTCGACGGTAGGGCACGCGGGCTGAAGCCCGGGCCGATATGTTTGACTACATCGAGCGATTTTATAATCGACAGCGGAGTCACTCCTTTACCCAAGGAGTGCCCCCAAGACATTTGGTGGAGCAACACGCTCAAAAGTCTTCTTCAACCTGTCCGTGAAACCGGGGGAAGACCACTATAAACCGATACTTTCCACGCTCCAAGAGCCCATCTGGTAGCAATTGGTTCCCTCTTGGCAGAGACTTGAGGGTCGACCTGTGACGAATGATAACGCCCTCCGGTCCGATCCTGCACAGCCGGGAACCCCGATTACCTGTCATAGGAGTACCCCTTAAGAAAGGGAATTTTGTCAATTTCCCTATCCACAAGATCTATCAAATCCCGGCTCCAATTCACCTTGTGCCGAGACTTTTGCGGCGATTCAAAGACGATGCTGGCGCAATCATCGAGATAGTCCTGGGAAGTTTCTATTTCGAGAAATCGGCAAAGCTCGCCAAGCTGTCCCTGAGGATCGTCAATGAAAGCCTCGTGTTTGACGCTTAACATCTTAATGTCAGTTCCGGGATTTGCGACAATTTGCTTTTGTATGTCCATGACGGTCCTACAGTTTTCAAAATATGGCCCGATGGAATCCGCAAGATCTTCTTTTCTGGCTCTAGATTTGCTGGCAATATTATCATAAGGATTCCGTACAACGTGAATTAATCTTATCTTTTCGTCGGTAACCTTAGCGAGTTTTTCAAGCAGGTGAGGTTTAGCACGTAATTTTTTCGCAGCACTTGTGGCCTTCTTATCGCCAATCACCTGCAACTGCTTGAATTTTCCCTGCCACTGATTTTCGACCGGGTATTCGTAACCACCAGCCTTCCTACCGTTTGCCGCATAGAGTTCGGAGTTTCTGAGCAGAAGGTAATAGAGTTGCCTACGGCTGAATCCCGCTTGGATATGTTTAAGAGCATTCAGCTCATGGGCAATGATCGCGTTTGGATGAGCGTCTAGGAGCGAGCCTATGAGTGTAGAGCCGCTTCGTCCGTGACCGATGAACATGCAGTAAGTCACGACATCCGCGAACAGTTTCTCATTGAACAAACTCGGAAAGAAAATTTCAACATACCGCTTTATCAGACGCAATCGTGTGGGTTTACGCTTGATTTTTGTCATTTTTCTTAGCCTGGCCCCTTCAAGGAAAGCCGGGCAGATTGCTCGGCCGTCTTAGCAAATCTCTGCAATTGGTTCCACTGTCGCTCGACCAGAGCCACCAGCTTCCGCCGGTTCATTCTCCTATGTCAAGCAATATAACTCACCCCCTCCTCCAGCCGATGGGTCATGCGCAGATACCATCAGAAGATGATCGTGCTCTAGTGGTCGCCCCAGATCGCTCTCGCGACAGGCAAAGCATGGTGCAGGAAGGTTTTTACAGGGCACGGACAATTTTTTCAACTCCATCAGCTCTCCAAGGGCACTACTTTCTAATTCGTCCGAGTCTGTCCTGAAGCTGAATTTGAACTGAATCTTACGAGATCATGAAAGAATTCACCTCAGGCAACCAACTCCAAGTGGAGAACTATCGATTCCCCCCCATTGTCATGATGAGCTTGCCCAGCTAGAAAAGCTCAGGCCTAGGCAGCATCATATCACGAAGCCGGGTTTCATCAAGGTGGAGTTTTTTGGGCACACACAGGGTCGAAACGCAATGCAGTGTAACCCTGTTCGTTTTGCAAGATCAAGATCGGCATGCACTAATTCAGGGGTTAACACACTGTGCGCACTCAGCAGGACATGGAAGAGGAGGCACCGGGATGCTCTGTGAATAACAATTTTTCGGAAAAAACTTCAGCAGGAATTTATCGTCGATTGAATCAGCCAAAATATTCTGATTGTGCCCATGGGGACCTGGAGGCTGCGGAATGAATATTGGCCCATGGAAGGCAGCGGTGGGTGAAATGCAAAATCAAAAGGTTGCCTATCCTAAAAATTTCATTGGGATTTCTCTATGCTGTTTTAGGAAAAGAGAAAAAGATTTTACCGAGAAGTGGCCTCCAATTCTATCGTTTTCAAATTTTCTACAAGAATCTGTGATTGAATGAATTCAGGTAGAACCAATAAATGACGAGGACCTGGCCAAAACACCTCTGCATCGATTTGCTAGATCAATAAGCAACTGGACCAGACAGTTGATTCTTCTTTCTCATCCAGTTTTCCATGCCCAACCACGATGGCAATGAACTGCATCAGAACATCCTGTAAGGCCTCTTGTTGAGCAGATCAGCGTATGAAATGACTCCAGAGGAAATCTTTTCCTTTGAATTGGTGGCCGACAGGGAACAGCAAGCCAAGGCTTATCCACTCATGGACTCGATAAGTGAGTTGGAGAGCGCAACAAAACATCCGCCCGGAATAACTGGGTTCCTGAGTCAGCGAATTTGGAGTTGGCTTCAGGTTTAGAAGGACCAGGCCATAAGAGGTGAACTTTGGGATGGAAGGCTTGTCTGTCTCTCAAGTCCGAGAAGTTTCTGACAGAAAAACAACGGTCGAAAAGATTTTCAAATTTTATTGCAAAATGTTACGGCTATCTCTAATCCTATCATTCTTCCTGCAATCTTAGAAAAAGCGAAGGGACCACTCAAGTATCCCTTATTTCCCTCATATTCTTCCCTGGTTAATTTAGGGGTTGTGTGACACGCTCGGCACAAGTACTTTCCGGCACTCGCGATGTCATTTTCGATGAATCAATAACTTTATAAACATTATAGCCCACATGATAAGACCTACGAGTCAAATAGAAAAAACCAAACAAAAGGAATAAGACCTTCACTTCGTTCCTTGTGGTTGGCAAGAATCTCCAGAAACTAATGTGGCCTTTCCATTCTCTAACCGATAGACATAATCGGCAATCGTTGTAATGGCCGTCTGATGCGAAACCGCCAAAATGGTCAATTGCCCATGCAACTGTTCCAGAGTATTGCATAAGGCCTCTTCATTTTTTGGATCAAGAGCACTGGTTGCTTCATCAAGTATTAATAACTTTGGATGATGAATAAGCGCTCTGGCTATGGCAATGCGTTGCCGTTGTCCTCCAGATAATCCCAATCCTCTTTCACCTACTGAAGTCTCCATGCCTTGAGGAAATGATTGGGTAAACTCCCAGGCCCCCGACGCCCGTAAGGCCTGCTCTGCATCTTTTTCAGTGAAATCGCTTGCCCCAAACGTCACATTTCTTAAGATAGTGTCATGGAGCAATAACGTGTCTTGAGGAACATACCCGATCATTCCCCTCCAAGCTCGAAGGTCAATGTGAGGCAAGGGTATTCCATCAATCGTCACCGCTCCCTCTTGCGGAGAAATGAGTCCAATCACGAGATCCACGAAAGTTGTTTTTCCAGCTCCCGACGGCCCCATAATGACCGTGATTGATCCCGCTGGAACGGTCAAATTCATTTTTTGAATTACCGGACCTTCCCTATAACCAAAGGTAACATCATTCATTCTTAGAAATTCGATGAATTTTGGCCTCTGTAGGCCACGAATGTGCTCTTTTTCTTTTTCGGCGCTATCTATGGTTTCACAGATCGAATAATAGGCGCTCTCAAGGCCTCTCCCCTTTTGAAAATGCCCTTGAAATTTTCCAAGATGCCTCAGGAGGTTACTGAGCAATAGCACGAGTACCATGACACTCGGTAATCGAAGCCCCCAATGTATTAGGGAGACATACAGGAACACCGCGATGAGGATCGTGACAATGGGTTCTCGAGTGGCTTCCAATAAGGCGTTACTGAGCACTTCCTTTTTCAAGGCCTTATCTAATTTTTCTGCTTCTTTGGTTAACAGGTTCCCGAGTAAAGCTTCGCGAGCCATGGCTTTAAATGGTTTGACCGATTGAAGACTGTCGGCAAGGTGGCGACCTAACGAGCGTAAGCGTTTGGTCTGCTGTTTCCCCGCTCGGCCAGCCATACGAACGAGGCCATGCAAGGCAAATAAAATGGTTACACTCACTCCCACCGCAATCGCGGTCGCGCTCAAAGAGACCAAACACGCCACAATCAAGTACGCAAGGGCTTGGATGAGCAAGGCCACAGCAGTGATATGGTACAGGTAAGCTTTTGAGGCCCTGGTGGCTTCCGTTCCCATGGCATTGGCTAAACTGCCAATGGGTTGTCCCACATAGTATTCCCACCTCGTGGCTAGTAGCGAACGAATCAAGGATAGACGCAAATCTGTTGCAATTTGAGCAACGGTGAACCCAACCTGTTTTTTACTCCAAAGTAACAAGATGTTTTTCAATAAGATCCCGAACACAATGGCGGGCAATAACACACCGATAGTTGGAGAAAGGCCCAATCCTGTGAGCAAATCCAGAACTATTTTCCCCGGACCGGCCTGATCACTTTGCCATACACCGTCAGCTCCGAGGTCCTCTTCACCAAACTGCACGTTGACCATATTCAACAATGGCAACAAGACTGAAAGACTCAGGCCTTCTACGACACCGGCAATAATGAGCACAACCAACGTGAGCAATGTTTGCCAAGGATAGGCGCGGGTAATCGTGATTAAAAATTGCATTACAAATGTTTTGAATTAAAATTGAAGCCTAATTAAACCAAACCTGTCACAAAAGTGAAATCATGGCCTAATCTTGCTTGAGGACCTTGATTGGGAACAATAGTGGAGCCCCCCGGAAGGGCCATCGACAAGAACCTGGTCACACTCAATGCTCAAGATCATCATGGAAGATACAGACACGTTAGAAAAGAGTCAGAACTAAATATGTAAAAGGTATATCCAAACAGACAAATTTCGGCCGAAAACATTCCTGCAACCTTCACTTTCTTTTCTTGGCTAAAATACTCTTGATACGGCTGCTTGAACTTCTTTCGATATTTCGACTTGGCGCAAGATAGCCCCAACTTCTCCGGAAACCCTATTGATTTCGAACGGCTTCCAAATCTTCGTCCAGGCTCTCAAACCGACAAATCTTATCTGCAACAGGTTCTCCCCCAATGATGTAATGCGCAAACCCTTTTCGCTTCAGCCGCATGGAGGTATCCGACTCGATAAACTCAGCAATCCTCGTCCGAGGCTCTATCGTGAAATGCGGCCACGACTCCTCACCCATCACCAATATATGCACAAAATAAGAAGATGGCACACGACATTGTAGAAATGGCACGTCTCGAAAATGGCAAGGAGTTTTCTACATTAAAACATCTTTGTGAGATTCTAGTATCATTTGATCCCACAGCTTCACAAACTGTGGACCGATCGACGAAGAAAATAGGTCTTCACTGGCAAGGTCTCCTTCAAACCTTAAGGATCGATGGTTTCAAGAAAAATCTTCAGTCTTTTGCGTTCCTTCCCTCGCGTCAATCCCAATTTCGTCAATACCGGAGCAATCCCGGATGGGATTTTTTTGATCCCCAAACCAGTATCTTAAAAAAGGCCGATTCAGGAAATGTATGTACCCGGGGATGTCCCACTAAAAATTTTTGGAGGAGCGTGGTTCCAGACCGCGAACATCCGACGATGAATACACGCTTAAAAATTTCAGTGGCATTTGACATCAAAAAGAAACCTCAATAATTTTTGCCCACAAGGAAGGAAGTGTTTCATGGACAGCTTTGGCAGGAGATAGAAAACCCTCCCAAACCTTTCTCCTGAGGATAACCATGCTAACTGCAGGAAAATTCGGTGGAAGTAGATGGAATGAATTACGCAAGAACTCCAGGCTGGTGTATTTGATGACTATATCTTTCGTACAGGCCTTTTTCAACTAAAGGTCAATTCTTTAAGCACCATTCTCTCCCTGCCTTTCCTAGTATCTTCACCACCCAGATATGGAATAACTCTTCATTAATACCTTATTTTCCGCGATCTAACTGTTGAGTTTCAACGAAAAATCCTTTAGGTTGGGGGTTAAGCCTAGCGTGCCCACACACGTCTTTCATCCATGTCGAATACACAAGTATCTGACTCCCATACAATTCGAATTCGTGCTGTTCATTTTTCTATAACGTCCAGATAACCGATTCCTAAATTTCCAAGTGTCTCACCAATCACTTTCTTTGCACCATTCAAAGAGTAACTCATGACACGAAAAGGATTCACTGTTTGGTTCACAGGTCTGTCAGGTTCAGGAAAGAGCACACTTGCTCGCCTACTAAAGGAGGAGCTCAGCAAACGGCATGAGGTCAGTGAGATCCTCGATGGAGATGAAATTCGAAAACACCTGACCAAAGGGTTAGGATATTCTCGAGCCGACCGAGAAGAAAATATTCGCCGAATCGCTTTTGTGGCTTCACTCCTCACCAATGTCGGGGGCATTGCCATTACAGCCGCCATCTCACCGTATGGAAATTCTCGATCCTACGCGAGACAGGTTATTCACAACTTTTTTGAAGTCTTTGTTGATTGTCCACTAGAAATTTGCATCCAACGAGACCCGAAAGGCCTCTATGCAAAGGCCACACGTGGTGACATTCAGAACTTTACGGGCATTTCCGACCCCTATGAATCACCCCAGAATCCGGAACTCACCCTATGTACCAATGACTATTCTCCAGAAGAATGCATTCGTCTTCTGTTACGTAAGTTAGAAGAACAGAAATTTCTACCCACGGTTAGTCCCTAATTCCTATGTCCTAGCTCAAAAACCTGTTAAAGGCCCCCTTTAGAAATGTTCATACGAAACCTCTGGGTTGCCCATCTAATACAAAACCAGACATTGGCCACCCCAAAAAACTCTCCTTAATACAAGGCCGCAGGGTCACATTCATTTCTCACTCCAATAATAGAAAGTGGGGATCCATTACCTTCATCTCAGTCCCAACAATACCTTCCCATTGAACTTTTCATCCTGTCATGTCTGCCTATTCGAAACTTAGACTTTCTTCTCCACTCCAAGTGCTCCTGGTAGTTGATTCCTTATATTGGGTGGTTGGCAATTTTTCACGCCAGCTCCAACAAGGTAATCCCTATCTTCGTGCCCTCGTTTGTTCCAAATTTACCATTCGCCATTTTTTGAAATTTTTTGGCCATTTTCCCTTACCCTTTGACTTGGTCCACTTTCTCACACCAGACCCCTTACCTTCTTTTCAGGGTCAATTACCAATCGTCACGACACTCCATCACCGAGGGAATAAAACGAATCTACAGCCCTTCCAAGATAGCGATGCCACCATGACTGTTTCCCTTCAATGGTTCAGGCATCTCAAACACTTAGGGATCCCTGAGCACAAACTTGGCCTCATCCCCTTTGGAGTAGATTGTCAGGCTTTTCATCGGGTTTCCCAAGAGGGAAAGGATCATATAAGAAAGGAGCTACGCATTCCGCTTGATGCGACGGTGATTGGGTTTTCGGGAAAGTCCTCCAGTGATAGAGAAGGCCGCAAAGGATTGGAATGCTACCTCCAAGGGATGCAGGCCGCGGCTCGGAAAATACCAAACCTTTGGGCTTTGCTCATAGGCGGTGGTTGGGAACACCTGGAAGCCCAGTTACAACAAAAAGGTATACCGACTCGACGGCTTCCTTTTCAAATAGAGCATAAAAATATTGCCAGGTTTTATCAAGTTACGGATATTTTCTGGGTAACTTCAAACGTTGAAGGTGGTCCTGTGACTCTGCTGGAAGCGATGGCCTGTGGAGTTCCATGTATCTCGACACCAGTAGGAGGGGCACTGGATGTTATTCAAGATAGACAAAACGGATTTCTGGTCCCCTTTAACCACTTTCCGCTTTTCGCGGAACTCTCTTATCAGTTGTCAAAAGACCAAAGACGTCGCCGACAGATAGGGGAACAAGCATGTAAGACCATTCAACAAACAAGGCAATGGAACCAGGCTCGAGAACAAATCTTTCATCTTTATGTAATGGCAAGAAAACATTTTCATGAAAAACTAAATAAAGACACTACCAAGGCGATGATACGTAATATCGAACTCATACAACCACAAAAAGATACTCCCTCCCACTTTATTCCCCTAGACTTGGATTCACCAAACATTCAGCGCTGGATGGAAGCTTGTGAATACATTAATGGAATCCGGACCATGATGAAGATGAGGGAATGGAAGGTCGCCAAAACTCTCGCTGTGAAAACCATCAAAACGGTTCCCACCGACCCTTATCTCTTAAAGCAATTAGTAAAAGCTTTTCGGGTTTCACAAAAGTTTACTAACCAGACATAGGCTGTTTTGCCTAACATGGAACACCTGCCACAAAAAAGGAGAAAGGAAAGTTCCTAAAATCTACCTTTTGTGGCATTCGCCTTGTAACTGCTCAAGCCTCCTCCCTTGATGAAGATTGGCCAAAATCCTCCTATGGAGGAAAGGGATGGAAAAATAATAAAAATTCTCCTGCCATTGATGATGACTGCCTGTCGCATTCCTTTTCAAACGGAAAATTCAAAACCAATAAAATCGTATTCATTATTAACGACCCCAAAAAAAGAGATGAAGTCCGAGCAACGATTTAAATCTCCTCTAGAACCGTTGCACGATGGCTTATCTCCCCAAATCTCACACCCCTTTGATCATTCTTACCTCTTTTCCGCATCCAACTCTATTTTAATCCCTCAATATATTACCCCCCCACATACACAATGAATCCTGCAATAGGGGTTCTTCGATTCACGGTTCACCTGGACGTTTATCCTGCTACACCTGACCAAAACAAATTCAGGTTTTTTGCACTAGCTCCCCCAAATCAATTCCATTAACCCCTAATCCCAACTATCCAGAATTGCGCTGATTTACCTTTTCGTGAGGGAGTGGGGAGAGGGATCTCTGATTCATACACTCAATCGGCAATTACCAAGTCAAGAAAAACAATGATAAAAAGCTCAAAAATCCTTTCCAAAAATTTTTTCTAAAATAGATACCCACGCCCTTACGGACGTGGTACTGTCAAAATTCAAGCTGCGCTTGTCCGCTTTCCTGCTCCCCTTGATCCCGGATATACCGCTGGATGATGGCTTCATTGATCCCAACCGTCGACACGAAAAATCCTTGGCTCCAGATGCCACCCCCATCCCAGTACACCTTCTGCAAGAAGTGCTGAAAGCGTTGACGGAGGTGCTTACTCGTGGCACTTTTCATCGTATTGACCACCCGCGTCCCCGCATATTTCGGAGAGACCACCATATGCAGGTGGACATGATCGGCTTCAATACCCATTTCCTCCACAACCCAGTCCGGGTGAAATCGCCGCACTTCTTGCAGCCTCTCTCGAAGATATGCGGCTACCCCCTTCACCAGGATTTTTCGTCGGTACCGGGTGACCCAGACAATATGATATTGCGTTTTATAAACAGGGTGGGCAGCTTTCTGCAGCTTCATGGCTGCCCAGGATATCGCAGGACAGCGAACCTTGCTCTCATCCCCGCCCTTCCGGACGGGGAGTTCTCGCTAAATTAAAAAAAAGAGCGGTCCCGTGATTTTCACAGGGCCGCTCTTTCGATTATGGGATTGTAATAGAAGAGATCCCCAACTCATCATTTCTTTACTCTTAGCTTTAGGGTTTCATTACGAACTGAAATTTCAATCAATATTTCATTTCTACTTCAACCCTGGTCAACGCTCCAGTTACCTCGAAGGCGGCTTCCTCAAAACTTGGTGGGGCCA
Source organism: Nitrospirales bacterium (assembly GCA_965223495.1). GTDB lineage: Bacteria > Nitrospirota > Nitrospiria > Nitrospirales > UBA8639 > Nitrospira_E. Next base: position 349,618 of record OZ245001.1, on the reverse strand, counting down.
AGAACAACGATGGATCATTGGATACCCCAAAGCCTTCTATGGGAAACCCAATCCAATTGCGGTCGAATTTATGGTTATTATTTTCGTCATGATAGACTACGATGGCATATTTTCCCACTTCAGGAGCCGCCATACATAACACCATCGTCCCTGCCTCCGCCGGCTCGCGTTCCTTATCAGCTTTTCTCCCCTTAACCAAAAAATCCTCAGAATGAGGACCATAGAGCACAGCCTTCACCGTTCCAACACCATTCCGAATTCCATGTACGGATACATGAATGGGAGTTCCCCATTTGGGGCATTTATTGGAAGGTTCCTGAGCGAAAATTTCCCCGAACACCAAGGTGCTCATTACAAAAACTCCAATAATCATCATGGCACATTGACGACTCATCTGCACTCGAACGAACCCATTTCCTGCCCTTTTCAGTTTTGCGGGAACCGACTCCTGCCTGACCAGGCAATAATTTTGAGAAAGGCGTTGGATATTTAAAGAGAGGAATTTTCTTGGGGAGTAAAATTTGAACGCCGCTTTTCCAAGGCAAAGATGAGCAGCAGAGAACAGACACCGACACTAATCGCCGAATCAGCCACATTGAAGGCAGGCCAATGATACCCGTTGACATAAAAATCTAAAAAATCAATAACCTCCCCATACTGAATCCGGTCGATAAAATTCCCAATCGCCCCGCCAAAAATCGAGGCTATCGTGAGTTGCCCCCACCAATCACGGGGGTCTAATCGCCAAAAAATGGTTATCAATAAGCCCATGGCCAGGACCGATGTAAAGAAGAAAAAGACCAATCGAAACCCACTACTCGTGGTCCCCATAATGCCAAAGGCCGCCCCAGGATTGCGAATATAGGTCAAGTTGAAATATCCAGGAATAATGGGAATCGATTCATGGAGAAACATGGTACTGGAAATGTACGATTTCGTGATTTGATCGAGAGCCACAATACATGTGACGACCAAACCCAGGATCCCAAATCGTTGAAACCGAGAAGTCACTTGATGGCCTCCAAACATCGGCCACAAAGAGTGGGGTGTTGGGAGTCTGACCCGACATCATTCCGAATATTCCAACAGCGATCACATTTTTGCCCATCCGCCTTGCCCACAGTAATGGAAATGAGGCCGGGTAATAAAACGGCCATGGGGACATCACTCGATTCAATATCACTGTTTGTGGCATCCACAACTTTTTCCACTTCAACCTGTGAGACGATAAAGAGAGTAGGAAGTTCTGCCTTAAACCGGTCAAGTTCTTGATATCGGTCCCCCTCCGCCTGAATCCTTACTTTAGCCTCCAGGGAGGAACCGATGATCTTCTCCCTTCGTTTTACTTCTAATGCCATCTGGGCCAGCACTCGAATGCTCAATAAATCCTTCCATCTTTTTTCAAATCTGGAATCCTGAATAATTTTGGGAGGTACTGGAAATTCCGTCGTATGCACACTGATTCCTTCTCTGCGAGTTTCTTCTGGTAATACCTGCCAAATTTCTTCCCCGGTAAAACTCAGGATAGGAGCCATAAGCTTGGCTAACGCGGTGACAATCTCAAGCAAGACCGTCTGAGAACCACGTCGCAGAGGAGAGTCCGCCGGAAAGGTATATAATCGATCTTTCAAAATGTCTAAATACGTGGCACTCATATCCGTCGAGCAAAAATAATCGATTTCATGAATGACTTGACGAAATTGAAACTGCGCATACCCTTTTTTCACATTGTCAATCAGTTGGCCTAACCGCCACAGGGCCCATTGATCCAGCTCCGGCAAGGCTTCATGCGCTACCGCATGTTTCGCATGGTTGAAATCATAAAGATTACTCAAAAGAAATCGGCACGTATTGCGAACTTTCCGGTACGCATCCATCAACTGCTTGACGATGTCCTTGGAGATCCGCAAATCTTCCTGATAGTCCTGGGAGGCCACCCATAAGCGCAAGATCTCTGCCCCCGACTCCTTGATGATCTCCTGGGGTGTCACGACATTGCCGGCGGACTTCGACATTTTCTTGCCTTCCCCATCCACCACAAACCCATGAGTCAGGACCGCTCGGTACGGAGCCCGTTGATCGGTCGTGACGGAGGTCAACAGTGAGCTGTGAAACCACCCACGATGTTGGTCTGAGCCTTCGAGATAGAGATCTGCGGGGTACCAGTCAAGACCTCGGGACTTCAATACCGCCGCATGGCTCACGCCCGATTCAAACCAGACATCTAGAATGTCCTGCGCTTTTTTAAAGATCGTATGGCCACAACCCGCACAGGTCGTCCCAGCCGGAAGCAATTCGGCCGCCGAACGAGAAAACCACATATCCGCTCCCTCCTCTTCCATGAGGTCGGCGACATGCTCAATGACGTGTGAGTCAACCAGCGGGGAGGAACAACCTTCACACGAAAACACGGGTATAGGTGTCCCCCACATGCGTTGCCTGGATAAGCACCAATCTGGCCTATTCAAAATCATGCCATAAATTCGATCGCGGCCCCGTTCAGGAATCCATTCGACTCGATCGATTTCCTTCAGCGCATTTTGACGGAGGTCTCCTTCTTCCATCGACACAAACCACTGATCCGTAGCCCGAAAGATGACCGGTTGTTTACAACGCCAACAATGCGGATAGGAATGTTCAAGCTTCCTTTCCCCTACCAACAAGCCTTTGTCTTTTAAGACGTCAACGATTCCTACGTTGGCCTCCAAGACAGGTTGCCCTGCAAATTCGGGAAACTCTTGAGTAAACTTTCCTGAATGATCTACTGGCACGAAAATATTCAAATTTTCGGAAAGGACACCAGCCTTCTCACCCATGTTGTACACAAGTGCTAACAGATAGTCATCCATCCCATGGCCGGGAGCGATATGCACGCAACCCGTCCCCTGTTCCAGCGTGACAAAATCTCCCAGAAGAATGGGTGACAACCCGTCGGTTAATGGGCGCCGACAGGCCGCTTCCCCCTCAAAACAATCCTTTCCCTTTCTCGTACCGATAACGGAGTACTCTGACCAACCACATTCCTTCGCGACCGTGTCGACCAATCCTTCTGCCACCACCAAGGCCTCGTGTCCGACTTTTACAAAGGCATAATCAAAGTCAGGATGGATGGCAATGGCCTGGTTAGCCGGCAAGGTCCATGGAGTGGTGGTCCATATCACCACCGAAACTTGCTCAACTTGAGAAAGCTCAGGAATCCCAAACCCACCTGACCTGACCAAAATATCCGGTTTATTCTCAAACGGAAATTTCACATACACGGACGGTGAAACATGATCCTCGTATTCGACTTCTGCTTCGGCGAGCGCCGTCTGGTCCACCGTACACCACAACACCGGTTTCAAGCCTTTATACACGCGACCCTTTTCCACGAATTTGCCAAATTCGCGAATAATCCTGGCCTCATATTGAGGGTCCATCGTGAGATAGGGATGGTCCCAATCCCCAAAAACCCCGAGGCGACGAAATTCATCTCGCTGAATACCGACGAATTTTTCGGCATACTCCCGACAACGCTGCCTTAAGGCCAGGGGGGTAAGATCTTTTTTCTTCGGCCCTAATTGTTTCGTGACTTGATGCTCAATCGGAAGCCCATGGCAATCCCAACCGGGGATATAGGGCACTTGCTTGCCTTCCATCGTCTTTGACTTCACGATGATGTCTTTTAAGATCTTATTGAGACCGTGCCCGATATGAATATGCCCGTTGGCATAGGGAGGTCCATCATGGAGGATATAGAGAGGCCTCCCCTGGCGAGACTCTAGGATGCGCTGATACATCCCCTGGTTTTCCCACCAGGCCAACCGATCTGGTTCTTTTTGCGGCAGGTTGGCCTTCATCGGAAACTCAGTCCGAGGAAGGTTTAGTGTGGCTTTATAATCCATAAGAAAAAACTCAAGAACCCTTTAAAAACCGCAAGGTCATTCTATCCGTGGCCTTAAAAGCCGTCAAACCACATTCTTGGCCAAACCACATGGGCCATATGGCAAGGCCATGTACGGATGGGCTTGAATGGGCTGTCAATGAGGAAAAGAGAAAAATCCGGTGAAGAGTTTAACTCAGAGCCATCATCCGCTCTAGGGCGATCTTGGCCAGAACTTTTTCATCATCAGGTACCGAAATATGATTCACCACCTGTCCTTGCGCGAGATTTTCCATGGCCCAACACAGATGTGGTGCATCAATCCGAAACATTGTGGCACATCGACACACCATGGGCGAAAGGAAAAAGACCTGCTTGTCGGTTTGTTCGGCTTTGAGACGATTGACGAGGTTCAATTCGGTGCCTACCACCCAAGAGGTTCCCGCCGGAGCCTTACTGACGGTTTGGATAATATATTCGGTCGATCCCACATCATCGGCTTTATTGACCACATCCTCGTGACATTCGGGGTGCACGATGACCTGGATCCCAGGGTACTGCTTTCTGAAATAATCCACATGCGCCGGCTGAAACATCTGATGGACGCTGCAATGCCCTTTCCAAAGAATCAGCCGGGCCTTGCGAATGGCATCGGTGGTATTACCCCCATCGGTTTTAAACGGATCCCACACGATCATCTCATCTTTGGGAAAACCCATAGTGTTCGCCACATTGCGACCTAAATGTTCATCCGGGAAAAAAAGGATTTTCTCCCTCCTTGACCAGGCCCAATTCATGACCGCTTTGGCATTGGAAGACGTACACGTAATCCCACCATGTTCCCCACAAAAGGCTTTTAAGTCGGCGGCCGAATTGACGTAGACTACAGGAGTCACGACTTCCTCAACCGGTAAAATATGTGAAAGGGCATCCCAACATTCATCGACTTGTTCAATCGCCGCCATATCCGCCATCGAGCACCCCGCAGCCAAATCCGGCAAAATGACCGTCTGGTTCGACCGACTGAGGATATCCGCCGTTTCGGCCATAAAATGGACGCCGCAAAACACGACATTCGGAAATTCAGATCGTTCAGCCGCCAATTTCGAGAGCAATAGAGAATCCCCTCGCAAATCGGCATGGACGATCACTTCATCCCGCTGATAGTTATGTCCAAGGATCAGCACCTGATCGCCAAGGGTCTTTTTGGCCACCACGATTCGTTCAAAGAGTTCCTCGGCGGAGAGATCCTGATAATCCGTGATGGGCAATTCCAGGCTCAGGGCAGCGTTCACGCCATCTTCTTTGATATCTAACTTGGTCGGGTTCAACAATTGGCTCATCGGTACCTCAAAAGTCAGGGAAAACAAATGACAGACTTAACACTATATCAAATCAAACACCCTTGAAAAAGCCGAAATGTTCCAAGGACCTCTATCTTCTTGATTCCCAGAAGGTCCACTTGGCTCATTGACAATGGTCAGGTGACAGGGTAGCATTTTCAAATAATAAGGCTAGGGGAGCGTTTTCGCTGAGATGCCCATAATTCTTGGGCGACCCTCATACCTGACCTGGATAATACCAGCGTAGGGAAGCGGCAAAGATACAGATCGAGAATATGAGGCCGCATCCTTCTTCCGGGTGTGGCCTTTTTTTTGATTTTTCTGATCCCGTCTTTTTTCTATTATTGGTCATCCGGAGAAAGGATAATACCATGAGTACCGCACCTCGCGAGCTGCCCCTTTCCACGAATGGTGACACGTTTTCTCCCAGAGGAGAAACCGCGCACACACCACCGTCGTCCCTGACCACTCATCCGTTTCCCTCTTCTCGCAAGGTCTATGTGACTGGGTCACATCCCAGCATTCGCGTCCCCATGCGAGAAATTTCTCTTACTCCCACGAAGGGGATCAACGGCGGGGAATCTTCTCCAAATCCCCCCATTACCGTCTATGACCCTTCAGGGCCTTATACTGACCCGGCGGTTTCCATTAACGTTCGTCAAGGGCTCCATCCCATTCGGCAAGAATGGATTTGGGATCGAAAAGATGTGGAACAATTGACCGAGGTCACATCCATGTATGGCCGCACTCGGTCCACCGATACCAGCTTGGATGCGATTCGATTTGCCTTGAGCCGGAAGCCTCTTCGCGCCAAATCTGGTAAAAATGTGACGCAGATGCACTACGCCAAGAAAGGAATCGTCACCCCCGAGATGGAATTTATCGCTATCCGGGAAAACCAGACCCGGGAGCGTCAAGCAGCTTCCTTGGGCACCAACGGCCAAGCCCAAGGAGTCGTACAACACCCTGGTCAGTCCTGGGGAGCCTCCATTCCCTCTCAAATTACTCCGGAATTCGTCCGAGACGAGGTGGCTCGTGGCCGCGCCATCATCCCCTCCAACATCAATCACCCTGAAGTAGAGCCCATGATCATCGGCCGGAATTTTTTGGTTAAAATCAATGCCAACATCGGCAATTCCGCCGTGACCTCCAGCATTGAAGAAGAGGTCGAAAAACTTATCTGGTCCATTCGATGGGGTTCGGATACGGTCATGGATCTTTCCACAGGAAAAAATATTCATGAGACCAGAGAATGGATCATTCGCAACTCTCCGGTGCCGATTGGGACGGTTCCGATTTACCAGGCCTTGGAAAAAGTCGGTGGCAAGCCGGAAGAACTTACATGGGACATTTATCGAGATACCCTGATAGAGCAAGCGGAGCAGGGGGTGGATTATTTTACGATTCACGCGGGGGTCCGCTTGGCCTATGTCCCCTTGACTGCAAGCCGGATGACGGGAATCGTATCACGTGGAGGTTCCATCCACGCCAAATGGTGCCTGGCCCATCACCAAGAGAACTTTGCCTATACGCATTTTGAAGAGATTTGCGAAATCATGAAAGCCTATGATGTTTCGTTTAGCCTTGGCGACGGGCTGCGACCTGGGTCTATCGCCGATGCCAATGATCCAGCGCAATTCGCAGAACTGGATACCTTGGGAGAGTTAACCGCCATCGCTTGGGACCATGACGTCCAGGTCATGATTGAGGGCCCCGGCCATGTTCCGATGCACATGATTAAAGAAAACATGGACAAGCAACTCGCTACCTGTAAGGAGGCGCCGTTTTATACCTTGGGACCTCTCACTACGGACATCGCCCCAGGCTATGACCATATCACCTCAGGAATCGGAGCCGCCATGATCGGCTGGTATGGCTGCGCGATGCTCTGTTACGTCACACCCAAAGAACATTTGGGGTTACCGAACAAAGAAGATGTGAAGGACGGGGTGATCGCCTATAAGATTTCGGCCCATGCAGCCGATTTAGCCAAAGGGCATCCTGGAGCCCAGGCCAGAGACAATGCCCTTTCCAAAGCACGGTTTGAATTTCGCTGGGAAGATCAATTCAACTTATCTTTGGACCCTGAAAGAGCTCGTGAATACCACGATGCCACACTACCTGCCCAAGCGGCGAAAGGGGCTCATTTTTGTTCGATGTGTGGCCCAAACTTCTGTTCGATGAAAATCACCCAAGACGTTCGAGACTATGCGGCGCAAAAAGAGGTAGATGAACAGCAAGCCATTCAAATTGGCTTACAAGAGAAATCAGAAGAGTTTCGGAAAGCTGGCGGTGAAATATACCTATAATCCACTAATCCGGGTGTCTGACGGATGCGGACAAATGGCACACGATTAAGTGGTTTCCGATTCCAAGAGGACTGGCAAAATTCCAGAACAAGGATTCTAATATGAGCAAACTACACATGGCTCCCTTACGGGAACGGGATGTGACCCGTCATATCGCACGGGAGTATTTCAAAGAATTCGATCAATTAATTGAGAGTGACGTGATTATCGTCGGCGCTGGGCCTTCTGGGCTCTTGTGCGCGAGGGATCTGGCCACTCAAGGGTTTCGTACGGTCTTGATCGAACAAAGCTTAGCCTTAGGTGGTGGATTTTGGTCGGGGGGGTATCTCATGAATAAGGCCACGATCTGTTCACCCGCTGACACGGTCTTAGAGGAACTAGGCATTCCCCACAAACCCATAAAAGAATGTGATGGCATGACGATGGTTGACCCACCCCATGCCACCGCCCGCCTCATTGCCGCTGCGTATGAAGCGGGCGCCAAAATCATGAACCTCACGCGTGTGCTAGACCTCATCGTGCGCGAAGAAGGTCAACTCGGAGGGGTCGTGGTCAATAATACCACGGCGGAAATGGCGGGGCATGACGTCATCCACGTAGATCCCATCGCTCTTGAAAGTCAAATAGTCGTGGATGCCACGGGCCATGACGCGGTTGTTGTCGATCTCCTGCATCGTCGCCATCTGTATGAACAAGTTCCCGGCAATGGGGCCATGTGGATTGCCAAATCCGAAGCCCTCGTGGTGGAAAACACTCGGGAGGTCTATCCTAATTGTTTTGTGACGGGCTTAGCCGTCGCAGCAGTAGATGGTTCTCCACGTATGGGGCCGGCGTTTGGGTCGATGTTGCTTTCCGGACGACGGGCGGCTGAATTAATTCGACAAAAACTCAAAGGGGAGTGACTCACCATTTTCAACCGAACGACAAGAGACCCCGAAGACACGATGGACATTCAAGATTTCTTAGAACAGGGCGAAGGAAAAGAGGAAGATAAGATTACGGCCTGGAATTTATTCCAGCAAGCCTATGAACTCCAACGAAATGGGAAGTTAGAAGAAGCGGTGGATGTCTACAAACAATCCATCAATGCCTTTCCCACCGCCGAGGCCCATACATTTTTGGGTTGGACCTATAGTTTTTTGGGACAATTAAACGAGGCGATCGAAGAATGCCATCAAGCGATCCGCCAAGATCCGGACTTCGGGAACCCCTATAACGACATCGGAGCCTATCTCATAGAATTAAATCGGCTGGACGAAGCCATTCCCTGGCTGGAAAAAGCTAGCCAAGCCAAACGATATGAAAACCCGGCCTTTCCCCACATGAACTTGGGCCGGGTGTACGAGCGCCAAGGGAAATGGGACCAGGCCGTGGATGCCTATAAAAAATCACTGGCTCTGAGTCCTGAATACCAGCCCGCTAAACAAGCGCTCATGCGCATTTTGACGTTAATGAACTGATCCCCACAAAAGGCCCATTTATGAACCCTACGAAAACTATTCTGGTTGCTGTCAGCGATATCTTTTTCTACACCAAAATTCGGGATGCCTTTTTGCCGTCAGGGTATAAGCTGGAGCGCCTCCGCAACTCCAAAGACTGGCAAGAAAAGGCCCTTCAATGTCAGCCTGTCGGCCTAATCGTGAATATGAACGATGACCGATTGAATGCCCCCGACATCCTGAAAACCCTCAAAGCCTCTCCCCAAACCGAATCTCTTCCGATTCTGGCCTTTGCGAATCATGAAGAGGTGGGATCTTGGAAGCTAGCCAAAGACCTTGGAATCCAAAAGGTAGTCTCTCGCAATGAGTTTTCTGCGAGAACGTTGGCCTTATTTGAAGAACTCACTGCCTCAACCACTTCATGAACACCTCTCCACTTTTCGAACAGCAGCAAATACTGGGAGCCATCTTTCACCAGTCTGGGGACTGGAATGTTCCCCTGCACTTCGGCAATTCCCATTCTGAGTATGAAGCTCTTCACCACACCGCAGGACTTGCCGACCTCTCACCAAGGGGCCGTGTTATCGTGTCGGGAGAAGATCGCATCACCTGGCTTCAAAGCATTATCAGTCAAGACATTCTTCCCCTTCAGGTAGGAGAAGGACGATATTCGGCCTTCATGGACCATAAAGGAAAAATGCTTTCTTACTTCCGGGTATTTATCAGACCAGATACCGTTTTGATTGAAGACGTGGGAGAAGTCGGAGAACAAACCTTTCAGGCACTCCGGAAATTCCTTTTGTATGGCACGAAGGCTAAGATGGCCAAAGCTTCAGATACGGAAGGGCTCCTTCTTATCTGTGGCCCTCAGTCTACCAAAATCCTGAGAGGAGCTTTCGACATAGATGTAAGCGCTCTTTCTCCACTGGGATCCGCTTCCCTCACCTACGATGGATCTCAGTGTTTCGTCGCCCGCACGGATGAAACTGGGGGAGACGATTTTGAACTGTTTGTTCCCAAGGAATCCCTCCCTTCTTTATGGACTCACCTCCTCAACATCGGGAATCCGTTGGGACTTCAACCGATTGGAACTGCCGCCCGAGAGATTGCACGAATTGAAGCTGGGTTACCTCGTTTGGGCCTGGACATCAATGAACGAATCGTTCCTCCAGAGGCGAATTTAGAGGGTGTGGCCTTTAGCCTCACGAAGGGATGTTATCCCGGCCAGGAGGTGGTGGCGCGCATGGATACCTACGGATCCGTGAAACGCCGGCTGGTGGGCTTAGTGGTCGAAGGAACAGAGAACGATCTACCTGAGGCTGGGGCTAAATTATTTTCCGGAACCCGGGAGGTCGGCTGGGCGTCCAGTTCAACTTTCTCTCGCCTCCTCCAGAAACCCATTGCCTTAGGGTTTCCGTTGCGAGACTTCACTAACCCAGACACCCAACTGGAAGTGGAAACACAGAATCGACGCGTTCCCGCTCGGGTCTCACCGCTGCCTTTCACGGCCTAATCAGCATTGCCCCAGAGCAGTTGGAGTTTACCTCGTTCACCCCACCCGATTCATTATTCTCTTCCCTTTTCTCAACAATTTCTCCTCCCTCCAAATGTGCAGGACTTGACCATTGCAATTTGAGGGACACTGACGAATAGGAATACCAAGACCTCCCAACAGACTTTCATGATTGACTACTAGGGCCAAGCCCACCATCCTCCCACCAGATCTGGGCTTCCTTTTTCCTCTTGACCGTCCACATTTGTTCACCATAAGCCCGAACCCTCCTTGCACCCTTCCCCCATTTTACTGCCATCATCGAGTTCTCCCAGATTGGCTTGCGATTGGCTTCATACGGAGAAATCCTGCCCCTGGCTAAATTTGGTTCCTCCCATTCTTTCACTAAGCTGTACAAGACACTCCTCGCCGACTTCTTTTGGTAAGCAGTTTTGAAACTTTACATTCGGGGAAGAAGATTTTATGATTTCAAATCCCCCATCACAGTCTAGGTGCTGTTCAGTCCCTTGCCGAACCAGGTGTAGTGCATGGTGTTGCGTAGAGAAGGGTATTGAGGAACCCATGTTAGGCACCCAGCCGGACCTATCGTCCTATGATCCCGACATGCTATTGATGCACGCTTTTGTCTTGCGTGCCAATGGTTTTCCAAACGCGGCGCTCGGAAAATACCTATCCCTTATCGAAGACCATCCGAGCGAAGAGGCATTAGTATCTGCTGCGGAATTGCACATTGAAGTTGGTGAGCCATGTGCCGCCTATCATCTTCTCCAGCAAGAACGGCCTCAATTTATGGATTCGTTGCCAATAGCGTTTGCTATCGCTGAGGCATGCCTAGCCATGGAACGGCCTAAAGAGGCCATCGGGGCGTTACGGGACATTCTGGAGCAAGAACCGGCATCAATGCCCGCGCTGATCAAGCTTGGAAGTGTACTCTGCGAAGCAGGAGACCCTCAATCGGCAAAGCATGCCTGGGAGACCGCGATGGCGGCGTCTCACGACAAAAAGCCCTACGCGCTCCGCGCGGCTCTCCTGTTCGGACATTTTGGCCACAGCCGGGTAGCCAAAGAATTCTTGGCAAGGGCAGAAGATTTTTCGCCAAACGATCCAGAAGTCGCCTATTTTCGCACGGCAATCCGTCATGAAGCGATACCACCACGTGCCGACCCGGAATACCTCCGGCCCATGTTTGATAGCTTTGCGGCCAGTTACGATAGCACGCTCAAATCCCTGGAAAATGCGGGGCCAGCAATGGTTGGACAGATGATGGATCGCCTGGGCCTACCAAAAGATAAGCACCTGGTTATTCTCGATGGTGGCTGCGGTACTGGGCTGTGCGGTCCCATCTTACACCCGTTCGCCCAGCGGTTGGTCGGCATTGACCTCTCCATCGAAATGCTACGGCAAGCCCAAAACCGTGGGAGCTATCATGAAACACGTTGCGGTGACCTCCTTGATCCAGATCTGCTCGCCGGCGAACAGTACGATCTGATCGTCTCGTCAGATGTATTGGTGTATTTCGGCCCGTTGGATTCGGTGTTTTCGGTATTCGCGAGAGCCCTCCATTCCGGCGGACACCTCATCATTACTCTAGAAGCCCTACCTAACGATGACGAAACACCGTTTCGACTCAGGTCCTCGGGCCGGTATCAACACCGCCTTAGCTATGTCGAGGAAGTGCTGCACGCCAATGGTTTTGAAGCGAAATGCCAAGCACAATGTCCCGTTCTCCGGAGAGAATACAACACTCGGGTCGAAGGCTACGCGGTCGCCGCTGCTCGAGGCCCCCGGAAGACGGATCTGAGAGAGGGTATAACACAATGACGAGGGGGCTTTCGGCCTACTCAACCCAAGGGGATACCAATTCTGAGGATGAACATCCGAGGGTAAGCCAATCACTCAAAATGGGAGGGCATTATTATGGAGTGGGTAAAGCTTGATTTGAAAGAGGTCATAGTCACTTCAGTATCTACCGGGTCAGCAGGAGGGCGTATGCCACCGGCCGTCAAACGCAAACTTCGGCAAGCGGGCATATCCCAGATGGGCATTACGCAACTCAGCATGGGTCAGCCAATCTCCAACCCCAAAGACCGAGAGATTGTTTCGCAAATCGTCACCGCAGCATTAGGGGGCAAGGGTTAGGAACCTTCGCTCATACCACGTAAGCCGAAATCGAGGAGTTCGTTGGTTTCTCCTCACACGGTTTTACTCCTAACCGAAACCAGGAGGGCTAACAAACGGAGTACAGAAGTTTTGAGAGTTAGCTTTAGGCTTACCCTTTACCCTGACCAACGGGCTTGCCTGAATGTTCTCGGAAGGTGAACCTCATTATGTCGACAAGCAAAGTCTGGAACTGGATCCTACACCGATTGTTTTAGTCCTTCCCTGTCCTGTTGAAAAAACTACGTCATTTTCCTTTTTTTCTATCAACGATCAAAGAGTTCCTGCTTCACTCTGCTCGCTTTCCATGGTCCACCCGATATCTTAGGAAGGCTCTTATGATTTTTCAGGATGACGACGCTGTGAAGTTTTTTGAGCAAAGGCCAACACTGAAGGCCGCTGTTCATCATAGAGGGCTAAAAGAATATGGGCCTCATCCCCATGCATTAAACGAAGGCTCAAAAATGAGTCCTGCGTTTTGTTTTCCGTATTGTCCCACGTTCCATCAATCATTTGAATTTTATCTAAATCCAAGACGGAGAACACGTCATACCTGAAATACGAGTCCCCGATGACCATATCAAATACCACTTGTCCGGTCGTCATCACGAGAACATTGAACCGCCCCTGGTCTTCATAACCTTCGGGAAGAAACTGATTAACATGAATCATTTCAACCGTTCGCCCCCCTAAGGCTCCTTCTATTTTGCCTTCCAGCGCAGGATAATCAATTTGCAAAGGCCGTTCTTCTTGATCGGTGGCTCCTAAAGCCGCCTCTTGGGTCTTTTCAAATACTTGTTTTGCTGTTAACACCGTAAGACTCTCCTTTCCTCAATACTCAGGCTTTTTTTAAATCTTTTCCCATACCCATCAATAAAGGTGACTACGATACCCTCCAATAATCCGGGAAAGCAAGAGAATGCCGGGAATGAGGATGGGGTTAACCCAAAAAGACCAGGCCTGGCGAGACTTAGACCCGTTGCCTTCCGGCCCCCCAGTTCGGCATACTCTTCTTTCCTGAGAGATTGCATTATGACGATACTATGGAGGACTGAATGAGTACGGACAACTGTCTAATCGGGGGATGTACGGAACCCCTGTATGCTCCCGCCGGAACCCGCTCCCTGTGCAAGGATCATTTTTTACAATTTTTGGCTTGGCGTAAGAAAAAAGGCGGGCTGAGCTTGTTTAAGAAATATAGTGCCATGTCCATGGAAGAAAGGGATGCCACGGTAGAAGAATGGGGGCAATCCATCACCACAACCTCCGCCTCCTAACCCTTCTTCTCTTCTTCTGGGGATCACGAAAGATTCACTTTTCCCCTTCTAGTCCCCCTTCAATTTTTCAACAGGGCTCAAACTATCTTCCCTCCCTTGAGAAATTTTTCGTCTGACCCTATCCCATAAATTTCAAAAAAAGGTCTACGGGACTTCGGAAATTAAGAAGACTGTCTTATTCCATTAGAGGGGACCCATGATGATGGATGATTTTCCACTCCTCCCCAATTCGTTCAAACAGATTGGTAGCAACGACTCGACTATGTTGAGGATCCTCTCCCACACGGCTCGTGATATTTTCGGTACAAATAACCCAGGCGACATCCGCAGCCACTTGGACCTGCAATTCAGTTAAATCAAATTCCATGGAGAATGTGTTGTTAAAGATAACCACCCAAGAGTCACGTACGGCCGGCCACCCTACCCGAATACTCCACCCAGGGTGAATACACGTAACATATTCTTGATGGGCCCAAAGAGAATCCATTAATCCGACATCCAGGCTTTCAAACGCCCGGTAAAATAATTCATTCACCTGCGTCACTTCTTCAATTCGTTCCTTTAACATGAGCGTCTCTTTTCTTCAAAACCATGAACAATCTGCTGGCACATTCTAAGAGGAAGACTTCTCCTGAGTCCGTCGGTTCACTTGCCATACCCCAAGTAAGATCAATCCTATACCACCTAATTCCCGTAAGCCAACCGGCTCCCCTAAAATGATGAAGGAAAGCAACAAAGCTGAGACGGGGATTAAGTTTGCAAATATCCCTGCTCGCGAGGGCCCCACACCTTCTACTCCATATAGCCAGGCCTGTTGACCTAATGCGGTAGCGAAGACCATGACATATACCAAGGCCCCCCAACCTGAAAGAGGCACCGACTCCCATCCAGCCACGAGCATTTTATGATTCACTGCCAATAGGGGAATTTCAAACAATAAAGACATCATGAGCGTCGTCCAGGTAACGGTCAAAGGGGAAAACCGTTCCATGGTTCGCCGACAACCAATGGTATAGAGAGCCCAACTGACAAGAGCTCCTAAAATGAGCACCCCACCCAGAAGTGGATTTGACCCAACCCCTTCCATCCCCCCTTGACCGCTTATCAACACCACCCCAAGGAATGAAACCAGGCATCCCAACCAAACCGAACGCAAAGCCACATCTTTAATAAGAAGGGAGGAGAGAAAAGCGGTAATGGCGGGGCTGGAACCAATGATTATTCCTGCGGCCCCTGCTCCAATGTATTCCAAGCCAAACAACACCAATAAATGATTGCCCAGGACCCCCAACCCCAAAAGACTAAATATTTTCCAATCGTGTAGGGAAAAATTGGTCAGACCCTCCGTCCGAACCCACAGAGGAATCAATATGGCCATAGCCCCAAGACCGCGAAAAACTGACGTCTCCACCGGGGAAAAGGGTCCTAGAGCGACCTTTTGTGCGACAACAGACCCCCCCCATACTATGGCAGCGGTTGTCAGGGCCCCATAAGCAAAAGTAGGAGAGGACCCAGAAAAGCGGCGTTTCATTGATTCTTTTTTTCCCGGGTACTCAAAAGGGAGGACGACTGTTTACTATCATGAGCGTTTGTTCAGAGACGGGTCATCAGAGAGGATTAACACCATACTACGAGAAGAACCATGAAAAAGCCCCGACTGCGAGACCCTCCCCTCCAACCCCCATTTTTATGGGAAGGAAGACAGACGCACTTTAGGACAAAGGGCCAACAATAATAAAATAAGACCAAATGGAAAATGCTCCTCTATGATACTCTATCTATAGGGTTAAAGCTTCTCAATCCCATTTCTTGGGCCTGAAAGGCTTATTGGATAGGTCTTCTGTCCCGTTGACGCATTGAAAATTCAGTCGCTACAATGAAAGTCCACCCTTGATCATTCAAGAGCTTGAAAGCGGAGAATTGGGGTTATTAATGTTCTGACAACAAGTGGTAACCCCTCCTCGACACAATTGACAAAACATTTTCTTTGTCCGTGAAGGAGGAATTATGTCGTTGCTGATTACCGAAGAATGTATTAACTGCGGTGCCTGTCTACCAGAATGCCCCAATGAGGCCATATTTGAAACACGCAGTGCGGCTGAAGAAGCCGGCCATAAAGTGGGCGAAGGACAGGGAGACGGGGACACGGTGTATGTGATTACCTATGAACGCTGTACGGAATGCGTCGGTCATTTTGATGAACCCCAATGTGCTGCGGTATGTCCCGTGGATGACTGTTGTGTTCCCGATCCTGAGATCCCTGAAACCACGGAAGCCCTTTTGGCCAAAGCTAACGAACTCAACCCAGACAAAGAAATCGACCCTGAGAAAGTTTGGAGCGGAGTTCGTAATTAATATTGTCCAATAGCCCTTGATTCAACAAAAAGCCCCTTCCCATCTGGGAAGGGGCTTTTTGTTTTTTGGAGAGTTTCCCCCTTTACATTCAGGTGTTTAAAAACCGGCCTCGTGAAGCTCATGTAACCGAACCGCGACCAAGTTAGAAACTCCCGGTTCTTCCATCGTCACCCCAAATAATGAATGGGCAATTTCCATCGTTCGCTTATTGTGAGTGATCACGATAAATTGTGAGCGATCTGCCATCTGACGCAAAAATTGACCAAACCGCACGACATTGTTTTCATCTAATGGGGCATCCACCTCATCCAAAACACAAAACGGGGAGGGTTTGACTAAAAAGCTCGCAAACAAGAGAGCCATCACCGTCATCGTCTTTTCACCACCAGATAACATACTCAGGTTTTTCAAACGTTTCCCCGGAGGCTGTGCCACGATTTCCACCCCAGGTTCAAGGTTGAAAGAATTCTCATCCTCCTCCTCGGCGGTTTCTTTAACCAGGACCAATTCAGCACGACCACCGGCGAATAAAGCCGAAAAGACTTCATTGAACTTCACCTGCAATTCTTTAAATGTTTCCGCGAATAGGGTATTCGTCGTTTTATTCAATCGCTGAATGATTTCCTGAAGGGATTGAATGGAACCCGAAAGGTCCTCTTCTTGCTCTAATAAAAATTGATAGCGCTCTTCAAGTTGGGCATGCTCTTCGATAGCCGACATGTTAATAGGACCAATCCGTTCCAACTTCCGTCTTACCCGGTTCAACCGATCCCTCCATTGCTCTGGACCCTCCATTTCATTCCCGGTATTCGGGAATGAACCGTCAAGACCCTCAACGGGACGGAGGCAGTCTTCAAGGGGAATTTCATAGGTCACCGACAGCGTATCTTTTACCGCCTGAAGTTTGGTGCGAATTTCCGCCAATCGCCCCTCAATGGGGGCCCGCAATTTGAAAATATTGGCCAATTTTTCTCGGGCTTGCCCCAACAAGGTATCCAACCCCTTGACTTCTTCCAATAAGCCCGCGTGCCGGTTTTGCAATTCCCGAAGTTCATCACCCTTAAGGGTTTTTTGCTCATCCAGCTCCTCAACCAAATCCTCATTAACCAGCCGCTCCTGTTGACTGGTTCGACTCTGCAGGAACAACTCCTCTAACTGTTGGTCGAGTGCCTGAAGAGCCAACTTCCTGTTCTCCCCTTCTTGCTCAATTCGGTCCCTGTTGGCCTGCTCATGTTCCCATTGCGTCTTTAAGGTTTGAAAATGTATCCGCGTTTCATTCAGACGGGCGGATAAATCTTGTTGCTCATGTTCTAAGGCCTGGTGAGCGTCTTGGGATTCCCGAAGAGCCGCATCCCCCGATATCAGACGATCCGACAAAACCCCCAGCTGGTTCCGACATTCCGCTTCCTCTTCAAAAAGACGGTTTACCTCTTCCTCCTCAGTCTGTCGTTCCTGGCCTAATACGTCTAAGCGTCGACCTAGGTCGGAAAGGGCTTCCTCCTTGGAGACTTTTTCATTTTGGATCCCCAACAACTCAAATTCCTTTTCCCGAATCGCTGACGTGGCACTATCCAATTGCTGGGAGACACGATCAATATCTTCCAGCAAGGCCGTCCGTTTTTCCTGGGATTCCGCTAACGCCTTCTTGCCGGACCGGACCGAATTCTCTAAATTAAGAATGGCTCGGCGTCGATGTAACACACCCCCAGACTCTCTTTCCAATCCTCCTCGAATCATTCCAGAGGAAGACACCCATTCCCCCCTCAACGTCACTAAATTTGGGCCATTCCCGCCAAACCAGGAATGCTGCCGCATGACCTCAAGGGCTTCATGAAGGGAGTCCATCACAACCGTGTCTGTCAATAACGTATCCACGAGGTTCCGCAATTCAGGGGGGACTTGCACATAATCTTTGGCTAACCCTCGGACTCCAGGATGAGCTTTTAGCGTGAGCCACCAGTCGGGTGGAGGGAGAACGGGAGCTCGGGGGACCTGTAACGGGAAAAAACATCCTTTTCCGGCATGTTCTTGTTTTAAGCGTTCAATCGCCTCCTCCGCCTCTTCAGGAGTGGAAACGATCCAGGCCTGCAACTGTTCTCCTAAGGCAGATTCCAGAGCCGTCTCGAATGCTTCGGTAACTTCCATCCGTTCGGCCAGAGCCTCCTGAATGCTCGAACAGACCTGCCGAACCGAGGATGGCGTATCTTCCCCAATCGGGGCATACCCTAACTCTTCCCTGAAAACTCCCTGAAGAGCAGACAGTTGGGACTCATCCCGCGCGATTTGGGTTTGCAACTCAAGGATTTCCCCCTCAAGGTTTTCGCGCGATTCCCTGTGGCCCTGAAGACTAATTTCCAAACGCTCTTGATCTTGGGTCACCTCATCCAGCTGGGAATTCACCGTTTGACTTTGCTCAAGAAGGGCCTGTTCCGCCGATTGTAACGTCGAGCGATCATGCTGAGATTGCTCCAATTCCTGTTGAAGCCGTTCAATTCGGCGTCCTAAGGTATGCCGCGTTTCGCCAATACTTCGAAGGCGATTCTCGACATTCGTTTTTTCGACAGCCAACCCGAGAAGAGCTTCCCGGCCCGCTTCCACTTTTTGGCTCGTCTCCTTACGCCGAGCAATAAGGGCTGCCATTTCTTCCTCACTTTCGGTGAGGGAATTGGAAAGAATATCTCGTTCACATCGGAGCTGAGCCATGCGCTCTCGGAGTTCTTCCAACGTATCTACCGCGGCCTCACTTTCCGAGGAAAGCTGAGCCCGTGTTTTCATGAGTTGGTCATGTTGCTGTTCATATTGATCCAAGCGATTTCGTTCAATTTGAATGGCAGTCAATGCCTTAGACAGTCGGGCTTCAATTTCCCCGTAGGAATCTTGAACCTGTTGAAGAGCATCATTCGTGACGGCCAACTCCAATTGGCGATGCTCCCGTTCCGTCCCAAGGCGGCTTTCCTTCGCCACACAGGTCGCCTCCTGAGCTTCAGACTCATGCAACTCTTGTTCAACCAAACGACATTCCCCATCATATCGACGAAAATCATCCTGAAGTAATCGGACCTCAAGGTCACGGGCCTCATGAATCAACGTTTGATAGGACGCAGCCTGTTTGGCCTGCCGATTGAGCGTCTGTAATTGTTGACGAACTTCTCCTAAAATATCCCGAACGCGGAGAAGATTATGATCCGTACTTTGTAATTTTCGTAAGGCTTCAGCCTTTTGTTTTTTATACCGAATAATTCCTGCCGTCCCTTCAATAAATTCGCGTCGCTCCTGAGGGGAGGCATTCAGTAATTGCTCAATATTGCCTTGCTCAATGACCGATTGACCCCGAGTCCCAGCCCGAGCATTCCAGAGAAACCCCCGTATGTCTTTGAGTCGACAA
Source organism: Nitrospirales bacterium (assembly GCA_965223495.1). Lineage (GTDB taxonomy): Bacteria > Nitrospirota > Nitrospiria > Nitrospirales > UBA8639 > Nitrospira_E. The sequence goes on along the minus strand of OZ245001.1, from coordinate 329,978 downwards.
GATATTTTATTAAAATAATATTCGCTTTCCCCGTCCCGATAGAGCCGTCGGGTTATCATGATTTCTGAGGGTTGCTCCAATCCTTCTACCAGGGCGGAAACAGGCTCGAGTTCTCGGGGAGTTACCTCAGAAAACACCAAAGAGGCCTCCACCATTCCCAGAGGTTTGCGTTGTTCGGTCCCGTTAAAAATCACGTCTTCCATCCGCTCGCTTCGTAGACTTTTAACACTTTGTTCTCCCATGGCCCACAAAATCGCATCGACAATATTGCTTTTCCCGGTGCCGTTAGGACCAACCACCGCGGTGATTCCCTGAGGAAAATCAATTTTTGTCTCGGCAAAGGATTTAAACCCATTAACGACTAGGGTACGAAGATACATAGTGCCTCCATGAAAGAGGTGGATGGCCGGACCATGCTGAACCTAATCCCTGTACCATAAGATGAGTGAAAAATCAAAATTTTATACAAAATACAGTATAGAGAGACAACGGAAAACCCAATATCTTGGTATTTATGACAAACACACGGGTTCAGGAGAATTGCCAAAAAACAGAGATGGTGGAGGGGAGTCAATCGAGTAGAACCAAATGGACAAGCCAAAAAAGGCCTTTACCAGACATGAACAGGTAACAGGATAAGGGGCTCAGCACCTATTTCCCCTTATTGGCTAGTAGGAGTTCTTTGGGTAATAAAAATTCCACATCCTCTTCGACCACCGTTAATTCCTCTACCCCCTCAGCCCCCTGTTCTTTCAGAAATTTGATGACCTGAGAAACTAACACCTCCGGGGCGGAAGCTCCAGCCGCAATGCCTACGGCATTGGCCCCTTCCAACCAATCGAGCTGTATATCTTGGTATGAATCGATTAAATACGAGGTAATTCCGCACCGTTCACCCAGCTCTCGCAAACGATTGGAATTTGAACTATTCGGAGATCCTATCACCAATATCACATCCACAAAACGGGCTAGTTCCTTAACAGCATTTTGCCGGTTCTGGGTGGCGTAACAGATATCTTCCTGGTGGGGACCCTTAATACCAGGAAATCGGTGGTGAAGGGCTTCCACGATATCTCGACACTCATCCACACTTAAAGTGGTTTGGGTAACATAAGAGAGATGGAGAGGGTTTTCTACTTCCAACTGCTTCACATCCTCCACCGAAGAAACCAAATGAAACTTATCGGGAATCTGGCCGAGGGTACCAACAACTTCGGGGTGACCGGCATGTCCAATCAGGATTAACTCATATTGATTGGTGTAGTCCCGATTCACTTCATTATGGACCTTGATCACTAAAGGACATGTCGCATCGATTACTTTTAAATTTCGCCTTTTCGCATCTTCCCATACGGCTTTTGCCACCCCATGGGCGCTAAAAATGACAATGGCGCTATCAGGGACTTCATTAAGTTCTTCCACAAAAATAGCCCCTTTGCTCCGCAAGGATTCCACCACATGACGACTATGGACGATTTCATGACGGACATAAATGGGAGCACCATACGTTTTTAAAGATAAATCCACGATTTCAATGGCTCGATCCACCCCCGCACAAAACCCTCTTGGATTAGCTAAGAAAATTTTCAATGGCTGCTCTCCTTCCTCTCATTAAGTTCTATCAGCATAGCAGTAGGAAGTGCTAAAGAGAATAGGCACACGATCACCTTGGCTTTGCCACCTGAACCTTCGTAATCATGCATCCCAAATCATGCCCACCGCATTAGGGCGGTCCCCCAGGTTAATCCACCGCCAAAAGCTCCTAACAGAATACGGTGCCCTTTTTCCAACACTCCATGGCGATTGGCGTAATCTAGCATCATGGGTAAAGAAGCGGAAGAAGTGTTTCCCACCTTCTCAATCCTCGTAAAACAGCGATTCTTTTCAACCCCTAATGTTCGACATAACTGGGTGATCATTCGAGCATTCGCTTGATGAAAGATGACTTGATCAAGTTGTTCAATTTCTAACTTTTCCTCATTCAGGTGATGTTGCACGGCTTGGCCTAATTTCCGGATAGCCAACCGGAACAGCGGTGAACCCTGTATCCTCAACCAGTGCCATCCAGCATCAAGAACCTGTTGGGAAAAGGGATTTCTGGATCCGCCGCCAGGAATGTTCACCAAACCGTGATAGGCCCCGTCAGAATGCAGGTGAATACTCAGGATCCCATGGTCAGGAGTCGGAGAGGATTCTAAAATGGCGGCCCCGGCCCCGTCACCAAACAAGATGGCCGTACTCAGATCTTCTCGGTTTAAGGCACGGGATTTCACCTCCGATGCCACAACCAGGCATCGTCGAAATTGCCCCGATCGCAAAAAGGCATCCGCCATTGACAGTCCGTACAAAAACCCGGAACAGGAGGCAGAGCAATCAAAGGCAGGAATTCCTTTCACTCCCAGTCGAGCCTGAAGCAAACAGGCTGTTGAAGGGAAAATCATATCAGGAGAAGTGGTTGAAACAATGATGCCATCAAGTTCCTGGGATGTAAGATGGGCTTGATCCAAAGCTTCCCGGGAAGCGGCCGCCGCTAATGAAGCACAATCTTCATGAGAGTCAGCCCAATACCGGGCCTGAATACCGGAAACTCGAAGAATATAGGAGGGATCGGTTCCAACGAGGGCTGCAACCTCCTCATTAGAAACCTGGCGAGTGGGCAGAGAGGAACCGGTCCCAATAATACGAGAATAAGGGGAATTCATAGACCCTTTACATTTTCCCTCAGCCAAATAAAGGGAGTATTGTAACAAAGATCAGACAAGATGTGTGAAATAGGGGACGATACCGACACCGAAATTTCTGACAATCTTGACCATTTAAGACTTTCTTCTTTTGGTCCGAATCTTGTATAACTATCAGGGTTTAAACATTAAACAAGATCATACCGCTATGGGTAGGCTTTCAAGGTTTCATGCTATCAATCCGTCTACGTAATTTCCTGACTCAATTCACTCAAGGTTGGATGTCCTTCCTGTGTTGTGGGATGCTCCTCTGGGGTTGCGCCTCCACACCTGATCCCACTGACCCTTTATCCCAGGGCGACGATGGCATTGACGAACAAATCTTTGTGGGTGATTCCATCGAAATGAGTTATGACCCCAATGTCATCATGAAACGTGCGGAATCATTCTTCGATAAGGAATCCTATGCAGAAGCCATCGTGGAATACAAACATTTCCTCGATCTTCATCGTAATCACATGCTCGCCCCATATGCCCAATTTAAAATAGGCTCCAGTCATCACAAACAATATCGAACCGTTGACCGAGACCCTTCACCTTTGAATAAAGCCATTGCTGAATTTGACAAACTCCTGAAAGAATATCCTGGGAGTCGCTACGAAGCCCAAGCAAAAAAAACCACCGCAGAGTGTAAAGAGCTGCTAGTTCAACGACATTTAATGGTGGGAGAGTTCTACCTCAAACGAGAATCCTATTTAGCCGCTGCGCATCGTTTTGAAAAAATCATTCTGGAATACCCGGAGCTAGACACCGCCGGAGATGCCATGTTCCATTTGGCCCAAACCTACCAAGACTTAGGCCTCAACGAATGGACCCAAAAATGGTTACTGGCCCTGGTTAACCAACATCCCGACAATCAATATTATGCCTCGGCCAAACAACAGCTCGATGACCTGCATGAAGAGTATCCTACACTCCTGGCTTCCCTCCCTCCAACCGCACAAAACCCGGTATCCCTATTGCCCAACTCATCACCTGACCAATTGCCTCTCCCAGAAAGCCCCACACCCGATTTTGCTCATGCCGGTCTCCTTCCCCAGGATCAAACCTCGTTACAGCCCCCAGCCCAACCCAGCCCTTCAAAAGCAAGGACCACATCCTGTGCGGTCGGACAATGGTGCGATTCACCCACCACCATACCTGTCTCCATCGCCCCACCGACACCCCCCAACTCCCAATCTTGTAAACCCGGGGAATGGTGCTAATCCCTTAGGATTGTTCTTCATACCTTCTGGATTAATCGAGAGCCTACGTCCATTCAATTATTCCACACCCTCAATTTCGTCAGACGAAAACCCCAAACTGGGGTTTTTACCTTACCCTTACGATAATCTCACCACTTTTCTACCCAAGCCAAGTGGCCTTCGCCTATCACATTCATCTCAAATATTTTATTCAACATCGATTGAACATTAGCTCATTCTTCCTCCTCTAGCGACGCGATGATGGGGGAAGAAATTATCCCAACTCTGTCTTTGAAGGCTTCTTTGACCTCTTTTCCATAACTATTCTGCAGGCTTTGTGCATTCAGTGGAAAAGAAGGGTGGAAACGGTTAGCTGGAAACGATTTAATTTAGGTAGGAAAAACCCGAGGGAAAAATCAGCTTTCAGACATTAGCCTATTGGCCGATGTACCAGCCGATCCCATTTCGTTCCAGGAAGCTGGTGAAAAGGGTGACGGAATCCGTAAATATCATCACTCCGACCAAAACCAACAATCCTCCGCTTAGGACCGAGACACCCCCAAGATAGGTCCGCAAATTTTTGAAGTAGCTCAAAAACTTATCCATCCCAAAAGCGGTCAGGAAAAATGGCAATCCCAACCCAAAGGAATAAGACGAGAGAAGCAATACCCCTCCTGCCATGGATTCCGTGGTGCTCGCATATGCCAATATGGTACCCAAAACGGGTCCCACACACGGCGTCCAACCAGCGGCAAAGGCCGTTCCGATGAGAAAAGATCCTAGGTATCCCACCGGACGAGTCTCAAAATGCATGAGACGATGTTCGGCCATAAAAAATTTTAGCTTTAAAAGGCCCAGTAAATATAATCCAAAAATTATGATCAGGATGCCGCCAATTTTCCGAATGATGTCCTGATATTGATACAACAATTGCCCGATGAGGCTCGCCGAAGCTCCAAAGGCGATAAAAACAGAAGAAAAGCCAGCAATAAACAAAAGAGAATTGATAATAATGACCGATTTAAACCGTTCCCGTTCCTCAGCCTTAGCTAAATTTTCTACAGAAAGTCCAGTGATATAGGACATGTACGAGGGGACCAGAGGGAGAACACAGGGTGAGATAAATGACAATAACCCCGCACTAAAGGCTGCAAATAGGGAAACTTGAGTGATCGAATCCATAATTACATCGTCTGAGAGGGTGCTTGATAGGGTTCGTCCAGGAGTTCCTTCACTAATCGCCGAGCCTCAGGGCTATTCCAAGGACGCGCCCCGAATACCCGCTGTCGAATTATCCCCTTGCGATCGAGCACATACGTCATCGGAAGAGTCCGAGCACCATATTGAAGCCCCACGCGATAGTCGGAATCATGAAGAATAGGAAAACTTAAGCCCATCGCCTCTTGAAAGGGTCGGGTCACTGCCGCCCCTTGTTGATCTACCGACACGGCTAAAATTTCCAACCCATGAGATCGAAAGGATTGATAGAGAGCCTCCATATCCGGCATTTCCACCTTACAGGGACCACACCATGTCGCCCAGAAATTGATAAACACGACTTTTCCCCGGTAATCCAGCAGGGAATGGGATTGACCCTTCAAATCCAAAAGACGAAAAGGAGGGGCTGGCCCTCCAATAGAGGGACGACTGGCATAGGTCCAGCCTCCCTTGCCATCCGGGGCAATGGCTGAGGACTCCGAATACCCCGAATCACACCCAAAGAGCGCAAAAAAACATACCAGGCCCACCCACCTTAGCTTTCCCATCCCGTACTTATCGGCCTTTCTCATCGAACCGTTCAACGCCCAGCCCTCCATAAGGAAATCAATGGTCTGAATCCGTGGCCCACTACCTTACTTGCCAACCTGAAAAGGACTACATACCTTCATCATAGGACTCTAGGAATTTTATCGTCAACGAACCACCAAAGGATTACCCCAAATTGCCTTAAGGAAGAATTTAACCCAGGAACATCTCAATACGGCCCCAGGTTGGACCATTCGATGGTAAGGGCCTGCAATGTTCGTAAACGGGCTATTTCGTTCGTTTTCAATATTTCACCGGTTCACTCAATCTCAAGAAAGGTGGCTCAAACCTTGAAGCCTCTCGCCAGGCTGAGGAACTTTCGACCGGCTTCTAGACAAGCTTCCTCACATTCCGTAGACTACATCTCCAACCTTCCAGAACTTTTCACCAAATCCCATGAGCGCCATACAGGTCACCGGTCTTTCCAAAGCCTACGGCTTTTACCGCATCTTTGAAGAGTTAACGTTCACGATTCAACCGGGTGAATGTTTCGCTCTGTTCGGGCCCAATGGCGCAGGGAAAACGACATTGCTGCGGATACTGGCCACTCTCCAAGCCCCCTCTAGTGGACAGTTTACCATTTTTGGACAAGATGGAGTTGCTCAAAAAGATGCCGTGCGGGCTTGCCTCATGCTCATTGCCCACGGCTCCCATTTATATGATGAATTGAGTGCCCATGAAAATCTCCAATTTTCATTAGCCCTTTGGGGCCAGGCACCTTCCTCAGATCAAATGAGACGGGGATTGGACCAGGTGGGTCTTGGGGCATTTGGAAACTTGAAAATTCGGCAGTTTTCGGCGGGGATGAAAAAACGGTTGTCACTGGCGAAAGTCATCTTAGGCCAGCCCAAACTCCTTCTCATGGATGAACCCTACAATGCGCTCGATGAGTCGGGCGTCGCTCTCACCAACCAACTCATTCATAACACCTTGGCCCGGGACGGTACGGTCTTTCTCACGACTCACGATAGGGAAAAAGCCGCGGAGATTGCGACACAGGGTGGGGTACTGCAGGGGGGGAACCTTCAACATCTTTCCTCACAAGAATTGAAAGCGTATGCCGTTTCTTAACACCATCCAGTGGGTGGTCTGGAAAGACCTCATTAGCGAATGGCGCACCAGGGAAACGCTTTCCTCGATGTTATTCTTCGCCCTTATCGTGATCCTGGTCTTTAGTTTTAGTTTTTCGATGGACCAGGATGCCGCCCGCCAACTTATTGCCGGAATCATTTGGGTGGCCTTTACGTTTACGGGCATTATTGGATTGGGGAAATCGTTCACCTCAGAATTACAAAACGATTGTTTGGAGTCCCTACAATTGAGCCCGGTGCCGAAAGGGGCCATCTATCTCGGAAAGGTCACCGCGAATTTTCTCTTCATGCTGACCGTGGAAATCCTTCTCTTTCCACTCTTTGTCATTTTTTTCAACCTAGATGTGATCGAGGGGTTGGGGACTCTGTTGATCATATTTTTGCTGTCCACACTCGGCCTTGCGGCCGTCGGGACGTTATTTTCTGCCTTGACCGTTCAAATTCGGGCTCGCGAAGTGATGTTACCCGTCTTACTCCTCCCTTTAGCAGTTCCCGTCATGATTGCGGCCGTTGAAGCTACACGAGGAGCCTTAAACGGTGATCCCTATAATTTTTATTCCCAATGGATCCATCTCCTCATCGTGTTTGATATCATTTTTACCGTCTTGTCATTCTGGTTATTCGAATTTATCCTCGATTCCTGAAACATCAAATTATTTCATTGCCTTCTCAGAAATAACGAAACCATTTCCCGTCAGATTGGGCGCAAAATGGTAGTTCCAGGCCTCCCTATTATTTAACCGTCAACTTTTCTCCTTTTTTGGGGTCGGATGGGTGAACGGAGGAATTGGGATGGGCCTTCAACCTAATCAGTCTCTGAACAAAAAAAACGTTCCCCTTTTCTCCCATCTCCTACTCCCCTCCCCGCTCGGCACAATTTGTCAAACAGGGCTATAGATAAAAACCTCCTACGCGAAGGACGAATGGGGTCTAACAGCGCATCAAAGACTCAACTCGATTGAAAAGCTCACGATCTTCCCAACGTCTTGTCGAGCTTCATCCCGGACCGATAACGTCCAAGTGCCCTGGGGCCGCTTGCCGAGCAGTTGGTTTAAATCCGGAGTATTGACGAGGTCGTAGGTTTCCTTCAAGTTATCGGTCCCACCCCCGGTTCGATTATGCAAGATAACCGGGGAAACCCCCATCGCTGAGGGTGGGGTAACCCGAATGATGAGGTCAGAGATATAGGTGTGTTCAATATCGATTGAAATGGAAATACCCTTTATCGCCTTGGTATCGCCAACAGCGACAGCCAGTTTCGAAGTTTTCAGATCCTTAATAGGAACATCCTGAATCCCCGTGTGAACGGCTTTATATGATGGTTGTGGAGGCACCGCCAAGGACACGGCGGTCAGCGCATTCAACCGACCATAGCCGTACAAGGGACTATGCCCCGCACTATCATACTGGCCACCGCTCGGATCGATTCGATCACAACTACGTTTCAACACATCCTTAACTTCATCCCACCGAAGTACAGGGTTTCGAGCGATAACCAAGGCAGCCACACCCGCAGCCCCCGGACAGGCACTGGAAGTTCCTCCAAAAGAGTTCGTGTAGTTTCCCGCCAGGTCCCCAGAGCTTGACTCGCCGAAATTGTATCCCGGTGTCCCAGAACGATCGGTGGTCCAGATACCGGGAGTCTTGGATGGTAACCCGTGATTACTCGGGAATGCGCACCAAATAGCGTCTCCCATATCGCTGTAGGCACTTCGTTTATTATTATCGTTACAGGCGGCCACAGCGATAACTTTGTCATAGCTGGCATACCCATCATTATCCACACTCTCATTGCCATTACCCGCCGCCCAGGTTATCACACAGCCTTTCCCATTTCGCCCGTGGTTAATGGCCCAATCGATCGCCAAACGGGTGGAATCGGGAAGGGGAGCCTGTTGATGATGCAGCGGATCATTGGGATCCCACCAGGCCCCGTCCTGCGGCCCCCAACTACATGAGATGACATCCGCCCCATGTTGAGCCGCCCAAAAAATTGAATCGGCTTCATCCTGAGATCCTAAGGCGGAGGCAAAACGAATTGGCATGAGACGCGCTTTTGGAGCGACTCCAGAGGCTCCATGCAACCCGTTGGCACAGGCCACTCCCGCACAGGCCGTTCCATGACTATCCCCATTCCCCGGACGCGGATCATCGTTGTCGCGGGTCACGTCCCGAGGAGCGACAATTTTATTCGAGCTCGAAAATTCTTCATGATCCATATCCACACCATCGTCAATAATGGCTATCACGGTCCCCGCTCCTTTACTCAGAGCCCAGGCATCTTCGACATGACTATGTGCGGTCACCTGTGTCCCATCTATGCGCGTGGACTTTAAATGCCACTGTTGAGGAAAGGCCTCTCTCCGTCCCAGTTGTCGTACTAATTCGGGGTGACATAACTCAACGGACTCCGTGGCTAACAATTTTGCCGCCACATTAAAAATACGGAGGCCCATTCCCTCTTTTTGTACGGTGACAAAAAACGCATTTTTAATGTATCCCACCTCACGTTTGATTCGGAGTGAATGCTGTTTTAGGATTTTTTTACACGCGGTCTGACTACAGTCATCCTGAAATTTGACGAAGAAATTCTCGGTATACAAGACCGGAGCCCCCGACTTCGCATCACATAACACACGACCAGCAAAACGAATGTCACTCTCCCGTTTGAGTTTTGTCCGGGCGGCATCTCGGAGGGTACGGGTCACCCGTTTCCCCGTCATCCGCATAACTTGCACCCCTGCTGAGGGAAAAGCCAATACCGGTTCAAATTGACTCACCACCTTCCGGGCCCCTCGTGAAAGAGCACATGTCGATACGGGTTGCCGACTATGCGTTCGAACAGCCACAAGATCCTTACTCATGACCAGTTTGTGACGGCGCCCTTTTTCCCCACCGTATTGAATGGTGTACATGCCAGCCCTCCTTCTTTAAGAATCCATTCCCTTATGAAACCCATTCGATATTTGGTACAGTCCGACGGAAGACCATGAATCCGTCGGATCTCCTCTCCCAATTCCCTCATTCCATTCCGAGTAATTCCGATCCATCATCATTATCCTATGTTCGAGTGCCTGATTATTATGCCATTCATGGCCAGGTTCCACCCGACCTTAGACCATCTGTTCTGGAGTTCCTCAATGATCAATCCATCGCGCTTCTCCAAGGTACGGTCACTTCGAACCTGCTCGACAATTCCTCCATAAAGATCACGCCCGTCTATTGGTTAGAACCGAATGGGGCCCCAGCGGTTCCGACGGGTCGAATTTTTATTCGATTCGAGGACTATATCCACGCGGAGGAAAAATGTGACGTTTTAAAAACCATCGGGTATCAGGTGGTGGATATCCCCTCTTATGCTTCCCACACGGCATGGATCCGTGCGGAATCAGAGAGTATCGCAGCCTCTTTATCGAATACATCCCGGCTTCATTCCATTTCTGATGTCCGCCATTTTGAGCCACAAATGCTGAAAGCCTTGAGATATCGATTGCCTGACAGCGAAAACAAAGGAAGGGAAATGGGGCCCCATTAAATTTGAACATTCCACCTGTAGGAATGGAACAATTGGCATGGGATAGTAGGACCGAGATAACCCTTTAGAGGCAATACTTCGTTTCCCGTAAAAAGCCTTGTGGCAAAAACTCACCCTTGTATTCTTAGCCCAAAGCTTGAAAAGATTCTAGACGCGAATTTTACAATCCGTAGGAGCAAATTCCATTCCCCGAAAAGGAAGGAAAGCTCAAAGACCTAATTAAACGAACAAATATGCATGATGGCGCCTAAAAGGAATTGTGGCTACAAAGCAAAATGAGAAGAGAGGTACCATTCCATTGACACAATTCGATACAAGGTCGTATCCAATTAGATACCACGAGATGCTCCCTTGGGGTTCACTTAATATTTGGGGGCTGCGGGTGTCGGGAATTCCCAACTGATAAAGAATGGAAGTGATCCTTGGTTTCCTTTCCAAATTCCTTTCCCAAAATGAGAGGCATCAGGTCTACCCGTTTGGCGACAAGGGGTTAGCGTAAAAGGATTCGGTAAGTTCTGAGACATGGCCTAAGGACCCTCTTCGTTTTCATGATTTTGGTTTCAGCGGCCTAACTAGGGCTCAAAGTCCCACCAACGATTCATTCAACTAGACGCCCTCATCAAGGCCCAACCACGAGGTACATTCCCAGAATCAGATTTTTTATTGATCAACCAGGGGACCTCGAACCGTTGTTAACCCTAAAATAACTCCGTCTATGGGCTCATCAGAATTGGGAGATCCCAACCCCTTTCCGAGTGAGCCATATTTTCTGACGACATCCTTCACCGGGACCATGTGGTTTTGGACTGAACGGCCCTATTTCTTAATCTGTTTAAATGAGGATTTCGGCCCTTTCCTCCGTCGGGTTGTCCGTTTACAATACACAACATGCTGAATCGGTTTATTCGGTGGATTCAACGGTTTAAGGGATGGTTTGGTGGGGCGGCCGCCATTTGTATTTTCCTAGGTCTTTATACGGGGTTACTGGCCTCTCCACCCGATTATTATCAGGGGGAACTGGTCCGCATCATGTATGTCCATGTTCCGCTGGCCCATACCAGTACCCTAGCCTATTCGGTCTTGTTTTTCGGGAGTATTTGGTATTTATGGAAACGCGATCCGTTGGTGGACAATATGTGCCAGGCTTCCGCGGGTATTTGCGCTTTCTTTACGGCTCTCGCACTCATTACCGGTTCCATCTGGGCTAAACCCACGTGGAACACCTGGTGGACCTGGGACCCCCGGCTGGTATCTTTTAGCGTCCTTTTGCTCATACTCGGTGGGTATCTCATGCTCAGGAAACTGGTGGATGACCGAGAGCGAGGAGGGCGTTATGCCGCAATCTTAGCGATTGTCGGGGGGATTGATTTACCCATCATCAAATTTTCAGTGGAATGGTGGCGAACCTTGCATCAACCCATGTCGTTTTCCACTCGTGGGGTCGCGATATCCGATGATATCCTGGTCCCCTTAACACTCATGAGCCTCGGCGCTTGGCTCCTCTTTGCCTATATGGTAATGGTTCGAACACAAATTTTGTACTTGACCGACCTGCTTCATGCCAAAAAAGGTCGACTGCTGAGCCAGACGCATTTTTCTCAGACATCTTCATGAACGGGTTTTATACGCGATGGGCCATCATGGTCGGAGGATTTCTCCTTTTGGCCGTGATGACTTACAACCACTATCAACGGGAACTGTCAACGATTCCTCTTGCCACGGTGGCGGCTCATGCCCCGTCGACGGAATCCCTTCGCATTCAGGGGATGGTGAAAAGCGGGACTTTATCCGGGGCCATTGAGCAGGGACAGGCCACCTTTGAACTGGTTGACGGCCCCACCACCCTTCCCGTGGTATATGCCGGCCCCCCCCTGGAAAATATTCGAGAACTCAAAACCTTAGTACTCATCGGACATTGGGACAATGCGGCAGCTGTTTTCAAGGCCAAAGACACGGCCCTCATCGACAACTTTGGGTTTGTCGTCGCCGCCTACCTCGTGGTTATCCTCCCCATGGGGTGGTTTCTATTTGCCATGAGCCAAAGAGTCATGGTTTTATTTAAAGAAATCAAAAAAGAAAAGCTCTACGAACCGGAGACCGACACCCTTGGCCACCAATAATCGAAAAATCGCGATCATCGTCAGCATTCTCTTAATTGCCGGAGCGCTGGGGTATTTAGCCTTCGGGAATTTTGGGGAAAATATTGTCTACTTCGTCACGCCTTCGGAGGTCAAAGCCTTTACCCCAGAAGCCTACGCTAAAAAAGTCCGGGTGGGGGGCATGGTGGTGAAGGGCAGCCTGGAGACCCAACCTGACCCCGTTGGGTTGACGTTCGAGTTGACCGATGGGGCCAACACGATACCCGTGGTGTTTCAAGGGATTCCGCCGGATTTATTTAAAGAGGGCCAGGGAGCCGTTGTCGAAGGACAATGGCGCGACGGCCAAACCTTTCATTCGACCATGATCATGGCCAAACATTCCGAAGATTACATGCCCATGGAATTGAAACGCGCGGGCGTCGAGCTTCCCAAAAAAGACTTCATGAAGACCCTTTCGCAGTAGAATTTTCGTCTCGAACCAAGGATATTATTTGAAAATCTGACCTCCATGAACTTGTTGTCTCTCCAATCAGAAAATGGGCGTGTTCAAAAAGCTTCGCCCAGCAAGGCCGCAGCACTGGGACGAGCGGAGCGTACAGGTGAGTACGTGAGCACGGCCCAGGGTCGAGAACGAAGCTGGCGGGCTTTTTCAACACGACCATGATCATAGAAATCGGACATTTCTCAGTTATTGTCGCCCTCGTGCTGTCCGTCTTTGGGATGGCCAGTGCCGCCTTCGCCCTGAAAACCAACAATCCCGACTGGGCCCGATCGGGGCGTATGGCCCTTACTTTGATCTTTGGGTTGCTCAGCATCGGAATATTGTCTTTAGTCTATTCCTTTATTGTTCGGGACTTTTCGGTTCTCTATGTCGCGAATAATTCCAACTCGAAATTGCCGTTTTTCTACACGGTGTCGGCGGTCTGGGGCGGCCATGAAGGATCGCTCCTGCTTTGGGTGTTCATTCTCTCCGTCTTTAGCACCTTGGCGGTGTGGCTGCATTGGCGCACCCAACCCACCATCATGCCCTATTTGATCGGCGTGGAATGCGCCGTGATCTTTGGGTTCCTCTGTTTGATCGTGTTTCTCTCCAGTCCCTTTGAACGACTGCTTCCTATCCCAACGGATGGCAAAGATTTGAACCCCCTTTTGCAAGATCCGGCGATGGTCATGCATCCCCCCATGCTCTACATGGGGTATGTGGGATTTTCCATTCCCTTTTCCTTCGCGATGGCCGCGCTTTTTTCCGGGCGATTGGGGGAAGAATGGATCAAAGTGACCCAACGCTGGACCACCTTCGCCTGGATGTGCCTCACCACCGGCATTCTCTTGGGAGGGTATTGGGCCTATTATGAATTGGGTTGGGGGGGCTATTGGGGATGGGACCCGGTGGAAAATGCGTCCTTCATGCCCTGGCTTGTCGGTACTGCCTATCTGCATTCCGTGTTGGTACAAGAAAAACGGAAAATGTTCAAGGTGTGGAACCTGTTTCTCATCATCGTCACCTTTTCTCTTTCCCTCATCGGTACCTTCTTGGTGCGTAGCGGTGTTTTGACCTCCGTCCATTCCTTTGCCACCGATCCCGAGCGCGGTCTCTATATCTTAATTTTCGTCGGCGCCATCATCGGCATTGCCTTTGGAGCCCTCATTCTCCGATCGAACAAACTCAAATCACAGATCGAGATGGATTCATTGGTTTCCCGCGAGTCGATCTTTCTGTTTAATAATTTATTTTTCCTGGTGGCAGCGGCAACGGTATTTTTAGGCACGCTCTACCCGCTCATCATTGAAACGTTGCAAGGCGCCAAAGTCACGGTGGGCCCGCCATATTATAATGCGGTTTTCATGCCGATCGCCTTGGGGCTTCTCTTTCTCATGGGAATCGGACCCTACATTCCCTGGCGAAAAGCCTCGATCGCGAATCTACAGAAAAGCTTTTCTATCCCGCTGTTAGCCGGTGCCATCGTAGTCCTCCTGCTGGCGATCACCGGTATACGCAATCTCTATGCATTAGCCGGAAGCTACGTCGTGGCCTTCGCAGGAATGGCTATTTTCATGGACTTGGGAAAAATATCTCGATTGTATGCCCAGCGAACCCAAAGCAATATCTTCAAAGGATTTCTGACCGCCTTTTCGGCCAACCAGCGTCGCTATTCCAGTTTACTCACACACATCGGCGTGCTCGTGTTGGTCATAGGAATCATCGCCTCGACGATCTATCAGACGGAAAAAGTGGTCTCGATGAAAGTCGGTGATGAATTCGCCATCGCGGATTATCGGATGAAACTCACGAATATTCATGATGTCGAGGGTGGGAATTGGAAGGCCGAAGAAGGCGTCTTTCAGGTATATGAAGGGGACGACCTCATCACCGAACTTCGCCCGCAAAAACGCATATACAACGCCACCCAAACCCCCACGACTGAATCGGCGATCTATTCCATTAACATGGGGCATATCTTTCTGACGATGCCCGAAGTGTCCCCGGAGGGCGTGGCGGTGGCACGGGGGGTCATCAATCCATTGATTCTTTGGGTGTGGGGCGGGGGCGCCATAATGGGACTGGGCGTCATCTTAAATATCCTGCGGCCACGAAAGAAGGAAGAATGAGCAAAGGCTGGCAACTCACCTTAGTTTTGGTCCTCCTGGGACTCTTTGCCTTGTTCTATCAAGGACTGTGGGGAGATCCCCGCCACATTCCGACCGTGTTGATTGGCACCGATGCCCCGAACTTTGAGGGCCCCGATGTGGAAACCGGAGCCACCATTTCCTTGGACCAATTCAAGGGGAAAGTCGTCCTGTTAAATTTTTGGGCCTCCTGGTGTTACGAATGTAAGGTCGAGCATGAAAGCGTCCTGGAACTGCACCGAAAGTTTAAGGATAACCCAGATTTCGTCATGCTCGGCGTCAATTATCAAGACGAACTGCCTAACGCCCAACAATACCTCAAAGAATACGGAACGACCTTTTCCCATGTGCGGGACCTCAAAGGACAGCTGGCCATCGACTACGGCGTGTATGGCGTACCTGAAACCTTTGTGATCGACCAGCAAGGCAAAATCCGTCATAAATATGTTGGCCCCATCACCGGCCATGTGTATACGAATATCACCCAAAACATTATCGCACCCTTGCTCGAGGGACAGCCCATCACCACATCATCCTAATGCCGATGCCCATTCCTTTAATACTTGCGATTATTCTTATTCTGACACCCCCTTGGCTGGGATTGGCAGAGGTCCAGGACGAAACAGAGCTGGACGTGCAGGTCCGAGAGATCGCCAAAACGTTGCGTTGCACGGTCTGCCAAACCGAAAACATATGGGAATCGGGCGCCCCCCTCGCACAACAAATGCGTGGCGTGGTCCGGGAACGGTTGAAACTCGGACATAGCAAAGAGGAAATCCGAGCGTATTTTCTCAGCCGATATGGGGACTACATCATGATGGAACCCCCCAAACATGGCGTCAATTGGATCATCTGGCTGGGACCGTTCATTCTGTTGCTGGGAGGAGGCCTCTTTCTTTTCAAAGAAGTCAAAGGTTGGGTTCGACGTACACCTACCACCCCGGCAGCCCCGCCACCACCTCTAGACGAACAGGCTCGCCAACGCCTCGAGCGCGAACTGGAATCCTAAGACCTTCCTCACTGACATGTCTCCCCTTGTCGTGTTCCTCATACCGTTTCTCATCCTTCTGAGCATTGTCTTAGTTGGCATCACCCTTCCCTTTTGGCGGCGAGACCCCTCCCCTATCTCCTTCGGGACTGATGATAATCAGGCGCAAGAATATGCCGACCTCCAAGTGGAACGAGGGGTCTTGAACCAATCCTTACAAGAATTGGAGATGGAACGTGCCCAAGGGCGCATGGAACCCGATGACTATGAACGGCTGAAAGCCACAGACGAACATCGTCTCCTTCAAATTCTAGATCGCCTTGAAACACTCAAGGAGGTTGGGCAGATCGCGGAAAGTCGTTCGAAGGAGATGGTTCCCCAAAATAAGGGATGGATTCCGGCCATCGCTTCCGGCGTGGTCATCCTGTTGGCTTCTGTCGGCATTTATAGTTTCTTGCAAATCCAAGCCGCGCAAAAACTCATGGCTGTGGAGGCGCAAATGGGCGGTGGGCCCAATCCCATGGAAATGGTGGCGAAGCTGGAAAAACGGCTCAAAGACAACCCCGATGATTTACAGGGTCAAATCATGGCTGGGCGATCCTATCAAGCGCTAGGACGGAACGCGGAAGCTCAACAAGCGTGGGCCAAAGTTCTGGAACTAGACCCCAAACAACACGAAGCGCGATACAACTACGGGGTCCTGTTAATCGACACCCGAAAAATCGACGACCCGAAACTGTTTGAAGAAGCGCTGGGCCATTTTGATACAGTTTTGGCCGACCTACCAAACCAACCCGCGGTCAATTGGTATCGAGGCATCGCCCTCTGGTATTTAGACCGCAAACAAGAAACCGATGCGGCCTGGTCCCTTGCCGCACAAAACATGGAACCAGGCTCTCAAGACCTGGCTTTCGTCAAAGAATCCCTTTCCAAACTCCGCGCCGGCCAAGACCCGTTTTAGTTTCAATCGAGCCTTTTGCTAAAGATGAGAATAATTCCTAAATAAAAAAATCATCCTTCCGTTTCGTCATGCCTGCGGTTTTAGGCAGGCATCCATTTTTCAAGAACAATGAACTGAAAATTAGCGGGTTTCAGGAAAGCTGAGAGGTAGAAGACCAACCGGTGAGTTCGCGGAAGGCAATGGAGAGTAGGGCTATTTCTATAGGAGTAATGAAAAACCAGAGAAATGCATAGACAAGTGAATCGAGCAATGCCACTTCTTGGATTCCGAAAATAATCAGCACTTCGTAGAAGACCCCTAAAAGCAGGGGCAACCCACCAACCAATAAAGCCATTTTCCAACCCTGCGCTTCAGTCTGGTTCCATGACCATTCCAGGGTATCTTCCCAGGATGATTCCGAATCTTGCTTCCAGTCAATGGCCACAGCCGGACAAATCAGGCTGAACCTTCCCAGAAAATAGCAAAATCCAGGGAAAACCGTTAAATAGGGAAGAATTCCTTCCAAGGCCTCAATGCCTATTAGGGGTCCCAGTACCCATTGGCCCAACATACACACAAGATTCCCGCCTAAATAAACAATGATGAAGAAAAAGAAATAATTGAGCTCCCTTGGCCAATGTTTTGTACTCGCATGAGGAAATTCCAGAAATAGAAAAGAAAGAAATTTCCATCCTTTTATTGCCTGAAAAAAATCATCACAATAGGAATCGCGAGAGTCTTTCAACAGAATGAGTCGATGACAAGAAATGGCCAAGAACAAAAGAACATCGAAGCTAGCTATGTAAAGAAAAGACATTGGGATCCATAACAATGCGTTCAATTCCTCAGGAAGAATGGACAATGAACCAGGAAATGGAGAAACCTCCCAAAGAAACAAACTCAGGCCCCCTAGAATAGTGCCAAGTAGGATTCCATGCCGAAGAATTGTCCAATGGCTACAAAAAAACTCCACGGATTCCCTGAAAATATCCCAGACGAAAAGGTGTTTCTGGCTTAATTCATTCATCAAGGAATTCCCTCAAAAAAATCAATTCATCATCAAAAAGGGTTTCAAATAATCTCGGATCGGTTTGTTAAAGGACAGGAGGTCGAGACAATTGGAAAGTTAGCAGCAGGTGGATTCCAGCCCGAAAGTTCTCGGAAAGCAATGGAGAGGACCGCTACTTCCACAGGAGTTAAGAGAAACATAAAAATAGACAAGATAAAATTACTGGCCAAAAGAAAATCAACTCCTCCCAGATAAAACATGAAACTTCCCAATACCTTAAACATCATTGGAAGACTAGCCACTAGAAGAAACATTCGCCAGCCATTTCCTTTTGTTTGTCTCCAGGAACCATCAAGGCCCATCGGTCGCTCCAAGGCAATTGCAGGGAAAACTAAGCTCCAACGACCAATGAGGAAATAGATTAAAAAGTCACTAATTAATCCCATAAAAATTTCGATTATATTTCTTCCCTGCCAACCTATCGGCATAAATACCCCAAGAATTTCACTTATGGCTAGCTCCACGGTACTTCCGAATAGACTTCCCAACCCTATAGCCAACACATACACACCAAGAAGCCAACAAAAATATTTCTTTTCCTTTTGAGTAAAGAAAAAGACAATTTTTTGTGATTCTGTCGAGGCCTGCCGTAAGATCGACCGATGACAGAATACTGCAATCAGTGTGAATACCAGGCCCTTCAATATAATTCCTACAACTGAAACCACCCAAAATAAAAACGTCCAACCACTTTCTTGGATTGACTTTGTTTCGGTAAAAATCAAGTTGCAAAACAACCCCAATAACCCTGACAAGAAAACTCCTAGGGCTATCCATTTCCAAAGCATTCGGCGGTGATCCCACGAAAATTCCCACGCTTCTCGAATCGTTGCCCACAGCGGGAGTTTTATTGGATCTCTAATCTCCATCGGTTGATCCATTGCTCATGATCCCTTTGGCTGAGTCTGAATTTCCTTTTCCTTCCTATCGGTGGTTTTTAACCAATTCAGAATAGGCCATTTTTCACACAGAACTGATAGATTTTTCTCAAAGAGATGAAAAATTACACAATAATAGGAATGGGATTAAAAAAAAGGTGGCTCAGGTGAACACCTGAGCCACCGGTTAAAAGACTACGCCATTCAAGACAGGACACCCAAAAGTTAATTTGGGAAAAACAATATCTAAGTCGCAGCACGTTGAAGAGTCACGTAACGCACTCCTTCGAGTTTTGCCAAAGCTTCCAATTTTTCAATCGCAAGTTGGCCGATGATTAAATGGCCCGTTTGGGGTTGGGCCACGATTTGGAAGCCCAGCTTCTTTAACTGGTCCAAGGTTTCCTTTTTGGAATTGGTGAGCCAGACTTGGATCAGAACCTTTCCATCTTGAACCATCGCCGACTCTGCATCAGAAAACGGTTTTTCTTTCTTCGTTTTGTTCACGAGGGCCCACAATGTTGAGTCCAATTTAGGCGGAATGTCTTTTGGCCGGTTCCCTGAAAGATCGAAGCTTTCTTCCAAGCGGTCGGCCATAACCGGAGCGGCAGGGAGGGCTTCCTGAGCCACGATGCCACCCATAAAGTTTTGTTTCATGCTAGCCAACGGAGCAATGCTACGCCGCCGAGCACTGGCGAATGACTGACCCTCTGAACCAAACACACCGTCATAGCTCACGCCATCGGGCATGTCCACGGGAACGTCCACCCGTCGAGGCAGTCCCCCTTCCGTGATGATCAACTCTTCCACCGCAACGAAAGAAGTAAATTGCGTCAGAAGTCGGTAGTCCAAACCCAATTGGGTAATCGCGTTTCGGACCGTGGCCTTTGGATTCCCTCTCTGAATTCCGTTGTAATCTTGAGCCATCAGATCGGCGATTTTTGTACGGGCCCATAACGAGGCCAACACATCATGATTGGGTTCATATCCCGGAAAATCCACCGTAATTTTTCGGACAACGGAACGACCCGCAACCTTCCCGCGTAACTGAAGGACGCCCTTTCCGGGTGTTGTGTATCGCCCCTTTACGATCAATGGTTTTGCGCTGAATAAATCGGGCAATCGTTTTGGATAGACATCCGTCACATCCATCCCATCCCAGTCGAGTGAAAGATCCGTTAGCAGGGGGTGTTGCACGCGCTCATGAAAGCGACGGGCCGCGGCCGACCCATCATCTTGAAGCCCAACATACTCCACCTCTCCACGCCCATGCTCCGCCATCTTGTCCAGTAAAAAGCGATTGACGCTATTGCCGATGCCAAAGCCAAAAACCCGGGCATTGGGATGCTTTTGGATTTCTCCAATGATCGCGAGATCATTGCCGATATATCCATCAGTCATAAAACACACGATCCGCACATGCTCTTGCGAATCGGTAGGGTCAAGGGCTGCACGAATGGCCTTCATCATTTCCGTTCCCCCACCCCCACGACGTGAAGCCAAGAATTGTTGCGCCTTTCGTACGTTAGACGCTGTTGCCGGAACTGGCTCGGGGAACAAAATGTGTGCATCCCCGGCGAAGGTGATGAGATTAAACGTATCGTGCGGGTTCAGCCCCTCTATGGCCAACCGCATCGTTTCCTTGGCTTTTTCGATCGGAAAACCCGACATGGAGCCCGAAGTATCCAACACAAAGACCAATTCCTTGGGCGTGACGGCATCCGTCTTGACCCGATCGGGAGGTTGCAGGAGCAACGTAAAAAAGCCATCCTCCCCTTCTCGATGGGTCAGAATGGCATCCTGAATTTTTTCGCCGGCCACGCCATAGGTCAGAATGAAATCTTTATTGGGAATCGTGGCTTCTTGCTTCAATCGAACTTCAGCCTGGGAGGGTTTCGAATGGGCGACCTCAACGTCATGAGTGATGGATTGAACATGGTGAATCTCAACCCCGGCGTCGATTCTTACCGACAGCGACAGATCATGTCCGGAACGAGTGCCGGGCTTCAGGACTGGCGGAGTTATCCGTGAAGCATCTGGAACCTCATCCGTATCATAGGCCCAACCACCCCCCAAAGGTTCCGGAGAAGGTTCTTGAAGGAGGGGTTGTCCAGGGATATATCGGGGCCCCACCACCATGGGAAACACTACCGAATACGTCCCACCGTCATAAGAAAGCGTTTCAACATAGCTGATGGTCACGGTGATCAACTCGCCGGGGAGAATGTTGGCCACGGCCTGGGTAAAGATGTTGGGACGTTCCTGATCCAACAAGCCGGCCACGTTTCCGCGTCGTTTGGCTGCTTCGTAAATCGCCCGCGCTTCTTCTCGTTTTTTGATTTTCCCTTTCACGACACGATCACCAACGGTTAGTGTCATATCATCCACCGCAGCATGCTGCGGAAGGGGAAAGGTATACACGGCCTCAATTTTTTCAGAATAAGGATTTTCGAATTGTTGAGTGACTTGCGCACGCGCAAGGGGGCCACTGATTTGGATGGACACATCTGTGTGTTTTAACGGAAACGTCTGGGTCGGCATTCCCTCCGAATCCAACCCCTTCAATGATCCTGAGAGATCTCCTCCCTCCTCCGAATGGGCGTAAGCGACTGGTGCCGGAGCAGAAAGAACACCCAGCCCTCCTGCCCAATTCAGAACGAACGCCCCCGCCAAAGTTCCCCCCAGCACCCAACTCACGACTCGTTTCTGAAAAATGTTGCCCTTCATAATTTTCCTCCCTTTTTTCAGCGGCCCCATGCCGCGTCACAGAGGGAAATGGAATAAGTTCTCAAATCCTTTCAAAAAAAGGAGAAAATCGTAAAGATGCCCCTTATGAAAACCGTTAAGGGAAAAAGACCAAGTGGGGGGATTTGAAAAAGGTGTATCGAAAAAACTCTATGAAATTAAGGCAAATTGTACGACATTCTTCCTACTCTTTAATCAGCCCCGCTTTTGACGAATTGACCATTTACATCGAATTTTGTCAGAATCTTTTTATCCGCTTGCCTCCCCCTCATAACGTTTGGAGGACATGATGGATTCACAACCAGCACAAGAATCGTGGTCCAGGAGATCCTTCCTGAAAGGCACACTCGGAGGGATGGTCCTCCTGAGCAGCCGAATTCTTTTCCCGGATTTCTCTTTTGCTTCTTCCCTCCCCGAGGGGCGAATTCGCCTTTACAACACACACAGAGATGAGCGACTCACCGTGAAATATCGATCGCGTTCCGGCCGGTACGATCGTGGAGCCCTGAAAGACATTAATTATCTCCTTCGGTGCAATCACACAAAGGAGATACGTCGAATGGACATTCGGTTATTAGAATTTTTAAATCGGATTGAAAAAACGATCGGACCGGGAAAAGAGGTGCATATTCTATCTGCCTACCGTTCCCCAACCTTTAACTTCAAACTCGTTCTCCACGAAACCGGAGCCGTTCAGAACAGCTTTCATACCAAAGGGCGGGCTCTGGACTTTTCCATCCCCGGCGTGAAACTGTCCTCCATCCGAAAGACCGCTCGTAAACTGCACCTTGGGGGGGTCGGGAATTATAGCCGCCGGGGATTCATTCACATCGACACGGGTCCCCCGCGCTTCTGGTAGGATCGGGCCTCTTAGGGTCAAGAACGTCCCAACCTTCCTTCTCTCACCTCTCCACCTAGAATCTGAAAATCTACGAGGTCGCCCCCCTGACTTTGGAATTAGCTTGGGAGAGGAATATCGACCCGAAGAGGAACATCGGAGACGCCCCCAGTTTGAACCACATAGACGGAATCTTCCGTCCGTTCTACCTGGACCCCAGGAGTGACCTGGCCATCCTCAAGCCACGGGCCCGAATTGGCCAACGGCCGAGGAGACAATAACAGCGTAATGGAGGAAATCGTCAAGTTTCCCAAAAGATTTCTGAAGACACCCACACGGTATTCCCGGGCCTCATAGGGCTTCACTTCTCCGGCCTTCCGTGGACCTCTTTTTCCCACAAGGGGTTCGGCTTCCATGAGATCCCATTTATGTCTTCCAACTTCGGCCATGACGTATAAATAACCGGGTTGGTTGGATTCAATGGCCAAGCGGACGTCTTTCCAATCCCCTCTAATATTCCTTGCCTCCCCTAATTCTATGATCCCTTTTGCCGTGTTCAGGATGAAACTGTAACGAATACCCTTTACGCTTCCCCTTCCCTCTTCAGCATCGTCTTCAAATTGCGCATAGAACAGATCGAGGGGAGCAAGGGTAGAAGAACCCTCCGCTTCTCCAGCAAAGTCCGAAAAAGCCCCTCGGTTCGGGGCTGACGAGGCGACTTCTTCCAAATTCTCCTTGGCTGTTTCCAAACCTCCCAGAGCCTGACTATTCGTAGGATCCTTCGTGGAGATGGCCTCTAAGGTCAAACTGGAATCCTGGAGGTCTTGCTCACGTTCAGCGGGGAAAGATTCAAATGCTTGACTCTCTAACGGTTGTATCGAGATCCCACTTTCCTCTCCAATGGATGGTCCCGAAATTTTCGATGCCACCCTTTCAACCGATCGTGGGCCTTCTGACCCTTCTTTCACTACAGGACCCTCGGAATGTTGTAATTGCCATCCAATAAAGAGGAGCAAGACGATGACGACAAGACCCCCACCCCAGGCTAGCCGCGTGGGGTTAGGAAGCCAGGGAAATCCCCGAGTGGAAAAAGTAGAGGGCGGCTTTGGGCGTCCGGCCGTCCGGAGGCGCTCCAAGATACGTTGCCGTTCCTCTGGGTTTGCCAAGAGCACTCTCAACGCCTTCTCATCAGCGAAAGCATCAAATAATGGCTTATCCCGAAGAACCACCCGAAACAACCGATGTCTTTCCACTTCGGTTAAGGTATGGGTGGTATAACCATCCAGGATCTGCTCCCAAGACTTTGGCATTGAGCAGCCCTCTCCTTTCGAGGACGTAAGGAATTTTTATTCATTAGGGGATCACCAAAAGAAGGAATAACCATTTCACTTTGGCGTCGATATTCTCGACGCAAGGGGGAGGGGGGAGGAGTTATTGAATCATTATATGAAAAACTTCGCAAAATAAAAATAAATACTTACATGCTTCTCTTCACTCGCAAAAATACCGAAAAATTGGAGACTTTAACTGAGAAACCCTCGGTATTCATTCAATGTCATTCACCTAACCAAAAGATGGCTCAATCCTATGAAAACAGAAGGTTTTACCACTCAAGGCTTAACTTAGGAGGGCCCATTCGGCAACCCTAACTGGCTCCGGCCCGTGATTTCCGGGGGAAGTAGTCATCGTGAATACGTTTAAGCCGAGTATGTTCCACATGCGTATATATTTGTGTGGTGGCTATACTCGCGTGCCCCAACATCATTTGAACGGAGCGGAGATCGGCTCCATGGTCTAATAAATGCGTCGCGAAAGAATGTCGAAGCATATGGGGAGAAATAGCCTTGGTGATTCCTGCCCGAGCTGCTCGCCCTTTTAATATCTTCCAAAAGCCCTGTCGAGAAAAGGGCCGCCCCAGACGCGTGAGGAAAACCGCTGAGGAATTTCGTTTTTTAAGGAATCGGGGTCGAGCATGGCTGATATATTGTGAGACCAAGTCCCGGGCCGTGTCTCCCAGGGGAACAATGCGCTGCTTGTCTCGTTTCCCCGTGGCCTGTAGGAATCCCACGTCCAGATTCAAATCAGCTAAGGTAATATTGATTAACTCGGAAACACGAAGACCCGTCGCATATAAGAGTTCTACCATGGCCGCATCCCGAAGATCTTCATGAGTGCCCAGGGAAGATACATTCAAGAGGTTGGTCACTTCAGCTTCCGACAATAACTTGGGTAATTGGGTCCATTGTTTGGGCGTACCCTTGATAATGCTTTCGACCGTCGCATTTCCCTTCTCCTGACCCAAACTTTTATAAAATCCTCGAATGGAAGCCAGACATCGCGCGATGGAGGCCGAGGACAAACCAGACTGACTGAGGGAGGCAAGAAATTGCATCCACACCGGTTTGGTTAACTCAAGTGGGTCATGAATCTGATGCTGAACGAAAAACTGGGTTAATTTTCTGAGGTCTCGTCGGTATGCAGCCACCGTATTGACGGCACACCCCGTTTCCACTTGCAAGAGCGTGAGATATTCGTCCACCAAATTTTGCATAGCCCCTTGCATGACCACGGTCACCTTCATATTCGGTCATCTTGTACCAAGGATTGGCTTAAGGAATCCCAAAATTTTCTTGTGTTCTGCTATTTAGGTAATTCAACTTCCTGATATAATAAACTGAAATGTAAGAAGCGTCATCCTTCGTTTGATTTCGGGGACGACCCCAAAGCAAGCTTCCGTTTTCCCCTTCTTTTTTGATTGTTTTTGATTCCATGCCGAGAAAATTCAAGGTAGGCATTCCTCATATTTCCCTTCCGTTCATGATCTGGGGAGCCCTGCTTTCTGGCCTGGACATCGCACCCTTGGCCAGGGCCGAAGACCCCACTCCCTCCATCACTCTCGACCAGGCCAAATTTCAGGTAGAAACCGGTGAATTTTCCAAAGCACTGATAACCCTGGAAGAATTGATTGACACGGTCCCTTCACCCGATATTCTTCAAGAAGCCTATTTCCTCCAAGCCACGGCCCTTCACCAGGAAAGTCAGATCGACGAGGCTATCAGTGTGCTAGAACAACTACTAGAGGAATTTCCTTTTTCCTCCATGACCAACCCAGCTCGCATGCTTTTAGCCCAATTGCTAATCAAAAATCAGGATCCCACCAATGCATTGACCCATCTCTATCAAGCTTTAGATTATGCAGCCGATCCCGAACAACGGCGTACCCTGCTTCACTTGATTGGTCCGACCGAAATCTCGGTTGGCAACCCCCTCGGGGCAGTGCAAGCGGGGTTGAAAGAATTAATGCTCGTCGATTCCAGTGAGCGCCAGGCCATCGAACAACACATCCAGACCCTCATCTTGCAACAGTTGGATGAAGTCGCGCTTCGCGAACTCATGGACGACTACGCCACACGATATCCGGGGGATATCGCCACGATTCGCCTGATTGAATTACACACGGCGCGAGGAGACGAGGTCTTGGCCGAACGGGATATCCGAGGGTTTTTACAACGATACCCCAACCATCCTTACGCCCAAACCGCGATGGCGCTGTTACAGTCCTTTATCAATAAAATAAAGATCCATTCCCATATCGTCGCTGTGGCCCTCCCGTTTTCCGGCCCGATGAAAACGTATGGCAACGATGCCTTGAACGGCATTCGGCTCGCCCTGGAGTTAGCCAAGGAGCACTGGGGACTCACGACGGTGGGATTAGTCGTTAAGGATACCACGTCTCTTGTCTCTCCCCTTCGAGTGGAAATGCAACAGCTGATCGAAGAGTTCCAACCCCTCGGGCTCATCGGACCCCTTCTATCCAGGGAAATCCAAGAAATCGGAGACCTTCCTGATGATTATGGCATCCCCTTTATCACTCCGTCGTCGACCCTTTTAAATGTCAGACAATTTGGGTCTTTTTGGTTTAGTACGGCGATGACCTCCTCCGTGCAAGCCAAACGGTTGGTGGAGTATGCCGTCATGAACCTGGACTACCACCGATTTTGTGTGATTTACCCAAAATCCTCCTATGGCCGGGAACTGGCCTCCATGTTCACCAAAGAAGTTCTGCATTCGGGCGGGGAAATTATCGCGGCGGAAGAATATGCGGAAGAACAGACTGATATTGGTGAGCAACTCCGCCGGCTAAAAGCCCAGGATTTATCCAAATACGGGTTGGAAGAGACCGAAGAATCCGAACGAGGTGAAGAACGTATCGTCTACACACCGGGGTTTGACGCCGTCTTTGTCCCTGGCCAACCCGTTCATCTGGCATTGATCGCGGCCCAACTGGCCTTTTTTGACATCAATGTTCCCATATTGGGAGGAAATAGTTGGCATAACCCGGAATTATTCCGATGGGCCAAACGGGATTTGGATGGCAGTATCTTCGTGGATGGATTTTTCTTGAATAGCCCCGATCCCGATGTTCAACAATTTATCCAACGGTACAGACAACAATACCAAAAAGAACCGTCATTGTTTGCCGTACAAGCCTATGATGCCGCCACCTTGATAATGGAAACCATTCGTAAAGACGCCCAGTCCGGACAGGATGTATGGGATCAATTGGTCCGTCGTTCTGACCTTCCCGCCCTAAGTGGCTTTTCCTCCTTCAGTTCAGCTGGTATCCTGAACCGTCGTTTATATCTTCTCCAAGTCATGAATCGAACCTTTACTCAATTGAATTAAGACCATGGATTCCTTGGCCACATTTCTTCATACGCTATCCTACGTGTTAGTCCCCTTGCTGTCGGCCGTCGTACTCCACGAATATGCCCATGGGTGGGTGGCCAACTTTTTTGGGGACCCCACGGCCAAATCTCAGGGGCGACTCACGGTCAACCCCCTTCCCCATCTCGACCCGTTTGGCAGCGTCATCGTGCCCCTCATCCTGTTATTGACGCCTGGAGGATTTTTATTTGGGTGGGCCAAGCCCGTACCGATTAACCCCTCCCAACTGCACAATCCCCGGAGAGATATGGCGTTTGTGGCGGTAGCAGGGCCCCTGATGAACTTATTTTTGCTCATCGTCAGCGCCCTACTCCTGAGTCTGTTCATTTACCTGGATCCCAGCATCAAAGACACCTTTACTTCAAGTGCCGGGGTGGCCCCCGCCCAAGATATGAAGGGGCTTATCCTGGCGCCACTCAGCGCCATGGCGTTTTTCTCCTTGGTCATCAATAGTTTGCTGTTTGCGTTTAATCTCCTTCCCATTCCCCCGTTGGATGGCAGCCGAGTCCTGACCAGTTTATTGCCCTATAAACAAGCCTATGCCTTGAGTCGACTCGAGCCCTATGGCATGTTTATTATCCTAGGGTTGTTCGTGCTTGATCCTCATTTTCCCGTTATCAGTACGGTGGTTGGAACCGTCTTGGAGACCACCATTGGCACACTCATGACTCATATTATTCTATAGCCCCAGATAAGGACGACTCTTCTCATGACGAAACGCGTGTTAAGTGGCATGCAGCCCAGCGGGTTCATGCATTTAGGTAACTTAGTCGGTGCCCTGGAAAATTGGAAAACGCTTCAAACCCAGTACGAGTGTTTTTTTTTCGTGGCCGATTGGCATGCTCTCTCGACAAACTATGCGGACACGAGCCGAATCAAAGAATTCACGCAGGAATTATTGATCGATTGGCTTGCGGCCGGGATCGATCCCTCTCGGGCAACGGTCTTTGTTCAATCCCAAGTGCCCGAACATGCCATTCTTCACCTCCTGCTTTCCATGATCATTCCGATTCCGTGGCTGGAACGAAATCCGACGTATAAAGAAAAACAGGAGGAAATCACGGAGAAGGATCTATCGACCTATGGGTTTTTGGGATATCCGGTCCTTCAGGCCGCTGATATTCTGCTGTACAAACCCGATTTGGTACCGGTAGGAAAAGACCAACTTCCCCATTTGGAGCTCACCCGAGAACTCGGTCGACGATTTAATAGCCTCTATCGACCCGTCTTTCCCGACCCCAAAGAATATCTCACCAAATTTCCCAAGGTGATGGGAACCGATGGACGAAAAATGAGCAAGAGCTATCACAACACCATTAATCTGAAAGATACCGAACCGGAAGTGCGAAAAAAACTCAAGACCATGGTCACGGACCCCGCTCGCGTGCGGCGCACAGACAAGGGGAATCCCGAGGTCTGTCCGGTCTTTGATTTTCATAAAATCTACTCGTCTGAAGGCACTCAAAAGCAGGTGGATGCCGACTGTCGCTCTGCTGCCATCGGGTGCATCGATTGTAAGCGCCAATTAGCGGATGCGATGGTTGAACGATTACATCCAATGTGGGAAACACGGACCAGATTGGCTAATCATCCGAAACAGACCCAGGAGATCGTCGAAGCGGGAAAGCAACGCGCCATACAAGTAGCCAGTCAAACTATGTCCGAAGTGAAGGAGGCGATGAAAATCCTTTAGTCGATGATGGCCATCACAGTGGTTGCGCATACACCCAGACCGGTGCATGCAGAACAGAAAGATGTCTCCTTTCTTGACAGGTTCTAGACCCCTCGCTAGTATCCAAGTTCCTTTTTATCCACATCACAAATCAGGGATTTAAGTAAATTTACCATGAGCATTCGCGTCGCTATTAATGGATTTGGTCGTATTGGACGAAATTTTTTCCGAACCAGTTTCAATGACCCTGAAATCGACATCGTAGCCATCAACGATCTGACCGATGCCAAGACCTTGGCCCATCTTCTCAAATATGACTCCGTCCACGGACGGTTTGAACCCAAGGTTGAGCATAGTCCGGATTCTCTCACGGTCGATGGCAA
Organism: Nitrospirales bacterium; assembly: GCA_965223495.1. Classification (GTDB taxonomy): domain Bacteria; phylum Nitrospirota; class Nitrospiria; order Nitrospirales; family UBA8639; genus Nitrospira_E. The sequence goes on along the minus strand of OZ245001.1, from coordinate 300,656 downwards.
AACGATAAAGATTTTTGCCATCAAAGAACCTCAGGCCCTTCCCTGGAAAGACCATCAGATTGACATAGTCATCGAATCCACCGGCCGATTTACAGACCGCCAAGGGGCCAGCCAGCATTTGGCCGCCGGAGCTCCCCGGGTCATCATTTCTGCGCCAGCCAAGGACCCGGATATCACCATCGTCTTAGGGGTGAATGAGTCGACCTATAAGCCCAAAGAACAATCCATCATTTCCAATGCCTCGTGCACCACCAATTGTTTGGCACCGGTCTCCAAAGTCCTCCTGGAGACCTTTGGCATCAAACATGGGTTTATGACCACCGTCCATTCATACACCAATGATCAACATTTGTTAGACCTCCCGCACAAGGATCTGCGTCGAGCCCGTTCAGCAAACCTGTCGATGATTCCCACATCGACGGGAGCGGCCAAAGCCTTGCACTTGGTCATCCCGGAATTAAAAGGAAAAATGGATGGCATGGCCATTCGAGTGCCGACACCCAATGTTTCCCTCATCGACCTATCGGTCGAGGTCGAACAAGATTGTGACGCCGCCGCCGTCAACGCCGCCTTTCAGCGAGCGGCTGACGGACCGTTAAAAAACTACCTACAGGTCTCGGCAGACCCGATCGTGTCCTCAGATTTAAACGGGTGTTCCTTTTCAGCGACAGTTGATGCCCCCCTGACATCAGTCATGGATAAGCGCATGGTGAAAGTCTTTGCCTGGTATGACAACGAGTGGGGGTATTCCTGTCGACTACGGGATTTAGTCAAATTTCTGGATAAGCAGTCCTAGGCCTAACCAGGCGGGACCTTGGGTCACCGTCCAACCCCTCAAACTCCACGGCTCACGGAGGGCAGCAGGAGTTATGAATATCACCAAACAAACGATCGACCAGGTAGACCTTCGACACAAGCGGGTACTGGTGCGAGTGGACTTTAACGTGCCACTGGATGAATCGTGCCAAATCACCGACGATTCCCGTATTCGGGCCGCCTTGCCCACGATCAATCGAGCCATCGATGAAGACGCGGTGGTTATACTCTGTTCTCATTTGGGACGACCCAAAGGCACACGGCATCCAAAGCTCAGTTTGGCTCCCGTCGCCAAGCGCCTCCAACGCCTGTTGAATAAGCCCGTCACTTTCGCGGAGGACTGCATTGGACCCCAAGTGGAATCCCTCGTGGCCAACGCCCAACCGGGAGACGTGTTGCTGCTAGAAAATCTACGGTTTCATCCCGGTGAAGAAAAAAATGATGAACAATTTTCTTCACAACTCGCCTCATTGGCGGATGTGTATATAAACGAAGCCTTTGGCACCGCTCACCGTTCGCACGCCTCGACGGTCGGCGTGACCCAGCATGTGAAGGTGGCCGCGGCCGGATTTCTCATGAAACGGGAAGTCGAGGCTCTCGAAGGCACGGTGGAAAATCCCGTCCGGCCCTTTGTGGCGATTCTTGGAGGAGCGAAAGTTTCGGGCAAAATCGGGGTGATTAAAAATCTCGGGAAAAAGGTCGATAAGGTCATTATCGGTGGAGGCATGGCCTTTACCTTTATCAAAGCCATGGGTTTAGAGATTGGGCAGTCCCTGGTAGAAAATGACATGCTGGACTTTGCTAAATCGATTCAAGAAGAAGCCCTGGCGCAAAAAGTGAAGTTTTACCTTCCCGTGGATTGTGTGGTCGCGGACAGTTTGGAGCCCGATGCAGAAACCATGATCGTGCCCATTCAAGAAATTCCCTCGGGATGGTATGGCATGGACATCGGTCCGGCCTCGGTCCGGCTTTTTGGAGAAGCCGTTCAGAACGCTAAAACCATCTTGTGGAACGGCCCCATGGGCGTGTTTGAACGAGACGCGTTTTCTCGTGGCACGTTCGCTTTGGCCCATTCCGTAGCCAACGCCTACGCCAAAACCATCGTAGGGGGTGGCGATACGGCTCTGGCCGTCCATCGGGCTGGGGAAACCGAAAGTATGGCCTTCATCTCCACGGGTGGAGGTGCCGCCCTTCAATTATTGGAAGGCAATCATATGCCAGGACTGGCAGCCCTTCCTGACCGTCCATACTAATCCACGATTATCCATCCGGCACCTACCCTTTCAAACCTGGGAATCTCATGCGAAAACGCTTGGTGGTCGGCAACTGGAAAATGCATAACACCATTTCCCAAGCCGAAAAGTTGGTACAAGATATCTTAGCCATTTATCGATCGCATTCCTCCGTCGAACTCGCGGTAGCCCCCCCGTTCCTTGCCCTGTCGACCGTCGCTCGTCTCCTCCATTCTCAACCGATTGCCTTAGCCGCACAGAATATGTGGACTGAACCTGAGGGCGCTTTTACCGGAGAAGTCTCTCCGACCATGCTCAAGGACGTGGGGTGCGACTATGTCATCCTCGGACATTCCGAACGACGTCATATATTTGGGGAATCAAACGCGATCATCAATGAAAAAATTCACGCCGCCCTCCAGACTCAACTCCATCCCATTTTCTGCGTGGGAGAGCGATTGGAAGAACGGGAATCGAATCAAACCTCCAGCATTATCCAACAACAACTCGAAGCCGGACTGAAAGGCTTGGAAGCCAAGGACCTAGGGGGCTTGACCATTGCCTACGAGCCGGTCTGGGCCATTGGCACGGGCCGAGCGGCTACGGTCGACCAGGCCACCGAAGTGCATGCTCTCATCCGATCCCATGTGACGAGCAACTGGACCATTCCGGGGGATGACGTTCGGATTCTCTATGGGGGAAGCGTGTCCCCTGATAATGCTCCGAATTTATTTGCTTCGTCGGAAATTAATGGGGCATTAGTGGGAAAAGCTTGTCTGAAATCGGAGTCCTTTGTTAACATAGGTAGGTTTGCCATCGTTGATTAGTTATTCTTGAACGAAGGACCATCGCCAATATGTATTCTCTCGCCGTCACTATCCATCTGATCGTGTGTTTTCTCATGATTGCCGCCATTTTATTGCAGGCGGGCAAAGGGGCGGAAATCGGCGCGGCCTTTGGCGGGTCTTCCCAAACCGTCTTTGGCAGCCGCGGACCCGGCACCTTTCTGAGCAAAGTGACGGTAGGAGCGGCCGTGGTCTTTATGTTGACCTCCCTCAGCCTGGCTATCCTTTCCAAACAGGCCAATACCTCCTCAACGGTCATTGACCTTCATCCCACATCCCACCAGGAATCTATGCCCGCAGAGCCTGCCTCTGCGACCACAGAGGAATCGGCCCCCGGGGCTTCATCAGACGAGGCCACCTCCTCGGAGTCCACGACCGAAGCGACCACGGTCCCGGCCACAGAATCCTCCTCGGAGAGCAGTACCCCATAACCCCGGCATTCGCTGAACCCTCCCCACAGGCTAAAAAAACATTCTAAAAAGGCGTCAGCCACCTTTTTATGGCACAATCGTACGCAATCGTCATGCTGACGATCGCACATCCACAATCTCTGAAAGGATTAAAACTAAAAAAGATGGGGGACGCTAAACAGGCGTGAGCCAATGCGCGTAGGCAGGATCTTCTCCACGAACAATCTTAAAAAAGTCCCCTTGCAAGGCCTTGGTAATGGGACCGGGTTTTCCCTCACCGATTTTTCGGTCATCCAATTCCCGAACGGGGGTTACTTCTGCGGCTGTTCCCGTGAGAAAAATTTCATCGGCCACGTACATCGCATCCCGGGTAAACCGTTCTTCGACGATGGGGATATTTTTGGCTCGGGCCAATTGAAGAATCGAATCCCGGGTAATCCCATCCAGGATGGAGGTCAGGGGGGTGGTTTTGAGCACCCCTTTACTCACGATAAAGACGTTCTCCCCGGTTCCCTCGGCCACATACCCATCGGGGTCCAATAGAATACATTCTTCGTACCCGGACTTTTTGGCTTCCCATTTGGCCAAGATAGAATTGACGTAATACCCCGACACTTTGGCCCGTGTCATAGAGACATTCACATGATGACGGGTGAAAGAGGAAATTTTCGCACGAATGCCATTATCCAACGCACTTTCTCCCAAATACGACCCCCAAGGCCAGGCGGCAATAGCCACTCGAGTGGGGTTATCACCCGGGTACACCCCCATCGCCCCAAACCCGACATAGGCAATGGGACGAATGTAACAGGACACCAGTTCATTGACTCGAACCGTCTCAACGACCGCCTCCGTCACTTCTTTTTCGCTGAAGGGCATAGGAAGCATCGTGATATGGGCCGATTCAAAGAGGCGCTGGACGTGTTCAGGCAATCGGAAGATGGCCGAGCCCCGAACCCCCTCATAACATCGAATGCCCTCGAAGGCCGCCAACCCGTAATGTAAGGAATGGGTGAGGACATGGACAGAGGCGTCATCCCAATCCACCATCTTGCCATCCATCCAAATTTTCTTCGATGCAGTGACCATAATGCCCCTCTCCCCTTCCCTATTGAGTTCCCATCACACCCGGACGTTTCCTTATGCTACCATAGCTTTGGCCGGGAAAATCCAAGAAGTCGATCATATACTAAAATCTTGACTTAAATGTAAATATACTGGCAAAATGTCCGTTTGCAAAGGAGCGACTACAAAAATGTACGCAATCATTGAAACTGGCGGAAAACAATATCGAGCAGAACCCAATACGATCCTTCAGGTGGAATCGCTTGAAGGAGATGTCGGAGCCACGGTGCAATTCGACTCGGTCCGGTTTCTTCAAACCGATGCCGCACCGGTAGTAGGAGATCCCCTGGTCCCCCAGGCATTGGTCAAGGGGGAAATCATCCGGCATGCTCGAACGCGGTCCATCCGAGTGTTTAAGAAGAAACGAAGGAAGGGGTACCGTCGAACGCGGGGGCACCGACAGGGCTACACCCAAGTCCGTATCACGGAAATCGTCGCTCCTTCCTGATCATTTCAAGTGGTTGACTTTGGAGGTTTAATCGATGGCACATAAAAAAGGTGGCGGCTCATCTCGCAACGGTCGTGACAGTAATCCTCAATACCTTGGCGTGAAAGCTTATGCCGGGGAAACGGTGACCGCCGGGAGCATTCTCGTTCGGCAACGGGGAACCAAATTTTTCCCGGGGACGAATGTGGGGTGTGGAAAGGATTATACCCTGTTTGCCAAGGTGCCAGGTATCGTTAAATTCGAAGGGGGAGACGCCCGTCGGAAGATCAGCGTCTATCCTTCAGCCTGATTATCCCATCAGGCCCGCACGTCCCTTCTCTCTTCCCTCTTCAACTTTTCCGTAAATTCCAGGTACACTTTGTCGACCTATGTTTATCGATCACGCACGCATATTCGTCAAAGCCGGAGACGGCGGCTCAGGCCATTGCAGTTTTCGCCGGGAAAAGTTTGTCCCGAAAGGCGGGCCGAATGGTGGGGATGGGGGTGACGGGGGCCACGTCATCTTCATGGCCTCCAACCGGGTCTCGACCTTACTAGACCTTCGATATCAACGCCATTATGAGGCGGAATCGGGCGCCAGGGGACAGAAATCCAATCGACATGGAGCCACCGGGGAAAATGTGACGATTCACGTCCCGGTGGGAACCTTGATAAAAGACGAGGAAAGCCAGGACGTGCTCGTGGATCTGATCGAGGATGGCCAGTCGGCCATTCTGGCCAAGGGTGGGATCGGGGGCAAAGGGAATGCCCGATTTGCGACCTCCACCAATCGAGCCCCCCGACAGTTTGAGCCCGGCACCCCAGGCGAAGCGCGGTGGTTGCAATTGGAACTCAAACTGTTAGCGGACGTGGGGTTGGTCGGATTTCCCAACGCCGGAAAATCCACCCTCATTTCCTCCATATCTTCGGCCCACCCCGAGGTTGCCAGCTACCCCTTCACCACCCTCCGCCCCCACCTGGGCGTGGTGGAATGGTCGGACGACGCCTCGTTTGTCGTGGCCGATATTCCCGGCCTCATCGAGGGGGCCCATGAAGGCAAGGGCCTGGGCATTCAATTCTTAAAACACATTCAACGCACGGCCTTTTTGCTCCTGTTACTGGATATCACCGAATGGGCCACGGAAGACCCGGTCAAGACCTTTGAAACCTTACGACGGGAACTCGAGGCTTTTGACTCCTGCTTGGTGGACCGTCCCTTCGCGGTGGTGGGCACCAAGGTCGATGCTCAGGGATCAGGCCAACACTTGAAGCAACTCCAAACGTATTGTCAAACCCACCACTACCCGTTCTTTGCCATTTCTTCCATTACCCGTGAAGGGTTATCCTCCCTGGTGACATTTCTGGGACAAACGGTCCTCGAGACCAAACTGGCATGCGCGAGCAAATCCTAAGCACCTGCAATCGAATCGTCGTGAAAATTGGGAGCAGTCTGGTCGCTTCCTCGAAAGGCGGTCTGCGGGTCCAAAGAATCAAAGCCCTGGTCAAAGAACTGGGAGCCTTACAAAGCCAGGGCCGACAAATTGCCATTGTCTCGTCCGGCGCGATCGTCGCGGGCATTTCTCAATTAGCCCTGAAAACTTACCCCCATGAGTTGCCGCTGCAACAAGCCGCGGCCGCGGTGGGGCAAAGTCGACTCATGCGGGCTTACGAAAAAGCGTTTGAAGAGTCGGGAAACAAAGTCGCCCAAATTCTCCTGACGCACCAAGACCTGGCAGACCGTCGACGGTTTCTGAACGCCCGCCACACGTTGACCACCCTCCTCAACCTCAGCGTCATCCCGATCATCAACGAGAATGATACCGTCGCCATCGAAGAAATTCGCTTTGGCGACAACGATTCACTCGCGGGCCAAGTCGCCCATCTCATCGATGCGGATCTCTTGGTCATCCTTTCCGACGTGGACGGCCTCTTCACCGAAGATCCCCGCGTCAACCCGGCCGCGACCTTAATATCCACGATCTCCGCTATCACAAAAGACATCGAAAAATCCGCGGGGACGTCGCGAGCGCAAACCAGTCGGGGCGGGATGGTCACAAAAATTCAAGCGGCCAAACAGGCCGGACGGTTCGGTGTCCCCACACTCTTGCTCAATGGCGAAAAAAGCCAAACCCTCAGCGAAACGTTCGACGGCAAAACCCACGGAACCTTTTTTGCCCCACAAACGTCCTCTCTCAACAGCCGCAAACAGTGGATTGGGTTTACCCTTCGCCCCAAGGGAGAAATTCGAGTGGATGACGGGGCCGTACAAGCCCTGACCCGTCGAGGGAAAAGCTTGTTGCCTTCCGGCATTCACGGGGTGAGCGGCACGTTTCTCCCGGGGGACCCCGTGTCCTGTACGAACATGGACGGGACACCCTTCGCCCAAGGACTGACCAATTATTCCGCGGACGTGCTCAACCAGATCAAGGGGAAAAAAACCGCAGAGATTCGAAAAATTCTGGGCGTACTCGAATACGAAGAAGCCATTCACCGCGACAATTTGGTCGTGCTCTAAGGCCACGATGAAGATCGGACTCTTCGGGGGAAGCTTCAACCCCATTCACAACGGCCATTTGCATATCGCCGACCAGATCTATCAGGTTCTTGCCCTCGATCGCATACTTTTCATTCCCACCGGCGATCCACCGCATAAACGCTCCACCTCCCTCGCCCCCGCCCACCACCGGTTACAGATGGTGCAGTTAGCCCTACCACCCTTTTCCCATTACGCCATCGACGAACAAGAAATTCGCGCCCCAGGTGTGTCGTACAGCATCGACACGGTTCTGGCGTTAAAGAAAGCCTATCCCCAAGACACTCAATTTGGCTTCATCGTCGGCTTGGACGCCTTCCTGGAATTTCCCACCTGGAAACAGGCCGACCGATTGTTACAATTATGTGATTTTATCGTCTGCTCACGCCCCGGAGTGACGTTCACTCAATTGCAATCCTTACCACTCCTTCCTTCACTTGACAATGACACCGTACGAGGTCTGGATGCTCGCACCACGACACATCTGGATACGCCTCTCCCAGGAGGGACTCGGTTGCGCCTGTTGGCTCTGCCCCCTTCGGAGATCTCGGCCTCAAAGATACGCCAAGCCTGCGCCCAAGGGCACATTCCTCCCGATTGGTTGCCGCCCAAGGTTGAGTCCTATATAATTCAACACCAGTTATATCAATGACCCAGGTATCCCCACCCACCGCCCCCGTTTCACAGAATCAGGCCGTCGCTATTGCCCAGACAGCCCAGGACAAAAAAGCCGAAGACGTCCTCGTGCTGGAAGTCGGAGGGCTCACGTCTCTGGCCGATTATTTTGTCTTCGCATCGGGGGAATCCGAACGGCAGGTGCGCGCCATCGCGAATACCATCGAAAAAATGATGTCCACCCAATACGAAACCCACCCGAACGTGGAGGGAAAAGAGAAGGCCAATTGGATATTGATGGACTACGGAGATATCATCGTGCACATCTTTCGCTCCGACGTCCGACAGTATTATGCGCTCGAAAAAATGTGGGCCGATGCCCCACAGATTGCCGTGCCGGAAAGTGCATCCGGGCTTCGCCCATCTGGGAAAGCCTCCAGCACCTATCCGATGCAAAAAGTGGTGCCTCATTCATAACTGGCCAAACTGGAGAATTTCCCATGATGCTCTTTCACGATATCGCCACGCGCGTCCTCGACGGCGGAACCCTCACCCGGGAAGAAGCCTTAGGTATTCTTCAAACACCCGAGGCCCAACTCCTGGACCTGGTGAACGCCGCCTACAAAATTCGACATCGATTTTTCGGAAACACCGTTCGCCTGCAGATGCTCTTGAATGCCAAGAGCGGGGCCTGCCAGGAAGACTGTCATTATTGTTCGCAATCCACCATCTCGAAAGCGCCCATCGATCGCTATGCCCTCCTGTCCCCTGAAGACATGATGGCCGGCGCCCGTCGCGCGGCCGACGCCAAAGCCCAACGCTACTGCATCGTCATCAGCGGTCGTTCACCACTCCAATCTGAGATCAATCAAATCTCGAACGCCGTCAAACAAATCAAAGAAGAAATTCCGATCCAAATCTGTTGTTCACTGGGTCTGCTCAACGGCGAACAAGCCAAAGAACTCAAGGCAGCCGGCGTGGATCGTATCAACCATAACTTGAACACCAGCGAAGCCTATCATCCGGAAATCTGTACAACCCACACCTACCAAGACCGGGTCGATACGTTAAAAAACGCCCGCGCGGCTGGTTTGGAATTGTGTTCCGGTGGCATCGTGGGCATGGGGGAAAAAGATGAAGACCTGTTGGAGCTGGCTCTATCCCTTCAAGAACTCCAACCGGACTCGATCCCGCTCAACATGCTCTACCCTGTGGAGGGCACACCGTTCGGCAAAAAAACCGATTTAACTCCAGCCCGCTGTTTAAAGATTCTGTGTCTCTTCCGCTTCCTGCATCCCAAAACGGAAATTCGCGCGGCTGGCGGCCGGGAACGCAACCTTCGCTCCCTCCAACCGCTCGCCCTCTACGTGGCCGACTCGTTATTCGTGGACGGCTATCTCACCACACCCGGCCTCGCCCACGAAGACGTGTGGAAAATGATCGAGGACCTGGGCTTCACCGTAGAAGTGAATTATCAACGTCCCCAAAAAGAAAGTTTGCAAGCGGCAAACTCTTAATCGGCGGGAACAGGTACGGTTTTGGTAGGGGAACCAATTAAATCAAAGGCTTACTTCCTCCCCTCTTAAAAGGCCTCATTCCTTAAAATTAAAGAAGGTTTCGTCCATCCCATTAGGCTTGACCCTAAAGTGCTTCAGCCTTAAAGTTTCAAGTATGAAAAAGAAAAAGGGAAATTCTTTCAACCAGAGTCTTGATCCAAGAACAATTCCTACTTACGGGATAAGTGAGGCTGCCCAGTACCTTCGAATTCCCCGAACGACGGTTCGAGACTGGGTCAATGGGAGATCGGTGAAACAAAATGGACAGGCCAAGCGAACCAAGCCCGTTGTTCAGGCAACAGCCTCTGAACCACGGCTTCTGTCCTTTATAAACCTCGTAGAAATTCATGTGCTCGATGCAATTCGACGTCAACATAACATCTCCCTTGAAAAAGTAAGAAAAGCTATGAGTTTTCTTCAAAAACAATTCCCCTCCCAACATCCCCTGGCAGAACACCAATTTGAAACGAACGGGATCAATCTGTTTATTGAGAAATATGGAAAACTGATTGATATCACCCGAGAAGGGCAATTGGAAATCAAGGATTTCATGAAAGCCCATTTAAAGAGAATTGAAAGAGATGCCCAGGGTATTCCTCAAAAACTGTATCCCTTCACCCGCAAACGAGCGTTCCGTCCAGGGGAAAGTGAACCAATATCCATCGTGATTGACCCGCGAATCTCCTTTGGACGCCCAAGCATCGTGGGCACTGGCATTCCCACCTCAATTATTGCCGAACGCTACAAAGCCGGTGAGTCTATCGAAGATCTCGCCGAAGACTATGGTCTCAAACCGCTCCAAATCCAAGAAGCGATCCGTTCGGAACTTACAGTCGAAGCTGCCTAAGGATTTCGTCTTTTTTCTTGACCGCTCTCTAGGCAAGAAACAAATTGCGAAGGCACTTCGGAATGCCAGCGGCAATGTAGTCGTTCATGACGACCAATTCCCTCCCAACGAACAAGATGCCAACTGGCTCCGAATCGCAGGGGAAAAAGGGTGGATTGTTTTAACCAAAGATTCCCGAATCCGATATCGTTTGCTAGAGAAAACGGCGCTCATGAATGCAGGTGTGGCCGCGTTTATACTGACCTCCGCAGATCTGAAAGGAAGTGAAATGGCGGATATTTTCGTCAAAGCCCTCCCAGCCATCTCGAAAACCCTAAAAAAACATCAAAAACCGTTTATCGCGAAAATCTCTAGAAATGGGAGGGTCGCCTTGATTGACAGTTAGCTTTTGATTCAGAAGCTTCGAAGACTTGCCTTACACAATCGGACCATGACCCATGAATTAAATTCTGGGATGGCCCCCTTTCCTAAACCTGGAATTTATTGGCCCCCACTCTTTTTTCAGAAATTGATGTGATTGTGATCCAATCCTAACAATACATTCAACAGCTTTTTCGGTTCGACGCTCATGTGGTACATTCCCAAGGTTGCGATCCCTGCGAACCCAATGATGCGATGTATTCACCCTCTGTTGGAGAAGATATGACGACCCTGACGTTTCCATTCCAAAAATTTCTGCGAGTATTCCAATTCATCGTGTTCTTGAGCTTCTTTTTAAGCGGCACAACTTTATGGGCCGACCAAGGAGCTCCAGGGCCAGGCACCCTCGCCAGCGTGCTCCAAAACAAGACGATACGAATAGGCGTCTCTCTGTTTACACCCTGGACGATTCAACAGAAAAATGGAGACCTAGTCGGGTTTGAAATCGATGTCGCAAAACAACTGGCGAAGGACTTGAAGGTGACCCCATCATTTCAGGTCCTGGATTGGAAGGATATCGTCCCGGCCCTGTTAGCCAAAAAGATTGATATCATCGTGGCAGGTATGGTCATCACGCCGCAACGAGCGCTCAAAGTCAACTTTAGCCAACCCTATGCCTCCTCCGGCATTGGTTTGGTCACGCATATGGGATTAACCAAACACTTCACGGGTCCCAACGACCTCAACAATCCTAACGTAGTGGTTGCCGCCGTCACCGGGACCGTATCCCATGATCTGGCCCACCAAATCTTTCCCAAGGCCACCGTCAAATCGTACACCTCCAGTCAAGAAGCCATCACGGCCGTCACCAGTGGCAAAATTCATGGGTACATCGAACATGAACCGATCACCACGTTCACCGTGTTGGACCATCCCAACCTGGTGGATAAACCCCTAACCCAACCGCTGCTCACGACCAAGGCGGGCTTTGCGGTCAACAAGGGTGATCCGGACTTCATCAATTTTCTCAATGCCTGGATCACCGCACATACGGCTGATATGTGGCTGGCTTCAGCCCACAAATATTGGTTTGAATCGGTGAAGTGGAGAAACGATATGCAGGGGTCACCATGACCCCGTGCGTGAGGGGGGTTGCAGACGGTCACCCGGTTCTCAGGTGGGGTCCCCTATGGCTCTTACTGCCCCTGCTCATGGCTGCGGGGTTCCCCGACTACATTCAGGAACGAACGTTTCCCGAACCGGACGCGTACCGAACACCTCTCTCAGATAGCCTGTTTGAATCCAACCAATGGAGAACGCCACCAGAAAAGGGAAACAACTGGCGACTCACCCCTCCCCCCCCTGCCCAATGGCGAACGCCGGGTCCGACTCAATCCGAAGCCAGGTCTCCGAAACGGGTCATCGAACTCTTCCCCAAGTACCAGCCCGGCCGACCAACCGACTTTGATTATGAATCCGGGGAAGAAAAGCCCCAAATTCGGGTATTTGAATTCGGCACCAAATGATGACGGTTGTGGCTGAATCGTCTTTCGGGAACGGCTACACCACCGCACCCGACCTAGCTCACGAGGATGTCTGGAATATGACCAAAGATCACGGCTTCAGCGTGGAAGTGGGTTATCAAGAGTCTTTAAAAGTGAGTTTGTAGGGTGCTAATACTTTATGAGCCAGCCCCAGATTCACCCCTCGTAAGGCCTACTAAAAATTCCTACGACTTTAATCGACCTTGCCAAGCCCCCATTCGGTCCAGAGTTTGCTTAAAGCCTGTTCCGGGTTTCCTTCTTTTTAAAATTTTCGTATTCTTTGATCTTCGCCTAACGAATGCAAAATTTTTTAATGTCCCAAAAGCTCGGGGTACTGAGATGAAGTTCTAATTAAAAGGAACGTACATGGTTTTTGTGGGGTTGTAAAAAATAGTATGCCTTCTGCAAGTGTAACAATTAAATACAAGCCCATTCGAATAGGCTTTCTCGTAAAAGAAGGGGCAATGGAAGACTTAATAAAAGCTGCTGGTGTCAACTGCCTTCTTTGGGGTGGTATGTATAACCCAATAATTCCTATTATAAAAGGCGAAAACACTTTTGCGGAGCAGTTGCTCAAACTTTTTTCCGTAGATGTCTTATATGCCGTGTCGGAAAGTCAGGAGATTAATACCCTAATCCAGAAATACCGCCTCCTTACAGATCCAGGACGTTATGCCCAAAATATATTCTACGAAGACTGGTATACGAAGAAACAGATCTCAGGATATCTCGATTCAAAAAATATAATTGACTATCTCTGGGATAAAGAGTTTAAACATAAGCCTATGGAATTCAAGAGTGCCTTCTCTCTCTTTGACTGGAAAGACAACGATCCACTGTCAAATGTTTTTTCCGTTCAGTTTGGTTTTTTTCCAAAACAGTCCGATCTCAATTTGAAATATGATTACAAAGATCTATTTCTGAAAGGCTTACGTGGCAAGGAGCAGAGTATCCCCCTAACTGGTCCCATCTCTGTGAATGCTTTTAAATCAATCAGTCCCATACAAGCAACTGGAGTTGAATTACGCGGGTTTAGTAGGGGCGCAAGTTACAATGGCAACGGAATATATCTAGGAATGGCAAACGAATTTGAAGATCTGTTGACGTTTTGGAATCTCAGATCATCAGGGATTAATGTGGGGTACGTAGCCTTGGATTCGATGGAGAGATGTGAAACATTTGGTCAATCATATCTAGATGAGTTAAATAAGTTGCCAAACAGCCATCCCAATATAGAGGACCGCATTATTATTTATCATCGCATTGAATATAATGAAATAGATAAGGAACTCATTAAACGATTTAATTCTAAAAAACAATTGGTTAGGAGCCATATAAAGGAGATATCGTGGAACGGGTTGAATGTTCAGCCTGCGGACCAGGTTTTTAGTTGGGAACAGACCTCAGTTGAGGTAGAGAAACAGGCTAATAGGTACAGAGCTTCCATTCGCCTCCCAAATAAACCATTTCTGGTTGATCAAGATCAAGATAGGGGGTCGAAGTACCTCGGCGTAATTGTAGATGCGTATGGTGAATATGAATACCCCGGCTATACGCTGAGCCCCCCCTACATCAGAGAGCTAAGCGAATTCTATGGTCGAGAAATTGCTCTTACTCCATTGAAGTTCAGAATTGGGAGGGAAGGTATTACATTTCTTATTACAGAAAGGGAAAATTCTGTACTTGTTTATCCCCTCTCAATACATGGCTTGATAGAAAAACTGTTTGAAATTGTGGGACTTACAGCAAAGACGAGTCAGGCAGGTCTTATTGCAAGACGGATTATTGAAAAAATAGGGGGTATCGATGGAGCTAGAGTCTTTAAGATCAAAGGGGCTCGCATGCTTTTACAAGAGGGGGGGAGGGACAAGTTTGTGACAGGCAATGATGCTATAGGCATTATTAAAAAACATAATTTTGAAAAGCACAAAAGGCTATACATTGAACCAAGGGATGCTCCGGATCTTACTGGGGCCCATGTATTTGATTTTCTTCTCAAAAAAGGTTTTCTCAGGGCTGGCTTACAATTCTTATGCCACCATTGTAGATTAAAACAATGGCAATCATTAAAGGAAATAGACGATACGTGGTACTGCGAATTTTGTGGTGGTGAAAATCAAACCAGTCTTCACCTCAGGGGGAAATCTGGAAATTGGATGTATCGAAAAAGTGGTCTCTTTGCAAAAAGCAACCACCAAGAGGGAGCAATACCAGTACTATTAACCTTGCTATGTTTTTATAGGATTATTAGCAGTCTTTCGGAATTTCGTTATTCAACGGCTTTAGAAATCAAAGGTGACGTGCCAGATTGTGAAACAGACTTTTTCGTCATTAATACTAGGGGACAGAAAAAGATTGAGATTGGATTTGGTGAATGTAAGAGTGATGGCGGAATAATTGATATAGAAGACTGTGAAAAAATGAAAAGCATATACAAGAAACTCAATAGCATAGAAGGGGTTCGAACCTATATTACATTTGGGAAAACAGCAAATTCATTCAGTCCAAATGAAACTATTCTTTTTAAAAGATTGAATAATGAAGGTATACCTACCATCCTATTCACAAACCGAGAGCTTGAGCCCTATGATCCATACTGGTCGGATTTTGGAGAAATAGAAAACGACATACCAATAAAATACCCCAATTCCCTCTTAGACCTTTCTCGAAACTCTATTGCAAGATATCTAAGCCAACCATAACCAGCAACTAAGTAATTTCGAAAAAGTTGGAGTCATAATAGGAATTAGAATCGAAATTTTCTGACCGACTTATTGCTATTCGCACTCGCTAGAATCCCATTCCGCTTCATCCTACCTAACCTTTGAACCGCTCCCCTTCCCTCAACGGGAATTCACGGATGTCCCCGGCTGTGGTCAAGACAACCCATTTTTGGTAACGTAGGGTTTCACTGCACAAGGTGAGAAACCCTCCCTTGCCGGACCGCATTTTCCATGTGAGACACATGAAATCTTTTCTTCGCATCTTTTCTCTTACCTTCTTTCTTACTTCTTCGGTCAGTGCTCTTCCCCAATTGGCCTTGGGAGAACCTTCACCAGTCCTCATTCGGAACGCGACCCTCATCATCAGTATGGATCCCTCCGTGGGAGAAGGTCCCTTGGGGCTTTTGGAAAATAGCGATCTGCTTTTCATCGGCAATACCATCAAAGCGATTAGCAAAGGGATTGACCCTAAACTACAGACTGGCGGCGAAACGATCGATGCCACCGGGAAGATCGTTCTGTCGGGTTTTGTGGATGTGCATAACCACCTCTGGCAATTGTCTTTGAGGGACTTGTCCGAACCTAACAGCCCTTCAGCTTCTCCCATTTTGTGAAAGATTAATTCAGCTAAGTACTTTGCACATGCCATGGTGCCTTCCTTTTAACTATGCCCTAGCCTTTAACATTGGCATCGGGGTGAGTTAAGGAAGGCACACCACAAACAATGGTCGATTTTAAAAACTTTCAGACGGTGCAATGAACGCTAGGCAGGATTGAGGTGATGGCCAGATCAAGAAAGGGCCATTCAATACGCCGGTGAAAGATGCCGGCTCTCCTGCTGAACAGGTCTATGGCCTCGTCGCATCCTGCAGGCATCAATCAAACGTTATTTATCTTGGTAAAAAGTTTGCGACAGAACCGATTATCATCGAGTTTTGGTCGCGGCCTTAGAAATCCAAGTGTTGCATGACTGTCTCTGCGATCATCTTGTGCCCGTATGGAGACGGATGACAGTGTCCGGGCTCCAGGTTGAAGGCGTTCCAATCTAGGTCCGTTTGGCTCAGGTCGAGGATCGCCATGTCCGAGCTTCCAAATCGAGCGTGCAAGTCTTCAAGCACCGCTTGGGCGCTGGTCAAATCGCCGGGTTTTCGGGGAATGAACAAGACGATTGGCCGGACCTTCGCCCTTTGCGCCAGATCATAAAAGCTCTCGATGACGAACACCAAATCACCCCGCAAGGAGTCTGATTCGTAGTACGCATTGTACCCAGTTTTGGAGTCTCCGGATAATTTGGCCAGTTTCCTTGTCACCTTGAAGTAGAAGTAGTCTGACAGCGCAAAATTCTTCCAGGATAAAAGATAGGGAAAGGACCATTCCCCTCTGGACCAAAAATCTTCGCGAAAGGCCTTCCGTGCCAGCCTCTCGAGTTCGGCCATGGTGATGGCGGGAGGTGCATTCGGATTTTCACGCAGAGTGCCATTCATCACGAAAGGTTTGAACCCGAACCTGATACCGGTCGAGGGGTTGTTGGCCGGACGAAACGAGGTCACCATTCGCACGATGTTCTCGTGCATCACCGAGAAAATGACCACTTTGACTTCTCTGTAGTATTCCAGCAATCTTCGGAGATTGACCAGAGACTGGGTCGGGCCGAAGCCACCGACGCCATGGTTTGCAACTCGAACTCCCCCCAGCCGCTCGAGCTGCGCGGGAAAGGTTTCGTGGTCGTTGACCTCGCTTCCATGGGCGAATGAATCGCCGACGACGAGGATCTGGATGGGGTCGTCTCGGTCGCTCGAATGAACACGGGCACCCTTCCCGTCGTAGGTGGCCGTCCATTCCTGATCCAGACAGTTCATCTTCTTGACCACACGATCCCGTTGATTGTTCCAACCGGTAGTCGGATCATAAGCAAGCTCGAGAAAGCGTTGGTAGTCCTGCTCGTTGACCGATTCGCGCCAACCACGCCACAAATCGACATCGTCCCGAGCGATCCAGTAGCCAAGGAACGCGCAGACTTCGATCAAGGCAATGCAAAGAAGGACCGTCGACAGAGAAAACACCATCCTCTTTTCAAGGCCTTTAGTCCGGGACATCGATCAGTCCTTTCTCTTCCGCGAGCACCCGCTCAATGCTTCTTCCTTAAGGCGAAACCTCCGCCTTAAAATTCAGTCATTATCACATTCATTGGGAATTGTCGGTCACCTCGCCCAGCCCCGCATATACATTTCAAGAGATTCGGAGGGTTCAAAGTCCCCTTACTCCTGCGACCGCCGGGAAAAAGTCGGTTCACAATTCCCCAGCTTCTGACACGCGTTTTGCCCGAACACGTCTTTGCCCACCTCATGCTCCACGGTTAGTAAATGCCCAATAAGGTCTTATTGAAGAAAACCATCGGAATTCTTGAGGTCGTTTTTTTTGGAATTTTCTTTAACAAGGATCGGCAATTGTGAAGAATGTATCATAATTTCCAGTAATTGTGCGTCAACCATGATTAGTAATCTGACTCTCCTTGCTATACCGGAACGTTTGAAGTTGGAACCGTGCAATAGGAACCCTCGATGGTTTTATTCCCTCAATCTCATAAGACTGTTTGTCCTTTAATAAAACAATAGATCATGCCAACTTTGCACTTCCGGATGCTCCACTCCGGCACTGTAAGCATTCTTTACCGGCAAATAAATAAATTAGGGGTCCGACCTGAAAAATTCTAACAAACGTATCGCTATTCGTGCTCATTTGAATCCCTTTCCGTTTCATCCTATCTAACTTTTGAACCGCTCCCTATCCCTCAACGGGTCTTCACGAATCTTTCCGGTTGTCGTCAAGGCACCCGATTTTTGGTAACGTAGGGTCTCGCCAAACGAGGCGAAAAACGACCCTTTGCCTGGCGGCACTTGGCATGTGAGATTCATGAAAACTTTTCTTCGCCTCTTGTCTCTTGTCTTCCTTCTTACATCGGTGAGTTCATTTCACCAATCGGCTTTGGGAGAACCCACGCCCGTCCTGATTCGGAACGCGACCCTCATCATCAGTATGGATCCAACTGTGGGAGAAGGTCCCTTGGGGCTTTTGGAAAATAGCGATCTGCTTTTCATCGGCAATACCATCAAAGCGATTGGCAAAGGAATTGACCCTAAACTACAGACTGGCGGCGAGACGATCGATGCCACCGGGAAGATCGTCCTCCCGGGTTTTGTGGATGTGCATAACCACCTCTGGCAATCACTCATTCGTGGTTGTGGCACCGATCTCGACCTGCTTGATTGGCTGAAGGCCTGCACGTTTTCGTTCAAACGACTGCCCTATACCGAAGCCGACATTGCCGCCGGGGTCCGGTTAAGCACGTTGGACCTCATCACGACCGGGGTCACCACCGTCGCGGATTGGTCACCGGCCTCGAGCCCAGCCTTTGTGCGGGGGAATCTTCGTGCGCTCGAGGCGTCTGGCCTCCGGTTTGTCTTTGCGTATGTCGGGTTAACGACTCGCCACGACCCTGAAAACATCCGACGGATCGAACGAGAGCTCATCGAACCGAATCCCCGTGCCTCCCTGCAGGTTGGATCGCACCCCAGTATGGACCAGCGGTGGCTCCCAGAGCTGATGGCCATGTCCCGGCTGGCACGAGAGCTGGATGTGGCGCTGCACATCCATTTGCTGGAAAATATAAAACAACGCCAAGGGCAACCCATGCAGGCATTGACACAGGCGAAGGCCTTTGGTGGAAAACTATTGGCCGCCCATGCGATTCATCTGACCGATGAGGACATCGCGACTCTGGCCCAGCACGATGTGCGCGCGGCCCATAATCCCCTTAGTAACATGCGATTAGCCTCCGGGGTTATGCCGCTTCCCAAATTACACGCCGCCGGCATCAAAGTGGGTCTGGGGTTGGATGGCGGGACGAATGATACCAGTGACATGTTTAACGCGATGCGCCTCGCCATCGGATTGCAACGAGCCACCACGCTCCGTCCCGATGTGTTCCCCACGGTTCCAGATGTTCTTCGGATGGCCACCATCGGCGGCGCGGAGGTTTTGGATCTGGATGCGCACATTGGCAGCTTGACCCCTGGGAAGAAAGCCGATGTAATCATCCTCGATCCGGGTACCGTCAATTTTGCCCCACGGGGAGAGTGGCTCAGCCAAATCGTCTTCAACGGCCAACCCCGGAATGTGGAATGGGTCTTCGTAGATGGAAAGCCCTTGAAAGCCAACGGCCAACTCCTCCATGTCGATCCGGCTGCTATCGTACGGGAGACCGAAGATGCGGTACGGAGACTCAAACCCGCAACCTCCAATTAGAAGGGAGTTCGATCGAAACGGGGCCCAAACCAGTCGGCTCTGACTTCAATACTCGCGCAAGCGGCACCGTTGATTTGACTGCGATCTTTTTATAGAACATCCTAGACACACCCATGCACAACCTCCAGCGATGGCGCAACCTCCGTGGGGTCAAACCGATCGCCTGCATCTTGAGCGGCTGCGCGATGTGGCTTGCCACGCCCGACTTCAACATCTGGCTTTTGAGTTTCGTAGGGTGGCTCCCGCTCCTGTGGGCCTGTGAGGGCCAAGGAGTCCGGCGGGTCTTCGGCTACGGTCTGCTCGCAGGCACCGTCGCCATTTTTGGCGGGTTTACATGGATCTCCGACTTAGTCCGCCACTTTGGAGGTTTAAACTTCGCCCTCTCGATGATCGTCCAGGCCATTTTCTCTCTGTACCATGGCCTTCTCTGGGCCCTTCCACCTACTCTGGCCACCGCCCTCGCCCGGGGTTTTCAGTCCCCCACCGAGGGCACATCATTCGTGATCCATCCCGCTATGCTACTCCCCCTCACCTGGGGGGCCGTGGAAGCTGTCTTCCCCATGGTCTTCGAGACCCATGTCTCGCTGTTCTGGGCTTTGCACCCGGTCTGGATTCAGGGGGCCGAGTATGTGGGTGCGACGGGGGTCAGCATGATGATGGTGCTGCTCAATAGCCTACTTTATCTCAGTCTACTGCATGGACCTACCCAGCGGTCGCTCGGCCGCGGGTTTGCCCTGGTTTTCATTCTTGTCGCAGTTGCGATTCCGGGATTTGGCTCCCTTCGGATGGCAGCCGTCAAAAACCAGACTAAAGACTTGCCCAGCCTTAAGATTGGAGTCGTGCAGGCCAACTTCGGCATCAATACCCGTCGACAACTTCGTGGACAGGCTCTGACGATCCTTCAGGAAAAGTCGGCTGAGCTGGAGGCCAAGGGTGCTCAGATGATCGTCTGGGGCGAAACCACATATCCCTACAAACGTGTTCTTCGCGACCAAACCACAGACTTTCCGCTCAATGACCCCGCACGAATTCGACGGGGTTTTACCGTCCCGCTCGTATTGGGGCTTGTGACCCGCAAGAGCCTCTCAGAACGACGACGAGTGTGGAACTCGGCCTTGGTCGTCGACAGTGATGATCAGTTCGGCGACCGATATGACAAAAACTACCCCCTTTGGTTTGGCGAGTACGCGCCTTTTGTCGACGTCGATTGGTATCTCGCTACCTTCCCCCATGCTTCGCAAATCCATCTCGGAAAGGGACCGGGAGTCCTCACGGTCGCTGGCTACAAGTTTGGGCCACTCATCTGCTCCGAGGACCTGCTCACCCAGTTCACCCGTCAGACCAGCCGCCTCGGGGTCCATGCCCTTCTGGCCATGAACAATGAATCGTGGTTCGGCCGTTCGCGCGCACAACCCGCCCACCTCAGCCTGGCGATCCTTCGCAGCGTTGAATCGCGTCGGGCGCTGATTCGGGTCGTGAATGCCGGCATCAGTGCCTATATCGAACCCTCGGGAAAGCTTCAGATCACCCTGCCCCTCACTGACTCCGACCAAGAAGGTTTCACCGCACCGGACGGATTTGTCGTCGACGTGCCCATGGTAGAGCCCTCCAACCACACTCTCTTTTCAGCCATTGGCGGTTGGATGACTTGGTTGCTGTGGTTGGCACTTGCGAGCATCGCGTTTGGGCAAAAAGCACGGGGGGCCCGACGGGCCTAATGGGACAGAAATCCCTCAAACCTTTATAAAAATGGGGTCAGACTCGATTTTTTACGTTAGATTTCGGAACTTAACCCCACGCTCTTTGCCCAACTTCCTGCTTTTTCCGACCTTGATGGGAAAGAGAAATTAGGCCACAATCGACTGTATTCGGAAACCGCCATTTTAGAAAATTTGGAAATTCATGAAAGCAGCCAGAACGATTGGGCTGCGATTGAGGCACTCTATCCGGCAGCGTTTCCGGACGAAATTCTGCTTCCTCTTGTGCAAGACCTTTTGCAGGATGCGGCCCTTGCCCTCTCGCTCGTCGGAGTGATTGATTCGCAGATTGTTGGACACGTGATCTTCACAAAATGTGGTGTGGCGGATCAGAACGTCAACGCCACCCTCCTTGCTCCACTCGCTGTGGCGCCGAGCAGGCAACGACAGGGATCGGGAGTGCGATGGTGCGCGATGGGTTACGTCGGCTGAAGGAGAACGCTGTGAGCAAGGTCTTTGTCTTTGGTGATCCCGCCTTTTACGGACGCTTCGGATTTGCTCCAGAATCTTTAGTTGAGCCGCCCTTTCCCTTACTGGCTGAATGGGAGGGCGCCTGGCAATCACAAAATTTGAGCGAAACGACGCCCCCTTTGGCCGGAAAACTGTCTGTACCTGACCCGTGGCTTCACCCATCGCTGTGGACTCCTTCAGAATAGTGAAGAGATTTGCCTTCTTCGGTGATGTGGCCCCCAACCTCCAATGCGTGAGGTACTCGCACATCAATGACTTACTCTACCCTTCTCTGATAGCATCAACTCAAAGGGGACACACAGGCTTGTGACACCCTGGGGTATCCCAGTGGGGTTAATGAGCCCATTTCATTCCTGACCGTCATTACCGAAACTCGAGGAAGAGGAAAATATGAGGGTTGTACGTATTTCTTTAGCCTTACTGTGTCTGTGTTTTCTGATATCCGGATGTACGCATGAGGTGGTTGACCTCACCCATGAAGGAAAATTAGTCAAGGAAATCGAACCCGACGAGGCAGAAGATTGTAAATATCTTCGGCAGGTGCAAGCGTTTACCGGATCTGACAGTGAAGACAATCTCATCGCGACCCTTCGTAATAAAGTGGGTGTCGCTGGTGGGAATGCCTATGTCCACCTGTCTTCCGAAGAAACGAACACAGAAATGGGAATCACCGCTGACGCCTACAAGTGCTACCCCAAATGACACATCTGGGACAGCAATTGGGGGCACAGCAATAGGGGAAAAATTATAGGCAAAATTTAGGGTCAGACCCGATTTTAGCGCCGACGCTTGAGGCCAAAATTCATTTTAATGTCAAAGCCAATCCTGTTTTTGGGGAAAAGACAGTACACTCGATTTTTTCGAGAATGGGTATGATGATTTTCCCCCATACCTTTTCCCCCTCGTCCGGCAATTCACACCTTGGCGGGTGCTTTCGGAAGCGCATACCGAGTTCCCCACTTTTCCAAAGCCAATAAAATCGGACGCAAGGTTTTTCCCTTTTTGGTGAGGGAGTACTCGACCTTCGGTGGGACTTCGGCATACACCTGTCGAGCAATCAGCCCATCGGTCTCGAGCTCTCTGAGTTGTTTTGTCAGCATTCGTTGGGTCACCGCTCCCACTTTGCGCTTTAACTCATTGAACCGCATGGTCCCTTCCAGCAGATGGAACAGCACAATCCCTTTCCATTTCACTCCGATTAACTCTAAGGTGGCCTCCACGGGACAGCCATTTGAACAATCGTATCGTTCGAATCTCATGGGTGACCTCTATAGTATATTTTTTGTGCCTATAGGCCAATTTTGTACGTACTTGTCTGACCGTTCCGTACACCTTATCTTACCCATACGGTTCTTCACAAGAAGGTCTCTTGACTACGTGGTGGTGACCGATCGCCAAAAACCATGATGCACTCACATTTGGACACCCCCTAACTACAAGAGAACCTCAGTTTCCCAAGATCGGTGAAACGCGAGACCGATGGGCCATGCAGGTTACACAATATTTACCGCGTCCCAGGCTGGCGCGGGAGATTACGGGAGCACGGGAACCCTTCGTTGCCGACTCCGGGTAATTTAGTGAACGGAGAGACACCATGCTGACTCACATCGAAGAAACCACGTTCCCAACTATTAATCGAGGGTACAACTCCGTGTTCCGCCCTGGCCGGTTGAGCCTTGGATTGGTCGTCCCATTGGAGGCCTATTCGCTGGGTCCGGTGGCCACCATGATTGGACAGGTAGAACGGATTCAACTGGCCGAAGACCTGGGCTTTTCTGCCATTTGGTTACGCGACGTGCCGTTTAACGTCCCCTCATTTGGTGATGCCGGGCAGATTTACGACCCATTCGTCTACCTGGGCCTGTTAGCGGGCCAGACCGAGCGAATCGCCCTGGGAGTCGCGAGCATCATTCTTCCCCTACGTCATCCCGCGCATGTCGCCAAGGCGGCGGCCAGCGCCGATGTGCTTTCGGGTGGGCGCCTCATTCTGGGCGTGGCTTCGGGCGACCGGCCCGATGAATATCCCGCGTTGAACCACCCGTTTGCCGACCGGGGTGCCCGTTTTCGCGCGAGCTTCGACTATATCCGGCACATGAGCGAGGACACCCCGGCTTTCGAAAACGCGTATGGCAGCCCCAATGGAGATATCGACATGCTGCCCAAACCGACAGTCGGTAAATTGCCGTTGCTTATTACCGGAGCCAGCCAACAAGACCCCGAATGGATCGCCCGGAACGGAGATGGCTGGATGATCTATCCGCGCAATTCCGTCTTGCAAGCGCAGATCATCCGCGATTGGCGGGTGCGCGTGGAGGCCGCGGGAAGGCCCGCCCAGCCCGTTATGCAACCCTTGTATATCGATCTGGCCAAAGATCCGGACACACCTCCGCAACCGATTCACCTTGGGTTCCGATTGGGGACGCACCCCCTTCGTGCCTATCTCAAAGCGCGTGAAGAGATGTGGGTCAACCATGTCGCGCTGAACCTCCGCTTTAACCAGGCCAATATCGAGACTACGCTGAAACGTCTGGCTGATGACATCCTGCCAGATTTCTCAGGGTGAAGGAGTTGCCATCATGCCAAAAATGATTCTTGTGACCGGTGCCACCGACGGCATCGGGTTCGCGACAGCCAGAAAGCTCGTTTCACAGGGGCATCATGTGCTGCTCCATGGACGGAGCACGAACAAGCTCCAGGAAGCCGAACGCACGCTTTCGGCGTTATCGAGTGGTGGGCGCCTTGAACGCTACGTGGCCAATCTGTCGCACATGGCAGAAGTTGAGGCACTTGCAGAGGCCATCGCGAGCAAACACAACACCCTAGATGTACTCATCAATAATGCGGGCGTCTATACGACTTCCGATCCTGTGACCCAGGACGGGCTGGATGTACGATTTGCCGTCAACACCATCGCACCCTATCTCTTGACACAACGGCTTTTACCGATGCTTGGGGCGTCGGGGCGAGTAATTAACGTCGCCTCCGCTGCGCAGTCTCCAGTCAATCCCAAGGCATTAGCTGGGAAAGGCCGCTTATCCGCCGGAACGGCGTATGCCCAAAGCAAGCTCGCCATGATCATGTGGTCTCGCCATATGGCGATATCGATCAACCGTGAGGGTCCCGCGATCATCGCGGTAAATCCCGGATCGCTGCTCGGCAGTAAGATGGTGAAAGAGGCGTTCGGGATGGAAGGGAGTGATATTCAGATCGGTTCCGAAATACTGACCCAGGCAGCTCTTTCTGATGAGTTTGCCAAAACGTCAGGCCAGTATTTCGACAACGATACCGGTCGATTTAACACTCCCCATCCCGTTGCCCTCAGTGCCCAAAAGTGCGAAGAGATCGTGCGGGCCATCGAGGCGCTACGGCCTCAAAAGACTCAATCGCCAACTTAAGAACAGATATAAGTTCTGCTGCTTCGGAGATGATGAATCGACTGTTCCGGTCTTATTAGACGGGGGCAGGTCGCTTCCCTCTCATTCGTTCTCGCCCGATTTGCCCTGCGTTTTCCCGTTCGTCAAAGAGACCGAACCAATATACCCGCTCATTCACCGTCATCCCAACAAGGTCATCTATGGCTTTGGTTTTACAGTTCTAAAAGATTTCATGAAATGTTTCATGGGTTTTTTGAATTTTAAAACCTGCCTATTTGTGCCAAGTACGGATCAACTCCTCACTGTGACATACATCCGCTTCATCTGAGTTCCGTTCCCTTATCACTTGCTTCAAGTCTGCATTTAGTTCCTCTTCTGACATTGATTCTACGAGCTCAACAATATTCATATATCGTCAATAACAGGAAAGAGACTGGGACTTGTTGATCATTCACGGCTCTTCACTCCTTGAACCGGCTGGAAGAATTCGCCCCCTGTTGGGCTTTCTTATCTCACGAAATCTCTACTTTGTCTAATGTTTAAAAAATTTATATTTTTTCAAAGAATTATTTATTTGATTGAATATGATGTTTTCTTATTTAATGAAACAGAAGGAAATATTGACATAAAAATCAACCGGGCGAACAACCAAGGGATTCGCCCGAAAGGAGAACACCATGACACTCAATCTCACAAAAGCCAAACTGTACTTTTTTACCATCGCGTTAGCTGGCCTAGGACTATTGGCACTGCCATTTGGTGGAACCTATGGAATGACTGGTGGCCCCGACCGGCTCATCTCGAGCGAACAGGAGACACAGGAAGAGGAGGTGGATTGGACTCTGGCCAATAACGAGACTGAAGAAGATGAATACGACTGGACTTTGGCCTAAGTCGACGTCAGGGGAGGAGGAAGCCAGGCTTTCCTTCTCCCCTGATGTTATCCCATCGGTTGCTCTGGCCATTTTTTGTTATGTGGAGTTCAAAAAGTCAAATATTTGAGACAAGGAGTTTTTAACATGACACACCTTCGTATCAATCACAATCATGCAAGATCCTATTCTCGATTTCACACCGTCACTCACCGGCCCCTCAAATTCCTCAGCATCCTCTTCCTGGCCGTGGCCGTCACAGGATGTATGAGCTCTGCCCCGCTTCAACTGCAGAATCATTTCCCGATGGAGGAAAAGGCTTCTGAGGTCTTCATGGCCAAGTTAGCTCAAACTTCTGGCCAAAAGATCCCTGTGGGCATGGTCATCGTTCATCAACCAGAGTCCTATGACTTTCCCTTGGAAAGTAAGGAAACCTGGATGAAGTTTGCCGGGAGGATCAAGAGTCATTTCGAGGGCATTTCTTCGATGGAGATGGAGAAAGTCATGATGGTGAATAACCTAAACTCTGAAGAGGCTCTGTCCCGCATTCGCCAGTTTGGTAGGGATGAGCAATATGACTCCGTCATGGTGGTCTTCCCGTCGGGAAACGAAGTGGAAGCCTCTGCCCGATATGACCTTCTCCCCGAAGTCAGCATGATGATCGGCCGTCAGATCGACCACTACGCCACCATCGAGCTCGGCTTATTGGACATCCAATCCGGCAAGTTGCTCATGCAGGTTCAGGGGCATTCGTTTGCTACCCTAGATAAATTGGATACCCCTATCGAATCCAATCGCTATCCTCGGGTACAAGGGTCCGCGATGACTTCCTACATTTATCCGGATGAAGCACAGGCTTTTGAAACCCTACGAGCCGTGGCATTGGATGAAGCCTTGGAACAAGCTACGATGAAACTTCAGGAAAAATGGCCCACCACCTCATAGGCGGGACTGTAAGTCCTACGTCATTCAACCTGAATATAGACCCAGAGCCTGGATAGGCCTCAAGACCAGGACCCGGAAAAATTTTTCCGGGTCCTGAACATGAGAACCGACGGGTCAGACAATATTTTGCAAGTTTCAACCAGTCGAGGGTATTTCTAATTTCATTTCCCAAATCCGTTAAATACGGTCCCGACAACGATACCCCTTGCGCCCAAATAACATACCAAACCCTCCCCCTGTAACATTGACTGTCACTCTGTGAAAAGGATGATTCGGGGATTTACTCCCGTACAGTTTAAACACCTCTCTGTCTCCCTGTAATTGATCAAAGTAAGGTTTTCGTAACCACCAAACCTACCTTTCCGTTCCATTTCCAAAGCTTCATCGCAACTTGACATATGGTGTTCGTTAACCAAGAATTTGGTTGCCTCCACTTGTTTTGTGGTTCACGGAATTCTTGATAAGGAACCGAAATTAGAATCCCTTAAGGGATTGTTCGAGAGAGCTAGCGAGAAGAAAGGATTCAATCAATGAAATTCTCCATTAAACTGGGAGTCGTGGTTGTTGTCCTCGTCATTGGGGTAATGGTGAACGGGAGTCTCTTACCCAATCGACCGTTTCATGGAGACAGCCAAACGGCTTTGGCTTTTACCAAAACCGAACCATATGATTTTGGGTTTTTGGAATTCTCCGAACATGGGAATCTCTTTCACCGGCACATTTTCGAACAGCTGTTAGAAGAAATCGCAGCCGTGCAGAAAGCGGGGCCAACCGCCATAGTGGTGTTTGTGCACGGTTGGCATCACAATGCTGATTCAGTGGACTCCAACGTTCTGGCCTTCAAGGACCTCTTGGCCGAGATGGCCAAAACGGATGTCGGTCCCTTTCGAGAACATCGCGTATCGGAGTGTACATCGGCTGGAGAGGGTCCAGTTTCTCGGTGCCTTTGTTAAAGCATCTCACCTTTTGGGACCGGAAAACGGTGGCGAGTGAAGTCGGCCGTGGCGGCGTGACGGAAACCTTGATCACGCTCGAGCGCGTGAATCGATGTGGCACACGCCAAGGGCCATGTGAGGGAGAACGGTTTCGGGACAACCGAATCATGGTTCTTGGCCATAGCTTTGGTGGGGCCATCGTCCTTTCGGCCTTGTCGGATGTTTTTGTGCATCGCCTGGTCAACGCCAACATTCTTCCTGAACAGGCTTGCGAGGACGAACCTGGAGACCGGGATGGGACTTTCACGCAAAAGAGAGGCGCTCCCTGTGCCCTTGTTGAACCATTTGGCCATGG
Source organism: Nitrospirales bacterium (assembly GCA_965223495.1). Classification (GTDB taxonomy): domain Bacteria; phylum Nitrospirota; class Nitrospiria; order Nitrospirales; family UBA8639; genus Nitrospira_E. The sequence goes on along the minus strand of OZ245001.1, from coordinate 272,609 downwards.
GGTAGTGCTTCTCAACCCAGCGATTGAAGCGAACCAAGTATTGCCGCTTAAAGAGATTATGGCTTCGTTTCGCTATCCCGATTCACAAGATGTGTTGATGCATGTGCTCAGTTCGGAAGGTGACCTGGCCACACGCCTGGGATTTCCCATCGGACAGTGGGTGAATAATTTAACTTGGCACGAAACCGATATTGTACAAACCTATGATTATGAGCGGGAAACCTCTATGAATCTTGTCCACCCCGAAGATGCGCTCACTGAGACCACGGTGGGCAATTATGCACCTTTCCGCACAGGCTGGATCGGCGGTGAAGGTGAATTTCAGCGGTGTTGGCGGCGTGATGAGCGAACCTTTTGTCGGCCCGGGGATACGACACAGCGGATTCCCATCGGAGCCAATGAACCCATTCAGTTTTACCTGACCGATCGACACTTCATTAAAGATCATGGTGACGTCTTTAATTGCCTCGTTCGTAGCTATATTCTGGCGATCGCGGCAGAGGCCGTCTCCGCTCGTTCTTCAGAGTATTTCACCTTCGGCCAACATTACCAATCCTTGCGTGCGCAGTGTCCTGATTGATTCGGGAGATTAAGGTTAAGGGAAATCAGCCGTGAAGTCCTTTCTATCTTAGAAAGCCAACTCGCTCTTTCCCTGATTGGAATTCCTCATTACCCATCCCCCCAAAGAGTGCATCTCATCCTATCGGACCGAGATTCGCGTTTTCTGGATGGGATTCATATGATAGGATCGTGGGTACAGGATGAATATCCACCCTCTCGGTGCACGCGACGTCGTCTCACCCCCTCCCCTGACGTCCGCGTTCATTTCGGAGGTATTCTTACACTGTGAACTCTTCCTTACTCAAAAGCATCAGCCTGGTAATCTTGCTGGCCTTGGCTGGGTTTCTCCTCGCTTATCAGTTTGTGGAACCGGCCCCACCCAAAACCATTACCCTGGCGACGGGGAGTCCCACCGGTGCCTACCACGCCTTCGGGTTGGCCATGCAGGATATTCTGGCCACTAACGATATTGGACTCACCCTACACCAAAGTGCCGGTAGTGACGAGAATGCAGCATTGCTCGCCCAGGGAACCGTGGATATCGCCTTGATGCAGGGTGGTACACCAGTGGAGGACGTGCCCGGAGGTGAGCATCTTCGCGGGCTAGCCAGTCTCTATTACGAACCCTTATGGATCTTTCACCGATTAACTCCCCCACCCACCAGGCTATCGGAATTAGCTGGACGCCGAGTCAATCGCGGCGTCCCAGGTAGCGGAACAAGACGACTGGCAGATGAATTGCTGATGTTGAACGAGGTCCCGAGTGAACCCTTTTCCGAGTGGGATACCCCCACCGCCACCCAAGCACTGCAGGCCGGTGATGTCGATGCCGTATTTATGGTAAGTGGTGAAACATCCCCTGAGGTTCAAGCCCTGCTACAGGCCCCAGGAATTGCACTGATGGATCTTCCGAGGTCCAAGGCCTACCATCTGCACCGTCGTTACCTCTCGCCGCTGATTTTACCAGCAGGGGCCATTGACTTGGCCAGGGAACGCCCCCCAACGCAGCAACAGTTGATTGGGGTCACAGCCATGCTGGTAGCCGGGAAAGATTTACACCCGGCGTTGGTCGACTTGCTGCTGTTATCCGCCCCCGACATTGTGGGTGGGGATGGACTGTTTCACTCGGCCGGACAATTTCCTTCCGATCGGTACCTCTCTCTCCCGATCGGAAAGGAAGCTCAGCGCTTTCACGAGCGCGGACCCTCTTTTCTCCAACGTTTTTTGCCATTTTGGGCGGCCACGTTAATCGATCGCTTAGTGGTAATGTTGATTCCGCTGGTCGCGCTCGTCATCCCGCTTTCTAAATTCTTCCCACCCCTGTACCGCTGGCGGGTGCGTTCTCGCATCTACCGTTGGTATGAAGATCTCCAGCGAATCGAGACACGCTTAGACGCCGGTCGTGCCGACCCGGACGAACTTACCGCGGCGGTCCAGGGTCTGGAATCGGAAGTCAAACAAGTGGAAACCCCCTTGTCTTACGCGGATCAGCTGTATCACTTGCGCACCCATATCAATCTCGTGCGCATGAGGATCAGCCAGATGTCTTCTAAGAAGGACCTTCCTTCCTAAAAAACTGGCAAACTCCGAAGTTAATGCTGTAGTTGAACGTCTTTCTGTTCACCTCAACAGCAGCTCCTGCCGAGTGATTGCACGACGGATTACAAAAGAATCACATGCGGAAGGATCACCCTGGCTTATAATAGCCATACACGCGGTTTAACACTTCGGACAGGATGGTTTCATGTTGAGCCACGGCTTCATCCCACGTTGAACAGCGGAGACAGGTTTGATCCAAATCGCCTCCAAACACCATGGTTTCAAACAGGAGCGGAGGGCCGGCGTAGAACTGATGATCGATACCAAGAAACACCGTCGACACCTCCACATCGGCAACCTGGGTTTTACTCACCACCCGGTCAGCCGTTTCCACCCATTCACCGAATTCCTTGGCTGTCGGAACGGGAATGACTTGCTGGTTCTGTAGAATATAATAACGCATGCTCGGCCCTTCGGACTTTATTGTACGCCAACCCTTTCTCCATGGTAAAAAATTTGAAAAATTTGGTTATTCCACTGGTTTTTGCCCGGTATCCCGAACCCATTTATTAGGCTTGAAAAGAGAGGAGGATGTCTTTTCCGAATCACAGCAGGTCCTTACATTGACTTGCTCAAAACATTCGTTTTTTGTTTTCGGTGGGATGGGCACTCAGTTCTTTGGCCGCTTACTCGGAAAGCGGTTCCTCCTCATAACCCAGAAACTTATAAGATGCAGGACCAAAATACCGAGGTTCAATTTTCTCAAGCTTTACGACTTTCCCTTGTTTGTAGAAAATAGAACTCGGAATAGCCGGCCTCACTTTAGCACCGTCCTCAAGCTTGACCACAAGGTACAGGTGGTCTCCTACCTCAGATGGTCTCCCGACCATTGATTCTACCTTTCCATAAACGAGGGTTCGTTTTCCCATCGGCGGAATCGTGAGCACCAACATTATTCCTGCGATAACTGCAACAATTAATATGCCCCGTATCCTAGCAACAATGTTCTTCCGACGCTCTTTTTTAAACAGCTGATCTATTTGGGTATTGAAGTCTTCCATGTTGGACACACCTAACAGCTTGTATCAGCGGGGAGCATCACGAGGCCAGGTGATGCGATTATTATGTTGATCTTGCCCCAGTTTCCTAGAAAAGATCTCTGAAAGGTCCAGTGCGACATTCATTCTAATCCTCCTTTGCGGTTTATCCTTCCGTTCCCCTTCAGTCATGAGGCTCTGGGGTTCTGACTTGAATGGCTCCCCCGTTCTCATCGATGCAAGGAGCGGCACTCTGCTGGCGCGGGCTGGGATTGGGTGAAGGCTTCCGCGAGGTTGTGCCGGATAACTTCTTTTTCCCGTCGACGGATTTGGAATAGATCTTTTTCTTTTAGTTCAAGGCAGCTTAGCATCCCTCCCCCGGCCACACCCGTATCTAATCCAATCTTATAGGGGAGCTGCAGGAGGACGTCACGTTGAACGGTATGGCCAAAGACCACCGTGTAGGGAAACGGATGCGGATGCAGGATGAAGTCTTTTCGGATCCAGTACCAATCAAAGGGAGCCTGTTTGTCGAGAGGGCGGGTCGGTCTGACTCCCGCATGAATACACAGAAAGTCTTCCCAGTACCAAAAATCCTGCAAATTGAGGAAAAACTCTAAATGATCTGGCGGAAGTTCTTGAACCGTTTTCTGAGGGGACTGGACCGTAACCCCATAATCCTCCAAGGTTTCGTCCCCTCCTCCGGCTAAATAAAAGACGCCTCTATTTCCGGGGTACCCCATAAAGTCCAAAAGCATATCTTCATGGTTGCCTTTCAGAAAGACACACGTGGGTCCCTCCGTTTGTAATCGGAGCAGTCGGTCAATGACAGCCTTGGGGGAAGGCCCCCGATCTATATAATCCCCCAGGAAACACACCGTGTCGTCCGTCGTGGGGGCAATTGCGTCGAGCAGATAATTCAGTTCGTCTACACACCCATGAATGTCACCGATGACAAATGTTCGTGAGGATGACCTACTCATTTCCCTCTCCCTTCACCCGAAAAAATCCATGATATATATATATTGAATCTATTGGAACCTGCCATTTCTTTGGCAACGCCACACGTTAGAGGCGTGAAATATCGTTATGAAATTTGTGACTGACGTGCCTCAAGAAGTTGTTCCAGTTGAAATCCAGTGTTGGCACATTTTTGTGCCCACTTGCCCAGTGAGTGCGCTGGCAAGTCACCACATTCCCTAAAATCAGGGCCAAAGACTGGTCATGATCCCCCAAGCCCTCCAAGAGAATACCGACGGACATGATTAAGAATAGTCCAACATGGTCTTTTTTCAGGACTGGGCTGAAGAAGCCGAAACAGTTCTACTATTTTGGAGCTATGTTCATGATTGAAATCTTTTCGTGGAGGTCTAATCCGGCCCGACCAAATTCCGCTTATTCTCCAAATTTCATCCGGACTTTCTTTCCCAGGCCCATACTGCCTAGTTTCACCCCGGTCTCATCTTCCACTAACAGCAGCTCGTCTTTCTTGAAGAATTTTTGCCTTTCTCTCGCTACTGTTTTCCCGTCCTAATATCTTACCGCCATTACCGACTATTACCGTACGCACGAATCCTCCATGGTGGACTGTGTGTCCGCCAATGAAGGGTATCCATCCAGGCTTGGTATATCCATCACTAGTCCACCCGAAACATTCCCCACCCTTCTGAAGGAAAATCCTACCTGCAGCCTCAAGAAACTTCCATCCTTGCTCACCTGCCGCTATCTTACACCCATCAAAGTACAGCCGAGCATTCTTCGCAAAGAGGTTATCGAAGTTTTTTCCGTTAAACAGGGTAGTTAATAGGCTTGCACTTATTTCTTTTCTCTTTTTTTGACCATTTTTTTCCATTAAGAAAATATGACCCCAATTCCCATGAGTTTGCACCACAGCTCGATCAAATACCATTTTCATATTCAGCAAGGAAGTGAACTGAATATGGAGATCGGCTATGGAACTGACGGGGACAGAAACTACGTCTTTGACGCCCTTGAAGCGCTTGAGGGCTCCCTTTCGGAAATTCTCATCTGTGTTGTCATACACATGAAGTTTTTTCACAGATCCTCCTAGGTTGATGAAGAAATATGGAGCAAATGGATTTTAGACAATCTGGAGCCATCGCCTTTTCCCACGAATCATAAAAGGAGAGAAATTTTGGATAAGTCTTCAGAAAAATACTCCGTATTTTGGAATTTTTGTGCGATGGATTTGTGCATGTGTTTGCAAGATAAATATTTAAAGCAACCCCCGTGCCATAATCTTTCCCTTGGGTTCTCCCTTGTGGATTCCCTTGCTGGTCCTACGGGTTCGAATTTTCACCATCGAATTTCTTACCCAAACGATGACGGGCCACGTTGCCACGAGTTAAAAAATTTAAAATCGTATTTAAAGGTTTTGACCCACCTCTCCTGCTTCAGCCACCCATTCAGTTTTCGTTCCAGTGGTTGTCCCCCGGAACCGGGACCTAACAGGGAGTCGAGGGCCCTTTTTAAATACAGGTGTCCAAAAGTCGGGGCCAGGTCAAACATCGGCCACCTCAGCCGCTTTTATAATGATCTCATAGAAGATTCGTAAAATATCAATAAAGATATTCACAAAATCCAGGTACAGATCGAGGGCCGCAGCTACGTATTCCGTGACATCATATTTGAGAAGAATACGGGAGGTATCGTAGAGAACAAACCCACTAAAAAGCAGCACGCCCACTCCACAATATAGGAAATAATTCAATCCTCCTGGCATCAAAAGCCCCATGATGCCACTAACCACCATCACCCCTAACGCCCAAGATAAAAACCCACCCATAAAACTAAAATCTTTTTTGGTTTTATGCACAAAATAGGTCAACGTCCCAAAGAGCACGACCGTGAATCCAAACGCCATGGGGATAAGGATCCCAAGTCCTACCCCGATAACCTCATTTAATAAGGGCGAGATGGTAAATCCACTAAAGGTCGTAAACGTAAAGAAAGCCAACATATTCCGGCTTTTGTCCCGGCGGACACGGATTACCCAAAAAAGAATACCGAATTCGACGCAGACCAGGCCCAATACCAGGAAGAGGTTATGCCCCAGCCCCAGGGTAATTCCGGCCCCGGCTCCCATAGCCGCCGTCAAGATCGATAGCAAAAAAAGCCGATACACTTTCGCGATAAAGAGGTTTCGGGTCAAAGTGGATTCTTTCGCGACAGGGTGATCGGTATGGTAAATCTCGGAAAGTTTTTTCTTCCAGACCGTTTTCTTGCCGTGTTTCCTCATACGTTTGGGAGTGAAAACTTCCTGAACACCTCGAATCAGCTTTTTGGTCTTTGTTAATTCCGCATAATCGAACCAAAGCCCTTTACAGGACGTACATTCGTCCAGATCCACTTGTTCGCCTTCGACTCCAATCGTGATTTCCCGCATGGAACCTTCACACCTATTGCAGTGGTACCCAGTCGTGGGTTGTTTTTCTTCAGCCGAATCGAGGTGCAGAAAAAATGCTTGATCTAGCTTGTCAATATAGTCGGCATCGATCCACAGCCCATGACACGTCGGGCACCCATGAACAGGAACGCCCTCGACTTTTTCCCCATTTAGATACGTGTGGCATTTAAAACATGTCTTCATCGTGTTACCTCCCTGGAATACACCATAATATATAAAATTATATAATACAAGTAATATTTGCATATTTTTTATTAATTTTATATAATCTGGTAATTACGCTGAAGGTATCCTTACAAACGCTTCAAAAACGGAGTAAACCATGAAGACCAAGAGAATTAGCCTCATGATCGGTGAGGAGCAGCATGAGAAGCTTCTGGAAACGGGGGCCAATATTAGTGGGCTCGTGAGAGATCTCATTGAAGATCACTTCAGTGAGCACACTATTACAGTGGCGGTGAGTGAAGAAACGAGAAATCTTTACAATCAGATTATTTCGAACACCGGGAGTACAGATGAAGAGTTCGAACCCTATCTGAAAAAAGGACTCAAGGAAATGCTTGGGGCAAAAATTAAATCAATGGGAAAGCTTCATAAATCACTGTGATCAACACAGAATGTCAGTGAATACACCGAACAAATAATCCTTCCGTTTACGTCCAGTTAAAAAATTTTCGGTCCCTACCAAAAATGATCTCCTTTTTACAGTTTTCAACATACCAGTCATGCTTTCCCCAAGATCTTCCGGAGCCATCACCCATCTTGTTCAACACCTGGAAAGAATGATGTAGTCAGATCCATTTTTCTTTATAAACCTACTGCCAGCTCTTTTCCCAGCAGTTCAGCTTTCATCTCTTCCTTTCTTGAGATGTGCCTCTCTTTCTAGACTAGCTTGGCTCTATCCTCGAGATTATGGATAGATCATCGGCAAAACTTTGTAGACCAATCGGACACAGGCCGTGGAGGGGATAAGTTGAAACCCATTATTCAAGAGTAAGATGAGAGGCCTTTGTATCTCTGGAGGCTTCAAGGATGATGCCGATGGCGGATCGAACGAACAGGGTGGCGATCAAGAGTCCGATCACCATATCAGGCCAAGGAGAGCCGGTGAGGTAGACAAGCAGCGCGGCGATGAGTACGCCCGCATTCCCGATGACGTCGTTGCGGGAGCACACCCACGCGGACCGCATATTGAGGTCGTCACCCCGATGCTGCCAAAGGAGGAAGAGGCACATGAGGTTGGCCACCAGGGCGATCACGCCGACCATGCCCATCACTTCAGCGGTCGGCACGAATCCATGGACAGCCTTCACGACGACATGCGCGAGCACCCCCACACCAAAGGCAGCCATGATCACGCCCTTCAGCATGGCGGCACGGGTCTGCCATACCACCCCCCGCCCTATCACATAGAGACTAAAACCATACACGATGGCATCGCCTAACATATCCACGGAATCGGCCAGCAGTGCCGTTGAATGAGCGAGGATTCCCGCCCAAACCTCCAGAAGAAACATGGCACTGTTAATCCAGAGTACGGTACGAAAGACACGCCGCTGCCGTTCCGAAATGGTTCTGACTCTACAACATTCATCCATGAGCCGATTCTAGCAGTTCCTTCACCCGTTCAGATATTCCAAAAATCAAACCGTTGGACGGGGCGAGGGGACCGAAATAAGCTTCTAGAGGGCAAACCCTTCCCTTGGTGATGAGACCGTTCCTCATCAAAGAAATAGTATAGATCCGGGAAACAGGATAAATAATGCTGAGGGGTATATCGTCGATCGTGAGAATGCTGTCGACTGGCCGGAGCGACGGCATTGATTTGCTGAAGGGGCACTGGCTCTGAGAAACTCTCAGAGGTCAAACGAGGACAGACAATCGCCGCTTTCACTTAATGAAAACTGAGAGAAGAAGCTGAGCATGTCACACACGGCAGTGGTCACAGGGGTCGGATCTGGGTTGGGGGCGTCGTTAGTTCGAAAACTCGTCAAAGAAGGCTATTGCGTAGGCATGTTTGCCCGATCGAGCCACTATCTTCACAGCCTTGAACAAGAACTGAACACGAAGGAACAGGTTGTCCTGGACATTCCCACTGATATTTCCGATCATACCCAAGTCCACCGTGGCTTTCAGCAAATTCGGGCCACGTTTGGCCCGATTGATCTCCTGATCAATCATGCCGGCAATGCCGCGTGGAAAGAATTTACGGCCCTTACTCCAGAAGATTTTGAACAATCCTGGCGCGTGTGTGCCTTTGGCAGTTTTTTATGTACTCAAGAAGCCGTCACCGACATGAGGAGCCTCCAACGCGGGACCATCCTGTTCAGCGGCGCCACGTCATCCATTCGGGGACGGAAAGGGGCTACGGCATTCAGCAGCGCCAAGTTTGCGGTTCGGGGGTTGGCCGAATCGTTAGCGCGAGAGCTCTGGCCCCAAAACATTCATGTCGCCCATGTCATCATCGATGGGGCCATCGACACACCTCATCTTCGCGAACACGAGTCGTTAACGGCGACCGAACCGTTACTGAATCCGGATGAGATGGCGGAAGCCTACTGGAGTCTCGCACAACAACCCAGAAACGCTTGGTCACTGGAACTCGACCTCCGCCCATTTAATGAGGACTTCTTCACTTAAGCCCTGGCTAGCTTAACATCCTCACTTTAAGATAATCCCTTTTTTGAGATCGCGAAGCTCGGTCATACCTTGATCCCAGACCCCATCCCGACCGCTGAATAAGGGTATTGAGAGATGTGGCTGAATTGAGGGATGGAGGATTCTTACAAGGCGGGGAAAAACGGGCTCGTCGATGCCGCTCGTGTCAGAGTCGGAAGGTTGTCTCGAAGTAAAAATAATCTGAATCCACATTGCCACCTGCCGGCAACCCGGCTGAGTCGGGAAGACGATCGAAATAGCTTCCCTTAAACCAATGGGTATAGCCGGCATCGAAATTCCAATTGTCGGTTATCTTCCACTGCACTCGCAACTCGATATCATGCCCAAGATAGTTTCCTGAACCACCGGAGGAGTCACGGAGCTCACCGTTGGTATCGGTCACGAAGGGTTGACTGCCGAACGCACCCCGCGATGTGGCGAGGTACCATACCCGATGCTTGAGCTGCACTTTCCACCCCTTAGTCGGCACGACTATGATACGCCACCCTGGAGAGCTGATGTTGCTGCCAAAGAATGGCCCAAAGTTCCCAATGGGGTTAAATTCAAATCGCCGTGCGCCAAAGAGCCTGTCAAACGCGGAATCTTGACTGTCGGTGGGATCTCGATCGCCACTGGCATAATCGTAATGAATCAGGAATCGCGGTGACCAGGGAAGATTGAACGTATAGCCGATATAGACATGTTGAAGGTGGGCAAAGTGATCGACGTTACCCCTTTTCCCGGTCTGCCAAATACTTTCCAGGCTATAGTCCAACCGACCCGTATGCGGGAGTTCAAACAATCGTAGGCCAAATGTGGAAAACGTTCGTTGTCGGGCGACGATGGCCGTTTGCTGATCATTCAAGCCAAAATAGTAGAGGTTCGTCCGCAACCAGGGGACCTGATTCGTTTCCCAATAGACCCCCCAGAATACGTTTCGCGCCGATTGTTCGTCGAGCTGAGTCTGATCTCGGATGACAGGTTCGACGAGAAACGCGCGAATCCGCCACAGATCGCCGTGGGCCAATTGCCCATGGATGCCATCGAAAGCGTTGGTCGTATTGCGCATGCCATTGCGGGCGATTAACCAGCGTCGTCCAAAATCCATGGTCATCCTACCAACATGAAGGTCGGCACGAAGGCCTGTACCAAAGAGATTCCTCGCCGTGGCCGAGACCAGGACCTGAAGTATATCGGTTTCATTTACGATGGTGTTATTCACGAAATCTCCCGGATCGTCCAGGTGCGTGCGAGAATCTTGCCCTTCAAACACAAATTTGAAGACGTCCCCGGTCAATCCGAAACGAATGCGTGATCGTTGTTCAATTTGAGGATCCGTTCTCCCCAAGGATTGGTTGGACCTCCAAGGATGGTCGTACACTCCAAAGCGGGTTCGATGCGAAAGACCGAGGTCCAGCCAATCCGGGAGGTTTAAGGCGCTCTTCACATACCGATCCCATTTCCATTCCCTGGTTAGAACAAGGACCGCATCGGCTGTTTCAGGAACGGGGTTGGTCCCTGCCATACGGATTCGATCCAGGATCCCTTGATTTAATTGGTGGGATTCGGAGGTAGGATGAGTGTCCGGCATGGCCCACGTCCCCACCGGCCCGAAGGAAAGTACCAGGAGACTCAGGAAGCCCAGGACGATCCACCTTTGACAGAGGAATCTAGGCTGTCTGGTTTGACGGCTTCCTTTGGTCATTTCAACAAACAACGCAGTAACGGAGAAACCACCTGGCAACCGCCGGAGAAGAGAAGGTCACATTATCAATCCTTGGACTAAGCTGAATGGGATAACAATGGGTTGGGGTCCACGTCTCGGCATGAGTTCCGAAGGACCTTCGACCCCATGCTTGATGATTTCCTATTGGTGTGTCCTGTAAACACACATTGAACTATGAGGAGTTGAAAAAAAGACTCCTCCACTGCGCGCAAACGAACACTTTTAGCGAATTTTCACCCGCAAAACAATGTTTTTGAGAGATTTTCCCGGAGTCAACCCACAGACTATGGCCGAAAGGTGGATGTTCCAACCAAAGCCTTCTATAAAAGGAGTCAGCCATCTTCTTGTCCTTGAAGGCGATTTCCCGTATGTTTGAGGGACAGACCTGCGAGGAAGGATAACGGGAAAGGGCGATGGTCGCATTGCGACTGTGGTTTCAGGCGGTCGATGCAACGCATTGGTTCAATCGTCCAGCCGGTGTGTCAAAGTGTAACGTTTTTCTCGGGCGTTCGTTCAACTGCCGCGCCACTTTGTTGAGCTGCGCTTGGGTATACCGGGATAAGTCGGTGCCTTTTGGGAAGTACTACCTGAGCAGCCGATTCGTATTCTCATTGGAGCCCCGTTGCCACGGACTCTTGGGATCACAAAAGTACACCGCAATATTGGTCGCGAGCGTGAATTGCCGATGATGCGCCATCTCCGAGCCACGATCCCACTTCAAGGATTGATACAGTTCGGTCGGCAGTTGCTGGGCATGCTTCACGAGAGCAGCCGTCACGGTTGCCGCATCCTTCTGATTGATTTTGGCCAACATGACATACCGGGACTGCCGTTCGACTAAGGTCGCAATATAGCTGTTGTGTGTGCCGGCAATGAGGTCGCCTTCCCAATGCCCGGGGACCGGCCGATCGTTGACGGAAGCCGGCCGGTCCTTAATCGAGACGGCATGGGTGATGGTCCCCAATTCGTGCCCCTTCAGACTCGCCCGTTTCGATCGGCGAATCGCTCGTTGGGTTCTCAGATAGGCCTGCAACTCCTTTTTTAAGACGCCTCGGCCCTGAATATACAGACTGCGATAGATCGTTTCGTGGGACACGCGTTGGTGTTCCTGATGAGGGTAGGTTCGCTTTAACCACCCGGCAATTTGCTGGGGCGACCACTGCGGGGTGAGCTTGGCCGCCACCACCTTCGCTAAGGAGCGATGCTGGGCCAGCTTACACGGTTTGGGGCGGTGCGCGCGATCCCAGGCGGCTTGGTCCGCGAAGGACGCTCGATGCTGCTCATAGCCCCCATTGCGAGTGAGTTCACGACTGATCGTGGAGGGCGAGCGTTTCAGCCGACGAGCCATGGCGCGCATGGACTGGTGACTGGCGACCCCACGGGAAATCTCTTCGCGTTCCCCCAGGCTCAGGGCTAAGCGGGAGCGAGTCCGCGCCGGGGGGCGAATCCCCCCGCTGGGCTGAAGAAGAGCATAAATCGAGGAGGACTCTCGTTCAAAAAGGCGCCCAATGGACCGCATGGATTCGCCACGCTGCCAGCGATCCCAAATGTCCGCTCGTTGTGCAGCACTAAAATTGATGCGCGTTCGGTGTTTCATCAGCACACTCCATCTTTAAAAGAAAACAATAAGATACAGTGTTGCGACGATCAATTGAACTCACAACCCAAAGCGGACATCTCAAAATCTGAAAACAAAACATCTTTACAGGGGATGTTTGTTTGTAATGCCCCTATCTTTAGCTTCCCCTTTAATGCTAGGGTGACCCTCCTCAATCATTCTGGACCTTGTGATGATGGAAGAAAAAATAAGGTCTTTATCGATGTTGTTTTGTCTGAGAATCTTTCGGAAATCTGCCCGCTAGCCGCCTCAGTCTCGCGTTTTCGGATCCTACATTCCGGTCGTAGTTCTCACCAAAAACAAAGCAGTGTCCTGCTTATAGAGGGAGGGACCAAAAGCATTTTCAAGTGCATGTAGGCCACTTGCCGTATTTCGCCAAGAAAGCTGAGGGCAAATAAGTGTTTCCTGAATGTAAGAGGGCTCTGTCGTTTGATTGAGCTAGTAACTCAACTGGTTCCAATCAAAGATACCCCCTTTCCAAGTGTATAACCTGGATCATATAGGGAAGCGTTAAATTACAATCTATATTGAAAAGGAATAAATCATGGCAAAAACTAAACGAAAAAAAGATACGAACAAACAAATGCGGCGTCCCGATTCAGCAGCTCTAAAAACCGCACGGGCCAAAAGAGCTGGCTTAAAGTTTGACTGGCATTCTGGGCGAGTGACGCGCTTGGGGTATCATGAGACTGCTGGAAGAGCCATCTCAATCGCCTGGGATGAAGGAGGGGTGACTTCCCAGCAAGGTGACATCAGTGACGAAGCATGGGAAATTTTTAAGCTCGCACTTCAGACCACTGGACGAATCGCCATCCTGAGCGATGAGACCGGAGATAATTGGGGATATGATTATCGCTTTTTGGAAGTCATGGCGTAAAGACACCCGATTTCTCAAAACACACTGATCGCTGGGATTCAATAGACACTCACAAGTTCAGTGAACCAATAAACCAAACAACAAATTGTAAAAACTCTAAGGAGGGAAGAGATGGGTACATCCCTTCCCTCCGATTAACTTCATATCTACCACTTTGAAGTGAACATATTTCTTGTAGGTAGACTTTCTGTTAAATGATAAAACCTTTCTTTGTCTGCTTTTGGCCGAGAGGTCGGGTACCTACTCTTACCCCGCTGGGTTGATTGCCCTATCCAATGATGGCAAACAACCCTGGGCCATTTGGATGCTGGGACGATTTTTCCCGAGACCGTGTTTTTGGTTTAATCTATCTGGTATCCTGAATCTCACTATCCAATGGTTGCACATGAACATCACTGAAACATTAATAGAACGAATAAAGAAGGGACATTGTAAATATTAACAAGAACCCCGATTATTCCCCATCTACTTTCCCATTAACTTCTATGGCTTCCCTTTCCAAACAACCCATGCTCCTTCGGTCCACCGTTCCTGGCGAGCCCCCGCGGATCAACCGGGCTTTTACTGACGAATACGGATTGACCCTCCAGGATCTTGTCTCGAAACCATTGCTGGACTGGGTGCATCCGAATGATCAACAGGCGTTGAAACACGTGCTCGACTCCGGGGAAGGCGAAGTCCTTGCGCGGCACTTAACCAAGCAAGATGACTGGAGAATGTTACGCTGGCGTGTGAAAACCGACGCTGGACGCGTCGTAGCCCTCGCGTTGCCTCATCGCGTCAATGAGACTGAATCCAAGATACTCCCCACGTTGACCCCTCAGAAGTCGACATTGGCAGAAACACTGGAAAGAATGGCGCACATTGTCGAATCGAAAGCCGAAGGATGCCGATGTTCCATTTTATTGGTCGACAAGGACGGCCAGCATGTGTCCGTGGGCGCAGGCCCGAGCTTGCCGGACGAATATAACTGTGCCGTCGAGGGGTTACAAATCGGGCCGACGGTGGGCTCGTGTGGAACCGCTGCCTATTGGAATGTCCCCGTGGTCGTGGAGAACATCGCCGAGGACCCGCTTTGGAAAGATTTACGGAAGGCCGCAGCCCTCGCCGGTGTGGCTTCCTGTTGGTCCGTTCCGATCACGGGGACGACCGGGGACGACGTGTTAGGCGCCATGGCGTTGTACAAAAATGAACCCGGTCCCCCTGGCCCCTATGATATGGAGTTACTCGAGATCTCATCCCGCATGGTTGGTTTGGCGATTGAAAACGACCGAATGGAAGAGCAACTCCGTGAGGCGACGAAAATGGAGGCCATTGGATTGCTCGCGGGCGGCATCGCCCATGACTTCAACAATCTCATGGCAGCCGTGATAGGGAACGCGGAGATCACGGCGAGATCCCTCCCGGATGAGTCGCCCCTCAGAGTGAATCTCAATAGGATCGTTTCGACGTGTCTGGCAGCATCCGACCTGTGCAAGCAGTTGTTGGCCTACGCCGGTCGAGGCTCCAGTGTGAAGGAAACACTCGACTGCAACCTCTTGCTCAGGGAACTTGGAGAACTCATGACGGCCGGCCTTTCGAAGAAGATATCGGTGATTTTCGAAATCGACAAATCGCCGCTCAGCATCGTGGGCGACCGCAGCCACTTACAGCAGGTGTTCATGAATCTCTTGACCAACGCTTCCGACGCGATCAACAACAAGGAGGGGCAAATCGTCATCGGGACCAAGTCCGTCTTGTTAGCTCCTGAAGACATGGAGATTCTCAACTCCCACCCTCCCCTTAAACAAAATGGTGAATATGTTTGCGTGTGGGTCAGCGACACCGGGGCGGGCATGAGTCCGGAGACCAGGGCGAAAATCTTCGATCCATTTTTCTCCACAAAAACCCGTGGGCACGGCCTTGGGTTGGCTGCGGTATTGGGAATAGTCAAATCTCACAAGGGAGCCATATCCGTCGACAGTACCCCAGATGTCGGCACAACCTTCTCGGTGTGGCTTCCACTCGTGGCATCGACTCCAAATCTTGAGATAGTCGCACCCACGACCCCCGTGGTCCCTGAGGGCATCCGGATTCTTGTTGCGGAGGATGAACTTGGGGTGCGGATGGTGATTGTCGTCATGCTCGAAAGCGCCGGATACACCGTCGTGGAGGCCCAAGATGGACAAGAGGCGGTGGACCTATTTCGTCGTGACCCTGACGGGTTTGATTGCGTCCTCTTGGACCACAACATGCCAAAGATGGATGGCGAAGAAGTTTTGATCGAGCTCAAGAAAATTCGCAGCGATGTTCGAGTCGTCTTGACGAGCGGGTTCGCCGAGGATGAATTGTTGGCGAGATTCAAAGACGCAGGCTTAGCGGGCGTTCTCCACAAACCGGCTACCAGGAGTGTTTTGCTCGACAAGATCGAGAAGGCTCTAGGGAATTCTTAGCCGATCGGTCGTTTAGACCCAGACCCGTTCGGAGAAAACCCTGATTTAAACCGGTTTCTAGAAAATTTGCTGTTTATTAAACAGCCACCTAACCTATCCTCCCTTAAATGTTACATTCGAGTGAGAAACTCGTCTGCCTTAATTTCCCTGTTCCTTTCCCCTAAGAACGCGTTCTAATTTTAACGCGAGTTCTCACGCTCAAAGGGCTAAAAAGAATAATACCTTACGACAGGAAGCAACCCTACGCCGACAGGCAAGATTGAAAATTTTAGGATTATCCTTCCCCCTAAACCATCACCTCTTGAATGATGGCCGTGCCTTTCGCACTCAAGTTGAATTTGGGATCTTCTCACCTTTATCGAGAAGAACCCTCGGATACTCGACAAACAGATCCTGCTCACGCACGACTCAGCCGAACGGCTCTTCTCCGATCACGTACGGAAACAGTTTGTGGTACCAGACTTTGATCCTATTCCTGGGTACGAACCCTAATCTTTACCAGGGAGACGTTCCGCCATGAGGACCTCTCCAATCTCACGACCGCAGAGATTTTAACTTTTGAGGTTTAAGTCGGAAGGCCTGGTTAAAAGGGAAGACCGAAACCCGCCGAGAAATTGAACCCGTCCTCGGAGAACCCGAAATCGGCACGAAAGATCGCCGCTCGCTCTAGTGTAAAGCGACCGCTGACCCCGTAACTGTGGCGCACGCGTTCCCGGAAGAAATCTTCGGCATTCTCCGCCACCCCACCGGCCTCGTAGAAGAGGGCCAATCCGACACGCTCGACCCGAATATGCCTCCAAACGGAAAATCCGCGAGGGAAAACCCAAAAACGATACTCGGTCGCGGCCACCCAGGCCGCATCGTCCCGCCAACGACCGGCGATATACCCTCGAAGCACCCGGTTACCTCCCAGCGTAGGCCGGGCGAAGAAGGGCAAGTCACCGGAGCTCAGGTGGCTTTCCACATGGATCGCGAGGGTATCGGTCGGAGGATGCTCTTCTTCCTCACCGCCTCCATCGTGAAAGAGTCCAGGGACTGGGATCAGTTGATCACCAAACAATCGGTAAATTACTCCCCGGTTCCAATCACTCTGAAGTAACGCGGCATCAACCCTTGCTCCCAGGACCGTCCCACGGTAGGGATTGTGCTGACTGTCCCGGGTATCCCAACGAAGTCCAGCCACGACCCAGCCGAGACCATAAGGATCGGCCTCGTTGAAGAGCCTGGGAAACTCTTGGTCGGTTCGCCCCGCATCCCCGACCCGGCCCCGGCCGAGCCAATGATATTCCCCTCGCAAACCGCCCTCTAGCATGAAATCTTCGAACCATCCATCGAAAGACTTCGAAAGTCCCAGGTCAAGAAAGACGATTTCGTCGGTAAAACTCGTCTCATC
Source organism: Nitrospirales bacterium (assembly GCA_965223495.1). Taxonomy (GTDB): domain Bacteria; phylum Nitrospirota; class Nitrospiria; order Nitrospirales; family UBA8639; genus Nitrospira_E. The sequence continues at coordinate 255,341 of OZ245001.1, read as the reverse complement.
GCTTTCCTTCGTCGACGGGCCGATCCCAAAGAAGCGGCGAGTCAACGTCTTGCGATATCCCCCGCCCGCGCTGACGAAGCTCCGTTCCTCTTGAAGCACCCCTCCCTCTGGAACTTCAAGGTTCTTAAGCCAACGTCGCCACCGTAATACATAACTCTGTTGGCCCTCGGTCGTATAGGAGAGGAACAGGCCCATGAACTCGCGACGCCGTTGAGCCCGAAAATCGATATCGGTCAGCGCCGCACCCAACCCCGCACCGACATCCGAGTTGAAGAAAAAAATGGGGACCAGAAAACTCGAGACTAGGAGGCGTTCGAAAAACCCGCCAGGCTTGAGTCGCCCCTCAGGAATATAGCGCCAGCGTTCGGGCCTGGCGACCAACGCGGCCTTATCGATACTGGGGATCCGGCCATTCTTATCTACTCCGCGGTAAGGATCATAAACAACCTCAACCTCGGGCGCGGCGACATCAGATCCCCTGTCCTGAGCCAGGACCGGAAAGATGGAAAAAATAAACAGGGCCGGGAGGCAGAAAAGACTAAGAATAATGGGAGGAATTTGGCCACCACACGTCTTCTGCGCCGCCAACCGACTCGTCAAACCCACCTCCTCAAGCCTCGATTGGCGTTTCTATGGATACACATGTGACCGTTTGGGTAATGGACGCCTCCTGGTGTTCTGAGAGAATCGGAAGTCGCATCTGTGGTGGGTGGTCTCTATTGTATCAGGCCGAAAAAATAGTCCATCTGGGTGCATTACCCTTTTTGACCGGCAGCCTTTGGAGGGTATAGCGACTGACCATTTGCTAATGAACGAAAAATACCGAATATCAAGTCTCTTTCCTATAAACCGAAGACCAAACGCTATACTATAACGTAAATTGCATAACGCATCTAATGTTTAAGGACAAACTTGGTACATTTTTCATTTTTTGCCGCGTACGATCTGAGGGTAGAACTAAGGAAATATTATGTTTTTACGAAACCTGGAGGATTCACTTCCTCTTCAATGAGGGAAAAGATGCCAAGGGTTTCTTCGACCCATAGCCTTTACGGTACCTCTCGGCTTCAGAATCCGAAACCGCCAAAAAAGTTAGGTGCCTTTTAGAAAAAGAGGTTCGTCATGACTAGGATTGAAAAATTTGAAAAGGTGGCTGAAACCTTTTTTAGAGGAAGGTAGCTATTCTTTGAAAATCCGGATTGCGGATTATTCTTTACCGTTTACTCGGGCTAAAATTTCCTGCTCTGCACGTAACCAGTCCTGGGTAGGAGCACCCAAGCGAATCCGCTCCTCATAGATTTCATAGGCTCGCGTAGCGATCACCGATTGAAGATCTCCGTTCGTAACCCCTTGTGACGAAAGGTCTGGATTACGGCCTTTGGTCGAAGCTTTTTTTCTTCTCGTCCTGAGCTGAACACTTTCCTGGGACACGTTGGAAGATGAATTTTTGGCCCCCGTGGTTGACTTGGCTTCAAGAGTCGAAGATTTTGAACTTGAAGAATTTTTCTTTTTCGGTTCGGTCATAGGTTTTCCTCTGGTACTTCCCATTTATTCACGATTTTTTTGTAGAAGAAACAGGCAAACCCCAAATCATCGAGTGCCGGACCATGGCCTAGTTACCCTACAACCTTGATCACAAGATTATTGAGATGGTCCATTCCAATGCAGTCGATCATACAATAGGCCCTGTATTCTGTTCTTCCATTTTCACCGGGCAGGAAGGACACCGAAGACATTCGGTTAAACACCCAAATTTTTTCACTTTCGAGGGTCCACCCATCCTTTGAAGTGATGGCCATTTGATGGACATCTCCGATGGCCAGACTCGTCATCCCCTCATTAAACACGAATGTGATCTCTACCTTGTTCCCTTTGTTGACAACCAGGGGATTGTCGGGTCCAAGCAACTGACCTTTGCTATCAAAAAACCCCTTTTCATTCACGTTGATGATGATTTTTTCGACTAAAAGTTCTTTGTTGGACTTCGAGGTGACAGCAGCAAAGGCAGAACTGGATGTCACGGGAATGATGGCAACACAGTATGCCAAGACTCCAAACAGGATGGACAACTTAGAAAATTGAGCTTTCATCTCTTCCTCCTTATACGTTGATTGCGACCCGTGTACTCTCGAATTCTTTGTGTCGGTGGAAAATCCCAAAACCTGAATGGAAACCAAAGACATTCATAGGGGATTGGTTCATGATCGCACTCCAATGTTACGCAACCGTTACGATTCAGGAATAGTCTCTGTAACAAAACATCAACATTAAGAAATTGGGGGTCGCCTCTGGCCTGCCTTTTTCCCTAATTGAACCCTTTCCAGCCCATAGGAAGACCCCGATTCGACAAGGTAGGACACCACAACCTTTTACCGAGAGTGGGCAAGGCAGCGGCTTCTTTAAATCTCCGACATGATGGGAAATCTCACAAACGACACCTTTCTTCGATCCTTGAGTGGAGAGGGACATGTTTCCCATTTCCTCCATTCCCATAGACCTCCATTCAGACTCTTTCCTCTCCTAAAATTTTCAACATTGACATCTGCAAGCCTCTTCCGTACGTTTTCACATCGTCACCGATACCTATTGGAACCCTATGCTCCCGTTCAATTTTATTGACGTGCTTTTCACCACTTGGCGCGGCCAAGACTGAGGAATTCCATTCAAGTGTGGGATGAGCGTCTTTGACTTTAGGCAAAAGAACATTTTTCAGAAAGGGTAAAGAATGGCGCGGGCACTAGTTCTCACCGTCATCGGACACGATCGGCCTGGGCTGGTAGAAGCCCTGGCGGACCTCATCGCCAAGCATGAAGGGAGCTGGGACGAAAGCCGCATGGCGCGTCTGGCCGGGCATTTCGCGGGGGTAGTGCAGATTCACCTTCCCGAGCACCAGGCCGAGGGGTTTATGGCCGCTCTGCCTACCCTCATTGAACGAGGACTCACCGTCAGTGTGGTAGACAGCGACTGGACTCTGGTGGAAGTCGATCATCGCAACTCGTTACAACTGGAGCTGGTGGGGCAAGACCGTCCCGGAATCGTGCGAGAGATTTCCAGCAAGTTGGCAGCCCTGGGGGTCAGCGTGCAAGACCTTCGGACGGTCGTAGAGAGTGGCTCCATGTCAGGAGAGCGGATGTTTCGGGCGGAGGCGGAACTCGTTCCCCCAGCCCAAACCAGCATCGATCATATTCGGGCGGCTCTTCAACAGCTCTCAGACGACATCATGATCGACATCACGTTCCACTCAAGCCCGTAACCATCGTGAAAAGACCTTCAAAAATGTCGATAAACGCCCGCCCATGTGAGTGATGGAGTTCATTTCAGTCTGATACCTCCCGGGAGGGTTTCTTGAGTCAACTCAAGTGCCCCCATTGTGGAAAACCTGGCATCTCGGTCCTCCGAAAAATGTGTCTGGGGCCTGCTGTGCCCGCCACATGTTCAACGTGTGGCCAGAAGGTCGGAGTTCCCTACAAGGCCAGGCTGGCTGCCATCCCCTTCCTATTCGCCCTCATTATCTCTGCACTGGTCCATTCCGGGACTTTCAAGGGGGCACTTTGGATCGGGGGATTCGTGGTCATGGCCATCATACACATGAAGTGGGTGCCCTTGGAACCACGGTGATCTCAGATGTGTGCGACCCGTGGAGGGCCCCTTGAACACTTCCGGTAAATAGAGACGAATGGATTTGTTTAAATGATCAGGAGAATTAAAAATATGGTTCTGTTGCAGTTAATGGAGCAGGAAAAACTGTTTGAGTTCCCATCTCGTTTCGATTTCCCAACTCTCGAAACATTGACCAATAATTTCGTCTGGCAGACACCGAACTCACCTCCCCAAACCTTCAAACCTACTTTTCCACAGAGCCCAGATAACTCCTTGTATTCACAAGGGTTTTCCTTTGGTAAGAGGGCTGGCTTGACGCCCTTCGCAAGGAGGCGTAGGCTTATAACTCTGAGACGAGTCAGTCGAGGTACCCATGGGGTGACTGGCCTAAACATACGTTGTCTGGATTCAGGACTGCTTTAATAAGCCCTTCGGGTGGGAACGTGCCCGAAGGGCTTCTTTGTTTTTACCACGTCGAGCTGGGAAGGAAACGAAAACCTCTCAGGCAGGCGAAAGCATTATCTGAATGGTCTCCTTAGGGATTACTTTTGGAGGAGGCACACAGCACAAAGGAGGTCACCATGTTCACAACAATTGGATTCTGGGGATTCTTGGGAATTGTGGTCGGTGTTGCGGCAATGGTTTGGATCTTGTACCTCTGCATGGGCCACCTGTCGCCAAAAATAAGATCGAGGGAAACAAAAGGCTGTGTGATGGTCGTCGAGGATGAGCCGGACGTCAGAGAAAATATCCGGCAGAAGCTCGAGGGCGCTGGATACGACGTGATCGAGACCGAGGATGGAGAAAAAGCCATCGAGGCGATGGGTTCCGGCGAAAATTCCTTGGCGGTCGACGTCATCATCACGGATATCCCTAAGAAGAAGGGCCTGGAGGCCATCACCTACTTTAAGAAACATTACCCGCGCATTTCTTTGATTGGCCTGACCGGAGTCCCGCATTTCAAGAAAGGGAATTCCGGACCAACCAAAATTGCCATCCTAGGAGGCGGCAAAGGTGGAAATGGGCTGCTCGGTCTTTTCACCCATTTGCCCGACATTGAAATCGTCGGAATCACCGACAAAGATCCCCACGCCCCTGCGTTGAAACGGGCCAATGAGCTGGGTATCCCCGTCGTCCAAGACGCGACGAGCCTGATTGCTTCGGAAGGCACGAATCTGATCGTGGACGTGACCGGCGACCCTCACATACCGCAGCTTATTGCCGAGCATAAGAGCCCGGACGCGGAAGTATTGGGAGGCGCCACCGCGAGACTCCTTTGGAATATGGTGCAACACGAGGCAGAGATGCAGACCCATTTCCTCCAGACCGAGTCTTTGGCCAGCCTGGTCACGCACGGGATGCTCGTCAACTATCTGGTCAAACCATTTCAGGAGGAAAACCTCCTCGCCTCAGTCACGAATGCGATGGAGCAACGGGAAGTCCATCAGTTTTAAGACGTTCACGTCAGGACCTTTTCCTGCCAAGCCCTGGGGTAACTGATGGGAACCGACAACCTCGATCTCCAAATTTCCTGAATACCCCCTGCGGGCCCCTGTGTCTGATGGGCTTTTGGATTCTGTGCCCAAGCTGAGAGGATCAGCCCAGACCAGGCCAGAGTGTGGAGGAACATTCCCTTCCTCACGTGGCCGGGCGGGGCGTTCACTTTTTCGCCGGAGTACACACCAAGGAGGTGCTGTCATGGAAAACCCAGGCTTCTGGTGGCGAACACTTTCTGCTGGATGTACGTTGATCGCCTGTGTGAGTTGTACCCCAGAAATGAACACAGCCAGCAGCGAGGCTTGTGTTGACCCAAAGGTGGTTGCAGATTATGTCCATTCTATCATCGAAGCAGACCGGACCCTGTATGCTTCCCTCGTGGTGGAAAGAATGCAACATTACGAGAAAGCCCTGGCGACTCAAGACTGGGCAGAGAAGAACCAGCTTCCCCTTCCGGCTCAATTCCTCCAGTTTGCGGGCCTTGAGGTGGAAAGGAAAGGAACCGGCCTCAAGTACCGGCTCGCGAGCCTGTGGCCCGTTGATAAGACGAACATGCCGGAAACGGACTTTGAAAAAATCGGATTACAGGCAGTGGCAGATGATCCAAAATTGGTAAAAACGAGAACGATCAATAGACCCACAGGGACCCACTTCAAAGCCATCTATCCAGATACCGCCGTTTCTGAAACGTGTGTCACCTGTCACAATGAACACCCGCTGAGTCCGAGAAAGAACTACAAACTCAACGATGTGATGGGAGGCATCATCATTCAATTCCCTCTGAAATGATCAGAGATGTGCCTCTGGGTTGAACAGTATAAAAACGTACGGGTTAGACGCTGAAGAATCCTGCCAAATACGTCGCTCTTTTCAAGGGCGCCTATATGGATACTTCGATATTTGAAGGGTAGGAACAATTATATTTTTCCCGATTCCTTCCTAGACCCCCTGTCTGAAGACTGGCGATTTTTGTTCGGGGGCTGCAGCGAAAACTCCCCCTGCTATTGCCTCCTGCATCGGGATGGGTTTCGCTTTACGCTGCGTGAGGTGGAGGATGCTACCCCTTGGTTCCCCATGCCAAATTCGTCGAGACGATGGGAAATGCCTATTTCTGGGTCAATGATGCTCAGCAACGTTTTGAAGGCATGAAAGCTCGAGGTGCCACGATTGAGATGATCTCTGTGAGCCGCCTTATGGGTATCCGGAGTTCGGCATCCAAGAACTCGATGGTTACGATATTGCTTTTGTCCAGAATCTGGATGAAAATATAATCTAGCGGTACCATTTTTCCTGAATTCCACCTTACAGTGCCATTTGTTCTTCTCTTGCTTTTGGATTCAGGCGGTACATATTGAATAGGGGCAATATTTTTTTCCATTCAGAGGAAAAGGAATATTTGTGCGGGCTTCGGATGGAGGATTCAAAAGGAGGACGTATGGAGTGGAGAGCGAGTCATATTCTCGTGAAAGAAAAAGGGTTAGCGGAGGAATTGAGAAAACGCTTGAAACGCGGGGAAAAATTTCCCGCCTTAGCCAAGGAATTTTCCACCTGTCCCAGCGGGTCCAAAAGTGGAGATTTGGGGTGGTTTGGTCCCGGCAAAATGGTGAAACCGTTTGAAGAGGCCGTTAAACGCCTGGGACATGGAAGTATTAGCAATGTGGTCAAAACCCAATTTGGTTTTCACATCATAAAAAAAACAGGCCAAAAAGATTAATTTTATTTTCCATCTGCTGGCAAAAGAGATTGCTCTCAAGAAGTCGGCTCACTTCATTTAACAATCTTTGGATTGGTCACCTTTGGAATCCAAAATGGGGCCCTGTCCCCCGGTCAAATGAATTCATATTTGGCAAGTCCACCAACCCAAAAGCCTTGCCACTCAGGGCAATAAGCCTAAGGGAAAAGTCGGTCAAACCAAAGAGCGCGATGTTTAGGTTTTTTTCTCGGTCTGGTCAACTGAGGGCAGTGGGCAAATTCCTTATCCAGAGCGGGTATGTTCGAAGACCGACAAATCTTCACCGGACAAGGTATAGGCCTGGCCGAATCCCATGACAAATTGGCCATTCACGGGTCGTAACTCAAAGAGGAGAAAGTCGGGCAACTGGCGTAACAGGCCCACCGTTTTGCCATGACGGTTCTCATACTCATCTAATATCTCCAGATATTCCTGACTTTCTGGGGACACCCGTTGAGCCTGACACCCATACTGTACCCGCGTCCTGGCGAAGATCTGCGCGGTCGACTGCTCGTCCGCGATGATCATGATGGCCACCGCAGGGTTGGCCAGGAGATGCCGGGTATGCGCGGCTAATTGACTGATAAAAATGTAGAACCGGCAAGGCGGTCGGTACAGGTACGGGGTGTAACTACAGTGAGGTTGCCCCTCAGGCCCAACGGTTGACAGTTGAAGACTGCGCATCTCTTCAATGAGCTTTTCACAGACCTTCGCTGGCTGCTCCTCAGTCATTCCGTGAATTCTTTCACTCGTGGTGTTCTTCCTCTATCATGGTTTTCGAGTATACGTGATCTCCATCATCTTCATTTCCGGACCCCCTTGATGGGTTCCATACATCACAAAGGTCTGATTATTGTTGTCGACAATCGTCCACACGGCTCGGTGTTGCATGTGCCCTCCCCCTGGGGCTTCATGTGCCCCCCGTAGGGTAATGGTTTTACCGTCGGCACTCGCCTTCCCTTCCATCATAAATATTCCCGTGGCCATGGAATCCAGCCACGTCGTCACGAATTTCTTCCCGATATTGTCATACCCAGATGTCCCGATCCCGGTATAGGGGTGGCCCATCATCGTGCCCGTGCATTCCTGCTGGAGAAAGCGTCCATCCAGCACCGCCTTCATGTCGCAGGAGCCGCCAGATTCCACGGGGGGCTTATTGGGTTCCATCCACTCTTTGGTCTGAGTGGTCCACTTTCCCTCCAGACTCGCCAATTGTTTATGCTGCGCCCCCGGGATAGAAGCTTTTTGATATGCCTCCATCATCGCCTCCATGTCCATCCCTTTGCCATGATTCTTTTCATTGGCTAACCCCAGGGACGTAGCCAAAATCAAACAACCAGTCATCATCATGATAAGTGAGAAACGCATACCGGCCTCCTTATGGTTGGGTTGCAGGGGGAATTGTTGGTCATCCACGGGATCATTCGGAAGAATAGTAGACTTGGGCAAAATACTCAGCAAATTCTTCAATCGAAGTCTTTGTCGTATTATCCGGTGTGCGCGGGACGTTGACCGCGATCAGACCGTCGTTCATCGCCTGGCTCAGTTCGACCAATTGGTCACTAGCGTTTTCACTCATTCCAAATTCCATGAGTCCCTGTTTCTCCTCTTCGGGAGAAAATTGCACATATCGTAACTCCGGTTTGCCGATTTTTGCACCAAGAATGCGTGTCACCTCGTTCATCGACACATCCCTCTCGCCCAACAATTCATGCACCATCTTTCCGGAAAAATCTCGTTTAAGCAAATGCTCGGCGGCCACCTCGGCGATGTCTTTGGTCGCGATCATGGAGATCTTTACATCGCCTTTTATTCCTCCACCATTCATTCCCATGGTTTTGATCATCCCGATGTTGGCTAACAAGTTTTCCATAAAGTTCGTCGGACGGAGATGGAGGATATTGACGCTAGCCAGTTGGTTGAGTTTTTGTTCTACATCATACAACCCCTTCACCGGGCCCGTGTGTTCCGGCAAGTGGGCCCCATGACTGCTCAAAAACACCACATGCCTAACTCCCGATGCCTGTATGGCCTGAACCAAACTGTCTCCGATGGCATTATAGTACCCGCGGAAATCTTTGGCTTGATAACCCGGGGGAATCAAGGCAAAGAGCGCATCGACCCCTTGACAAGTCTGGGTTAAAAATTCCGCATCCGCGATATCACCCACGGCGGACATGGCACCTTTTTTTACCAACGGTTGCAATCGAGCTTCAGAGCGTCCGACGACGGTGATTCCCTGGTCTTGCTCGAGCAAAATTTTGGCTAGCTTGCTGCCGATATTCCCTGTCCCGCCCATGATCACGTACATCTTCTCACCCTCCTAATCTGCACGCCCCCTATAGGCCTGACCGACCGATTCAGACATGGCTCTCACGGATACGGGGTCCCCAACTGTTCACACGCGAAAGTTCCTGTTACTTCTCCCCCATCTCTTGTTTCACGTCCATGATCATGGCGATGAGGTTCACTAGTTTTTCGGCTTGTTCCCGGCTCATGGCCCCGAATTGATTATAGCCTATTTCATACTTTTCATTTTCCACCGAGATGAGCTGAATGGTCCAATTGATCGCTCGACGTCCTCCAGAAGAGGTAGCTGTGGACTGAAGCCTAAAAGCCTTGATGGCCTTAAACGCGCCAAACGGTTTCTGCCAGCTGATGTTTTGATACAGGCTTGATTGTCGATATTTCACCACCCGTTGTCTGTCATCAATTTCGAGAATTCGTCGTAGGGAAAAGCTGTAGACCGCGGCATAGAAAAAGAGCCCAGTAAATAATCCCAGGATGAACAATATGAACCCATTGGCGTCCTCTTCTAAAAAGGCAAAATAGGTCGCTATCCCCAATGCCCCACTTACCAGGAACGAAATACATCCCCATAACAGGGATGAAAATTCAAACCCCAAGCGGTGAGGCTCGTCCTGGGTCAAGACCATAATAGGCAAATTTTACTTCACCTTCATTTCAGTTCCTTGCATATACGCCTCACCAACAACCTAATCCCTCGCGTACCAAACGAAGAAAAGGTTGTGGGAAATTATGGAATAGCGCGGCAGCCTTTCCCGAACAGTTTACTGTTCGTGTATCGGAGGGGACAGAGTTTGGCTAAGCAACATCCGGCCACTTTCCTTAAATCCTGCGCGGGCATACACCCCTCTGGCCGGATGCGTTTGAGGTCCCGTTTCAACGAGGAGAGCCCGCACATTCAGCTCCCGACAGGCTGCTTTGACGGCCTTCAGAGCTACGGTCCCATATCCCTTCCTGCGAGCAGCAGGGCGAACGAAAAAGTCATCCACGAATCCCCGGAGCCCCCCGAATTCCATGCTATAGCTGAGGGTAAGCACGATATACCCCACGGGCTCCGAATCCCTTTCTACCAGCCATACCCGACATCGACTCGGCTCTTCCAGGAGCGTCGTGAAGGCTTTGGTAGCAGCATCGGACGACAGCGTCAAACCCGCTTCCTGATAGAATTCGGTCATGAGTTCGACCAACACCGGAACATCTTGGAGAACAGCGGCACGAACAAGCGGATCCACTAACCTAACCTTTTATTATTGTCCGAGAATGCGACCCATTTCATGGGTGCCGGGCAGAAAGGCCCCTCTCCCGTTGCCCCAACTCTCATCCACACTTTTGATTTCTTTTGTCACGCCGAAGATTGTTCTTTTCATTCATACCGCAGATCTGCGGCAATGGCCTGCCGGTTCGCCCAACGAGCCGGCGCCAAGGCTCCGAGTAGGGCGGCGGCAAACGCCACGACCAACGCCATTCCCACCGATTCCCACGCCAAGCTATATTGAATGGTCCAGCCAAAGGATTGTTTATTTATCACCTTGATTAAGACGACCGAGAGGGCCATACCCACCGCGATCCCGACTGTGGCTCCCATTCCTGCCAAGTAGCAGGATTCCCACACGATTAACCCTTGAACTTGGCCACGGCTTGCCCCCAACGCGCGCAGGGTCGCCAATTCCCGGCGTCGTTCCATGATCGCCGTCAACAGGGTATTCATAATCCCAAGCACTGCCACACTCAACGCGATCACTTCCAAAATGTACGTCACATGGAAGGTCCGATCAAAAATTTCAAGAATCTCCTTCTTCAACTCTCCATTACTGATCGTGACAATCGACCTTTCGTTTCCTAGGGTCTGTTCGATTTGCCGACGAATGTCCAAGAGACTCGAGCCCGGTTTTACATAGACCGCCAACACTGTGGCATCCTGCTCCCCCCACTGCTCGGCATAGAGGGTATGATCCATGACGACTTTTCCACCATCAGTGGCATAATCATAAAATACCCCCTTAATGGGAAATGGTTTGGGCCCCCTGGGTGTTTCTAAGGGCAATTGGTCCCCCGTCCCCAGGCCAAAGCGTGCGGCCAATATCTCGGAAATGACGACACCCTTCTCGTTCAAGGCTCGTGCAAGCACCTCGGAGGAATCGCCCTGTAGAAATAAATACTGACTTCGTTCTGCGTGGAGGCGCATATCACGTGACACCAGGGACACGGCCTTATCGAAAACCTCTCCGCTCGTTTCCATATAGGGATCGATGGCCTCAATTCCCGGAATTTCTTCGAGAAGCGGGATCAGGCTCCGAGGCAAGTCTTGCTCGTTTTCCCCCACTGTTTGTTCTCCCAACCAAGCCGTGGGAGCGATGATGATATCCGCCATGAGCGTTTGTTCGATCCAGAGATTCACCGTCTGTCGAAAACTCTGGATCATGATGCCCACACCCACCAATATGGCTAACCCCACCACGATGGCCGCCATGGTCACACTCGTTCTTCGTGGATTCCGGCTCATTTGTTCTGCAGCCAGTGAAGGCAATGTGCCAAACCCATCCCCCAGCATTCCCTGACTCCCTCGACTAAACCAATGCGACAATACCGGCCCCGCCGCGGCCCCGCCCATCAGTAAACAGAAGGCCGCCATGTATCCTCCGACCGGAATTCCGTTGACCGCAGACAATTGGCTAAGTCCTATGGCCGCGACCATGGTGGCCAGGACCACTCCTATCGCGCCTCGGACCGAATGAGACTCCTCCATGAGGGATTGACTGGGAGCCAGAGCTCGAACAGGTGCGAGAGCACTCGCTTCCCATGCTGGCACGAGCGCTCCAATCAGCGAGACCCCCAACCCCAGAACCAACCCTTCAATATACAGATGAACGGGAATGGGCATGGCCATGATGGATGTCAACCCATAGAGTTCTCCGACATTCTGGCCGATCATGACCGTTAACCATCGGGCGAACAGGATTCCCAACCAACAGCCGAGTATCCCGCCAGCACTCCCTACCATCACAGCCTCCATCAGAAATAACCCCGTGATGGATGCTCGTTCCATTCCCAGAGACCGAAGGATGCCAATCTCTCGGCGATGATGGACCACGGAAAACGCAGTGGTGTTATAGATCAGGAAAATGCCAACCAGCAGGCTTATTCCACTTAACATCGTGAGGTTTAACTGAAAGGCTCCCAGCATGGACTCCACTTGCCGATTGCGCCGAGTGGCTGGACTGACTTGAACATGCTCCGGCAAAACCTGTTGCAGTTCTTGAATGATCTTCCCAGGGGACACATCCGATTCGGGAATGATGGCCACATGGTGAAGCCGCCCAATTCGACCAAATGTCCATTGGGCCGCGGCGATATCCATGACGGCTTGCTGGGAACTTCCTCCGCGAAGACCGGAAGATTTCAAGATCCTCCCCACGACCAATTCGTGAATCTTCTCGTCTGGGCCCCTGACAGAAAGAGTCTCTCCTTTCTGTAACCCTAAACGCTTGGCCAAGGCTTCTTCTAAATACACCGTCTTGGGTGAGAACAATTGCTCCCAATCTTCCTCTCCGAGCTGACTTGGAGACTCCAGGCCTTCCCAAGCCGTTTTATGTTCTAAAAGGTCTAGACCCCAAATGAGGAGGGAACGTCCCGACATCTCACTGGCTTGGATCTCGGCTTCAACCTTGACCACCGGACTCGCCTTCCTGACCCCGGGATGTCCCTGAATACTCTTCAATATTTGTTCGTTTACCCCCTGGGGTCCCCCCGACACGGTGACCGATGCTTCGCCAACCACTGACTCCACAGCCTGCTCGAAGGACTGAAAGACCTCCGCATTCACAACTCGGATGGCTAGCCAGGCCGCCACTCCAATTCCGACTCCCACAACGGTGAGGAGGGTCCGAAGGCGGCGATGTCGGAAATGATCCCGGATTAAGATCCCGAGCACTCGAAAGGTGTTCATGAAATCCACGCTTTTTTTAAAACCCGTTCTCACGCCTTTCCCAGGGGGTCTCACCGGAATTAGGGTCATTCTTCCGGCCAGACTCTCCCGAACACATTAAAATTTAAGAATATTCAATTAGGTTTTAAAATTTATACTCTCTTACTTTTCCTTTTTCCCGGATGGCTTACCGCCCGGTTGTCTGATTAGAAAGGCCTATGTTAAAACAACTAGAAAAATGTGCGTGGGTGAGGAACGATGATGACGGAAGAAAATGAAGCGGGGCCCGGAACAACTGAAGAATTCAATGAACCAATCCCCGAAAACCAATCCCTTACCGCCCGGCAAAAAGAGATTCTTCGTTTGGTGGCACAGGGTTTAACCAATCGGGAAATTGGTCAACGTTTGGACATTAGTGTCCGAACCGTAGAAGTCCATCGTTTTAATTTAATGCGACGGCTTCGGGTTCGAAATGTGGCCCAACTCCTCCGACAAGCCATTGCCCTCAAAATTATCCCCAAAGGTCCTTAAACAGGTTCTTCCTTTAACACCCGACGATTCCCGTTTCTTTGGACCAGGCTCCTGGTTACTCCAGTTCCTGTAATTTGCCCCGACAGGCCATTAACGAGGCATAGCCTTTTGTGTGTAAGCATCGGGAAACTTCGTCCTTTAACCTGGCAAAGACCGCACACCCTTCCTCGACCAAGACCGTGCCAACTTGGACCGCGGAGGCTCCACATAACACATGTTCAAAAATATCAACCCCTGTTTCCACCCCTCCCGTTCCAATAATAGGAATCCGATCGCCCCATATTTTCCAGAAGGCTCGAACATTCGCCAGGGCGACCGGTTTAATGATGCGGCCGCCCAGGCCCCCAAACCCACCCTTGGGTTTAATGACGACCTGTTCTAAATCAGGGTCCACGACTAACGTATTCCCCACCGAATTCACCACCGTCACGAAGGCCACGCCCGCATCCTGGAGGATCCCGGCCATGGTGTGATGATGGACCGGGTCAAAGTAAGGCGGAAGTTTCACCCCAAACGGAACAGACAGGAATGGACGAATGTCTTCCAAGAGTCGTTGAGAATCATGAAAATCATACCCTATTTGCGGCTTTCCCGGGATGTTGGGACACGAGAGGTTCACTTCAATGAGATCTGGCCCGGCTTCATTCAAAGCCTTGGCTCCTTCCAGAAAATCATCCGGACAAAGACCCGCCAAGCTTGCGATCACCGGCTTTCCATGTCGTTGGAGATCTGGAATCATCTTGACATACGCCGGGTACCCCAGGTTCGGAAGACCCATGGAATTGATGGAACCTCCCTCGATGGCCACATATCTGGGATGAGGGTTTCCCTCCCGAGCCAACGGAGTCATGGACTTCGTGACGATCGCTCCCGCTTCCGAAGTCCCAAGGGCATCCAATTCCTCCCTGGTCACACAGAGAGCTCCTGAAGCATTCATCACACCGGTTGGGAAGGACACCCCTGCAATCGTCGTCGAAAGATCAATCATAGATCACTCCAGTTGTCCGTCTCTAATCGCAACCACACGATCTGCTGCTTGCGCAGCGGTTAGGGAATGCGTGGCCAGTAACACGGTCTGACCAAAGTCTTTTGCACATTGACGCAATAATGCCACGACCGTGGTCCCGGTCGGACCATCTAAATTTCCCGTCGGTTCGTCAGCCACAATGAGGCTGGGGCGGTGAACGAACGCGCGCGCGATCGCGACCCGTTGTTGTTCCCCGCCTGATAATTCGTGCGAACGATGTCCTATTCGCGGGGTCATTCCGACCACCTCCAGCATTTCCCTCACCTTGGACCGGATTGACTGAGGAGCCTCTCCCCGTAAGCGCAACGGCAGGGCTACATTTTCTTCAATCGTTAAGCCCGGGAGTAGATGAAACGCTTGAAACACCACACCCACCTGATCTCGACGCCATTGCGTCCATTCACGATCACGAAAGGTCAGACACGATCGTCCATTCAGGATAATTTCCCCCGAGGTTACCCAATCCAACCCAGCGACCAAATGCAAGAGGGTGCTTTTTCCGCTCCCGCTTGGCCCCATGATGGCACAAAACTCCTTTTGGGGAATGGATAAGCAGACATCCCGAAGGGCCACGACCGCTCCCGCCCCTCCCTGATATTCCTTATACACATGTTGGAATTTAATCAATGATCCGATTCCCAAATGGGGGCAACCAGATGGAGCATCCCACACCTGACAGCATGTACCACCTTCCTATATCATATTCAGGTATTGGGGACCAGAACCGTATCCTCGGTCCCCACTCGCCCCCTCGGAAGGGATTCCCGGATACATTCATGCCCCTATCCGACTTCGCGAAACGGGCCTGGTATATCGGGCTGAATACACTCTTTCCCCATCCCTGCACAACCTGCCACGCCCCCTTATGGGACGACCCCGTTCCGTTCTTTTGCCAGCTCTGTTGGAAGAACATTCAACCTCTCTCGGGTCCCCTTTGCCCTCGATGCGGCAAGCCCTTTCCCTCCCGAGTCACCCTTCTTCACAGTCCGACTCATGAATGCGGAACTTGCCGAACTCGGGCACCCGCGTTCTCCAAAGTATGGAGCGTGTTTCCCTATGCTCCACCCCTTAAAGAAGCCATCACCCTCTTCAAATATCAGGGAAAACATTCTCTCGCAGGTCCCTTAGCCGAACGGATGCTTGAGGCCCTTCCGACCCTCCCCCCTCTCGACCATTTTATGGCTATCCCACTCCATCCACATCGATTACGCGAACGTGAATATAACCAGGCGCTGTTGCTGGCGTACCGCCTCAGTCGGGCCACCCACATTCCGTTATTGTTGAATGGCGTCATTCGCATTCGGTCTACCTTGCCTCAAACCGGTCTTTCGAAAAAAGCCCGGTTGACGAACGTTCGCCGCGCTTTTGGTGTCCCGAAACCGAACGCGGTCCAAGGGAAACGGATCCTGTTGATTGATGACGTCTTCACGACCGGAGCCACGCTCAATGAATGTGCCAAAACTCTCCGACGCGCGGGCTCCGGTCCGGTCTACGGACTCACGCTGACCCGTATGGTGTAACCCTTCCGGTTCCCTTCCCAAACGCCTCGATTTTCGATATAACCGGGTGGGATTGAAAACCCAAGGGGACCACGGCCATGCCTATTTATGAATATCATTGTCAAGACTGCCGCAAACGCAATACCTTTCTCCTCTTGAATGCCCAGTCCCCCAGGTTATCGTGTCAATATTGCCAAAGTGCTGATTTAGAAAAAATCATGTCTCGATTTGCCGCACCCAAATCCGAGGAGGCTCGCATGGAAGCCCTGGGGGATCCCAGTAAATTTGGGGATGTCGATGAAAACGACCCTCAAAGCATGGCCCGATTCATGAAAAAAATGGGAAAAGAAATGGGCGAGGATTTCGGAGAGGACATGGACGAAGCCATGGATTCCCTGGGCCAAGATGATATGGATCTCTCTATTCCTGACGGTGACTAGACCTTCGACCCGAACCCCTTGGCTTGACTTTCTTCAATCTTTCGGTAAGCTAAATGACATTGAGGCTGCCCACAGAGGTAAGGAGGACCGGGCTCATGTTTGCGGGACAATATTTCTGCAAAATTGATGAAAAGGGTCGATTTGTCGTCCCCAATTCCATTCGTGAAGAAGTAGAATCACATGGGAATTTTCTCATGTTTCTCAAAAGTCAGGATATGCCCGTCTCCGCCTACACCAAACCGGAGTGGGAACGAATTTTGGAACAAGCGAAACAGTCCCTCGATGATGACCAACGTCGCCTCTTTATGTACCATATGGTCTCGGAAGCGTCTGGGTCGGAAATGGATAAGGCTGGTCGGGTCCTCATCCCTGGGCGATTACGGAAACTCATCCCGGTGGATGACGACCAAGAAGTGGTCCTGGTGGGCATGTTTCATCGGCTAGAAATCTGGAATCCTTCTGAGTGGAGGCGCTTCGTTCATCAAAGTGATGAAACCTTTGAACAAAGTATGAGCAAAATCCAAAATTTGCTCTAGCCTCGGGCTCCTTCATTATTATCGATTCGCTGGACATGTTTTCCCTTGAGACCGATTCGTATCCCATCCCTTCCCAACCTCCCACACTCCCGTGGAAAGGGTGGCCTGGTTCTCCTTCCTAAACTCCAACGAAAAGCCCGCAGTACAAAAAATCTCATCGATTGGGGCAACCTGGGTGGGGATACGCTTACCGAACGGGAACTCTTCGTGGTCCTTCCCCTCCCCCCCAGCATTAATCACCAATATGCCACGGTCAACGGACGGCGGGTCCTTTCTTCCAAAGGCCGCCAATATAAAGTCGGCGTTTCAAAACACCTTTCTGCCATACTAAAAGGGTCCCCTCATCGCGCCGATTTTTTCGAACACCTTGGGACTCACACCCTGAGTTTAACGATTCGATTCTTTTTCAGAACGGCACTTCGTCGAGACCTCGATGGGGGACTCAAAATTGCCCAAGATGCCATCTGCCAAGCCATCGGCCTCAACGATAACCGTGTGACGGAAATTCATCTCCAGAAGGACCTGGCTTCCGACCGTCCCCGCATGGAATGCACGTTGACCATCCAGAGGCCCATCGCGAAACCCACCCGTTCCCGTCGATCTGCCAAACGAACTTCTCCCGCCTCTTCTTTTTCCCCCACCTTTCCTCCCAAAGCATGAATTGCCCTCGATTAGGTTGAACCTTTCCCATCACATGTTTGCGACCTGAT
The DNA here is from genome assembly GCA_965223495.1 of Nitrospirales bacterium. Taxonomy (GTDB): domain Bacteria; phylum Nitrospirota; class Nitrospiria; order Nitrospirales; family UBA8639; genus Nitrospira_E. Next base: position 237,537 of record OZ245001.1, on the reverse strand, counting down.
TGCAAAAAACTCTGGCTTAGGGCCTTCACTTGCACACAGAAGGTTTTCGGGGGAGCTTGTCAGATTTAGGAAGAAGAAACGGCTCGGGAAAGGGAATGCAGGACCACAGAGAGGGGATTTTGGTCGCCTTGGGCAGGATGACTGGTCAGTTCCGGGAAAAAGAACCCCATTTTATTTCCCTTTCGATGACGAACAATCCCAGGCAACCAAATACAGTCGCCCAGGTATTGCAATTTGACCGAGACCTTTGAATCGACAGAAGCGGGCGGCAGTTGATCTTTGGGAAATTCGACGAGTATCCCTGTACTACTGATATTGAGGACTCTGCCCCGATAGACTTCTCCTTGCCCGCAACGAATGACGACAGGGAGGGGTTGCCGGGGCGTGACGGTATTCCGCCGATTGGTACGCCGTTCCTGTTGAACCTTGAGGCTTGGTGTCGATGTGAGTGCAGATGCCATCGAATCTTTTGACATGGTCAAGATTTCGCCGATTGCAGTTCCAAGGCTTCAAACGCCTTCCACGCCTCGGCTTCATTGGGAAAAATAGGAATCCATTCGTCGATATCGGTGAGCTCCAGCACATCATGGACAAACCCGGAGGGGGAAATAATGCCCATTTTTCCTCCAATTCGATGAAAACGCCGTTGGGCCAGGACCAACCAACCCAAGGCGGCACTATCGATAAAGGAGACGGCAACCATGTTTAACACCACAAACCGAAAGCCTTCCGAAATGGCCTGATCCATCCGCCATTTAAAATCTAGTCGGGTTTGGTGGTCGAAACGACCCACGAATGTTTCAACCATGATTCGTTCACTGAGCGTCCGCACGGCTTCCTCCTGAAAGGTTCGGAATTCACCCCCGATATCGAGCCATCTTTTCTCTATCGGTTGTGATACCTGAACTCTTTATCTGGATAATTCCCCAGCAGGGATGGGAGAAAGGCTGAAAAATACGTCTTTTAGGGCTGGGGGAAAAACTGAAAATGGAGGTCATCCACGATTTGAAAAGGGGCCGCTTGCCCCGGCACACTCGAGAATGGGCGGGTCATCCGTAGTTGAATCCTTTGTGGTCCAGCCGAAACCCGGATCTGAGCCCGAAATCGATGGCGGAGAGTTGCGCCCTTATCGATCGGTCCGGCATCATATGTGGCCGTCACTCGGTCATTGACGACCCAATCAAATTGTCCACCAGCCAAATTCCGTCTGTCTTTTGCGATCAACGACCGATAGGTCACCGCGACATTAGCAGAAATGACAAGAAGGCCATCGGTCGTCTGTATCTGGGTTTCTAGCCCTCCGCCTTCCAATGAACGCTCTTCTGCCTGAAACCTGGCTTGTCCTACCTTAAATTGAAGCCCCTGAGAAAAGGATCCAGGCTCCCGCGTTTCAAAGCTGACAAACTGAGGAAACCCGGTTCCTCCAACCGTCCCATTAGGCGTTTGAAATAGTTTCCAACTTCCTAAATCACGGTTTTCAAAGTCGATTGAAGGATCGGTAGCGAAAGGGGATTCGGAACGTCCCTTACTGACCGACAGGCAGAGGATGACAACAAGGCCGGTGACGATCCATACTAATAAGAAAGACCTGTTCGGGTTTTGTACCACTATCCTCCAATTTTCCCTTGCATCGCTGACGGGTGTTTTTCTGGTACTTACCTCGGTATGATATCACGCCTTTTTAACTGAAAGGGGCCTTATGTTTTTTGGATATTCTGGTAATTCGCGTTTTCCTCTGTCTCGGCCTTTGTTTTTTGTCCTATTCTGGGCCTTCTGGTGTCTGGCTTTTCCCCTACACGGGAGTGCTAATCCCAAGCCATCCTCGAATGGGAAGGAGGCTTCCCTGGTACACGCCCAACACATTCTGGTCGAAGCGATTGCCCTGACTGAAAGAGGACGTCGAGATGGCTCCGGCCTCCAGGAAACCGTCAACCGGCGTTTGGAGCAATTCGGATTTCATTCGGTCGCATCTTCCAAAAACCCTCATGATGTGATTCTCAGGGTGAAATGTGAAGAACGCAAAACCTGGACCGGGCCCAACAAATTTCGGGGAGACCGCCACCCCAGATCCGCCGCCTCCCGCTTGTGGAGAGGGCCGGCTTGTCAGATTTCCTACCGGTATCACCGAGTGCCATCGAATTGGAAAAGGGAAGTCCGAGTCTCATTAGAGGAACTCGAAAAAACCGGGAAGATGCCCAAAGGCACGAAGAAAGGGGATTTAGCCCTGGAGGCCTTACAACACCAACTTCAGGGTGATGATTTTCCTCTTTATCTCGCAGCAGAATGGGGTCAGACCCAGCGATTAATGGCTCATTTCAAACAACCTGAAACCGGGCTAGAACAACGTCGACTGATCCTACAATTATTGGGACCCCTCCCCTCCCCTAAGGTTCTTCCTCTCCTCCAGACCGCTCTTGAGGACCCCGCCCTTGCCGATATCGCGATTGTGGCCCTCGGTCAGCAAGGGGAAGTCGCCATTCCGGTGCTCATTTCCCTGTTGGATGCCCAACATTCTTCAGAACAAGTTTATCTGGCCCTTCAGGCCCTGGGGGAGATTGCCTCTCATACCCAATCCCCGGAACTCTACGATCAATTAGTGACGATGCTCGACACCGATAACCCCCGCATCCAGACCGTAGCGGTTCGAGGGTTGGGCAAATTGGGCGATCAGCGAGCTATTACTCCCTTAGAAGCCCTGAGTCTCAAAACATGGACCAACCCTTCCCGAGATTCGGAGATACAAGCTTTACGGGAAAGCCTGGAATGGAGTCTTTGGCAACTGAAACCCTCTGCCCATACGGCCGAGTAATCTTCAGGGGCTGCGGGAGTTTACTGCTTTTCTTCCGCTTTCTATCTCGTTGGCAGTACTCCCGGCCTTCGCATTTGGTCGTGCACAGGAGGTATCTCTTCTTTACTTTTCTCCTCATTCAGACATACGCTTGAGGAGTTCTCAGTCCGTGCTTCCAGGGGTGGTACGTTAAAGTCCAGATCATGAACCGTACGCAACGCCGACAATCTCAAAAGACCACCCGCCAGCAGGGTGGCCAAGCCCTCCCTCCTGATTCTCATCGGCAATTTCTTGAGGCCGTCCGACACCATCAAGCCAAACACTTTTCAGAGGCAGAACGTCTTTATTCGCACATTCTGGATCAATTTCCTACACACCCTGATACCCTGCACCTCCGGGGGCTCCTGGCCTATCAACAGGGGCATTATCCCTTGGCGTCTCAACTCATTGAACAGGCCATTCACCATGATTCGCAAAAAGCCCCCTATCACTATAATTTGGGGTTGGTGAGGGAAAAAGAGGAACACTGGGAAGAGGCCATCACTTCGTATCGAAAAGCCCTCGCCCTCAATCCTCAATCCGTTGAAGCCCTCACGAATTTAGGGAATGTGTATCGGAGACAGCGGCAGTGGCTCGACGCTATCAAGACGTTTCAAGAAGCCCTGAAGTTTCAACCCCATTCGGGTGACCTCCACAATCATTTGGGGGTGACGTATAAGGAGAAAGGAGAACCCGAACAGGCACTTTCACACTATCGGCAGGCTCTGACCCTCACACCACACCACGTCCAGGCGCTCAACAACATGGGGGTGGTGCTGGGAGATCAAGGAAAGCTGGAAGCAGCTGCCCAGGCCTTTCAACAAGCGGTGACCCTCCAGCCCGGATATGTCAACGCCCATTATCATCTGGGATTAATTCGACTGTGGCAGCAACAGGACGACGCCGCGTTAGCATGCTTTACCCAATCGAGAGACCTTGCCTATAACCATGGGCGCGGAATGGCCCCGGCCTTCGTCACCAAAGCTCGCATCAAACATGATTTTGAACAATGGCACTATCTGCGATCACAAAATATCACCCTCACCCCTTCCCCTTCATATGCAGAAACCTTGGAAACCTTGTATGCCCAGCGAGATAGGGAATCCCCGGAGTCTCTATTCATGGAACTCACACCGGAGCAGCAACAGAGTCTGGCCCCTGCGTTCAACCGATTACTGTATCTCCGACCCACTCCCAAACAGCGCGGCCCCGTCGTGAATCCCTCGCTAGATGTGGATGCCACGGAACAGCGATATTTTTCCACCGAACCGGAAGCCATGTATGTGGATGACCTCCTGACCGAAACTGCTATTTCCGAACTGCGTGCCTTTTGCTTGGAGTCCACCATATGGAAACGAGACTACCAAAACGGATACATCGGCACCTTTCTGGCCAATGGATTTGCTTGTCCATTGCTCATTCAAATCGCCCATGAATTGCGAACGCGTTTTCCCAAAATTTTCCAACATCATCAACTTCAACAGGCCTGGGCCTTCAAACATGATAGCGCCTTACGGGGACTGAACATGCATGCCGATGCGGCTGCGGTAAATGTGAATTTTTGGATTACTCCAAATGAGGGGAACCGCAATCCCCAATCCGGCGGGTTGGTGGTGTGGGACAAGGAAGCGCCGGATGATTGGGATTTTGTTGAATATAACGATGAGAAAAACCAACACAAAATTCACCGGTTTTTGGAAAAGAGCGGGGCGAAGCCCATCAACGTCCCGCACCGGCACAATCGGGCGATTATCTTCAACTCGAATTTGTTTCATGAGACGGATATCATCGAGTTTCAAGATACCTACGAACACCGTCGCATTAACGTGACGCTCCTCTACGGTCTCCGGCAAAAAACCAAAAAAAAATCTTAGAAGATTGTCCTTCCTCTTCAGAGGCCTGGAAGAGATCGTTGCCCAGCCTCTATTTTTTCTCGAATTTCCTTCACCCTTTAAAAAAAATACTTTCTCCCCTCTGGGAAAACCAGGCATACTGAATGTTTTGGGCACGTACCGTGCACGTGGTGTGGTTGGGTTTTCCCCTCCTCAATCGTTGAACCCATCTCAAGACGAGGGAAAATGAAAAAAGCTCCCTTCCGACATGAGGGCTTTTCCATGGTGTATACTGAAAAGAGGAAAAAGAAACGGCTTCGTAAGGGATGACTGAATTTTTCCGGGACGCAAGGAAGAATTGGAGGAAGATGCGAATAGAGAACAAGACAAATCATCCCTCAACCAAGGGGGCAAACAGATCAATAAGAGACCGGACCGTGATGGGTTATGTGCTGTCTCTTATGTGTTTGGTAATAATAGGTATATTCTCCCTGGCGATGGCCGCCCCTTCAACCATGCGAATCACCATCGGGACATTTTCTCCCTACTATTCTCCCGAATTGGTCCATGTAGGTACTGGCATTCCAATTTCTTGGGAAAACCCCACCGCCACCATTCATTCCATTACCCATGATGGATGCAAGGGCGGCGAACAATGCGCCTTTGATTCGGGAGCCATCGGCCCCAACCGCACATTCACGGTAGACCAATTAACCCCCGGTCATTATCCCTACCACTGTACGTTTCATCCCATTATGCGGGGAACACTCGTCGTGAAAGACCCTCAGGTCGCGAGCGACACCTAACTCTCAAAACCAGGGCGGGATCTTTTTTCCTATCCACACACGTTTCACAAACTCTCAATAAGGGGCTGCATTCTCTCTTCGCCTTTTTGGCCAGTTCCTCAAAAAATTGGTTCCTTCCCCATCAACTTCCGAGGAGAAGGAACCAAGATATCAACAACCCCTTTGTTCCTCAGTGGCTCTCTGAACCAACGTTGAAACATCTGGGTGTTTTTAGCCTACATTGGCCGCCAGGTCATAGGACATGGTCGCGGTCCCATAGCGCCAAGTGGCCTTGCGGTAGCTGAGCGTGATGGTTTCGGTCGGGCGGGTATCCCCCGACGTATAGTCCACTTGCACATTCGTGATAATGCATTTTTCCAGGGTGACTTCTAAATAGGCATCCGTTCCGGCCACCAGGTTTAACACCGCATTGTCATATTGCGTCTTCATCGCACAGCCATGCGCGATGGAGGCACTGCCGTTGTCCATCACTTTGGTGATGGTCAAATCGCCAAACGTCGTCACCCGCCCGGTGATTTGTTCGCCTTCTTCCCATTCGCCGGCTTGCGAGACCCCATACGAAACCGCTTGCACCACCGTTTGGTTTTCATACCCGGAAACGGTTGCGTTACCCGGAATGGCCCCATCGCCAATGTTGAGAAATCCATTTTGTTCTGCCATGACCCTGTCCTCCTTGAAAGTTAAAAAATTGGTAATTGCTCTTGTTCAAGTAAGTCGCATGTTCATGGAGAAAGGTTGCAATTAGTTTGGGTTGTCATTGGGGATAGTTAACTGCTACCTCAAAAGGAGACAAAGCCCCTTGCACGAACTCTAGTGTTGCCCCCGACATGAAGAGAAACATTGGACTTCTTTTCCTGGCCAAAAGCAGGATATCTGGGGTGCGAAATATGATCCAACCGACTTCACTCGATCACAAAGAAGGCCACGTTCCTCAGGACTTTCAGATTGGAGTGAAGAAACTCCCTAGCTCTCGCGACAAGCAAGCGTTATTGGAAACGGAAAAATGACGGAACTAGGGATGGAAACTGAGCCGGAATCTAAATCTGCTCCAGGAAAGCTAAAAGAAGAAGGATGGTAGGTGTTTGATGTTACTGGTCCACCCGGCAGGAGCCGAACCAGCAATTTCTTGGTTCGTAACCCTGACCAATCGTTTGGTCATCAAGAATGAATTGGAAGGAGTATGTGGATAACCAAATGCATACGGACTCTATCTCTATGGTGACGGCGATTGAGCCTGATGGCAGTAGACCTGGAATTGAAACCAAGACCGGAAGCGAACTGGGGGTTAAAGTGGGCCCAGGGTTTTTGGGTTGATAACGTTAACCCAAAAAAAGGTCAGGGATTTCTCCGGTGTTACGTGGAAGTTTAACCCAGAGTTTTAATCGCCCATTCACGTAATCAAAATGGCCATTCTCTTTCCTAATACTAGCGAAACGCTCCTTACCCTTTATTCCTCAGGAGGAAATAGCGTCCAATAACCCTAGATGACAAATGCTACCAAAGGAAAGCAGGCGAAGCATGGTTCATGTCATCTGAGCCATTCCAGCGGTTCTCACAATAGGAATTCCCCTATGTAAAAGGACAAAGTATACACCTTGTCTCTTCCCCCAAGATCTTAAAAACCTTCCCGGGCCGAACACAAGGGCCTTGGACAATTCTTTTTTCGGAGTACCCCATGCTTAATTGAAAAAAATCTAAGTGGGGGGACATGAGGGATGTTGTCACTCGTCGATTATGCGGATTTGACGACAGAGTTCGTAGGATTCGTTCCAATCGTAGGCACCCTTGGGATAGGCAGAATCGCGCAACCATTCCTTTTTCCATCTGACACAGAACTCGAGCGTAGCCACCCGGCTCTTCATGGTCGCGAGATTGGCCGGGTACTCGAAGACTACTTGAAACGATTTGGTTTCCCCTGGCTCCAGAGGCTCCACAGCGCCATCCATCTTCGGGGGCGGGATCCGGTTATCCACTTCCTCCGCCCCCGTGTCGGGATTTCGGTAGACCATCACCACGTTGCGCTTCAATTCGTCGAACGGAAGTAACACCCGTCGGTCGGACTCATTTTTCAATGAGACGGTGAAGAAATTGCGGGGACCATCGTAGGCAGGGTTATCCCTCAAAACGACCGGAAGCGGGAGCGACTCGGGCCCATCAAAAGAGAGGCGAATCGTATGCATGACAGTTTCGGACATGTCTGTTGACTCCTTAGGGCTACCGACTCCCACCATAAGCAGGAGAACAAGGTAAATTAAACCACTTCGCAAGTGACGGCTCTTCCCGATTCACTGCGCAAAAGCTCCTGCGCCTCGATGGCCGTAAAATAGAAGAATCTTTTCAGGTACGTTGTATTGGCATGGGTGAACATAATGTTGCCGGAACTCGGTTCCAGGGTGATGACATCGGAGCCACCGTCGGCTTTCTTGTACGTTACGGTCGCAGACGTGACACCGGCGTAAAAGTACTCGTCTTTCAGGCAAATGGTATGTCCGTACTCGTGGGCAAGTACCCACCCCGAATCTGGCGTAACATTTGAATCGTAGCCGATGTCGACATTCCAGCCCGTCACTCCGGCTCTGGGATACGTCTTCCGAAGGTTGACGCGAAACGGGGCCGTGTCACTGGTGTCATCTGGATTCCAGAGAAGACGAAACCGGATCGGTAACGTCTTCTCACCGCAGATCGGATCGATGATCTTCATGTTAAATCGATTGCCCCATCCGGCAACCTTGGCCTTGAACTGAGTGATAGTGGCCGCTTTTTGAGCCTCCGTCACGTCCGAGGCCACCGTTCCCCATCTGAAGATTGAAGTGACTGTGATGTTTCCAGCCCCGAGGTTTGCCTCCAGGCGAAATCCCACATCCTGCCCGGGGAACTGGGTGGAAACCACAAACTTGGAATCGTGGCCACTAAAATCATTGCTGTGGTCCTCGTTCCAGTAGGTGCAGTGCGGACACTCGGCAGTCGGTGAATCCACCCCGTTTGTGTCAGTCGGATGACAATTGGGTTCCTCTGGTTCGCCGCAAGGGGGCATGAACTAACGTCCTTTCTCCAAATTTTCCACCATCTTCGAAGCGTAGATTCGCAAGGCAGATATGGTCTTCTCCACTCTCTCCTCTTCCGGTGCTTCGGTCAGCAGGCGTTTGGCTACCCAGGGGTAAAGCGGGTTCGTAAGGAATTTCCCCCCAAAGGAACTGGATAAAATCACCACGAGTTGTTTCCCAGGATTCTTCGCAATCTTCGCTTCGTCCGCGCGCTCGTCGCAGACATCCAAGAATTCGGATAAATTCTTTTCTCCCATATAGGCAATTTTCTCAGGATAAATTCGTGAAAAATTCTCGTGAGTCCATTCCCGAAAGGAGGTGGCGGGATCTGGCTCCCATTTCAAAATTTGATGGAGCACTTGAGTCAGAACCCCTTTACCTTCTGCCCCGATGCAGAGGGTTAGGTACTCAAGAAAACCGGCACGCAACCGTTGCGCGAACGGCATGGGAATCTCGGCAGGGTTACCCTCGGGCCACATTCGACGATACTGTGGGTCCTGATCAAAGTCCTGCCCGACCATGCACATCACGTCCAGCAATAACCGCACAGGTCCACGTAGGTTCAGGCCAATTCGCCCAGCCTTGTCTAACCCATAATCGATAAATTGATAAAACTGTTCTTCCCCTGCCGTGCGGTAAAGCTCCGGAGCGAATTCCTGGAAGTGGACCAGGAGTTCTTTTCGATAGGACGACCTTGCCTCCAATCCAAGACTTTCGTATTGACCCTGCCGAATATTCAACATGAGCTTTGCGCGTAAACTTGTTCTTTTTTCTACTTTTTAGTCAGCTTTTTACTATCCACACACGTTTGAAGGACAAAGATTGCACTGCTACGGCACAGGTTGATTTCTCGCCGGTGGTTTCTCAGGGTGATGAGTGTCTCCACCCTATTTCATTATCATCACTTTGATTCGAAAGGATGCCTGCGAAAGTGAATGAAATCAAGTATCTCAAGTCTGATGAAATATTAACAGGGCCAATAAGAGGAAATTCCAAGGCATCCAGGGGGGGAATTTCCAAAATTAGGGCCCGGTGTTAATACACTTTCCCAGAACCCTTCAATGAAGGCATTATCCGTTTGGAGTGTAAAGCCTCCATTTGAGATGGGTACCCCCGTGAGGCTTGGCATATCGAATTTCGTCAAACCAAGGCCGATGATCATTGGCATATCCTTCCTGCTCGACATTCGTCTTGAATCCTTCGTAAGCACGGTCTAAACAATGAAACCATTCTGTCATTTAGGACCTTCGCTAACTATTATGATGAACACAATCATCTCTAAAACGGGTGAAGGGGACGGTACCATCCAGGTCATCAGTTTCTTCAGCAGCCCCGGGGATAACTTGACCGGCCTGGTGGGGAGCTGGTTGCCCATTGGCTAATCGGAGCAACTATTCACTCATTTGGGAAACAGGAGGACTTTGGCAATCCTCTTATTGTAAAACCAGGATCATATCGATGGTCGGCCCCAGAAAATTAGAAGAATAATCAGAAGCAAACCGTCTGGTGCCATGCTGCATGATTTGTCCAATCATTTCCAACGCATCACTAAATTGAGGCTTGTCCGCATATTTCTCATTTGGTCTGGCTCTGGTTTCGTGGACAGGTGAGTTAAGCCCGAAGCAGAGCTAAAAGCCTCCTTCTGAATTCAGATCGAAACGTGGTTCTACCATACTCGGTTTGATTGATCCATCCTCAGTAGAATCGCTAGACAAAAAAAGAGCCCCTGCCGTGAGGTGGCAGAGGCTCCGGTATCCAACATCAGTGAAATGCTCGACTATGCCTGTCGTCCTCGTTTCCAACGCCATTCCTCGAATTCCGCTAAGCCCGTGCCGAATAACAACATGGGGCTGGATTCAAAGATGGGGGCGGAAACGGGGGACCAGTTTGTCTGCTTCACGTTTGGTGTCTCATTTTGGCTTCATCCTCCCTTCTTTCAGAGATATGATGAGTTCAAAACATCACCTTAGCAAGCTCCTCTCTTTTGGCCCATTTGGGCTGCCACGGAACACCTCAAAATACCCACCGTTCACCCCAGTAAGAAACCAAGCGAATGAGGTGCACTCCCGTTGGTGGTAAAATCTTCGGAAACTGGAGAATCAATCCATTCACTCATAACCGACGTCAAAGACCCTGCGACATCAGTTATTAAATCTTCAGTTGAAACAGCCAACCCATTTTTAAAGGGATTATGAAAGATGATGACAAGCCCCCCCTTCTTACAGTCATTGGTCACCGATTGCAGATCAGTGGCAGTCCAGGTTTGATTCAAATCGGTCATCCTGCCATTATCCATAATCACGATGATAGTCGCGGCATCACCCACAGAAAGGCCGGCGATATCAGTAGATGATTATGGTGGAAGTGAATTCAAACCCAAACAGGGTTGCATGGGTCAACCTGGCTTACAAAACGAGCAGGCACTGAAGACAAACACCCGAGGCGCACTCAAAACCTGTTTCATCAGTACTCTCCAAAGGGAAGGTAAAGAAAAGGTGAATATAGCCAAGATATTCACTGGTGGTACTGAGAAAGCTGCCGGAGTTTTTAGCAAGTTCCATGAAATTCGTAGCTGCTTATAGGAATTGAGACAACTTGTAGGCCACAATCATCCCTCTTCTTTTCAACCACGTATCATGACGGAGGTTTGTGGACGTAAAGGTTTCTGACGGTCTACATTTCCCAAAAACACCCTTTCTGCTTGGACGAAAATCAGGTAGCCGACCAGGGTTGTAGCTTTTAAGGGTGGCCAGTCTGCCACAAGGAAGTTAAGTAAACAAAACCAGATGATCCAAGCTTAAACAACTGAAGACTATCCCACAGGTATTCTATCATCAAGTGGGAGTCTGCGTGTAAAGGAAATTGACAATACACAATGATTTCTAATGAACACCATTCTCTATGAATGAGTTAGTAAGACGGAGAGCATACAGAATTGGTACTGATTTTATGAGGTTCCTTGTTATTCGTGTATTTTGTTTCTAACTAAGAAGAAATGGCGCAATATTTGCTTAAATTCCTTCGATGTATTATGTTCCTTAAAATATCCCGTGATTTGTTTCTTTAAAATAATTTTGGAGGTCTTTATGAAAAGAAATCCCCCTCAAAAGCCTTTTGTATGGCTTTGGACCGTTTTGTTAAGCGTTTGGCTCTTTGGAATTCTTCCAGCCCAAGCGAACCATATTCTCATTGATGGTTTGGGCGGAGACGCAGGATTTGGAGAGCTAGCAATGTTTCCAAATGATGACGGATCTTCTAACGAATTAGGTCTACCGTTTGATGTCAATTTTTTTGGCAACACGTTCGACACTTTCTTTATTAATAATAATGGCAACATCAGTTTTAATGGGCCGGTCAGCACCTTTACCCCTGATCCCTTTCCTGTGGCGAATCAACCTTTAATAGCTCCGTATTGGGGTGATGTTGATACCCGATGCGCCACCTGCGGTGCGGTGTATGTGGGAAGCCCCAATGCAGAAACCACGGTGGTAACCTGGGATTCTGTCGGATTTTTTTCCTCTGATTCAAGCTTAACCAATACATTTCAATTAGTCCTTCGTGATCGGAGTGATACGGGTGCGGGAAATTTCGATATTGAGTTTCGGTATGAAGACCTCAATTGGACTACCGGGGATGCCAGTGGAGGCTCTGGCGGCCTTGGCGGGACACCAGCCCAGGCAGGGTTTGATGCCGGAGACGGCGTTAATTTTTTCACCTTACCGGGATCTCGTACGGCCGCAGTGCTGGACCTCCAAAACACGTCAAATGTCTCTGAAAACACTCCGGGATTATGGTCTTTTGCTATAAGGGAGGGTGGGACCCCAGGAAGCACCCCGGACAATCCCTTGCTACCTGTTGTGAACAATGGCCAATTTGTCTTTGATTTTAATGTTGAGCTCAATCAAACGGTTTTTATCGATCCGATCGTGGCTATTGGCTATGATTACGAAGTGACCTCAGGGCCAAATTTCCAAACCGTTTTGCTTCCGACCGGTATCGGTGACGACCTTTACGACCTCTTTTTATTCGATGACACATTAATGGACTACACCGACTCTGGCATTGATCTAGCCGGTGGCTCGGTTCATAATTTTGGACCCGGTGGTGTGGATCGTTTTCGAATTCTGGGCATAGAGACCGAAGCGGGGCTTGATCCGAATGATACGGAGGCCTTTGTCACGGGGGTTTCCTTTACTTCGGCTGGCCGAGTTCAAATGACTCAGACCCCAATTAGTTTTGATACCGATCCCGGGGGTCCGGGGCCCATTCCCGAACCCAGCACAGTTGTTCTATTTGCCACGGGTTTGTTGGGGTTAGGACTTTCGCAATGGAGAAAAACACAGACAGGAAAAAACTAAATATCTATAGAATAATGAATTCCTGATAGGGCATTCCTTAATTGGCGTCGGTCTTGCTTGAAAGGCCGACGCCAATTTTTTCTTTGCTTCACATTGCCATTAAAGGAATCTTCTGTAAAATTTTTTGAAAGCTTGTAAGATTTTCCTACTGAAGGCTGAAGAATGATCCTCATGAAGAGGATCGTGGGATCCAACCGGAAGGCTAATTGACATGAGAAAAATTTGGTTTTGTCTTTTCACCACCTTTCTGGTCATTGCAGCTTGGGGCATTGCACCCGGCAATGTTAAGGCTTTTCAAGAAAAAGTGTTTGGTTCATGGAGCCTAATCTGTACCGAGGGTTGTGCCCTCTCTCAAGTAACGACGACGGACCCTAAAGGCACAAAAGTTCTCATGGGAGTCTCGGTGTATTTTCCTCCTAAGGCCACTGTGGCGACTATAGATTTTCGAATGAGTCCATCGGCCAAGCAAAAAGTCGGCATTGGATTGAAAGTGGATAATTTCCCCGATTTTAGACTTCCCTTCAGTCGTTGTGATGACCGGGTCTGTTTAGCCAGTGGGTTTTTAGATGAACCTCTCTTGAGTCAATTCAAGTCTGGCACCTTTGCCAAAGTGGCATTCGTGCTGGGGGATTCGAAGCAGATGATTCTTCCTCTTTCTTTGGCCGAATTTAGTACGGCCTTCTCTGAGCTCAAAGAGGCATCAGGATGGGGGGCCTCATCTGATGATCACCCTATTGATATTCCTTGACAGCCTCTGAAAACCCGTCAACACATTCCCAGTGTCCTCTCATTGACATCTAGGACATCCTGCCCTTCTATTCAAATCATTCAGCCCCAAATTTCAAATAGCTTGAACTCTTTGACAAAAAAAACTCCGAAGGGAGGTCCCCAAAGAGGTCTCGGTGCCTGGCTGAGGTTTGACGAGCCATTGACATACAAGCGAAACGAGGGTTTTCGAACCGCAGCCAAACATGGCTGCCAATCAGGTTTTTAGAGAATTTTAAGGGGGGTCATTCCAATATGGCGCACCTAAACGGAGAAAGTTCGAACCGCCTTTTCGAAACTCTTGAAGAATGGAACAGAGTTCTTGAAAGAACATCGCTAGAACCCAACTTATCGCTGTAAGCACTTAAAACAATCCAGGCTATTACATTTCGAGCTAGTTCATTTGCAATATTTATAATATTCTTAAGCAAAATGCAGCTGTTATTAAAGTTGACATTTGTATAGACAAATGTATATGTTCATGCTATGATAAAAATACAAGTTAATGGCTTTGATTGGGATGAGGGCAATCGTGAGAAATGCCAAAAGCATGGCTTATTCCAGAAAGAGATTGAATATTTCTTTCAACAAAAAGAGGTTTTGGTTACCCCTGACCCCAAACATTCCGATGACGAAGAGCGTTATCTGGCCATTGGGCGCTCGAAAAAGCAAAGACCGATGTTTGTGGTTTTTACCCTGCGGGATGTGAATGGCGAGATGTTAATCCGTCCTATCAGTGCTCGTTATATGCATGAAAAAGAGGCAAAAAAATATGAAGAAGAAACTACCAAAATTAAAAAGTGATAAGGAAGCTGAAAAATTCCTGAACCAGGATTTGACGGATTACATTAATCTGAAGAATTTTACATCGGTCAATTTTGAGATGCTTCCTAAAAACAAACAAGTGAATCTGCGATTTTCGGAACAACTACTCTCGGCAGTTCGACAGAAAGCTGACGAAGAAGGTATTTCCTATCAGAAATATATCCGCAAGGCTGTTGAAGAATCCCTTACCTCACAGTAAGAACATGTGCGCCTACTTTTACAATTTTCTTAAATGGCAGGGCACAGGATAGTTCAGCTTACTTGCTTGATTCGAACGCCCTGTCAACAAAATATTCCATTATTAACCATACGTCTTTAATAAGCTGAACTTTCTTTTCTTCAGTCAAATCATACTCATCCAGATAAGACATGTACTTTTCAATGTCAGGTTTCAAACTATTTACCCCATAGCTCCACGCTCCAGATTATATAAAATTTGACCATAGAGGAATCGAACCGAAAAAACGCTTAAATTCAGCATCATAGGAGAGGTTTCAATTTGCGCACCTCAGCAGGTCAAAAAAATATCAATGAATTCAATTTGTTAAAAATTGGCGCGCCTAAACGGAGTAACCTCGAACCTTTTATTCGAAACCCTAGAAGAATGGGATCTGATTCTTCAGGCTTCTTCTATGAGTTTGGCTATCTAATACTTGCATTTCCCCTCTATATCGTCTATTTTAATATATTATATTAAATTGGACGAACATGTATATACATCGCACATTAGAGAAGTTTCTTGGCAAGGCAACAGGACAATTCCCTGTCATGCTTGTTGTGGGACCGCGTCAAGTCGGCAAGACAACACTATTACAGCACTTAAGCAAAAGAGGTCGCTCCTACGTCACCCTCGATGATCCAACGCTGGCAACGCTGGCTAGGGAAGAACCTTCACTATTCCTGCAACGCTTTAAGCCACCGATCCTCATTGACGAAATTCAGTATGCGCCTGAATTACTGCCATATATCAAAATACACGTTGACCGTGACCGCTCACCCGGATTGTTCTGGCTCACAGGCTCTCAACAATTTCAATTGATGCAGGGCGTCTCTGAATCTTTGGCAGGTCGTGTGGGCATTGTCAATCTGTTAGGGCTTTCAACAAAGGAGTTACAGGCTCAGCCTAAATTAGCTACCCCCTTTTTGCCCACAAGAAACCAATTACAAAAACGTCTGAAGCCTTCCTTACTTCTTTCGCTTCAGGACGTGTATCGAATTATTTGGCGCGGTTCATATCCAGCCATGTGGCTATTGGAGCGTGGAGCAGGCTGGGGAGATGGGGACACCGGTGACGGGGAAGGCGGAGGATATGGAGATGGGCGAAAGCCGATAAAATCCAATGGAATGGACCATAATTTATTTTACAGTTCCTATGTTCAGACTTATTTGCAACGTGATGTTCGTGATTTAGCAAATGTTGGTGATGAAGGTTCTTTCCTAAAATTTCTTAGAGCCGCAGCTGCTCGTACGGGACAATTATTGAACATGTCGGATATGGCCCGCGACGCGGCCATATCGGTCCCGACAGCAAAACGATGGTTGGGTGTATTAGAGGCCTCAGGGATTATCTATCTCTTGGAGCCATACCATACCAATACAACCAAAAGATTAATCAAAGCCCCTAAACTCTATTTTCTAGATACTGGCCTATGCGCCTATCTCACGGAATGGTCTAGTCCGAAGACACTAGAAGCTGGCGCCATGTCTGGAGCCATTCTCGAAACATTTATTTTTAACGAAATATTGAGAAGTTATTGGCATAATGGCAAACGCGCTCCACTCTACTACTATCGGGATAAGGACAAAAAAGAAGTTGATTTATTGATTCTACAGGATGAAACATTTTACCCCCTAGAATTTAAAAAGACTGCCTCTCCGACTAAAGATGATACTCGTCACTTCAAAGTCTTGGAGCAATTACTCAATCCAATGGGTGAAGGGGGCGTGATTTGTTTTGCAGAGACTTTCTTGCCTCTAGGAAAAAATATCAGTGCGATTCCTGTAGGGTTGGTTTGAAGAGAATAAGTACAATTATGGAAATGGCGCGCCCGACAGGAGTCGAACCTGTAACCTCCTGATCCGTAGTCAGGTGCTCTATCCATTGAGCTACGGGCGCGAAGTGGGAAGTATCAATTGATTAAGGCGAGTCTACAGAACTACTCAAATAATAACGCAACCTTCAACCTGTTTAAAAATGCGATTCCACATTTCCAATGTCTCCATCGGAATAACCATTGTACCGTTTCAAGACCGCCCATGTCTTGTCATCATTTGGATTTCGCCCCTGAACCGTGTTCTATACGTTTTGCCTCTCAAAAGGGGAGGGATGTCCTGAATACCACCATTTGAGTTTCCCGTGATACCACCTCTTCGTCAGCCCACCCTTCGAACAGGGTTCTTCCTCGCAAATTGAGGGTTGGTTACCCCCAAAACTCTTCACACAAGAAGAGGACCTCATACAGATTCCTGAATAATTTCGTCAATTCGAGGGCCTAAGAGAAACCTTGTCTATTCCCAAATACCAAAAATTTTCCACGAAAGGCTTTTCGGTCATCACAAATGGTTTTCAATAATTTTTCCATTGAGGCCAGAGAACCGTTGTTCAACGGTCTTCAGTTCCGGCAACTCGTTCGGTTTTTCGTTGATATCCCGCCCAAGGAATCCTTACGCTTTACAAGCAACATTAAGTCGGTCAGAGATGAAGGGATCGAACTCAATTTATCCTGATTTCCGGTTGTGTTTTTATTTCTTTGTAGGTGAGGTCAGCAACAAGATTTTTTATTTTCCGGACCTGGAACATTAGATTAAGGATGGTTCGCAGGGGGCATTTTCACTTCTAAAGCCAATGCGTTTCAGAAGGAGGCGGGCGGCCCATGGGAAAGGAAAATGAATATCGACGAAATGTAGCCATGAACTTCTATCAGAATTTCTGTGCCGGCCAAGGAGGGAGAGTTCCCTACGGAGAAGTTGACTACATCGATTTCAATTATCCCGTTCGTGATATCAAAATTGAAAAAGGAACCCGACTCTGGGGATTTAAAGATCCACGGATCTCACCTTTTCGAAGCCCCCTTTTTGGGATTCCAGGCACACCCATAAGTATTCTCGGAGTTCACCACCAAGACAATCTGAAGTCCGACCCTAGGATGAAAGACCGGATTCTCAATGAGTATGAGGTCTTGGTCACCATCCCTAACGCTTTGGAGTCGGTCTGTGCTGAAGGAGTGGACTCTTGGACTCAAAAGGGGGCAGCCCATGTAGTAAAAGGTGGCGGCTGGCAATACAAAGTACCTCATCCGGAACGGTATGTCCGGTCCACTACCCCCTTCCCGAAGAGGTTTTCCAGGGCCGGGGTTCAGAGGGCTCCCCCTCTCTCAAGATTCAGTTTAAAAAAAATTTCCCAATCCCTCTGAGGATTTGAGAGGTCAAGGATCAATCGTCACCCCCTCCTTATATTATGGGATTCTGATTTCTGCTCTCAGCCAAGGTCGATCTGCCCCATTTCTCCTTCATACGGGGAATTTTTCTACACTGCCAAAAATCTTTCCTGTTCTTTTTTTCACCACTTTCCTCTCCATGCGTTTTCAATATGCCCCTGAGAGGGGCCTAAAGGCCTTTCCATCCTTCATATTTGGTCTTCTGAAAAAGGGCATGCCTCTTGCCCCCTAATCTTAATGCTGACTTGGCCGATGATGGTCAAGAAATAAATGGATAGCGTCGCATGATCCAGATTCGTCTTCATGGGCGAGGGGGACAGGGTGTGGTCACGGCCGCAGAGTTGCTGGCCTCAGCCGCCTTCAAGGATGGGAAGGCCGCCCAGGCGTTTCCCAGTTTTGGGTCTGAAAGAACGGGAGCTCCGGTGATGGCATTTTGTCGTCTCCATTCTCAGCCCATTCGCACACGGGAACCCGTTTGGAATCCCGATGTCCTCCTGATCCATGACTCAACCTTGCTCCACCATGTGGACGTCTTTGGAGGGCTTTCCCCACAAGGAGTCGTAATAATTAATACCACCAGAGACGTGGATAGACTAGGTTTGGCCGAATGGCGACATCAAATGCCCAAGGTTCAGATCTACACGTTACCAGCTTCGGAAATCGCCATGAAACACCTGGGACGTCCCCTAGCCAATATCGCCATGATCGCCGGGTTTTCGGCTTTGACGGATACCATCACACCAGGTTCACTGGATTCCGCCATCCAAGAAAAATTCCCAGGGTCCATCCAGGATATGAATCGAGCCGTCGCTTTGGAAGCCTATGACACGATCTCTCGGTTGATCTCTGAAAGCTCTCCGCACATTGGACAGGTGTGAGGTCTATGAAACAACACATTGAAGGATCCCAAGCTGTAGCCCATGCGGTGGCCCTTTGCCGCCCGGAAGTCATCGCCTGTTACCCGATTTCTCCACAAACCCATATCGTGGAAAGCCTGTCACGACAGGTCAAAGCCGGAGAAGTCGGGAATTGTGAATTTTTGAATGTGGAGTCGGAGTTTGGGGCATTAGGCGTCTTGATTGGAGCCTCAGCCATGGGTGCACGCGCCTATACGGCGACGACCAGCCAAGGTCTCCTCTTTATGGCGGAAGCGGTGTACAACGCCGCGGGGTTGGGACTCCCCATCGTGATGACCATCGCCAACCGGGCAGTAGGTGCGCCCATTAATATTTGGAATGATCATTCTGACAGTATGGCTCTGCGAGATGCCGGATGGATTCAATTATATGCAGAAGACAATCAAGAAGCTGTGGATCTCCACATTCAGGCCTTTCGCTTAGCCGAAGAATTAAGTTGCCCGGTCATGGTGTGTATGGACGGGTATATTCTCACGCATGCGTTCGAGTCTGTCGATCTCCCCTCACAAGCCGACGTCGATAGCTTTGTTCCACCCTTTGAACCGGTCCAAGTCTTGGACCCGGAAGACCCTGTTTCCATTGGCGCGATGGTGGGACCCGAAGCCTTTGCTGAGGTGCGATACCTGGCACATCACAAGCACTCGCAGGCACTGGAGACCATCCCTCGCCTGAGTCAACTCTTTCACGAACGTTTTGGCCGGGCAGCGGGCGGGTTGGTGGACCTATATCGAACAGAAGATGCCGAAACACTCTTATTGGCTTTGGGATCGATCAACGGCACGATGAAAGATGCAGTCGATGACCTACGGCACGAGGGATGGCCCGTAGGAAGCATCGCACTCCGTTCGTATCGGCCGTTTCCTTCACAGGCTCTCCGGCATGTGGTCCACAATGCGAAACGTGTGATCGTGGTTGAAAAGGATTTAGCGGTGGGCAAAGGAGGCATCGTTTCAAGCGATGTGAAAATGGCGCTTCAGGGATTACCCACAATCGTGGATACCGTCATCGCTGGGCTGGGCGGTCGGGCCGTTCCTAAGACTTCCATCATCGACACCGTCAAGGGAGCCTGTTTAGAAGGATTGGAAGAACCCCATTTTCTGGATCTGAATTGGGAGGCCATTAACCAAGAACTCACCCGACAACAAGAGAAACGACGCTCTGGGCCAACACCGGAGCATCTGCTTCGATCAATTGGGACACACGGCGTTAAAACCGGATGAAGGTATTATGCACTTGGCAGAGAACACAAAGAAGAGCACCCTGGCTCCCACGCCTTGAGAGGCAATCGACTCATGGCTTCTCCCCCGATTAAGTTTTATCAGACCGGAACCTTTACGGTCGGGAACCGCTTGCTGGACGAATCGCAACGAACTATCCAGGCTAGGACAGATCGCACCAACTCACTGAATTCCGGGCATCGAGCCTGTCAAGGGTGCGGCGAGGCCCTCGGCGCCCGCTATGCCATCGACGCGGTCATGCGGGCCACCCATAACAACGTCGTGGTCGCCAATGCGACTGGATGCTTGGAAGTCTTTTCTAGCCCCTACCCGGAAAGTGCCTGGCAAATTCCCTGGCTCCATTCCCTGTTTGGGAATGCCCCCGCCGTGGCCAGTGGTATGGCTGCGGCGCTCCGCGCGAAAGGAAAATCACACATCCGTGTCCTGGCCCAGGGTGGGGATGGGGCCACCGTCGACATCGGCTTTGGATGCTTATCGGGCATGTTCGAACGGAATGATGATGTTTTATACGTGTGTTACGACAACGAAGCCTATATGAACACGGGAGTCCAACGATCCGGTGCGACTCCGCCGCGAGCCTGGACCAATACGACCCCGTCCGTGGGAGGCGAACCCGGAAACCCCGTGGGAAGGGGAAAGAATCTCCCGCAGATCGCCATGGCCCATAGAATTCCCTATGTCGCCACCGCCTCCGTAGCCGACCTTCATGATTTAGAAGCCAAGGTTTCCCGAGCGATGAACCGGCGAGGCGCTCGCTACATTCACATTCATGTGCCCTGTCCCTTGGGGTGGAAATCCGACCCGGCCCTCACGATCAAGGTGGCACGCCTGGCGGTTGAATGCGGAT
The DNA here is from genome assembly GCA_965223495.1 of Nitrospirales bacterium. Classification (GTDB taxonomy): domain Bacteria; phylum Nitrospirota; class Nitrospiria; order Nitrospirales; family UBA8639; genus Nitrospira_E. Next base: position 216,641 of record OZ245001.1, on the reverse strand, counting down.
TATTTCCGTTATATGAAGCCGAAGCGGGGATCCAAACGGATCAAACCCCTATTCGCCACCGGGTGCCGGTTGAGCGGTACTTGGAATTGCAAGGGCGATTTCAGCATCTCTTCAACCCACGGGATGAACAAGCACTCGCCCTGATCCAGGCCATAGCTGACAGAAATATTCATAACCATCATTTACTCCCGGATACAGAGTGAGAGAGATGGAACCCAAACCCTTTGCCATCACGCTAGACCCCGCATCCAGTTTGGCCAACCACACCGGCAATTGGCGAACCCGTCGCCCGATCTATGTGAGCAACCTTCCACCCTGCCAACAGGGATGCCCGGCGGGTGAGCAGGTTCAACAGTGGTTGTACGAAGCGGAAGAAGGCAAATACGAACAGGCCTGGCGAAAAATCATGGCAGATAATCCCTTTCCGGCCATTCATGGGCGGGTGTGTTATCACCCTTGTGAAACCGCGTGTCATCGGGCCCAGGTTGATGAAGCCGTGGGCATTCATGCCGTCGAGCGTTTTCTGGGAGATTACGCCATTGCCCAAGGATGGACCATCGAACCCGGAAAACCTTCCGGCAAACGCGTGCTCATCGTTGGCGCGGGTCCCAGTGGCCTGTCAGCTGCCTATCATCTAGCCCGTCTCGGGCATGCGGTCACGGTGCAGGAGGCCGGTCCCAAACCCGGGGGAATGATGCGGTTCGGCATTCCCACGTATCGATTACCCCGGAACATCGTGGATGCGGAAATTGGCCGAATTGAGGCGATGGGAGTTTCCATTCTTCTCAATCGAAAAGTGACACACCTCCAACAGACCGTCAAAGAGGGAAAATATGATGCCGTATTTTTAGCCATTGGGGCCCATCTCAGCAAACGAATCGACATTCCGAGTCCCGACGCGACCCGAATGATGGACGCCCTGGGATTTCTGAAAGCCATGGAGGGAGAACAGCGACCCAAAATTGGCCGGAAAATCGCCGTCTATGGCGGTGGGAACACCGCGTTGGACGCCGCTCGAACGGCTCAACGTCTGGGAGCCCAGGAAACGGTCCTGATCTACCGGCGAGATCGAACACATATGCCCGCCCATTCCTTCGAGGTAGAGGAAGCGTTGGAAGAGGGAGTCGTGACCCGCTGGTTGAATATGATCCGCCGAGTCGACGATTCCAGGATCACGGTCGAGGAAATGGAATTGGACGAGAAGGGCCAACCACAACCCACCGGCAGATTGGACACCTTGGAAGTGGATACCCTGATCTTAGCCGTAGGGCAAGAAGTCGACACGGCGTTTTTGGAGAATGTACCCGGTTTGGAACTTTCCCCCGATGGGGTGATTCAGGTAAATGAGTCCATGATGACCGGCCGGTCAGGTGTGTTCGCGGGTGGTGATATGGTTCCGGCCGAACGCACCGTCACCGTGGCCACGGGTCACGGGAAAATGGCCGCCCAACATATCCATGGCTACCTTCAGGGTTTTGTGTATCAACCCCCTATTCCCAAAACCGCTGCCACTTTTCAGAATCTCAACACCTGGTATTACACCGACGCCGAAAAAACCCACCAACCCCAGTTAGAATTGGCCAGACGCCGGTCCGGCTTTGAAGAAGTGGTAGGAGGGTTACACGAAGACACCGCTTTATTGGAAGCACGGCGGTGTTTGTCCTGTGGCAATTGTTTTGAATGTGACACTTGTTACGGTGTGTGTCCCGATAACGCCATCCGAAAATTGGGTGCGGGGAAGGGCTACGCCGTTGATTACGATTATTGCAAAGGCTGCGGGATTTGCGCGGAGGAATGTCCCTGTGGCGCGATAGAAATGATCAAAGAAGTGCGATAGAGGTCCAGCCTCGCGCACGAGAAAACCGGACGTAGAAAATTGGAACGACCGAGAGGAAAGGAGACATTCCATGAAATACCTTTTAGCCGTGGATGGATCAGATCAATCCATCGAAGCCACGCGAGCGTTTGAGAACCTCAGTCCCGCCGAGAGTCTCAAGTTGCTTCACGTGGTCAACGTACCAGGAGTTCCCTACCCCGCCATGGGAGCGGACGTGGCCAAAGACCTGACCATGGCGGTCGAAAAGGCCATGATGGAAGAGGGTGAACGGGTATTGGCCCAGGCTGAGTCGCTCCTTCCTCTCCATGCTGGTTCCGTCTCGCCCCAACTTGAGAGGGGCCAACCGGCCGACTGTATGCTGAAGATTGCCAAAGACGAGGAGACCGATCTCATTGTCCTAGGAGCCAGGGGATTAGGGCCGATCCGTGAACAAATTTTTGGCAGCATTTCGCATCGGATGATTACTCATGCGCCGTGTCCAACCTTGGTGGTAAAAGGACCACTTCGAAAAATCCAACACATCCTCATTCCCATTCAAGACCAAGATGACGCCGAATCCATCATGGCTTTTTTCAAAAAAGCCCCTTTTCGGCTTCCGTGTGCGGTGACGGTTCTCCATGTCGTTCCTCTGTCGGAACCGGCCTGGCCCATGGGGGCCATCATTCCTCCCGAATTCCGAAAAGAAATGGTGACCTATGCCGAAAAATTCACCCAGGTCATGTGCTTGGAACTCGAACGGTTAGGCTATCAAGCCAAAGGGTCGGCCATCATTGGAGCGCCCTCGTCCACGATCGTGGACGAGGTGAAAAAGACGTCGCCCGATCTCCTCGTTATGCGGACGCATCGTCGATCCGGGGTCAGTCGCTTCTTCCTGGGAAGTGTTTCACATTCGGTCGTCCATCATACGGATTGTTCTATTTTGTTAGTACGGGAATGATGACGTGAAATGAAGAGCCCGTTCATGAAATTACCGGCAACCCTGCGGGAAATGAACGTGAGAAAGAGATGAAGCACGGCTGGTATCTGATGGGAGCCGTGGCCCTGGGCGTGCTGGTCTTTGTGTACCTCGTCTTTTGGTGCGCGGATCCCTGTCATTAACGAGGATTGACGAGCACGGGACCCCGGTCGAACTCGGTACCTCCCACTCCATTAAATTTCCTTGCGGGTATCCTGGGGGTTCTTCAGATCGGAGTTGGTCCGCCAAATTTGTTGCATATAGAGGTATAAAAAGGACGCCGTCCACGTAATAAGAACCAATCCCGTCAGAGCTTCCATTCCTGTTAAAAATCGAATGGGTCCTTTAGGATACAAATCTCCAAAGCCTAAAGTGGAATAGATGACTGCCGAAAAATACCATCCATCTCGGAAACCGATTTCAAAGCCTCCTTCAATGGAACCATAATCTTCTAATCCTGCCAGGGCGATATACCCGAGACTAAACACGGATATTTCCACAACATGCGCCAGGAGCGCACCTAACACGCCTAACAGCAGCCCTACGCGGGGGCGACCAAGGTACGTCCGCATGAGAGTCGCAAGGTATTGCAACGCCTCAAAATGTATGAGAACGGCCAGACTGACAAGAAAAGCCGTGACCAGTAACGTAAGCGTCATAGTTGCATGATGATCCCTCTAACAGGACGCAGGGAGAATTCTGGAAAATGAGTGAAGCTTCCATCAGCAAGCTCAGGAACATTTATCATAATGTATAATTTCATCACCCTAGGACTTTCCTCCCCTCGGCCAGCTGGGAGGTAACTTCCGCTTTTTTTATGAATCCTTCCTTTTCAAAAGGGAGGCATGGGGGGATTTACTCCTCTTGTTCTGGCAAATCCTGAAAAATTGATTCAACTACAGAATCCAATTCTTGAAGGACCTGCAAATTATGTAAACGCATAACCCTTAATCCTTGGTGCTCCAGAATAGCACTTCGTTTTTCATCTTTTTTCACATTCTCTGATTTGAGATGTTGTGAACCATCAATCTCGATGACCAATTTTGCTTTTGGAGCATAGAAATCCACTATAGCTCTACCAAGAGGTCTTTGCCGATAAAACTGAATCCCCTTCAGTTGCTTGCGGCGTAATCTTGCCCAGAGGGCCTGTTCACTATCCGTCATGTGACTACGCAAAGTTCGAGCGAGGTGCTTTAAATCATGTCGGTACTTAACCAATTAAAATACCCCTTCATCCCCCTTTGCAAAAGGGGGAGAAAATTTAGAATAGTTTTGACTATTCGCTCGTTCTATTTCCTTTTCTCATCCTTCCTTTTCAAAAGGGAGGCATGGGGGGATTCGATTAACTTCCCCGCGAACTATTCAATTCTTCTCTGGTGAATTTCAAGAAATGGGTAGCGCAGGAGATACAGGGATCATAACTGCGGATATGCCGTTCGCAGGTCATGGCCACCTCCCGATCATCTAATTCCAAGATTCCAGGGAGAAGTTGTCGAAGATCATCTTCGATACGACGCTGGTTTTGTGAGGTTGGGGGAACGATCTTCGCCGTGCGAATGGTGCCATCCTCATTCACCTCGTAACGATGATAGAGCACCCCTCGGGGCGCTTCCGTCGCCGCCATTCCCGTCCCTGCACGGATGTTAACTGGCACGGAAGAGGCCGCAGGTGGGTCATACTCTTCGATCAGTCTCAACGCTTCCTCCACGGCCCCTAACACTTCGAGGGAACGGGCGACGATCCCCATGGAGGCCCGTGTGAAGGGCAGACGTAGCCCTACACTTTGAAAAACTTCTTTTGTGAAAGATGAGAGACGCTCATAGTTGAGATGAAGCCGGGCTAATGGCCCCGTAAAATAGGATTTGCCGTGAAACGTGCAATGCAAAGCATTGGAATACGACACTTGTTCTTCATGAAATTGACTTTCAAAGGCTGATGCCGGGATATGCAGACCTTCATTGGTCGCCAAAAGTCCCTCATTCATCGGGTATTCCGATGGCCCTTCAAGAGCTACAAAGGTGTAAGATTGCTCTGGATCGGAAAACTCAAATTGACTCACCCACCGGACTGTTTCGACGGCGGCATCTCGGGCCCAGAGCAAGTCGTTCCTGAGCGAAGCCATCTTGGCCTTGGTAGGGACTTGAGAGAACCCTCCCAACTGAACGGAGACGGGATGGACGGACCTTCCCCCTAAAAGGCTTAGCAAATCGTTCCCCACCTTTTTCAGTCGAAGACCTCGTTTGACGAGGTCGGGGTGGACTCGAGCCATATCAAGCCCACTGTCAAACCCCAGGAAGTCAGGACCCTGTAACATATAAATATGTAACACATGGCTTTCAATCCATTCGGCGCAATAGAGAAGCCGTCGAAGATTGCGAATGGCTGGGGGAATGGTCACACCGAAAATGGGTTCCAACGCATGAACCGCGCTCATCTGGTAGGCCACAGGACAGATTCCGCAAATTCTCGCCACGAGGTCGGGAACTTCGGTGACATGACGCCCTTGGAGGAAGGCTTCAAAAAATCTGGGTGGCTCAAAAATTCGGAGCTGAACATCCTGAATGTGGCCATCTTTGACGGTCACCTTGAGCGCGCCCTCCCCCTCCACGCGTGCCATCATGTCAATTTTGATAGTACGGGTGTTTTTGGAACTCGTCGGAGGGTCGTTCATAGGTTGTCGTAGATTCCCACTAGCTAAAAATAAAGAAATTTAGTGACGAAAGGAATGTTCAAAAAGGTCTATCCAGCTAGGCCGCACGAAACAAAGAGGACGAGGCGTACGTGTAGTACGTTGAGTCCTATGAGTAAGGAGAACGACGCTGGTGGCCTTTTTCAACATTTCCTTTCCCAGGCATCGCTTTCCTGACAAAAAGACTGAACCGATCCGTTGATCCCTCGAAAACGCCGAACCATCTCCACCGGGATCAGCTGCAAACGCTCATGAAACTGTCGTGCGAGAGAGCTCGTATTGGGAGGTGTGCCCGGTGGGGGCATGGCATCATGTTCAGCCGGCCCAAAACATCCATAACAGTCTCGGCCCATACCCGGACAAATCGCCCCACAGCCTGTCCGTGTGACCGGTCCCAGGCAGGGAATGCCGCGGGAAACGAGCACGCACACATGTCCCTGACGTTTACATTCCAAACACACACTATGGGTGGGAAGGCGGGGCTGGACTCCCGCCAAGAGGTCCGTGAGGACACCCAGGACTTGTTGTTTATCGATCGGACAACCCCACAGTTCGAAGTCCACATCCACATGTTCCGAAATGGGAGTCGAGGTACTCAAGGTTTGAATATGTTCGGGGCGGGGATAGACGGCAGCGGTAAACGCATCGAGATCCGCCCAATTCTTGAGCGCTTGAATACCACCGGATGTCGCGCAGGCGCCGATCGTAATAAGCGTGGTGACTTGTCGACGAATCTCAAGAATACGCGGGATATCTTCAGGACAGGAAATGGACCCTTCGACTAACGCGATATCATAGGGCCCGCTCTCCATACGACTGGACGCTTCCGGGAAATAAGCGAAATCAAAGGCTTCTCCCAGAAGAACCAGTTCTTCCTCAAGATTCAACAGACTCAATTGACACCCATCACAGGACGTAAATTTGATGACCGCCACCCGCGGCCGGCGTTGGGTCGGAGAAGGGTGGTTTTCTGCTCCGTTAGCTAACATTCCTTAACACCATCATTCCCCCTTTGAAAAGGCAATTATGTTGCTGTTGACACTCATATAAATTTCTGCTATCTTTTTATTTATGGATGAACGACTTGTCAAACGATTAGCCAAACTCCTGGCTAAACAACAGGTTCAAATCGCTATGCTTCAGTCGTGCTTGGAGCAATCTGAATTTCCAAGAGATCAGATGAAGAAGACGCTTCAGTTAGCATTTCAGCATTTGATCGTGAAAGAGGAACAAAAATTTTATCAACTCCTGACATCCTCAACACTAGATGCCCCCGGTGACGCAGAACGAGATCTCTGGGAGCAGCTTGGGCTTGGGGACTTATGGGGCCCTTCAACACCGAATAACCCCGAGGACCAAACTCCTCCTGAGCTATCTTCGTAATCTCAGAAACCTGATCAAACCAATTCATAGTAACCACCTACTGAAAGAGCATTCCCATGAAAACCATTGGCAACTTTGACAAACAATTTCCCACTGAAGAGGCCTGTAAACAATTCTTGGTTGAGATGCGCTGGCCGAAAAGGGTTCGCTGCCCACGCTGCGAGAACCATGAAAAAATCTATCAGCTTCATGCCAAGCCGTTTCATTGGGCCTGTAAAAACGTGGGCTGTGGCGGACGCAACGGCTACCGCTTTTCGGTGCTGACCAACACCATCTTTCAAGACACCAAGATCCCTCTGAAACTGTGGTTCAAGGTGGGCTATCTGATGCTGGTGGCCAAAAAGGGTGTGAGTGCCCTGCAATTGCACCGCGTGATCTTTGGGGAAGATTCGGGATCGGACTACCGGACCACTTGGTATATGTGTCACCGTTGGCGGACCGCCATGAGTGGTACTTCTGGTCCCCTGAAGGGTGAAGTCGAGATCGACGAAACCTTTGTCGGCGGCAAAGATAAGAATCGGCATAAAGCCAAACGCACCAAAGGCACTGGGACCGCTGGAAAAGTGGCCGTAGTTGGGGCTATGTCTCGACGAGGCAAGGTGGTAGCCAAGGTCATTGAAAACACTGACACCCAAACCTTGACCCAATTTGTCCGTCAATCTGTAGCCGATGATGTCTCGTTGGTGGCCACTGATGAACATTCGGGCTACCGTCTGCTGAAGCAGAAGGGCTATCCTCATGAGAGCGTGACCCACAGTAAAGGAGAATATGTTCGGGGCTTGGTGCATACCGCCAACCTGGATAGCTTCTGGTCGTTGCTGAAACGCGGCATTGTGGGCAGTTTTCATCATGTGAGTAAGGAGTATTTACCCTTGTATGTGAATGAATTTTCTTTCCGCCATAACCATCGACGAGATCCTAATGCCTTTTCCGCCTTACTAACGACGAGCAGCCAGTGGCGCTTCCAACCTCGCTAAGTTAAAATATCAGGGTGGCTATCACCCCAAATACCAGAGAAGAGGACGACAAACTCCGAAAAGCACTCGAACACGCCGACATCGATAAGTTTAAAAAGGCGGTGAAGGGTATTCTTGCGCCTTCTAAGCAAAATCCCAAAAAGAAGTAAGCAAACATTTGTCTTATCCTTGGAAGGCAGCCCCCCCAAAATAAAATTTTCTCTTGATTTCATTGTGATCTAAAAAAGAAAATATGGGACTCATAGTGAAGAGTCTTTTCATCGGAACCCGAGTAGGGGTTGCGTGTAATTTTAGTAAGTCCCTTGCGAAGATCTTTACTTCATATGCAACCAAATCCGCTGCCTGAAGAGGGATAACCTCCTTATAAGACGCCCATGTAAATGCCCCTAGTAGTGGCCCGAGGGATGATTTCTCCTTCATGTGTTTAAATAACTGATTAGCTCTTCCCTTAAAATCATCCTGCTCTGAAAATATAACTTCAAATTTCTCCGCTTGGTTAGGATTTGGAGTCTGAAGACCATGTGCTGCTTTGGTTTCTGTGGAGGCCGCGAAGGCCCTGGAACTCGCCAAATGTAACGTCTGCTGGAAACACATAAAATACGGATCAGGGACGCTATTTCTTTGTTCTTCGCTTAAAGAATTATAGGCTTCTATTGGAATTGTGGCCCCAACTATTGCGAGAACATATTTATGCATTACATCCATCAAGCTAGACAAAAATTCCTTCCGTGATTTCTCATCGTTCTCCCATTTAGAAAATGGGCCTTTAAAATGAGCCAACTCCTTCATATGTAAATATGGAACCTCGTATTTCTCTAAAATATCTTTCCATTCTGCTTCAAGTTCATCCCATGCCGTTAGCGGAGACAGGCACCCCGCAATACAACAAATTTCATTATTGGGATCGCCGGACTTCCCGGCATCATCCAGATACAATCGCAACATCAACATGGCTCGATGGGCCCCATAACTAAGAACAGCAACACGACGGGCAGAAGAATACTGCCTATCTTTATATATCCCCATCGTATCCCCCTTCAAAGACGAGTGTCAACAACAACATAATCGCCTTTGAAAAAGGGGGCTAGGGGGATTTTCAAATAGTATTTCTTACTCTACTCTGTCATTCCCGACATCCTTAATCGGGAATCCACCTGGCCATTCCTACCAAAGGGAAGATGGATCCCCGCTAACAACTAGCGGGGATGACGAACCAGATGGTCTCAGCCTGGTATTGATGAATTCCTTTCACACCCCCGATTGCCCCAAAAACGGCATCAACCGATCCAATCGCATCACCGGCCCATCCTTGCACACAAAAAAAGGACCAAGCTGACAATGCCCACATAACCCGATGCCGCATTCCATATGCCGTTCCAGCGATACAAACATGGAATCGGGCCGGAGACCCTGATGGGTCAGCGTTTGGCAGGCAATCCGCATCATAATTTCCGGTCCGCACATCATCACCAAGGTCTGTTCAGCGTCAAGTTCCAGTTGATCGAACAGTTCGGTCACCACCCCAACATGATTGTGCCAAGTCTTCCCCGGCTCATCGCTGGTTAATAGCACTTTTGTCCGAGGTTGATGACGCCACGTATCATATCGTTCTCGGAAGAGGAGGTCATGTGGCGTCTTCACTCCATGAAGGATCGTCATGGCCCCAAATTCCTCTCGCCTTCTGAACATATACTCGATGGCACCTACCACGGGCGCACACCCTAATCCTCCGGTGACGATCAGGACATCTTTGCCTTGAGCCTCCTTCATCGGCCATCCCATTCCAAAGGGGCCACGCACGCCGACCGGATCCCCAACCTGCATATTCCCCAAGACCTGGGTCACTCGCCCGACGATCCGAATCGTATGATCCAGAAACTCCGGTTCCTCCGGGTCGGACACGATGGAGATCGCCACCTCCCCCACTCCGAACACATACAACATGTTGAATTGGCCGGCCTTAAACCGAAAGTGTTCTCTCTCTGCCGAATCCGTCAATTGAAGACGAAACGTCACGATATCCGTGGACTCCTGCTTCTTATCCACAATTTCTGCGGGATGGATCAAATAGGGGTTTACTTGCATGGGATATGGCTTATTCAGGATTAATCAACTGATGCGATAAAGAAATGCTTCGAATTTAAAAATAGTAACAAATTGAAGGATCTAACTCATTTCATGGGGACTTCTTCTAATTCGAACAACATGCTAATGTGGCAGGACTCCTCAAAAAACAAGGATTACCGGACTTCCTATATATGATTAGCAATTCCAACACCAAAATTCTTTAATTTCTCATTGAAAGGAAGTAGTGATTTATCCAATTATAGAAAGTTTCTCACTCGGTTACCCTCTATTATTTTTATGCCTTTTTAGGCAAGGTAAGTTATTGTCATAGAAATTTATGAGGGAAATTCTTGTGGGAAATTAGAATCGCAAGCCCACCAAACAAGAGACTTCGGCATTTCGTTCCGCTGCTAGAAAAGCCTTTCCTGATTTTCATGTTGAGTTTGGAAGTCATAGTTCATTTGGTGGGCATAGGGCACCGCGGGACCACACTCTCGCATTTCGACTAAAGGACAATCGGGGCAAATATCGGTCTAACGTTGTGTGGATTTTTCCTGATGAACTTTCCTCTCTCAGTCCCGCCGATATTCGGCAAAAGGTGGCCCGGGCCAATGGGAAAAACTAGATGCGGGGGAAGTTGTAGAAAGGCATCAATTTTGTTACTCAATAGGCTGGATGGAGATTAATTTCATTTATACACCTAGTCGAAGGAAATGAACATAGAATTCATGTATGAAATTCTAGGGGAATCACGAATTTTCAACAGAGGTTTGGTTTCCCAATTTTTTCAATACCAAATCAGACCCCTAGGTTTGTCTAAGTCTTTCCTATGGAATGAAGACCTATCTAAAACCAATTCCTCTTAAAAGAAATCAAAAATGTTAATCAGAAATGAAGAGGAAAAAGACTGGTTGGCGGTGTACACCCTCAATCTAGGGGCATTTGAAAGAACGGCTGAAGCGAAACTGGTCGATGCGTTGCGGGAAGAAGCCAACCCGGTGATTTCCTTGGTGGCCGAGGAAAAGACCAAGGTGGTGGGGCACATCATGTTCACCCCCGTCACGCTTTCCCATCACCCCGCCCTTATGCTTATGGGACTGGCTCCCATGGCCGTAGATCCCAACCATCAACGAAAAGGGACCGGGACGGCACTGGTCCAGGCTGGCCTAGAGCGATGTACGACAGAAGGCGTGGGAGCGGTGGTAGTCTTAGGATATCCTGAATTTTACGGCCGCTGTGGGTTTGTTCCTTCAGCGAATTTTAATATGGCCTTTGAGTATGAGGTACCTACGGATGCATTCATGGTTCAGGAACTGCAAATTGGATATCTCCACGGAAAATCCGGCCAAATCACCTACCACCGCTTATTTAAAAATCTCTTGGATAAGAACAATTCCAAACCAATAAGCGAAAAATAACATTGGTGAGTAGAGCGGCAATTGCGCCAGAACCCACATTTTTCTTGACAGCTGCCGGCAACCTTCCTCACATAGCTATTTGACGCTTTGACGTTTTAGCGTTATGTTTTTGAAAAAGAGGGAGACTGAATCCATGGGCACACCTTCTAAACGGTCAACGATTAACTTTGATGAAAAGCTTCATGCGGCTTTGCGTGTGAAAGTGGCTCATACTGATCGGTCGGTCTCGGATATTGTGAATGATGCGGTGCGAGCTGCGCTCGCGGAAGACCAAGAGGATCTCGCGGCCTTTCAAGAACGAGCTAATGAACCTTCCCTAAGCTATGAAGAACTTCTGAACGATCTGAAGTCTCATGGCAAACTATAGGCTGACTTTCAAAAAGTCTGTCAGCAAGGATCTTCAAGCCCTTCCTAAAAAAAGATGTTACTCGCATAGTCAAGCGCATTGAAGCCTTAGCGAGTGATCCAAGGCCTATCGGATGCGAAAAACTCTCAGGCCAAGAAAAATTTCGGATACGACAAGGAGTGTATCGCATCGGGTATGAAATACAGGATCAAAAACTTGTCATTATCGTTGTCAAGATAGGGCACCGACGCGAAGTCTATCGGGATCGATGATTTCTCCGATTCTGGTGTCTCACCATGAATTATGTCATCAAAAAGAAATTCCCTGTTCCTGTAAGTCAGGAGGAGGTTTCACAAGATTGGAACCAGCGAGGGTACTCGTGTGGCCTGTTCATCGATCCCCCTGGGAGAGAGTGGAATGATTTCGTCCACTCTATGAATGAGGTGGTGATTGTCATGGAAGGCCAACTTCGAATGACGATTGAGGAAACTGATCTCATCGCCGAACCGGGTGACGAGATTTTTATCCCACAAGGAGCCAATCATTCCGTAAAGAATATTCATTCGGGAATCACGATATGGCTGTATGGGTATGATTGAACGCATTATCTCAGGCGGCCAAACAGGGGCCGATCGGGCCGCGCTGGATGCGGCGATACATCTAGGGTACGCAACCGGGGGTTGGGTGCCCCAAGGACGCACGGATGAAAACGGGGTGATTCCTCCTCATTATTCGAATCTTGTTGAAGCGGACGATGAGAACCCCGCGACCCGAACGGAACTAAACGTTCGGGATTCCGACGCGACCGTGATTTTTTCTCATGGGCCTCTCATGGGAGGTTCGGCTCTGACGAAAACCAAGGCCAATGACCTTGGCAAACCTCACTGTCATCTTGATTTGTCCAGCCTCCCCGTTCCGGAAGCCGTCGAACATCTTCGTCTTTGGCTCCACCACGTGGATCCCAACGTTCTGAATGTGGCAGGTCCGCGTGCCAGCACCGATCCGACAATTTACGAAAAGACCCGAGAAATTTTGGAATCGGTGCTCTCAACGACGAAGGGGGTGAGTCCAACAAGCTAGCCACATTCGACTGCGGGTTTAGCATTAAATTATGAGTTGATCAAACTGCACGCTACCTTCAGACCCTGTCAGTGAAAGGGAATATTGCGGTCATACCTGACACTCTCATTTATCCCCGACTGTCTGGCACGCATCCAGTGGAAGGAAGGATCCGTTCTACTGTCCCATCAAAGAAACGCACAGATAGATTCCTGCCAAGAACATGCAGGAATGACCCGGCGAGGAGGAATGGGGCATCACCAAACACTCTGACTTTACCCAACCATTCCTAACAAATAGGTCGGGACATTGACATCACGAGTGTCATAAGGATCCAAAAGACATTGAGTTGAACATCCGCTAAGCGCATTATTCTTATTTGTTTAAACATTTCCGCCTACGTCTTAAAAGGATGTCCCCCGCTTTTTACATTTTTGTCGTCACAATCTTTTCATGATTCCCTCGCTGGCTCCTCTGAGGTACAATTCAACACAGACACGCCCGATCTAGGCCCCGAATATGTCGACCCCTCAGATCCATGTCTTCGTTTCCTATAGCCACGCCGATGGTTCGCTGGTGGCTCCCGTCGTCAAACTGCTTCGGGCTAATAGGGCTTTGGTGTTTCAGGATATTGATAGTATTCAACCCGGAAAACCCTGGCGGAAAGCCGTTACTCAGGCCTTATCTCAAGCCCAAATGGTCGTCGTGTTCTGGTGTCACCATGCCAGTCAGTCGGACGAGGTCACGCAAGAATGGCAAACCGCGATTCAACAAGACAAAGATCTTTTGCCACTTCTCCTGGATGCGACTCCCTTGCCCGAGGAACTGGGCGAATTTCAATGGATCGACTTTCAAGGGATTGTGGGGGAAACCCATGAGGGAATAGCGAAGACCTCAAAAACCCTCGCTTATCCTTCGGAAAGTTCATCCACGCCTACTGGGGAATGGGCTCGGCCGGAAATTCCTCCCGCCAAACATTCTCCCTTTCTTAAATGGTCCATAGGCGCGTTTGTGGGCATATTGGCCCTGGCGGTTTTCCCCTCGTTTTTTTTCACATGGCAGCTTCCAGAACCAAGTGCCCCCCCTACAGGCCCAGACTCCGATTCCCCCTTCTTCCAGGAATTCGACCTCTCCTCCATCCTGAAAATTGTGATTTGGAGCATTGTGGGTGCGGGAGGGTTGGGTGTACTGTTTTGGTGGTGGCGGCGACGTTCTAAAGGAGAAGGGGAAAGGACCCACCCTCACAAGTCAGAACAGCAAATCGCGCACGCCGTCGAGACCGAAATCTTTCGGCGGATCGCCCTGAGGCCGCAAGCCAAGACGAGGACATCGGGATGACCTTACAAAAGGGTTCATCACGACCAACAGTATCGAAGGAATTTTCGAAAGGAAAATCCCACCCGAGGTGAACGTATGGATGGAAATTGGCCCAATTCTTCAGATTCTGAAACCCCCTCACAGAATTCTCGCATGGTGGGCATGGTGATGTTGGGACTGGGTTTGTTGTTGGGCGGATGGGTGGTCACCATCATTTATCGCCTTATCAATGGAGATGACACTTCCGGAATCATCGGCAACTTGATACCCATAGAATCTCTTGAGGTCATGATCCGATCATCCTCTGATGCGATCCTTCTGCCCGATTCCCTGTTTTACGTGGTGGGCTTACTCACCTGTGTGTTGCTCCTCTGGATCTGTGCAGGTTTCGCCAAACTTTTAATCTCCCAAGGCTCGAAATTCCTTCAGCCCGATATTGAAGAGGTTCTGAAGCGATTTCCGAAAGATCGCCGAAAACACTGACCTCCATCCTGTCTTTCCCGCCGTGTTTTGGTGCAACTCCAGGATAAGAATCCTTCTGGAAAGATCAGTCCCCTCCCGCCCGGTTTCATGCGAGATTTGGTCTTGCCCCAGGCCAGTCGAGGGTTTGGAAAAGCCCGGGATAGGACAAGGGGCCCTTTCCGCTGTTGGACTTTTGGAGGGAGTTTACGATACCCCAACAAGATGTTGTATCTTCAGAGCATTCGCCAGGCAAAAAAAGAGCCCTTGCCATGGCGGTCAAGGGCTCTTAAAGAACTAAATTTGCGCTTATTAGTTTAATTCAACTTTATCTGATCATGCCCGTCAAATGAAGTCCAAGTTTTTCCATTATTCTGCTTGTTCCTCACAAGTCAAAACGGCGTCATCATCAAATCCATCCAGGAAGTCTAGGAATCCACACCAATCCCCTCCGAAGGAATTTTTGAGATTACCCAATCCGTCCCTGGGTTCTTCTTGATCCCTCGCATGATCACCTTGGGTACCAGGTTCAATTTGGGCAAAGAATGCTGTTGCTCCACCCCAATTCGAACCATTTGAACCTTCGTCGTCTGCAAACGCACGTGGTACAACGGCGAGGGAAAATGCTGCCACCGCAACAAGACTGGCCATTAGAAGTGGTGATTTTTTCATCATTTCCTCCAAACTAGAGTTAACGGTTTGTTTGAATAGTTAACTTCTTTTCTTTTTGATCTATTTCAGATTGGAACAAAATGCGCAGTATCGGATATGATCACTTTCCTACGGTTTAGGATTCCACTAGACAACAAATTATCCTTGACTTCTTTTGCCCACTTTTTCTTTTCTCGCCCCGAACTCTAAAAATAACAACGGCCGAAATTATAAATTTTCTTCCCTTTTCTATCAATCCCCCTCAAAAGAACTAGGCGAAAAATAAGGTTCGCAAGTCTTGCTCAACGCGAGAACAAACGCGACCAATAAAAGATCTTTTCCAAAACATGAACAGTTCCGGTGGATTCAGACTCCAGATGGTTAGGAGTAGTAAGAAAAACTACAAAGTATTATCGGGTCGAATGTAGTTCGTGGAAGGTTCTTTTTGGATCAGGGCTTGAACTTCTTCGGTGAGGTCGATGCCCACCGGGCACCAGGTGATACATCGACCGCACCCGACGCAACCAGAGGTCCCATACTGATCCACCCAGGTCCCCAACTTGTGGGTGAGCCACATCCGGTAGCGGTCTTTGGTAGTGGGACGAAAATTTTTCCCGTGAATATATCCATGATCGGGCGTAAAACAGGAATCCCACACACGGGCATGTTCGGATCGCGTTAAATCCAGGGTAGGCTTCTCCTCCACACCATGACAAAAACAGGTCGGACAGACCATAGTACAGTTCGTACAGGAGAGACATCGCGTCGCCACCTGGTCCCATCGGGGATGCTCGTGGGCCTCATACAGCACCTGCGGAACCGTTTCCACGGGCAGGCTGCGAGTTTGACTGGATGCACAGGCCGCCATCCGTTCCTCATCCTTCCGAATTCGATCCTCCGACGCGACCAAACTTGGCAATTGCCTTAAAACATTCTCGCCCGCGGGACTGCCGGCTTCGATGATAAAATCTTCATCCCCCTCCGTGAGCCGCAAATCATATCCGACCTTGGCTTTGGGCCCCGTCCCCATAGAAGCGCAAAAACACGTCTCCAAAGCCCTCGTACAGTTCACCGCGATAAGAAAGAGGCTGTCTCGTCTTCGTTGATAATAGGGATCAACATAAGGGCCTTGTAAAAAAATCTGGTCTTGAATACCCAAGCCGGCCAGATCACAGGCTCGTGCGCCTAGAACGGCCGTAAGGGGGACTTCGGGTTGAAGTTCAGTGGTGGAAAAAGTGTGATCCTGTCGATTCAGGACACATAACGTTTCCCGCGGTGCAAACGTGAGGGGCTTGAGGGATTGCGGGCCATGAACGACGCCAAAATACTGAGAGCTTCTTTCCTGTTCCAGTCGATAGTTCCCCGGCTGTTGCTGATCCTTCCATCCGACGGGCAAGTCGTCGGGGGAATGTACCTCCTGCCACTGTATGGACCCCTCGGAGATAACGGGACCCACAATCCGATATCCTTCGGATTGGAGAATCTCCATTAGGCAGGAAAAATCCGACCGGAGCAGAACATGAGCGCGGGATGAGGAAGAATTCACGAGCGAGGGAACCGGCGGTTGGACTCAGGAGTGTTCTCCGGTCTCGGTCGAGGGTGTAGGATGATGCCCACCCTCGAATTTCGGACTTTTGACCGTCAGGACCGGATACGGGCTTTTCTCCAACAGTTGAAAAGTGGTGCTGCCCAGTATCATTCGAGCGAGCCCTTTCCGCCCATGAGTCCCCATGAGAATAAGGTCGGCTTGCTGGGAGGCTCCAACTTCCTTAATGGCTTCAACCGAGGGCTTATTAATGAGTTCATACCGGGCTGTCAAACCCTGCTGAGACAACACCTCCGTGAGGTTGCGTAAACGCTGTTCAACTTTCTCTCGATTCATTCGGTCTTGGAGGGGATGCGTCAGGGTGAAATCTAAACTGTAGGAGAGAGGCTCAATGGCATGGACCAATGTCAACGGAGCATCAAACCATTTGGCCACTTGAACGGCATATTCATACGCGTCCATTGACGCGTCCGTGAAATCCACGGGCAAGACGAGATGACGGGGCTGAACTTGAAGGGCATGCATCCCTGCAATCTCTTCCGGATCCCGATCCCGCACCGTGAGCACCGGACAAGGAGCTCGTTGGATGACTCGCTCCGCCACACTGCCAAATATGACATGATTAAATCCGGTCCACCCATGACTCCCGGTAATGATCAAATCGCTCTTATTTTCCGCCGCGACTTGACAGATTTGATCGGCGGCCACCCCTCTTCGGAGCTCTGTGTCTGTTTTGGGAATGTCCGAACTGACTTCCTGGAGCAACCGTTGCAATTGTTCCCGCGCCACTTTTCGATGTTCATCGAAATAGGGTTGCGCAATCACGGCATCAATATCTAACCCTGATTGACTCGGCAACACATGGAGGATGGTCAGGCTTGCCTCAAATACCTTGGCCCACTCCACGGCATACCGAAGGGCCGGGGCGGCACTCGGAGAAAAATCCGTGGCATAGAGGATGTGGGTGACAATATTAACCATGACGATGGTTCCGAGAATTCCTCACAATTTCACCCGTTTCTCTACGGATACATCACCTGAACGACCCGCCAAGCTCTTCTTTTGGCCTACACGGCATCCACGGTTAACAGTAAAATTTCGCCCTTCATATCCGGATGAATCGAACATTGGAATTGAAATCGACCAGATTGATTCAGGATCAAACGAATAGAAGCTTCTTGGCCAGGGTCCACAAACGCGCCCTCAACGCCCTTGCCGTAGGTCACCACACCATTGCTAGACACATGGGTTAACGTATTTAAAAACATCTGCGACCCAAAATCGTGACGCACATCATCCAGATTCTTCACACGAATGATCGTGTCCGTATGAAGTTGAAGCGGCATTTGGGTGGTGCGAAAGGTATAGTTGTCAATCGTCACGTTGACTTCTTGCTGGGTCTGAGCTGTAGAAAGCGCCATATTCTCAAACAAAAAGAATCCCAGTACCGCCATCAACATGGTCCCTGAAAGGGCAGCCCGCTTTGTGAATTTCCCCATGGTCCTCGCTCTTTCGTTGGCCTCCTGATCGATCCTAACGAAAAGGAACGATCAAAGGTAGTGGTTCATCATACACGAGGGGGTCTCTTGAAGAAACCCAGAGACCCCAATCGTATCAGGACACTTTCACTTCGATACTTTTCGGCTTTGCCCGATCGGACTTGGGCAGATGCACTTGCAACAACCCATCCCGAAATTCGGCGGTCACACGCTCGGCGTCGGAATCATCAGGGATGGTAAAGCTCCTCATGAAACTCCCGTAGGCCCGCTCGATCCGATGGTGCTTCTTATCCTTTTCCTCTTTCTCATACTTGCGTTCTCCGGAAATCGTTAACACATCGTTTTGCACGTCAATTTTCACTTCGTCTTTTTTGACTTCCGGCAGCTCCGCCTTAATGAGGTATTCCTTCGAATCTTCCGTGATATCCACCAACGGTGCCCACTCTGCCACCCGCAACGCCTCCCGGCGCTCCCCGTCCTTTTTTACGGGAGCCCGGCCAAACAGGGTTGAGAGTCGGGTTTGCAGATCATCCAGTTCACGAAAGGGATCCCAGCGCGTTAGAGTATTCATGGTCAACCTCCTTTGTTTATCAGTGAAACACTCACGCTCACCTTCACTGAATAAGCAATGGGCGTACCAATTGGTGCATTCAATAATCACTCAAAAAATGGGACTCTCCTTCCTTTGTCAGGCATGAAATGAGGTGTTTTTCCCCAACCCAGGATTCAGGAGTGGTCCAGTTTTCTTCATGAACCAGATCATCGAACGATCAGCACCGGACACGTCGTTTCATGAAGGACGGAATGAGAAACGCTCCCGATGAGAAATCGAGACAGTCCACCTCGTCCATGCGTTCCCATCATGATGAGATCGACTTGAGAAGCCTTGGCTTGTTCCAGGATGGCATACGCCGGTCCTCCCAACCCGACTCTTGCTTGACAGGCAATGTTCATCTCCTTCAATCGGTCCGTCACTCCCTTCATACGGGCCTCCGCCTGTTCAATGGCTTGAATTTCCAGAAGCTTGGATTGGCCTAAGGTCGTGGGCCAGGGCAGTCCCGGTTGCGGCCAAACGGCAAAGACCTCCACTTCCACCGGTTCTGCAAAGGGATTGAGCATGAGAAATTGTAGAGCCATCTCGGCATCTTCCTGGCCTTCGATAGGCAACAAAATCTTTCGAATGTGACTGACCGCCGATTTGATGATCAGCGTCGAACAAGGAGCATGCATCACGACACGATGGGAGGTACTTCCTAAGACCAGTTCCTTCACCGCCCCCAACCCCCTGGCTCCAAGAATCAATAAATTGGCTTTCGCAGACTGCGCTGTCTCCAGGATGACATCCACAGGATGCCCGATTTGATGGACCGCCTGCACTTTTGGAAAATTATTTGGCACCGCTTGTTGGGCTTGAGCCAACACCCCTTCCCCTTCCTTTCGAAGCTTGCCCTCCATATCCGTCTGAACTTCGTCCCGCAATTCCGGGGTGATCATGGCATAGTTAAAGTCCGGAAGATGGAGGGCATGGACCAAGGTTAACTCCTCCGGCGGCGCAAGATGTGCAAGGGATTGAACAGCATGGGTTGAATAGATTGAACCATCAACCGCAAGGACAATTCTCATAAGGTCATCCTTTCAATGAGTTATGGTGGGACCTTAAGGGGTCAATTGAGCAAGAGGAGTGCCATTCTCCACCGTCAACAACCGGCAACCGGGATTGTATAATCAATGCGACCCTGAGATCTAGGAAGAAAAGGAAGAAAGAAACCCCTATGTTCCGGAGACTTAGAAGAAATGGGGCCAAGTTTATATGGAAGCATTCTTGGATTACTTCATTGTCACGTAATGCTACAGTGTAATGGATAAAAAGTGGGGCAAAACGCTACAGGCCAATAAACTCATCGGAGCCAAAGCCCCACCAAAAATATGGGTAGTGAATAATAATGTTCTCCAAGAGCAAAGACACTCCAAGGCCGATCTTACATCAAGAGCCTCCGGTCGGTTCAAAAAAGTCCGACCAGCAAGGCCACAGCCAATTTCTGGCGCGGAGCGTACACGCAGTACGTGAGCAGCGGAAATGGGCGAGAACGCAGCTGGCGGCTTTTTTCAACAGACCCTGAAAAGGAAGACTGCCATGACCCAAGATCCCCCATCCATCCTAATCGTCGATGATGAACAGGAAATGCGCCAAGTGTTGCAGGACATTCTCGAGGAAGAGAAATACCGAGTGATTCTAGCCTCCGATGGGCAAGAGGCCCTTCAACGAATGGAATCGGAAAAATTTCCGGTTGTGTTAACGGACATTCGCATGAAGGGGATGGATGGGTTCGCCCTCTTGGAACATATGGTCCACAAACACCCTGAATCCAATCTCATCATGATGACCGCCTTCGGCACGGTCGAATCGGCCGTGGATGCCATGAAGCACGGAGCGTTTGATTACCTGACCAAGCCCATTAAGACCGACGAACTCTTGATCACGATAGAAAAAGCCATGAAGGAGGCCCTCCTTCGGCAAGAAGTTCGACAATTACGCGAACAGGTGAGTCGGGAATATGCCTTTGACCAAATCCTCGGCCGCAGTAAGCCCATGCGGGACATTTTTGATCTCATCAAACGGGTCGCTGATTCGCAAGCCAATATTTTGATCACCGGTGAAAGCGGGACTGGGAAGGAGCTCGTGGCGAAAGCCATTCACTTTAATAGTCAGCGAAAGTCGGCCCCGTTCGTGCCGGTGAATTGTGCCGCCATCCCAGAACTGCTGTTAGAGAGCGAACTCTTCGGACATGTTCGAGGGGCCTTCACGGATGCCAAATCCGATAAACCCGGCTTATTTGAAGAAGCGCAGGGGGGAACCTTGTTTTTGGATGAAATTAGCGAAATGCCCACCATGCTCCAGGCCAAATTACTACGGGCCGTCCAGGAACGAGAAATTCGCCGCGTGGGAGCCACGCGAACTACCCCCATCAACGTCCGTTTAGTCGTGGCGACGAATATCCAATTAGCCGAGGAAGTGAAAGCCAAACGGTTTCGAGAAGATTTATACTATCGGCTCAATGTGATTGAAATTCGGTTGCCCCCACTTCGCGATCGCAAGGAGGACCTCCCAATTTTGATTCACGGCCTGTTGGGTAAAAGTGCGGCCGCCCAACAAAAAGGCATTGAAAAAGTCACCGAGTCCGCGATGGCCCGCCTCATGGATTACCGATGGCCGGGCAACGTCCGTGAATTGGAAAACATCCTGGAACGTGCTGTGACCTTAACCCAAGGGACGCAAATTTCCCTCGAAGACTTACCCCCCTCTATTCGAGAAATCCAAGGCAATGGGCAACTGATCGAAGATGCGGCCGAACAACTCCTCCCCCTCTCGCAATTAGAACATTCCTATATTTGCCGCGTCTTCGAAAAAATGGGTGGCAATAAATATCAAACGGCCCAAATCTTGGGTATCGATCGAAAGACGCTGTATCGAAAACTGGCGGAAATGGAAGAGAAGCACTGACTAGCCAATCCAGGTTTCCGCTGTAATAGGTTTTTCCTTGGATTCCCCCTCACCACATCCCGAGCTTGAACAGGAACTGACGGAACTGCGTCAGGAACTGGCGGAATTACGGGCGGTTCAGACCATGCACCATGACACCCAGGTGGGATTTGAGGCGATCGAACAGCAATTAGCCGGCATTATCCATTCGGCCATGGACGGCATCATTACTCTCAATGATCATCACGAAATCGTCCTGTTTAATGCCGCGGCCGAAGACATCTTTCAATGCTCAGCCCAAGAGGCTTTAGGGAAGACCATTGATCAATTCCTGCCTGCCTCCTTCCGTGAAGCCCACCAAGCCCACATTCAACGCTTTGCCGAAACGGATGCGCTCTCCCGACCCATGGGAAAATACCGCGAAGTGTATGGCCGTCGAACCAACGGCGAAGAATTTCCACTAGAGGCCTCCATTTCCAAAGTAAAACAACAGGGCAAACAGTGGTTAACGGTCATTCTACGGGACATTTCTCAACGCAAGAAGGATGAAGACCGCCTGGCCTATTTGGGGAAAATTCTAGACGAATCCATCAATGAGATTTATGTCTTCGATGAAACGACCTTACGATTTCTCCAAGTGAACAAGGGCGCTCGCGAAAACCTGGGGTATTCCATGACGGAAATGGCTCCGATGACCCCACTGGTCATTAAACCGGAGTTCTCTCAAGAGGAATTTCTCGCGCTCTTGGAACCCCTCCGCACCGGTCAACGGGAGAAAATTGATTTTCGCACTGTTCATCGCCGAAAGGATGGCACGACCTATCCCATCGAAGCCCATGTGCAATTATTCGAGAGGGATACCCGTCGAATGTTCTTGGCCATCATTTTAGATCTCACCAAACGCCAGGAAACCGAACAACAACTCCAGGAGACTCAACGCACCCTCTCGACCCTCCTGACGAATTTACCCGGCATGGTCTATCGCTGTCGGAACTCCCCTGAATGGCAGATGGAATTTATCAGTCCGAGTTGCCGAGGGCTCACCGGCTATCATCTGGAAGAATTCGATACGCATCAAGTTTCCTACCGACAAGACGTCATTTTTAAGGAGGATCAACAGCGAGTCTGGCAAGAAATCCAATTGTCCCTGGGCGAACGCAAACCCTTTCAACTTTCCTATCGCCTACAACCTCGGGAAGGCCCGATCAAGTGGGTCTGGGATCAAGGGTGCGGGGTGTATGCCCCCAACGGCGACCTGATAGGCATGGAAGGATATGTCGTCGACATCTCCCAAGAGCGGGCACTCGAAGATCAGTTGCGAAAGGCGGAACGATTGGCCGAATTGGGGACGTTGGCCTCCGGGATGGCTCATGAAATCGGCACCCCCATGAATGTCATTTTAGGGCGCGCCGAATTACTCATGCGAAAAACCAAGGATGATCGCACCCGCAAGGGGTTGGAAACCATCGTGACCCAAGTGGAACGCATCACCAAAATCATGAATCAACTCTTGAGCTTTGCCAGAAAACGCCCGGCCGAACGTCGGGGGATTGACCTGGGATCGGTTCTCAACGACGTATTAGAAGTCCTGGTGGATCATCTTCAGTCCCAACACATTCGGCTCAACAAAATCATCCCCTCTGCACTTCCCAAAGTTCTGGCCGATCCCGACCAAATGAACCAAGTGTTCCTAAACCTTATCTTAAATGCATGCCAAGCCATGCCCGAAGGAGGGGACCTGACCATTTCCCTGCAATCCAACGAGTCGACCGTAGAATGCAGCATTCAGGATACGGGGTGCGGAATGACTGAGGAGCAACGCAAACGAATCTTTGATCCCTTTTTTACGACCAAGCCGGTGGGAGAAGGGACCGGCCTAGGGTTGACCATTATCCACGGCATCATCCAAGAACATCAGGGCACCATCAATGTTCACAGTGTCCCCAACGAGGGAACGACCTTTTTCCTTTCTCTTCCCATTCAACATCCTTAGCCTCTCTCCGTTTCGGAGCTCCAGAATGACGATTGGATTTTCCCTTATTTTTTCTGCCTTTATTGGCAACCAATAATTCGTCAGTGAAGATGTGCCATACGGCCGATCACTCTGAATACGCCGATCCTGCGCCTCCAAGGGATAGGTCGTGACGTCTGCGGGATAGGCAATTTGGTCTTGGGCTCCCCACTCCCATTGGCGTCATAAGTGGTGGTAATTTGGTCGACTTCTAAAAACCAATACCTGCTGACGACACACATTTCCTGTAGCCTATAGCTTTAAGCTCTAACCTGTTATACTTATTACCAATAAGGAGATTTTCATGAAAGAACAACTGACTGCGGTATTTCAAGAAGTTGCCGAAGGCTATATTGGGTTTGTCGAGGAACTCCCTGGAGCAAACACCCAGGGGACCACCCTCGAAGAAGCCCGTTCGAACTTAGAAGAAGCCGTTCGGCTGGTGCTCGAAGCCAATCGAACATTGGCCGCAGAAAACTGTCGGGATAAAACTGTCATCCGTGAGCCTCTTGCCATGATTTCATGAAGCGAATTGATTTGATTCGCCATTTGGAAGAACATGGGGTCACGTTCTTACGTGAAGGAAATAACCACAGTGTTTATGTAAATCGTGAGGCCGGAAAAACCTCGACCCTTCCACGCCATCGAGAAATTAACGAGTTTCTAGCGAAAAAAATCTGCAAAGATCTTGAAGTTCCCCGCCCATAATTTTTCGTTAGCCTATCGCACTTCAGGTTCAGGAAAATTTTTGATAAATAAACTGTTGTTGGTGAGGTGACCTGTAAGCTTCCCCGTGACGGGTCGTGACGTTTGTGGGATTGACATTGTTGGTCTTGATCTCAAGGTGACCCTCACATCATGCGTAGGATTGGTCCCATCAAATTTGGCCTGTTTGTTGGCCGAATCGGAGGTGATTACGAATACAACTATCTAGTATTCCAAGACCTGACCGTATTTTGTTCTCTTATGTTCGGGAAAACCAAAGATTCGGCAGGGTACTAACGTACCCTACCGAATCCAAAAACCGCCCCCTATTAATCGAACGGAAAGGTCTACCGGAAACGCAAAAAGCACAACCGGTGTCTCAACCGTTTGATGGCTGCTCTCCTTCCTTCAGATTTTCAAGAAAATCCACGATGCGATTGACGGCGCCCGCACTCAGTTTTTTACCAAAATCTTTCGGCATCTGATTATCCGGAAAACCTTTGACAACATGGATACTCGGATTGAGGATCGATTCGGTGATGTATTCCCTCTTTCCATTCCAAGATCCACGGGGCATAATCCTGGAAAATCCTTCTGCAAGAACCTGGAATGGAGGAGTCCGTCTTGGTATGATTACAAGTGATTACAATGCACGCAAAAGAAGGGAGAGCGCCATGTCTAAAGAAACCGGAAATATCACGGTACGAATGCCTCTCAAAACTCAAAAAAAACTGGAAAAAATTGCCTCGGAGGTTGAACGCTCTCGAAACTGGTTGATCAACGAAGCTATTGATCAGTACCTAGACGTCTATAACTGGCAGGAACAGAGGATTCGTGAACGACTGAAAAAGGCGGAAAAAGACGGCAAGTTTCGCTCAACCCGACAGGTGAGTGACGTGATTGAATCCTTCAAACGAAAATGACCGTCGTCTGGCTGGAGGAGGCAGTTTGGGACCTCAAAAGCATCGGCCAATTCATCGCCGAAGATGATCCCACAGCCGCTTACCGTGTCCTGTCAAAAATTGAAGTTGCGGCCAATTCCCTCTCACCCCATCCTGAACTAGGCCGCCCAGGTCGAGTACCAAAAACCCGCGAACTGATTGCACCTGGTCTGCCGTATATCGTGCCCTATTATCTAAAAAAGAATGAAATTCGAATTCTGGCCGTCACGCATACTTCTCGGAAATGGCCAGATGATTTTCCCCAATTCCTCTAACGGGAGGCAACGCTCTTGGGAAAGGAGGCGGTGGGGCAGTGGGAGAAGGGACCGGCTTAGAGTTGACCATTATCCACGGCATCATCCAAGAGCATCAGGGCACCATCAATGTTCACAGTGTCCCCAACGAGGGAACGACTTTTATCATTTCTCTTCCTATTCACAATTAGAACCATCCCCTAAATTTGTTAATGTTGCAATGTCGGCCCCATCGTAGACGAACCGCGTGGTCCCCCCATTAATGGTCTTAGAGATGCGACCACCAAGCGCGCCGTAGGTGGCGGAGGGGATAACAGGACTGCCATCTCAAGACCTGACCTTATATCCATACCTTATGATCCGAATCTTGACATTTACTTATTTTGGAGAAAGGGCGATGACAATATAGAGAAGGAGAAACGCGAGACATTACTTCAATAAGGTGAATTCTGGGGATTTACTGGCTTGACGATCAAACGTCATGGTTGTCGTGCAATCCTTACTGCGATTGATGCGACTTAAAAGATAATCTGAAAAATCTGCCTGGTTCTTTCGATAATCATCTAATGCTTGCCAAACCACTTGAGGGTCGTCGACACGGAATTGGGCCACACGCAAGATCTGTTCAATCGTGTTGACCAAAGTGTCCTTGGGCTGACCATAGCATCCTTCCAACACCCAGAGGGTTTCGCATAACACTAAATGATTAAGAAATCCTGGAGTGTCTTTCGTACAAATTTTCTCAATAAACTGTGTTGCCGCCTTGGCTTGAACGGGATCATCTTGGGCGAGGTAACGGACTAAGACATTTGTGTCGATCCCCTTCACTGTCTTCCTCCTCGTTGTTTAATAACAGTCTTCATAACTTCAAGAGAGACGGGGCGTTTGGGTTTTGGTATCAGACCTTTTAAAATCCTGACATCGGAGGTGACAGGCCATACGGTAATCTGCCCATCAGACCCGACCAGAAATTCTACTCGGTCCCCTGGCTCTAACTGTAGGTGCTCACGAATAGGTTTGGGTAAGGTAATTTGGCCTTTGCTCGTTAAGGTCGCGACAGGCATACATTCTCCTTTCATAATTTATAAAACCTTACCATTAGGTAAGGAAATTGTCAACTGATTCTCTGTATGGAATCAACCCAATTTGGGCTGACAGGGAACACTCATTTCCCTGTTAAAGAAGAGGGATCTCTTTCTCGCGCCCATTGCCCGTGATAGGGCATGGGAAATAAAAGACCATATTCAATTGACCAAGACCACGTTGTTGCGGCAGCACGATTTGGCAAGGAAAGAAGTTAGTGCCCGTCGGGTTCGACGTGCACGAGGACGTCTTCGATGGCCTCAAATTGTGTGAGGAGGAGATCTTCGACCTCTGTGGCGAGGGCATGGGCTTGTTCCACGGACCAGGCGGGGTCGACATGAATGGAAAGGTCGACAAAGACATGATGGGCCAATCCCCGCGTTCGAATCTCATGACACTCCAGGATACCGGAAAGCGTCATCACGGCCTTTCGGATGTCTTCCGGAACCAACCGATTCTGATCCGTTAAGGAGGCCAGGACGTCTTTCAGCACCACATAGGCCGTCCAGACAATCACCCCGGCGATCAGGATGGCCACCAAGGGATCCACTAACGGATAGCCCACTTGCACCGCCAACAGCCCTGCGATCACGGCCAGGGAGGTTAAAACGTCACTGGCCGTATGGTATGAATCGGCTCGTAAAATTTCGCTTTTTAATTCTTTCCCTTTCTTTCGCTCCCATCCGGTAACCACCAAGTTCACGACGATGGTGAGGCCCATGATGACAAAGCTCACCATGGTCACATCCGGCTGAAGCTGAAGCGTCCACGACCGGTAGGCTTTTACCAGGAGGTACCCCGCTGTCAGCAGGAGAAACCCCGCGATGATGCCCGCCGACAAGGATTCAAACTTTTTATGTCCATAGGGATGCCTGGCATCCGGAGGTGGGCTGGCCAGCCAGACTCCCAGTAACCCCACCACATTCGAAAGTCCATCAAACAGGGAATGTAGCCCATCAGCCTGCATGCTGACAGAATGCGTCAAAATCCCATACCCCCATTTGGCCATGGCCACCAACAGATTGAGAACAAGAACCCCCCATAAGATTTGCCTAATGTGCCGCAGTCGAGTCATGGTCTCTTTTCTTTAAATATAAACCTACTATTATGGAAGTGATGCCTTCCAATAACTCCTCAGGGTTCAACGAGCCTATCCTGAACTTGGCGAAGAGCAATTGTTCCTTTCGTCATTCCCGATATTTTTTGTCGGGAATCTATTTTTCAATAAGGATCCCTGCCAGAAACATGCAGGGATGACAGGAAAGAAAAACAGATAGCTCCCAGCCCCTGCCACAAACTTAAGGAGTATGCCCAACCAGTTGCAGGCATGACGACTGGTGGACCGCGCCCTTTTCCCCCACATTTGGAACCCAATCTAGAAGATCGTTATGGTTTTTCCAAGCAAGTCAATCAGAGCTCCCTGTCAAAGACACACAGGAATGACTGAAAAAAATCAACGGTTTCCTTTTCTTCACATTTTCCTGATCTGGGGAAACACACCTTGCCGAATCAGGGAGAGGCCAGGCCTCATTGTCCCCGCTCTTGGGCCGTGGCTTGGATGATAGCCAGCCGGGTCAGGATGGGGCCAAAAAGTTCAAAGATGACGGTGGTTCCAATCGTGACCGAAAGAATGATGTCTTTCAAGGCTGGCAGGTGCTGGCCCGCGAGGAGGGCCATACCCAGAGCCACTCCCGCTTGAGGACAGAGGGCCAAGCCCATCCACTGACGAATAGGGAGGGAAGCGCCCCCAACCATCCCTCCACCCCATACCCCCAGGACCTTTCCCAAGACCCGAAACACGATATATCCCAGGCCAATCAGACTGATGGCCGGCAACGCGTGAAGATCCAACGAGGCTCCAGCCAGGATAAAAAATAAAATCATGAATGGCCATTCAATCCCTTCAATGGCCGAAAACGGACGTCGGTGGTGAGTGGCCAGATTCGCCACGGTACTGCCCAAAACCATCCCGGCCAGAATAAACGACACATGCCACCACACCGCCAAGCCTCCACACAACAGAACGAGTCCGAGGGCCTCCGCTTGAGTGGGTTCGCCGGGCTTCAGGCGCCCGGTGAGGTAGGCCATGGGAATGCCCAAAAGCAATCCCAACAATACCGCCCCACCAATTTCCCATGCGCCCAGCATGACCACATGCCAACTGTTTCCCTGCCCCGTCAACATTTGCGCGATGACTAAACACACACTGAAGATGATCAAGCCCCACGCATCATCGATCGCGACGACACTCTTGAGTATTCGGGAAAACTCTCCCTTAATCCTCGCTTCATGAATCACGTCCACGGTTGCGGCCGGGGCGGTGGCGGTCGCAATCCCCGCCAGGAGAAGGGCCACCTCTACCTGGACACCCAGAAACAGGAGTCCCACGAAGACGACCGTCGCTGTCGCCAACACCGCCCCGATGGAAATGCTCAGCACCAACGTCCCTCGATTTCGAAGTGCGGTGAATGTCAGGGAATGTCCTAATAAAAATCCGACCATAGACAGGGCGATATCGGTGACCACCGGAAACCACTTTTCTTGGAAATCCGGTAAAACATCCAGACCGGAGGGTCCTATCGCAAATCCCCCAAGGAGCAGCAGAGTGACGCGAGGCAGAGGGGTTCGGCGACCGACTAGGTCCATGAGCAAACCTAGGAGGAAAAGGGCACCCAATGTGATGAGAATTTGGGGTATAGGATCCATGGTGGGAAGAAATGAAACAGACCGCATTTCAAATTGCTCCGAAGAACCGAATAATCCAATCATCAAATTGCCCCAATCGTAGAATATTGCTACAGTCCATCGAAGAGCCTGGTCCTAAAAATGGGCAAGGAAGGCCTCTTCCTTTTAACCCCCACATCATGTTCGGCATATTTTTGGCCTAGATACGACAGGAAAACACGTCCAATTTTTATCCTATGGAAAATTGGGCAGGAATCGTGCGAGGAAACTCATAGACCTTGGCCGGATACCCCTGGACACCCGATGAGGGGGTATCGAAGACCAAACTTTTGCCAGCCCAACCATGAAAATTGTTTGTGCCATCGACCATTCAACCCATTCAACCTTCGCGGTTGACGCCATCGCCAAATTATTCCATCAATCCCTGAAAGAAGTGGTGCTTTGTCATGCGATTGATGCGCGAACCTTGACACAATCTCGCAAACTTTCCTCTCCCCAACAAAAACTCGCCACGACCCTGAAAGGAAAAATGGAAACCCTTGGGAAAAAGACTCTGAAAGAAATGGCCACACACCTGGAATTGGGACTGAGTCAATCAGTCATGAAACCCATGACCGTCGTGAAGACACGGTTGGTGAAAGGTCATGTGGCCGATTCCATCATCGCGACGGCTGAACGGGTTCATCCCGATCTTGTGGTCATTGGCTCCCGAGGCTTGAAGGATTTGCCTGGTTATTTATTAGGAAGTGTCTCCCGACAGACTCTCCTCCATAGTCCCAGTTCTGTTTTAATGGTTAAGGGACCGATTGATGTGCCCGTCTCCGCCCTCATGGCTGTTGATGGGTCTAAATCTTCTAGGTTTGCCGCCATTCTGGTCAAAAAATGGCTGTCTCCCCAATTCACGAACCTTCATTTAGTTTCGGTTGTCCCTGAGATTCTGACGGATATCGCCCCCAAGTTATATTCGGCCTCACATTTAACGAAACTCATGGCTCCAGCTCGAAGCCGCACAAAAGTATCCCTTGGGAAATATCGGGAGTTTTTCTTAAAAGAAGGGTTTCAGGTATCAAAGGAGATGCTGGAAGGCAATCCCCGGGAATGCATTTTAGATGTCATAGAAGGTCGCCAGTCCCAATTGGCGATTTTAGGGTCCAAAGGATTGGCCGGAGTGCAGCGTTTCACGATGGGCAGCGTTTCGGAGTGGATTGGGAGTTACGCACCCGCCTCGGTGCTCATCATCCGGAAGTGATCGATCAAAGCATTTCAATGCTGAGGCCGATGAATGAAGCTCTGGTCGTGGTATTAAAACGTCTTCCGGAGCACTGGAGGGCCAGGAGAATAGGCATGTTCGTGAAGAAGGGGAATTTCCTGAAAAACCTGTGGGTTTGTTTCTGTGTGTCGGTTGCCCTCTTCAGTGGACCCATCTCGTACTGGGCTTATGCCGGACATCAACCTTCGTCAACCCCGGATTCTCACATCCCTTCTCCTTGTCAGGGAGAATATCAAGGTCAACATCTCACCAAAGAGGCGTTGGCTTTGGTGCTCCTGGCTCACACCCGTTGGCTCGAAGACCATCACGATCCCAAGGGAAAGCCAGCCAATCTCTGTGGGGCCGATTTGTCCGGTATGGATTTTCGTGAACAAAATTGGAGTGGGGCAAATTTTCAAGAGGCCAATCTTGGCCGGGCAGATTTCACAGCCGCTATCCTTGTCCACACCAATCTGTCCAAAGCCATCCTTAACGAAGCCTCGTTGTATTCAGTCGATATGCGTGGGGCCGAGGCCTCGGGAGCGATGTTTCGGTTGGCTGATTTTCGAAAAGCTGATCTAACTCAGGTCAATTTTTCAGGGGCTGATTTACGGGAAGGGAATTTTACCGAATCACGACTGCGCCTGGCCGTTTTGCGGGAAGCCAACCTGGAAGATGCCTTCTTAGTCCGAGCCGACCTGGAACGGGCACATTTAGAGAACGCTGTGTTGCTCCGAGCCGATGCGAGAGAAAGCCATTTCCTTCGAGCATTCTTGCAACAGGCTATTTTAATCGAAGCGGATTTCAATCGCAGTCATCTCCAAGAAGCCGATCTTCAATCCGCCAATCTTTCCGGTGCCGATTTGGGTTTGGCCAACCTTAACGAAGCCAACCTGAAAGGGGCCAACCTGCGTGGAGCCAATGTGGAGCGGGCTATCCTGTACAAAGCCAATTTCCAGAAGACGAACTGCGGGGGGGCGATTTTTCAGGAGGCCGATGGCCTCCAGGCCAATTTTTCCGAGGCAAATTTGGTCCGCGCGGAAATGGAAGAGGCCTATTTCGCCAAAGCGAACTTGCGCGGGGCCAATCTGGAAGGAACCGATTTATCCTTCGCTAATTTCGTGGGGGCTGATCTTTCGGGGAGCATTTTGGAATTCTCCATCCTCTTTAAAACGAACTTACAAGAAGCCGTTCTGGACCAAGCCAAGTTGTACGGAGCTGACATGCGGGGAGCCCATGTCTCGGATGCCTCTTTCCACCAGGCCGATTTGCAAGGCGTCGCCCTCAGGTATGCGGTGGGGTTTACTCAGCCCCAGCTCGATACGGCCTGTATTGATGTCCGCACCCGTTTACCCAAAGGTCTGCTGGCTCCTCCACCCTGTCCACCCTAATGGATCCCTTGAACGTGAGCCCCAGGGATACCCTCCTTGCGAGAAGGATTCACCGGAGTCTCATCTCATCGGGAGCACCGAAGACCACAAAAAATGGGTAACACGCCATTGAATATTCGGTAAAGGTGAAAGGACCGATGTTTGCCGTCATTGAGCCTGGAGGTATCAACACTACCTATGTACCTGGAGTGTTTCGGAACCGAAAAATTACGAAGGTCCCTAAAATTACCCCGACCAAACCCCTCGGCAGGCAAGAGACCTCCAAAACGCCAGATCAACTCGAGGGTGACCGCCCCTTTCAAGTCCGGGCGTACGAAAATATTTCAACCCTGACTCCACCTCAGCTCGCCACCATTTCGGCGGAAGCCATCATGTCTTCTCCGGTCTTGACCCTACCGGTTACCGCTTCCATCCACGAAGCCTGGGAGATGGTTCAGGTTCGGCGATTTCGGCATATTCCCATTTTGAACGAGGAAGGTACTCTTACCGGAATCCTCTCTGACCGGGATCTGGCGCTGGGTATGGTGGAGTCCGTTGAGAAACAACCCAAGCAAGGGACTTCCCTTGGAGAAAAGACCCTTCACCCGTATATGTCTTTTCCTGTGTTGATCGCTCGACCGGAAACGGGGATTGGGGCCATTGCTAAAGTGTTCTTCGAAGAGCGGATCGGAGCCATGCCCATTCTTTCCTCCGAAGGAAATCTGAAAGGCATCGTGACCCGAGCAGATATTCTCCGAACCCTGGTTGCCCATCCAAACTTTGATCGATGGGTATAATAATCGGGAAGTGACGGAGATCCCCCTCTCACAATAAAAATCCCTCAGGAACCTGAAAGGAGAAGTGTATGCTGGAATCAGGGGATAAGGTATTGGTCGTCCATCGTCGGTTGTATGAATCGGATCCTGTCCGATTTTTCTGCGGAAAGGTGTTGGCCTACGACAACGGAATCGCCAAGATCACCGGGTATTCCTTCGGGAAAGATATGTTTACCGGAGATCTGAAAAAGAAATCAGACTTACGGACGAAGCTGTTGGCCTTATCGTCAGGAACCCTTATCGTTTACCAAATCCCCACCACGGTAATCCTGGACTCTCTGTCGTTTCAATTCGACCAGGATGGGGGGTTGATCCTGACTGATGAACAGGATTTCGTCATGGATATGTCGGAGTCGGTGCATAAACCAGGGCACTAACCCATTTCCCGACCCGGAGCTGTGAAGAGAAAGGGCACCGCTTCATGCGGGTTTCTACATCCCCCACAAGGCCTGCTCTATCTGACCCCCATGCCCGTTTCCCTCAGAGAATGATCAGGCTATGAAAAATGTCCCGAACCTGATCCGGACTGACGTTTAATATTTTGGCATATTGAGAGACGCATTCGGGATCAGCGAGGTTGTCCGGACTTAGGCGGGCCATGTAGGCCCGAGCAATACGATACGATTCCGATTCAACATCCACCATCCGCACCCGCGTGCGGCCCGTCACCGGGTCCAACATGTCTTTAAACGGAAGTGGCGTGAAATGGCCATTGACCACCGCCACCATGGCTTCGTGACCCCCATCCAATAAATATTGAGCCGCACAATACCCCAAGTCCCTGGTGTACTCCATATCAAAAGGAATGGGATCTGCACACCGCAGTTCATATCCAATATTTTTGGAAACAATCGTCGTGTGAATATGAAATTGTTTGAGTCTTTGGCTTACACTTTCTTTTAAGACTTTTCCCAGATCTAATTCGGCCAATCGAATGTTTCCATGGTCGTCCCGCTCCACTCCCCCCAAAAGCTCCAGGTCCTCGCGATCTAAAAATTCCGATAGCCCTTCGGCCAGGACCACCACCCCATCAAAGCGGCGTTGAGCCAGGCGTTTGACGATAGCCCCGACGATGATATTCGTTAAATGAGATAGTCGAAAGGAAGAACCATGAAATTCTTCAGGAATCAGGGTGAGTGTGGCTCCGGCCGCTTTTCCAATACCCAGCGCTAAATGCCCGGCCTTCCGTCCCATCGTGACCACGATGTACCATCGCGATGTGGTATGCGCATCGATCATGAGATTCTTCACCAGTTCTACCCCCATGTGCCGGGCAGTTTGAAACCCAAAGGTAGGAATCCCATAAGGTAAGGAAAGATCATTATCGATCGTTTTGGGTACATGAACCACCTGAAATCGTCCTTGAGCCCGGTTGGCCAACTGTAAGGCGGAGTAGGCGGTATCATCTCCCCCGATGGTGAGCAGACTAGTGATCTGTAATTGTTGAAGGGAATGAATGGTCGTGGCTAAATCTTGCTCTTGCCTGGTCGGATTGGCCCGTGAAGTCCCCAACAGAGAGCCTCCCCGAAAATGTAGGTGACTGACCACCTGTCGGGTGAGTGGTCGGGTGTGGGTCAGGTCTCCCTTCATGATCCATTTAAACCCCTCCTCTATACCCACCACTTCCGCCCCGCGTAATCGACTGCGGATCGTGGCAGCCTCGATCACGCTATTGATGCCGGGGGCAGGCCCCCCACCGACCAAAATTCCAATTTTAGGAGAAGGTGCCAGCATCGTGTGAAATGACAATTCTTTGAAACATTCAGCTCAGGTACGGAAAGAATTGTGACATAAACGCGCTTACCCTGTCTCGGTCGAGACGGGAGGAACAACCAACACTGGACATGGGGAATGATGAACCGTGGAATGGGAAACGCTTCCATAGATCCAACGCTGAATTCCCGACCGGCTGTGTGTCCCCATGATGATTAATTGAGGTTGAACGGCCGCGACCTGATCTTGAATGACTCTTGAGGGTGCTCCTGTTTCGAGCACCCCTTCTACATGATACCCTAACCCCTTCAAGTCACTCATGACTCCCTGGATGAATTGTTTTCCTCCTTCTTTCAGGTCCTTTTGCCAGGATCCGGGAAGAAGCGCGCTCGTGGGCAAATACGGTTGGGAAAAAGGAATCACGTGCAGAACCGTCAGACCGGGCATCGCCGCGAAGGGTTTTTGAGACAGAAAGTCGACCAATCGCTTTGCATCGGGACCTTGTTCGATCGGAAGCAATACATCTTTCACCGAAGGAAGGGGAGATTGGATGACAAGGGTAGGACATTTGGCCTGATGGACCACACGGTGCGAGACACTTCCCAGCATATGTTCACGGAACCCTCCCAATCCTCGCGAGCCGATGATGATGAGCCCAGCAGAATGTTCTTTAGCCAGGGACAGGATGACTGATGCAGGATCGCCTTGTTCCAGATGTTGAAAAATCTGCGTACACCATGGGGCCACGATGGCGGCCGATCGTTCCAGAATCTGGGTCCCCTCTTCTCGTAATGCCTTCTCAGCGGCTTGGGTAAATTCGTGCCCCACACTCATACCTGTTCCCGGATAGGATAGTTGTGGGATTGTGAAACAATGAACCAGATGGATTTGGGCGTTGGGAGAAAAAGTCTGAGCACAACGGAGAGCTTCCATTGCTTCTCTGGAGCCATCTACTGGAATCATGAGGGACCGTGGAAACTCTATCATGGTTTTTCCTCCTTCTTTCCTCCCTGGAGGGGTTTCTCTTTCACGTCTTGTTGAAATGAACCCGGTTGCAGCGCGGGATTCACCACCACAGCTTCCCAAGCATCGAATCCGCCCCTCAGAACACTAATATTGGAAAAATATTTGTGTTCCAGCAAACTTGCCGCGATGGAGGACCGGTATTCATCGGAAGAATACACCAACACCGGTTGATGGGATGGGATATCGGAAAGATTGTCCTGTAGATATTGCAGAGGGATATTCCGGCTTTCTTCAATGTGTCGAACCCGCCATTCTCGTGGGGATCGTACATCGAGAACATATGGAGAGTCCGACTTGCCCATCCTCTCCTGAAACTCGTGGACCGATAGGCGAACAGTTTGTCGCGTGAGTTCTGGTGTTGCGGCCAAGGCCGCAAACCCACGCGTCAAAAATCCTTTCACCTGCTCTATCCCGATACTGGCCAATCTGGCAATGGCCTCTCGCTCCCGGTCATGATCACAAATCAAAATAATAGGATTATTCAACTTAAGAACGGCCCCCGCCCAGGCTTCAAATTTTCCGGATAGGCTAATATGGACACTGCCGCATAAATGGTCCTTGTTAAACTCTTCCAGAGACCGAACATCAAGAATTTGCACTCCCAAACTTTTTTCATGAAGGACTTCTTCCAACGTCAGGGGTCGGTAAGATTCTAATATAATATGATCCAGGGTATGATGCTCCCGACGATTAAGAAACGCGATGTGGGAAAAGTAGGGTGCCACCTCCGTCGGCTCTGCCAGGACGGTCTGAACGAATGATTCTTGAGACGTCAATTGGAGCGTCTTATTCGAGCGTATCTCTTCCCCCAAGGTGGAGGATAACTTTCCGCGAAGTGCTCCTCCACGTGGACGGTCCTCACCATGGGCCGGGAAGATCTTGACCTCGCTGG
This sequence comes from Nitrospirales bacterium, assembly GCA_965223495.1. Taxonomy (GTDB): domain Bacteria; phylum Nitrospirota; class Nitrospiria; order Nitrospirales; family UBA8639; genus Nitrospira_E. The sequence goes on along the minus strand of OZ245001.1, from coordinate 180,192 downwards.
GGAAAGACAGGAGATGTCGGTGGAGTGAATGAAAGAGCTGCCTCGCGAGGGAGGAAGCATCCATGTCCACGCCACTCATGACCATAGGGCGGCCGACCTCCCCGACCAAGAGGGTATCTCCGGTCAGGATAACCTTTGGTATGTATGCGTTATCTTTCAAATGGTACACCACGATCGAAATGCTCTCCGGAGTATGCCCAGGTGTGGCTAAAATTTTGAGACGGATAGTACCTAACTCCCTTTCATCACCGTCCGCGAGGGGATGAAAGGGAAAGCCCACCACAGCCTGTTCACCGAGGTAAATCTTCGCTCCGGTTTGCTGGCATAAGCCAATATGTCCTGCCACAAAATCTTCATGAATATGGGTGAGGAAAATAGCTTTGAGAGTCAACTGAAGACTCTCAAGTTCTTCAAGATATTCATTGAGGTCTCGTTGTGGATCCACGATCGCAGCAAGACGTGAGCTCTCATCTCCGATCAAATACGAAGCCTGAGACAATCTGGGCAGGTAATATTGTTTAAAGATCATGTGCCACTCGCTTAGACCGACGATTCAGGTACGTCCTTTTCGCATGGAGCGCACTCTCATTTTTCCTCTAAGCCTCAGTCCCCAGAAATTCGACCTTCCTCTTTGGGCTGGATACCTTTCCTTCTTAAACCCCTTGCCATGCACAGAAATGTGTATTACATGGGTCTGGTTGGGGTGAAATTAGCCTAATGGATGCTTGGATCGTGATTTCCATGGAACTTCGGGTTGGATTCTGCCGGGGACGGTTTTTGAGTTTTTCGTGAGCAGGTATTCAGGCCCATGATCTGCCACGCCGGGCAATGCCCAATGATTCCAGTCACTAAGGCGATGAGCCCAATGATGATGAGTAGGAGGTCTGGCCAGCCCGGCAAGAGGGAAAGTCCGGATATTGCCAGAAGTCCTATTCCAATCCCTATCCGAATGATGCGTTCATGGTATCCGAGATTTCGAGAGGTTTTCATGGGATTCCCCTATTCCGTTCTGAGTGACCTTGAAAGGCCAGATCGAGTTCGCGCCCTTCCCTGGCCACCCTCAGGGCCCCAAGGATTTGGTTAACATGGAAGGGTCGTCCGACGACTTGGATGGCTCCTAACCGCCAGGCTTCCGGAGCCAAGGATTGAACCGAAGACCCTCCCAATAACACGACCTGACCCACATACCCACCGGCACGTATTTGGCGCAAGATTTCGAGACCACTAGGATTGGCCAAGAATAAATCCAATATGACCAGGGAAGGATTCTGTTCCAAAATGACATCCACGATAGGTTCTCCCTCGGCCAGACATTGGATGGGTTCCTCCCTTCTCACCCAGATTCGTTCCAGGGTGTGTTGTAAAGCAGCATCAATGGTTGCGACCACTACCATGACCTTTTTCTCCTTCGGAATTTCCTCTTTTGCAGTAGCCCCACCAAGGAGAAAATGATCAAGACTTATGCCACAGTCAGCTTTCTGAATTTTCAGGATAAGGCACAAACTTTGGTCCTCAGTTGCCCTAAAAATCTACATACCCGACCGATTGAGTGTTGCAGTTGGCACCAGATGATTGGCAGGCCCCTGATGGGATGCGCCCAAGGATATTCCCAGAGGAGGTTTTAACCAAAGCAGGGAATTGGCATACTAGAGTCTGGAGCCAAAAGGGACGGACAACACGCACTGGCGGAGCACGAAGGTGTGAGGTTTGCAAATACTTCCCTTCCCCCAAAGATTTAGAAGGGAAGCCATGTTCTTACCTTGAATGGTGTGATCCAACCACGTTCAGGGATTTTTGTATGAAAAGCCTCATATCTGGGGATGAGCTTGGAACTGAATAAAAGAGAAGAAACACCAATTTTTCAGTCTTGTCCTTTGATGGCGCCATCCATGTATTCCTTTCTTTCTCCAGTGACCCACACCCACCTCAACGTTCAGGACCACTAAAGATGTTGCCCCTTCTTGCACGCCGCACGAAGGTTCTCCTTGGATTAGTTTTTCTTACCATCTTCGGCGGCTTTCTCCTGGAATATGTCTTAACCACGACTCCCCTCCGCCCATTTGGTCACACGCAAATCGCGCATATTATTGGGTGGATCGGCCTGGTGTGTATCGGATTAACCTTGGTTTACCCCTTCAAGCGATGGCGCCATCCCAACCAGGTCTGGCCCAAAGCGTGGTTTCAAGCCCATATGGTTTTCGGGGTCACAGGCCCGGCCCTGATCTTTATCCATTCTGGAGCCCATTTCCACGCTTGGGTCCCGATCTTGGCCATGATCGCAATGGTGTTAGTGGTCATGAGCGGAATCACCGGTCAGGCCCTCCATTACTTGGCCTTTCGTACCCTGTATGAACAACGGCATGATTTAGCCGGGCAGGGCCTGTCCGAGGAAGCCATAGAAGCCCGTCTCCACGAATTGGCCCTTGAGGAAGAGATGTTACGTTGGTGGAAATGCTTCCATGGGCCCATAACGGGCACCTTCTTGGCCTTGACTCTTCTCCACGTTGGCGGCGCGATTTATTTTGGCGGCTGGTGAATGATGGGCTGTGCAAAAACGTGGGTTGCTCCACTCGTTTGGTCTCTGACGGTCTTGATAGTGGGAGTGATTGGTTGGGCCTCTGGCCACCATCCGGAAGCGCTTTGGTCCCCCGGACATTTAAGTCGGTACCACACCGATATTCGGACTTGCCATTCCTGCCATGAACCATTCTTGGGTCCTATTCCTTCCAAATGTCAATCCTGTCACTCCCTCGCAAACTTTGAAAAAAGAGCCGAACTTGAGGTCACCCGCTTTCATCAACAAATCCTGAGTAAACAAGAATCCTGTCTTTTTTGCCATACCGAACACCAGGGTATCCTCGCCGCAATCACCATGGGGATGCTCAACAATCCACATGGAGAATTTATATTTCGGGTCACGAAAGCCACCTCCTGCTCGGATTGTCATCAAACGGGATCTAAAGAGAATCGAAAAACCGTAGAAGTCTTGGATAATTCCATCGTCGCCCATCTGATCGAGGAAGGAGAGGGAGCACATCGGTTGGGCCATTTTGCCAAGTGTTTAAATTGTCACCGGGGAGGCCAGCTGGAGATTGACGAACATGAAGACAATGATGAAAAAGTTGAAGAGGATGATTAATCTCACCCCCTTCACCGAAATGGTTTAAGGAATTTGGACTCCTGCTCGGGGGACTCTAAGGGTAAGGTATTCCGGGTAGTATGCCATTGGCCAAACCTGCACCTTTCTTGAGTGTTGACCATGATTATGCTCCAACTTGGGTTCACATATTGAAGCGGCATGAACCTCGCGTTTTAATTTGCGGCCTTGGGGCATTGGAAATAGGTTCTCATTCTATCCTGGGGATTCCTGATGTATGGAATTGTGGGGGGGTGAAAGAGGGGTGCAGTACCGTTTAAAAGATGAGGAAAGGGTAGATTGAGAGAGTGACCTCTTCGTTGCTCTGAACGGCTTTCTTTTTTTCTACCCCCATATGGTCTTTCTTTTGAATCCAGGAGAATTGGGAAATAGAAATTTTCCTAATTCAGGCTAAAATGCCGGTTGGAATACAAAGGCATGAAAGTCGGCCGCCATCACAGAAGCTTCTCCTCGGGCACGGAATGGCTTTTTCTTTGGATTAGGCCCTGAACCCAATAATCCTCAATGTCAAATTCGAGGCTGGTAAGGGGCAAGTCGCCTGATATAGCTCACGAGGGATCGTATTTCCTCAGGAGTTAAGCGATGACCCCATCCGTGCATAGGACTAAAAATGATCCCCCAAATAATAATCGATCGGAGTTCAAATTCATTTCTTGCCGTCGATTCCTGGGTGTGGAAATCCCGTGGAGGAACCTTCAGGGTTGAGGCGTCGGGCCCCTTCCCATCCCCCAATCTCCCATGGCACCGAAGGCAATATTGTTCATACAATTTTTTCCCCGCGAACGGATTATTGATCCCTACCTGCGCCTGACTGGTGTGAGAAAGAATTCCGAAAAGTAGGATGATCACCATGAAGGTACGAATAATTTTACTAGGATTTTTCCGGACCATGAATTTCCAAATCTCCCCTTTAGACGCACGTCTCCTGTCGCATCTTGCTACATCTTCCCAAAATTTTTTGTTCCCATTTACTAGGGTTGGATGGTTATAAACCAAACAAGCGTCTTTCTCCAAAAAGGGCAATTTTTCTCAACGCATTCCCCGGGGTACCATTTAACAAATACCCTACACGGGGAAAATCACTGGATGACAGATCAGATATCGGGGAATGTCCATGACCAGCGGGAACTTCCCCTTTGCTTTGGAGTTATTCTCTACATCAAGTCCCGCAAGCCTTATGCCTAGCATTAAGAATACCCATGGCATACATTTTGTTTACTCCTCATTACTATTAGGTTCGAGGCAACGGAACTCGTCACCGAAAAAACGCTAGATACGGTCTCACCCCCATCTCTCAAATGAAACAAGCCATGAAATTTTTCTGTGTTTTCCTGATCGCAACCGGGCTTTTTTCCGGCGAGACTCTAGCCGACCGGGTTTCCCCTACCCTTGTTGTCCGGACTACGATTGATGAAGTCATTCGCCTTATCAGGGACGAAACATTACGGAAGACGGAGCACCTTTCACACCGTCGTACCCTGCTAGAGAAGACCATAAGCATCCATTTCGACTTTACCGAGATGGCTAAACGCTCATTGGCTTCCCATTGGAAGTCCCGAACACCAGAAGAACGCCACGTGTTCGTGGAACTGTTCCGCACCTTTCTTTCCCACACCTACGCCGCAAAAATTGAATCCTATTCCGGGGAAGAGGTTCAATACGTTAAGGAACGCCTCAAAGGACCTTACGCGGAGGTTCAAACTCAAATTGTCTCCTCAAAAACAAAAATCTCCCTGGTATATCGCCTGTTATCCCATGGAACAGGCTGGAAGGTGTATGACGTCGTCGTAGATGGCGTGAGTTTGGTTAAGAATTATCGTGGTCAATTTTCCCGTATTATTCGCCGGTCCTCTTTTGATGAATTGGTAAACACACTCCGCGAAAAGTCGAATATCATTCAAACGCCCTGAGAGGAAATTCTGGGGATGGAGGTCATTCCTTGCCATTTGTTACCGCGCCAAGGGTTAACCCTCAAGGGAACGACTTTGATATTTTTCGTTTCATTCCCAGGCTGAAAATCCCCATGGCACGAAGACTATTCATCGATAAGACCCTCTACGGATCCACAAATTTCAGAAATTCACAACCACCCAGAAAAGGCGAAATGGTCTCGGTGACCTCAGAAAAAAAAATGGCATAATGGTACAATTTAAGGATCGCTCTTCGTGGAGGACCTAGGGCATTCCCTTCTCAGCCCGCCCTATTCGAGCAGTGACGATGAGGATAAACGCACACTCGGGTATCCAATTCTAATCCTATGGATCAAAAAGGATGGCGCTGAAACAGCTTTTTTATGACATCCAGGGGGTCCAAAGGATAAGAACAAAATACATGGGGAATTTTTCTCAGACCTGGGGTTAAAAGTCTTTCCGTATTTTTTGGGTGTGGAAATATCGTTCGGGCATGGATTTCAACGGTAGGGTTCGAATATGCGTGATGGTTGTGAGTGGAGTGGTGGGGATATGGTGGGGAGGGGGTCATGATTTTTTTGCGATGAACAACGATTTGGTATTCCCTCGACAACGGGAACGAGAAGAGATGGTCGCCTCACAAATCGAAGCAAGAGGCATCACCAATAAGGCCGTGATTTCGGCCATGAAAACCGTTCCACGGCATCAGTTTATTCCCGATCAAACATCGAAGGATGCGTATGGGGATTTTCCTCTTCCAATCGGATTTGGGCAAACGATCTCTCAACCTTTTATCGTGGCATTCATGACACAAGCACTTAAGCTACATCCCGGAGACAAGGTTTTGGAAATCGGCACGGGTTCTGGGTATCAAGCCGCTATCCTGGCTGAACTTGGGGCACAGGTATTCACGATTGAAATCGTGGAAGCTCTTGCCACACGCGCGAAACAGACCTTGGAACAACTCGGGTATCATGGGGTCCACGTTCGGGCTGGAGATGGGTATCAAGGATGGCCGGAAGAAAGCCCCTTTGACGCTATCATTCTCACAGCCGCGCCCAAACACATCCCAGGCCCCCTCCTCGAGCAAATTGCCATGGAAGGTCATCTTCTGCTCCCCGTTGGCGACTACCCACAAAAACTCTTAATTATCGAGCGAACCGAGGATGGATACCGACATACCGAGTTGTTACCCGTCGCCTTCGTTCCCATGACAGGGGAAGTCGAACGCCACCCCTCCAACTCAGAGCCCTAAGCACTTCCAGGAACACAGAAAAATTTTGACCGTCCCCTTCGACTCCATTCGACCAGGCCATTGTAGTCGAAACGTGATTCCCCTGGTGCGACGATGATAGAGGACTCGAATCCCCATTGCGTCTGAATGGTTCTTCGGGTAGCTCGTCGGGTCTCTTTCTTCCAAGGAATCCTGAGACCATCATAACACCTCGCCTAATTGACGGCCCGAGGAAGTTGGAACCAAGGTAGATCCCCCTTTTTCGAAAATCATCTGAACACCGCCGTTCATCCTGACGGTTGACGCCAATAAGGCCCTCACTCAACCTAAGAAAGAGGGCGGAAGAACTTGGAGAATATTAAAAAGCGGGGAAGTAGAAAAAAAGTTGAGTCACGCTTGAGAGGTGACGGATATCGTTTGCTCGAGCAGATCAATGACCTCTTTGATTTCTTCGGGCTTCCCAAGACTGACTTGGAAAAAACTAGACATATCGGGAATTCCCTCGGCAACCTGTTTGGTCAACTCCAGGACCCCTTCGGCATCGATCTCTAACAGCTCCTGAGAAACCTGAAGGGCCGATTGAATTGCCGTTTCTTTTTGTGGATGGCACCACATATCCGCCAATCTCCCCGATAAGGCCACACACAGGATGGTTAAGCGTGAGACTTCATCCTCAGAAGATGCTAAAGAGGGATCATGGCTTCCCCGTACGGCTTCCCGTAATACTTCCGGTAATTCCCAGGTTTCGGCCAGCCAGGCCCCAATTTCGCAATGATCGGTTTTCCATCTTCCCTGTTCAAACTTTTCTAATTCCTGGTGATCTTGATTGGCCCTTTTATACAACAAACCGTATTCGTTCCCAAACGCTTCACTCATCACCAACACACCTAAGTCTTGTAGGAGACCCGCTAAAAATATTTCTTCCTCATTGGTCACCCCAACCCGTTTAGCCAAAACCTTGGCGGCCAAACTGGCTAAAATACACCGATGCCAAAAATGCGTATGATCGAACGCCCCGCCCCCTTTTTTTCGTAAGTCCCGATAGAGAGAAAAACAAAAAGCCAGAGTCGCGATGGAATTCATTCCCAATAAGGTGACCGCCTGAGTGACGGTCGCCACCTTATGCCGGCTTCCACCATAAAAACTTGAGTTGGCGACGTTCAAAAGTTTGGCGACAAAGGAGGGGTCTTTACTGATCACTTCCCCGACTTTTTGTGCGTTGGTTTTGTCATCCCGACACATTTGCAAGACTTGAAGCGGCAAAGCGGGAATGGCGGGTAAGGTTTTACAATTTTTAATACGCTGGAGTATCTGTGGATCCATGCTCCATCAAACCTTTCTCATGGTCATCGGTCGAACCCCATTTGGGGGTGGGGGCTTGCACATCAAGGTTTCAGAAAGGAAAACCCTATAGGGATATTTCTCAGATAAGTCTTCAATTGATGTATCGGATTTTGCAGGCCCGACTTGAGATAAGAACCTAGAAATGCCTAGCCTTTTAATTTAAGAAACAATACGTACAAAGCAAAGGGTTAGTTCAAAAGAATTCAAGGGTCATTATCCGTTCTTTTGCCTTTCCAGAGTCCTTTTCGTTCAAGAAATAACGGCTTATGTTTAGGGGAGGCTTGGGAATTATTAACCCTTTCCAACCGAAAAAGACATCCAGGCCAGATTTAGGAATCCTCCGGGAATCATCTTCCTGAATCGGGCATTGTTCACCTACGGAACCAAGGCTAAAGACATGACTTTTCGGAACTCGTGAAACTTTACAAGATAAAGGGAGTTAGGGAGGGACGACCCCATACAAAGTGGAAGGGGAGACATCTAGGATCTGGACGGAAACCAGGTCCCCGGGTTGGAGAGGAGAATCATCTTTTGGCCAAACCACCGTGACATTGGATTGAGAATGCCCCATCCATTGTCGATCGGATTTCTTGGCTTCCCCTTCAACCAGGACTTCCACCTGGGTGCCAATGAGAGATTGGTTCGTCCGGAGGGAAATGTCTTTTTGTAAATCAATGAGCGTGTTGGTTCGTTGGCCCTTGACGGACTCGGGAACATCATCAGGATATTTTCGAGCAGCGATGGTATGCTTGCGTTCTGAATATTTAAACACATAGGCCGCTTGATACTGGATGTCATCCATGAGTGCCACCGTATCTTGAAAGGCCTCCTCCGTTTCTCCGCAAAATCCGCAGATGATGTCGGTGGTCAGCGCTATGGGGCCTTTTTCCCTGATTGCTGTGACCAAATCCACGTATTCCTCTTTTGTGTAGGAACGTCCCATGCGATCCAAGATTTCATCATTACCCGATTGCAGTGGCAAATGAATATGGTTACAAATCGTGGGATGTTGTGCTACCGCTTCCAAGAGGGCCGGCGGAAAATCTTTAGGATGGGGTGAGGTAAACCGAACGCGCTGGATTTCTGGCACGTCTGCCACCCCTATCAGTAGTTTGGCGAAATCCCAAGAACCCGAGCGATAGGAATTGACATTTTGTCCGAGAAGCGTGATCTGCCGTACACCTTGGCTGGCTAACAGTTGGGCTTCCCGGATGATGCCTTCGGGGTCCCGCGATCGTTCTCGTCCTCTGGTATAAGGCACAACACAGAATGAACAAAAATTATCACACCCGCGCATCACGGCAATCCAACCATTCACCCCACCCTGTCGATCTGGTAGAACTTGGCTATAGGTTTCATATTCTGAAAGATCGACCGCGACACCCTGACGTTGATGTTCGAGAGCATCGATGAGAAGGTCTGGCAACCGTCTGTAGGAATCCGGGCCGACCAACACATCGATATTTGATTTCTTCTCAAGCAATTCCTCTTTGAGATTTTGAGCCATGCACCCAAGCACTCCGATTACCAGGCCCCGCTCCCGTTTCCCGGCCGTATACCGAGACAAATGGCCATAGAGTCGATTATGTGCGTTCTCTCGAATGGCGCATGTATTAAACAGAATGACATCGGCGGTCTGATCATCTTGGGTGAATTCAAACCCTCGGGCTTTCATCAATGAGCGAACGAGCTCGGTATCATATTCATTCATCTGACAGCCAAAGGTTTCAATAAAGACCTGATAGCCCAACCCGAGGGATTCTAATTTTTTGGAGTCCCCGAGTTGAGTACTCTTCAACCCAGAAGGCAGGAGTAATGGTGTTCCGCTCACAATTTAGTGTCCTTGAAGCACGAATGCCCCTTCTGGAGCCATGGTCAGATGACCGGAATTTGGAGTGATGGGGTCAGGGGGAGGGAGAAGGCCCATCACATGGTCCTTCATTAATCCGGTGACCATCACCGGGTGAATGGTATTGAGAAGGTTTTGTGACGAACGCACGGCCACTCGAAGATAATGATCGGTCAATCCTTTCCAGTACCCCCTACTCTCTTCTGTTTCAAACAAGACTGACACCCGTTGTCCCAAAAACCGTTGTTGAAAGATTCGCCGCTTGTCCTGAGAAAGAGCCTGCAACATTCGACTCCGCTCTTTCATATCGTTGGGAGACACTTTATGGGATAATTTTGTGGCCGCCGTTCCTGGACGGGGGGAATAGCTAAACACATGGAAATAGGCAAAGGGCAGTGACCGAAGAAACATCTGGGTATGGGTGAATTCCTTTGGACCTTCACCCGGAAACCCGACCATCACATCCGTTCCAAAACAGACGTCCGGAATAATCTTTAGGGCCGATTCCATGGCCCGCTCATAGTCTCGAACGGTATACCGACGGTTCATCGCTCGCAAAATCGCATCATCTCCACTTTGCAAGGGCACATGCAGATAACGACAGACTTTCCGGGACGTGCTCATGTATTCCAACAACCCGTCAGGCACCGTCGTGGGTTCGATTGAGGAAATCCGAATGCGATCCAGATGTTGGATGGGTTCAAGCCGATCAAGGAGTCTTATGAGGTCGGCCTGACCACTCCGATACTGGCCAATGTTGACTCCGGTTAAGACTAATTCCCGATGCCCCCGGGCCACCAACTCTTCTGCCTCCCGGACCGCATCCTCCAGCAACCGGCTTCGTTCTCGGCCCCGAGCGAAGGGAATCAAACAAAAAGAACACATAAATTGACAGCCATCTTGGATTTTCAAATTGGCTCGTGTCGTGGCGTAATCTCCGACTCCCTCTATCGAAAAATCCTCCCGGTCCATTCGTCCGTGAACAATGTCCGGTGAGACCCGCTTGGTAGTGACAGACAGGGGGGGGAGAAGGTCCGGCAACTGCATCTTATACTGATTCCCCACGATAAGATCGATACCTTGGATCTTTCGAAGGGTATCCAACCCGGTCTGCGCATAACATCCCGTCACCGCCACAAAGGCTTGTGGAGATCGTCGAAGGACTCGCCGCACTAATTGCCGACAATCTTTCTCGGCTCCTTCTGTCACGGTACACGAATTGATGACGAAGACCTCTGTGTCTTCTCCACACTCGACAGAATCAAATCCCCGGCGCAGAAACCCATCTCTGAGGAGGGCCGATTCGGCCTGGTTCAGGCGGCAACCGATCGTGGCCATCGAGACCCTGGGTTTGGGAGCCTTTTTCACATACATCGGTTGGTGATTATAAAAGAAGCCTTTTCCGCACAACAAGACGGGGCTCCACCCTGTTCCCATTCCCCATGGAACATGCTACTATTTTTCTTGAGGAATCCCATCGCTTCGATGCCCCATCCTTTACCTCGAGTAGAATCGTTCGTGAATGTTCATTGGCGGCGCCATCCCCTTAACTTATGACGTCGGGTTCTAAAGTCAGTCACCCCAAAATCCCCATTTCACCTCCATGGTTATCCAATAGTCGAGATGTATAGCGGATTTGGCAAACTCCTCATTTCGCGCTTCATGGGCATCCGTCTACTTCCTGGCCAAGTGGTGGCCTTAGCGGCAATTGGCCTCATCCTGCTTGGGGCCTGTCTTCTCATGCTGCCATTTTCGACCCACCCCGGTGTTGACATGGGCTTTCTGGATGCCCTGTTTACGGCCACTTCGGCCGTGTGCGTCACAGGGCTCATCGTGATGGATACACCTCATGATTTCACGGCCTTCGGCCAGGGCGTGATTTTATTCCTCATCCAAATCGGTGGGCTGGGGTATGCCTTAATGGCCACGCTCATATTATTACTATTGGGTCGAAGGTTGGGGTTACGCGACCGTATGATGCTCTCGGAAACCATGAGCACCATGGATATGGAAGGCCTGGTTCGGTTCGTAAAATTGGTGACCTTGATGACGGTGGCCATCGAGGGTGTTGGGGCCCTTCTCCTCACGCTCAGGTTTGCGATGGATGCGCCCTGGGCCACTGCCCTGTACTTCGGAGTCTTTCATGCCATCTCGGCCTTTAATAATGCCGGTTTTGCTCTGTTTTCTGACAGTTTGCTTTCGTTTCAAACCGATTGGACCATTAATGTCATCATCACGTCCTTGGTCATTCTGGGAAGCATTGGGTTTTTAGTGTTCCAAGACCTGTTGGATAACTACCGTGGAACCCGTTACCGGTTTGAAACTCACACCAAGCTCGTGGTGATTACGACCGCTATCTTGATCGTGATGGGGACGTTGGGAATCGCCCTTTTGGAGTGGAATAATTCGGCCACCTTTCAATCCCGTTCAATGGGTGAGACATTCGCCATTTCCTATTTTCAAACCGTGTCTCGGACCGCGGGGTTTACCACCATTGACCTGGGAACCATGCGTGAACCCACACTCTATTTTCTCCTTCTTTTAATGGCCATCGGGGGGTCTCCGGGAAGTATGTCGGGAGGCATTAAGACAACCACCATTGCCATTGTGTTTTTAACCATCTGGAGTCTCCTTCGGCGCGACAGTGACGTGGAAGTATTTCACCGGCGGATTCCTCCAGATCTCATTACCAGGGCCCTCTGCCTCACGATCATTGCCTTAACACTCATTACCGGCATGACGCTTCTGTTGGCCTCCACGGAGTCTCAACCTTTCCTCTCCCTCATGTTTGAAGTGACGTCCGCCATGGGCATTGTGGGAATGTCCTTAGGAGATGGAAGCACCCATAGCTTGTCGGCGGCCTTCACCGACTTTGGGAAATTCATGATTATCCTTTCCATGCTCTTGGGGCGGTTTGGTCCACTGATGATTGGACTCTTCGCCGTGACGACATCCGTCCATAAACCGTACCGCGTGGCCCAATCTCGTGTGGTCATTGGGTAATACGTTCAAGCTACCCGACGTTGAAGCATAAGAATAAACATGGCCAGAGTTGGAATGGGTAATATGACAAACGGGACCAACCACACCCACACATTTTTCCCCCGTACTCGGGCTTGATCGAACATCCACACAAATATCCAGATTAATAACAAGACATAATTGGCCGTAATCCATTGGACCGTCCGAACAGGCAATTGACTGCCTGCTTCATTCCCGACCATCAGAAGAAACATGCCTTCAAGTACGACTAGGGCTCCGATTAAGCCCCAGACTAAATTTTTGCTCCACACATACATAACGATTCTCCCCTTTAAAATTTAAGCCTCACCACTGTTCCTAACTGGCCCATCATCAGTTCTTCTGATTTTGAATCCTCTGTCCGAATTCTTCAGCAGGTTTTCTTACATGACCTTCCCACGACAAGCAAATGACCATAAAGGGATTGAAGTCTAGGGATTATTCATCAACTTGAACAAGGCTAAAAGCCTGGAATAGGCCCTTACCGCACAAGAAGTGACCATGTACCCGGTCTAGAACCGTGACCAATTTAAACTACCCCAACTCCATAATACTCCGGTATACCAGGCTTCCAAGAGAACCCTTGATTTCCAGGGTTTTTCCCCTTAGCCCTCCCACCAGATTCATTCGATTGATGCGTTTTTCAGGTTCGAGGAGAAAAAAAATTCTCACCCCATTCTGTTAATGTGAATAACTTACCTGAAAGGATCCTTCCCTGTGGATAACCTTAAAACTTTTCTTTGCAACTCCCTGACAAATCAGTTTTTTTTAAACTCACAGGTTTTTCACAGAAATTCCCACCTAGGGATCTTTATCCACAACATTTTGTATTGACAATCCTTTCCATCCTCTATAGATTGTGGGTCATTGGTTTTCACCAATTATTTTTTTAGTCTTATTCATACCCATTTTTCAGGCCTTTTTCCGTTGGGTTTACAGGTGGAGATTCGATCAACACAGGGTCAATGGGAATTTTGATTTGAACCTGTTTCATCCCCCCTTCGGTTCATAGGGGAAGGATGGCCTCGGCTCTTTTTTCTCTTGTTATGACCTGAGAAAAAAATCGAAGAACCGCCGTTGTGTAATGGGGGTCGTGGGCCCTCCACGAGGTCCTTGAATAAGATAAAAGAAATACCTCACGTGGTTGTTCGTGTCTTCTAAAGGAGACCCTTCATGAAAATTGAACGTCGTTTTACCACCAAGGGCCAAAGCCCGTATCAGTCCATTCCTTTTTCCACCCGGTCCTCCGAAATTAAGAATCCTGATGGGTCGGTGGTTTTTTACCAAGACAATATCCTGGCCCCGGAACATTGGTCCCAGTTAGCCATCGATATTTTGGCTCAGAAATATTTTCGGAAAGCCGGGGTCCCACAATACGATGAACAAGGTAAACCCCTTCTTGACAAAAAAGGAAGTCCCACCCTAGGCGGAGAGCATGATGCCCGACAGGTGTTTCATCGTCTGGCTGGATGTTGGACCGAATGGGGAAAAATCCATCACTATTTTGACACCTCTGAAGATGCCCAAGCCTTCCAGGATGAGCTGAGTTACATGTTGGCTTGGCAAATGGCCGCTCCCAACTCCCCACAATGGTTTAACACCGGGCTTCATTTTGCTTATGGATTATCTGGACCCTCTCAGGGCCATTATTATGTTGATCCCAATACCCACCGGGTCAAGCAAACACGGAATGCCTATGAGCGTCCTCAAGTCCATGCCTGTTTCATTCAATCGATTGCTGATGATCTCGTGAATGAAGGGGGCATTATGGACCTGTGGGTCCGGGAGGCTCGTCTGTTTAAATATGGCTCGGGAACCGGAACCAATTTTTCCAAACTCCGGGCTGATGGAGAATCGCTCTCCGGTGGAGGGCGCTCTTCTGGTCTGATGTCATTCTTAAAAATTGGCGACCGGGCGGCTGGGGCCATTAAATCAGGTGGGACCACACGACGGGCTGCCAAAATGGTCTGTTTAGACTTAGACCATCCTGACATTGAAGAGTTTATCGATTGGAAAGTAGTCGAAGAACAAAAGGTGGCCGCCATGGTGACCGGTTCAACCGTGTGTGCTCGCCACCTGAACCTCATCCTCCAGGCTTGCCATCTTACCAAGCCTGACGGCACCACGTGCGTTGAAACCAACCCCCGGGAAAATTCCGCTTTACGCGAAGCGATCGTGACTGCCAGACAAATGGCCGTTCCGGAACCCTATATTCAACGGATGTTCCGGTATGCCCAGGAGGGGTTTACGCATTTTGTGTTCTATGAATATGACACCAATTGGGATAGCAAGGCTTATCAAACTGTTTCCGGACAAAATTCCAACAATAGCATTCGAGTCCCCAACGATTTCTTTGACACCCTCAAATCGGGTGGCGATTGGACCCTCACCCGCCGCACGGATGGCGCGCCCGCCAAAACCATCCCGGCCCAAGACCTTTGGAATCGCATCGCATGGGCTGCCTGGATTTGTGCCGATCCCGGTGTTCAATATGATACGACCATCAATGAATGGCATACCTGCCCACAGGATGGCAGGATTAATGCCTCGAACCCTTGTAGTGAATATATGTTCCTGGACGATACGGCGTGTAACTTGGCGTCTCTGAACTTAGGGCGTTTTCTCGACGGTGAGGGGCAATTCGACATCGAAGGATTTCGCCATGGGGTCCGCTTATGGACCATCGTTCTAGAAATTAGTGTGCTGATGGCTGGGTTTCCCAGTCGAGCCATCGCGGAAAAAAGTTTTTCATTCCGAACGCTGGGATTGGGCTATGCCAATCTGGGATCAATCCTCATGAGATTGGGCATTCCCTATGACTCCCCTCAAGCCCTCGCCTGGTGTGGAGCCATTACCGCGTTGATGACAGGTGAATCCTACGCGACTTCTGCCGAAATGGCCAAAGAGCTCGGACCCTTTAATGCGTACCCTCGAAACGCCGAATCGATGCTGCGTGTCATGCGTAATCATCAACGGGCCACACATCAGGCCCCCTCGGATGAATATGAAGGCCTCACGATTTTCCCAAAGAGTATTGCTTCCGATGATTGTCCCCCCGATCTCCTTCACGCTGCGCAGAATGCCTGGGGGCGCGCGCTTGAATTGGGGGAACAATACGGATATCGCAATGCACAAGCGACGGTCATTGCCCCAACCGGGACGATCGGCTTGGTCATGGATTGCGATACGACCGGTATCGAACCTGACTTTGCTTTAGTGAAATTTAAAAAACTCGCGGGGGGAGGATACTTTAAAATCATCAACCAAAGCCTTCCCCCGGCGTTACGAACCCTTGGCTATAGTCCTACACAAATACAAGATATCGTCACCTACGCCACAGGAACCCGCACGCTGAAAAAAGCGCCCTTTATTAATCATGAAACCTTGATGGATAAGGGGTTTGATCGTACGGTTTTAGAAAATATTGAATCCAAACTGGATGAGGCCTTCGACATCCACTTTGCTTTCAATAAATGGACCTTGGGAGAAGAGTTTTGCCAGAACACCCTCGGCTTATCAGAAACTGAGCTCGATAACCCACAATTAAACATCCTGAACCTTTTGGGATTCACCCAGGAAGAAATATTGGCTGCCACACATTACTGTTGTGGCACGATGACGGTCGAGGGCGCGCCCCATCTCCAGATTGAACACCTTCCGATTTTCGACTGCGCCAATCGTTGCGGGCGTTTAGGTCAACGCTACATTCTTCCTGCCGCTCACATTCGAATGATGGCCGCGGCCCAACCGTTTATTAGTGGGGCTATCAGTAAGACCATCAATATGCCCGCCGATGCCACGGTTGATTCGGTGAAGGACGCCTATATGACTTCCTGGACCTCCATGTTAAAGGCGGTGGCTCTTTACCGTGACGGATCGAAATTGAGTCAACCGTTAAACACTCAGAGTGACTGGGGAGATGTGGCTTCACAAACGGAACAGGTTCAAACCGCCGCCAAACAAGCTGCCTCTCGGGTTTTGGTTCGATATTTGGCTAAACGACGGCCGTTACCCACCCGCCGGGGCGGGTATACGCAAAAAGCCATCGTTGGGGGACACAAGATTTATCTTCGGACCGGAGAATACGAAGACGGGACCCTTGGTGAAATTTTCTTGGATATGCATAAGGAAGGAGCGGCCTTTCGCAGCCTCATGAATTGTTTTGCCATCGCCATTTCCCTCGGACTCCAACATGGCGTTCCCCTTGAAGAGTTTGTGGATGCCTTCCTCTTTACCCGTTTCGAACCTAATGGGCCCGTGAAACTGAATAACCATATTAAAATGTCCACATCCATCATCGATTATATCTTCAGAGAGATGGCTATTACCTATCTCAACAGGCACGACCTCGAGCAGGTCGCCCCCGAAGACCTCCGTGTGGATGCCCTCAAAAAACAGCCGGACTCTGAGGAAGAAGATGGGGAGGATTTAGTCGACCCACGGTCATTGGGCTCCACCTCCATCAGCCCCGAGGTATTTCCTGCTCGCAAATCCTCAGAAAATGGGAGAAGCCAACAACAAAAGGAATCCGAAGTTTCTCGAAAAGTCGAAATGAAACGAGAAACCCTGACGATTACCGAGGTCCAGGCTGCCAGGCAAAAGGGCTACGAGGGGGACCCGTGCGCGGAATGCAAACAATTCAAAATGGTTCGCAATGGGATGTGTCTGAAATGTGATAACTGTGGAGCCACCAACGGGTGTTCATAAATAGATCCGCACCTCCATTTCCACCCCTCTCAGGTCAGGAAGGAGATTCACCGTGTTGACCCAACATTCTCTCGATCACTCAAAAGTCGCCAAAGTATGGCGTGAACGCGGGTACTCCTGTGGCATGTGGATCGACCATGCGGGACGAGAGTGGAAGAATGAACCCCAGGAGACGGATGAACTCTTTATGGTACTCTCAGGGGAGATAGAGTTGGAATTGGGAGAACAGCGATTAAGCCCCTGTCCGGGGGAAGAAATTTTAATACCGGCCGGGAGGTCTCACAGAATACGAAATATCGGAGGGAAAACGGCTCGCTGGCTCTATGGACAACCGTTAGCCATTCGATCTTCGGCCTTTATCAAACATAGAGAAGATACTCTCGCGCATACCCTCGGATAAGGAAAGGGCCTTTACCCGCGAGGTTCTCACTCAGCATCTTTGGCACACCGAAATCCCGTGGTAAGGTCTTGATAATCCACTTCCCCTTTGGCCCGAGCCGTCACTCGTAGATTCGTGGGTTGATCTTCCCATGACCCACCTCTCAATACCTTATATTCCCCTTCACTGGGCCCCTTTGGGTTTTTTGCTGGACTATCCTCGTAGTAATACCGGTCATACCAGTCATTGACCCATTCCGTCGCATTTCCGGCCATATGGTATAACCCATAGGCACTTTTTCCTCCCTGCTTGAGCCCATGACGAATACTCATCCCTTTCGTCCCACTTTGGACCGGGGCAAGCGTGATCGGATAACTGACCCATCCCGTAGTTCCCTGGTTGTAATTGGCAATATCCACGAAGGGTTGCATGTGCCCCCAGGGAAAACGACGCCCATCGGTCCCTCTTGCCGCTTTTTCCCATTCTGCTTCGGTAGGAAGACGTTTCCCGGCCCATTGACAATATCGTTCGGCATCCTTCCAGGTAATACCCACGGCCGGTCGATTCCCGACCTTTCCGGTTGCGGCACCATCATCCCATAAGGGGGGGGGTTCAATACTGTAGTCCTCATCTAGGAGCACTTGATATTCCGCCATCGTGACCTCATACCGATCGATGTAATAGGCATCCAACCATACCTCATGCTCTGGCCGTTCATTTCGAGACCCTTCGTTGTCCCCCATCGTGAATTTTCCCTCCGGTATAAGGATCATCGAACCAGGGGGACCATCATCCACGATCCCTTCATCAACCTCACCGGATTCGGAATATTTCCAATCTTCAGCCCCAAAGGCCATGCCCCCACCTAGCCCCCACAAACCCATTACAAGAATGAAACTAATGAATTGACCACGATTCATAAGGCCCCCACGTGACGATATTGAAGAAGAATGCAACGTTTATAGGTCACCATATCGAAATTTCAAGAATTTTTGAAGGATCGTGTCCCCTGTCCCGAAGTTTTCTTTCCGAACGGTCACCCGTACCTTGATTCGGTCAGATGCCTCAACGACACCAAAACCATCTCCACCTCAGCCAGATTTCCCTATCCCAAGGAAATACCCAAATGTGAGCCTCACAACGAATCAACTGGTTTGGCCGAAAGTCGTCTAATCTTTCGATCCTTTGAGAACCTATGAATTGAACGAATAAAAACTCACATTCCCTTGAACCCTCCGGTATCAAGAAATAACTTCCAGAAGGCTTCGGGGAGAAACACAAAAGCCGCTGAAGAAAACTTCAGCGGCTTAAATATGGCGTCCCCAACGGGATTTGAACCCGTGTTGCCGGCTTGAAAGGCCGGCGTCCTAGGCCTGACTAGACGATGGGGACCTGTATGCTTAGTTTCTGGTCCTTGGTTATACTGGAAGAGTCACGAAACGAAGCCTATTATTCTAACAATGCTGAAAACACGAGTCAAACCAATGGTTTAGCTCCACACTTGGAGGATCCTCAACCCAGAAACCCGGTAGAAGATGCTGGTTAGGAAGGGCACCAACGCTCTTTTAATATCATTTGGTGAGGAATTGAACAATCCCTCGTCTGAAAAAAGGTGGAACAGTGGGCCTATAAGCCGGATTCTGTATCAATAAGGCATGTCCCTTATTGACGGTGACCATTTCTCTAGAACCTAAGTTACCCTAGGCTTCCAGCAACCTACCCGGGAACTTTGGCCGGGCCAGCCTCCCTTCGATTAGGGGACGGAACACCCTGTCCCCTGTCACGAAAACGTTCCCCTATTTGGTTTTGCTCCAGGTGACGCTTGCCATGCCACCTGTGTCACCACAGGTGCGGTGGGCTCTTACTCCACCATTTCACCCTTACCGGGCTAAGGCCTAGGCCTTAGCCCTCGGCGGTATCTTTTCTGTGGCGCTGGTGTCGGATCGCTCCGCCTGGGGGTTACCCAGCACCTTACCCTTTGGAGTCCGGACTTTCCTCTCACGGACCGGCCGCGAGCAGCCACCCGGCTCACGTATTCCACCGTTTGGTATCCTAGGTTGAACAGAAACGGAAAGCAAGGGATCGGTCAGGAAATCCCACTGTCATGAGCATCATCTAATGCCAAATGATGCGCCATAAACAAAATTCGGTGGCAATAGGAACAGTCAAGGAGTTCATCCCCTCGCTTGACTTCGGCCACTAATTGAGGGGGTAGTTGTAATCGGCACCCTCCACAGGCCCCATCTTTGACTTCGGCCACCGCAAAGCCTTTTCGCATGGTTTTTAAACGGTTGTACCGTGCCAAAAGGGGCTTTTCCACAGTTTCCGAGAGGGTCTTTTGTTGTTGGTTTAACTCGGCCAACTCGTTGCTTAAATTCGCAAACTGTGTCTCTAATCGAGATTTTTCTTCATCAAAGGAAACCTGAGCCTCCTTTGCTTGTTCCTCAAGTTCCTGAATGGCCTTTTGATTTTCTTCGATTCGTTCCATGGCATCCAGCACGGACTCTTCGATGGAATCTTTTTTCTTCCTGGCCAATTCAATCTCAAAGAGATGGGCTTGGTATTCCTTATTGGTCTTCAGCTCTGAAAGACGACCTCGAATTTTTTGAAGTTGCTCATCCTGCGTCGCCAGTTCCCGCTCGGCACTCCCACGCTGTTTTTCCAACGATTCCCCAGTATTCTTTAACACTTGTAGGCGACCAAGAATATCTCGAAGGGGGGCTTCCGCGGATTTGAGTAGGTCGGGGACTCTTTGTTGTTGGTCTTGAATTTGAAATATTCGAAGATCAAACTTTTGAAGCTCAATCAGGTATTGCAACTGCGAATTCACAAAGTCCTCAACATGTTAAATTCCCATTTGGGTTCCGGGCCGGCCGTACCCAACTCACAGCTTGGTGGGCCCACCAGGACTTGAACCTGGGACCAACTGATTATGAGTCAGCCGCTCTAACCAACTGAGCTATGGGCCCAAACCCCAGTTTTACATCGTGTATCTTTTACCATAGATTGCTCGATGGAAAAACACTTTTTTCATTTTTCTTCCCATCTCATTCAAGACAGTCAGGACACCATAAGACCAGCCTTTTGACTACGAATGTCGTTTATCTCAATATTCAAGGCATCCACGGCTTCTTGCCTTTCCTCACGTTCAGCTTTTTTCAGTAGATGAATCAATTCCTCCAAACGACGTTGGAGCCGTTTACTTTCTATGTTTTTCAAGCACCCCGCAACATGCCCTGCCACATCTTCCAGGTACAGATCATACACACTTAACTGCGCCACGACCGATTCATAGACGGGGTTTTCACTCAACATTCCATAAACCACCTGGGTATCCACATGTCCTCTTTCATCACACACAGCGAGAAACTGGGATAGAATATGTCGGTAAACCGGAACCGTAAAGGCCTCCTGATTCAACGCAAGTACGTACTGAGGTTCCAATTTACCCTGAAGCAACAGAATGATGATATCCCGTTCCTCAGCCTTCCCTACGGGAAGGACCACTTCCGGGGCAGGGCCTTTTTTAGGCTTAGGAGAGGTTTTTTCGGACTCAACCCGAAGCCGAAGAGTTGGTATTCGTTTTTGGAGAAGATCGTGACGAAGGCCCAAGCGTTCAGATACGACTTTGAGGTACTCCTCGCGTTCAAGGGGATTTTGGGTTTTCTTCAGGATGCGGAGAATATCATCAGCCCGTCGCACCCGATCTTGAATGGAATCTTTTTGAACCCCTTCCAGCGTGGAGGAAATAACAAAATTGAGGAGCGAACTAGCCCTGGATTCCAACTCTCGAAATGCCGGAACCCCTTGAGTGCGTATGAATGTGTCCGGATCCTCACCAGGGGGTAGAATCACAACCTTCACTTCGATTCCCGAGTTCATGAATAGATCCAGGGTACGCAAGGCGGCATTCTTTCCGGCTGAATCCCCATCGAAAACCAATGTGACGGAGGAGACCAATCGCCGTAAAATATGAACATGATCTCCAGTGAGCGCCGTGCCCAACGGGGCTACAGCGTTCGGGATCCCGGATTGGTAAAGGGCGATCACATCAAAATACCCTTCTACTAAATAAAATTTTCCTTCTGCCGTTGCGGATGAGCGGGCTCTGTCCAACCCATAAAGGGACCGCCCTTTAAAAAACAGGTGAGTCTCGGGGGAGTTCAGGTATTTGGGGGATTGGTCACCTTGCATGACCCTCCCGCCAAACCCCAAAATCTTCCCTTTGGTATCAGCGATGGGGAAAAGGACCCTTCCCCGGAATCGGTCGTAGGCAGAGAAACCTTTTCCTTCCTGTTTCTCTTTGCGTATTACCAATCCCACTTGGATCAGTTCTTCTATCGAGACCCCCTGCCGTTCCATCCATTTTGAGAGCCCATTCCAAGCCGAAGGAGCATATCCTAGTTGGAAAATTTTCCAAGATTCCCGAGAAATGCCCCGTTGTTGGAGATACTCCCGCGCGTCTTGCCCTTCCTGACCTTCCTGAAGATGATGGTGATACCAAGAGGATGCGAGGTCGTAGACATGAAAGTACCGTTCCCGAGAAATCCCGGATGATGGTCGAGAGGAGTCGCCTCGACGTTCGGGAAGAATCACCCCTGTTTTTTGGCTGAGCTCGCGTAGAGCTTCCATAAAATCCATACCTTCTTGTTTCATGAGAAAGGTAAAGGCGTCCCCGCCGACCTGACAGCCAAAACAATGAAAAAATTGACTAGAGGGGTTTACCGAAAATGAGGGCGTTTTTTCCGAGTGAAACGGACAGAGGCCTTTAAAGTTTTGGCCGGCTTTGGTGAGGGTCACATAGGAGGAAATAAGATCAACTAAATCAACTCGCTCTCGAATTTGTTGAATGGTTTCAGAGGGAATGCCTCCCTTTTGAATCGTCATCCTATCCCCGAAAGAGCCGGAGTAGCTTCCCCGGCCATTGGAAAGTCACCTTGTCCACGCATAAATATTTATTCCTTCCGAATCCCCTTCCTTGGCGCCAGGGTTATCCCGGAGGCCAGGAGAGGGATCGACCGCCCAATACATGGAAATGGAGGTGAAAAACCGTCTGCCCGCCCTCACTTCCAGTATTGATCACGATACGGTAGCCATTTTGAGCTAACCCTCGGTCTTTAGCAATTCTTGAACAGATCACCAACATGTGACCCACCAAAGCCCCCTCCCCGGCCTCCACATCAGCCATAGAGGGAACATGGCGTTTGGGAATAACCAGGAAATGTTCCGGAGCTTGAGGATTAATATCGGGAAAGGCCACCACCTGATCATCTTCGAATAGTTTTTTGGCGGGGATGGCCCCTTGGACGATTCCACAAAAAATGCACTCAACCATCGGTCCCCCCTTGCTTTACAGTCCTTACACCTGACTTCCCAAATCGTTTTCCCAATTCTCGGTAGATGTCCTCGGGAGGAATGGAAAAGTGCCCCAAGACAATCAAACAATGAAACCACAAGTCGGCCATCTCGTAGATGATCTCTTCACGGTCTTGGTTTTTTCCGGCTAACAGCACTTCACCGGCTTCTTCTACGACTTTTTTTAACATTCGATCAAGACCTTCTTTCATCAATGTCGCGACATAGGAGTTTGGTTTGGGGGATGCTTTTCGATGTTCGACCATTTCAACCAACCGCTGAGTAATGCCCCCCCATGAGGTTCCCGCCGGAATGGCTCTGCCTCCATTTTCTTCCTGAATCATTGGGGCAAAAAAACAGGAGCGTTCTCCCGTATGGCACGTGGGACCTAGGGGCTGTGTTTTCACTAATAGGGTATCTCCATCACAGTCCAAGAAGATTTCTTTGACCACCAGTTCATGGCCGGAGGATTCCCCTTTTTTCCATAATCGTTGACGGGATCGGCTCCAAAAATGCACACGTTGCGTTCGCTGTGTTTCCTCCCATGATTCTTGATTCATAAACCCGACCATCAGCACAGATCCATCCAACCAGTCCTGAACGACACAGGGAAGCAATCCCTGGTCATCAAACTGCAACCTGATGGAAGAGGTATTCTGATCCATACACCGTTACGCGAGAGAAGCGGGGACGGGTTCCGGTCGAACGCGAATCCCCTGTTGAGCCAGATAGGCCTTGGCTTGTGCGATAGAATAGGTTTGAAAATGGAAAATGGAAGCGGCCAGCACGGCATCCGCCTTCCCCTCATGAAACGCTTGGAATAAATGTTCGAGGGTCCCCGCTCCACCTGAGGCGATGACGGGCACGCTTACGGCGTTGGAGATGGTAGCCGTCAACGCTAAGTCGTAGCCATCCTTGGTCCCATCTTGATCCATACTGGTCAGAAGAATTTCACCTGAACCGAAATCGACCATCCGTTGTGCCCAATCCACAGCATCCAACCCGGTGGGACGCCTGCCCCCATGCGTAAACACCTCCCATCCCTGATTTTCCCCTTCACAGACCTGGGCCCGTTTGGCGTCGATCGCGACCACGATGCATTGTGATCCAAATCGATTGGCAGCCGCTTTGACAAATTCTGGATCCTCGACGGCGGCGGTATTGATGCTAACCTTATCGGCCCCGGCTTCCAGCAACCTCCGAATATCTTCTAAGGTACGAATCCCCCCTCCCACCGTCAGCGGCATAAAGACTTGCTCGGCTGTTCGAACCACGACATCTAAAATCGTATCACGCTTTTCATGAGAGGCCGTAATATCTAAAAAACACAGTTCATCCGCTCCTTCCCGGTCATAGACTTGGGCGACATGCACAGGATCCCCCGCATCTCGAAGATTCACGAATGAAACCCCCTTGACCACCCGTCCATCCTTCACATCCAGACAAGGAATGATACGTTTCGTTAACATGGGGAACGGGCACCTCCCACCGGCTCCACCAGTTCTAATGCCGCCTTTAAATCGAGGGTCCCTTCGTATAGAGCCTTTCCAATGATGATGCCCGAGATATTCTCCCCAAAGCGCTGAATAGCTTGGATGTCTTGTAATTCCGTGACGCCTCCGGAAGCGATCACGGGAAAGGGCGACTGTTCGGCCGCTTCCTGTAAGGCGGTCAGGTTAGGACCGACTAACATGCCGTCTCGGGAAATATCCGTAAATACGATGCCCCCCAAAGGCAACCCTTTCAAAGAGGCAAAGACCTGTTGCGGGGTCTGAGCGGAAACGGTGGTCCACCCATGTACCGCCACAAACCCTTGCTTGACATCAACACCCACGAGAATTTTTTGAGGGAAGGTCTCAGCCACGGTGGTCACAAAATTGAGATCTTGTAAAGCCCCTGTGCCCACCACGACCCGATCCACCCCGCACGTCCTATAGGCTTGAACGGTATCGGCCGTTCGAATCCCTCCTCCGACTTGAATAGGGATCTTGAGGCGTCCTGCCATGGTTTCGATTATAGAAAGATGTTGGGGCTTCCCCTCAACTGCCCCATCCAGATCGACGATATGCAAGTAGGGCGCACCCAAACTTTGCCAATGTTCTGCCATCCCCACTGGATCATCTGAGTACCGTGTGACCTGGTCCATCGCACCCTGCCGCAAGCGGACACATTTTCCCCCTTTGAGGTCAATGGCTGGGATGAGCAACATTAGCTACGTTTCCCCTTCATCCTTGGTGTTAATTGGAGAGAAGACTGGAGAGCCTCATTCCCGATTGGCAGGGTTTCCAAGACTTCCTTGACTCCCCAATCCCCAAGTTCTTCGGCGGTCACAAAACCGCCACCCTTTTCAAAAAATCCCACAAGGTCTTCCGTCATGGGTTTTTGCTCCTCAAAATATTCACCTTTCCACAAGACTTTCCCGTCTTTCGAACCGAAGAGGACCATCTCAAAACCTACGGCAGCCGGTTGGGCACCAAGTTTGGTCCCTTCTCGTTCCCGAAAAGTTCGAAGTCTTCCCATGATAACTCCATCAACCTTTAACGCACTCCCCATTGTTTGGGCAAGGCGTGCCATTGAACTCCCTAATTCCTCTTCAAAGGAAGAAGGAGAAGACAGGGGAGGACCCACGACCTGGAGAAATGGACGACCCCCTAAGACCGACATGACTTTAGCGGTCAACCGTTCAGCCGCCAGTCGCAATTCGGCCTGAGAGGCGACGGATGTTCTGGAGACTTCAAGTCGATCCGTTCCCGGCAAGCGAAATTGAGTTCGGATTTCCTCCGGGTCCCTCACGGTTCCCCTGATCTCGCCAGTTTCCAGTCGCTGAATTTCGCGGATGTGAAAAGGAATGACGGCCACTCGTGATATGGAGAAAGGATTAAATTCTGGAGCCGTTTGAACGTGCACTTTGGAAGGGACACAACCTAACATGAGACCACACATTCCGACCAGCCCAAGAAATCGAACCTTGGAAATCGTGATGAAGTCTCCTACCCTTTCCATTCGAAAACGAACCTTCATTGCCAGTTTCCAAAATTGCGCAATACTTGTAGCCCAATGGTTTGACTTTTTTCGGGATGAAATTGGGTGGCAAAGATATTGTCTTTCCACACACTGCTGGCAAAGGTCAGTCCATAGCTGGTCTGGGTACTGACGATGGAATCCGCTTCAGGTTCCACGTAAAAGGAATGCACGAAATACACATGGGCCTCCGATTCAATACCTTGTAAAGGGGGTGGAACGGAACGAAGCTGAATCGTATTCCAACCCATGTGGGGAATTTTATAATCCCCCACCAAACCCTCTTTAGGAGAAAACGCCTTGACCTTTCCTGGCAATATTCCCAACCCTTTATGAAAGCCGAACTCTTCACTTTCCGTAAACAATAGTTGGAACCCTACACAAATGCCCAAAAAGGGTTTTCCCGCGTCGATCGCACGACAAATGGGCTCGACCAACCCGAACTGACTCACATTGGCCATACAATCTCCAAAAGCCCCCACTCCGGGAAGGACTACATGACTAGCCTGACCGATAACGGAGGGATCACGCGTCACCACAGCTGAGTGTCCCACGGACTCAAACCCCTTCTGGACACTTCGTAAATTCCCCATTCCATAATCTATGATGGCGATCATTGGTAGGCTCGAGGCATAACACCATTAAAGGCAAGGCGGTCCAGAGGCGGTACTGAAACCCCTTCTTTCATTCCGCATCCTGTACACATCTGGCGTATAGGGAAGTCGTATTGGGATCGGTTCCTCACCATTGTTCACAGAAACGAATCGGTCCTGAACAAGATACGGATTGGGAGAGTCCTAAAGAGAAATTTGTTATGTTTTGTAGGCCAAGTCACCCCCGCCTGAACATGAATCTGGCAATTGGATCAGAACTCAGAGTGGGAAAACCTCCAACATTTTCCTGTTATAAGGACCCCTTGGTGGAGAGCACTCCCCTGACCCGGTCTTCCCGTCGAGTAGCCTGATCCAAGGCCTTGGCTAAGGCTTTAAAAATCGCCTCCATGATATGATGGGGGTTCCTTCCATAGAGAACATTGATATGCAGGTTCAAGCCCCCCTGGCTCACAAAAGCTTGAAAAAAGTCCTCGAATAACCCTAAATCGAATGATTTAATAAAGCGTGTGGGGAGCGGCACATTATACACCAAGAACGGGCGGCCACTTAAATCGACCGTCACTTGTGCGAGACTCTCATCTAATGGCACGGAAGCCCACCCAAATCGGGCGATCCCTTCCTTTGTCCCCAAGGCCTTTTGCAAAACCTGCCCCATGACAATCCCAATATCTTCGATCGTGTGATGGTCATCTATTTCGATGTCTCCGGTGGCTTGGATATTCAAATCGAAAAACCCATGCTTGCCCAATAAATTCAGCATGTGATCCAAAAAAGGAATAGACGTTTGAATCTGGTTATGGCCTTCTCCATCAAGCACCCATTCTACCCGAATGGCGGTTTCGGCTGTCTTGCGCTCCTGTGAGGCTGATCGGGAACCGGATTGTGGCTTCATGTCCATCGACTCTCCATTGATCGCCCATGGGCATCTAACCCTTCAAGGGCAGCCAGGCGCACCACGGGACTTTTGGCTTTTCGTAAAGCAGATAGGGAATAATCCACGACATTGCTCGTTTTAACGTAGGCTTCCACACCCAACGAAGAAAAAAACCGTGCACTTCCCCCGGTGGGCAACACATGGTTGGGACCTGCGACATAATCCGCGACCGCGGGAGGGGTATACCTGCCCACAAAAATCGCCCCTGCATGCCGGATCTTGGGCACGATCTCTTTGGCCCGTGTGAGATTTAACGACAGATGTTCCGGGGCGATCCGGTTGGCTAAAGAGACAGCTTCACCCAGATTTTTTACCACAAAACCGACGGCATGAGCCTCCAATGCTTGGGAAACGATCGATTGCCGTCCTAAGTGACGGAGTTGGCGTCCCACTTCTGCCACGACTCGTTTGGCCAAGGTCATAGAAGTCGTCACCAGGTACACACACGCTTCCTCATCATGTTCAGCCTCGCAAAGAAGATCAGCCGCGACATGGGAAGGATTACTCGCACTGTCGGCAAGGACTAATAATTCACTGGGACCGGCAATCATATCAATATCGACGGTCCCAAAGACCAATCGTTTGGCGGTAGCCACGTACAAATTGCCGGGACCGACAATCTTATCGACCGCGGGGATGGTCTTCGTTCCAAATGTCATGGCTCCAATCGCTTGTGCCCCACCCACACGATAGACTTCATCCACTCCGGCCAAATCCGCCGCCACGAGGAGAGCGGGGTGGATGGACCCGGATGCCGTCGGGGTACACATGACCACCTTGGGGACCCCTGCCACTTTCGCCGGAATCGCGTTCATCAGGACCGACGAAGGGTAAACCGCCTTTCCTCCCGGGACATACATTCCCACGGCATCCAACGGAGTGATTAATTGTCCGAGCCGAATCCCATGTTTGTGGTAAGACCATGAAGCTTGCCGTTGACGACGGGAAAAGGCCCGGATCCGTTTGGCTGCAAATTGAAGAGCTCGCACATCAGTGCGAGGAAGACCATCATAGGCCTCTTGTATTTCTGTTGAGGTCACCCTCCATTGATGAGGTTGGGCACGATAACGATCAAACCGCTGGGAAAACCGTCGAATGGCTGTATCTCCATCTCGGCGAACCGCATCCACAATCGACCGGACAGACCGTTCGACCTTGTCGTTTTGCCCCACCCCTCGCCGACAGACCATTTCAACAACACGAGAAAAGTGAGGATCTTTGCTGGAAACAAGTTTCATCCCCTGGCCCGCCTTTCCATGGGATCCGGTAATTTCTTTTGTAGCCGAGTCATCATATCCGCGATCTCTCCATGCTTCATCTTCAAACTTGCCCGATTGACGATCAACCGGGCTGAAGACGTGGCGATCACTTTTTCTTGGGCAAGGTTATTGGCCTTCAACGTCTTCCCCGTTTCCACCAGATCTACGATACGATCGGCTAAACCCACCAACGGGGCGAGTTCAATCGATCCATATAACTTAATGAGTTCGACCGGCATTCCCTGTTGATTGAAATACCGTTCGGTAATGTTTGGGTACTTGGTCGCCACTCGTAATTTTGAAGACAACCGCTGTACCGACCTCCGGCCATTGGGCTTGGCCACTACCAATTTACAGATCCCCAACCTCAAATCAATCGGTTCATAGACATCAGGAGTCTGTTCTAACAACACATCTTTTCCGACCACTCCCAAGTCCGCCGCACCATATTCCACATACACTGGCACATCACTGGGTCGAACAATCAGCACCCGATGGCCGTGGTTAGGGTAATCGATAATGAGTCGCCGTTCATCTTCCTGAATATGATAGTCCCGGTAACCCGCCCGGCGAAATAGGGCCAATGTGGAGGAAAGCAGTTTGCCCTTGGACAGAGCAATCGTGATCCCTTCTTTACTCATGCTGCTTCCCGAACCCGTTGAACCCGGCCGCCTATTTTTTGAAGTTTCTCCACTAAATTTTCATACCCGCGATCAAGGTGATACACCCGCGAGACGGTGGTTTCACCCTGTGCCGCCAATCCAGCCAAGATGAGTCCGGCACTGGCCCTGAGGTCTGAAGCCATGACGGGGGCTCCGGTCAAAGAAGGAACGCCCTTAATCAATGCATGATGGCCATCCACCTCAATAAGGGCCCCCATTCTTTGAAGCTCTGGGACATGGAGGAACCGACCTTCAAAAATGGTTTCTGTCACAACACTCGTCCCTTGGGCCACGGACATGAGGGCCATCATTTGAGCCTGCAAATCGGTCGGAAAGCCCGGATAGGGCAGGGTTTTCACTTCCACCCCCTTTAGGGATCCGGATCGACGGATTCGGACGCCATCAGAATTTTCAGTGAATTCCACACCCATTTCTTGTAACTTTGTGAATACGTTCCCTAAGTGATCGGTGTGGCAACCCCTTACGAACACCTCTCCCCCAGTGATCGCTCCCGCCATGACATAGGTGCCGGCTTCGACCCGATCGGGCATCACCTGATGAGTGGCGCCATGTAATTCACGGACTCCTTCGATCGTAATGGTGTCAGTCCCCACCCCAAAAATTTTTGCCCCTCGTTTGGTCAAGAAATTACATAAATCGGCAATTTCTGGTTCTCGAGCCACATGGTGCAAACTGGTGGTCCCTTCTGCCAGACATGCGGCCATAATCAGATTTTCTGTTCCAGTAACAGTAGGAAAGTCAAAATCAATTCTGGCCCCTTTTAAGCGTGACGCTCTGGCATGGATATACCCATGTTCGACCTGAATGTCAGCTCCCATCATCGCTAACCCTTTTAAGTGCAGATTGACGGGACGGGTCCCAATGGCACATCCGCCAGGCAAGGAAACCTTCGCCTCTCCCAATCGGGTTAAAAGGGGACCCAAGGCCAAAATCGACGCTCGCATCGTTTTGACTAAATCATAAGGGGCTTCAATGGAATGAACATTTCCTCCTTCAAAAACCACTCGCCCCCCTTCAATGTGGATTTTGACTCCTAATAAGGCCAACAGTTTCCCCATCGTTTGAACATCCCGTACCTGAGGAACTCGATCGATGGTGCATTCCCCTCCACCTAAAAGTGAAGCGGCCAGAATGGGGAGAGCCGCATTTTTCGCGCCCCCTATTTCAACTGGCCCGTTGAGGGGTATTCCACCAAGAATGTGAATCTGATCCATGTGTTTTGAGCGAGGAGTTAGGTCTTTGGTTTTTTAACGCACACGATCCGAGGAATGGCTTGATGGTCTGAAATTACCGTATTCACCTGAAATCCAGGAACCTTGAGAACCTCTTCACAAAGGGTTTCCGCCTGACCCAGCCCTGTTTCCATCAGCAATACACCATCGGGAGATAACAGGTGAGGGGTTTCCTGTAATAACCGTCTGTAGCACTCCAAGCCATCCCACCCCCCATCTAAGGCAACCCGAGGTTCAAATGATTTGACATCTGGAGGAAGATCTTCCCATTCCGCATGGGAAATATAGGGCAGGTTGGCAACAATGGCCGTCACTTTACCTGCAAGGCCCCTAGATAACAAGGGGGCTAAAAGATCCCCAGCCAAAAAGAAGATTTGGTGGGAAACCCCGTGACGGGTGGCATTTTCCCGGGCAACAGCCAGGGCCCCTTGAGATCGATCCACCGCTACAATGTATGATCCAGGAAAGGCCCGGGCCAGGCTTATGGCAATACAACCTGACCCCGTCCCCACATCCAGTATGAAATGGGCCCCCTTTGCCTCAAGTCGATGGACAACCTCCTCGACCAGCAACTCCGTCTCTACCCTCGGAATGAGGACATCGGAATTCACCTTCATCTCATACCCACAGAAATCCTGGGTCCCTAAAATATATTGAAGCGGTTCACGAAGAGCTCGCCGACGGATAAGGGCCAAAATTTTTTCATAGCGTTCTGACTCAAGACCGTGTTCCATATTTGCGAAGAGCTGAGCCCTTTTTACTCCTAATCCGGCTTCCACGATCCATAAGGCTTCCTGTTGCGGCTGGAGAATACCGGCCCTTTCCAGGTGACTGGATGCTTCACGGTACAATTGGGAATACGAAATCATGGGAACCATCTGCTTCCGAAAAACGCCCTTGGGGAATGAAAAAGATATACCCGAAAATTGGAAGAGTTATTGGGCCTTCAAAGCCGTGACCAGGTCATCCAATTCCCCTTCTAACACTCGGTCCAGTTTATGGAGGGTAAGTCCAATCCGATGGTCCGTGACCCGATTTTGTGGGAAATTGTACGTTCGAATTTTCTCACTTCGTTCTCCGGTTCCCACTTGAGAACGTCGCTGTTCGGCCACGGAGGCTTCCTGTTTTTCTCTTTCCGCGTCACCAATCCTCGTTCGAAGAGTCCTCATCGCTTTGGCTTTGTTCTTCAATTGAGAACGTTCGTCTTGACAGGTCACTACCACCCCAGTGGGGATATGGGTAATACGAATGGCCGAATACGTGGTGTTGACGCTTTGTCCCCCGGCTCCGGAGGAACAAAACGTGTCAATCCGTAACTCCTTGGGGTCAATCTGCACATCCACTTCTTCCACTTCGGGCATCACCGCGACCGTGGCGGTCGAAGTATGAATCCGTCCATTGGCTTCAGTGGTGGGAACCCGTTGGACTCGATGCACCCCACTTTCGAATTGAAACAACCCATAGGCACCCTTTCCTTCTACCAGTAAAACGGCCTCTTTAATTCCCCCAATCCCCGTTTCATGGGACTCAACCAATTCTGCTCGTAATCCCTTGGCTTCCGCAAATTTGATGTACATACGCAACAGATCTCCGGCAAATAACGCTGCTTCACTTCCACCGGTACCCGCACGAATTTCAATAAAGGAGTTTTTATTATTTCCCTCATCTTCGGGACAAAGTAATTCGACCACCTGAGCCTCAAGGGCTTCACGTTGACTTTCAAGGCTATGGTATTCCTCCCCAGCCAATTTCCGCATGTCGGGGTCTAACTGTCCATCTTCAATCATGGGCTTCGTTTGATCTATCTCTTCCAATATTCGGCGGTATTCCCCGAATAACTGGGCGATAGGTTCCAACTCGGCCCGCTCCTTATTCAGGGACACCAACAAGGAAGGTTGAGCTAAAACAGCAGGGTCAGCCAACTGATCATTCAGTGTTTCATATTTATTGGCCACGGCTTCCCACCGACTCAGCAAGCCGCCTTCTCGAATTTCCGCTTTTGTGACATTTGTCATGGAGTCAATCCCGAAAACCCCAATGAGTCTCCAAAAAGAAGGCCGAGGGGTAACATGTCTATGTTTTCAGTGACATTCTATCAAATTAGGGTCCTTGGGATCTGGGGTAGTCCCCTGCAAGAGCTCAGGTACAAGGACGGGGGAAATCCCCCAATCAACGTGCAATCCCGATCAGGGAAAATCGTGATGGGTCCTATCCTAATTGATAGGAGAAAACTGGTGAGATTCCAGCTAGGCTTTTGCTTTGGCCTGCTTGGAATATTTTTTATTGAATCGTTCCACTCGTCCTTCCGCATCGACGATCTTTTGCGTGCCCGTAAAGAAGGGATGACATTTGGAACAGATGTCAATCTTTAAATCACCCATCGTCGTGCGGGTTTGATAGCTCATGCCACAGGCACAACTCACCGTGGCCATTTCATATGTTGGATGGATGCCCTTTTTCATACCGACTCCTTTTTCCTCACTTTACCTTAGAAAACTACTACGTAGTAACACCCGCATTTGGGCTTGTGATCAACCAGCATATTGTGAATTATCGATTCATGGATTGCAAGAATTCATTGTTATTTTTTGTCCCGCCAATTTTGTCCATCAGGAACTCCATGGCCTCCATCGTACCCAGCGGGCTTAAGACTTTTCGAAGAATCCACATTTTATTGAGACGATCTCGATCCACCAACAATTCTTCTTTTCGGGTCCCAGACTGACTGATATCAATCGCCGGGAATAGTCGTTTGTCGGCCAGACGCCGGTCCAAGTGGACTTCCATATTTCCGGTCCCTTTAAATTCTTCAAAAATAACGTCATCCATACGGCTTCCGGTGTCCACGAGGGCCGTGGCTAAAATCGTCAAGCTCCCACCATTTTCGATATTTCGCGCAGCACCAAAAAACCGCTTCGGTCGCTGCAAGGCGTTGGAGTCCAACCCCCCGGACAACACTTTTCCACTCGGTGGCGAAATGGTGTTATAGGCCCGTGCCAAACGAGTGATACTATCCAGTAAAATGACTACATCGCGCTTATGTTCAACAAGGCGTTTGGCTTTTTCCATGACAATTTCAGCCACTTGGGCGTGCCGTTGGGCCGGTTCGTCAAAGGTTGAACTGATTACTTCCGCGGCCTTCACCTGTCGTTGCCAATCCGTAACCTCTTCCGGGCGTTCATCGATGAGCAAGACAATCAACACAATCTCAGGGTGATTGGTAATGATGGATCGAGCCACTGCCTGCAATAACATGGTCTTACCCGTTCGGGGAGCGGCCACAATGAGACCCCGTTGACCTTTTCCAATCGGAGTTGTGAGTTCCATCACACGGGTACAGTATTCTTCCGGGTCGAATTCCAAGTTTATTCGTTCTTCCGGATATAAAGGGGTCAGGTTATCGAAAAGAATTTTATCTCGTTGGACCTCAGGCTCGTCATAATTAATTTTTTCAACCTTAAGAAGAGCAAAATACCGCTCTCCATCCTTTGGGGGACGGATTTGGCCAGAAACAATATCACCCGTTCTTAAGTTAAACCGTCGAATTTGGGAGGGCGAGATATAAATATCATCGGGACCGGGTAAATAATTCGAATCAGGAGCCCGCAAAAAACCAAATCCATCCGAAAGGGTTTCCAGCACGCCCTCACCGAATATCACCCCATTTTTTTCGCTTTGACCCTGAAGAATGGAGAATATGAGCTCTTGCTTTCGTAAATTAGGGGCACCATCGATCTTGAGGCCCCGAGCGATATCGTTCAACTCACCAATGGATTTCTGCTTTAATTCGGCAAGATGCATAAGATGACTCCATTCTGTTGACGGGAAGGATTTCCTTGTGGGTTAGGGTTAGTCTGAACCGAACGGATAGAAGGGATTCACAGGATAATAATAATTTTTTCAGATGAATATGATGTTTTTCGTCCCAACCCATGGTGGAACTTCTTTCAATGCATACAACATATGCAGACCCATGTTGATAATAGAGGAGAAACGCCTAGAAAAAATCAGGAACCACAGTTGTCAAAGGTAGCCGTGTTTTCCTATCTGCCGTTTGGGTTAAAACTTGTAGGTCCGGGAAGTTGTTTAGGCGGATATAACTTTTACAGTTTTAGGCAGGTCTTGAGTCAATATGTATCGTACGAATGAATACCTTGTCAATAGTTTCTTTTCGGAGACTATGAAAGAAAACTCAACCCCTTGCCAAAAAAAAAGGGAGATTTTTTCCTCGAGAGGTGGTTGGCACCCTTCTTCATGATATGCTACACCATCAAACGTTACCAGGGAAGTACCAAATTTCATGTCGGATTTCTGGCCAATGTCTGAATCGGGTGCCCCATTTTCCAGCGAACGGATTTTTACGGTTCCGGAAGCCAACGCACTCATCCCCGAATTACAACAATTGTGGGATACCATCCAGGAGGGCCGCAATGCTTTGGTTGACACCCGTGAGGAAGTAAAAAAGGCCAGCGCCAACGCCTCGCTGGGTGGAGGAACCGTCGAAGGGGTCAAATATATCAAAGGGTTACAAGATGTGAATGGAAGCCTCCACGCCATTCAAGAACTCGGAGTCGTCATTAAGGATGTGGAAATGGGTCTGTGCGACTTTCCCTTTATGTTAAACGGAAATTTGGTATTTTTATGTTGGAAGGCTGGGGAAGACCGGGTCCGATGGTGGCATGAAATTGACAGTGGGTATGCAAACCGGCAACCTCTGGATCAAGCAGACCTCTAGGACATTTTCCACGGCCAGTCTCACCTTGCCAGGCATTTACACGAAAATTCCTCCCATTTTTACAACCCCAATTCCTCAGATCCCAAACAGCACCCCGGAGGGTTATTCATGAAATTTATCATTTTGGGAAACGATGGGCCCGAGGGACCTCAAAAACGTCCCATCTATCGAGCAGCCCATCTCCAACGACTGGAAGAATGGGCCGAAAAAGGAAAGATCATTTTGGCCGGCCCCTTAACGGATGGGAGAGGAAGTCTCATCGTGGTGGAGGCTGACTCTCAGGAAGAAGTTGAAACGTTTGCCCAACAAGACCCCTATACCGTGCATGGCATTTTCGAGGAAGTCACCGTGCATCCGTTTAAACAAGTCTACCCCAAAAAGCCGCACGGCTCTGGTGGATAGACCTTCCCTTGAAGTCTTTTAAGAAGGAAAAATTTCTGGATCACGAACGGATTTGTGTGGAGTAAGATACGAGTCGGAGGATTTCTTCCCATTCTTCCTGAGAGACCGGTTGGACAGAAAGGCGAGAACCCTTTCGTAGAAGTTCCATGTTGTTCAATCCCTTTACCGTTCGCAATTGTTCTAAGGGTAATGGCTTTGGGAATATCTCCATTAACCGTATATCCACCATGAACCACCGTGGGTTTTCCGACGTGCTTCGCGGATCAAAATATCGGCTGTGGGGATCCAACGCATATCTGTCAGGATACGCGGACCGGACAACCTTCACCGTACCGACGATTGAGGGCGGGTCGGCATTGCTGTGATAAAAAAACCCCAAATCCCCGGGCTCCATCGTTTTCAGGTAGTTTCTGGCCTGGTAATTTCGAACACCTTCCCAACAGGTCGTTTTTTTCGGAGACTTTTGCAAATCAGAGATAGAAAAAGATGATGGTTCGGATTTAAATAACCAAAAGGCTGACATGACCGTCTCCCACTTTGTCCAATCTTCCGGATCACAACTTCCAGGCCCAACCGGAAATTATAGAAGGCCTTGGGGCACAAGACAAACGAAATCGAACCGGATGACTCGCTCCCGATGACATCAAGGCCTTCATCTTGGGTAAATCATGATTGAAGACTTTATCTCCTTAGCGGAATCATGGATTCCTCGAGAAGCGTGGATTGGGTTGGTGGTCTTCTCTATCGTGGCGTTTATCGGAACCCTCATTGCCATCCCCGCAATTTTAATCCGCCTACCGGAAGATTATTTCCTGAATCATCATCACAAACCCTGGTTTGCGCATCATCACCCCGTCATCCGTGCCGTTGGCCTTTTGACAAAGAATATCGTGGGAGGCATCTTTCTGTTGGCCGGAATTGCCATGTTAGTGTTACCCGGACAAGGCTTGTTAACGATGCTCTTAGGGATTCTCTTCATCGATTTTCCAGGCAAGCACCGACTTGAACAAAAGTTGATTCAACATCCGCAAATCTTGAAAGCGATCAATGCGATGAGAGAAAAAGCCGGAAAACCTCCCTTTATCTTTGCCTAAATCCTTTTCTTCCTCCTTCCTGTAATCATCCCAAAATTTTCGTTTACACGACCCGACCCCATTGCTAGGATGACCCTCATGTCTATCATGCAAAAATTGGGATGGGTCGTATTGGCTTGTCTTTGCGCACTCGCCTTTGGTCAGGTGGTGGGGTTCGTCAATCCTCACGAAAAAGTCAACGGCCTCTGGTTAGTGGTCGCGGCGGCATGTTTTTACGTCTTGGCCTACCGGTTTTATGGACGGTTTTTGGCCAATCGGGTCATGAACTTGGATAATCGACGGCGAACCCCCGCCCACCGTCTCGAAGATGGGACGAATTTCTATCCCGCGAACAAATACATTCTTTTTGGGCACCATTTCGCCGCGATTGCCGGAGCCGGTCCTTTGTTGGGACCGGTCCTGGCAGCGCAGTTCGGCTTTCTACCGGGGTTTTTATGGATTGTCATCGGAGCAGTCCTGGCAGGGGCAGTGCAAGACTTTATCATTCTTGTAGCCTCGATGCGTCGAAACGGGCAATCGCTTCCCGAAATCGCCCATGCAGAATTAGGGCCCATCACCGGACTGGCTACGGCCGTGGCGGTTCTCTTTATCGTGGTTGTGGCCCTAGCCGGGTTGGGGTTAGCGGTGGTTAATGCCCTCTATGACAATGCCTGGGGCACTTTCACGATTACGATGACCATACCCATCGCCATCATCATGGGAATGTATTTACAAACGTTTCGCCCTGGGGCCGTCGGAGAAATGACCCTCCTAGGGTTAATCCTGCTCGTCCTCGCCATTATCCTGGGCCGAACCGTCGCACAATCGGAGTGGGCTGAATGGTTTTTATGGGATCGCACCACCTTAACATGGGCCCTCGCGACTTATGGTTTTTTGGCTTCAGTGCTCCCGGTTTGGATCCTGTTGGTGCCACGGGACTATTTATCCACGTTCATGAAATTAGGGGTCGTCGCCCTGCTCGGCATCGGGGTGATTCTGTTAGCCCCGACGATTGAAATGCCGCGTACGACACAGTTTATTGCCGGTAATGGTCCTATTATTCCCGGAACCTTATTTCCGTTTTTGTTCATCACGATTGCCTGTGGAGCCATTTCAGGCTTTCATTCCTTGGTCTCCTCTGGGACCACACCCAAACTCATTAACCAAGAATCTCAGGCCATCGTGGGTTATGGGGCCATGCTCTTAGAAAGTTTCGTGGGAGTGATTGCCTTGGTCGCGGCCTGCCTCCTGGTTCCCGGCGACTATTTGGCGATCAATACCCACCTTTCCATCGAGACGCTCCAGTCCATGGGTTTCCCGACGGCCCATATCGAACAACTCTCCAACATGGTGGAGGTTGATGTCTCCGGACGGCCCGGTGGGGCGGTGTCTTTAGCGGTAGGGATGGCATCAATCTTTTCCGGACTCCCTGGCATGTCAGGCTTGATGGCCTACTGGTATCAATTTGCCCTGTTATTCGAAGCCTTATTCATCCTGACCACGATCGATGCCGGAACACGCGTAGCTCGGTACTTAGTCCAGGAGTTGGGTGGCCGAGCGTACGCGCCACTCAAACAAATAAATTGGTGGCCGGGGGTGTTGGGGACAAGTTTGTTCGTGGTGGGAATTTGGGGGTATCTCATCGGCACAGGCACCATTTCTACGATTTGGCCCATGTTTGGAGCCGCCAACCAATTATTGGGGATGCTCGCCCTCTGTATCGCCACGACCATTTTGATTAAAATGGAGAAAACGAGCTATCTCTGGGTCACCCTCATTCCCATGGTTTTCGTCGGGGTCATCACCCTCGCCGGGTGCTATGAACTCTTTTTCCTTTTTCTCCAACGGGCCATCTCGGAGACGGGGTCACGAGCCTTTACGATGGGATTGAACGCGGCCCTCGTTGGAGTTGTCGCTCTCCTCGCTCTCATTGTTCTCATCGATAGTGCCCGAAAGTGGTATGGATATCTTGTTCAAAAACGCCCCTTAGAAAGTACCGAAATCATCGAGGGAGATGGCATCAATCTTCCTGCCGGTCCCTGCTGCTAGAACTCCGAGGATGTCTCACGCACAGAAAGGATAGCTATGGCTGACAATTTCTCCTTTGATGTGGTCTCTCGTATTGACATGCAAGAGATGAAAAATGTGGTGGATCAAACAGAAAAAGAAATCCGACAACGATTTGATTTCAAGGGGTCGAAAACGGAATTGACGCTAAAGGAAAAGGAACACCAACTTATCGTAGTCTCGGATGATGACTATAAGTTAAATGCCGTCCTAGACATCTTGAAAGGCAAGTGCGTGAAACGCAACGTGTCCCTCAAAGGGTTGACCTACGGGAAAGTCGAAGAGGCCCTGGGGGGAACGGTGCGTCAAACCATCACAATCCAAAGTGGGCTCCCGGAGGACAAGGCCAAGGCCATTTCCAAATCCATCAAAGAAGGAAAATTTAAAGCCCAGGGCCAGATTCAAGGGGAACAGGTTCGCGTGCAAAGCAAAAGTAAGGATGAACTCCAGGCAGTCATGAAGCATCTGAAAGCCCAGGATTTTGGCCTGGACCTCCAATTCGAAAATTATCGCTAAAGTCAGAATCCTATGTTTTAGCCCAAGTCTTGTACCGGGATACCTTCACACCATTGCCCCAAAAGGTTTAACGATCGATCCAATGCCTGCTGACCGGCCTGGGCTCGCAAGATGTCCAAGGATTGCTCGCGGGTTGGCTGACCACTTCCAATAGGAACATCTAACAGTTCCAGGGTTTCAGTGGCCCTGGCCGGGAGAGCCAATAAAATCTGATAGGTCGAAAGATCTAAAAGAGCCACTTCAACCTGGGCCGTGTGTTCCACGACGGTCCCCGTTATTTGAGTCATCATGGTTTCCTCTCCCAAAGTCGCCGGTCCAGAATGTTCCTGTCCTGAAAATCCCACAAGAAGAAGGTGAGAAATCCCCTGTTCCTGTCCACGCGCCATGAGTCCTCGGCGAATCTGTTCATGTTGGGTAGAAGACGGGAAATCAATCGGCACAACAGAGGAGACACGACAACGTTGGGTTAACACCTTTTCAGTTCTCCGACTCAAGGTCTCAAGAAAAGGCTGCGAAATCGGCGGAGCCGCGCCAACTCTTGTTGCATCCGAATGGACCACCAGCCCAATTCGTTGGAGGGAAGGCCACGTTGGACCAGGCTGCTGATGTTGAGCCATCGGTGTTCCGAGGAGGGCACTCAAACGGGGTTGTGGGCCTTCCCCACATCCTACCAGGAACAAGAACAAACTCAGAACAACCCAGAATCTCTTAGATATTTCATCCGCATAGCCCATAAAGGTCCTTTACCGAGCCAAGATCAAGGGCGCCAGGGAAGGTCCCCACAGCAAAACCGACTGGCTTACTCGATCTTGGAGGGCGTCTCTTTCATGCCCCACGCATCCCGCCAGGCGGGCTGGTTTTCCCCTCCCAAAAAGGAGACTCGTTTGTGTTTAAGGTGCGGAACAACCATCCCGCACATGAGCGGTGAAAAGTGGAGCGCGCCCTACCTGGCTTATCCCACCCTGAAGAGGTCGGACACAGGGCTTCACCCTTTCCCTGGGGTTCGAGCGGCGCTTCCACTCACTTCAAGAAGCTTGGCTCTTTCTCCACTCCTCTTCAAAATGCATGACCGCTTGATCAATCGCATCCTGCCCGGATACCCATCGAAGCGTCTCGAAGGCCACTCCATCTGACTTGGGATAAATCGGTGGTTGGGTGAGGGCACGTCGGACGACTGGGTACACATTGGACTCCAGTGGGACTGCCAATCGTTCCAATACGGCCCAAGCCTGCCCGTCGGTCATCACAATGGGTCGGCCTGTCTGACCATCCAGTAAGGCCAACTCCACCCGCGCATAATTTTCCGCCCGGTACCCCAGGACCCCATTACCGCGCAACCCCCCTTGTTGGAAACCGCCCAACGGAAGACGGTCGGGCACTTCCACTTCCGTTCCCGAAAGAACAGCCAGAAGCAAGAAGGGAATATCATGTTCTTGAGCCAATTGGATCAGTTGGTCGGCCGACTGGTTGGCCGTAAAGTTTTCAGGAATGACGACCGTATTGAGTTGAACGGGCAGTTGTTCCTGAATTTCTGACTGTAGGGACTCGCCAAGGTGGGCCAGAGTTTCCTCCCTCAGGGAGGGAGCCGATCCCTGAAAATCCGTATCATTGACGAGAACCAAAATCCCGGAAATTTCCCCATCAGAAAGAGAACCCAGGATGGGAGAACCTTGAGATAGGCCATTTTCCGGGGCGAGATAGGTAGAAAGGCGTTTGGGGGAGTTATTTAAGGAACACCCCGTCACCCAGAGAAGAAAAATTAGGCTAAAGATAATCCATGGTACACGTCTCATCCTGACACCTCCTTGGGTTAGGAAATGAGTTGGAACCTCTTTGAGGCCCTTTGTCATGA
Source organism: Nitrospirales bacterium (assembly GCA_965223495.1). Taxonomy (GTDB): domain Bacteria; phylum Nitrospirota; class Nitrospiria; order Nitrospirales; family UBA8639; genus Nitrospira_E. Next base: position 138,848 of record OZ245001.1, on the reverse strand, counting down.
ATATTGTCTCGCCGAAAATATGCAACCGTCAAGAAAACCCTTTTTTCCTCCTGAAAGGAAAGGGGAGTCGGTTGCTATCCCCCAAAGGGTTGGGGTAGGGTAGGCCAGTGGGTGGATTGCGTTTGACAGGCCTGTTTTTCAGGCTTTTTTTGCCCTTAGTCGTCCTTCTCGCCGGCTGCGAGTCGATTTCCCTTCCCAGATTATCGTTTGAGGATAAACCCCAACCGCGGCTTCCAGTTCCGGTTACCTACGCCTTTTCCCCGGCCTTAGCCACCCATACCCAAACCGTCGATGCCTGCGGATTACCCTATTCCCTACCAGTAGGGAATCTCATCACCCAAAAATTCCTCGAGGTGGGACAAGAACGGTTTAATGGGGTCAATGCGGAACCCCCGGTAGGACAGGCGCGTGGGCCGCAATTGGATGGGTACAGAGTTATCGTGGAGCTTGAACAATTTGAGTTTACTCCTAACGACAGGAGTGGAGATGAAGACCGATACCATGCCTTTTTGAACATCCAATTGCGTACCATCTATGAAGATAGCCGGGGAACCGCCCTCGCCCAATCTCCCCTGAGTTATCGGGAGAACATCAGCCTTTGGACCCCCGAGATGTCAGGACAATCCTCTTCCTGTGCCACGGGACAAATCGATGCAGCCATCGAGGAGGCAGCTGAAATTTTGGCGAAGGATATGGCCGGAGTTATACCCAGAATCGTTCCCACGAGGCCAGCCGGGACTCCTCAACCCGTTCGTTCTCCGGCTGCAGCCACGGTTTCTCCTCCAACATCAACCAGTTCCGCCATGGATTCACCCCCTTCATCCGTCACACAACCGGCCGTTCAATTTCGAACCAAATTATTGGACGCCAACCAAAATCTCATCTTAGAGGGCGGAGAAGTTTTACGGTTATTGGTTGAAACGACCAACATCGGGGACAGCGCCATCCCCTCGGTGTACGTGGAGCTTCGCGGAACACCCTTATTGGTCAAAGCCTTTAACCAGGTGACTCCCCTACCGGTTCCCCTCGGAAAACTGAAACCTGGGGAAAAACGAACGGCCGAAATCCGTGGGCGCCTTCCTCAAATCCCTAAAGCGATGTCCGGAAAACTGGTCATTGGTGTGATCCTATCGGAGGGACTACCCCCAGGCTCCCACGTTATTCATACAGAAATTCGTCCTGGCCCCAGAAAAAGTCGGAGGACCCGCTAAAATACAGTTTGCGGGTTACTCCTGGATCGACTCTTCCGAAATACTCTTCAAACCAAGAATTTTCATACAATAACCCAACATTCAGCGGTAGACCAGCCAGGTACCTTGCCCAGATTCCGCTGGCACTCTCCTCAGTAAAAAATGGCGTGAGGTGCCCAGCCTCACTGTTCGTCCTGGGGACGACAAGCTGAGCGGGAAATAGTCATAATAGATGAGGTAGGTGCATAGGAAATTGAAATTCCCGTGGTCACATCACGTGGTGACCAGAGTCTTGAATAATTCCAACTGCTCGCAAGAAGTTCGTGATCCAACTGACCATTCTACGTTCAAACAGACATCCCAAAAAGAATTTTTGAAGTAACGAAAAGATACGGTGTCACTCCTTACCTCCCAGAAAAAAAGTCCCCCGCTAGGGTGAACCCTAGCGGGGGACTTAAAGAAAACGTCGGGAAGTACTCCCTTCCTCTGGAGCTAACCCGTTAAACTAGAAGTTGATCCAGAGCTGGGTATAGCCCCAGTCCCCGTCGCTGGCAGCATTGCCATCATCATTTTTCGTCAGATAACTTCCGGTAAAGAAGTGGCCGTAGCCAAGCTGCCAGCCCACTTTGTTTCCTTGGAAGAACAGCGTGTAGACGATATCGAGCTCGGTTCCAAGATTTTTCTCGTTATTTCCGTCTGGCGTGGCTTTAAAGACGGCTTGGTTCGCCCCATACCAATTGTCATCCTCGTTGGCCAACCGGAAGTGATGGACGGCCAGGTCGAAGTGACTGTTTTTCGTCGGACGCATCTGCACATTCCCCATGAAGTGGAGCATGTTTTGCCAGGACATTCGGTCCATGTACCCGAAGTGGATATGGTTGGTTGGGTACAGTTGGCTAAAGGTACCCCCGCACAAATTGCCGCCTTGAGCATTACAACTGCCATCACCCGTGGCATAGTTAAATTCGGCGCCGATTCGGGGTTGCATGGGAACCGGTAACGTGACGCCCCCGTCTAAATGGACGGCAAAGGCATTAATTCGTTCATTTCTTTGGCCTTGCGTTGGTCCATTGGCCGGGCCCAAATCCCCGAACTGCCAATACCCTTCAAACGTGACATCCACGATCCCTTGCTTGGTGGCTACGCGGCCCCCGACGGTGTGCCGGCTTTGGTTGATGGGCTGTCCCCCAGGAGGACTTCCATTAGCAGAAGAACCGCCATCCTCGAAGATCCAGGCGGGTTCAATGGCGATACCCGCAATCTTCATGGGCATGCGCACGAACCACACATCGCTATCACCGGTATCGGCCGAGCTTAGACCTCCGCCGCATCCTCCAGTACTTTCACCGCAATCTCCCTCTCTCACCCGTAACCACCCCAATTCCACCGGGACGGTCTTATGGTTATATCGGAGCGTCACCCCATCGTGCGAAAACCCGACATTATTCCAGTCAAAATGCCCAAAAATCCGGTGATTGCCCCACACCACCAATTGGCGCCCGGCTTTCAACGTCAGGTTGGGGGCGATAAAATTCCGGACCAACATGAACCCCTGGCGAAGGAACAAGTCCGAATCCGAACTATTGGCGTCTATACCTCCGCCACCGCCGTTAGTCCCAAAGTTATTCGAAACCTGGGGCTGCACGAAAAAGACCACATCGGGAGATACCTGATAGTGAAAGCCTAGCCGGATCCACTGTTGGGTGAAGAAGGTTGAATCCTGGGTGTTTTTGGTAAATTCACCATCCGCGTTAGTGCCCCCGCTGACATTAAAGGCCCCGTCGGAACGGAACTCCGGTCGCACCCGCATATCTCCGGAAATGGTGAGCTTCGATGCATCGAATACTGCACCAGCGGGTGGATCAAATTTGTGATAGGGCACCAAGTCAGGAATGGCCCGTGGTACCGCCGGCACGTTGGTGTTCTTATCCGTCGCCGGGGTGCCCTTCGCCGCGAAGGCTGAGTCGGCTGTCCCTAGGCTCGCGCCCAATGCGCTGGTGAACACCAGCGCCACTGCTACAATGCAAGGAATGAGTTTTTGTCTCATTTTCTCCTCCTGTTTGTTAAGTCCCCCTTGAGCAAGGGGAAACCATGAACCGAATCCTGCACATCTCTCCCTTTCGGCCTTCATCATCTGTTCTCCCCTGCCCACCTTGTTATCTTTTCCTTCTTGTTGAACCCACGACCCGTAACGATTTAACGTAATTAGAGACACTACCTTGGGATCGTCAAAAATGCGAAAATAATACCAGTTAGCAAATATTCTTTTAAGTTATTGAATGTAAACGATAAACCCCCACAATCGCACGCCTCAAACCCTTAAAGATATAGGACTAGAATGAGACGATCGTTGTAAAAAGCCAACACTCAGAATTAACGCAAACCCCGCTGTTCAGGATAACTCATAGGTGGCCGTTCGATTGTTTGGAGGGAGTTCTTACGAAACCCGACAAAAATGAAAAACGATAAAACCTCAAGCACGATTAACACATACTCCCACACGGTCCAACCAGCACCATCCTCCCCATTAGACTGGCCGTGGGCCTCCAGACTCCGTGGCTTGTTCCGTGGCCCCTTTGATCTGCTCCTCGGCATCCTTCATGGATGACTCTAAGTCCTGCTCCACCGCTTTCAATTCTTGCGTAATCATGTTGATTTCAGGCTCAACAGACTGCCGTAAATCATCGGTGGTTTCTTTGAATCCTTTGACTGCTTTTCCGACTTGTTTCCCAATTTCCGGAAGTTCCTTAGGACCGAATAGTAAAAAGGCGATGACCAGAATGATCAACACCTCCATGGCCCCTAAACCGAACATACTTGGTCACTCCTGCTGCATGTGGGATGAACATGGATACGAACGTTTGATCAGGCAGGCAGTCACTATCTCTTTTCCGGCGGCATGCGGTCTTCACCGAACGGGCCTCACCCACCATCCATTATCCCGATTTGGTTTGAGATTCTATTGGCTGCTGCGCCCCCTGGCCCTGAGGGTTCACCTGTTCAGCTTGCTGGGATTGATTGGCTAGCTGGCCAGGAGGAGGGGGAGGAACGGTTTCAGCCACGTCCGGTTCATTGGGAGTCACATCTAAAGCATCTGCCTCGGCCACGGACTTCTTGAACCCTTTAATGGCCTTGCCGAGCCCTTCACCTAATTGAGGAATTTTCCCAGCACCAAAAATGATGAGCACGATGATCAGGATGAGCAACAGCTCCATCCACCCAAAAGATCCAAACACCTACCACCTCATAACTTGTGACTATGAACTTACCGGTCCTGAGAAAAAGTCGGCGCAGTATACATTACCTTTTTCCAAAAATCTACTTTTTGTGTATTGCGAGATTGGGAAAATCTTATATGGGTTGATTAGGGGGTAAAACTCAGATGGGTATAATCGACCGGCTGAGGAGGGAGCCCTACCATCTCCTTAAGCCCCTCAGGTTGATAACCCAGCCTTTCTAAGTCGGGCATCGCCTTTTGAATTTCCTCCTCCGTCACATAGGCAATCGTGTCCGGGACGCCCTGTGGGGACAGCTGTTGAACTAATAACTCAAGTTCCGTTCGTTCTTTGGACGGAGTCTGTTCAGAAATCGGAAATTCAATAGAACGATGATAAGGAGAACGATAGGTCTGGTTCAGAGCCTGTAAGGTCTTCAGAATAAAGGCATCTAATTCCCAAGGTTGACCTTCCGGCGGATACGGGTGCGAGGCCAACACATCCATCACGCTTAGCACTCTGGTCTGCATACTCCTTCCCACAAAATCCCGTTGGGATTCCAGGCGGAGAGCTGGGATACCCAGATGAGCCGCAACCTCCCGGATCAGTTGGAAATTGACCATAAACGTAAACTGTCCCCCTTGAACCGTATAACAAGGCTTTTCTGGATCGTTCAAGACCAATGGATCCGCCGTCCCCGCGTCAAAACTACTGAACCCAATCGCCCCTGGCCCCAAAAGCCTCATGGCTTCTTTTAGAGTCTGGCAGGCCCCAACATTAAAAGGGACTAACACTTCCTCATCAATGCTCTTGAGGAAGTCCGACACGGTTCGTCGAAACGGAAAGGCTTTTGAATCGATGGGGTGATATTCTCGTTCCCAGAGTAAATCTCCAAGGAACGAGGGAAGAGATTTCAGGGTCTCCACATCCCCTTTATCAAAGGCTTCAACAAACAAGGGCCAATCCGGAAAATCTTTTAGCCGTTTTTCGTTTAAATTTGGTCGGACATGTTCTTCCTGTATTTCCCCCTCCCTTCGCAGGACGAGCTTCGTGGGGAGTTCACTCCATAATTCATTGCAGAGAATTCGATCGACCGAATCATCGGCATACGTAGAAAGGTCTTCTACGGAATCCCCGGAAAAAGACACCCGAGATTTATGCTTGAGCAAATCGGCATTGCTCCGTGCTTGGTCCAAGAGAACCGGTTCCCGCTCAACACACACATACCGGATCCTTGGAAATATGGTGTTTTCCTGATCCAATTCTTGTAGACGATCAAGAAAACACGCAGCGAGATTGCCATTCCCAGCCCCCCATTCCATGACGGTCAGTGGACCTGACGTGGCGGGTTCCTGTTGTTGCTGAGACCGTTCCGTGCACCGACGCCAATAATCTTCCGCAAGGGCAAATCCCAGACGATAATCGGCGACCGCAAATGTTTGATAAAAATCTCGGACACGGTCTCCTAACAGGCCATAAAACAATCGATTGATATGATTTTGCCAGTGATCGACAGGTTGGAAATCCCCCACAATTTGAGGGAGAAGTTCAGAATCTTGAGCGGTCGGTGTTCCCATATTTCTGCCTTTTTAAACTCAGAGAATAAATAATGAATGACGCTAAACTAATGACCTAAGATAGATGAAAATGCGTAGGCCCGGTCAAAAATTCTAACAAACCGCCTTTTTGGGCTGCAACACAATGCCTGTCCCCAGGTCCTCGGCAGGTTGTAGGGGAGCGCCACACACCTCATGGTCAATAACCGAAGGTGTGTATTATGATGTCCCACCAGGGCCAGGGCCCTGCCGACCAGAGCCCTGGACGATAGTTAGCCACACACCTTCTGAGACCTAATGGCCATGGATTCAACTTCCGCGAATTGTACGAACACTCATTCCCATCATTCGGTTCTTCGTGCCAGCATCCTTTCCCTATCCTTTTCCCTGCTCTTAGGTAATCCCTCTATCCTTTTTGCCGAAAAAAAACGTTCTTCGACCCCGTCACCGCCGGTCTTTCAGGCCGATGAGATTCAACATGGCTTTGCGGAGTTCGACTCACCCCCCGATTTTTTTTCCGAAGATCCCCCGGCCCTCTATGAAGACTATTCCCCCTCTCCCTCTCTTCCTCCATCCGACCAGAAGCCGGAGGGGTTATTCCAAAATTTAGTTTTTGCGGAAGATGTGGAGGAGGACCGTACGATTCGGCAGGGACACATTCAGATCCCTATCAATGCCAAAGACACATTTCCGGAATCCGCCAAGGCCGTGTATTTGGTGTTCTCGGTCCACAAACACTACACCCCTTATCAGATCATTGGTCGACTATTTCACGAAGCCTCACCTCCACCTGCAGCCACTCAACCCTGGGTAGATGAAGATATCGCCGACCTGGCTACGGAAGATGAAAGTGGGTATTTGAAATTTTTCCCCCCGCAAGGTCGTTGGAAACCAGGGACCTATCGGGTTGACATTTACGTGGGATGGATGGTGAACACCGTGAATAAGATGGGGGCCATGCGTTTTGTCGTCACCCCAACTAGCCAATCTTCCGGATAGACTCTTCTTGTATTCGGGCAATAACTCATTCTTGACTCATTGAATGGAGTCTTGTATGGTGTTGAGCAGTTTACCCTAAGCATATTTCGGGGTTTCTCTCTCTTCGGATCTCATCTACGTTTTGGATTTGTCTTTGAACCTACCGTCCAACACTTTCCTTGCTCGTCGAGGCTTGATTTGATCAAAAAAAGTGGCGGGTACCTTCTACTGTTCATTTTTATCGGTGGTTTGCTGGGAAGCATTTTAGGGGAAATCCTTCAGATCGTGTCTCCACAGGGAACCGTGCAAACGATCTTCGCGGAGGCTCTGCTTTTGGGCTTGGACCCACCCGTGACCATCAACCTCGTTTTACTGAAGTTCACGATCGGATTTCTCCTGAAAATCAACTTGCTCAGTGTGTTGGGTATGCTCCTCGGCGCCTACTTGTACAAACACATTTAAATCCCCACCTGAAGGACTTTTTGACGAAGCACTCGAATCGTATCCCGTAACTTTGCGGCACGTTCGAAAGCCAACTCTTTTGCCGCCGCTTTCATTTCCTTCTCTAAACGAGCGATGTGTTTTTCCAAATCTCCCTCGGAGACATAGGCCGTCTCTTCCTCTGCGACACGAGAGAGTTCCACATAATCTGCGGAAGCCAACTCATATTCCAAATCATGAATCCGTTTCTTAATGGTTTCAGGTGTAATCCCATGTTCTTGGTTATAGGCCAATTGAATGGCCCGACGACGTCCCGTTTCGTTGAGGGCCGAGCGCATGGATTCGGTGATGATATCTCCATACAAAATGACGGTTCCTTCACTATTCCGTGCGGCCCGTCCCGCCGTTTGGACTAACGCCCGATAGCCACGCAAGAATCCCTCCTTATCTGCATCGAGCACCGCGACTAAACTCACTTCCGGGAGGTCCAACCCTTCCCGCAAGAGATTGATGCCCACCAGCACATCGAAGACACCTCGGCGCAAATCGCGAATGATGTCGGCTCGCTCCAAGGTCTTAATATCCGAATGCAGGTACCGCACTTTAAGCCCCTGTTCGTGATAATACTCGGTGAGGTCTTCGGCCATACGCTTGGTCAGGGTAGTGACCAAAACTCGGTGTCCTTTTCCAATTCGTTCCCTAATTTCGCCCAGCAAATGCTCCACCTGGCCTTTGGCGGGTTTCACCTCCATGACCGGATCGATCAACCCTGTCGGACGGATAATCTGCTCTACCGGGGTTACGCCGGCATGCTTCAATTCATAAGGACCGGGAGTCGCCGAGACATACACCACTTGATGCATGCAGGTTTCAAACTCGGGGAATTTCAGTGGCCGGTTATCCATGGCCGACGGTAATCGGAACCCATAATCCACGAGCGTTTGTTTTCGTGAGTGATCGCCCTCGTACATCCCACCGAACTGGGGAATCGTGGCATGGGATTCGTCCACGATGAGAAGAAAATCTTTCGGGAAATAATCTAACAAGGTCGGTGGTGGCTCACCGGGCTGACGCCCGCTGAGGTGCCGGGAATAGTTTTCGATACCATGGCAATACCCCATCGTACGGATCATTTCCAGATCGAATCGGGTCCGTTGTTCGATACGCTGCGCTTCCAGCAATTGATTGGTTCCCCGAAAATAGGCGATCCGCTCCTCTAACTCTTCTTCGATGCCCGTGATGGCCTGTTCGTAACGATCAGGCGCGATCACATAATGACTCTTGGGATATACCGCGATCTTTGGGAGTGTACGCAAGGATGTCCCCGTGAGTGGGTCGATCTCATAGATCGCTTCCACCTCATCTCCGAATAACTCGATACGAACCGTGTTGGAATCTGAAGAGGCCGGAAAAATTTCGATGACGTCTCCCCTGGCACGAAACATCCCTCGCTGTAATTCCACATCGTTCCGCGAATATTGAATGTTCACGAGTTTGGCCAGAATGCGGTCCCGCGATATCTCCATGCCCGGCTCCAAAAAGAGCACCATGTCGTGATACACCTCGGGAGATCCCAGGCCATAGATACAAGACACCGAAGCCACAATGATGATGTCATTCCGTTGTAAGAGTGCCGTCGTGGCTGCATGGCGCATCTGATCGATCGTGTCATTGATCGATGCATCCTTGGCAATATACGTATCAGTGGTCGGAATATAGGCTTCCGGTTGGTAGTAATCGTAATAACTCACAAAATATTCAACTGGGTTCTCGGGGAAAAATGCCTTAAATTCTTGGTAGAGCTGTGCCGCAAGCGTTTTATTGTGGACGACGACTAACGTGGGCTTCTGCACATTGGCAATCACATTCGCCATCGTGAACGTCTTACCCGAACCCGTCACTCCTAACAACACCTGATGCTTCAGGCCCTGTTTAAGCCCCAATGTGAGGGATTCAATGGCTTTGCCCTGATCACCCTTCGGCACATAGTCTGATATGAGGGAAAAAGTTTTCATTGTCAGCCCTGTAGCAATGTAGCATAAGAAACGGGGTAAGAATCAGGACAGCGGAATTCTCTCATGAAAGATTTCGACTAGGCTCAAACTCTGAGGAAGCTTAATGCGATTCACAGGTGGAGCTCAACGATATTGGCCACCCCAGGGTCTATCCCCCAATGGAAGGGTTGAGATTGCCGATTATTGTAGATAGTTTTGTTCTATCTATTTAGGAAGAACCAAGATAGCATTCATTTGGATATTTTTTTATTATCCTGCTCAAAGGAGACCATATAAGATGATAAAGGGAATTCAACAGACCCTCCTCAGTGGAGGATTCGTAGCCATCATGCTGGGAATGTTCCCCACTTTAACCCATGCCGTTGGATTTAATATCTTTTGGACCGACAATGGCAACGTCACAATGACCGGAATGTTTAGTTTTAACGATTCTTTAACCGGCATTATTGATGAAACAAACCTGGACGCTTTTAGCATTGAAGTCTTTGAGAACGGGGCTTCACAAGGAACATGGACAGCTAACACAGCCGCATCAGATTTTGGTATTGACCCAGGGGCCCTGGAATTCAATTTTAATTTTAATGCCACGACAGGCTTGTTCCTCGTGGGTGACAATTCGGCCTCTTCGGAGGGACAACAGTGGAATGGTGCCGGAACTATCGGGTTTATCAGTGGGAGTGCAGCCCAACAGGTCTCCTATAACAATACCTTTTCCCAATTGGTGCCCATTGAAGCTTCCACGTTGACCGCCACTCCCAAATCTACGGAACCCATTCCAGAGCCTGCAACCTTTATCTTATTTGGGAGTGGCATGATTGGCATTTGGGGCTATGCCGCCAGACGTCAACGCCATGCAAAGTCCACAGCACAAAGTGGATAACATATTCCTACATATCTTCTTTATCTCGGGCAAAAAACTAACGTGGCGATTAGGCCAGCCTGATCCCCCTTTTGGGGTTCACGCTATTGGATTCCTTCTTTAACATTTCACGATTCCTCACCACTATCCTTGCTTCACTTGCTACTTTGAGCAAGAAAAATTCCATGCCGCCATCCAGCGAATACCAAACAAGTTTCGGGTAGACACGAATGGCCAAGCGCCGAATGAATCGGTCATCGGGGGAACTCTACGGGGTTGGTAGGAGCATACAAGGGGGGACTTTTCCCATTCAAAAGATTGTCGCCTATCTCGGCGAACCCCCTCAACACCACCGAGTCAAGGCAAAAAGTACGGTTAAAACAAACCCACAATTTGTCCATCCTCGTCCACTCCAATGGCTTCGGCCGCAGGAACACGGGGCAGCCCAGGCATCGTCATGATATCGCCGGTGATGGCCACGACGAATTCAGCGCCCATCGCCAATCGCACTTCGCGCACGGGAATGGTAAATCCGGACGGGGCGCCTTTTTTGGTGGGATCGGTGGAAAAACTGTATTGGGTCTTGGCGATGCAGATCGGAAAGTGTCCGTACCCATGATGTTCTAACTCGGTCAATCGAGCCTGCACCGTCTGAGGTATTTTTACGTCATCAGCCCGATAGATTTTTTGGGCCACAATTCTCATTTTTTCGGCCAATGGCAAGTCATCAGGATACAAGACTCTAAACTCGGAAACCTTGGAGTCGGCCAATTTTTTCACGGCTTCGGCCAACTTCACGGCTCCGGCCCCACCTTCAGCCCAATGATTGGCCATGACCATATCCACACCCTGTTCACGACAGACTTGTTCAACCAGATCCAATTCGGCCTGGGTATCGCTCGTAAATTGATTGATGGCCACCACCGCGGGAACACCAAACCCTTTCACGTTTTCCAGATGTCGTAACAGATTTGGCAACCCAGCTTTGAGCGCTCCCAAGTCCTCTTGCCCCAAGTTTGATTCTTGGGCACCCCCATGAAGCTTTAAGGCTTTGATCGTGGCCACCACCACCGTACACGCCGGCTTGAGCCCAGACTTTCTGCATTTAATGTTGAAGAATTTTTCGGCACCCAAGTCCGCACCGAATCCCGCTTCCGTCACGACATAGTCAGCCAGCTTCAGCGCTATCTTGGTGGCCACGATGGAATTACACCCATGAGCAATATTGCCAAACGGCCCTCCATGCACCAACGCTGGGTTATTCTCCAATGTCTGGACAAGATTAGGGTTGAACGCCTCTTTCAACAAAGCCGTCAAGGCCCCTTCCGCTTTGATGTCCCGCGCGAACACCATGGTTTTATCGGCGGTTCTTCCGACCTTAATATTGCCTAACCGCCTTTCCAAATCCTTCTGGTCGGAGGCCAGGCACAGAATAGCCATGACTTCCGATGCCGCCGTAATATCGAATCGGCCCTCCCGGGCATACCCATTGGCTTTTCCACCCAACCCCGTGACAATGTTACGAAGGGAGCGATCATTCACATCCAGCACCCGCCCCCATGTCACCCGCCGCGGGTCAATCTGTGGTTTGTGCCCCCAATGCAAATGATTGGAGACCATGGCCGCGAGTAAATTATGGGCTGCTGTGATGGCATGAAAATCCCCGGTAAAATGCAAGTTAATATCCGTCATCGGTGCGACCTGAGCATGGCCTCCACCACAGGCTCCCCCTTTCATCCCAAAACACGGCCCGAGACTGGGTTCTCGGATGGCAACGATCGTTCGAGCTCCTATTCTGTTCATCCCATCGGCTAACCCGATCGACGTCGTGGTTTTCCCTTCTCCCGCTTTCGTCGGGGATATCGCCGTCACCAGAATTAACTTCCCGTCCTGTTTTTCCTGGAGCGTCTCCACTGATGAAAGGGGAATTTTGGCCTTGTGCTTGCCAAATACCTCAAGGGAGTCGGTATCCAGCCCTAATTTGTTCTTGGCAATTTCGGCAATTGGCCGGAGGGTGGCCCGATTGGCAATTTCAAGATTCACCGAAGAACTCATGACTAGACCTCCAAAAGAACCAGAATCATAACAAGAGACATCAACCCTCTTCATCAACATTTTTTCCAAGAAAGCACCCCTACTTGGTATTGATGTTCTGATTTTGTTAAGAAGAAATCATGCGAAATCTTTCGACAATCTTTTTCCTCGTAATCTATACCCTGCTGGGAAATGGCACTTTGGCTATCGCCCATGACTTTCAAGTCGGTGACGCCATCGTCCTCCTGGCAAAAAAACCCGTTGGGGTTCCTCTTCATCGACAACCTTCACCGAGTTATTTACAGCATGTCCCGAGCGGAACCCCTGGGGTTATCATGAACATAGACCCTGACCCTCACTGGGTACAGCTTCGTCTCGATTCCGGCGAGGTCGCTTGGGTCCATTCAAAATATGTACGGCTTGGTGCCCCAACCACCCCCCCGCCTCAAAATCAATCTCAGCCGCATCAACCCCCCTTCGCCATCGGTGGAGAAGAAGCGGTATGGTCCAATCAGGCCGGGTGTGAAACCAGTCTTTCCCAAGGTCACCGAATGGCTCTCCCATCCAAGACGACGGTTCGATTAGGCACATGGAACGTGCGATGGTTTCCCATCGGGTCCGCTCCGGATGATCAACACGGGCAAGGTGAGGCCACCAATCTGAACTGGCTCACCTGTACCCTGATCTGGATGTCCTTGGACGTGATTGCCGTTCAGGAAATCCTCGCCACATCCGAAGCCACCAAGGCTTTAAACTCGGTCATCGGCACGCTTTCCAAGAAAACCGGCGACACTTGGAAATGGTATCGACAACCCTGCGGCCGTCCAGAAGACCATCACATCGCTATTCTGTGGAACGAGAGTCGAGTGGCTCTTTCAAACTTCGAAAGTTTATGGGAGTTCAACGCCAAGGCAGACTCTCCCCGTAAACCCTGCACCTATGGGTTACGCCCCGGACAATATGTCCAGGTCCGCTCCCGGGTCCCCAAAGGCGCAGACTTTCATCTGATCGCGGTTCATCTCAAATCCGGGCCGAACGTGTTTGCCTTGGAAGAGAGACAGAAAGCTCTGAATCGGATCGACCGGGCGGTCAAACCGTTGCTTGACTCCGATCAGGATGTGGTCATTCTTGGAGATTTCAACACGATGGGGGCCGGCGATTGGCATTCACAAAAATCTGAATTGAAATATGTCCGCCGCATGGTGGGCAAAGAAAAGCCAGGGTTTGATGACCTTCCCCTGACCCCGCAATGTTCACATTATTTTCGGGGTCGTGGAGGGTGGCTGGACCATGTGTTAGTCACGAAATCGATGAAAGAGGTGAATGTCTCCACGGCCCACGTCACCGGCTATTGTGCCTTGTCTGACTGCCAACGCATCAAGGGGAATTATCCTCAAGCCTATCGATCCTTATCGGATCATTGCCCCGTTGTGGTAGAAATCCAAAACCGCGACCAGGATTAGCAATCCTCGGCCTACCCCTTTTGATTGCCCCACCCCTCTACCGCCTGAGCTCTGTTCGTTTTTTGGGAAGACTTGCTTCCCCCCAACTGGAAAGAAAGGCCGTCAGAAAAGTATGTTCGTGGGTGGGCTCGACCGCCAGGGGTGCCAAGGCCAGCCCAACAGCCAGTGCAATATGGTACCCGACCGACCGTGTGGCGACGGCGCGTTTATAAGCCGGATGGGCCCGGTTCACCCACACCGTGGACTCCACTAACCGGCCAATTTCGGTATCATGATCCCGATCTTCAAACTGAATGCCCAGACCAAATCGGGCCGGACGCTTGGCACTTCCCCGATTGGGCAAAAGTAAGTCGGAAACCACCGAAGTCTCATTCTTCGATTCCGACCGTTCCGCATCGGAACCCGAAGAGGAATCAGCTTGTTGGTCCTGGACGACAAAAGCCGGCTCCTCTTCAGCTACCCCAGTCCCCTCACCGACTGTCAACACGGCTCGCATGAGATCTTGAGAACCTGAGGCGCCTAAGGGCAATCGTTTCTGCCCACCCTTGCGATGCTCCACCAACGACCCCAGAAGAGGAAAAAGATCGGAAAGGTCCTCCAGCACCCGTTCGATGTCACGTTCCAACGGTCGCATCTGCCGGGGCGGTGCCTCCTCGACCGGACCCTCCACTACCCCCCATTCCGAAAGTTGCCGCTGCACCGCTTCTTGGATCGCCTTCCGATAAGCCAAATAGGTCGCACCCCTCGTACCGACACGGATAAAATCACCCTTGTTCAGGGTGAGGCTGCCAGCAAGGCCCGGCACCTCGATCAACCCGGTGACTCTGTTCCGTCCCTGGGGAGCCACGCCTAACCAATCCCACCCGGATTTGATGACTTTTCCGAAGGTACTGATGGCCACACCTTGGAGATCCTCGGGTAAGGGGTCCTGAGTTCGAACCAAATAGCCCAGTGCGGAGGGTTTTCGTTTTCGCACCAGGCGGATTTCCAATGGCGCGGTGACTGGAGCCTCGAACCGTTGCGGGGTTACAGCTATACCATTGATCTCAAACCCCACTCCCTGCGGATAATGCACATGTAAAATTTTCGAAAAGGTGGGATCCAGCAAGGGTTGGAAATGACGGGCAAGGGCTATACCCAAAAATTCTTGATCCAAGAGCGGCGACAAGACATTCTGCAATTTTAAACGAACAGCCGTGCCTTGTTGACTGAGCAATCCCGTGGGCGGCATCCATTTCCAGGGAGCCCGGTACCGGGAAGATAAATGCCAGGTCGTGGAAACATGCGATTGGCCTCGCTTGGTTTCGGTCAAAACTTCTTCGCACACCAACAACCCCAACTTGATGCCCACCCCGGCAAACCCGATCCCTTGGCCCCGCCTCTTGGTGCTGGCGGCGATATCGTGATAACGGGCTAAAGCTTTTCGTTGCATGCCAGATCCATTATCGATCACCGTTAACGTTCCTTCAGTAGGACGGACCTCCATCACAATTCGGCTCGCTCCGGAATCCAAAGAATTCGCCACAATTTCCGTGAGAATGGTCTCTTCCAGCCCTCCTGGATAGGCATCGCGCAAATCTTCCAGTAAATGCAGCAAATCGACTCGAGTTTCACCCATGTTCTTTGATCTTCCTTCCGGTTAGGATTCCCCCGAGCCGAATGGCTCCGGAACTTGGCTCGCTCGGCGCGCTTCCGCTTCAACAAACACACGCTTCACCAGCGGATGTTGAGTTTTAATTTCCGTATCCAATCGCGCCACGGTCGCCTCGAGCGTTTCGGAAGCGATGCCATCCTTAAAATCGACACTGATATTGACCAGGATAAATTCAGGCCCCATATGCATAGTGAGGACTTCATTCACATGCTCCACTTCTGGAAGTTGGTCGGTAAGGTCACCAATACTTTTGACCACTTCTTCGTTGGCCCGTTCCCCGATTAACAATCCCTTGGTTTCATAGGCCAACCAAACGGCCGTCCCACCAAGAATGAATCCAATGATCAAGGTGGCCAGCCCATCAAAATAGGCAATTCCCGTCATTTGCCCCACCCAGATACCTAAAAAGGCCACGATCAATCCCAATACCGCGGCCGAATCTTCAAATAACACCATAAAGATCGTGGGATCTTTTCCACGTTTAACGGCCTGCATGTATGACCATTTACCTTTAGCCCTTGAAAATTCTTGAAAGGCAAAAAACCAAGCGGCTCCTTCAAACATCAGGGCAAGCCCCAGAACGACATAGTTCACCATCGGATCGGTGATCGGTTGCGGATGCAGGATATGGACGACTCCTTCATACAAAGAGATCCCAGACCCCAGGGCAAAAATGAGGATCGCGACCACAAAACTCCAAAAGTACACCTCCTTGCCATGGCCAAACGGAAACTTTTCATCGGGTGGTCGCTTCGCCCGGTGAAGCCCGTACAACAGCAAACCTTGATTCCCCGTATCTACGAGGGAGTGAATACCTTCAGCCAACATAGCTGAGCTGCCGGTAAAAATGGATGCGGCAAATTTGGTGACCGCAATGAGGGCATTACCGATTAATGCCGCATAAATAACTTTTTTGGAAGAAGAGGCCATGACGAGAAAGAAGAGGGGAGGAACGAAAGGGTTGATAAAAGTCCCTTCTGCCCATAAAGGGGAAGAGCATACCAAGGATAATTTTTAGAATGAAGACGAATCTCCTCCCCATCCACATTTCAGTGCCTTTTCTTTCATGGCGGATATGGGCCAAATCCATCCAACAACCCCCAGACAAATAATTCCGTTCGACTTTTCAACATCCAGGTTTAAGATAAATGTTTAAAGACTTCCCTGGTTTGACACAAAATATGGGGTTAGCTATGATAGTAACCATCAATATATATGGTTCCCATCAATAGTTCCTCACCTTATCCCCCATCTGATGAATACGAATAAATGACTAGTCATTTATTCGTATTCATCAGATAAACTTTCTCAGCCAAAGGAGGATAGGTATGCCTACCCAGTCTAAAACGGAACATGAGGTTGCAATATTTAAAAAAGGCCGAAAAAAGGGCTTCGATCAATGGTTCGTTGAAGTCACGTGTAACGTGCTTTCTGTCCGAACCTACGGTCCTTTCCCTAGCAAAGAAGAAGCCATCCGATTTCGAGAGGGGGCGGAATTTGAACTACGAAAGCTTCTGGATTTCGAACTTCGAATACGCTCCGGAGGTTACGGATTAGGTGTTCCGCAACGAGGATAACAATTTTTGAACGTTTCTTTGCTCGAAAAGGCTTTCGTGTTTTGGTGCGTATTCCCCCTCTTATCCGCCTCTGTAGAAATGCCAAATCCTCACTAAGGGTTTTTTACCTCTCTCAGCTTTCTTTTTTCATCCCCGCTAATGTGATATCTTCACGGTATCAAAATTAAAGGGATCGATAGGTGATGGTATTACACATCTCTCTTTCCACCCACCTCGGTCTGGCCTCCCCCATAGCAACCGAGAATGATGCTCCTTTTCCAGGTTGATCACTATGTCACGTTCACCACATTCCCATTCTTCCCATGGACGAACCGTTAAAGCCCAAGACCTTCAGTATATTGTACGTCCCGCGGATGAGGAATTATTTACCCAATGCTGTCAGGGGAAACCGGCTTACGTTTTTCATTCTCCCCAAATAGGGAAATCAAGCCTTTTACGCCGCACAGCCGACCGACTCAATAACGAATCTCACCATGCCATTATCGCGGATTTCAGCCAATTTCCCTTTCCTCCAACCGAAGAAGCCTGGTTTAAAAAAATCGTCAGTCTCATCGATGATCACATAGACCTTGCCACCGATGCTCTAGACTGGTGGAACGCTCATGAAACCCTTCCTCCGCACCAACGTGTCTCAGAATTCATTCAAGATGTCGTTTTAGCGGAAACGAATAAACCGCTGGTCCTGTTTATTGACGAAATTGAACGGTTGGTCCACTCACCCTTTCGCACTCACCTGTTTACCTGGTTAGCGACATCGTATGAAAGACGTACGACGCATCCCAATTTACATCGGTTTTCCTTTGTCCTCTGTGGGGTTTCGACCCCGACTCAACTCATTCCGGAAGATCATGTCGAGCTGTTTGAATGGAGTCAGCCCATTGTCTTGGAAGACTTCACTCCCCAAGAAGCCCAACCATTAGCTGAAGGCCTGAGCCTTCCAACAGAAAAGGCCCTTGAGACGTTCGGGTGGATTTACGATTGGACGGGGGGGCACCCCTATCTCACTCAATTGCTGTGTCAAATGATCGAAGAGCAGCATCGGAGTACTTGGACTCAAGAAGACGTCGACGATTGCATTCGCCATTTTCTCCATAGCCCACAATGCCTTCATGATCGCAATCTCCAACAGGTTCGGATGGCCCTGACTGAACCGGATGATCAAGGGACCACCTTACTCGTCCCGTATTTGGATCTCTTAGAAGGAAAAGGCGACAAAATACGATCGAACCCAACCCTTCTTGCTCGGCTCCAATTAGCCGGAATCGTCCGGGACCTACAAGGCACCATTACTATTCGAAATAAATTATATGAAGAACTGTTCTCACGTTCGTGGGTCAAACGGCACACAGTCGTGGCGGAAAGCCCGAATTCCCGAGTCCCAATGGCGGCCGCCATCGTCTTGGTTCTGGGTGTTGGGGGCCTTTTTTGGATGTGGTCCACGGATTCTTTCCCAGAATCCCCTTGGTCAAACCCTGACCCCCAAAACGTTGCCGCCCCCACACGTACCGTCGTTTCTCAACCCAAGGAACCGACCCACGAACCGTCTCCTCTCAAAATTGACTTAGAAAAAGCCCAGCAAACCATTCAAAAACTAGAAGCGACCCTTGTCCGCCATCAAAAACTATCTGACGAGGAACTCGCGGAGCTCAGGACTCAACGAACGCACTTGGAAGAACAACTCCAGGTTCAAACGGAAACGCTTTCCGACACACAAACACAGGTAGCATCCTTGAAATCTACCCTGAGCAAACAGCAAAAAGACCAAGAACGACGAATAGCTCACCTCAAAAATCAACAATCCAATTCCCAAGCCCTCCTATCCACGACTCAATCCAACTTACATTCGGCCCAGGAAGAAATTAAAACCCTTCAATTGGCTCTTCTCCAGAAGTCCTCCTTACCCGCGACTGAAGTAAAAAAACTCATGGCCTCTCGCGAACAATTAGAAGCCACCCTAACGACGGCCCATCGGGAACTGGCAGAAGCCCAGAATCAGGTTCGAAACTTAACTGCCTTAATCTCGCAACAACAAATCCAACTCAAAAATGAAAAGAACCATCACCATCAAGAACAAGTTCGACAGGACAAACAATACCAGAGCCTCCAACTGGAACTATCACGTGTACGAGAACGACTCCAGACAACCGAACAATTATCCCAAGAGCAGCGGCAACTGGCGCAACAAGAAGCCAGCCGACTCAAGCAAGAACGAGATACGCTTCAGGACCAGCTACAAGCCAGCCGGCAACGCGTTCAACAGCATCAGGATCACGAATCGGAACTTCAAGCGACCGTGGCCGACCTGAATCAGACCCTTCAACGAAGCCATAGGCGCCATCAGGATCTTCTGGCCAAACTAGAAGCCCTTACAGCCCAAAAGAATTTTGAGCAACAAGAGGCTAAGACCACCATTCAAGAATTCCAGGAGACGGTACAGACCCTTACCCGAGAGAAGGATCAATCTCGCCAGTTGGCTGAGGCCACCATTCAAGAATTCAACGTTAAGATTCAGACCCTCACCCAGGAGAATCATCAGTCTCAACAGGAGGCAACCGCCACGATTGAAGACCTCAAGCATCAATTAGTCCTGCACCAGAAGGAGGAAAGGGAATTCCAAGGAAAGTTCGCTCAACTCGAATCAGAATGGCACACACAACGGCAGGAGATGAAGCAGAGCATGAAAGCTCTTCAAGATGAAAAAATTCGCTTGTCTGCGGCACTCCGGAAAGCCAATTCCCAATTGGAAACGTTAGACAATCAAAAGGTAACTCTTACCGAGCAGTTGGCTACCGCCAAGAACGAATTGGACAGCAAACATCTTGCCATCAGGAGCATTCATGCCACCTCATCTGAGACCACTCGGAAATTAGAAGAGGATCTCACACATCTTCAACTCACACGCTCTCAATTACAAACCCAACTGAATTCCACTCAACAAGGCTATCAAGAGGCCCAGGACCAGATTCAACGATTGGAGAAGAAGAAGAGGGAGGAAACTTCGGTTTTACGCCAAGCCGTGCAGGACGCTCAACGGGAAAAACAAACCCTTACCAGGAAGGTTGCGGCAGCCCAGAAAAAATTAGCCCAACTGGAGCGCCTTCTTAAGAAAAAAGAACATGAGGCCAAGAGAGCGTCAAATTCCTATCAAGCCCAAATCGAAGAGTACCTTCCCCGAATAACCGCGGCACTGACAAACTCTGCTCGCCCCTTGCCCTCAAAAACTACCCGTTTGCTTTGGGCTCGCCAAGCGTACTTATTCAGCCTGCAACACCAGGAAGCCAATGTTCCGGAGATTGATCCTATTCTGCGCGCCCTGTTGCCGACTTCGCCACTCCGTTTTACGGGGGCCAAGGCTCCCATTCGGACCCTGTCCTTCCATGGAACGGGAAATTGGCTGATGGGGGGCACCAACACAGGAAGTGTTCTCATTTGGTCTTTAGAGAATCCTTCTACCCCACAAAAATATTTCAACCATTGGACCAACGTGTTGGCTATCGCCGCCAGGCCGGACGGACAACAATTTGCGACTGGGGGGAAAGATACCACCATCCGGCTTTGGAGTATCGGACAATCGACCTCTACCTCCTCGATGCTCAAAGGGCACACCAGAGGTGTGACCGCCCTGACCTTTAGTCCTAATGGAAAAACCTTGGTCTCAGGGAGCCAAGATCACACGATTCGTTTTTGGGATCTCACAGCCAAACCGTTTCAGTACTCTATTTTTGGGAAACATGCCGCTGGAGTGACCAGTTTAGATTATACTCCGGATGGGAAACATCTCATTTCAAGCGGGGCCGATCAAAGGGTGCTTTTGTGGAATTTGGATGAGGAAGACAACCCCCCAAGAATCATTAGTGAGAATTTTGCCAAAGACGGAAAATTCGCCCTTCATCCCTTCAAACCCATCATCGCTCATACCACGACGGATAGGCACGTCGCTCTAGTCAATTTCTACCATCCTACCCCTTCACCGACCGTGTCCACCTGGACCATCAAACCGGGTTCTCCATTGGAGTTTAGCCCTGATGGAGAACATTTAGTGACCCTGGGTTCGGATAATCGAATTCGATACTGGAAGTGGGACTATCCCCAACGAGTACCGGTCGTTCTTCCTCACCAAACTTCGCCATTAGAGGCTTTGGCCATAAGCCCGGATGGATTAACGATCGCAAGCGGGGGGGAGGATAATGTGATCACCCTCTGGAACTCAACGCGTCAATTGGCAGACCAGGTTTGCCAGACCGTCACACGCAATCTCTCCATCAAAGAATGGCGACAGATCCTCGGGGAAAATTTTCCCTATGAACGAACCTGCTACAATCTTCCGGTACACCAGACCTTAATCGAAGAAGGGGAACGGCTCGCTCAACAAGGGTACAAAAAAAAGGCCCGTGATCTTTTCGAACGGGCTAAACTCCTCGATCCCGACAGGGCCAAAGACCTTCAATTGTCTATCGACAAACTCACCGAGACCTCTTCTTAAAGCGTTTAGATCGGTCTCCAACCTCATTCAACATTTAGGTTCTTGGGTGCGCGGCCTTTTTCCATCTGCCGACAAAAAACCCACCCCAAACCCAAAGGCCTACCGGGATGCCAATCCAAATCGACTCACTTATCAACACTTTCAGTCCCCAGGATGAGAAAAACTGACTCACCCCTATAGGGGCAACCTCCAGAGGTCGCCAGGGGAGGAAGTACCTCGTACCGTCAAAAGGGGCGAAAAAAGCAATTCCCAAGCCCCCATCCGTTACGGCATCCAACAGACCGTGTGACGCGGTGACAAGGAAAAAATAAAGGGTGATTTTCCAAAAAGCCACCCTCGAAATGACCTCCGAAGGTACCGCATACTTCGCGACCAGAAGGCCAATAACGAAAGCAAAGGGAAAGGAATGAGTTATGCCGCGATGGCCTAAAACATGCTCATAAGGAATACCCAAAAACAGACCCACGACATCAAGGTCGGGTAAAAGACAACAGCCCACACTGAGAAGCCAGAAGCGCCCTCCCCAAGCCATAGACTCCGAAGTCTTCCCCAAGGCGTAAGCGACGGCGACATGTCCAAAGGCTGAGGCCATCCCTTTCCCTCAGATAACCGTTATCATCACTATCGTTTCAGGTATTCAGAAACAGAAATATCGCCGATGGAATTTGATACAATAATCGGAAAGGGGGTCCCCCCAGTCCTATCAGGAATTCCATGCTTCATATCGATTCTCAACCATCAATAACGTTTCCCCCTATCCTAAACTATCACCGTTCGGCCCTATTGGGATTGTTGTTCATCCTTCTGACCGCCCTTAGTGGATGCTCCCCCCAGTCTCTGGAACACGCCCCACCACCCCAGTCCTCGGCCACTCCAGGACCGATTGAACGTGAATCCAAATATCTCACGATGCGTGACGGAACTCGGATTGCGATCGATGTATATCTTCCCACGAACCGTGCGCCGAACCAAACCCTTCCCACGATATTACATCAAACCCGCTATTGGCGTGCCGTTGAATATCGATGGTTGATCTCATTATTTAAAGAGGATCGCCCCCGTGGAATCACTGGCATGTATGCCCATCGCTTTTTGCAACAGGGATATGCTTGGGTCGATGTCGATGTTCGTGGCACCGGGGCCTCCTTCGGGTCGCGGCCTGTAGCCTATTCCCCAGCGGAAATTCGAGACGGAGCTGAGATTGTCGACTGGATTATCGACCAGCCCTGGTCGAATGGCCAGGTCGGCGCGATGGGGCTTTCCTACAGCGGAGGAACAGCCGAAATGTTACTCATCAATCAGCACCCTGCCGTCAAAGCCGTCGCTCCGATGTTTTCAGGGTATGACCTGTATTCCGAGATTGCCTTCCCGGGTGGCATTCATTTGACCTGGTTTACCAAAACTTGGAGTGCCATCAATAACCACTTAGATCATAACGAACTCCCTTTTGCTGGATGGATCGCCAACCTATTCGTGCGCGGGGTTCGTCCAGTTGATGCCGACATAAATGATCGTCTCCTTTCCCTGGCCCTCCAGGAACATGAAGTAAATTGGAGTCCGTACAACGAAGCTTCCGGGGTAACGTTTCGTGACGATGTTCCTCCCTCACGTCAAGCCGCGAATATTGATGCGTTAAGCCCCCAAACGTACGCGGATGTCATCGCGCAATCCGGAGCGGCCATCTTTAGTTATAGTGGGTGGTTTGATGGGGGCTACCAATTGGCAGCCATCAAGCGGCACCTCCGACATCAACAGAACCCGGCCAATAAATTACTGTTGGGGCCTTGGGATCACGGGGGCAAACGACGAATCAGCCCAACGCAAT
This sequence comes from Nitrospirales bacterium, assembly GCA_965223495.1. Classification (GTDB taxonomy): domain Bacteria; phylum Nitrospirota; class Nitrospiria; order Nitrospirales; family UBA8639; genus Nitrospira_E. The sequence goes on along the minus strand of OZ245001.1, from coordinate 115,558 downwards.
TGGGACCGGTCCAATATGATCATGCCGGAGAATTGATTCGATTTTTCGATCAACATCTTAAAGACCACAACAAAAGACTTGTTGTGGAACCACCGATCAGATATTACACGATGGGAGAAGAACGGTGGAAATCCACCAAGCAATGGCCCCCTGAGTCGACCCTCCGTCCCATGTATTTTCATGAAGGTGGAAGCTTGTCCGGGGCACTGCCTCCTGTTTCACCCCATCAATCTGATGAATATCAAGTGAATCCCAATACGGGAACAGGAGACCAATCCCGTTGGAACACACTCGTGGGGATTCCCTTACGCCATCCCTATCCAGATCGAAAAGAACGGGATAAGGAATTGCAGGTGTATACCTCCTCTCCACTGAAAAACGACCTAGAAGTGACGGGACATCCGGTGGCCACGATCTATCTCTCCGCTAATTCCCCTGATACGACGGTTTTTGTCTACTTAGAGGATGTCACACCCGAGGGAGACGTGCATTACATCACCGAAGGAGAATTACGAGCCCTTCACCGTCGCTGGAGCAGGCCCAATGGGGAATTACCCAACACCCTTCCCGTCCCCACTCCCACGTTTCGCCAAGCCGATGGGGCCCCATTGCCGCCCGGGAAAGTCGTTCCCCTCACCATCACCCTTCTGCCTACTTCGTATCAATTTAAACAAGGGCACCGGATTCGTGTCGCATTGGCTGGAGCCGACAAAGACCATTTCCAGCTGTTGGACGATCCCTCACCAACTTGGCAAATCTGGCATACATCAGACCATCCCTCACACATTGACTTACCCGTCATCGACTGAAGGTTTAAGGATCCACATCCAAGACACCATGGGGAAGAGTTAAGGGGTATGCCAAAACGTACCAAGCCACATGAAATCTCTGCAGGACGCACAATCCTCAAACCTCTCATGCGCGGGAGTTGGCGTGTCCTCCGTACTCTCATGAGGGCGGTACGGGCTGCACCCCCAATCATCCGGATCGCCATCATCTTACCCCTCCTTTTCACCCTGTGGTTCGGCATGAATTGGGCGTACCAAGCATTTCAAAAGCCCAGTGAGGTCCTCTTCCCGTTAGAAAAGTCTCTGGTGAAGAATCCGGAGGAGACCTGGAGACAATATGAACCCCTGTTCCGGGAACATGCCACCGCCACCATCACACCTGAATTCTTGGCCGCCCTCGCTCAGGTTGAGGGTGGAGGGAATCCTGTCGCACGAACCTACTGGCGATGGCAACTGACCGGGAACCCCTTTGAGTGGTACCGCCCTGCATCCAGTGCCGTTGGCATGTTTCAAATCACGGATGGAACATTTGAGGAGGCCACACACTACTGCATCCACGACCACGTGGTGGTCGAGGATGGCCCCTGGAACGATTGGCATTCTTGCTGGTTCAATATCTTTTACACCCGTATCCTGCCGAGCCATGCCATTGAATTAACGGCGGCCTTTCTGGATCGGCGCGTCCAACAAACCTTAGACGCGAAACCCGGCCGCTTGGTCACCTTCCGGCAAAAACAGGACTTGGCCGCGATTATTCACCTTTGCGGAGCCGGGGCAGGTCGGGCGTATGCGACTCGCGGGTTTCGGCTGACCTCCCACCAAAAATGCGGCGACCATGACGCCGGAAAATATCTGACAAGAATTCATGGGTTGCAACACAGGTTCAGCAAGGGCCGCAAAATAGACGAAACGATCCGGCAAGGGCCTTAGCCCTGCGAGTAGATTTGGTGGAGAGCCCCCAAGAGTCTCAGTTTAAAAATCTCGGGAATGACAACATCCAAGCTCGTCGTTTCCCTAGGCCCATTGGTGAGTGGACTCAGCTAAGCCATAGGTCAAGGGCGCGGGGTAATGATCAACACCCCATCTCGAATCGTCAACAGGACGGCCCAGACTCGTGGATCCCCATGAACCAGACGATTGAGTTCCTGAATCGCAGCCGTATTCGAATCTGGAGGCGGCACCTTTAACACGTCTCCACCCCAAAGAACGTTATCGATGAGAATCACACCGTGCTCGGCGATTAAATCTAAGGAACGATGATAATAATTCACATAATTGGCCTTATCCGCATCGATAAAAATGAGGTCAAACAGGCCATTCATCGCCGCGAGCGTGTCTAAGGCTGGGGCTAACTTAAGGTGGATTTTCGATCCATGCGGACTTTCAGCCCAATACTGCTTGGCCAGGGCCGTGGACTCTGGATCAATATCACAGGTGATGACCTCTCCTTCCTCGGGCAGACATTCCGCAAAACACAAAGCGCTGTAACCCGTAAAGGTTCCGATTTCCAACACGCGCTTGGCCCTGACACTCCGAGTCATCACTTTCAAAAACGCCCCCTCTAAGGATCCGACAACCATCTGGGGCAACTCCATTGTTCGATACGTTTCCTCACGAAGTCTTCGGCACACATCGGATTCCGCCAACGAATGCGCTTCTGCATAGGCCTCAATTTCGGGTAGTACCAAAGATTTCATATTCCATTACTCCTTAAAAAATTCCCGAACCTATCAACCCCGTTTTCATGCTCACCATGACCGATTTTTGACAGCAAGTTCAACTATTCGTGTTTCTGTCTTCGCCCAACACCAAATGTCTATGGTCCTTTTTACTCGTCATTCCGACCAGCCTTTGGCCGGAATCTCTCCTAGGGTTCATTAAGAAATTTCCCTCGCCCTTCTCAAGGTAGATCATAAGTGCCATCGAATATAAAGAGGAGGAGAGATGCCTGCCAGATACCTGCAGGCATGACGGAGGAGAAAGCCCTCTTCCTCTTGTTTCGTCATTCCCGCATGCCCTTGGCGGGAATCTTCTTCTCTTTTCGTCATTCCCGACATTCGTAATCGGGAATCTCTCTGAGAGATCGTACGACCGTATGCCTGCCAGATACCTGCAGGCATGACGGAGGAGAAAGCCCTCTTCCTCTTGTTTCGTCATTCTCGCATGCCCTTGGCGGGAATCTTCTTCTCTTTTCGTCATTCCCGACATTCGTAATCGGGAATCTCTTTGAGAGATCGTACGACCGGATGCCTGCCAACAACCGCAGGCATGACGGAGGAGAAAGCCCTCTTCCTCTTGTTTCGTCATTCCCGCATGCCCTTGGCGGGAATCTCTGCTTCTCCTTTAATGTCCCTCAAAGAGAGATGCCTGCCAACAACCGCAGGCATGACGGAGGGGAAAGCCCTCTTCCTCTTGTTTCGTCATTCCCGCATGCCCTTGGCGGGAATCTCTGCTTCTCCTTTGATGTCCCTCAAAGAGAGATGCCTGCCAACAACCGCAGGCATAACGATTGCGGGAACCAGTGGGAGGATTGAGTGGATATGTAAAAGGACCAGAGAAAGGGGGGAAGAAATGAAGAAATACCCAGGGCCGACTCTTCTTAACTTAAGAAATTGGGAAGGCATTCCTGCAAGCCAATTGTGAGAATGAGGCCCGGAGGAAGTATTTCTCGCACTGACATTTTCCCTGCCCATGCATTTCAGATTCGAGCAAGAACTGGGAATTGTGAAATCCCAAATTTGGATTTCAAAACATATTTCCACATTGCCAAAACTATTGGGGCTGCCCTAAAGTACCTGCACTCTAACACTACCTCTTCAACACTTTTCGTTAGGATAATTTTTCATGGCTTCTGACACTTCTTTTGATCGATTAACAGCCCGATTACAAGAAATTCATCATTTGCGCGATGCCGCCTCCGTTTTGTCCTGGGACCAAGAAACCTACATGCCCTCCGGGGGCGGAGCCATCCGAGCCGAACAATTGGCGACGCTTCAAACCTTAGCCCACAATCAATTTGTGTCTCCTGAAACTGAAACCTTGCTCGGGGAATTAATCGACCTGGAAACCGGAACCATTTTACCAAACCAACAGAGCTCGCTTGACGAACCTTCTCAGGCCCTCCTTCGTGAAACCTGGAAGGATTTCTCCCGCGCGAAAAAATTACCATCTTCATTCGTGAATGAACTTGAACGGGAATGTTCCTTGGCCCAACAAGTGTGGGCGGAAGCCCGCAAAACCAATGACTTCCAACGTTTTCTCCCAAATCTTCAACGCATGGTGGGGTTGAAACAACGGGAAGCGGATTATTTGGGGTTCGTCGATTCCCCATACAACGCCCTCCTGGATACCTTTGAACCGGGTGCGACCGTGGCCCAGCTCAAACCGCTTTTTTCCACACTCCGGCCAGCCCTGATTCAATTATTAGATCAGGTTCAACAGTCCTCTGTTCAACCCAACATCTCCCTTCTCACTCAATCCTACGACACTCAGCATCAATTGGAATTTGGCCAAACCGTGCTCAAACACATGGGATATGACTTTCAACGCGGAAGGTTAGATCAATCCGCTCATCCCTTCACGACCTCCTTCCATCCCACGGATGTTCGAGTGACCACTCGTGTCTTTGAAGGAGATCTTCCCTCGTGCCTCTTTAGTTGCATCCATGAGGGCGGACACGGCCTGTACGACCAAGGATTACCCCCTCAACATTATGGAACGCCCTTAGGTGAGTCGATTTCTCTGGGCATTCACGAAAGCCAATCCCGCTTATGGGAAAACTCTGTGGGCCGTTCTCATGCCTTTTGGGAGTATTTTTTCCCTGTATTACAGCAGACCTTTCCCGAACAACTTGGATCTACTGATCTGGACGAATTTTATCTGGCCATTAATCGAGTCGTGCCCTCCCTGATTCGGGTGGAGGCTGACGAACTCACGTATAACCTGCATATCATGATGCGCTTTGAGATTGAACTGGATGTCATTGAAGGCCGTGTGGAAGTGGATGAATTGCCGGACATGTGGAACGCGAAAATGCAAGAATATCTGGGCATCACCCCACCCAATGATGCAGAAGGGGTGTTACAGGATGTGCATTGGTCTTTCGGCGCGTTCGGCTATTTCCCCACCTATACCCTCGGAAACCTGTATGCGGCGATGATCTTCCAACAGGCCAAAAAGGATATTCCTAAACTGGATTCTTCCATTCGTGAGGGAAAACTCATTCCCCTAAAAAAATGGTTGAATACTCAGATCCACCGATGGGGCAGGCAATTTTCAGCAGAGGACCTCATACCGAAAGTGACCGGATCCGCCCTAACACCCAAACCTTTCCTGGAAGAATTAGAAGAAAAATATCGCAACCTGTATAAAATTCCGACAACGACTAGCCAATAGGGATAAAGTATCCTGTTGGAATTTCCTAGATTTTTCCATCCAGATGAGCAATTTCCCCGACAGCTTGTTCTTTACCAGATTTCCCTCCTAGCCTAGTACGAGAATTTCCATCGTTTGCCTGCCCTCTCTTTCGGGGAATCCCGGAAGGGCGCGATATCTTTCTACACACAATTTCAAAAAGGAGCGTGTCATTATGAGACGCATTTCATCACCGATTTCATCCTGGCTTTGTTCCCTCCTCGTTGCTTTGGCTCTCTCCCTAGGAGCAGTCAGTCCTACCACCCTTTCTCATGCGGCTTCCCAAAAAGCTGATATCAACTCTGCGACCCTCGAGGAATTGGTGGCCGTTACCGGCATTGGGAAGGACACGGCCCAAAATATTTTGGCCTATAAAAAAGAACACGGAAACTTTTCTTCTATGGGCGAGTTGGAAGCCGTGAATGGGGTTGGAAAAGTACGGTTAGAGGCTTTACAAGAGACGTTTTCCGTCAATTCGAAAAAGAAAGGGAAAACCGCTTCCTCAAATAAATAATTACGCAAAGCTTCCCTGGTTCCCCTGCCAATTTGGGAGGGGAACCAGTATAAGATAAACGCGATGGGGCATTCCTTTTTTTTTTGCAGAAAGCACCAAGACCCTGCCTCTCAATAACCCATAACCGTATTTAAGCTTTTGATTTGTGACGAAGAAAGGGAAATGGCTTCGGTAGTCTCTATTCGTGAAGGCACTAACATAATCGTGTGAAACGAAATATCTCGAATTGCCAACTTTTGTTCGGGGTTGTCCGCCGGACTGAGTTCTATGGCCTCCACAGAACTCATGATCGTGCTCGTATCTTGCGGTCCATAGTTTTCAATGACGGTTCGCAGGGTATCCAGTACCCGTTGATTGGCCTCATGACTGTTTTCGATTTTTTCTAAAATTTCTACGATACCCTCCGCCTTGTCGGTAAGGTCAAAGTTTTGAAGCCGCTCTTTTCGTCGCAATAGCAACAAATCATTGTCGACATCCTTGCTAAACGCCCCGTAGGGAAATCGCACAAAATCCCAATGGAGCCCTTTTAACCCCTCCCCCAACATTCGCAATTCAGCGAGAAATAACAATTGTTGCAATTTGACATCACTCATCAACCCCATTTCTTCAGTCAAATGCAGGGTATAGAGGAGAATCGCTCTATCGCTGGTTACCTCAGTCGGTTTTCGCATAATCCTTTAAGGGTTCCCTCATGACTAAAGGGGACCTCTAAAAACTAGTATTTTTTTGTGAGTGCAAGGAAGCCGCGCGCGCAAAACCGCAGTGTATGTTGGAATACATGAGGATTTGAGCACGAGGCTGACGCCGCAATCACGGAAAAGGACGGTTTTTAGAGGTTCCCTAAAATTTTCCAAAATTTCCTTGACCAAATTCACCCATTGGGTTTTAATAGCCCCTTCTTCATCCTACGGACTTTCCCATGCCTAAACCAGTCAAAGAACTCGAACTCCTTAAAAATCATCTGACGAAAAATAGTCTAAAACTGACTCGTCAACGCGAACTCATTCTGACGACGTTTTTAAAGATGGAACATGTCACGGCGGAGCAGTTATATCATATTCTGGCCAAGAAAGACCCCCATATCGGATTGGCCACGATTTACCGCACGCTAAAACTGTTCTGTGATACCGGTCTCGCACAAGAACGCCATTTTGGGACACAAACCCAATTCGATAATGTGGCCCATAAGGGACACCACGACCACTTAATCTGTACGAACTGTGGAAAAATTATTGAATTTAACAATTGCCAGATTGAAGACCTTCAAGAAGCCGTGGCAAGAAAAAACGGCTTTACGATTCAAACCCACAAGTTAGAACTTTACGGGTTGTGTTCCGACTGCCAACCTTCCTAGCCTACAGATCCCACTCTACCCTTTATCAGGCCCCTCACTGTTAACCTTGCTCCGCCCGATCGATCCATAGTATGGTATTATTAATGAAAATGATTATTCAAATCGTTAAAAAATTGGGCATGCACAATTCCCTCGGTCTCGTTCTGGGTTTTGCGGTCTTTGGCTTGGGAATTCTCCCGGTTGAGAATCTCCACGCCGGTGATTCGGTGGTTGTGTATTCCGGGCGAGCGGAACGGTTGATTAAACCCGTGTTGGACCATTTCCAGGACACGACGGGGACCACCGTTCGATCTCCCGCGCCCTTGTCTCCGATGATGAGCGCCGTCCGTTAATGGATTTTCTCGAGGACAATATCCAAGATCGGCTGGCTTCCAGAAGACACTGCCTCACCGGCTTGTCCAGCAATGAACCCACGCGGGTTGGCTCAACAAGGGAAACCACTTCAACTTTCAACCAACACATAGACACGGGAACCATGCTTATCCTAGATACTGGGCCAAGGCATCCGGAGACGTTCTTCAAACCATGGAGGATTTTCTACTTCAATACTGATGTTCCTACACCCCGAATTCATGTTCTCATTATGGCTCCATTCCGATACTCCAATAAGTTCATTGTTTATTGAAGACCAATTGTTTGAAATCTGTTCCCTGTAACGACGCCCAGCCTTCTTCATTCCACCCGCCATTGGGAACCTGCTGATATCGACCGTACACCTGGCCATCCCTCCCCAACGCAAACAGCTGCGTCCGCCCATCCGCATTCCGCCCCACGGCCAGCTGTTCGAAGGCCGCGCCCCCTAAGGCACCCCAGCCCTCAGCATTCCACCCGCCATTGGGGACCCGCTGATATCGACTGTACACCTTGCCATCTGCACCTAATGCAAACAGCTGCGTCCGCCCATCCGCGTTCCGCCCGACGGCCAGCTGTTGGAAGGCTGAGCCCCCTAAGGCACCCCAACCCTCGGCATTCCACCCGCCATTGGGGACCCGCTGATATCGACTGTACACCTTGCCATCATCCCCTAACGCAAACAGCTGCGTCCGCCCATCCGCGTTCCGCCCGACGGCCAGCTGTTCGAAGGCCGCACCCCCTAAGCCCCCCCAGCCCTCAGCATTCCACCCGCCATTGGGGACCCGCTGATATCGACTGTACACCTTGCCATCATCCCCTAACGCAAACAGCTGCGTCCGCCCATCCGCGTTCCGCCCGACGGCCAGCTGTTGGAAGGCCGTCCCCCCTAAGGCACCCCAGCCCTCAGCATTCCACCCGCCATTGGGGACCCGCTGATATCGACTGTACACCTTGCCATCATCCCCTAACGCAAACAGCTGCGTCCGCCCATCCGCATTCCGCCCGACGGCCAGCTGTTGGAAGGCTGAGCCCCCTAAGCCCCCCCAGCCCTCGGCATTCCACCCGCCATTGGGGACCCGCTGATATCGACTGTACACCTTGCCATCATCCCCTAACGCAAACAGCTGCGTCCGCCCATCCGCGTTCCGCCCGACGGCCAGCTGTTGGAAGGCCGCGCCCCCTAAGCCCCCCCAGCCCTCGGCATTCCACCCGCCATTGGGGACCTGCTGATATCGACTGTACACCTTGCCATCATCCCCTAACGCAAACAGCCGAACTTTACGCTTATTAGCCAATGTAGCCGAATGGATCGCGCGATAGTTCACCGTCCGGCCATTTTCATCACGACTGGTAGCATTGGCCGAAACCAGTTGAAGCTCCATCCGAGTTCCAGAAATCTTGATATAAGCAAAGCCGTGTTGTTCCGCATCGTGCATGTTCCGATTCAGAATGCGGCTAGCAGGTTCATGAGGATTTGCGAGGACAACATCCTCCCGCCCCTTTCCGCCCGCACCGGAGATCACGAATGCAATACCGGGATAATCACCATGGACAAGATGTTGTTGATTGTGATCATGCCCGCTTAAATAGAGGTCCACATAGTTACGTTGAAAAATTTGTAATATCTTACTGCGAGATGGCATTTGATCATTTTTCTTGTATTTGCCATGACTGAAAAGCGTATGGTGGCCAACCACAATCTTCCAGTGAGCAGTTGATCCTGCAAGAACATCCTCTAACCAACGTAGTTGGCGGTCATCCATCGCTGCCGTATCAAGCACAACAAATTCAACGTTTTCTTTCTTAAAATTATAAAAAGCCTGAGGCATAAACCATTTAGAATTTTTTCTGGCATAGCACAAATAATTTTCCGTCTTGTTTGTTCTGAAATCGAACCGCATGCGATCATGATTGCCCAAAGCCATATAGAAGGTCTGGGACATTTGTGAATAGGGTTGTTCAAAACGCTCCCGAAAATGACGGCTGTCGCAACTATTAACACCTTCAACTCCAAACATACCAGTATAAAAATTATCTCCTAACCCGACGACGAACTGAGTGTCGTTTCGTACTTGCCACTGTGTCATGGCCCGAGCCACCCCAAGTTGATTGGCATCTGAAGGGTCAGACCCGAGAGTCCCCTGATCGCCAAAAGCCATAAAACACACATCTCCGGCACCACAGTGAGTTGCAGCATGTGTTACTGAAAAAGATGAAAGCCCCAAAAACAGGGACAGCGTTAACAGGGCTCTACCAATGCTCTTACAATACATCAGCGCGATCAGGAGATTTTTCCTCACGATATGTGGACTATTTAATCTGTTTAACAAAACCAGGCTCGCCTTCATTAGCTGTTGACAAAAACCATTTCACAGATGATTTGTTCACGGATGTGATTGGTTACCTCATCAAGCTTGAATTAGGGATCCAGCTGACTCCAGCGCCACCCATTGGCAAACGACAGCTGTAACACCTTTTTGCTGGCATCTACCCCAAACACATCGATCCGCCCCGGGCCCCACGAAGCCGCCGTCATGGGTCCTACAAATCGTTTGCCTCCACTAAACCGATTGCCAAGCTTGCTCCAACGCCAGCCATTGGCAAACCACAATTGCAGGACATTCCCCTGCGTATCTGTCCCAAACACATCGAGTCGCCCCGGCCCCCAGGAGGCCGCCGCCAACGGCCCGCTAAACCGCGCCCCCTTCGCAAACTTGCTCCCTAATTGACTCCAATGCCACCCGTTGGTAAACCACAGCTGTAACACGTTCTTGTTCGCATCCAAGCCAAACACGTCGATTCGTCCTGGCCCCCAGGAGACCGCCGCCAACGGCCCCACAAAGCGTTTACCTCCGCTAAATTTGCTACCCAAGACACTCCAGTGCCACCGACCGTCCCACGCAAGCTGGAGCACATTGCCTTGCCCATCCAATCCGAACACATCGATCCGATTCGGCCCCCACGACGTGGCCGTCAACGGCCCCACAAATCGCTTGCCTCCGCTAAACTTGCTACCCAAGACACTCCAGTGCCACCGACCGTCCCACGCAAGCTGGAGCACATTGCCTTGCCCATCCAATCCGAACACATCGATCCGATTCGGCCCCCACGACGTGGCCGTCAACGGCCCCACAAATCGCTTGCCACCACCAAACTGATTCCCTAGTTCAGCCTGCTGCCAGCTACGGCCATCCCAGGCACGTTGATGCACCCGACCACTGGCATCAACACCAAATACATCAATCCGATTCGGCCCCCACGACGTGGCGGCTAGAGAATGGAGAGGTGGGTTGCTTGGCCTATCAACAGATGGGGTATCCCCACTCATACGTTGCGAGGCACGCTCTGCCTTTTTCCACATCCTAACGAAGCCGTCAGCGGAGCTCATGAGACCCTCAAAAACTGAAGGATCGTACTGTTTCACTTCATGGAGAAATTCTGGCATGAGCCCATAGTGGCTGACACCCCCCTCGGCAATATAGTCCCATTCTCCACTATGTTCGGGTTTTTGTTGTTTGGTGCTTATTCCAGATTCCTGGAAGAAACTGGCATAAAAATTCCTAGAGTCATTGACAGCAGTAGAGCTATCCGAACACTGATAGACAATATCCATGGCTTGCGAACAGTGGTCACGGGTTGCTGCCTTCACCTCTCTTGCACGATATTGAGTTGGAGTGGGGGCTTTGTAGTAGCACTCCTTTTTGTCATTGCATTTCTCAGCAACTAAGACCGTAAGATTATAACTGCGCTGAATATCCAAACACCCTATTCGAGCAGCCCTCACATCAATGACACCTGCAGGACAATGAAGCGTGGCTGGCGGATGACCCCAAGCGTCACCCTTAACACGAATATGCCGGTCACGTCCAAACTCGGACTCCGGGATACCACGATGCGGAAGTGGCTCATACCCGTTGACATCAGTACCCAATCCAATCAAAGAACTCGCAGCCCCTCCAACTTCTTCTCTTAGCGTATTGAATATCCGTTTATACTCTCTAACAAAATCATTGGCATTTTTCTCAGAGGTACCTGCTCCAATCATTCCTCCACCTTTGGCGATTTTTCTAAATAGATCCGAGGGAGCATTTCGCTCATTTCCTCCAGGCTTACGGACTGCTGTGTGGCCCATAGCTAACGGATAATACCCTGGAACGGCTTCCGCCTCCTCGAAGGCCTGACGCATGGCTCGCTCTGACATATGGTCAATATCGATAATCATCCCTAATCGCATCAATTCCCTGATTGCTACCCTTCCAAGTTGGGTCAGGCCCATCGCATTCACATGGCCTCCAGGAATCCTAGAAAACACGTGAAAGTCATTGAGGTTGGGCATAAGAATTCGTTTGATTTTATCGTAGCTGCCACAGGCCGCCACACATGGAATAGGACCATTGCACTTAATGAAATCAAAGCAACTTGGTTCGAGAATCGGAATTCGTCCAATTCCTTCAAGAATGGCAGAGATGTGCGCAAAGGCTGGGAAAGACAGTCCTCCTGGAACTTCAAAGCCCCCAATTGGGCTTTCCATAGTGTGCCTGAAACTTACCAACGGGTCAGAGCTACTTGTGATTGAAGGGAATGAACCATTCTGGTTTCGATTCAACAAGCTGAACAGGATGTTATAGACAGCTGTCCCTCCAAACGCGTTGTCAATAAGATGGATCGGAAAGACATACCGCACTCCCATTTCATGAAGTTCTCGAATTGCTGCCCGCACGGTCCGTTCATTCGTGGTGACACCCGGCTTTCCTAAGTTCCCCAGTTTGTCAACTTCAATCCCTAGCACTACAGCCATTTTGTTATCACGAATAATCCTCTCGGCATCCGCCGCAGACTTGGCAATCTCCATAAAATCCGGATGTCTTTTCACAAATCTTATCGTTTCTTTTATCTGGCGTTCTGCCACAGTCTTGTCATCATACGGTGGGTTCCCATTCAGTATTTCGGCCAGAGTCTCGCTGTTGACCGCTAAAGCTACTAATACTCTAAGGCCTCCTTCATAGGCACGCTTGACCCATTCCCACCACATCTGTTGATGTAATCGACTACTGTGATGCGGCCAATGTCTGAATTCGGGATACCCATCATGGGGATGATCATTATGAAGATTCCCCTCAATCCCCACGGTATACCAATAGCCGCTGTCCAGGGCATTATTGATGATACCCGCTCGCAAATAGTCCCCGCATGGATTGTCAAGTCCCCACCCACCATGAGTCGCGTTGTCACTTTTACCAAGCGCCTCCTCCATATTGCGTGCTCGCCGCTCCGGTGTATTGCATCCAAGTGTCGTATTAGCAGGAATGATAATGCCCTTCTCGTCCGGTGCGCCGTCCGGTGCGCCATGTAAGCCCTTTTCCCCAAACCCGAGATGACTCATCGGGTGGGTATGGAAATCTACCCAACCTCGTAACGGTTTTGAAGTTGAACCCAACACACTGGGATCAATTATTATGTCCTTGGGATCGATGATTAGGTCCTTGCCCTGAAATTTTCCTGGTTTCTTGTCGATTGTTCCAAGGTTGCCATCCTGAGCCTGCGCCAATTTAGAGGTTATGCCATGAGCCATAACGAGAAGAGAAAGACCCATGACGACATTACACATCATGCGTAGACAGACTTTGTAACTAGGAGCGATTTTCATTGACCCTCCTTGGGCTAATTCGGTATCAGTGGAAGATGAATCTGGTTTCCTACTGAGTCATCTCATCTAAAACCAAGTCTGCGGTGTCATGATAGAGTTCTTGCCGAACACGAAAGGGGAATGGTTGTTGGACGTCCTCCTCAGTGTAGGCACCAAGGACACCGTGACTCACATACTGGCCTTCCTGAATCCGTGTCGCTGGACCCCCCGACAAACCAAGGGCCGTCACAATCGTTCCGTCCGTAATGGTGGAGTCAACATCTCTTTCCCGAGACACCTCCAAGATTTGATCGTAATTCGGAACGCCAGCAATTTTATGGGCCAGAAAGGTTTGGGATGCACTCCCAAAGACAATGTACTCCGGAAATTCTGGAGTCGTCGCCTGCGGGTCCAGTTCTTCTCGATAGATCACCTTCACCACGGTGGCTTGGACACTTTTCTTAAGCGTTGTCCCCCCTCGCATCATGTCTCCGGAAAAGAGGTGCCCCCGCAGCACCGCCGGGTCTTCACCAAGACTGCCAAGTGGAATCTGTTCTCCAACCCAAAATGTCGTGAACCCTGATGCCGTCTCTTGCTCAGATTGTTGGCGATATAGGCGTTGCGTTCGATCATCGAATTCCACTTGCAGAATAACTTGCATCCCATGTTCGTCATTAAACATAGGCAAATGGTACAAATAGATTGGCTGAGTCCCTACAACAAGCAGTGTGTGATGACTCGATTGCTGCCCTATCCCCGCGTTGACCGGCCCGGGAGCTGGCAGTCTTTTGCCCCGAATTTTTTTTAGCGCGAGATTGGCATATTTTTGGACCTTGGCAATGGGATCATGCGCAGCAAGTTCTTCTAATCGTGGCACCGCCTCTTGGCTTTTTTGGCCTAACGCTGCCAACGCCTTCACCGCTTGTACACGTCGAACAGTCTCTGGACTCTCCAGATCTTGAATCAGCTCCGCAATCGAGGGCGATGATTCTTCTCCTTCGGCGTCAGCTGGCTCAAACGCCTTTTTTATAGTTGTATAGGCCCGTCTAGCATACACACGGACGTATTCATCTGGATCATGCTTCGAAAGCTCTCGCAAGCGGGATAAGGCCTCTTGGCCTTCTGCCCCTAATTGCCCTAAGGCTTCGGCTGCCTTGATTCGAGTGCCGTAATGGGAGCTGTCCAAATCTTGGAGAAGTTGCGCCACAGATGTTGATTGATCATTAATGGGTGCGAGAGCACTCGCATCCACAAATGCGGTGATATTTTCTTCTGATTGCACAAGGATATAACTCCCGGCCTCTTCCACGATGCGCACGAGGGTCCCTGCGCGGAATTCGCCATCCGGTGGGCGCCCTTGCTGCGGTCCAGACAGATAAAACAGTGAGGGCTGCCAGAGTTGATGAGTAAATTCCTGCTTGCCTTCTTCTGCCCACGTAGGACTTATCCCGATCATTTGCCCCATGACCAGACACACGGTTACCCCAACGAGTAGCGCTGGTTTCATCATGACCCTCCAAATGTGATGATGAGAACGTTCATCAACCGACACGACCATGCCAACAATTACCGCAACAACACAGTTCCCCCGTATCACCATCTTCCCTTCAAGCAAAAAAGGTGAAAGACATGCAAAGAATGCTACGAAACCAGGTCATCACACACGGTTCGACTCCAGTTTCCTGAAATACCTGGGGATGGATTTTTCTCGTCCTTGTCTCCACTATTCCGGAATTGGCCTCGCAACCAAGAGGAATCTTGGCCTCCCCTGCCCAATTCGACCCTCCCTGCAGGCCGCCTCTAGTCTCACTCGATAATTCAACGGGAGTATTGCAAGGAATCCAATGGGAAAGGTGGCGAGGAGGCTGTCGCCCCGGCGCCACCCACATAGTCCATTTTCGAAAAACCCCCAATCCTCTATTGCGGCCAATGGGTAGAGCCTTTCGTGTCAATCACCACTAACCGGTCAGGCTCCAACCCATCGAGCCCGCCCCCAAATGCCAAATGACCCACACACACCAATCGCCCCACGATCATGGCAAGGCATTAATGACATTCTGTACGTCTTGCCCGTCATAGGTCTGCCCCCCGCGCACGCACCACCAGTGGATGTGGTCGAGGACCTTAAAGTCGAGGATCACGTCGCCATTGAGGAAGTTCACTGTCCACACGCTCGCGGGACTTTCCACACGCGCCGACACCGACCAATAGAAGGCCGACTGGACATTCAGAAACGGATGGCCCGTGGGCAGCGCCGAATCACTGTTGCTGTCATCCACCAAGCTGGCCAGTTGTTCCCCCATGGGCAAGGACCAGCCCTTGCGGCCGCCCACCTCCCGCTGCGCACAACGGGTAACGGCAGAAGCCCAGTTTCTGCTGCCTATATCGGGGGTACGGTCCCACACTAGGCCGGTCTCGTTGTCCCGCACCGCGGTAGCTTGGCCGTTGTCATCTGGCCACAAGCAGGTGAAGCGGTCCGAATTGCAGCCATTCGCTTCCCCGTTCGTGGAATCCAATTTTTTATCCCAATTTTGTGCGACGCCGCGGAGATCGACGTCAACTGATAGGCCATCGACGGTCGTTTGCAGGGTCTGGACATCCGATTGGACCTGTTGCAGGGCACCGCCCAACCCAACCACATCAGCCTCCAGGGTGTTGACCGTGGCCTGTAATTGCTCCAGTTTGCTCAGGATTTCGTTCAGGAGGGGCGTGGTATCTGGTTTGGCCTCCACCAATCCAATTCCCACGACCCCACTCATAACCACCCCCAAGACACACATGTTCATCTTCGAAATCTTCCTCATGTTCACGGTAAGCTCCTTTTCGAGGTGCTGCCCCTCGCATGTTGATCGTGTAAAAAAAATGGCCAGAGGCCTTGGCCTCTGTGTGAAGAACCGCCTTGCATCCAATGAGCTGCCAATCTTAATGACGCACCACCTCTAGGTCTCCGGTAACCACAGTCGCGCTCACTTGAAAGACGATCGTGCCTGGCTCACACTCAGAGCCGATGTCGTTTGGCACACACACGATGGCGGACATGGAATCGGGCACGCTCGTGGGCTCAGGTCGTGTAACTTCCAGTGAGGCTTGCAACGTCAGCTCGGCCTGCGGCACCGTGTTCTGCACATGCAGCGTCAGCTCGGAAACCTGCACCGTACTGCCCGCCTCCACTTGGGCCGTCCCCTCCGCTTCGCCGGTGCAGCGTTGCAGATCAAAGGTGTCCCCATTGGCGCGGTAGCGGCAGACTACGCGGTCTTCCGAGCCCACCCGCGTCATCGTCAGCCACGCCCAGCCTTGCGAGGCATAGCCGTCGGTCACTTCGAGCGTTTCAGGGATCACGACCGTGGCCTCTTCATCCAGCAGTATCGTGCCATCGTTCCACTCGGATGGCGTCACCGTATGGGTAGCGGTGAGCGTTTCAGTGATCGTCGTGAAGCCGCGTGCGTCATCCACCGTCGCGAAATAGACATAGCCACCCTCCCCATTCCAGGTGGCGCTGCCTGAAAAGTCGCCTACAAAATCTCCATCGTGCGTGCAAAAGACATGATCGATACTGGTAATGACCAGCTCATCCTCACCCGGCGGATCATGCATCCAAGTACCGGTAGCCCCAGTCAACGAGCCGGTTATCTCGCCCGTGACAAAGTCGCCGCCCGATAACCCCGCGGCGCCCGAGATCGTGCACTCATTCGTTTGCGCCGCCACCGGCGCGACACCCGCCCCGAGCCAGGCAGTGACGACCACACCTCTCACTACCTTTCCAACCCATCCTCCGCGGCCACTCGGCCGGCGTCGCATTCCTCCCAACAACCCCATGCTGTCGCTCATCCTTTTCTCCATCTCGTTCCTCCTTCACCTCTTGAATTCCATGGAAGTGCCATTTATAGATAAACTCTATTGCTACTTCATGAACAGCACCTTGACCCCATTCCGGCCTGGCACAGAGCTTCCCTTATAGGCCATTGTTCAAAAGACTGCTATGGCAGACTTGTTCTAAAAGGTTATACGTAAATGTTGGTCGATCCTGTTTTCTGCACTCGCCTCTTGCGCTCAAGATGGGAGCCATTTCACCCTCCCGTCCGTCGCTCCTAAGGGTCGGTTCAAAAAAGTCGATCCAGCAAGGCCGCAGCTTTGACTTACTGCGTCCCGAAGGGCGCACCCAATGGTGCGGGCGGAGCGTACTGACTATAGGCGAGCACGGGAAAAGGGCGAGAACGCCGCTGGCGGCTTTTTTCAACAGACCCCGTCCAATATTAGGGTCAGACTCGATTTACTGACGCCACCATCGCGCGGTCCGCAGCAGAAAGCGATTGTCCCATATTGACCAGGGCCATTGAGGCGCTGTTGAAAACCATTGGGCCCCCACTCAGGATGGATGAACCTAGGAAAACAGCCGTTCACCTGTTCCCTGGCGGCCCCGGCTTCGACCAGTGGGCCCTTGCGTCCCTCCTGCAAGCCAGTGGCGGAATCTCGCACGGGAAGGCCGCGGACGTCCGCAAAAAAAAAGATCCCTGCCAGAAACGCGCAGGGAAGACGGGAAAGGAGAGGCTTCGCGCAAGGCCGCCCCCCCTTGCGAAGGGCCGGCAGGGGCCGGGGCCACCTTCCGGATGGGGGTTTAGGGGGCGCCCCTCGCTGACCCCAAGAGTGGGGGCTTGCGGTTATTCGCCAATCTGACCCACGGATTAATCCTTGTTCTAAGCCCCATTTTAAATTTTGGCTTTTGTCAAAAGCCAAAATCAAAACGCCGAAGAGGAGCGACGGAATGTTCCTCCTTTTATTATAGGGAGGCCTTAAAAATGAACCTCTACGGCCTTACGGCCGTAGTATCTTCCTAAAATTCAAGCTTCGCTTGTCCACGGTCTTCTTGGCCTTGCCGTTCAATGTACTGACGAATGACTTCCTCATCCACCCCAACCGTGGAGACAAAATGACCAATCGACCAAATACCCGGCGTACCCCAATAGACTTTGTCGAGGAAGGGAAACCGCTGCCTCATGGCCCGTCCAGTGTTGCTCTTGATGATATTTACCGCTCGACTCACAGCCATTTTCGGGGGAATCGATACTAAAATGTGCATATGATCTTCATCTGTCTTGGCTTCGAGAATTTGAATGTCGGGATAGTAGTTGGTGACCTCCAGAATCTTCGTCCGCAGGTAGTGAGCTATGCCACCTTTAAATATTTTCCGCCGGTATTTGGTCGATATCACAACATGATAACGGGTGTAATAAACCGCATGCCCTTGCTTTTGAAATTCCATGCCCCATGATAGCAAACTTACCCAAGAAGACCGTGGAATGCCTTCATCTACAGGCTAACGCCTGTAGCATTACGTAGGTTTGGTAAAAATGTGTTTTCATCCTTGCTAAAAATACACAAATGAACATTTGTACATTTTATCATATCATGCTATCCTTGTTAGAGATGAACCTTACGAAGGAGACTAGAAATGAGCCGCTTATCAATTGAACTGACCCCCGAACAGCATCAACAGGTAAAGGCCTTAGCTGCCCTTTCGGGGACCAGCATTCGGAATTATGTCCTGGAGCGATTGTTGCCATCTTCTGACGAAGAAAAGGCGTTACAAGAATTAGAAGCCCAGCTTGATCAACGGTGGAAAGCTGCCGAGGCCGGGGCCGTGAGTGGGCAAACAGTACAAGATATTTTTCAGGATGTGTATCACGAGATGAAACCGTAAATGCCGGCGTATGAACTCTCGATTGCGGCCCAAGATGATCTCAAAAGTATCGCCCGGTATACCGTTGAAAAATGGGGCCTGAAACAGGCCAAGCGTTATGAAGCGTGGTTAGTGAAAGGCTTTCGAAAGATTTCCAAGGGCCATCTCCCCCCACGGGCTTTTCTCTCCCACAGACCCGATTTGCTGTTCACCCGTTGCGAACATCATTATATTTTCTATGTTCTGCGCAAAGAACAGCCGCCCTTAATTCTGGCCGTCTTTCATGAGAACATGGACCTCATGCAGCGTCTTAAAAACCGTCTCGAATAATCGGTTCCATCTCTCCCCCCATCCAAACCCGCCACGGCATCCCGCGATGACGCGGACGTGCGGCCCGGTACACGGCGCTGATGGTTTCTTCATCTCTTTCTTATGGGCACCTCTCAAAACCAGGATTTTTCCCCAGTGCGAGGAAGCCACGTGCGGAAAACCGCAGTGTATGGGCGAATACATGAGGGCGCACGGTGCGAAGAGCACTTTTGCCTGGTTCATCCTGAAAGGCGAGACTGTTGTTGTGCGCGCCGAAGGCTGTGAGCACGAGGCTGACGCCGCAGATCCAATATTGGGGTCAAATATTGGGGTCATCAAATATTAGGGTCAGACTCGATTTCCTGACGCCACCATCGCGCGGTCCGCAGCCGAAAGCGATTGTCTTATATTCACCAGGGTTATTGAGGCGCTGTTGAAAACCATTGGGCCCCCATTCAGGTTGGATGAACCTAGGGAAACAGCTGTTCACCTGTTCCCTGGCGGCCAGACTTCGACCAGTGGGCCCTTGGGTCCCTCCCGCAAGCTAGTAGTGGAATCTCGCACGGGAAGGCCGCGGACGTCCGCAAAAAAAAAGATCCCTGCCAGAAACGCGCAGGGAAGACGGGAAAGGAGAGGCTTCGCGCAAGGCCGCCCCCCCTTGCGAAGGGCCGGCAGGGGCCGGGGCCACCTTCCGAGGGGGGTTCATCCTCAAGACGGCAGTCCCGCTGGTCCCGGATGGCGCCGGCTTCGACCAGTGGGCCCTTGCGTCCCTCCTGCAAGCTAGTAGTGGAATCTCGCACGGGAAGGCCGCGGACCTCAGCAAAAAAAGATCCCTGCCAGAAACGCGCAGGGAAGACGGGAAAGGAGAGCCATCGCGCGGTCAACAGCCGAAAGCGATTGTCTTATATTCACCAGGGTTATTGAGGCGCTGTTGAAAACCATTGGGCCCCCATTCAAGTTGGACGAACCTCAAGACGGCAGTCCCGCTGGTCCCGGATGGCGCCGGCTTCGACCAGTGGGCCCTTGCGTCCCTCCTGCAAGCTAGTGGCGGAATCTCGCACGGGAAGGCCGCGGACGTCAGCCAAAAAAAAGATCCCTGCCAGAAACGCGCAGGGAAGACGGGAAAGGAGAGGCTTCGCGCAAGGCCGCCCCCCCTTGGGAAGGGCCGGCAGGGGTAGGGGCCATCTACCGGAGGGGGGTTTAGGGGGCGCCCCTCGCTGACCCCAAGAGTGGGGGCTTGCGGTTATTCCTCGATTTGAATAGATTGGGGGTGTTCGCCATGAGCGGCGGACCGTGCCCGTGCCCCGAGGGGACCTGGTCCTCTCACTCCCTCTTCCCCCCCTCACCCCCTCATCACGTTTGCCGATAAAGGAGCTCGAACCATGCCCACGCTACCCTTGTCCGATCTCCGGCGCTTGCAGGCAAGCCTGCGCACCCTGTATGCCTCCCGCACCGAGGCCGCGCTGTTGCCCATTCTTCCCCAGACCATTGCGGGGCTGATCCCGGTGGATGTCTGCACCGGCACGGAATACTTTCATCAGGGGCCCCAACTAGCCAGGACGCATGTCGAGTATCCGACGTACTTTTCCCATCTCCCGAATATTCCCGAACTGATCGCCTCGTGTGTGGAAGAGAACCGGCTCCTCAAAGCGTTTTGGGATCCGGCCCCATTACAAAAGGTGGCCACCCTGTGGGACATAGCCCTTCCCACCTACTGGCATCGCAGCCGCCTGTACAATGAGCTGTATCTGGCCCATGACGTCCCGTTTTTGATCTCCACGCGCGCGTACGACGACGGCCACCGGTGTCTCGCCATCGGCCTGCATCGGAAGAGGGAATTTGTTTCTCAGGAGTGTACGCTGTTGCACACCCTGCAACCCCACTTGAACCAGGCCCTCCTCAATGCGCAACGGGTCACCCAGTTTGAAGCCCAGCAAGCGGCCACGGGGTTGGCGGCCACCCATCTTCCGCAGATTGCCGTCAGCCTCACGTCGCAGGGGCGCATCCTTTGGATGACCGCGCGGGCCCGCGCGGTCTTGGGCCGGTACACCACCGCCCGCCGCTGGCCTCCCACCACGCTCCCCGACCCGTTCCGGGCCTGGCTCCGGCACCTGGAGCAGGAGCTGGCCGATCCCGACGTCGCCCCGGGGGCCCAGCCCACGCTGTCGTTGCAGCAGGGTGCCCGTACCCTCACTCTCCGGGTGGTCTTTCAAGAGACCCAGCGACTGCTCTTAGGGGAAGAAACCTCGGGGACGCGGAATTGGGAGGCCGTGGCGCCCTATGGGCTGACGCCCCGCGAGCGCGAGGTATTGCAGTGGGTATTAGAAGGCAAAACCGCGCCGGAGATCGGCCAGATTGTGGGGGCCAGTGCCAGCACCATCCAAAAGCACTTGGGCAACCTCTATCGCAAGTTCGGCGTGGAGCAGCGCAGCGCCTTGGTGGCTGCCGTCTGGGAACTCCTGCACGCCTAAGGCTCCGCCAGAAACCTCAATCCGGCAATTCCGCAGGTTACAAACCAGCCATACTTCGACCCTTCGACCAACTCAGGGCTCACCAGGCAGAACGGTTTGTTGTGTGTTCACACCCATGGGTGGAGTGTCCGCTCGCCTGCCGAGCCCGTTGTCGGGCACCTTTCACAAGATGGGGCACGGCTAACGGCCAGAAGGAGAATTATGATATGGCGCTCTAGGGGACAACCTGTTGTCCCATTAGCCCATTTCCCATTTGACGGGGGGTAATGGAGGACTGGCGAGAGAAGGGGATGAGTGAAAAGTGACCGCCCTCCAATGGCACCCAGCTCCAAGGCCCATGTCCTAAGCAGAAGTGTCGTTGTAAACCATGAGGAACCTTGCCAAAACCCCTTGACCAGGGACTAGGCAAAGAGATACGCCGGGAGGGAAAGGTGAAGGGGAAAGATGGATGTCGTGTGGCGACCATCTGGGTGAATATATTCAACCGTCCCGGTCAGGCCAACGATGATCACTTCCTTGACGCCTGACTGCCGATAGCCGTGAATCTTATGATCCATCTCTGGTTTCCGATTACCCGGTGAGAGCACTTCAACCACGAGGTCGGGGGCTTCCAGGACGGCGTTGCGGGGGAGTTGCGCCCATCGCTCTTGTGGCATCCACACTACATCGGGGACACGCAACCCCGCCGTCGGGGTGAGTACCGCTGCCTCATAGACCGCCTCGCCCCCTAATTGGCTGCGCAGTTGAAAGGCAATTTCAGCACAGATGCGTTGATGATCCGTTTCAGCACGCGGACTCAAAACCAGTTCTCCATATTCGGTAAGTTCATAATGATCTGGGGACTGTTCATCTTGGGCCAGCGCGGCCCACTGTTGCAGTAACTCTTTTGATGTGATGAGCGTGGGTGTGTCAATCATGGACATTATTCTAGGCATTAACCCCTATCCTGTCAACATGACTCATACTGCGTCATGAAGGGGATAACTCGACAAACTCAGGGAGAGATGGGCTTGCGGTTATTCCTCGATTTGAATAGATTGGGGAGGTTCGCCATGCGCGGCGGACCGTGCCCGTGCCCCGAGGGGACCTGGTCCTCTCACTCCCTCTTCCCCCCTCTTCCCCCCTCTTCCCCCCCTCACCCCCTCATCACGTTTGCCGATAAAGGAGCTCGAACCATGCCCACGCTACCCTTGTCCGATCTCCGGCGCTTGCAGGCAAGCCTGCGCACCCTGTATGCCTCCCGCACCGAGGCCGCGCTGTTGCCCATTCTTCCCCAGACCATTGCGGGGCTGATCCCGGTGGAAGTCTGTACCTACTCGGAATACTTTCATCAGGGGCCCCAACCAACCGGCCGGCATGGCGAGTATCCTGCGCTCTTCATTCCCAACCCAAAAGTTCCCGAACTGATCGCCTCGTGTGTGGAAGAGAACCGGCTCTTCCAAGCGTTGTGGGATCGAGCCCCATTACAAAAGGTGGCCACCCTGTGGGACATAGCCCTTCCCACCTACTGGCATCGCAGCCGCCTGTACAATGAGCTGTATCTGGCCCATGACGTCCCGTTTTTGATCTCCACGCGCGCGTACGACGACGGCCACCGGTGTCTCGCCATCGGCCTGCATCGGAAGAGGGAATTTGTTTCTCAGGAGTGTACGCTGTTGCACACCCTGCAACCCCACTTGAACCAGGCCCTCCTCAATGCGCAACGGGTCACCCAGTTTGAAGCCCAGCAAGCGGCCACGGGGTTGGCCGCCACCCATCTTCCGCAGATTGCCGTCAGCCTCACGTCGCAGGGGCGCATCCTTTGGATGACCGCGCGGGCCCGTGCGGTCTTGGGCCGGTACACCACCGCCCGCCGCTGGCCTCCCACCACGCTCCCCGACCCGTTCCGGGCCTGGCTCCGGCACCTGGAGCAGGAGCTGGCCGATCCCGACGTCGCCCCGGGGGCCCAGCCCACGCTGTCGTTGCAGCAGGGTGCCCGTACCCTCACTCTCCGGGTGGTCTTTCAAGAGGCCCAGCGACTGCTCTTAGGGGAAGAAACCTCGGGGATGCGGAATTGGGAGGCCGTGGCGCCCTATGGGCTGACGTCCCGCGAGCGCGAGGTGTTGCAGTGGGTATTAGAAGGCAAAACCGCGCCGGAGATCGGCCAGATTGTGGGGGCCAGCGCCAGCACCATCCAAAAGCATTTGGGCAACCTCTATCGCAAGTTCGGCGTGGAGCAGCGCAGCGCCTTGGTGGCCGCCGTCTGGGAACTCCTGCACGCCTAAGGCTCCCCCTTGCACGATCAAACCCACACAAACTTAATGAGGTCAACTTAATGGGGTCAGACTCGATTTCTCGAGCACCCTTGGCATTGGGAAGCCAGTTGGTCGGGGATTCTCCCTTGCAATGGCCCCTCATCTTGCCATGGCCATACTCCCCTCTTTCGCAAAGAGGGGTGGGGGGAGATTTTCTTCCCGCCCTTTCAAAGAGAGGCGAGGAGCGTCTTACTGGCACAACGCACGTCAAATCCCCCCAAGCCCCCCTTTGACAAAGGGGGATACCATTTATTGGGGTCAGACTCGATTTTATTGAACCAACTTCGTGAGGTTAGCATTAGAAGCCCATTCTCCAATATCCATAAAAATCTTTTTACCATTGTCCCCTGTTCTCTTCGGCTTTCCTCCCCCGTAAGTCCTACCCATGCTTTCTGCTCTATGGACACACTAAGATTTCATCTTTCCGACACCGTCAGGGGAACTGGGCACCGTTGTTGACGTCTGGATTAGCCGGTCTCTCTTTGCATGGTCAACTCGAGGTTTCACGAGAGATCGTTTGCCCTCTGGTGGTGGGAAAAGGATGTCTCCTGGTCGTCGACCTGACACAAGGGAGGTCTATCTGGCCAAGGGCACGATTCAAAACCGGCAGTTCACCGGGCACTTTTCTGCTCATGCTTCAACGGGATCAGCATGATTCTTTTTTTGGCGTTCGCCTTTTAGGTGAAGGGCCCTACGGGTGAATCCCTTGGGGGGCAAGCCAGTAGAGGAGTTTTGCCTTCACTAACCGCCGGAACTAGGATCATCGCCCCTTGGTCCCTCCTGCCCATCACTCAGACCACCATTTTCCAAAGTGGGAATCTCAACAGTAACCCCGTAGCACGCTTCGGGGAATAGCAAGCTTACGGTAAGGAGAAAGTGTCTCGCTCAAGACGGCGAACAAAAATTCAGACACAGTCGAAAGCGTACAGAAATTCGCGGGGCACCCGGGCGTCGTGGGACTGAGGGGCTCGCCGGCGTTGGTCTTTAACCCAATTTGGAGAAGGTGAACCGTCCACCAACGCCTCCACCTGTTCCTCGTTACGATGATGTCGAAACCCAGCTAAAACCGTGCGACCCGGCCACAAACATGGTAGAATTGTCTGACTATGTCCGATATTGATCACCGCAGCCGAGAAAGCCTCGAAGCTCCAGCGACGCCCAGGTCAGGCACGGACCCAGTTATTGAGCTGTACAAACGCCACGTTGATCGTTCATTGCTCCGAGAGAACCTCAAACTGACCGTCGAACAGCGTCTCCGAAATCTGCAAGCCCTCCAACAATTCGCCACCGACGTGCAGGCGGCAGGTCGTCGCACAGCTCATGACTGACTTTGCATTGCTGATCCGCGTTCTGGTCCAACACCATGTAGAGTTCATTATCGTCGGGGGTGTTGCCGCCACGGCCCATGGGTCATCACGGCTCACTCAAGACTTGGATATCGTCTATGGCCGAACGCCGGCCAACATTCATCGCCTGACCACGGCCCTTTTTCCGTATCATCCGTACCTCCGCGGTGCCCCCCCAGGACTTCCTTTTCAATTTGACAGCGAGACCGTTCAACGCGGACTCAATTTCACGTTGATGACGGATGTGGGTGCGCTGGATTTATTGGGAGAAATAACCGGAGGGGGCTCGTATGAAGATTTGCTTTCACACACGATCACCCTTCATCTGTTTGGGGTGACATGCTCCTGTCTAGACTTGAAATCGCTCATTGCGGTGAAACGTGCCGCTGGCCGGCCCCGTGATCTCGAAGTCATTGCCGAACTTGAGGCACTCACCCAAGAACAACACCGGAAGGAAGGTTGAACTGGCTTTTCATCAAGTTTATTAGGGGTCAGACTCGATTTACTGACGCCGCCATTCAAGTTTATTAGGGTCAGACTCGATTTACTGACGCCGCCATCGCGCGGTCAGCAGCAAAAAGCGATTGCCCTATATTAACCAGGATCCTTTAGTAGGAGCTGTTGAAAACCATTGGGCCACCCTTCAGGATGGTAGAAGTAAGCCGACAATCTTGCCACAAAGTGGTAGCTCTATGGCATCAGACAAATCACACCGTGCAACACGGACAACAGGTACGCTCCGCCCCAAATGAACCGTTCCGCTCTTTAGGATAGGATAAACCCTCCGTAACGCCATTCGGGACGGAACAGGCGCAAAGGAGCGCCTTTGCTGGACGAACTCTCTGCCGAGACAGGGACAGGCTTTTTGAACCGACCCGAAACCCGTGCCAGCCCACACCTTTCTGGCGAAATACGCCCCTGGCTATCCTCATTTTTTAACCCTCCTCCCAAAGAAGAGCGATGGTCTCTTTAACTCATGGAAGAAACTCCTTGGAGGTTTTGTGAAAAGACTAACGGCTACCATTTTCGTGCTGCCACAACGTTTAGGTCTTCTTGAGGACAGGAGGAAGCCAAAGAATCTGGTTGGTAAAATCCTTTGCTGTTCCGCGTCGGAGAAAGGCCCGGAAACGAAGAATCAAGTCCCGTAAGGGTAATTGATGGGCGAGAAGGATGCCGGCATGCGATCGACCCACAATTTCCCACTCCCTCGCTAATCGGGAAAAGTCGCGGGTATCATGGGTAAAGAAGATTCGCTGTTCCTGCGTAGCCACCGACAGCTGGAATTCATCTGATTGTCACAGGTGGCCGGCCTGGCGAACTGTCAGACAATCGATTCCATGCTGGTCAAGGACATTGGCCAACACGATTGAGACTGATTCGTCCAGGTAAAATTTCACCGACGTCTATCGACATCAAGACCCGGATCACTCGCTTCATGTTCGGCAATCTCCCGATCAATGGCTTCTCGATGGTCGTAATAATATGATAGGGCATCATGAATCCCGGAAAGCGTGAGATGGGGATAATGTTGCAGCAGTTCTTCAGGCCATAATCCCTGTAGCAAGACCGCGATCACTACCGTCCGGACCGTAATACGCGTCCCAGCTATATGCGGACGACCTCCACACGTGATTGGATCTGTTACGATGTATGGATGGGTCACGACTGACATACAAAAAGTCTATAGGATTTTGTCTTGAATGACAATTTCGAAACAGACTTTTTCGGATGATCCGAAAGGCCGAAATCCCATTGTTCCACACCCGTTGTTCAAAGAGCTATTCAGCCGGATCCCGTTGCTCCTGCCACCATAGGCCAGCTTGACCTGAACCTCTTCCATCATATGTATTGGCGGCGGGCCAATATTTTCGTCTTCCAAGGTTCAGTTCCATTGGAACTCTATCCCACCAAATACACTGCGCGGCCAGGAGGGGAAAAAGGTGCGCAGGGGCATGCGATCCGAGCTATTGCCTCCCCCCGCCAGGACCGACCCCGCATAGTTTTGATCGGTGAGATTCCGTCCCTCCAGATAGACCTGCCATTGCGTGCCAAGCTGCCAACCCCCTTTTAGGTTGACGATGAAGAACGGTGAATTTTTGGTGGTATTGCGAAAGTCTGTAAAGTACCCTTTGGGCGACCACTGCACGTTGGGGGCGAGCCAGAATCCACTGGGGTGATCATAGCGCAGTTCTCCATTCACCCAATGCTCCGGTACACCGGGAATGGCATTTCCCTTTTTGGCATCGATGACGGTCACCCCACCGCTCACTTTGTCGAGATCGTCCAGAAACCGATAGCGGGACCAAGTGTACGCCATTCGAAGGGTGAGGCGATCCGGTTGCACGGCCTCCGGCCCCTCTAACAGGTGTTCGCCAACCACCGCGGCCCCGCCCACTTCCACGCCGGTGTGCCGAGTTCTTTTCGCATTCCGGAACGTGGGGACTTCCCCCACACCGGGAATGGTGAGTTCGGTCAACAGGTGCGCCTTCCGCATTTCCAGGTCATACAGGGTTAGATCCCATCTGATCTTCCCATGCTGGGCCGTGCCTCGGTAGCCCAGCTCGAACTGCCAGGCCCGTTGGGCATCCAGATCAATAAAGGCGTGTTCCGGAGGAACGGCATTCACATCCAGTAATTGAATGAGCTGAATATTGATGGGCGGTTCATATCCCCGGCTGACATTTCCGAACACTTGCGAGGTGGGCGTCACGCGATAGACGAGGCCGAGCTTGGGCAGAAGGGCACTGTATGTTCGGTCCCCACGGGCGAATGATGCGGCCATACCCGTCGGACCAAAGGCCGTGACACTCCCCTCTCGCCTCATCTGCACCATCCGCCCACCCGCCACCACGGAAAGGTCCGCAATCGGATCGAGCGTGCCTTCCACATAGGACCCTAGGTTAAGCGTTTGGGTGAATCGATTTTGAAGCCGTGCACCTCGATTGCCAAAGTTATTGATCCATACTTGGGTCTGCGATTCTCCCAATCGCGGGGAAAACCCCACCACCACCAGGCCCGGCATTCGACCCAGGGTGCCCGTTCCGGTGTAGCGCAGCTCCGCGCCCACATCCTGATTGACGATGTACAATTTTTGGGCCACCGAAATATCATGAATCCAGTATTGGTAAAATGGGGACAGCGTGAACCGATGATCGGCCAGCATTTGATGATCGTACCTCAGGCCCACCCAATGCAGTTGCGTGTATTGGGCCTGCCGACAGGGTTCATGAGCAAGACATGCTAGCGGATTGATCGTGACATCGGGCGCATTCCCGGGTTGACGAGGATTCTTTTCCAGCTCCGCTTTGGTGAGCGGCCCAGGCAGATCATTGGCGATGCTGGTATTGATGAGTATGAGTCGCAGTTCGTGTTTTTCTCCCATTTGCAGTCCGACATTGGTCAAAAGCCGGAGGGCGTCTTGCTGGCTATTCGTCCGATAGCCATGCTGCCCGCTCGCCGTCGCACTGATGTAGTAATCGGCCACCGCCCTTTGGCTGCCGAGCGTGAAGGGGGCGCTCACCTGCCCTGACGAAAGTTGGGCAGAATAGAACCCAAAACTTCCGATACTGGCTTTCGCCTGTAACGGAGCGGCGTCGGCGCCCGATCGAACGACGAAGTTGACTGCTCCCCCCAAGGTGCTGGAACCAAATCGCAGAGCGTGGGCTCCTTTGTAGACTTCGATGTGCTCGACCGCGAGCAAGTCAATAGCTTCAAAGGTGGCAAAGCCATCTGCCGTATTCATGGGTAAGCCATTGATGAGCAGATTGACCCCCCAGTGGTTAAAGTTGGACGACAAATTGGTCCCACGGATAGACAGGCGGCTATCGGAGGCTCCCCCCCGAGATTGCGAAAAGACGCCGGGGGAGAATTGAAATACATCATCGAAATTGTATCCCCGGGACTGTTGAATATCCTGTGGGGGAACCACGAGGACACTGGACGCCGTTTGACTACGCGGTGGCTGTGACGGATCGTGATCCACAGGAGAACCCGTGACAATAACGGGATCGAGTTCCTGAATCTCCTGGGAATTCGGTTCGGAAGGAAATGCCTTCGAGGTGCTAAGGCCCCCCCCCACGAAGACGGCCATTACCACCGCAATAACTAATTGGAGAGGTACATTTTTTCCCCTTGGCAATTCTATTACCCTTTATTTCAGGTTGACGGTACTTCGTAACAGGGAAGACCAAGAAACAGGAGGGGCGAATTTTGGTTGAAGAGGATAAAAACGGCTGACTTTTAGCGGATCCCCGTAAATAATGTCAAATGTCAGGGCGTAAATTACCTACTTACCCCTACTAAAAAGGCTCCCAGCCTTTTTTCCAGCCATCTCATTTTGCACAGACTTTTCCCAAACTAGGGCACGGGGTTCCATCCTCGTGTATTTTTTTTGAAGAACTCAGACCCCGGTCATTCTTTTCAACTTGTCGGAATATTAGGGATTTGGGGGGGGGGAGAGAATTGAAGGAAGAATGAGTTGGGGAGACTTGCTCCGGGAAAATAGATCGTAGTATGGTGTCAATTATGAAAATGATTATTCAAATCGTTACAAGTCTCCTATCGTTTCGCCCTCTTAGCGCGTCCTTGTGCGTGGTCTTCACGTTCGCGTTGACTTTTCCCGCCACTACCGTGATGGCCGGCGACTCGATCGTCGTTTACTCCGGCCGGGCCGAACGGTTGATTAAACCCGTGTTGGACCACTTCCAGGACACGACGGGGATCACCGTCCAACTCTTAACGGCCGGCAGTACCGAATTGGTGAACCGTCTCCGGGCCGAAAAATCCCGGACTCCCGCCGATGTCTTCATTACCAATGAGGCCGGAGCCCTGGAATTAGCCCGAAACCTTGGCTTGCTCCAGCCCATCAAGCTACCCAGTATCGAAACGACGGTGCCTGCCGCGTTTCGAGCACCGGATAACAGTTGGGTTGGGATCTCGGGGCGAATTTGGATGGTGGTGTACAACACCGACCGAGTGAAACCCTCGTCCATTGATTCCCTTTTGGATTTGGCCACGCCCGCGTGGAAAGGAAAATTGGCGATTCCCAGTGCCCATAGCGAGTATCTTCAGGCTGGAGCGTCGATGGTCTGGGCCGCACGGGGGGAGAAGACTGCCGATGAATTTTTGGCCGGAATACGTGACAACGCCGGCAATGAAGTCTACGGCAAAAATCGACAAATCGTCGATGCCGTGGCTAAAGGCAAGGTGGATGTGGGCATCGTGAACCACTATTATATCTTTCGGCATCTTGCGAAAAACCCTAGCGCTCCGATTGCCCCATTAGTGACCGACCAAGGTGCCGGAGGCATGGGCGCGATCATGAACGCGGCGGGAGTCGGGTTAACCGCCCATGCAAAACACCTCGAAGCCGCCAAGCAGCTCATCGCCTTCCTTATCTCTTCCGAAGGGCAGGCCCTGTTTGCCAAGATCAACAAGGAATACCCCGTGAATCCCTCGGTCAACGCTGACCCGGTTTTACCCCCTGCCTCCTCCTTTCGTGCTTCTTCGATTCCGCTCACGAAACTGGCCGAACTTCGCGACCCGATCATTCAGACTATTCAGCGAATCGGCCTTCGTTAAGCCTTATTCTGACTTCCCACATGGTCCGTTTCACGCGGTATTCCCCGGTTTCAATCCTGGCTCTGGCGATAGCAGGGATCCTGACCTTTCCATTGCTGTACGTCACCTACTCGGCCCTCACCGGAGATCTCTCTCAAGCCACAGCCTTATGGTCCACCCGAATCCCTGAATTATTGGCCAACACCGTATCATTGGCCTTAGGGGTGTCCGTTTGCACCTTGACTCTTGGGATTTCGTCGGCCTGGGTGATTACCCGGCATCAGTTCTGGGGACGGGCCTTTTGGGACTGGGGATTTGTCTTGCCCTTGGCGATCCCCTCGTTTGTGCTCGCCTACATCTACTCCTATCTACTCGATACGGCAGGTCCGGTTGAACAAACCTGGCAGTGGGTCACCAGTTCTGAGAGCCGCATTCCTTCACCCTATAGTTTTACTGGGGCACTGGTGGTCATGACGTTGAATACCTTTCCGTATGTGTACCTTTTAGCTCGCGCAGCCTTCCAAAATTTCAACCTGTCGTTCGAAGAAGCGGCACATGCCACCGGGGCAACCCGGTGGGAAACCTTTTTCCGCGTTTCCCTCCCTCTCATTCGCCCCGCTCTGGTGGCGAGCATGTTTCTGGTGGTCCTTTACGTCATCTCCGATTTTGGTGCCGTCTCTTTGTTGCGGTTTCAAACCTTTACCTATGCCATCTACCAACAAATCACTGGGGCCTTTGATTATCAATCTGCCTCACTCTTAAGTCTCTTGCTCGTCGGATTTGCTTTAGTCTTTCTGTTCGCGGAACGATGGTTTCGCAACCAAAGCCGGTTCTATCAAACCTCCGGCCGTGTTCGGACGGCCGAGCCCAAACCTTGCTCCTTCCTCAAAAGCACCCTGATTAATGCTACATTTTTCTTGATTTTCGCCGCGGCTTTTGGCATCCCCGTATGCTTACTCATTCAATGGACCATCACGGCCTTAACCAACGGGGAAGTAGATCTCTCGTTTGGCGGGTACATCGCCAACAGTCTGGTGCTCTCGGCCAGCGCCGCCACCCTGGCGGTAAGCTTGGGGACTCCGCTGGCCTATTTAGCCAGCCGATTTCCTTCCTTCCTCCATCTCGCCTGTTTGCAGGGGGCGTATATTGGATATGTCCTACCCGGGCCTATCGCCGCCCTCGCGCTCCTGATGGTGTTTACCGATGCAATTCCCTTCCTGTATGGAACCGCCTTTGTGTTACTCCTGGCCTACCTCGTCCATTTTTTGCCTGCTGGACTCCAGGCCATGGAATCGGCCCTGCAACAGGTTAATCCTAATTTGGAAGAAGCGGCACGCAACCTTGGGGCGAAAGGCCTTCGAACGTTTTTTCAGGTCACGTTTCCGTTGGTACGCAAAGGCTTTATCGGGGCATGGATTTTGATGTTTCTCCTTTGCATGAAGGAACTCCCGGCCACGTTGCTGTTACGCCCCATTGGATTTGACACCTTGGCCGTGCGGATTTGGCTCGAGGCTAGCGAAGAACTCTATCAACTGGCGGCCCCCCCCGCCTTACTCATCGTGCTCCTCACGATTCCGGCCGTGTTTCTTTTGTCCAAAAGGAATTGGCAGATTAATTAAGGGGGGGTACAATACCCCTCAAAGTCTAGACGTCCCGATAGACCCCGATTCCATCGAATTGAGATCGATGACTCATATGTCTGTTCAAGTTCCCCATTCCACCCTTTCGCCACCTTCAGGCACCTCCAGCCCACCTATCTTGCGATTGACCAAGGTGGTCTGTGGATATCGCCCTGATGTTCCTACCGTACACGACCTCTCGTTTGAGCTTCACCACGGTCACATCCTTTGCCTGTTGGGCCCCAGTGGGTGTGGAAAAACGACGACTCTAAGGGCCATTGCGGGTTTCGAAAAAATTTCTTCCGGGGAAATTCGCTTAGAAGGCGAGGTTCTCGCCTCACCATCCATTCATATCCCTCCGGAAAAACGCCGAGTGGGAATGGTGTTCCAGGAGTATGCGCTATTTCCTCATATGCGAGTCCAGGAAAACGTGGGGTTCGGCCTCTATCACTGGTCAGCCCCTGACCGAGATGCCCGGGTACACACCTTGCTGGAGTTAGTGGGACTCCAGGGCCTTGAGCATCGTTTTCCGCATGAACTTTCGGGAGGACAACAACAACGAGTAGCGATGGCCCGGGCCTTGGCCCCCAAACCGGCCCTCCTCCTCCTAGATGAGCCCTTCAGTAATTTAGACCCGGACATGACCATCAAAATGCGAAAAGAATTGTATCGCCTCCTTCGGCAAACCCACACCACTGCTATTCTGGTGACCCATGACCATGAAGAAGCCTTTTCGATGGCCGATCAGGTGGCGGTCATGCAAAACGGGAATTTGGTGCAATCCGGAACACCCGAAACGATTTATCAATATCCCTCTTGTCCCTTCGTGGCGGAATTTATCGGACAGGCCAATACCATTTCTGGAATCGTCCAAAACGGCCAGGTGGAGACCGAAATTGGGTCATTCCCGAATCACGAGCAGTTTCAGGCCGCCACCCCCGTGCTGGTCATGGTGCGCCCAAATGACATTCACTTCACTCCCTCTGAATCAGGGAAAGGATGTATCGACAGTCGCCAGTTTCGCGGGTCTCAAACCCTCTACACCATCCGTCTGGCCTCCGGCCAGCTGGTCCACTGCTCTATGCCCCCCATTCCGGTGTATAATATAGATACCCCCGTGGACCTACAGGTAACGACCTCACAGACCATTCTTTTTCAACACCAGACTCTTTCGCAGAGTGAAAGGAGGCTTCACACATGACATCCCGACACAGCACTCGAGTTTCACGAATGATTCCCCTTTGGATCGGCATCTTCGCCCTCATTTTGGGAGTTCCTGCCCTTGCTATGGCAACGGGCTATGGCGGCCATGGTGATGCCCATCATGGCACAGGGAAAATGTCTCCCCACCATGGGTCGGCCCACCACGGAACCGGGATGACGGGGCATGGCAAAGCCCATCACGGAACAAGCTTGCATGGTAGCCACGGCAAGATGGGCGGCATGCACGGAGGTGGACATGGGCCGCACCAAAGTGCCTCCAAATTTATCGATCATATTTTAAAGTTTAAAGACGGCATGGCCATTACCGACGATCAAGCCGACAAGCTTCGCTCCATCCGATCCGACTTTGAAAAAACCAAAATAAAGATGAAAGCGGACATTAAACTGACCAGCGTCGACCTTCATGACCTCCTAAGAGACGATAAGGGGTCAATCAATGATGTGGGTGCGACATTAAAAAGCCTCTACGCCAAACGAGCCGACCTCTACCTGGCCTCGGTGAAAGCCAGCCGGGATGCCAAAGCTGTCCTCACCGAGGAACAACGATCGCGCATGAAAGCCGTCCATGATCGCATCAAAGCCTATAAAGGCGGCATGGGCAAAGGACATCCGGGAGGGTATACACATCACGGGAAAGAAAAGAAGAGCTAAGATTCTTCATCACGAAAAAACTCAACGTATCAAAAAAGGGGCCTTGAGGGCCCCTTTTTTGTTGAGCTTACCGAGAGGCCCTTTCAATTCATTCCCCTCGGGTTATGCTCGCCAGCGGTATTCCCCCGCGTTCGGCTTGCGTCTTCCCCAGGCGGCAACAGCCAGGGCGCTCCCCAACAAGAGCCCCGTCCCGGGGATGGGCACGGCCGGGGCGGACCAATCGAATTGTGATCAACAATCCGAACGATTGGCTGTAGATGAAGTGGATCGAATTGGAATCTAATCCGGCTCCTTAATGAGATGAACTCAAAAAAGATGACCTTGGTTTATACCGGATAAAGTGTGCTTTCAGATATAAATCGAAGGGCAAGCCTAGGTGGGGGAAAGGGTTCGAGGCGATTGATTTCCCGGGAATTCGCAGGTACCTCGTACCCCGAAAAGGCAATCCGGAACCCTTTAGGTAAACCACTTCCCCAGGGAATCAGAATAATCAGCAACCACCATATCGACGGTCCTGAGCTTAATTGGTACAAGAAGCCTTATAAGCATTTGTTCATTCCACATCAAAATAGGAGGAACCCGGGTATCGGCGTTTGAGTTCTTGTTCAATGGCGGGAATCTGCGCCTTATTCCCTTTCTTCCAATGAGCCCCAATCAGTTTTTCTAGCACCGCTTCCCCTTCCAGAAAATCTTGCCGCCGGGAGGCCACCGTCAAATATTCAATCGCCTGGTCATAATCCTTTTGACTCAAAAAATATTCTCCAAGCCATTGAGTCACATAGACGCCATAACGCGTACCCCCATGGTGCAACACAAAATCCTGACTGGTTTCCCGATCCCGTCCTCCCCAGAAGTAGTTAAGGGTTTCGGCTTCAAAGTCACGAATGGCTTGAAAGGCCAGTTGATTAAGGCCTTTTGGTTCCTGGATTTTAAAAGGAGTGGGAGCCGACTTTAACCGGCCTTCTCCACCTATTTCATTGAGAATGGCAATGAGATGGTAGGTACCAGGTTGAGGAAACATCTCATCCAGCAAGAATTTGAGCCTAAAATTAATTTCATTCGATTGCCCGGGTTCGAGAATATGAGGTTTACCTCGGGGGATGATCATAATTCTTGAATGCCATAATATGGGATATCGTTTTCGATTTCCCTCAGGCGAGACGACATACATTTCCAGTGCGTTCCCTCGACATCGGAAACAAAAGATCGATCGAATTCCCAAGATTTGGATATTTATTGGGATTCACTACTGTCCGGTTAAGAATGGAATAAATTCAATTGGTTACCAGATATCTCTTCTTCACCCCGGTGGGTGGTGTTGAGAAACCCCGTCGTTAAAGGGATTTTCTCGAATAGGGTCACGGAAAAAATCTGTAGTAAGGTGTAGAGTGAGGCCTTGAGCCTGAGCCGCTTCTTGACGATGGCCACGAGCACGTACACCGACACCGCGGTCCAGATCTGCACCTTCACGGCGTTCTCTGAGGTGCCATAGAACTGTTTGATGCGCAGATGCTGCTTGATCCATTTGAAAAACAATTCGACTTGCCAGCGCGCCTTGTACAAGGCACAGATGGTGGCCGCTGGCGGACCAAAGAGGTTGGTCAGGAAGGTCAAGCCTTTGCCTGACTCGACATCGTTGAACCGAATCCGACGCAGATGCCCGGGATACCGCTGGTGCGTGTAGCATCCGGACAACGCGATCGTCTGATCGCACAGAATGCCCTGCGCTCGATCGCTGGGGGCCGAATAGATACGGCGCATGGCGGTATTGGCTTTGGCCCGCGTGACAAAGAAGGCGCCAGCCTGATGCAGCGTGAACAGCCGTTCGAAGTCCAAATACCCGCGATCCATGACGTAGACCGCTCCAGGCTCTGGAAGCAAGAGGTCGAGGGCGTGGACATCGTGCAGTTTCCCATTGGAAATATGGATAAAACTGGGAATCGCCCCCCGAAGGTTCAACAAGGTGTGCAGTTTGACCGCGGCCTTGGTACGACGAAACGAGGCCCACGGAAACAGGGCCAGACACAGATCGATCGTCGTGGAGTCCAGCGCGTAGACCGTGTGCGCCAGGTCCAGGCCCAGATCTTCTGTGGCGTACAGGGTGTGCGCCTGCTTGATCAAGCGCTGGGCGAAGTCGGCATAGATCCGCCAGTCTCGGCGCTCGTTGGCATCGGCCAGGGTGGCCCGTTTCACGGGGGTGCGAATACCCATGTGCTACAGCTTGGCGGCTTGCGCCGACAGACAGGCCTCGATATCGCGCAGGCTTTCGCGATAGGTCAACTGGGCAAAAGCCAAGATCCGAAAGTGTTCGGTGCAGGGCAGGGTACGCACACGATAATCGCCACCATAGCGGGTGACGATTCGGGAAAAGGTGGTCCAAGGCAAGCAATCCATCAGTTGCGCAAACAGCGTTTGGCCGACATACATCGTGAATCCTCCAGGGGGTACCCGGGGGACCATCACCTGCAGGCGGTTCGCTGTTCAAGTCGACACCACCTAAATTTGCCCAAACCCTTAATGTATTCATGTGCTTAGGCTCAAAGACGACTTAGTTAACCGGACAGTAGTGATTGGGATTGATAACCGACACTTGTAAACTAATCGGTTCTAATTGCAGCACCTGGGGTTGAAGAATCTGCAAGGTCACCTGTAAATCTTGAAAGCGGCGCTCCGATTGAGCCGCGAGTACAGTTCCCTCGTGATGAATAATCCCTAAAGTGGTAATTCCCGAGAAGAAAAACCATCTTAAAACAGTTGTTGGTTTTGGATTCATGGTATCCCCCATTCTTATAATCTATTGTCCAGGACTGGTTGATCGCCACGGCAGAAGATTCTGGTGGTTGTGAGAAAAACCGTCTGAACCCGCGCTAATATCCCTTAACCCTTCAATATCATAAGCCAACCCAAATTAATGCCAATATTCATGGGCCACCACACGGTTTATGACCTTAGAAGGAAGCTGTTTTTGTATTCGGGAAACTTCTGTACTCCTTCTCACACACAAAAAAGGCTGGGAGAAATCCCAGCCTTTTCTGCTCATACTCTCTTCCTAAATCGGTCATTCTTCTATCGCATAGGGACTATGCGGGAAGCGTTGATTGATCGTCCGTTGATAATAGCGGGCTTTTTCCGGATCGCGTCTGCTGTAGTAGAGCTCCAAGATTTCCAAGGCTTCATCCGCTAATGGGACGTCTGGATGTTCGGCAGGTCCTACCATATACTCTGCCGCCTTCTTCCAATTATTTTTATTTTTTGCTCGGTTGCCAGCTCTAAACGCTGCATGCCGAGCATAAGCGGTCCCTGGAAATAATAAGACCAATTCTTCAACCTTATTGGAACCAAACCAAATTCGGGTACGATTACTTGGATAAGCATCTCTGACATATTCAAACGCTAATTTTTCGACCCCCAGGGGTTCGTGGACATGTAAAACCACAGGAGGGGATTCCACAGGCTTCTCACCCTTTGAGCCATACACCACCGCTTTAAGGTGGTACACGCCTGGTTCATAGAAATAGTCATCCAGCCCAATATCATAGGTCCAACGAGCCTCGAAATGGGCACCCGGTTCAATGGGCCCATAATTTGTGACAAGGACATCTGCAATATCCCATGTTAAACGCTCGATACGCTCCATGGACTTACCAGGTTGAGCCACAAACACTTCAAGGTCCGGACAAAAAGGCCGCAAACAAGGAGCACCCATAATCGGTTTTGCTGTCTTTTTATCCAGACTGAGCTGGAAGACCAAAGGCTCTAACGGATAGACGTTGTTCTTGGGAATGTCGAGCTTCAACGTGAGCTGCTCGAAACTCCCCAATTCACTATTGGGTTCAGCAGAAGCAATATGTCCGCCTATCACGAAACACAGCACCATACTTAGCATACTAAAATTCATTTTCATGGTAATGAGGGTGGGTTAAGCAAATCGGCGTTAGGTCTTATGTCCACCTCCTATTAGCGGATGGCAAGGTACTACGAAGGCGTTTACCACCTGGACATCAATAGGAATACGAGACAAGCCATTAGTTCCCACCCAGGTTTTCCTGGCGCTCTCTTTCCTGCTTTTCTCGCTCAAACCGTTTTAACAGTTTAGGAATATATGTCTCGTCATCTACAAACGGCTTGGTATAGACACTATTGGGATGTTCTTGTTTAAGCCGCTCTACGATTCGGTCCTCTTGCTTCCTATCCTTTCTGCGCTGATGTACATCAAACAGATCACTTAACGCTTTATCTGCCCAAGAATAGTCTTTCCGGTTGGCCATAAAGTTACCCTGCTCAATGACCTTATCGTCATTACGATGGTCATAGAAAACAGCTAAATAATCAGCGACGTAGGGAGCATAGATGCTGTCTCGAAACAGCGGTAGAAAATCTTCATGCTGCTCAATGGTGCCCCATATCCAATACTTTTCTGCTTTCCCATCATAGAGATTTTCCAAATGTTTCAAGGCAAGCCGGTTAATGCCTTGCGGTTCGCGAATCACCAAGGTGACTGGCTTGGATTCAATAGAGGTTTGTTTCTTTCGATCCCACAATACAGCGTGAAGCGTGTAAGGCCCAGGTTTAGGAAAATTTTTATAGAGATCTATATCAAAAAGGACCCGTTCCTCAAAAACTTCCCCAGGGTCAAGAATGTTTTCCGGTAATGACCGAAGGACGCTGGACCCTGATAGTTCCGGAATCTTAGTACGCCCCTCTCCAACACGGCCTCGGTATAATTTGAGTCTCTCACAATTCAGGCAGAGTCCCTTATGGGTCCTGATAGGAGCAGGAGTTCTATTTTCAAGCACGATTGTCAAGGTTATCGGCTCCAAAACCAGAAATTGCGGCTTGGCCACCACAACTCTGAGGGTTAGATCCGTAAATCCGAATTCTTCCACGGTTTTTGCCACCGCAGGAGCAACCATCCACCCGCTCAAAAGGCTGAAGATTCCTATGCGCGCCAACAGTTAGCTGTTCATCATCCTCTTTTTGCCCTACTCTTCCGAATCAAAATAGGGGGAATCCGGGTATCGTCGTCTGAGTTCTTGCTCAATGTCCGGAATTTTTGTTTTATTCCCTTTCTTCCAATGAGCCTCAATCAGTTTTTCCAGTACCGCTTCCCCGTCCAGAAAATCTTTCCCGCGGGAGGCCACCGTCAAATATTCAATCGCCTGGTCATAATCCTTTTGACTTAAAAAATATTTCCCTAAGTCCTGAGACACATAGGCGCCATAGCGAGTGTCCCCATGCCGCAACACAAAATCCTGACTGGTGTCCAGAGTTCGGCCACCCCAGAAATATTCCTGCGTTTCGGCTTCAAAGTCTCGAATAGCTTGAAAGGCCAGTCGGTCCAATCCTTCTGGTTCAATGACTTGAACGGGCACTGGAGGCGATTCTAGTCGCCCCTCTCCATCAACCTCATTGAGAACAGCGATTACCTGATAAGTTCCAGGCTGCGGAAATATTTCATCTAACATGAATTTTAATCGTACTTTCGTGATAGTGTACTGTCTAGGTTCGAGAATATGGGGTTTCCCACGAGGAATGCTCGTAATCCTCCGGCCCCATAACTCTGGGTACCGCTTCCGAGTGCCATCAGGAGTCACCACTATAATCTCTAGGCCATTTCCTCGACACAGAGAACAATAGGTTGTCCCAAGTCCAAGCATTGGAGCAGACGTAGGGTTAGTTACTGATACTCGCAAGGTAATGGGTTCTAATTGCAACACTCGTCGTTGTTGAACCTGTAACGTCACCTGTAAATCAGAAAACCGTCGTTCGGGTGGAGCAGCTCGTACCAATTCTTCATGCTGCATACTTCCTAACATGACCATGCCAGCACAGAAGATCCATACAAGAACGCTTCGAAGTGTTGAATTCATGGTATCCCCCATATTGTTCTCTATTGTCCAGGACTCGTTGATCGCCATCGCAGAAGATTCAAGTGATTAGGTGAAAAACTGTCCACACCCCCGCCGATGTTCATCAAGCCTTCCCCATCCTCATCAAGACCAAATTGGTGTCCTATTTCGTGAGGGACAGTTAAGTCCCGAACATTGGGAACACCCCCCAACCCCTCTTTTTCAACTTCCACGTAGATGAAGGAGCCAAAGCCACCCTTAGGAACTTCTGCAGCACTTGTGATGTCCCCAGGTGTCATGGTGAAGGAACAATCATCAGATTTCCCTTTTTTACAACTTCCCACAGTTACTCCAGAAACTGGCATTTCTAAATCAGGGTCTCCATCTCCCCTATTGTCCGGTTCAGTCAAATCACCTTGATATCCAATTTGAACATATGACACCCAAAAATCATTTGATCCGGTGAGCCCTCGCCAAGCACTCATTTGACTTTCTTCCGACGTGCCCTTCACATTCAACACAAACGGAATATTGGGATTCTCATGGTTTCCCTCACGTACCGGCAGAATAAACGCAGAGGCAAAAGCACTCTCAAGAGCGGAAGCACTAAACAATTCTTCCACCACTTCACCATCGTCCCCATCTAAAAAGGCTGGGGGCTGGTCACTCTCATTGAAATCATCATCATCCACTAGGGTGAATGGGCGGCCTTCGATCTGAATAAACCCCGGAAATTCAGGAAGTTTCACCACAAGCTTATTCTGTTTCTTGGTGTTCCCCACCACATCAAAGACCGATCCGTCGATAAACATGGTACCGCCTTGGAATCGATCAGGATCATCGACAAGTTGATCGACCTTGACTAAAATAGTTCCCTTATCTTGCCCTTTCCCCGGTTTCGCTGATAGGACGGTTCCCGAAATGACATTGCCTCCGATACTGCCCATTTTGTCAATTTCATAATGTAGTTTCCGCCATACGGTCAGCAGATCGCTGCCTTTGGCCCGGCCGGTGGCCTCAATGTCGGCTCCATCCGCATCCACCACTAACGGCCCTTGGCCTTTTATGCTAGTGAGGTAATCCTGATCACACCCCGCTACCACTTTAAAATTATCACCCGGATGCATGGTGACCTCAAATTCCGTTTCGGCCTGCCCGTTGGCATCAATATCAAACATAGTTCCTCCAACGAGTCGACCGGCTTTTGGGGTGCCTCGGTTATCATTCCCGAGGTCTCCTTCCGGATCGATCGGGGCATCATCAGAGGACGGATCATCCATATCCACGGACCGAAACATGACTTCGGCAGTTTGGCGAAGATCTGGTCGAGCTGTTTCCCCCGGTAATTGGGCAGAGGTATTCGCCTTTATTTTTACCCTTCGACGCATTTCGGTATCATCCGGAGTTTGTTTGCCTGGGAAAATTCGCTTTCCGCCATTCCAACTTTCCAGGGAGGAATTTTGAGGATCAAATGCCAGCGATTGCACCGAGTACACTCGAAAAATTCCGGGACCGAACGCATTACAGCGCACCCCATGGGGGTCACCAACCGGACAGTCTTGCATGTACGTTTCCCCATCTTCCAATCCTTTGACATACCGCACCAACTCCACACAACCGGACCCACAATTTCCTACGACAGCCGAATAATCCAATGTAGGGGTAAAAGGACCGTCTGGTGTCAGGCTAAAACTAATTTTTCCAAGGGGAGTACCCACCCCGCAAAATGTTTCCCCAGGGGCTGTTTCACAAGCATGCCTGTGGAGGACCGTGCCGTCTTGCGATAGCGTTCCACCCCTGGAGACTAATTTAAAAACACTCTTTTGGCAGATGGGATAGTCAAAGTTATTGGAATACATTGACTGGCCTAATGCATTAGAGGTCAACACAAAAAGCGTTCCGGTAAACAGAGCCGTCCTGGCAAACTTGTGGCGTGAGGCTGTCATCGCTCCCCCTTTCTGTCTGGCGATCTTCCCAGCTAAGCCAGATCCTTAGTGAGCTCGATCGCGTATTTTCAGAGGCTGGCGAGGGGGAACCCTTTTGCCCAAAGAAATTGGTTTTCAGGAAGAATGTTTTGCTTAGTCCTATTCCCTATGAACACGTCTTGCTGGAGATTGCAGCTCTTCGTCATTTGCACCAGCTAGAGCAGATTCTCACTATAATTTAAATACTTCAAGACCATAGGACAAAAAACATTTGTGTAGGGGTTTTGTGAAATTGTTTAAACATACGGTAGATTCCTGGAATGGTCCCTTCGGTTGGGATCGTTTTGGGTTAATCTTGTGACCCTTATTGATTCATATTCTTTTCGGCTTGTACCCAAGGACTCAAGCGAAAAGTAATCTTGAATCGGTCTTG
Source organism: Nitrospirales bacterium (assembly GCA_965223495.1). Lineage (GTDB taxonomy): Bacteria > Nitrospirota > Nitrospiria > Nitrospirales > UBA8639 > Nitrospira_E. The sequence continues at coordinate 73,152 of OZ245001.1, read as the reverse complement.
AGAAGACTAGGCCTTCCCAAGACCGACAAATAGACTACTACTCTATTTTTGCGGGCAAAAATTCCTTCGGCAGGTTATCCTCGCGAAGCCGGATTCACCAACTTCGGCTTGCGTCTTCCCCAGGCGGCAACAGCCAGGGCGCTCCCCAACAAGAGCCCCGTCCCGGGGATGGGCACCGCCGGGGCGGACCCGGTAGGGGTCAGCCCAGTGTGATCGGTAAAGGTAAGCGACAAGGTATTCAACGCGTCGGCGGTCCCTCCGCGGGTCCCACTCGCCACCAAATTGGCCCAGACAAAAAACTCATCGCCCTGATTCACGGCAAAGCTTATCGAATCGGTTACCGTTGTTGGCGAGCCATCGTCGGGCAATGAGAGAGAACTCTGGCCAAGCACGTCTCCTGGGTCCACTACCTCATAGATCAGAGTCGGAAAGTGGGTGGTAAAAAAAAGGTCAGATCCAAGGATCACGGCTACGTTACCTTCTATCGAAGCTTGATCGTCTGGTTCGAATATCGTCGCCGTCCCATCCAAAGCCATGTTGAGGGAAAGGGTTGTCGGTGCCCCGCTATAGAGGTAGCGTTGCATGCCCATCGCACTCGAGGACACGCGGGAGTCTTGTCCCGAAAAAGACTCCGCCCCCAATTCGGGAAGACCAATCGGGCCAGGGAGGGAACCCACCGCCCTTCCGGTCCCGTCGCTATTGACCAACGATGAAGAAGCCGTGGTACTGCCTACGCCGCCATCCGTAGCAAAATCAGACATACCCCCACTCCCACCACAGAAGCTCGGGCAGGGAGAAATGGTCGAGACGTCAGTCTGGACCGCGACGATGGCCGCCTGTGTTGTGGCCCCAAACATGAGCATCAAGAAGAGGGAACTGAGTGTGGTGGTGACAGGGAAAATTTTCATGGTTGAAGAGCCCTCCTTACGATCAGGTGAGTTCGCCCAGAATAACGACCTTTTTTCATCTCATCTGTAGAGGGTTCTGAAAAACAGAGGGGGGAGAGTTCGGGATTTTCGAACTCAGGACCTTATACACAATGTGGGAAGATAGGGCAAGCCAAGAGGAACGAGAAATGTGGGGACCGGGGTGGGAAATTTTCAACACCCCTCCACTTACCGTCTGGCCATAATGTAAGATTTTTCAGGTATCTTTGGCACCTCACCACCCTTGAACCCTATTTGGGGGTATTACCTTTCCAATCTAAACCCCATGATGAAAACCCTAGCAGTTTATACAACAACCGCAGCAAACAAGGAAATTGGGCGATACATAGCCTTTTGGATTTGACCTCGTTCAGGTCGCTTCCCAGGCTGGCGATTGGTGGGGACCATGAGATTGGAGCTTTTCGGCGTCTTATTAACACGCTCTAAGTCTGTCTTCGCTGGTCGTGCCTACGGAGCGTTTTTGATGTGGGCCATAGCGGTGGAGCGGGGCATGCCCGACCGGTGCGACATCATCGGCACCGGATTGTGCCTGGTCGGGGCAGGACTGATGCTTTGGGGGCCACGTCCACTTATCAATTGACGGGTGAGAATTATACGATTGGGTTAATGGAATTATTACCTACTGGCATCAATCCGTTTGACGGGGCCAGCCCACCGAAGAATACGCTGATCCGCAGTAAGGAAGGAAGCACTCAAAAGAAGAGCTGTGGCCGTAATAAAACGATCGGCAGGGTCCGCATGAAAATGTTCCAAGGTCGTCGCTGCAATACCAATTTCCCCATTCATTGGAATTTCCTGAATTCCTACCTCGAACAGGTGGTGCCGCCAAGCAAGAATAGGTTGGGAAATTCCTATTCTTTGTTTTTGTTGAAGGAGTGCGATCTCCCAAAAAGAAATGGAGGAAACACCCAACGCATCATCGGATAACGCCTGGTCTATTCTTTTTCGAGCTACCTTTCCCAGTTCCGGAAGCCCCTCTACCAGCCATACCAACGCATGGGTGTCAAGAAGCATCATCGTAATGCTTCCCAGTCTTCATCCAAGGGAGATAAAATATCGCCTTTTATCGTGACGGTACCTTTCATCACGCCAAACAGGGTGGATCGCTTCGGACGATAAGGAACAAGTTGACTCACCGGCTTGCCGTTTTTGGTTATCACTAATGGTTCTCCGGTTTCAGAAACCTCGTCCATTAATTGCAGACAGCGAGCCTTGAATTCTGAAGCTTTTATGGTTTTCATAAGTATAACCCTTTTTGTAATAGACCATGGTCACAACCATGGTCATATTTAGGTTACCACAAGCCCAAAGATTCAACAAGATTGAAAAAAATAGGGAAGATTTTCCCAACACCGTCAAATTCAAGAAATAAAAAGCCTTAAGATAATAACCCTACATCGTCGCGTCCCTCGTTTGTCTTTGAGTCGTGGAACGGGTGACGCCCGATCGGTGGGACATCATCGCCACTGGATTGTGACTGGGCGGGGCAGGGCTGATGCTTTGGGGGCCTCAGGGGCTCCTGTACATTTGGTCAAACTCACATCCTTTAAGGGCTCAGTTGAAGACGCGACATGAGTCCGGATGACACAAGAATTTTCCCCTGTGCATCAACAATAACCCCTTCCACATCGGCTAAAGACTCTATAAGGGCCATCCCTTTTTCGGGACCCAACACAAAAATCCCCGTATCCAGTCCATCAGCCGTCACTCCTTCTTTCGCGATGACCGTCACGCTCTGACATCCACGTGCGGGTTGAAGGGTTTCCGGGTCCAAGATATGGTGGTACCGGACACCGTCTTTCATGATAAACCGTTGATAGTCCCCGGCGGTGGAAACCGCCTCATTTTCTAATTCAAGATGACCCAGAATCTGTCCCTGTTCTTTCCGAGGATGCTGAATCCCAAAGATAAATCGTTCGCGATCCGGCATGCGCCCAAAGGTCTTAATATCTCCGGAAAGGGCCACCACTCCTGCGGTGGCTCCTGCAGATTTCATGACCTCCACCACCAGATCGGCCGCATATCCCTTCCCAATCCCCCCGACATCGATTTGCATTCCTTTGTGTTTAAGAAAAACCGTGCTCCTCGATTCATCGATCTGAACGTCCGCCAAGGCTGTTAATGACCGCACTTCGGCCAGTTCCTCCAGGGAGGGAATTCGCCCCTCCTGGCTCACATTCCAAGCCGCCACCGCTGGCCCCACCGCGATGTTAAAACCTCCCTGGGTGAGTTGAGCCATGTGCATGGAAGCTTTAAGCACTCCCAGGTTCTCTGGTCCTACCCGAACCGGGTGTTCCCCAGCGGCCTCATTCACTTTGGAAAGCTCGCTCGCAGAAATCCACGTACTCATCAATTTTTCTAATCGACGAATTTCCGCCAATCCGGCAGCCACCGCTTCTTTGGCCGTCTTTTCCTGAGGCGCCACTCCGGTGACGAACACGATTGTGCCCATTAAATACTGACTGCGCTTGATCAGGACGTCTTTTGCGAAGGAAGTTTCCGCTCCAAATCCACACCACAGGATCAGGAACAACAAGACCATGAAATTAGACCCCGGAACTCGTCTGTCACGAATTAGGATTGACACAAACACTCCTTTGTTTGGGGGTTCATTCAATACAGAAATTCACATTGGTCTTCACAATGGCCCGATCGTTACCTTCGATAGAAATATTTTGATCGAGGTTGTACCGGAGCGACCGCAAAAAGGCGCTCCTGAATCCTTTGGGGTTGGAGCAACTCCAGGACCATGGGCCGACCTCGGAGGTCCGGATAGGATTCCAGGAACGGATCCCAATCTGGGGCTTCTGCAAAAACATCCATTTGGATCATTCGTACCGTTTTCGGTGGATCCACTCGTATTCGCCAAAGACCCAGATAGGTCACGGTATCGGGATACACCTGGAATGTCATCTCGAGCCCTGTTTCTGAACGAAAAGGCCCCTCCCCAATCTGGAGACGAAATAATGAATACGTCCCTGGAACCAGGAATCTGACAATGGCTTCACCATTTGATGGCCCCTCCACCCGGATGCGTTCACCCGTTTCCGTATGGATGATATCAAAAAACCTGACCTCCGCTTCGGCTTGATGACGGCGAAAAAATGGTCCGTTGGGTTCAAGTTGCATAAACCCAACAATGACCCCCGACTCCTCCATTTGATCATCAGTATTTCTGGCCCCTGAACCCACACAACCCGAAATACCAGAAATAATAACCAGTAGAACAACCAGGACTTTTTGGTATTCACATCCCATGTTTCCTCCCCAAACCAGCGGTGAACGTGTATTGTATGGGGATTTTTTCAGCTCCCGGAGACTATGGCGAAGGACCTCAACCTCCAAAAAGGATCGCAATGACTAAGACCTTGAAAAACTTTGAGAATTTAGTCTATTCCTGACCCCATTTTCTACCTCATCTTACCAGACCTAAGACTTCATCAGCATTTTAGGACTCTTTTGGGGTTGACAAACTTCCAGGCATTTCATTAATAATAATGGTTATCAATTTCAAAAAAGACGTTATTCATAATCATTCTCATAATTTTTTTCTTTTTATTTGTTTATGAAGGCCAGTCCAGATCAAGTGGTTGTCAAGGAGTCGCCGTCGGACCCTTCGGAAGCCCGATGTGGATGTGGGCAATTGGTCGCAAAACTAGGGGCCCACGGAGTTGAGTTGAAATGCAAGCGCTGTAAACGTCTCGTTTCCATCCCGTTTTCCGCACTCTCGCACACAGAAGCCACATTCCAACTCTGCCCCAGCCCATCCTCAACAAGGACGGCCTCCTAACTGCCAGTCGTCGCCTGGCTTTCACATAGAGAGGGCCTTTGAGTCCCATGCGTTCACAATCTTTAGAGGACCATGCGAGTCCCAAACACCATGATGGGAGTACACACCATGAGTTTTCGTTTCATGTTTGGGACCTTCGCAGCTTTGACCCTCCTGATCGGAGAAGTGAGTGTGACCACGGTAGCCGCCGCAAGAGAAGATAGTCTTTCAGGTTCCCCGGCCGCCATCGATGTCGTTTCCAAGGAAGAAATCGAACGGATCGTCGACCAACGCCTGGAAGATATCCTTCGAAAAACTCCGCAAGCGACGCCTCCGACCGATTTTTCCCAACCTCCCGTCCGCGGTTTGGGGCAAACGAGTGAATCCCAAAAGAGGATTCAACAAGGAAGCGGAGATTGGGTCACCGGCGGAAGTGTCTTGGAGGGTGGGCGGACCATTTATGCGAAACCTTTCGTTCGCGCGCCCAAGACGATTGTCGGGGGTTACATTGATTTCACGATTTCAGATTGTAATAACGCCAATGCCCGCGATTGTTCCGAAGGGTTGGAATTCGATCAAGAACGTTTTGTCCCCTTCTTTTATTCCCAAGTCACCGACCGGCTCAGTGTCGCGACCGAAGTCGAAATCGAGCACGGGGGTCCTCAAGGCAATCAAGGTGACGGTGATCTCAAAATCGAATTTGCCACCATGGACTATCGCTTCGACGATTGGCTGAACTTACGGGGAGGGATTATTTTGATTCCTCTTGGCCGGTTCAATCTTGTCCATGATTCCCCCTTGAACGATCTTCCCCTGCGTCCTATGGTCAGTCGCTTGATCATTCCTTCCACCTTCGCGGAGTCCGGTATCGGATTTTTCGGCACCGTCTACCCTACCCAACTGGCCAAGGTCGATTATGAATTTTACGTGACCCAAGGGTTTGATGGAGGCAGCAGCAGTTCCTCCGGTGGGGGAACGTTTGGTGAAGGGGGTTATCGAGGGAGAAAAGGAAGTTTTAAGACAGATAATAACGAAAATAAAGCCATCGTCAGTCGTATCGCGGTGAGCCCCCTTCTAGGGATCGAAGTCGCGGGGTCCGTCCATTACGGAAAATGGGACGATCAGTCCGATCATAGTCTCACCATCGTGGCCGTAGACGGACTTATTCAACGGGGCCCTTTTGAACTCCTTGGAGAGGCCGCCTGGACCAGGATTGGTGGAGGGTCCAAAAACCCCGATCCCGCAAATGGGGTTCCCCCCAAAAGAATGGCCGGCTATTTCGTTCAAGGCAACTTTCATTTTATGCCGGACTTTTTAAAACAAACGGCTCCGACATTCTTTGGCGAATCCTCCACCTTCACTGCTGTCGTCCGATGGGGAGAAGCTGACACCAATACCCAAAGCAGCAGAAATGTCAATGACTTACAACGTCTCACCTTTGGGATCAACTTCCGGCCGGTTGAAGATTCGGTGATTAAGTTCGCCTATACCATTAACGACCACCAGGATTCCCAAAAATCCCGAGATGGGTGGCAATTTAATATGTCCACGTATTTCTAAGGAAACTTTTTCTCAATGGAACGAGTGGGTATTCTCTTTCTAGCCTTGGTAACCTTCACGCTTTCGGGGTGTGCGAGTTGGGTGAGCGCCCCCCGGGTCGCCACCACTTGTTCGCCGGATGAAACCTGGAGTGTTGCCCTTGCCAGCCTTCAGGAGTTTGAGCTACGCCGCATAGACAAATCCAGTGGGGTGATCGAAACGGATTGGATTGCGGTCCATAACCCAGCCACGCAGAAGAGCGGCGCCTTTCAACGCGATCTGAATGAAGAACGAGCAAGGTTTATTCTGAACATCGTCCAGGACAAAGAGGGCAGTCTGGTCACGGTTAAACAAATTCGCGAATTTTGGTCGCCCCAAGGGGTTCAATCTCGTTCCTGGCGACAAATTCCCCCTAACGAACAACAAGAACAGCAACTCGCTACTCGTATAACCAATCGTTTAAAGAGGCAGGCATGTTAAACTCATTCGCCTTCATACCCTTTCGAAGACTCTTCCTGCTCTGCGCCATTTTCGTGTTATGGGTTGGCACGTTCCCTTTCCTGCACGCCGCCGAACCGAATCTTGAACGCATCTGGGACCATGAATTAAACCGATGGTTGACCCCTGAAGAACTCGGTCACCTTGAGATTTACTTCACCGAAGACGAAGCGGCTCAGGTCATGTTTCCGGATTCTGACCATATTCGAAAAGACCAACTTCACCTTAATCCCGAACAAAAAGCTCTTATCGAAGAACGCATTGGATGGAAATTTCCCGAAACCTCGTTCACCGTCTATATCGGGGAAACCCAAGGAAAGATCGACGGGTATGCCGTGGTCCAAAATACGATCGGCAAACATCGACCCATTACCTACATGGTTGGGGTGGATGCCGAAGGCGAATGTATGAATTTTGAAGTGTTGGTGTACCGAGAGGCTCGAGGGAATGAAATCGCGACCAAACGATTTAATTATCAATATCAGGGCAAGGATGTGCGGGACCCCATTCGGATCAACCGCGACATCATCAACATTTCCGGCGCGACCATGTCCGTTCGTTCTGCCAGTGCCGGAGTCAAACGGGTCTTGGTATTAGTCGATGAAATGTACTTAAAGCCTCTCGGATTGAGTAGCCATACGATGGTGGCGGGAAGTGCAGAAAAAGGATTCTTTGAATCGCTCCTTGGTTTTTAAGTGAAGTATGAACGGGCATGCGAAATTTTAATGCTCGATTTCGCTTACGGGACACCGACAAGCAGATCCGGTTGGTGTATACCTGGTTTCTCCTCCTCATGCTGGCCGGGTTTGTCTTTACCTTTGTGTGGGCTCACGACATGACTCAACTGACACCCAAGGGCATTGCCGCCCATTACCGGGGGTCCGATGCGACCTTTGGAGAACCCATGTCCTTTGGCCAGTTGTCAGAAACCACGCATTTTCACCTCTTCACCATGCCGGTGGTGTTCATGATCATGGTGCATGTTCTCTACCTGACCATGGCCAGTCCGACGGTGAAAGTCCTCACCACGTGGATGGCTTTTCTCGGCGTGACGTTGGATCTAATCTCCCCCTGGCTCATTACCTATCTTTCTCCCTTGTTCGTCCTCACGATGTTGAGCGGAGACCTCTTAATGGTCATCGGGTTCCTCATCATGTTTTGGATTCCCATGAAGGAAATGTGGTGGCAAAAAGCGGCGTTCATGATGCCTGAGTCCGACGACTGAATCTTTCTCACAGCTAATATTCTTACAGAAAACCCATCCTTTCTTTTTACATTCCCTCGGGTCTAAAAAATCTCATCGGCTTGCTGAGCTCCTTCACACATTTCTGAAGCGAAGTCCCTCGGATCGTCGGACTTTTGATATGCGAGCAGGGAGACACCTTTGCCATTTCGATCCCCAAAATATCGTCCTTAACCAACATTTTCCCGAACCCCACCTTAACCTTCCTTCCATTCAGGCTAAGACATCCTCAACAACTCATCTGAACAGGCGATCATGTTTGCAGAGTGCCTCGCCCCCGAACCCTTCCAAGGCACAAAAGCCTATTCACAAAACCCAAAGCTCTAACACATAGGGTACGAAATCAGTGGGTTACCTGGGTTTAGCCATCGCCATCGCCTGCTTGATCACCCGCTTCACATCAGCCAACGGCAACGGATCTTTGTCTTTGAAATTAATACATCCTTTTCCGGTCTGAATGTTTGGATGTTTTGTCTTGAACGATTCAATATGCTCTGCGCTGCAGGTATAGAGCGAAATTTATTGTTTTTGATTCGCCAGAGCGACCCACCCACCTGTGACTCGGTAGGTTTGCATGTTGTATGTAAGATCCACGACAGCTTCTGGATACAGGTTGAGAATCAAACCCTGCAATTCCAGCAGACGACTTTTCCTATTTGGTGGGACCCGTTGGAAGTATGATTCCACCGAAGCATCCATCGGAGCCCTTGCCATGCGGTTAAACCCGTGTCCGGTATGATGAAAACATTGATCACTCCCCACGATTCAGGAAGAGAAAGGGGAGCCGTTGCCTGTGTAGAAACTCCTTAGCCCTTCAATTTCAGGAATGGGATACTTCATCCACATCCAAAAACTCATCAACGGCGGTGCGTAGAGATTCTTGAATATGCTGAGACATGTCTCCTGGAAGAACTTTTTGGTTTTGAGCGGTGGTGACATAAAACACATCCACCGCTTGATCGAGGCGTGTGCCGATTCTTGCCAAATGAATAGAGAGATCGAGTCGAAAGATCGTCTTGGCCAGGAAAAAAAGAAGGCCCGGCTTGTCGTCCGCAAAAACGTCTATGACGGTGAAAAAATCCGATACTTCATTATCCAAATGCACTTCGGTTGGATGGCGGCCCGTCGGAAAGGTACGACCAAAGGTCAACCGACGACGACGCTGAAATACCTGATCTACAGAATATTCCTCCTGTACGACAGCTTGGATTTCTTGAGCCACCTCTTGAAGTCGATACGCCGAGGGTGCGCCTTCGGAATCCGAATCGGTGACGGAAAATACATCCAACACCGTCCCATCGGTTAACGTCATGATTTGGGCATTCAACACTTCCAACCCCATGGCTGCAAGGACACCCGTCACTTGCATAAATAGCCCAGGCTTTGCCTGCTCTCGGGTAATCAAGACGTATTCGGACACACCCAAGTCTGGATTAAAGTGCCCTTCTACATGGGTGGGATGAACCGGTAATTGCTGGATGGCCAAGAGGTGCTCCGCCATTTGCTCAACGGAGGTAGAGGCCAGATACCAATCCGGAAGTTGTCGTAATTGCCCCTCCATCCAGGCCGGCCACCCATCATCTGGAGTCGTCAGCTTTTCTGATTTTTGGATAATGGATGAAAGAAGCTGCTGACGAACGTCGGACTGGAGAATCGTCTTTCCATTGGTGAAGGGGCTGACACCCTTTCCCTCCATCAGTTTCTCATACGTTCGAGAATACAATTCACCCAATAGAGATTCCTTCCATTTTGTCATGACGTCCGGGCCTACGGCTGAAATATCCGCGACCGTTAACACGAACATCTTTTGAAGGACTTCAACATTTTTCATTTTTTTGGAAAACGTGAGGATAATTTTTGCATCGCTCAAGTCCCGCCGAAACGCCGTGTGGGACATCACTAAGTGGTGAAACACCAGAAAAGCCAAAACCTCCCGATCCTGTGGGGGCAAGCCCAACCGATCGGCGGTTTTATGGGCAATATCCTGCCCGATCTTACTGTGGTCCCCCGGGCGTCCTTTACCTAAATCATGAAGCAACAAGGCCAGGTGCAACAAGTCTTTATCCGGGATCTGTCTATACACTTCCCCCACAAGTCCCTGATCTTCCTGAAACCGTTCAGCTTCTTTGACGGCTAAAAGACTGTGTTCATCGACCGTATACTTATGATATTGATTGAATTGCATCAGCCCCCGCACCCGAGAAAAGGCCGGAACGAGTTTTTCTAAGAGACTGGCTTGATGCATGGCCTCCAGTGTCGGTCCGATTCGACCTGGAGAGCTTAGTATACCTCGAAAACGGCTGCTCACTTCTTCTGTATGAAACCGCTCATTGGGAACCGTGGCTAAATGTTGGGATAATTCATTCAGGATCCGTGAATCCACCGGGACCGCTTGTTTTTGAGAGGTTTCAAATAATCTGAGCAACCCCGCCGGACTTTCCAACACCCCCATCAATTTTTCCGGAGGAATAGTGAGTCGATTTTCCTCTATCCGAAAATACCCCTCGATGATCGAACTCGGCCATATTCGGCGAAGACGATTCATCCAAGATTCTTCTTGAGCCCGCTCAAGGAACCTCTGACAACGGTCATACAGTCCGGTGGTATGACGAAAATATTGCTGCATAAATTGTTCGACGGCCAACAAATTTGGACGATCGGTCAATTCAAAAAATTCCGCGAGCCGGACTTGGTCTTCAAACGTCAGGATATCCTGGGCTCTTCCCGCCTCAAAATGGAGCAAACTTCGTATTCGCCAAAGAAATTCTTGAGCCTCCTGTAAGACTTGATAATCCTGAAAATCCAATATTCCACGATTCGCGAGTTCCTGAATGGTCCCTGCCCTATAGCGGGCTTGCCCCACCCATTGCACCACATGTAAATCCCGTAAGCCTCCTTTGCTTTTTTTAACGTTCGGTTCCAACAGAAAGATGGTTTCCCCAAACTTGGAATATTCACACTCCCGCTCATGAATTTTGTCAAGAATGAAACGCTTGGCCTTGCGTTTGAGGATTCGGCGCTCGAATTTTTTCTGAAACTCCTGGAAGACCGCCGCATTTCCTCCCAAAAACCTCGATTCCATCAATGAGGTACAGGCCGGAAGATCAGACTCCGCGATCGTCAAACATTCCGCGATCGATCGAACGCTATGTCCGACCTGAAATCCCAAGTCCCATAATCGATGGAACACGCCCTTAGACACGGCCTGAGCTATATCCACCTGATTTCCCTGGGTGAGAACCATCACGTCAATGTCAGAAAAAGGGGCTAACTCCCTACGGCCATACCCTCCCATGGCCACCAAACAACATCGCTGCCAACTGGAGCGAATTTCCGCATTCCCTTGTTGAATAACTTCCCGGAACCGGGCAATAAGCAGGGCATCCATAAAATCGGAAAAGGCCTGGACGATCTCGGACCCCAACGCTCCCTCCCTTAATCGCTGACGCAAGGTTTCGCGTTGCTCCTGTAACCCTTGAGAGCTGACGGGAGAAACGGGGGAATCGTAAGGAGATGTTGAAGAACGTGGCTTTCCTGAACTCACCGAACGGACCTACTCTTTCCTTCACTCATTCGGGAACCCATTGAGGACTACCCTTTAAGGAGAAACCTATTGGTTATGGGCATTCGACGATCTTTTCCCAAAGCTCTGTCGGAAATCTTTATCCCAATGGGGGCTTGCCGACGTTTATATTCACTGCGGTCTACCATGCCAATGACTTGGGACACAATCCCCTCCTCAAATCCTTCTTGTAATATTGCAGATTTTGATCGATTTTCTTCAACATACGCCTGGAGAATCGCATCCAAGACAGGATAGGGGGGCAGGGAATCTTGATCCAATTGATCGGGTTTTAGTTCAGCCGACGGGGGACGACATTGAATATTTTTCGGAATCGTCACACGATCCCAATCCGGCCCCTCGTATCGACTTCGCCATTCTGCCAATTGAAAAACCCGAGTCTTGGGTACGTCCTTTATCACGGCAAATCCACCTACCATGTCCCCATACAGGGTGGCATACCCTACACTCATCTCACTCTTGTTGCCTGTGGTCAGGACCAAATATCCAAATTTATTCGAAAGAGCCATCAACAAGGTTCCTCGAATCCTGGCCTGAAGATTTTCTTCGGTCGTATCCGGGGAACGCCCTTTAAACGTCGGTTCCAAAAGTCGAAGAAAACTTCTGAACACTTTCGTGATAGGAATGGTTTGCATGGAAATGTTCAGATTTTTTGCCAATGCCCGGGCATCCCGACGGCTTTCCACCGAAGTATAAGGTGAGGGCATGAGCACTCCTATCACATTCGCTGGCCCGATGGCATCACGAGCAATAGCGGCAGTTAAGGCTGAATCAATACCCCCACTTATGCCAATCACCACTTTGGAGAAGGCGTTTTTTTTCACATAATCGGACACTCCCAGTACTAAAGCCCGATATATTTCCTCCAGTCCCTCTATTTCCGGTGTCAATCGTGACCGGCAAGGGCGCAAAGTAGGCGACTTGGAAGGAGCCCATCCAAGGGGTTGATAGGTAACCGACACCCTCCACTTCTTCTCACCTGGCACCTTCTTTGATGGAGATGTGGCGAGAATCCGTGGTGAGAGTTCCAGATCGGTGATAAGGAGGTCTTCCTGGAATGGCTTGGCCCTTGCCATCATTTGGCCCGAAGCGTCAAACACTAAACTGTTCCCATCAAACACTAATTCGTCCTGTCCTCCAACCATATTCGTATAACTAACGATCACCCCATGTGTTTTGGCCCGAGCCGCTAACATCTGCTGCCGATCTCGTGTTTTCCCGACATGGTAGGGAGAGGCATTAATATTGAGAATGATATGGGCACCGCCTACTTTGGTCTGAGCCCGAATCGGCCCATCGGGGACCCAGAGATCTTCACAAATCGTAATTCCCAGTCGAATGGGTCCCATCCCAAACACGAAACTCCGGGTTCCAGGTTGGAAATATCGCTCTTCATCGAAAACGCCATAATTCGGGAGCCGCTGTTTTGCATACGTACCCAAGGCCCTGCCATTGGCCATGACCCAAGCCACGTTTAACGGCTTCGGGGATTGAGAGGGCAGCCCGGCACTTCCCGGATGTGTGCGGTCTTCAGACTCGGTCACACTTCCTACCACCGCCATGATTCCGGTTGAACTTTTGACAAGTTGACTCTTTGCCCGATGAACCTCTCGAAGAAACTGAGGCATCAACAGAAGGTCTTCAGGGGGGTACCCGGGGACGGCCAATTCAGGGAACACCACCACATCCGCATGGGCTCTTTTGGCTTCGCGAATCCATCCCTTAATCGCACGTACATTGTTCTCCACGTCCCCTACTACGGGATTCATTTGCGCCATCGCTAACCGAAGTGTCTTCATAAAAAAACGTCCTCAGTTCCTATGGAACAGAGGACGCCCTTGTCCAAAATAGATTTTCCCCTTTACGGAAGACCGCATCGTCAACCGTTTAGACTATTATACCGATGCGCACGAAACTGTTCAATTGACGGCGACTTTCCGTTTTGCCAAGATTTTTCCTTCAATGATTCGCAAACGGTTCATGGCTGGCCCGTTGGAGTTCCTCAGCCAGAATGATCGCCTCAGCAATTTCTCGCATTGATTTTCGCAAATTCATACTTTGCCGTTGCATCAATCTGAAGGCCTCTGGCTCGGACAATTTTTTGGAAGCCATGAGAAAGCCCTTGGCTCGCTCAACCAACTTACGGACCTCTAACGCTTCCTGCATTTCGAACGATTTTTCGAGTAATCGCGTATGTTCAATGGCAACCGCCGCCTGGTTGGCGATCGTTTCTAGGGTTTTGACTTCCTCATCGGAAAATACATGGTGCAGAGAAGTATAAACATTTATGACCCCAATCGCCTTTTCTTTCATAAGCATCGGAACCGAAAGCAGGGAATGCAAACCTTCTTGTTTAGCCAGATCACGGTAAAAATATCCCCCCTCTGTGGTGACATTCGGGACATAAATGGGTCGTTGTTCCTTCACCGCCCGCCCACTCATACTTTGCCCCACTTTAAGAGGTGGTTTTCTCCGATAGGCATCGCTCAAGCTTTGGGTTGCCGCTATCCTAAGTTCACCGGAGTCTTGGTTGACCAACATGATGGAACAAATTTTGGAATTCATTAATTGGGCCGTCATGGTCACGATCAATTCCAAGACATCCTCGATAAGACGGTTGGAGGCAACCGTTTCCGAAACCTGCGAAAGGGTTTCAAGCCGACGGGCTTTTTGTCGCATTTCTTCATAGAGCCGCGCATTGCTAATGGCCCCTCCCACCTGATTGGCGATGGTTAACAAAAGGGCGAGAATTTCTTCAGAATACCGCTTAGACCGTTTATGCTGCACATTGATGACCCCGATCATTTCCCCCTTATTCATGATGGGCACGGACACAAAGGCTTGATAACGATCTTCTTGTAATCGATGAAAAAACTTAAATCTTGCGTCATCACTGGCATTTCTCGGGATCACCACCGGGACTTTTTCCTGTGCGACCCAACCCGTAATGCCTTCTCCCAATCCAATCGCGATTCGACCAATCAGACGAGGATGGGGATTTTTTGATGCACGAAGAATCAGTTCGTCTTTCTTTTCCGATAACAGGTAGAGTAAACAAGAGTCGGCTTTCGTGAGTTCAACGACGACCTCCACGATTTGCTTTAATACTGTTTCCTGTTCCAAACTGCTGCTTATCGACTCACTTATACGATGGAGGATATGGACTTCGCGCGTACGCTCACGAATGAGTTGTTTTAAATCATCCGCTGATGTGCGTCGGGAGGTGGCCATAGGAGTGTCAGAGCGGCAGGAGAAGGCTTGGGGTCAATTCGTTACCCTTCTAGGGTTTTTGGCTAACGCCGTGGTCTGCACGGAATACCATTGTCGAATTTTTTCTCGGACCAGGGGAATCACTTGGACCTCACCAATCGCTTTTGGCATCACACAATGAATCTGCCCTTTCGACACTTTTTTATCATGTTGCATTCCTTGCCAAAGATCCCTAAAGGTCATGGTGGGCATGGCAGCGGGTAACCCCACCGACTGGATCAGAGCTTGTTGCCTTTCTAGAACTGAGGTCTCACAGAGTCCAAGAAAGTTGGCGATAGACGCTTCCTGTACCATGCCAATGGCCACAGCCTCTCCATGGATCCACTTCCGATACTTTCCATAGGATTCAAGCACATGTCCGACAGTATGACCATAATTCAATATCCGTCGAAGGCCCGATTCTCGTTCATCTCCCGATACCACCTTTGCTTTCAGTTCACAACACCGCTGAATCACCTTCCGAACGACCGTCTCCCCCTGATCTCGTAATTCTTGGATATGATCCTCTAAAAATCGAAAAAACTTTTTATCGGCAATCATGCCATATTTTATGACTTCGGCTAAGCCGGCTATCCATTCTCGCTGTGGGAGGGTCTGCAAGGTATGGGGATCGACGACGACCACGCGAGGTTGATAAAAGGCCCCGATGAGATTCTTTCCCAAGGGATGGTTAATTCCCGTTTTTCCTCCCACGCTCGAATCAACTTGCGCGACTAACGTAGTGGGAATCTGCACAAATGGCACGCCCCGTAAGTACACCGAAGCTGCGAATCCCGCCGCATCCCCTACGACCCCTCCTCCTAACGCCATCACAATATCCTGACGTTCAAATCGTTCCTTGACCAGTTCATCCAATATGTTCCCCAGCCAGCGAAGGGACTTGGCCCCTTCCCCTTCCGGGAGAATCATGATGGTAGATTTGAACCCAGCTTGTTTGAGGGACCGCTGAACGACTCGACCATAAAGCTTATTCACGATGTCATTCGTAACGATTCCCACCCGCCCTGATACGCGAACCCGTTGAAGAATCTGCCCGATATGGGTCAGACCATTCGGTTTGATCACAATATCGTAACTACGTTCTCCCAATGAAATGGGAACCCTCTTAGAAGGAGCGGCAGTTTTCATCGATCGGTAGGATTCCCAGGAGTGGTCAACAAAAGTCCATACATGGGAAATATTAATCGAAAAGGTGTGAACTCCTTAAAAGGCACGAACATATTCCTGGTACGCATCATAGTTTCGCTTCATCTCATCCAGGCTATCTCCCCCGAATTTTTCGATCAGCGCATTGGCCATTTCATAGGCAATCACCGCCTCTCCCACGACGCCTGCAGCGGGTACGGTACAAATATCAGACCGCTCTACTGTGGCCTCAAAGGGTTCTTTGGTCGAAATGTCGACGCTATCCTTTGGGCTGTATAGGGTGGCAATGGGTTTCATCGCCACTCGAACGATGATGTTTTGTCCATTGGTCACCCCCCCTTCCAACCCACCTGCGTTATTGGTCTTCCTGACAAATTCCTCTGAGGTACTGTCAAAATAAATATCATCATGAACCTCCGACCCAAATCGCCTGGCCGACTCAAACCCCATCCCAATTTCCACCCCTTTCATGGCTTGAATACTCATGGCAGCCATGGAAAGCCGTGCACTCAGCCGACGATCCCATTGAGCATACGTCCCCAACCCGATAGGAGGATCCGTAACCACGACCTCAAAAATTCCGCCCAATGAATCTCCTTTATGTTTGGCTCCCCGAATCTGTTCAATCATTTTTTTTGCCACTTCTGGGTCATGGCAACGTACTTCGGACTGCTCGGCCTGTTCATAAGCCACAAGAGGATCTTCAGGCCGAGGAGCCTCGATTCCACCAATATTCATGGTGTAACTCACCACTCGCATCTGAAACTGAGCGAGCATCGATTTCGCTATTCCCCCAATGGCGACACGGATGGCCGTTTCTCGTGCGCTCGCTTTTTCGAGCACATTACGAATATCCCGATGACCATACTTTATCGCTCCGACCAGATCCGCATGCCCGGGCCGGGGACGTGTCACCACCCGATCCGTGGATGGTGGACCCGGCTCCGAGGCCATAATGTCCTTCCAATTTTCCCAATCCTTGTTCCAAATTAAGAGCCCTAAGGGATTACCTAAAGTCTTCCCTTTTCTCACTCCACAAATAAATTCGATACGATCCTTTTCTATTCTCATTCGTCCACCCCGCCCATATCCTCCCTGTCGGCGGGTTAAATCGGCATTTATGTCCTCCGCTGTAACCGGCAGTCCTGCCGGGACTCCCTCAAGGACGGCCATGAGACCTCTCCCATGTGACTCCCCTGCATTCAAATATCTCAACATCATCGTTCCTTTTAAAAAATTTTGTGTGTTTGAGAACGCGCTTAGGTCACTGGTGAATCAAGCCAAATCACCATGGTATCCCGCATCCTCGTTGGCTTCCAACGTGAGGATCTGTTGTGTATCGGAGTTGATTATGAAGGTTTTCCAGCTCGTTCTCAACAGAAAAAGTGCTTAGGAGGGAGTAACGGCCGGGAAGGTGAGAATATAACTTCCAGGTTTAGAAGACTTTCTTTGCGAGCGGGCCATTTCTGGGTGCTCTAGAATCACCTGGCTATCATCAATCTTGGAAACATACCACCCTGATCCCCCCAATTCCGCTCCCTCATGGACAAAAACCCGTTTATTCCCGGAAAGTTTGATAACCGCCAGGCCACCAAATTGTCCATGGATCACGGCTAACAGCCTCCATTGGGAAGCCGACTTCGTGAAAATAGCTTTTTGAGAGACCCGTGACATATTCGAAGGTTTAGGTTTTGGATTGGGTTTGACTTTAGGTTTAGATGCCTGTTTAGGGGGAGTCAGTGGCAAAAAAGGATCACGCGACTGGGCCGCCCTGTTTATCATTTTGGGCAAGCTCCCCGAAATGGATTTGCTCTTCATCGAGTCCTTGAGACCTGAATCCTCTTTTCCTTCTACTCCTGATAAGGCAATCATGCCCCAATAGAGGATCATCAACAAACCCAAAAAAATGGATTTTTGCATTCGTTTCCCCTGGGAAAATCCGTGAGGCGGTTACCCACCCCGCTTAGATGGCCAAGAGTTCATGAACCTGCAGGACACCCTTCCGAGTCAAACTCAACATCGTTATCTCACTGGCTATGATTGAAGGGTTCACACTTCCTCCTTTTTTGCCTATAGCTAGAGAATCAATTCCTTGGATCCAATACAGACTCATCAATTCCCCAAGAAATTTCACGGTTTGAGGAAACGTTCCCTCCACCTTAAGAACAATGGGAATGACGTTTTCAGCCTCACCAGGTGGAAGAAGAGAATTTTGCGGTTTCCAAAGGCGAATGATGACTCCCTGTTCCTTTGCCAGGGTCGCAGCTTCCATTCTGAAGGACTTTGGTTTAAGAGTGGCAGGTAGGGCGGGCATTCGACCAGACAAATCCTTCTGAATTTCGGTAATCCCCTCTTTCAGGGTTTTCAACTTTTGGATTTTTTTTCTTTGTAGGGCAATCTCCGCCTCAAGACTTATCGTTTCCTGCCTTAAATGGTCCCGACTCTCCTGTAGGTTTCCCCAGAAAAAAGTCTGAACCCCCAATAGGGTTCCTACACCTAGTAAGACCCAAAGAACCACAAGCTTCCCCTTAGGTGTTTTTTCCCCTTCCTTCATACCAAGTCCTTTTCATCATAGACAAACTGAATGAAAAATGGAAAAACTTTCGAGGTAGAGCTGGGTGGATCTTCAATTGAGACCATTGGCACACTCCGACCAATAGGGCTCTCCTCTAAGGCTTTCATAAAATTCTCTATATCCTCAACTGTCAAAGAAAACCCACGCATGGTCAGGGAATGATTCTCAAATTTCCAACTATCCAACCAAATATTTTTGTCTTGTAAATTGAGACTCACGATGCTTAAGAATTCAATGGGAGCGTGTTTATCTTTCCTGGACCCGGTCAATCGCATTACGGAGTCCACCAGAGGTTTTGTTCTTTCTTCAAATTGGACTAACGTATCCAATTCCTGCTGCATCTCAACCAGACGTTGGGTTTTGACACGTTTTTCCTCCTGCATTTCATCAACCTGCTGCTGCAACATCTGTCCCCACCACCATGTTCCCAGGACAAGGAACACAATGGCTAATCCGGCCCCTAAGCTGATGAGGGTTCTCTGAGAGAAGGCCTTGGCTTTTGGAGCTTTCAATTGTCGGGCCAGATTGATTGCAATCACGGAAACACCGCCCCTCGTAACGCGGTTCCAACGGCAACACTTAACAACGGTGAAATTTGAGGAAATTCAGGATCTTGTTTGATGTTCGGAGCAACGTGTATAGCCTTGCATGGATCCATAATCTGCACCGGCACCTTTAATTTCTGAGAAAGTTGTTTGGGAATTTCATGAATACTCGCATACCCCCCGGATAAGAGAATTCCCAGCTTTGGGAGGTTCTCATGGGTTTCATTCAAAAATTTTGTCACCTCGGTAATTTGACTAAAAATTTCTTGAATAAGTTGTTCAAGCAACAGCTGTTCTGCCTTTCCCGGCTCATTTCCCTCATTCGTATCCTCCTGGGCTTGATACAGGGATTCCATTAAATCCTGATACCACTCCATTTCATAGCCCACATGACTGACGTGTAGTGGCTCTCCTCCTTCACTGACGACCATCAACATTCCGCTGGCTCCCATATCCACGATCAACCACGTTCCGGTCGTTCCATAGTTCCAGGCCACGGCATTCATGAGCGAACAGGCATTCCCCTCAACAAAATCCACGCCAATCTCTTCTTGCTGAAACATCTCCACCTGATCGTTCACAAACTCTTTCCGGGCCACTACCAACAATTGTTGAGTGGATATGGTGGACCGATCAGGACTTACCGGTCTGAGGTACACATCCCAGGCCACCTCTTGGACGTCACAAGATATATACCTGTCTAGCTCCCATTGAAGATGATCGCGAATTTCCTCTTCATTCATTGCAGACAAATTTAGCATTTTATACGCGACCGAGGGACCAGAAACCGCCAAACCCAGCTGGCAGCGCTTTCTGGGAAATTGGTCCAGAAAACGTTGAGAGACCCGATACAGGGGATCCTCGCCTTGTGCTGGGTCATGAAAGGACCAATCCTTTGAAGATTGAATCAGAAAATTTTCTAAGGTTACTCCATGGGAACCCCTTTTCAGCAGGACGGCTTTGAGTAAGGTTGATCCCAAATCAACACCAATCGACCATTTCGGTTTCCCAAACAGACTTCCTCGACGCCGAAATGAACGTTTCCATCTTTGAATGAGCGATGTTGATAAACCCGGGGGCATCCTCACCCTCTCCAATTCGTTCGCGGGAAAACTCCTCAAGAGAAAATTTCACGTTATTCAAGACCTTCCAAAACATACCTTATTCGAAATTCCGGCCACTATTCCTCAATGTGATGCCGTATTATTACCTAGTACTTTTAACAAAAAGTCTATATATCTTTGGCCCAAGGGGCTTACCAGGACCTACCAGACCCCCCTAAGGTACCCGGGAAAGTTCCGGATGGCCTGACCTTCGAAGAATGAAATGACTGTGAGAGAGCTTGAAAAAGGAAACGATGGAAATGTGGGGACTAATGGAACAAATGTTTTGACGACCACTCCCGACTAAGCGTTCAACACTTCCTGGGGAATTTCCCGATGACGCAATTCTACTTCATACCCAATTTTTTTTAGAATTTCTGTGGTATGAATGGCAATGGCCACCGATCGATGCTGTCCACCGGTACAACCAAATCCTATGGTCAGATAACTACGCTGCTCGCGTTCAAACAACGGCAGCAGAAATGAACACATTTCTCTGATGTGTTGCACAAACCCCTGGGCCTCTTTGGTTTGAAGGACGTACTGTTGGACTTGGGGGTCCTGCCCGGTTAACGGTTTGAGCCCGGGAACGAAGTAAGGGTTGCGCAGAAAACGAACATCAAAAGCCATATCCACATCGAAAGGAACACCAAACTTATACCCGAAACTCACGACACTGATTTTTAACGCCTGCCCTTCACCTTTTTCTCGATAGTTTTGAATGATCCACGCTTTTAGGTCATGGACAGAATAGTCTGAGGTATTGACGACACGATTCGCCCGCTGACGAAGATCTTTCAGGCGTTCTCGTTCTAGCTGAATCCCTTCCAATACGGGACGTTGGGGCAGAAGGGGGTGAGGGCGTCGAGATTCCGAAAACCGTCTCACTAAAATATCGTCATTGGCCTCAAAGAAAAGCAGTTCCACCTGACAACCATCATGTTGCAAGGCTTCCAAATTACTGAAAAAATCCTCAAAAAATCCCCGCTCACGGATATCTATTCCCAAGGCCACTTTTCGAACCTCTTTTCCCGGTTGAATACACAGCTCCGTAAACCTCTGGAATAAGGCGGGGGGAAGGTTATCCACGCAAAAAAACCCTAAATCCTCCAAACATTTGAGTGCTTGTGTTTTTCCGGACCCGGAGGCCCCAGTCACCATCACCAGACGGAGGGGAAATGGACCATCATTTGAAGTTGGTTGAGAAACATTCGTTAACATACGCGAATTCTTCTTGACCTGCTATTCGTCGTTTTATTACTGGATATCTCGTTCTTCAACTTAACCATCCAATTCTCTAACCAATAGGACCTTGGGGGTATTTCAGCATTCCCCAGAGGATTACATGGGAATACGTTTGCGTTGGCTGGCTGATGCAATGTGCAATTCTGCCCGATATTTGGCTACGGTTCGACGAGCAATTAAAATATTTTTTTGCCGTAATCTGGCGACAATTTCTTGGTCTTTTAAAGGATTCGCGGCGTCTTCCTGACTGACCATCTCTCGAATCATCTCTCGCACGGTAATCGAAGACATATCCTCCCCCCGATTATCCGCTCGCTGGATTCCGGCATTGAAAAAGAACTTCAACTCTAAAATGCCCTGGGGGCAATGAATATATTTATTGGTGGTCACCCGACTTATCGTAGATTCATGCATCCCTACATCTTCAGCCACTTGTTTGAGCACTAAAGGACGGAGGTATTGGATACCTTTTTCTAAAAACGCTTCCTGAAATTTCACGAGACTCGTCACCACTTTGACGATGGTTTTGTTTCGTTGATCAATACTCCGTATGATCCATTGCGCGCCCTTGAGTTTTTCCTCCAAGTACGTTTTCGTCGTCCCGGCATCCTCCCCAGAATGAGAGAGTAATCGCCGATAGTATGGACTAATCCGCAATCGTGGCAATCCATCTTCGTTGAGCAATACCACCCATTCTCCCTCATGTTTCATCAGATACACGTCGGGAATGATGACTGAATTACTGTCCATTGAGAACGGGCGCCCCGGTTTGGGCTCTAATCCCTCTATCACATGGACTGCGTCATACACTTCATCAAGGGTCACACCCAACGTTTTTGCGACCACCTGATAGCGTTTTTTTTGTAAATCCACCAAGTGGTTCTTAATGATGGAAGAAACCAGCTCGACGGAAACCTCGGAAGATAGATTTTTTTCTAAGCCCGCCTCATCCTGCTGTAAGAGCTTTAATTGAATCAGTAAACATTCCGCCAAATCATGAGCGGCCACTCCAGGGGGATCAAACGATTGAACGTGCTGCAAAACCTCCTGAAAGTGTTCCTGGGAACACTTGGCATCTTCTACTAATTCAGTTACCGGCACACGTAAATAGCCATCTTCATCTAAATTCCCGATGATTAAACGCCCAATATCTCGATCTGCACCCTCAAGGGAAGAAAGCCGAAGTTGCCACTCGAGATGATCTTCTAGGGATGTCGGTTTTGTTAAGGTTTGCTCATAAGAAGGGTACTCTTCATCACCAGAAGGCATCTGCTCTTGTTGAGATGGACGCCAATCATTTCCCAGAATATTGTCCCATTCTTCCGATGAAAGGGGTTCACTTTCCTTCACCGCCGCTTGAACATCGTCAGACCCTTCCGGCTCAGACTCTTCACCTTCACGATCTTTGGGGCCTTCGTTTTCTCTATCCTCCTCCGTCCCACTTTCTTCTTCCTGCGCTTCCAGCGTCACATCTTCTAATAAGGGGTTTTCGACTAAATGCTGGGCCAACGTTTGTTGAAGTTCCAAACGCGAGAGTTGTAACAACTTGATGGCTTGCTGAAGCTGGGGAGTCATGACCAGCTTTTGAGAAAGCCGTAAATCTAATCGAAGGTCCATAAGAAGAACTCTACCAACCTAGGGTTACTGAGACATTTTAAACCGTTCGCCGAGGTAGACAGCTCGAGCTTTTTGACTGTTGACGATAACCTCCGGAGGTCCGCTTTCTAATATACTGCCGTCACAAATGATATAGGCCCTATCTGTAATAGAAAGAGTATCCTGAACATTATGGTCAGTAATCAAGATGCCGATATTTTTTTGCTTTAAATTCGTTAATATATCCTGGATATCTCCCACCGCAATCGGGTCGATTCCCGCGAATGGTTCATCGAGGAAAAGAAATTTAGGTTTGGTGGCTAAGGCCCGAGTGATTTCTAACCGACGGCGTTCCCCCCCCGATAAGGTATAGGAGCCATTTTTTCGCAGGGGAGTTAAATCGAGATCATCAAGAAGGGCATCTAATCGGGATTTTCGTTGGGCCGCCGAAAGATTCATGGTTTCAAGGACCGCCAACACATTGTCTTCTACCGATAGCCTCCGAAAGATGGAAGCCTCTTGTGGTAAATATCCAATGCCCTGTCTCGCTCGCTTATACATGGGAAGTTTCGTGATTTCTTCCTTATTGAGAAAAATCCTTCCCTCATCCGGCTGACACAACCCCACAACCATATCAAAAATTGTCGTCTTTCCCGCACCATTGGGACCAAGAAGTCCCACCACCTCTCCCCCACACAGTTCCAAGCAAACATCCTTCACCACCTCTCGACCCTTGAAGCTTTTCTTGAGATGAGTGGCCGTGATCTTATGAAGGGTCCCGGATGAAGGACCGCGTATGGGTTTCTCCAGGCTACCTTGGGAACGCACCACGCTCATCCTCCGTCGTTCCCTCGATAACCACTTTTGTCCCCCCTTCCACGATGCTTCGATTCTCTTTCAGAAACATGGTCATTTTCGGCCCACTAATCCGCGTCCCTTCTTGCCAGGCCACAGGAGAGCCACGCAAGATCACCTTCTCTTCCCGTTTATCATAGAGAGCATGTTCGCAAGTCGCTCGACTTTCCCCTTTTTGAATGTGAACCTGTCCCTTGGCCTCAATATATCGAATTTCTTTCCCCGCCTTTTGTTCACTGACCCCTTTGGAATCCTCCGATTTGGGGGGACGGGAGGACCCAGTACCTTTATCCAAGAAATAGACCACCAAAACATCGGATTGAACGTGTAGCTCTCCTTGGACCAATTTGACATTTCCGCGGAAAATGGCCTGATTTTTTTCGCCACTCGCCATCATGGAATTGGCGGTAATGACAGTAGTGGTTTTTTGTCCTTGTGCTCCCACCAGAGTCGGGATTAGGATCAACACCAAACACCACCAGCCGCTCGTCAAGCGCAGCATAAATCTTAGGGGGACAACATCTCCACCCGAACCTTTTTGAGCAACCGAAACTCATTTTTTTCGATATCTCCCACTAATCCTATTCCGGTAATGACCATATCGTTTCCTTCAATACGCACGGGGTCTTTCGTGTGGATATGTTTTAATCGTTCATTCCAAGAGAATCGTTCTGAAAATACCCGATAGCCCTGCTCAAATGAGATGACAGTTTGCCGGTCTTGACTCGCCAATTCAAAATCATTCTTTGAAGTGTCCATGACCCCTTCATCTGAGATTATCTTCAATTGCACCTTTTCGGAATCGTCATCGATTAATTGCACATTCACCTTCTGCAATTGGGCCTTATTTTCATCCTCAAAAACTTTCGCCTGATCCGCGGTGACCACCCATTTGGTCTTTCCCGATCGCGTTTGTCGATAAGAAAAACCTTTTATCCAGGCATCGGCCTCCTGTTCTTCGACCGGGACGGAGGCGGTGGCTTCACTTTTCGATTGCATGTGAGTCATGACTCGAAAACTCACGAACAAGGCCATCCCCAACACTGCCAGGGTTAACACCCATCGCCAGGTAGCGGATTTCATCATGCTTGGAAAGTAGAACTCCTTGGGAAGACAACATATCAGGACAGACCCACTCTGTCCTGTCCAAAACACTTCACGTACCGATTCACTGAACCTTCTCTGTAAAACCTAGGTATTTAGATGTAATACCAGCCCTCTTGTCACGAATTCTTCAGACGACAAACCCCGGTTGAGTGACTACCCTCAACAAAGATCATACCAAAAGGAAGATTGTCCGGAGTGTAATCAGGCTGATTTTGAAAAATAGAACAAAAACCCTATGAAAATCATAGCATAGGGTCTAAGGCAAGTAAATGAAACCCCCTAGATCGGAAACACGGGGGGGAATAGGGAGTAAGAAGGGAGAAGCTGATTCACCCTTATTTTTTTGAAAAAGAAAATCGGAGGATCTTAGGATTCCTGGGCATCCGAACCGGAATCTGTTGAGGCTCCTGCTCCAGGTGAAGACGGTTCAACAAACTCGATAGCCACTAATTTTGCGGCATCCCCAGGTCGTTGTCGGGTTTTAATGATACGGGTATACCCACCATGCCTGTCTGGGAACCGTTTAGCCACATCGTCGAAGAGTTTTCCAACGGTTTGTTTGGTGCGCAAGACACGCAAGGCACCACGCCTAGCATGAAGAGTGCCTTGCTTGCCCAATGTGATGAGCTTATCCGCAATACCCCGCAATTCTTTGGCCTTGGCTTCTGTCGTTTCAATTCGCTCATGCTCCAACAAGGAAGTCGCCAGATTTCGAAACAAGGCCAGCCGATGCTTCGTATTTCGCCCTAATTGTCTGCCACGTTTTTGATGACGCACAACACTAGTCCTTTGAAAAAAGTTCAGGAATGGGATTCGGTCGTTTCACTTACTTTTGTCCCCAACTCTAACCCCATTTCCGCCAAAACCTCTTTTATTTCATTTAAGGATTTTTTCCCAAAATTTTTGGTCTTCAACATTTCATTCTCACTTCGTTGAACCAAATCGCCAATGCTCTTGATATTGGCATTTTTCAAACAATTTGCTGCCCGAACGGATAATTCCAGTTCATTCACACTTCGGAATAAGTGTTGATTTATTTGGAGTTTGGTTTCTGCGCTCGTATCCTCTTGTACAGATTCTCCAACCTCTTCAGAGGGCAGGCAAATCTCTAAATGGTCACGCAAAATTCCGGCAGCCATTGTCACACCCTCTTGAGGACTGATACTGCCATCTGTCCAAACCTCTAAGAGTAATTTATCATAGTCGGTAATGCGTCCAACACGAGCACTTTCAACGCTAAAATTTACCCGCTTTATGGGAGAAAACACTGAGTCCACGGGAATCACCCCGATGGGTAACCCTTCTTCTTTATTCCGTTCTGCTGGAACATATCCACGACCTGGCTTGACGATCAACTCAATATCGAGAAGGCCATCTTTATCCAAGGTTGCCAAGTGTAACTCCGGATTGAGAATCGTCACTTCCGAATCCACGGACAGATCGGCGGCTTTGACTTCCCCAGGCCCTTTCTTTTTCAATCGAATAGCCTTGGCCTTATCGGAATATAATCGAAGTCGCAAACCTTTTATATTTAAAATGAGGATTGTGACGTCTTCGGTCACACCGGGGATAGTGGAAAACTCATGGTACACACCCTCAATCTTGACTGAAGTGACAGCTGCTCCAGGCAGTGAAGAGAGTAAGACCCGCCTGAGGGCATTGCCCATTGTCGTCCCAAACCCTCGTTCAAATGGCTCAGCGATAAATTTGCCATAGGTCGAAGAAGCTGTCTCTTTTTCCAATTCCAGTTTCGTGGGTAGTTGGAAATCCTTCATGCTTTTAATCATCAGGATTGCATCTCCCTTTTTTGGATTCCAGGGATAGGTGAACTGCCCATGCCCTATTGTGATTTCTCAACAAAACGCCGTCTTTTTCATTAACGAGAATATAATTCCACGACCACTTGTTCATTGACTAACACATCAATGTCTTGTTTCGTCGGCAGAGCTTGCACCACACCCTTAAAAACGTTTCGGTCCATCTCCAGCCAATTGGGAACACCCCGCCCTTCCGAAAGTTCAAGGGAGGTTTGAATAGGAACCAACTGTCGGCTTTTTTCTTTTATTTCCACACTATCCCCAACATTCATCGTCATGGAAGGAATGGTGACTTTGCGCCCATTGACTAAAAGATGTCCATGATTAACCAATTGGCGGGCTTGACCGCGAGAGGAAGCAATCCCTAGCCGATACACGACATTATCAAGGCGTCGTTCAAGAAGACTTAGCAAATGTTCCCCGGTAATTCCCTTTCGACGGACTGCAATATGATAGGTTTTTAAAAACTGCCGCTCCTGCATACCATACACCCGACGAAGTTTTTGCTTTTCTCGAAGCTGAGCTCCATATTCCGTTGCCCGGGCCCTTCGCGATTGCCCATGTTGGCCTGGGGCGTAACTACGGCGTTCGATCGCACATTTTTCCGACATGCACCTGGTCCCTTTTAAAAACAACTTTACCCCTTCCCGCCGGCATAACCGACAGACTGGTCCAGTGTATTTAGCCATACCCTTTCTCCCCTTAGCTCAAAGCTGCCACCCTTGGAAAAACCTTCGTGAACTTCATTGTTATACTCGTCGCCGCTTTGGTGGTCGACACCCATTATGAGGAATGGGAGTGACGTCCCGTATTAAGTTTACTCTCAGTCCTGCAGATTGTAAGGCACGTACCGCTGCCTCTCTTCCTGACCCTGGCCCATTAACATACACATCCACCTGACGCAGCCCATACTCCATGGCTTTTTTGGCTGCCACCTCCCCCGCCCGGGTGGCGGCGAAGGGGGTGCTTTTTCTCGACCCCTTAAACCCCTGGCTCCCGGCTGTGGCCCACGATACGGCCCCACCGGACATATCGGTAATGGTCACGATGGTATTGTTAAAGGACGCCTGAATATGAACAATACCAACCTGCACTACCTTCTTTTCTTTTTTCTTCCCCTTTTTGACACTCATGGATTCACCCTTTCACCCCGCTTATCGTTTGGATTTTCCACCAATGGCCCCCCGGCGACCCTTTCTCGTCCTGCTATTGGTTTTTGTCCGTTGTCCCCTCGCCGGTAATCCTTTTCGATGTCGAAGCCCTCGATAGGTGCCAATATCCATTAACCGCTTGACACTCATGGTGACCTCCTTTCGAAGATCCCCTTCGACCTCATAATCCTGATCGATCGTTTCTCGAAGCTTGACGACCTCATCCTCTTGAAGGTCTTTGACTCTCGTATGAGCCGCCACGCCAACTTTTTCCAAAATAGCCTTGGACCGCGCTGGGCCGATGCCATAAATGTAAGTTAACCCGACATCGATTCGCTTACTAACCGGTAATTCTACTCCTGCAATTCGAGCCATGATTCACGTTTCCTTAGTAGTAATGGACAGCGCACATTGGATTTTCACTGTCCCTGGCAATTTTTCATTACCCCTGTCGTTGTTTATGCCGTGGATTGGTACACAACACCCGTACCACCCCTTTACGACGAATAACTTTACACTTGGCACAAATGGATTTTACGGATGATTTCACTTTCATAACACGACCCTTTATTTAAACCGATAGGTAATCCTTCCCCGTGTTAAATCGTAGGGGGAAAGCTCAACCGTAACCTTATCACCGGGTAATATTCGAATAAAATGCATTCTCATTTTTCCAGAGATATGAGCGAGAATTTTATGACCATTTTCCAATTGGACACGAAACATCGCGTTTGGCAACGTTTCGGTCACCGACCCCTGAACTTCAATAACGTCTTCTTTTCCCATTAGGTCAATCTCATCGCGGCCTCTACCCACAAACGGTCAGAATTCGAGGGGGCCCATGGGGTTCAATTGCGATGGTATGCTCAAAATGAGCGGACAGGGAACCGTCATTCGTGACGGCCGTCCATCCATCATCCAACACTTTTACTCCTGTTCCCCCCATGTTCACCATGGGTTCGATGGCCAGTGCCATCCCGGGTTTCAAACGAGGGCCCTGGCCTGGCCTTCCATAATTTGGAACTTGAGGCTCCTCATGCAATTGTCGACCAATTCCATGCCCCACAAAATCACGAACCACCGAAAACCCATGTTGTTCCACATGGGTTTGTATGGCGGCTGAAATATCCGACAATCTATTTCCCACCCGAGCCCTATCCAAACCCTTGGCCAAAGCCTCGCGTGTGACGGTTATCAGCTCTTGCGTCCGAGGGGGGACTTCTCCGATGGAAACAGTCACCGCTCCATCACCATAAAACCCCTCCACAATAGCCCCAACATCCAATCCGATAATGTCTCCCTCTTTCAAAACTCGTTTAGACGGGATTCCGTGAACCACTTCATCATTAACTGATGCACACAAGCTTTTCGGATAATTCCTATACCCTTTAAAAGCGGGGATTCCCCCTAAATCACATATACATTTCTCCGTTAAAGCATCCAAATCCAGAGTCGTCATTCCTGGCTTTAATTCTTGAATTAAAACTTTATGACATTCTCCTACGATTTGACTGGCACGAGCGATGAGTTCAACCTCTTCGGCGCTCTTAAGGATGATCATTCTACTTGAGACTGTGAAAGAACCGAGTGTAATCGATTCTGCACCGCATCCACCAAGCCTGACCCATCCAATTCACTCAGTATACTTTTTTTCTGATAATATTCGATTAAAGGAGCCGTTTGCTCCTGGTACACCGCTAAACGCGATTCAATCGTCTCGGGTTTGTCGTCATTTCGCTGAACCAATGCTTGCCCACAGACATCACAAATCCCAGCCTTTTGTGGCGGAACCGATTCCACATGATACACGGCTTTACATTGGGGGCAATTTCTCCGGCCACTAATTCGTCGCACAATTTCTTCCTTTGGAAGCGTAAAATATACGACCCGATCGATGGCCTCACCGTTGGCTTCTAAGTATTGAGACAAAGAATCCGCTTGCCCCACCGTTCGAGGAAACCCATCAAGAAGAAACCCATTCTTACATTCCTCAGAGGCCAACTTTTCCTTGACCAATCCCACAACAACGGTATCTGGAACTAATTCCCCTCGGTCCATAAACCCCTTAGCTTCTTTACCGAGTGGAGTTTGTTTGGCCACACTTTCACGGAGAAGATCGCCCGTGGAAAGCTTGGAAATGGAAAATTTCCTGGATATAAAGTCGGCTTGTGTCCCTTTCCCAACCCCGGGAGGCCCCAAAAAGATCACCCGCATCCCCTTACCCACTCCGCCCTTTTATGGGTCCTTTCCCTAAAAACCCATCATAGTTCCGCATAAGCATGTGATTTTCAATCTGTTGGGCGGTATCTAGACCGACACCAATAACGATCAATAGTGATGTTCCCCCGAAATAAAAGGGCATACCAAGCTTATAAATTAATAGTTCTGGAATGACACAGACAATGGCCAAATAAATCGCGCCAGCAAATGTTACCCGAGTTAATACTTTATAAATGAAGTCAGCAGTCTTCTGACCGGGCCTCACTCCAGGAATAAAGCCTCCATACTTTTTCATGTTGTCCGCCATATCCACTGGATTTAAGACCACGGCGGTATAGAAGAAACAAAAGAATATAATAAGACTCACATACAACATGGTGTACAGGAGAGAGCCAGGAGCTAATTGGGCTCCCACCGATTGCACCCAGGGAACCTGAATAAAACTCGTTATCGTAGCCGGAAAAGCGATGATGGAAGAGGCAAAGATTGGGGGAATAACCCCTGCGGTGTTAATTTTCAAGGGTATGTGGGTGTTTTGCCCCCCATAGACTCGCCGCCCAACCACACGTTTGGCATATTGAACCGCAATTTTCCTTCTTCCACTCTCTAGGAAGACAATCGCTCCCATGACAGCAAGCATCACGACCCCCAAAATGAGGAGAAGCAGGAGACTAATTTGTCCAACACGATATAATTCAAACGTTTGAACAATAGCGCTGGGAAGGCTGGCTACAATCCCCGAAAAAATGATGAGGGAAATCCCATTACCGACTCCCCGTTCAGTGATTTGTTCACCTAACCACATCAGAAAAGCCGTTCCGGCCACTAATGTGATAACGGTCATAAAGCGAAACGCCCATCCTGGATCCAACACAAAGGCCCCTTCATTCATGCCTTCAAGGCCCAGGGCAATGCCAAACCCTTGAATAAACGCGATGCCGATGGTCCCGTATCGAGTATATTGGATAATCGTTTTTCTTCCTCGTTCACCCTCCTTCGCCAACTTTGATAAATGAGGAACGACCACTGTCAACAGCTGTAAAATAATCGAAGCACTGATATAGGGCATGATGCCCAGAGCAAAAATGGTCAGTCTCGATAAGGCTCCTCCTGAAAAGATATCCAGGAACCCCATAAGGGCCCCGCCCCGTTCAGTGAGAAATTTAAATAGCTCCTCATTGTTGATGCCTGGGGTAGGGATATGGGCCCCCACCCTATATACCGCCAGCATAGCGAGGGTAAACAACACCCTACTACGCAATTCTGGGATTTTAAAGATATTTTGCAGGCTCGTGATGAGCCGCTCAAGCACCGCCGATCACCTTGACTTGCCCACCAGCCTGTTCAATTTTTTGCCTGGCAGAATTGCTAAATTTATGAGCTTCCACCACGATTGGGCGGTTCACCTCTCCTTCTCCCAGTATTTTTACCCGAAAGTCCCGTCCTTTAATCAGACCCAATTCTTTAAAGATAGAGGGTGAAAAATTTGTGGTGCTCTCATGCCCGGCTAATGTTTGAACATTGATCACTGAATATTGAATCCTGAATAGGTTAGTAAACCCTCGTTTAGGCAACCGCCGTGCTAGAGGCATTTGGCCACCTTCAAACCCCACCTGATTGGCCCGGCCTGACCGAGCCAGAAGCCCTTTATGCCCTTTTCCTGAGGTTTTTCCCAAACCGGAACCCGGTCCCCGGCCTAAGCGTTTTCTTGGGGTTTTAGATCCAGGGAACGGATGAAGATCGTGCAATTTCATGATGGGACAACCTCGATAAGATGAGGAACTTTATTAATGAGCCCCCGAACTTGTGGCGTATCCGGCCTTACCACGGTCTGATGAATTTTTCTCAGACCTAGGCCTAACAGGACCAGCCTCATTTTTTTTGGGTGCCCAATGGGACTGCGCTTTAATGTAATAGACAACTGCGAAGAATTTGACATCGTTCTCTAATCTTTCAAATACGATCGATCTCTTGGTTACGCATCACTTCCATTTGAGGCCTGCCGCATGGCGCGGACTTCGTGGGGGTCACGGAGCTGCCTAAGACCTTGAATGGCCGCCCGAACCGCATTAAAGGGGTTACCTCGTCCCAAGGTCTTGGCGACTACATTTTGTGTTCCAGCCACTTCTAATAAGGATCGCACGGCCCCTCCGGCAATGATCCCCGTTCCCTGCTTTGCCGGCTTTAATAAGATATGTTCACCACCAAAGTATCCATGCACTTCATGAGGAATAGAGTTTGACTTTAAGGGAATCCTGATCAGGTTTTTTTTAGCATGTTCTACAGCTTTCGCGATGGCAGATGGCACTTCGGCCGCTTTTCCTTTCCCGACTCCTACCCATCCTTCCCCATCTCCAACAACCACTAACGCTGAAAAGGAAAAACGTTTCCCCCCCTTTACCACCTTGGCGACTCGGTTTATGACAACCGGTTTATCCTTTAAATTAAGTTCTTCAACGTTTACCCTCACAGGAAAATGTCCTTCCCTACTCAAATTTTTTGGTCTGTCCGGAACAAAAATTCTTAGTCGCTTACTAGGTTAGAATTTCAATCCCCCTTCACGAGCCCCCTCGGCCAAGGCCTTCACCCTTCCGTGATATAACCGACCGCCCCGATCAAACACCACCATTTCAATCGGGATGGCTTTGGCCCGTTCTGCAAGTGTTTTTCCGACCAACTTGGCAGCCTCCATGTTACCCCCATTTTTTATCTCATTTTTAATGCCCGGGTCGGAGGAAGAGGCTGACACTAACGTACGCCCTGCTCCATCATCGATAATTTGGGCATATATATGGGCATTACTCCGAAAAACACTCAGCCTGGGACGAGAGGAAAGTCCGACAATTCTCAACCGGACGCGACGACTTCGTTTGGTTAATCGCTTTCGTTTTTCTACGACATTCACGGCTTCACCTTATTTTTTTCCGGCCTTCCCGGCTTTTTTCCTCAGGACCTCATCAGCAAATTTTATCCCCTTATGTTTATACACATCGGGAATCTTTAACCCTCGAATTTGAGCGGCCACTTGCGAAACGGTCCGTTTATTAATCCCTTTTAGAGAAATCACCGTTTGCTTATCCACGGCTGCCTCGACACCCTTGGGGAGCTTGATTAACACGGGATGTGCATATCCCAGAGTAAAACTGAGTTCATTACCCTGAACTTGGGCCCGATAGCCAACCCCCATAACTTCTAGATTTTTTTGATATCCTTCCTTCACACCCACGACCTGATTGGCAATCTCAGCCCGAGTCAGCCCATGTATGGCTTTTAATTTTACGGAATCTCCCGTCCGCTTTAGGGTCACCAACCCATTCTCCACTTCAGCTTGAATACCCGAGGCCAAAGGCCATGTTAATTCACCCAATGGGCCCTTCACCAAAACATTCCTATCCTGCACCGTGACTTGTACACCCGAAGGAACTACAATAGGTTTTCTTCCGATTCTCGACATAATGACCTTATGATTCAATGACCGGCTCTATGAGAGCCCGTACCACTTACCAAATATGACACAAAATTTCTCCACCCACTTCCTTCTCTCGACATTGTTCGTCCGTCAATAAACCCCTGTCCGTCGTTAACACCGCCACTCCCAATCCTCTCATCACCTTTGGCACTTCGTTTTTTCCCGCGAAAACCCGACAGCCAGGCTTACTGATTCGTTTTATTTTGGTGATAAAGGACTTTTTCTGTCGTCCAGGTGCATACCGTAGGACCACTTCCAGGGTTGGATGCCCATCAACGGTACTGGCTTTAAAATCCTGGATAAATCCTTCTTCTTTAAAAATTCGAAGGATTTCCGCTTTCATACGAGAGGCCGGAATTTTCACGGTCTCATGCCCTCGTTGCCCAGCATTTTGCAACCGAATAAAAAGGTCAGCAATGGGATCTGTCATCGACATAATTCAACACACCCTTTGAGATTTTGTAATTCTTCAATAAAACCACTTTGCGAGGGCCCTCTGCTTTTACCAGCTGGACTTTGTAACACCTGGAATATCTCCACGGAGACTGAGAAAACGGAAACAGATCCGACACATTCGAAATCGCCGCAAGAAGCCCCTCACTCTCCCGCATAAGGGACATCGATTATATTGACGACAGGGAAATTTCGGCTCTCGCTTGGCTTTGTTTTTTAGTGCTAACCTGGACACGAATACTCCCTCGCGATTGTTAAGATTTGCGGAATGGCATTCCCAGATGAGCCAGAAGGGATTTGGCCTCATCGTTCCGCTTGGCTGTGGTCACAAAAGTAATTTCCATCCCATGGATGGAAGCGATGTCATCATATTTAATTTCAGGAAAGGTCAACTGCTCTTTTAATCCAAGTGTGTAATTCCCTCGACCATCAAAGGCTTTCGGTGACACACCTCGAAAGTCCCGTATTCGCGGCAGAGCGACCGAAATCAGTCTGTCCAAAAACTCCAACATCCTGGCTCCGCGCAAGGTGACCTTCGTCCCGATTGGAACCCCTTGTCTCAATTTAAAGCCGGCAATCGCTTTTTTAGCTCGAGTGAGGACAGGCTTTTGACCGGTAATCTGGCCCAGTTCTTGGGCAGCACTTTCTAAAAGCTTGACATTTTGGACCGCCTCTCCCATCCCTACATTAATGACGATGCGCTCAACTTTTGGAGCTTGCATCGGATTCGAATAGCCAAATTCCTTCATTAGGGCAGGCAAAACGGTTTCCTCGTAAAGAACTCGAAGACGCGGAACATACCCCGGGGGCATAGGGGCAGAGGCCTTGGCCTTTCCCCCCTTGGACTTTCCAGACTCTTTTTTCTGTGCGGTGGCCTTCATTAACTTTTATCCAATACTTCCGAAGGTGCTTTCTGATAAATTCTCACTTTTCTTCCATCCTCAAACGTTTTTATGTTTACCCTAGAAGGGGCCTTGGCTGATTCACAAAAAACCATCACATTGGAAATCGCGATAGATCCCTCGCGTTCCAAGATTCCTCCCTGCTTATTTTTAGCATTGGGCTTGGTATGGCGCTTGATGATATTTAACTTTTCAACCGTCACACGCCCATTTTTTGTCTGAACCCCAAGAACCTTTCCGGTTTTTCCTCGTTCTTTACCGGCTATAACCATCACCGTATCGCCTTTTTTTATTCGAAACTTCTCAGCCATGATTTCCGCCTATCTATATGACTTCTGGTGCCAGAGAAATAATCTTCATATATTTTTTCTTTCGCAACTCCCTCGCGACTGGTCCAAAAATTCTGGTTCCCACCGGGTCCCCTTGAGCATTCACCAACACACAAGCGTTGCGATCGAATTTTATGTGCGATCCGTCATCACGTCGTGAACCCTTTTTCGTTCGGACAATCACCGCCTTCATGACATCTCCCTTTTTTACCGAAGCCTTGGGAATGGCTTCTCGGACAGATACCACAATAAGGTCTCCAAGTGATCCATAACGTCGTCGGGTGCCACCCAACACATGAAAACAGCGGACACTTTTGGCCCCTGAATTATCTGCGACATCTAAGTACGTATAATTTTGAATCATAACCGATGCATCTTCTTTTGGATAAAACTAAATCTTGATAGGAATTTACTTTTGAACGATTCCCGCTACCCTCCAATGCTTGTCCTTACTGAGGGGACGAGAATACACGATCCTGACTTTATCCCCAACCTGACATTTATTTTGTTCATCATGGGCCTTCAACCTAGACTTTCGCCGAATGACTTTTCCATAAAGCGCATGCTGCTCAATCCGAACAACTTCCACGACGACCGTTTTTTGCATTTTATTACTGATAACTTTCCCTGAGAGAGATCGACTCTTCGGCCTTGTTTGTTCCATTTATCTCCTGTTTTCCTTATTACTCAACCCGCAGGTTCATTTTTTGATGAAGAGCCGTTTTGACTCTGGCGATATCTCGTTTCGTTTCACGAATCCTCATAGGATTTTCAATTCGGCCCATGGCCAACTGACTACGAAAATGAAAGAGCTCTTCCTTTAATTTATTGACTTTCTCAAGCAATTCTGACCGCTCCAAGTTCTTTAATTGATCCATTTCCATATTGGCCTCACACGGTCCTATAGGATTGGGATTTCCCCACGAACGACAAATTTGGTCATTACCGGCAACTTATGCCCCGCCAGCCTGAGGGCCTCCTGAGCCACCTCACGAGAGACATCGTCCATCTCAAACAAAATCCTTCCCGATTTGACGAGTGCCACCCAATACTCCGGACTTCCTTTTCCTTTACCCATTCGAACTTCAGCCGGTTTTTTGGTAATAGGCTTGTCGGGAAAAATCCTTGTCCAAATACGCCCACCCCGCTTGACATGTCGGGTCATGGCGATACGAGCTGCCTCAATTTGCCTGGCAGTAATTCTCCCTGGCTCCATAGTCTTGAGCCCAAACTGGCCATGAGCTACCTCTCCGCCACGATAGGCCTTTCCATTCATTCGACCTTTTTGGACTTTTCGAAATTTTATGCGCTTTGGGGCTAACATTTCACTTTGACTCCTGTCCCAGAGTAGCGGAAGGTCACAAGAACCCTAAAGAGGGCTCCGACTTCTCCATCGTGGGGATTTGGGCATCTCCTTTAAAAATCCAGGCCTTCACCCCAATTTGGCCCATGGCAGTTTTGGCTTCCGCGAACCCATATTCTACATCCGCGCGTAGGGTGTGAAGAGGCACCCGGCCTTCTCGATACCATTCGGTTCGGGCGATTTCATGGCCCCCTAACCTTCCAGCACAATATACCTTAATTCCCAGTGCACCTAATCGAAGGGCGGACGCCACACTACGTTTTAGCGCCCGACGGAAGGACACTCGCTTTTCTAGCTGCGTGGCAATATTTTCTGCCACTAATTGGGCATCAATTTCTGGCTTTTTGATTTCCTTTACCGTAACAAACACCTCATTGCCATATTTTTGCTCAAGCGAAGCCTTTAACTTATCCACTTCGGCCCCTTTTCGCCCAATGATGATTCCAGGCCGAGCGGTATGGATAATCAATTTCAATTGGTTTCCCGATCGTTCTATTTCCACACTTGATATTCCCGCATGATATAACCGCTTTTTGACCACCTCTCGAATAGACAGATCATGATGCAGAAGGGTGGCATAGTCTTTTTTGGCATACCAGCGTGATCGCCAGGTTCGCGTATAACCTAATCGAAAACCAAACGGGTGCGTTTTTTGACCCATAAATCGTTCTCCCCTAACGGACTAAACAAGATCAACCCGGCTCATCTTAATCGGCTGGACTGACGACAATTGTAATATGACTTGTTCTCTTTTTAATCGGATTAGCCCGGCCCATGGATCGTGGCTGAAACCGTTTAAATATGGGACCACCATCCACATACGCTCTCGCAATCTTCAAATTTTCCGGATCACCCAAATCTTTTTGCCCCGCATTTGCCACGGCGGACCCCAACAGTTGCTCTACGATTCGAGCGGCCGACCTGGGAGTGTACTTAAGAAGTGTCAGGGCCTCTGCGGCATTTCTCCCCCGTACCATATCCACCACTAATCTGGCCTTCCTGGGAGCCACCCTCACATGTCGAAGAACTGCCTTTGCCTCAGCCATTTGTATGTCTCTTCTGCCTAAAAATTTTCATTAACCCAAAAGGCGGCCTTTTATTTTAAGGCGACACCCTTCTCACTTTTTGCTGCCCCATGGCCTTTAAAAAACCGGGTTGGGGCAAATTCCCCCAACTTATGCCCGACCATGTTATCCGTAATGAATACAGGGATAAATTTTTTCCCATTATGAACGGCGAAGGTAAGCCCAATCATATCCGGAGTAACGGTGGAACGTCGCGACCAGGTTTTGATGACCTTAGATTCTCGGGTATTCCGAGACTTTTCAACCTTCTTTAAAAGATGTTCGTCAACAAACGGTCCTTTTCTGACTGACCTGGGCATTAACCCCCTCCAATCTGACTAATGAGACTTCTTTTTTCGTTTGGCGATGATAAAACGAGAACTCTGGTTCCGTGGTTTTCGCGTCTTAAACCCCTTGGCAGGTTGCCCCCAGGGAGATACAGGATGAGGATTACCTTGCCCCGCCTTTCCCTCACCACCTCCATGGGGATGATCAACCGGATTCATGACGACCCCCCGCACATGCGGTTTTCTTCCTTTCCATCTGGAGCGTCCAGCTTTCCCCACAGAAATATTTGAATGGTCTAAATTGCCCACTTGACCAATCGTGGCCATACAGGTTCCTAGAATTTTCCGCATTTCACCAGAGGCCAATCGAATTTGTACGTATCCCTGATCTCTACCCATGACTTGGGCAGAGCCGCCGGCACTTCTTATTAACTGCGCTCCCTTCCCAGGCTTTAGCTCAATATTATGGATCACCACACCTAAAGGCATTTCCATGAGGGGCAACGCATTCCCGACACGCACGTCCACTTGAGGGCCCGCCTCTACCTTCATCCCCACTGACAGCCCATTAGGAGCTAAAATATACCGCTTTTCCCCGTCCACATAATGCAGAAGTGCAATTCGAGCCGATCGATTGGGATCGTATTCGATTCTTACCACCCTTGCAGGAACTCCAAATTTATTTCGGCGAAAATCAACCTTTCGATACAGTCGCTTATGCCCCCCGCCCCGGAATCGAGATGTAATCCGACCCTCACTATTCCTTCCGCCGGAGGAAGACAGGGAAGTAGTCAGACTTTTCTCTGGCCTGGCCTTCGATAACCCTTCATTTTTTACGGACGACATTCCCCGTCGCCCTGGAGATGTCGGCTTATATTCTTTTATAGGCATCGATATTTTCTCTTTACGTTTTTAAGCCTTCAATAACACTTAGGCACTTTCATACAGGTCTATTTTTTCACCTTCTTTTAAGGTGACAAAAGCTTTTCTCCAATCCGACCGTTTTCCAAGATAACGCCCCTGGCGTTTTCGCTTTCCCTTCAAGTTCATCACATTGACCGAGGCCACCTTGACACCAAACACCTTCTCCACGGCATGGCGAACCTCAACCCGCGTCGCGAATCGACTGACCTCAAATGCCACAGCATTTTTAACCTCGCGGATACCCGTAATCTTTTCCGTAAGTAAGGGCCTAATCAAGACATCATGCGGATTCACGCCACACCCCACAATTCTTGCATTTGCTGAAATTCGGTCTTGGTGACGACCAATTTTTCACACCAGAGCACATCATACACATTCAGATCCTTTGCATGGAGGACCTTGAGTGATTTAAGGTTGTTCCCGATCCGCACCACATCCCCCAAGGCTTCCTCCAGGACCAATACAGATTTATGGGAAGCCAACCCCAACTGGGTCATGGCCTGAGCCAAGTAACGAGTTTTCATTTCCGGAAATTGCAGTCCATCCAGCACCACAACATCTCCCGATTCCATACGGCTTTTTAAGGCGGACCTTAAGGCAGAATGATACATTTTCTTGGGCAAGGTGAAGGAATATGAACGGGGCTTTGGCCCAAATACAGTTCCCCCATGCCTCCAAATGGGAGACCGCGCAGAACCAGCTCGCGCTCGACCCGTATGTTTTTGCTTCCAGGGCTTTTTCCCGGAGCCCCGAACCTCTCCCCGACCTTTCGTCGAAACGGTGCCTTGCCGCTCACCGGCTCGTTGCATGACCACAGCTTGATGCACAAGGGAGGGCTTCACGACACATCGCGAAAATTCCGCATTCAACTCAACCGTCCCAACCTGTTCCCCCTTAGGATCATAAACCGGAAGTGAATCCATTATTACCTTCTTTACTTAACCTTCCTGACAACCACCATTCCACCAATGGGACCAGGAACGGACCCTGAAACCATGATAATATTTTCCTCTGAACGAATGTCTACCACGGTTAACCCCTTAACCGTCACGCGCTTATTGCCCATTTGGCCTGGCAAATCTTTATTCTTAAACACACGGGAGGGAAAAGAACTTTGACCTATCGATCCAGGTGCGCGGTGAAACATAGAGCCATGAGTTGCAGGGCCCCCACCATAATTATGTCGCTTCATCACTCCCTGAAATCCCTTTCCCTTCGATATTCCTTGCACATTGACTTCTTCACCTTTTGAAAAAATTTCCACGCTTACCAAAGACCCCAATTCGGGAGCGCTTTCACCCTTAAATTCCTTCAAATATTTCCATCGACGTTCCCCAGCCTTCGCCAAATGACCAATTTTGGGTTTATTCAGCTTCCGCTCGGGTACTTCACTAAACCCAACCTGGATAGCCTCATATCCATCTTTCGAACGGTCCTTCACCTGAACCACCCCACCTGGACCGGCGTCTATTACCGTGACAGGCACCAGACGTCTCGCCTCATCAAATACCTGAATCATCCCAATTTTTTTCCCAACCAACCCGCTAACCATTGGCCTATTCCTCAGAAGGGTTCACGAAAAATACAATTTCAAACTACAACTTAATTTCGACATCAACTCCGGCAGCGAGATTCAACTTCATTAAAGCATCCATCGTTTCCGGAGTTGGCTCCATAATATCTAGCAATCGCTTGTGAGTTCGGATTTCAAATTGCTCACGGGATTTTTTATCCACGTGGGTGGACCGTTGAACGGTATATTTTTCAATCCTGGTGGGCAATGGAACCGGACCCGCAATTCGCGCCCCACTACGACGAACCGTATCAACAATCTCTTTCACCGATTGATCCAACACTCTATAATCGAAACCCTTTAGCCGAATTCGAATTCTGCGGTCCTGATCCACGTAGAACAACCCTTTCCCTTGCCCTGTTAACCTACTCGACGATTTCGGTGACGACGCCGGCGCCCACCGTCCGGCCGCCCTCGCGGACCGCAAACCGCACCCCTTGCTCCATCGCAATCGGCGAGATCAATTCGCCCGCAAACGACACATTATCCCCCGGCATCACCATCTCCACCCCTTCATTTAATTGCACCACCCCCGTCACATCCGTCGTCCGGAAATAAAACTGCG
The DNA here is from genome assembly GCA_965223495.1 of Nitrospirales bacterium. Taxonomy (GTDB): domain Bacteria; phylum Nitrospirota; class Nitrospiria; order Nitrospirales; family UBA8639; genus Nitrospira_E. Next base: position 32,014 of record OZ245001.1, on the reverse strand, counting down.
GCCGGTACCCATTGAAGAACGGCGTATGCCGCCCCCCTTCTTCCTTCGTCAACACATACACTTCCGCCTTGAATTTCGTATGCGGCGTGATCGATTTCGGCTTCGCCAACACCATCCCCCGCTCCACTTCTTCCTTCTTCGTCCCCCGCAATAACGCTCCGATATTATCCCCGGCCTGCCCTTCATCCAACACTTTGCGAAACATTTCCACCCCGGTCACAATCGTCGATTGCGTCGGCTTTAACCCCACAATCTCGATCTCATCACCCACCTTCACTTGCCCCCGTTCCACGCGGCCCGTGACCACCGTCCCCCGCCCACTGATCGTAAACACATCTTCAATCGGCATCAAAAACGGCTTGTCAATCGCCCGCTCCGGCGTCGGCACATACGTATCCACCGCCTCCAATAACTTTACAATCGACGGCACTCCGATCTCACTCTGATCTTCTTCAATCGCCTTGATCGCCGAGCCAATCACCACCGGCACATCATCGCCCGGAAACCCATACTTACTCAGCAATTCCCGCACTTCCAGCTCCACCAATTCCAATAATTCCTTATCTTCTACCTTATCCGCTTTGTTCAAAAACACCACGATATACGGCACGCCCACTTGCCGCGCCAACAGAATATGCTCCCGCGTTTGCGGCATCGGCCCATCCGCCGCACTCACCACCAGGATCGCCCCATCCATCTGCGCCGCCCCCGTGATCATATTCTTGACGTAGTCCGCGTGCCCCGGACAATCCACGTGCGCATAGTGCCGGTTGTCCGTCTCATATTCCACGTGCGAGATCGCAATCGTCAGAATTTTCGTCGGATCCCGCCGCCCTTGGCTTTCACTGGCCTTGGCGACATCATCATAGGAGACAAACGTGGCCTTACCCTGATCCCCCATCACTTTCGTCAGCGCCGAGGTTAAGGTCGTTTTGCCATGGTCCACGTGCCCAATCGTCCCCACGTTCAAATGCGGCTTCTTCCGCTCAAATTTCGCCTTCGCCATGCCTCACTCCTCCCGTCGATGCCTTACTCTAAAATTAATAATTCCTCTGAAGGGGCAGTTCATTCCCCTTGATTCTTTTTAATAATTTGTTGAGCCAACTGACGGGGAACCACTTCATAGGATTCAAACTCCATACTATAAGTTGCCCGTCCTTGGGTCTTTGAGCGTAAATCCGTGGAATAGCCGAACATTTCACTTAAGGGTACCGCAGCATCAACGACTTGCGAGCCACCTCGCGCCTTCATCCCATGGATTTTTCCTCGCCGACCATTCAAATCACCAATGATATCACCCATAAATTCTTGAGGCACCAGCACCTCCACTTTCATGACTGGCTCCAAAAGGACCAAATCAGCTTTTTGGCACGCACTCACCAAGGCCATGGACCCCGCAATCTTAAAGGCCATTTCACTGGAATCAACCTCATGGTATGAACCATCAAACAACGTCACCTTCAAGTCTCGGAGGGGATACCCTGCAAGAATTCCACTTTCCATCCGCTCCTTAATTCCTTTTTCGACCGGGGCAATATATTCCCGCGGGACAGCACCCCCCACGATTTTATTGACAAATTCAAGTCCAACTCCTGACTCTCCCGGCTCCACGCGAATCATGACATGACCATACTGCCCACGCCCCCCGGTCTGCTTGACATATTTGCCTTCGGCTTCAGCCTCTCCCCGAATGGTCTCCCGATACGCAACCTGAGGCTTTCCGACATTAGCTTGGACTTTAAATTCTCTAAGCAACCGATCGACGATAATTTCTAAATGCAACTCTCCCATTCCTGAAATTATCGTTTGTCCGGTCTCGTCGTCAGATTGCACCTGAAATGATGGATCCTCCTGAGCCAATTTTTCAAGAGAGAAACCTAATTTATCTAAATCTTGCTTTGTTTTAGGTTCCACCGCTAAGGAAATTACCGGTTCAGGAAATTTAATGACCTCCAACAAAATAGGAGATTTTTCTTCGCTCAAGGTGTCACCAGTACGAGTGTCTTTTAAGCCTACCGCCGCCGCAATATCTCCCGCTGACACCACTTCGATTTCTTCTCGTTTGTTGGCATGCATCTTTAATAAACGGCCAATCCGCTCTTTTTTCCCTTTTCCCACATTAAACACATAGGAACCGGTACTTAACTTTCCCGAATACACCCGAAAATAAGTTAGTTGCCCGGAGAAGGGATCAGACATAATTTTAAACGCTAAGGCCGCAAAGGGTTCCGACTCATCCGCCCTCCTTGTGACCTCTTTTTCCGTACCTGGATCTACACCCCGAATCGGAGGAAGATCTACTGGAGATGGCAAATAGTCGATGACGGCGTCTAACAAGGGCTGAACCCCTTTATTTTTAAAAGCGGTCCCGCACAACACCGGTGTTATTTTGAGATCGATCGTTCCAATTCGAATGGCTCGCTTTATCTCTTCAACCTGGAGGGGCTCCCCATTCAAATAGCGCTCCATGACTTCTTCATCAAACTCAACGACCGCATCCAACAGTTTTTCCCTATACTCCTTTGCCTGCTCAGAATATTCCGAGGGAATATCTTGCACAACAAAGTCAGCACCCAGCGTCTCATCATCAAACACCAGGGCCTTCATTTCCACCAGGTCTATCACCCCTCGAAAGGCCTCCTCGTTCCCTAAGGGCAACTGCACAGGGATGGGTTTGGCCCCTAATCGATCAATGACCGATTGGACACTAGCAAAAAAATCTGCCCCAACTCGATCCATTTTGTTCATAAAGGCAATTCGTGGGACTTGATATTTATCGGCCTGTCGCCACACGGTTTCGGATTGAGGCTCAACTCCCTGGACCGAATCAAAAACCGCCACTGCCCCATCCAGAACACGAAGGGAACGCTCAACTTCTATCGTAAAATCCACATGCCCAGGAGTATCAATGATGTTGATTCGACTGTCCTTCCAAGAACAGGTCGTGGCGGCAGAGGTAATCGTTATTCCCCGCTCTCGCTCCTGTTCCATCCAATCCATGGTAGCGGCCCCCTCATGGACCTCCCCAATTTTATGGGATATTCCGGTGTAATAAAGGATTCGCTCGGTGGTCGTCGTTTTACCAGCATCAATATGGGCCATGATGCCTATATTCCGAGTTCGTCCTAATGAAATACTCGTTGCCACAAATTCCTCACACAACAATGCTGCAAAAGGCTCAGGTCATGAGAAGCACTAAGGAAGGAACTACCCCCCTAGCTAAAACCCGTCCCCTGCAGCATTTCTTTCTTGATTCATCACTATTACCACCGGTAATGGGCAAAGGCCCTATTAGCCTCAGCCATTCGATGGGTCTCATCACGCTTTTTTACGGCCGACCCATTATTGTTCGCCGCATCCATTATTTCGCCCGCCAGCTTTTCCCTCATACTTTTCCCATTTCGGGATTTCGCTCCATTCTTAATCCAACGCAAAGCCAGGGCAATTTGCCTAACCGGCCTGACCTCTACCGGAACCTGATAAGAAGCCCCCCCCACTCGCCTAGACTTCACCTCCACCATGGGCTTCACGTTTCCCAAAGCAGCATGAAAGACTTTCAGCGGTTCTTCGCCGGTCTTTTCCTGGACAATATCAAAGGCTCCATAACAGACACTCTCTGCCGTACTTTTTTTCCCGTCCTTTAGCAAAATATTGAGAAACCGGCCTACGACGGAATCATTATAACGGGAATCATGAACAACCTTCTGTCGAAGAACCAAAGGACGACGCGGCATACGTTTTACCTTCTAACTAAATAGAACCTAGTGGGTTTTCCAGAGAATGGAGAGAAAGGGTTACTTGGGCCTCTTTGCCCCATATTTTGAACGCCCTTGCTTCCGATTCGCGACACCGACGGCATCCAAGGCACCTCGGACCATGTGGTATCGCACACCAGGCAGATCCTTTACACGACCACCACGCACAAGGACGATTGAATGCTCTTGCAGATTATGACCCATACCGGGAATATAGGCGGTGACTTCCAATCCCGTGGTCAATCGTACCCTGGCAACTTTCCTCAACGCAGAATTTGGCTTTTTCGGGGTAGTGGTATAAACCCTCAGGCACACTCCCCTTCTCTGAGGACAGGAGTTAAGGGCCGAGCTTTTACTTTTCGCCTTAATAACCTTTCGGCCAACACGAATTAGCTGATTTACTGTAGGCATAACCCTGTTCCTTCAATTCAATACGCACAACATCGCAAAAAATAATGCGAAGAAAACCCATGCTGGGTAACCAGCCGATCTTATAGACTCGTGGTTATCCTGTCAAGGGAACGGGAACCACTTTCCGGGTATCTTTTACATTATTTTTTTATAAGTTGAATATTTTCTATTCCCTCTTCCTCTAATGCCTGGGGTTCTTCCTCGACCGGTTGCGGAACGAAGGTTTCCCGGTACTCTCCCCACCCAGTCCCCGCGGGGATCAATCTACCCACGATGACATTTTCCTTGAGCCCACGAAGATCATCCGTTCGGCCATTAATTGCCGCTTCGGTTAACACTCTGGTGGTTTCTTGGAAAGAGGCGCCTGAAATAAAGCTGTCGGTACTTAATGAGGCTTTAGTAATACCCAACAGCACCGGCTTCCCTAGAGCTGGATTTCCTCCTTCGGAAAGGACTTGTTCATTTTCATCATCAAATACAAACTTGTTAACCTGGGTCCCGGGCAAGAAAGAGGTATCGCCAGCATCTTCTATTCTCACTTTTTTCAGCATTTGCCGGGTAATGACTTCTATGTGCTTGTCATTAATGACGACACCTTGTAACCGGTAGACCTCTTGAACCTCATTAACTAAGTATTTCTGCAACTCCCGTGGCCCCAAGACACTTAAAATGTCATGGGGATTAGCCGACCCATCCATTAAAGGTTCCCCTGCGCGCACCCAGTCTCCTTCATGCACATTCACATGTCGCCCGCGGGGTATGAAATATTCTTTAATGTCTCCAATCTTATTATCGACTAAGACTTTTCTTAAGCCCTTCACGAATCCCCCAAAGGAGACCTCACCATCAATTTCACTCACAACGGCATGTTCCTTCGGCTTTCGAGCTTCAAACAATTCGGCCACACGGGGAAGGCCCCCGGTAATGTCTTTCGTTTTGGTGGTCTCTCGAGGAATTTTTGCTAAGACATCTCCCGGATAGACCGTTGAACCTTTTTCGACAAAGATATGAGCACCCACGGGCAAGAGGTATCGAGCGGGGGAACCAGAACTCAGTTTGGCCGTTTTTCCAGAATCATCTTTGACCGACAATCTAGGACGCAAATTCGTTCCAGCCTGCTCAATCACTACTCGGCGAGATAGACCGGTCACTTCATCCACTTCCTCCTTCATGGTGACACCCTCAAGAATATCTCCCAGCGCCACTTTTCCACCCACTTCGGTTAAAATGGTCAAAGAATACGGGTCCCATTCCACAAACTTTTGCCCAACTTCCACCTTTCCCCCATCTGAAACCTTCACTTTTGCCCCATACACAACAGGGTATTTTTCACGCTCACGCCCGGTTTCATCACAAACCGCAATTTTTGCGTTTCGCACCATCACCACCCAATCTCCTTGCTGGGTTTTTACCGCCATACTGGGATGATGGTAATCGGCATTTTTCTTGGCGTCGAAGCTTAAGAATTTCAGAGTCCCCACATGCTTGGCCTCCAACACTGTTTGCTCCACCACCTTACTGGCCGTTCCTCCAATATGAAACGTGCGCATGGTCAACTGGGTTCCCGGTTCCCCGATTGACTGAGCGGCGATGACGCCAACTGGCTCTCCTTTTTCTACCAAGCGGCCTCTTGCCAAATCTCGCCCATAACACTTGGCACACACCCCCCAACGAGACTGACAGGTCAATACCGACCGAATTTTAACCTGATCGATCCCGGATTCCACGATGACTTTTGACAGTTCTTCATCCAACTCTTCTGAAGCCTTCGCGATCACCTCTTGGGTGACGGGATCATGAATTTCCTCGGCCGTCAGACGCCCTAAAATCCTTTCATCCAAGGATTGGATGACTTCACCCCCTTCCACCAACGCCGATACGACAATTCCATCTGTGGTCAAACAATCCGGCTCGCTAACAATCACATCCTGGGCAATGTCTACCAGACGTCTCGTGAGATATCCGGAATTCGCAGTTTTTAAGGCAGTATCCGCAAGACCCTTCCTGGCCCCATGAGTGGAGATAAAGTATTGCAACACCGTCAACCCTTCACGAAAATTGGCCGTGATGGGGGTTTCGATGATTTCTCCGGATGGCTTGGCCATCAATCCCCTCATTCCTCCAAGCTGCCGGATTTGTTGGGAACTTCCCCTTGCACCGGAATCCGCCATCATATAAATGGGGTTTAATCCTTCGGTCGCCCCTCGCCCTCCGCCTTGACTGATCTCCTTCATCATTTCGACGGCAACTTGCTCACTCACATGAGCCCAAATGTCAATAACCTTGTTATATCTCTCCCCATTCGTAATGAGTCCTTCACTGTACTGCATTTGGACCTGTTGAACTTCTACTTGTGCCCGGTCAATTAATTCAACTTTGCGCGATGGAATGTGCATATTATCGATACAAATAGAGACTCCGGCCTTGGTAGCATAGGAAAATCCCAGATCTTTCAAGCGGTCCAACATGACCACTACCTCATGAAGCCCGGTCTGCCGGTACACACGATCCACCAACTTGGTCAATTCCTTTTTGGTCATGAGCTGATTGACAGAGGAAAAGGCCATCTCAGGGGGTAAAATTTCCGATAAAATTACTCTTCCCACCGTCGTCTGAACCAGGGATTGCTCGATTCGTACTTGAATTTTGGCTTGCTCTTCTACCTCCCCCGCATCAAAAGCAATGCGGACCTCCTCCGTGGAGGCAAACACTTTCCCTTCCCCGCGAGCCCCATCACGCTCATTAGTTAACCAATAACAGCCCAGAACCATGTCCTGGGAGGGAATAGACAAGGGTCGCCCATTCGCGGGAGAAAGCACATTGTTGGCGGCCATCATCAACACTCGGGCTTCGATTTGAGCTTCAATGGATAGAGGGACGTGAACAGCCATTTGGTCCCCATCAAAGTCCGCATTAAAAGCCGCACACACCAAAGGATGGAGTCGAATGGCCTTCCCTTCAACCAAGATGGGGTCAAAGGCTTGAATCCCAAGGCGATGAAGGGTCGGAGCTCGGTTGAGCATGACCGGATGTTCTCGAATAACTTCATCCAAGACGTCCCATACCTCAGGTCGCTCTTTTTCAACCAACCGCTTGGCACTTTTTATCGTGGTCGCAGCCCCTCGTTCTTCCAGTTTGTGAAAAATGAAGGGCTTGAATAGCTCCAAGGCCATTTTCTTGGGCAATCCACATTGATTGAGACGCAACTCTGGGCCCACCACGATAACGGAACGGCCTGAGTAATCGACCCGTTTTCCAAGAAGATTCTGTCGAAACCTTCCCTGTTTTCCCTTCAACATGTCACTTAAGGATTTTAAAGGACGCTTATTGGCTCCACGGATGACCCGGCCTCGACGACCGTTGTCGAACAAGGCATCCACCGCTTCTTGAAGCATTCGCATCTCATTTCGGATGATGACACCGGGAGCTTTTAATTCCACTAATCGCTTGAGGCGGTTATTCCGATTAATCACACGACGATACAAATCATTTAAGTCTGAGGTCGCAAACCGCCCCCCATCCAAAGGCACAAGAGGACGTAGTTCGGGAGGAAGAACGGGAATGGCATCCATGATCATCCATTCCGGCTTGTTCCCTGATTTATAGAAGGCTTCAATGACCTTCAGGCGTTTAGTCAATTTTTTGCCAACGGCCGCGGAGGTGGCACTCTTAATCTTGACATGCCGTTCTTCCCACAAGGCCTCAATATCGACTTTTTGCAATAATTCCCGTATGGCTTCCGCACCAATCCCTACTTTAAAAGCTGTGGCCCCATGCTCATCCACACATTCTCGGTACTTTTCTTCGGTTAAGAGTTCCCGTTCCCGTAAGCTCGTGTTCCCCGGATCCAACACAACATAAGCCTCAAAATACAATATTTTTTCTAATTGTTTTAAACTCATATCCAAAAGGATGCCTATGCGGCTGGGCACGCCTTTTAAAAACCAAATGTGGGCCACCGGGGCAGCCAATTCAATGTGTCCCATGCGCTCTCGGCGTACCTTTGATTGAATGACTTCGACGCCGCATTTATCGCACACGATGCCACGGTGCTTCATGCGCTTATATTTTCCACAATTACACTCCCAATCCTTGGTCGGACCAAATATTTTTGCGCAGAAAAGCCCGTCACGTTCTGGTTTAAATGAACGATAGTTAATGGTCTCAGGTTTTTTAACCTCCCCATAAGACCAGGAACGGATTTTTTCAGGTGACGCAATTCGAATCCTCATGGCATCGAACGAAATCGCGTCTCGTGGCTTTTCAAATAATGAATAGATACTTTCCAAGTTCGTTCCTCCGATTAGGTGGAATAACAATCAGTCGGAATTTCCACGGGTTATTCAGCTGATTTAATCAACTCAACATCCAATCCCAAACTTTGAAGTTCCTTAACGAGAACGTTAAAGGACTCGGGAAGACCCGGCTCCAGAAAATTCTCACCTTTCACAATAGCTTCATACATCCTCGACCTTCCAGGCACATCATCAGATTTGACCGTCAGGAACTCCTGAAGGGTGGAGGCAGCTCCATAAGCCTGAAGCGCCCAAACCTCCATCTCACCCAATCGCTGTCCACCAAACTGAGCCTTTCCACCCAGGGGTTGCTGCGTCACCAACGAATAGGGGCCAATGGAACGGGCATGGATTTTATCGTCCACCAAATGGTGAAGTTTCAACATATACATGTACCCAACCGTGACCGGACTCTTAAACGGTTCCCCTGTTCGCCCGTCATACACTACGGACTGCCCGGATTCTGGCAAATTCCCCTTTTTAAGGAGACCTTTAATTTCCTTCTCCGAAGCCCCATCAAAAACAGGCGTTTCAACCTGAATTCCCAAGGCCTTCGCAGCCCACCCTAAATGAGTTTCTAAAATCTGCCCCACATTCATTCGAGACGGGACACCTAATGGGTTTAGGACGATTTCCACGGGGGTGCCATCGGGAAGATACGGCATATCCTCTTCAGGCATCACACGAGACACCACCCCCTTATTCCCATGACGACCGGCCATTTTATCGCCCACGGCAATTTTCCGCTTGATGGCGAGATACACCTTGACTAACTTAATCACCCCAGGGGGCAATTCATCGCCACGTCGAAGTCGTCCGACTTTTTCATCATATTCCGTTTGTAAAATTTCTATTTGGTCTTTGGCTTCCCGCTCTATCTCATCTAACTTTTTTTGTTCCTCCGCATCCGCCAGAATGACTCTTCGAGCATCATCATCCGTTAATTTGCGCAGCACCTCGGCGGTAATCCGACCCTTTTTCTTGAGGATGACTTCACCACTATCAGGATCCATCAAATCACGCCCGACAAATTGCCCGAGTAATAATTTGCGGATCTTTCGATTTCGCTCATCTTCAATTATCCGCAATTCTTCATGATAATCCCGCTCAACTTTGACACGATCATCGCTCTCAATGGTCCGAGAACGCTCATCTTTATCCACCCCTTTTCGGGAAAAGATTTTGACATCGACCACAATACCTTCAATCCCAGGAGGGACCTGCAAGGAGGTATCTTTGACATCTCCAGCTTTTTCGCCAAAAATCGCGCGAAGCAACTTTTCCTCAGGAGTCAATTGCGTTTCCCCTTTTGGCGTGACTTTGCCCACCAAAATATCACCGGGTTTCACCTCGGCTCCAATTCGAACAATCCCGCTTTCATCAAGATTTCTAAGGGCTTCCTCTCCCAAGTTAGGAATGTCGCGCGTGATCTCTTCCTTGCCCAGTTTCGTATCGCGGGCCTCAACTTCAAATTCCTCAATATGGATGGAAGTAAAGGTATCCTCCTTCACTAATTTTTCACTCAACAAAATAGCATCTTCAAAGTTATAGCCACCCCACGGCATGAATGCCACCAGCACATTTTTTCCCAAGGCAAGCTCACCGCGATCCATGGCTGGTCCGTCCGCCAGGACTTGTCCTTTTTTCACCGGCTGCCCCACCCGGACGATTGGAGTCTGAGTGATACAGGTATTTTGATTGGTGCGTTGAAACTTCACTAAATCATACGTGTCAAGAATACGGGAGCCTCTTTTCTTTTCATCTTTTTCCTTGCTTCCCGCCCTGACCACAATTCGCCGGGCATCTACCGATTCCACGAATCCGTCTCGCTGGGCAATCGCCAGATAGCCCGAGTCTCGCGCTACCACGGCTTCCATCCCCGTCCCAACCAAAGGCGCCTCACTCTTCACGGTGGGGACAGCTTGTCGTTGCATGTTGGAGCCCATGAGGGCTCGATTGGCATCATCATGTTCTAAAAATGGGATGAGCGCGGTAGCCACACTGACCACTTGCTTTGGGGACACATCCAAATAATCGACGGTATCCGGCATAGTCGTCACAAACTCGCCAGCTTCACGAGCCGTAATCGTCTCCGAAGCCAAGACACCTTCCTTACTCATAGGAGAGTTGGCTTGGGCTATCACAAATCGATCCCCATCGAGAGGCGAAAGAAATTCGACTTCATCGGCAACCTTTCCTTTTTTGACCTTTCGAAAGGGAGCTTCTATGAATCCAAACTCATTGATACGGGCATAGGTGGCTAGTGAGGTAATCAACCCAATATTCGGACCTTCCGGAGTTTCAATCGGACAAATGCGGCTATAGTGAGACGGATGGACATCGCGAACCTCAAAGCCTGCCCGCTCACGAGTTAACCCCCCTGGCCCCAAAGCCGACAACCGGCGTTTATGGGTGATTTCCGCCAATGGATTTGTTTGATCCATAAATTGCGACAGTTGGCTTCCGGCGAAGAATTCTTTAATAGCAGCGACAATGGGCTTGGCATTAATTAAATCATGAGGCAAAACGGTTTCCATATCTAACAGGTTCATCCGTTCTTTAATACTTCGCTCCATTCTGGCAAGCCCGATTCGAATTTGATTTTCAAGCAATTCCCCAACTGATCGCACACGACGATTCCCCAGATGGTCAATATCGTCAACCTCTCCTTTTCCGGCCTTGAGATCCACCAAACATCGCACCACCTCCACGATATCTTGGGAAGACAAGGTCCGTTGATCTAATGGCAAATCAAGCTCAAATCGTTTATTCATTTTGAGCCGGCCCACCGGAGAGAGGTCATACCGCTTGGGATTTAAAAAGAGGTTTTCGAACAGCAATTTGGCTGATTCAATGGAGGGCATTTCCCCCGGGCGAAGACGCTTGTAGATTTCAACCCAGGCCTCTTCTTTAGACGAGGTTCGTTCGGCCTCCAACGTATCTAGAATAACGGGGCTGGTCGTCGGACTATCCAGATAAATGACCTTGAAACTCTCCACACCACTTTCGAGAATTCTCTCAAGAACAGGCGGCGTCAATCTCTGATTTTTTTCTAATATGACTTCCTGAGAATTCGGATCAACGAGTTCCGTTAACACAGCCCGTCCGACCAAATCTTCAGATTTGATAGGGATTTCTTTAATCCCAGCTGACCGAATGCGACCCATGAGGGTCTTGTTCAGTTTAATGCCTTCCTTGGCAAGAGTATCCCCTGAGCTTTTATCTACAAGGTCGATAGGGGCACGCAACCCCGTATGGAGTTCAGGATCTAATTTCCGTAAAAGAGTTCCCTTGGCCACTCGGACTTCTTCCACTGGGTAATACATCTTTAAAAGATCGTCCGTACTAAACCCAAACCCCTTAAGTAGAATGGTGGCCGGCATCTTTCGTCGGCGATCAATCCGCACGTATAAGATATCGCGCGCATCATACTCAAAATCTAACCACGAGCCACGGTAAGGAATAATTCTCCCTGAAAACAGGACCTTTCCGCTTGAATGCGTTCTTCCCTTATCGTGCCCAAACGATGGCCCAGGAGACCGATGTAATTGACTGACAGCTACCCGCTCAGTTCCATTTACGATGAAGGTCCCTCGATCTGTCATGAGTGGAAGTTCCCCGACATACACTTCCTGCTCTCGAACATCCAATACCCGATTTTTCACCGTTTTATCTTGTTGATCAAAGACCACCAATCGCACTCGCAACTTAAGGGGAGCAGCTAACGTCATCCCTTGCTCAATACACTCCCGGATGTCATATTTGGGCGTCCCGAGAGAATAACTGGAAAATTCCAAAATCGCGGAATTATTGTAATCCATGATGGGAAAAACACTCTTAAAAGCGGCATGAAGTCCCTTGTCATCACGACGATCTGGCAAGGTCTCAGCCTGCAAGAAATCCTCATACGAACGGCGTTGCACCTCAACAAGATCCGGGATCTCAATATGCGTCCGAATCTTTGAAAAACTATGTCGCGGAATGCTGCCCTCAAAAACTGGTTGTCCCATTCAGATCTCCTTAAGGATTACTCTTTTCCCCTATATTAATATTCCTCTTCCACCCTCTCCATCAATTCCAACGTCAGACCTGCCTGACCATTACTTCACTTCAACGGTCGCTCCCACATCCTGTAGTTTTTTCTGTAAAGCCTCCGCCTCTTCTTTCGCAGCACCTTCCTTCACTGCTTTTGGCGCACTTTCCACCAAATCTTTAGCCTCTTTTAACCCCAAACCCGTGATTTCCCGGACCACCTTAATCACTTGGATCTTTTTGTCCGCAGGGACTCCCGCCAACACTACATCAAACTCCGATTTTTCCTCAGCAGCGGGAGCTGCGGCCGCCCCACCACCTGCAGCAGCCACAACGCCTACCGGTGCGGCCGCGGTCACTCCGAACCGCTCCTCCAACCCTTTGACCAGGTCGGACAGCTCCAATACACTTAAACTTTCGATAGCCTTGATAAATTCGTCCTTCGACATTTTTGCTTCCGTCGCACTCATTTCGGACTCTCCTTTCTGCGTTTTGTCCTCTTGAATCGCTGCCAAGACACCAACAATACTTCGAATAATTTGTCCTAAAACACCCACGAATCCCCGAATGGGGCCTTGGAACGTGGATAACAACATCGCCAACAATTCCGGCTTTGACGGCAAGTCGGCCACCGCCGCCAGCCGATGGGGGTCTAACTCCTCTCCATCAAGGACAGCCCCCTTCAATTGCAACTTTTTTTCACATTTTTCAGCCTTTATGAAATCCCGAATGACTTTTGTCGGTAAGACCGGATCGTCATAACCTATAACCAAAGCCGATTGCCCCTTAAACAAAGCTTGCAGGGGAAGAAGGGAGGTCCCATCTACGGCCCGTGCCGCTAAAGTATTTTTCATGACATGCATATGGGCATTGGCCTGGCGGAGTTTTTTTCGTAAATCGTTTACCTGGTTCACAGGCATCCCCGCACATTCCGTCAAGATGGCGATCCGTGCACGTCCAAACCGTTCATGCATGGTGGCCACAGCCTCTGATTTATCGATTTTCTTCATACCCTTAACTCACCTGTTGAAATGAATGGATCAGCTTACTTGCTTCGCAATACTGGCACTATCAAGGGGGATTCCAGGCCCCATGGTGCTTGATAGCGTCGCACTTTTCACATATTTCCCTTTACTGGAGGAAGGCTTGGCTTTCACGATAGAGTCGAACACCATTTTGACGTTTTCAATGATTTGAGGGACCTGAAAAGACACTTTGCCGATAGGAACATGAACATTTCCGGCCTTGTCCACTTTATACTCTACCCGTCCTTTTCGAATTTCCTGGATGGCCTTCCCGACTTCAAAGGTCACGGTGCCAGTCTTAGGGTTAGGCATCAGACCTCGAGGACCTAACACTTTTCCCATTTTCCCCACGGCCCCCATCATATCTGGGGTGGCAATCATTGAATCAAATTCCAGCCACCCTTCTTGGATTTTTTGCAGCATGTCATCCCCACCCACAAAGTCCGCCCCCGCTTCTCTCGCCTCCTGCTCTTTTTCCCCTTTGGCAATAACCAAAATTCGAACTTGCTTCCCTGTTCCATGAGGAAGAACGGTCGTCCCCCGCACCATTTGGTCAGCTCGTTTGGGGTCAACTCCCAAGCACATGGATAGCTCCACGGTCTCATCAAATTTTGCAAAGGCCGCTTCTTTCACCAGGGCACTTGCCTCATCCAAGGCATACAGACTTTTGGTTACTTGTGCTAACGCCCCATTAAATTTCTTTCCCACGACAATTCCCTCTCCTCAAATTCGTTCAATGACTACCCTTCAACCGTAATTCCCATACTTCGAGCCGTCCCTGCGACAACTTTCATTGCTGCCGGAATGTCACTCGCGTTTAAATCTTCGGCTTTTAATTTCGCGATGTCTTCCAATTGAGCCTGCGTGATTTTCCCCACTTTATTTTTTTGAGGGACACCGGATCCTTTGATGATTCCGGCTGCTTTCTTTAGCAGATCAGAGGCCGGAGGAGTTTTCGTGATAAAGCTAAAACTTCGATCTTTATACACAGAAATGACGACAGGGATAATGCTGCCTTCCTGCTTTTGAGTTTTGGCATTAAACTGCTTACAAAACTCCATGATATTAACTCCATGCTGCCCCAACGACGGACCGACAGGGGGGGCAGGATTCGCCTTTCCGGCAGGAATCTGCAATTTAATTTGACTGGTGACTTCTTTTGCCATTTTTCACCTACCTTCTGTCACAAAAAAGCTGGAGCGTGTCCCCAAAACCATCCCCTGGCCTATTTGGGAGATTAACCACGCTCAACTTGGGAAAACGCCAATTCCACCGGCGTGGACCGACCAAATATACTCACTAAAGCCTTTAATCTCCCATGATCCTGATCTACTTCATCCACTAATCCGTTAAACCCTAAAAAAGGACCATCGACAATCCGAACACTGTCGCCCTTAGAAAAGTTTGCCAACTCCCGAGGAGCAGACACTCCCGTCTCGAGTTGTTTCAGCAGAGTTGTGACCTCTTCGGGATCCAAGGGAATAGGTCGAGCCCCACCCCCGACGAACCCCGTAACTTTTGGGGTCTCCTTGATCATGGTCACCGCCTCATCCGTGAGTGGCCCCTCAGTTTCCAACAACACATACCCCGGGAAAAATTTCCTTTTTGAGGCACGCCGTTTTCCATCCTTAAACTCGACGACATCTTCTGTCGGCACGAGCACTTGCGACACTGATTCACCCATTCCCAGTTGGTTCGCCCGTTCCATTATTCCAGTGCGAACCCGCCCTTCAAACCCTGCGTAGGTATGAATAACGTACCAATGACTGGACATGAATCCCTTTCTGTTGCGTTAGACAATCCTGCTGATCAACGATACCAGGATTGAATCAACCACCGATAAAAAGAGGGACATTATCACACAAAATAAGAGAACCACCGTGGTGGATCCAATGGTTTCGGTCCGTGTGGGATAGGAGATTTTCTTTAATTCAGTTCGCACATCAGATAAAAATTCCGTGATGGATGTCCAGATTTTTTTAAACATCAATACCCTCCCAATCCTGCCAATACCGCATCGATCCGTTTGGGATGCTTATCGTCATACTAGCGTAGGATGGCAGGGGCACCAGGATTTGAACCCGGACTTTCGGTTTTGGAGACCGACGTGCTAGCCATTGACACTATGCCCCTCCAAATGAATGTCAGCAACTGATTCAGGTTCAGCCCGTCGATCACTTGACCTCTTTATGAGGAATATGCTTCCGACAAAACCGGCAATATTTCTTCATTTCCAAACGATCGGGATCGTTTTTCTTGTTTTTCATCGTTGAATAATTCCGACGCTTGCAATCTCCACAAGCTAAAGAAATAATTACGCGCATAAGTCCACCTCAATATAATTACTCGACGATTTCGGTGACGACGCCGGCGCCCACCGTCCGGCCGCCCTCGCGGACCGCAAACCGCACCCCTTGCTCCATCGCAATCGGCGAGATCAATTCGCCCGCAAACGACACATTATCCCCCGGCATCACCATCTCCACCCCTTCATTTAATTGCACCACCCCCGTCACATCCGTCGTCCGGAAATAAAACTGCGGCCGGTACCCATTGAAGAACGGCGTATGCCGCCCCCCTTCTTCCTTCGTCAACACATACACTTCCGCCTTGAATTTCGTATGCGGCGTGATCGATTTCGGCTTCGCCAACACCATCCCCCGCTCCACTTCTTCCTTCTTCGTCCCCCGCAATAACGCCCCGATATTATCCCCGGCCTGCCCTTCATCCAACACTTTGCGAAACATCTCCACCCCGGTCACAATCGTCGATTGCGTCGGCTTCAACCCCACAATCTCGATCTCATCACCCACCTTCACTTGCCCCCGTTCCACGCGGCCCGTGACCACCGTCCCCCGCCCACTGATCGTAAACACATCTTCAATCGGCATCAAAAACGGCTTGTCAATCGCCCGCTCCGGCGTCGGCACATACGTATCCACCGCCTCCAATAACTTTACAATCGACGGCACTCCGATCTCACTCTGATCTTCTTCAATCGCCTTGATCGCCGAGCCAATCACCACCGGCACATCATCACCCGGAAACCCATACTTACTCAGCAATTCCCGCACTTCCAACTCCACCAATTCCAATAATTCCTTATCTTCTACCTTATCCGCTTTGTTCAAAAACACCACGATATACGGCACGCCCACTTGCCGCGCCAACAGAATATGCTCCCGCGTTTGCGGCATCGGCCCATCCGCCGCACTCACCACCAGGATCGCCCCATCCATCTGCGCCGCCCCCGTGATCATATTCTTGACGTAGTCCGCGTGCCCCGGACAATCCACGTGCGCATAGTGCCGGTTGTCCGTCTCATATTCCACGTGCGAGATCGCAATCGTCAGAATTTTCGTCGGATCCCGCCGCCCTTGGCTTTCACTGGCCTTGGCGACATCATCATAGGAGACAAACGTGGCCTTGCCCTGATCCCCCATCACTTTCGTCAGCGCCGAGGTTAAGGTCGTTTTGCCATGGTCCACGTGCCCAATCGTCCCCACGTTCAAATGCGGCTTCTTCCGCTCAAATTTCGCCTTCGCCATGCCTCACTCCTCCTCAACCAATGAAATGGATAGGATTCCCCTACCCACAATTCTCTGCTTCCACCATTTGTCTCAATTTGCTGGAGCCCACGACGCGAATTGAACGCGTGACCTCGTCCTTACCAAGGACGTGCTCTACCGACTGAGCTACGTGGGCTAAACCAACAAAGAGCCATGCCCCATCCTCTATTATGGAGCGGGCGATGGGATTTGAACCCACGACAGCCAGCTTGGAAGGCTGGAACTCTACCACTGAGCTACGCCCGCAATGACTTAATAAACTTCTTCTGCCCCAATGGCTCCTAGTGTCCTGATCCTAAAATCTATCGAAACGGTCATGGTGGGCAGGCAAGGGTTCGAACCTTGGAAGCCGATGGCAGCAGATTTACAGTCTGCCCCCGTTGACCGCTTGGGTACCTGCCCATGTATGTGCGTAGGGGCCTTTGTTTTAATTCAACCGCTCTGATATGAGGTATTGAAAATTAGACGAAGATCTCTTAACGTAAAGAGAAAGTGGACAAGGCACAGTCGGTCTCATCCGTAATCACTAATCCTGAAAACAAAAATTTATTAGTGGTTTATTCTTAATTGTAAAGGCGGAAGGTTTTCACCATTTCCGTAAACTCGTCATTATAAATTCTGGGTTTATGGGGGTCAAGACCTCAAAAAATATTTTGTGGTGGGTTTTCCCAATGGCCGTTCCCTACAAAAGGCCGGAACAATTCCTATACAAAATCACTAGATTCTAAAGAAACAGGATGCTTAAAAACCTCCTCCCATTGCCAACCATAGCTTTGAGCCTTGTATTGATGTTGGTCATCCTATCACTTTCAATTTTTTCAAATATATCAATAGTTTACGCACAAAATATGCAATCCCCCGTTCCTTCGTTTACCTCTGGAGGCCTGGCGAGCATTACCACTCCCCAAGGCTCGGAAATATTCGCTGAAATTGCTAATACTCCCAATCTTCGGGCTCAAGGACTCATGTTCCGCCCCTCGATTGCCCCTGACAGGGGGATGTTATTTCAATTTCCCGAATTAGGGTATTGGACGTTTTGGATGAAAAATACCAAAATTTCATTGGATATTTTGTGGATGGACCAATTGGGAACCATTCTCCACATCGAGGAACGTGTTCCAATTTGCACCCGAACGGATGATGGGTGCCCTCGGTATTATGCTCACCAAAAATCCTGGCAGGTTTTAGAGATTCAAGCAGGTATGGCAGAGAAACTCGGCCTGGTCAACGGCAGTCGTCTTTCCATCGTCCTTCCCTAACCGCAATCGCCCTTTTAGGTCCCTGGACCCTATAGCCCCTTACCAGGTGCGAACCCGTTTGGCCGAAAGAATTCCCTCCACTCGCTGAATTTGTTGAAGTATGATCTCGAGGTGGTTCGTATTTTTCACTTCGATCACGAAGTCTAACACCGCCTTTCGATCTTCTCTCGTTGTTATTTCTGCTTTGGTGATATTCGCCTGACATTGCGAAATCCCCGCTGAAACTTTTGCTAAAACTCCTGGCCGATCCAGAGTGAGGACTGACACATCTACTGAGTGGGTCCCTTCAACTTCAAGATCCCATTCCACTTCGACTAAGCGATTATGATCCCACTCGAGCGCTTGAAAATTTGGGCAATCCACGGCATGAATGGTCAATCCTCTTCCACGCGTGATATACCCTCGGATGGGTTCCCCAGGCACAGGGTTACAACACTTTGAAAGCTGCATGAGAACGTCTTTGTTCCCCTTGAATTTGACCGCCCCATCTTGACGAAGCCCCGCAATTTTGGGATGAGGAGCTGTGGCGCTCTTTTTAGTTGGTTTTGGGTGTTTTTCAACCGTTTCTTCGTTAAAAAATCCCACGATTTGATCAGGGGCGAGTCGGCCAAACCCGACCAGTCGTATGAGCTCCTCCACTGACTCACAACCTTTGACCTTCGCGAGAGATTGTAATCGCTCGGATTTAAAGGTTTGGGCCAAGGGAAGGCTATGCCGACGAAATTCTTGTTCGAGTAATCGTCGCCCCAATTCTAACGCTCGCTTCTGCTCCTCGACCTTAAACCAATGTTTAATTTTGGTTTTGGCTCGAGAAGTTCGGACAAACTTCAACCACCCCCGATGGGGGACTTGGGCTGGGGAAGTGAGAATTTCCACCATATCCCCACTATTTAATTGATACCGCAAGGGAACCAACTTTCCGTTAATTTTGGCCCCGACGCAATGGTCCCCAATTTCCGTATGAATCGCATATGCTAAATCCAACGGCGTGGATCCCACCGGCACTTCTCGAACTTCCCCCTTGGGGGTAAACACAAATACAACATCATGGAACAAATCCAGTTTAACCGAATCCATAAACTGTCGGTTATCCGATAAGTCCTTGTGCCACTCGACAAATTGTCTGAGCCAGCTGAACACTTCAGCATCATCCCCACCAACTTTTCCCGGCTCTTTGTAGAGCCAATGGGCCGCCACGCCATATTCATTTATCCTATGCATCTCCGCCGTTCGGATTTGAAATTCCACGTATTCCCCTTGAGGGCCCACAACTGTCGTATGGAGCGATTGATATAAATTCGAACGCGGTGTCGCGATATAGTCCTTAAACCGATCAGGAACCGGAGGCCAGACCGAATGAATCAACCCTAGAATTGCATAGCAATGCATCTTTGAATCTGTCACAATCCGAATGGCCGTTAAATCGTAAATTTCATCGAACGAAACAGAACGGCGCTCCATTTTCTGGTAGATACTATATAAATGCTTGGGTCGTCCCTCGATGTGTCCCGGAAGGCCGGCTTCACGAAGAGTTTCTCGCGCTACTTCAATGAGCGACGCAATATACTCCTGACGTTCATCATCCTTTTTCGCTAAGCGTAATTTAAGAAGGGCGTGGGCATCCGGTTCCAGGAATTGAAAACAGAGATCTTCTAATTCCTGTTTTATCCAACTCATTCCCAGTCGGTTCGCGAGAGGGGCATAAATCTCTATGGTTTCTTGGGCAATCATTTTCTGCTTAGCCTCAGGAAGGGCATTCAAGGTCTGCATATTATGCAGACGATCGGCTAATTTAATGAACACCACCCGAATATCATCGGCCATGGAAAGAACCATTTTTCTAAAATTTTCCGCCTGTTTTTCTTCATGACTTTTAAAGGGGATTTGCCCGATTTTCGTGACGCCTTCAACCAGCCGAGCCACATCCGCTCCAAATTCGCGCTCTAACTCATCTCTCGTGGCCACCGTATCTTCGAGCGTATCGTGAAGAAGACCGGCCACGATGGCTTGAACATCTAGTTTCAGGAAGGTCAAAATGCCTGCTACTGCAAGGGGATGTTGGACATAGGGTTCCCCGGTTTGGCGTATTTGCCCATCATGGGCCTTCGAGGAATAGTCAAAGGCTCGTTGAATAAGGTGGGTATCTGCCTCAGGGAAATAGGATCGAACTTGATCCATCAACTGGCTAATTTCTGTCAGATGTGTCATCGCCATCGAAGAATTTTCTTTATCCTCAGGCCCTTGGCCTCATTTCGCATCGATAAAATCATACCAAAACCTTTTGGTAAATGCTGATCTTCATGGAATCCAACTTACCAAATTTGCCTCAATCTTCCTTTCCATGCTTCCACTCTCCCCCCCTAAAACGGGGCACTTTCTCGGCCCAAAGACTCGTGACCCTCTTAAGTAGAAGATCGGAATATAAGGGTATGTCAGGTATCTAGGAAAATCGGCCAAATGACCCTTTGGCCATAGAAAGAAACAGAGGGGAAAGAAAGGAAAGGGTTTAAGCGGTTCCTAAATCTATTCACCACCCTTTTGCACATAGTTTTTTACAAACTCAGCGGCATTCTCTTCCAGGACTTTATCGATTTCGTCCACTAGCTCATCCATCTCCTCTTTCAACCTTTGTCCAGATTCCGCCACAGACGGGTTTGCACGGATTTCTTCGGATTCTTGAGGAGGAACCGACTGGCGGGCTTCATGCTTTTTCCCCTGTTTGTCCATCCTTCACCTCCTTCACCACTCGAATGAATAAGCACAAATTCACCCTACTCCAGAATTTCCCAAAGCGTCAAGAGACCACATAGATCCTTGAAAAACCTGCGTTGCTCCCCTTTATGTGTTGTGATACATTGCTGGGCGCGGGCGATTAGCTCAGTGGGAGAGCGCTGCCTTCACACGGCAGAGGCCACTGGTTCGATCCCAGTATCGCCCACCATGGATTTTCCTCGTATTCTTTTAATTCCTAATTCCAATACACAGTTCCCCGATGTGTTCACTAATCCATTAAAAAAACCCAAACCAGGCTTCGAACCCATATGAGAACTCTATAAACGCTGGAAGGGCATTAACTTCCCTCACTTTGCCCATCGAAATTAGGAATGAAGGCAACCAATGAACCCGGGATGCTTACCCAAAAACCAGCAGGGCGGCCAACATCCCTCCCCCTTAAGAATTCTTGGAATTTCTTGTTTATGTGCCCTACTCTCCCACTGTGCAAACCCTCAAAGTTCCTCTATGCTTCCCCCATCAGAGTCCGACCTCAATCTCATGGGCCAGGACCATTTATGTCAATCGAAACAAGAAGCCCAAATCCGATGGCTCAGCCCTGACAGCAGAGAAACTCCATGGGGAGGTGGAACCGAATTCTTTCAAGCTCATACGATTCCACGCCAGGAAGGCCAATGGGTAATCTTTAACGAAGATGACATTCTTGTTGGCCAAATCACGGCCTTCCCCGACGGTTTATCCTTGGATTCCTACCCCAAACTTCAACACACACTGTCTCAATTACCCCCCGCCCGAGAATTCTTTTTTGATTCTTCTCAGCTTCTAAAGGGAGAAACCCCCGATTCCGCGACGTTGTACCGGACCGGCAAGGCCACGACCACCCATCAATATTATATCCGACATCGCCATGGGCAAGAGGACCGGCTAGTCATGGCTATATTTGTCCTGGATCCCTATGAAACCCTCCTTGATGGTAACCATCCCCGCTTTCTATCCTATGTGAAGGCTCCTGCCTCTCGAAGGTCCTTTTCCCCTGACGTTTCGCCAAGCTCAGATACGCCGAAAGAGTTCTTGGGGCTCCAACAATTTGCTCGAGGAGAAATTTCGCTCTTTGCCTCCTGCGGGAATAAAAAACCGGCCCGAGCAGCTGATGCGTATCAAAAAGCCATCGAGCATGGATTGTCTGACAAAAAACAATTGAGTGAAGCGCACCATCGTTTGGGATTGGCCTATATCAGCCTGGATCAATATCAAGAGGCTGTCTCGTCCATCCAAAATGCCTTGACCATTCAACCTCACAGCGCCAGAATATTAAACAGTTACGGGACCGCTTTGGGACACATCGGCAAACATACGGAAAGTATCGCGGCTTTTGAAAAGTCTTTGGCCCTATTGCCGGCTTTTACTTCTGCACGATTCAATCTCGCTTCGGCCTTGGAATCTTTCAATCCCAAACGAGCCATTCAGGAATACGAAACCTTTATTGTCTTGGTAGAAGGCAACCCTCAGGAAAGAGGGAGGGCTCGACTGGCTCAGGAACGCATCAAGTCTTTACAAGGAAGCAGGCACCCATAATTCTAGAATTCCATACCCAATGGACTATCGGATACGCTCCTTCCGTATGTCGGGTTTCCAGAACATGAATCCTCTTTTTTCTCAATCAACCCAAATCCCCACATGAAATTTTATGGAGTGCGACGCGGACGAACTCAAGGGGTCTTTGACAATTGGGAGGCTTGTCGAAAACAAGTCCATCAATTTCCCAATGCCGAATTTCAAGCATTTAAGACTCGAGCGGAAGCGGAAGCGTTTGCTTTCAACCCCCCTTCCCAATCCCCTATCCCCAATCCTTTCCTCCCTCCCAACACGCAAGAGGGAACCCATATTTGGGTGGATGGTTCCTGTCTTCCGCAATCCGATGGGTCTCTTCGCCTGGGCTGGGGACTCCTTATTCATCAAGATGGTGTGGAAATTTACCGGGCGGCGGGAAATGACATTCCCCTGGAAGCTATCGAACACCGAAACGTTGCGGGAGAAATCATGGCTATCCTGAAAGCCCTAGAATGGTGCCAGCGCAATCGGGTGAAATTCATTACTATTCACTACGATTACCAAGGGTTAGAAAGTTGGGCGACAGGAGCATGGAAGGCTAAACAACCCTTTACTCAATCCTATGCCCAAACCATCCAGAAATCAGGGATTACCATCCAATGGAACAAGGTAAAAGCCCATTCTGGGATTCCGGAAAATGAAATTGTGGATCAATTGGCCAAAGATGCCGCAATAAGGAATCACGGAAGAGAAAATGAAGACAGGAAGCCTTAACAACAGGCATGAACAAAAGAAGGTCGCTCACATTGAATCTATAACTTTCCCTCCCCCTTTAAATAGTTTCGAAATCGACCCATGAGCTCCTCTCCTAAGACCCCAACATCAGGTTTCGTTTTCATATAATCCCGAATTTCGTCCAGCCGATGCTCAGCCTGCTCATTGCCCTTTAACCTTTTGACTTTTTTCATGGCATCACCAAAGGCATCAAAGGTCAATTCTTGGTACCCAAAACTGCGAATTCGCTTAACGGCCTTCATCATAGCTTCATTCCGAAAAGTGGTGAGGTGCTCTGAATCAATAACGGAAAGTCCCATTTTGCGGGCTCGCCGTTCAGCCGCCTTCCGGATCCCACTCCGAACAAAATCAGGAGAGGTCAAAAGCCGTTTCCACGCATCATCAGTCCAAGTCACCTTGGTGGGAGGGGCCTCCCACAGACGTACCAACGTCTCTGCAGTAATCTGCTCCACCCCTTGTTCCCGAGCTAAATCTTCGGCATCCCGCTTCAGCATATCGGTCACAAAATCCATCGCAATGGGAGGAGAATCTTCAATTCGTTTTCTCAATAAGGCCAAGGCCTCCTCAGTCCACTCTAAGGGGATTTCTTGTTCCGTTGGCAAATCACCTAAGGCTTCAACTTTCTCGAATAATTCTACGTTCACCTCTAAATGTCCGCGTTCTCTGGCCACCTCTTCAGCGATATTGGCAATCATTCCCCTCATAAATTCGGGGACGGTTTCCAAACGTTTTCGTGCTTCAGCAGTCCAAGGGAGTCGCCCCTCCGCCATTTCCTGGGCGGCTTGTTCCATTCCTGACGCACCCCCCATTTGGCCCATCATTTTTTGTTTAAATTGATCCAAGATCTCTGCGGTAATTTCGGGGTAGCCCAATTCCTTGGCTTTTTTGTCGGCTAATCTTCGAACCATCCCTCGAAGAAAGCCCGGTGCACGCTCTAAACGAGATAGGGCTTCCTCCGTCCAAGGAATCTCTTCATGAACGGAAGAAGAGGGATCGGGAATCGACATGAGTTTAAGATACCTGTTCTTCAGGATTTAACAATTCTTTTATTTCTTTGCCTGCCTTAAAAAATGGCATGTATTTTTCGGGAACCGATACCGATTCACCGGTTTTGGGGTTGCGACCCTCCTTCGTCTGCCGATGCCGAAGCCGAAAGCTGCCAAACCCACGAATTTCTGTTTTTTCCCCACGCTTTAAAGAGTCCCGGATCGAATCAAATATGGTGTTCACCACCAATTCGGCCTGTCGTCGACTTAATTGGGGAGCTTTTTCCGCCAACTTCTCGATGAGATCCGCTTTTGTCATCCAAGCCTCCTTTTGACATTCATCGTGTTTTGGTCAGGGTTTCAAATGATACTTTCGTGATCATTCAGTCCCAGGTAAGGACGAAAGGGATTGCATTCTCTGTTAAGCCACCCACAAATACATTAAGGGAGTAGAAAAGGGCGATGATTGAAGAGACCCTATTTTTCCTAAAAAGGTACTTTCAAAAAAATCTCTCATTGAAAAAGGTTTAATGGTCTCCAAGATTCGTGGCTTCCCCTCAATTCCTCCCAATTCCCCAGCTAATTTAATGGCTTCATGCAAATCCCCAATTTCATCCACGAGTAAAATCGATTTAGCTTGTTGACCACTAAAGATACGTCCATCCGCCAATTGTTCCACTTCAGTTGAATCCAAGGAACGCCCATCGGCCACGGCCTCAACAAATTGCCGATGGACATCATCCATCACCGATTGAAGTAACTGCCGGTCTTCATTCTCAAACGCTCGAAAAGGAGACCCAAGGTCTTTAAATTTTCCACTTTTGACGACGACACTTTTCACTCCAACTTTTTCCAGCAACTCCTGAAAATTCGCCATTTGCATGATGACCCCAATACTACCCGTTAAGGTACCAGGATTCGCCAGGATCCGGTCAGTTGCCACCGCAATATAATAACCTCCTGAGGCAGCAATATTTCCCATTGAGGCCACGACAGTTTTATTTTGTTCTTGCCTCACGCGCTTTACCGCATTATATATTTCTTGGGAAGGAGCCACGCCCCCACCAGGACTATCAATC
This sequence comes from Nitrospirales bacterium, assembly GCA_965223495.1. GTDB lineage: Bacteria > Nitrospirota > Nitrospiria > Nitrospirales > UBA8639 > Nitrospira_E. The sequence continues at coordinate 6,524 of OZ245001.1, read as the reverse complement.
CGCACCACAATCGCTTTGACTAAAGGATCATTGGCAAAAGTCGTCAACTCCTCCACCGTTTGATAGGAGTCTAGAATGGGCCCTTCAATGCGGACGATTGCCACACCTTCTTTTCCGGCCTCGAGTAAGTCAGGGAGAATGGTCTTGGCAATCCAGAAGAAAAAAACACCCGCAAGAATCATCCACATCACCCGCTTCCAACGTGGATATTCATTACTCATGTCCATGCCCACCTTTTTTGGTCGATCAAAATCAACTTGATGACCCAGGGATGTCATCCTCCACAACCTCACTTTGCCCCGAATCTTGGACGGCTTTCCCCAGACTGTGGTCTATCGTCCCCTGTGTGGTGTGAAACTCTTCGACCTCGGATTGTTCAACATCCTTTAAGTGCTCCCAAAGGCTTAACGCAATCTTTCTGTCCTCACAATCCACCTTCACGATTTTGGCTTCAACTTCTTGGCCGACCGAAAATTTTTCTTCTAAGCGATCTTGAATTTCTGGGCCAATTTCACTGACATGAATGAGCCCCTCGACCCCACCATCTAATTCGACAAACACTCCAAAATCGGCAATCTTTGATACTTGCCCTTTCGTCGTTTCCCCCACATGATACCGTTGAGGAATGTCGGACGACCACGGATCCGATATTAATTGTTTATACCCAAGAGACAATCGTTCTTTTTCTTTATCAATTTTTAGAATGACCGCATTGACTGACTGCCCCTTTTTAAACAATTCAGACGGGTGTTTAATGTGTTTGGTCCAAGACATATCCGAGATATGAATGAGCCCATCTACTCCCTCATCCAACCCTACAAACGCCCCAAAATCGGTCACACTTTTGACTTTCCCTTCAATTTGCGTTCCTTCGGGATACTTATCTTCAATAATATCCCAGGGATTGGGAGCCGTTTGCTTCATACCTAGTGAAATTTTCCGGCTATGTTGATCGACGTGCAACACTTGCGCCTCAATAGCATCACCTACCGACACCACTTTTGATGGATGCCGAACTTCATGGGTCCACGACATTTCAGACACATGCACAAGACCCTCTACCCCAGGCTCCAATTCCACAAAGGCACCATAATCGGTCAGACTCACGACTTTCCCAGTGACCCGACTTCGCTCGGGATATTTTTCTTCAACTTTTGTCCAAGGATCTGGAGATTTTTGCTTCACGCCCAGAGAAATGCGACCAGTTTCCCGATCATACTTCAGAACGAGTACTTCGACCTTGTCACCGATGGAAAACATATCTGAGGGATGACCGACTCTTCCCCACGAAATATCCGTAATATGCAACAGTCCATCAATTCCGCCTAAATCTAAGAAGGCCCCATAGTCCGTAATATTTTTCACTGTTCCTTCTATCAATTGGCCCTCCGACAATGTGGAGAGCGTTGACTGACGTCGTTTATCACGAGTTTCTTCCAGAAGAGCCCGACGGGATACCACCACATTTCCTCGTCGATGATTTATTTTGATGATCTTGAAATTAAAGACCTTGCCCACAAGCCCATCCAAATCTCTCACCGGGGTCAAATCAATTTGGGATCCGGGTAAAAAAGCTTTCACTCCGATATCCACGATCATCCCGCCCTTAATTCGAGAAATCACTTTACCTTGAACCTGTTTTTCATCCTTATGGGCAACTTCCAAATCCTCCCAAACCTTCATTTTGTCCGCTTTTTCTTTAGAGAGGAGCAAATTGCCATCAGCGTCTTCACATTGTTCGATATATACTTGTACGGGGTCGTTGACGGCCAGATGTTCAAGTTCTTCCACCGAAAATTGATCAGTGGGGATCATTCCTTCAGATTTATACCCAATATCCACCACAACCCGATCTCTTTGAATGTCAATGACCCGCCCCTCGGTAATGGTCCCTTCTTCGATATTTTTAAACGTTTCATCATAGAGCGCGGCCAGGGCCTGCCGGTCTAGGATTTCAGGTTGTGTAGAAAGTGTGTTCATCCGAATCCCAATCCTCCAAGAATGTCAGAAAAGTTAAATGGTTGTTAAAAGAACCGATCTTAATTTTCACGCACCCAACTGTTCAGGAATTGACTTAGTGGGGCGGGGTAACTTTCCCCACTTCAGCAATACCTTCCATAACCACACGGGAAATATGTTCATACAGGACTTTGCTTCCCTGCGATGAATCCTCGCGAAAAGCAATAGGTTTCCCAAAAGAAACGGACACAGGACTCCACTTGGGCCATATGGCCTTTTCCGGGAGAACCTTAAAGGTACCAGAAATAAACGTAGGAATCACCTGGCACCCAGATTCCGCGACCAAATATCCGATTCCAGGCCTTCCTGGCAGCAGTTTCCCATCTTTCGTTCGGCTTCCCTCAGGAAAAATAACTACAGGAAAACCACAGTTCAATTGGTGAAGGGCCATCCCAAAGCCTTTTCGGTCCAATCTATGAGTTTTCAGCGGTATCCAGCCGAGTTTTTGTAAAATCCAATTCCACCAGGGGTGGGGGAATAAATTGGCCCGTCCCAAATAATAAACCCGGCGTCTAATGGCACAGCCCAGGAGGGGGATATCGAGATAACTGGCATGATTAGCGGCTACTATGACTCCACCCGTTGGGGGAAAATTCTCGTACCCCTTTACCCGAAAACAAAAAAAGATTCTGGCGAAGGAATTAAAAAGAATCCATACCCCCCCATAGACCAATCCGCTCACGGTTGGTCCATTATCATTACCATGAGCGCGTCAACGACTTCATCTGGACCCTGATGTGAGGTATCAAATTCAATCGCGCCCAGAGCGGGCTTCATCGGATCAACTTTCCGGGTCCGATCTCGTTCATCTCGACGCACCAAATCCTTTCGAACCGTTTCCAGGTTAATGGTCTCTCCCTTTCTCAGTAATTCTTCATGGCGGCGAACTGCCCTTATGTCAATATCGGCGTCAAGAAAAAACTTCATTTCTGCCTCAGGAAAAACCCGAGTCCCCATATCCCGTCCCTCCGCGATTATACCCCCAGCCTGCCCTACTTCTTGTTGAATGGGTAATAACCAATCACGTACGGCTTTCACGGAAGCCATCGAGGAGGATAATTGGCTGATCTCCTGAGCCCTCAGCTTCTTCTGGCTAATCCCCTGTCCATCAAGGACAATGCCAAAACCCTCTTTATCAGGGACAAGATTCAGTTTGGTACGAGAAAGAAAGGCCTGAATTTGGGGAAGGTTACCAAGATCAACCTGCTCCTGTTGCGCTTTGTAGGCTAACGCCCTATAGAGGGCGCCGGTGTCGAGGTAACGATAACCGAGACGGATTGCTAAACTTTTAGATACCGTACTTTTCCCAACGCCCGCCGGGCCATCGATCGTAATCAACAAAGGACGCCTATAAACGGGCTGATACTCCCATGCACAGGATAATAAATTTAAGGGTATTATAAATATCAGGCGGAATTTGTCAATAAATCCAACAGTTTACTTTGGAATCCCGGGAATGAGGTTTCCACACACTCGACATCATCAATCACGGTATTTCCTTCCGCCACTAAACCCGCAATAGCCAAAGACATGACGACTCGATGATCACCAAAGCTTTCACACCGGTTCCCCAGAAGCGGTCTCCCACCCTGGATGATGAGACCGTCAGGTTCTTCCTGGATTTCTACACCTAATTTTTTTAATTCGGTGGCCATCGCATGAATCCGATCGGTTTCTTTCACTCTGAGTTCCTGCGCCCCTGAGATCCTCGTCTCTCCTTTAGCCATGGCGGCAGCGACACAAAGAATAGGTAATTCATCGATGGTTTTGGGAATGTCTTGCTGCCGGATGTGGATGGAGTGTAACTCAGAGGTCTTGACCCGAATATCTCCTACAGGCTCCCCTGATTCCTCTCTTTCATTCATTACGGTAATGTCCCCGCCCATTTTTATTAACAAATCCAAGATTCCCGTTCGTTCCGGATTGAGCCCCACATCCAACAAGACAATTTCGGAATCAGGGACGATGGAGCCAGCCACCATAAAAAATGCTGCCGCAGAAATATCTCCAGGGATTTTCAGAGACGTTCCTTCGAAAGACTGGCCTCCCCGAACAGCTACTTTGTTTCCTTCCACTTCTAACGGCAATCCAACGTATTGAAAAAGACGTTCCGTGTGATCGCGAGACTTCAGGGGTTCAGTGATCGTTGTTTGGCCCTCGGCAAACAACCCAGCGAACAAGATACACGATTTAACTTGGGCACTCGCCACCGGTGAGTCATACGCACACGGCTTTAATCTCTTGCCTTGAATGGCAAGTGGCGCCATTTCACCTCCACCGCGTCCGGTTACCATCGCCCCCATCATGCGCAAAGGACTCACAACCCGTCCCATAGGGCGACCCCGTAAGGACGCATCTCCCGTTAAGACTGAAAAAAAGTTCTGCCCAGCCAACACCCCCATCAGCAAACGAATGCCCGTTCCAGAATTCCCACAATCGATGACGTTGTTGGGTTCTCTTAATCCACAGAGCCCTTGCCCCACCACCTCAATTGCCCCGGGAGACTCGCGTATTTCAACCCCCAAACCCCTGAGAGCTCGGAGAGTATTCAAACAATCCTCTCCCCTTGAATATCCTTGGATGCGAGTTGGCCCATTGCCGAGGGCTCCAACAAGTAACCCCCGATGGGTCATCGATTTATCCCCAGGTACGGTGACAGTTCCCCTCAAAGGCCCCGTAGCCTTAGAAACGGAAAGTTGGCTCATGGTAACCCTTCCCGAAGAGCACGGGCTTGGTCAATGGTTTGGGTTAATTTTGCTGAATCCTGATTGTTCAACAATAATTTGAATTCCTGAAGTTTTAGGATAAATTCATCCACCATTTCCACTAGATTGGATCGGTTGGCCAAACAAATATCTCGCCACATTTCCGAGGAGCTGGCTGCAATGCGAGTCGTGTCACGTAATCCCCCACCCGAAAAATCCAAGAGATGTGTATCGTTGTCGGTCCGTTTTTGGAGGCTTTCTAAGGTTTGCATTAAGGCAAAGGCAGCCACATGAGGAAGATGACTGACAGCTCCCAAAACCCAATCGTGAACCATGGGGTCCATCACTATGACTTCCGATCCGGTTGCTTCCCAGAGTGAAGTGACCTTAGCCTGTGCCTCCGGATTAGTGGACGAAGTCGGAGTCACTACACACCGGGAACCCTTGAATAAATGGTGTTCCGCAAAACGCACACCGGATTTTTCTTTCCCAGCGATAGGATGAGCCCCGACAAAAAATACCGAATCTGGGAGGGCAACCTCCACATCAAACACCAACTGCCCCTTCACACTTCCGACATCACTCACGATAGTTCCTGGAGCCAGATATTTTCCCCACTGTTCAACGTGAGATACATACGTATCAACCGGAGTGGCTAAAATAATTAAGTCTGAGTGAGAAACAGCCTCCTGCGGAGTCAAGGCATAGGCATCAATGGCACCACGTTGAAGAGCCAATTCCAGATTTTCTTTTCGGCGTCCGATGCCGAGAACAGATTTCGCTAACCCTTGTTCTTTGAGAATGAGGCCAAGGGATCCACCCAGAAGACCAACACCTATAATGGTGACTTGTTGAAAAACAAGCCCTGGGATGAAATTCGACATGAATGAAAGAACAGAGGAAATCAATGGCGGAGGGGCCACTTACAGCTCACGACCCACGGCCTTTGCCACCTTTTGTAAGTCAGACATTAAGGTTTGAAATCGAGTTGGTTTAATGGATTCCTCTCCATCACATAAGGCACATTCAGGATTGGAATGCACTTCGATCAACAGACCATCAGCTCCTGCCGCAATCGCTGCCTTAGCCATGGGAGACACAAGTTTCCAATTCCCCGTAGCGTGGCTGGGGTCAACAATGACCGGCAAGTGCGACAATTCTTTAAGGGTGGGGACGGCACTGAGGTCCAAGGTGTTTCGGTATTGTGATTCAAAAGTCCGAATGCCTCGTTCACACAACATGACATTTCGATTACCCCGGGACATGATATATTCTGCGGATAAAAGAAATTCTTTAATGGTAGCTGATAAGCCTCGTTTCAATAGCACGGGTTTATCATAATCCCCAACCTCTTTGAGTAATTCAAAGTTTTGCATGTTGCGGGCACCGATTTGAATAATGTCCGCCTGCTCTAAAAAGTGTCCGAGGTCTCGCGCATCTAAAATTTCACTCACGACGGGAAGCCCCGTTTGCCTGCGCGCTTCAGAAAGAAACCCCAACCCTTCTTGGCCCAAGCCTTGAAAGGAATAGGGAGAGGTACGGGGTTTATAGGCGCCTCCTCGAAGGATGGATGCCCCCGCTTTGGCCACCTCCTTGGCAATCCCAACGGTGATCTCCAATTTTTCCACCGCGCAGGGGCCAGCCATTACCGCCACCTGCTTTCCTCCAACCTTCACCCCTGCGACATCAATCACGGAATCATGCGGTTGAAACTCCCGACTGACCAATTTCCAAGGGGCCAAGATCGGGGTGACACTTTCTACTCCCGGAAAAACACCCAAGGGTTGTCCCTGCAAGACC